>NZ_BAAIGE010000002.1:0-2651269 GCF_054653455.1 Halolamina salina | reverse complement strand
CACGGGCTACCCCGGCCAGCTTGGCAAGGGCACGAACCAACATCTCCTGCCCGTCATCACCTTGGAGATCACTCCCTCGATACAGGGCGTCGATGTCCGGTAACACGACCACCTCGGTGTTCTCGCCGAGATTCGCCTCGAGGTTTCCGATGAGCGCGGTGTGCTGATAGGGAGTGAATCCTCGAGCCACGTCGACCCGTTCGAGCACCCGTCTATCCGGAGACACCTCGGCGAGCGTGTCTGTCGTGCAATATCGCCCGGTCCCGACCCAGACTGCGCGACCACTTTCGAGTAACAGGCGGTCCACCATCAGGGTCTGAAGAGGTAGACGCGGGTCGTTCTCAGCTTCGACCAGCGTAATACCTGAATCGAGTGACGGGAGTTCAGGGATCGTCAATGATGGGGAGTCGTTCCTCTGGTGTAGCATATCTCCAACAACCGGGAACAGCTCCAAGAGTGTCTCTCGGGAGGTTCCGAACGGTTCCGGATAGGCCAAAACCGCCCAACGGGGACGCGGAGACGGTAGTTCCGAACGGTGTTCCGGAGGCTACTCCACGATCTGGTACGTTTTCGCACCTCCCTCGCTATCTGTGGTGATCAGGTTGTAGTGCTCGAGCTTCGGAAGGTGCCGCTCTCGAAGCGCTCGGAGCGTGATCGGGTCGGGGTGTTCTCGCTTGTAGTGCTCGTAGAGTTCTTTCTGGATCAGCGGACCGGCCTCCTCAAGACACTCGTAGAGGACACGCTGGTGGTCGTTCAGCTTCGAGATCGCTTTCTGGCGCACCTCCTCTTCGGCGTCAAGAACTGATTCGCGCACGAGACGACGTGGAATTGACGACAGTCCCTCGTCGGCTGCCTTGCGTGCCGAAACCCGCAGCGCCGTGATGGCCCGACGAGCGTCGCCGTCGGCCATCTCGGCGATCTCCTTCAGCGTCTCGCGCTCGACAGCCCCCGGATCGAGACCCTGACTGGCGCGTCGGGCGAGAATCTCCGTCACTGTGTCGGCAGTGTATCTGTCGAATTGAACCCGATATCCAACTGAGACTCGCGAGCGGACACGCTCCTCAAGGCGGGCAAGGAGGTCGACCTCGCGGTTCGCGATGCAAATCCAAGAGAGCCCGTAGATCGAATGGAGATCGTACAGCGTGTCCGGATCGCGAAGCTGGTCGACTTCATCGAGAATGATCACACTCGGCGAGTCGAGCGACGACTCCAGCTTATCGACCAAATCCCGCGCTGGGGCATTCTTCGGCACGGCCGCGTTGGCAAGGTCCTTCGCGGCACGCTCCAAGACGCCGGAACGCGTCGATTCCTTCCAGCAGTTCACGTATGCCGTTGGGACCTCGAGTACCTCGCGCCGGAGTTCCCGTACGGCAGCTCGGGCGACCGTGGTTTTTCCGGCACCGCTCGGCCCGAAGAGGTAGCAGTTCTCGGCGCGAAAGCCGTCCTCGATCGGCGCGAGAGCGTCGGTGACCTCGTTCATCTGGCTGTTTCGGCCAACTATCTCCCGTGGGAGGTGGTCTTCGTCGAAGACGGTCCCGTCTCTCAGCATCTACTCAGATTAGACAACGGAACACTCCATAAGTGGAACCCCTGCAGTTCCGAATGGTTCCGAATGGCGCGGAGGATTTGATGCCGAGAGCATTCGGACAGCCCTTGAGGGTGGCAAGCAGTGGAAAGTATCAGCGGAAGACCCAGCAAACGACCAATAGCCTCTGAGACGACGGCTCTTCGTGCAGAGATCACTGGTGGGCAAAGCCAGTTACTCTTCGCTGTGCCACTCCACGGTCGAGAAGACGTGATCGAGTTGGTCGGCGAACTCCGTGTCCTCAAAGGCGTAATCAATGTCGTCCTTAGACGCCACGCCGTCAGAGCTGAGTGCGTACTCGACGAGGTTTCCAAGATCGCGAATCACCGCGGCGATTACGTCGTGATCCTCGTTCGCGAAGTAGATCGCCGCTTCACGACTGGCGTCTTTCAGGGTTTGCCTGTCTTGGATGAGGGGATCGTTGTCTTGCCGGGCTTGGTTCAGATCTGAGGCTAACTCAACGATCATGCTCCGGAACCCGGATTGTGCTCCTCCGTAGACTCCTCGGGTTTCGATGGCCTGTTCGAGGTCCGACTCGGGGTCAACAGAGATATCGAGATCGGGGTTCTGGAGGTGATAGTCTAGGGTCTTCAGCAGGTTTTTACAGAATATATAGTCGTCTTGGCTAAGCCCGTAGAAGTCTTGGATGAACTGTTTCGCCTCGTTTCGGGCTGTGTCTTCCTTGTTCGTCTCGCCGATGCTGTCATAAAACATCGCTTCTGCGAGTTTCGAGATGAGGTACCCGAGGCCCGCTACGAGATGGATGTCTTGGTTGGTCGTTAGTCTGCGAATCGTCTCGGTGATCTCTTCGAACGTCTTCTCGATCTTGTCGTCCTTGTTGTGGTCCTCCAACGATCCCGCGAGGGTGACGGCTCTCGCGACTTCGGTTACTAGGGTCTTCTCCGGCGGTTTGTCTGTCTCGGTCTCCAGAATTTCTTCGACAGGCTTTGAACTCTGATCGTCGCCGTTCGCTCGTTCGGTGACATCTGACCAGTCTACGTCCTCCTGCCCACTGTAGTAGAGCGATAGACTAGTTTCCGCTTCGTCTTCGTTTACAGCTGGATCTTGGAGTAAATTCACCAGTTGCTGTTCTTTCGACTCCTTGGTTGGTACTTGGTCAAGGTGTAAGTCAACCATTACACCGGTAGCGAACCGATCCCCCGTGGTACGTGCAAACTCTTCGACTGCCTCGGAATTAGGGTTGCTTCCCAGAACAAAGTCCCACAGAAAATCCTCCAGAACGTCGATTAGAGGGCTTTCAGTCACGTCGTTCGCGTATATTGTGGCACACTCCCTGTGTTGTTCTGCGAGACGTTCTTCAGATATAGAGTTCCTGAGATAATCGTGCAGCAGATCGTGTGGTTTGTAGACCGGATACGAGTGGTGGCCGATCTTCTCGAGCACCGATTCGCGGTAGAGGCTCTGTAGTTCTCTCCTCGTTTTCGTTGTATCCTCCCCAATAAGTTTTGAGACAATATCTCGACGGAATTCCGACAGAGCACAGATGTTTCGAAGTAATCGTTCTTGGTCCTCGGCGAGTTCGTTCAGGAATTCACTCTCGAGGTAGCTGTGAATCTGAGACTCTGGGAGGTCGTTGAGTGCGGACTCGACGCTACTTTCGACAGCTATCGAGGCAAACCGATTCAGGTAGTAAGGATTACCTTTGGTGACTTCTACGACTTCTGAGATTTCTTCCTCCGATGGGTCGAGTCCTGCTTCCGATAGGTACGCTTCAGTTTCCTCCGTGTCGAATTCACCTAGTTCGACTGTAGTGATCGGGATGTCGTGCTCTGTAGCCAATCTTCGTTGAGAGCCAACACAGAAGACGACGTTCTCCGGAAGGTCTCTTGAGAGACTTTTGAAGAGGCGGTCGAACTCCTCTTGCCTAGCTTCGACTCGATCGTAGTGATCTAGGAGGACCAAGAGCGTGCAGTCGGGGTTTAGGTTAGAGAATTCCCCGAGGAAGTCGGTCAAGATTTCTCCGTACAGTGGGACGTTAGAGTCTGAATCTTCTTCGGGGAGGAGGTGCTTACCCACTGAGAGAGTGCTAAGTCCGGGTACGACTGCGCCGCCTCCGGCAGAGAGTAGGTCGATGGCGGGGTCCGTGTACTTAGAACGAATTACCCGGTGAAGGGCCTGTTTGGCCCTCTTCGTCTTTCCCGACGGAACTTCTTCTTTCCACCGTTCTTGGAATTCTGCCCCGAACTGTTTGATACTAGTTAGCCCGCTGTTGAACTGGAAATCGAGGACGAAGACGTCGTCTTCATCCGCGTACTGCTGTCTGATTTCTTCGAGAAAGCGTGTTTTCCCGTGACCACTAGGCCCGACTATGGAGTAGAAAGACCCACTAGAAGATTCGATTCCGTCAAATACAGTCCGTAGCTCTTCCTGACGATCGATAAACGAAGGAAGCTGACTCATGGAAGAAGATGTTGTCTGATGGAATACCTTCTTCCGTAATATATCCTCTGTTAGTATTCCTTTTCGATAGACTCGAGCGTGTCGTCTATGCTCTGGATCTGGTTTCTTAGAGAGTGGACGCGTTTCTCGACCATCTCGTCGTCGCTACAGTCGATTTCCGCCCGTAGGTACCTCGTCTCTTTTTGGCACCTGCTTAGATCAGACTCGGTGATTTCGAGGGCTTTCGATTTAGATAGGTCTTCTCGGCGTTCTGAACTACGCCAAAAGAGGACCCCGAACTTCTCCCTGAAAAATTCGCCAGCCCTCATTGATATTGGGCAATTGGGCTCGTCCCGATCATAAAAATCACGGTTAGTTCAACGGTCAACGAAATTAGTGGGGACAGTCTATCGGACTGACTCAACCTACTTCTTGCACAAGTCGGAAGCGACCCCCCGCAAACCCGCCCCGATCACGGCCGAAACCCGGTCGGTTCTCACCCATTATGTGCGATCTTCTTCTACAAGGCTCTATGCGATTGGAGGCCACCAACAAGCCGGATCAGTACAAGTGCTGGCTCACCGACGACGAGCTGGAGGAGCTCCGCCGCGCGGCCTCGAGCCATCGCGACGACCTGATCGTTCAACTCGGCGGCTACGTCGGCCTCCGGGCGTTCGAGATTCCCCAAATCTGCCCGAAGCACGTCAAGCGGACCGAGGACGGCGACCACTTCCGGCTCCGCGTTCCGGAGGGGAAGGACACGACCGGCGGCGGTGGGAAGCCCCGGGACGCCTACCTCCCGCGCGACGTGGAGGGCGACATCCACCGCTACCAGACCGCCGAGGACATCGGCCGCCACGAGCAGCTCGTCGATCTCTCCGAGCGGGGCGTCCGGGCGGTGGTCAAACGCACGGCCGAGCGCGCGGCCGAGGCCACCGGCGACGGCGACTTCCGCTACGTCTCGAGCCACGATCTCCGCCGGCGCTTCGCGCAGCGGCTCCTCGTCGATCGACAGATGAACCCTCGCGTGGTCATGCAGGTGGGCGGCTGGGACTCGTTCCAAGCGATCGAGCCCTACCTGAACGCGCCGACGCCGAGCGTCGTGAACGAGGCGTTCGAGGAGGCGGGGTTCGCGTAGTACAGGCGTGGGTTCGATCGTTTTCGGCCTCTCAGGGTAAAGCCTAAACAATACCATCTCCGACCGTTTGACATGGCCGACCCGGCATCATACGGCGATCTACTCCGTCTCATCGCTCTATCACTGCCTGCGCTTGCTCTACTTCTCGTAGCGTTCTCCAATCTGAGGGAACTGTTCGAAATAGAATCACTCAATTTGGGGATTGTTCTGGTGTTAGGTTCAGTATCCTTCATGGGCCTCGCTGCAATATTCTCGATAACGCCGTTCGCGTCCGGGTTTGGTGGCTCACCGCTCAGGGTTTATATTGTGTTTTTCGGGCTTATTGCGGCCCTTATGTGCATCACAGTTGCTTCTGGGATAGCTGCTTTCAGTGTCTTCTATGAGAATATTCTCTAGAACTCAGTCGTCGCGCTTCCCGGGACGGCGAATCTCGGCCGTGTCGTCGCCCTCCTCCGCGTAGAACGGTATCTGGTCTCCCTGCTCGATCTCCCACTCCTCGGCGAGCGGACTGGGGATCGTGACCGTCACGCTGCCCTTGGTTTCCTGTGCGGTCCGGCAGTCCGCGAATCGTTCCTCGATGCCCATACGTCTCGACTCTCGTGGTCTATCATAAAACGGGAGAACCGAACAGATTCTCATAAAGTCTATTAGATTCCCCCCAATTTTCTGCGATTTAGGCGCTGTCGTTGCCATTCGCGAGTATCGGCCGAGCGGCTCGGCCGACGACAAGTATGGACGACGACACTCGGGGCTCTGAGACAGAGCCCGACACGGCGGAGAAAAGGCACGACCCACAGCGCTGGGAGCGCCGGAGGCGGCGATGGTGAGGACGGTCCGGAAGCGGATCGCGGACCGGATCGCGCCGTCCTCGACGACCTGCTCAGCCTGCGGGATCGAGATTCCTGACGACTCGATCTTCTGCCCGCGATGCGGAGCGCGCGAGCCCGACGCCGGAGAGCCCGGCGTCGTGATCCGAGGGGTGTCAGAGGAGACCTCGGAGGCGCTCACCGACGCGCTGCAAGAGGTCGGCGTCGACGAGGACCTGATCCAGTATGAGTGAGGGCGACCTCCCGGCAACACAGAGCGAGCAGGATCTCCCAGAGCCGGAGGGTGGGGTCGATCTCGAGGCAGGAGAGCGGCTCGGATCAGCAGCGGACGCGATGGAGGAGTTCAACCGACTCCTCTGGCAGTTCGCCCGTTCGCTGATCATCGTGGTCGCGATGCTGCTCTCGATCTCGATGCTCGTGATCGCGTACTACGGCGCCGAGTTCATCGTGGGGCTGGCATGATCCGGGATCGACTCCGACCTCGAGCGTCGGCGCGCCAGTTGGTAGCGGCGGCGGGGCTGCCGTTGATCGCCCAGTCGGTGCTGTTCCAAATCGCGCTGGCGGGTGGGGAGTTCTACGAGGAACCGAACGGTAGCGTCTATCAGAACCCGGACGGCGCGGGCTGGGGAACGACCTACTACGACTACGGGTTTTTCGGGCCGTACTGGACGCTCGATCTCGCGCTAGTCGCGAGCGTCGGCGTCGCCGTGATCGTCTCGATCCTCGCGATCCTCGCGGTCGAGTACCGAGTTCGGCGCGGCGCCGGCGTCGACGACAGCGCTGACCCAGCGGGGGCCGCAGCGTGACGCCGAGCTGGTCGCCGACGGGGATCGACCTCAGCGAGAGGTTCCGCGCCTACGTCGACGGACTCCGAGAAACGCACGACAACCGCGCCGAGGACGGCGGAAACGTCCATTCTGAGTTCATGACCGAAGACACTACTGACGAGACAGCATCGACTACGACCTACCGAGACGCGTTCTTGGGGGCCGCACACTTCGCGCACCCGGGGAGTGTCACCTTCGCGTTCCCGGCGATCTCGGACACGCCGATGGGTCGGCGAGCGTTCCTCGCCGGCGTCGGCGCCGCCGCCGCGACCGCAGCGACGGCCGGTACGGCAGCCGCCCAGTCCGAGACCGAACAGCAGGACCTCGTTCCCAACTTCGACAGCGAGTACACGCCCCAGCCGCGGCTCACGGGCGCGCAGTTCCGCGTGACCGAGCACGACGTGGCCGACATGGGCGAGCTCGACTACGTCGACAACGACGGGAACATCAAGTCGTTCACCGAGGAGTTCGGGGCCGTCCTCGCCGAGCCGCCGGAGGCGGACGACGAGACCCACAACCCTGTGGGCTTCCACCCTAGCGAGATCGACACAAGCGAGTACACCGCGTTCCCGCGAGACGTGACGCGGACCAACGCCGACGGCGAGGAAGAGCCCGTCTCCGCGCTCGACGCCCAAGAGTGGACGACCGACGCCTCGAGCACTGCCGGCTCGATCACCGTCGGCGACGCCGAAGACGCGCTCACGGTCTCGACCTCGAGTCAGACGAGCGGCGATGTGGCCTCGGCGACGTTCTCGAACTTCACGATCGACTCCGGCGAGCAGCGGAAGATGCTCCAGTTGGTCCTGGACGTGAACACGCTCGAGGCCAGCGCAGTGGTCAACGTGAAGGCCGTCGACGCCGGCGGTGCGTCGGTCGTCACGACGATCGACTCGGCGGCCGACTCCGCGGCAGAGTCGACGATCGCGACCACACAGGGTCAAGGGATCGTCTACCAAGTCGAGCTCGGGAAGCTGTCCGGCGGGACGAACCTCGACACGCTCGAGGAGATCGTGATCGAGATCTCCGAAGCCAACGCGGACCTGACGATCCACGGCCTGAACCTCGAACTCGACACGGAGTGGACCTTCGGCGAGCGCGAAGTGTACGACTCCGCGGAGGAGACGGTGGTCACGGAGACACTCGTCGAGCCGACGGGGATGTCGTGGATCACGTCGCTCTCGACGCTGACCGAGCAGTTCAGCGACGCGACGATCCGGAACCTCGAGTACAAGACGCAGGTCCGCGCAGACGAGTCGCCCGCGAGTAACTGGGACGCGGCGATCGAGCCGGTCGAGCGCGGTACCTACTCCCATCGCTTCAAGATGGCTGGCGGGCTCGAGGTTCCCGGAGGCCTGTACGACGTAGACGTAGTCAAGGCGGGGACGCTGGTGGGCGAGGTCCGGCACCCGGAGAGCGCCTATCAGACCGTCGAGTACGCACACGACCTCTCCTCGCTACCGACGCTGGACAATCTCGATGAAGTATCGTGGACTGATGTCACCAATCACTTCCAAGACGCCGAGATGGAGGCCGAGGTGACGATCTCGCAGAATGCTAGCGCGGGCGACCAGATCGGCATCCACGCGGTCGTGACCGAGGACGAGGGGATCGTCACCGAGATGGCGGTCTCGTCCGGCTCCGGCGGCGGCGGTGCTGCACCGATGTCGAACAACAGCGGCGGGTTCATGAGCGATCCGATCGGCTGGATCGTGGCTGCTCTGACCGGCGTGGTCGGCACGCTGGGCATCTGGAAGGCCCGAGGCTCGGGTCAGGGGCAGTAGGATGGCCGACGACTACACTGCCCAAGACGCGGTCGAAGACGGGACTACTGGCGTCGAGGAGCAAGGCGTCGGTGGCTACGCGCAGGGCGCGGTGATCGGCTCGTCGCTCTCGGCGCTCGGGATCGCGATCGCGAGCTTCATCCTGAACCTCCAGTCGACGATCTTCGAGCCGATCGGCGCGTTCACGGGATCGATCGCTGACTACATCGGAGGGACGATCGGCGCGCCGGTGATCATCACTGACGCGGGCGCGGAGACTTCCGCCGAGTCGTTGGCTACGGGTACAGCGTCGTTGCTGGGGCCGTTCGCGTTCCCGGTCGCGGTGCTGGTCTCGGTCGGTGGGATGAGCATCTTCCTCTGGTGGATCACGAACACGGAGATCAACCCGCTCTCGGTGTTCTCCGACGAGGACGAGTAACATGAGCGGCGCCGACACCGACCCGGACCAGTACATCGAGGGGGGCTCTATCGTCTGGACCGGACGGAAGGGCCTCGCGGCCGGGATCGTCGGCACGTTCGTCACCCTCCTCGGGTGGATGTACGCGTCCTTCATCGATCTGATCGTGACCGGGATCAACGGCGTGATCTCGGGCTACGGGTCGTGGTACGCGAAGCTGCTGAGCGCCCCGTTCGAGGCCGGAGCGGGCGAGGTAGAGGCTGCGATCGAGACGGGCAGAACGGCGATCACATCGTGGGGACTGCTGGCGTTCCCGATGGCAGTGCTCGTGACCGTGCTATCGCTGTCCCTGATCCTCTGGGGGGTGTCTCGCTTTGTCTAGTGATTCCTCGCTCAACACGATGAGCGGCGGATCGAGCGGGAGCACCTCCGGAGACGGTTCGAGTGGGAGCTCCTCCAACGGAGGCTCCGCGATGGAGAAGTTCGCGAACGACCCGGACGGGTACATTCGCGGCGTCGTGCTGTCGATCTTCGTCGGCGGGATTCTCGGACTGGTCTCAGCGGTCGTGGGCTCCGGGATCAACGTCATCTCGACGATTCGCGGAGTGCTCCTCGGCGGCGGCTCGGAGATCGCTTCGCAGCTGGGGAAGATCGGGGACATGTTCGTCTCGGTCGCTGTCGACACGCCGATCAGTGCGATAGGCGGGATCGCGGAGTCGGCCGGGGTTTTCGCCCCGTTGGTCTCGGCACTGATCTTCGCCGCGGTGGCGGCGATCACGGCAGCGCTGCTGTACGCGACCTACCGACTGGTGGTGATCATCACATGAGCAAGCGCGACGGCGGGCTCGCTCTCGGGATCGGGGGAGTGTTCGCAGCGGGCGCGGATCTGCTGATCAACGGCGGAGGCGCGCTCATGCTCGCGCTCGACTTCTTCCTGAACCAGAGCGGGCTGATCTACATGGTCACGGCGAGGCTGGCGGCGGCGGCGCCGAACGTGGCGTGGCTGCCGGTCGGGCTCTTCTCGAGCCTCTCGACGGCTATCGCCCTCGTGACGGCCGTGTACGGGCTGTATCGGATAGCGAAGAACCTCAACGAACGACGGAACTCAAACTCATGACGGATTCCGAACAGATGAACGACGAACAGACACCCCGCATGCGGGGGGAGGTCGATCGACGATGATCCCCCTCTCGACGCTCGCCGTCGTGGCGGCCCTGGGCGGCCTGCTGTCAGTGGTCGCGCTGTGGGTGATCAACTACCGATCTACCGAGGACGCTCCGAAAGCGACCTCGAGGACCACGGAGACGGTCGTGGGCGTGCTCTCGGCGGCGGTGTTCAGCATCGTCGTCGCGGTCTCTGAGTTCACGGGGCTGATCGGCACCGTGGGCGACGTGGTCGCGACCTCGCCCGCGGGCGTCGGACAGGCCGTGCTCGGGTTCCTCGCGATCGCCGGCTTCGGCGGTTGGCTCGAGATCGGCGTCGTCGGCGGGACGATGATCGTGGTCGCAGTGCTCGGGATCACAACGGCGGTGAGGAACTGACATGCGGGGACGCTCCCGCGGTGTGGTCGCCGTCGTGGCGCTGCTCGCGCTTCTCGCGGTCGCTGCGGGAGCGCCGACTGTCACCGCCCAAGAGAACGAGACGGCCAACACGACCGCGAACACGACAGTAGAGACCGGCCCCTACACGCTTGAAGAGCTTCGGGACCGGGGCGTCCGTGGGTCTGAGACCGCACCACCCTCGGTTCGTCGATACGGCGACGGCCAGCTGTGGCTTCGGTACGCTCTGACGGGACTCGGCTCCTCGGCCGGGAACCCGGCGACGTACAACTACCTGAGCAGCGGGACGACCGTCAAGCGCGACGAGGTCTACCTCGGCGGGTTCCTCGGCTGGGACACGACGACTGAACTCGACGTGGAGCTGGTGTACTGGCAGAAGGGTCAGGTCCGCGTCGAGGACGAGGAGGGGAACGTCCGGTACGAGCCGGCGGCGGTGAACCAGACGGTCGAGGAGACGAGCGTGACGCTCTCGGGCGGGTACGACCGGGAGTCGATCGACCTGCTGACCAGCTACGACGAGCTCGAGCGCGTGACGATGTTCGTCTCCGGCCCAGACGGGGACGCGACATGGCGGTTCAACATCAAGACCTCAGTGCTCGCGCAGCCGGTCTCGATCGACACGCGCAGCGACCTCGCACTCTGGGGACTCGGCTTCGTGCTGCTCATGCTGGTGCTCACGCTTGCGCTCATGAAGCTGGCCCACCGGCTGCACGAACGCGCCGGGAAAGGGCCGGGCTACCCGATCTGGCTCTACATCGCGGGGGCGTTCCCGATCGGTTTCCTGACGTTCGTGCTGGGCTACCAGCAGGTGCTCTCGACGGTCGCTGAGGCGCCGTGGATTCTCATCCCGTTGGTCGCGCTGTTCGCGACGATCGCGGCGATCAACTGGTGGGGTGACGACACGGAGAGCGTCGGCGTCGTCCACGTCGACATGACCTCGCCGCAGGCCCACGAGGACGGGTCGGGGGACATCCCGGTCAGGGTCGAGTCCTACGAGGTCGCGGAGGTCGACGGCGTCCGCGGGCTCGTGGTCGACGGGATCACGCCCTACCTCGCGCGGGCTCGAGGAGCGATCCCGGAGCTCTCCCTGTTCTGCGGGGGCGAGGAGCGAACCGAGGATCCGAGCCTCCGGTTCCCGGGCCGAGGGAGCTACGACACGATCTACTTCGCGGACCCGTTCGAGTCGGACCCGACGACGGTCAAGCGGGAGGGCTGGTCGCTCTCGCACCTCTACGAGCCACCGGAGACAGACCCGGATGCGGGGGCCGTGGACCAGATCGTCGATCAGCTCACCGCGGTCGCGTGGGAGCGACTGATCCCGGCGGCCGGGATTCTCGCGGCCGGCTGGCTCCTCGGCGGCCTGCTGGTCGCGAGCTCGGCGATCGGCCTGCTCGTCTCAGCGATCCCGGCGGCGATGTACGCCGGCCAGCCCGTGAAGGGGTTCGCCGAGTGGCACCTCGCACCGGCCTCGTACGGGAGTGTGCTGGTCGCACTCGTCGACGCGAAAGAGGAATTCGACGAGGTCGCTGATCGGGACTACTTCCGGCAGAAGTACCACGAGGAGATGGGCAAGAACGCCGCCGAGCACAAGCGCCAGACCGAGGAGTCGGAGCTCTCCCGGTTCGAGCAGGTCATGGAGGAACTCAACGGCGACGTGCCGGAGGACCTCGACTCCGAACTGACCCAAGACAGCGCCCAGCAGGCGCGCACGGAGGCGGCGAGCGATGACTGATCTCTCGCCGCCGGAGTTCGGTGCCGACGCCACGAGGGCGGCGCTGGAGACGCTCTCGCGTGACCAGCGCGACCTGATCCGGTCATGGCTGGCGGGCTTCGAGAGCCGCGAGGACCTCCTCCGCTGGTGCCACGAGGCGTCGGTGCTGACGCTCGGCTACCTCGATCGAGAGTGGCACCTCGAGCGGCTCATGTCCGGCTCGGAGCTCTCGACGCACATCGTCACCGACCAGCGGTTCCGATGGGTTGACGAGGGCGACACTGCGCTCGAGCCCGAGCACGCCCGCGAGTACAGAACCGTCCTCGCGAGCGAGGACCTGATCCCGGCGTGCCGGTCGGCGCTGCGCTCGATCCGGTGGTCGACGGTGGAGCGCACCCACGACCACGACGAGGACAGCCCGATGCGGGTGGACCCGGAGGTCCAGAGCGATCCGGCGATGCGACCCGCGATCACCGAGGCGGCCGAGCGCCAGGAGTGGGTGATCGACCGCGGCCTCGAGGGCTTCGGCTCGCTGGACGACGTGGTCGAGACGTGGGTCCCGACCGCGATCCAAGCGTCGTTCGGCGAGATCGACGAGGACCTCGCAGCGGACTTCTGGCGCGAGCAGCCGCTTCGAGAGATGTTCATCGAGCGCCGGTACGACGACGGCGCCCCGCGGTTCTTCCGGGAGACGTTCATCGCGAGCGAGCTGCTCGGGCCGTTCAACCTCGCGATCGCAGAGCTTGCTGACCGCGCCGGAGAGGCTGTCTCCGGCGGAGAGACGACCGACCACAGCCCAGCTACCTACCCCACTTCATGAGCAAATCACTACGCACCGAGGTTCAGACCGAGTCGGAGATCCGGCAGCAGATGTCGCAGGTCTTCGACACGCACGACAAGTCCGCTCAGGCACGCGGAGATCCGACGCTGCCCAACCACAACGACGGGCAGGACATGTACAAGTCGCTCGGGATCGCGCCGTTCCACAAGTACCTCGCGCTGAACGAGAAGCGCGGAAAGAACGTCGCAACGTATCCCTCGGCATGGGTCACGCCGCTGGTCCACATGCGAGAGCGCGAGATCGAGCTCGTCGAGCAGCTGGTCGGCGAGGTCGACTTCGACCCGGACGAGCCGTACCCGAGCCACGAGGCGCTCGAGGACTTCCCCCGACCACGGGCGAAGGTGCTGGAGTGGATCGCCGACGACGATGGGCACCGGGTAGCGCCGAAGGCTCAGGGTCGCCGGACGATCGACGCGTGGACCGCTGGCGGCTCCGACTACCTCGCGTACGGGAAACCCGGCTCGGGGAAGTCGACGCTGATGGACTTCACCGCCTCGGTGCTTCAGGGCGTCAACAACGAGACGGTGCTGCTGGCGGACACGATGGACGACAGCGGGACCAACGACCGCGCTGAGTGGCTGCCGCTCGCACCGTGGGCGACGATCGCGGTGCCGGAGGGAATCCCGGTGGAGGTCCGAATCGTCCCGAACTCGCCCGAGGTCTCGTCGTTCGTGGTCGGCCTCGAGGACATCTGCCGGGACGTGATCCGGTACTCGTCGCCGCTCGATCTCCTCGGTCAGCTGATCGAGGGACAGTTCTACGTCGTGTTCCCGGACCCGCTCCATCGCGGGTGCGAGGACGTGAGCAGGTTCGCGTACCACCCGCCCGGGCGCGTGACGCCGGTCGGCGAGGAAGGACCGTCGTCGCCGACGCCGGCGGACCAGTGGTGGTTCGCGTTCGTGCAGGGGCGGATCAAGTCGGACCTGTTCACGCACTGGACCTCGCTGATGTTCGACGAGGCGGGGAACATCTTCGATCCGGACGCGCAGAAGGACGAGCACGAAGAGTACCAGAAGGTCCGGAACTTCGCGAAGGACTTCGCTGACGCCCGGAAGAAGGGTGTGAGCGTCTACTCGTACTCGCACGCGCTCTCGGAGGTGAGCCACTTCTTCCGCGCCAAGCAGCGCTGGTGGATCACGATGAACGGCATGACGCCGCCGATCGGGAAGACGCTGCCCGGCGACAAGACCTGCCCCATCCCGACGAGTCGCTACACACGGGATATGGGCAAGGGCGAGGCCATGGTGTGGAACGACTCGAACTACGCCTCGATCAACTGGCCGAACATCAAGCGCGGAGCCCGCCTCGACGCGGAGGTCTCCATCGACTTCGACTTCGAGGCGGTGGGGCTATGACGGGTCGATCGACGATCTCGCGAGAGCGCGTTTTCTCGCGAAGATCGAAAAGAAGCGATCGAACCCGGGGGTCGCGTCGAAGATCGACCTCTCCACGGTCTGATATGCCGATCGAGATCGCGGGATCAGTTGGCCTCGCACGCGCGCGTGGCTTAATCTTCAACTGGGAGCACCCCCCGGGGGTGGGGTTCAGCGGCACCTCAGCACACACTGGAGGAGAAACATGACGAGAATCCGAGAACGAACTTTCGCGACGTTCATCGCGTCGCTGTTGGTGGTGTCGATGTTCGGCGCGGCGGTCGTGCCGGCGCCCGTGAGCGCTGCGGACGGACCCGAGGGCATGGTCGCGCTCGGGAGCGGGCAGATAAGCGAGGACGTGCCCGAGGGCGCGGATCTGCCCATCCGCGCGAGCGACCTCGAGGGTGCAGTTTACGCGAGCGAGCACGCGGGATCGCTCGAGGTCGTGCTCACGACGCCCGAGCGGGCGGACGAGCACTTGGGGCCGAACGCGAGCGTGGTCGCGAACGACGAGGTCGCGATCGTGCTGCGCGACGACGAGGTCCACGAGGGCCGCGACGTTGCGGTCGGTCTCGACGTGCTTGAGAAGGGCGTCGGGTTCGTCCCGAAGGTCGCGTACGGGACGCATGAGAGCGGCGAGGAGTGGCGCTCACCGATCGAGCGCGAGGGCACAGTCGGCGTGTTCCACGTCCCGGAGTTCTCGTCGAACAGCGTGACGTTCACCGGCGGGATCAAGCTGGACGGCGACGCCGCCGGCAACGGGACGCAGTACCAGTACGAACTGAGCTCGCTGGACGGCGTCGACGACTTCTCGATAAATGTGACGGGCGTGACTAACAGCGAGTGGGATAACGTTTCCGCGAATACACTATCAGACGGCGACACAGCAACGCTCGACATCAGCGGCAACCTCGATCCGACTGGCCCGGCCAGCGGCAGCCCGGAAGTGACATTCAAACCGGCCGAGGCTCCGGTTTATAACCCGCTCAACGGCGAAGGAGACGGCAATACCGACGCGAGCCGGTATGTGATCGGCGACGACGGCACCGGGAACGGTATCAAGGCCGGGATTATGATCCAACCGGATCAAAACGTGAATGTCAGCGAGTTGCGGCCGTACATTGGCGCTACTGACGGATCGGGGTATTCCGCATCTGTCGACATTTACATCAGCCAAGGGACGCCCGATTCGACATGGGCGGAGGGAACTCTCGTCAAAAGCGGGTGGGAACCCTCGTGGTCGTCGGGCCGTCAATCGGTGCCTCTCGACTCAAATATCGAGCTTACTGCCGGCACGAACTACACGGTTGAGTTCGTGACTACCAACTCCGACAGCGACGGAGCTAACGATCACCTCCAGCTCGCATTTGACTGGGACGGCTCAACGTCCTCGACGTATACCCGAAGCGTCGGAACCACCGCTCTCGATGGCTACTGGGCCGATATCCAGTTAGTACAGAATGAGGTGACTGATCCCGGACTCGACATCGACGGCGACGGATCGCTTGAAGCGTCTTACTCGGGGACGCTATCGGGGAGCGAGAGCGTGACACGCACGTTATCGAGCCTCTCGGTCAGCAACGACACGGTGACGGTATCGGCGACGAGCGGTGCCGTGGATATTGAGGTTGACCTGAAAGAGCGAACCCAGACGGAAGACCCCGGTGTGATAGTTAACGGCTACGAGACCACCCACGACGGTGTCCTCGACAAGAACGAGACGATCTCGCTCGCGACGAACGAGGCGTGGCTCCGCGAGGGGACGAACAACGTCACGGTCACGACGAATAGCTCCGCCGGCGGGCCTGAGTCCCTCGTCGGCTTCGAGTACAGCCACGACGCCGCGGGGACGACGAAGAGCGTCAGCGTGGAAGCGACGAGCTGGACCGAGTCGTTCAACGTCTCGCACACGTTCCCGAGCGCGGTGGCCGACGCCGAGTCGACGCTGACGTTCAACGAGCATGTCGTCGAGATCAACGCGGTGGAGGTCCGACGCAACGGCGGTTCGTGGAACGAGACGAACGACTACACGCTGAACGGTACCGATCTGACCGTCCAACTCGGCGACGTGGCCGCGGATTCGGAGATCGACATCCGAGCGACGGGCTACAAGGTCGGCGTCCGGAACGGCGCGATCGACGTGCTCGAGCCGACCGTCGACGGCGACAAACTCGACACGAAGATCGAGATCGAGAATCGTAGCGAGAACTTCGCACTCGATCTCTCCGGGATGGATCGCGTTCACTACGCCGCTGAAGAGACGTGGACGGGCGACAGCGCCTACGTCACGGTTGACTCCGGCGGCGATCAGCTCCTCCACTTCGCGGACGCGAACGAGGGGAGCACTGCGCGCGTCCGCACGATCCCGCTCGAGGTCGAGCCGGTCGACGGCGAGATCGCGGTCCACGTCGAGAACCCGGAGGCGCCGCGCTTCCGGTTCTCCGACGAGGGAGTCGCGGGATCGTCCTCCGTCGACGTGACCTACCACGACACGACCGCGGGGAACCGCTACGTCCTCTGGTCGGTGACGCAGTCCCGCGAGATCGACGCCGATCGCGCGGAGAGTCCGGTCCAGTTCTCGACGGGGCTCACGTCCGCACAAACGTTCGAGATCCGGCAGCGTGACCGCTCTGACTCCGTCGGCGGCGTGGTGCCGCAACAGCAGTCGCCAGGTTCGTCGGCGCCGCTGGTGCTGGTCGTGCCGGCGGTCGGGATCTCGGTCGCGGGCCTGTTCTGGGCCGGGCGCCGGTTCGGTGGTGCGTCGGGCATCCGGGGCAACGCTCTGCTCCTCGTCGGTTCGACGATCGTCGCCGTCGCCGCGCTCGAACTCGTCTCGCCGGGGACGATCTCCTCGATCTGGCGGGCGACCGTGTTCGCACTCGGCGACGCAGCAGCGAGCGGCGTCGGCGCGGTGATCGCGGCGATCGCCGTGTTCTTCGGGCTCTGGCAGATCAACGCCCGGACGAGCGCCGACGTGCCGTGGTGGGTGACGATCCCGACCGTCGGGATCGCGTCGATCATGGCGCTCGAAGCGATCCGGCCGGGCTCGGTCCTCGGCGCGCTTCAGGGTGTGCTCGCCGAGGTCGGCGGGCTGGTCGTGCTGATCGTGCTGGGGATCGTCGCGTACGTGATCTATCAGCGCCAGAAGACCCAGCAGGCCGAGGCATCGACGCCGGACACGCAGGTCGAACTGGACCTCGGAGAGGGGGAGAACTGAGCCATGTCGGCGGTGCTCGACGTGCTCCGGATGCTCGGCGTTCAGGGCGGCGCGCTGGCGTCCGTGGCGTGCCTGATGGTCGTGTTCTACCTCTTCCGGGCCAAGAGCGCCGGCGCGCGTATGGCGTCGCTGGGCGCGGCTGTGGTCGCGTACACAGCGGCAACGCTGGTCGCGATCGCGGCAGCACTAGCGTTCGGCTGGATCGACCCGAACCCGGGCGTGATCACCGAGCATCTGGGCAACGCGTTTCGAGTCCTCGTCGAACAGGGCAGCGGGCCGGGTCGGCGGTTCGTCCGCTGGGCCGTCGACGCGCTCGCGGGTGGCAGCGCATGAGCCTCGATCGCGTCAAGGGCGCGGTGACGCTCGTGTTCGCGTTCACGTTCTTCGGATGGGCGCTCTTGCACAGCGTTCTCGGCTGGTGTACGCGCTGGGGCTGCGGCCGGAGCCCGATCGGTATGTGGGTCGCGTCGCTGGGGAGCTGGGGAGAGTTGCTCGTCACCGGCGTCGAGGAGATCCGCATCGTGCTCGCCGTGGTCGCGATCTCGGCCGTCGTGATCAGCGTGGTCAAGGCAAAGGTGGGCGCTCTCGCGGACCGTTTCTAACCCCCCTTCGTTTCATCTGCTTCAACTGGAGATTTCTGCGTGCGGTGGGGGGCGGTGCGGTGTATTTTGCTGTCCCTGTCCCGTTAGGGACTCAACCAGGTAGGGGATTCATTGTCTAGGCGGCAAGGAAGCCTGCATGCCCGCCAGTCGAGAGGTTACATTTCGGAAAAGGTCCGACGCTAGTGAGGATATGCTATCGATGAGTGTTTCTGGCGACCTCGAGCGTCGTCGGTCTGTCTATTTCACAGATCAGAATCCAGAGTTTGTGATCGAGGCAACGAATATCTCGGATGCTTCCATCGGTGGTAGAGTGATTGCCCGGGTAGAGTTCGATGAATCAGACGATGACTACGGGGAAGAGCACGCAAGCATTAACCTCGGATTGGAGCCAGGCGAGAGCACAACTGGGACTCTGAACCCGGATATGATTTCACACCGAGGCCATGCTGCGGTAAGGATTGACACTGCGGTGGTCCACGAGTCAGATGGCGACTACGATTACGAAACAAGGAATAGATCAGGCAATAGACGAGCTAGGGCCTATACATTCATGGTGTACGACAGAGATTACTATAGAGTAAACTACCTTCTCCCAAGATACGCACAGTATCTGGCTGCCTTCCTCTCGGTACTGATTGTTGGTGTCGGAGTCATACAGATCATAGGAACCTGAAGGAGCCACAACCTCCGCTTCCCGTGCATCAACTGGAGATGCTGAGCGGTGCGGGGGTATTTTTCTGGATGTCCCTTTTAGGGACACTCCCTAAGGGGATCCTCGCACCGAGTGCGAGAGGACCGCGCTGTCGCGGCGGGTCAAGCGTATCGATCGGGACGATCGAGAGCGCTCCAAGGACGAATATGCCGCTGGGACGCGGAGTTACTTATAAAGAACAGAACCGTTGGATAGTGATGCCTCTCGTCAGTCGCGGCGCTACCAGGTGATCTTCGAGCCCACGCGCCGGGAGTTCGGACCGTGGAGTACGTCGGGAGCCTCGTAGCGGAGCTGGGCGAACTCGGATACGTCTCGACCGGCCGAGGTCCACGCCTCACGCCCTTCGCGAAGAATGTCGTCGACGTACGGAGCGTCGAGACTCTTCATCTCGGAGAGCACCATGTCGAAGCGTAGAACGCCGCCGTCGTCGCCGTCACCGTCGTCCCTGACAAAGCGAGCGCCGTACTTGTCCATCCACTTCGAGAACGCGCTGTCGGCGGCACTCCGTGTCTCCAGACGCGCGAGCTTCGCCACGCGGTTCCCCGCGTTCACGACGTGCTCCTCGAGCCGGTCGACGACGGAAGCGATCTCCTGGCGTAGCTTCTCGCTCTGGAGTTGAATCAGCCCGTTGTCGTTCTCGATCACGTCATCGCCCAGCTGAGCGAGTGCACGGTAGATCTGGCTGATGGAGTACCCGGTCTCGTCGGCTACCTGCTGAACGGGCTGGCCGCCGTCCGTCGCTAGTCGCTCCAGGACAGACTGGGAGGACGGCATCAGATCGTTCAGCGTACGAGCGACCAAGAGCTCCTGTTCGGCCTCGAGTTCGGGTGTTGGGTCAGAGATGATCGCGATATCCCGTTCCGATTCGGATATCCCGAAGTGGTCGTCTTCGACGAACACGGTCTCGTCCGGTTGGATCGGGATGCCCGACCACTCCAGAACGTTGTGAACTGTCTCCTCAAGTTCCCGGAGTAGGTCGTCGCGATCCCCCCATCGGACCGAGTCGTGGTCGTTCAGGGACTTGTGAAACGCCACCCCGAACTTCGGTGAGGAGAGCGCGTCGTCGCTGCTCTCCTCTTCGCGGATGTGCTTCGGGTGGTAACACTTCAGACGCTTCCCCAGACGGTTCCCGGGAATCATTTCGTGGCTGGCGGAGGGGCCAACCTCGAAGGCGTGCCGCTTCGCGACGCCATCCTCATTGTTCCCCGAGTACGCCCACGTCGTGTTGTCTCGGGTGTTCATCAGGTGCATCAATCGGTAGAACGCGCCGTCCGAGCGCGTGAGCTTCCGGCTGTACTCCCGCATCAGTCGGACGTAGAGTTCGCAGGTGACGATGCTACTGTCGTCGCGGATGTTTCTGAAATAGGAACGGCTGAAGTCACTCCCAACTGCATCGGCGAGAGCTTGGACCGACTGGGCGAGGAGGTACTGGTACTCCTCGAGGCCGAGGTTACTGCCCTGGACGTGAACGTCGACACCGTCACCACCGCACCACGGGATGTTGGCTTCCTCACCGTCTGAGGCTTTCTCCATCCCGTCGAAACGCGGGGAGATGTTGTAGTCGGCGCCCGCTTCATCGGGGCCGTCGGCGTGGAGGTTCAGCTCCCAGAGGCGTCCGTCGATCGGATCCTCGGGTCGTGCTGCGATCCCGCTCTCGGAGTAGTAGATCTTGATCACCCAGGTACGGCCGCCGATCTCGGTTTGCGTCTCGATCTTCCCGTCACCGGCCAGCACGAGCTGGCAGAGCGCGTGATAGGGAGAGAGACCGTTCTCGGTGAACCACCAGAACATGTCCGCTTCGTGATTCGCGGGCGCTTGTCGAGGCTGGCTCACACCGACCCACCCCGATCATCGTCCAGCAGGTCGTGACGAACGTCGACGACGTTCCAGAACGTCGCAGTCTGACACTCGTGGCAGACGTGTCGAAACGTCCCGGTCTTAATCTCATCGGGATCCTCGGCATCGAGTTCGTCGAGCGTGACCCGCTTCGTCGTCTTCCGATCGCGACCGCTCGAGGAGCAGCCGATACAGATGGCGTCGACGGGGATGCCGACTTCACCGGCCTTTGGGCCTAAGGCTTCGGTCAAGCCGACTCACCTCCGGAGACCGACTCCGAATCGGGCCGGTAGTAGTGCCCGCCTCCGGAGGATCCGATCGTGAGATCGTCCGGACGGTGTGGGCAGCCGATCAGGTGCCCGTACTCGGTGCCGTCGGACGGGCTACGGGTGCAACGCGCTTTGCAGGTCCCGCACCGGAACTCGGAGTCCTTCTCGGTTCCGAGCGTGCCCGTGTGCGGATTCACGCGGACCACCTTGTACAGACTGAGCGCTGGTTAGACCAACGGCTCAGAGACTGAAGGATGGATAGAGAGCCCTGAGCGGTCGAATTGTCCCGACTCAGGAGGATGTGGTATGGGACCGCCGAGATTCGAACTCAGGTCCTACCGACCCCATCGGCAGAGGATACCACTACCCTACGGTCCCGCACGTAGAGACAGCGCCGTCCGGCAGTTAAGCACTTCGCTTCGTTTCCTCCACACCGAGAGCCCTACTCGGCGTCCCGCGGCGCCACCAGCGCGCCGTCGTCGCGGGCCGCCATGCTGAGCACCGCGTCCCCCTCGTAGGCCGCCAACCCCTCCTTGCGGCCGAGCACGTAGCCGTCGTGCTCCGCCTCGATCGTGTCCAGTCGTTCGCCGGCCGCGCTCACCACGTCCGCGACGACCTCGCCCGCCTCGACGGCGTCGCCCGCCTCGACGCGGTGGCGCAGGAGGCCGGCCGTCTCGGTCCGCGGGCCGCGGAACCGCCGGACGGGGAACTCGACCGGCGACTCGAACGCCCCGGGTTCCTCGACCGCGTCCGGCCACTCCCGGAGCATCCCGAGTTCGTCCATCACGCCGTAGGCGGCGGCGACGCCCGCCGCCCGGGCCGCCTCGGTGACGACGCTGTGGCCGCCGAGTTCGGTCGTGAACGCCGGGATGCCGGCGGCGTTGCAGACCGCGCCGGCCGTCGATCGCTGGAGTCCCTTGTCGACGTACTCCTCGGCGGGGTACTCCGTCAGCACCGGCAGCCCCGTCGCCTCGACCAGCGCCTCCAGTTCGTCCGCCAGCGCCTCCGCCTCCGATTCGGTCCGGCGCTCGCCGTACAGCACGCGGTCCCGGATCACGAACGGGTGGGAGTTCACGCCCGCGGTGTGGTTGTCGATCAGCGCGTCCGCGGAGTCGACGATCGTGTCGTAGAGGCGCTCGTCGATCCGCTCCTGCACCTCCGGGGGCGTCGAGGAGTCGCTCTCGGGGTCGGGGAACTTCCGGTTCGGGTCGTCGTCGCCGTAGTAAGAGGTCCGGACGTTCCGACGCAGCCCCGCGGGGTTGACCACCGGGACGGCGACGACCGCACCCGAAATTCGCTGGGGGAGGTCCTCGCGCATGACGTCCTGCGTGACCGCGACGCCGGTGGCCTCGTCGCCGTGGACGCCGCCGGTGATCCACAGCGTCGGCCCCGCTTCTGCCCCGTTCGCGACGATCACGGGCAGTCGCTCGGGGATTCCCGTCGGGAGGTCGGTGAGTTCGAGGTGGCCGCGTGCCAGTTCGCCGGGCGCCGCGCTCGCGGTGCCGATGTCCATGCCCGGAGTCCGGCGGCCGCGAGCAAGAAGCTACGCCCCGGGTCGGCGTTTGCCGGGACCCTCCGTCAGAACAGGCTCAGCACGAACTCGACCACGTCGAGGAACCCGTGGAACAGCCGTCGATGGAGGCTCCGGTCGTCGTCATCGTCTGCCGGGAGGCCGTCGTCCGCCTCGGCCGAGGGACCGTCGGTGTCGTCACCCATCGTCGCCGGACGGTGTGCGAGAGCCGGCAAAAAGTCGTCGCCTACACCAGCACCCGCTCCAGCGAGACGACCTCGCCCGATTCGCTACCCGGATCGCCGACCAGCTTTCCGAGACAGACCGCGCTGCCGTCGGGCGTGTAGCACGCGAGCAGGTCGTCGTCGCCGGGGTCGAGGGCGGCCGCGGCGTCGTCGGTCTCGAGGACGCCCGGCGCGTACACGGGCGCGCCGTCGGCCACTTCCACGGCCGCGCTTCGGGCGATCGTCACCGCGGGCAGGTGCTCCATCGCGCGCTCGGCGGGAGAGACCACCTCCCGGAGGAACTGTTCGTAATCGTCCTCGCGCGCCCACGCGAGCCCGTCCGCGAGATCGTGGAGCGTCCGGAGGTCGGTGTCGTCGAACGGCCCGGTCGCGGTGCGGCGGAGGTCACCCATGTGTCCGCCGGTGCCGAGCGCCAGCCCGAGGTCGTGACAGAGCTTCCGGATGTACGTCCCGCTCTCACAGCGGATCCGGAGAAGCGCCTGTCGGTCCTGCAGCTCCAGCAGGTCGAGGTCGTAGATCTCCCGGGAGCGAAGCCGGCGGGCGACCGCGCTCTTTCGCGGCGGCTTCTGGTAGATCTCGGTTTCGAACTCCGCGAGCGTCGACTCGAGGTCCGTCGGCGGGAGTCCGTGGAGTTCGAGGACGGCGATGTACTCCTTCCCGCCTTCGAGGAAGACGGGCGCGAGCCGGGTCGCGTCGCCGAGCATCGTCGGCAGACAGCCCGTCACTTTCGGGTCGAGCGTCCCCGCGTGGGCCGCGCGGTCGACGCCCGCGAGGTCGCGGACCCACGCCGCCACCTGGTGGGCCGAGGGGCCGGCGGGCTTGTCGAGGTTGACGACGCCGAAGGAGAGCAGCGCCTCGACGGAGCGCTCGCCGGGCGGGTCGCGGAGCGGGTCAGTCACGGTCAGAAGTCGTAGCGAATGCCCTCGACGGGCTGTTTCCCCTCGTCCTGTTCGGGGTCGTAGCGCTCGACGGCGGCGGTGAGCATGTCGGGGACGACCGTCTCGCCCCAGCGCGCGGTGTTGATCGCGGCGTCGTAGATCGAGAGGTCGTGGATGTCGATGTCGTAGAGGTCGGCGTAGCGCTTGGCCTCGCTCTGCTCGCGGCGCTCGGTCGTCGCGCGGGCCTCCGGAACGGTCTTGTCCTCGCGGTCGGCGATTCGCTCGGCGCGCACGTCGAGCGGGGCGTCCAGCCAGAACCGCAGATCCGCGTGTTCGGCGGCGAGCCAGCCCGCGAGCCGGGACTCGAGCAACACGTCGTCGCGGGAGGCGGCGATGGTTCGGAGCCGTCGGTCGAGATCCTTGTCGATCTGTTCCTCCTCCTCGGCGAGCTCGTTGAACTCGACGGGCGTGTACCCCCGCTCGTCGGCGAGCTGGCGGAAGATGTCGCCGCCGGAGATGTACTCCAGATCGAAGCGCTCGGCGAGGATCTCGGCGTTCGTGCTCTTCCCGCTGCCCGGCGGGCCGGAGACGGTGAGTAACATAGCGCTACTCGCACGTAGAGGGGCAAAATCGTTGCCGTTCGCGCTCGTCGCCGTGGGAAGCGGTGACGCTCGCCCGCCAGCGCTTTCAGCCGCCGCGTCGACCGTCGGGTATGGAGGTTCCCGACTCCGTCTCGACTGCCCTCGCCGACCGCGATATCGCCGGGAAGCGCTGCCTCGAAGCCGGCGCGGGCGTCGGCAACGCCACCGCCGGACTGCTCGACGCCGGCGCCGAGCACGTCTACGCGGTGACCGACCGCGCGGACCACGCCGACGGCGTCCGCGAACGGTTCGCCGACGACGACCGCGTGGAACTGATCGAGGCCGACCTCCGGGAGATCCCGCTCCCGGACGACGCCGTCGAGGTGATCACCTGCCACGCGCTGTTCAACGTCCTTCCGAACGACGCCGCGGCACCGATCGCCGCCGAACTCACCCGCGTCGCCGCGCCGGGCGCGACGCTGGTCGTCGACGACTACGACCCGATGCCGCCCGAATCCCCGGTCCGGCAACTGTTCGCCGTCGAGAACGCGGCGGCCGAACTCGCGAGCGCCCGCGCGGCGCTGACGTTCTACCCGGCCGACGGCCTGCGGCGCCTGTTCGGCGGGCACGGCTGGACGCACGACCGCACGCGGTCGATCCTCGAACCGGTGCCGTGGAGTGAGAGCCACCTCACGGCCCACACCGCGGAGGTCCGCGGACACGCCGAGTCGCTGCCCGACGCGCTCGGCCAGCAGCTAATCACCGAGGCCGAACAGTTGGCGAAGGCGACGGGCAGCAGCGACGAGGGACGGATGTACAGCGTCGCGATGGAACTGCCGGAATAGTCGCGACGTTGGCGTGTGACCGACCACGGCATGGCTCCAAGCGCGGGCACGGAGGCCCGCGCCGCTCGCTCGCCGCGGTCCGTGGTTACCCCCCTTTTTCACCACGGAGACCCACCCTCCGACAATGAGTACCGACCGGAAGCAGTCCGGCTTCAAGCAGCGAACTCGGGTCGACGACGCGCTCGCGGCGCTACGAGACGCCGTCGACCCCCACGGCCGCGCGGAGGAGGTCCCGTTGGCCGAGGCCGACGGGCGCACGCTCGCGGCGACGATGGCCGCGCCCGCGAGCGTCCCCTCGGCGCCGGAGGCGGCGATGGACGGCTACGCGGTCCGGGCCGGCGACACGTTCGGCGCCTCCGACCGATCGCCAGAAGTCCTGCGCGCCGTCGACGAGGAACCGACCGAGGGCACCGTCGGCCCCGGCGAAGCCATCCGGGTCCACACCGGGAGCGCGCTTCCCGAGGGCGCCGACGCCGTGGTGATGATCGAACAGGTCGAGCCAATCGCCGACGAGGTCGAGGTGTTCGACGCCGTCGCCGAGGGGGAGAACGTCGCCGCCGCCGGCGAGGACGTGGAGGAAGGTCAGCACCTCTACGACCCCGGCCACGTCCTGCGACCCTCCGACCTCGGCCTGCTGAAGTCCGTCGGCGTCACCGAGGTCCCAGTCTTCGAGAAGCCCGAGGTGACGGTGATCCCGACCGGCGACGAACTCGTCCAAGCCGACCCCGGCCCGGGCGAGACGATCGAGACGAACGGGCTCACCGTCGCGCGGTTCGTCGAGCGCTGGGGCGGCAACGTCACCGAACTCGATCCGGTCAAGGACGACGAAGCGGCGCTAAAAGAGGCGATCCACTCGGGACTCGACGGCGAACTCGTCGTCACCTCCGGAGGCTCCTCCGTCGGCGAGCGCGACCTGCTCCCCGAGGTGCTCGAGGACCTCGGCGATATCGTCGTCCACGGCGTCGCGCTCAAACCCGGCCACCCGTTCGGCTTCGCGGTCTGTGAGGGAACGCCCGTGCTGATGCTGCCGGGCTACCCCGTCGCGACGATCGTCAACGCCGTGCAGTTCCTGCGGCCCGCGATCAAGCGCGCGATGGACGCCCCGCTGCCGCCCCATCCGACGACCGAGGCGCGGCTGGAGCGGAAGATCGCCAGCGAGCCCGGCGTACGGACGTTCGCACGCGTCCGGCTGGAGGAGCGCCCGGGCGAGCCGCTGCCGGCCGCCGTCCCGACCCGGGTGTCCGGATCGGGGGTGCTGTCGAGCGTCGCGCTCGCGGACGGCTGGGTCGTCGTCGACGAGGCCGCGGAGGGGATCGACGCCGGCGAAACCGTCGCGGTGCAGAACTGGGAGGCCCGCCAATGAGCGACCGCAAGGAGTTCCGCGACCTCACCGAGCCGGCGAAGGCCCACGAGGCTATCGCGTCGCTGGCGATCGAGCCCGAGCCAGAGACCGTCCCGCTCGCCGAGGCCAGAGGGCGAATCCTCGCCGAGCGCGTCGACGCCGATCTCGACGTGCCGGGGTTCGATCGGGCGTCGATGGACGGCTACGCGGTGCGGGCGAGCGACACGTTCGGCGCCGACGAGGCCGACCCCGCGACGCTCGATCTGGTCGGCACGGTCCACGCCGGCAGCGAGCCGGCCGTGTCCGTCGACGACGGCGAGGCCGTCGAAATCTCGACTGGCGCGGTGCTGCCAGACGGCGCCGACGCGGTGGTGATGGTCGAGCGGACCGACGAAATCGGGACGGAAGCCGTCGAGATCCGCACCTCGGTCGCGCCCGGGGACAACGTGATGCCCGCCGGGGCGGACATCGCCGCCGGCCAGCGTGCGCTCGGACCCGGAACCGAACTGACGCCCCGCGAGATCGGCCTGCTCTCGGCGCTCGGGCGGGACGAGATCGAGGTCCGCGGAAAGCCGACCGTGGGGATCGTCTCGACCGGCGACGAACTGGTCCGGCCCGGCGAGTCGCTAAACAGCGACGCCGGCCAGATCTACGACGTGAACAGCTACACGATCGCCGCCGGCGTCGAGGAGGCCGGCGGGGGGGCCGAGCTCTACCCCCACGCCGGCGACGACATGGACGCGATGGAGGACGCGCTGACGACCGCCGCCGAGGAGTGCGATCTGGTGCTCTCCTCGGGGTCGACTTCCGCCTCCGCGGTCGACGTGATCTACCGCGTGATCGAGGAGCGGGGCGACCTCCTGCTCCACGGCGTCTCCGTGAAGCCGGGGAAGCCGATGCTCGTCGGGCGACTCGAAGACAGCGCCTACGTGGGGCTGCCGGGGTACCCCGTCTCGGCGCTCACCATCTTCCGGACGTTCGTCGCGCCCGCGATCCGGCGGGCCGCCGGCCTCCCCGAGCCCAGAACGGCGACCGTCGACGGAACGCTCGCCGCGGAAGAGCGCTACAGCGAGGGCCGAACCCGGCTGATGCCGGTCGGGCTGGTCGAGAACGAAGCCGGCGAGACGCTGGTCTACCCCGTCGACAAGGGGTCGGGCGCGACGACCAGCCTCGTCGAGGCCGACGGCGTCGTCGAGGTCGACGCCGACACCGAGTACCTCGCCGCGGGTGAGGACGTGACGGTGACGCTGTTCTCCCCGAACGTGCGTACCCCCGCGGTGCTCGCGTTCGGCGAGGACGACCCCGCGTTCTCCCGGCTGCTCGACCGGCTGGGATCGAGCCGGTTCCTCCCAGTCGGCTCCCGCGAGGGGCTGCGACGCCTGCGCGACGGGCTGCCCGACGCCGCCGTCGTCGCCGGGCCGATCCGCCGGGAGGTGGAGTCGGTCGAACTCGGCGCGTGGGAGCGCGAGTGGGGACTGATCGTCCCCGAGGGCAACCCCGACGGGGTCGAGGGGTTCGGAACGCTGGTCGACGGCGACCTGCGGTTCGTCAACCTCGACACGGCGACGGGCCTGCGGGCCAGCGCCGACGCCGAACTGGAGCGGCTCGCGGCCGCGCGGGACGCCGATGCCGCGGATCTCCAGTCGGCCATCGACGGCTACGGCTTCACGCTCAAGGCCCACGAGAGCCCCGCACGGCGCGTGCTCGCCGGGAAAGCCGACGCCGGACTCGGCCTCCGCGCGACCGCCGAGAAGCTCGGGCTGGGGTTCGTCCCGGTCGACAGTCAGACCGTCCGGGTCCGGGCCAACCCCGAGCGCGTCGAGAAACAGGGCGTTCGGGACCTCGAAGCCGTACTGTCGGGGGTCGACGAAGTGCTCGCCGAGCTGCCCGGGTTCGAGCCCGCGAACTGATGGCGGGGACCGACGAGGAGCGAGCGCGGATCCTCGCGCTCGGCGACTCCTACACGGTCGGCACGGGCGTCGATGCAGAGGAGCGCTGGCTGTCGAAGTTCGTCGATCGACTCCGGGAGGACGGCGAATCGGCCGCCGATCCAGTGGTGATCGCCGAGAACGGCTGGACAACGGACGACCTGGACGAGGAGATAACCGAACGCGATCCCGACGGCCCGTTCGACCTCGTGACGCTGCTGATCGGCGCGAACAACTGCTTCCAGGGCGAGTCCCCCGAGACGTTCGAGCCGAAGTTCCGGGCGATGCTCGACCGGGCGCTGGGGTTCGCGCCGGACCCGGACTCGGTTGTCGTAATCACGGTCCCGGACTACACGCTCACGCCGGTGGGGGAAGACAACGACCCCGACGAGCACGCGAAGCGACTGGTGCGGTACAACGAGATCGTCCGGGAGGCGGCGCGTGCGGAGGGAACGCGACTGGTCGACGTGGTGCCGCCGTCGAAGCGCGTGGCCGAGGACGGGTCGCTCGTCGCGGACGACGACCTCCACCCCGCACCTGCTCAGCACGACCTGTGGCTGGAGCGGATCTACCCGGTCGCCGCGGCGGCGCTCGATTAGTTCCCGAGGACGCGCTCGTCCAGTTCGGTGAAGCGCTCCACGCGGTGGTCCGCGAGCACGCACTGGCCGCGGCGTTCGGGACCGTGGCGCTCGACGTGGACGGCGTCGAGGCCGGCGTTCCACGCGGCGCCGACGTCGCTTGGGCCGTCGCCGGCCAGCACGCCCGCGCCGTCGGCGTGGTCCACGCCGAGTCGGTTCATCGTGTGGTGGACCGGCTCGGGGTCGGGCTTCCAGCCCAGATCGTCCGAACAGGTGACGAACGCGTCGAAGCGCGAGCGCAGGTCGAGGTGGTCGACGACCTCGTTCGCGAGAAACGGCGCGCAGTGGGTGACGACGCCGACCGGGACGCCCGCGGCGTCGAGTTCGTCGAGCAGCGCCGCGGCGTCGTCGTGGACGTACGTCGCCTCCGCGCGGGCGCCGGGGTCCTCGGCCTCGTGCAGCGCGGGCCAGAACGTCCCCGGGTCCAGCCCCATCGACTGGAGCTTCTCGCTCCGGGGGCCGCCGAGGCCGTGCCAGAGGGTCTCGATCTCGCTGTCGGTGAACTCCCGGCCCAGCCGGTCGCCGACCGCCTCGAACACGTCGTGGCGGTAGTCGGGCTCCACGTCGACGATCGTCCCGTCGAGGTCGAGGAGCCAGAAGTCGTACGCCATGGGGAGAGGGCTAGCGGGTACGGGGGTAAGTGCCTTTCTCCCTGCTCAGACCGCCTCGGCGTCGACGACGTGCACCGACGAGCCGAGATACTGGTGAAGCACCTCGTCGGCACTCTCGGCGTTGAACCGCGAGAGGTCCCGTTCGATCTCCGCCCGTAGCGCCTCGACGTACGCCTCGTCGGCCCGGAGTTCGGAGAACGACAGCGAGACCACCTCCACGTCGAGCCAGTCGCTCACGACCTCGCGTAGCGGCGCCTCGTCGCCGATCTCGCCGTGCCAGAGCCGGTCGCGGAAGAACAGCCAGTCGATCCGCTCCGGGCCGGGTTCGACGCCCGGCGCGGGCGCGAACAGGCGGAGCGTCGTCTCGAAGCGGTTCGGGTCGACCGCGACGCCCCCCGTCGGGAGGCGGAACGTCGCGTCGAAGGTGTACGCCGCCTTCATCGGCGGGTCGATCGTCGCGTGGGGGTCATCAGTACTCGCCGTCGCAGTGGTCCGCGAGTCGGAGGTCCTTCTCGGTGATCCCGCCGGCGTCGTGGGTGGTGAAGCGCACCTCCACCTCGTCGTAGCGGAGGACGATCTCCGGGTGGTGGAACTCTTCCTCGGCGATCTCTGCCACGTCGTTGACGAACGTGACCGCGCTCGGGTAGCCGTCGAACTCGTAGGTCCGGACGATCTCGTCGCCGTCGCGCTCCCAGTCCGCGGGCAGTCGCCGCTCTACTTCCTCGTCGTCGAGTGTCTCCGACATACGCGGGAGGTGGGGTCCTGCGGGGGAAAAGCTTCGCCCGGCTACTCGCCTGCCCGCTCGTCGGCCGCGTCGGCGGGGGCGTCGACGTCGGCGGCGTCCGAGCGGGGGTCGAACAGCTCCATCGCGGTCTGGATCGTGGTCCAGTCGTCCTCGCCGGCGGCCTCGCGCAGGCTCTCGGTCGGCGGCGCGAGCAGTTGGGAGACCAGCGAGTCCGCCAGCGCCTCGACGGTCTCGCGCTGGTCCTCGTTCAGGTCACCCTGGGCCTCGAGCTTGGTGATCGCGCGGTCGAGCTCGCGGGCCTTCATCCGTTCGGCGCCCTCGTACATGCCGCGGATCGCCTCGTCGGCGCGGGCACGCTTGAACGAGGAGAGCAGGCGGTCGTGCTCCCGGTCGATCATCGCCTCGACCTCGCGGGCGGCCGCGCGGCGGTTCTCGTGTGCCGCCTCGGTCACGCGCTCCAAGTCGTCGATGTCGTGGACGACGACGTTGTCGAGCGCGTCGGCCGCGGGGTCGATGTCCCGCGGGCGGGCGATGTCGACACAGACCGCGTCCGCGCCCTCGAGCGCCTCGGCGGTCAGCACCGGCTCGTCGGCACCGGTCGCGGCGACGACGACCGACGCCTCGCGGACCGCGGCGGGGGCGTCGTGGAGCGGGACCGCCTCGGCGTCGACGCTCACGTCCTCGGCGACGTGTTCGGCGTTGGGGAGCGTGCGGTTCGCGACGAGCAGCTCGTCGACGCCGGCGCCGTCGAACGCTCGGGCCGCGAGCGTCCCCATCTCGCCGGCGCCGAGCACCAGCGCGGTCGCGTCGTCGAGGGTGGCCTCGCGGCCGGCGAGCTCAACCGCGGCCGAGCCCATCGAGACGGTCCCCTCGTTGATCGCGGTCTCGGTCCGGGCGCGCTCGCCGACGTGGACCGCCTTCAGCAGCGCCTCCTCGAGCACGGGGCCGAGCGTGCCGTCCTCGCGGGCGCGTTCGATCGCGTCCTTCACCTGTCCGATGATCTGGTCTTCGCCCAGTACGAGCGACTCCAGCCCGCTGGCGACCCGCATCAGGTGGCGGATCGCGTCCTCGTGTTCGAGGCGGGTGACCGCCCCCTCGCGGACCTCCGGTGCGAAGTCCGACAGCGCGTCCTCGCCGTCGGCGGCGCTGTCGGTGACGACGTACGCCTCCGCGCGGTTGCACGTGGCGAGCACGACGCTCTCGGTGACGCCCGGCCGGGCTGCGAGTCGCTGGGCAGCGGCGCTCTCGTCGTCGGGCGCCGCCGACTCCACCTCCTCGACGGTCGCGAGCGCGTGGGAGACGCTCACGCCAGTGATCACTCCGGTCACGGGTCTCTCGACGGGATTTACCCCGGTACTCGGTAAAAGGTTCCGGATACGGCGTGGGGGTCGGCCGAACGAGTTCGGTTCAGGGGACGAGCGTGACCCCCTCGACGTGGTCGAGCGAGTCGAGATCCTCCGCCAGCGCCTCCTGATCGACGCCGACCTCGTAGTAGAACACGAGGTCGAACGTCCCCTCGCGGAGGAGCTGCTGGCACTCCCAGACGAACTCGTCGTCGGTGAGGGTCTTCCCCTGGAACTGGTTCGAGGCGAACTCCTCGGTGTCGTTGCCGGCGTAGATGTAGCTCTCGCCCTTCCCGGCGTGGTCGGCGATCACGTCGTTGATCGCGACGGTGAGCTCGTGCATCTCCAGGTCCTCCTCGCCCGCGAGGCCCGTGTGAACGATACAGCCGACCAGTTCGATCTCGCCGGGTTCGAGGAGTCGTCTGGCCCGCTGGTAGAGGTCGTCGTCGACGGCGTCGGCCATGCTCGCACTCGGTTCGGCGGGGGTTTACCGGTGGCGGTTTCCCGCAGTTGCCGGCCGGAACTACGCGAAAGGGCTATGCCGCCGCCGCCGGAACTGTGGGTGATGCGAACCCGGTACGCCATCGCGGCGCTGCTGCTGATCCCGCTCGCGGACGCCCTGCTGCTCGTGGTCGTCGCCGACTACCTCGGCTGGCAGGCGACCGTGCTGCTCGTGGTGCTGACGGGGCTAATCGGCATGCTGCTGGTCCGCGCGGAGGGGCGCCACACGCTCGCCCGGATCCAACAGAAGGCGGCCCGCGGGGAGGCGCCGACCGACGAACTGCTGGACGGCGCGCTGCTGATCGCCGCCGGCGCGTTCCTGCTCACGCCCGGCGTCGTCACCGACGCGCTGGGGTTCCTGCTCACGATTCCCCCGACGCGCTACCCGATCCGGACCCTGCTGAAGAAGTACGTGGTCGTACCGAAACTCGACGAACGCACGGGCGGGTTCGTCACCGGGGGCGTCTGGACGGGGGGCTTCCCGAACGGCGGCGACGGCGGGCAGTTCGGCGGCGCCTCGTTCGGCAACGACGGGGACGACGGCCCGTTCGACGGGACGGCGAACGACACGTCGGACGGCGACGACGTGTACGACGTGGACCCGGACTCCTACCGGACGAAAGACGAGGAGTGAGCCGACGGAATCGGCCGCGGGCGTCGCGGTCGGCGAAAAGAAAGCCTTAACAGATACGCCGGCCAACGGAGAAATGCGCTCACCTGGGCCAATAGCTCAGTTAGGTTGAGCGCTCGGCTGATAACCGGGAGGTCCGCGGTTCAAATCCGCGTTGGCCCATCCAAAAATAATCCGGCCTTGTGCCGGATTGAATTGGGCCTTTGGCTCCCCAGCCACCCAATTTCGCCGTTCTAACGATCCTGAGACGGTAGTCTGGCGTCTTGTACCGGCAAGGTCGTTCAGATCCCCAGAGTCGTCTGTGTATTTCCGACAGGTGCGACGGAAGATAATGCCAGAGTGTATATATAGAAACTAATCGAGTGTAGGGTTAAAAAATAGACAACTAATATAACAATCTCATCCAATCCTCATGACGTGTCCTCAGAGAGAACGATCGGAGCGTCAGAGTACGTACCGCAAGGGGTGATCGACTTCGGGGTCGGCTTCTGCTACACGCTGTTGTTCCTGCCAGTGCTGGCTCTCTACCCGTTCTACTACGTCTATCGACAGATCGGCGAGGAGCCGGATATCGGTGAGGAGATGGAGGACTCCCCGCTCCACGCCACGCTGGGGTTCCCCGATGACGCGACAGTCGGGGTGCCGATACTCTGGGGCGTCCTCTACTTGGGGGCGCTCCTGTTCGTGAGCTACGGCCCGGCCGTGTTCCGTGTCGGGTTGCCGTTCGGGTCGGTAGTCGGTCTCGTGACGAGTACGTTCGGTCTCACGCTGCTGGGCATCACGCTCGGGGTCAGCACGACGTTCTTCGTGAGCGAGAGCCTGGAGCGGGATCTGCTGCAGCGACTGGGGATCACCCTGCTCGTGGGGTTCCCTCTCGGACTGTTGATCGCGGTCGTGTACGTCGTCTACTACGGAGTCGGGACCCCCGAGGCGTTGGTCGCGCCGGCGCTGATCCCGGTCGTATCGACGCTTTACGGCGGGTCCGTCGGCAACGGCTACCTCGTCAAGCGCCAGAACATCGAGCGCATCAACAAACAGAAGGGGGAGTCCTCGGACACGGACGATCACACGGAGACGAAGTCGTACAAAGGGGAGACGATCGCCGACAGCAAGGGCCGCGAGATGGTGGAGACGCTGGCCGAATCCAAGTGGGTCGTCCCGGACGAACTCCCCAACCGGAGCAGCGTACAGAAGACCCGACGTATCGAACCCCTCCGGGACATCGTTCGAGGGTTGTGGGTCGAGGAGACGCGATACACGAAGACCGTCCCCGAGACGCAGTTCAGCAGCGAGAAGAGCAACCACCGGACCGACTACCAGCGGCGCGAGCGGATCGCCCCCGACGGGTTCCAGTCCGCGTCTTACAGCTTCTTCGAGCCCGGATCGAAGGAGGTGCAGTCGTGTGATCAGTGTAGTGGCCGGGGGGAGTTGGACTGTAGCCAGTGTAACCGGTCGGGCCGGGTCAACTGTAGCAACTGCCGCGGCAGCGGCGAGACGGAGTGTGGGAACTGCCGTGGCCGGGGGAAAGTGACCGTCGAGGAGACCTGTGGCGTCTGTCGAGGGAGCGGCGAAACGTCGAGCGGTTGGGAGTGTGACAACTGCGGCGGGTACGGGAGCGTCGAGAAGACGAAGCGGTGTCCGAACTGCTACGGCGGCACCGTCGACTGCTCGACGTGTGGCGGCGGCGGGCAGGTGACCTGTAGCAACTGCGGCGGGCGAGGCACCCACGACTGCAACAAGTGTGACGCGTGCGGGCGGCTGGTGACGTTCAACTTCGTCGAACGGAACTACTCGCCCGACGAGGAAGTCACCTACCGGAACAAGAGCGTGCCCACGCGACTGCTCAAGAACGCGGAGGGGACGCGGGTCGATCTCCAGACCGACGACAACCCCTCGCAGTCGGGACTCTACCGCCGGCAGGACGAGACGCCGGAGATTCCGGTCGGCGTCGCCACGTACGAGTACTTGGGAGACACGTGGGAAGTGTTCGACGTGGAAGGGCGGATCAAAGCCCGGGACTTCCCCCGTGACTACCAGCGGCAGTTCCGTGTGGTCATGGCGGGCGTGCTCGTGTCGGTTCCGTCGTACGTGTTCCTCGCACACGTCGGGCTGTAAGGGGCCGCCGGACGCGACGCTCGGGGCACCCGAGCCCCGAAAATACGGCGTCGGTCGCGTTCGCCGCTACTCCACCCGAACCGTCCGGTCCTCGCGAACGGGCGACAGCGGTAGCTCCGGGAACGTCACCTCGACGACGAACCGGAGTTCGTCCTCGTCGGCGCCGAAGACGGGCGCCGGCACCGTCTCCGAGTCGCCGAGGTACGTCTCGGTGCCGGTCATCTCCGTCCCGTTGACCGTCACCCGGATCCCGACGCGGGCGCCGCCGCCGAGGTTCCGGACCGTCAGCTCACACATCTCGTTCTCGCCGGCCGCGATCGTCTCCGGGAACGCCCCCCAGTCGACCGAGATCCGCGGCAGGTCACGGGCGGCGTCGACGACGCGCTCGGCGACGCTGTCGGAAAGCCCCGCGTTCGTGAGTTTCGCGGCGCCGGCGTCGACCAGTTCCGCGGGCGAGGTATAGCCGGCGTCGGCCAGCGTCTCCGCGCGGCCGGCGCCGACGCCCTCGATCGCGGTGAGTCCCACCGCCTCGCGCGGCACGCCGTGTTCGACGCGGGCCTCCATCCGGCGGACGAGGTTCGCGGCTCGCGGGCCGGCGAAGGCGGCGGCGAACTCCCGGAGCGCGGCGAGCAGTCGGAGCGCGTTCTGCCGGATGATCCAGGCGTCCGAGCGGAGGTCGCCCGGGGTACGGCCGTCGGTCGCGGCGTGGAGGATCGCGAGCACCTTCCGGTTGCCGTTCTCGAGGTCGGTCTCGACGCCGGCGCCGTCGAGCGCGCGGTCGATCGCGTCGGTCTCGGACTGGCGGGCCGAGACGGAGTCGAACTCGCCTGCGGCGGCGACCGCCTCCAGCACGTTGTCGCCGGTCAGGCGGTCGCGCTCGCAGGCCTCGCGGAAGCGTTCGGCGGTGTCGAGCCGGAGGTAGTAGTTCGAGGCCAGCCGGCCGAGCGTCGTCGCCTCGACGCCGAGTTCGTCGTCGGTCTCGACGAACCCCGAGTCGACGAGGCTCTCGACGGTCCCGCGCACGCGCTCGCGGAGGTTCTCGAAGTCGTACTCCTCGGGCTTGGACTTCGCCCGGACGTAGTAGAACGTCGTCTCGACCCACGACATCACGTCGTCGAGGCCCTGTATCGTCCCCATCGCGACCTCGGCGTTGAGGTGAGTCTCGATGTCGCCCGCGAGCATCGACTCGATCTCCTTCCCTTCCCGCAGGAGGGTCCGGTACTTGTCGGCGTCGTCGGCGTCACAGACCACCCAGCCGTACCCCACGTCGTCGTAGCCCGGGCGGCCGGCGCGGCCGAGCATCTGCAGCACGTCCAGCGGCGAGATGTCGACCTCGCCCTCCAGCGGATCGTGGTACTTCGTGTCGCGGATGACCACACAGCGGGCGGGGAGGTTCACCCCCCACGCGAGCGTCGAGGTGGAGAACAGCAGTTGGATCTTCCCCTCCTTGAACCACTGTTCGACGAGGTCCTTGTCGTTGCGGGAGAGGCCGGCGTGGTGGAACGCGACGCCGTCGACGACGGAGTGTCTGAGCGTCTCGTTCTCGACCTCCTTGGCGGCGGTGTGGAAGTCGTAGTCGCCGCGGGAACCCATCTCGATATCCCAGTCGGTGACCTCGTCGCGGGCCTTCTCGGCGGCGCGAACGGTGTCCTGCCGGGAGGAGACGAACACGAGCGACTGGCCCTCCTCGCGGATGTGGGGCTTCGCGAGGTCGAGCGCGCGGTAGAGCCGGCGGTACTTGTCCGCGAAGGAGTTCTCGCCGTGGCTGTACGTCTTCACCCCCGTCTCCAGATCGACCGGGCGGTACTCGTCGCCGAACGCGAACGTGTTCGCCGGCGGCGCGTCGAGCCACTCCGCCACGTCCTCGACGTTGGGCATCGTCGCCGAGAGCGCGATAATTCGGGGTTCGCAGAGTCGGCGGAGCCGCGACACCGTAACTTCGAGCACCGAGCCGCGCTTCTCGGAGTCGAGGAGGTGGACCTCGTCGATCACACAGCAGTCAACGTCGGTGATGAAGCCGTAACGGGCGGAGTCGTGTTTCCGGGTGGCGGAGTCGGTCTTCTCCGGCGTCATCACGAGGATGTCAGCGCGCTCGGCCCGGCGCGGGTCGAGGTCGCGCTCGCCGGTGACGACGTAGACGGAGTAGCCCAACTCCTCGAAGCGGTCCCACTCGGCCTCCTTCTCGTTGGTCAGCGCCCGCATCGGCGCGATGAACAGGGCGGTGCCGCCCTCCCGCAGCGTCTTACAGATCGCCAGCTCCGCGAGCGCCGTCTTGCCCGACGCGGTGGGCGCGCTCGCGACGACGTTCTCGTCGGTGTCGAGCAGGGCGGGCAGCGCCTCCCGCTGCATCGCGTTGAACTCCTCGAACGCGAACGCCTCGGCGAACTCGGGGACGGCGTCGGCGACGCGGGCCGTGGCGTCGGAGCGCTGAGACACTACCCTGAGTCGGGACGGCCACGGAGAAAGAGGTTTCCTTCGCGCGGGCGCGAGCGAAGTCCCACTACCGGGACCGCTACTCCGCCGTCGCCACGTCGGCAGCGCGGCGCATCATCCCCTCGCTGGTCGCGTACTTGAAGTACGCCGCCAGCCCCAGCGCGGCGGCGACGTTCGAGCCCGTCACCGCCCAGAAGATGGCACCCATCCCCCAGCCGAGGCCGGGCGCGATCGAGAGGCCGAACGCGCCGACGCCCAGCCCGACGGGCAGGGCGAGCACCGCGATCGGGAGCCGGATCCCCCAGTACTTCACGAGGTCGACGATCAGGCTGGTCTTGGTGCGGCGGGCGCCGTTGAGTCCCGCGAGCAGCATGTACGTCGCGCCGATCGCCCAGTAGCCGTAGGCGAGGATCTCGAGGTAGCGGACGGCGTAGGCCTTCCCCTGCGCGGAGATGTCGGGGACGAACACCTGCGTGAGCAGGTCGGGGATCAGTAGCTGGACGACGCCGATCACCGCGAGGGCGGCGGCGGCGATCCCGACGCCGATCCACGTCGCCCGGCGGGCGCGATCGGGGCGGTCGGCGCCGAGGTTCTGGCCGACGACGCTCTGGCCGGCCTGCTGTAGCCCCTGTGCCGGGACGAACGCGATGGTCGCGATCCGGGCGCCGACGGTGTACGCCGCCAGCCCCGCGGCGCCGCCGACGACCGTGACGATGGCGACGACGACCAGCCGGACCGACTGGGAGGCGAGCCGCTGGCCCGCCGAGGGGAGACCAATGTCGACCATCTCGCGGAGTTCGTCGAGATCGAACCCCACGTCCGCGAGCGACAGCGAGATCGAGCCATGGTCGCCGGCCAGCCAGTAGAGTCCGAGCACCATCGACATCGTGTAGCCGAGCACGGTCGCGAGCGCGGCGCCCGCGACGCCGAGTTCGGGGAACACCCAGACGCCGAAGATCAGCAGCGGGTCGAGCACGAGGTTGCCGCCGATCGCGAGGAAGTTGAGGTACATCGCGGTCTTGGAGTCGCCCGCGCCGACGAACCCCATCTCCACAGTGTCGCTGACGGAGGTGAACGGAAACAGCAGCATGTACGCCGAGAGGTACGCCGCGGCCTGCGGCGCCACGTCGGGGCCGGCGCCGAGCAGGCGGACCAGCGGCCCCGCGTTTGGCGCGACCAGCAGCGCGATGACCGCACCGGAGACGAACGCCAGCCCGATCCCGTGGAACACCGCCTTCCGCGCGTCCGATCGGTTCTCGCCGCCGATCCGCTGGGAGACGAGCACCTGCGTCCCGACCATCGCCGCCATCAGTGGCACCATCACCAGCGCCATGATCGGCTGGTTCAGGCCGACCGCGCCGACCGCACCGTCACCGAGGCGGCCGAGCCAGAACACGTCGGCCGCGGAGTTAGCCACCTGCACGAGGTTCTGGGCCACCAGCGGCGCCGCGAGGACGAGCAGTGCACGGGAGAGCCGGCCCTCGGTGATGTCGCCGGGGTCGAGATCGAGCATCCGATATCGTACCCACATTATGCAGAGGGAACAAATACCCATCGGAGTGGAAACAAAGTCGGAGAGCCGTCGAACGAACCGCACGCTTTTCACGAGTGCCGTCCCATTTCGGGCTATGAGCAGCCGCAGGCGGAAACCCGACTGGCTCAAGAGCCAGCCGCCGACCGGGCAACGGTTCACCGACATCAAGCAGACGCTCCGGGACCGGGACCTCCACACCGTCTGCGAGGAAGCGAACTGCCCGAACATGGGCGAGTGCTGGTCCGGCCGGGACGGGCCGGGCACTGGCCCCGGCACCGCGACGTTCATGCTGATGGGCGAGCGCTGTTCGCGGGGCTGTAACTTCTGTGACGTAGCCACCGGCGGGATGGAGCCGCTGGACCCCGACGAGCCCGAAAACGTCGCCGAGGCCGTCGGGGAGATCGGGCTGGACTACGTGGTTCTCACTTCCGTCGACCGCGACGACTTAGAGGACGGCGGCGCCGCCCACTTCGCCGAGACGATCCGGGAGTGCAAGCAGCGCAACCCCGGCACGCTCGTCGAGGTGCTCATCCCGGACTTCGGCGGCGACGAGGACGCGGTCCGGCAGATCATCGATGCCGGGCCGGACGTGATCGCCCACAACGTCGAGACCGTCGAGCGCCTCCAGTGGCCGGTCCGGGACCGCCGCGCGGGGTACGAACAGACGCTCGACGTGCTCGAACAGGTCGACCGGGAGTCGGACATCTACACCAAGACCAGCCTGATGCTCGGCCTCGGGGAGTACGACCACGAGATCTACCGGACGCTCTCGGACCTGCGGCAGGTCGGCGTCGACGTGGTGACGTTCGGGCAGTACCTCCAGCCCTCCCGCTCGCACCTCGACGTGTTCGAGTACGTCCACCCCGACGCCTTCGAGACGTGGCGGCAGGTCGCCGAGGAGGAACTCGGCTTCCTCTACTGTGCCTCGGGACCGATGGTGCGCTCCTCCTACAAGGCGGGGGAGCTGTTCGTCGACGCGCTCGTCCGGGACGGGAAAAGTCCCGAGCAGGCTCGTGAGGAGGCGCGGGCAGCGGCGAGCGACTAGCCAATCACGGCTCGTGACCAGCCGTCGACGCTATGTCGACGGCACGGAGCGCGTTGCCGTGATTGTGCGATTAGCCAACCCCGACTTCTGACCAGCCGTCGACGCCCGCCCGAGTTCTTCCCAAACGTTCGTCCAGTTTCTCGCGTGACACCGGCCATCGGTCGACGGGAACGGCGGTATTCGAGGACGAAATGGGAAAACGTGAGAATATGTCCGACCTTCTCGGAAGAACACAACCGTGATCGGGGGATTTCTGCTCATAGTAAACCTTTTACGAAAGCACTATACCCCCGGCGAGGCAAAATCCGCCTTATGGAGAGGAGGGTGAAGCCGTGAGTACGTTACAGCGCGATCCCGAGAACCGGGTACAGGTGCTCGACGAGGACGGCAACCTCGTGGGCGAGCCCCCGGAGATCGACGAAGGGACGATGCTGGACATCTACCGGGACATGAAGCTCGCCCGGCACTTCGACGAACGGGCGGTCAGCCTCCAGCGACAGGGGCGGATGGGGACGTACCCGCCGCTGTCGGGACAGGAGGGTGCCCAGATCGGCTCGGCGTACGCGCTGGCCGACGACGACTGGATGGTGCCGTCCTACCGCGAACACGGCGCCGCGGTCGTGCGGGGCCTGCCGCTGAAGCAGACGCTGCTGTACTGGATGGGGTACGAGGCGGGTAACGACGTGCCCGAGGACACGAACGTCCTCCCCGTCGCGGTGCCGATCGCGAGCCAGATCCCCCACGCGGCGGGGCTGGCGTGGTCCTGGAAGCTGCAGGGCCACGACGACACCGCCGGCATCTGCTACTTCGGCGACGGCGCCACCAGCGAGGGTGACTTCCACGAGGGGATGAACTTCGCCGGCGTCTACGACGTGCCGATGGTGTTCTTCTGCAACAACAACCAGTGGGCAATCTCGGTGCCTCGCGAGAAGCAGACCGCCTCCGAGACGCTCGCCCAGAAGGCCGACGCCTACGGCTTCGAGGGCGTGCAGGTCGACGGGATGGACCCGCTGGCCGTCTACAAGGTCACGCGGGACGCACTCGAGAAGGCCCGGAATCCCGACGAGGACCAGATGCGGCCGACGATGATCGAGGCGGTGCAGTACCGCTTCGGCGCCCACACCACCGCGGACGACCCGACGGTGTACCGCGACGACGAGGAGGTCGAGCGCTGGAAGGCCAAGGACCCGATCCCGCGGCTGGAGGCGTACCTCCGGAGCGAGGGCGTCCTCGACGACGAGAAAGTGGCCGAGATCGAAGAACAGATCGAACAGCGGGTCTCCGACGCCATCGACGAGGCCGAGTCCGAGCCCCGTCCGGAGCCGGAGGAGATGTTCGAGCACGCATACGCCGACCTCCCGCCGGAGCTACGCGAACAGCGCGAGGAGTTCGTCGCGGCGGTCGAGCGACACGGCAAGGACGCGTTCCTGGAGGAAGAATGAGCGGGACACAGAACCTCACGCTGGTGCAGGCGGTACGGGACGGTCTCGCGACCGAGATGGCGCTCGACGACGACGTGATCGCGCTCGGGCAGGACATCGGGAAGAACGGCGGCGTGTTCCGGGCCACGCAGGGCCTGCAGGAGGAGTTCGGCGAGCAGCGCGTCGTCGACACGCCGCTTGCGGAGTCAGGGATCATCGGCAGCGCCGTCGGCCTCGCGACCGGCGGGATGAAGCCGGTGCCGGAGATCCAGTTCTCCGGGTTCATGTACCCCGGCTTCGACCAGATCGTCTCCCACATGGCGCGCTACCGCACCCGGAGCCGCTCGCGGTTCACGCTGCCGATGGTGCTGCGTGCGCCGTACGGCGGCGGCATCCGCGCGCCCGAGCACCACTCCGACTCGAAGGAGGCGTTCTACGCCCACGAGGCCGGCCTGAAGGTGGTCGTGCCGTCGACGCCGTACGACACGAAGGGGCTGCTGATCTCGGCGATCCGCGACCCCGACCCCGTGATCTTCCTCGAACCCAAACTCATCTACCGCGCGTTCCGCGAGGACGTGCCCGAGGAGGACTACGAGGTGCCGCTCGGCGAGGCCGCCGTCCGCCGCGAAGGCTCGGACGTGTCGGTGTTCACCTACGGCGCGATGACCCGGCCGACGCTCGAAGCCGCGGAGAATCTCGCCGAGGAGGGGATCGACGCCGAGGTCGTCGACCTCCGAACCGTCTCGCCGATGGACCGCGAGGCCATCGTCGAGTCGTTCAAAAAGACCGGCCGCGGGGTCGTCGTCCACGAGGCGCCCAAGTCGGGCGGCCTCGCCGGCGAGATCACCGCGCTGCTGCAGGAGGAGGCGCTCGTCTATCAGGAGGCGCCGATCAAGCGCGTCACCGGCTTCGACGTCCCCGTCCCGCTGTACGCGATGGAGGACTACTACCTGCCTAACGCCGCGAGAGTGGAAGACGGTATCCGTGAGGCGGTGGAGTTCTGAGCCATGACTGTCAAAGAGTTCAAACTACCCGACGTCGGCGAGGGCGTCGCAGAGGGGGAGTTGGTCTCCTGGCAGGTGTCGCCCGGCGACCGCGTCAGCGAGGGCGACATCGTCGCGGAGGTCGAGACGGACAAGGCGCTGGTTGAGGTGCCCTCCCGCTACGACGGCACTGTGAAGGAACTGTTCGCCGAGGAGGGCGAGATGGTGCCCGTCGGCGACGTGATCATCTCCTTCGAGGTCGACGAGATCGACGAAGGCGACGCCGCCGCGGAGGCGCCCGACACCGAGGGCGAACCCGGCGAGTCGGCCGCCGAGGCCAAGACCGACACCGAGGAGGCCGCGGCGGCGGAGACGCCCGACGGCCGCGTGTTCGCGCCGCCGGCGGCGCGACGGCTGGCCCGCGAACTCGGCGTCGACATCACCGACGTGGAGGGGAGCGGCCCCGGCGGTCGCATCAGCGAGGACGACGTCCGCGCCTACCACGACTCCGCCGAGGTACACGACGAGACCGCCGCCGAGACGCCCGTCACGCCCGGCGAGGAGGAGGCACCGACGCCGCCGTCCGGCGCCGGCGCGAGCGAGACCGTGAGCGCGAGCGACAGCCCGGAAGCGATGCGCGAGACGACGCTCGCGACGCCCGCGACCCGCGCGCTCGCCGAGGAGCTCGGCGTCGACCTCGACGCCGTGCCGACCGAGAAGAGCCGCGACGGCGAGGCGTACGTCGAGAAGGAGGACGTGCGCGCGTTCGCCGAGCGGGAGGAGGAAGCGGCTGCCGAGGCCACCGGATCCGAAGCCGGGGTGTCCGCCACCGCTGAGCCTGAACGCGAGGAGACGGTCCCCTACCGCGGGGTTCGCCGGACGATCGGCGAGCAGATGGCGACCTCGAAGTACACCGCGCCCCACGTCACCCACCACGACACCGCGGAGATCGACGAACTGGTCGAGACCCGCGAGGAGCTGAAAAAGACCGCCGAGGAGAAGGGCGTCCGCCTGACGTACATGGCGTTCGTCCTCAAGGCGGTCGTGGCCGGGCTGAAGGAGTACCCGATCCTCAACTCCGAGCTCGACGAGGAGGAGGGCGTCATCCGGCTGAAGAACTACTACAACATCGGCATCGCCGTCGCGACCGACGCCGGCCTGATGGTGCCGGTCGTCGAGAACGTCGACGAGAAGGGGCTGCTCGAACTGGCCGACGAGGTGCAGGAGCTGGCGACGAAGGCCCGCGAGCGCTCCATCTCGCCCCAGGAGATGCAGGGCGGGACGTTCACGATCACGAACTTCGGCGCGTTCGGCGGCGAGTACGCCACGCCGATCATCAACTACCCCGAGACCGCGATCCTCGGCCTCGGCGCGATCGAACAGCGCCCGGTCGTCGACGACGGCGAGGTCGTCGCGGCGCACACGCTGCCGCTCTCGCTCGCCATCGACCACCGGGTCATCGACGGCGCGGAGGCCGCACAGTTCACGAACACCGTGAAGGAATACCTGGCCGAGCCGACGAAACTACTACTCTAACAATGGTTGTCGGAGACGTTACGACGGGAACGGAGGTACTGGTGATCGGCGCGGGGCCGGGCGGCTACGTCGCCGCCATCCGCGCCGCACAGAACGGACTGGACACGACGCTGGTCGATCGGGACGCCTACGGGGGGACCTGCCTCAACTACGGCTGCATCCCCTCGAAGGCGCTGATCAGCGCGACGGACGTGGCCCACGACGCGGGCAACGCGACGGAGATGGGCGTCCACGCCGACCCGGTGATCCACACCGACGAGATGCAGGAGTGGAAGGAGGGCGTCGTCGATCAGCTCACCGGCGGCGTCGAGAAGCTCTGTAAGGCGAACGGCGTCAACCTGATCGAGGGCGAGGCGACGTTCGTCGACGACTCCACCGCCCGGATCGCCCACGGCGGCGACGGGCAGGGCTCGGAGTCGATCGAGTTCGAGCACGCCATCATTGCGACCGGTTCGCGGCCGATCCAGGTACCCGGCTTCGAGTTCGAGCACGACCCGATCTGGTCCTCGCGGGACGCGCTCGACGTGGAGGAGCCGCCGGAGGACCTGCTCGTCGTCGGCGCGGGCTACATCGGGATGGAGCTCTCGACGGTGTTCGCGAAGATGGGCGTCGACGTGACCGTCGTGGAGATGCTCGACGGCATCCTCCCGGGCTACGAGGACGACGTGAGCCGGCCGGTCAAGAAACGCGCCGACGAACTCGGCATCGAGTTCAACTTCGGCGAGGTCGCAAGCGAGTGGGAAGAGACCGGCGAGGGCGTCGTCGTCACCACCGAAGACGAGGACGGCAACGAATCGACCTACGACGCCCAGAAGGTGCTCGTCGCGGTCGGCCGCCAGCCCGTCTCCGACAGCCTCGATCCCGAGGCCGCGGGCGTCGAGGTGGACGAGAACGGCTTCATCCACACCGACGATCAGGCCCGCACCAACGTCGACAACATCTTCGCCGTCGGCGACGTGGCCGGCGAGCCGATGCTGGCGCACAAAGCGAGCAAGGAGGGGATCGTCGCGGCCGAGGTGATCGCCGGCGAGCCCGCCGCGCTCGACCAGCAGGCGATCCCGGCGGCCGTGTTCACCGACCCCGAAATCGCGACCGTGGGGATGACCGAGGCTGAGGCCGAGGAGGCCGGCTTCACGCCCAAGGTCGGCGAGTTCCCGTTCCGCGCCTCCGGGCGCGCGCTCTCGACCGGCGAGAGCGAGGGGTTCGTCCGTATCGTCGCCGAGGAGGAGGCGGGCTTCGTCCTCGGCGCGCAGATCGTCGGCCCCGAAGCGAGCGAACTGATCGCCGAGTGCGCGCTCGCGATCGAGATGGGCGCGACGCTGGAGGACGTGGCGTCGACGGTCCACACCCACCCGACGCTCGCGGAGGCCGTGATGGAGGCCGCCGAGAACGCCGACGATCAGGCGATCCACACGCTGAACCGGTAGTCGGCGGTACACTTTCTACGCCGGGGGCCACACGCCCACTATGGCCCTCTTCGACGACGAGCAGTCCGACGACGACAGCGACGCGGAGAGCAGTTGGGGTGTCGACGAGTCCGCCGACGCGTCGGCCGGTCCCCCCGTCGACGACGACCCGGACTCGCTCTCGGAGCTCGACACCGCGTCGCTGAGCCGGGGCGACCCGAACGGCACGCTGAAACGCGCTATCGACCGGGAGGCGGGCGTGGTGGTCTACGCCTACAAGAACGGCAACGCCGGCGGGCTGTCGACCGTCCCGCTCTCGGCGACCGACCTCGACGCCGAAAGCGAGTGACGCCGCCGACGGAAATCCGGACGAAGCGCGGCCGGGCGCGGTTCGTCGACGGCACCGTCCGGTTCGAGGAGTCCATCGGGGGCTACCTCCGCGCGCTGCTCCGGGACTACTGGCACGGCGGCAGCCGCGGCCAGCGCGCGATCGTCGCCGGCTACCTGTTCGCGATCCTCTACGGGCTGGGCGTCCTCGCGTGGGAGCTCGGCCACGGGCGGTGGCGCCTGCCGGGGGTCGTGGTCGGCCTGGTCGGCCTCGGCTGGCTGATCGGCCGGGCGCGAGGCTACCGGTCGGTCGACTCCCTCGATCTGGACCGGATCGAGTCGGTAGCCGCGACGCGCGGATCGAAAGGGCTGACTCGGCCGCGACTGGTGCTCACGTTCCGAACCGACGGCAAGACCCGGAAGCGGCGGCTGCTGCTCCCGTCGCTGTACGCCGTCGACGGCGACGAGGCGTTCGAGCGCGCCGTCGCGGCGTTCGAAGGCCGCGGGTTCGACGTGGCGCGGGACCGGTGACACAGCCGGGAACGCCGACGTTCGAACCGGTCCCCATGTCCGCCAGCCCCACACCTTTCCGACTGGAGCGTGTTTCGAACCGTAATGAGCGACGAACACGGGAGCTTCTCCGAGATCCGTCAGTCGGTCGACGGCCACTCGATGAAGGGGCTCCTGCGCTACTGCATCCCCTACTGGCGGCGCCTGACCGTGGGCACCGTCGCCGCGTTCGTGGTACGGTTGTCCCGACTGATCCCGCCGCTGCTGGTCGGGGTCGCGATCGATCGCGTGATCCGGAACGGCACCGGTCAAGGTGGCCTGCTGGTCACTGCTGGCCTGATCCCCTCGGGACAGATCAGCGGGCAGGCGGCCCGACTGGCGTTCCTCGAACAGTTGGTGATCATCGCCGGCGCGGCGTACGTCGTCCGGTCGCTGGCCCGCTTCGCGTCGCGGTACCTGTTCATGTCCACCGCACAGAAGGTCCAGCGGGACCTCCGGAACGACACGTACGACCACATCCAGCGGCTCTCGCTGGGCTTTTTCGCCTCTCATCAGACCGGCGCGATGATGTCCGTGCTGAATCAGGACGTGAACCGGCTGGAGCAGTTCTTGAACACCGAGATACGGCAGGCGATCCGCGTCGTCGCGACCGTCGGCGGCATCGCGGCGATCATGTTCTGGTACTCCCCGAAGGTGGCGGTGATCGCGCTGGCGCCGGTGCCGATCATCGGCCTCGCGTCGGGGAAGTTCCTGACGTGGATCGAGCCGAAGTACCGCGGCATCCGCGAGACGGTGTCGCGGCTGAACTCCCGGCTGGAGAACAACCTCGGCGGCGCACGGGTGATCAAGACGTTCAACCGCTACGACTTCGAACTCGACCGCGTCTCCGACCAGAGCGAGATCTACCACGACGAGAAGGTCGGCGCGATCAAAATCCGGCGCGCCTTCTTCTCCTCGCTGCGGGTCGTCACGGGGCTGGTGTTCGTCGCGATGCTGTGGGTCGTCGGCAGCGACATCATCACCGGCTCCTCGAGCGCGCTCGAAGCCGGCGTCGTCGCGACCTTTTTCATGCTGTTGCGCCGGCTGTACGCGCCGATGCGCCGCGTCGGGAAGACCGCGAACAAGTACCAGCTCGCGAAATCCTCCTCCGAGCGCGTGTTCGGGATCCTCGGCCACGAGCCCGAGGTGACGACGCCGGAGGACGCCTACGTGCCCGAGGAAGTCGAGGGCCGCGTCGAGTTCGACGACGTGACGTTCGGCTACGACGAGGACGAGACGATCCTGAACGGGATCGACCTCGACGTGGCGGCGGGCGAGACTGTGGGGCTTGCGGGCACGACCGGCGCCGGGAAGTCGACGCTGCTGAAGCTGCTGCCGCGGTTCTACGACGTCGACTCGGGCGCGGTTCGCGTCGACGGCGTCGACGTCCGCGAGTGGGATCTCCCCGCGCTCCGCGAGCACGTGGGGATCGTCGAGCAGAACCCCTACATGTTCTCGGGGACCGCCGAGGAGAACATCGCCTACGGCGACCTCTCGGTGCTCGACGGCGAGGAGGGCGAGGTGAGCGAGGCGGTCGTCGAGGCCGCCAAGGCCGCGGAGGCCCACCAGTTCATCACCGACCTGCCGGAGGGGTACGACACCGAGATCGGCGAGCGCGGCGTGAAGCTCTCGGGCGGGCAGCGCCAGCGGCTGGCGATCGCCCGCGCGCTGCTGAACGACCCGGAGATCGTCATTCTGGACGAGGCGACCTCCGACGTGGACACGGAGACCGAGGAGCAGATCCAGCAGAGCCTCGACCGGCTGACCGAGGACCGGACGGCGTTCGTGATCGCCCACCGGCTGTCGACGATCAAGGACGCCGACCGCATCGTGGTGATGGAGCACGGGCAGGTCGCCGAGAGCGGGAGCCACGACGAACTCCTGCGTGAGGACGGCGACTACGCGAACCTCTGGGCGATGCAGGCCGGCGGCTCGGCGAACGTGGCGAGCGCTGACGATTAGGTGGGTTCGTTTTTCAGAACTGGTGGAAATCTGGTGGTGAGTTTTGCCCGAGGTGCTGGAACGGAACATCCGACAGCAACCGCGACAGCATCTCGATGCTTGACCACTTGCGACCGCAGTGTGCCGGGCATGAAGCCCGGCGCAGCGCCGAGTCCCCACCCCTCCCCCGCGGGCCGGCAGTCGTCGCCGGCCCGCGGCGTCCACCGCCACCGCACCGCGGTCGCTGTCGGCGCGAAGCGCTCGCGCCTCCGTGCGCGAGCCGAGCGCGAGGGACGAGTGACTGAGCGACAGCGAAGGAACGAGTCGGGTGGGGAGGTCTGTGGGCTGTGCGTGGCGGTGCGGTCACAAGGTGCCAACGATCGAGCTGCTGTTGCTGTCGCGGAAGTCATCCAGCCCACCATCGCCGAAGCTACTGTCACAGACCCCACCACACCGCAGGAAACAACGAGTACCAACTTTCCCTCTCCGGAACCGCTTTGACCCCCAGCACACAACCACCACTCGAATGAAGGTCTTCGGCTCCAGCGGCACCCGCGGGGTCGCCGGCGAACAGCTCACCGCCGAGTTCGTCCTCCGGGTCGCCAAGGCCGCCGGCACCGTCTGGGACGCCGACCGCGCAGCGATCGCCCGCGACACGCGAACCACCGGCGAACTGTTCGCCAACGCCGCCGACGCCGGCCTCACCGCCGTGGGCGTCGACGCTGACCGCCTCGGCGTGCTCCCCACGCCGGCGGCCGTCCGCTACGCCGAGGTCGAGGAGGTCCCGGCCGTCGTCGTTACCGCCTCCCACAACCCCCCGGAGTACAACGGGATCAAGCTCGTCGGCGCCGACGGCGTCGAACTCCCCGTCGCCGAACTCGAACGCGTCGAGGACTGCCTGCTCGGCGAGACGTTCGACGAGGCCGGCTGGGACGGCACCGGAACCTCCCGACCCATCGACGGCGTCGCCGACGACTACGTCGACGACCTGCTCGCGAACGTGGACCGCGAGGCGATCGCCGACGCCGACCTCACCGTCGCACTCGACCCCGGCCACGGCGCGGGCGCGCTCACCAGCCCCGAGTTCTTCCGCCGGCTGGGCTGTGACGTGGTGACCGTCAACGGCCAGCCCGACGGCCACTTCCCCGGCCGCGACCCCGAGCCGGTCCCGGAGAACCTCGACGACCTCGGCCGGCTCGTCCGGGCGAGCGACGCCGACGTTGGGGTGGCCCACGACGGCGACGCCGACCGCGCGATCTTCTTCGACGAGACCGGCGAGTACATCGAGGGCGACGCCTCGCTGGCGGCGCTGGCGGCCGAAGCCCTGGAGCCGGGCGACGCCACCGTCGCCGCCGTGAACGTCTCCCAGCGACTCGTCGACGTGTGTGACGAGGTCGGCGCCGACCTCGAACTCACCCCGATCGGCGCGACGAACATCATCACGCGGATTCAGGAACTCGAGGCCGAGGGCCGCCGGGTCCCCATCTCGGGCGAGGGCAACGGCGGGATCTTCTTCCCCGACTTCCGGCTGGTCCGTGACGGCGCGTTCATCGCCGCGAAGTTCCTCGAACTGCTCGCGAAAACAGGCGACAGCCCGAGCGAGGTCGTCGCGCCCTACACCGCCTACGAGAACGTCCGGCGCAACCTCGCGTACGACGAGGAGTCCGAACTCAGCGCGATGCTCGCCGCCGCCGAGCAGTACGCCGAGGCGGCCGACGTGGAAGCGAGCACCGTCGACGGCTACCGGCTCGACTACGGCGACGCGTGGGTGCTGGTCCGGCCCTCCGGCACCGAGCCCAAGGTCCGGATCTACGCCGAGGCCCGCGAGCGCGAGCGCGCGGTCGAACTCGCCGACGCCGTCGAAGAGAAACTCGCGGCGGCGCTCGACAACTGACCCGCCGGCCGAGGACCGTTCTCAGTTCTCCAACGCCTGCTCCAACCGATCACGCTCCCCGCGGAGCCGTTCGGCTTCGGCCTCGATCTCGCCGTTCCGGAGCGCCTCACGCTGTTCCGCGGTAAGCTCTTCCTCCGCGACGACCGCGTCCCGCAGCCGGTCGTAGTCCTCCCGCCGGGCGAGATCACGGAGGTTCCGGGCCAGCGCGACCGTCTCCTCGTCGGCGAAGCGGCCGACGACCGACACGAGTTCGCTCGCGAGGTAGCGCAGTTCGTCCGCGGGCGGCGGCGATCCCACCGTCAGCGGCTCCGGGCCGATGCGGTCGAGGTAGGTCCGGTGGACCGGGACGGTGGTCTCGAACGCGGTCGGGTCCTCGACGTAGTGGGAGAGCTTCGAGCCCGAGTACTGCGCGTAGGAGAGCAGCGTCGACAGCGGCTCCTCGCCCGCGGGGTGGTTTCGCACGTACTCCAGCAGGTCCGTCGGCGGCCGCTGGTAGTCGATCAGCGGGTACTGCTTCGTCGTCTCGATCAGTTCGAGCAGTTCCCGGACCGGTGCATCCTGGACGTACGCCTCGAACGCCTCGCGGACGGCGGCGTCGTAGCGTTCGATCGGCTCGGTCAGCGTCTCGGTCGGCGCGGAAAGGTCCGCGTCGCCCAGCCGCCGGAGTTCGGCGAGTTCGTCCAGCCGGCGCTCGATCGCCGACAGCCGCTCGGTCACGGCGCGCTCGGCGTCGTCGACGCGTTGCTGGGCGGCCTCGCGGCGGTCGAGCAGGTCGGCGATCTCGCCGGCCTCGCGGATGGCCTCGCGGGCGCGCCGGAAGTCGCTCTCGGAGATGGTGCGCTGGTCGACCGCCTCGTTGGCCTCCTCGAAGCCGTCGCGTTCGGGCATCTCCTCGGGGAGGCTCTCGACCAGTTCGGCGAACTGGCTCTGGAACTCCAGATACGCCTCGAAGTCGCCCGTCCCGGTCGCCGAGTCCTCGTAGCGGTCGAACAGCCGGGTCGCCTCGCCGACCGCGTCGGCGACGGACTGGACCGACTGCTCGCCGTAGCGTTCGATTTCGGCGGCGATCGCCTCGCGCTCCTCGCGGGCCTCGCGGAGTTCGTCGAGCAGGTCGTCGGCGCTCGGCTCCGCGGGGACCGGCTCGTCGGCGACGCTCATTCGTAGACGTCGTCGGGGTCGAACACCCGTTCGCCGGTCGTCTCGACCTGTGCGGTCTCACCTGCGTCGTCGATCTCCGCGATCGACCGGTGGAAGCAGGAGCGGTGGCCGGTGTGGCAGGCGCCGCCGTCCTGTTCGACGACGTAGAGGAGCGTGTCGGCGTCGCAGTCGACGCGCACGTCGACGACGGACTGGGTGTTACCGCTGGTCGCGCCCTTCTCCCAGAGTTCCTCGCGGGAGCGGGAGTAGTAGTGGGCGCGGCCGGTGTCGACGGTGCGCCTGAGCGCCTCGGGGGAGACGTACGCGAGCATCAACACCTCGCCGGAGTCGGCGTCCTGTGCCACCGCGGGGACCAGCCCGTCGTCGCCGAAGTCGATATCGACCGCCGAGAGGTCGGCCATACGCCACGGTTGGCCCTCGGAGGTAAAGAGTGCGCGGCCGACGCCCACAGAGTCTTGACGGTGGCCACGAACCGTGAAGTGTGACGGACGATCGATCGGACCCGGTACGGACCCGGCCGGAACTCGGCGACAGCCTCGACGACCGAATCCTCGCGTTCAGCCAGAAGCTCATCCGCTACACCGAGGTCGTCGCCGCCGTGGTGCTCGGGGTACTGTTCGCGATCGGCGTGTTCGACCTCGCGCTGCAGATCGTCCAGAGCGCCGCCTCTGGCTCCATCACCGACCCGCTGATCGTCGTCGGCTTCATCGACACGGCGCTGCTGCTGCTGATCATCGTCGAGGTGTACCACACCGTCGTCGCCTACACGCAGGAGTCTGACACCCGCCGGATCGTCCGGCTCGTGCTCTACACCGGCGTGATCGCGATGGTTCGGAAGGCGATCATCTTCCGGACCGGCGAGTACGCCACCGAGGGGGACGCGCTGCTGGCCGCGACGGCGTACACGCTGCTCATCCTCGGCCTCGCCGCGCTGCTCGTCGTCGAGCGGCGTCGGTGATCAGGCCAGCCCGACCGCGGTTAACAGCCCGTACAGCAGGTCCCCGTACGTCAGCCCGAGCAGCAGGCCGACGAACATCGGGACGAGGAACGGCAGCCCCGGCGAGAGCCATACCTCGTCCTCCCGGCTGACGGTCTCCAGCCCCGCCCGGAGCGTCTCGGTGTCGGTGCCGTACGCCGAGCCGTCGAGTTCGTCGAGGAAGCGCTCGGCGGCCCACGGGTCGTCGTCCACCGCGTCCGCATCGACGTCCTCGCTCCCCGTCGCTTCCCCGTGTTCGACGGCGGCCTCGTCGACGGCGCCGTCGGTCGGGTCGAACGTCTCGCCGACGCTCTCGGGGTCGCGGTAGCGGGCGGGCGCCGCGCGCAGTTCCGCGAGCGAGAGCCCGCGCCAGCGCAGGTACATCCGCAGCGCGTCCACGTCCAGTCCCGAGCGAGTGAAGCCCGACTGGTCCTCGAACAGCCGGCCGTGATGGTGGAGCAGGTCGTGGACTGGCACGACCCGGGCGAGGAACATCGCCGGGCCGATCCGGCCCGCGAGCGCGTTCCGGGCCGCCAGCGCGAGCGGGAACAGCGCGCCGACGAGCACGGTGTTGGTCAGCACCGTCAGCGAGAACACCCCGACGAGAGTCGGTTCGACCGGGAGCACCGGCGGGAGGGAGACGCCGAACAGCGTCGCCGGGAGGTAGTACGCGGGGTAGGTCGGGAAGAGGACGGCCAGCGCCATCAGCGCCTTCGCGTCGGCGCCGCCGAAGCCGCCGATCCGCCAGAACAGGTACGACAGCGGGACGACCAGCCCAACGCTGACCGCGACGCGGAACAGTTCGAGGCGGGCGTAGCGGCCCGCGAACGGCGCCGCCCGCGCCAGATCGAGGGCCAGCAGGGCCACGCCGAGGCCGCCGAGGACGTACCAGACCCAGTTGGGGACCCGGCGGGTGCGGACGTCGCGCAGCGCGGCCCAGCCCAGCAGCGGCACCGCGAGCAGGCGCGCGAGGTCGCCCGGCGAGGCGATCGCTCCCAGCGAGTCCAGCATACCCCCGAGGCCAGCGGCGACGGGCAAAGCGTTTGGGGAAACCGGCCGGGTCGGCGCGCCGAGAGGGTTCCGCAGGAGGTAGCCTTATTACCAACCGTCAGAACGTCCCCGTATGTCGACACGTTCGGTACGTGGCACGATCAGTGGACTGGGGAGCCGGGCGAACCCCGCGTTCGCGGGCGGAGTCGTCGCCGTCTCGCTGTTGGCGACGGCGTACGTGACCTCGGGGATGGCGTCGATCGAGGTGCACACGTACGTCCACGTGATGGCGGGGCTGCTGTGGACCGGGACAGACCTGTTCATGGGGGCGGTGCTCGGCCCCGCGATCGGCGGGCTGGACGAGGAGGAGAGCGCCGCGGTGTTCACGCGGCTGACGCCGAAGACGACGTTCTTCCTGCCCGCGATGGCGCTCGTGACGATCGCCGGGGGGATCACGCTGGCCCAGCGACTGGGTTACTTCCCCAACAGCGAGCCGTGGCTCGCGCTGTTCACTGCCGCGAACCTGCTGCCGGCGCTGCTGTTGGCGGGGTATCGGCTCGACGCCTTCGACGACCGGCGCTGGCAGGCGCTGTTCGCGCTCTCGGCGGTCGGCTCGCTGTCGTGGGTGGCGACGACGATCGGCGGGCTGGAGGAGATCCCGCTGCTCGTCGCGCTGTCGCTGGGGATCGTGACGCTGCTGTCGGTGCAGGGCTTTGGCTTCCTGCTGCCCGGCGAGATCCGGATGTACGCCCAAATCACCTCCGCGGAGCCGGACGCGAGCGTCATCTCCCGGATCGGCGCGCTGAACGCCAAGCTCGGCGGGGTGCAGGGGCTGCTCCAACTGGCGCTGATCGGGCTGATGGTGCTGCTGCGGTGGAGTTGAACTGCGGGGACGATCATGTCGCCGGTACGAGTACCAGCGAGTCCGCCCCAGATCAGCGTCGCCACGACGCCGAAAGAACAGTAGCGGGCGGTGCGGGCGCGGAAAGCGGGGCGCTGGCGTGCCGTCGTCGAAAAAGACCCGTTCGAGAAGCGCCGACCGCGATCAGATGACGCGGTTCTGGAGGTAGTCGAGGTGCTTGGCGTTGTAGACGATCTTGACCTCGTCGGTGGCGGGCGAACCGATACAGGTCAGGCGGACGTCCTTCTCCTCGACCTCCTCGTCGCTGAGGATCTGCTGCATGTCCATGTCGATCTCCCCCTCCTTGCAGATCGACGCGCAGTTCGCACACGCGCCGGCGCGGCAGGAGAACGGCCAGTCGTAGCCCTGAGCCTCGGCCGCTTCGAGGATGTACTCGCCCTGATTCACTTCGAGCGTGCCGTAGTCCTCGTCGTCGAGGTCCGCGTCGGCGGCCTGCTCGAACAGGTCGTCGTCGTCCATCGACCAGCCGTGGTCGTCAAGCACTTCGTAGTTGAGGTATTCGACGGTTGGCATCACCCGGCGTTTCTCCTGCCTCCGTATAGGGTCTTGTGGTTCTGAGCGGAAAATCGGGAGTTTCAGCGCTTTAGGGCGCCCGAAAACGTCCAAATCCCTTTTCACGGTCGCGGCCGAAGACTGAGGGTTAGCCTCGAAGGCGGAACCGATCGACGGCTTCGCGGTGTTCGCGGTCCCACGTGAGCGCGCGGTCAGCGGTCCACTCGACGGGTTCGATCTCGGTTTCGGCGACGCGCTCGGCGTCGGCGACGCTGCCCCCGCGGGCGAGCGTGATGTGCGGGACGTAGTTCTCCCCCTCCAGTTCGTCGACGACCGGGAACTCCCGGCAGAGCCGCCGGTGGAGCTGACGGATCCCCTCGCTCTCGACGGCGAGGTAGACGACCGGCCCGTGGCCGTCCGGCGGGTCGGCGAAGTAGTCGATCCCGTCGATCCGGACCGGGAACGGCTTCGTCTCGTCGAGCACGCGCCGGAGGCGTTCCCGGACGCCGCCGCGGCCCGCGCGCCACGTGTCGGCCTCGATCCGCTTGACGACGAGCGTGTGGCGCTCCCGGACCTGCTCGAAGGGGGTGAGTTTCGGGTGGAGACGGTCGGCGAGGCGCTCGACCGCCGGCGGGACGCGGAGGTTCACCGGCGGGCGGGGGCGGGGCTGTGGGTTCGACGGCTCACGAGTGGGCGTGGGGAGTCGGCGGCAAAAAGCGCGTCGTCGGGTGTCGAGCGTCAGCGGTGCGATCCGCGGGAGGCTCAGATCCGGTCGAGCAACCAGAGGATCACCAACACGACGATCACGATCCCCAGCAGGTCCGGCAGCAGGCCGAGCAGGTTGGCGAACAGGCCGAGCACTTCGCCGAGCACTTCGATGGCCAGCCACACCACCACCAACACCAGTATCAGCTTCAGCAGGTCCTCGGCCTCGAGATTGCCTCGCGTGTTCATGCGAGGTAGCTCGTCGGGGGGTGAGTAAAAGGGCTGTGGCCGTTTCGGCGGCGTCGAGCCGCGAGCGGCGACGTTCGCCGGGCGACTGCCGGACGGCAACGCATTTACTCCGTGCCGTCCCACGTTCGGGCGAATGGATCGACGGACCGTCGTCACGGTCGCGCTGGCGCTCCTGCTCGTCGGCTCGGGGGTCGGCGCCGCCGCGGAGTTCCCCGGGCTCCAGACCGGCGACGTCGAGAGCGATTCGGTCGTGCTCGAAGCCGCGATCGAGGAGGACGGCGACGCCCGGTGGACGATCGAGTACCGGGTGGCGCTCGACGACCAGAACACGACGGAGGCGTTCGAGAGCCTCCAGCGCGACATCGAGGGGAACACCAGCGAGTACCGTAGCCAGTTCGCCTCGCGGATGCGGTCGACGGTCGCGACGGCGGAGAACGCCACCGGGCGGGAGATGGCCGTCGAGAACGTCAGCGTCGAGGCGACCACCAGCCCGCTCAGCGGCGAGTACGGCATCGTCCGCTACGGCTTCGACTGGGTCGGCTTCGCCGACGTGTCCGACGACCGGCTCGCGACCGGCGAGGTGCTGACGGGGCTGTTCCTCGACGCGGACACCGAGCTCACGATCAGGTGGCCCGAGGGGTACGTGGTCTCGCTCGTCGAGCCGGAACCGGACCGCGAGGGCGAGCGCTCGGTGACGTGGACCGGACCCCGGGAGTTCGACCTGGGACAGCCCCGCGTGGTGCTCCGGACGCGGAACTCGGCGCCGCCGTGGGGACCGCTGGTCGGTATCGCGCTGTTCGGGGCCGCCGGGGTGCTGTGGTACTACCGCCGGCGACAGGCCGGCCGAACGCCGGTCCCCGGCGTCGGCGACGACGAACCGTCCGTCGGCACCGAGCCCGATCGAGGGCCGGAGGACGGACACGAACCGGAACCCGAGCAGGACGCGGGTGTCGGCGACGAGACGGCACCTAATCCGGAGACTGGGGCGGCCGCCGCGGGCGTCGCCGACGCGGGGAGCGAGGACGACACCGCCGAGGAGCTGCTCAGTCCGGAGGAGCGCGTCCTCCGCCTGCTCGAAGCCAACGGGGGGCGGATGAAACAGAAGACCGTCACCGAGGAGCTGGACTGGAGCGCCGCCCGCACGAGTCAGGTGGTCGGCGACCTGCGCGACGAGGGGAAGGTGGAGTCGTTCCGGCTCGGCCGCGAGAACGTGTTGAAGTTCCCCGACGACGAGGAGTGATCGGCCGCCGTCGGGACGTTAAACTGGGTTAATCGGGGTGAACCCGGGTGGAGGGAGTTGACTGTTTTTACCGATGGGTCGCTTATCGATCGACCGTGAACCGAACCGCCGCCGTCACCATCGCGCTGCTCGTGCTCGTCGGGAGCGTCCCGGCAGCCGCCGCGTTCGCCGGCGGCGCCCAGACGACCGACACCGGCGACGGGTCGGAGCCCGGCGCCGTCTTCGCGGGCGTCGTCGGCGTCCAGGGCGCCGAGGTGGACAACGAGATCGACCGCCGGGCGTTCGCCCAGGAGTTCGCGGCGGCGTCCACGAACGACTCCAAGGCGGCGGTCGTCGCCGAGCAGAGCCGCGAGCTCCGCGAGCGGCTGGACGAGCTGGAAGCGGAGAAAGCCCGCCTCGAACGCGCCCACGAGAACGGCAGCATCGGTCAGGGCGAGTACCGCGCCCGCCTCGCGGAGCTCGCCGCCCAGATCCGGGCGGTCGAGCGCCAAGCCAACCGGACCGCGACCAACGCGGCGTCGCTCCCCGAGCCGGCGCTCCGGGAGCACGGCGCGAACGTGAGCGAGGTGCGCTCGATCGCACAGCAGGCGAACCGTACCGGCGGCGGCGACGTCGCCGAGGCCGCCCGCCAGATCGCCGGTGAGGGGGTAGGCAACGGACTCGGCCCGCCCGAGGACGCCGGCCCACCGGAGGACGCGGGACCACCTGACGACGCCGGCCCGCCCGACGAGGACGGCGAGCCCGGAGCGGGTGACGAGGCCGGACCGCCCGACGACGTCGGTCCCGACGCCGAGAACGGAACGGGGAACGCGTCGACCGCCGGGAACAACACCGGCGGCCCGCCGAGCGACGGCGGCGCCGAAACGGGGAACGGCGACGACGGGGCTGGCAACGGGAGCGCCCCCGACGAGCGTACCGGCGAGGACGGCGCGCCCGACGCCCGCGAACGGGACGGCGGCGACAGTACCGAAGACGGCAGTGAGAACGACTCCGAGAACGGCGGCGACGGTGCCGGCGAAGGCGACGAAACCGACGGCGGGACCGAGACGGCGACGCCCACGGCGACCTCCTAGAGCGCGTCAGTCCGGGCCGTTGGCTCAGAACTCCGCGTCCGGCTCGGGGGCGACGCCCTCGTCGCCGCCGTCGAGGTCGAACTCCTTTCTGAGCTCCCTGATCCGGTCGCGGATGTCCGCCGCGAGTTCGAACTCCAAGTTGTCGGCGGCGGCCTCCATGCGCTCTTCGAGCCGTTCGATCTGGCGGGCGGCGTCGTCGGCGTCGCCGACTTCGGCGTCGGCGGCGCCGGAGGCGTCGGTCTTGCTCCCGGGGAGGTTCGTCTCGCCGATCTCCTTCTCGATCGTGGTCGGCTCGAAGCCGTGTTCCTCGTTGTAGCGCTGCTGGATCGCCCGGCGGCGGCGCGTCTCCTCGATCGCGCTGCTCATCGCGTCGGTGCGCTCGTCGGCGTACAGCACCACCTCGCCGTTAACGTTCCGTGCCGCACGACCCATCGTCTGGACGAGCATCGTCTCCGAGCGCAGGAACCCCTCCTGATCGGCGTCGAGGATCGCGACGAGGCTCACTTCGGGGATGTCCAGCCCCTCACGGAGGAGATTGATCCCGACGAGCACGTCGATCTCGCCGAGTCGGAGCGAGCGGATGATCTCGTGGCGTTCGAGCGTGTCCGTCTCGTCGTGCATGTACGCGACGTTCACGCCCGCCTCCTCGAGGTACTCGGTGAGATCTTCGGCCATCCGCTTGGTGAGCGTCGTCACGAGCGTGCGCTCGTCGCGCTCGATGCGCTCGTCGATGCGGTCCATCAGGTCGTCGATCTGTCCCTCGGCGCTCGTCACCTCGACCGCGGGGTCGACGAGGTGGGTGGGCCGGACGATCTGTTCGACGATCTGATCGGAGTGCTCGCGCTCGTAGTCGCCGGGCGTCGCGGAGACGTACAGCGTCTCGTCGGTCTTCTCTTCGAACTCCTCGAACGTGAGCGGGCGGTTGTCGTAGGCGGTGGGGAGCCGGAACCCGTTCTCGACCAGCGAGTCCTTGCGGGACTTGTCGCCCTCGAACTGCCCGCGGATCTGCGGGAGCGTCTGGTGGGACTCGTCGACGACGGTGAGGAAGTCGTCGGGGAAGTAGTCGAGCAGCGTGTACGGCGCCTCGCCCTGCTCGCGGTCCGAGAGGTGGACCGAGTAGTTCTCGATCCCCGAGCAGTAGCCCGTCTCCTGCAGCATCTCGAGGTCGAACGTGGTGCGCTCCTCGATGCGCTGGGCGGCGACGAGGTCGCCCTGCCGCTCGAAGTGGCGGACGCGCTCCTCCATCAGGTCCTCGATCTCGGCCATCGCCTCCTGCAGGCGGTCCTCCGGGATCGAGTAGTGCTCCGCCGGGTGGAGGAGGACTGCCGGCTCCTCGCTGACGACCTCGCCTTCGAGGGTGTTCACCTTCCGGATCCGGTCGATCTCGTCGCCCCAGAACTCCACGCGGACGGCGTAGCGGCCGTACATCGGGAATATCTCGACCGTGTCGCCGCGGACGCGGAACGTGCCCTGGGTGAAGTCGACGTCGTTGCGCTCGTAGTTCAGGTCGACCAGTTGGCCGAGCAGTTCGTCGCGGTCGATCTGCTGGCCCTGCTCCAGTCGCAGGGACATATCGACGTAGTTCCGCGGGTCACCCAGCCCGTAGATAGCGGAGACGGAGGCGACGACGATCACGTCGTCGCGCGTGAGCAGCGAGCGCGTCGCGGAGTGGCGCAGCCGGTCGATCTCGTCGTTGATCGAGGCGTCCTTCTCGATGAACGTGTCCGACTGCTCGACGTACGCCTCGGGCTGGTAGTAGTCGTAGTAGGAGACGAAGTACTCGACGGCGTTGTCCGGGAACAGCTCGCGGAACTCCTCGTACAACTGGGCCGCGAGCGTCTTGTTGTGGGCGATGACGAGCGTCGGCTTCTGGATCTCCTCGATCAGCCACGAGACGGTGTTGGTCTTGCCCGAGCCGGTCACGCCCAGCAGCGTCTGGCGGTCCATCCCCTCGCGGAACCCCTCGGCCAACTGCTCGATGGCCTCGGGCTGGTCGCCCGCGGGGTCGAAGGGGGCGTCGACGCGGAACGGCCGCTCGGCCTCGGGTCGGTCCGGCGACAGCGGACCGCTCTGGGAGTCGCTCATTGGCGGGAAACAGGTGATGAACGGACTTGAGCGGCCCGGTCGTGGGAACCGTTCGCACCGACGAACGGAACCGCTTTGCCGCGGGCGCGCCGACGGATCGACCATGCCCGACGACCGACTCCAGCACGCAAGCGAGGCGCTCAGACGGGCCAGCGCGGCCGCCACCGACGCCGAGATTCAGCGCCGGCTGTACGACCTCTCCGACCGCCTCGCCGCGCTGGCGGCCGCCGACGAGGAGCCGGACGGCGACGACCTGATGCAGCACCTCCACGCGCTGGGTGACCTGCGCGAGGCGACCAGCGGCGACGTGAGCGAACAGGTGAACGACGCGCTCGAGAGCGTGCGGGAGCGCCGGGAGGAACTGGACGGCTGAGACCATGGTAGCGAGAGCGCCGGCCGAACGGCTTTGTCGCTTCGCGCCGAACCGCCGTACATGACCCGAGACCAGCTACAGACCGCGAGCGACGAACTCCGGGCGGCGGCCGAGCGTGCGACCGACCCCGAACTGCAAGAACGCCTCGCCGAACAGGCCGACCAGTTCGATCAACTGGCGACCGCCGACCGCGGGCCGGATCAGGGCCGGCTCGCGCGCCACCTGAATGCGCTGTCGGATATCCGCGAGTCGCTGGACGGGGACGCCGTGGCCCACGTCGACGACGCCGAGGAAGCGATCACGGCGTACCGCGAGACCGTCGGCGGCGTCTAACACCCCTCCGTTTCGTCTGGAGATTCTGAGAGGTACGGATCGCTCCAGAGCGACGGGCTGCCCGACTCAACAGACGTTCTTCGGCTCGACGCCCATCCCCTCCAGCGTCTCGACGTACCAGTCGTAGGCGGCGTCGATCACGTCGGTGCCGACCTCGCTCGCGATCTCTCGGTCGGCGTCGTCCGCACAGTGCTCGGCGAGGAGGTCGGCCGCGTCGTCCCGGTACTCGCCCAGTTCCGAACGAAACTGGCGGAACTCGTCGGCGCTCGTCCGGTCGGCGTCGCCGACGAAGAAGCCGACGAGCTGGCCCGTGAGCTCTTCGAGCACGAGCAGGGCGGCCGCGGCGCCGGCGAGTCGTTCCACGTCGGTCTCCCCGCCCGCGAGTGCGTCGGCGGTGATGCCCGTCGCGGCGTCGCTCGCTGCCTCGGTGTCGAAGTCGCCGGCAGACGTTGCCGCGAACACGGCGGCGTCGGCGAACAGGTCGGCCACATCGTCCTCGCTCGTCTCCGCCCAGTCGTCGAAGACCGACGTGAGCGCGTGGAGTTCGCGTGCGGTGCCGGCCCGGACCGCGTCGCCGGTCATCTCGCCGCCGGTCAGCGCGTAGACGGCTTTCGAGGAGCTCAGCCGCGAGAGTTCGGTGCCGCGGGCGTCCCGCAGTTCGTCGAGAAAGGTGTCGGCGTCCATACCCCGACGGAGGGGCAGGAGCGGCTTGTAGCCCACGGTCGGGGCAGTCGAACGCCGTCAATATGGCCGCAGGGAGCGGCTGGCTGCCGACGTTACTCGCCGTCGCCGGTCTCGACGGGCGCGCCGACGAGGTTGCCCCACTCGGTCCAAGAGCCGTCGTAGTTCACGGTCGACTCGTAGCCGAGCAGTTCGTGGAGCGCGAACCACGCGATCGAGGAGCGCTCGCCGATGCGGCAGTAGGCGACGACGGACTCGTCGCCGTCGATCCCCTTCTCGGCGTACAGCTCGCGGAGTTCGTCGGCGGACTTGAACGTCCCGTCGTCGTTGACCGTCGCGGCCCAGGAGATGTTCTGGGCGCCGGGGATGTGGCCGCCGCGCTGGGCGGTCTCGTTGAGTCCCGGCGGCGCGAGCACCTCGCCAGAGAACTCCTCGGGCGAGCGAACGTCGACGAGGGGGACGCCGCGCTCGATGGCGTTCTCCACGTCCTCGCGGTACGCGCGGATGTCCTCGAAGGGGCCGCGGGCGGTGTACTCCTGTGCGGAGAACTCCGGCTCCTCCGTCGTGGTCGGGTAGTCGTTCTCGACCCAGTAGTCGCGGCCGCCGTCGAGCAGGCGGACGTCCTCGTGGCCGTAGTACTTGAACTGCCAGTAGGCGTAGGCGGCGAACCAGTTGGAGTTGTCGCCGTAGAACACGACCGTCGAGTCGTTGGCGATCCCGTGCTCGCCGAGCAGGTCCTCGAAGTCACCCTTGCTCAGGATGTCGCGGGTCGTCTGGTCCTGCAGTTGGCTCTCCCAGTTGAAGCCGATCGCGCCGGGGGCGTGGCCCTCGTCGTAGGCCTCGGTGTCGACGCTGACCTCCACCAGCCGGTAGTCCGGGTCGTCGCTCTGGAACTCGTCCAAGCGCTCCTCCACCCAGTCGGCGGAGACGAGCGCGTCGGTCGCGTACTCTGAAGACATGTTCGCTCTAAACTAGGTCCGGTGCCCACTTAAACGGCAACCCCACCGGCGGCGCTCGCCGGCCTCTCCGACGGTGTCGCGATCCGGGGGGCTAAGTCCGGCCGCGTCGTCGGGTCACCCATGCAGCCATTCGTCCCCGCGTCGTGGGTCGAGGGCGGCGACGCCGCCGTCGTCGACGTGCGCGACCCGTGGGAGTACGACAGCATCGGCCACCTGCCGGGCGCGGTGAACGTCCCGTTCGACAGCTTCCGCTCCGACGAGGGGGAGGCCGGGAAGCTCCCCCCGCGTGCGGAGTGGGAGGAACTGCTCTCCGACGCCGGGATCGGCACCGACGAGGAGATCGTCGCCTACGACGACACGCAGGGGGTGTTCGCCGCGCGGTTCGTCGTGACCGCGCTGCTGCTGGGTCACGATCCCGAGAAGCTCCACCTGCTCGACGGCGACTTCAGTTCGTGGCAACGGGAGTACGAGACGACGACCGACGGCGTCGATCCCGACCCCGCCACGTACGAGAGCGACCCCGAAGCGGAGACGCCGCTGGTGGACTTCGAGACGGTCCGGGAGCTGCTTCCGGCAGCCGAATCCGGCGACGTGACGCTGGTCGACACCCGGGAGGACTGGGAGTTCGCCGAGGGGCACCTGCCGGGCGCGGTCCAGCTCGACTGGCGGGAGCTCGTCGACGAGGAGCGCCGCGGGCTGCGCCCCGAATCCGAACTCCGGGAGCTACTGGAAGAGCGCGGGATCGTCCCCGAGAGCCGGACGGTGCTGTACTGCAACACCGCCCGGCGAGTGAGCCACACCTATCTCGTCCTCCGACAGTTGGGGTACGAGCAGGTCGAACTGTACGAGGGCAGCCTGACGGAGTGGGAGGATCGCGGCGGGGAGCTGGTCACGGAGTAACGATCGCGGCGGGGTGTGAAGGAACGACTACTCGATTCCGGCCTCGCGGTCGGACTGTACCGCCTCGTCGGCCAGCGCCTCGGGCGCGGGCGCGTCCTCGATCTCCGGCACCGTCGAGAGCAGTTCGACCGTCTCCACGAGGAGACCGACCGCCAGCGGCCCGAGCACGAACCCCAGCGGGCCGATCGTGAGCACGCCGCCGACGAACCCCACGAAGTACAGCGTCGTCGGGAGGTCGCCGGTGACGGCGGCCAGTCGGGGGCGGACCACCGCGTCCGGGAGGAAGCCGACGACGAGGAGGCCGACGAGCAGCACCGTCGTCGCCCGCGGGACGTTCCCGGCCACCACGTCCGTCGCCGCGAGCGCGACGATGACGACGCTCGGGCCGACGACGGGGACGAACTGGAGCACGCCCGCGACGACCGCGAGCGTGAGCGCGGCGTCGTACCCCAGCAGCGCGAAGACGACGTAGGCAACGACCGACGTGGCCGCCGCGGTCGCGGCCTGCACGACGTAGATCCCGACGAGCGTCGCGTGGACTCGCTCGTGGTAGCGCTCCAGCACGTCGTAGAAGTCGGCGGGAGCCAGCCCGACCGCGACCGACCGGACCGACCCCGGCCGCGCGAGCAGGCCGTAGACGACGATGGCGAACAGCATCCCCTTGAGCGAGAGCACCGTCGCGGCGCTCGCGATCGACAGCGCGGCGTCCCGGAGCGCCGCGGCGACGGCCGCGATCAGTGGCGTCGTCTCGATGGTGTAGGAGAACTCGCCCACGACGATCGGGATGCTCTCCGGGAGCTCGCGAGCGATGTCCAGCAACACGGATCGCCGCCGGTAGAGGACGAACGCCACCGGGACGACCGCGCCGACCAGCGCCAGCGCGGCGACGCCCGTGACCGTCGTCGTCGCCGTCCGGCGGGAGTAGCCGCGGTCGACGATCGCCTGCCGGAACGGGAACAGCGTGTACGCCACGGTGATCGCGAACACCACCGTGTACAGCACCTCCGCGAGCACCACCGCCGACAGCGCGGTCAGGACGACCAGCGCGAGTACGAGCAGCCGGGTCTTCCCGAAGTCCGTCTCCATACGGCCGAGGGGACCCGCGGGGAGAAAACCGTTGTCCCGTATCGGCCGTCTGCCCACGCTACCGGCCTTTCTCCGGGCGCTCCTCCTGGTGCTCGTCGAGCTGCTCGTCGGCCTCGAGCTCGCGGGCCTCGTCGTCGGTGTGGAGCTTCTGCTCGACCTCGTGGCGGTCCTCGCGTCGCTCCTCGAGCCACGCGAGCATCTCCTCGCGCTGCTCGCCGCGGCTCATCGTCTGGGGGAGCGAGTCGAAGTTCTCGGTCAGCAGGTCGTGGACGAGGTCGCGGGTCTCCTCGACCACCCCCTCAGAGACGTCCAGCGTCTCGACGCTGCCCGGCCCGTAGGCCGCGGCCGCCAGCGCGTTTCGGTTCAGTTGCCCGTCCTCGTCGACGACGGGCAGCGCGAGGTCCTCGAAGGAGTCCGGCGGGAACCCCGAGGCCGAGAGCAGGTAGTGGTCGTCGACGGCCGCGACGCGGGAGTCGTCGAACTCCTGCCGGGACGGCTCCTCCCACCGCTCGGTGGTCGTGCCGTAGAACGACGGTTCGTGGAGTTCGTGAGACATCGTGACCGCTTCGGCGTTGGGACGAGCGTCGGAAAAATCTACTCGCCGATCGGGGCGACAGCCCCCACAACGGTAGAAGACCGGCGCCTTCGGCCGATGGCGTTCGACCGGTCCGCTTAACAACAACCCAGAGAAACAACTGAGTAATGAGCCGAGATCGGATCGACAGGCGGCGGTTCCTCGCGGGCGCCGGCGCGGCCGGCGCGGCACTGTTGGCGGGCTGTTCGGCCGACGAGGTGGAGTCGCCGACAGAGTCGGCCACCGACTCCCCCGGGACCACCACGACCGGGACGACCGTCGGGGGGACCGGCGGCGGGACGCTGGTCGTCGCGACGTACAGTTCGTTCATCGACGCCGTCAGCTCCAGCCCGGGCGGGTGGCTCAAACAGCAGTTCGAGTCGGAGTTCGACGCCGACCTCGTCTACCAGACGCCGCCCAACGAACTCGATCAGTACATCCAGCGGGCCAACGCGGGCGTCGACATCGACGCCGACGTGTACGTCGGGCTGAACGTCGACGGGCTGATCCGGCTTGACGAGAACCTCGAGAGCGGCTCGCTGTTCGCCGAGGCGCCCGACCTCCCGGGACAGTCCGACATCAAGGAGGGGCTGGGCTTCGACCCGCAGGGGCGGGCGGTGCCCTACGACACGGGCTACATCAGCCTCGTCTGGAACGCCACGGCCGACGACGGCGAGTTCGTCGCGCCCGAGACGTTCGACGGGCTGCTGGAGTCGGAGTATCGGGGCGACCTGCTCGCCCAGAACCCCTCCTCCTCGGCGACCGGGCGGGCGTTCCTCCTGCACACGATCAAAGCCCGCGGGGAGGAGAACTACCTCGACTACTGGTCGCAGCTACAGGAGAACGACGTCCGGGTGCTCGGGAGCTGGGGCGACTCCTACAGCGCGTACGGGGAGGGTGAGGCGCCGATGGTCGTCTCCTACTCCACCGATCAGGTGTACGCCAACCGCTCGGATCAGGACATGGACCGCCACCAGATCAGGTTCCTGAACGATCAGGCGTACGCCAACCCCGAGGGGATGGCCCAGTTCGCGAGCACCGACAGCCCCGACCTCGCGCAGTCGTTCATGGAGTTCGTGCTCCAACCTGAGGTACAGGCCGAGATCGCGGTGCGGAACGTCCAGTTCCCCGCGATCACCGACGCGGAGTTCGGCGAGGAGAACGCCGAGTACGAGCAGTACGCCCAGGTGCCGCCGGAGGCGGTCAGCTTCACCTACGACGAGCTCCGGGGGAACCTCCAGGGCTGGATCGAGGAGTGGAGCCGCCAGATCGCGAGCAACTGACAGCGGAGACGGGGACCGCTAGCCGAACCGTTTTCTCCCGCAGTCCACGAGTCCGGGTATGGATCTCTCCGCCGTCGACCTCTCGCCGGTCCCCGAGGACGGCACCGCGACCGACGCGTACCGGAACACCGTCGAGGCCGCACGACAGGCCGAGGAACTGGGGTTCGAGCGCTTCTGGGTCGCGGAACACCACGGGATGGGGAGCCGCCTCGCCGGCGTCAGTCCCGAAGTGCTGCTGGGCCACCTCGCCGCCGAGACCGACTCCATTCGGCTGGGGTCGGGTGCGGTGCTGCTGAACCACTACAGCCCGCTGAAAGTCGCCGAGCAGTTCGGCGTCCTCGACGGGCTCGCGCCCGGCCGCGTCGACGCCGGACTGGGTCGAGCGAACGGCTCGCCCGCGGTGGACCGCGCGCTCGGGACAAACCGCCGGAAGCGCAACCCCGACGAGGATCACCGGAAGAAGATCACCGCCGTCGTGAACCACCTGTACGACGACTTCCCGGACGCCCACGAGTACGCCGACATCGAGGTGCCGAGCTCCGACGGCGACCAGCCCGTCCCGTGGGTGCTCGGTTCGAGCGCGTCGAGCGCGAAGATTGCGGGCCAACTGGGGCTGCGGTTCTGCTTCGCGGCGTTCATCCGCCCGGATTTCGCGGTGCCGGCGTTCGAGGCGTACCGCGAGACGTTCGAGCCGTCGTCGCTGCCCGGCGGGATCGACGAGCCGCAGGGGATGGTCGCGCTCAACGCCGTCGCCGCCGAGACGGACGAGGAGGCCGCGCGCCTGCGGGCGGTCGCGGAGGCGTCGTTCAAGCGAATGCAGCGCGGTGAGGTGGGATCGACGCCCTCGGTCGAGGAGGCGATCGACGAACTCGGCGGTGTCCCCGAGCCGACGCCGGCGACGCTGGACGAGGACGAGTGGCCGCGCGCGATCTCGGGGAGTCCGGAGACGATCGCCGGGCTGTTCGAGCAGCTCGCGGATCGCGTCGGGGTAGAGGAGATGATGATCCAGCACGTCGTCCCGGAGCAGGAGGCGGCGCTGCGCTCGCACGAACTGATCGCCGAGGGTGTGAACGGTGGGTGACTCGATCCGTTGGAAGTGATCGATTAGGTTGCGTATTCAGAGAGGATGAGGACGGCGACGGCACTGCGACAGCGAACAGCAACAGCAGCTCGTTCGTAGGCCACTTGTGACCGCAGTGTGCCGGGCACGAGGCCCGGCACAGCACAGAATCCCCACCCCTCCCCCCGCGAGCGCCGACCGCTGGCGCTCGCGAGGCGTCCACCGCCACCGCAGCCGGCGGTGGCGCGAGGCGCACGCGGCCTCGTGCCGCGTGTCAGCGCGAGGGACGAGTGACTGAGCGACAGCGAAGGAACGAGTCGGTTGGGGAGGTTCGTGGGCTGTGCGGGGCGGTTGCGGTCACAAGGTGCCAACGATCGAGCTGCTGTTGCCGTCGATACCGAAGAAGAAAAAGATCGTAGCTACTACCGAAGTCCCCACCGAAATCCCCCTAATCAGGGCGCGACACCGACCGTCAGCAGCGTCCCCCACGTCCGGTAGCGCTCGACCATCGCCTGCCGGCTGCCGAACCCTTCGTAGGGGAACTCGGACTCGTCGGGGATCTCCGTCTCGCGGTCCGGAACGTTGTCCTGCTCGGCGACGTGCAGGCCGGCGTCGCGGAACGCCTCGCGGTACTGCTCGCGGTCCCAGCGGGTCATCTCCACCGAGATGGTCTCCTGCCACTCGTGGGACGCGGTGTTCTCCTCGTAGTAGTTCACCGCGCAGTAGAACGTCCCGCCGGGTTTCAGCACGCGACGGACCTCCTCCAGCGTCCGGTGGGGGTCGTTCGCGTAGTAGAACGCCTCCATCGAGAAGGCGTGGTCGATCGAGTTCGTCGCGAACGGGAGGTGGTCGAAGTCACCGACCAGGAAGCCGACCGCGTCGTCGTCGGTGTAGCCGTCGGCCTTCCGCGCCATCTCGGGCGAGCCGTCGAGGCCGTAGCCGGCGCCGATGCCGCGCTCCCGGAGGGCCCGCAGCGCGTAGCCGCTGCCCGTCCCGAGATCGAGCACCGTGTCCCCCTCCTCGACCGGAATCCGTGCGAGGATGGGTCGCGCGGTGTGCCAGTGGCGCTCCTCCATCCCCTGTTCGCGGCCCTCCGCAGCCCAGGTGTCGAACTCCTCGCGAACGCTCATGGTCGTGCGTGGGGCGTGGCGGGCAAAACCGGTTCGGCTCCGGGCGCGGAGTCGCCTCCCGCCAGTACCGCCGCGAGTTTGAAGTCCTCGCCGCGCTACTACCGGATATGGAGTACGACCTCGCTATCGACGGCGCGCCCGACAGCGTCCCGGCCGGGACCGCGCTACTGCTGCTACACCCCAGCATCGGGGAGACCGACCGCGTCGACACCGACTTCCTCAGCGTCGACACCGACCGCTTCCTGGTCGTCTCGACCCGAACCACCGCTCGCGAGGTCGAACAGAAGCTCGACTACTACGAGGTCGACGAGTCGCGGGCGGAGATACTCGACACGCTCTCGATCGAACGGGGCTACTCCCGGCGTTCGGCGCCGCACGTCCACTACGCCGCCGGCCCGGACGACGTCGAGGGGATCGTCGAGCAGGTCGAGGCGTTCCTCACCGAGAACGACGGGAAGCGCCGGATCACGCTGGACTCGCTCAGCGAACTGGCCTACTACGGCGACGATGCCGCCGCGCTCGAGGCCGCCGAACGGCTGATCGAACTGGTGCGCGAACACGACGCAGTCTGCCTGTTCCACCTCTCCAGCGAGGTCCACGACGACGACACCGTCGCCGCGTTCGCGGAACTGTTCGACGCGACGGTCCGCCTCCACGACGACGGCAGCGTGAGCTACGAGCCACAGGAGTAGACCGACAGCTCCCCTCCGCACCGATCGGTTGGTTTCCAGTCGAAACACCGAGAGAGCGTCGCGGCTGTCGTTCCAGTCGAAGGGGATAGTGGAGTCGAAACGGTTCGCGGAGTCGAAACGCTTCGTGGAGTCGAAACGGTCGGTGCTGTCGAAACAGGGAAGTGCAGTCGAAAGGCAGGCTGCAGTCGAAAGAGGGGAAACAGTCGAAACGGATCGCCGACTCGAACCGACCGACGAACACGAACCGTCCCGCCGCTACTCCGTGAGCGAGTCGATCGTCTTCTCCGCCCAGCGGACCGCGTACTCGGCGCCGTGGTCCCGGTAGGCCAGCGTGTCCAACGCCGCGAACGGCGCCGGGAGGTCGAGGCCGTGTTTCACCGCCGAGCACGCCAGCTCCGTCGCCGCCGGGAACTCCGTCTCCCCGCGGGCGACCTCGCCCGGGAGGTCGTCGATCCGACCGACGAGGCGGTCGCCGGCGTCTTCCCACGCGGCGTGGAGTTCGTCGTGGTCGCCCGCCCACGCGCGGAACCGCTCGCGGGTGTGCAGGCCGACCCACGCGTCGAACAGCGCGGCCGCGATCTGGTACGTCGCCGTCCCGCCCAGCCCCAGCGCCGAGTCGAGTTCGGCGTACTGCTCGCCGAAGAACGGGAGGAAGCTCTCCGGAACCCCCTCGTCGATCTCGACCAGCGCCTCCGCGATCAGGAAGTCCCGGAACGACGCCGGGGTGGTCTCGGCGCGGGCCTTCACGAGCACCGTCGGCGGCTCGGTCTGGTGGGTCCGGACGACCGTGCCGTCGCCCGGGAGGCCGATGGTGAACTGCTCGGACGCGTACGCCTCGAGCTGTGCGGGCGCGTTCTCCGGGAGCCACGCCTCGGGGTAGCTCGCGGGGTCGAGCGACTCCACGAGGAGGCCCAGCTCCTCCGCGACCGCCGGCGGGAGCGTCTCGAAGTCCCGCTCGGTGTCGAGGACGAGTACGTCGGGCGTGATCTCCCTGTGCAGCCGCTCGACCGCCGGCGAGAGCGTCCGCTCGGCGAACATCAGGCCGAGAGGACGATCTGGAAGACCAAGGCGAACGCCAGAAGCGCCGACAGGCCCACTGTGCTGGTGACGATCTTCGTCGCCGTGCTCATACCCCCGTCTGCGACCGCGTGGCTGTTAACGGTTGCTGAAGCGGTCGAGGTGGCAGAAAGGGACAGAGAGAGTCGCGGGACGGAGGCCTACTCGTCGATGCCGTAGTCGTCGGCCATCTCGATCACGTAGCGGCCGTCCTCCTGAAGCGAGATGATGTACTCCTTCCGGTCGTACAGCTCCATGAGGTTGAGTTCGTACTGCCCGGGGGCGGTGATCTTGATGCTCTCGAACTGGTCGTTCAGCTCCTCGCGCAGCGCACCCAGGTCGTCGTCCGAGGCCGGCTCCTCGTGCTGGGGGGCCGAGCCCGCGACGGGCTGTTTCTCGACCGGCTCGTCGTCCTCGGGGCCGACCGCGCCCGAGAGGTCGAACTCGTCGGCCGACTCGTCCGGGGAACGCTCCGCCGGGGGACCCTGCGGCGTGCCCCGGGCGGGAGAGCCGCGGTCCGAGGGCGGCCCGTCCTCCGCCGTCCGGCGACCCTCGTCGATCTCCTCGCTGCTGACCGCAGCGGACCGGGCGTCCGTCTGTGCACGGTCCTCAGCGGCGTCGACGTCCGGCTCCGCTTCGGCCGGGTGGGCCGGGGGTTGGGAGTCGCCGCTGGACCGTTCCGGCGGCTTGGAGTCGTCGCCGGACCGTTCCGGGAGCTGGGAGTCGCCGTCGGAGGGTTCCGTCGACGGTGAGCCACGGTCGGGTCGCTCGGACTCGGCCGACCCGGCGGTTTCGGCGTCGGCCGTGGCGGCGTCGTCGGTCGCCGAGGACGGCTCGGCGGTGTCGCGGCCGGGCGGCTGAAACTGGAACTTGTTCCCGCCGCAGTTCGGACAGCCCGACAGCATCTCCTTGGAGCCGTCGTCGAACTGCCGGCCGCAGGTGGTACACTCGTGGGGCACGGGACTACTTGCGCGAGACGAGCGCGCTGATCAGGTTCTCGTCCTTGTGGAGCGTCTGGATCTGGTTCGCCGGCCCGATCACGGTGAGCTTCTGGGTCTGCTCGTCGTTCCCCATCAGTCGGTCGAACAGCCCGGCGTTGCCGGAACTGGACTTGGGGTACGTCTCGATCTCGATGCCGCTGAACTCGTCCGGGCTGATCTCGGTCATCGTGACCTCGATCAGCTTCGACTCCTCGTCGGGGGTGAGTCCCTCTTCGAGGATGACGATGTTCCCATCGCGGACGCCGTCGAGAATCAGCCGGATCTTCTCCATGCTGGTGAGCCCCTCCATCCGGGCGCCGCTGATCATGTCGACCCGGACCCCGTCGTCGAGGCCGTCCTCTTCGGGGGGCGTCCCGTCGCCGTCTCCGCTGGTCACTTCGGGCATTGTTAGGAGAAGTACTCCGCGATTTTCTCGTACACTTCGTCCATGTTCTGTCCCTCCAGCGCCGAGAGCGGGATCGTCTCGTGCTGCGGGAACGCGTTGGCGATTCGCTGGATGTCCGACTCGTCCTTGTCGATCTTGTTCGCGAGGATGAGCACCGGCAGCTCCTGACTCTCGATGATGCCGATCAGCATCGTGTTCACCTGCGTGAACGGGTCCTCGGTGCTGTCGAGCACGTAGATCACGCCGTCGACGTCCTCCCGGAGCCAGTGCATGGCCTCGGCGACGCCCTCGGTCGCCTCGCGGGAGCGCCGGACGGCGTCCTCCTTCTCCATGTCGTGGTCGAGGAACTCCTCGTAGTCGACCTTCGTCGCGACGCCGGGGGTGTCGACGATGTCGATCGTGACCTCCCGGCCGTCGCGTTCGATCGTCACGTCCTCCTTCCGGCGCGCACGCCGGGTCTCGTGGGGGATGTGACTCTCCGGGCCCACCGCGTCGCCGGTCCAGTCGCGGGCGATGCGGTTCGCCAGCGTGGTCTTCCCGGCGTTCGGTGGGCCGTATATCCCGATCCGTTTCGGCTCCTCCGATGCGAACAGGCCGTCCGTGACCTGCGTGATACTTTGTTTCAGATTCGTGAGCAGACCCATCCTTGTCTCCTGCCCCCGTGGCGGTAGGGAGCCGTTACAGCGAGTTCCGCCGGCGATGTACTTAAGAATGGCGTCGATCGGGGCGCCGTGTTCCGGGCGGCGTCGACGCTCCTGCCGATCGAAACCGCGTTTCGAGCCGTCGACACGAAATCGAGGGGCACCGCCGAAGGGGAGCTCCGTCGATCGGGGACCGAGCGGCTCCCCCGCCATCGGGAACGGACCGTTTCCACTCGAAACAAAGGTGGATGCCCGGCGTGTTCGGTGAAGATCGAGAATATTTTCGGGATACACTGCTCGAACCGCCCGTCTTGTCGGGTTCGATGTTGGACGGATCGCGCCGACGACCCCCTCCCCTCCGTTTCCCGTGGAGCGCCGAGACGACGAGGGGGTGGGGTCGCGAGCTGGCGGTCAGAGACACAACTAACCACACAACTCCACGTCTAAATAAAGAAGATAAATTGCAGTACGGACTAATCTATCGTCGTGTAGTGTAAAACTACCGCTCGATAGACGGCAGGTTCTGCCGTTTCTCGCCACCCTCACCCCCGGCTGACTCGCGTTCCACCCGAAACGATGGGGTGGGGGGGTCACCACCCCCTACCGTTTCCCGTCGATCGAGCGTCGCCACCCCCTACCGACCGGCGCCGTCGCTGACTGCCCCCTTCCTATCGGGCTTTTCCACTCGAAGCGATGCCAGCCATGTACCTGCCGCCGCCGACCCTCCGTTTCACCTCTACCCCCGATCCCTTCGACCCTCGCGGCCACTCTCGACGAGCTCGCACCACTCGACGGACCGTCTCCCAGTCGGGCGGATCGGTCCAGTCGAAACAGTGGGGTACGGGGGCGCGACACATCGCCCGTGAGCCGATCGAGACGCGATCGTCGACGCGGCTCCCCCAGCAGATCGCGCCGACAGGGACAGGTTTTTGGTACCCCTATTCATTTGGTTCGAGTGCATCAACTGGACGGCGCTCCGGAACGTCTCGCCTGGGATCGTGCCTTGCAGCGGGTCACGTGCCGGATATACCGGTCCCGAGTGCCGTTCTCCACACGAAACGTAGGGGTATCCAAATGAACGACACCGACGACGACACGGAGGGAGAGGGCGATCCGAACGACGGCTGGCCGATCACCGACGACGGCGCGTTCGACGACGGCGAAGACGGGGACGCCGATCCGGATGGGGCCGAGGAGACGCCCGACGCCGGCGAGCCCGAGTCGACCGACGATCTCCCGGACGGCGTCGACGCCTCGCTGGACACGGAGGGGATCGACTCCTCGGTCGATCTCGACACCGGCGGCGTCGACATCGACCGGATGCTGGAGGACGACGGCGACAGTCAGGGGCTGTTCGACGACCTGATGGCCGGCGAACCGATCTTCAGCAACAAGGAGGTGCTCAGACCCTCCTACACGCCCCACGAGCTTCCCCACCGGACCGACCAGATCAACCAGATGGCCACCATCCTCGTCTCCGCGCTGCGCGGGGACACGCCGTCGAACATCCTGATCTACGGGAAGACGGGAACGGGGAAGACCGCGAGCGCGAAGTTCGTCAGCCAGGAGCTCGAGTCCACCTCCGAGAAGTACGACGTGCCCTGCGAGGTGGAGTACATCAACTGCGAGATCACGGACACGCAGTACCGCGTGCTCGCCCAGCTCGCGAACAAGTTCATCGAGAAGAACCGCGAGATCGTCGCCGACCGCCTCGAGGAGCTGCGCGAACTGCGCTCGACGGCGGCCGACGGCGACGAGGACGCGCTCGCCGACACCGAGTTCGACAGCGTCGAGGCGATCGACGAGGAGATCGACCAACTCGAGGACGATCGCGAGGAGATGGAGGAGGTGCCGATGACCGGTTGGCCGACCGACCGGGTGTACACCAAGTTCTTCGACGCGATCGACTACCACGAGCGCGTGGTCGTCATCATGCTCGACGAGATCGACAAGCTCGTCGAGAAGTCCGGCGACGACACGCTGTACAACCTCTCCCGGATGAACTCCGAACTGGAGACCTCCCGCATCTCGATCATGGGGATCTCGAACGACCTGAAGTTCACCGACTTCCTCGACCCCCGCGTCAAGTCGAGCCTCGGCGAGGAGGAGATCGTGTTCCCGCCGTACGACGCGAACCAGCTCCGGGACATCCTCCAGCACCGTTCGGACGTGGCGTTCAAGGAGGACGCACTGACCGACGACGTGATTCCGCTCTGCGCTGCCTTCGCCGCACAGGAGCACGGTGACGCCCGCCGAGCCCTGGACCTCCTCCGCACCGCCGGCGAACTCGCCGAGCGCAGTCAGGCCGAGACCGTCGAGGAGCAGCACGTCCGGCAGGCCCAGGACAAGATCGAACTCGACCGCGTCGTCGAGGTCGTCCGCACCCTGCCGACTCAGAGCAAGATCGTCCTGTTCGCGACGATCCTCCTCGAGAAAAACGGCGTCCACAACATCAACACCGGCGAGGTGTTCAACATCTACAAGCGGCTCTGTGAGGAGATCGACGCCGACGTGCTCACCCAGCGCCGCGTCACGGACCTGATCAGCGAACTCGACATGCTCGGCATCGTCAACGCCGTCGTCGTCTCCAAGGGTCGCTACGGCCGCACGAAGGAAATCTCGCTGTCGGTCCCGATCGAGGAGACCGAACACGTCCTCCTCTCGGACTCCCGACTCGGCGACATCGAGAACGCCCAGCCGTTCGTCCAGGCCCGCTTCGACAACTGATCGGTTCGCGTAGCGTTCCTTTCTCCCGACGGTAAAGATCCCCCAGCAGCTACCGCATCAGACCGCCGCGATTCGGTCCGAGGACAGTCCCGGACTCGAAACCCCTTCGACCGACCCCGCCATCTCGACTCCACTCGAAGCGGTGGCGTTCACCGTCGCCGGGCCGCCGGTCGTCGCGCTCGCGGTCCCGCCGTCGATCGGCCCGGGCGTCGCCGCACCCGAGAAACCCAGCCGGACCCAACCGAGGTAGGGGATCCGGAGCCGCGCGGTGCCGACCAGCCACTCCGGCTTCACCGGCTCCCGGATGTTGCCGGTCTGGTCGTAGTAGGCGTTGTTGTCGCCTTTCGTGATGAAGCCGGCGTGGGGGGCCGGGCAGTTGTCCATCTCCCCGCAGTTGTCGGCGCCCTCCACCCACGCCTTGTTGGCCTCGTCGTACCAGTTCTCGCCGTCCTCCACCCAGAACCGGGCGCGGTGGATGACCGGCGGGCCGCTCCGCCGCTCGTAGATCACGACCGTCCCGAAGTCGTTGAACGTCTTGTAGCCGACCTCCTCTCCGACCCGGTGGGTGACGACGCCGGTGTCGCCGTGGGCGGCGTCGGGCGCGAACCGCCCGGGCTCGGTGACGAAGATCAGGTCGCCCTTCTGCATGTTGGGGTTCATGCTCCCGCTCTCGACGGCGACCATCGGCGGCCAGACGCCGCTGATCGCGAACAGCAACAGCCCGACGAGGGCGACGGTCGCCATGCTGGTCGCCATCTCGCGAGCGAACATCAGCGGGCCGCTCTCGGCGGTCAGGAACCGCTGGATCGGCCCGTCCGGTTCGTCGTCCCCGGCGGACGGCTTCGGCGGGGGACCCTCGCCAGCACTCATCTGATCCTTGCTTGCGGGGGGGTCGTCATAGGCCTTCTGACTACCCGTGCCGTCGCCGCTCTCGTTCGCTTTTGGCCGCAACCGACATCCTTTCGGTCCGGAGGACCCCGCGTCACTCCATGGCACGAATCGAGGCCGCGGACTTCCACGAGATCACCAAACCCGGCGACGTTCGGCTCTCGCCGGACGGCGAACAGGTCGCGTTCGTCCGGACAACGCCCGACGACGAGGAGAGCTACGAGTCGACGGTCTATCTCGTCCCCAGCGACGGGAGCGACGACCCCCGGCAGTTCACGGTCAGCGAAGGCGGCGACAGCCAGCCCCGCTGGTCGCCGTCGGGCGACCGAATCGCGTTCGTCTCGAACCGCGGGAAGGACGACGACCGCCCGCAGCTCTGGCTGATCCCGGTCGGCGGCGGCGAGGCACGGCAAGTCACTGAGGTCCCCGCCGGCGTCCAGGGGATCAGCTGGTCGCCCGACGGCACCCGGATCGCGTTCACCCAGTCCACGACCGAAGACGAGCGCGAGGAGGGACTCGACGTCGACATCTCCGACGAGGAGGAGTACGAGCGCGAGGAGCCTGACCCCCGAGTCATCGACCGCACGGTCTACCGCACGGGCCAGTCGTACTTCGACGGCACGCGCTCGCACGTCTACGTCGCCCACGTCGGCGACGGCCTCGCGAGCGCCGAGGACGTCGAGGTCGAGCGGATCACCGACGGTGACGTGGACTTCGCCGGCCCCGATTGGGGCGACGCGTCGACGCTGTACTACACCGCACAGGACGTGGGCGAGGACCCCGACGACTCACACCGCTACTCGATCTACGCCTACGACACCGACGCCGAGGAGGCCGAGAAGATCCACGAGTCGAGCGGCTGGGGCGCCGGCCTCGCCGCAAACGCCGACGGCGACGTGGCGTTCCTCTACAGCGAGGAGGAGCAGGTCACCATCCAACCCGCCGAACTCAAGGTCCTCGACGCGGACGGCGACGTGGCGTGGATCACCGAGGAGCTCGACCGCGGGCTGGGGTACGAGTCCGCGCCGCAGTGGGGTCCCGACGGCGAGCGCGTCTACTTCTCGACGCCCGACGAGGGGAAGACGAGCGTCTGGTCGGCGCCGGCCGACGCGAGCGAGGCGCCCCGCCGCGTGGTTCGGCCCGGCGCCGTCAGCACGGGCCACGTCGGCGAGGAGCGCTTCGCGTTCGCGATGAGCGAGTGGGACCACCCCGGCGACGTGTTCGTCTGCAGCCGCCAGCACGCCGACCAGCCCGGCCTCGACGGCGGCGCGGGCGCCGAGCGCGAGGACTGCGTCCGCCTCACCGAACTCAACGCCGACTACCTCGACGACGTTTCCGTACAGGAGCCGGAAGAGCTCCACTTCGACTCCGAGCAGGGCGAGGTCCACGGCTGGACGATCACGCCCCCTGAGTTCGATCCCGACGAGGAGTACCCCCTCGCGGTCGAGGTCCACGGCGGCCCCCACGCGATGTGGACCACCGCCGGGACGATGTGGCACGAGTTCCAGACGCTCGCCGCCCGCGGCTACGTCGTGTTCTGGTCGAACCCCCGCGGTTCGACGGGCTACGGCGAGGAGTACATGCAGGCCATCGAGCGCGACTGGGGCGACGTGACCCTGACCGACGTGATGGCCGGCGTCGACCTGCTGACCGATCGCGAGTACGTCGACGGCGACGACGTCCACCTCACGGGCGGCTCCTTCGGCGGCTTCATGACCTCGTGGACGGTCGGCCAGACCGACTTCTTCGCCTCCGCGGTCTCCCAACGGGGCGTCTACGACCTCACGAGCTTCTACGGCTCGACCGACGGCGCCTACGCCCTCGTCGAGGGCGACTTCGACACCACGCCGTGGGAGGAGCCTGAGTTCCTCTGGGAGAAGTCGCCGGCGGGCCACGCCCACGAGGTGGAGACGCCGACGCTGGTGATCCACTCCGAGGAGGACTACCGCACCCCGGCCTGCACGGCCGAACTCTGGTACCGCATGGTCCGCAAGCAGGGCACCGATACGCGGTTCGTCCGCTACCCGCGCGAGGGCCACGAACTCTCGCGTTCGGGCGAGCCGGGCCACATCGTCGACCGCATCGAGCGTATCGCCCGGTGGTTCGACGGTTACAGTGACCACCACGACGTGCCGCGCGCGCTCGACCGCGAGCGCGACGACGGCCTCTCGGCGGGCGAGGACGACGAGAACGGAGACAGCGAGAGCGGAGACGACGAAACCGACGGGAGCGACGAGTAGCGCTCCCGACGGCTCCGGAGCGCTACTGAGGGCGGCTTCACCTGCTCGTCAGACGCGCTGCCCGGCTGCGGTTTCGATCCGAAGCGAAGGGGTTCCGCCGTAACGCCCATCGGTCCCGATCCCTTACCCTCCGTATGGACTGCGTGTACTGCGACTCGACCGTCGAGGAGCACGACCCCGTCTACGTCGCCGAGGGTGCCGTGGACGCCGAGCCGATGGCGTTCTGCAACTACGCCTGCCTCACCACCTACGTCGACGAGCACGGGCTGGCCGACGGCGCCGCCTGTAACTGGTCGCCCTGAGGCCCCAGAAGGCACTTACCCGAACCGCCGGGATTTTCGGCCGATGGATCCCCGCCGCGTCGCCCTCCTGCTCGCCGTCGTCGGGCTGCTCTGCCTCCCGGCGCCGTACTACCTCGGCTGGGCAGCGGAGGCCACGTCCCCGCCCGCACAGACCTCCCAAATCTACGTCGCCGAGCCGATCGACCTCGACAACGTCTCCGACCAGAAACGGCTCGTCAGCGCTCACGACCACGAGGTCGCGCTCCCGGACTACCGGCTCACCGCACGCTACGGCGAGGAGTACCGCGCGCCGAACGCCACGCTCGACGCGCTGGTGACCGCCATGCGCGAGGGGTCGGCCACCGTCGACGACCCCGACGCCCGCGCGGATCTGCGCGAGATCGACCGCGAGTACGCGTTCGTGCGTGACACCAACGAGAACACCGACCCCGACGGCTACTACCGGCTCACGGTCGAGGAGAACGGCTCGCTCGTCCGCGCGGAGAGCGTCTCGCTGCGCCCCGTCGCCGACGCGATCGCCGCGCAGGCACCGCGTTACGCGAACCTCACCGCGGGCGAACAGCGCACGGTCGACCGCATCATCGACAACTCCACGGGCGACGATCTGGGCTACCGCCCGTACGTGAACGACCCCTACGTCGATCAGCTCCCGACCACGGTCCGGAAAGATGGGACGCTGTACAGCGTCTCCGTCTACGGCCACGTCGACGACTTCGGATCCGGCTTCGCCGGCTTCGTCGTCGGCCTCGGCGTGGCGGCGCTGGGGATCGTCCTACTGCTGACCGCCGGCGGGCTCTACGCCTACGACCGCTGGCGGTAGTTCGGTCCCGACGGTTTCCCAACCAACACCCCACCTCACGGCTCGTTTTCACTCGCCGTTCGGTATCCGAGGTAGTTTGCCGTCGCGCCGTACGGCGCGACGTTTGCCTCCCTCGCTCAGTTCGTCCGGAACGACCGATCCCCGGCGTCGCCGAGCCCGGGGACGATGAACCCCTCGTCGTTGAGCCCGTCGTCGATCGAGACGGTCAGCAGGTCGGCCTCCGGGAACGCCTCGTCGACGCGGACGAGTCCCTCCGGCGCCGACACCGCCGAGAGCACGAACAGGTCCTCGGGCCCCTCGACGGCGGCGTCGAGGACGTGCTCCAGCACGGTACACATCGTCGACCCCGTCGCGAGCATCGGGTCGGCGACGACGACCGTGTCGTCGGCGGTGATCTCGGGCAGCTTCTTGTAGTCGACGCTGATGGGGAACGTGCCGTCCTCGCCCATCCCGGCCTCCTCGTCGCGGCCGGCGGAGATGACTCCCTGCTTCGCGCGGGGGAACGCCTTGAGCAGCCCCTCGACGAAGGGCGTCGCCGCCCGGAGGACGTTGATGATCACTACGTCGTCAAGCCCCTTGACGCGCTCGCCGGTGGTCTCCGTCAGCGGCGTCTCGACGGGGACGTACTCCGTCTCCATCGCGCCGTCGATGATCTCGTAGCCGCAGATCCGGCCGAGTTTGACGAGTCCTTTGCGGAAGCCGACCTGCTCGGTCTCTACGTCCCGGATCTGTGACAGCGTGTCCTTCGCCAGCGCGTGCGTGACCAGCTTGGCCTGGTCGCGGTCCTCGATGGGCATTGTCGGCTGTGGGGTCGCGAGCGGCATAAACGCGGGCGGTTCAGTTCCTCCGTGTGTGGCCTACACGAACTTCCGCACCGTCATGTCGAGCGTGTCCAGATCGAGGATCGGCGCGTGGCCGTAGTCGGGGTCGATGTTGACCGACTTCTGGAACGCGGTCTGCTCCTGCCAGCAGCCCGAGTTGACGGCGAGCACGTTGTGGTACTTCCCCCAGCCGAGCTTGTGGACGTGGCCGGTGTGGAACACGTCCGGCACCTCGTCGATCACGAGGTAGTCCTTCTCCTCGGGGGCGACGCGGGTGTGACCGCCGTACTGCGGGGCGACGTGCCGTTTCTTGAGGAGCTGGTACATCGCCTTGTGCGGGTGGTCGTAGCTGGCTTTCTCCTCGGGGAGTTCGGCGATCACCTCGTCCAGCGAGACGCCGTGGTACATCAGCACCGAGACGCCCTCGACGGTGACGGTGGAGGGGTTGCCCGTGAACCGCGCGTCGTGGGCGCTCATGATGTCGCGGAGTTCCTCCGTAAAGGCGGGCTGTGGCTCCGCGAGCCGGACCGCGTCGTGGTTCCCGGGGATCATCACGATCTCCATGTCGCCGGGCACCTTCTTGAGCTGCTCCGAGAACGCCTCGTACTGCTCGTAGATATCGACGACGTCCAACTCCTCGTCCTGATCCGGGTAGACGCCGACGCCCTCGACCATGTCGCCGCCGATCAGGAGGTACTCCACGGCCTCCGCTTCGGGGGTGTGGAGCCAGTCGGCGAAGCGGTCCCACGCCTCCTGTGCGAACTCCTGACTCCCGACGTGGACGTCGGAGATCAGCGCCGCCTGCACGTGGCGGTCGGCGGTGTTGGGCTTGTGGGTCCGGGGCACGTCGGGGAAGTGCAGCGAGTCGACGAACAGGATCCCCCCGTCGTCGGCCAGCGTCCCCTGCACCGCGAGACACTCGTCGAGCAGCAGGTCGTCGACGAGCGGTGCAAAGGCCCGGTCCTTCATGATCAGGCAGGGGAACGTTCCCGTGGTGTCCTCCAGTTCGACGATCCAGTGGCCCGAGGCGGTCGAGCGGATGTCGTCGACGAGGCCGATCATCTCCGCCTCGCTGCCGCCGGGCATCGACTGGATCGCCTCCGCGGGCCGGTGGTTCACGCGCCGGCGGAGCAGCCCCGAGAGCCGCTCGTAGCGGTCCTGGAACGTCCCGACGAACTCCTCGTACTCGCCGGTGCCCGTCGATCGGCCGGTCACGTCGTTGCGGATGTCGGGGGCCGGCGGCGAGCGGTCGCCGATCGCGTCGGCGGTCGTCGGTGGCTGGCTCTCGGCGTCGGCGGTCGTCCCGCCGTCGTCTGCTGCTCCCCCTTCGCCCGCACTCGCGCCCGCTGACCCCTCCGTTTCGACTCCGGATACGGATTCAGTCTGCCGATTTTCAGAATTTTTGGCTCCAGTCGAAACGTCGGGATCGCCGCTTCCGTCCTCGCCCGTGAGCAGTTCGTCCGCGGGCGTCGGGTCGTTCCCGGCATTCATGTCCGTCGGCGCCTGTTCGGCGAGGTCGGGGGCGCCCTCGCTGGCCTCCGGCGGGGTGGGTTCGTCGGGAGTCGCCTCGCTCTCGGGGGCGGGGTCGAGCAGCGCGCTGTCGAGCGCCTCGCGGGCGTGCTCGACCGTGACGACGAACGCGTCGCCGGCCGCCTCGGCGGCGGCTTCGGCGGCGAGTTCGGGCTCGCCGGCGTTCGCGAGCAGCGTCACCGCCTCGCGCTCGGCGTTGTACCCCCGGCTCGTGAGTTCCTCCACGAGCCGTCGATGGGACTCCTGTGGCACGGGAATCTCTCGGCGAGGGGGGCGGAAAAGGATACCGACCGGCCCCCGGTTCCGGCACGGCTAAGCGAGCGGCGTCCCCAGCCCCGGGCGTGAGCCAGTTCCCGACGTTCGAGGTGATCCCCGCGGTGGACGTACAGGACGGCGAGGCGGTCCAGCTCGTCGCCGGCGAGCGCGACTCGGGGAAACGCTACGGCGACCCCGTCGCCGCCGCGGAGCGCTGGCTGGACGAGGGCGCCGAAACCCTCCACCTCGTCGACCTTGACGGCGCGTTCGAGGGCGACCGGGAGAACGCCGACGCGATCGAAGCGATCGTCGACGCGACGGGCGAGGACGTGGACGTCCAGGTCGGCGGCGGGATTCGGACCGTCGAGGACGCCACCTCGCTGCTCGACGCCGGCGTCGATCGCGTGATCCTCGGCACCGCGGCGGTCGAGAACCCCGAAATCGTCGAGGAGATTTCGGAGACGCATCCGGGGAGCGTGATGGTTAGCCTCGACGCGAAGGAGGGGGAGGTCGTCGTCTCGGGCTGGACCGAGGGAACCGGACTCGATCCGGCCGAGGCCGCGGCGCGCTATGAGGAACTGGGCGCGGGCTCGGTGCTGTTCACCAACGTCGACGTGGAGGGACAGCTCTCGGGGATCGACCGCGAGGCGGTGGAAAGAGTGGTCGATGCGGTGGAGATTCCGGTTGTCGCGAGCGGCGGGGTCACTGATTTGGCGGACGTGGGTGAGCTTCGGGAGTCTGGGGCGGCGGCGGTGGTGGTGGGGACGGCGCTGTACGAAGGTCGGTTTTCGCTTGCTGAGGCGATGGAGGTCTGATTCTGGGGTTGGTTCGTCGGTGTTTCGTTCGTTGGCTACTGGAACGGCAAGCGCGACAGCATCTCGATCGTAGACCACTTGTGACCGCAGTGCGCCGGACACGAGGTCCGGCGCAGCACCGAGTCCCCACCCCCCCCCGCGGCCGGCGACCGGTGCCGGCCGCGAGGCGTCCACCGCGACCGCACCGCTGTGGCGGTCGGCGCGCGACGTGAGCGCCTCCGTGCGCGAACGAGCGCGCGAGGGACGACCGACCGAACGGACGTGAGGGAAGGAGTCGGCTGGGGAGGCCTGAGGGCTGTGCGGGGCGGTCGCAAGTGGTCTAGCCCACTCCGCGGTCGTGTTTGCGGTCAGGTCACCGAATTCGGCGGTCCTGTTTGCCGTTGAAACACCGAACTCGGCGGTCGAGACACCGAACACCACTACTCCACCCTTCCACAACCGCTTTGCCCCCACGGAACGCCCTCCCAACCATGACCGACCGGCACGCGACCGTCGCCCGGGAGACGGCCGAGACCGAGATCGACTGCACGCTCACGCTCGACGGGAGCGGCGACAGCGAGGTCGACACCGGGATCGGCTTCCTCGACCACATGCTCGACGCCTTCGCCCGGCACGGCCTGTTCGACCTCGAACTGACCTGCGACGGCGACCTCGAGATCGACGACCACCACACGGTCGAGGACGTGGGGATCGTCCTCGGGCAGGCGTTCGACGAGGCGCTCGCGGATCGCTCGGGCATCCGCCGGTTCGCCGACCGCCGCGTCCCGATGGACGAGGCGCAGGCGAGCGTCGTCGTCGACGTCTCCGGTCGCCCGTACTTCCGGTTCGACGGCGCGTTCTCGCAGGAGACGGTCGGCGAGTTCACCAGCGTGCTCGCCCGCCACTTCGCGCGCTCGCTGGGCCAGCACGCCGGCCTCACGCTCCACTGTGAGATCGAGGGCGACAACGCCCACCACGAGGTCGAAGCCCTGTTCAAGGGACTCGCCCGCGCGCTCGACGACGCCACCCGGCTGGACGAGCGCCGGAGCGACACCCCGAGCACGAAGGAGACGCTCTAAGGCTCCCGTATCTCCCCGTCCTCGACGACGAGCCGTCCCTCCGACGCCGCGTGTGAGAGCACCGCGTCGATCTCCTCGCGTTCGAGGTCGTAGGCGTTCGCCAGCATCGACTCCGCCTCGCTGCGCTCGATCGGGAACGGCCGGTTCGAGAGCATCCGCATCGCCCGGCGGTAGCTCGGGGGCGTCCCCTCCCCGGTACCGGGTCGCGACCCCGCACCGTCGCCTGTTCCATCGCCACCCGCCTCACCGACACCTGCCTCACCACCACCCCCCTCACCGCCACCGCCCGACTCCGGACTCCCGCCCGAACTCATCGTGACCCCGCCCGTCGCGGGACCGGGATCGCTGTGCGCGCCCGTCGTGGACTGCGCTGCGGTCGAGTCGTCCGCCGCGTCGGCTGCCTCCGCACTCGCTCCGTCGCCGCCTTCGGCCCGCTCGATCAGCGGCTCCATCACGCGCAGCAGTTTCGTCTTGCAGTCCGGACAGAGCGCTACCGAGCGGTCGCCGCCGCCGAGGCGGGGCGGGACCACCGCGTACTCCCCGAGTTCGTCGGGCGCGCCACAGAAGTAACACGACTGGAGGTCGGCCATGGTCGGGTGTCGCCCCCGCCGGGGAAAAATCTGTGTCGTGTGGGCCGACCCGCCGCTTAAGGCCGGCGAGCGACGACCTCGGATACCGTGGACATCCCGCCGACCGAGACCACCGGCCGCTCGATCGTCGTCAAGCTGTTCCGACGCCACGGCGTCGAGAGCGAGTCGGTCACGTCGATCGCCGACGCCGTCGCGACCGTGAAAGCCGCGAGCGAGTTCGAGGAGGCGAAGATCCTGCAGGACGACGAGGTCGTCTACCACTCCGAGCGCAACGGGACGATCGAGGAGTGGGAGCGCGCGTGGGAACGCGAGAAGCGCCGACTCTCCGCCGAGGAGTCGGCGTGGGACTGCCCACACGGCGTCGAGCACTGCTACGAGGACGACCGCTGCATCGACTGTCAGATCGACCGCGCGGCCGGGAACACGCCCGCCCGATCGGCCGCCGAGCGAGGAGAGTGACTTTAACCCTGCCGCGCCCCCTTTCACGGTAACGTGTTCGACGAGATCATGGAGAAGTTCGAGGGGTCGCCCTCCCAGCAGGCGGTGGTGCGTCTGCTGCTCGAACGCGGCTTCTCGATCAACGACGAGGGGCGGGTCGTCTCCGGCGGCATCGAGATCCCCGACACGCAGATCGCCCGGGAGGTCGGCGTCGATCGCCGCGTCGTCGACTCCACCACGGAGGCGCTACTGGCGGACGACGAGCTCCGGGACATCTTCCAGAACATCTCGGCGGTGCCGAGCCTGATGGATCTCGCGCCCGTGCTCGACTTCACCGTCGTCCGGGTCAAACCGACCGACGCAGACGCCGCGGGCATCGTCGCCCGCGTCACCGAGATCGTCGCCGAGGAGGGGCACTCGATCCGGCAGGTGCTCTCGGACGACCCGGAGTTCGCCGACGAGCCGATGCTGTACCTGATCCTCGACGACGAACCGTCCGGCGACCTGCTGAAGCGGGTCCACGACCTGCCGCACGTCCGGGAAGTGAGCTTCTGAGATGGAGCCGTTCCGCACCGTCGCCGGCCGCGGGGAGGCCCGCTTCGAGATCCGCGGCTCGGAGTTCATCGGCCACGTCGACCGCGTCGACACCGTCGAGGCCGCGGAGGCGTTCGTCGACGCCGTCGACGCGGAGTACGACGACGCCACCCACAACGTCCCGGCGTACCGCGTCCCCGCGGGCGAGACCTCGCCGGACCGCGTGAACGAGGTCATGATCCGGGAGTACCAGAGCGACGACGGCGAGCCGACTGGCTCCTCGGGCAAGCCCGCGCTGAACGTGCTCCAGCAGCGCGAGATCCGGAACGTCGTCGCGGTCGTGACGCGCTACTACGGCGGGACGAATCTCGGCGTTGGCGGGCTGGCCCGCGCCTACTCCCGCGCAGTGAAGGAAGCCGTCGACGACGCCGGCGTCACCGAGGTCCAGCCGCGCCACCGCTTCACCGTCACCGTCGACTACGACGACTCCGGGACGGTTCGGGGGCTGCTCGAGGGCGCCGACTGCGAGTTCGACGCCGCGTACGAGGCCGAGGTCAGCTTCGACGTGTCGGTCCCGGTCACCGAGAGCGACGACCTGCGCGATCGCATCCAGTCCGCGACCAGCGGCCGGGCGCGAGTCGAGTAGCCGGCGGCTGTCGTCGGGGACCGGCGGTCGGCACGGAACAGGAAACTTATCCGCCCAACAGCCACTACTCGGGGTATGACCAGCGGCTCGCCCGAGAACGTCCTCTTCGTGGTGATGGACACGGTCCGGAAGGACCACCTCGGCCCGTACGGCTACGACCGTGACACGACGCCCGGCCTCGACGCGTTCGCCGAGGAGGCGACCGTGTTCGACAACGCCGTCGCGCCCGCGCCGTGGACGCTCCCGGTCCACGCCTCCATCTTCACGGGGATGTACCCCTCCCGCCACGGCGCCGATCAGGAGAACCCTTACCTCGAAGGGGCGACGACGCTCGCTCAGTCGCTCTCGGCGGCGGGCCACGACACCGCTTGCTACTCCTCGAACGCCTGGATCACTCCCTACACCCACCTCACCGACGGCTTCGACGATCAGGACAACTTCTTCGAGGTGATGCCGGGCGACCTGCTCTCTGGCCCGCTCGCCCGCATGTGGCAGGTGCTCAACGACAACCCCCGGCTCCGGAAGCTGGCGGACATGATCGTCAGCGCGGGCAACACCGCCCACGAGTACCTGAGTTCGGGCGAGGGCGCAGACTCCAAGACGCCGCGAGTGATCGACCGCACCAAGCAGTTCGTCGAGGACGCGGAATCGGGCGATGGCGACGGGTGGTTCTCCTTCATCAACCTCATGGACGCCCACCTGCCGTACCACCCGCCGGAGGAGTTCCGCGAGGAGTTCGCCCCCGGCGTCGACTCGAACGAGGTCTGCCAGAACTCGAAACTCTACAACTCCGGCGCACAGGAGATCGACGACGAGGAGTGGGACGACATCCGCGGGCTGTACGACGCCGAGATCGCCCACATCGACAGCCAGCTCACCCGGCTGTTCGACTGGCTGAAGGAGACGGGCCGCTGGGACGACACCGCGGTCGTGGTCTGCGCGGACCACGGCGAACTCCACGGCGAGCACGGTCTCTACGGCCACGAGTTCGGGCTGTACGATCCCCTCGTGAACGTCCCGCTGATGGTGAAACACCCCGAACTGGACGCGGACCGCCGTGAGGATACGGTCGAACTGCTCGACCTCTACCACACCGTGCTCGACACGTTCGACGCCGACGCGACCGCGACGGCGACCGAGGAGGAGGCAGTCGCGCTCGACCCCACGCGCTCGCTGCTCTCGGACTCCTACCGCGAGTTCGACCGGGCCGACGACCCGGACCCGGCCCAGCAGGCCGCGCCGTCGGGCGAGACCGGATTTATCGAGTACTCGCGCCCGGTGGTCGAACTCAAGCAGCTGGAGGAGAAGGCCGCCGACGCCGGGATCGAGCTCGACGAGGACTCGCGGTTCTACGCGCGGATGCGCGCGGCGCGCCGGGCCGACGCGAAGTACGTCCGGATCGACCGGATCGAGGACGAGGCCTATCGGCTGGACGAGGACCCCGGCGAGACGGAGAACCTCGCGGATTCGGATGACGAAGCGATCGATGAGGTGGAAGGCGAACTGGCGATCTTCGAGACCGAGATCGGCGGCGCGTGGACGAGCGCTGCTGCGGGTGAGGTCAGCGACGACTCGGTGGAGGAGATGGACGAGGAGATTCAGGAGCGGCTGCAGGATCTGGGGTATATGGAGTAGCTGGCGTTCGGGTCGATTGGTTTTCTTTGGGTGGTTCTTCGGTTAGGACGATCAGCAAGCAGCAACCGCATCTCGATGCTTGACCACTTGCGACCGCAGAGCGCCTCGCATGAAGCCCGGTGCAGTGCCGAGTCCCCTCCCCCCGCGGCCGGCGACCGTCGCCGTCATCAGAAATCAGAGATTTCTGATTGGCAGACGAGAGCTTCGCTCTCGTCGACGGCCGCGAGGCGTCCACCGCCACCGCACCGCTGTGGCGGTCGGCGCGCGACGTGAGCGCGACGGCGCGAACGAGCGCGCGAGGGACGAGCGACCGCAGGGAGCGAGTCGGCTGGGGAGGTTTGTGGGCTGTGCGGGGCGGTTGCGGTCACAAGAGGTCTAGTGTCGAGATGCCGTCGCCGTCGCAGAAGTCGCCGTCGCAGAAGTCGCCGTCGCAGAAGTCGCCGTCGCAGAAGTCGCCGTCGCAGAAGTCGCCGTCGCAGAAGTCGCCGTCGCAGAAGTCGCCGTCGCAGAAGTCGCCGTCGCAGAAGTCGCCGTCGCAGAAGTCGCCGTCGCAGAAGTCGCCGTCGCAGAAGTCGCCGTCGCAGAAGTCGCCGTCGCAGAAGTCGCCGTCGCAGAAGTCGCCGTCGCAGAAGTCGCCGTCGCAGAAGTCGCCGTCGCAGAAGTCGCCGTCGCGAAAAGCAGAACCGAGACCAAAAACGAGGATATCCTCGCCGTATCCTACATGAAATCCGCAATCCCGCTCTGTTTGTTCTTGTCGTTCTCGAAGATCGACTCCAGCGACCGCTCCAGCACCTCCAACCGCTGTTTCGTGTAGTCCCGGCAGCCGTACTCCTCGGCGACCTCGACGGCGATGTCCATGTACTTGTTCACGGAGCCGCGGTGGACGGTCAGCGTCATCCGGCCGCCGCACTCCCGGCAGTCGCTGGTCAGCGGCACCCGGCGGTACTTCTCGCCGCAGTCGAGACAGCGCGTCTCCTGCCGGGAGAACGCCCGGAGGTTCCCGATCAGGTCCGGCAGGAAGTGGTTCTCGATCACGCGCTCGGCCACGTCGGTCTGATCGACGGCCCGGAGCTTCCGGGAGAGTTCGAGTTGGGCGTCCATCTTCGTCTCCATGTCGCCGAGGGTCTTGTACGCCGAGAGGTCCGGCCCGAGCGCGAGGTCGGTGGTGTCATGGGTGTGGTCGAACCCGTGGTACTCGTCGTCGGTGCCGAGCGTGTCCTCGCCGATCTGGATCAGCTCCTCGACCTCCTCGGGGTCGGCCATCTCGAGGGTGGCCTCGTAGAACTCCTTGGGGTACTGCCGGACGATGTCCATGTTGTGCGCCTCGTCGTCGATCTCCGAGGGGTCGATCCGGGAGGACATCACCAGCGGGGCGTCCATCCGGCCGCCGCGCTGGTCGGGCAGGAACTCCTTCGAGAAGTTGAGCAGGCCGTCGAGCAGCAGCATGACGCAGTCCTCGTCGCCGTCGCAGTTGCGCCGCTTCGCAGCGTGGAAGTACGGATGCGCGTACCCGACGGCGGCGCTCGTGAACCCCACGACGCGCCCCACGACCGCCGCGGAGGTGTGCGGCGCCATCCCGAACACGAGTTCGCCGACCAGGTCGTCGCGCTCCTCGACCTCGTAGAACGGCTCCAGCCCGTAGAAGCGTTCGAGCAGGTCGTCGACGAAGTCCGCCGTACGCATCATGTGCTCGGCGGCGCCGTCGGGGAGCACGATGTCCTGCACCTTGAGTTCGACCAACTGGTCGTCGTGCTCCAGCGGCTCGCCGTCGATGTCGGTCTCGTAGCCGAGCCGGCGGAACTCCGCGGCGGTGGTGTCCAGTTCCTCGGGCCGGACCGAGGTGACCGGCAGGTCGGTCATGTCGTAGCGCACGGTCCCGTCCTTGAACGACGAGACGTCGTGTTTGGCTCGGAGGATCCCCTTCTCCATCGGTTCGGGGGTCTCGTTCGCCGACATCAGCCCCTGCACGCCCTTCAGGATCGAGAAGCTCCCCTCGCGCTCGCCGATGTTCTCGAGCGCGTCGTGGTACACGGAGTTGAGGTCGATGGTGCGCTCCTCGGGGCTCTCGACCTCCCACTCACAGCGCGGGCAGACGACGCGGCCGGACTCGTCCGGTTCGACCTCGACGCCGCAGTCGTCGCACTCGTAGTACGGCTCCGTGTGCGTCTCACACTCCGGACAGCGGTTCTCGTAGGTGTGCTCGCCGCAGTTCGGGCACTCGCGCTCGCCGAGGCTGACCTCGATCTGTCCCCGGCCGGCGGCGGTGCGCTCTGTGGCGGCTTTGGCCACGTCGCGCTGGCTGCCGCCGGCCTCGCCGATCGGGAACATCGTGTGGACCGCCGGCGAGAGGTCCCGGCTCTCGGACTTCTCCGGGCGGCCCATCCGGTTCCCGATCCGGGTGGGGGCGCGCTCCCGAACGGTGAAGGGGGCGATCTCGTTCACCGCCTCGATCGCGTTCGTCCCGGGCAGCGGGGGCGACTCTCTCGACGTGTCGGCGGCCGATTCTGTGGGGACCGAGTCGCTTGAGTCGTCCCGGACCGCCATCCCGCCGTCCGCGACTGCCTCGTCCTTCGCCGCCGCGTCGGCGCCCCACGTTCGCGCGCGCTCGCTCAGGTCCGCGGGAGTCCACTCCCGCTCCAGTTCCGTCGTCACGCCCAGCGAGCGCAGCAGCGGGCGGTACTCCGGCACGACCAGCGTCTCCTCGGTCGCGGTGTGCTCGACCAGCAGCCGTTCCAGCGCGCGCTGCACGTCGTCGCTCCGCGGCAGTCGGAGTTCGTCGTCCGCGATCTCGCCGTCGGCCGCCGCGGCCGCGAGCGCGTCGTACTCAGCGACGGAGATGTCGTGCCAGAGGTAGGTGTACTCCGGATGGAGCGGGCAGTCGTAGCGGTCGGCCCAGTCCAGCGCGGTTCGGGGGCCGGGGTCGTCGAGGTCGACGTGTGGGTCGTCCCGGAGCGCCTGCACGTCCGCGCCGGCGTCGTCGAACTCCTGTTCCCACCACTCGACGGCGTAGGAGGCCGGCGAGAGCGGGTGGTTGTTCTCGACGTACTCGCCGAAGTTGACGAGGTACTCGCCGAGGTCGAGGATCTCGTCGACGCCGTTGCGGATCTCCAGCGCCTCCTCGGGGTCGTCGATCCGCCGCACGTCGCCGTTCGCGAGGCGGACGGTCGGCCCCTCGATCGAGTCGACCGGGATGATGCCGGCGGCCTTCCCCGGCCGCTCAGTCTTGATCTGGGTCCCCGTCGCGAGGAAGTCGTCGACCAGATGCATCGTCGCGGGGTGGACGCCGGCGGTCGCGAAGCCGTGGTTGCGGGCCCGGCCGTACCGGAGCCTGAAGCCGCCGGACTCGGAGGGATGGCTGAACACCGGCCGCCCGGCGATCAGGTCCCGGAGGTACTTCGTCGCGGGCTCGTGCCGGACCGGCCCCTCGGACTCGGTTTCCTCTTCGTCGTCCTCGGCCTCCGCTTCCTCCTCGTCTTCCGCGTCCTCGTCGTCCGCAGCGTCGCCGCCCTCGTCGTAGTACGTCCCGTCGATGAGGTCCTGCAGCCACGGCCAGTCGACCTCGTCGAGCTGGCGGGTGTAGCGCTGGATCTTCGGCGCCTTCAGCGCGATCCCCTCGGCCATGACGAGACACATCCCGCCGCGGGCGGAGTTGGTGTCGACGCGCTCGAGGTCGCGGAAGCCGGAGACCTCCTCGTCGCCGGTCGCCTCGCCGTCGAGCATGATCGGCATGTGCTCGGCGATGAACTTCGTCTCCTTGTCCTTCGGCGTGTACTGGAGGCCGGTCTCCTTCTCGTACAGCGCGATCTCCTCGGCGTAACGTTCGATCTCGTCGTCGCGGGCGTGGAACTCCTCGATCCCGAGCAGCGAGCGGGCGTAGTCGGCGACGAGCACCGACAGTGCCTGTGCGGTCCCACCTGCGGAGCGGATCGGGCCGGCGTAGTAGACGTTGACGAACTCCGTCCCGTCGTCGTTTTCCAGTAGTTCCGCGCGGTCGATGCCCTCGATCGGCGCGGCGACGACACCCTCCGTGAGGAGGGCGACCGCGGTTCGGACCGCGCCCTCGATCTTCCCCTCGCGGCTGTCGTAGTCGCCGACGTTGCCGTCGACGAAGTCCTCGACGAGTTCGAGCGCGGCCTCCTCGCGGCTCATCTGTCCTTCGAGTTCCCGGACGCGCTCGGCGACGCCGGGGATGCCGAGGATGTTCTCGACGCGGTCGGCCATGTCCCGCGCGGTCGGGATCTCGATCTCCGTCTTTGGGTCCCGGCCCTGCTCGCGGGCGGCCTCCGCGCGCTCGAACGCGTCGTCGAGCTGGTCCTCCAGCCGCTCGAAGTACCGCTCGTCGTCGTCTCTCACCGCTTCTCACCTCGGAGTGTCGGGGTCACAGCCAGAGGTCCAGATCGGTCTCCTCGTCGTGTTCCCGCTCCAGCGGTTCCTCGAACGTCCGCATGTACACCTCGCCCGCGAACACCGTGCCGGCGTCGAGATGGCCCGCGAGCGCCTGCCCGCTCGGCCGCGAGAGCACGGCGTGGGTGTGCGCGAACCGCTCGCCGTCGAGGTAGGAGACGTTGCCCATGCAGGCCGCGACCTCCAGCGGCTCCTCGAACTCGACGGACTCGTACTCGCCCGCCTGCTGGTCGTAGAACCAGACGACGGCGTCCTGCACCGCGCCCATCGCGTTGAACCACGCCGCGTCGACGTCCTCCTCGACCGCCAGCGACTCGATCTCCTCGCGCCAGTCGGCGCCGGTCTCGAGCCGCGCGAGGAACTCGCGGTCGGGCGAGAGTTCGCGGTAATCCATACGGAAGTACAGCAGCGACGAGGACAAAAACCTCACCCCTGCCGCCTCGCTCCCGCTCGAACGACGGCGTCCGGCGCTCCCGTTCGGAATCGAGCGACGGAAGGGGAGTTCACGGTCCCGTGACTGCTCGGCGTTCGAAGCGGGCGGAAAAACGGCGGATCGACGGTCGAGAACGGGCGTGGCCGTTACGCCCACTCCTCGACGACCGGCGCGTCGGCCTCGGCTACCGAGATCCAGGCCTCCTCCCGGCCGAGATCCGCGATAACGAACTCGGCGTCGTCCAGCGAGCCCATCACGTCGTCGCCGCCGTGAACCGTGCCCGGTGCCATGGTACACTATCCCACGCACAGCGATATAAACCCGTCGAAACATTGAGGAGGGTTCACACGGCCGCCTTCCCCGTGCTCGAGGGGGTTCGTGTCCGTCAGAGCCGGACACGCGTTCGGCATCCGTGTTCGGGGTGTCACCTTCGGAATACGCGGCTGCCATCGCCGCGCACACCTTCGGAATACGCGGCTGCCAGTACCGCGCACACCTTCGCAGAGTACAAGAGGGGGCCAAGAGAAGGGAAACCCATGAAGGTTGCCGACGCCATGACGCCCGCGGAAGACCTCGTGACTGTCTCGCTCCCGGGCTCGCGCGACGACGCCCTCGAGTACCTGCAGGAACGGAAGTTCTCCTCCGTTCCCGTCGTCCGCGACACCGAGGCGGGCGAGCGCTACCGGGGGCTGGTCTCCCGGGACGACCTGATCGAACACCCCGACGAGGACGACCTCGCGATGCTGATGCGCGAGGTCCCGACCACGACCGCCGACGCGACGCTCCACGAGCTCGCGGCGCTGATGCTCTCGGCGGGCACCCGTCGCGTCCCGGTCGTCGACGCCACCGACGACGGGACGCTCGTGGGGATCGTCACCATCACGGACGTGATCCACGCGCTCGCCCGCGAGGAGGTCGGCACCGAGGCCGACGTTGGGGGCCTCTGTAACGGGACGGTCAACACCACCTACGCCGGGACGCCGCTCCCGGTCGCCGAGCGCGAGATCGGCCTCGCGGACGTGCCGTACACGGTCGTCCTCGGCGACGACGCGGAGATGACGGGGATGCTCACCGAGGTCGACATCGTCGCCGTCGCCGAGGTCGTCGAGGGCGAGGAGAACGCCGGCGCCTCGATGGCCGGCGACGACGAGGACTGGAAGTGGGAGAGCGTGCAGTCGGTCGGCAACCGCTACGTCCCCACGCGGAACGTCGAGTTCCCCGACGAGCCGGTTTCGACGTTCATGACCGAGGACGTGGTGACCGTCTCGAAGCGCAAGTCCGCCGTCGAGGCCGCACAGCTGATGATCACGAACGACATCGAACAGATCCCGGTCGTCAGCGGCGGCGAACTCGCCGGCGTGCTCCGGGACGTCCACCTGCTGGAGGCAGTCTGATGAGCGAACACGCCGACGTGACCGAGCTCGCCAAGCGCCGCGGCTTCTTCTTCGCCTCGGCGGAGGCCTACGGCGGCGCCGCTGGCTTCTACACGTTCGGCCCGGAGGGCGCGGCGCTCAAGCGCAACGTCGAGGCCGCCTGGCGCGACCGCTTCGCGCTCAAGGAGGACAACGAGGAGATCGCGGCGCCGACGATCATGCCCGAGCCCGTTTTCGAGGCGTCGGGCCACCTCGACACGTTCGACGACATGCTCGTCGAGTGCGCGGAGTGTGGCGAGTCCCACCGCGCGGACCACCTCGTCGAGGACGCGACCGACCTCGAGGACGCCGAGGCGCTCGACCCCGAGGAGGTCGCCGACCTGATCGCCGAACACGAGCTCACCTGCCCGGCCTGTGGCGCCGACCTCGGCGGCCAATCGGTCGAGGAGTTCAACCTCATGTTCGAGACGAGCATCGGTCCCGGCTCGGGCCAGCCGGGCTACCTCCGGCCCGAGACCGCTCAGGGCATCTTCGTGGAGTTCCCGCGGCTGAAGGAGTACGCCCGCGGGAAGCTCCCCTTCGGCGTCACCCAGATCGGCCAGGCGTACCGCAACGAGATCTCGCCGCGCCGTGGCCTGATCCGCGTGCGCGAGCTCACGCAGGCCGAACTGGAGACGTTCATCGACCCCGAGACCGACGAACCCGACCTCCAGAAGGTCGCGGACGTCGAACTCCGGCTCTACCCCGCGCCCGAGCAGGCCGAGGACGCGCCGGCCGCGGAGGGGTATCAGGAGTTGACCGTCGCCGAGGCTGTCGAGCAGAACGTGATCTCCTCGGAGTGGATCGCCTACTACCTCGGCGTCGCCCAGGAGTGGTACGAGCGGATCGGCGTCGACACCGAGAAGCTGCGCTTCCGCCAGCACCTCCCGGGCGAGCGCGCCCACTACGCCGCGGACTGCTGGGACGCCGAGGCGAAAGTCGAGAGCGCCGGCGGCGACTGGATCGAGATCGCCGGCTTCTCGACCCGGAGCGACTACGACCTCTCGAAACACGCCGAGGCCAGCGACGACAACTTCACCGTGTTCAAGCAGTACGACGAGCCGCGCACGGTCGAACGCCCGACGGTCGACCCCGACATGTCGACGCTCGGTCCCGAGTTCGGCGGCGACGCCGGCGCGGTCGCCGAGGCGCTCGCGGCGCTGGCCGAGCGCGACCCCGACGCGTTCCACGACGACGAAGTGACCGTCGCCGTCGACGGCGAGGAGTACACCGTCGACACCGACGTGGCGAACTTCGAGGTCGTCGAGGAGACCGAGGCCGGCGAGCACATCGTCCCCCACGTCGTCGAACCCTCCTTCGGTGTGGACCGGACCGTCTACACCCTAATCGATCACGGGCTCCAGCGCGACGAACTCGGCGGCGAACCCCGGGACTACCTCTCGCTCGCCCCCGAGATGGCGCCGACGGACGTGGCGGTGTTCCCGCTGGTCAGCAACCACGAGCCGCTGCTCGACACCGCCAGCGACGTGGTCTCGACGCTGCGTGACGCCGGCTTCGACGCGACCCGGGACGACTCGGGTTCGATCGGTCGGCGCTACCGCCGGCAGGACGAGGTCGGCACGCCGTTCTGTGTCACCGTCGACCGCGACGGGCTGGAGGACGACCCCACGACCGTCACGCTCCGGGACCGCGACACGGGCGCGCAGGCCCGCATCCCGGTCGGGGAACTGGTCGGCCAGCTCGAGGCGCTGCGCGACGGCGACGCCGACTTCGAGGCCGTACTGAGCCGGTACGAGACGGTCGAGACCGCGGACGAATGAGCGAACTCGGGCGCCGTGGCGTCCACGCCTCCGGGGTGGGGATTCCCGCGCTGTACCTGCTCGGCGTGGTCGACTGGCCGGAAGTGCGCCTCCTGCTCGTGGCGCTCTCGCTGGCGGTCACGGCGCTCGAGTTCGTCCGGCTCGTGCTCGACTACGAGTGGCCGCTGTTCGACACGCTGGCCCGCGAGTACGAACGCGACAACGTCGCTGGCTACGCGCTGTACGCCTACTCCCAGACGGTCGTGGCGTTCGTGTTCACCCCTGCGGTGGCGCTCCCGGGGATGCTGATGCTCATCGTCGGCGACCCCGTCTCGGGCTATCTGGGCGACAACGACGCGGGCAGCGCCAAACAGGCGGGTGTCCTCGGCGTGATGTTCCTCGTTTGCTTCGCGCTGGCGGCGCCGTTTACCGCCGCGGTGACGCCGCTGCCGATCGGCCTCGCGGCCGCCGCCGCGGGCGCCGCGGGCGCGACGCTGGCCGACGGCGTGAAACCGGTCGTCGCGGGCTACGTCGTCGACGACAACGCCACCATCCCCCCGGCGGCCGCGATCGGGATCACGCTCGTGTTCGTCGCCGTCGGCCCGGGCCTGTCGGCCGCACTCGGGCTCTGAGCGGGCGGCGCGATCTCCAGTCGAAACGGAGGGGTGTGAGAGCCGAGCCCACGGGGAGTTTTCGCTCGTTCTTTTTCAACGTCGGGCGTCGGGAGTGCGTCCCGTAGTCGTTCGTTTTTCGGTTTTCGAGGGGTCGATCGCGTTTTCATTCCCTTCTCCCTGCTCGCGGCTCACTCCGTTCGCCGCTCGTCTACGAGGCCGTTTGCCGTCGCGCCACAGGCGCGACGTTTTCCGGCCTCGCCCCGAGAGTTTTTGACCGAGAACGCCCCACTCCCAGTAGTGGCAGAGACGACGCGACGGTTCTTCCCGTACGACAGCCCCTACCCCAACCAGGGCGAGGCGATGACTCGCATCGCCGCCGCGCTGGACGACGGCGACGACGTGCTGTTCGAGGGGGCACCCGGGACTGGCAAGACGCTCTCGGCGCTCGTGCCCGCGCTCGAGCACGCCCGTGAGGAGGACCGCACCGTCGTCATCACGACCAACGTCCACCAGCAGATGCGCCAGTTCGTCGAGGAGGCCCGCGCGATCAACGACGAGGAGGACATCCGCGCAGTAGTGTTCAAGGGGAAGTCCTCGATGTGTCACATCGATGTCGACTATCAGGAGTGTCAGACGCTGCGTGACACCACCCGCGAACTGGTCGAGGACGAGGCCGAGAAGCGCGAACTCGAGGTCCAGCAGCGGGAACTGCTCGACGCCAGCCGCGAGGGCGACGCCGCGGCCGCCCAACGCCGCGAGGCGGTGATGGAGGAGTTGGAGGCGGTCGAGGACCGCATCGAGGACGTCGAGAGCGCCAACGTCTGCGAGCACTACCGGAACAACCTCCTCGGCGACAACGAGGAGTTCTACGAGTGGCTGTACGAGGGCGTCCGCACGCCCGAGGAGATCTACGAGTACGCCGACCGGAACCAGCTCTGTGGCTACGAACTGCTGAAGGAAGGGATGGAGGCGGTCGATCTCGTGGTCTGTAACTACCACCACCTGCTCGACCCCAACATCCGCGAGCAGTTCTTCCGGTGGCTCGACCGCGAGCCGGAGCGCGTGGTCACGGTGTTCGACGAGGCTCACAACATCGAGTCCGCCGCGCGGGATCACGCCAGCCGGAGCCTCACCGAGAACACGCTCGACAGCGCGCTCGACGAACTCGACGACCGCGAGGACTCCCGGGCCGACGCCGCCGAGAACGTGATCGGCGCGTTCCGCGACGCGCTGGTCGACGCCTACGAGGACGGGTTCGAGTACGGCGAACGCGAGGGGATCGACGAGCACTGGCACGACGTATCGATCGCCAACGACGACGCCCGCGACGATCTCACGCTCGCGTTCCTGCGGAACTACGAGGGCCGGGGGATCGAGACGGAGACGGAGCTCGCAGTCCAGTTGGGCGAGGCGATCGACGAGGAGTACGAGGAGGCGTACAAGAACGGCGAGGCGACCTCCCGCGCCGAGAGTTCGACGCTCGCGGCCGCCCGGTTCGTCGCGACGTGGATGGAGGAGAACGCCGAACTCGGCCAGTACCCAGTGGTCTCGGTCCGCCGGGACGAGGGAACCGACGAGATCTACGGCCGCGCCGAACTGTACACCTGCATCCCCCGCCGCGTGACCGAGGCGCTGTTCGACGAGGTGTACGCGAGCGTGCTGATGTCCGCGACCCTCCGGCCGTTCGACGTGGCCGCGGACGTGCTCGGCCTCGACGACCCCGTGACGATGGCGTACGGGCTGGAGTACCCCGAGGAGCACCGCCGAACGTACGCCGCCGGCACCCCCGCACTGTTCGCCAGCGACCGCGGCGACCCCGAGGTACAGGAGTCGGTGTCGGCGCTCGTCTCGGACGTGGTGGAGTTCACGCCCGGGAACACGCTGCTCTTTTTCCCGTCCTACAGCGAGGCCGAGCGCTACTACCAGCGCCTCGGCGGCGGCGGGGGGCGAGCCGTCGGCGACGCCGACGCCGGCGACGCGGAACTGTTGCTCGACGGGTCGGACGTGGACACCGAGGAACTCCGCGAACGCTTCGTCGAGGGCGAGCACGCGGCGCTTTTCACCTCGCTGTGGGGGACGCTCGCGGAGGGAGTGAGCTTCGACGGCGACGACGCCCGGACCGTCGTGGTCGTCGGCGTCCCCTACCCCCACATCGACGACCGACTGGAGGCCGTCCAGGACGCCTACGACCGCGCCTACGGCGGCCGGGACAACGCCGGCTGGCGCTACGCGGTCGAGATTCCGACGGTCCGCAAGACCCGGCAGGCGCTGGGGCGGGTGATCCGCTCGCCGGAGGATTTCGGCGTCCGCGTGCTCGCGGACAAGCGCTACACTCGCGCGGACATGGGGCGGTTCTCGGTCCGGGACACGTTCCCCGAGGAGGAGCGCGACGAGCTCATCGACATGAACCCGGAGAAGCTGAAGTTCGGGATGCTGAACTTCTACGGCGACCGCGACGCGTACGACGGCGCGCCGCCGCAGCCCTAACACGGCTGTCGTAACGTATTTACCACCCCTACCGAAAGAACCAGTCACAGTCGATCGCCGCTGGGCAGGTACGAGCGGTCGTCGCCCCGTCGAAGGCGGGTCGCGACGGCCGTTCGTGGGCACTCTCGCCGCCGTCCTGTCGAGTACGACCAGCGCCGCCTTTATCCGGCTCCTCCATGTAGTGGGTCGCGCATGGCCACTCAACCCTCCGACCCCGACAGCGTTCAGGAGAACTGTGCGGACTGTGGCGGGGAGACGCTCCACGACGTCCGGGTCGAGATCCGGACCGAGAGCGATCAACAGGAGAACTCCGAGTTCTCCCGCGAGCCCTACCGCGTCTCCGTCTGCCAGACGTGTGGGTCCGAGACGGCGACGCGGATGAACAACGCCTAACTACCGGCTGAGTGGCTGTCGGACGGGTGTGGGGTCCCGTCGAGTTTCACCACGCCGGTCTGCGTCGGAACGGCGCCGCTGGCACCGTCGTTTTTCGGTAAAACTCGGAAGCCGACGGCTTACCCAAACAGCCCGTCGGTCAGCAACTCGTAGCCGTCCTCGGTCACGATCAGGCTGTGCTCGGCCTGCGAGATCAGCCGCCCCTCGTCCTCCTGCAACACGGGGTAGCCCGTGATCGCGCCGTCGGCTTTCAGCCGGCGCAGCGCCATCCCCGGCCGCGGGCTGTCGAGCCAGCGCTGGGCGAACGGCAGCCCGTCGAACTCGCCCGTGATCTGCTCCATCGCTTGCCGTGCTGCGCGGTCCCGGACCGAGCGCTCCTCCTGCAGTTCGAAGATCTGCTCGTGGCTCCCCTCGCCGACCTTCCCGCTCCCGTCGGTGGCGAACGGCTCGATGGCGATCACCTGTCCGGCCTGCAGTTCGGCGGAGCGGTCCATCCCCCGGTTCGGGATCGTCGGCCCCGTGTGGGCGTCGTAGCGCTCCAGCCCGTGACCGGAGAGATTGAGCACCGGCGAGTAGCCGTAGCCGTCGATCACGTCCTCGATGGCCTGCCCGACGACGCCGACCTCGGCGCCGGCTTCGACCTCGTCCAGCGCCGCCTCGAGCGCCTGCTCGGCGGCCTCGACCAACTCGTCGCTGCCCGAGAAGTCGACGGTGACCGCCGCGTCGGCGATGTAGCCGTCGACGTGGACGCCGACGTCGAGACAGACCATGTCGTCCTCGCCGAACACCGTCTCGTCGTCGGCCTCGGGGGTCGCGTGGGAGGCCTCGTTGTCGACGCTGATGTTGACGGGGAACGCCGGCTCGCCGCCGAGTTCCACGATCCGCTCCTCGGCGGACTCCGCGACTTCGAGGTGGGTCGCGCCGGGTTCGACCAGCTCCTTCGCTTCGTCCATCACCTCGACGAGGATCTCGCCGGCCTCCCGATGCTTCTCGACTGCCTCCTCGCTCAGATCGCCGTAGCTCATGGCTGTTCGGTTGGCCTGTTCGCGGCAAAGAGGTTCCGGCACGGGCACGCCGGGCTGCTGACCGAACGCTACCGCGTCGCCGTACTCGTCTGCATCCCGTCGGAGTTGAACGCCGCACCCGTCCCCTCCTCGTCGCAGACGATCACGCCGGCGGAGGAGCCGGTAAGCTCGTCGAACTCCGCGATCGCGTCCTCGGCGGCGGTCTGTGCGTCGGCGCCCGCTTCGAGTTTGTCGACCGCGCGCTGGCTCAGCGTCACCTTCGCGATGTCCTCGCCGGCGCCCGTCGCTGAGGCGCCGCCGGCCGGCGTGCAGTAGAACCCCGAGCCGACCTGCGGCACGTCACCCACGCGCCCCGCGAGCGCCCACGACCGCCCGCCCGTAGAGGTCGCGGCGGCGAACTTCCCGTCCTCGAACGCGACCGCGCCGACGGTGTCGTGCCCGCCGAAGCGCTCCTCGAGCCAGTCGAGGTGGGCTTTCGGCCCGGCCTCCGGCGGGTCTTCGTCCTCGTACGACTCGCGTTTCTCCGGGGTGAGCAGATCCACGTCGGTCTCGACGCCGAACTCCGCGGCGAGGTCGACGGCGTGCTCGCCGCTGACGAAGATGTGGGGCGTCTCCTCCAGCACGACGCGAGCGGCCGAGATCGCGTCCCGAACGCCGTCCATGCTCGCGACGGCACCCGTCTCGCGGTCGGAGGTCATCAGCCCGGCGTCGGTCCGTACCCGGCCGTCGGACTGCACTGCGCCGCCGTAGCCGGCGTTGAAGCGGTCCGACGCCTCGAGCACGTTCACCGCGGCCTCGACGGCGTCGACGGGGTCCGATTCGGCCGCGCCCGCCTCGGCGGCGTCGTCGAGCACCGCCTGTCGGGGTTCGGGTTCGTCGGGCTGGCTGCCGGCGCCGCCGTGGACGATGATTTGCATGGGAGAGTGGGCGGCGGGCCGACCCATCAATCCACGGGAAACGGCCGCGGACGCCGGAACGCTCCCACGGCGGGTTCACTCCCCGTCCCGGATCGAGCCGAGGGCGTCCGCCGCCTTCGTCCGCACGTCGTCGCTCGGATCCGACTCGGCCAGCCGCGACAGTTCGGGAACGGACGCCTCGTCGCCGACGAAGCCGAGCATCCCTGCCGCCTCCTTCCGGACGAGGTAGTATTCGTCGTCGAGCGCGGCCCGGATGCGGGGGAGTCGATCCTGCAGCAGCGTCGGCTCCTCCATTCCGAACTCGTACAGCGTGAACGCGCCGCGGTACCGGAGCCGCTCGTCGTCGCTCGCGAGCAGTCCGGCGGCGGTGTCGGCCAGTTCCTCCCGGCGCGGGACCGGGTGGCCGTGGACCGACCGGTACTCCTCGGCCACGTCGCTCAGCGCCGCGGCCGCGACGTGGCGGACCGTCCGGTCGTCGTGTTCGAGGAGCGCGAGCAGCGCGTCGAGGCGGTCTTCGTCGACGATGACCGTCGACGCCAGCGCCCAGCCGACCTCCCCGACCGCAGTGTACCGCCGGCCGTCGGCGTCGAACTCCGGGTACTGGCGCTCGTGGACCCCGACGAGTTCGACGAGCGCCGCGGGGTCGAGATGGTCGGTGACGACCGACGCGCAGACGGCGAACGCGACCGTTCGCGGGATGATCACCTCGTCGTCGAGTCCCGGCGTGAACCCGACGGAGCGTTCGAACAGGTCGAGTTCCCACTCCCGGAATTCGGCGGCGTCGACGGCAGCCGACACGTCGCGGCCGGCCAGCGCGAGCAAACCGAGCGCCTCCGCACCGGCGATCCGCTCCTCGGCGTCGTCGGCGCGCAGGCAATCGACGAGCGCGTCGAGGTCGGCCTCTCCCGGCGACGTTCGCGCCGCGTCCCGGAGCGACGCGGTGCGGTCGGTGACGGTCATCCCCGTCGGTAGCAGCGACCGGACCAACAAAAACCCGCCCCCGGATCTACCATCCTGACAACTGAAACGGCAGGCATTTGGGTTCGCTCTGAGACGGTAATCGTGCTATGAGCTACGAGCACATCGAACCCCCCGAGTCGGGGTCGAAGATCACGCTCGCCGACGAGGAGTCCGGCGAACTCGACGTGCCGACCGACCCGATCATCCCGATCATCCACGGCGACGGGATCGGCAAGGACGTGGGGCCGGCCGCACAGGACGTGCTGACCGCCGCCGCCGAGGCGACGGGTCGGGACGTGAACTGGATGGAAGTGTATGCCGGCGAAACCGCCCGCGAGAAGTACGACGAGAACCTCCCCGACGAGACGGTCGAGGCGATCGAGGAGCACCGCGTCGCGATCAAGGGGCCGCTGACGACGCCGGTCGGCGCCGGCTTCCGCAGCCTCAACGTCGCGCTGCGTCAGACGCTCGACCTGTACGCGAACGTCCGACCGACCTACTACCTCGACGGCGTCCCGTCGCCGATGAAGGCGCCCGAGGAGATGGACATGGTCACGTTCCGGGAGAACACCGAGGACGTGTACGCCGGCATCGAGTGGGAGGCCGGCACCGAGGAGGTCGAGCAGGTCCGGGACTTCGTCGAGGACGAGATGGGCTTCGACGACGTGATGCACGACGGCCCGATCGGCATCGGCATCAAGCCGATCTCCGAGAAGGGCTCCAAGCGCCTCGTGCGCGAGGCGATCGACTACGCCATCGAGAACGACCGCGACAAGGTCACGCTGGTCCACAAGGGGAACATCATGAAGTTCACCGAGGGCCAGTTCGGTGACTGGGGGATGGAGGTCGCCGACGAGGAGTACCCCGACGACGAGGTCTTTGCGGCGCCCGACTCGCTGTGGGAGGAGCAGGACGAGGTCGACATTCCCGAAGATGCGGTCATGGTCGAGGAGCGCCTCGCCGACGCGATGCTCCAGTGGATGCAGCTCCGCACCGACGAGTTCGACGTGCTCGCGATGCCGAACCTCAACGGCGACTACCTCTCCGACGCCGCGGGCGCCCAGATCGGCGGCCTCGGCATCGCGCCGGGCGCCAACTTCGGCTTCGGCCGCTGTCTCGCCGAGCCCGTCCACGGCTCCGCGCCCAAGCGCGCCGGGCAGGACAAGGCGAACCCGACCGCGCTGATCCTCTCGGGCCGCCTGATGTTCGAGTACCTCGGCTGGGACGACACGGGTCAGCTGATCCGCGACGCCGTCGAGAAGACGATCGACGAGGGGACGGTCACCTACGACCTCGCGCGCCAGCGCGAGGACGCCGAGGAGGTCTCGACGACGGAGTACGCCGAGACCGTGATCGACAACATCGAGAAGCTGTCGTAGACAGCTTCTCGAGCGCTCGAAAATCTCCGATTTTCGAGAACATCGAGGAACTCGCGTAGAAACCGCGGCGTCTGCGGCTCTCTGATCTGCGTTCTTTCGCAACTGCCCGCCAGTCGCTACTCCGCCCAGTCGGGGTCGGTCCGCGGCGGCGCGAACACGTCGATCCCCACGACCGGCTCGTCGCCCCGGTTCTCAGCGGCGTGGACCTCGTCGCCGAGGAGGGTGTAGGACTCGCCCGGCCCGACGGTGATCTCCTCGCCGTCCTCGAGGACGAACGTGAGTTCGCCCTGCGTGATCAGGCCGGCCTGTTCGTGGTGGTGGCTGTGGGAGGGGACTTCGGCGCCGGGTTCGATGCGGAAGTGCTGGACGCTCGTTTCCTCGCCGCTCGCGCCGACCGTGAGGTGGACGTCGTCGACGGCCTCGACGAAGTCGGCGTCGTCTGGTTCGTAGTGATCCATGCGGGTGTGTGGCGCGGCGAGGCGTATAGTTCCTGAGTTCCCGGCTATGTTGCGTGGGGAGGTGATTCGGCGTCGTCTCGGTTGCTTGTTGCTGGGACAGCAACCGCAACAGCGTCTCGATCGTTGGCACCTTGCGACCGCACCGCCCTGCATAGCCCACAGACCTCCCCAGCCGACTCGTTCGTTCCCTTCGGTCACTCACTCGTCCCTCGCGCCGGCTCGCGGACGGAGCCGCTCGCGTTTCGCGCCGACTGCGACCGCGGTGCGGTGGCGGTGGACGCCTCGCGGCCGGCGACTGTCGCCGGCCGCGGGGGGAGGGGTGGGGACTCGGCGCTGCGCCGGGCTTCATGCCCGGCGCCCTGCTGTCACAAGTGGTCATGCTCATTCCGTGGTCGTGTTCGCGGTTGCTGTGCGGTTCCGACAGACATCCACTCGAGAAACACCGAAACCAAACCGTTCGAAGCGATTTACTCCAACAACTCCGACGGCGGCGACTGCCAATCACTCGCCGAGTCCTGTGGCTCGTACCCCAGCAGCTCCTTCGTGTGCTCCAGATCGAACCAGCTCCGGGGGTTGTCGCTGGTCGCGAAGAAGATCCCGAACTCGGTCTCCTCGTCCTGCAAGCAAAGCTCCACCAACTGCGCCCAGTCCCGGAGCGAGAGCCACGTCCCCTTCAGGCGCTTCACCTGTTCGGTGTACGCCTCGCTCCCGCGTTCCCAGCGCCCCTCCTCGACGCCGCGCTCGGCGTCGCCGTAGGGGTTGTCGTAGGGGCCGGCCCGGATGCTCGCGATCCGGGCGGCGTAGAAGCGCTTCGGGTACTCGCGCTGTTCCACGTAGTACCGACCCAGATCCTCGCCGTACGCCTTCGAGACCCCGTAGTAGGAGTCGGGCCGCTCGTCGTCGTCGACGGTGACGGTCGTGTCGTCGTCGAGTTCGTACACGTCGGGCTTGCCCTCCTCCTCCCACATCCCCGCGGCGTGGATCGAGGAGGCGAAGATGAACCGCTCGACCTCGGCGTCCGCGGCGGCTTCGAGCACGTTCCGCGTGCCGACGAGGTTGCTCTGCTCGACTGACTCCCACGACGCCGAAACCGAGGGGTTCGCGGCGAGGTGAACCACTGCGTCGACGCCGTCGAACGCCGGGCGGACTGCGTCGTAGTCCGCGATATCGGCGACGAAATCCACGTCCGGGGCGTCCTCGCGATCGAGGTAGACGAACTCGTGATTCGCGTCCGGGGTGTCCAACTCTTGCTTGATTCCCGAGGCGACGCGACCCTCCGAACCGGTGACCAGCACGCGCATACCCGGAGGTGGGCGGAGGCCGAGAAAAGCCCGGGGATGCCCGGACGCCCCGCGGTGAACGGAGGATTCATACCGGATAGCGCACCAGTCCCGAGCATGTACGCGGTCGTCGGCTGCACCGAGTGTGGCACCTACTGGCTGCTCACGGACCCCAGAGAGAGCGACTCCGCCACCTGCCCCAAGTGCGGCCGCCGCCACCAGACGAAGAAGCTCAATCGCTTCTACGAGACGGAGGACCGCGAGGCCGCCCGAGAGGCCCGGGCCGCGCTGCTCGCGAAGAAACACGGCGACAGCGCCGCGTTCGACGAGGTGGCGCACGTCTCCGAACTGGAGGAGCGCGTCGAGGAGAGCGGGCTCTCCGAGGAAGCGTACCTCGAGCAGTCGGGCATCGACGCCGATGAGGTGCAGGCGGCGGGCGACACGTCGACGAAGTCCTCGCGGAGCCGCGACGAGAAAGTCCGCGACGCGGTTCGAGCGGGCGGCACCGAGGCGGAGATCCTCGACCGCGCCGAGGCCGACGGCGTCCCGCGCGGCGCCGCGGAGAAGCTATTGGAGAAACTGCGTCGGCAGGGGGAAGTGATCGAGTCCGGCGGTGAGTTGCGGTTGGTCTGACTGGGCGTGCGGCGGCGCGCGAAGCGCCCGCGACGTCGGGCGCGGGGCGAGCGCGCGAGGGATGAGCGACCGAACGAAGTGAGGGAGCGAATCGGCTGGGGAGGTAAGAGGGCTGTGCGGGGCGGTGCGGTCGCAAGTGGTCAACGATCGAGCTGCTGTTGCTGCTACCGCTGCTGTCCATCGAACTCGCACGCCCTCGAAAAGACCCCGAACGAAGTTACCGACCCAACTCGGCGTGCGCACTCGACAGATTCCGCGACGCCAGCGCCGACAGCAGCGATAGCTCACCCGCCAGCGCGCCCGTCGCGACACACTCCGCGAGCGCGTCGGCGTTCGAGCCCGCCGGGTCGCCGCCGCCCCGGATTCCGAGCACGTCCAGCCCCTCGGCCTGCGTGGGGAGTTTCGTCCCGCCGCCGACCGTCCCAACCTCGATCGACGCGAGCGAGACGGCGGCGTACAGCCCGTCCTCCCGCGCTTCGACGGAGACGATCCCGTTGCTGCCTTCGACGACCTGCGCGGCGTCCTGCCCGGTCGCGAGGTACATCGCGGCGACGACGTTCGCGACCTGCGCGTTGAACCCCAGACTCCCGGCCTTCGCGCTGCCGATCAGGTTCTTCCGGGTGTTGACCTCGGCGATCGCTTCTGGCGTCGTCTTCAGCGTCTCCTCGACGAACTCCCGGGGAAGCGTCGCCTCCGCGGTGACGCTGCGACCGCGCCCCTCGACGGCGTTGATCGCGGCGGGCTTCTTGTCCGTACAGAGGTTCCCCGAGAGCGCGACCAGCGAGGCGTCGGTCTCGCCCTCGATCACGTCGCAGGCTTCGCCGGTCGCGATGGTGACCATGTTCATCCCCATCGCGTCCGCGGTGTCGTAACGGAACCGCAGGAACACGTTGTCGCCGACGACGTACGGCGTCACGTCGAGCAGTTTCCCGTGGCTCGTCGTCGACTCCGCGGCCTCGCGCAGTTGGTCGGTGTTCTCCCGGACCCACTCCGCGAGCGCCTGCGACTCCGCGATACCGCTCGTCCGGAACACGGGCGCGCGGGTCATCCCCCGCTTGGTCACGCGTGCGGTCGCGCCGCCGGCGTCGTCGATGACGGAGAGCCCGCGGTTGACGGAGGCTAGCAGCGCGCCCTCGGTGGTCGCGAGCGGGAGGTACGTCTCCCCCTCGAACGCGCCGCCGTCGATCTCGACGGGGCCGGCGACACCCATCGGGATCTGGGCGGCGCCGATCATGTTCTCGATGTTGCTGCCCGCCGCCTGCTCGGCCGGGAAGGCGTACTCGCCGGTCGTCTCCAGTTCGGCGCCGGAGTCCCGCTCGACGACCAGCCGCCGGGCCGCGGCGGCGGTGTCGGCGTCGGCGTGGTCGTCGAGTTCGTACAGCCGGAGGTCGCCGCTCTCGACCCGGTCGGCCAGCTCCTCGGCGGTGTCGGCGTCGACGCGGTCGGTCATGCCCCCGGGTTCCCCCGGCGCGGGCAAACCGTTACCGATCCGGGGCGGTCGGCCCGCCCCAGTCCCGCGGTGGCCGCGCCCGCGTGACCGCCCGCTTCCCGAACGGTTTTGCCCGATCCGCCCCGTCCTCCGGCAATGACCGAGGCCGCCGACACCGTCTTCCTCGACGGCGAGATCCACACGCTGACCGACCCCGACGAGACGTACGAGGCCGTCGCGGTCCGTGACGGCGAGATCGTCCGGCTGGGCAGCAGCTACGACGTGGAGTTCCTCGCTGGCACCGACACCGACGTGATCGACCTCGACGGCCGCGTGCTGCTCCCGGGCTTTATCGACGCCCACACGCACCTCACGACCGTCGGGAAGTACCTCGTCCACGCCGACCTCTCCGCGGCCGACGACCTCGACGAGGCGGTGTCGCGCCTGCGCGAGCGCGCCGCGGAGACCGATCACCCGGAGGATCCGGAGTGGGTGCTCGGCTACGGCTACGACGAGAGCACCTGGCCCGAGGACCGCTACCTCGACCGGGAGGATCTCGACGCCGTCAGCGAGGAGCGCCCGGTCGTCGCGTTCCGCGAGGACCTCCACGTCGCCTCGGTCAACAGCGTCGCCCTCGACCGCTACGAGGACGAGATGGCCGAGGAGAACGTCCACTACGACGACGCGGAACCAACGGGCGTGCTCGTCGAGGACGCGGTGAACGTGATCAGCGAGGCGGTCGCGCCCGACGCCGAGGAGACCGGCCGCCTCGTCGCGGCCGCGCAGGCCCGCGCGAACGAACTCGGCGTCACCGGCGTCCACGACATGGTCCGCGGGTCGTACGCCCCCGAGGTGTACCGCGACATGGACCTCGCCGATGAGCTTTCGCTACGGGTGCGGATCAACTACTGGTCGGACCACCTCGACGCGCTGATCGAGACCGGCCTGCGGACGAACCACGGCTCCGAGATGGTCCGCGTCGGCGGCGTCAAGTCCTTCACCGACGGCAGCTTCGGCGGCCGGACCGCGAAGCTCTCCGAACCGTACCACGACGACACCGACGAGTACGGCTCGTGGGTGGTCGATCCCGAGGAACTGAACGAGATCGTTCAGAAGGCCGACGAAGCCGGGTTCCAGCTCACGGTCCACGCGATCGGCGACGAGGCGATCGACGAGACGCTCGACGCGTTCGAGGCGACCGACGACCCGGGCGGCATGCGCCACCGCGTCGAGCACGTCGAACTGGCCTCCGAGGAAGCGATCGAGCGGTTCGGCGAGATGGGCGTCGTCGCCTCCGTCCAGCCGAACTTCCTCAAGTGGGCCAAGGAGGGCGGTCTCTACGAGTCCCGGCTTGGCGCGCGCCGCGCGGAGACGAACCGCTACGCGCTGCTCGACGGCGCGGGTGCACCGATCGCGTTCGGCTCGGACTGCATGCCGATGGATCCGCTGCTCGGCGTTCACCACGCCGTCAACACCGAGGTCGACGCCCAGCGCCTCGCCGTCACCGAGGCGCTCCGCGCCTACACACTGGGGGCGGCCTACGCGGGCTTCGACGAGGGGCGACTGGGCACCGTCGAGACGGGGAAGCTGGCGGACTTCACGGTGCTGGAGCGGTCGCCGTGGGAGCACGAGACGGAGATCGACGAGATCGACGTGGCGATGACCGTCGTCGACGGCGAGGTCGTGTACGACGGGCGGTAACGGCGTCAGCTCCCGGCCACGCCGGCCCGCGTCGAGAGCAGTGTCGTCGCCGTCCCGCCGAGCAGCAGCACGAACCAGTAGGTGCAGAGCCGGACGCAGAACGCGATCACGGCGGCGGCCGCGAGATCGACCCCCGCGAGCGCGACGAGCGAGCCGGCGAGCACCACCTCGACGCCGCCGATGCCGCCGGGAACCGGGATGACGTTCAGGAAGTCGCTCACGGGGACGGCGACGCACGCGACTGCCAGCGCGATCGGCGTCCCCAGCGCCACGCCCGTCGTGACCGCCGGGACACAGAGCAGCGTCCAGCCCAGTACCGACAGCGCGGCCGCGACGACGATCCGGCGGGGGTCCTCACGGATCAGCCGCCGCGCGTCGTCGAACTCCCCCAATCCTCGCCCGATCGCCTCCTGACTCGTCCTCGTCGCGACGCGCCCGGAGAGCCGGCCGAGCGTCCGATTGACTGCCGCCGCGGTGCTATGGACGATCCGATCGAGGTCCGCCCCGGCCACGAGCGCCCCGACAAGCACGATCCACCCGACGCCGACGACCGCGAGCACGCCGGCGACTGGGAGCAGTTCGCTCCGGCCACCCGCCACGAGGGCGACCGTCCCGCCGAACGCGACGACGGTCGAGCCGAGAAACGTCGCCGCCTGCGCGATGATCGTCGCCGGGAGCGCCCGGTCGGTCGGGATTCCGGTCGCCGAGCGCATCGAGTAGGCGATCAGCACCGGCCCGGCGACGTTGCCGACCGGGAGGAGTTGGCGGCCGTAGACGCCACGGAGGTACGCCAGCGCGCCGTCGACGGAGGGGCGCACGCCGAGCAGCGCCGCCAGCGCGAGGAACTGCGCGCCGACCCCGCCGACGACCGCGACGAGTCCCAGCGCGAACGGCAGCGGGTCGAGCGACGCGACGGTCGAGACGACCTGCTCGACGCCGACGAGCCAGGCGAACAGCGCCAGCGCGAGCAGCCCCGCCACGAGGCCGGCGACGACCGAGAGACGCTGGCGGGCGCGGGACACGCTCCGACGCTCGGGCGGCACGCGTAAATCGTTCGGGGGAAAGACCCATGCGCCGTCCGGCCCACGCTCCCGCCATGCTCCTCCAGATTCCCGGCGGGCCGGAACTGCTGATCATCTTCCTCGTGATGGCGCTGCTGGTCGGCGTCCCGGTCGTCCTCGCGGCGCTGTTCCTGTTCGTCCGGTTCGTCGGTCGCGACGACGACAGCGACGAGATCGCCGAGCTCAAGGGCAGAATCGAGGAACTGGAGGCGGAGGTCGCGGCGGACAACGAGGCTGCGGGCGACGAGGTCGCCGTCGAGGACGAGCGTAGCGAGGCGGGAAAACGGCGCGAACGAAGTGAGCGGCGGGAAACCGCCTCGGAAGCGAGCGGGGAGGAACGACCCGCGAGCAGCGCCGACTCCGACGACGACCGCTGACCGAAACGGCAGGCTTCTTGCCCCGCCAGCGCGCGCTCCCGGTATGTCCTTCTTCGACGACCTCTCCGCCCGCATCGACGACGCCGACAGCGTCGTCTCCGTGGGGCTGGACGCCGACCCCGACCGCATCCCCGAGTTCCTCGACGACCACGACCTGCCGCGCTGGGCGTTCAACCGCCGGATCATCGACGCGACCCACGAGCACGCCGCCTGCTACAAGCCAAACGCCGCGTTCTACGAGGACGCCGACGGCTGGCGCGCGCTCCGGGAGACCGTCGCCTACGCCCACGGGAAGGGTGTGCCCGTCCTCCTCGACGCGAAACGGGGGGACATCGGCAACACCGCGCGGCAGTACGCGCAGGTGTTGGACGAGGTGGACGCGATCACCGTCAACCCCTACATGGGCGGCGACTCGCTCCAGCCGTTCCTCGCCGAGGCCGACGCGGGCGTGTTCGTGCTCTGTCGGACCTCCAACCCCGGCGGCGCGGACCTGCAGGACCTCGAACTCGACTCCGGCGAACCGCTGTACGAGCGCGTGGCCGCGCTCGCGGACACGTGGAACGAGCACGGCAACGTCGGCCTCGTCGTCGGCGCGACCGCGCCCGAGGAACTGGAAGAGATCCGCGAGACGGTTCCGGACATCCCGTTTCTCGTCCCCGGCGTGGGCGCACAGGGCGGCGACGCCGAGGCCGCGGTCGAGCACGGTCTCGCGGCGCGCGAGGGGGCGAGCGTCGACGTCGGGCTGGTGAACTCCTCGCGCGGGATCATCTTCGCCGGCGAGGAGGTCGGCCGGAACACCGTCTCCGGCGCGTCGGGCGGGCGGGCGCCCGACGAGGACGCGTACTTCGCGGCGGCGGGCGACGCGGCCGCGCGGCTGAAGAAGCGGCTGAACCAGTACCGCTGACGATCGACCGCAGGGAAATCGTTCTCGGCCGCGCCCGTTCTACACCAACTCCGCGCCGTTTCCGGTCCACGTCCGGTAGGCGCGGGCGTCCTCGCCGTTGTCCGCGAACGCCTCCACCATCGCAGCCGCGACGGCGCGCCGGCGCCCTGCCGGACAGACCGCGAGCACGCCCGGGCCGGAGCCGCTGACGGTGACGCCGTGGGCGCCGGCCTCGCGGGCCGCCTCCACGGCGTCCTCGTAGCCGGTGATCAGCGCCGCGCGGTTGGGCGTGACCACCTCGTCGGCCATCCCCGCCCCCACGAGTTCGGGGTCGGAGCGACACATCCCGACCGAGAGCGTCGCGGCGTTGCCGACGGTGGTGACGAGCTCCTCGATCGTGAGGTGGGTCGGCACGACTTCGCGGGCCTCGCGGGTGGAGATAGGCTCCTCGGGGAGACACGCGACCAGCGGGACGTTCGTCTCGATCGAGCGGACGCCGTTCTCGGTCGCAATCGTGAAGCCGCCGAGCAGGGCGGGAGCGACGTTGTCGGCGTGGGCGGCGCCGGAGACGACCGCCTCGCCCTCGGCGGCGATCGGGACCAGCTCCTCGCGGGAGTAGCCGCGGTCGTAGAGGTCGTTGAGCGCGAGCGCCGCGCCCGCGGCCGAGGCTGCCGAGGAGCCGAGACCGGAGGCGGGCCTGACCCCCTTGTCGATCTCGATGTGGGCGGGCGCGTCGAGCGCGTCGGCGACGGCGCCGACGGTGTTCCGGTCGGGGTCCTCGGGGATGAACTGGGCGCCGGCGCCGGTCACCTCGATGGTGGTGTGGTCGGCGCGCTCGACCCGGACGATATCCGTGGGGTGGGAGAGCGCGACGCCGAACGTGTCGTAGCCGCTACCGAGGTTCGCGCTGGTCGCCGGCGCGCGGACTGTTCGCATGCGGAGTCGTACCGTGGTTCGCGCGAAAAAGCTGGCGCTCGGTCGCTACTCGTCGGCGGTGGCGAACAGCATCGGCGCGATCACGATCAGCCCCAGGCCGAGGAACAGGTAGAGCTTGGGGTTGATCGCCTGCGGGGTCATCACGAAGATCAGACCGAACGCACCGAAGTGCAGGCCGAGCACCTTCTTCGACCCGAGGCCGAGCAGGCCGAGCGTTCCCAGGGCGAACACGAGTAACAGCACCTGCCCAATGTTGTAGTTGAGCAGGAAACTGTCGATGACCTGGAGCGGGAGCATTCCTTACGGCTTCTCCGTCCGAACGGCGCTTTAAACTTCTGCTCTCGGGCGGCGCTCGGGCGCCGGCACGCAGGTGCGCGCCACATACATACGCTCGCGTGCGCTACGTGCGGGTATGACCGAGACAGCGACCGTCGGCGGCGGCTGCTTCTGGTGTGTGGAGGCGGCGTTCGAGGAGCGATCCGGCGTCGAAGACGTCACTTCCGGCTACGCCGGCGGCCACACCGAGGACCCGACGTACCGCGAGGTCTGTTCCGGGAACACCGGCCACGCGGAAGTGGTACGCGTCGAGTACGACGAGGACGTTCTGAGCTACGAGGACGTACTGGAAGTGTTCTTCACGATCCACGACCCGACCCAACTGAACCGACAGGGGCCGGACGTGGGCAGCCAGTACCGCTCGATCGTCCTCCCCCACGACGAGGAACAGCGCGAGATCGCCGAGGCGTACGTCGAGGCGCTGGACGAAGAGGGCGGCTACGACGACGAGGTCGTCACCGAGATCCAGCCGCTCGAGACGTTCTACCGCGCCGAGGAGAAACACCAGAACTACTTCGAGAAGAACCCCGACGACGCCTACTGCTCGATGCACGCGACGCCGAAGATCGAGAAGGTCCGCGAGAAGTTCGAGCAGAAGGCGCGGGCAGAGTCGGACTGAACACGCCGTTTCTCGCCGATATCGTCGCCGTCACACGGGAGCTAGCGGCCTCCACGCCTGGTGAGCACTCCGTATCCCGGCCGAGAAAACGGTCGCCTCCCCAACTATTATTAGATATCATGTCAACTGATGTGGCATGGGAGGAAGGTGTTACTTCTGCGACGGAAAGGTCGTCGACGGCCAAAACGGAACCTACTGCACCCAGTGTGGCGACTGGTTCCACGGCGACTGCCTGAAGAAGAACGGGCTAACCGAAAGCGGCGGGCTGCTCAGTTCGGCGAAGGCGAAGTGCCCCAGCTGTGGCCACGTCGGAAAGGTGTAACCGAGAGACGGCGAGCGCTGAAGCTGATACTGCTCGGCGGCCGGTCAAGCCACCGGATACCGATCGAGCGGCTGGCTCAACTCTCCCCGAGCCGTCTCGACAGCTCCGCGAGGAGCTCCTCGGATCCGTCACACACCACGTCACACGCCGAGAGATCCGTCCCCGCGTTATGATCGACCCGGAGCCCGACGACGACCATTCCTGCCCGTTCGGCCGCGAGCGACCCGTTCCGTGAGTCCTCGACGGCGACGCAGTCCACCGGATCGACGCCGAACCGCTCCGCGGCCGCCTCGTATATCGCCGGCTCGGGCTTGCCGGGACCGTCGACCTCGTCGTTCGAGAGGATCAGGTCGAACTGCAGGCCGAACCGGTCGAGCACGTACCCCATCCACGTCGGCGGTGACGAGGAGACGAGTCCGACCGGGACCCCGGCGTCGCGGGCAGCCTCCCGAACCTCGGCGAAGCAGTCGAGTAGTTCGACCTCCTCCCGATAGACTGTCTCGGCGGTCTCGTCGTACAGATCGACGAACTCCGATTTCGACACTCGCGTCTCGTAGTTCGCGTCGAGGTAGTCGTAGATCTCGCGGTACGGCATCCCCGTGATCTCGTCGAGGTCGGGGAGTTCGCCATCGAGCACCGCGGGCAGTAGCTCCTCGCGCTCGGCGCGGTGCCAGTAGTCCTCGGAGTCGACGACGACCCCGTCCATGTCGAACAGCAGCGCGTCCATGGTCGCCGTACCGTTGCCCGCGCCATCGCGTTTGGGGTTTCGCGCCGACGTTCAAGGCCGATGCCGGGACCACTCCCGCGCGTGACCGACCGGATCCGACTGTTCGCGGGCGACTGCACGATCGAGTTCGAGGGCGAGCGCGAGCGGACCCAGCGCGGCTACGTGGTCGTGGTGGTGAAGCCGGACCGAACCGTGCTGGTCCACGACGCCGACGGCTACCAGCCCGTGGCGTGGCTCACCCGCGCCGACGAACTGACGACCGAGACCGAGGGCGACTCCTTCGCGCTCACGGCCCGCCGCGGCGAGCAGGAACTGCGCGTGATCGCCGAGGCCCCGACGGGTCGGCGGGAGTTCCCCGCCAGCGAGGCCGGGGTGCCACTGGGTGAGTGTCCCGACTGCGGCGACGCGCTCGTCCGATCGAACGGCGAGGTGACCTGTCTGGGCTGTGAGGCGGCCTACGGGCTTCCCGCGGGGGCGACGGTGCTCGAGGAGACCTGCGACGACTGCGGGCTCCCGATGATGCGCGTCGAGCGCGGCGAGACGTTCGAGCTCTGTGTCGACTGGCGGTGTGACTCGCTGGCCGACGCCGTCGCCGACGCGCTCGACGGGCGGTGGGACTGCCCCGACTGCGGATCGCCGCTCTCGGTGGTGAACCGCGGGAACCGGCCGTTCCTCGGCTGCGACGCCTATCCCGACTGCGAGACGACGTTTTCGATCCCCGCCGGCGAGGCGGTCGGTGAGTGCCCCTGCGGGCTTCCGGTGTTCGAGACCGCGGCCGGGCGGCGGTGTCTGGACGGGACGTGTGACCGCTACCGCGAGGGGGTGACCGAGGGCTGCGCCGGCCCGTGATCGGCGCCGATCACAGTCCCTATACCCGCCGCCCCGGGACGTAGCCCCATGGACGGGACGCTTCGCGACGGCGTGGTCCGGCTCTCGGGCGACGCCAAACAGCGGTTCTACGACTCCGGGGGGTACGGCCGCCCGGCCGGCGGGAGCGACATCGAACTCGCGCCGGTCGAGGCCGCCCACCTGCTCTACCGCGGCGACCTCGACGTCGTCACGGGCGAGGACGGCACCCCGATGGGGTTCCGCGAGTTCCTCACCCGGACCGACGCGGTGCTCGCCTTCGTCGTCTACAAGGACCTCCGCGATCGCGGCTTCTACCTCTCGCCCGCCCGCGACGGCTGGGTCGGTGACGACGTCGACGACGAGACGGACTTCGTGGTCTATCCGCGTGGGAAGGGGCCGGCGGACGACGAGATCGCCCACCGACTCCGGGTCGTCGGCGAGCGCGCGCCGCTGTCGGCGGCGAGTATCGACGAGCACGTGCTCGCGGTCGTCGACGAGGACGGCGAACTCACCTACTTCGGCACGGAGTGGCTCTCGCCGTCTGGCACCGCGGACCCGCCGCTGCCCGACTCGCTGGACGCGACGCTGATGGACGATCGGCTGCTGGTGTGGGAGCCGCCCGAGGAACTGTACGAGGGCGGCTTCTTCGGGCAGCGATTGGCGGGGCGGAACGCCGACTCGGGACCGCTCCAGCTCTCGCTGCTGGAGGCGGCGTATCTCGCGGATCGGGGTTCGCTGGAGCTGGATCTCGCAACAGTACAGGGCCACGCCGAGGCGATCGAGGGCGAGCGGTTCCGCCGGCGCTACGCGGCGTACGAGTCGCTGCGTGAGGCGGGTGCGGTGCCCAAGTCCGGCTTCAAGTTCGGCGCCGACTTCCGGGTGTACGAGTCGTTCGACGGCGTCTCGGATCTGGGCCACTCGGACAAGCTGGTCCGGGTGGTCGAGCCGGACCACGAGTTCCTCCCCCGGGAGCTGTCGCTGGACGTGCGGCTGGCCGGCGGGGTTCGCAAGCGAATGGTTTTTGCGCTGACCGAGCCGACGGGAGAGATAGATTGGCTCTGCGTCGAGCGAATCACGCCGTGAGAAGCGGCGAGGGACACCGATGACCGAGGACCAACCCACACTCGAGACAGACGGGGGCACCGACAGCGTATCGAGCGACGACGTCGCCCTCGACCCGTGGGGTTCCTCGACTATCGAGGACTACCGCAAGCTGTTCGAGCAGTTCGGGATCGAGGAGTTCGACGCAGACGAGGTGCCGGACCCCCACTACCTGATGCGCCGGGGGGCGATCTTCGGCCACCGCGAGTACGAGCGCGTCGCCGAGGCGATGGCCAACGACGAGCCGTTCGCGGCGCTGTCGGGGTTCATGCCCACCGGCGACCCCCACATCGGCCACAAGATGGTGTTCGACGAGCTGATCTGGCACCAGCAGCAGGGCGGCGAGGTGTACGGCCTGATCGCCGACCTCGAAGCCCACTCCGCCCGGGGGATGTCGTGGGACGAGATCGACGAGCACGCCCGGAGCTACCTGCTCTCCTTCATCGCGCTGGGGTTCGACCCCGAGGACGGGGAGCTCTACCGCCAGTCCGACAACCGCGAACTGCAGGACCTCGCCTTCGAGATCGGCTCGACGACGAACTTCTCGGAGTTCGAGGCGATCTACGGCTTCGGCGGCGAGACGAACGTCAGCCACATGCAGTCGGTCGTGACACAGTTGGCGGACATCCTCTACCCCCAACTCGACGAGCCGATGCCGACGGTGATCCCGGTCGGGCCGGATCAGGACCCGCACGTCCGGTTCGCCCGCGACGCCGCCGCGCGGATGCGTTACTTCAAGGTGACCGAGGCGTTCGCGAGCTTCGAACTCGACGACGAGGAGCGCGCGCTGTTCCGTGATCTGTACGACGCGCTCGAGACGGACGACGACGTGGAAACCGAGGATCTGCGGTGTGAAGACGCCGCCGAGCGCCTCCTCGAGTTCGCCAACGATCCCGCGGCGCCCATCGGCGCCGACCCCGCGACCCGCGACTCGCTGGTCGAGAAGCTGGAGAACGGCGGCAAGGAGCCGATCCGCCCCCGCGTTCGCTTCCTCGACCGCAACGCCAGCGAGGCGGCGTTCGACGCGCTGATCGAGGAGATCCCCGGCGAGAAGCGACGCTACGACGCCCACATCGACAGCTTCGACCTCGATCCCGAGGAAGCCGAGGAGATCGCCCGCGAGGTCGAGATCGAGCACGACGGCTACGGCTTTCAGGCGCCGTCGTCGATCTACCACCGCTTCATGACCGGACTCACGGGGGGGAAGATGTCCTCCTCCATTCCCGCCTCCCACATCTCGCTGCTCGACGATCCGGAAGACGGCTACGACAAGGTGAAGTCAGCCGCGACGGGCGGCCGGACGACTGCCGAGGAGCAGCGTGAGTTGGGCGGGAAGCCCGACGAGTGTCCGGTGTACGAGCTGTACGCCTACCTGCTCGCGGAGGGGGACGACGAGTTCGCGACCCGGGTGTACGAGGAGTGTACCGCGGGCGAGCGGCTCTGTGGCGGCTGCAAGGAGCAGGCCGCGGAGCTGATGGCGGAGTTCCTCGAAGAGCACCAGGAGAAACGCGAGGAGGCGAAGGAACTGCTGGAGGACGTGGACATCGACTTGGGTAGCGATCGGCGCGGATTGGGTGGTCGGGAGGAAGAGGACGCGGTTTAGGTCGGATTTCTCGTCGTCTCTCTTTTGGGTGGCGTCGTCGGTACGGCTGCGAACGGTGCCGCGGAGTCCGGTGTTTGGGCTGCGAACAGGACCGCGGAGTGAGCATGACCACTTGTGACCGTACCGCCCCGCACAGCCCTCGAACCCCCCCAGCCGACTCCCTCCTTCGCTTCGCTCAGTCGGTCGTCCCTCGCGCTCGGCTCGCGCACGGAGGCGCTCGCGCTTCGCGCCGACAGCCACAGCGGTGCGGTAGCGGGGCGGTGGACGCCTCGCCGGCGCCGACCGTCGGCGCCGGCGGGGGGAGGGGTGGGGACTCGGTGCTGTGCCGGACCTCGTGTCCGGCGCACTGCGGTCGCAAGTGGCCAAGCATCGAGATGCTGTTGCCGTCGCGGTTCCAGTCCCCCAACGATCGAGACGCTGTCGCTGCCTCGGCAGTCGAGTGTCGAACTGTCGTCGAAGCACCTTCTCACTCCACACTGGAGCATGCGCTACCCACGACACAACCACTGAATCCGACCCACTCACGGAACCTTTTTGCGCGCTCGGGGGGTTGCTCCGCGTATGGCGCCCGACACCGCCGCCCGGACGCACCGCCACGCAGCCGACGGTCGCGGGGTCGGGTTCTTCTTCGCCTGATCGGTCGGCGGAGCCCGGCGCGGGGCGGTCCGGGCGAAACCGACCGAGCGGGCAGCACCGTTCCCCCAGCGACGCCGGGGCGACCACCAAACCACACTCACCACATGCGACTCCCCGAACGACAGGTCGCGGCCCTGCAGGCCGCGAGCGCGACCGACGCACAGCCGATCCCCGCTCTCGCCGACGAGGCGGGGATCGACGAGGCGGCAGCCACGACTGCCGTCTTCGAACTGGAGGAGGAGGGCCTCGTCTCCGTCGAGAGCGAGACCGAGGAGACGGTCTCGATCACCGACGAGGCCGAGACGTACCTCACCGACGGGCTGCCCGAGATCCGACTCTACCGCGCGGCCGTCGAGGCCGGCGCCCGTGACGCCCCCGTCGAGATGGGGCAGGTCATCGGCGCCGCCGGCCTCGAGGGTCCGGAGGTCGACATCGCGCTCTCGAACTTCGCCCGGAAAGGCTACGGCGAGATTGAGAGCGGCGAAGTGACCGCGGACCCGGACGCCGACCCCGACGCCGATCCGGAACTCGCTGCACTCGAACGGATCGACACCGGCGAGACGGTCGACGACGAGGCGCTACTCGACCGCCTCGCGGAGCGCGGCCTGATCGAGCGCGAGGAACACACCGTGCGCTCGGTGCTGCTGACCGACGACGGCGTCGACGCGCTGATGGCCGGCGTCGAAGCCGCCGAAACCGCCGACCGGCTCACCCCCGAGATGCTCACCTCCGGCGAGTGGCAGGAGGTGGAGTTCACCGACTACAACGTCGAAGCCGACGCGACCGAGGCTGAGGCGGGGAAGGTCCACGTGCTCCGCCAGGCCGCCGAGCGTGTGAAGGACGTGCTCGTCGGGATGGGGTTCCAGGAGATGGACGGTCCCCACGCAGACGCCGACTTCTGGATCAACGACGCGCTGTTCATGCCCCAGGACCACCCCGCGCGCACCCACTGGGACCGCTTTGCGCTGGACGTGGACCCCGTCGAGGACCTCCCCGAGGACCTCGTTCGCGCGGTCGAGAACGCCCACCGCGAGGGGGTCGGCCCGGACGGCGACGGCTACCACTCGCCGTGGGACGAGGATTTCGCCCGCGAGGTCGCGCTCCGAGGGCACACCACCTCGCTCTCGATGCGCTACCTCTCCGGCGAGGCAGAGGGCGACCTTGAACCGCCCCAGCGTTACTTCTCGGTGCAGAAGGCGTACCGCAACGACACGATCGACTCGACGCACCTGCTGGAGTTCTTCCAGATCGAGGGCTGGGTGATGGCCGAGGACCTCTCGGTGCGTGACCTGATGGGCACGTTCGAGGAGTTCTACGAGCAGTTCGGGATCACGGACGTGCAGTTCAAACCCCACTACAACCCCTACACGGAGCCGAGCTTCGAGCTGTTCGGCCGCCATCCCGAGACCGGCGAGCTGATCGAGATCGGCAACAGCGGCATCTTCCGGGACGAGGTGCTGGAGCCGCTGGGCGTCGAGTGTGACGTGATGGCCTGGGGGCTCGCGCTGGAGCGGCTGGCGATGCTGTACACCGGCGCCGACGACATCCGCGACCTGCACGGTACGCTCGCGGACCTCGAGTTCCTGCGGAACGCGGAGGTGATCTACTGATGCCCGTCGTCGACATCGACACTGACGAACTGCGCCGACTGACCGGCCACGAGGAGAAGGACGACGACCAACTCAAGGAGGACCTGTTCGGCCTCGGCCTCGAGTTCGAGGGCGAGACGGAGGACGGCGACCTCCAGTTCGAGTTTGCGCCCGACCGGCTCGACCGGCTCTCCGTCGAGGGCGTCGCCCGCTCGCTGCGCTACCACTACGGCGACGACCGCGGCGTGACCGTCCCCGACACCAACGACGCCGACTGGACGATCGAGGTCGACCCCTCGGTCCCGAGCGAGCGCCCGTACGTCGCGGGCGCGGTCGCACGCGGGGTGGACTTGGATGAAGACGCGCTGGACTCGCTGATCCAACTGCAGGAGAAGCTCCACGCGACGATGGGCCGCAAGCGCGCGAAGGGCGCCATCGGCATCCACGACCTCGCGATGCTGAAGGGCGAACGCATCGAGCAGCGCGAGATCGGCGAGGACAACGAGCTCGAACCGCCCGAGGACCTGACCCCCGTCGGCGGCGACGAGGGGCCGACCGACGTGGGCGGCCCGACGATCACCTACCGCGGGATCGAACCGGAGGGCGACGAGTTCGTCCCGCTGGACGCCGACCGCGGGATGACCCCCGCCGAGGTGCTGACCGACCACCCGACCGGCGAGGAGTACGCCGACCTCGTGAGCGAGTACGAGCGCTACCCCGCGATCTACGACGAGCTGGGGCTGTTCTCGTTCCCGCCGGTGATCAACGGCCAGCGCACCGAGGTGACGACCGACTCCCGGGAGCTGCTGATCGAGCTTACCGGCACCGACCAGTGGACGATCGACCGGATGCTCGCGATCATCTGCTACGCGCTCGACGCCCGCGGCGCGACGCTCGAGGACGTCGACGTGGTGTACGAGGACGGCGCCGCCGGCGAGCACGCGGGCGACCACCTCGTCCGGCCGGAGCTCGATACCCGGGAGAAGACGGTCTCCCACGAGCAGATCGAGACGACGCTCGGGATCGAACTGGAGATGGAGGAAGTCGTGGACCTGTTCGAGCGCTCCGGGCTGGACGCCACGACCAATCTCGGTGACGAGACGACGTACGAGGTGGAGATTCCGCCGTACCGGACCGACGTGCTCCACCCGATGGACCTCGTGGACGACGTGGGCCGAGCGTACGGGTTCGGCGACCTCGAACCGAAGTACCCCGACATCGGCACCATCGGCGGCCGCCACGAGCGGAGCCGACTGGAGCGGGCGACCCGGACCGCGCTCGTGGGCCTCGGCTTCGAGGACCTGCTGAACTTCCACCTCTCCTCGCCGGAAGAGAACTACGAGCGCATGAACGTCGAGGAAGGCAGCGACGCCCTCGGCGGCGGCGAGGCGGTGAACGTCACCAGCGCCTACAGCGAGGACTACACGCAGCTCCGGACGTGGGCACTCCCCTCGATCATGCACGTCTTGGAGAACAACACCCACCGGCGCTACCCGCAGGAGCTCGCGGAGGTGGGCTTCGTCGCCGAGCGCGACGACGAGGAGAACACGGGCGTCGCGGAGCACCGCACGGTCGCGGCCGCGATCGCGCGCACGGACGCGACGTACGAGGACATCAAGGGGCGACTGCAGGCACTCGTCGGCGAGTTCGACGCCGACCTCGAGACGCCCGCGACCGAGCACCCCAGCTTCATCGACGGCCGCGCGGCCGAGGTCGTGATCGACGGGGACTCGGTGGGTGTGATCGGCGAGATCCACCCGAAGGTGCTGGTCGAGCGCGATCTGGAGGTGCCGGTCGCGGCGTTCGAGTTCCGGCTGGACGCGCTCTCGGACTGAGACTCCGTTCCAGCCCGCCCTGTGGCGCGTTTTCACAGGACCGAGCTATTTAACAGGCGTTCACGGGAACGTTCACCCAACATGCCCAGCGGCCCGTACGACGCCGACGTCGTCGAGGAGAAGTGGCAGGATCGGTGGCTCGACGAGGACACCTACGCCTACCGCGAGAGCGAGGTAGACGATCCGAACACCGCCTTCGCCATCGACACGCCGCCGCCGACGGTGTCGGGCAGCCTCCACTGGGGCCACGTGTACGGGACGGTGCTGCAGGACATCGTCGCCCGGTTCTCCCGGATGCAGGGCGAGGAGGTGTACTACCCCTTCGGCTACGACGACAACGGGATCGCCTCAGAGCGCCTGACCGAGCGGGAACTCGACGTCCGCCACCAGGACTTCTCCCGCCGGGAGTTCCAGCAGAAGTGTCGGGAGGTGTGTGCGGAGTTCGAAGAGGAGTTCACCGAGAACATGCAGTCCTTCGGCTTCTCGATCGACTGGAACAACACCTACCGCACGATCGAGCCGCAGGTCCAGCGGGTCTCTCAGCTCTCCTTCGTCGACCTCTACGAGCAGGGCAAGGAGTACCGCCAGCGCGCGCCGGCGATCTGGTGTCCGGAGTGTGAGACCGCGATCTCGCAGGTCGAGACCGAGGACGACGAGCAGGACAGCCACTTCCACGACATCGCGTTCGACGTCGTCGATCCGGAGTCCGCGGGCCAGGACGACTTCACCATCTCGACGACGCGACCCGAACTGCTCCCCGCGTGTGTCGCGGTGTTCGTCCACCCCGACGACGAGGAGAACGAGAACCTCGTCGGCGAGTCGGCCCGTATCCCGCTGTTCGGCCACGAGGTGCCGATCATCGCCGACGACCGCGTCGACATGGAGACCGGCTCCGGGATCGTGATGTGCTGTACGTTCGGCGACCAGACCGACATCGAGTGGTACCAGGCCCACGATCTGGATCTCCGGGTCGCGATCGACGAGTCCGGCCACATGACCGACGTGGCCGACGAGTACGAGGGGATGGCCGCCGCCGACGCCGGCGAGGCGATCGTCTCGGATCTCGAGGACGCCGGCGCGCTGCTGGACCGCCGGGCGATCACCCACACCGTCAACGTCCACGAGCGCTGCGGCGTCGGCGTCGAGTTCCTCGTCGCCGACCAGTGGTACGTCGAACTGCTCGACAGCACCGACGAGTACCTCGAGGCCGGCCGCGAGATGGACTGGTTCCCCGAGAAGATGTTCTCGCGGTACAAACACTGGATCGAGGGGCTGCAGTGGGACTGGTGTATCTCCCGGCAGCGCTCCTCGGGGATTCCCTTCCCCGTCTGGTACTGCGAACAGTGCGACGAGGAGGTCATCGCCGACAAGGCCGACCTGCCGGTCGATCCCCTCTCGGACGACCCGCCGGTCGACGCCTGTCCCGAGTGCGGACACGACGAGTTCGTCCCGGAGGACGACGTGTTCGACACGTGGGCGACCTCGAGCCTGACGCCGCTGATCAACGCCGGCTGGGACTGGGACGACGACGCCGGGGAGTTCACGATGGACAACCCCGAGCTGTTCCCGATGGACCTGCGCCCGCAGGGCCACGACATCATCAGCTTCTGGCTGTTCCACACCGTGGTGAAGTGCTACGAGCACACCGGCGAGGTGCCGTTCGACTCGGTGATGATCAACGGGATGGTGCTCGACGAGAACCGCGAGAAGATGTCCAAGTCGAAGGGCAACGTCGTCAGCCCGCAGGAGGTCAAATCGCAGTTCCCCGTCGACGCCGCGCGGTTCTGGGCCGCGGGGAGTTCGATCGGCGACGACCTCCCCTACCAGGAGAAGGGCCTCCGTGCCGGCGAGAAGCTGCTCCAGAAGCTCTGGAACGCCTCGAAGCTGGTCGACTCGCTGACCCCCGAGAGCGTGCCGGACGTCGACGAGTCAGAGCTGTCGGCGCTGGACCGCTGGCTGCTGGCGGAACTCGACGGCGAGGCCGAGTTCGTGAAGGAGAAGCTCGAGAACCGGGAGTTCTCGAAGGCCCGGGACAGCCTCCGGAGCTTCTTCTGGGGGACGTTCTGTGACGACTACCTCGAGATCGCCAAACAGCGCGTCCGCGAGGAGGACGACGACTCCGCGAAGTACACGCTGACGGTCGCCCACCGGCGGTTCCTGAAGCTGTTCGCGCCGATGCTCGCCCACATCACCGAGGAGATCTGGCAGGACATGTACGCCGGGGGAGAGGAGTTCGACAGCATCCACCGCAGCGCGTGGCCCGAGCCCACGGGGATCGACGCCGACCACGAGGCCGGCGAGACCGCGATGGCGGTCGTCGGCGCGCTCCGGCGCTACAAGAGCGAGCGCCAGCTCCCGCTCAACGCCGAGCTCTCGACGGTGTCGGTGTACGGGAACGTCGACGGCTTCGAGAACGACATCCGGAACGTGATGCACGTCGGGGAGCTCGAGCGGCTGGCCGAGGAGCCGGAGGTCGAGTCGGTCGTCACCGGGATCGACCTGGACTACTCGGTCGTCGGGCCGGAGTACGGCGCCGACGTGCCCGACATCGAGGCCGGCATCGAGAACGGCGAGTACGAAATCAGGGAGGAGACGCTGTCGGTCGCGGGCCACGAGCTCTCGGCCGAGGAGTTCACTGTCGAGCGCGAGCGCCAGTACACCGGCGAGGGCGAGATGCTCGAAGCCGACGGCGCGCTCGTGATCGTCGAAGAGTAAGGCGTCGCGGCTCTTTCTACAGATCGGCGCCGACGGCCTCCGAGACGTGGTCGAAGCCGTCGCGTTCGAGCAGGTCGAGCAGCCCCTCGTTGATCTCGCGGGCGAGCGACGGCCCCTCGTAGACGAGGCCGGTGTACAGTTGGACCACGTCCGCGCCCGCGCGGATCTTCCGGTAGGCGCCTTCGGCGTCGCTGACGCCGCCGACGCCGACGACCGGCACGTCAGTTCGTTCGGCGACGAAGCCGACGAGACCCGTCGAGCGCTCCTCGATGGGGTCGCCCGAGAGCCCGCCCGGTTCGGCCTGACTGGGCGACTGGAGGCTCTCTGGGCGCTCAGTCGTGGTGTTCGCAACGACGACGCCGTCGAGGTCCTTCTCGGCGACCACGTCGAGGGACTCCTCGATCGCCGGGCCGGGGAGGTCCGGGGAGAGTTTGACGAGCAGCGGGGCCGCGCCGGCGTCCTGCAGCTCGTCGACGATCGCCTCCAGCGAGTCACGGTTCTGGAGCGACCGCAGGCCGGGCGTGTTGGGGCTGGAGACGTTGATCACGAAGTAGTCCGCCGCGTCGGCGACGCGCTCGTAGGTGTAGCGGTAGTCCGCGGGCGCGTCCCCGAGAGGGGTGGACTTCGACTTGCCGAGGTTGACGCCGACCGGGACGTGCGGGAGCGCGGTGTCGTCGAGGCGCGCACCGACCGCGTCCGCGCCCTCGTTGTTGAACCCCATCCGGTTGATCAGCGCGCGGTCCGGCCGGAGGCGGAACATCCGCGGGCGGGGGTTGCCTTCCTGCGCTTCGGCGGTGACGCCGCCGACCTCGACGTGGCCGAAGCCGATCGCCGCCAGCGCACGCGGGATGCGGGCGTTCTTGTCGAAGCCGGCGGCGACGCCGACGGGGGTGGGGAAGCGCAGGCCGAACGCCTCGGTCGCGAGCCGGTCGTCGTCGACGACGTAGCGGTCCCGGAGCAGCCCCTCGACGGGCGTACCTTGAACGGCTTCGAGCCCGCGGCTGACGAGCGTGTGGGCGGTTTCCGGCGGCAGCGAGAACAGGAGCGGTTTGACGGCGTCGTAGGGTCCCATCTGGTCCTCAGAAGTCGTGTTCCACGTCCTCGGCGTCGGCGGACTGGATGATGATCTTCCCGTCGCGGACGCGCACGAACACCTCCTCGCCGATCTCCATGCCGGCGACCTCGAGCTCGTCCTCGTGGAGGTTCACGTGGACGTTGTGGTACTCGCCGTTCTCGTCTTTGGCCCCGCTCGGGCTGAGCTTCTTCTTGCGGACCATCTGGTCTGTCTATCCCCGTTTGGCTTCAGCCGATACTAAAGTGTTGTCTCCGCGTGCGGCGCGCCCGAGGCTCTGTCGGGTGGATTTCGGGTTATTTTCATATTATAGACGGCGTTACCAACATTGCAGTATATAAAACTCCCGCTCACGCCGGTCGTTTGCCCCGATATTTTTATATCGAACCCTGTGCACCACTCCCATGGCGAGAAACCATGGTACGAGAAGACGGTAAGCGGAACTTCGCGCTCCGAGAAGAGGACGGCGAGGACAGCGTGTTCTCCGGCAACACGCCCCGGCAGGCGGCCCTGAAGGCGGCTCGACGGCTCGAGCCGGCCGACTCCGAGGACGACGCCGACCGCGTCCCGATCGAGCTCCGGGAGAAGGGGACCGACAAGGTCCACATCTACGAGGGCTGGGCGTGGGAGGAGGAAGCCCCCGAGAACAAGCCCGACTGGATGCCCGAGGTCATCACCGAGGCCAACGTCTCCAAGCAGGGGATCGAGCACCTCGACGAGTAGCTCCCGGGCGTCGATCCCGACAGGCGTATCAGTTCCCGCGTCGCAACGACCGACGCGCGGTACCACGCGGCCTGACTCCGTGTGAGCGTGGGATGACTGGCCGCCCTCCTGCCGCGCGATACTTTTCCGGGTAGCGTCGCTGCCGGCTCCACCCCGTGTGAGTACGACCCGCGTGAAACCGCATGACGTGGCGTCGATAGTCCGACGGGGTTAAGTAGTCGCCACCCATCGAATGGAATGCGAAGGTCGCCGGGGCGGTCGCCCCCGGTGACACCCGGACTCGCTCGGTGCGAGCCCGGTACGATCCGACGCCCTTAAGTGGAAACGGGCACTCGGAAGGAATACGCAGAGGGCAGCGGGGTTCGGACTGAGGTCGGCTCGGTGAACCGCTGTCTGCGACGGATGAGGATTCCGCCCCCCCGGTCCGCCGTAGGACGGAATCTGATGCGAGCCTTGGTAGTTCGGTGTCCCCCGGTTCGGCCGGTGGACAGCGAACGGTAACCGATACGCAATACCAGATTGGTAACGATCACGACGTGTGATCCGACCCGCCACCCACGTGCAATAGCACGTACACATTCCGGTTGATCCTGCCGGAGGTCATTGCTATCGGGGTCCGATTTAGCCATGCTAGTCGCGCGGGTTAGACCCGCGGCGTATAGCTCAGTAACACGTGGCCAAACTACCCTACAGACGGGAACAACCTCGGGAAACTGAGGCTAACTCCCGATACGCGTCGACTGTTTGAATACACCGACGCTCAAACGCTCCGGCGCTGTAGGATGTGGCTGCGGCCGATTAGGTAGACGGTGGGGTAACGGCCCACCGTGCCAATAATCGGTACGGGTTGTGAGAGCAAGAGCCCGGAGACGGAATCTGAGACAAGATTCCGGGCCCTACGGGGCGCAGCAGGCGCGAAACCTTTACACTGCACGCCAGTGCGATAAGGGGACCCCGAGTGAAAGGGCATATCGCCCTTTCTTTTCTGAACCGTAGGGAGGTTCAGGAACAAGAGCTGGGCAAGACCGGTGCCAGCCGCCGCGGTAATACCGGCAGCTCGAGTGATGACCGATCTTATTGGGCCTAAAGCGTCCGTAGCTGGCCGCGCAAGTCCGTCGGGAAATCCACCCGCTTAACGGGTGGGCGTCCGGCGGAAACTGCACGGCTTGGGACAGGAAGGCTCGAGGGGTACGTTCGGGGTAGGAGTGAAATCCCGTAATCCTGAACGGACCGCCGATGGCGAAAGCACCTCGAGAGGACTGATCCGACAGTGAGGGACGAAAGCTGGGGTCTCGAACCGGATTAGATACCCGGGTAGTCCCAGCCGTAAACGATGTTCGCTAGGTGTGACACTCACTACGAGTGAGTGTTGTGCCGCAGGGAAGCCGCTAAGCGAACCGCCTGGGAAGTACGTCCGCAAGGATGAAACTTAAAGGAATTGGCGGGGGAGCACTACAACCGGAGGAGCCTGCGGTTTAATTGGACTCAACGCCGGTAACCTTACCAGCCCCGACTACGGTGATGACGGCCAGGTTGATGACCTCGTCACGACGCCGTAGAGAGGTGGTGCATGGCCGCCGTCAGCTCGTACCGTGAGGCGTCCTGTTAAGTCAGGCAACGAGCGAGACCCGCACTCCTAATTGCCAGCATGTCCCTTTGGGATGATGGGTACATTAGGAGGACTGCCGCCGCCAAGGCGGAGGAAGGAACGGGCAACGGTAGGTCAGTATGCCCCGAATGGGCTGGGCAACACGCGGGCTACAATGGCCGAGACAATGGGTTCCAACCCCGAGAGGGGACGGTAATCTCAGAAACTCGGTCGTAGTTCGGATTGCGGACTGCAACTCGTCCGCATGAAGCTGGATTCGGTAGTAATCGCATTCCAGGAGAGTGCGGTGAATACGTCCCTGCTCCTTGCACACACCGCCCGTCAAAGCACCCGAGTGGGGTCCGGATGAGGCCTGTTTCACAGGTCGAATCTGGGCTCCGCAAGGGGGCTTAAGTCGTAACAAGGTAGCCGTAGGGGAATCTGCGGCTGGATCACCTCCACTGACCGGGATCTGCCCTCTGGGCAGACCCACCTTTCGCCGTTCGGTGTGCCGGTTCGACCGGGCACCTTAGAACTACCAAGGCTCCATAGGGCTCGTAGCTCAGTGGGAGAGTGCCTCCTTTGCAAGGAGGATGCCCGGGGTTCGAATCCCCGCGAGTCCATCTCGGATAGAAGGAAACCGTGCGGGTTATATGCCCCACGGAAGTACGATGGAATCCAGAACGATCGATGCACCAGACCGCGAGAGCGCGTCTGGGAAGGGTCAGAGTACGCTCCCGTGACACCCACGGGACGTACGTTGACGACCGTGTGTAAGCGTAGTCCAGGCACCCACTGGACCCGTACGATATCGGGTTGCAGTGGAACGACGATTACCGACAGACGGCTACTATGCCGGCTGATGGATTGCTCGGCTCGAGTGCCGAAGAAGGACGTGCCAAGCTGCGATAAGCCTCAGGGAGCTGCATGGAAGCGTAGAACTGAGGATCTCCGAATGGGAATCCCCACCGCAATTGCCTCGCGCAATGGGGAACGTCCTGAATTGAAACATCTTAGTAAGGACAGGAAGAGAAAGCAACTGCGATGTCGTTAGTAACCGCGAGTGAACGCGATACAGCCCAAACCGAATCCGCAAGGACATGTGGTGTACAGGCTGGCTCCCAGCACTCGACAGATCACGAGAAGTCTCTTGGAACAGAGCACGAAACAGGGCGACAGTCCCGTACCGTGATCCAGTAGAGTGTGCGCCAGTTCTAGAGTAGCGGGGGTTGGATATCCCTCGTGAATGTCGCGGGCATCGACCGCGAAGGCTAAACACTCCTCGAGACCGATAGCGAACAAGTAGCGTGAGCGAACGCTGAAAAGCACCCCGAGAAGGGCGGTGCAATAGGGCATGAAACCAGTCGGCGATAGAGCGACGGGGCTTGAAAGGCCCTCTTCAAAACGACCGAGGCGCGAGCCTCCAGTAGGACGAAGAGGGAGCCGAAGTTCCGTCGTACGTTTTGAAAAACGAACTAGGGAGTGTATCTCTTTGGCGAGTCTAACCTGATTATCAGGGAAGGCGTAGGGAAACCGATAGGGGCGCAGCATTGCCAGGCCCACCGTGTTCAAGCGCGGGGAGTCGAAGGGATACGACCCGGAACCGAGCGATCTACTCTGGAGCAGGGTGAAGCGTGCCGAAAGGCACGTGGAGGCCCGTTAGGGTTGGTGTCCTACAATACCCTCCCGTGACTCGAGAGTAGGGGTGAAAGGCCCATCGAGCTCGGCAACAGCTGGTTCCAACCGAAACATGTCGAAGCATGACCTCATCCGAGGTAGTTTGCGCGGTAGAGCGACCGATTGAGAGACCCGCCTCCGAGAGGAGTCGGCCTCTCTGTCGAACTCCGAACGTGCAAACGCCGTGGACGATGGGAGTCCGGTGCCCGGGGTAAGCTTGGGTACCATGAGGGGAACAACCCAGAGCTGGGTTAAGGTCCCAAAGTGTGGATTAAGTGCGATTGGAAGGTAGTCTCGAGCCCTAAACAGCCGGGAGGTGAGCTTAGAAGCAGCTACCCTCTAAGAAAAGCGTAACAGCTTACCGGCCGAGGTTCGAGGCGCCGAAAATGATCGGGGCTCAAATCCACCACCGAGACCTAGCGGCGCTGGTAACACAGCGACCCAGTAGGTTGGCATTCTGGACGGGTGGAAGCTCGGGCGAGAGCTCGCGTGGACCGTCTAGTAACGAAAATCCTAGTCATAGTAGCAGCGAAAGTCGGGTGTGAACCCCGACGGCCAGAAGAGTAAGGGTTCCTTGGCACTGTTAGTCAGCCAAGGGTTAGTCGATCCTAAGGTCCCTCGTAACTCGCAGGGATCGAAAGGATAGCTGGTTAATATTCCAGCACCATCGTGCAGTGAAACCGACGCTTTCGGAACCATCGAGCCGGGTCTTCGCCCGGTCGAATCGAGGAAGCTCGTGGACGCCGTAACGGCAGGAAGCGAGCGAAGCTCGAGATAGCGAAAGTCGATGTTACCAAGAGCCCGTGAAAAGGGAGCACGATGACCGTACCGAGATCCGACACAGGTACTCTGCCAGAGCAAGGCGCGGCCTGTCGGGACAACCGACGTTAGGGAATTCGGCAAGTTAGTTCCGTACGTTCGCAATAAGGAATGCCTGCCTCAAGCGAGGCAGGTCGCAGTGTCTTGGGCGCTCCGACTGTCTAGTAACAACACAGGTGACCGCAAATCCGCAAGGACTCGTACGGTCACTGAATCCTGCCCAGTGCGGGTATCTGAACACCAAGTACAATTGGACGAAGGACCCGTCAACGGCGGGGGTAACTATGACCCTCTTAAGGTAGCGTAGTACCTTGTCGCTTCAGTAGCGACTCGCATGAATGGATCAACGAGAGCGCCACTGTCCCAACGTTGGACCCGGTGAACTGTACGTTCCAGTGCGGAGTCTGGAGACCCCCAAGGGGAAGCGAAGACCCTATAGAGCTTTACTGCAGGCTGTCGCTGAGACGTGGTCGCTACTGTGCAGAGTAGGTAGGAGCCGCTACACAGGTACCCGCGCTAGCGGGCCACCGAGGCACACATGAAACACTACCCGGTAGTGACTGCGACTCTCACTCCTGGCGGAGGACACCGGTAGCCGGGCAGTTTGACTGGGGCGGTACGCGCTCGAAAAGATATCGAGCGCGCCCCAAGATTTCCTCACTCGGGTCGGGAACCCGAGGAAGAGCGCAAGAGCAAACGGAAGTCTGACAGTGTCATTCCCAACGAGTGACGCTGACGCGAAAGCGTGGTTTAGCGAACCAACCATGGTCCTTGATGGGCCAGGTTGCTGACAGAAAAGCTACCTTAGGGATAACAGAGTCGTCACGCGCAAGAGCACATATCGACCGCGTGGCTTGCTACCTCGATGTCGGTTCCCTCCATCCTGCCCGTGCAGAAGCGGGCAAGGGTGAGGTTGTTCGCCTATTAAAGGAGGTCGTGAGCTGGGTTTAGACCGTCGTGAGACAGGTCGGCTGCTATCTATTGGGGGTGTAATGGTACTTGACGAGAACGATCGTATAGTACGAGAGGAACTACGATTGGTGGCCACTGGTGTACCGGTTGTTCGAGAGAGCACTGCCGGGCAGCCACGCCACACGGGGTAAGAGCTGAACGCATCTAAGCTCGAAACCCACTCGGAAACGAAGTACCGTTGAGGACACTCGTAGAAGAGGAGTTAGATAGACTCGGGATGTACGCGCCAAGGCAACGAGGCGTTGAGTCCGCGAGCACTAACAGTCCGAAGCCATCATTCATCCGGTAATCTCTCTGCACTGTGCCCGTATCGAACGGGTCCAGGTGCGAACTGGACTACGCTTATTCACACGGTTCGATCCACACCGAGCATGGTATTTCGCGGTTCGATTCCGCGACTCGGCGTGAGACGGCCAGAGTGGTGAGGCAACACCCGTACCCATCCCGAACACGGAAGTTAAGCTCACCTACGTGTGGGCGAGTACTGGCGTGGGCGACCCGCTGGGAAAGTGCACTCGCCGTCTCTCTACTCATTGCGGTATTCTCGTACCTTCGAGCGGGAAGCGAGTTGATCGCTCCCCGCTCGATCTCTCTCGACACACAGCGAAAGCGCCCGATACGGTACGCTTAAACGACTGAGTGTCCAACCACCAACCGCGCCAAGGTGGCAGAGTTCGGCCTAACGCAGCGGCCTGCAGAGCCGCCCATCGCCGGTTCAAATCCGGCCCTTGGCTTACTTACTGACGACGATCGACGAGTAGCGCGAGCTGTCCCGACTTCCCGTCGCGATCGCCGCCGTCTCGATATCGCAACGACCCCGCGCCGCACGTCCCTCCGCCGCCGAGAGTTCGGGTATCACCCCTCGACTACGGGTCGTCCGCGTGCGCGGGGAGCAGTTCCGCGCGTTCGTGTCGCCCCAACCGCTCGTAGGCGTCGGCCTCGTACGCCAGCGAGAGCACCGGCACCGATCGCCCGTCGAGTTCGACGAACGTCCGGTGTGCCTCGACGTCCACCGGCGACTCCCACGTCCCGTCGGGGCGTCGCTTCTGGACTGCGCCCATGATCTCGACGCGGAGGCCGTGCAGTTCGAGCACGCCGAAGTGGGACTTGATCCGCTCGCCGGTCGAGAGCGACACGGGGTCGACGACTCGGTCCTCGAACGCGCTCTCGATCGCGTACGCGCCGGCGGCGGTCGTCTGTACGTCGATATCGTCCGGCTCGACCGGCACACCTTGCAGCGCGAAACTGGCGCTTCCCGTCAGGGCCCACGGCACGTCGTCGACCGCGGGTGCCAGCGTCTCGATCGCGTTTCGGTACTGCCCGTCGAGCGTCGGCACAGCTACGCTTCGACCTCGGTTTTCACCACCAGCGCGGGCTGTGCCGTCATCCGGAGCACCCGGTCGGTGACGCTGCCCAGCAGCGCGCGGTACTCGTCCGGGCGGCGCTTCGTCCCGAGCACGAGCAGGTCGACGTCGTTCTCGTCGGCGTAGTCGACGATCGTGTTCGAGGGGCGACCGTGTCGCAGCGCCTCGACGCAGTCGACGCCCGCCTCGCTCGCGCGCTGCCGGACGCCCGCGATCGTCTCTTCGCCGTGTTCTTCGAGCGCGTGTTCGGGGCCTTCGGCCTCGTCGACGTACTCGTCGCCGCTGTAGGCGTTGTAGACGGTCTCGTCGACGACGTACAGCACGTGGAGTTCGGCGTCGTGTGCGGCCGCGAGTTCGATCGCGTGGGATTCCGCGTCCGTGGAGGCGGCGGTTCCGTCGGTCGACAGCAGGATTCGGTCGTACATTCGTCCCGACGTTACACTGACAGCTACAAATCTCCTCGGCATCCGGCGCTCGCCACCGGTCGATCGCCTCCGAAAGAGGAACCGTTTTTACGCCGGGTCTACCACCATCGGGACATGCAACGACGCGCTGTGGCAGTCGTCGCCGCCCTCTTCCTGGTCGTGGGGGGGCTGTCGCTCGGACTGGTCCTCACCTCCGAGGCGCCGGCGCTCGACGCGGCGGAGGATTCGGTCTACCAAGAAGGTGATGAGTTCACCGTCGGCGACCGGACGTACACCGTCGCCACGGTCGAGGCGAGCGAGTCCAGCGGCGGCGGCCACGGTGGTGGCGGCGGCGTGACGTACGAGGCGGTGATCGAGTGGCAGAACGAGAGCGGGGCGACCCAGAGCACCTCGGTCGGCCAGCACGGCAACGTCACGCTCTCCGGCGAGACGTTCTTCGCCCACTTCGAGTCGGGCGAGGAGGTCGTCATCTCCTCTGACTTCCAGACGCTTCGGGAGTACAACACCGCGACCGAGCAGTACCATGACCACACCAACGGGCTCTGGGGGGTCGGCATCCTCTCCGGGGTCACCGTCCTCTTCCTGTTCGGGATGGCCTACCTCCCCTCGCGGTACTGAGCAGCCTCGTTTTCACTCCGCCGTTTCGAACAGTTCCTCCGCGAAGTAGCGGTCGTAGTGTCGCCGACAGCCGGGGTTGAACTCCGCGTCACACGCCGGGCAGCGGTCGTCGCAGTCGACGTACTCGGCGACGGTCAGCACCGTCCCGCAGACGCCACACAGCACGGCGTCGGCGTCCGCGTCGTCTCTCCCCTCGTCGCCCCAGCGCTCCGGCTCGTGGTCGGCGGCCGCGAGGTGACACTCGTAGCACGGGTAGAACGTCTCGCAGCACGGGAACCGGATCGCGATCACGTCGAGCTCGCTGTCGTAGTGACGACACCGCGTCTGCGGCCCGACGTCGACCCCGCGGACCGTGTGGCCGTGGACATCCATGGGTGCCCTTCGGGCGTCCTGTCACAAGGGCGCATCGGCGCGTCCGACGCCGTCCGGGAGGATCGGACTCGAAAAAGGATCCGTCGTCAGGGTGCCTCGCCCGTCTCCAGCGTGAAGTCGTCACGCGGGTAGGCGACGCAGGTCAGCGTGTAACCGTTCTCCAGCTCCTCGTCGGAGAGCATCTCCTGGTTGTCGTGCTCGACGAAGTCCTCGCTCGGGCCGTCCTGAATCTGCCCGGCACAGGAGACACACTGCCCCTGCCGGCAGGCGTAGGGAAGGTCGAACCCTTCCTCCTCGCCGGCGTCGAGGATGGGTTGGTTGTTCGGAAGCTCGACCGTCTCGCCCTGCTTGGTGAACTCCACCTCGAAGTACTCGACCTCGTCCTCGGGGATGTCGCCCGGGCCGGAGCCGCCCTCGTCGGTCTCGCCTTCGAGCTCCCCCTCCTCGGCGGCCTCGCCGCCGACCGCGGCCGCGGGCGCGCCCCCGCCGCCGATGGATCGGTTGTACGGCTCCGGGAAATCCGTCTCGGGCACGCTCGCGGCCCGGCGTTCGAGCACTTCCTCGGAGATATCCGGGGCGGACTCCCACTCCGTCCCGCGAACGTAGTGGAACACCGCGACCGCCCCGCTGAGGACGACGGCGAGCCCCAGCGCGGTCGTGTTCACAGCCATACTCGGGTTTATTGGTTGCCCGGGTTAAGGTGGTTGTGATTCCGCGCGTCGGCTGCCACCGCTCACTCCGGCGGATACTCGATGTCGTGGTCCGCGAGCAGCTCCTCGAACTCCCCTTCGTCGACGATCGGCACCTCCTCGGTCTCGGCGTCCTCGCGTTTCGTCCGCCCGGGGTCGTCGCCGGCAACGAGGTAGTCGGTGTTACTGGACACCGAACTCGTCGCGTTCGCGCCGTGGGCCTCGACCAGCGACTGCGCCTCGTCCCGTGTGACCGAGAGCGCGCCCGTGAACACGAACGTCAGCCCGTCGAGTTCGTCGCCCGCGGTCGTCGATTCGGGCGGTTCTGGCTCGACGCCCGCCTCGCGCAGCCGTTCGATCACCCGACGGTTGCGCTCGTTCGCGAAGAACTCCGCGACGTGGCCGGCGACCGTCGGACCGAACCCCTCGACCTCGCGGATCTCCTCCTCGTCGGCATCGAGCAGCGCGTCGACGCTCCCGAACGCGGCCGCCAGATCCGCGGCCATCGTCGGCCCCACCTCGGGGATGCCCAGCGCCGAGAGGAACGACCCCAGCGACGGCGACTTCGACCCCTCGATCTCCTCGCGCAGCTTCTCGGCGCTCTTCTCCCCCCAGCCCTCCAAGTCGGCGAGTTCCTCGGCGTCGATCTCGTAGAGGTCGGCGATCGAGTCCTCGATCAGCCCCGCCTCGACCAGCTGATCGGCCGCCTCCTCGCCGAGCCCCTCGATGTCCAGCCCGCTGTCGCCGGCGTAATGTTCGACCGACCGCTTGAGCTGGGCCGGACAGGAGAGCCCGCCCGTACAGAACCGTAGCGGGCCGTCCGCCTCAACGTCGCTGCCACAGACCGGGCACTCGTCGGGCAGTTCGAAGTGCCCCTCGGAGTTGTCCTCGACCACCTCGGCGACGTACGGGATCACGTCGCCCGCTCGCTGGACCGTCACGATGTCGCCCACGTCGACGCCCAACTCGGCGATCTCCGACTGGTTGTGGAGGCTGGCCCGCGACACCGTCACGCCGCCCACGTCGACGGGGTCGAGCAGCGCGACCGGCGTGAGCCGGCCGGTCCGTCCGACCTGCACGACGATGTCGGCGATCCGGGTCTCCTCGGTCCGCGCGGGGAACTTGTAGGCGTACGCCCAGCGGTAGTGTCGCGAGGTGGTCCCCAACTGCCGGCACTGCTCGCGGTCGTTCACCTTCAGCACGGTGCCGTCGATCTCGTAGTCGAGGTCGTCGCGGTCCGCCTGCAGGTCGTTCCGGAACGCGATCGCGTCGTCGACGCCGTCGACCAGTTCGTGGCGGTCGTTGACCTGCAGCCCCCACTCGGGGAGCTGCCGGTGTTCGTCCCAGTGGGTGTCGAGCCCGTCGAGCGCCAGCCCGCCAACGGAGGCGGCCTCCTCGGCATCGGCGTCCTCGGGACCGATCTCGTCGACCGGCGCCGGCTCCTCTTCGACCCAGAGCACGTCGTAGAAGAAGCAGTCGAGCGGGCGCTCGGCGGTCACGGAGGGGTCCAACTGTCGCAGGCTCCCCGCCGCGGCGTTCCGGGGGTTGGCGAACGGCTCCTTCCCCTGCTCGACGCGCTCGCGGTTGTGCGCCTGAAACCCCGACAGCGACATGTGGATCTCCCCGCGAACGACCAGCACGCCGGGCGGGTCCCCCCGGAGTCGCTGCGGGACGGAGGCGATCGTCCGGACGTTCTCGGTCACGTCGTCGCCGGTCTCGCCGTCGCCCCGCGTGGCCGCGCGCTCGTAGCGCCCCTCGACGTAGACGATCTCGATCGAGAGGCCGTCGAACTTGGGTTCGCAGACGTAGTCGACCGCGGCGCCGTCGTCGAGTTCGCGACGGACGCGGTCGTCGAACGCCCGCACGTCGTCGGCCTCGCCCGAGGAGTCGATCGACAGCAGCGGCACCACGAGATCGACGCTCTCCAGTTCGTCCATCGGCTCGCCGCCGACGCGGGCGGTCGGCGACCCCTCGGTGTCGAGGTCGAACGCCCCCTCCAGCTCTTCGAGCCGTTCGAACAGTTCGTCGTACGCCCGGTCGGAGATGACCGGATCGTTCTCGACGTAGTAGCGGTAGTCGTGGTAGCGGATCGCCTCGCGGAGCTGTTCGGCCTGCTCGCGGGCGTCCTCGGCCGACAGCTTCCCCGTCGGCGCGAACTCGGTGTCGGGCTCGCGGACGTAGGGGTTGTCCGCGGGCGCGTCCTCGGTCATGCCTCGGGCTGGGGCGGGCGGAGTGAAAAAACGGTCCCGTCGGCGCGGGCGCTACTCGCCGTTCGCGATCTCCCGGACTCGCTCGTCGCCCGCCTCGGCGTAACCGCCGTGGAAGCAGATCGTGTGGTCGAACTCGAGTTCGCCGAGCAGCGCGACCGACTCCATCGCGCGCTCCATCTCCGGGGTGTGCTGCTCGGCCGGGCCGTGGAGTTCGCCGTCGGCGGCGGTCAGCGCGTCACCCGCGATCAGCAGATCGGCCTCGGGCAGGTGGAACGAGCTATGGCCGGGCGCGTGGCCGAACGTCTCGACCAGTTCGATCGGGCCGGCGAGCGTGCTGAAGCCGACGCCGTCGATGACTTCCACGTCGACGCGGGCCGGCGGGTAGCGCTCGTCGTCGGACTTGACCGGGAACTTCCGGCCGTCGACGTACGGCGCCTCGGCCCAGTGGGCGAACGTCGGCGCGCCCGTGCGGTCCTGCACGGTCGCGAGCGCGCCCGCGTGGTCGCCGTCGTGGTGGGTGAGAACGACGAAGCGCACGTCTTCGAGCCCGAACCCGTGCTCCCCGAGCGCGGCGTCGAGTTCGTCGGCGTACCCCGGCAGCGTCGTGTCGAACAGGATCAGCCCTTCTTCGGTCTCGACGGCCGTCGGCGTGAACGTCCGTTCGGCGCCGCCGAGGTCGAGCGTCACGGGCAGGCTGTAGACGTGGTCGGTGATCTCCATGCGTCGCCGTTGGAGCCGATAGGTGGTAGACCTGACGGCGTCGGTCCGACGCCGGTCGACTACTCTAACTCGTACGTGGCGTCGACGCTGGCGGTGAACTCGATCTGCCCGGCCGGCACGCCGGCGCTCACCTCCGTCGCGAGCGCCTCCTCGACGATGCTGTCGAACCCCATCGTCTCCTTCGTCGCGAGGCTGACGACCGGGCCGAGCGTGTGCCCGTCGGCGGCTGCGACGATCTCGGCCTGCTCTCTGGCGTTCTCCGTCGCGGCGGCGAGCAGTTCCTCGCGGAGCGCCTCGCGTCGGGACTCGGTCACGCGGGGCTCCGTTCGGGTCACGGTCCCCCCGGCGGCCGCGACCGCGTTCACCACGTCGTCGCCGGGGACCCCCTCACACCGGAGTTCGACGGTCGCGCTGGCGACGTACGGCTCGTCGCGGTCGGGGTCGAACAGCTCGTCGGCCGAGTTGACCGAGCGCCCGGTGACGCTGTCCTTCGCGGCGTCGACGGAGTCGGGGAGCTCCCGATCGAGCTCCGCGAGCCGGTCCTCGACACGGCGCTGTGCGCCCGACACCGTCTCGCCGCCCGCCTCGGTCTCGACGACGAACACCGCGTACTCCGGCTCGGTTTCGACGGCGGCCTTCCCGGTGACTTCGACGGTCGGACTGCTCATACTCCTGTTGGCGAACCGAGCGGTATACGTTTTCGGGGGAGAAACCTACGCCTCGAACTTCGCGACGCTCCCGAACTCGCCGTCCCGGATCGCCGCTGCCAGCGCCCGCGTGTCCACGGCGTCGGGCATCTCCTGCGGGTACTTCTGCCGGAAGAAGCCGACGACGTTCTCCACGTCGCGTTCGAGCAGTTCGTCGGCGTTCTCGTGGTCGGTGGCGACCGCCTGCGGCCAGTCGAACACGGTGATCCCGCTCTCGGCGACGGCGACGTTGTGCTGGCTCATGTCGGCGTGGACGTACCCCGCCGCGTAGGCGTCGCGGATCTCCCGGAGCACGAGATCGCAGACGCCGACGACCTGCTCGCTGGGGAGCGACGCTCGCTCCAGTTCGACGCCGTCGAACTTCTCCATCAGGATCGCGTGGCGGTTCTGGTCGACGGGTCGGGGGACCGAGACGTCCGGGTACAGTTCGGTGAGCACCTCGTGCTCCCGCTCGGCCGCCTTCCGGGCGGTGTAGAACCACGAGACGTGGTTGCGGTCGGCGGTGTACTCCCGCTCCTTGTCGACTTTCCGGAACTCGGTGTACCCCTCGCGGTGGAACTTCAGCGCCATCGGCTCGTAGGACTGCACCTCGTACACGTCGCTCTCCTTGCCGACGCCGAGGGAGGCGCCCATCCCCTCGATCGTGCCGCGCTCGGAGAACGCCCGCAGCGCGAGGCAGTCGTACCCCTCGAACGTGAGGCGGTACCCCTCGTACTGGATCGTCTTGCGCTCGATGAGTTCGCGGTCGGCACAGCGGTCGATGCGGTAGTCGACCTCCTCGGCGGTCATGTCGGCGTACTCGGGGAGCTTCTCGCGCTGGACCCACTCGGAGAAGCGCATCCCCTGTTCGAGCCCGGAGAGGAGGTAGAAGTCCTCGGGTTCGAGCTCGGCCATCACGCTCGCGACGTTGCCGACCATACGCGTATTCGGTGATCCGTGGGAAAAAGGGTGCCGCGTTGTTCGTCTGATTCGTTCTCTTTCGTGCGGCGACGACCGAGATTGGCTCTGGGAATGATGGGGTCAGCAACACCGTGAAAGCCCCGACGCGCTCGGCTCGGGCGACTCGCTGCGCTCCTCGCTCCGTTCGCTTCGCTCACTCCGCTGTGGTGCTTACGTCGTCGTCCTTCGCCGAGCGCGTCGCCCCTTTCAGTCCCACCCCACACCGTACAGCCCACAGACCTCCCCAGCCGACTCGCTCCCGTTGGTCGCTCGTCCCTCGCGCTCGATCGGCGCACGGAGGCGCCGACGCCTCGCGCCACCGCAGCCACCTCGCGAATCAGTCGACATCTCGTACCCACCGACGATCCCACCGCAACCGCTTTTCCCGCCGCCCCCTCACTGCGAGCCATGACCGACCACGCCGACCGGGAGTGGCGGCTGATCCGCGAGGAGGCCCGCCCCGGCCCGCTGCAGATGGCGCTGGACGAGGTGGCCGCCGAGACGGCGGCTGCCGGCGGCCCGCGAACGGTCCGGGTCTACCGCTGGGCGCCGTCCTGCCTCTCGATGGGGTACGGGCAGGACGTGGAGACGGTCGACTGGGAGCACTGCGAGGCGGCGGGCGTCGACGTGACCCGGCGGCAGACGGGCGGCGGGGGCATCTACCACGACAACGAGGGCGACATCGCCTACTCCATCGCCGCGCCCGCCGACGAGCTCCCGGGCGAGCTGATCGAGAGCTACCACGAGCTCTGCCCGCCGATCCTCGACGCCTTCGCGCGGCTGGGCGTCGACGCCGACTTCGTCGACGAGGAGCGGCCGCCGATCTACCAGCCGGCGTGCTACCTCCGCGGCCTCCACCCCGCCCACGACGTGGTGAGCGACGGCGGCGCCGGCCGGAAGCTGGCGGGGAACGCCCAGTACCGCCGGAAGGACGCCGTGATCCAGCACGGCTCGATCACCTACGACGCCCGGCCCGAGGCCCACCTCGCAGTCTTCGCTGATCCGGGCGTGACTCCCGAGGAGTTCTCCGAGCGCGTGGCCGGGATCACCGATATCGTCGACGTGAGCCGCGCCGAGGCCGTCGACGCCTTCGAGACCGCACTGCAGGAGTGGGCCGACGCCGAGGAGGGGAGTTGGACCGACGCGGAGCTGGCCCGCGGCCGGGAGATCGCGGCCGAGAAGTACGAGCACGACGCGTGGATCCGCGAGCGCGACGCCGAGCGGTAGCGGGACCACACCTGCGGCTGTCGGTCTCTCCCCCGGCTTCGAACCGCTTTTGGTAGTCGCTCGCGCAGTCGAACCATGCTCAAGATCGGCGCACACGTCTCCATCGCCGGGGGCGTCGACAACGCGGTCGAGCGACAGGTCGAGATCGGCGGCAACTGCGGGCAGGTGTTCACCCACTCGCCGCAGGTCTGGGACCACGGCACCATCGAGGACGAGGAGGCCGAACGGTTCCGCGAGGAGACCGAAGAGGAGCTCGCCGGCCCGTGGGTGATCCACTCCTCCTACCTCGTGAACCTCTGTACGCCGAAGGAGGACCTCCGGGAGAAGAGCCGCGACTCGATGCAGCAGGAGGTCGACGCCGCCGATCGCCTCGGCATCGAGTACGTGAACGTCCACCTCGGCGCCCACACCGGTGCCGGCGTCGAGGGCGGCATCGAGAACGCCGCGAACGTGATCGATAGCCTCGATGTACCCGACGGCGTGACAGTGCTCGTCGAGAGCGACGCGGGCAGCGGCACCAAGCTCGGCGGGGAGTTCGAGCACCTCGCGAAAGTGATCGACCGGACCGACGAGGAGATCGGCGTCTGTCTCGACACCGCCCACATGTTCGCGGCGGGCTACGACCTCTCGACGCCCGAGGCCGTCGACGAGACGGTCGCGGAGTTCGACGACGTGGTGGGGACGGAGTATCTCCACTACATCCACCTCAACGACTCCAAACACGAGTGCGGGACCAACAAGGACGAGCACGCCCACATCGGCGACGGCCACATCGGCGACGACGGCATGCGCCGGATAATCAACCACCCCGAGTGGCGCGACCAGCCGTTCGTGCTGGAGACCCCGACCGAGGACGGCCGGAGCTTCGCGTGGAACGTCGAGCACGTCCGCGAGCTGCGGGAGTAGTTTTCGCGCTTTCACTCTCCTAGTAACACATATACGTGTCAACCGACTCCCTCCATCCATGTATCGGAGGCGGCGATGACGGAGTCACCCGTATCGTTCTCGTTCTCCGACGGTGAACTGACGGTCCGCGACGAGGCGGGCGGCGGCGAGATACGGATCACCGTCGACCGTGACGCGTCCCCGACGCCCGCCACGGGGGCGTGGTTCGACGTGCCGGTCGACGACGCGGTGAGCCTGCGGACCTCGTCGATCGAACTCCACGGCGGAGCCTCCGCTCAGATCCGCCGCCCCGACGGCGAACACTACGGGGCGGTCGACGACGGCGAGTTCACGATCCTCGGCGAGGCGTACGTCGACATCGACGCCGCGCTCAAACTGCTCGTGTACGTCGACGGCGAGATCACCGGCCGGCTGGTCGGGGACGGGCAGAACCCCGAGTCGCTGCTGGTGACCGTCGACGAGCAGTCCCAGATCGTCGTCGGCGCCCGCTCACACCACGAGACGCCGATCGCGACGATATCGGTGACCGACGACCCCGAGGACCTGATGACGGCGGCGTCGTACCTCGGCTCCGCGATCAAGGAGTGGTCGGCCGAGCGTTCGTGGCCGACGCTCCGGGGCCACCCTCCGGAGATCGAACGCGGCGACGAGCTCCACGTCCCCGACGGCCTCTCCCGCCCCGACACTGAGGTGACCGTCGCAGTCCCCCGGGACACGGCCGACGTGCTCCGGGTGACGCCGCTCGCCCACTACTTCGGCGCCGACGTAGTGCCCGGCGAGCACGCCGAACTCCGGCTCGGCAGCCAGCACGTCGAGCCGCTGGGGACGGGGGCGGAGCTGGAGCGGTCCGTCGACGATCTCCTCGGCCACGCAATCGTGCTCGACAGCCTGGTCCGCATCGGCGGCTACTACTCGATGCCCCGCTACGAGTACGACGAGCTCGGGCCTGAACTCCCGTTCTACCCGCCGGAGCTGTACGACGAGCCGATCCACCGACAGCTCCTCGAGTACCTCGAAGTCCCGTTCGACACGGTCCGTCCGTACGTGCCCGACTGGCCGACGGTCGGCACCCTCCGGCCGACGGCGACCGACGCCGAAGCGGTGCCGTACCTCCTGAACACGCTCGCCCGCGTCCACGTCACCGACGACGGCCTCCCGCGAACGGCCGCCGACGCCGAGAAGCCGGTCGACCTCTCGACCAGCCCGGACGTTCCCCAGCACGTCGCCGCCCTCCCGCCCGCTGCCCGTGCGCGTGCGAGCGTCCACGAGCACCGACCGTCCGAGGGCGCCGCCGTGCTGTTCGTGGGGTTCGACCAGCCGGAACAGGACCGCTTCGCAGCGGTCGACTGGGAGCGGTTCGACCTCGCCGACCCGCCGACCGCCGACTACCGGCCGTCGGTCACCCGCGACGAACTCCGCGCGCTGCTCCGGGAGCCGTACGCGCACGTCCACTACGGGGGCGATATCTCCCAGTCGGGGTTCGTCTGCTCCGACGGCGTGCTCGGGTTCGACGAGCTCCCCGACGCCACCGTCGGCTCCGTGACGTTCCAGTGGGGGCGGCCGTCGACGGGGGAGATCACCGGCCTCCACGACGCCGTCTCGGTCGCCTGTCTGACCGACGAGTCGCTCCCGCTCGAAACCGCCCAGGAGCTCGCGATCTACCTCGTGCTCGGCCGTTCGGTCGCGACCAGTGCCCGCCTCGCGGGCGTCGACGGCGTTCGGTACCTCGGCGATCCCACGCTCGCGGTGGCCCGCCGTCCCGTCGGCCACCCGCCGTTCGTCTCCCGGATCGAGCGCGTCGGCACCGAGGAGTACCGCATCTCCGCCCGGCTCGACTCCCACGAACACGATCCGATCGGTCGGGTCGCCACCCTCCGCACCCAGAAGGCGCCAGCAACGTACCAGCTCGCCGGGACCCGGCAACTGTTCGACGAGTCGGTCTCCCGGGAGGAGCTGTCGACGTATCTCACCAACGACAGCATCTTCCGGTTCGACTGGTGCCCGGAGGACGAGCGGACGCCGTCCGTGCCCGACGACCTGCTCTCCGAGTAGCCCGCTTCCGAGGGAGACTTACCACGGCGTACCCAACACCGACTATGCGACCGCTCCTCCTCGTCGCGCTGCTCTCGCTGGTCGTCGCGCCCGCGGCGGGCGCCGGGACCGCCGCGGCGTCGGCGCCGGCAGCCCAGACCGACACCACGCTGTCGGGCACCGTCAGCTACCTGAACGGCACCGCCGTCGCGGACGCGACGGTGATCGTCGGCAGCGAGGGCCGCCTCGGCAACGCCACTGAGGCCGAACTCCGCGAGATTGCGGCCGACCCGCCCGATGGCGTCGTCACGGCGACGACAAACGACTCCGGCGGCTACGAGCTGACCGTCCCCGGCGATATCGACGCCGAGGTCGTCGTCGCCGTCGCCGACGGGGGCGCGAGCCCGCCCCGGAACTACGTCGCCGGCGAGATGGATCTCACCGTCCGCACGACTGCGACGCTCTCCTTCGAGCCGGGCGAGGTGACCGCCGAACCCGGGGAGCGCGTCTACGTGCCGTTCTCGTTGACCAACACCGGCGACCAGCCCGTCGAGGGGCTCTCGCTCTCGCTGACGCTGCCGGAGGGGTGGAACCACGTCTCGGCGAACTCCGAGACCGGGACGTACCATCAGAGCAACCGGACGTTCACCTGGGGCACCGTCGAGCCGGGCGAGACCGTCGAGGCGGAGTTCCGGATCTTCGTCGGGCTGAACGCGATCGACGACTCGGCGGAGACGTACGAACTCGCGTCGTTCGCCGACAGCCGCACCCACCCGATCCGGGTGCCCGCGGCCGCGGTCACCGTCCGCTACCCGACCGAGGCGACACAGGCGGAGATTCCCGGCTTCGGTCCGACGGCAGCGATCGCGGCGATCGCCGCCCTCGCCGGCGCGGCCGCGCTCGCACGCCGGGGCTGACGCCCGTTCGACCGACTCGCTTTTCCTCGCTGCGCCCCGACCGCCGGCCGTGCGGGAGTTCACCCCGGAGTATCTCGACCACACGCGCCGCGGGATGTGGGAGTCGACCGCGGCGCTCTCGCCGCTCGATCTCGGTAGCCGGGAGCGCATCCTTGACGTGGGCTGTGGCACGGGCGAACTCGCCCGCGTGCTCGACGCCGAGACGCCCGGCGAGGTGATCGGGGTCGACGCCGACACGGAACTGCTGGCGGTCGCCCGCGAACGGACCGACATTCCGACGGTCGCCGGCGACGCGACGCGGCTGCCGCTCCGTGACGACGCCGTCGACCTCGCGGTCTGTCAGGCGCTCCTGATCAACCTCCCCGACCCCGCGGCGGCGGTCCGGGAGTTCGCCCGCGTCTCCGACGACCTCGTCGCGGCGATCGAGCCGAACAACGCGGCCGTCGAGGTGTCATCGACGGTCGACGCCGAGGAGCGACTGGAGCGGGAGGTGCGGGAGGCGTACCTCGCGGGCGTCGAGACAGACGTGGCGATGGGTGATCGCGTGGCCGACCTGTTCGAGGCGGCCGGGCTGACGGTGGTCGACCGGCGCACGTACCGCCACGAGAAGCTGGTCGAACCGCCGTACAGCGAGCCCGCGATGGAAAGCGCCGCCCGGAAGGCCAGCGGCGCGGGCATCGCCGAGCACGAACGGGAACTGCGGGCGGCGGGGGCGGACTACGACGAACTCCGGGCCGCGTGGCGCGAGATGGGCCGGGAAGTGGTCGACGAGATGGGGGAGGCGGCGTATCGTCGCCGCGAGGTGGTGCCGTTCGAGGTGACTGTGGGGCGGGTGTAGGTCGCTGTTTCGGGTGGAACGTGGGCGGTTCTGCGGGTGGACGCGACTGGACAGTCGTATCGACGGCGAGCGGGACCGCATCCGCGACGACGAACGGCACCGCGGAGCGAGCATGACCACTTGTGACCGCAGTGTGCCGGGCACGAGGCCCGGCACAGTACGGAGTCCCCACCCCTCCCCCCGCGGCGGCCGACAGTCGGCCGCCGCGAGGCGTCCACCGCTACCGCACCACGGCCGCGGTGGCGCGCGACGTGAGCGCGTCCCTGCGCGAACGAGCGCGCGAGGGACGAGCGACCGGAGGGAGCGAGTCGGTTGGGGAGGTGTGAGGTCTGTGCGGGGCGGTTCGGTCGCAAGTGGTCAACGATCGAGTTGCTGTCGCAGTTGCAGAAGTTGTCGCGGTTGCAGAAGCTGTCGCAGTTACCAAATCCGTCGCCCCCAACTCAAACCGCTTCCATCGACGCCAGCAGCCGACACTTCCGACAGACGTCCGCCGAGGTCGTCGAGCCGCACTCCTCGCACTCGCCGAGGTTCCCCTCGTCGTCGCCGCCATACGCCTCCGCTGCCAGTTCCGCCAGCTCCTCGTACCCCGACATGATCGAGTGGCGGGTCCCGGGGTGGTTCTCCTCCAGCTTCAGGAGCAGTTCCTGTATTTCCCCGCGGTACGCCTCGCTGGCGTGGGGACACTCGGTGATGTGGGCCGGCAGGTCGTTCACGTGGGCGTACAGCGCCACCTCCTTCTCCGGGATGTCCCGCAGCGGCTTCGCCCGCGGGACGAACGAGTCGCTCTCCTCGCGGTCGTCGAAGCCGCCGATGGAGGCGTCGAAATGTTTGGCGACCTGCTTTACGTCGCCCTCGAGGAAGTTCATCAGCGCCGTCTGGGCCTCGTCGTCGAGGTTGTGGCCCGTCAGCAGCTTGTCCGCGCCCAACTGTTCGGCGTAGTCCTCCAGCAGGTCCCGGCGGAACACGCCGCAGTACGCACAGGGCGCCATGTTCTCGGGGTCGTCCTCGACTACGTCGTCCATCCGGACGCCGAACTCCTCCTCGTAGCCGACGACCTCGTGGGCGATCCCCAGTTCCTCGGTCAGCTCCTCGCTAGCGGCCAGCGACTCGTCGCGGTACCCCTCGATCCCCTCGTGGATCGACAGCGCGACCAGTTCGATCCGGGGGTCCTCGCCGAACGTCTCAGCGAGGATCTCCGTCAGCACCACCGAGTCCTTCCCGCCGGAGAGCCCGATCACCCACGTCTCGGGGTCGTCGGGCGTCGCCTCGCGGGAGACGAGGCCGTCCTCGCGAACGCGGCGGCGGACCCGCTTCTCGACCGATCGCGTGAAGTGCTCCTCACAGAGATGCGCCCCGGAGTAGGCGGCGTGCATCACCGCCTCGGAGCCGCACCGGTCACAGTCCATTTGTCGGCGGTAGCCGACCGCCGGGGATACGGGTTTCGCTCGGCGGGGGCGTCGGCGACTCGGCGGTCGTGCCGACGCCTCGGCGCACTGCAGCGACACGGCGACGTGAGTCAAAGATCGCCTATTGCTTTGGTTTCCAAAATCGAGTACCTATCGTACATTGGTTCTGAAGGCACAAACGCACTAAGGGAGGAGCCCCTACACGTAGATAGCCATGGGAACACGCACAGCACAACTGAACGTCACGGGGATGTCCTGTGCCAACTGCTCGGCGACGGTTGGCGAGGCGCTGGACGAACTCGACGGCGTGGTCGAGGCGAACGTCAACTACGCCACCGACGAGGGCAGCGTCGAGTACGACCCCGAGAAGGTATCGCTCGGCGAGATCTACGACGCCGTCGAGGCGGCCGGCTACGGCGTCGTCTCGGAGACGGCGACGATCGCCATCTCCGATATGTCGTGTGCGAACTGCGCCGACGCCAACGAGGAGGCGCTCGAGGGCGTGCCCGGCGTCGTCGACGCCGAGGTGAACTACGCGACCGACGAGGCGCAGGTCACCTACAACCCCGAGGACGCCTCGCTCGAGGCGATGTACGACGCGATCGAGGACGCGGGGTACACGCCGGTCCGTGAGGGCGGCGACGACGAGGGCGAGTCCGCCCGCGACGCCGCCCGGAACGAGGAGATCCGCAAACAGCTCCGACTGACGCTGTTCGGCGCCGCGCTGTCGGCGCCGCTGCTGTTCTTCCTGTTCGAACACTTCTTCTTCGACAGTCTGCTCGCCGACTCGCTGTTCGGCGTGCCGCTGGGCTGGGTGATGTTCGGGCTCGCGACGCCCGTACAGGTCGTGCTCGGCCGGTCGTTCTACAGGAACTCCTACAACGCGCTCGTCACGAACGGGCGCGCCAACATGGACGTGCTGATCGCGCTCGGGTCGTCGACCGCGTACGTCTACTCCGTCGCGGCGCTTCTGGACCTGATCGCGGGGAGCCTCTACTTCGACACCGCGGCGCTGATCCTCGTGTTCATCACGCTCGGCAACTACCTCGAGGCCCGCTCGAAGGGACAGGCCGGCGAGGCGCTGCGGACGCTGCTGGAGATGGAGGCCGACACCGCAACGATCGTCGACGAGGACGGCAACGAGGAGGAGATCCCCCTCGAAGACGTGGAAGTCGGCGATCGGATGAAAGTCCGGCCGGGCGAGCAGATCCCCACCGACGGCGTGGTCGTCGACGGGCAATCTGCGGTCGACGAGTCGATGGTCACCGGGGAGTCGGTCCCCGTCGAGAAGACCGAGGGCGACGAGGTCGTCGGCTCGACCATCAACGAGAACGGCGTGCTGGTCGTCGAGGCGACGAAAGTCGGCGCCGACACGGCGCTCCAGCAGATCGTCCGGACGGTGAAGGAGGCCCAGTCCCGCCAGCCCGACATCCAGAACCTCGCGGACCGCATCTCCGCGTACTTCGTGCCGGCGGTGATCGGCAACGCCCTGTTCTGGGGCGTCGTCTGGTACCTGTTCCCCGGAACGCTGGCCGGCCTCGTGAACTCGCTCCCGCTGTGGGGGCTGGTCGCCGGCGGCCCGGCGATCGCCGGCGGCACCGTCTCGGTGTTCGAGTTCGCGATCGTCGTGTTCGCGTCGGCGGTGCTGATCGCCTGCCCCTGCGCGCTCGGGCTCGCGACGCCCGCGGCGACGATGGTCGGCACGACGATCGGCGCCCAGAACGGCGTGCTGTTCAAGGGCGGCGACGTGCTCGAACGCGCGAAGGACGTCGACACGGTCGTGTTCGACAAGACCGGGACGCTCACCGAGGGCGAGATGGAGCTTACCGACGTGGTGGTGTTCGACGGCCCGGAAGCTCGCGCTGACGGCGGTGACGCGGCGCCGGATGGCGGCCAGCTCGCCGAACGCGAGCGGCTCGACGAGGACGACGTGCTCCGGCTCGCGGCGACGGCCGAGAGCGGCAGCGAGCACCCGCTGGCCCGCGCGATCGTCGACGGCGCCGAGGACCGCGGGATCGAGGTCGGCTCGCCCGCCGAGTTCGAGAACGTCCCCGGGCACGGCGTCCGGGCGACGGTCGACGGTAGCGAGGTGCTGGTCGGCAATCGGAAGCTGCTCCGCGACAACGGCGTCGACCCCGACCCCGCCGCGGAGACGATGGAACGGCTCGAAGGGGAGGGGAAGACCGCGATGCTGGTCGCCTACGAGGGCGATCTCGTGGGTGTCGTCGCCGACGCCGACACCGTGAAGGAGAGCGCGAAGTCGGCGGTGAGCCAGCTCCGCGAGCGCGGCCTCGACGTGATGCTGCTCACCGGCGACAACGAGCGGACCGCCCGCGCGGTCGCCGAGCAGGTCGGCATCGACCCCGAGAACGTCCGCGCGGAGGTGCTGCCCGAGGACAAGTCCGACGCGGTCGAAGCGATTCAGGAGCAGGGCCGGCAGGCGATGATGGTCGGCGACGGCGTCAACGACGCCCCCGCGCTCGCGGTCGCCTACGTCGGGACCGCGATCGGCTCGGGGACCGACGTGGCGATCGAGGCCGCCGACGTGACGCTGATGCGCGACGACCCCGTGGACGTGGTGAAGGCGATCCGCATCTCGGACGCGACGCTGCAGAAGATCAAGCAGAACCTCGTCTGGGCGCTCGGCTACAACACGGCGATGATCCCGCTGGCCTCGCTGGGGCTGCTCCAGCCGGTGCTCGCCGCGGGCGCGATGGCGATCTCGAGCGTGTCGGTGCTGACGAACAGCCTGCTGTTCCGGCGGTACGACCCCGACGAGGATTACGAACTGCTCGGCGGGCTTCGATAGACGGCGACGCCCCGACGTTTCTGCGTCCGTCGACGACCGACCGTCTACGCGGGCGGGTCGGCGTCGTCGCCGAACCCACTTCCGTACGATTCGACGACCTCCGTGACGGTGACCTCGTAGGCGTCGTACCACTCCGTCCACCGCTGTTTCGCTCGTTCGTGAACGGACGCCGCGCCGAACGACTCGAGCGCGTCCAGTGACTCCCAGTAGTACGCGACGAGCACCTCCTCGCTCTCGGGGTCGTGCCACGTCCGCTTCCCGCGATACCCCTCCGTCTCCTCGGCGGTCGCCTGTATCGCGTCGTTCAGTTCGTGGAACTCCTCGTCGTACTCACCCGGGTCGAGGCGGAACGTGACGAGATACACTACCACCGTACTCGCGCTCCCGCGAGAAAGGTACTTTCCTCTGGGGCCGAACGTCGCGGAAACCGCCCGCAAAAAGCCGCAAAATCACCGATTATCGCCGTCGGCCGTCCAGTTCGACGTCGTCGAGTCGGTCAGTCACTCAGGCCGCGCTGGCGGTCGGTCCGGTCTCCGCGGCCTGCAGCAGCTCCTGGTAGCGGTTCCGGATCGTGACTTCGCTCATGTCCGTCGCCGCGCTGACCTCGCTCTGGGTGAGCGCGTTGTTGGTCAGCACGCCCGCGGCGTAGATCGCGGCCGCCGCCAGCCCCACGGGCGACTTGCCCGAGTGGACGTTCTGGCGCTTGGCGGTCTCGAGCAGCTCGCGGGCGCGGCGCTCGGTCTCGTCGTCGAGGTCGAGGTCGCTGGCGAACCGCGGGAGGTACTCAAGCGGGTCCGCGGGCTGGACCTCGAGCTTCAGCTCCCGCACGATGTAGCGGTAGGCGCGCTTGAACGTCGCCTGATCGACGCGGGAGACGGCGCTCATCTCGTCGAGGCTGCGGGGGACGTTCCCCATCCGGGCCGCGGCGTGGAGGCTCGCGGTCGCGATCCCCTCGATCGAGCGGCCGGGCAGCAGGTCCTGATCGAGCGCCTGTCGGTAGATCACCGACGCGGTCTCGCGGACGTTCTCCGGCAGCCCGAGCGCGGAGGCCATGCGGTCGATCTCGCCGAGGGCCTGCTTGAGGTTGCGCTCCTTGTGGTCGCGGGTGCGGAACCGCTCGTTCCACGTCCGCAGGCGCTGCATCTTCTCGCGCTGGCTGGCCGAGAGCTGGTTGCCGTAGGCGTCCTTGTTCTGCCAGCCGATGTTGGTCGACAGGCCGTCGTCGTGCATCATCTTCGTCGTCGGGGCGCCGACGCGGGACTTACTGTCCTTCTCGCCGGCGTCGAACGCACGCCACTCGGGCCCGCGGTCGATGGCGTCTTCGTCGACGACGAGGCCACAGTCCGCACAGACGGTCTCGGCCTGTGACTCGTCGGTCTCGAGGTTGCCACCGCACTCGGGGCAGTGGTGCTCCTGCTCGTTCTCTGCCCGCTCGGTCTCGGTTTCGCGGTGGGTCGTGTTGGTGCTCATTGGATTGGAACCGAAGTGATACCCGGCTCGGTGCCGGGCTGTCTTCACTCTAGGGTAGGAGAGAAAAGTATATAAATCTTTCGCCAACCTCGATACGGCTTCTCACGCTGCTACCGTTCGATTTCGGCGTGTAGAATCGATACAGCCCGATCGATAGCTTCTTAGGTGGTATAACCTTGGGTAAGTCTCACACGGACGCCACGCTGGGCCGGGGTTTTGCCTGGGAAGGAGGGGGAAGGATCAGTCGCCGGCGATCTGACAGCCGCCGTCGTAGTCGACGCCCGAGAGGGAGTCGATCCCCTCGTCGCCACAGACCGGACAGTCGGGGTTCTCGCGGTACGGGACGGTCTCGAAGCTGAGCTCCCGGGCGTCGTAGAACAGCAGCCGGCCCGAGAGCGCGTCGCCGAGGCCGAGCAACACCTTCACCGCCTCGGTGGCCTGCAGGCAGCCGACGGTGCCGGGCAGCACCCCCAGCACGCCCGTCGTCGCACAGTCCGGCACGGTGCCCGGCTCCGGCGGCTCGGGGAACAGACAGCGGTAGCACGGCCCGTCGGGGGTGAGCGTGGTGACCTGCCCCTCGAACTTGTAGATCGCGCCGTGACAGAGCGGGACGCCCTCGATCGAACAGGCGTCGTTGAGCATGTACCGCGTCGGGAAGTTGTCGGTGCAGTCGACGACCACGTCGTAGTCGGCGACGAGCTCCCGGGCCTCGTCGGGGGCGATCCGGCGCTCCATCGCCTCCACCTCCACGTCGGGGTTGAGTTCGGCGACGAACTCCGCGGCGCTCTCGGCTTTGGGCCGCCCCACGTCGGCGTCGCGGTGGATGATCTGGCGCTGGAGGTTCGAGCGCTCCACCACGTCGTCGTCGACGATGCCGAGGTGGCCCACGCCCGCGGCCGCGAGGTACTGGATCACCGGCGCGCCGAGGCCGCCGGCGCCGACGACCAGCGCGCTACCTTCGAGCAGACGTTTCTGCCCCTCCGGCCCCACGTCGTCGAGGATGATGTGTCGGGAGTAGCGGTCGAGCTGGGTAGCGTCGAGCGAGAGATCGGTCATGAAGCCGTGTTCGGGTCCGACGAGGGTTAAGCGTACGGTCGGTGGCGAACCCTGCTCGCGACTCCGCGGCCGAGATCACGCGCTCGCGGTCGTCTGGTTCCCGCAGGTCTCCATCGTCGGCGTCACTGGGCCGGAGGCGCGCTGGGCGGGCTACCTGCTGAACCTCGCGGGCGTCTACGTCATAACCCACTGGCTCTACCGCGACGTGGGCTGTGCGATTTAGCGTGTCGGCGTCGTAGCCCCCTTCCCGCCGGCGCCCCATCTCCCTGTATGGTTACGACAGAGCGGTACTTCCTCGCGGAGCGACCCGACGGCGTGCCGGACGACGAGACGTTCGACCTGCGGACGATCGACCTCGGGGACCCCGCCGCCGGCGAGGTGCTGGTGAAGATCCGCTACCTCTCGGTCGACCCGTACATGCGCGGCCGGATGGACGCCGGCGAGTCCTACGCCGAGCCGTGGGAAGTCGACGAGCCGCTGGAGGGCGGCGCGGTCGGCGAAGTCGTCGACGAGGCGGGGACGGAGTTCGAGCCCGGCGACACCGTCGTCGGCAACATGTCCTGGTCCGAGTACCACCTCGCGGACGCCGACGGCCTCCAGCGGATCGAGACGGGCGCGCTCCCGGTGTCGACCGCGCTGGGCGTGCTGGGCATGCCGGGCCGGACGGCGTACTTCGGCACGCGCGAGGTGCTCGAACCCCGCGCCGGCGACACGGTGGTCGTCAGCGCCGCCGCGGGCGCGGTGGGATCGGTCGTCGGCCAGCTCGCGAAGCTGCAGGGCGCCCGCGTCGTCGGCTTCGCGGGCAGCGACGAGAAGTGCGAGGTGGTCGAGGAGGAGTTCGGCTTCGACGCCTGCATCAACTACAAAGCGACCGACGACTACATTGAGGCGCTTAGCGAGGCCGCGCCGGAGGGCGTCGACGGCTACTTCGACAACGTCGGCGGCCCGATTACGGACGCGGTGTTCACGCAGCTAAACGTCGACGCCCGCGTGGCGGTCTGTGGCCAGATCGCGCTGTACAACGCCGAGGAGATGCCCACCGGCCCGCGGAAGCTGGGGAAGCTGATCGAGACCCGCGCCCGCGTGCAGGGGCTGCTCGTCGGCGACTTCGCGCCGCGGTTCGAGGAGGCGACCGCGGACTTGGCGGAGTGGGTCGCCGCCGGCGAGATCGAGTACCGCGAGACGGTCACGGAGGGGCTGGAGAACGCCCCCGACGCCTTCTTGGGGCTGTTCGAGGGCGAGAACATCGGGAAGCAGGTGGTCCGAGTCGAGTAAGGTCGGCACGGTGGTTTCGTCGTTGAGGAGGCAACGACAGCTGCGAACAGCACCGCGGAGCGAGCATGTCCACTTGTGACCGCACCGCTCCGCACAGCCCTCATACCTCCCCAGCCGACTCGTTCGCTCCTTTCAGTCGCTCACTCGTCCCTCGCGCTCGGTCGGCGCACGGAGGCGCCGACGCTTCGCGCCACCGCACAGCAGCAGCTACTCGGTCTGCATCGAAAGAAAACGGACCGGTGATTGCTGTTACTTTCCGCCGCGGTCGCCCGACGCGACGCTCGGTCGGACCTTCTCGGCACCCTTGCCCCGGGTGCGCAGGCCGCGGTTGGACTTGCCGGCGTTGGTGAGGCCGCGGAACGCGCGGCCGGTCTGGGAGTCGTCGCAGATCCAGTTGAGGTCGTCGTCGTTCTGGATCGCGGCGTGTTCGGGGTCCACGAGGATCGCCTCGAACCACTTCTGGGAGCCGTCCTCACCGACCCAGTAGGAGTTCAGCACCCGGAGGTTCGGGTACTTGCGCGTCGCGCGCTCCTCGGCGATCCGCTGGATCGAGGTCCGGCGGCCGAGGCGGTTAACGCCCTGTCGCTTCGAGCGGCGCCCGGCCTTGTGTCGGCGCTTGCGCGCGCCGCCCTTGCGGACGGCGATGCGGACGACGACGATGCCCTGCTTGGCCTTGTAGCCCAGTTCGCGGGCCTTGTCCAGCCGGGTCGGGCGCTCGATGCGCTCGATGGCGCCCTGCTCGCGCCACTCCTGTTTTCGCTGCCACTGCAGCTCGGCGAGCTTGCCGTCGCCGGGCTGCTTCCACGCGTCCTTGATGTGGGAGTAGAAACTTCGTGCCATGGTTCTCTGCGGGCGCTTGCGATTCAGTCGGTGGAGACGCGTCGCGTCTCGGCCGACCACATTTCGTCCCGAGCTATCGGGTGCCCGCTGGCGTCCCGTCGACCAGCGAGTTAGCCGTGAGTATTCGGGATTCGGTGGTAAGGGTTTCGAAGCGCCCCGGATTCCGCGCCCACGCCCGGACACACGGAAACCGGAGGACGACCGACGCCGAAAAACCGTTTAGACGCCCGTCTCGTACCGCAGGATCCCCGCGATCCCGCCGAAGGCGTTGAGCAACTGTTCGCCCTTCTCGAAGTCGGTGCTGATGAACTTCGTCTCGGTCCCGCGCTGGTCGGCGATCTCCATCAGGTGCTCGACCGCGTCCTCCCGTTCCTGCACCTCGGCGACCTCGCCGCACTCCGAGCACTCGTGGTCGGCCGTGTTGTGCCGGCGCTCGACGGTCTCGTACTCAGTGTGGCCGTTGGGACACTCGTACACCACCACGTCCTCGGTGAGGTCCTCCGAGAGCAGCAGGCGGTCGACCGACCCCATCACGAGGTTCTCCCGTGTCGGCTCGAGCCCGTAGGTGGCCTCGCCGCCGGTGTGGAGGTTCTCGAAGAACTCCTCCATCTGCTCTTTGTCCTCGACGAGCTCCTGATCGGCCAGCGCCTCCTGCCCGGCGTCGACGAGGTCGTACAGCCCGGACTCGTCGGTGTAGGCGATGTCGAACTTCCCGAGCACCTTGTCCTGCAGCTCGTGGTGGAGGTAGTCGCCGTCGAGGAACTCGTCTTTCGTCGGCGACGGGCCGCCGACGAGGATCCCGTCGAGTTCGTGCCGTTTGGGCACCATCAGGTCGTCGGCCATCTCCGCGACCTCCTGGTAGAAGTTGTCGATGGCCTCCAGCCGCAGTCGGGCGAACCGCTGGGCTGACTGGCCACCTTTGCGCTGCTTCCCCGGCACCAGCGAGGAGGCGGACTTCACCGGCTCGACGCGCTTGCCCTTGAGCCAGCCGACGTTGGCCTCCCGCCGGTCGAGCACGATCAGGCCGAACAGGCCGGAGTCGGCCATCATGTGCTCCAGCGGCTCGATCAGGAAGTCCGAGTCGCAGTGGTAGCGGAACGACTCGACGGGGTCCGGCGGCGACTCCAGCGTCCGGGTGATCATCTCGGTCTGCCCGCCGCCGGAGTCGATCGCGCCCGAGAAGATCACCATCCCGTTCTCCGGCGGGTAGGTGTCGTAGTAACGCAGGCGGTCCTTGATCGACGTGAGGGCGTCCTGCACGTTCGTCCGGGTCTGCTTGGACTTGATGTTGGCCGCCTCGGAGTGCTCCTGAGTGACGTGGGCGACCACGTCGGAGATCTGCCGGTCCTCGGGGATGTAGATGGTGACGAGCTGCGTTCCTGATCCCTCGTACTCCTCTAACTCTTCGAGGACCTTGCGGAACTCGTACTTCCGCCTGTCCTCGCTTGTCTCTTCGGCGTCGGTACTCATTAGTTCAGGATAGGCGCTATCGCGTGTAAGTACCTGTTGACTGGTCCATTCGCCGCACGCGCCCGGCGACGCCGACGGACAGGGATGATCCTGCGAAAAGACGGTCGGCTGCCTCTATCGGCCCGGAGCTACATCGACTCCGGCGCGGCGACGCCGAGCACGTCGAGCGCGTTCCCGACGGTGTGTGCCGCCGCAGCCACGAGCGCCAGCCGCGCGTCCCGCAGTTCCTCACTCTCCGCTTCGAGCACCGGACACTCCCGATAGAACGCGTTGAACCGCTCGGCGAACGTCCGGGTGTAGGTGGCGACGCGGTGGGGTTCGAGGTCCTCGGCTGCCCCCTCGACCACCGCGGGGAAGCGGGCGATCGTCCGGAGGAGGTCGCGCTCCTCGGGCGTCTCCAGCAGGTCGCCGTCCACTTCGCTGGGCACCGACTCGCCGTCGAGGATTCCGCGACAGCGGGCGTGGACGTACTGGACGTACGGCGCCGACTGCGCCTCGAAGTCGAGCGCGCGGTCCCACTCGAAGGTGATCGCCTTGCTGGGCTGCTTGGCGACGATGTCGTAGCGAACGGCGCCGATCCCGACCTGTCGGGCGATCCGATCCACGTCCTCCTCGGTGAGTTCGTCCTCGCGGATGCGGTCGTCCATGCGGTCCTCGACCTCCTCGCGGGCGCGGGCGACGGCCTCGTCCAGCAGGTCGTCGAGATCGACCCCTGTCCCCTCGCGGGTGCTCATCCCCTCGCCGCCGGGGAGGTTCACCCACGAGTAGAACTGCTGGTCGAGCTGGTCGGTGTCGTGACCCAGTAGCTGGAGCGTCTCGTTCAGCTGCTCGAACGTGAGCTTGTGGTCCTCGCCGATCACCGTCACCGCGCGGTCGTAGTTGTCGAACTTCCACTCGTGGTGGGCGATGTCCCGCGTCGTGTACAGCGTCGTCCCGTCCGAGCGGAGGAACACGAAGTTCTTCTCGATGCCGTGCTCGGAGAGGTCCAGTTGCCACGCCTCCTCCTCGTAGACGGCCTCGTCCAGCGCCTGCAGGCGGTCGACCACGTCGTCGGTGGCGCCGGAACGCATGAACCGCGTCTCCTTGACGAACTCGTCGAACTCCGCGGGGAGCCGCGAGAGCGTCTGGGTCATCCCGTCGAGCACCGTGTCGACCACCTCGCTCACGCGCTCGTACGTCTCCTCGTCGCCCGCCTCGAGTCCCTGCATGATCGACTCGATCTCCTCCTCGGCGGTCGCGGTGGCGGCCTCGTCGGCCTCCTCGAGGTAGCTGTTCCCCTTGCGGTAGTAGCGAACGAGGTCGTAGTCGGGCTTCTCGCGTTCCGGCTCCGGAAGTTCGTCCTCGTCGAACGTCTCGTAGGCCCACGTGAACAGCGCCATCTGCCGGCCGGCGTCGTTGACGTAGTAGTGCCGCTCCACGTCGTAGCCGGCGTAGTCGAGCGCGTTGGCGATCGCGTCGCCGATGATGGGGTTGCGCGCGCGACCGACGTGGACCGGGCCGGTCGGGTTCGCGGAGGTGTGTTCGACGACGACCGACTCGCCCGTCGGCGGGCGCTGGCCGTACGCTTCGTCGCCGGCGGCGGCGAGCGTGTCCTCGTAGTACGACTGGTCCGGCGCGAAGTTGAGGTACGGCCCCTGGGTCGTGATCTCGCCGACGTACTCGTACTCGTCGGGGTCGATCTCCGCGGCCACCTCGGCGGCGACCTGCGGCGGCGGCGCGCCCACCTCGCCCGCGAGCCGGAACGCGACGCTGGAGGCGAGCACCGCGTCGACGTCCGCCGGCGGCTCCTCGATCCCGAGGTCGTCGGTCGGCAGGTCGCGCGCGGTCAGCGCGGCCGCGACCGCGTCCTCGACCGCCGACCGGAACTCGATGAACATGGGCGACCGTTCCGCCCGACGAATAAAGGGGCTTCCGAAGCGTTCGGCCGAGAGAGCGCCGCCAGTGGGGGGAGTACCGCGCTCCCGGCGGCCGACGGCGCCGACCCCGTCACGGTTCTGCACCGGACCGCATCCAGTATCGTTAAGCGTCTCGATACTGAACTACGACTCATGCAAGAGACGACTGCGGGGGTCGACGCCGCCGAGGTGGCGGCGCTGAAGGAGATCGCGCTGACCGGCGGCGTCGACGGCGAGCGGAAGGTGTCGTGTGCGGCGCTGGGCGAGCGCCTCGACGCCTCGAGCCAGACCGCCTCCCGGCGGCTCCAGCGACTGGAGTCGGCCGGCCTGATCGAGCGGGAGGTCGTCGCCGACGGCCAGTGGATCTCGCTCACCGCCGACGGGAAGTCCCGGCTCCGCGGGGAGTACGCCGACTACCGCCGGCTGTTCGAGGACGACGCCGCGCTGACGCTCTCGGGAGCGGTGACCGCCGGCGCCGGCGAGGGGCGACACTACATCTCGCTGCCGGGGTACAACCGCCAGTTCGAGGAGCGGCTGGGGTACGAGCCATACCCGGGCACGCTCAACGTCGATCTCGACGAGGGGAGCACCCGGAACCGGAGCGAACTCGCCGCCGTCGAGGGCGTCCCCATCGACGAGTGGGAGGACGAGGAGCGCACCTACGGCGCCGCGACCTGTTACCCGGCGCGGCTGGACGCCGACGCCGGCAGCGTCGAGCCGGTTCACGTAATCGTCCCCGATCGCACCCACCACGACGAGGACCAGATCGAGCTCATCGCCCCCGAGATGCTGCGCGACGAGCTCGGACTGGCCGACGGCGACGAGGTCGCCGTGGAGATCGAGTCGGCATGAGTTCGACGACCGACGCCGTCGACAGCGTGGCGGCCGCGCGGGCCGCCTTCGCCCGCGGGGAGCCGGTGCTGATCCACGACGCCGCCGACCGCGAGGGCGAGGTGGACATCGTCTACCCCGCGCGGGCGGTCGACGCCGACGCGGTCCGCCGACTGCGCAACGACGCCGGCGGGCTGATCTGTGTCGCGATCACCGACGGGGTCGCCGAGGCGTGGGGCCTGCCGTTCCTCGCGGACGCGCTCGATCACCCCGCCGCCGAGGCGGCGCATCTGGACTACGACGATCGCTCGTCGTTCTCGCTGCCGGTGAACCACCGCGAGACGTTCACCGGGATCACCGACGACGACCGCGCGCTGACGATCGGCGAACTGGGCGCGGCCGCCGACGAGGCGGCGGCGGGGGCGTTCGACGCCGACGACTTCGCGGAGGCGTTCCGCTCGCCCGGCCACGTCACGCTGCTCCGGGGCGCGCCGAACCTGCTCGTGGACCGACAGGGCCACACCGAACTCGGCCTCGCGCTCGCCGCGGCGGCCGACCGGGAGCCGGCCGTGGTGGTGTGTGAAATGCTCGACGGCGAAACCGGGGCTGCGCGCACCCCCGCCGACGCGCGCGCCTACGCCGAGCGCGAGGGGCTGACGTACGTCGAGGGGCGGGACCTGCTGACGCGGCTCGACTGAGGCCGGCGTTTCTGACGATTTTAAGACCCCGCCGTCCCCATACGCGGGTATGAGCGCCTTCGAGGAGATGGAGCAGGACGGGACGATCTGGATGAACGGGGAGTACGTCGACTGGGAGGACGCACAGGTCCACGTGCTCACCCACGCGATGCACTACGGCACGGGCATCTTCGAGGGCGTCCGCGCCTACGACACCGAAAACGGCACCGCGATCTTCCGCTGGGAGGAGCACCTCGACCGGTTCTACAACTCCGCGAAGCCGTACGACATGGAGATAAACTTCTCCCGCGAGGAGCTCACCGAGGCGACGCTGGAAGTGATCCGGCGCAACGACCTCGACTCGGCGTACGTCCGCCCGCTCGCGTACTACGGCTACGACTCGCTGGGCGTCTCGCCCGGCGACTGCCCGACCGACGTGACGATCGCCGCGTGGCCGTGGGGCGCCTACCTCGGCGAGGAGGCGCTGGAGAACGGGATCGAGGTGAAGGTGTCCTCGTGGCGCAAGCACGCCTCCAGCCAGATCCCGACCAACGCGAAGACCACGGGACTGTACGTCAACAGCATGCTGGCCGGCGAGGAGGCCCGCCGCCACGGCTACGAGGAGGCGATCGTCCTGAACAAGGAGGGCAACGTCGCCGAGGGGCCGGGTGAGAACATCTTCCTCGTCCGGGACGGCGAGATCTTCACGCCGGGGCTGAGCGAGTCGATCCTCGACGGCATCACCCGCGACACGGTGATCACGCTGGCCGAGGAGCGCGGCTACGAGGTCCACGACAACGTCAGCATCTCCCGCGGCGAGCTCCACACCGCCGACGAGCTGTTCTTCACCGGCTCGGCCGCCGAGGTCACCCCGATCCGGCAGGTGGACAACGTCGAGATCGGCGACGGCGGCCGCGGCCCGGTGACCGAGGAGCTCCAGAGCGCGTTCTTCGATCTGGTCGAGCGCCGCACCGACGACCACGAGGAGTGGTTCACGTACGTATAGATCGGCTCTATACAGCGATCTGCGGAGCAGTCTGATTTTCCCCGGCAGAAGGAGACCGCGACTTACCGGAACGACGCCAACTGCTGGCTCCGGCGGCCGATATCGAACGGCGGATCGAGTTCGTCGGCCGCCGCTAACCGTTCCAGCGCCAGCCGAACGTCGACGCCGGCCCGTTCGGCAGCCTCACACAGTTCCTCGATCGCCGCGCGCTCCAGCGCGAGCGAATCGAGCTTCCCCAGCGCGAGCGCGAACGCGACGGCGCCTTCCCCAGTCGGGAACGACTCGTGGATCACCGAGAAGTCGGCCTCTTCCGGAGCAGGGGCGTCGTCGACCCCGGCATCGCTGGCGGCGAGGGTCCGCAGACAGACAGAACAGATCGCGCTCTCGGCCGCCGGCGCGTGCTCCCGGAGGTCCGTCGGGACGGTGAAAGCGACGACCGGGGCGCCACACGCCGGACAGGACACGGCTCAGTCGGCGGTCGCGGGCTGTTCGGCCGCGGCCTCCTCGGCCTCGCGGGCGGCGTCCTCCTCCTCTTCCTTCTTGGCCTTGATCTTCTTGAGCCGGAAGATCTCCTCGCGCTCCTGCTCCTCGAGCTTCTGCTCGATGTACTCCTGGTTCTCGTACAGTTCGGGCAGGAGCTTGAACTCCAGGGCGTTCACGCGGCGCTTGGTGGTCTCGATCTCCTCGAGCATCTTCTTCATCGCGGTCTCGACCTCGGCCGCGAGGATGATCGAGTCGATGAGCTCCTCGTACGCCTCGGCGGTCTCGTCGATGCGCGCCGAGGAGCCGATCAGCCCGTACCCACGCTCGTCGATCGGCTTCCGGACCTTCGAGGCCTCGATCTGGGGCACCACGACGCCCATGATGTTCTTCGACTGGGTCGTGATCTCGGGGTGCTCCTTCAGGGCGGCGGCGGCGCCGCGGACGGCCACGTCGCCCTCCATCGCCCGCGTCATGTCGAGCTTCTGCTGGGCGGTCTGGTAGTCGGTCTCGAGGTCGCTCCGAATGTCCTGAGCCTGATCCAGGATGTCCATGAACTCCATGATGAGGCCGTCACGCTTCTGCTCGAGCGTGTCGTGGCCCCGCTCGGAGAGTTCGATGCGGTCCTCGATCGCCATGAGGTTCTTCCGGGTCGGTTTGACGTCCTCGGCCATTCTTGGGGGAGTATTCCGGCCGGAGGGGGTTAATAGTTGTTAGTCGCCCCGACGGCATCGCTCGCGGGTGACGGTCGAACGCGGTACGAACGTCGTCGCGGGTTCCGCGCCGGCGGTCGACACGCGGTTCCGTGGCTCCGGTCCGGCGGTCGGCGGCGTGCTCGTCGGGCTACGTCTGCTCGCGGACGTTCCAGCCCTGCTGCATCTCGTTGTGCTTGCGCTCGAGGAACGAGTAGACGGCGCCGTGGGGCGCGCCGTCGAGGATCATCCCGGCCGCGCGTCGGACGGCGTCGATCTCCTCGGGCTCGCCGATGATCCCCAGCGTCGAGCCGTAGATCACCACGTTCGCGCCGGTGAGCTGTTCCATCAGCTCCCGGGTCCGGCCGTCCTCGCCGATGAGTCGGCCCTTCTGTCGCTGCAGGTCGTTGTCGTTGCGCGTCTGTTCGGTGAGGTCGATCAGGTCGAGCCGTCGCAGGTCGCTCTCCAGCAGCCCCAGCGCCGTCTCGGGCTTGAACCCGCGGCCGATCGCTTTCACGATGTCGGGCGCGGCCATCGCGTCGATGGGGTCGCCGACCGTCTCGATGCCCACCGACCCGTCCTCGGAGTCGATGTCGAGGCGAACGCCGGCGCGTTCCTCGATCTCCCGCATCGTCTCGCCCCCGGAGCCGATGAGGACGCCGATGCGGTCCTGTGGGACCGTTACGTGTTGCATGAAGCGGTTTAGCCGCTGGAGGGTTGTAAGCGTTCCTCGTCGGTCGTTCACGCGGCTCCGTCGGGCTCGCCCGCCGGATCCGCGTCGGCCTCGGTGACGTACGCCTCGAGTTCGTCGCCCGTCACGTCCAGCCCCTGCCGCGAGAAGAAGGCGGCGACGTTCTCACAGTCCCGTTCGAGGAACTCGCCGGCGTTGGGGTGGTGGACGGTGACCGCCTGCCCCATGTCGATTATCACCAGCTCCCCCTCGTGGACGATCATGTTGTACTCCGAGAGGTCGCCGTGGACGAGGCCGGCCGAGTGGAGCCGGCGCATGTACTCCCGCACGACCTCGTAGGCCTGCTGGGGGTTCTCCACGTCGACCTCGGCCAGTCGGGGTGCGCGGCGCTCGTCGGCCTGCCCGACCAGCTCCATCACGAGTACGTTCCGCTGGACGGCGATCGGTTCGGGGACGCGCACGCCCGCCTTCTCGGCGCGCTTGAGGTTCGCGAACTCCTTGCGCGTCCAGGCGAGGACGGTCTCCTTCTTGTTGTCCTCCAGCCCCTCGAAGCGGGGGTCGCCTTCGAGATACTCCCGCATCTGTCGGAAGTCGGAGGCGTTGATCCGGTAGATCTTGACCGCTACGTCGCCGGCCTCGCCGCGTGCCTCGTAGACGTTGGCCTCCTTGCCGGTCGACAGCGGGCCGCCGAAGGCGCCGACGTGGCCGTCCTGCACCAGCTTGTACAGCGCGCCCAGCGTGGCGTCGTCGAAGGCGCCCTGCTCGACTTTGAGACGTTCGACGTTCTTCAGCCGCTTCCGGAACTCGTCGAACTCCCGGTCCTGCCGTCGGGCGGTGCTGTCCGCCTCGGTATCGGCGACCTCGATCTCCTCGAACTCGTCGCCGGGCTCCGCCATCTCCTCGTCGACGAAGCCGTAGTCCTCGCTCATTCACTCGAACTTGGGCGTCGTGGCGTAAAAGGGTGGTCCGAGCCGACCGCGGTGAGCGACCTGTCGCGCGCTCCGTCGCGCGACGGCGGAGGCCATGCCGCGGTCGTGGAAGTCGATCTCGGCGCGTCTCAGATGTCTGTTTCCGTGACGTACCCGCCCTCGCGGAGCTGTTCGGCCTCGCGGTTCTCGTAGCGGTGTTCGATGTCGGCCTTCTCGTCCTGCCAGTCCCACGGACTCACGAGCACGAGGTCGCCCTCGCGGATCCAGTCGCGCTTGCGCATCCGGCCGGGGATGCGGGCGGTGCGTTCTTCCCCGTCGGCACACCGGACTGTCACCCGATTCGCGCCGAGCATCTCGACTACCTCGGCGAACAGCTCGTCGTCCTCGGGGGCCCGGATCCCCTCGGGGAGGTCGTCGTTGCTCATCAGCACCGGCTTGGACGCTGGGGTGGTTAAGCGCTGTGGGATTCCGGACCGCCGGAGACTCGCTGTGCTCGTCTCCGTGGACCCACGTTTCCCTCCTCGCGCTGCTCGTCGTGAAACGCAGGACCGCCGGCGTTTTCACCGCACCCTTCGCAGCGTTACGTATGTACGACCGACTCGGTGTCGGCGGTATCGCCGGTATCCTCCTCGTCCTCGCCGGGATCGCACTCGTCGCGTGGCGGGCGCCGATCGTCGCCGCCGGCCTCGCGTTCGTCCTCGCGGGGCTGGGGCTGGTGGTCCGCGCGCTCGTCGGGAACGTGATGCGGCAGTTCGGAATGGTCTAAGGCGAGAAAGCGGCGTCAGTTACGCTGCTCTCGGAGCTTCGCCCGCCCCGGCTCGATCAGTTCGTCGAGGTAGCGCGCCAGCGTCGGCTTGGCGTCGGCGGGGTGGAGTTCGCCCGACGCGAAGTCGGCCTCCAGCTCCTCGTAGCTGTCGTACTCCAGATCGCCGCCGTACTCCTCTGGGCGCTCGACGACCACCTCGTCGAACCGCGGGAACACGTGGTACTCGAAGATTTCCAACACGGGGTTGTTGCGCTCCTCGCCGTCGTCGGTCGGGTCCGGGTCGACCTCGCCCGCCGGGCAGAACGCGCCGTTGACCTTCTCCTCGATGTCCTCCGTGGAGTCCTCCATGGAGATGGTGACGCCCGAACTGCTGGACATCTTCCCGATTCCCGTGGAGAGTTCGGAGATCAGCGGCGTGTGCAGGCAGGTCGGTGACTCGTAGTCGACGCTGGGCAGCGTGTCGCGGGCGAGCATGTGCACTTTCCGCTGCTCCATTCCGCCGACAGCGAGGTCGATGTCGAGGTACTCGATGTCCAGCGCCTGCATCAGCGGGTACACCGCCTGCGAGACGGTCACGGAGTCGCCGGAGCCGATCTCGCTCATCGCTCGCTCGGCGCGGGAGAGCGTCGTCTCCAGTTCGAGCGCGTGGAGGTCGAGCACGTACTCCTCGTCGAACTGGAACTCCGAGCCCAGTCGGAACTCGGTCTTCTCCTCGTCGAGCCCGTAGGCGACGAACTGCTCCTGCATCCGCTCGGCGGTGTCACGGATCTCTGCGAACGTCCCCTTTCCGTTGAGGTAGGCGTGGACGTCCGCGAGCAGGATCACGACCTCCATCCCCGCCTCCTGCAGGTCGATCAGCTTGTTCGCGCCCAGCATGTGCCCGATGTGGAGCACGCCGGAGGGCTCGTAGCCGACGTAGGCGCGCTTCCCTTCGGGATCGGCTGCCAGCTCCTCGACCTCGTCCTCGGTGACGACCTCCGCGGCGTTGCGGGTGATCAGGTCGTGTGCGTCCATACCCGAACTGCCCCGGGAGCGGGGTTAGGCTTTCTGGAACTGTGTGAACGAGGCGAACGGTGACGCCTACGCGCCTTCCCCACCCAGCCGCTCGTCGGCGCGGTGCTCGGAGATCACGCGATCCATCATGCTCTCGGTCTGCTCGCGCCGACGCTCCTCGGCGCGGTCCTCCCAGTCGTCGATCGCCTCTTCGACCTCGCTTTCGCGGGCCACGGCCAGTTCGTCCACCTCCTGTATCGTCACGGGGTCGGCCGGCGCCACGGGGATCTCGTGGTCGAACAGCACCGCGTCGGCCTCCTCCGAGAGGTTTCCGTTTTTGAGCACCAGCCGTGGCTCGGTCTCGGCGAGCCGCTCGGCCGTCGACGTGCCGGCGCCGCTTGCGTCCCGGAGGTAGATCACGTCGCCGGCCGCGAGACCGAACTCCTCGTCGGCGCGGTCGATCGCGTCGCGGGTGAACTGCGGGATCGTCTTCACCGCGACGAGGTCGCGGTCGCCTGCCACGTCGCTGAAGTCCGAGTGGTCCAGCTTCCAGAGCGTCTTCAGCCGGGCGAGCTTCTCGTGAAGCTCCTCGTTCTCCGCGATCGCCTCGTCGCGCTCGCGTTCGAGGCGCTCGGCGCGGCGTTCGAGCCGGTTCACCTCGCGGCGCTCGCGAGCCTCGCGCCGTTCTTTCTTGCGGGCGTCGCTGAGCTCGCGCTCGTACTCTCTGATCTCGTTTTCCTTCTCCTCGAGCTCTTCTTCAAGCTCCTCGGTGTGCTCCTTGAGCCGGCCCACCTGCGCTTCGAGGTCGCGGATGCGCCGCTCCTCCTCGGTGAGTTCGCGCTCCTCGTGTTCCTGCTCGTCTTCCTCGTCGGCGCCGTCGTCGGTCAGCTCCCGGACGACCGCTTCCACGGACTCCTCGCCGGAGACGACCCGGGCGATCACCGCCTCGCGGTCGAGCTTCGGGGGCACCTTCGCGGCGATGCGCTCGAACTGGTCGGCGTGGTCGTCGACGGCGAACAGCGCCGCCGCGAGCGCGTCCCGCTCGTGGTCGTTCTCGTAGGCGTGATCGCGGGTACGGTGGAGCTTCTCGTCGACCGGCAGGTCGGACTCGGGCGTCCAGCCCGCCGCGTCGAAGCTCCGGCGGAACTTCTCGACGGTCTCGGGCATCGGCGTCACGTCCGCTGCCACGAGCATCGGCCGGCCGCGCTCGATCAGCCACTCGGTGAGTTCGGCGGTGTCGCTCGTCCGCGAGGAGAAGAGGTCGTGGACGGTGCCGTCAAGCCCCACCACGGCCGCGGCGGTGGTCGTGCCGGGGTCGATCCCGACGACCACGTGGTCCCGCCGCTTCACGAGCGGTTCGAACTCGATGCCGTCGCGGCGCTCGCGCTCGATCTCGATCCGCACGTCGCCGTTCCGCGTGTTCGAGACGGGGATGTCCTCGGGGCGGGCCTCGACGGTGAAGACCGCGTTCGAGAGGCCGCCGTACTTCTCGGTCACCTCCTTCTCGTACTCGAGGTTCGCGTCGTCGAGATCGGACTCCACCTCGCGGGCGGCCTTCCGGACGTTGCCGTGGATCCGGCGGGTGAAGCGGTCCTCGCTCCACCCCCCGCCGCCGCCAGCCGAGCGGCCGCGGGAGACCTTGACGGTGGTCGTGTCGCCGAAGGCGGTCACGCGCTGGCCGACGTTACGGTGGGCCAGCCGCGCGGCCGCCTCGGCCTCCTTCATCGGCTTCTTCGCGTAGGGGACGCCGTAGCGCTGGGCGACCCGCGAGAGCGGTTCGGGGCGGTTCGCGCCCGTCACCTGCACGAGATCGGTGCCGGCGGGGAGCGACCGGAGAAAGCCCACGAGGGCGTTCTTGTCGGCCGCGAGTTCGTACATGTTGTCGACGGCCAGCCGGGTCGGCTCCGCCTCCTCGATCAGGCGGCGGAGCTTCCGGCGCGAGACGGCGTCGCGCTCGACGCCGGCCTCCCCCTCGTCGCCGTCGTCGGGGCGGAGGATCACGAGGGCGTAGGTCGGCGCGTCGCCGCGGACGTCGCCGCTCTGGATGTCGACGCCGAACACCGGCCCGTCGGTGGGGCTCGGGGCGTTCACAGCCGCGGTTGGCGCTTGCCGGCTAAATATCCGACGCCGGGGTGGCTGTTCGTCCGCCGTGCCTACTCCCCATCGGGGAACGGGATCTCGATCGTCCGCCCGTCCTCGGCGACGAAACAGTCCCCGTCGAACGACGCGCCGGCCTCGCGTTCGTGGCCCGAGGCGTCACCCGGATACCGCGAGGAGATGTGGGTCAGCGCCAGCCGCTTCGCGCCGGCGCGCTGGGCGATCTCGCCGGCCTCGCGAGCGGTCGCGTGGCCGGTCGAGCGCGCGCGGCCGGCCATCTCGTCGTCGAACGTCGCGTCGTGGATCAGCAGGTCCGGCTCGTCGGCGACTTCGACGGTCGACTCGACGGGCCGAGTGTCGCCGGTGTACACCAGCGAGCGGCCGGGTCGGGGGTCGCCGACGACCTGCTCAGGCTCGATGACGCGGCCGTCGTCGAGTTCGACCGTCTCCCCCTCGTGAAGCTTGCCGTAGGCCGGGCCGGGCGGGATATCCAGTTCTTCCTCGGCTTTCTCGCGCATGAACCGCCCCTTCCGGTCGTCCTCGATCAGCGCGTACCCCTGCGAAGTGGTGCGGTGTTCGGTCTCGAACGCGCGGATCTCGAACGCGTCGCCGTCGATGGCGACGTTGCCGGGCGCGACCTCGTGGATCCGGACCGGGAACCCGGTGTCGTGCCCGCCGGCGCCGATCAGGTCACGTATCTGCCGGCGCGAGCCGGGCGGGGCGTGGATCGCCAGTGCGCCCGTGCGGTCCTGGAAGTCCCACGTCTGGAGCAGACCGGGCAGCCCGAGGATGTGGTCGCCGTGGAGATGCGTGAGCAGCACGTGCTCCACGTCGAACCCGGTGTTGAACCGCATCATCTGCCGCTGGGTCCCCTCGCCGCAGTCGAAGAGGAACCGTTCGCCCTCGCGGTTCACCATCACCGCGCTCGGGGCCCGCCGCGTCGTCGGCACCGCCCCGCTGGTGCCGAGGAACGTCGTCCGGAGAGTCATGGCTGTGGGTGGTTCGGGCGGCGGTTTACCGCTGTCGACTCGGCGAACGCCTCAGCCGGCCGGTTCCCGCCGGTCTCGCGGGCTTTATTCGACTGAAACGGCCCCCATCCGGCTGAAACGCTACTGGGGGTTATCCCGCTCGAGCGAGTAGGGTGGAGCACGATGAAACGCCAGACTGTAGCGACGGTTCTCGCCGCGGCCATGCTCCTCCTCGCGGGGTGTGGCTCCGGCGTCGCTCCGGGCGGGAGCGACGGTAGTGGGGAGGGGACGGTCAACATGTACATCAGCGACCAGAACAACGCGATAGACGACTTCGAGCACCTCAACGTCACGGTGACTCAGATCGCGGCCCACCGCGTCGACGACTCCGAGGGCGACGCCGAGGAGTCGGAAACCGAGGTTTCAGAGACTGAGGTCTCCGAGACCGAGGAGATCGACGCCGAGGACGACGGCTGGGTCACGCAGGACGTCGACAACGTCACCGTCGACCTGACCGAGCTACAGGGCAACAACGCCACGGTCGTCGGGCAGATCGACGCGCCCAACGGCACCTACGACAAGGTGTTCGTCCACATCAGCGACGTGAACGGCACGCTGACGGACGGCTCCTCGACCAACGTGAAGCTGCCGAGCAGCAAGCTCCACCTCAACGAGGAGTTCACCGTCGGTAACGGCGAGGAGATCGACTTCGTGTTCGACATCACCGTCGTGAAGCGCGGCCAGTCGGGCAGCTACAACATCCAGCCGGTCGCGAGCGAGTCCGGCCCCGATCAGGAGATCGAGGAGCGCCCCGCCGCGAAGCAGGGCGACCGTGACGACGAGGACGAGGACGAGGAGGCCGAGACGGAGGCGACGACGGAGACGGCGACAGCGACGACCGAGACGAGCGCGAGCCTCGACTTCTACGTCAGCGACGAGCGCAACGCCATCGCCGACTTCGACCACCTCAACGTCACCATCGAGAAGGTCGGCGTCCACCGTGTCGACGACGGCGGCGAGAACGAGAGCGCGTGGGTCGAGAAGGACGTGAACAACGTCACCGTCGATCTGACCGAGCTTCAGGGCGCAAACGCCTCGAAGCTCGGGACCCTCGCGGTCCAGAACGGCACCTACGACAAGACGTTCGTCCACATCGCCGCGATCAACGGCACGCTGAACGACGGCACCTCGACGAACGTGAAGCTGCCGAGCAACAAGCTCCAGCTCAAGAAGGAGTTCACCGTCGGTAACGGCGAGGCGGTCGACTTCGTGTTCGACATCACCGTGTTCAAGGCGGGCAACTCCGGGAAGTACATCCTCAAGCCGGTCGTGGGCGAGTCCGGCACGGGCGACCAGGTCGAGATCGAGGAGAAAGACGACCGACCTGAGGAGGCCGAGGAGAACGAGACTGACGACGACGAGGCAGAACAGCCCCTCGAACTCTCCCTCGACGGCAACGCGACCGCCGGCGAGAACGTGACCGTGACGGTCACCCAGAACGGCAGCGCCGTCACCGGCGCCGTCGTGACCGCAAACGGCGAGGAGATCGGCGAGACGGGCGAGAACGGCACCATCGTCGTGGCCGTGCCCACCGACGCCGAGGAACTCGAACTCGCGGCCGAACGCGGCGAGGCCGAGGGTGAACTCGAGGTCGCCGTCGAGCAGTCCGGCGACGACGGGACGCCGACGGCGAACGGCACCGAGTCGTCCGCCCTCGCCGGCCCCGTCTTCTAACTACTGCGACCGCGCGGTTTTGCACTTCTTCGAGCGTTCTCGTCGATAGCGACGGCAAAAGTGTCGCCCGGACCGGGGAGTTCTTACCCCCCGACGGGCTATCCCGAGCCGATGGACGAGCCGCTCTGGACCGAGCGCCACGCGCCCGCGATCGCGGACCTGCCGCAGGCGGAGGCCCGCGAGCGCCTCGAGCGAGCCGTCGACGAGCCGATGAACCTCGTCGTGCAGGGGCCGCCGGGCGCCGGCAAGACCGCCGCCGTCCGGGCGCTGGCCCGCGAGGCGCACGAGGACTACGAGAACGACCTCGTGGAGATCAACGTCGCGGACTTCTTCGACCGGACGAAGAAGGAGATCCGCGAGGACCCCCGGTTCGCGCAGTTCCTCGAAGGGCGGAGCCGGATGGCAAAGCGAGACATGATCAACCGCGTGCTCAAAGAATCCGCGAGCTACGCGCCGGTCTCGGGGGAGTTCAAGACGGTCCTGCTGGACAACGCCGAGGCGATCCGCGAGGACTTCCAGCAGGCGCTGCGTCGGGTGATGGAGCAGCACCACCGCACCACGCAGTTCGTGATCGCCACCCGCCAGCCCTCGAAGCTGATCGCGCCGATCCGCTCGCGGTGTTTCCCGGTCCCCGTCAGGGCGCCGAGCCACGACGAGATCGAGAGCGTGCTCGCCGAGATCCTCGACGCCGAGGACGTCGAGTACGACGACGACGGGCTGGAGTTCGTCGCGGGCTACGCCGACGGCGACCTGCGGAAAGCCGTGCTCGGCGCCCAGACGGCCGCCGCCCAGCACGAGGAGGTGACGATGCAGGCGGCCTACGAGGTGCTGGACGAGGTGGGCCACGACGACGAACTCGCGTCGGCGCTCTCTGCGGCCGCGGAGGGCGACTTCTCGACGGCGCGCTCGACCGTCGACGACCTGCTCGACGAGGGGTACGACGGCGAGGAACTGTTACAGGAGCTGCTGCGGGTCGCCCGCAGCGAGTACTCCGGCGAGAAACTCGCGCGGCTCTACCGGCTCGCGGGCGAGGCCGACGCCGACCTGATCGAGGGGAGCGACGACACGATCCACCTCACCCACCTGCTGAGTTCGTGGGCCGCGGGCCGTAATCACCTGCGGGGGGAGGCCTGATGGAGCTTCCCGGCCCGTCGCTTGCACCCGGCGCACTCCGGTACGGGCTCCCGCCGCTTTTCGCCGGCATCGTGCTGACGCCGCTGTCGGGGCCGATCGGCCTCACGCTGGCCGCACTGGGGGTGGCGGCGATCCTGTTTCACCGCGACCCCGAGCGCGAACCGCCCGAGTCGGGGTTCGTCGCGCCCGCCGACGGCAGCGTCTCGGTGATCCGCGAGGAGGAGGGCCGCATCCGCGTGGGCGTGTTCATGAACGTCACCGACGTGCACGTGAACCGAGCGCCCGCCGACGGCGCCGTCGAGTCGGTCACCCACCGCGCCGGAGCGAACAAGCCGGCGTTCTCCAAGGAGTCCGAGCGGAACGAGCGCGTCGAGATCGACTGCGGGGAGTACGAACTCTCGCTGATCGCGGGCTGGTTCGCCCGCCGGATTCACCCGTACGTCGAGGAGGGCGAGTCGGTCGAGCGGGGGGAGAAGGTCGGCCACATCAGTTTCGGCAGCCGCGTCGACGTGCTGCTGCCCGAACGGGTGGAGTTCGCGGATTTGCGTGTGAAGGAGGGCGAGGACGTGACGGCGGGGGAGACGGTGGTTGCGGTGGATACCGGGGAATAGGCTGTTTGGCTTCTCTGTTTAGTCGCTTGTCGAGGTGGGGTTGCGAACAGGACCACGGAGTTCGCTGTTTTCGACGGTGGGCGTACCGCGTATCTCGGTGTCCCAACTCCGAACAGGACCGCGGAGTGAGCTTGGCCACTTGTGACCGCACCGCCCCGCACAGCCCACAGACCTCCCCAGCCGACTCGTTCCTTCGCTGTCGCTCAGTCACTCGTCCCTCGCGCGCTCGTTCGCGCACGGAGGCGCTTACGTCGCGCGCCACCGCCGGCCGCGGTGCGGTCGCGGTGGACGCCTCGCCGGCGCCACCGGTCGGCGCCGGCGGGGGGAGGGGTGGGGACTCGGCGCTGTGCCGGACCTCGTGTCCGGCACGCTGCGGTCACAAGTGGTCTACGAACGAGATGCTGTTGCGGTCGCTGTCTCACCTACCGGCGATCGACCTTCTGTCGCAGTCACTGTCCGAGCAGCCCGAAAACGGACTCCTCGCTATCGATCGTCCGGCCGCTTCTCCAGAACGTGGACGTGCCGAGTCAGCGAGCGATGGACCCGTCGCTCGAAGCGATCCGTGACCCGCCACGCCGTCGCCGAAACCGCCTCGCGCCAGTCACGATCGGCCATCAGCACGCAGGTCGCATCGGCCGTGCTCACCCGCGCCGCCTCCGATAGCGCCCCCGCCACGAGGTCCTCCAAGCGATGCGTCGCGATCTTCGACTGCCGGCCGTACGGCGCGTCGAACGCCACGCCGTCGACGGCGCCCTCCCGCAGCGGGAGCGCGGTCGCGTCCGCCCGGGCGACCGCCGAATCGACGCCCTCGACCAGCGCGTCGAGGTTCTTCGCCGTCCCGCGGACCATCTTCCACTGCGCGTCGGTTCCCACCAGATCGGCGCCGACGAGGCCGGCCTCGATCAACAGCCCGCCCGTGCCGCACATGGGGTCCAGAATCCGCCGCCCCGACGCCGCGCCGGCGATGTTCGCGAGCGCCCGGGCGTCCATCGGTGCCATGCTCCCGGGCTGGAAGAACGGCCGATCCGTGGGCTGGCGCTCGCCGAAGTCGCGCTCGGACTCGCAGTCGAGCCAGCCGAGCACGCAGACCCCTTCGTTGGCGGGAATCTGCCCCTGCTCGGCGGCCGCGGCGTCGCTGTCCGGGTCTGCCAGCCCGTCCTCGGCGGAGAACAGCGCCCGCAGTTCGTGGTCCGGATCGTCGAGATCCACCTCGAACCCGCGGTCGACGAGCACGCCGCCGAGTCGGCGCTCCGCGGCCGCGGTACTCACGCCCGTGAGTCCGCGCACGTCGCGGGCGCGCACCGCGACCGTCCCCTCGCGGTCGATCCCGGCGGCCTCGAGCGCGACCGCGGCGGCGTCGACGCTCGCCTCGGTCCGGGCCACCAGCTCGTCGGCGGCGTGCGTGTACGCCAGCCCGCGGAGGCGGTCGCGGTCGACGTGGCCCGCACGGGCGAGGCCGGGCGCGAGCAGTTCGACGCCCGCCGCGGCGGCTTCGGCCTCGCGGGCCGCGAACGCGTCGTCCTCGCCGGCGAGTTCGAGACAGTACACGCCCGAGGGTGGGTCGGGAGCCGGAAAGAGGCTGGCGTTCCGCCGTGGGCGCCCCTGCTGGGGGTTCCGGCACGTCTGACCCACCAACCTATTTAAACCTCTCCGCCGACCCTTAAAGCGATGACCGACCCCAAGGAGACGATCACCATCGAGAACGTCGTTGCCTCGACGGGCATCGGCCAAGAGCTCGATCTCCAGAGTGTCGCCATGGATCTGGAGGGCGCCGACTACGACCCCGAGCAGTTCCCGGGGCTGGTCTACCGCACGCAGGACCCCAAATCCGCCGCGCTGATCTTCCGTTCGGGCAAGATCGTCTGCACCGGTGCGAAGTCGACCGACGACGTCCACGAGAGCCTCCACATCGTCTTCGACAAACTGCGGGAGCTGAGCATCCCGATCGAGGACGACCCGGAGATCACCGTCCAGAACATCGTCACCAGCGCCGACCTCGGCGAGAGCCTGAACCTCAACGCTATCGCCATCGGCCTCGGGCTGGAGAGCATCGAGTACGAGCCCGAGCAGTTCCCGGGGCTGGTCTACCGGCTGGAGGAGCCGGACGTGGTCGCGCTGCTGTTCGGCTCCGGCAAGCTCGTCATCACCGGCGGGAAGGAGCCGGCAGACGCCGCCGAGGCCGTCGACGTGATCACCGAACGGCTCGACGAACTCGGCCTGCTGGACTGACAGCGTGCTCTCCTTGGTCGCCGTTTCCCAGCCGGCCACGCTGCAGGCGACGACCCTCTCGGTGATCGCGACGTGGCTGCTGTTCGCCGCCTTCCTCTCGCTGACCGCCTTCATCGCCGCCCGCAACCTGCTCGGCGACGTGTCGCTCTCCCCGCACGCGATCGTGGGGCCGCCGGTCGCGGCGATCGCGTTCCTCGTGGCGACGTTCGAGTTCTCGCCGCTGCTCGGCCTCCTCGCCGCGCTGGCCGTCGACGCCGTCGCCTTCCGCTACATCCACGGCCTGAACCGCCGGCTGCTCGCGGGCGTCGTCGTCATCCACTTCACGGTGAGCGTCATCCTCGGCGCGATCCTGTTCAGTCTGATCGCGCTGATCGGCTCGGCGCCGGTGTAGCACGCGGCTGTCGTCGGCGTCGAGGAACGACGGCTTAACGCCCCCGGCCCCGCCACTCCCGGGCATGAATACGCTCCGTATCGCGAACGGCCGCGTGCTCCGCCCCGACCACTCGATCGCCGAGGCCGACGTGCTGATCGACCAGTCGACGGGCGACATCGACCGCGTCGCCGCCCCCGACGAGATCGACGCTACGGCGGAGGAGACGCTCGACGCCGGCGGCGGCCTCGTCGTCCCCGGCCTCGTCAACGCCCACGGCCACGCCCCGATGACGCTGCTCCGGGGGTACGCCGACGACAAGCCCCTCGACGCGTGGCTGCAGGAGGACATCTGGCCCGCGGAGGGCGAACTCACCGCCGAGGACATCCGCGTCGGCACCGAACTCGCCGCGGTCGAGATGATCCGCACCGGGACGACCGGCTTCGTCGACATGTACTTCGAGGAGCCTCACGTCGCCGGCGTCGTCGAGAGCTCTGGCCTGCGCGCGATGCTCGGCCACGGCTTCGTCTCCGTCGGCAAATCCGAGGAGGGCGCCCGCGAGGACATGGAGAAGAGCGTCAACTTCGCCGAGCAGTACGACGGCCTCGCCGGCGGCCGGATCTCGACGGCGGTGATGCCCCACTCGCTGACGACGGTGAACGAGGAACTCCTCCGAGAGGCCGTCGAGCGCGCCCGCGAGGCCGACCTCCCGGTCCACATCCACGCCAACGAGACCGAGGACGAGGTCGCGCCGATCGTCGACGAGCGCGGCGTTCGCCCGCTTGCGTACGCCGAGGACGTGGGCCTGCTCGCGGACGGCGACTTCCTCGCTCACTGCGTCCACGTCGACGACGAGGAGATCGAACTCCTCGCCGACTCCGAGGCCGTCGCGGTCCACTGCCCGGCCTCGAACGCCAAGCTCGCGTCCGGGATCGCTCCCGTCGCCGAAATGCTCGACGCGGGCGTCACGGTCGGCCTCGGCACCGACGGCGCCGCCTCGAACAACGACCTCGACATGTTCGACGAGATCCGCGACGCCGCGATGCTCGGGAAGCTCGGCGCCGACGACGCCGCGGCGGTCCCGGCGAGCGCGGCGGTCCGGATGGCGACCGAGGGGTCGGCGGCGGCGCTCGGCTTCGACTCCGGCCGGATCGAGGCGGGCGCGAACGCGGATCTCGCGGTCGTCGATCTCGACGCGGCGCACCTGACGCCCGAGCACGATCTGGTGAGCCACCTCGCGTACGCGACGAGCGGGCAGGACGTGCGGCACACCGTCTGTGACGGCGAGGTGCTGATGGAAGACCGGGAGATTCAGACGCTGGACGCCGAGGCGGTGAAAGAACGCGCCGAGGAGCAGGCCGAGGCGCTGGCCGACCGGGTGGCGTAGCCGGCGGAATGGACCGTACCGACCTTCGGTTCTCGGGATGGGAGTTGGTCGTCGCCGCGGCCCTGGCGATGGGTGCCGCGGGGATCTACCAGTTCGGCTGGTCGTCGATCCGACTCCCGCTCGGGAGCCGGCTGGGGGCGCCGGAGTCGGCGCTCGGCACCGTGTTCACGCTGTTCGTCGTCTTCCAGACGCTCGGGCAGTTCCCCGCGGGCTGGGTTCGCGACCGCTACGGCCCGCGACCCCCGCTGGTGGCGGGAGCGATCTGTCTGACCGGCGGCCTCGCGGCCCTCGCGGTCGCGCGCTCGCTGCCGGCGGCCTACCTCGGCTACGCGCTGGGCGGTGTGGGCGTCAGCGCCGTCTACACCGTCGCGGTCAACACGCCGGTGAAGTGGTTCACCGACCGTCGCGGGCTCGCTACGGGGATCGTCGGCATGTCCTTCCCCGGCCTCAGCTTCCTCCTGATTCCGGCGCTTCGGGGCGGCGTGGCCGCCCAGTTCGAGCGGACGCTGCTGGTGTTCGCGGCGGCGGTCGGCGGCGCCGCGCTCGTGGCGGCAGCCGTGCTTCGCGATCCACCGTCGACGGCGTTCGACGCGGAGGCCGGGGTCGACGCCACGGACGAAAACGCAGTCGGGTGGCGCGGCGCGGTCCGGACGTGGCAGTTCTGGCTGCTGTATCTGGTCTTCGTCGCCGTCAACGGCGTCGGGCTGATGGTCATCGGCAAGGTCGTCTCCTTCGCGTCGGCGCTGTCGCTGCCGGCGGCGGCCGGCACCGCGGCGGCGTCGGCGGTCGCGCTCTCGGAAGCCGGCGGGACGGTGGTCGGCGGGAGCCTCTCGGACCGGTTCGGCCGCCGGCGCACGGTCACTGTCTCGCTCGTGCTCTGTGGGGTGGCGCTCGCGGGCGCCGTCGCCGCCGGGGAGGCCGGCTTCGGGGCGGGCTTCGTCGTGCTGATCGGCGCCGCCGCGCTGTTCCGTGCGCCGGTGTTCGCGGTGTTTCCCAACATCGTCGCCGACTACTACGGCCGGACCTACTCCTCGGAGAACTACGCGGCGCTGTACACCGGGAAGCTATTCGGCGGCGTGCTCGGCGGGACGGTCGCGAGCGGGCTGGTGCTCGTGATCGGCTGGTCGGCCTCCTTCGCGATCGGAGCCGTGTTGGCGGTGCTGGCGGGGGTCGCGATGGTGTTCCTCCGGCCGACTGCCGCCGCGAACTGACCTTTCGACCGGCACGGTTGCCCGTCACCGTGCCGGACCTTCGACACCGTTTTGCGCTCCCTCCCAGAACCTACAGCCATGAGTTCCTACGAGCGCGTCACCGCGCACGTCGACAACCCCGAGGCGCTCCGCGAGGAGGGCCGCCGGAAGATGGACTGGGCGCTCCAGCACATGCCCATCCTCCAGTCGATCCGGGAGGATTTCGAGGCCGAGAAACCCCTGACGGGAGAGACGATCGGGATGGCGATGCACGTCGAGGCCAAGACGGCGATCCTCGTCGAGACGCTCGCCCTCGGCGGCGCCGAGGTCGCGGTCACCGGCTGCAACCCCCTCTCGACCCACGACGACGTGAGCGTCGCGCTGGACGCCGTCGACAACGTCACCTCCTACGCCGTTCGCGGCGTCGACGACGAGGAGTACTACGCCGCCATCGAGTCCGTCATCGACCACGAGCCGACGATCACGGTCGACGACGGCGCGGACATGGTGTTCCGCATCCACCAGGAGCACCCCGAGCTGATCGACTCCATCGTCGGCGGCGCCGAGGAGACGACCACCGGCGTCCACCGCCTGCGCGCGATGGACGAGGACGGGGAGCTGAACTACCCGATGTTCGCGGTCAACGACACGCCGATGAAGCGCCTGTTCGACAACGTCCACGGGACGGGCGAGTCGGCGCTGTCGGCGATCGCGATGACCACGAACCTCTCGTGGGCCGGCAAGACGGTCGTCGTCGCCGGCTACGGCTACTGCGGCAAGGGCGTGGCCTCGAAGGCGGCCGGGCAGGACGCCAACGTCGTCGTCTGTGAGGTCGAGCCGCGCAAGGCGCTGGAAGCGCACATGGAGGGGTACGACGTGCTGCCGATGGCCGAGGCCGCCGAGGAGGGCGACGTGTTCATCACCACCACCGGGAACAAGGACGTGATCACCCGCGAGCACTTCGAGAAGATGCAGGACGGCGTGCTGCTGGCCAACGCGGGCCACTTCGACGTGGAGATCAATCTCGACGACCTCGACGACCTCGCGGTCGACCGCTACGAGGCCCGCGACGGCGTCGAAGCGTTCGAGATGGCCGACGGCCGCCGGCTGAACGTGCTCGCCGAGGGGCGACTCGTCAACCTCGCCGCGCCCGTCGGGCTGGGCCACCCCGTCGAGGTTATGGACCAGTCCTTCGGGATTCAGGCGGTCTGCGTCCGGGAGATCGTGGAGAACGGCGACGAGTACGAGGCTGGGGTCCACGAAGTGCCGGACGAACTGGACAAGGAAGTCGCGGAGATCAAGCTCGCCGCCGAGGGCGTCGAGTACGACGGGCTGACCGACGAGCAGGTCGAGTACATGTCGTCGTGGCAGCACGGGACGTAGATTCGCGGTTCTGAGGGCCGTTTTCCGGTGGTTTTGGCGTCGTCGTTGATGGCGGTCGGACTGGTGACTCGAACAGCAACGGCAGTTCGAGGCTAGACCACTTGCGACCGCACCGCCTCCGCACGGCCTCGGACCTCCCCAGCCGACTCGCTCGCGATGCTCGCTCGTCCCTCGCGCTCGCTCGCGCACGGAGGCGCGACCGTTTCGCGCCAACCGCCGCAGCGGTGCGGTGGCGGTGGACGCCGCGGGCCGGCAGCGGTCGCCGGCCCGCGGGGGAGGGGTGGGGACTCGGTACTGCGCCGGGCTTTCTGTCCGGCGCACTGCGGCCGCAAGTGGCCAAGCATCGAGATGCTGTTGCCGCCGCGGTTGCTGTCGAACGCACTCCCCGATACCCTCACGTCTCCCACCTTTCACCGACCGCCTTTTGCCCCCTCGTACCCGACTCAAACCCAATGCCGACGAACAAGAAAGGCGACCGGCGCGAGCGCGAGCTCGTCAACCGGCTCGACGACGCCGGCTTCGCCGTCATGCGCGCGCCCGCCAGCGGGAGCGCGACCCAGCGGGAGCTCCCGGACGTGCTCGCGGGCAACGGCGAGAACTTCTACGCTATCGAGGCCAAGTCCTCCGCGGGCGACCCGATCTACCTCACCGGCGAGGAGGTGCAGGCGCTCGTCTACTTCGCTCAGAACTTCGGCGCCAAACCCCGCATCGGCGTGCGGTTCGACCGCGAGGACTGGTACTTCTTCCACCCGAGCGACTGCTACACGACCGACGGCGGCAACTACCGCGTGAAGAAGGAGACCGCGCTCGCCGACGGCACCGACATGGCCGAACTCGTCGGTGACACCGAGAAGGTCACCCTCGAGGAGGCGACCGAGCGCGGCACCGCCACCACCGACGGCGAGGACGACGACCCGGACGAGGGCGTCCGGAAGCTGCTGCAGGCGGTCGCCGACGGCACCCTCACCGTCGACGAGGCGGCCGACGCGCTCGACTGAGCCGCATCGAAGTGCTTTAGGGTGCTCCCGGGCGACTCCGGAGTATGGATATCGAGGAGGGCATGGGGCGGAAGATCGTGCTCTCGATCGCCGCCGTCGCCCTGTTCATCGTCTCGTTCGTCGTCGTCGGCACGACCTTCGGCGTCGACGGAGGACTCTCCGCCACGGGCGGCCTCGCGATGCTCGGCTCTCTGACCGGCTTCATCCTCCTCATGGGGGCGCTGGGGCTGTACTTCGCGAGTCAGGACTGAGCCGGCTCCCGCTCGCGCCAGTCGACGCGCTCCTCCGGCGGCGTCTCCCGCAGTCGCTCGCGGTACAGCACGAGCGGGTGGTTCGCCCGCTCGCGGTGGCCGTTCTGGTTCGTACAGATCCCGTACGACTCGAGCGTCTCACACGACGGCGGCGGGTACTGCGCGCCGCGTTTCTCCCCGAGTCGCTCGACCGCGTACCGGACCTGCGCCTCCTCGAGCGTCGTGTCGGCACAGAACGCCGCCGCCCCGTCGGCGTCGAGGCCGATCGCGGCGAGGAAGGAGAGGAGCGCGAACGACTCGGTGTCGTCCAACGCTTCGCTCTCGGCTCGGGTCAGTAGCTCGTCGAGACAGTCCGGGAACAGCTCCGGTACCACGGCGTCGATGTCCCGGACCGCCACGCGCTCGCCGAGCAGGTCCCGAAGCGCCGACAGCGGCTCCGCGAGCGCGTCCTCCAGCGTGTCCCGGCGGTCGTCGCCGAGGTCGAACGGCAGCCCCGCGGCCACGCGGCGCCGGACGGCCTCGACGAGCAGCCCCTCGCCGTCGGCGCCGTACAGTTCGCCGCGCTGGACCCGGACCTCGCCGTCGGCGAGTTCGCGGTTCACCAGCCGCCACTCCTCCCCCCAGTCGTCGGTGAGCAGGAGGTACTGCTCGACGCCGACGCGGTACCAGTCGCGGTCGGTCGCGCCCGCACTGCGGTTCCGCTCCGCGCCGGCGAGGCGTTCCTCCCGGACCGCGCCGTCGAGTTCGAACTCTCGGAGGATTCGGGGAAGCGACACGGAGGCGTCGGTCGTGCTGCGCAGGCCGTCGTCGTCGCCGGTCACGTCCTCGGCGAAGCGGGCCGCGGCCGTCGACGCCTCCGCAGCGGCGTACTTCTCGACGGCTTTCTCCTCGGACAGGAGGGAGACGAGCACGCGCGCGACGGGGTAGGAGAGCAGTTCGGCCTCGTCGCTCCACCGCCCCGGCTCGGCGGGCGCGGTGGTCCCCTCGGTCAGCGCGCGCTCGACGCGCTCCCGGCCGCGCTCGACGGCCGGGTCGCCCGACGCGGCCAGTTCGGGCACCGAGGCGCCCAGCTCCCCGACGGCCTCGCGGGCCTCGTCGAAGAAGGGGTAGCGGGCGTGGATCGGCTGCATGACTCGCCGTTTCGGAGCGCGGCGAATAAGCGCAGCGGTCGCTACCGACTAGTTCCTCGTCGGGTCGCCTCGCGAGTGATCAGTGTGGTGTTCTGTTCAGGACTCGCAGTCGGCGTCCGTGAACCGGTGCTCCCGGATGTCTTCCTCCGTGAGTTTCGGGGAGTGTCCCAAGAGTGCGATGGTGGTTTCGACGGCGTCGGCCGTCGGCGTCGCCTCCATCGTCGGCGGGCGTTCGGGCGTCGCGGTCAGGGATGGCGTCCCGGTGCCCGCGGCGATCATGAACGGGCCGTCCGTGAGGACAACCGGCCAGCCAGCCTGACAGTACTGAATCCGGGCTTGGTCGCGGGCGCCGTCCCGGGAGTCGAACCGCATCACGAGCACCTGTAGCTCGGTGCCGTCGCGTTCGTAGTATCCGCGAGTCCCGTCGTTCGCTCCGAACCGGCTGTACGTACCGCTCTCGGCGTCGGTTCGTTCCCACCCTTTCGCGTCCGGTGGAAGGTACGCTGGTGCCCCCGGCTGTGGCGTCGCCGTTTCCGCTGTCGGTGGTGGTGAGTCGGTCCCCGTCGTTCGGTCTGTTTCGGTTGCCGTTCGGTCCGTCCCGGAGAGACAGCCCGCAGTCAGGAGGGCGACCGTCGATGCGAGAACACGGCGTCGGGGATGGGTCACGCCCGAGAAACCCGGGCCGGGCTACAAGTTCTTTGTGCGACTACTCCTCGTCGTCCAGCGACAGCGCCGCCAGTAGCGCCTCCAGCTGCGACCTCGACCTTTTACTCGTCGGGTGGCTCGCTCCGCTCGCCACCACTCCTCGCAAAAGCTCGACCAAAAGAGCCGCTCGCTCACACGGTTCGCTCGTGGTGACTACTCCTCGTCGTCCAGCGACAGCGCCGCCAGTAGCGCCTCCAACTGCACCTGCTCGTTCGCGCCCTCGGCGATCCGGTAGTCGGCCTCGCCGAGGCGTTCGAGCAGCCGCACGACCGCGCGGTCGTCGAGGTCGAACTCCCACGCCGAGCGGTGGAGCTGGTCGACGATGTCGCCGCCGGCCATCCCCACGTCGGTGAGGAGGGTATCGAGGGTGGCGCGGGCCTTCGGGAAGTCGCCGGCGACGGCGGCGGCGACCATCTCCTCGACCTCCTCGGGACGGGCGGTCGCGGTGACGGTGTACACTGCCTCCTCGTCGACCACGTCGCCGGTCGTCGCCGCCGCCTGAAGGTTGTTGATCGCGCGGCGCATGTCGCCGTTGGCGGCGTAGACGAGCGCGTCGAGGCCTTCGTCGGTGATCTCGATCTCCTCGGCCTCTGCGATCTCCCGGATCTGGCCGGCGACGGCGTCGTCCGAGAGCGGGGAGAAGCGGAACACCGCACACCGCGACTGGATCGGGTCGATGATCTTCGAGGAGTAGTTACAGGAGAGGATGAAGCGGGTGTTGTCCGAGAACTGCTCCATCGTCCGACGGAGGGCGGACTGGGCGTCCGAGGTCAGGGAGTCGGCCTCGTCGAGGAAGATGATCCGGTAGTCCTCCCCGCCAAACGCCGAGCGCGCGAAGTTCTTGATGCGGTCCCGGACCACGTCGATCCCGCGCTCGTCGGAGGCGTTGAGTTCGAGGAAGTTCCCGCGCCAGTCGTCGCCGTAGATCTCGCGGGCGATCGCGGTCGCCGTCGTCGTCTTCCCGACCCCGGCCGGTCCGGTGAACAGCATGTGGGGGAGTTCGCCGCCCTCGACGTAGCTCTTCACGCGCTCGATGGTCTCCTCCTGCCCGTGGATGTCGTCGAGGGTCTGGGGCCGGTACTTCTCGATCCAGATCTCCCGGCCCGTCTCCTCGGCGTCGGCCTCGCTCATGGATGGAGAGGGGTCCGGGCGGGGCATAAACGGACCGGAGCGATCTCGGTTCTGGATGTCCGGTGATTCCGCGGCAGAACAGCCGGTATCTCCCCGAACGGCTCTTTCTCCCTTCGGCTCTGTCGAAAATCCGTCCGTTCGCCGCGATCTGTCTACGTGAGTAGTGGCCACCAGGGGTGCAGCGACTGCGGAACCGGCGGGAGAGACGGCCCACAACCCGTTCTACGGCATTCTCGGCCCGAAACTATCAGAGAACGGCCAGTATTATTTTCCGTATCATTCGAGATATTTCAGATATGTTGGGTAGCTACGGGTGAAGCTATCCCCTGAGGGATTCCGATGACCGGGGAACGTCATTCACGGCTTGCGGCAGGGCTCGCTATCCTCCTTCTCGTTAGTGCGGGGGCAACTATCGTGATGGCCGCGTCCGGCCCAAGTATCGATGCAGATCCGAGCGAGGTCGACGCGTCCAACGCGACGTACGAGGTTACGATCACGGTCGGGACCCAAAGTACTTCGATGAACGGTCTCGAGATCAATCTGAGTAACGCGAACTCGGACGTGAGCAACGTCGGTACTGAGGACGTACTGACGATCGGGATCGATCGTAACAACGACGAATCCGGGACGGCGATCGACGTGAACACCAGCGACGATCTCGGTAGCGTCGGAACGAGTGGAGACGGTACCGTTCTCACGTTCGGGTTCGGTGGTTCGTACTCCCTGTACGAAGGCGACGAGGTCGTCGTGGCCTTCGACGATGTGCAGAACCCCGCATCGTCCGGCACGTACGACGTCCCACTAGAGATCAATCCCCAAAGCAGCGGCGGCGAAGCGACCGGAACGCTCCAGATAACTGATCCCACACCGACGCCGACATCCTCCCCGACCGCGACGCCGACACCGACTGCGACACCGACCGCGACCGCGACACCGACTGCGACACCGACCGCGACACCGATACCGACCGCAACCCCGACACCGATACCGACCGCAACCCCGACACCGACACCGGACCCATCTCCGACAGCAACGCCAACGCCCTCACCGAGCGCGACACCGATCGATACCGCGCCTGACGGCGGCTCCGGCGGTGACAACGGCGGGGACGAATCGACACCGGCGGATACGGAAACTGCGACGCCGACACCGGCAGAGACAGCCACGTCGACCTCGACGGAAGCCCGGGCCGCACCTGGGACTCCGACCCCGACGACTACCGCGACACCGACTGTGACGCCGTTGTCAACGGCTCTGCCAGCTCCCGACGCAGGCACGACTGAAGCGGCCCCTCAGACCGGTGAGGCGAACGATGGGAGAACCGCCGCCGGTTGGCCGCTTAGTCTACTCCTGCTCCTTCTCCTCGCTCTCGTGGTCGGCTACTATCGCTACGCGAGTGATCGCTGACCGGCGATTCGGACTCTCCGAGACCCACGGGAGGAAACCCTCAAACCCACTGCCCGTCCACCTTCGCCCATGCAGCTAACCGTCGAACTGGTCGGCGAGGACGAACGCACGGTCACCGTCGCCGACGACGCCGACTACGCCGACGTGGTTCACGAGGTGGGGTACAGCCCCCACGAGGTGACCGTGCTGGTCGACGACTCGCCGGTCCCGGAGGACGCCCCCGTCGAGGCCGACCACGTCCGAGTGCTCCGGCTGATCGCGGGTGGCTGAGTCCCGACCGTCCCCCGAATTCGCGGGCGTCGGCGTTTTGTACTCTCGGCTCCACGTCCGACCATGAACAGCGGGTTCGTGTTGCCGAACGTCGGGCCCGGCCCCGACCCGCTCTCGCTCGCGGAGCTCGAGGCGGATTTCGCCGTGCTCCTCCTCCACCGCGACTTCTACTGCAGCGAGTGCCGCCAGCAGGTCCGACGCGTGAAGAAGCGGTACGACGAGTTCGAGGCCCGCGACGCCGAGATAGTCTCGGTGCTGCCCGAGGACCGCGAGACGGCAGCGGAGTGGCAGAAACAGTACCACCTCCCGTTCCCCGTCGTCGCCGACCCCGATACCGAACTCGGCGACCGCTACGAGCAGCCCACCCGGTTCGGCCTGCTCGGCAAGCTTCACGACGTGATCGGCCGGATGCCCGCGGTGGTCCTGCTCGATCTCCGATTCAGCGACCCCATCGAGACGTACGCCCACCGGGGCGACTCCCGGACCGACCGCCCCCGGATCGACGAGATCCTCGACGCGATCGACCACGCGGCGACGCTGGACGCGGGGAATGGGGACGACCGAACCGCCAGCGACGACGCGGCCGACGGACCGACCGCCGAGGACGCGACCGAGCAGCCGTCCGAACCGCCGGGGATCGACCGCATCCCGCCGCGTGCCGAGGGTGACGACCGGCCCGCAGCCGACTCGGGAACGACGGACGGATCGGGGGCGAGCGCCGCCGGCGGCGGCGAGGAATCGGTCCCTGACGAGGGCGCTGAGTTGCTCGACGGCGACCGGCAGCCGAAAGCCCGGCGGCCGCTGCCGACGCCGGCGGGCGTCGACCTCCCCGAGGACGTGGTGCTCCGGCGCGGCACCGACGACGACGTGGTCGCGGCGATGCGGGTGCTCCAAGGTGCCCTGCTCGACATCGACGGCTCGACGGTCCGGGACGCCGCCCCCGAGGGCGAACTGCTGCTGGCCGAGGCGGGCGACTGGATCGTCGGCGCGCTGGTGCTCCGGGACGGCCACATCGAGGGGGTCGCCGTCCGGCGGAAGCGCCGGGGGGAGGGGATCGGCTCGGCGCTGGTCGAGGCGGCGGTCGCCGACGAGGACGGGACGGTCACCGCGGACTTCCGGGCCGGCGTCCGGGGGTTCTGGAAGGATCTCGGCTTCGAGGTCGAGCAGGAGAGCGGCCGGTTCTGGGGCGTTCGAACGGCGTAGCGCCGGTCAGATCAGCGGCGCGACCAGTTCGCGACCGGCGTCGAGCACCGCCTCGACCCGGGCGGCCGTCGACGCCTCCGCGTACACTCGGAGTTTGGGCTCTGTACCGGAGGGGCGTACGAGCAGCCACGAGCCGTCTTCGCAGAGGAGTTTGAAGCCGTCGACGGTGACAGTCCGCTCGACGGGGACTCCCGCCACCGCGTCGGGAATCTCGTCTTCGAGGTCATCGAGCACGCGTGCTTTCTCCGAGTCGGGGCAGTCGAGGCTGACTTTGTCGGCGACGATGCCGCCGTGCTCGGCTTCGAGGCGCTCGATGCGCTCGTCGTACGGCTCCTCGGCCTCGATCGCGCAGGCCAGCAGCGCCATCAGGACGCCGTCTTTCTCCCGGACGTGCCCGCGGATCGAGAAGCCGCCGGACTCCTCGCCGCCCATCAGCGCGTCGTGCTCGCCCATCGCGTCGGCGACCCACTTGAAGCCGACCGCGGTCTCGATCACGCGTTCGCCGTGGGCCTCGGCGACGCGGTCGATCAGGAACGTCGTTGAGACGGTCCTGACCGCCGGCCCCGAGTCCTTCTCCAGCAGCGCGTCGTACGTCGCGGCGAAGAAGCGGTTCTCGCCGAGGTAGCCCGCGGGGGTGATCACCGCGATGCGGTCGGCGTCGCCGTCGTTCGCGATCCCGATGTCCGCGTCGCCGTCGACGACGTGGTCGGCGAGCGCGTGGAGGTTCGACTCGGCCGGCTCGGGCGCGCCCCCGCCGAACTCGGGGTCCTCGTCACACCGCAGGCGCTGGACCTCGGCGCCGGCCTCCTCGAGCACCGCGTCGGTCACCCCCCGGCCGGAGCCGTGCATCGCGTCGTAGGCGACGGTGAGGCCCGAGAGGTCGACGCTCCCGTCGTCCGTGCTGAACCCGTAGGACGCCACCAGTTCCTCGACGGCGTCGGCGTGGGGACCGATCAGGTCGTCGCGGACGACGACGCCGCGCTCGCTCTCGGGCAGCGCCTCTGGTTCGCCGAGGTTCGCCTCGATGCGGTCGGTGACCTCGGGCATCGCCGGGGCGCCGTCGCCGGGGAAGTACTTGATGCCGTTGTACTCCGGGGGGTTGTGGGAGGCGGAGAGGATCACGGCGCCGGCGTAGCCGCGATCGACGGCGTTCCACACCGCGGTCGGGGTGGGGACGTCCCGCTCGGGCAGGAGCACGTCGAACCCGTTGTCGGTGAGCACGTCGGCGACGCTCTCGGCGAACCCCGGCGAGGAGGGGCGGGCGTCGTAGCCGACGACGACCGGGGCGTCGGTGCCCGTCTCGCGGAGGTAGTCGGCGACGCCCTGTGCGACGATGCGGACGCGGTCGTCGGTGAACGTGTCGAGGGTGGCCCGCCAGCCGTCGGTGCCGAACTGGATGGCGTCGGTGGGGTCGGTCATGGGTCGGGATTCGTGGCTGAGGCTGAAAAAGGGACCCGTCACGCCGGGGCGTTCCGACCCCCTTTTGGGCCGGTGTGCTGAAACGCCGTCACATGACCCGAGTCGTCGCCGTCAGCGGCAGCCTCCGCGACGGGAGCTACACGAAGGCCGCCCTCCGATACGCGCTGGACGCCGCCGAGACCGCCGGCGTCGAGACCGACCTGATCGACCTCGCCGCAGTCGACCTGCCCCTGTACGACCCGGACCGCGACACCGCCGAGGCGGGCGACGCCGCGGAACTCCTCGCGCGCGTCCGCGAGGCCGACGGCGTGCTCCTCGGCACCCCCGTCTACCACAGCTCCTACTCCGCGGCGTTCCGGAACTTCCACGACTACTGTAGCTTCGACGAGTATGAGGAGACGGTCGTGGGGCTGCTGGTCACCGCCGGCGGCGGCACGATCGCCGACACGCTCAACGACATGCGGACCACCGTCCGCGGGGTCCACGGCTGGGTGCTCCCCACGCAGGTCGGCCTGCGGAACGCCAGCAGCCGGTTCGCGGAGCGCCGTCGGGAACCCGAACCGGAGGAGATCGGCGCCGACGCCGCCTACGCGTTCGTCGACGACGACCTCCGCGCCCGGACCTGCAAACTCGGCTACCGCGTGGGCACGTACGCCCGCCGCGCGCCGGAGTTCATCGGCATCGAGGACGAGCCCGAGTGGTAGAGGGACCGGCCCGCCTGCCACGCCGACCGAGACGTGTCACTCCAGTTCCGGCGTCGCCGACGACTCGACCAACTGCTCCTTCTCGGCCCGGGAGAGCTGTTTGATCTCGTGTTCGCGGGACATCGCCGCCGACTTCGTCTCGAACGACTCGACGTGGACGGCCTCGACCGGCGTCCGCCCGCGGGTGTACTTCGCGCCCTCGCCGGCGTCGTGTTCGGCGACGCGCCGCGCTACGTCGGTCGTGTACCCCGTGTACAGCGTGTCGTCCGCACACGAGAGGACGTAGACGTAGTGCACGGTCGTTCCAGTGCAGCGGGGGGCCTAAGCGGTCCGGTCCGACGCGGCAAAAGTGGGATGTGGGTCGGGGACCGGCGCGGCGCCGTACCACGCCGGGAACGTGGCGGTCGTGTGGCGATACCCCGTCAGTGGGTTTCGGTACGGGTCCGGTCCCGGGCGACCTCCGCGATGCCGGCGTTCGCAGCACACGAGGGACAGGCGTCGAGTCGGCCGTCCTCGTCAGCGAACACGCGGGCGAAGCGCTCGGAGACGTGTGACCCGCAGTGGTCACAGCGTGACATCGGTTGTCCGGTATCCACCGGTACCGGCGATTGTGGGTACGCCACCCACGGGTCAATAGGTTTATGGGTATTCCCGCTCCGTCGGCGTGAAACGAACGGTTCCGGGCGTCACTCCGGGGTTTCGTTCAGCTCGTGTCGGTCGTATGTACCGACTCGCGGCCGCGGTCGAGCCGGGGCGACGCCGCCGATCGAGCGGCGGACCGCCACACCTAAATGTCCTGATTTCGGGCCTTGGCGCGGTCCCTTCGGTCGATTTGGGAAATCTTATTAAGAGGGGTCGAGTAGTCGGGAACGCATATGTCCAACCTTATCGTCAAGGCCGCCGTCAAGGAGTACCTCGATGAGAAGAACGTCGCTTCGGACTTCTACGACGCCCTGGACGAGGAAGTCGAGGAGCTGCTCGACGACGCCGCTCGCCGAGCCGAGGAGAACGACCGGAAGACGGTCCAGCCGCGCGACCTTTAAATCCGGAAGCAGTCGTCCAGTTTTCCGTTTTTCGTCCCCTAACCGCGTAGCGGCGTCGCCGTCAGTACGACGTGATCTCGACGCCGTCGTCGCTCCCGACGTGTACCTCGTCCACCAACCCGACGAACAGTCCGTGTTCGACCACCCCGGGGACGGTCGATAGCGTCCGCGCGAGCGCGTCCGGGTCGTCGATCTCGCCGAACGCGCAGTCGAGGACGAGGTTCCCGTTGTCGGTGACGACGGGACCGTCCTTCCGCTCGGCCGCCCGGAGTTCGGGCTCGCCGCCGGCCGACCGGACGGCCTCGGCGACCGGCGCCCGTGCGTCCGGTAGCAGTTCGACCGGGACGGGGTGTGAGAGCCGCTCGGCCTCCTTGGTCGGGTCGGCGACGACGACGAACCGCTCGGCGGCGCTGTCGACCAGTTTCTCCCGGGCGTGGGCCGCGCCGCCGCCCTTGACGAGCGCCCCGTCGGCCGCGACCTCGTCGGCGCCGTCGATCGCCACGTCCGGGAGTGACTCGTCGAGATCCGTCAGGGGGATCCCGACCTCGCGGGCGAGCTCCCGCGACTGGAAGGAGGTGGGGATCCCGCGAACGTCGAGGCCGGCGTCGACGCGCTCGCCCAGCGCGCGGATCGCGTGGGCGGCGGTGCTGCCCGTCCCGAGGCCGACCACGTCGCCGTCGTCGGGGATCTCGGCCGCCGACTCGCCCGCCCGTCGCTTCGCGTCCTCGCCACCGCCGGTCTGCTTCATGGGCCGGCGTTCGACTCGGGGGGAAAAAGAGCCGTCGGCGCTCGTCGCGGGTCGCGATCGGTTATGGTTACTCGGACTCCAGCCGGTCCAACACTGCCTCGGGCTCGTAGGCCAGCGAGAGCGAGCGCGAGCGCCCGCGACCCTCCACATCGGCGTACTCGGTCTCCAGCACGCCGAGCTGTTCGAGCTTCTTGACGATCTCGGAGTAGCGCGTGTAGCCGAGGTCGGTCTCCTCGTGGAACACGTCGTACACGTCGCCGGCCTGCTCGCCGCCGTGTTCGGCGACGACCCGGACCAGCGCGCGCTCGGAGTCGGAGAGCTCGCGGAGGCTGCGCGCGAGGTGGACGTACTTCGAGCGCTCGTAGGCCTCCTCGATGTCCTCCTCCTCGATCGTTCGCGAGCCACGCATCTCGGCGTTGAGCCCGGCGCGGCGCAGCAGGTCGATCCCGACCCGGAGGTCGCCGCTCTCGGCGGTGAGCTCGGCGACGCGGTCGAGTTCGGGCGCCGAGAGTACGCCGTCGTGGAAGCCGCGCTCGACGCGCTCCCGGAGGATGTCCACGATCTCGGGGGCGTCGTACGACGGGAAGAAGATGTCCTCGGGGCGGAACACGCTCTGGACCCGGGAGTCGAGTTCGTCCATCACCGACAGCGAGAGGTCCGAGGAGACCACGACGACGCCGATCCGCGCGCCGGTGTGGGTCTCGTGGGCGCGCAGGAGGGAGTACAGCGTGTCGGAGGCCTCGTTCTCGTAGAACAGGTAGTTCACGTCGTCGAGCGCGACGATGAGGACCTCGTCCTCCTCGACGAGCCGGTCGGTCACCTGCTCGAACAGCTTCTTGAAGGAGACGCCGGAGGAGGGCGGCTCGTAGTCGAACACGCTCTGGAACAGCCGCGAGAACACCGCGTACCGCGTCGAGTCGACCTGACAGTTCACGCGGACGGTCCGGACGTTCGGCGCCTCGACGCCGAGTTCGCCGAACAGCTTCTGGACCGCGGTGGTCTTGCCCGTCCCCGGCGGCCCGCGGATCACGGTGTTGAGCGGGCGGGAGCCGCGGACGGCGGGCCGGAGCGCGTACTTCAGACTCTCCAGCTGGCTCTCGCGGTGTTTGAACGTCTCGGGGACGTAGTCGACTTCGAAGACGGACTCGTCGCGGAACACCGATTCGTCCCACGAGAGCATACCGTCGGGGTCCCCGGTCATGGCTCGATGTGGCGTCGGTGACCACTTAACGGTTTACGAGCGATGGGTGGGGTGTTTGGACTGTGTGGGCGGTTCTGGGTTGGGTGATTGTTCTATGGAGTTTTCGAGAAGGTCCTCAGCGACATCGTGAAAGCCCCTGCCCGCTCGGGTCGCGCGACTCGCTGCGCGCGCTCGCTTCGCTCGCGTGCTTGCGTCGTCGTGCTTTCCCGAGCGACCAGCCCCTTTCAGCCCCGCCCGACCGCACAGCCCACAGACCTCCCCAGCCGACTCGCTCGCATACGCTCGCTCGCCCCTCGCGCGCTCGTTCGCGCACGGAGGCGTCGTGCGGGCGACCCACGCGTCGCCCGCACGGCCAGCGAGACCTTCGGTCTCGCCCTGCTCACGTCGCGCGCCACCGCGACGCGGTGGCGGAGCGGTGGACGCCTCGCGGCCGCCGACTGTCGGCGGCCGCGGGGGGAGGGGTGGGGACTCGGGGCTGTGCCGGGCCTCGTGCCCGGCACTCTGCGGTCACAAGTGGTCATGCTTCGAGACGCTGTTGCTGTCGCGGTCGCTGTCGAAAACGCCCGAAACACTCCCGAAGAAACCGCAGTAAACTGACCCAGTTCTCAAGCAAGCGGCGTCCGCTCGACGACGGTCCCGTCGTAGTTGGGGTACTGCTCGACGATCTCGCCGTCGTCCACGTCGCCGTCCTCGACCATCTCCTCCAGCAGCCACCACGCCACCTCGACGTGCTCGGACTTCACCGTGTAGTACTCGTCGGGCACGCCCAGTTCCTCGAACCGCTCGGGGTCGGCGTAGCTCTTGCCGTAGACGAGCGTCCCGTCGTCGGTCACGTCGTCGAACTCCCGGCGGACGTTCCGGGCCATCCGCTTCAGCCGGCGGCGGTGCTGGGCGGCGTCTTTGAACACCGAGGTGCAGAAGTACACCTTCTCGTGGTCGCCCATCACGTCGAGGATGTCGCCGCGGGAGTCCTCGACGGCGCTCATGTGGCCCTCCTTGCGCTCGAACCCCTCCTCCTGCATCCGGCGGTAGTTCCCGTCGGACATCTCGAACTCGTTGACGTTGCAGAACTCCGCGGCGCCCTCGTCGAGGAACTCCAGGAACTCCGGCTCCGGCCGGATGCCCGGGATCTCGAACGCGGGGGTCAGTCCCTCCTCGCGGGCGATGTAGAGGATCTCCTCCCACTCGGTGCCGTGCATGTCGCCCCACAGTTCCAGCGGCGGGTGGAAGCGGATCTCGTCGAGTCCCGCCTCCGCGAGCCGGCGCATGTTCTCCCGGCCGCCGGTGATGCCGGTGTAGAGGTGGATGTGGTGGTCCTCGCCGAACTCGTCTTTGAGCAGTTCGATGTAGTGGCAGGTCCGCTCGAGCACCTCCTGTGGTTCGCCGCCGGTGATGGAGGAGCCGAGCGCGTCCATCTTCTTCGCCTCAGCGATCACGTCCTCGTCGCTCTCGACGGGCCGCTCGTTGGCGTACACCTGCTCGACGTTCTTGCGGTTCTCGCCGAGGGGACAGTAGAAGCAGTCCCGCTGGTCACAGTAGCCGTAGACGAACATCACCATCTTGCCGCCCTTGGCGCACTGTTCACAGCCCTTCGAGATCATCAGTTACCCTCGCTACCCGGCCGAGCCCCAAAAACGGCACGGTGCGGCCGTGTGCCGCCGTCTCACGGACTCGCGCCGATCACGCGGCGCTCACTCCTCGGCCCGGAACCGGACCTCGATCCCGTCCGGCCCCGTGACGGCGAGGGCGCCGTCGATCGCTGTCGGCTCGTACTCACTCGCCGCCAGACGCTCCCGGAGCGCCTCGAGCGCGTCGCCGTCCGGGAGGACGACTTCGAACCACGCCAGCCCTGTTCCCGTCGCCGGCGCCGACCGACGCTGCCACGTGTTCGCGCCGAGGTGGTGGTGGTAGCCGCCGGCGGAGACGAACGTCGCACCCCGAACGGTGGTCTGCTGTTCGAACCCCACCGTATCGACGAAAAAGGAGCTGAACGCCTCGAGCGAGCGCACTTCGAGGTGGACGTGTCCCACGTCCGTCCCGGCCGGGACCCCCGACTCCCCCGCGGCCGCACTCGCGACGGCGTCGAGGTCGAGCGGATCGGTCCCCATCTGGACGCGGCCGTCATCGCCACGGGGCCACTCCGCCCGCGGGAAGTCCCGGTAGATTTCGACGCCGTTACCCTCCGGGTCCGAAAGGTACAGCGCCTCGCTGACGCGGTGGTCCGATGCGCCCTCCAGTTCCCAGCGATCCCGAATCCGGTTCAGCGCGTCGCCCAGCGCCGCGCGCGACGGCACGCGGAAGGCGTTGTGGTAGAGGCCGGCGCTCTCCCGAGGACGGGACGACACCTCTCCGTCCGTTTCGAGGACGAGCAGTGGCGTGTCGGAGACGCCGAGGACCGCCCGCGACGACGATTCCGAGAGCGTCTCGAGTCCCACCACGTCCCGGTAGAACGCGGTCGTCTCCCCGAGATCATCGACGCGAAGCGCGGTTCGACCGATCCGTGTCCCCGGCGGCAGCGAGTCCTTGCCCATCGGTATCGTCGGGAGTTCGGGCCGCCGCCGTATATCGCTGCGGGAACAGGCGGTCCCGGAACGCTCCTCAGCCGTTCCACGCGTACCACAGCATCGGCGCCGCGAACAGTAGCGAGAACACGCCGGCGTACGCCACGACGAGCATCCCGCCCTCGGCGGCGTCGCCGACGAGCAGGGCAAGTCCCGGTCCCGTCGCCAGCACCCCGAGCGCGAACAGCGTGACGACCGCTCGTTCGGCCTTCCCGATCGGATCGGCTTCGGGGTCGGCGACGACGCCGGCGTCGAGGCGGTCGCGAACCTCGGCCGCCCGTTCGTGTGGAACTGCGAGCACGCGAGGGTTCCGGAAGCCGTCGGCGCCGCGGGCGTACGATAGTTGGAGGATCGTCACGTCCCCGATGTCGACTGACCGGACGGCGGAGAGCGTCCGCAGATCCACCGCGGTGTACTGTGTCTCCAGCCGGAGATCCCGGTCGATCGTCCCCTCGGTCGACAGCGTCATCGCGAGCAGCCCCGCCGCGAAGCTCCCGATAACGACGGCGCCCATCGCCGGCCGCGAGTGCAGCGAGGCGGCCAGTATCGCGGCGCCGCAGAGTACCGACGCCGCGAGCACGCCCCGCCAACTCGGCTGCCAGCCGTCGTATCCCGACGACGTGTCGACCTCGTCGCTCCGGACCGCCGCCAGCACCGGCGGCCGAACGAGCGCCATAACCACCGCGACGCCGAGCAGGAGGAGGAGTCCGATCGAGCCGTTCCGGACCGCGTCGAGCGAGAGCGCGACACCGCCGACGGCGAGTGCCAGTGCGATAGCGCCCAGGGGGGCGTACAGCCCGTATGCGAGCAGGCCGAGCCAGCGGTGTGTCTCCGGAGTGACGGCCCAAGAGACCACGGCTCGGCCGTCGGTGGGTGCCGGCCCGGGATCAGTCGTCGGGGACTGGTCGCGAACCACACCGACGCTCCGCCCGCGGCGGTCTTGAACGTTCGCCGGGGAAGGTTGATGGGCTGTCGATCCCACACCGACCGTATGGTCCCGCAGCCCTCCACTGAACGCGTCGGCTCGGCACTCACTCGTCGCCAGTTCCTCGCGGCAGGGGTCGCCGGCGCTGCTCTCGCGGGCGTCCCCGTCGCCAGCGCCCAGTCCAACCCGGAGCCGCCGGGCGTCGTCCAGCGACGGACGTACGAGAACCTCCGGATCACCGGAACCGCCGAGGCCCACGGCGAGGGCCGCGTCCTCGTCGGTCGCGAGTGGCCCCGCCCCGGCCCGGACGATCCGGTTCGGGTCGCGCTCACCGACGCCGGCGGCGCGGTTCGGCAGCGCGCGTCGTTCACGCCCGAACTCCCGGAGGGGTCTCACGCCGCCCCGGACGTGGTTCGGACCGACGACGGGTACGCGGTCGCCGCCGGCCCGTGGCTGGCGCGCCTCGGCCCGGACCTCTCGCTGCGAGCGACCGGGAAACACGCCGGGGATATCGGTGCCGCCCGCGGCACGACGCTCGTCGCCGTCGACGGCGGCTTCGTCGCCGGGTTCACCGACTGGCTCCCGAACGCGTTCTGGACGTGGCTCGTCGCGTTCGACGCCGAGGGGCAGTACCGCTGGCACCGGGAGGTGAACGACAACGGCTCGCAGGCGCTCGACTTCCTCGTGCCCGCCAGCGACGGCGGCGTCCTCGCGGGCGGGACGTTCCCGTGGCTCGCCGCGTTCGACGCCGACGGCTCGTCCCGGCGGATCGACCTGCCGGCGGACCGTCCCGACGGGGTGCTGAACGCCGGCGTCGGGGACGGCGACGGGCTGATCCTCTGCAGCGGGAACGCGGCCGCCCGGCTCGACGCGTCGTACGAACTCGACTGGACCCGCGAGTACGGCCCGCTCGGGGACGAACAGGTCGGGGAGATCACGAGCACGAGCGACGGCGGGTTCCTGTTCCACACGACACCCGTCGGGGACGGGGATTTCACGCTCGCGAAGGCGGACGCCGAGGGCGAACTCCAGTGGCACCACACTTACCGAATCGGGACGGACACCCCTTCGGAGATCCACGCGCTCACTGAGCGGTCCTCGGGGGAGTACCTGCTCGCCGGCGGCGCGAACCGCTCGTCCGACGGCTGGGCGCTCGCCTTCTCCGAGGCGGAGACGCCGACGCCCGCGCCGACCGTCACGCCCACGGCCACGCCCACCGAGACGGCGACGAGTGCGCCGTCGTCGCGGCCGACCCGGTCGGAGTCGCCCCCGACGACCACCACCGGACCGGGGTTCGGACTGCTGGCCGGCGGCGTCGCGGCCGTCGGGACGATCGCGGCTGCGCTCCGGGGTACGCGCGACTGACCCCCGAAAGAAGATATGCCTGGGTTCCCTACGTGACGCTGATGCTGTTGGTCCTCGCCGTCGACCTCGACGACGACCTCGGTCGGAAGACCGGGCTCTCGACCCCTGTACTGGGTCGGGACGACGTCGAGGACGCCGCCACGCGGCTCGCGACGGCCGACCCCGAGGACTCCGACGTGAACGTGCTGTTCCAGGCGATCCACACCCGCGACGAACTCGCCGGCGAGGGCGAGGAGGTCGCGGTCGCCGCCGTCACGGGCGTCGACGGCGGCGACGTGCGGGCCAACCGCGCGGTCGGCGAGGAGGTCGACACCGTGCTCGCGGCGCTGTCGACCGGCGAGAACGTCCGCGCGGTCGTCATCACCGACGGCGCACAGGACGAGTCCGTGCTCCCGGTGATCCGTTCCCGCGTGCCGATCGACGGCCTGCGCCGGGTCGTCGTCCGGCAGGCCCAGGATCTGGAGTCGATCTACTACACGATCAAGCAGGTGCTCGGGGACAAGGAGACCCGCGGGACGCTGCTCGTCCCGCTCGGCGTCCTCCTGTTGGTCTACCCGATGGTGCTGATCGCCAACGCGTTCGACGTCGCCGGCGTCTCCGTGCTCGGCGTGCTCTCGGGGGTCCTCGGGCTCTACACGCTGTTCCGCGGGCTGGGGCTGGAGGAGGCGGTCGACGACGCGGTCGGTGAACTCCGCCAACTGCTGTACGCCGGCCGGGTGACGCTGATCACCTACGTCGTCGCGGTCGCGCTGGTCGCGATCGGCGGCTGGCAGGGGTACGGGGCGGTGACCGAGGGGGCGTCGTCGGTCCCGATACCGACCCAAGTCGCGGTGTTCGTCCACGCCGCGGTGGGCTGGTTCGCGGCCGCCGGCGTCACCTCCAGCCTCGGGCAGGTCACCGACGAGTATCTCGACGGCGCGTTCCGGTGGCGCTACCTCAACGCGCCGTTCTACGTGCTCGCGATCAGCGTCGTGCTCCACGCCGTCTCGGGCTTCTTCCTCCCCGGCGAGGGCGCGATGGCGATCACCGACCTCGCGCTGGCGCTGACGGCGGGGACGCTGCTGGGCGTGTTGAGCACGCTCACGTTCGCGATCGCGGAGAACCGCTTCCCGGCGAGCGCGGAGGCGGCCTGACCGCCCCGGCCTACCGCTCCCGGCTGACGACGTACTCCGCCAGCTGTTCGAGGTACTCCCGCGCCTCGCCGTCCTCGACGGTCGCCGTCTCCAGCGCGTCGAGCGCGTGGTCCGCCTCCTCGCGGGCGCGGTCGTCGGCCTCCTCGGCCGTGAGCTCGGTGACCTGTATCAGCGAGGGCCGGTCCATCTCGGCGTCCTGCCCGGCGGGTTTGCCCAGATCGGCGGCGTCACCGGTGGCGTCCAGCACGTCGTCGCGCATCTGGAACGCGACGCCGACGCGCTCGGCGTACTCGCCCATCGACTCGACGGTGAACCCGTCGGCGCCGGCGGCAATGGCGCCCACCTCGGCGGCCGCACGGAACAGTGCGCCCGTCTTCCGGCGGGCCAGCTCCATGTACTCGCTCTCGTTTTCGGGCTCGGAGACGAGCTCGGTCGCCTCGCCCTCGCCGAGTTCGACCATCGCCTCGGCGACGACGCCCATCGCGTGCTCGTCGGCCGAGAACAGCGCGAACGCCTCGCCGAGCAGCCCGTCGCTGGCGACGATCGCCGGGCCGTAGCCGTACTCCGCCCACGCGCTGGGGTTGCCACGGCGGAGCTCGGAGCGGTCGATGATGTCGTCGACGACCAGCGAGGCGTTGTGGACGAGTTCGATCCCCACGGCGAAGTCGACGGCGTCCTCGGGGTCGCCGCCGGCGGCTTCGCAGGCCAGCAGCGTCACCGCCGGCCGGACGCGCTTCCCGCCCGACAGCGTGACGTGAGACAGCCGCTCGGCCAGCTCGGGGGGCTCCACCGACTCGACGAGCGCCGACAGGCGATCGTCGACGATCTCCACCCGACGGTCGAGCGTCTCCATTACGGCTAACTCGGGGAGGATCGCCCAAGTACGTGACGATAGTGCCCGATCCCGCCGGTCACGAAAACCGCAGCATTATGGCCCGCCCACCCCAAACCGAGGCCAATGGGAATTCTGGAGGACAAAGCGCGGGCACGCACCTTCTACAAGTACCTCTCGAAGGTGTACGACACGGTCAACCCACTCGTCTGGAACGAGGAGATGCGCGACGAGGCGCTCTCCCGGACCGGGATCGAGCAGGGCGACCGCGTGCTCGACGTGGGCTGTGGCACCGGCTTCGGCACCGAGGGGCTGCTCCAGCATACCGACGACGTGCACGGGCTCGACCAGAGCGTCCACCAACTGGAGAAGGCGTGGGCGAAGTTCGGCAAGACCGATCAGGTGAAGTTCTACCGCGGCGACGCCGAACGCCTCCCGTTCGCGGACGACAGCTTCGACCACTACTGGTCCTCCGGCTCGATCGAGTACTGGCCCAACCCCGTCGACGCCATCGAGGAGGCCCGCCGGGTCACCAAGCCCGGCGGCACCGTGCTCATCGTCGGTCCCGACGAGCCGAGCAACAGCCTGTTCCACAGGATCGCCGACGCGATCATGCTGTTCTACGACGCCGACGAGGCCGACCGCATGTTCAGCGAGGCCGGCTTCCCCGAGCGCGAACACGTCGTGATGCAGGCCAACCCCGGGAGCCCGCGCGCGATCGTCACGATCGCGACCGTCCCCGAGGAGTAGTCGCGCGACCGCCGCCCGCTTCTCAGCCCACCCGCGTCGAGAGCGACGCGATCCGTTTCCCGCCGTGGAACAGTTCCACCGTCAGCCGCGCGCCCGGTTCGAGGGTCGGGTCGTTCGTCCCCGCGACCCGGAGGGTTCCGGACTCGCCGACCGCCCACTCGTCGTCGGTTTCGGGGTTGAACGCGCCGCTCGGGCCGCCGTGGAACCCCTCGGCGGCGAAGAACGGGACCGGCGGCTGGTGAGCCAGCTTCTCGCCGTCGACGCCGATCTCGATCCGGAGCGCGTCGAGACCGACGGGATCGCCGCCCGCGTGGCTGATCGTGATCCGGTCACCCTCGGCCGAGAGGTCGAACGTCGCCGTCGGCGCCGGGCCGCCCAGCGCGGTCGCCTGTCCGAGGAGCGCGGTCCCGACGACGGCGGCGACCGCGACGGTGATTCCGACGAGCACGACCGCACCGAGCGCCGGCGAGACGGCCCGGTCGGTGTCGGTCGGCGATGGGAGCGCAGGGAGCACGACGGGGTTGGCCGCGCTCCCCTACTTCAACTCTCGGCTCAGGCGTCGAGCGTGGGCGGGGCGGTCGAGTTCGTCTCGACGTACGCGGCGGTCGTCTCGTCGCCGACCGCGAGCACCGTGTAGCTCCCGCGCGGGGAAACCGTCCAGAGCGTGCCGTCCTCGCCGGTCCGCCCCACCGCGATACGCTCGGCCTGCCCCTGACTCAGCGTGATCGCGAGGTCGATCGGTTCGCCCGACTCGGCGTCGGTGACGCTGATCCGGAGCGGCCCGCCCGGGTACGTGCGGTTGACGGTGACGTTGATCCCGTTGATCGTGTTCGACGCGACGGCGTCGGAGTCGTACTGGTCGAGCGCGAAGCGTTGGTACTCCTTGAACACGGCCTCCCTGCCGCTGTCGACGAACGCGGTCAGCGATCGGTCCGGCGCGGTGACGGTGACGATGTTGGTGGTGCCGGAGGTGGTCGCGGAGGGGTCGCCCAGCCGGAATATGTCCGGGTAGCTCGCCTCGACCACGTCGACCGCTTCGTCCGGACTCATCGTCGCGTCGGTGTTACCCGAGTACTCCGCGCCGCGGTACGCCTCGCGGTAGTAGCTGCCGTCGTCGACCGTCGTCAGCTCGTACCCCTCGGGACCGGTGGTGACGAAGAACCGCGTCGGCCCGTCGGTCCCCCGGATCGCGTCCATCGCTCGCTCGCGGACGGGGCCGCCGAACGTCCGCAGCTCGTACCGGATCTCGGCCGGCCGCGAGAGGCTGAATCCGTCGATCTCGTCGGCCAGATTCGTCAGTCTCACCATCCGCCGTTCGAGCGCGTCTGCCTTCGCCGCGATCGTCGCGAGCTCGACGACGAACGCCTCCGGCGAGAGCTCGCCGGCGTTGAACGCCTCGATCGCGTCCTGCTGGCGGTCCCGCAGCGTGATGATCTCCGTCTCGACGGTCGAGGACGCCTCGATGATGCGCCGGCTTCGCTCGCTGTCGTCCTCGGCGGCCCGGACGTACTCCACGACGGCGGCCGTCTCGACCTCGACGGCGCTGATGTTGTCGTTGAACTGGGCCGCCGGGCCGAGGTTCAGCGTCGCACCGTGGATATCGGTTCGCTGGACGGCGCTGTCGGGGACGACGAGCACCCGGGTCCGGTTGCTCCCGTTCGTCGGCCCGTCCACTTGTCCGGGCGTGACCGGCGTCACCTCGCCGGTCGTCCCGGAGCCGGCCGTCGGCGACACGCCGAGGTCGCTCGGGAGGCCGTCGGCCACTGGGGCGTCCGCGGGTGTGGCGACGGCGCCGACGCCGGCCGGCGCCACGAGCGCGAGGGAGAGGGCGAGTACCGAAAGCAGCGCGAGGGACCTCATCGATCCACCGTACTGCGGCCTCCCCCTTAAATCTCGCCGGAGCGCGTCGGAGGGGTGATAGAAAGCGTTTTGCCCGGGGGGTGTAACCCTGCGTACATGCGGTACGTCTTCGTCGCCCTCCTGTTAGTCAGCGCGCTCTCTGGCGCCGCAGTAGCTCAAGAGTCACCCGACGTGGGTGCGGCGACGACGACGTTCGACGTGGACCTTCGGCCCGACGGCGACGCCAACTGGACGGTCCGAACCACGATCCCGTTCGACACCGACGAGGAGCGGACGGGGTTCCGTACGTACGCCGAGCGCTTCGAGGACGGGGAGGTGCCGAGCTCGCCCGGGATCGCCTTCTTCGAGTCGGCCGCGGCGGCCTCCTCGTCGCTCACCGACCGTGAGATGACGATCACGAACGTCGAGCGCAGCTACACGGTGGGCAACGGGACGGGGACGCTCCGGCTCCGGTTCCACTGGACGAACTTCCTCGCGCCCGCCGGCGACGGCTACGAACTCAGCGACGCGCTGCTGACCGAGAACGGCACGTGGCTGCGATCGCTCGAAGCGGGTCAGGAGATCGCCATCCGGACGCCCCCGGGGTACGAGATTCAGCGGAGCAGCATCGAGGCACGGCAGGAGAACGAGTCGCTGGTCGTCGTCGGCCCGGAGTCGTTCGACCCGCAGGAGGTCTCGATCACCTACGCCCCGGAGGCGGGCAACGGTCCCGGAGGGTCGCCCGGCTCGCCGGACGGTCCCGGTGGGGCGTTCGACCTCCTCGCCGCGGTGCTGCTGGGGCTGCTGTTCGTCGCCGTCATCGTGCTGGCGGTGTGGCGCTGGCGCGGCGGCGAACCCATCGCGGAGGTCGCGAACGGCAGTCGTTCGGAGCCCTCGACCGAGGATGGCGAGACAGAGACCGAGGAGTCCGACCCCGACGAGCCCGCGGTCGACCCCGAACTGCTCTCCGACGAGGAGCGCGTCGAGGCGCTGCTCGAACGGAACGGCGGGCGGATGCGACAGGCCGACATCGTGAAAGAGACCGACTGGTCGGACGCGAAAGTCTCCCAGCTGCTCTCCCGGATGGCCGACGAGGGGAGCATCGAGAAGCTCCGGCTGGGCCGGGAGAACGTGATCTCGCTGCCCGACGGCGAGGACGAGGAGTAGCCGCAAGCTCCCGTTCGCTGGGGTATAGCGAAAGGATTTACCCCCGGCCGTGGGAAATCAGGGCCGATGAAGATTTTGGTGACCGTCAAGGAGGTGGCGGCCGTCGAGGACGAGTTCGAGATCGACGGGCTGTCCATCGACGAGCGGTACCTCGAGTACGACCTCAACGAGTGGGACGACTACGCCGTCGAGGCGGCGGTCCAGATCGCCGAGGCCGCCGACGAGGACGTCGAAGTCGTCGCGGCCACGATCGGTCCCGAGCGCAGCGAGGAGACGATCCGGATGGCGCTCGCGAAGGGGGCCGACCGCGCGGTCCGCGTCTGGGACGATGCCATCGCCGAGCAGACACTGCTCGACGTGGATGCGAAGGTCAGCGTGTTCGAGCAGGTCGTCGCCGAGGAGGAGCCCGATCTGGTGCTGACGGGCGTGCAGGCGGCCGACGACGCCTTCGGCGCGACCGGCGTCGCGCTCGCCAACCGCGTGGGCTACCAGTGGGCGGCGGTCGTCAACGACCTCGACTACGCGGCCGGCGACGACGTCGCGACCGTCCGGCGCGAACTGGAGGGCGGCGTCGAGGAGATCACCGAGGTCGACCTCCCGGCGGTGCTCTCGATCCAGACCGGGATCAACGAGCCCCGATACGCCAGTCTCCGGGGGATCCGACAGGCCCAGCAGAAGGAGATCGCGCCCCGCGACCTGAGCGATCTCGGCCTCGACGCCGACACCGTCGACGGCGCGCTCGAACTGGTCGACATGTACGAGCCCGAGAGCGAGTCCGACGCGACCATCTTCGAGGGCGGCCCCGAGGAGACCGCCGCGGAGTTGGCTGACGTGCTGCGGGAGAAGGGGGTGGTCGGCGAATGAGCGAGAACGACGTGCTGTTCGTCGCCGAACACCGCCGCGGCGACCTGCGGGACGTGAGCTACGAGGGGATCACCGCCGGGCGCGCCCTCGCGGACGCGCTGGGCGGCGAGCTCCACGTCGCCGTGATCTCCGGGCCCGTCGAGGCGTTCGCGGAGTCGCTGAACACGCCGGGGGTCGACGTCGTCCACACCGCCGACGCCGGCGAGGAGTTCGACCACGACACGTACGCGGCCGCGACGGAGGCGCTCCACGCGGAACTGGAGCCGGCCGCGCTGCTGCTGCCGAACTCGGTCAACGGGCTCGACTACGCGCCCGCGGTCGCGGACTCGCTCGGCCTGCCGTACGCCACCGACGCGGTCGACATCGCGTACGACGACGGCTTGACCGTCACCCGCGAGATGTACGGCTCGAAGGTCGAGACGAGCGTCGAGGTCGCGGGCGACCAGTTCGTCGTCAGCATCCGCAGCGGCGAGTGGCCCGCCGCCGACGGCGCCGGCGACGCCGAGATCACCCCCTTCGAGTTCGACGCGTCGGGCGTCGACGACGGCGCCCGCGTCCAGGGGTTCGAGGAGGTCGGCGGCGGCGACGTGGACATCTCCGAGGCGGAGTTCCTCGTCTCCATCGGCCGCGGGATCGAGGAGGAGGAGAACCTCGACCTGATCCGCGACCTGTGTGACGCGACGGGGGCGACGCTGTCGGCCTCCCGGCCGATCGTCGACAACGACTGGCTGCCGAAGAACCGACAGGTCGGTCAGTCCGGCAAGCAGGTGACGCCGAAAGTGTACCTCGCGATCGGGATCTCTGGCGCGGTCCAGCACGTCGCCGGGATGAAGGGCGCGGAGACGATCATCGCGATCAACACCGACCCCAACGCGCCGATCTTCGACATCGCGGACTACGGCATCGTCGGCGACCTGTTCGACGTGGTGCCGGCGCTGATCGAGGAGTTCAACTAGGAACCTGAACCTCTTTTGCGGGGGCATGTCCTCGCGGGCGACGTAGTCGCCCGCTGCGGCCAGACCCCCGCAAAACCCGTTCATGCCAAAAGGCCGCTCGCTCGGGCTCCGCCCTCGCTCGCGGTCGGAACTGCTGACACTCACCCCGCTCGCTTTCGCAAACACCTTATACGGCCCGGAAAAACCACGAACCGATCAGCTAATGCCCAGACCGGAAGTTCTTGATCGGATCAAGGAGGCGGAGGCCGACGCCGACGAGATCGTCGAGGAGGCTCGCCGGGAGAAGGAAGAACGGATCGCGGAGGCCCGGGAGGAGGCCACCGAGATCCGGGAACAGGCCGAAGAAGAGGCCGACGAGCTCGAGGCCGAGCGGCTCGAGGAGGCCCGCGAGGAGATCGAGCAGGAGAAAGAAGAGATCCTCGAGGAGGGCGAGGAGGAGCGCGAGGCCCTGATCGAGGAGGCCGAAAACAACATCGAGGAGGCCGTGGACTCCGCGGTCGACCAGTTCGTGGAGGCGGTGCATGCTCAGGCCTAAGCGGATGAGCAAGCTCTCGGTGGCCGGCTCCAAGCAGGTGATGGGGTCGGTTATCGAGGTCGTCCACGACGCGAACGTGCTCGACGTCTCCGAGTACGACGGCTCGTGGGAGGGGTTCGAGCCCGGCGATCCGGGAGCCGACGCCGAGCAGGCCTCCGAGAAGCTGGTGACCGTCCGCTCGCTCAAGAGCATGCTCGGCGTCGACGCCGAGTCGGTCGACGCCAGCCGCACGGTCTCCGAGGCGGAGATCGAGCAGGAACTCCCCGAGCTGCGGGATCGCGTCAACGACCTCGACGACGAGCGCGACGACCTGCGGGACGAGCTCCGCGGGATCGAGGAGCGGCTCGACGCCGCACGCCCGTTCGTCGACCTCGGGATCGACCTGAACCTGCTGTCGGGGTACGACAGCCTCGAAGTCGCGGTGGGTCGCGGCGACGAGGACTCCGTCGAGCGGGAACTGCTCGACGCCGAGGGCGTCCGCCAGTACGAGATCTTCTCCGGCGGCGACGTGCTCGCGGTGTTCGTCTACCCCAGTGAGCACGCCGAGGGCGTGCTCGACGACGCGCTCGTCGGCGCGGCGTTCACGTCGATCGACGTGCCCGACGCCGAGGTCGCCCCGGAGTCCTACGTCCGCGAACTCGAGAGCGAGAAACAGGGCATCGAGTCCGAGATCGACGAGATCGAGTCCGAACTCGACGAGCTCCGAGGCGAGCACGCCGAGTTCCTGCTGGCCGCCGAGGAGCACCTCTCGATCCAGGTCCAGAAGGCGGAGGCGCCGCTCTCCTTCGCGACGACAGCGAACACGTTCGTCGCCGAGGGCTGGGTGCCGACCGAGGAGTACGAGTCGGTCAACGCCGCGCTGAAAGACGAGCTCGGTGACCGCATCGAGGTCGAGGAGGTCGAGCGCGCCGCCTTCAAGTCCGACGGCGAGGCGGTCCACGAGCACGGCGAGGCCGTCGCCGACGGCGGCACCACGATCGGGACGGACGAGCCGCCGGTCGTCCAGGACAACAACGGCCTCGTCCAGCCGTTCGAGGTGCTGGTGGAGGCGATCGGCCGGCCGAACTACGACGAGTTCGACCCGACCGCGCTGCTGTTCCTGACGTTCCCGCTGTTCTTCGGCTTCATGATCGGGGACGTGGGCTACGGGCTGGTGTACACCGCCATCGGCGGCTTCCTCTACACGCAGTACGACAGTCCCGGCTTCAAGAGCATGGGCGGCGTGACGATCGCGGCGGGGCTGGCGACGATCGTCTTCGGCTTCCTCTACGGCGAGATCTTCGGCCTGCACACCGTCAGTGAGGTCGTCTGGGGCGGCCACGCGCCGCTGCACAAGGGGCTGATCCCCGAGTACAGCTACTGGGTCCCCGGTTGGATCCTGATCAGCGCGATGGCCGCGCTGGTCCACCTCAACATCGGCTACGTGCTGGGGTTCTTCGAGGAACTGCAGTTCCACGGCATCCGTGCGGCGGTCGTGGAGAAGCTCTCGTGGATCTTCGCGATGAACGGCCTCTGGATCTTCATCGCGAGCAAGTGGTTCCAGAACTCCAAGCCCGAGTTCATCTTCACCGTGTTCAACAGCGGCGAGAAGGCGGCGTTCGCGCTCGGCTTCAGCGGCTTCCCGGTGATCGTCGGGCAGGCCGGGATCGGCCTGTTCCTGCTGGGCGCTCTGCTGCTGGGCCTCGGCGCACCCGCCGAGCTCGTCGAGATCTTCGACGCGCTGGTGAACGTGCTCTCCTACGCCCGACTCGCGGCGGTGCTGCTGGCGAAGGCGGGGATGGCCTTCGCGGTCAACCTGTTCTTCTTCGGCGTCGCCGTCACCGGCGAGGGCGAGCACGCGTCGTGGCACTTCATGACCGGCCACGCCTACGAGGTCGGCGACATGTACCACGGCCACGAGGTCACCGAGATCATGTTCGGCGGCCTGATGCACGGCGGCGTGGCGTCGCTGATCGGCGGCATCCTCGTGCTCGTGCTGGGCCACGTGCTGGTGCTCGCGCTGGGCGTGACCAGCGCCGGCCTGCAGGCGGTGCGCCTGGAGTACTACGAGTTCTTCTCGAAGTTCTTCGACGGCGGCGGCCGCGAGTACGAGCCGTTCGGGCACGAGCGTCAGTTCAGCCGACAGGACTGACGCCACCCTCGCGGATCGTTCTGTACCGCTGACGATTTTTCGGCGGCTGACACCCGCTGCAGCAGCGCGTATGTGGCCGACTCGCACGGTTCTCTCGGGGACTTTGGGAAGGTTTATGACCGTCGTGGGGCCAACTACGGCTTGTTCGGAGACGACCGACTACGAACCCGAGTTGATACCCATATGTTCGAAAGCGCACCCCAATTCGCAAGTCTCGTACTGCAGGAAGGAGCCAGCGGCCCCGCCATCACCTCGACCGGTATGGCAGCCCTCGCCGTCGGCCTCGCCGGCCTCGGCGCGGGTTACGCGGAGCGAGGTATCGGTTCGGCCGCCGTCGGCGCCGTCGCGGAGGACGACGATCTCTTCGTGCAGGCACTGATTCTGACCGTCCTGCCGGAGACGATCCTCATCTTCGCGCTGGTCGCCATGATCCTGGCGTAACTTTCCTCTCCCTTTCCGCTCATGAGCTTGGAAACCGTCGTCGAGGACGTTCGAGACGAAGCCCGCGCGCGTGCCGAGGAGATACGCGAAGAGGGCGAGAGCCGGGCAGAGGAGATCATCTCGGAGGCGGAGGCCGACGCCGAGGAGATTGTACAGCAGCGCGAGGAGGACGTCGAGGCACAGATCGACGAGGAGCGCGAACAGGCGCTGTCGAGCGCGAAGCTTACGGCCAAGCAGAAGCGCCTGGAAGCCCGTCGTGACGTGCTGGAGCAGGTCCGCGAGCAGCTCGAGGAGCGCGTCGCCGAGATCGACGGCGAGCGCCGCGAGGAGCTGACCCGCTCGCTGCTCGATTCGGCCGCCGAGGAGTTCGACGATGACGCGGACGTGGAAGTGTACGGCCGCGCCGCCGACGAGGAGCTACTGACCGACCTGCTCTCGGAGTACGAGGGCTGGTCGTTCGCCGGCACCGAGGACTGCCTCGGCGGCGTCGTGGTCAGAAGCGAGAGCTCCCGCGTCAGCGTCGACAACACCTTCGACTCCGTGATCGCGGAGGTCTGGGACGAGGAGCTCAAACGCATCAGCGAACAACTCTTCGAAGAATGAGCGCTACCGGCAGTTCCAACCCGGAGTACGTCAACGCTCGCGTGAGCGCCCGGCGTGCGACGCTGTTCGACGAGGAGGACTACCGGAAGCTGGTGCGGATGAGTCCCGACGAGATCACCCGCTACATGGAGGAGTCGACGTACCAGGGGCCGATCAACCGGCTCGGCTCGCGGTTCTCCGGCGTCGACCTCCTCGAGTACGGGCTGAACGCGGGGCTGGCTGACACGTTCGACGAGCTGCTCGCGTGGGCGGACGGCCGCCTCTACGAGCAGGTCGCACGCTACCTGCGGAAGTTCGACGCGTGGAACGTGAAGACGGCCGTCCGCGGCATCTACGCCGGCACCGACGCGGAGGCGGTCGAGGACGACCTGATCCGTGCCGGAGAGTTCGACGACGCCCTCCTCGACCAGCTGGTCGAGGCCGAGAGCGTCGAGGCGATCGTCGACCTGCTCGACGGCACCATCTTCGGCGACGCCCTCGCGGCGGCCGCCGAGGAGTACGAGGAGACCGGGACGCTCGTTCCCCTGGAGAACGCCATCGACCGGGCGTACTACGAGAACCTGTTCGAGGGCGTGACGAGCGTCTCCGGCGCCGGCCCGGAGTCGGCGTACGCCGAGTACCTCCAGGCGGAGATCGACTTCCGGAACGCGCGCAACGCGCTCCGGCTCGCCCGCAGCGGCGCCGAGATCGATCCCGCGGAGTACTACATCGAGGGCGGCGCGCTGTTCGAGCCGGAGGAGCTGTCGGCGCTGTCCCGGGATATCGAGCAGCTGGTCGAGCACATCCGCGAGAGCCGGTACGGCGACGAGCTCTCGACCGCGCTCGACGATCTCGCCGAGGCGGACAGCCTCATCGAGTTCGAGCAGGCGCTCGACGCGGCGCTGCTCGAGCACGCACGCAACGCGGCCCACGCACACCCGATGTCGGTGTGTCCCGTGATCGCGTTCGTGCTCGCGAAGGAGCGTGAGGCGGACAACATCCGTGCCATCGCCCGAGGCAAGGAGGCGGGGCTCGACCCCGACGACATTCGGGCGGAACTGGTGGTACGATGAGTCAGGAGATCGCCGTGATCGGGAGCCCGGAGTTCACGACCGGGTTCCGCCTCGCCGGCGTCCGGAAGTTCGAGGACGTCCCCGAGGAGGAGAAGGCCGAGCGGCTCGACGACGCCGTCGAGTCGACGATCGCCGACGACGACGTGGGCATCGTCGTGATGCACGACGACGACCTCGACTACCTCTCGCGGGGGACCCGCGAGGACGTCGAGACCAGCGTCGAGCCGACGTTCGTCACGCTCGGCGGCGGCGCCGGCAGCGGCGGGCTGCGCGACCAGATCAAACGAGCCATCGGTATCGACCTGATGGACGACGAGGACTAACAATGAGTCAGGCAACAGACGTCGCCGCGGAAGACCGCGGCCAGATCGAGAGCGTGAGTGGTCCGGTCGTGACCGCCGTCGACCTCGACGCCCGGATGAACGACGTCGTCTACGTGGGCGACGAAGGGCTGATGGGCGAAGTTATCGAGATCGAGGGCAACGTCACGACGATCCAAGTGTACGAGGAGACCTCCGGGGTCGGCCCCGGCGAACCCGTGATCAACACGGGGGAGCCGCTGACGGTCGACCTGGGGCCGGGGATGCTCGACTCCATCTACGACGGCGTCCAGCGTCCGCTGGACGTCCTCGAGGAGAAGATGGGGTCGGCGTTCCTCGACCGCGGTGTCGACGCACCCGGCATCGACATGGAGAAGGAGTGGGAGTTCCGCCCCGAAGTCGAGCCGGGCGACACCGTCGAACCCAGCGACATCGTCGGCGAGGTGCCCGAGACCCAGACCATCGACCACAAGGTCATGGTCCCGCCGGACTACGAGGGCGGCACCGTCGAGTCCGTCGAGGAGGGCGAGTTCTCCGTCGAGGAGACGATCGTCACCCTGGAGAACGGCGAGGAGATCCAGATGCACCAGGAGTGGCCGGTTCGTGAGGCCCGGCCGGTCGAGGAGAAGCAGACCCCGACCGAGCCGCTGATCTCCGGCCAGCGCATCCTCGACGGCCTGTTCCCGCTCGCGAAGGGCGGGACGGCCGCGATCCCGGGTCCGTTCGGCTCCGGGAAGACGGTCACCCAGCAGAGCCTCGCGAAGTTCGCCGACGCCGACATCGTCGTCTACATCGGCTGTGGCGAGCGGGGCAACGAGATGACCGAAGTGATCGACGACTTCCCGGAGCTGCCCGACCCCCAGACCGGGAACCCGCTGATGGAGCGGACGACGCTGATCGCGAACACCTCGAACATGCCCGTGGCCGCGCGGGAGTCCTGTGTGTACACGGGGATCACGATCGGGGAGTTCTACCGCGACATGGGGTACGACGTGGCGCTGATGGCCGACTCCACCTCCCGGTGGGCCGAGGCCATGCGCGAGATCTCCTCCCGGCTGGAGGAGATGCCCGGCGAGGAGGGGTACCCGGCGTACCTCGCCGCCCGCCTCTCCCAGTTCTACGAGCGGGCCGGCTACTTCGAGAACATCAACGGCAGCGAGGGCTCGATCTCGGTGATCGGCGCGGTCTCGCCGCCGGGCGGTGACTTCTCGGAGCCGGTGACCCAGAACACGCTGCGTATCGTCAAGACGTTCTGGGCGCTGGACTCCGACCTGGCCGAGCGCCGGCACTTCCCGGCGATCAACTGGGACGAGTCCTACTCGCTGTACAAGGACCAGCTCGACGAGTGGTTCGAGGAGAACGTCGACCCCGAGTGGCCCGACCGGCGACAGTGGGCCGTCGACGTGCTCGACGAGGAGAGCGAGCTGCAGGAGATCGTCCAGCTCGTCGGGGAGGACGCCCTGCCCGACGACCAGCAGCTCACCCTCGAGGTCGCGCGCTACATCCGCGAGGGGTGGCTCCAGCAGAACGCCTTCATCGAGGTGGACCAGTACTGTCCGCCCGAGAAGACGTTCCAGATGCTGGGTGCGATCAAGAAGTTCAACGACGAGGCGTTCGAGGCGCTCGACGCCGGGGTCCCGGTCGACGAGATCACCAGCATCGACGCCGCGCCGAAGCTCAACCGCATCGCGACCACTCCCGACGACGAGGTCGAGGACCACGTCGAGGAGCTGAAAGACGAGATCGAGACCGAACTTCGCGAGCTCTACTGATGAAAGAGTACCAAACCATCACCGAGATTTCCGGCCCGCTCGTCTTCGCCGAGGTCGACGAGTCCATCGGGTACGACGAGATGGTGGAGATCGAGACTGCCGACGGGCGACAGCTCCGTGGGCAGGTGCTCGAGTCCGCCGACGAGCTCGTCGCGATCCAGGTGTTCGAGGGCACGAGCGGTATCGACCGCAACGCGTCCGTGCGGTTCACGGGCGAGACGCTGAAGATGCCCGTCACCGAGGACCTGCTCGGGCGGGTGCTGGACGGGTCGGGCACGCCGATCGACGGCGGTCCCGACATCGTCCCCGACGAGCGCCACGACATCGTCGGCGAGGCGATCAACCCCGTCTCCCGGGAGTACCCCGAGGAGTTCATCCAGACTGGCGTCTCCGCCATCGACGGCATGAACACGCTGGTCCGCGGCCAGAAGCTGCCGATCTTCTCCGCGTCGGGGCTGCCCCACAGCGAGCTCGCGCTCCAGATCGCCCGGCAGGCGACCGTCCCCGAGGAGGACGAGGCCGGCGAGGAGTCGGAGTTCGCCGTGGTGTTCGGCGCCATGGGGATCACCCAGGAGGAGGCAAACGAGTTCATGGCCGACTTCGAGCGCACCGGCGCGCTGGAACGCTCGGTCGTGTTCATGAACCTCGCCGACGACCCGGCAGTCGAGCGGACGGTCACGCCGCGGATGGCGCTGACCACCGCCGAGTACCTCGCCTTCGAGAAGGGGTACCACGTGCTGACGATCCTGACGGACATGACCAACTACTGCGAGGCGCTCCGAGAGATCGGCGCCGCGCGTGAGGAGGTCCCCGGCCGGCGTGGCTACCCCGGGTACATGTACACCGACCTGGCCCAGCTCTACGAGCGGGCCGGCCGTATCGACGGCCGAGAGGGCTCGGTGACGCAGATCCCGATCCTCACCATGCCCGGCGAGGACGACACCCACCCGATCCCGGACCTGACCGGCTACATCACCGAGGGCCAGATCGTGATGGACCGGGACCTCGACAGCAAGGGGCTCGAGCCGCCCGTCAACGTCCTGCCCAGCCTCTCCCGGCTGATGGACGACGGTATCGGCGAGGGACTCACCCGCGAGGACCACGGCGACCTCAAGGACCAGCTGTTCGCGGCGTACGCGGAGGGTGAGGACCTGCGCGACCTCGTGAACATCGTCGGCCGCGAGGCGCTGTCGGAGACCGACAACAAGTACCTCGACTTCGCCGACCGCTTCGAGTCGGAGTTCATCGATCAGGGCTACCAGACCAACCGCGACATCGAGGAGACCCTCGACATCGGTTGGGAGCTCATCTCGCTGCTCCCGAAGACGGAGCTCAACCGTATCGGCGAGGACCTGATCGAGGAGTACTACGTCGAGGACCCCTCAGTCGACGCCGACGCCGACTCCGGGGAAGCGCCCGCGGACGACTAAGCCGGTCACGGCTCGCGGCATCTCCTCTCTCCGTTTTCTTTCCTCGACGCACGCGCCCGCGAAGGACTACAGTGTAGAAGCCGACTGGCGACAATCTTACTTAAACAGGCCGTGTGAACTGTTGTCAAGCCGTCGTTGGGGCTGTATGCGTGGGTGTCTCACGCTTTGAACGAAACATCTTTATAGAACCATGGACAATCTATCAGTACACATGAGCCAGCAACAGCGGATGGGCAACCAGCCCATGATCGTACTTTCCGAGGACAGCCAGCGAACCTCCGGGAAGGACGCCCAGGAGATGAACATCACGGCCGGGAAGGCCGTCGCCGAGTCGGTCCGCACCACGCTCGGACCCAAAGGCATGGACAAGATGCTCGTCGACTCCTCGGGCGGCGTCGTCGTCACGAACGACGGCGTGACGATCCTGAAGGAGATGGACATCGACCACCCCGCGGCCAACATGATCGTCGAAGTCTCCGAGACCCAGGAGGAGGAGGTCGGCGACGGCACCACGACCGCCGTCGTCGTCGGCGGTGAGCTCCTGGACCAGGCCGAGGAGCTGGTCGAGTCCGACGTCCACCCCACCACGATCGCGCAGGGGTACCGACAGGCCGCCGAGAAGGCCAAGGAGATCCTGAACGAGGAGGCCATCGAGGTCACTGCGGACGACTACGACACCCTGACCAAGATCGCCGAGACGGCGATGACGGGCAAGGGCGCCGAGACGGCCAAGGAGCAGCTGGCCGAGCTGGTCGTCGACGCCGTGCTCGCGGTGCGTGACGAGGGCGGTATCGACACCGACAACGTCTCGATCGAGAAGGTCGTCGGCGGCTCCATCGAGAACTCCGAGCTGATCGAGGGCGTCATCGTCGACAAGGAGCGCGTCAACGAGAACATGCCCTACGCCGTCGAGGACGCGAACGTCGCGCTGTTCGACGGCGCCATCGAGGTCAAGGAGACCGAGATCGACGCCGAGGTCAACGTCACCGACCCCGACCAGCTCCAGCAGTTCATGGAGCAGGAGGAGGAGCAGCTCCGCGAGATGGTCGACCACCTCGTCGACGTCGGCGCGGACGTGGTGTTCGTCGGTGACGGCATCGACGACATCGCCCAGCACTACCTCGCACAGGAGGGCATCCTCGCGGTCCGTCGCGCCAAGAACGACGATCTGAAGGCGCTGGCTCGCTCGACCGGCGCGACGACCGTCTCCGCCCTCGAGGACATCGAGGAGGAGGACCTCGGCTTCGCCGGCAGCGTCGCCCAGAAGGACATCGGCGGCGACGAGCGCATCTTCGTCGAGGACGTCGAGGAGGCCCGCTCGGTCACGCTCGTCCTCCGCGGCGGCACCGACCACGTGGTCGACGAGCTCGAGCGCGCCATCGACGACTCGATCGGCGTGGTTCGCACGACGCTGGTCGACGGGAAGGTGCTGCCCGGCGGCGGCGCCCCCGAGACCGAGCTCGCGCTCCAGCTCCGCCAGTTCGCCGACTCCGTCGGGGGCCGCGAGCAGCTGGCCGTCGAGGCGTTCGCCGACGCGCTGGAGGTCATCCCGCGCACGCTCGCCGAGAACGCGGGTCTCGACCCGATCGACTCGCTGGTCGACCTGCGCGCCAGCCACGACGCCGGCAACTTCACCACGGGTCTCGACGCCTACACCGGCGACATCATCGACATGCAGGAGGACGGCGTCGTCGAGCCTCTCCGCGTGAAGACTCAGGCAGTCGAGTCCGCCACGGAGGCCGCCACGATGATCCTCCGTATCGACGACGTGATCGCCGCGGGCGACCTCGCGGGCGGTCAGGTCGGCGACGACGACGGCGACGACGGCCCCGCCGGCGGTATGGGCGGCGGCATGGGCGGCATGGGCGGTATGGGCGGCATGGGCGGCGCGATGTGAAAGTAGGCCGCTAACTAACGCCACCCCGCCGCCTTCCGTTTCCCGCAGCACCGATCGCCGAACGATCGACGTTTTTCGGACCCGCTCCGGACGCTGTCGCCCGTTTCGGTCGACGTATCCCTCCGGAATTTATTAGTGAACGCGTTTCCTCCCCTCAGATACCCGACTGGTCCGTCGGGTTGTCAGAGGCAGGCCGGCGGGTTGTCGGTCCCGCTTCGAGAGCCGGGGCTTGCGTCCCGGTCTTTTTACTGAACGCTCAGCGCCGGGTTCTCGGGACGTACCGCGAGAACGAGCGAGTAGCTTCGAACGGCTGGGGTTCGTGAACGTCGTCGACTGACTGCAGGGTGTGGCGCCGCTGCTGCTCCCGTTCTCCGTAGACAGCGGGCGCGGTGGGATTCGAACCACGGTCGGACGTGCTCGCTTCGCTGCGCGCGACCTCCCTGATTCGAACCCCACGTGCCGTTTTCACGGCTCGCTTCGCTCGCCGGAAAACGGGCGCGGTGGGATTCGAACCCACGACCACCGGATTGCTCCCCCCGCGGGACCACCGGGGTTAGAAGTCCGACGCTCTGTCCAGCTGAGCTACGCGCCCTCACACGTCCATTACCCTCGGCGAGCAAAAGCGGCCGGGTTCGTCCCGTAGCCCTTAACCCCGCCAGCCGAGAACCCCGAGCCGATGCGAATCATCGGCACCGTCGGGCTGCCGGGCAGCGGCAAGGGCGAGGCCGCCGCGGTCGCCCGGGAGGAGGAGCTCCCCGTCGTGACGATGGGCGACGTGATCCGGGAGGAGACCCGGCGGCGCGGCCTCGACCCGAGCGAACACCACGGCGAGATCGCCCAACAGCTCCGCGAGGAGGAGGGCGAGACCGCCATCGCCGACCGCTGTATCCCGATGGTCCGGGAGGCCGCCGAGGAGCAGGACGGCGAGCCGGTCGTGCTCGTCGACGGCCTGCGCTCGATGGCCGAAGTGGAGCGGTTCGTCGACGCCTTCGGCGAGGACTTCCTGCTCGTCTCCATCGAGGCCCCCTTCGACCTGCGCGCCAAGCGGTTGGGCGACCGCGGCCGGGAGGCGACCGACCTCGACCGTGAGAAGCTCCGGGAGCGCGAGGAGCGCGAACTCGGCTTCGGGATGGGCGAGGTGATCGACGCCGCCGACCTCACGATCCACAACGACGACTCGCTGGAGCGCTTCCGCGAGCAGGTCCGGGCGGTGCTGGAGCGCGGGACGACCGACATCGACGACGAAGCCCACCAATGATCTACAGCATCGACGTCACGATCGAGGTCCCGGTACAGGCGACGGAGGTGGCCGACCGCGTCGAGGACGCCGTCACCAACCTCTTCCCCGACGCGGAGTTCCGCCGCGAGCCCGACCGCTTCGTCGCCGAGAGCCACTCGCTCGACGCGTTCTCGGACGTGCTCCACGAACAGGAGATCCTCGACACCGCGCGCCGGGAGTTCTACAACGGTATGGACGAGGAGGGGTTCGCGTTCGACCTGAAGAAACAGCCCGCCTTCGAGGGCGTCGTCAACTTCGCGGTGGGGTCCGAGGACGAACTCGGCGACATCCACGTCCGGGTCGACGTACGCGAGCCCGACGTGGAGTCCTTCATCGACCACGTCGCCCCGCCAACCGAGGAGGGACGCCCGGTCGACCCCGGGACGGACCGGCGGGACTCGGACGACTACCACGAACCCGCCGACGGCGCCTCCGACGGATAGATGCGCCTCGGGCGGTACCACCGCACTCTCGTTCTCGCGGCCGTCGTCGGCGTCGCCGTCGGCCTGTTCGCCACGGGGTTCCGACTGGCGTGGAAGGCCGGCCTCGACCTGCTCTGGGGTGGGACCGTCGTCCCGTGGCACCGGATCGTCGTCAGCACTGTCGCGGGCGTCCTCATCGGCGCCATCGGGACGCTGAGCCACTACCCCGGCTCGCTCGCCGCCGTCGTCCGGGACTTCCACGAACACGGCGCGATCCCCGCCCGCGACAACATCCCCGTCGTCCCCTCGAACTTCATCGGCCTGATCGCCGGGCAGGGCGCCGGCCCGGAGGGGATGATGAGCGTCGTCGGCGGCTCGCTGGGCACCCGCGTCGGCGAGCGCCTCGACGCCGGCGGCCGCAAACTGCTCACGCTCGCGGGGATGGGTGCGGGGTTCGGGACGATCCTCGGCGCGCCGATCGGGGGCTCGCTGCTCTGGCTCGAACTCCCCCACCGCCGCGGCATCGAGTACTACGAGGCCATCGTGCCGACGCTGGTCGCGAGCTTCTCGGGCTACCTGGTGATGGTCTCGATGGGCGGGCTCTCACTGTTCAACGTCTGGGAGGCCGACCTCCTCTACCAGTACGCGCCGTGGCACCTCGGCGCCGCGCTGCTGATCGGGGTCGCCGTCGTCCCGATCGCGCACGTGTACGACCGCGTGTTCTCGGTCGTGGGCCGCCTGCTCAACCGCTACTCCCCGCGGCTAATCGTCCGGACGACCGTCGCCGGGCTCGGGATCGGGCTGCTCGGCTACGCGCTCCCGCTCACCTACTTCTACGGCGGCGCCCAGATCAACGCGGTGCTCAACGGCCAGCACTCGCTCGGCCTGCTGATCGCGGTGCTGGGCGGGGAGATGATCGCCGCGGCGCTGACGATCCAAGGGAACTGGCACGGCGGGCTGATCATCCCCCACATGTTCATGGGCGCGGTGATCGGGCAGGCGCTCTCGCTGGTCGTCCCCGGCCTGCCCGCCCCCATCGCGATGCTGGTGGGGATGGCGGCGTTCAACGCGACGATCACGGGAACGCCGCTGTCCTCCGCGCTGATCGCCATCTCGCTGACCAACGGTGCGGCGATCGTCCCCGTGTTCCTCGGCAGCCTCGCCTCGTTCGTCGTCGGCCCGTCGGTCGGCTTCGTCGGCACCGAGCAGCCCCGCCGCGAACACGAGGGGCCGCTGGTCGCGTTCGACGAGGACACCGGGGACTAGAGCGCGAGCTGTACCACCGCGAACAGCACCACCACGCCCAGCACGTCGCAGGTGTTCGTGACCACGGGGATCACCACGTCGTCGGGGTCGAGCCGGTAGCGGTAGGCCACGTACGTCGCGCCGAGCGTAACCGCGACCGCGAGCACCGCCAGCACGACGCCGCTGCACAGCGAGATCCAGACGACGGTGCCGACGGCCAACTGCACCCCGCCGAGCAGCGACTGCAGCACCCACGCGCCGGCGCCGACGACGGGGAACAGCGTCACCGCGAGCGCGACGGTCGCGACCGCGTTGCCCGCCAGCGACTCGTCGGTCGGCGAGAAATCGAGCGTCCCGAGGTGAAACGCCGTCGAGAGCCGCGACGCGAGCACGCTGCCGAGGTTGCCCGCGGTGCCGATGGTGACGGGGACGAGCACCAGCAGCGTCGGGTACCGGTAGAGTTCGGCCTCGAACGTGCCGAGCACCAGCCCCGAGCCGACCTCGACCATCGTCATCACGAGCAACACGGGCAGCGTCGCCCGCGTGATCGCCCGGACCGTCCAGTCGGTCGTCACGCCCCACCTCCCAGCGCCAGCACGACCCGCACCGCGAGCAGCAGGAAGGCGACGCCGAACACGTCGCCGGTCGTCGTCACGACCGGCCCGACCAGCGTGTCGGGGTCGTACCCGTTGCGGTAGCCAACGAACACGACGACGACTACGACCGCGGTCAGCGCGACCCCGGAGAGCAGCCCCGCGACGAGGCTGACCGCCACGAGCGTCGTCACCGGTGCGACTGTATCGCCAAACGCCGTGAGGAGCAGGAACACCGCGACGGCGGCGACGGCGCTCGCGAGCAGGCCGTTCGCCAGCGCGGCCGTCATCGCCCCGCGCAGCCGTCGGTTGCCGAGGTCGACCCGTGGCTCGACCAGCCCCTGGTGGAGACCGGTCGAGAGCCGCGCGCCGAGGCTGCCGTAGACGTTCCCCCGGGTCGCCAGCAGCGCCGGCACGAGCACCAGCAGCCCGGGGACCGCCCGGAGTTCGGCCTGCATCCCGCCGAGGACGACGCCCGCGAGCAGGCCGCCGACGACGCTCGCCCCCAGCGCGGGCAGCGCCGACTCGTACGCCTCCCGGGCGACGGCGAGGACGCTCATCGACTGGAGCGTCGGCGTCGCCGGTGAAAAACCCCCGAGCCGGCTACCCCTCGCGACTCAGCAACGCGATCAGCCCCAGCAGCACGAGCGCGACCACCAGCGACCCGCCGAGCGCCGCGAACGCGGCGTCGTACCCCCGCGTGTCGATCAGGAAGCCGGTCACCCCCGGTGCGATCGCGCCCGCGGTCATCAACACTGTCCGCACGACGCCCAGCCCCCCGCCGGCGGCGTCGTCGGGCAGCAGCGACATCAGGTACGCGCTCCGCACGGGCCGGAAGCCGTGGGCGCCGATCCCGAACAGCACGACGGCGGCGCCGACGGCGGCGACGCCACGCACCGAGAGCAGCAGCGCCGCGCCGGCGACCGCGGCGACGACGGTCGCGAACAGCATCGGCAGCCGCCCCACGCGGTCGGTGAGCTCGCCGGTCCCCAACTGGACCAGCGCGACGACGAACAGCGCGGAGTAGATCGTGTTGCCGACGGCGCGTCCCAGCCCCGCGCCCGCGTCGGCGGCGAGGTAGCTCGGCAGGAACGCCACCACCCCGTTGTAGCCGAACGCGAACGCGACGGTGACGCCGACGAACAGCGCCACCCGGGGCGCCCGCAGCAGCCCGAGGTAGCCGAGCAGCGAGCCGTCGACCCCGCTGCTTCCTTCGTCGCCCGTATCGGCGGCGCCGCGCCCCTCCAGATGTCGCGGCGTTCGTCGGACGAACAGCACGGTCAGCGCGGCGACCGCGAGACCGCTCGCGAGGAACAGCCCCCGCCAGTCCGGCAGCGCGTACGTCACCGCCAGCGGTGCCGCGACGCCGCCGAAGGCCGCGACCGTGTCGAGCACGCCGAGCGCCCGCCCCGTCCGCTGCTCGTGGACCGTCGCGAGCAGGCGAACGGCGACGGTCTTGTGTGCGCCGGTCCCGACGCCGATCAGGAGCATCCCGGCGACAACGCCGAGGAACTCCCCCGGCACGGCCGAAACGGGACCGACGGGCACTGGGAGGTCCGGCAGCGGGAGCGGCACGACGAGCGCGAGCGAGCCGAGAGCCGCCACGACGGCGCCGGCGGCGATCACCCGGACCGGTCCCCGGCGGTCGGCGACCACGCCGGAGGGGAACTGCATCAGCGCGTAGACGGTCATCAGCGCGGAGAACGCCAGCCCGGTCGCGGTGTTGGAGACGCCGAAGGCGACCTGAAACGGGTCGAAAAGCGGCGGGAACAGGTAGCGCACGAACTTCGCCATGAACCACAAGAGCGTGGTGAGAACGAGCGCGTCGTAGCGCGCGAGGCGGCGAAGCTCCATCGGGGCGGGCTACCCCGGCCGCGGGCAAAAAGCGCGCGGATGCGGCGAACGCGGTTCGGTATCGACGACCGGCCTCAGAACGGCCCCATGCCGCCGAGGCCGCCGCCGTCGCCGCCCTGCATCTTCTTCATCATCCGCTGCATGTCGCCGTCGCCCATCCCCTGGAACTGGTTCAGGGTCTTGTCCATCATCTTGTGTTGCTGGAGCAGCTCCTGCACCGTCTCCTCGTCGGTGCCCGAGCCGCGGGCGATGCGTTTGACCTGCTGGGCGCCGATGGAGCGGGGGTCCTCGAGCTCCTCTTCGGTCATCGAGTCCATGATGACCTCGAAGTTGCGCATCCGGTCCTGGGTCACGTCCATCGCGTCGTCGGGGAGCTGGTCCATCATCCCGCCGCCCATCCCGGGGATCATGTCCATCACTTGATCGAGCGGCCCCATCTTGTTCATCGCGTCCATCTGCCGCTGCATGTCCTTCAGGGTGAAGCTCCCCTCCAGCATGTCCTCGGGCTCCCAGTCCTCGTCCTCGTCGCCGGTCTCCTGCATCGCGCGCTCGACGCGCTCGGAGAGCTGTTTGAGGTCGCCCATCCCGAGCAGCCGGGAGATGAAGCCGTCCGGCTCGAAGCGCTCGATGTCCTGGACCGTCTCGCCGGTGCCGAGGAACGCGATGGAGGAGTCGGTCTCGTTGACCGCGGTGAGCGCCCCGCCACCTTTCGCGGTCCCGTCGAGCTTGGTGATCGCGACGCCGTCGACGCCGATGGCGTCGTCGAACTCCCGGGCCTGTTCCTTGGCGCCCTGCCCGATGGCGGCGTCGAGCACCAGGAGGTTCCGGTCGGGGTTCACTTCACGCTCGATCTCCTCGATCTCGTCGATCAGCTCGGACTCCAGCGCGTGCCGACCCGCGGTGTCGACGATGTGCACGTCGGCGTCGCTGGTGGCTTCGAGGCCGTCGCGGGCGATCTTCACGGGGTCCTCGGCGTCGGGGTCGCCGTAGAACTGCACCTCCGCGTTCTCGGCCATCTGCTTGGCCTGCTGGTAGGAGCCGGGCCGGAACGTGTCGGTCTGGATGACCGCCGGGCGCAGCCCCTTCTTCGAGAACCACCACGCGATCTTGGCGGCGGTCGTCGTCTTCCCCGACCCCTGCAGCCCCGAGAGCATGATCGTCTGGGGCTCAAGCGGGATCTCGGTGGAGTCGCCGACGACGTCGACCATCTCCTCGTAGACGATCTTGAGGATGTGGTCCCGCGCGGAGGTGCCGCCGGGCGGCTCCTCGTTGAGCGCGCGCTCCTCGATGTTCGAGGAGAGATCCATCACCAGGTCGACCTCGACGTCGGCCTGCAGCAGCGAGCGCTGGATCTCCTTCACGATCTCCTGGACGTCCTCCTCGTCCAGGCGGGACTTCCCGCGGAGCGTGTCCATCGTGCCCCGGAGGGAGCTCCCGAGATTGTCGAGTACCATCTTACCCCACCGTTGGCGGCCGACCCATAAACGCTTGTCCGTCCGAACGGGTCGCCGTGGCCGCTACGACACCCAACTGCCGAACCTCGTGACCCGCTCGAACGTCGCCGGGATGCGGACGAACGTCGCGGCGACGTCCTCGTCGTCACCGCGCTCGCAGTCCGACCCTCGCTCCGTCGACTCGTACCGGAGTTCGACGGCGACGCTGCCGGCTGGTCCCTGCTCGGCCTCGCGCCACTGGAGTCGCTGCAGTTCCCAGTCGACACATTCGTCGACTCGATACTGGTGGACGAGCACCGATTCGGCCGAAAGGTCAGTCCCGGCGAGGAACGCCTCGGCGGCGTCGACGCCGGTCGCGTCCGCCGAGAAGTAGAGCGCCTCAAGTTCGTCGCGCGACCCGACGAGCCACCGTTCGCTGTCCCACTCCATCGTCGGGCTGACCAGCGTCGACCGGACTGCCGGCTCTCCCCCGGCGTGTCGAACGGTCACGCTCTCGGGGTCGTCGACGCGCTCCTCGTACCCGCGTTCGGTCATCGTCGGCGTCTGGCTCCGCCGGTCCTCACTCCCGGCACAGCCACTCAGCCCCGCGAGGAGGGCGGAAGCGAGGACCCGTCGCCGCGTGAGACGCATGGATCGCAGTTTCCGCCCCAGTAAGGTGTGTTTTGTCCCCTACAGCCGGACGACCCGCACGTCGTCGACGTAGTGGGTGGCGTCGGCCTCCCAGACGACGCTCACGCCGATCGAGAAGTACAGCGTCTCCGGCACGGAGTCCGGCTCCCACGTGTAGCTGTACTCGCGCCAGCCCGCCGCGAGGTGGAGCGGTTCGCGCAGGCCGCCGTAGGGCGCGCCGTCGACGTCCGAGGAGCTTACCCCCGGATCGGGGAAGTCGCCCTCCTCGGTCGGCGCCTCGGGGCCGAGATACGAGACCACGTTGCGGAGGATGTTGAACGACTCAGACTCGCTCCAGGCGTCGAAGCTCACTTCGAACGCCTCGGCGTCGCCCGGCGAGAGCTCCGTGGTCGCCCACGCCGTCCCGTCGTCGTGGTCGCCCTCGGTGACCACCGAGAGGCTCCAGTCGCCCTCGCTGGCCTGCTCCTGCGAGCGCTCGATGGCCCACTCGAAATCCGACAGCTCCTCCTCCGGGCCGATGTGGGCGGCCGTCTCCCAGCCGCCGAGGCCGTCCTCGAAGCTCTCGGTCAGCCGTATCTCGTCGCCGCCGCCGCTGCCCGGCGTCGAACAGCCGGCGAGCGCGCCCCCGAGACCGACGGCGACGCCGGCTTTGATCGCGCTCCGCCGGCTCAGTGATTGCTCGATCCTTTCGTCACTCATACCCGTCACTCGTTTCAAACAGCTAATTACTTTTCGCCGCGCGTCACTCGCTCGTGAGCGTCCAGGCGTCCGCGTCCTCGCCCGTGCGGGTGTCGCGTTGGGCGACGCCCTCGATAACCTCCCGCGCGAACGTCTCCGCCTCGTCGAGGTCGCTCGGCACGCCGGCCTCCAGCCGGCCGAACGCCAGCTCCGCGCCCGTCCCGAGCGCGACCGGCGAGTCGTCGATGACGCTCCCGTCGGCGTACACCGCCCGGACCTGCGCGTGACCCTCGCCGTCCCGCGCGGCCACGGCGGCGTCGGTTCCAACTGCCTCGGCGATTCCGGTCGCCATCCGGGTGAACGGCTCGATCCCGGGGTTCTCGCCGTGGTCGCTTTCGTACGCCCGGCGTTTCCCGTCGAGCTCGCGCCGGAACTCGCCCGGGTCGGCGACGGCCGCCGCGCCGCAGTCGCCGAACTCGGCGATCCGGTCGGCGTGCTTGCTGCTGACGGTGTCGTTGTCGACGACCAGTCGGTCGGCCGCGAGCACGGCGCCTCCCTCGGTCTCGAACGCGACGACGGTGGGCATGGGCCGGGGTTGGGCGCCCCGACGGAAAACGCTCCCGCGCCACAGCGGCCAAGTGCGTCCGCGCCCACTCTCGGACGAATGCCCTCCCGACGCGATCTGCTCGCCACGATCGGCGCCGGCACGGCGCTCGGCTTCGCGGGCTGTGCCGGCCGCGGCTGTACGCCCGCCGAACCGGCCGGAATCGAGTGGCCCAATTCCGGCGGCGACGCCCGGAACGCCGCCGCGGCGCCCGACCTGCCCGCACCCGCACGGGTCGCGGAACGCTGGCGCGCGACGCTCGCGCCGGACGGCGGTTTGGACGCGTTCGCGGGCGTCGTCGCCGGCGGCGACCGGCTCGTCGCGCTCGGCCGCAGCGGGGACGCCGGCGTCTGGAGCCAGTTCGACGTGCGGACCGGCGACCGAACCGACCACGCCCGACTCCCCGCGACGATCGCCGCGCCGCCGGTCCTCGTCGACGGCCACACCGCAGTCGTCTTCCAGACCGACGACGGCGCCGCCCTCCACCTGCTCGACGGCGGCGAGGTGGTCGACCGCCACTCGCTCGCGAACTACCCGACGACGCCGCGGGCTGCCGGCGGCGTCCTGTTCGGCGGCGACGCCGACGGCGCGTACGCCTACGAGGTGGGAAACGGGGAGCGCTGGCGCCAGCCGTTCGGCGACCCCGAGGAGGCTCCGGCGACCCCCTACCCGCCGGCGGTCGACGAGGAGCGAGTGTACGTCACTGTCACCAGCGAGAGCGACCGCGGGGTGTACGCGCTCGACAGGCGCGACGGCGAGATTCTGTGGTCGGTGCCGGGACTGCGCGCGTTCCGGGCGCCCGCTCGGAGCGGCTCGCTCCTGCTCGTCCCCGTGAAGTCCGAACTCGTGGCGCTCGACGCCGCGACCGGGGAGCGCCAGTGGAGGACGGCGACGCGGGACGACCGGCCGGCGTTCCCCCCGCCCGCGGGGCTCGGGGCGCGGCTCGCCCTCTCGGACGGCGAAACGGTTCACGGGATCGACCGCGACACCGGCGAGAAGCAGTGGTCGACCGACCTCGACAGCCCGGACCGGCCAGCGGTCGTCGGCGACAGCGTGCTCGTCGGTGCGGACGGCGTCGTCGCGCTGGATCTCGCCGACGGGAGCGAGCGCTGGCGGATCGACGACGTGTCGGCGGCGATGCCACTGGGCAACGGTGTGCTCGCGCGGCGCAGGGACGAGCTGATCGCGTGTACTGCCTGCGAGAACTGAGACCGGGGCGGCGCTACTCCTCGTCGGCGAGTAGCTCGTCGACCAGCGCCTCGGGGTCGAACGCCCGGATGTCGTCGTACCCCTGCCCGGTGCCGAGGAAGAGGACGGGCTTGCCCGTCACGTGGGCGATCGAGATCGCGGCGCCGCCGGAGGAGTCGGCGTCGGCCTTCGTCAGCACCGTGCCATCGATCTCCGCGGCGTCGTCGAACTCCTTCGCGCGCTCGACCGCGTCCTGTCCGGCGACGGCCTCGTCGACGAACAGCGTCATCTCGGGGTCGACCACGCGGTGGATCTTCTCCAACTGGGTCATCAGGTCGTTGGAGGTGTGCAGGCGGCCGGCGGTGTCGCCCAGCACCACGTCCACGTCGTTGGCTTCGGCGTACTCGACGCCGTCGTAGATGACCGCGGCAGGGTCACCGCCCTGCTCGTGGGAGATCACCTTCCGGCCGACGTTCTCGGCGTGCTTCTCGATCTGCTCGTTCGCGCCGGCGCGGTAGGTGTCGCCGTTCGCGAGGACGGAGCTGTAGCCGCGCTTGCCCAGCCACTCGCTCATCTTGGCGATCGAGGTGGTCTTGCCGACGCCGTTGACGCCCGTGAACACGATCGTCACGGGCTTGTCGGCCTCGGCGATGCGCTGCTCGAAGTCGAACTGGCCGACGGAGATCACGTCGACCAGCGCGTCGTGCAGCGCCTCCTCGACCAGTTCGGCGGTGGTGTCGACCTGCTTTCGGGTCTCCCCGATCAGCTGCTCGCGCACCGCGTCGAGGATCTCCTCGGCGACGCTCATCTCCACGTCGCTCTCTAAAAGCGCCATCTCCAGCGACCAGAGCGGCTCCTCTAAGTCTTCCTCCTCGATGATGACCCGCCCGGTCGCGAAGGCGGCGGCCTGCCGCAGCCGGCCGGGGCCGCCGTCGTCGTCCGCCTCGTCGCTCGACTCGCGGTCCGGCGCCGCGGCGGGGGTCGAGTCCTCGTCGGCCTCCGTCGCCGGTTCAGCCTCGTCCGCCTCGGCTTCCGCCGCAGCCTCGGCTTCGGCCTCCTTCTCCTCGACCTCCTCCTCGACGTCGTCGCGGAACGAGCCGAGCTTATCCTTCAGTCCGTCGAACATGGGGCCTTACTGACCGCCGTCCTCGCCCTGCTGCTGCATCTGCTGCATCTGCTGCTGCTGCATCTGCTGCTGCATCTGCTGGGCGCGCTGTTCGAGTTCGGCGCTCTCCTCCTCGAGCTCGGTGATCTCCTCGCGCACCTCGCTGATGCGGTCGTCGAGGGACTCCTTCTTCGACTCGAGGGCGTCGATGGCGTCGCCCTGCTCCTGCTCGGCCGCGTAGCCGCCGCCGAGGTCGACGATGATCTCGTCGATGTCCTGAACCTCCGCGCGGACGTACGCGCCGCCGCCGAGGGGCACCTGCACCGTCGAGCCGCTGTCGAGCGTCTCGATCGCCTCGATGGCGTCGTCGACGCCCGCCTTCTCCTCCTGGAACTCCTCGATCTCGGCTTCCTTCTCCTCGATCTCGATGTCGAGCTCCTCCAGCTCCTGGGAGAGCTGCTGCAGCTGCTGCTGGCCACCACCCATCATGCGGCGGTCACCTCCTCGATCTCGATCTGCGTGCGCTGGAGGTTGTGCTCCGCGCCGAACTGGGAGAGCACGTGCTCCTCGGCGACCGACTCGTTCTCGGCGTCGACGCTCCGCTCGAAGGCCTGCCGCCCGTCCCGGGCCTCGAACGTACCGCTCACAGTAAACTGACTCATAGCCGAAAATGGCCGGGCGAGCGGGAAGTAGCTTCCGAAAGGGTACTCGCTCGGTAGCGGTGGGCGCAGTCGAGCCACGGCATCGAGCTTCGCGGGAGTGACACGGCTGTCACTCCCGGTCGCTCCCCGCGGCTCAGTCCAGGTAGCCCAGCGTGTCCTCGATGCGGCCCAGCTCCGGCCCGGTGGTATCCTGCCCGACGACGTAGCCCTCGTCGGTCGCGACCAGCCCCGAGCCGACGAGGGGCGCACCGTAGTTGATCGTCCCCACGTCGGCGTACACGTCGAGCAGCGACTCGACGGTCTCCAGTTCGGCCTCGCGGGCGTCGGGCTGACAGAGCACGCCCTCGTTGGTGGCGACCGCGGCGGTGCCGACGGTGTCCACGTCGCCCAGCGAGCCGCGCTCGACGGGGACCGCGAGCGCCTCCTCGACGACGCCGACCTGTTCGTCGGTCAGGTCCGGGTGGACGTACGCGCCGCTGTCGTTGGCGAGCACGACGTTGCCGGCGGCGTTGATCTTCCCCGGCAGCCCGTAGACGGGCTTGTCGGTCGCCGTCTCGATGCGCTCGCGCTCGCGTTCGGTGACCCGGCCCGAGACGAGCAGGCCGTTCTCGTTGCCGACCGCCAGCGCGCCGACGGTGTTGGAGCCGGCGACGGTGGTCGGCAGGGCGTCGACGCCGAGCTCGTCGGTCATCCCCTCGATCACGTCCTCCTCGGCGTCGGGACGGATCAGCAGACAGTCCTCGGTCGCTCGCGCGAACACCCCGACGTACGAGGAGCCGGCGAAAGCCGCGCGGAACACGGCGTGTTACTCCGCCGGCTCGGCTTCGACGACCGTCTCGCCGTCCTCGTCGAACCGTGCGGCCCGCACGCGGATCGAGCTCGGGGGCTTGCTTCGCCCGCGCTCCCAGACGGCCTCGTTGACGGCCGGGTCCAGACGGACCTCCTCCTCCTCGACGGAGAACTGGGTCGCGAGGTGCTCGGTGACGATCGCCATCGCGGCGTCGGCCCGTTCCTGCTTCGGAGCCTTCTTCGCGTCGCGGAGCGGGACGGTGACGACCCGCTCCTCGAAGTCGCTCGCGCTCATTACTCGTCGATGTTAGACCGCCGCCAGTTGCGCCGCTTCGGGTTGCGGGTGACTTCCATGTCGGTCTTCATCATGACCCACGCGGGCACGCGAGAGTTCTGTCGCTCCTTCTTCCCGAGTCGCTTCTTCTGCGCTTTCGATTTCTTCCCCATAGTGGCCGCCAGTTCCCTCGCTCGACGTAAAACGCTGTTCATCCGTGCGCTCAGGGGCCGGTTTCGACCCCGAGGTGGACGGTGAGCGAGACGGTCTCACCGCTCCGGGCCGCCCGATAGGCGCCGCAGGCCCGGTGGTTCCCGTCGAGCAGCAGCGGCGGCCACTCGCCGTCGCGCTGCCACGCGACGGCGGCACCGAACGCCCGGGCGGGACGCTCGGCGAACCACGCAACTTTCTCGGCCGCCCCGGGGACCTCCGCGGCGACTGACCCGTCGTCCAGCCGCTCGACCGCGCCCGCGACGGTGCCGTCCGCGGAGAGCCACTCCCACCCCGACCCCGGGAACGTCCCCAACTCCCCTACCTCGTCGCCGTCGAGTTCGACGGCGTACCACTCCCGGCCGTCGACGACCGGCTCGGCGGGCTCCTCGTACGTCTCGGTGAGTTCCCGCAGGAGTCGCTCGCGGTCCCAGCCGGCCGGGTCGGCGTCGGGGTAGGCGTCCTTCCGGGCCTCGCGCTCGACCCACTCGCGGAGGACGGTCTCGACGGGGATCGGCTCGCCGCGTTCGGTCCAGTCGGTCACGGTGACATCCCTCGGGAGAACGGAGAAATCGGTTGTGGTCGCCGTCGCAGCCTCAGTTCGTCGTCGACTTCTTCCAAGCCGACGACGAATGTCGCGGCTGAGGGCCCAGCCTTAGTTCGTCGTCGACTTGGAACTCCCTTCGTTATCGGGCGAGGAGAACTCCGCACCTTCGGCGGCCTCGGCGGTCTCGACCTGCTTCTCGGTGTCGACGTGCCAGCGATCGACCTCGTCGTCGTACTGCGCGAGCCGCTCGCTGACCTCGTCTTTGAGTTCGTCGTCGTTGACGTTCACCTCGAAGACGAACTCGGTCCCGTCGCCACGGGAGCTGCGCTGGACGTTCGCGCTGATCAGCTCGTTGTCGAAGTAGTACGGCGCGAGCTGGGTCATCACTTTCCGGTAGACGGTGTCCTCGACGGTCCGGATCGCCTTCCGGCCCGCCGAGTCCGCCGCGCGGGTGGCGTAGTCGATGGAGTCCTGCCAGCGCTCGATCGCGCCGCCGTTGTCGCCCTCCTCGACTTTCTCGTAGGACTCGGTCAGCTTCTCGCCCGCGGACTTGATGTCGTCCTCGGGACCCTTCCCCTCGCGCTCGCCGGGGCCTTCCTTGATGCTGGCCTGCTCGGCGGTCTTCTCCTCGACGTCCTCGCCGAGGGTCTCGTGTGCCTTCGGGCGCCACTCGTCCCACTCCTCGAACGCCTCGCCGTCGACGCCGGCGTCCCGGAGCGCACGGCTGATCCGCTCGCCGTGTTCGACGATGTCGCCCCACGAGCCGCGCTGTTTGAAGCCGGCGATGCTCTCCTCCATCTTCTCGCCGGAACGAACGTCGTGCGGCCACATAAGTCCACGCAGTCCGTGTTCCCACGGCACACGACCGGTGCCGGTGCCACTCGGCTTTTAGCGCCGGACGGCCGACCGCCGGTATGAGCGACACCGCGAGCAGCCCGGCGATCCCCGACCTCGTCGAGACGGACTCCCCCGACTTCCGGGCGATCCTCTCCTGCGTGTTCGGCGTGCAGGCCCCCGAGAGCCGGACGTACCTCCTCCTGCTGGACAGCCCCGACAGCACCGTCGCGGAGCTGGCCGACGAGCTCGACCGCGACCGAAGCAACGTCAACCGCTCGCTGACGGCGCTGCTGGAGAAGGGGCTGGTCGAGCGCCGGCGCCGCCTGCTCGACCCCGGCGGTTACGTGTACGAGTACACCGCCGTCCCGCTCCCCGAGGCCAAGGGGATGCTCCACGAGGCGCTGGACGAGTGGGTCGAGCGCGTCCACGAGCGCATCGACGAGTTCGGCCGGGACTGATCGTCGGCCCACTTTTCTCCCCCGCGCTCCCAGTCCGTTCCGATGACCGACGCGCTCTCGCTCGACGCCCCGGCGCCGACCCGGCCCGACGGCGTCGACGCCGACTGCTGGCTGGCCTGTATCGACTGCGGCGCCACCTACCCCCCGTTCGCGGCGGTGCGGTACGCGTGTGACGACTGCGGCGGCCTGCTCGAAGTCCGCTACGCCGACCTGCCCGACTGGGACGAGTTCTCCGGCCGGGGCGTCTGGCGCTACGCCGACGCGCTCCCCTTCGAGACGGGCCGCACTGGCCCCGTCGATCCCGAGAACCCCGCGGGGGTGAGCCTCCCCGAGGGCGACACGCCCCTCTACGAGGTGCCCGGGATCGAGGCCGATCTCGGACTCGACCGCCTCCGCGTCAAACACGAGGGGATGAACCCGACGGGGAGCTTCAAGGATCGCGGCATGACCGTCGGCGTCGGCGCCGCCGCCGCCGTCGGCGTCGATCGGCTGGCCTGCGCGTCGACGGGGAACACCTCCGCCGCACTCGCGGCCTACGGCGCCCGCGCCGACCTCGAGACGCTCGTCCTCCTCCCCGCCGGGAAGGTCGCCGCCGGGAAGGTCGCACAGGCCGCGATCCACGACGCGCGCATCCTCGAAGTCGACGGCAACTTCGACGACTGCCTCGACATCGTCCAGGAACTCGCCAACCGCGGCGAGGCGTACCTGCTGAACTCCCTCAACCCATTCCGGCTGGAGGGGCAGAAGACGATCGGCCTCGAGATCCTCGAACGCTTCCGCGACGAGGAGGGCGGCTTCCCGGACCGGATCGTGCTCCCGGTCGGGAACGCGGGCAACACCGCGGCGCTGTACAAGTGCTTCCGCGAACTCGTGCAGGCCGGCGCGCTCGCGCGTGCGGACGTTCCAAAGCTCACGGGCGTCCAGGCGGCTGGCGCCGCCCCGTTCGTCGAGGCGATCGAGAGCGGTGCCGAGGGCGTCGAGCGCTGGGACCACGTCGAGACCCGGGCGACCGCGATCCGGATCGGCGAGCCCGTGAACGCGCCGAAGGCGCTGCCCGGCGTGCGAGAGACAGGGGGGACTGCCGTCGCCGTCACGGACGAGCAGATCACCGAGGCCCAGCGCGAGCTCGCACGTGAGGGAATCGGCGTCGAACCCGCCTCTGCCGCCTCGATCGCCGGCCTCAGGGAGCTCCGTGAACGCGGCGAGATCGACGCCGACGAGCGCGTGGTCTGTCTGACCACCGGCCACCTGCTGAAGGACCCCGAGGCCGCGACCGCCGCCAGTGACGACCCCGAGCCGGTCGGAAACGACGTGGACGCGGTCTTGGAGTTAGTCGGCGAATAACGACAGCGTCAGCCTCTTGCTCGCGGCCCCGTTCTCCTGCCGCATGGAGCGTGCCGCCGCGCTCGACCGAATCGAGCGCCTGCTCGACACGATCGAGTCCGATACGATGCCCGTGCCGGTCCGAGAGGTCTGGCTCTACGGCGACGCCGCGCTCGGGCTCGACCCCGTCGACCGCCTCGACGTCTACCTCACGAAGGACATCCTGCTGGAGAGCGACGACGAGGCCGCCGACCGCTTCGAGCGGGAGTACGGCGTGAAAGGCGTCGGCAGCACCGTCCGCGCCGAGTGGGCCGAACAGTTCCCCGACTGCCTGCGTGCCAGCGAGAACGGCTACGCTGCACCCGAGAAGTGTCTCGCCGCCCACCTCACCGATCCCGACGAGCCGATCCACCTCGAAGTGTGTAACGCCCCCTTCGGCGACAACGTCACCCAGCGGCTGCAGGGCGCGCTGGATCGGGATGCCTACGAACAGGTGCTCGACCCTCGTGGGGCCTGCCTCTGGACCGACGGCGAGCGCGAGACGGAGACGATCGAGAAGCTCCGGGCGGGCGAACTCGCCTTCCCGACGCTACCCGGGGCGCTGGAGATGCTCGGCGCCGACGAGGACGACGCCCGAGCCGCCGCCGAGGCAGTCCGAGAGCGTCGCGAGAAGCAGGACGGGGCGACCGTCCGCGGCGACGTGGTGTAGCCACGGCTGGTCGGGGGCGAAAAACGGGAGAACGGCGCCGCGTCAGCGGATGACGTCGACGTTACTGTCGCTGTCGTCGTGGTCGCGGCCGCCGCCGTCCCGGGCCGCGCCGCCGCGCTGGGTCGCCTGCTGTGCGTTGCTCTTGGCGTCGAAGTCGACGTTCTCGAGGTCGTCCTCGTTGAGCGCGCGCCGGGACTCGTTGGCCTGCTGCTGCGTGCCCGACCCGAGCACCTGCGCCGACTGGACGCCGGTCATGATGGCCATGACCCGCACTTTCCCCTTGTACTCCTCCTGGATCCGGGCGCCCCAGATGACGTTGGCGCTGGCCTCCAGCCGCTCGGTGATGCTGTCGGCGATCCCCTCGGCCTCCTTCAGCGTGAGGTCGGGACCGCCGGTGATGTGGACGAGGCCGCCGGTGGCGCCGCGGTAGTCCACGTCCAGCAGGGGGTGGTTCATCGCGTCGTTGACCACCTCGTCGGTCTTGTTGGAGTCTTGGGTCTCGCCGACCAGCATCACCGCGACCCCACCCTGATTCATGATCGTGGACATGTCCGCGTAGTCCAGATTGATCAGGCTGGGCTGGGTGATGGTCTCCGAGATGCCCTTGACCGTCTCCGCGATGATCTGGTCCATCACGGAGAACGCTTTCCCGATCGGCAGGTTCGGGACGTAGTCCAGCAGTCGGTTGTTGTCGAGGACGATGATCGAGTCCGCCTCGTCGCGCAGCCGCTCCAGCCCCTCTTCGGCCTTCACGGTACGGGCGCGCTCGACGTTGAACGGCGTCGAAACCATCCCGACGACGATCGCACCCTGCTCCTTGGCGATGTTCGAGACGACGGGCGCGGCACCGGTACCGGTGCCACCGCCCATGCCGGCGGTCACGAACACGAGGTCCGCGTCGCCCAGCACCTCCTTGATCGTCCCCTGAGCCATCTCGGTGGCGCGCTCGCCCATCTCGGGGTCGCCGCCCGCACCGAGCCCCTGAGTGAGGGACTTGCCGACGAGGATCTTCGTGTCGGCTTCGATCATCTTCAGGTGCTGCTTGTCCGTGTTGATCGCGATGGTCTCGGCGCCCTCGACGCCGATGTTGTAGAGGCGGTTGATCGTGTTGTTCCCCGCCCCGCCGGCACCGACGATGACGATCCGGGGATCCCCGAACTCGTCGTCGTCGGTGTCGATGTCCTGCATCGATCGCTGCTCGGCCTCCGCGTTGTCGAGTGCGTCCTGAACGATGTCCTGCATGTATTACACCTTGGCCCAGCTGCGATCACGGCCGCCGTCGGCCGTGTCGTTCTCGTCGATCATCTCGCGGACGGCCGAGCGAATCGCTTCGCTACGGTTGGGGAACTCCCCAGTCTCGACCATCTGTTCGACCTCTTCGACCTGCTGTCGTGGAATTCGCAGTGTGACACGCTCCATGTTGGTTTCCCCCGGTAAGACGAACCGGCGCGAGCCGTCGCCTACAGTCCCGTCCGGCCGGGTTCCCCGCCCCGCCGGCTCTGTAAGACGACCGTCTTACGCGTGCACACCAACGTAGCTATCTGATAAAAAGCTTCCGCCGGTTTCGCCCGGATGTAAGACATCGGACGGCGCTGTCAGACACGGGCTACGCCCGGTCGAACAGCTCGGAGGTCGGACTGCGGCGGCCACAGCCCGGGCAGAACGTCCAGTCCGAGCGGATTTCCTCGCCGCACTCGCAGTGTGCCTGCTGCCGGCGTTCCTCGCCGCAGTTGGGGCAGAACGAGTGGTCGGCGCTCACGGCCGCTCCGCACTGTTTACACGCTTCTTCGTCGTCCGCCGTCTCCGTCGCGACGTCGACGTTCGTCCCGTCGGCACCGTCGACGCTCGCTTCACCGTCGAGGTTGATGTTGACGGTGAGTTCGGGCGCCGTTGCCGCCCGTTTGTTGTCGGCTGTCGCCGCCCGTTCGTCGTCGGCCGTCGCCGACTGCTCGCCGCTGGCGTCTCCCGTCACCTCCCGCTGGCCGCCCACGTCGGGGTGGCGGTCGAGGAACTCCCGCAGCGCCTCGCGCATCACCTCGCTTTTGGACGCGTCGAGCGCGTCCAGCTGCTCGACGAGCGCGTCGTCGGCGCGGAAGGTGATCTTGCTCACACCGGGGAAGTTGGGTCGCACCCGTTAAGTAGTTTCCCCAGACCCGGCGGAGCGACGGTCACACCCCCGTTTACGCCCGCGCTCGCGCACGCGTTGGTCAGAATGTACTCGCCGTCCCCTCGGAAGTCATAAACCTCCTCCGCCGGTTATCACGGGTATGGAGTACGAGGAGCAACTCGATCGGGCGCTCGAGAACGTGCCCGAACTGGGCGGGAGCGACGAGCGACTCAGCGTCCCCGACCCGCAGGTACAGAAAGACGGGGCGTTCACCCGCTTTACCAACCTCAAGGAGATCGCCGATGCGCTCTCCCGGGAGTCCGAACACCTCCACCGTGAGATCCAGAGCGAGCTCGGCACCGCCGGCCAGTTCGAGGACGGCCGCTCGCGCTACAACGGGAGCTTCTCCCAGCGGGACATCCAGGCCGCCATCGACAGCTACATCGAGGAGTTCGTCCGCTGTTCGGAGTGTGGCCTCCCCGACACCCGGCTGGTCAACGAGGACGGCACGATGATGCTGCGCTGTGAGGCGTGTGGGGCGTTCCGCCCGGTCACCAAGCAGTCCACGAGCAGCAGTCAGGAGACCACCACCGACATCGAGGAGGGCGAGACGTACGAGGTCGAGATCACCGACACCGGCCGGAAGGGCGACGGCGTCGCCAAGCGCGGCGACTACACCATGTTCGTCTCCGGCGCCGAGGAGGGCGAGACGGTGCGCGCCCGGGTCAACAACGTCTCGGGCAACCTCGTGTTCGCCCGGAAAGTGAACTAGCCGCCCGACGCTCCTGCCGGCCACCACTGCCTTGACTGTCGACGCCCTACCTTGGGGTATGTCCGACGATGTTCCCCCCGACGAGCAGGCCGAACGCCGCCAACGCGACCGCCGCGAGCGACAGGAGGAGATCCTCTCGGAGTTCGAGTCGGCCGTCGACGACGTGAAGTTCCCGAGCAACAGCGCCGAGATCCGGGCGGAGCTCCGGGACGCCCCCGACGAGGTGGTCGCCGAGGAGGAGTCGCTGGGCAGCGTGCTCGACCGCCTCGACGACGAGTTCGAGGACGAACAGGCCGCCCGCGACGCGATCATGGAGGAGCTCGGCGAGGCCGAACACGCAGACCCCGCGACGACCGAGCGTGAGGAGATCGCCGAGACCGAACGCGAGACCACGGGCGTCGTCGACGAGATCGACGAGGACGAGGCGTAGTCACCCCCTCTCACCCGTCGGCCCGGACCACGACGGTCAGCGCCGTCTCCCCGCGGTCGTCGACGACTCGGAGGTCGTACGCGACCGCCAGCAGGTGCGTCTCGCCCGCTCGTTCCTGAACCACCATCCCGCCGATCGCGTCACAGTCGCCGAACAGCCGCCCCGCACCGCTCGGACAGTTCTCCGTTGCCCACGCGTCCGCGGCGCTCCCGTTGCGTTCGATCCGGACCGCGACCCCCCGTTCTACCTGTGCGGCCTCGATCTCCCGCTCCCGCGGCGCGAGCGACGCGTTTACCTGCGCGACCGCGCCGGTTCGACCCTGCCACGGGTGGCCGACCGCTTCGCCGCCGGCGTCGTACACCGCGCGTTCGAGTAGGCGGATCGTCTCGCTGCCGGGCGTTTCCGGCGCCGTCGACGCCGCCACGTCCTCGTGGTACCCCAGTTGGAGGTACGCAAAGCCCAGCGGGAGCAGTGCCAGCGCCAGCATCGCCGCCGCGACGAGCACCGTCTGCCCGCGATCGTTCCCTCGAACCCCCGTCTCCCGGCTCACGCGTACCACACCCTGATTATCACCCGGCCGCCCACGGTCGGCACCGTCGCTCGCCCCGTCGGCACGCCTGTCGGACGCCGGAAGCCGACGGCGCCGTGGGGGGTCTCGACCCGGTACATGAGGTTCTCCGGCAGGATCCGCTCGACGCGGTGGGCGAGTGCCGCCCGCTCGCGCTCGAACGCCGACTGGGACCGTGTCACCTCGGAGAGCCGGGTCAGCCCGCCGTGCTGGGGCGGCTCGCGGGAGAGCACCGTGCCGGCGTCCTCCGCGTACCGATCGAGTTGGGCCTCGTCGGCGCCGGCGGCGGGCAGCCCGAGCGCGAACGTCGCCGTCGCCGCGAACAGTAGCAACACCCCGACGGCGGCCTCGACCATCGTGAGCGAGAGCTGGCCGCGGTCAGCCATCGACGGTCACCCGGAGGGTGGCTTTCTCGGTTCGCAGCGGCCGCGACTCGACGCCGACCTGTGCCGTGCCACCCTCGAAGGTGAGCGTGACCGTCTCGTACCGCGAGGGTTCGACGACGAACTGCCCCGCGAGCCCGCCGGGGTCGTGGAGCACGACCCGGCCGTTGGCCCGGACCGTCTCCACCGTCGAGCCGGGACCGAACGTCAGCTCGACGCGGTCGGTCCGGCGGGGAAGCGTGAGCCCGTCGCCGTCGCCGACGGCGACCGATCGAGAGCGCGTCGTGCGCTCGGCGGCGAGCACCACTCGCTCGACGGTCGCGCCGGTGGGATCACCGCGTTCGAGTATCGTCTCACCATCCAGCCGGACCCGGACCGAGCGGTTCGCGACCGGCGGCGCGAGCGCGTCGAGGTCGGACGGGGAGAGCGCCTCGACTGTCTCCCGATCGAGCACGTTCTCCCGCACGGTCGTCGCGTCGGCGCTCACGAGCCGCTCGGCCGCGGCGCCGGCGGCGCGGCGCTCGCCGGGTTCGCGGTCGGCTCCCGCCAACGCCCCGTCGGCGACCACCAGCCCCAGTGCGGTTGCCGACACCAGGGCGGTGAGCGCGACCGCCAGCGAGAGCAGGTTCGCCTGCCCGCGGGCGTCGCTCATCCCTCACCCCCCAGATGCTCCCGCGCCGTGAGTTCGACGGAGAGTCCCCCGCGATCGCCCGTGACGAGCACTACGGTGTCGTCGCTGCTCCGCCACGCGCCGTCGACGGAGTCGACGCGTTCGGGGAGTGCGAGCCGAGCGCGGGCGTCGACGGCTGGCGAGGGGTGATCGAGCACCAGGGTCCGGTTCTCGACGGCGATCCGGTAGTTCTCGCCCCGGATCGACCGCGGGAGGTCCACGCCGTGGACGGTCCGGACGCCCCTCGCGGCCGGCGGCACCGCGTTCTCGACGCGCTCGGCCGCCGCGACGACCGCGCGGTCGCCGACCTCGGTGCCGACCGCGTCGCGGTAGTCGGGCACCGCACCGCCGTACAGCGCGGTCGTCATCGCGCCGACGAACAGCACGACGATCCCGACCTCCAGCGCCTTCCCGACCGCGGGCGTGACCCCGCGATCGTCACTGATCACGTCTCCACCTCCAGTTTCGTCTCGTGAATCACGAGATACCCCGTCCGCTCGCCGGGGAACGCGGCGACGACGCTCGCGTGCTCGTCGCCGTCGAACGCCCGCCGGCTCACGCTCGCGTTCGTCTCGGCGAAGTAGCGCTCCCACGCGCCCGGCGTCGCCGTCTCGACCGCGAGGCGGTACTCGCCGCCGCCGAGTTCGCGGCGCTCGTGGCTCGTCTCGGTCCGCAGCGTCGCCGACACGCTCTCCCCGGCGACCGAGGCGGTTCCGCTCGCGTTCAGGACTGGCAGGCCGACGAGCAGGAGGCCGTCCCCGGTCGCGATCGGCGGCCTCTCGTCCAGCAGGGAGGCGTTCCCGGCTCCGCGGGCGACGGCGCCGGCGAGGAACGTCACCCGGCGCTCGCCCGCCTCGAACACGAGCGCGTCCGCCTCGTGTTCGGCGACGACCCCGTCGCCGTCGAGTAGTCTGACCGTCCGCGATTCGACAGTCAGGCTCCCTTCGCCGAACGCGAGGTCGTGGCGTTCGACGCCGGTCGACTCCGACGGCTCCATCGCCGCGAGCGCGTCAGCGACGCGGTCGGCGTCGGCCGCCGCGGCGTTGCTCTCGACCACGTCTCCGACGCCCGCCGTGAGCGCGCCCATCGAGATCGTGGTGATCGCGAGGAGGAGCGCGACACCGACGACGTGGGATTGTGCGCGGCGGCATGGAGTGCTGTCGCCGCCGCGCTGCGACTGCGCTCGGTGGCATGGGGTGGTGTCGCCGTCGCGCTGTGACTGCCCCCGACGGCGTGGGGTGGTGTCGCTCACGCCAGCCCCACCCCCGCGAACACCGCGGCGGTCAGTCCGGCCAGCAGGCTGGAGTGCAGCAACGCGTCGTAGGGGCCGCGGCTGGCCATCCCCGCGAACCAGCCCGCGGCGATCGAGGTGGCGACGGCGACGACCGCGAACCGGAACCGCTCGCGTTCGGGCTGGATCGCGTTCGGGTCCAGCGCGAACCCGGCGGAGCCGGGCATCGCCGATAGCTGGCTGAACCCGTCGAGCACGTACAGGTCGACCGCGAGGACGATCGCGACCACCAGCAGCGCCGTCACCCAGCCGACGCCGACGTACACCGCGAGGTCGCTGCGAAGCGCCTTCTTTTCGTGATACAGCTGCCCGACCTCGGTCTGGAGTGTCTCGAACACCGACTCGGTGTCGCTGCCGGCGTCGAGCGCCCCCGTCACCAGCCCCATCGTCTGGGCCGCAAGCGGTGTGCCCACGCGATCGACGAACCGCGACAGCGCCGCAGTCCGGCGATCCGTCCCCGCGGGGCTGTCCGACAGCGAGAGGTCGAACGCCAGCGACGCCACGTCGCCCTGCAGCGGGCCGAGATCCACGTCCTCGGCCACCAGCTCGACCGCCTCGCCGAACGGTCGCCCGAGCCCGACGTGGCCCGAGACGGCGTGGACGAACTCCTGTATCTCCCGGTCTTTCGCGTCGTCGATACGTGCGCGGCGGACCGCGACGGCGCCGACCGGGATCCCCCACGCGACGTAGCCCGCGAGCAGCGAGCCGAGCGGATGGATCCGGGCGAGGTGTCCCGCGCCGATCCCCACGAGCGCCAGCGGCGCGAGCACGAGCGCGGCGCTTGCGGGGTTGGTCGGCGCCGAGCGCAGCGTCGCGATCGCCCCCTCGGGCCGGCTGTACGTCACCTGCCGCTCGGTCGGGCGGAGGTGGCCCACCGTCGCCGCCGCACCGGCGCCGACGAGCAGGACGAAGCCGGCGGCGCCGTAGATGAGCGCCGCACGCTGGGTGATCGACCCCAGCGGCGTCGGGAGGGGGGCCGAGAGCCCCGGCGCGAGCACGCTCATCACCGTCAGTACGACCACCAGCAGCGCGGGCATCACGAGCAGCACGACGAACAGCTCCGCGACCAGTTCGAGGAAGCCCTCGTTGCGCCGCTGAGCCTGCGAGCGCTGGTGGCCGAGCATCCGCGCCTCGAGCCCGAGGTAGTTCGCCAGCGCGTCGCCGCCCTGCTCGCTGTGTTCGCGGAACTTCAACAGGAACGGCGCGAGCGTGTCCCGCGAGGGGGTGTCGCGGGCGACACGTCGCAGTCCTTCGTCGAGACTCCCGGTGAGTGCGGCGGTGTTGAGCACCTTCCGCGCCGCGACCGCGGTCTCGCCGTAGGCGTCGTTCTCGGCGACCTTCCGGAGCATCGCCCGCGGCCCGTCGGCGCCGGAGGAGAGTGCATGGAGGTAGCGGGCGGCGCCGGGGAGGGTGCGCTCGATGTCGGCCTTCCGGGCGCTTGCCAGCCAGCCGAGGTAGCGCCCGCCGAGGGCGATCACCCCGCGGCGGGCCACGACACCGACCAGTCTTCCGACGACGGCGCCGACGAGCAAGCGGGGCGGCCGCGGGGCGACGCCAACGGGCGCGACACGCGCGAGCAGTCCCGCGAGCGCGTCGTACGTGCCGGGTGGCGCCGCCAGCGCGATCGCGAGCGTCGGCACGACCGCCAGCACCGCCGTCAGCCACGCCAGCCCGTGGAGCCGGGCGACGTACACGTCGAAGCCGACGCCGAGGTCGGTGCCGCGGTACTGCTCGCGGTGGGCGCTGTGGCGCGCGGCGTCGGCCTCGCTCGCGAACAGTGTGTACAGCGTCCGATCGACTGCCGAGAGCCGAGAGGACGTGGCGTCGGCGTCGACCGCGCTGGGGGGACCGCGCTCGGTGCTCATCGCTCGTCCTCCCCGCCGCCGCCGTCGGCGACCGCGGTCCGCCGGAGACGTTCGACGGTCGCCGCCTCGTCGGTGCGGAGATCCGCGAGCAGGTCGAACAGTTCGCCGAACGCCCGGACGCCCTCGTCGTCGAGAAACTCGACGTAGCGACGCTTCCGACGGAACTCCTGTTCGACTGCCTCCGGCGAGCGATCGGTCGCGGCGGCGATCCGGTGGAACAGCCGGAACCCGCGGTCGTCGGGGGCCGCGGGGTCGCTCGGCCCGGCGAGGGAGAACTCCCCGGTCACGTCGCGGGCGAACACCTCGTTGAAGCAGATCGTGGTGTCGCCCTTCTCGATCACCTCCCCCGCGCCGGGTGGGAGTTCGTCGGCCTGCTCCGGCGTGAGGAACTCGACGGCCCGGGCGACGTAGCGATCGCCGTCCGAGCGATGCGGGAAGACGACGAGGTCGATCTCCTCGAGCAGGTAGGCGGGGACGCCCTGTTCGACCACGCGGTTCACGAGCGTGCGGACGTCCTCGGCGTGGGTCGTGCCGACGACGCCGTGGCCGGTGTTGACGGTCTCGGCGAACGTCTCGAAGCTCTCGGGCGTGTTGATCTCCGCGATCACCTCCGTGTCGGGGTTGAGGTAGTTCGACTCGGTCATCAGATCCGCCATCGTCACCCGCTTGTACTCGCTCTCGTGGTCCCGCGTGGTCAGCGAGACGCCGGTTTCGTGGGGCAGGCGGACCTCCCGCGACCCCTCGTCGATCGAGACCGGGCGGTCGTCGTAGGGGACGAACGGCATGTGGGCGTTCATCAGCGTCGTCTTCCCCACCCCGGTCGGGCCGGAGAACAGCACCACGCCCTGATGCTCGTAGCAGAGCCACAGCAGCGCGACGAGATCGACGGACAGCGTGCCGTTCCGAAGCAGATCGACGGGCGTCATCGCCTCGGCGGCCTGCTTCCGGATGGAGACGTGCGGGCCGCCCTCGCTGATGACCGGCAGCGCGACCGCACACCGCACTGTCTCGGCGACGCCCGGCGGGTCGAGGTTCACCTTTGCGCTGGGGTTCGAGGCGTCGAGTTCGACGCCGTCGCTCGCCGCCAACTGGGTGACGACGTTGACGAAGCTGCTCTCGGTGTCGAAGGCGAGGTTCGTCGGCACCCGGCCCCCGTCGGCGATCTCGCTGCGCGGGACGACCTTCACGCGCTCGCCGACGCGGTTGGCTTCGATGTCCTCCAGGTTCGGGTCCCGGATCGGCACCGTCAGCGGTCCCTCCCCGACGTAGTCGCGGAGGACGTGGTAGACGAGGTCGTCGAGTCGGTCCGCCGCGTAGCGGTCGTCGACCGGCGGCAGCCCCACGCCGAGGTCGGCCAGCGCCGACCGGACCCGGTAGCGCACCGACGCCAGCCACTCCCGGGTGTTCCGTCCGGTGAGTCGGCGGGAAAGCAGCCGCCGCGCGCGCTCGGCGACGAACGCGCGGCGGTCGACGCCGTCGCCGATCACGTCCTCGGTGCTGGCCTCCCAGACGCGCTCCTTGCACTCCGCGATGAGCGCCTCGTCGCCCGGGAGCAGGTCCGGCTCCAACACCGCGTACCGCGTGGCGAAGCGGTCGCTCCCGAGCATGCCGTCGCGGTAGAGGACGACCGGGACGGGGTAGCCCGCGAACTCGACTTCGTAGCGCCGCAGTCGCTCGGCGGCCACGCGGTCGACGAACGCGCCGTCGGCGTCGAGATCGGTCACCGCGGGGGCGAAGTCGGTGGTGTGGACCACGAGGCTGCCGTCGGCGGCGGCCTCGCTGTCGGCGACGCCGACCTCGTCGTCCAGCGCCAGCGGCGTGGCGTCGCCGAGCAGGCGGAGGTCCCGCAGCGCGTGGTAGTGCAGCCGCCGGCGCGCGCCCGGCCCGCCCGAGAGCAGGCGGTCGAGGGTGCGCTCGTACTTCGGCGGAAGCCCCGACTCGGCGCGTTCGACGGCGCCCTGTCGCGTGAGGGGTCGGCGGCGCCGGGTGCCGGCGAAGTGGTCCCGGACGCGGTCGAGTTCGGCCCGCTCGCTCGGCGAGAGCGGCGGTTCCCGGGCGTCGTAGGCGAACTCGGTCGCCCGCTTTTCGCCCCCGTTCCGCGAGACGGTGGCGACGACGCCGGGCGCGCTCTCGTACTGGGCGAGCGTGTCGGGCGCGTACCACGCGTCGCCGTGCTGTGGCGGGGCTGGGGCCGGCACGCGGTCGAACCGTGGCTCCGGGGTGGACATGGTGGTCTTGGGAACCGTTGTTTCGCTATCTGGTTTAAACGTTTTGACGAAGAATTAATTTCTGAAAATATCCTTCCTGCGCGGCCGAGCGTGCTCTCCCGGCGGCTATCGAGAAACGCCGCTCACTCGCCGCCGTCGATAGCGCGCCGCTGGAGGGCGACCGTCGCGATCGAGACGACGACGACGGCGAACAGGTGGCCGACGACCGCGGCGACGAGCACCGGGTGGCCGAGCACGAACGGCACCATCGCCACCTGCACGCCGGCGAACGCGACGTTGAGCGCGTCGAGGCGGGTCAGCTTCGCGGTCGTCTCGCGGTCGAAGTCGTGGCGGAGCGCGCGCCAGAACCCCACGACCGTCGCCCACCAGCAGGCGCCGATGCGGTAGATCACGTCCCACGTGACCAGCAACAGCAGCACGACGGCGATCACGGGCGGCTCCGGCCCCAACAGCTCCGTCAGCAGCGAGCCACCGTCCCGCGGATCGACGACGAACAGGTACGTCACGAACAGCACGAACGCGAGCACGCTGAGCGCGAGTTCGATGCTGGAGCCGAACAGCAGCCGGCGGTACGTCCTCGGCGGCTGGAGCCGGCGGACGGTCCGGCTGAACGTCAGCATCAGCCAGCTACCCGCGACCGCGACGACGATCGCCGCGGTGCCGGCCGGCACCGCCGTCCAGAGGTCGTAGACCGCCGCGACCGTGAGGACGATCGCCTCGAAGACGACGAACTGCGTGAGCAGCGCGGCCCGGTCCGAGAGGTCCAGCCCCGGCACCGCGCTCACGAGGCTCTCGTACACCCACGTCTCCCCCAGATTCGGCGCCATCAGGCCTCCTCGCCGGCCGCCTCCTCGTCGAGCGCCTGCTCCACGGCCGCCTCGAAGGGAGTCCGCTCGATCGGCACCAGCGACTGGATCCGGTCGTCGGTCACGACTACGTCCGTCGCCATGCCGTCGATAAGCGGGTACGCCACCCCCGCGGGCACGTCGGTGACGAGGTCGACCCAGTACGCCGAGAGCCGCGGGGTGAGCACCGGCACGGGGACGATCAACGGCTCCCGGCCGATCAGGACCCGACCGACGGTCGCGAGCATCTCGCGGTAGGTCAGCACCTCCGGCCCGCCGATCTCGAACGTCCCGTCGGCGGTCTCGGGCTCGTCGAGGGCGCCCACGAGGTACGCGATCACGTCGTCGATCGCGATCGGCTGGACCCGCGTGGACACCCAGCGCGGCGTGATCATCACGGGGAGCCGCGAGCCGAGCTGGCGGACGATCCGGAAGCTGGCGCTGCCCGCGCCGACGATGATCGCCGCCCGGAGCACGGTCAGGTCGTACTCCCCGCGGCCCAGCACCGTCTCGACCTCCCGGCGGGACCGCAGGTGGGCCGAGAGGTCGTCGCCGTCGACCCCGAGGCCGCTGAGGTAGAGCACGCGGTCGACGCCGGCCCGCTCGGCCGCGCTCGCGAAGTTGCGTGCGCCCCGCCGGTCGCGCTCCTCGAAGCCGCGGCCGCCGCCCATCGCGTGGATCAGGTAGTAGGCGGCGTCGACGCCCTCCAGCGCGTCGTCCAGCCCCGACGGCTCCAGCACGTCGCCCTCGAACACGGTCACGCCCTCGGGGGCGTCGTACGTCGATCGGTCCCGGACGAGCGCCGACACCTCGTGGCCGGCGTCGAGCAGCGCCGGGATCAGCCGTCCCCCGACGAACCCGGTCGCGCCCGTGACGAGAACGTTCATAGCGACGATGGGGTCCGCCGCCGCTTAGGTGCTGTGCCGGCTTCGCCGCCGCCGAGCGGGTCGCAGGCTCGTGACGGTCGTGTCACTGCCGGTAGCGTTATTCTGTGGTAAATGTTAGCACGACTATGCGGGAACTGACCGAGGCCGACATCGACCGGAAAGGCATCGTGCTCGACTACTTCCGACGGCTCGACAGCGGCGGCGACCTGCTCGAACTGTTCGCCGAGGACGCCCGCGTGTTCTACCCGAAGTGGGGGATCGCTACCGGGCGGGAGGAGATCGGCGAGATGTTCGGCGACGTGGGCGGGGTGGTGAACGCGATGAACCACGACTACGAGACGTTCAACTACGTCATCAACGGCGACACGGTCGTCGTCGAGGGGACGAGTAGCGGCGAGACCGCCGACGGGACAGAGTGGCGACCCGACGGGGAGCCGGGCGGCGGGCGCTGGTGTGACGTGTTCGAGGTACGCGACGGCGAGATCGCGCGGCTGTTCATCTACCTCGACCCGGACTACGCCGGGCGGGACACGGCGCAGTATCCCTGGCTCTGAGCAGTCGGGGGGTCACCGACAACCCTACCCACACCCCACCCCAACGCCGGTCAAATGCGCGCCGCAGTGCTCCGCGAGTACGGCGAACCGCTCGACGTGACCGAGCTACCCGACCCCGAGCCCACGCCCGACGGCGCCGTCGTCGAGGTCGAGGCCTGCGGCATCTGCCGGAGCGACTGGCACGCGTGGCAGGGCCACGGCGAGTGGGCCGACGATCAGGTGCCGCTGGACTACGTGCTCGGCCACGAGCCGGCGGGCCGCGTCGTCGAAGTCGGGGAGGACGTCGACCGCGTCGCGGTCGGCGACCGCGTGGTCGTCCCGTTCAGCCTCGGCTGCGGGGGCTGTGGGGAGTGCCGGACCGGCCACGGGAACACCTGCGAGGACGGCCTCGCGCTGGGGTTCGAGTCCGACGTGCCCGGCGCGTTCGCCGAGAGAGTGGGCGTCCCCCACGCCGACCACAACCTCCAGACGCTGCCCGACGGCGTGAGCTTCCGGGACGTGGCCGCGGTCGGCTGTCGGTACATGACCGCGTTCCACGCGCTCGCCCACCGCGCCGACGTGGGCGGCGGCGACTGGGTCGCGGTCCACGGCTGCGGCGGCGTCGGCCTCTCGGCGGTCCAGATCGCCGACGCGCTCGGGGCGCGACCGATCGCGGTCGACGTGAGCGACGCCGCGCTCGCCCGCGCCGCGGACGTGGGCGCGAGCGAGACGGTGAACGGGAGCGAGACCGACGCCGTCGAGCGAATCCACGAGATCACCGACGGCGGTGCCGCGGTCAGCCTCGACGCGCTCGGCCGCGCGGAGACCGCACGGAACTCCGTCCAGTGTCTGCGCTCCCGCGGCACCCACGTGCAGGTGGGGCTGACGACCGACGCCGAGAAGGGCGAGGTGTCGCTGCCGACCGACTGGATGACCCGCTGGGAGATCGACTGGCTCGGCTCGCGGGGGATGCCGCCCGCACGCTTCGACGAACTGCTGGCGATGGTCGACGACGGGACGCTCGACCCGGGCGCGCTCGTCGGCCGCGAGGTGGGACTCGACGGCGTCTCCGACCGGCTGGCGGCGATGACTGATTACGACACCGACGGGATCGAGATCCTCACGTTCGAGTAGCCGCCGCGATCCTCTCGCCTACCTCCAGCCCGTTCTCCAGCGCGGCGTGGAGGCGGGCCTCGCCGGCGACCCAGTCGCCCGTACAGTACAGCCCCTCGGCCTCGGCGGCGTCGAGCGGGTCGGCGGCGACGCCGGCGTCTGGCAGCGCGTAGCGCCACCCCTGGTGGTCGGTCCAGTCGGGATCGGCCAGCCGCTCGTCGCCGACGATCTCGGCGGCGTGGGCCGCGAGCGTGTCGACGTTCGCCGCCGGGTCGTCGTCGTAGTGCGCGACCGACCAGTCGTGATTGGCCTGCACCACCAGCAGCGACTCGCCGTCGGGGACGTGGCCGGGTTTGCACTCCTCGCGGGAGAGCCAGCCGACGGCGTGCTCCTTGTCCGTGTTGACGAGCGCGTAGTACGGCAAATCGAGATCGAAGGGGTAGTGCAGCACGGCGGTCCAGATCGTTCGGTACGGCACGTCCGAGACGGCATCGAGCATGGGCTGCTTCACCGGCGATTCCCACTCCGCACCGCGGAGCAGGTCGGCGGTCTGGGGCGCCGGCGGATTGAGGAGGAGCACGTCGAACGGTCCCCACGCCTCGCCGTCCGCGTCGACGAGCGTCCACGTCTCGGCGTCGGCGTCGCGCCGCAGCGTCTCGACCCGCGTCCGCCGGTGGATCTCGGCGTCGGTCCGCCCGAACAGCCGCTTGGCGATCTGTGTCAGCCCCGCCCGGTAGGACCACTTGTGGCCGTCGGGCTTCCGCCCGGGGGTCACCTCGCCCGCCTCGTCGAACGTGTAGATCCGGTCGGTCACGTCGACGAGGCCGTCGTCGTCCAGCGTCCGAGTCAGAAGCTCGTTCGCCCGGTCGCTGTCGGACCTGACGTAGTTCGCGCCGTAGTCGTACGTCAGGTCCCCGTGTCGGCGGGTGGCCGCGCGGCCACAGAGCCCGCCGGACTTCTCCAGCACGGTCACCTCGGCGTCCGGCAGCGACTCGTCGAGGGCGAACGTCGCCGCGGCGGCCGCGCTCCCGGCGCCGACGACTCCGATCTCTGGCATACCGGGGTGTCGGGCGCCGGACGTATCAAGCGGGCCGGTGCCGGCACGCCGGGTCGGTTCCCTACGACGATCGCTTTCGTCAACGAAACCACTATACCTTGGTTGTAACAACCACGCGGTGTGCAGCGGGACACTGCAGTCGCGATCGTCCTCGCCCTCCTCGCCCTCCTCGCCATCGGCGCCGCGGGCGCCACGCTGGAGAACCCTGCCGACACCGACTCGGGGTCAGGGCTCGGCTCCGGGAGCGGGAGCGGCTTCGGGAGCGGGAACGGCGGGAGCGGCGGCGACAACGGAAGCGGGACCGGCGCCAGTGCCATGCAACTGGGCGGACAGGTCGGCGGCGCCTGCATCGCCGTCCTCCAGACGCTCCCGGCGAAGCTCCTGCTCGGCGGCTCCGTCGTCGCGCTCGCGGGCTACGTCTGGCGGCGAACCGACTCGGCGGCGATGGGCGCCGTGACGGCGGTCCTCTACGGGCCGATCGTCTACATGCTCTGGTACGCGCTCGCGACCTGTCAGACGATCCAGCAGGCGTCGCCGGCCCAGCAGCCGGCCAACGGAAGCCGGACCGTCAACGGGAGCAGCGGCGGCAGCGGCGGGCTCGGTGCCGCCGCGGACACCGCGACCAGCCAGCCGTCGGTGCTGCTCGTGATCGTCCTCGTCGTCCTGCTTATCGCGGCGATCGTGCTGCTGTACATCGCTTCGGCCGACGACATTGTCGACTCACAGATCGACCGCGAGCCGGACGAGGAGGAGGTGAACCCCGATATCGCGGCGGTCGGCCGGCTCGCCGGCGAGGCCGCCGACCGGATCGAGGCGGGCGACTCCTTCGACAACGAGGTGTTCCGCGCCTGGGTCGAGATGACCACCCACCTCGCGGTCGAGCACCCCGAGTCCTCGACGCCGGCGGAGTTCGCGGCGGCGGCCGTCGACGCCGGGATGGAGCCGGACGACGTGCGCGAACTTACGGACCTGTTCGAGGAAGTGCGGTACGGCGACCGCGAGGTGACCGCCGAGCGCGAGCAGCGCGCGACCGCGGCGCTGCGGCGGATCGAGGAGAGCTACGCCGAGGAGGGTGCGGAATGAGGCGTTCCCTCGCCGGCCTCGGCGCCGTCGCGGTGCTCGTGGGGCTGTTCGTCTCGTTCCAGCAGGAGTTCGCGGGGCTGCTCCCCGGGAGCTGGATCTTCGTGCTGTTGGTCGCGATTGCCGCCGGGATCCAGTCGGTGAGCACCGTCCTCGCCCGGCGCCGGACGCCGATCTACGAGACGGAGACCGGCGACCCCGAGCGGCGCTACGAGGCGCCGGCTCCCGGCGACGACCTCCGCGAGCTGATGGGGTTCGCCAGCAACCGCTCCCGCGGCGTCAACCGATCCCGCGATCAGCTCCGCGAGCGGCTCGTCGCGGTCGCGGCCGCGGCCATCGCCGACGCCGAGGGCTGTTCCGAGGACGAGGCGCGCGACCGGATCGAGGACGGCGAGTGGACCGACGACCCGGTCGCGGCGTGGTTCCTGAGCCGTGACGTGGGGCTCGCCCCCGCCGAGCGGGCGCGCCTGCTCGCGGCGGCGCCGTTCTCGCAGTACGAGGCGGCGTTCGGCCGCACGGTCCGCGTGGTCGAGGAGCTCGCGTCCGGGGGTGGCCGATGAGCGCGGGCGAGGCGATCGACACCGAGCACTGGGCGGGGATCGGTGCGCTGGCGTTCGTCGCGTTCGCACTGGGGCTTCCGTTCCAGCGGCCGGCGCTGTTCCTCGTCTCGCTGGTCGGCGTGGGGTTCTCGGCGTACGCCCGGCTGGGCGAGGCGCCGCCGGCCGCGCTCAGCGTCGAGCGGGAGCTGTCCGAGGAGTCGCCGGCGCCCGACGAGGAGGTGACGGTGACGGTCACCGTCGAGAACGAGGGGGCCGCGACGCTGCCGGACCTCCGGCTGATCGACGGCGTCCCGCCGGGGCTTTCCGTCACCGACGGCGCCGCGCGGCTGGGCACCGCGCTCCGGCCGGGCAAGCGCGCGACGTTCAGCTACACCGTGACGACGAGCCGCGGGCGCCACGAGTGGCAGCCGCTGACCGCGGTGGTCCGCAACGCCAGCGGCTCCCGGGAGCGCTCGGTCGAGGTCGAGGCGGAAACGACGCTGCGCTGTCTCCCGACACTCGAGGCCAGCAGCGACCTCCCGCTGCGCGGGCTCACGACGCCGTACTCCGGCCGGGTCGCGACCGACGTGGCCGGCTCCGGGCTGGAGTTCCACTCCACCCGGGAGTACCGCCGGGGCGACCCGCTCTCGCGGGTGGACTGGAACCGCTACGCCCGCAGCGGCGAGCTCTCGACGATCTCGTTCCGCGAGGAGCGAGCGGCGACGGTGGTGCTGCTGATCGACACCCGGGAGGAGGCGTACCGTGCGCCGGACGAGGAGACGCCCAACGCCGTCGAGCGGAGCGTCGAGGCCGCCGGCGAGGCGTTCTCGGCGCTGCTGTCGACGGGCGACCGGGTGGGGATCGCGAGCTTCGGCCCGGAGGAGTGCTGGCTCGCGCCCGCGACGGGCGAACAGCACCGCGCGACCGCCCGGCGGCTGCTCGCGGACCACGCGGCGTTCTCGGTCTCGCCCGCCGAGGGACCGTTCTACCCCTCGATCTCGCTGCGGCGCCTCCGCCGCCGGCTCCCCGCGGACGCCCAGATCGTGCTGTTCAGCCCCGTCACCGACGACTACATCGCGTCGGTCGCCGAGCGGCTCGACGCCTACGGCCACCAGCTCACGCTGATCAGCCCGGACCCGACGACCGACGACACCGCCCCCCACCGCCTCGCCCGGCTCGAACGCGACACGCGGCTCCGAGACCTCCGGAGCCACGGCATCCGGGTGATCGACTGGGGCGAGCGCCCGCTGGCGGTCGATCTCGCGCGGGCGACCCGGAGGTGGTCTCGATGACCTGCGCTCCTCGAGCCCACAAGACCGCTCGCCGTCACGAGCGGAGGTGGGAGCGATGAGCGAAATCACCCGCGAGCCGTCCCGATTCGGCGTCGCCGTCTCGGGCGGCTTCGCGCTGCTGTCGATCACCGCGACGGCGCTCGTGGCGCCGACCGGCGCCGCCGTCTCGGGCATCGGACTGCTCGTGCTGGCCGCGGGGCTGGCGCGGGCGTCGCGTCGGCTGGTCACCAACGGCGGCGGCCTCCTGCTGCTCGGCGTGCTGTACGCCGGCTACACGGGGGCGCCGCCGCTGCCGGTGCTGATCGGCGCGCTGTTCGGGGTGCTCGCGTGGGACGCCGCCAGCAACGCCGTCTCCGTCGGCGAGCAGCTGGGGAAAGAGACCGACACGACACGGGCGGAGGTCGTCCACGTCGCGTCGTCGTTCCTCGTCGGCAGCCTCGCCGTCGCCGTCGGCTTCGGCGTGTACGTCGCCGCCGCGGGCGGGCAGCCGATCGCGTCGGTGTTCCTGCTGGTGGTCGGCGCGGTCGCGCTGCTGAACGCGTTACGCTGAACCGTAACCGATTAACCGCAGCACGTCCCACGATTGGATGAGCCGAGGTAGCCTAGCCTGGCCAAGGCGGTAGATTCGAAATCTACTGTCCTCACGGACTCAGGGGTTCAAATCCCCTCCTCGGCGTTTCTGTAGTACAACGCGCCCAGCCCGGAGCGTCGGATCCGGGCACGGCGCCGTACGCGGTCGAAGCTGTACGGAGGATTTGAATCAGGGAGTGGAGCGAACGGAGTGAGCGGAACGGCCGTAGTTCGAACCCCTCCTCGGCGGTTCTCCACTCAGACACGCCCGAGCAGTGGCTCGGCTTCGGCGCCGTCGAACGGACCGTCCGAACGGCCCGCACGCCGCCGGAACGGCCGGACTGTTCCGCGTCCCGACACGATTTCGGCCCGCCTAAACTTCGACGGGCTTATACACGATTAGGTCGGCCTAATCCGTATGGACGACCAACCGAAGTCGACGCGTCGAGCGTATCTGGCAAGCGGTGCCGTCGTCGCCAGCGGCCTGCTGGCGGGCTGTACCGGCGGCGACGGGACCGACACCCCGGCCGGGAACGGCGGCAGCTACACCGTCTCGATGGAGCCGGTGGGCGAAGTCGAGTTCGACGGCGTCCCCGAGACGTGGGTCGCCAACAACGGCAGCTGGGCCGACATGGGGATCGCGCTGGGGCAGGCGCCGCCGGAGGCGCTGTGGCTCACCAGCCGCTACCACACCCAGTACTACGACGAGATCGACGGCGTGAGCGTCGACACCGAGGGGATGACCGACCTCTATCAGGACGGCGTGAGCAAGGAGCTGTTCTACGAGCTCGGTGCCGACGTCCACGTCATCGACCCGAACTTCCTGATGAACCGCTTCAGCGGGTGGGAGCAGGCCGACGTCGACGAGATCGAGGAGAACGTCGGGCCGTTCTTCGGCAACAGCATCTTCTCGACCGGCTACGGCTGGCACGAGGAGTACCAGTACTACGACCTCTACGAGGCGTTCGGCAAGCTCGCCGAGGTGTTCCAAGAGACCGAGCGCTACGACGCGTTCACGGACCTGCACTCCGAGTTCCAGTCGAACGTCGAGGGGGTCGTGCCCGCCGAGGGCGAGCGCCCCGAGGCCGCGGTCGTCTGGGCCGCCGGCAACGAGCCCGAGTCGTTCTCGCCGTACATCGTCGGCGAGGGGACGAGCTTCAAGCACCTCCGCGAACTGGGCGTGCAGGACGCCTTCGCGAACACCGAGGTGCGCGACTTCCACAGCAACCGCAGCGAGGTCGACTACGAGACGCTGCTCGAAATCGATCCCGAGGTGCTGCTCTGCCGCGGCCACGAGCACCAGACCGCCGAGGAGTTCCAGAACACGGTCGTCTCGTTCATGGAGAACCACGACGTCGCCAGCGACCTGACCGCGGTCCAGAACGGCGACGTGTACCGCGCCGGCCCGCTGTACCAAGGCCCGATCACGCACTTCGTCGTCACCCAGCGGCTGGCCGAGGACCTCTACGGCGTCGACGAACGGCTGTACGACGCCGGCCGCGTGAGCGACATCGTCAACGGCGAGTTCTAGAACTCCGTCACCTTCGACTGGATCCGGCCGTCGTCGACGGGCTCATCTTCGGCGACGTATCTGGCTAACCGGTCCCGGCTCACGTCGTCGTGGCCGTGGAGGTACGCCAACTCCGTCAGCGACAGCTCCTCGCCGCTCTCGAGTTTGTGCAGCAGGCTCTCGGGACTCAGCCGCTCGTAGGTCACGTCCAGATCGACCGTCGCCGCCCGCCCCTCGCCGGCCTCCGCGACGTTGACCGCCTCGTTCAGCAGCTCCTCGAACTCGAGTTCGGTGTCGTCGATACCCCGGTACAGCAGTGCGAGCGCCGAGACCAGCGCGTCGAACGCCTCGGTGCCCGCCATACTCCCGAAGCGCTTCTCGAACACCAGCTCCCGGTCGCGCTCGTCCAACTGCTCGACCAGCAGCTCGAAGTCCCGCACCGCCTCGAACAGCCGATCGCGGATGCGCGCCCGGGCGTTGCGCTCGGACTGGACGCTCGAGAACTCCGCCTCCCCGCGCAGGTACGCGCGGTCGGCCTCGCTCAGTATCCCGCGGTCGCGGCCGGTGTCGTCCATACTCCAATACCGAGTATGCTATCTGTTAAAGACGGCGTTCCATACTCGGTATCGAATTATCTACCGGTTTCCTGTGAGAAACGCTTTTGGGCCGTCCGGCCGCGAACTCTCCCATGCCCGAAGCCGTCTCCCCCACCGTTCCGTTGCCACAGAACCCAGCCGTCGACGCCGCGATCGACGCCGACCGACTGGCGGAGTCCCTCGCGGTGCTCGACGCGCTGGTCGACGAGTGCCGGCTCGAACTGGCCGTCGAGGGCCTCCGCGTGCGTGCGGTCGACCCCGCGAACGTCGCCGCCGTCTCGATCGACCTCCCCGCGGACGCCTTCGAGCGCTACGAGGCCAACGGGGAGACGGTCGGCGTGGACGTGGCGCGACTCGCGGAGGTGGTCGGCCTCGCGGATTCCGGCGACTCGGTGCGACTCGTGCTCGACGCCGAGCGCCGCCGGCTCCACGTGCTGGTGGGCGAACTCGCGTACACGCTGGGGCTGATCGACCCCGAGGCGATCCGCGAACCGCTGGATCCCGCCGAGATGGAGTACGACTGCCCCGCCGAACTGGCTCTCGACGGTCGGGGGATCTCGCGGGTCGTCGACGCCGCCGACATGGTGTCGACCCACCTCACGCTGGGCGTCGACCCCGAGGCGGGGGCGTTCTACGCCGAAGCCGCCGGCGACACCGACGATGTGGCGCTCTCGTTCCCGCGGGAAGAACTGGCCGCGCTCTCGCCGGCCGACGCCGAGTCGCTGTTCTCGCTCGACTACCTCCGGGAGATGGCCCGCCCGATCCCGGCCGACAGCGAGGTGACGGTGGAACTGGGGAGCGAACAGCCGGTGACGCTCGCCTTCGCCGTCGCCGACGGTGCGGGGGCGGCGACGTTCCTGCTCTCGCCTCGCCGTTCGGTCGCCTGACTCGACCCCGCACACGGGGTTTGATGGTCCCGCCCCGAGAACGGCCGGTATGAGCACCGAAGAGCCGACCGAGCAGTGCTACACCGAGATCGTCTCTCGGTTGGAGGAGGGGGAGCGCGAGACGATCGCGGAGGCGGCGGCGCTGCTCGCGAGCACTGCCGACCGGATGGCCCAGATCGAGAGCCGGGACGGGGACGAGGGGATGGCGGTCGAGCTCCGGCGGATCGCGGACGAGCAGGCCCGGATCGAAGAGATCGCGCTCTCGCCCCGGTCGGGCGCGAACTGAGTCCTTCGACGCTCGATAGATTTGGACCTGAACACGCACGTCGAGTACCGAGTGAGCGTCGGATTCGTCGGCCAAGTCCTCCAGTACATCGGGCTCGCTCCGCTGGTCCCGTTGCTGGCCGCACTCTACTACGGCGAGAGCATTCTCCCGTTCGTCGTGACCAGCGCGGTGATGCTCGCGGTCGGACTGCTGTTCGAGCGCGTGCTCGGCCGCGAGGGCGAACTCGGCCGCCGCGAGGCGTTCCTGCTCGTCAGCCTCGCGTGGCTGGCCGTCCCGCTGGCGGGCACCGTCCCGTACCTCGTCGCCGGCACCGGCACGGTCGCGTCGCCGGTCAACGCGCTGTTCGAGTCGATGTCGGGATTCACGACCACCGGCGCGACCGTCCTCGGCCGGATCTCCGTCGAGCGCCACGGGCACGCGATGCTGCTGTGGCGACAGCTCACCCAGTGGCTCGGCGGGATGGGGATTCTCGTCCTCATGGTCGCCATACTGCCCCAGATTTCCGTCGGCGGCGCACAGGTCATCAATCAGGAGGCGCCCGGGCTCTCCTTCGAGAAGCTCACCCCCCGGATCAGGGAAACCGCCCGCGTGCTCTGGGGTATCTACGCCGGATTCACGCTGCTCGCCGCGCTGGTCTACGCGGTGCTCGGCGCCGTCGGCGTCGCGCCGACCATGGACCTCTACAACGCCGTCGCCCACGCGCTCACCACCCTCCCCACCGGCGGCTTCTCGCCGGAGCCACGCAGCGCCGAGGCGTTCGTGCCCGCGATCCAGTGGGCGATGATGCCGTTCATGCTGCTCGCCGGGACCAACTTCGCGCTGTTCTGGCACGTGTTCCGGGGGAACCCCCGCCACCTGACCGACAACGCGGAGTTCCGGGCGTACCTGCTCGCCGTCCTCGGCGTCGGCGCGGTGCTCTCCGCGGTGCTGTACCTCGGCGTCGGGATCGCCGAGGCGCCGACGAACGTCGACCCGATCGCGGGCAACGTCGAGAACGCGCTCCGGCAGGGGCTGTTCCAGACTGTCGCGATCATCACCACCACCGGCTACGCCAGCATGGACCTCAACACGTGGGACGCCTCCGCGCAGACGATCCTGCTGTTCGCGTACTTCCTCGGCGGCTCGGCCGGCTCGGCGGCCGGCTCGATCAAGATCGTCCGCTGGGTGATCGCCAAGCGGGCGACCGACCGCTCGCTGTTCGTCGCCGCCCACCCCGACGCCATCAGGCCCGTCCGGCTGAACGACGACGTCGTCGAGGAGGAGACGATCATGGAGGTGCTCGTGTTCGTCGTCCTCTTCCTCGGCCTGTTCGCGCTGGGGACGGTCCTGCTCTACCTCGACAGCCACCGCACGCCCGAACTGACGCTCTCGGGGCTGGAGGCGATGAGCGCCGCCATCGCGACGCTGGGCAACGTCGGCCCGGGCTACGGGCCGGTGGGACCGATGGACAGCTTCCTGCCGTTCTCCGACGCCGCGAAGCTGTTCATGGTGTTCCTGATGTGGATCGGCCGGCTGGAGGTGCTCTCGGTGCTGGTGCTCTTCACGCCGTCGTTCTGGACGCGCTGAGCGCTCAGTACCCCAGCAGTTCCAGCGTCTCCCGGATCGGGTCGAGGTACGCCTCGCCGAAGTGACGCAGGTGGACCAACAGCGGCAGCAGTCGGTATATCGGCCGCCGATCGGCGACGCCGTCGGGCAGTCCCGCCCGCTCCCGGTAGCGGTCGAAGAACTCCTCGCCGCCCGTCCCGGTCCACTCGATGTAGGCCAACTCGACCTCCGGATCGGCGTAGTAACACGCCGGATCGAGGAACGCCCGCACGCGCTCGCCGTCCGTAATCAGGTTCTCGGCCCACACGTCGCCGTGGATCAGCGCCGGGGTGGGTTCGTGGTCGAGCAGCGAGGGCAGGTCCGAAACGAGCGCGTCGATCCGGTCGCGATCGGCGGCCGGCAGGAGTCCCTCCCCGGCCGCGTGCTCGGCCATGGACGCCAGCCGGTGCTCGCCGAAGAACGTCGGCCAGTCCCCGATCCGGGGGTTCGGCAGGTCGAGCCGTCCGGTGAGCGTGTCCACGGGGAAGCCGAACGTCGGCGCCCCGTTGCTGTGCAGCGCGGCGAGTCGGTCGGCGAGGTCGCGCTCGACGCTCGGCGTGACCGCCGATCCCCCGTCGACGAACGCCAGCAGGAGCAGGTCCGCGGTCGCGTGGTACACCTCGGGCACCGCCAGCCCGTGCTCGGCGAGGTGGCGGAGCATCGTCGCCTCGGTCCGGAGATCGGTGTCGGCTGTCTTCGCGACGACGCGGCGCCCGTCGCCGAGATCGACGCGGTGGACGCTCCCCACCTCGCCGCCGTCGAGTTCGGTCGCCGAGTCGACGCTCGACCCGGCCCACGACTCGACGGCCCGGCGCGTGTCGTCGTTCATGCAGGGATCAGAGCCCGGTCGGGTGGTCGACGAACACCGTCTCCAGCCCCCACTCCTCGGCCAGCGCCGCCAGCGACCGAACGCCGAACGTCTCGGTCGCGTAGTGGCCCGCCAGCAGGACGTTGATCCCCGCCTCGCGGGCCTCGTGGTACAGCTTCCCCTTCCCCTCGCCGGTGATCAGCGCGTCGGCGCCGGCGTCGACGGCCTCGTCCAGCCAGTCGGCGCCGCTGCCGGTGAGCACCGCCACCCGCTCGACCGTTTCGGGGCCGAACGCGAGCGTCTGGACGCCCTCGCCGCCGGTGTCGAGTTCGTCGGCCAGCAGCTCCGAGAGTGCGCCGACGTTGATCGGCTCCTCGCGCTCGCCGAGCAGGCCGACCGTCTCGGGACCGACCTCGCCGAACGGCTCCCGTGCCGCGAGGTCCAGCAGGTCCGCCACGCCGGCGGCGTTACCGATCGTCGGATGGCCGTCCAGCGGGAGATGGGAGACGTACAGCGGGAGGTCGTTTCGGATCAGCGGCTCGATCCGGTCGTACTCGCGGCCGGTGACGCGGTCCAGCCCGCCCCAGACGATCCCGTGGTGGGTGACCAGCGCGTCGGCGCCGGCGTCGAGTGCGGCCTCGATCGTCGCCTCGGCGGCGTCGACGGCGAACGCGACGGTCTCCAGTTCGCCCTCCCGACTCCCGATCTGCAGCCCGTTGGGGCTTGCGTCCACGTCGGCGTACGCGTCGGTGCGAAGCTCCTCGTCGAGTTTGTCGAAGAAGTCTGCGCGATCCATGCGGGAGCCGTCGAGCGCGGACGGCTTGTACCCCGCGGCTTCGGGTGGCAGGTCGGGCGCCGTCGTCAGTCGTCTGAGGGTTCCGTCTCGACTTCGTGCTCGTGTTCGTGGGCGCCGTCGTGTGAGTGGTCGTGGTCGGACTCGGTGTCGCTCCCCGGGGAGCCCTCCCAGTTCTCGAAGTCGTCCATGTTCTTGAGGTTGTCCCGCTCCTCGAACCCCTTGACCGCGTCCATCACGTCTTCCTGTGTGAGCTCGCGTCGGCCCTCCGTCAGCGCCTGCAGGACGGCCTCCCGCAGCACCATCCGGAGGTCGGAGCCGGTGAGTCCCTCGGTCTCGTCGGCGACCGCGTCGGGGTCGAACTCCGCCATCTGCATGTCCTGGGTGACGATGCGGAGGATGTCCGCGCGCATCTGGCGGTCGGGCTTGGGGAAGTTCACGACCTCGTCGAAGCGCCGCCACGCGGCGGCGTCGAGCTGGTCGGGGTGGTTCGTGGCGGCCACCGTGAGCACCTCGTCGCGCACCAGCGAGATGTCGTCGATGCTCTTCAGCAGCGTGTTGACCGCCCGCTTCAGCGCGGCGTGCTCGTCGGACTTCCGGGTCTTCGCGACGGAGTCGAACTCGTCGATGAACAGGATACACGGGGAGAGCCGCTTGGCAACCTCGAACGTCTTCTCGACGTTCTTGGCCGTCTCGCCGAGATACTGGCTGGTGACCATCGACAGCTTCACCTCGACGAACGGGAGCCCGAGCTCGTGGGCCAGCCCGCGGGAGATGGTGGTCTTCCCGGTGCCGGGCGGGCCGACGAACAGGATCTTCCCGATCTCGCTCAGGCCGATGCTGGCGAGGTAGTCGCGGTTCTCGATCGCGGTGACGATCTTCTGGACCTCGTTGCTCTGGTCCTCGGTGAGGACGAGGTCGTCGAGCGTGGTCTCGATCTCCTCGGGCGCGAGGATGTGCACGAGGTCGAGCATCTCCGCGTCCTCCTCCTCATCGAAGTACTCGTCGAGCAGCGAGTCGATCCAGACGCGGTCGGCCTGAATGGGCTGGTTCTCCTCGCGGGCCTGCTCGCGGGTGACGTCGACGTCGGCGTCGGCGTCGTTCTCGGCGGCGTAGGCCAGCGTGGGGTTGGCGGCGAGCCGATCCTCGTCGGCGTGATCGAGGTACCACTCCAGCGCCATGTCGGGCTGGGTCAGCGAGATCTCGCCGGAGAACTCCGTTCGCTGGGTGAAGAGGAGATCGGAGACGGCGTCCCAGGGGTGATCGACGCTGGTGGCGGTTCGCGCGCGGTCCTGCGTGACTGCCAGCGGACGCTCGATGGACCCGTCGGACCAGAACACCTGCCGGTATCGCGGGGGGAGGTCGTCCTCGTCCAACTCCTCCTCCTCGGTGTAGGTGTGTGCGGTCAACAGGAACTCTACGACGTCGACGGCGGGGTCGCTCATCCCGATACAGTTGCCGGGCCAATCGGTTAAGCGCGTCGGACCCCAGCCCCGTTCAGGAGTGGACAGACCTGTCCGTCACCCCGTCCAGCCTCGACTCGTCGACGAACACGACGACCGCCTGCTCGTGGTAGAGCCCGAGTTCGTAGCGCGTCCGCTCGTACCCCCGTTCGTCGAGGACCGACGCCGCCTCCTCGGTCTCCCCGGGCGCGGCGAACACGACCGGCGGGATCGACTCACGGTCGCGCAGCGCCTCGGCGTCGCGAGCGTACGACGACTCCGCGCCCGCCCGCTCGACGTACCACGCCATCGGCAGGCGGCCGAGCCACCAGCCGAGCCACTGCTCGCCCGCCGTCGGCGGGTCGTCGTCGACCGTCTCGTTGGGGAGGTAGTACGCCTCGCCGTAGAACAGCACGCCGCCGTCGTCGAGTGAATCGTCGACAGTCGCCTGCATCGGCGAGAGGTCGTCGGGCGGCTGGGCGGACTGCGCGAGCACGTTCACGTACAGCGGCGGCGTGATCGAGGAGGCGGCGAGCACCAGCGGCACCTGTACCGCCGAGAGCACCACCAGCCCGGCCAGCGCGTAGCGGGCGTACCGCCGGCGCGTCTCGGAATCGGGGAGCGTCTCGGAGTCCGGGAGAGCAACGTCCCACGCGCGCTCCCGGACGATCGCGACCCACCCGACTGCGGCGGGAACGAACAGCGGGAACGCGATGTGCAGCGAGATCCAGGGGGCCGGGATGTCCGTCGCCAGCGGGTAGCCCAGCATCGCGGCGGCGCCCCACGCGAAAAGCGGGACGACCAACGGGCGCGACGGCGAGCGAAGTTCCCGGACGAACGCGACGCCCGCGCCGACGACGACCGGGAGCGCGCCGACCAGCAGGTAGCCCAGTAACTTCCCGGCGTAGATCGGGTAGGAGTGTCCCCGACTGCCGGCCCAGAGGCTCGACGCGAACGTCTCCCACGTCCCCACGGTCGCGCGCTCGATCAGCGCGAGCCAGCCCGCCTCACCCGCCAGCGCGGCGCCCAGCGTAGGGTCGCCCGCGGGACCCCGCGGTGCGAGGAAGAACACGACTGGGAGCAGTGCGACCAGCAGCGCCAGTGGAACGGCGAGCAGGTGGCGGGAAACGGCAGCGCGGGCGCGACCGAGCGAATCCCGGAACGCCGCCGTCGCCGCGGCTCTCGGCTCGCTCTCGGCGCGCCACGGGAGCAGCGGGATCACGGCGGGCCAGCAGACCGCGACTGCCGCCGTCCCGACCGCACAGACGGCGTACAGCAGGACGTTCTCCTTCGTCGGGATCGCGAGGCCGACGAACAGGCCCGCGGCGACGACGTGGCGTCGACGCCCGGTCGCGAGCGCCCGGACCGCAAAGCCAAGCGCGACCAGCGCGAACACGGCCAGCGGCACGTCCGAGCGCATGAACCGTGAGTAGTAGACGAGACTCGGCGTGACAGCCAGCAACGCCGCGAGCGCGACGGTTTCGGCGTCGTCGAGGCCGATATCGAGCGTGTTTGGGGTAGAGATGTTGGGACGGCGGAAGAGTAGCGCCGACAGCGGCGCCAGTCCGCCGAGGATCGCGACCGGGAGCCGGGCCGCGAACGCCGTCGGGCCGAGGTGCCGGAACAGCGGCGCGACGGTGATCGGGACGAACGGGCCGTGGATGACGGGGCGGTAGACGAACCCGGCGCCGCGGACGTACCGCAGCGTCCAGTAGGCGACGCGGGCCTCGTCCCAGTGCATCGTCCGGTCGCCCAGCGCGACCAGCCGGAGGAGGAGGGCGAGCGCCGTCAGCGCCAGCACGGCCGCGACCGGGCGACGGCGCGCCCAGCGAGCGGGGCGGGACACGTCCGGAACGGTCCCGGCGGGGCTGTAAGTACTTTCTCCGTCGGGATCGGAAACGCTCGACCACGCACGCCGCGTTCGGTCGGATTTATCCCGGTGCCGCCCCCAGTGCGGGGTATGTCGACACCTGTCGTCGTACACGCTCGACGGACCCCGCAGGGGAAGGAAGACGGCGTCTTCGCGGAGACCAGAAGCGAGGACCTCTCGGTCCCGCTGATCGAGGACGCGCTGGAAACGACCGGCGTCGCCCCCGAGGAGGTCGAGGACCTGATGTGGGGCGTCGCCCAGCAGCGCGGCGAGCAGGACAACAACGTCGCCCGCGTCATCTCGCTGCTCTCGCCGCTGGGCGAGGGGACGCCGGCGACGACGATCAACCGCTGGTGTGCCTCCTCGATGCAGGCGGTCATCTCCGCGGCCGACGCGGTCGCCGCCGGGAACCGCGACTGCATCATCGCCGGCGGCGTCGAGAACATGAGCCGGGTGCCGATGGACGGCGACTCCTACGAGTACCTCCATCCGGGGATCTCCGAGCGGTACAACGTGTTCCAGCTCCAGATGGGGATGACCGCCGAGAAGGTCGCCGAGGAGTACGACGTGAGCCGGGAGGCACAGGACGAGTACGCCGCCCGAAGCCAGCAGCGCGCGGTCGAGGCCACGGAGTCGGGCCGCTTCGACGACGAGATCCTCCCGATCGAGACCGAGGACGGCGTCGTCGAAGAGGACGAGGGACTGCGCCCGGGCACGACCGCCGAGAAGCTGGCCGATCTCCCGCCGGCGTTCACGGGCGACGGGACGGTGACGGCGGGCAACTCCAGCCAGATCTCCGACGGGGCGTCGCTGGTGATGGTCACCTCGGAGGAGTTCGCCGAGGAGCATGGCCTCGAGGTCGTCGCCGAGATCGGCACGAACGAGGTCGCCGGCGTCGACCCGACGGTGATGGGGATCGGCCCCGTGCCGGCGGCGAAGGGGCTGATGGAGCGTGCGGGGACGGACATCGAGGACTACGACCTCGTGGAACTGAACGAGGCGTTCGCCTCCCAGTGTGTGTACGCACAGGAGGAACTGGGCATCCCGGACGACCAGTTCAACGTCAACGGCGGCGCGATCGCGATCGGCCACCCACTCGGCGCGAGCGGGGCGCGCCTGCCCGTGACGCTGCTGCACGAGATGGAGAAGCGCGGGGACAGTCGGGGGCTGGCGACGCTCTGTGTTGGCTTCGGGCAGGGCGCCGCTATTGAATTCCTGATGGAGTAGGGCTTTTTCGGGCGATTTTCGGTTTGGTTGTTTGTGGGTGTCGTTCGACCGCGACGGCAAACAGCAACAGCAACTCGATACTTGGCAACTTGCGACCGCACCGCCCCGCACAGCCCACAAGCCTCCCCAGCCGACTCGTTCGCTTCGCTCACTCGTCCCTCGCGCTGACGTGCGCCACGAGGGCGCACGCGCTTCGCGCCGACAGCGACCGCGGTGCGGTGGCGGTGGACGCCTCGCGAGCGCCGACGGTCGGCGCTCGCGGGGGGAGGGGTGGGGACTCGGTACAGCGCCGGGCTTCATGCCCGGCGCCCTGCGGTCGCAAGTGGTCAAGCATCGAGATGCTGTCGCGGGTGCTGTCCCAGTAGCCAACGATCGAGACGCCGCCCCGGTTACCGTTGCAGTCACCAACCACCGAACCGGCCATCAGTAATCGTCACCAGAATCGTTTTCTCCCGCCCCACCGGCCACCAACGTATGGCCATCGGCGACGTTCAGGCAGTCGCAGGCACCGAGAACGTCCACTACGTCGACACCGGGATGTACGACACCCCCCAGTACGGCTCCGTCTACATCATCGACGGCGAACGAACCGCCGTCGTCGACTCCGGCACCGGCGGCGACTACGACGCCCTCACCGGCGCGCTCGACGAACTCGGCATCGACGAACTGGACGCGGTGATCCTCACCCACGTTCACCTCGACCACGCTGGCGGCGCCGGGCACCTGCTCGAGGACTACCCCGGCGCGCAGGCGTACGTCCACGAGCGCGGCGCGCGACACCTGATCGACCCCGAGCGCCTCGTCGCCGGCACGAAGGACGCCGTCGGCGAGCAGTGGCAGTACTACGCCGAACCGGTGCCGATCCCGGAGGACCGCCTCACCCGACTCGCGGACGGCGACGCAGTGGATCTCGGCGACCGGACGCTCACCGCCCACGAGGCGCCGGGGCACGCGCCCCACCAGCACGTGTTCCACGACGCCGCCGCGGGGATCGTCTACACCGGCGACGCTTCGGGGATCTACGTCCCCGAGGTGGACACGATCCGGGAGACCACCCCGCCGCCGCAGTTCGATCTGGATCAGGCCCGCCGGGACGCGTCGACGATCACCGATCTGGAGCCGGAGATCCTCGCGTTCGCGCACTTCGGCCCGCGGGCGTACGACGAGGAGATGCTGCAGGGGTACAAGCGCACGCTGATGGAGTGGGTCGAGGCGGTGCGGCGGAAGCGGGCGGCGCTGGCGGACGACGACGCGGTGATCGAGCACTTCGTCGCCCACGCCGACGAGACGGCTGGGGCCGAGGTGTGGGGCGAGGAGAAGGCCGAGGCGGAAATGCGGCTGAACACGCGTGGCGTACTGGCGTACCTGCGGCAGAAGGAGGCCTAACGCCGGGACTCACTCGGGCGTGACTGCCGGCGTCAGCACGTCGGCGAGCGACGACTGCTCGGCCGTCGCGTGAACTGTCGCCCCCTGCCCGTCTTTCAGGACGCGGCTACCGGCGCTGCCTCGGGGGGTGTCGACGACGAGACCCACGTCCACGTGGTCGCCGACGCCGAGTTCGACCGCGGCGGTGTCGACACCGGCGCCGTACTGTGGCTGGCGCTGTCGACCGTCCCCTTTGAGCGCGCCGTAGTCGCCGTTGAAGTTCGCGAGGCTGATCGCGGTGGCGTCGTCGCTCCACGACCCGACGTAGAACGCGTGGCTCTTGCTCCCGTTCCGGCCGCCGTCCTCAGCGAGCCAGACGTAGACGGGCTGGGTTCCCTGATTCTTGATTCGGAACAGGTCCCCGACCGTCGTCACGGCACCGGCGTTCACCCCCTCGCCGAGCAGGTCGTCGTTGCCGTCCGAGAGGTCGGCGGCGAACTGCCCGTCCTCCGTCTCGACGTAGTCCGCGTTGCCGCTCCCCGGGACGGCGGTCATCGCGAGGAGCGCGTTCGCGTCGTCGGCGGTCTGGACGGTGAGGCTGCGGTCCGCCGAGACGCTGGTGAACGCCCCCGTGCCGATTCCTGCTGCCGCCGCCGCGGTGAGCGATCCGAGGCCGGCGACGAATTTGCGTCGTTGCATTGGCTATCGTGCCTCGTCACCACGCATACAGCGTAGGTGGGTAGTATTGACACGGCTGAGCGCGTTCAGCCTCGGCTTGTCGGGTTCGACGACCGGCTCTGGCGGAGCCTGTGGGGAAGCATCGCGAGGGGAGACCACCTCTACTGCTTACGGCCCCCTCCGAGGGGGCGGAGAAATCGGGCGTCGATGCGGCGAACTCGACGAACGGCGCCGGCTACGTCGGCGGTTCTGCGCTCGCGTGGATCGTCACCGTTCCGGAGAGCGAGCCGGCGTCACCGGCGCCGGAGGCGGTCGTGTCGACCTCGACGCCGATCTTCATGTGTGCGCCCGCGGCGAGGCCGATCTTCGCGTTCGACGGCCCGTCGAGGCTGTTCGAGTCGGGGTCGAACCGATAGAACGTCACGCCCGGGAGGTCGTGTTCGAACCAGACGTTGACAGCCTGCGTGCCATGGTTTTCCAGTTTGAACACGTTCGCGAACTCGGTGACAGCATCTTGGTTGACACCCTCTCCGCCGACGTCCGTCTCATCAAAGTCAAGCACCAGCTTCCCGTCTTCGTACGATGAGAACACCTGGTTTGGCCTCCCGCCGACGTGCTGTTTCAAGGTGAGGAACGCGCTACTGTCCTCGGCGACGCTCACCGAAACTGCTCGATCCGCGCTTACACTCGTGAACGCGCCCGTTCCGACGGCCGCGGTGCTTGCCGCGGTGAACGATCCGACGCCGGCGATGAAGATGCGTCGTTTCATACTGATACCCTCGTGGGAAACCCACCGGCGGAGTCGAACCGCCGAACGGCCGGAGTGGGTTAGTCGTCGGGTTGATCAGCGACGATGGTCAGTGTCTCGTCGAACTCACCAATGCTTGAACTGTGGGTGTCGATGTAGAGTCCGACGTCGATGCTGTCGCCGACGTCGAGTGTCGGTGGATCGTCTTTGAGAACCCCGTCGTCGTTGACGAGTGCGAGATCGGCGAGGTTATCGCCGTCGTAGGTGCTATATAGCTCGACTGGCTGAGTTCCCTGATTGCTCACGCTGAACAGGTCGTGGAACTCGTAGACCGAGTCGATCCCGACACCCTCCGCATCGGAGCTCTCGCCGTCATCATCCCCGGGGATCTCGAACTTGACCACGTCTCCGTTGGTCGATGATCGCCCCGTTTCGCCGCCGAGTCCGTCGTCCGCAATTGGACTCATTCGAAGGAACGCGTAGGCGTCGTCGGCAATCTCGACGCTGACGGAACGCTCAGCACTGACACTGGTGAACGCGCCAGTGCTGATTGCGAGGCTCCCACCGCCGACGACCGTTCCGAGGCCGGTTAGCAGTCTACGCCGTCTCATAATTTAAGGGTTGGAGGGAGTTCGTCCTAGTTCCCGCTGTCGGCCATGAAGGTGAGGGTGCCACCGCTCAGGTCGCCGGTGGAGTGGCCCTTGGGAATGTAGACACCGATGTCTTCGAGCGTCTCACCGGGGCTGAGAGTAACCTTGCCCCAACTGCCGTTGGCGTAGTCGAACCCGAGACCGTCGTCACTGTCTTCGGAGTAAACCCCTAGGAATCCGTCGTCGGAATTGGGACTGGATACGATTAGATCCGATTCGATCCAGAATTCAACATCCTGAGTACCGTTGTTCGTTACGTCGAGCAGGCGATCGAAAATCGTCTTTGCGTTCTTGTTGATACCCGACGCCGACGCATTTGCGGTATCTTCCACTTGAGTGAAGTCGAGACTCACCTCGCCGTTACTAATGTCGACGTACTCCTGAGCGTTCGCGTAGACGTCCCCGTTATCGTCTTCTGCCTTCGTGATACTGAGGAAAGCGTTGGCGTCACCTGCAGTTTGAATACTCAGACTACGATCCGCCTGCACACTCGTGAACGCGCCCGTACCAATGCCCGCCGCGCCGGCGGCGGTAAGCGATCCCAGACCAGCGATGAACTTGCGTCGTTCCATTGTCGTAGTACCTCGTTCGCGTCCCGAGCTCGCCCCGGGAACGCTTCACCCGACACATATCCCCCTTTGTAAGTAGTAATGACTCGGCTGACACGATTCAGACCGAACCAGTTAGCGAACCGAAACGTCTCCGACCGAACCTGAGAACGGTGACCGACCCCACAGACCCGGCCTGACCGCACCTCAAGCCGGTCTTGAGGCGCCAACCGAAACCGCTCCAGTCGGTCGTTTTCGCCGATTCATCCGGGATCGAGAAACAACGCCGAGAAACGGAACTCCCGTGGCCGAAACCGCCGTCGACGCCGGCCCAATCAACCCCGAGCAACACCCCCGACGTGTACGGAACTTTATGGTGGTTCCCCGCCCATCCCGACCTCATGGACATTCGCGAAGCCGAACAGGGGTTCGACCACCCCGTGATCGGCGACGACACGCTGCCGGCGATGTTCGAGGCCAGCGCCGAGCGCAACGCCGGGGAGGTGGCCCAGCGCTACAAGGGGGGGATCTACGACCGCTCGCTGGTCGCCGAGGGCGTGATCCCCGCGGCGCCGGCGGGCGACTACGCCGACCTGCGCTACGAGGAGACCCGCGAGATCGTCCGCCACCTCGCCGCCGGCTTCCGCGATCTCGGCGTCGGGGCCGGCGACCGCGTGGGGCTGTTCGCCAACACCCGGATGGAGTGGGCGCAGGCCGACTTCGGCGTGCTCGCCGCCGGCGGCGTGGTCAACACCGTCTACAGCGGCTCCTCGGAGAACCAGACCGAGTACCTGCTGGGCGACGCCGGCGCCGAGGGTGTCGTCGTCGAGAACGGCGACCTGCTGCACAAGGTGCTGCACGTCGAGGACGAACTCGATCTCTCCTTCATCGTCGTGATGGACGAACCGGCCGACGGCAGCGGCGCCGCGGCGGCGGTGCGGGACCGCGACGACGTGCTCACGCTGGGCCAACTCCACGACCGCGGCGCCGACGCGTTCGACGAGGACGCCTACGAGGGCTGGCTCGACGAGCGCGACGGCGACGACCTCGCGAGCCTCGTCTACACTTCCGGCACCACCGGCCAGCCGAAGGGCGTCGAACTCACCCACTGGAACTTCCGGTCGAACGTGAACCAGTGTTTCCGGCGGTTCGGTCCCCGCCCCGACCGCGACCCGGACCTGCCGACGACCGACACCGACACCGTCGCGCTCTCCTTCCTCCCGCTTGCGCACGTGTTCGAGCGGCTGTCGGGCCACTTCCTGATGTTCGCGGCCGGCGCCACCATCGCCTACGCCGAGAGCCCGGACACGCTGCGTGAGGACTTCAAGCTGGTCGAGCCGACGACGTTCACCAGCGTCCCGCGCGTGTACGAGAAGCTGTACGCCGCCGTCCGGGAGCAGGCCAGCGAGTCGCCGATCAAACAGCGCATCTTCGAGTGGGCCGTCGACGTGGCCCGCGAGTACGAGCGGGCCGAGAATCCCGGCACCATCCTCTCGCTGAAGCACAACATCGGCGACAAGCTGGTCTACTCCAGCGTCCGCGAGGCGCTGGGGGACAACGTCGACTTCTTCGTCTCCGGCGGCGGCAGCCTCTCGGAGGACCTCTGCCGGCTGTTCCACGGGATGGGGATCCCGATCCTGGAGGGGTACGGCCTCACGGAGACCGCGCCCGTGCTCAGCGTCAACCCCATCGAGGACCCCAAACCCGGCACGATCGGCCCGCCGGTCGTCGACGTGGAGACGAAGCTCGACGAGTCCATCGGCGTGATGGGCGAGGACATCGAGGGCGAGACGGGCGAACTGCTCGTCCGCGGCCCGAACGTCACCGACGGCTACTGGGAGAAGCCCGAGGCGACCGACGAGGCGTTCGACGAGGCCGACGACGGCGGCGAGCCGTGGTTCCGCACCGGCGACGTGGTCGAGATCCGTCCCGACGGCTACATCGCGTTCCGCGAGCGGGCGAAACAGTTGCTGAAGCTCTCGACGGGGAAGATGGTGCCGCCGGGCCCGATCGAGGACGCGTTCGCCGACAACGAACTGATCGAGCAGGCGATGGTCGTCGGCGACGCCCGGAAGTTCGTCGGCGCGCTGATCGTCCCCGCATTCGACGCGATCCGCGCGTGGGGCGAGCGTGAGGGGCTGGACCTCCCCGAGTCCGACGACGAACTCTGCCACGACGACCGCGTCCGTGACCGCATCCGCCGCGAGGTCGAGACGATCAACGAGGGGTTCGAGAGCCACGAGCAGATCAAGCAGTTCCGACTGGTGCCCGAGGAGTTCACCCCAGAGAACGATCTCCTCACGCCGACGATGAAGAAGAAGCGCCGGAAGATTCTCGACCGCTGGAGCGACGAGGTCGAGGATCTCTACGAGTAACCGGCCGCGGTAGTCAGCCTTAAGCCGCGTCCACCGGACCGTTGTTGTGTGAGGGCGAACGGATCAGCGACAGCCGAGGTGCCGTAGATGGCCGGGAACGAGGCAGCCGTGCTGATCGCGGTCGTCGCCGGAGTCGTCGGTATCGGCGTCATCGCACAGGTGCTCTCGGACCGCTTCCGGGTGCCGAGTATCGTCTTCCTGATCGCGGCGGGGATCCTGCTCGGCCCGGAAGTGACCGGGCTGCTCAACCCCGTGGAGTTCGGGACCGCCGCGCTGTCGGCCATCGTCGGGCTCTCCGTCGCGATAATCGTCTTCGAGGGCGCGTTCCACCTCCGGATCGAGGAGATCCGGGAGGCGCCGAAGACGGCGTTCCGACTCGTCACCGTCGGCGCCGTGATCGCGCTGGTCGGGACGGGCGTGGCGGTCCACTACCTGCTCGGCGTCGACTGGCTCGTCTCCTTCCTCGTCGGGTCGCTGCTCGTCGCGACCGGGCCGACCGTTATCGCGCCGATCCTCGACGTGGTTCCGGTCCGGGACCGCGTCGGCGTCGCGCTCGACACCGAGGGGATCGTCAACGACGTGACCGCCGCGATCTCCGCGGTGGTGATCTTCGAGATCATCACCACCGGCGCGTCCGGCCCGAGCGCGCTCGTGACCCTGTTCGCCGAGCGGCTCGGCTACGGGCTGTTGGTCGGGATCGCGGTCGCCGGGCTGCTGTACTACGCGCTGCAGTACGTCGACCTCTCGCCGGGTAACGCGCCCCGCAACGCCCGGCTGCTGGTGCTCGCTGGCGCGCTCGTCGCCTACGCCGCCGCGAACTACCTCGCCAGCGAGGCCGGCGTCGCCGCCGTCGCCGTCGCGGGGATCCTGCTCGGGAACGCGGACGTGCCCTACGAGAAGGAGATCGCGGCGTTCAAAGGCGACGTGACGCTGATCGTGCTCTCGTTCGTGTTCATCACGCTGGCGGCGCTGCTCCAGTTCGACGTGCTGCTCGATCTCGGGTTCGCCGGGATCGGCGTCGTCGTCGTCGTCGCGCTGGTGCTGCGGCCGCTGCTGGTGTTCGTCTCCAGCGCGGGCGACCGGATCACCACCGAGGAGAAGCTGTTCATGAGCTTCGTCGGGCCGCGCGGGATCATCCCGGCGTCGGTGGCGACGCTGTTCGCCATCGAGCTCCGGAGCCCGGAGGTGGGGATGCCCGAGGCGGCCGACGTGCTCGTCGGCACCGTCTTCCTGACTATCCTGCTGACCGTGCTGTTCGAGGCGGGGCTGGCCCGCCAGATCGCGGAGAAACTCAACGTCATACCCATGCGAGTCATCATCGTCGGGGGCGGGTCGGTCGGGCGCGAGCTCGCGACCCGCCTCGAAGACCGAGGCGAGAACGTCGTCATCGTGGAGAACAACCAGGAACGCATTCAGAAAGTCCGGGACGCCGGGTTCACCGCCCACCACGGCGACGGCACCGACACGGAGGTGCTCCGGTCGGCCGGCGCGGACAACGCCAAGATCATCGTCGCCGCCACCGGCGACGACGACGCGAACCTGTTGATCTCCCAGCTCTCACAGTCGAAGTTCTCGCCGGAGCGCGTGATCGCGCGGACGAACAACCCCGAGAACGTCGACGCCTTCGAGGAGCTGGGCGTCCGGACGATCTCCTCGGCGATGGCCACCGCACAGGCGATGGACAACTACATCGAGCGCCCGGCGCTCGCCAACTGGATGCAGGGGATCGGCGAGACCGGTGACGTCCAGGAGATCGAGGTCACCGCGGATCCGCTGATCGGCGAGACGATCCGCGACCTCGGCCCGCAGCTCCCCGAGGGCTGTCTGATCGGGCTGGTCTGCCGGGACGAGGAGGCGTTCGTCCCCGAGGCCGACTTCACGCTCGAACGCGGCGACCGCGTGACGTTCATCGGCCGGAAGGATTCGGTCCGCAAGGCGATGAAGTGGGCCCACCCCGAGGAGTAGCGAGGCGGAAAAACTCCCCGGAGGGGAGGCAAACCGCCTCGGAGTACGAACGGCGAACGAAGTGAGCCGTGAGTAGCACGAGACGGGAAGCCGCGCGGTAGCCGTGAAACGCCCTGAACCCCTCCCGGCGGCGACCGATACCGACGACGGTTTCTCTCCCGATCCCCGACCGTCGGTAATGGCGCTCTCACGCCGTTCGTTCCTCCCTCTCCCGGTCGCGGTCGCGCTCGCCGGCTGTACGTCGCTGACCAACGACGCGGTCGAACTGGCGATCGAGAACCGCAGCGGCGGCGCCCGGGACGTGACCGCGACGGTGACGCCGGTCGCCGAGTACGACGGCAGCGACCCGCCGGCGCCCGACTTCGAGGGGACGGTCCCGCCCGGCTCCCGGCAGTTGGTCCCCGACGTGGCGCCCTCGCCCGACGCGGGCGAGGCGCCGATCCCCACGCGGGTCCACATCGTCACCGGTCCCTACGAGGACGCCCAGCGCGTCGACGTGACGGGGACGGGGACGATCGACGTGCGGATCACGCGGAACGGGCTGGAGATGTTCTTCGCGGCCCAGGACTGATTTGGGGCTTGATTGGTAGTTCTGAAGAAACCGTACAGCAACAGCATCTCGATCGTTGGCACCTTGTGACCGCACCGCCCCGCACAGCCCTCACTGCTCGCGGCTCACTCCGTTCGCCGCTCGCTTCGAGGCGGTTTGCCTCGCCTTCGGCGAGTTTTCCCGCCTCGCTTCCTCCCCAGCCGACTCACTCGCTCACGTCCGTTCGCGCACGGAGGCGCTCACGTCGCGCGCCGACTGCCGCAGCGGTGGCGGTGGACGCCTCGCGGCCGGCGACGGTCGCCGGCCGCGGGGGGAGGGGTGGGGATTCCGTGCTGGGCCGGGCCTCATGCCCGGCGCACTGCCGTCACAAGTGGTCTAGCACCGAGCTGCTGTTGCGGTTGCCGTTGCCGACGGCCCACAACCGTTTCCGTCGCACGTACCGCCCCAACAACCGACACTCGCGGCTGCCACTGGTTCCCATCGACCCGACACGGTTTTCCCGAATCACCGAGAAGCCCGCCCATGATCAGCCGACAGACGCTCCGGGAGGAGCCAGAGCGCGTCCGGGACGCGCTCGACTCGAAGGGCGTCGACGACGTGGACCTCGACGAGATCCTCGAGATCTACGACGAGTGGCGCGACCTCAAGGCCGAGGGCGACGACCTCCGCCACGAGCGCAACGAAGTCAGCCGAAAGATCGGCGAACTCAAACGCGAGGGCGAGGAGGAAGAGGCTCAGGAGGCGATCGACCGATCGAGCGAACTCAAGGAACGCCTCGAGGAGGTCGAAGACCGCGCCGACGAGCTCGAAAACGAACTCGAAGAGCGCATGATGCGCATCCCGATGCTCCCCGACGACGACGTGCCCCGCGGGGCAGACGAGAGCGAAAACGTCGAGCGCCGGCGCGAGGGGTTCGACGACCTGCGTGACCTGCCCGACGAGGTAACGCCGCACTACGACCTCGGTGAGGAACTGGACATCCTCGACTTCGAGCGCGGCGCGAAGGTCAGCGGCGGCGGCTACTACTTCGCGAAGGGCGAGGGCGCCCGCCTCGAACACGCGCTGATCCAGTTCTTCCTCGAGACCCACCGCGAGCAGGGGTACACCGACGTGTTCCCGCCGATCCCGGTCAACAGCCGGTCGATGGAGGGCACCGGCCAGTTCCCGAAGTTCACCGAGGACGCCTATCGGCTGGAGGGGAGCCACGACGAGCCGTACGACGACGACGACCTCTGGCTGCTCCCGACCGCGGAGGTGCCCGTCACGAACCTCCACCGCGACGAGATCCTGCTCGACGACGACCTGCCGCTGAAGTACCAGGCGTACTCGCCGAACTTCCGGCAGGAGGCCGGCGAGCACGGCACCGAAACCCGCGGAATCGTCCGCGTCCACCAGTTCAACAAGGTGGAGATGGTCAACTTCGTCCGGCCCGAGGAGAGCGACGAGCGCTTCGAGGGGCTGGTCTCGGAGGCCGAGTCGGTGCTGCAGGCGCTGGGGCTGCCCTACCGCATCCTCGAGATGTGTACGGGCGATCTGGGCTTCACGCAGGCCAAGAAGTACGACATCGAGGTGTGGGCGCCCGGCGACGACATGGCGGACGGTCCCGAGCAGGGCGGCCGCTGGCTCGAAGTCTCGTCGGTGTCGAACTTCCGTGATTTCCAGGCCCGCCGGGCGGGGATCCAGTACCGCCCCGAGCAGCACGAGTCGGCGGAGTACCTCCACACGCTCAACGGCTCGGGCGTCGCCGTCCCGCGCGTGCTGGTTGCGATCCTGGAGTACTACCAGAACGACGACGGCACCGTCGACGTGCCCGAACCGCTCCAGCCCTATATGGGCGGACAGGAGGTCATCGAGGGCCAGGAGCCGGTCGGCGAGAGCGCCGTCGGCGACGGGAACTGAGCGCTATTTCGTAAACGTTCGGAGATCGACGATCTCCCCGTTCTCCACGGTGAACAGGTCGACGAACGCGAGCAGTTCCTCGCCGTCTTCTCCGAACAGTCGGCCGTGTGCCGCGACCTCGCGCCCGCGGGCGTCGTCGCCGTCCTCGGTTTCGGGCAGGAACAGCGTGTCCACCGCGTGAACCGTGTCGGTCCGGGGGCGTTCGTCCATCATGAACGCGACGAACCGCTCGCGACCCTCGATAGTCCGGTCCGGGCGGTCGTGTCGGAACCCCGGCGCGAGCACGGCCGCGAGCCCGTCGGCGTCCATCGCGTCGACCGCCTCGTAGTAGCGTTCCACCGGATCAGTGTGGCTCATACCCCACGTCGGGCCAGCGGGGCCAAGAAGCCGCGGGTCTCCGGGGGGCATTTGTCGCTCGGGCGCCCAGCCGGGATGTGGACCTGCACGTCCGGTACGAGGGCGACGACGACCCCGAGAAGTGTACCGCCCGGAAGCTCTCGCGGTTCGACCTCGCCGAACTGCACCGCTCGGACCGCGCGACGCCGTACGGGGTCGTGCTCAACCCCCACGCCGAGCGCGCGCTCTCGCCCGCCGACCGCGAGGCCGCCGAGCACGCGCTGGTCGCGCTCGACTGCTCGTGGGAGTCCGCCGGCGAGAAGCAGTTCACCATCGACGGCGACCACCGCGCGCTCCCCTACCTCGTCGCCGCCAATCCGGTGAACTTCGGGAAGCCGATGCAGCTCACGACCGTCGAGGCGTTCGCCGGCGCGCTCGTGATTCTGGGCGAGAAGCCCCAAGCCGAGCAGATCCTCTCGAAGTTCACTTGGGGCGAGACGTTCCTCGAACTCAACGAGGAACCCCTCCAACGGTACTCGGAGTGCGAGGATTCGGCAGAGGTCGTCGAGATCCAGCAGGAGTATCTGGACCGATAAACCGCAGAGGGCGATATCGAATCTCTCTCGCGAGCCGATCGATCGTCTCCGGAGCCGTGCCGGCAGCTACTTCCGCCTTGAACGTTTATTCAGCCGCGTTCACATGGCGGCGATACAGGTCGACGGCCTCACCAAGCGCTTCGGTGAGACCGTCGCGGTGGACGACCTCTCGTTCACCGTCGAGGACGGGGAACTGTTCGGCTTGCTCGGTCCCAACGGCGCGGGCAAGTCGACGCTGATCAACATGCTCGTGACGCTGCTCGGACCAAGCGAGGGAACCGCGACCGTCGACGGGCACGACATCGTCGACGACACCGCGGCGGTCCGCAACAGCATCGGGATCGTGTTCCAGGAGCAGGCGCTCGACGAGGAACTGACGGGCGCGGAGAACCTCGCCTTCCACTCCCGGCTCTACGGCCAGTCCGCGGGCGAGCGCGAGGAGCGGATCGACGAGATCCTCGACCTCGTGGGGCTGGACGACGAGCGCGACGACCCGGTCGGCACCTACTCCGGCGGGATGAAGCGCCGGCTGGAGATCGGCCGCGGGCTACTCCACGAGCCGGCCGTGCTGTTCCTCGACGAGCCGACCACCGGGCTCGACGCGCGGACGCGCCGGGACTCCTGGGAGTACATCCGCCGGCTCAACGAGGAGGCCGGCGTCTCCGTCGTGCTGACGACTCACTACATCGAGGAGGCCGAACAGCTCTGTGACCGCGTCGCGGTCGTCGACGACGGAGAGATCGCCGCGATCGACTCCCCCGGCGCGCTCACGGAGTCGATCGGCGGCGACGTGGTCAGCCTCGAACTCGACGGTTCTACGGCGACGCTCCGGGACCGGCTCGCCGCGCAGTCGTGGGTGTCGGAGTTCTCGACCGCCGACGGCGGACTGCGCGTCACGGTCGATCACGGCCGGCAGCGGATCGCGGATCTCGTCCGGCTGGCCGACGACGCCGGCGTCCCGGTCACCGCCGTCGACGTGCGCGAGCCAAACCTCGAAACCGCGTTCCTCTCGCTGACGGGGGCGACGATGGCCGAGCGCGAAGCTGACGAAGCCGACAGCGCGGCGTCGGACGACGGTGAGGCGGTCGTCGGCGCCGCCGGGGGTGACCGATGAAGCGCGTCGGCCCGCTGGCGATCTACGCGCTCTGGCTCCGGGACGTGAAGCGGTTCGCCCGGACGCCCTCCCGGATCGTCGGCTCGATCGCGATGCCACTACTGTTCCTCGTCTTCCTCGGCTTCGGCTTCAGCGGCGCGGCGATCCCCGGGCTGCCCGAGGGCGTCGACTACCTCCAGTACCTCGTCCCCGGGATGGTCGGGTTCACGATGCTCTTCGGCGCCTCCTTCGCCGGGATGTCGATCCTCGCGGATCAGGAGGTCGGCTTCCTGAAGGAAATCCTCGTCGCGCCCGTCAGCCGTACGTCGATCGTGCTCGGGCGGATCGCCGGCGGGTCGACGACCGCGCTGGTGCAGGCGGCGCTGATCCTCCTGCTGTCGATCCCGCTGGGGTTCGAGATACGCAGCCTGCTGGCGCTGCCCGTGGCGCTCGTCGTGCTGCTGTTGATCGCGACGACGTTCGTCGGCTTCGGCGTCGCGCTGGCGTCGCAGTTCAGCGACAGCGAGGGGTTCGGGCTGGTCGTCCAGTTCGTCATCTTCCCGATCTTCTTCCTCTCGGGCGCGATCTACCCGATATCGAGCCTCCCCGACCCGGTGGGAGCGATCGCGCTCGCGAACCCGCTGACCTACGGCGTCGACGGCCTCCGCGCGGTGCTTGTGGGGAGTTCGACGTACCCGCTCACGCTGGATCTCGGCGCGCTCGTGGTCTCCTCGATCGTCACCGTCGCGATCGGCACGTACCTGTTCGAACGCGTCGAGGCCGTGTAGCGGCGAGCGGTTCGGCTGACCAGTCGTTTTACCTGCGCTGGCGCGCTACCGTTTCCCATGGCGAGCTTCCAGATCGGGCGGATCTACGGCATCCCGATCAAGATCGACGTGACGTTCCTGCTGGTGCTGCCGCTGTTCGCGTGGGTGATCGGCTCCCAGGTCGGCTTCTGGGTCGAGATTCTGGGCATCCTCCCGTCGGACGTGCCCGGGACGGCGCCGCTGACCGAGGGGAACACCCCCTGGATACTGGGCGCGGCGTCGGCGATCGGCCTGTTCGTCGGGGTGTTGCTCCACGAACTGGGCCACTCGCTGGTCGCGATGCGCTACGGCTTCGAGATCGACTCGATCAAGCTCTGGCTGCTCGGCGGCGTCGCCCAGTTCACGGAGATGCCCGAGGACTGGAAACAGGAGTTCTCGGTCGCCGTCGCGGGGCCGATCGTGAGCGTCGCGGTCGGGGTGGTCTCCTACGCGGCGTTCGTCGCGACGCCCGGGAGCCTCCCGGCCGTGCAGTTCGTGTTCGGCTACCTCGCACTGGTGAACGTCATGCTCGCGGCGTTCAACATGCTGCCGGGGTTCCCGATGGACGGCGGCCGCGTGCTGCGGGCGTTGCTCGCGCGGAACCGCTCGCACGTCCGCGCGACCCAGATCGCGGCGACGGTCGGCAAGGGGTTCGCGGTGCTGCTCGGCTTCGCGGGGCTGATCGGCTTCGACTTGATCCTCGTCGCGGTCGCCTTCTTCATCTACATCGGGGCCTCCGGCGAGGCCCAGCGCACCGCGCTGAAGGCGGCGTTCGAGGGCGTGACCGTCCGGGAGATCATGACGCCCGCCGAAGAGCTACAGACCGTCGACGAGGAGACCACCGTTGCCGAACTCATCGGGCGCATGCTCCGCGAGCGCCACGTCGGCTACCCCGTGCTGCGCAACGGGGAGTTCGTCGGGATGGTCACGCTCGACGACACGAAATCCGTCCCGGAGGTCGAGCGCGACGCCTACCTCGTCGAGGACGTGATGAACTACGACGTTCCGACCCTCTCGCCCGACAGCGAACTGATGGACGCCCTCGACGCGATCCAGGCCCACCGCACCGGCCGGCTCCCCGTGACGGACGCGGAGGGGAACCTCGTCGGCCTGCTCTCCCAGACTGACCTCGTGATGGCGTTCAATATCTCCCAGACCAGCGGCGGGCTTGCGGGGCTGCGTGGGCGAGAGCTCCCGCGTCAGTCGTAGCTCGGGGCGGATCCAGTCGTTCCCCGAACGGACGCGTTTTTACGCGTTGGCCGGGTAGAACCCCGCAATCGATGACTTTCGAAGATCTACCGACCACGCCCCGGTCGGAGGAGCTCCTCGACAAGGCGTTCTCCCGGGCGTCGCGGACGGGGCGGGCGAAGGACCCCTACGAGGCACAGGAAGCGATGCTACGGACCGCCGGCAACATCCTCTCGGACAACCTCCAGAACGTGGCGGGCGCCTGGCCCGACTTCGACTACGTCGACCCGTTCTACTACGAGCTCGCCGACGCGATCGTCGACGTGGATCGGCTGCGACAGGCGCTCAGCGAGGTGACGTGGGCGGGCAACCAGATCGAACAGCTCCGCGACGAGTACGCCTCGAAGATCCGCAACAGCGACACCGACACCGCCCGGAAGCACCGCAAGCAGGCGTTCGCCCGGATGGCCGACATCGTCGAGGAGATCGAGGACGACCTGCTGGTCGTCGGCGAGGCCCGGGACGAGCTCAAGACGCTGCCGGACATCCGGCCCGACGAGCCCGCGATCGTCGTCGCGGGCTACCCCAACGTGGGGAAGTCCTCCTTCGTCAACGCGGTGACCAACGCGAGCAACGCGATCGAGTCCTACCCGTTCACGACGACGGCGGTCCACGTCGGCCACTTCGAGCGCGACCACATCCGCTACCAGATCGTCGACACGCCGGGGCTGCTCGACCGCCCCGAGGACGAGCGCAACGACATCGAGGCCCAGGCCGTCTCCGCGCTGCGCCACCTCGCCGACGCCGTGCTGTTCGTCGTCGACGCCTCCGGGAACTGCGGCTACCCGCTGGACGCCCAACTCGAACTCCGGAACGAACTCGACGAGCGCTTCGACGCGCCGGTCGTGACAGTCTGCAACAAGTCCGACGTGTCGACCGACGTGGAGGCCGACGCCTACATGAGCGTGGCCGAAGGCGAGAACATCGAGGGGGTGCTCGACCGCCTCGTCGCGGCCGTCGACTGGGAGCCCGACATCCCGCCCTCGCGCAACGCCTGAGCCGTCGCCGAGCCGTCGCCGCCCGCCGTCTCGACGGCGGTGTACCGCACCGCGACCGCGACGTTCTCGCCGCTGCTGAAGCCGAACGGTCCGCCGCCGATACTGTCGATCCGATCGGCGAGCCGCTCGGCCAGCGCCGGCGGCTCCTCGCCCGGCGGGTAGCCGACGGTCACCACCACCCGCTCGGGGCTGCGGAACGGGAACGCGGCGCCGTGTTCCACCTCGAAGTCGATCAGCGACAGCGACGGCTCCCCCGCTAACAGCGCCTCGGTCTCCGCGCGGGCGTCGTCCGCGAACGCCGCGCGCTGGGTGGAGGCGTACGTCGCGCCCGCGAGCACCGACGAGAGGATCAGCACTGCGACCGCCAGCGCGCCGATGCGCTTGGCGGTGTCCTTCCGGGCCTCGCCCACCTTGAACCACTCCTCGGGCTGGTAGCCCTGGTACCAGAACACCGCCAGCGCGACGAGGTTGATCGAGAGGAAGTTCACCGCGACCAGCACCGCCGAGCCGACGACGGCGGCCGGGCGACCCCACGCGATCCCGATGCCGACGACCGCGGTCGGCGGCACCAGCGCCGCGGCGATCATCACGCCCACCAGCGCCGAGGAGACACCCGAGGACAGCGAGAGCGCGCCCGCGATCCCGGCCGCGAGCGCGACCACCAGCGACGGGACGCCCGGCGAGAGCCGCTCCCGGACCTCGCCGATCGCGAGCACCTCGTTCGTCCCCAGCGGGACGATGTTCCCGAAGCGCAACAGCCCCGCGAACGCGGCCGCGCTCGCGACCGCGAGCAGCGCGCCCGCGGTCTGGAGCTTGATCCCCCGGACGAACAGCTCGCGGTCGTCGAGGACCGAGCCAACGCTGGTGGCCATCGCCGGCCCGATCAGCGGCGCGATCACCATCGAGCCGACGACGACCGCCGGAGAGTCGAGCAACAGCCCCGCGGTCGCGACGACGGCGCTGATCGCGGTCATCACGAGGAACGGCACCCAGTCGGGCGCGAGGTCGGCCGCCCGCGTGATCAGCTCGTCGCGGGCGATGCGCTCGCCCTCCTCGCCCTCGGTCCACTCCTTCTCCAGCTGGTCGTAGCGCTCGGAGACCACCGTCTCCGCACCGAGCACGACCGTGTAGGCGTCGCGGTCGATCCCCGTCTCCTCCCGGAGCTGATCGAGGATCGGTTCGACGGCGTTGGTCGGCAGCGGGAACGAGACGACGCCGGTGTAGCGCCGGCCGCTGGTCTCGTCCGACAGCGCGTAGTCGATCCCGTTCTCGTCCAGCACCGAGAGCACGGCCTCCCGCTTCCCGGCGGGGATCATGACCTGTACGAGTCGCACAGGCGTGTCTCTCACGGGGCGGGCAAATAGCCGGCGGTGGTGACCACTCCGCCTTTCGCTATCGCACTATCAGATTTATCGGCCCCTCCTGCCGACCCGTGAGCGTTAACCCCGGCAGCCGGCTATCCACAGCTATGTCTTTCGAGAACCGACCGGACCGCGGGGACGAGGTCGTCCTCGTCGGCCGGTCGAACGTGGGGAAGTCGACGCTGATGCGGGAGCTGACGGGCCACAGCTTCGACACCGGGGGGAAGCCGGGGGTGACCCGCCAGCCCAACCACTACGACTGGGCCGGGCAGGACTTCATGTTCACCGACCTGCCGGGCTTCGGCTTCATGTCCGGCGTCGACGAGCAACAGCGCGAGCAGATCAAGACCGACGTGGTTCGCTACGTCGAGGACAACGCCGACGACATCCTCGCGGGCGTGCTGGTCGTCGACGGGAAGGCGGTGATCGACATCATCGACCGCCACCGCGAGAACGGCGACATCCCCCACGACGTGGAGATGTTCCACTTCCTGCAGGACGTGGGCGTCGATCCGATCGTCGCGGTCAACAAGATGGACAAGGTCGACGACCGCGACGAGCGACTTAACGACCTCTGTGACCGACTCGGGCTGTTCCCGCCCTGGCAGCAGTACCGGGAGACGATCTGTCCGATCACTGCGAAGACCGGCAGCATCGGGCCGCTGGAGGAGGCGCTGGGCCAGCGGTTCCGCGAGGCCAAGCGCGAGGAACTCCTGCAGTTCGTCAGCTGAACGCGGACCGACGCCTCGCGTAACGCTCTTCCGCTTCGGCACCCCTCTTTCGGCCATGTCTGCGGTCACCGGGCCCCCGCCGGAGCTCGACGAGCGCCGGGACGAGCTCACGCCGATGCTCCAGCAGTACGTGGACCGCTGCCGGGAGCACGACGACGCGCTCGTGCTGTTCCGGGTGGGGGACTTCTACAAGACGTTCTGCGGCATCGCCGAGGAGGTCGCCCGGATCTGCGAGCTCACGATGATCGAGCGGGAGGACTCCACGGGCACCTACGACGCGGCGGGGATCCCCGTCGACAACGCCGCGGAGTACATCGAGCGCTTACTCGAGGCCGGCCACCGTATCGCGATCGCCGATCAGGTCGAGGACCCCAGCGAGACGAACGGGATCGTCGAGCGCGCGGTCACGCAGATCATCACCCCCGGCACCGTCGTCGACGACGAACTGCTGTCGCCCGATTCGACGTACGTCGCGAGCGTGGTCGGCGGCGAGGAGGCGTTCGCGGTCGCCAGCGTCGACGTTTCGACCGGGGAGTGCCGAGTCGCTCCCGCGTCCGACCCCGCGAGCGCACGCGAGGAGGTGGCACGTGTCGGCCCCGCGGAACTGCTCTCGGGGCCGGGCGCGCCCGACATCGATGCTCCCTGTCCAACGACCGACTGGGACGACGACGCCTTCGCGCCCGACGCGGCCCGCGAGACGCTCGCGGAGTACGCCGATCCCCACCGCTTTTCCGGCGTCGAGACCCGCGCCGTCGGCGGGCTGCTCGCCTACGCCGAGTACACGCAGGGCGACGACGGCGCGCTCGACTACGTCTCCCGGGTCCAGCGCTACGACCCCGCCGACTGCCTGCGCCTCGACGCCGCCGCGCTGCGCAGCCTCGAACTGTTCGAGAACCGCGCGGGCGGCGACCGCGACGGCGACACGCTGTTCGAGACGGTGAACGAGACGGTCTGTGCGCTGGGGCGCCGCCGGCTGGCGTCGTGGCTCCGCCGCCCGCTGGTCGACCGCCGCGCGATCGAGGCCCGGCTCGACGCCGTCGAGGAGCTGTCGACGCGGACGCTGCTGCGCGAGGAACTGCGCGACGAACTCAGCGCCGCCTACGACCTCGAACGGCTGGTCTCGCGGGTCTCCCGCGAGCGAGCGAACGCGCGGGACCTGCGCTCGGTCGCGGGCACGCTCGCCATCGTTCCAGAGCTGAAAGCGGCGCTCGACGACGCCGAATCCGACCGCCTGCAGGCGCTCCGCGACGACCTCGACGAACTCGCGGAGACGCGGGAACTGATCGAGGCCGCGATCGCGGAGGACCCGCCGCAGGAGATCACCGAGGGCGGCGTGATCGCCGACGGCTTCGACGACGAACTCGACGAGGTGCGCGCGACCGAACGCGAGGGTCGCGAGTGGGTCGCCGACCTCGAAGCCAAGGAGCGCGAACGGACCGGGATCGACAACCTCGAAGTCGGCCACAATCAGGTCCACGGCTACTACATCGAGGTGACCGACAGCCACCTCGACGAGGTGCCCGAGGAGTACCGCCGGCGGCAGACGCTGAAGAACTCCGAGCGGTTCGTCACGCCCGAACTCCGCCGGCGCGAGGACGAAATTCTGGGCGCCGCCGAGCGCGCCGACGCGCTGGAGTACGACATCTTCCGCGAGGTCCGTGCGCAGGTCGCCGACGCGGCCGACCGCCTGCAGGCGCTCGCCGACGACCTCGCGGATCTCGACGCGCTGCTCTCGCTCGCGACGGTCGCTGTAGGGCCGGAGTTCTGCCGGCCAGCGTTCCACGACGGCGACGAGTCGCTCGAGATCGAGGCCGGGCGCCACCCCGTCGTCGCACAGGCGCAGGAGGAGTTCGTGCCCAACGACGCCGACCTCCCCGCCGGCAGCGTCGCGCTGATCACCGGCCCCAACATGAGCGGGAAGTCGACGTACATGCGGCAGGTCGGGCTGATCTGCGTGCTCGCGCAGGCCGGCGGGTTCGTCCCCGCCGAGTCCGCGAGCCTCCCCGTGCTCGACCGCGTGTTCACCCGCGTCGGCGCCAGCGACGACATCGCGGGCGGGCAGTCGACGTTCATGCGCGAGATGAGCGAACTCACCGACATCCTCCACGACGCCACGGAGAACTCGCTGGTCCTGCTGGACGAGGTCGGGCGCGGCACCTCCACCGCCGACGGCCTCGCGATCGCCCGTGCGGCCACGGAGTTCCTCCACGACGAGGTGGGCGCCCGGACGCTGTTCGCGACCCACTACCACGACCTGACCGCGCTGGCCGACGAGCGCGAGGGAGTGTTCAATCTCCACTTCACCGCGATCCGTGACGGCGAGGACGTAACCTTCCTCCACCGCGTGGACGAGGGACCCTCGTCCTCCTCCTACGGCGTCGAGGTCGCCCGGATGGCCGGCGTCCCGGAGGCGGTCGTCGAGCGCTCGCGGGAGTTGGTAGAGGACGAGGAGACCACGGCGTCGGCAGACGCGACGACCGAACCGACGCAGGCCGCCACGGACGGCGCGGGCGTCGATACCGCTACCACGATCGACACCGACGACGCCGAACCCTCGCCGCCGCCGGGCCAGCAGACGCTGCCTGGAACCGAACCCGACGACACCGACACCGACGAGATCGCCGCCGAACTCCGCGACATCGACCTCGCTCGGACCACCCCCATCGAGGCGCTGAACCGCCTGCAGGAACTCCAGGACCGCGTCTCGCGATGAGCGACGCGACCGACCCGCCGACGGTCGAACGACTCGACGAGGAGACGGTCGACCGCATCGCGGCCGGCGAGGTGATCACCCGGCCCGCGCGGGTCGTCGGCGAACTGCTGGACAACGCGCTCGACGCCGGCGCCGACTCGATCCGGATCGAGATCGACGGCGACGGCACCGAACGAATCCGCGTATCGGACGACGGCCACGGGATGGCTCGCGCAGACGCCGCCCGAGCAGTCGAGCGTCACGCGACGAGCAAGCTCCGGGACGCCGCGGAGCTTCCGGCCACCACCAGCCTCGGCTTCCGGGGCGAGGCGCTCCCGAGCATCGCCGATGCAGGCCGGCTCGAACTGGTCACCAGCGACGGTAGCGAGCCGGGAACGCGGCTCGTGGTCGGCGACGAAGGCGACATCCGGATCACTGACGCCGGGCGCGCCCGTGGGACGACGGTGATCGTCCGCGATCTGTTCGGGGACCGTCCCGCGCGCCGCGAGTCGCTGGGCGGCGAGGGCGCGGAGTTCGCTCGGATCTCCGAACTGGTCGCGCGCTACGCGCTCACCCGGCCGGACGTGTCGTTCTCGCTCTCTCACGACGGCCGCGAGGTGTTCGAGACGCCCGGAAGCGGCGCTTACGAAGACGCGCTCGCGGCCGTCTACGACCGCCACGTTGCCGCGCGGTCGACGACGTTCGCCCACGAGACGACGCTCTCCGACGGCGAACAGCTCCACGTCGAGGGCGTCCTCGCGTACCCCTCGACGACGCGCGCGGACCGCTCACATCTCCGGACTGCGGTCAACGACCGCCCGGTCGTCGACGGAGGCCTCCGCCGCGCGGTCGAGCGGGGCTACGGCACGCTGCTGCCCGACGGCCGCCACCCGATCGCGGTGGTCTCGGTGTCGCTGCCGCCCGAAACCGTCGACGCGAACGTCCACCCCGCGAAGGCGGAGGTCGCGCTCTCGGCACGGGACGCGGTGGAGGCGGCGGTCGAGACCGGCGTGAACGACGCGCTCACGACCGCGGATCTCCGGCGCTCGGGCGAGGTCGCGATGGGGCTGGAGGAGTCGCTCGCGCCGAGAGAGAACGACTCCGCGCTCGCCGACGCCAAGGTACTCGGGCAGTTCCGCGAGACGTACCTGCTCTGTGCGGAGGGCGACGACCTGCTCGTGATCGACCAGCACGCGGCCCACGAGCGGGTGAACTTCGAGCGTCTGCGGGCCGCCGTTTCGGGTGCGTCGATCGAACGCGCGGAGTTTTCGCCGCCGGAGACGCTCTCGCTGTCGCCCGCCGAGGCCGCGGTCGTCGAGGAGCGTGCCGACGACCTCGCGGCGCTCGGCTTCGACGCCGAGCCGTTCGGCGGGACGACGGTGAAGCTCTCGACAGTGCCCGCGCCGCTGGGTCGGCCCGCCGACGCGGGTGCGTTCCGCGAGACCCTCGCCGCGCTCGCGAGCGGCGACGATCCGGAGGACGCCCGCGAGGACGCGCTGGCCGAGTTGGCTTGTCACCCGTCGCTGAAGGCCGGCGACGCGCTGGATACCGAGGACGCACAGGCGCTCGTCGACCGACTCGGGCAGTGCGAGCAGCCGTTCGCCTGCCCGCACGGCCGGCCGACGGTGCTCAGCGTGAACGAGGAGACGCTGGCCGCCGGTTTCGAACGACAGTAACCGCCGCTACCACTCTTTACAGTCCGGACACACCAGCGCGTCCGGATTGAGATCCGGGTTCTCCGCCGTTCCGCCCTCGCCGGCGTGCCAGCGTTTCTCCACCGTCGCCCCGCAGGCCGCACATTCGGCGCCGTCCGGCGTCGACGTGTAGGTGAACGTCGGCGTTTCGGGCTCGGCGTCGGTCGCGTCGTCGGACTCCGGGCCGTCGTTTGGCCCGTGTGCGCCATCCTCGGGATCGCTCGCCCCGTCGGCGCCGTCCGCGGAATCGTCTGCGCCGTCCCCACTCCCGGCGAAGTCGGTGAGGCTGGCGTCGTCAGTCATACAGCGGTCTGGGGCCGGCGGGGGTTTAGCGCTGGCGTCCCGCAAGCGAACCCTTTTCACCCATGACGGGCCGTTACCCGGGCATGGACCCCGGACACCCGCTGCAGGGCATGACCGACCTCTGGGACGACACCATCGACGATATGCAGGCCACCGCGGAAGAGCTCCGGGAGGAGGGCTGGGAGACGGTCGAACTCCGCCCCGGCGCGGTGACGCCGCTGCCCCGACTGGAGACCGACGACGGCTACGAGGACGACCGCACGGGGTTCGACGTGCTCGTGCCGGGTAACGAGTTCGAGGCAGTACAGGAGGCCGTCGACGGCGCCGAGTTCGACGAGTACGAGGCGTACAACGCCCAGACCAACGGCGTCGTCTTCGCCGTCGTCGTGATGAAGGCCGCCGAGGCGGGCCGGGCGGTGCTGATCCCGATCTACTACGAGGTCGAGGACGCCGAGGAGACCGCTCGGCGGATCGAGGCCGAGGGCGAGAGCCGGCTGTACGTCCGGCCGCTAGACGACAGCGAGCGCGTGCTGTTCGTCCAGCAACACCCCCAGGCGCTGCTGCCCGGCGAGGAGTAACGGCCGCGTTCGGCCCACCCCTGCCGGAACGGGCGGTTTCGACGTGTTTTTCAGCCGCGGCCGAGATTTTCGGGTATGGCCGAACTCAAGCTCGTCGTGTCGGACCCCGACACGGGCAACACGTATCAGACGGAGGTCGACGGACAGGACGCCAACCGCTTCATCGGGCGCTCGCTGGGCGAGGAGGTCGACGGCGACGTCGTCGGGCTCTCGGAGTCCACGCTGAAGCTCACCGGCGGCTCGGACGCCGCCGGCCGACCGATGCGCGAGGACGTCTCCGGCTCGAACCTCAAACAGCTCCTGCTCGAGGGCGGCGTCGGCTACCACCCCGAGAAGGACGGCGAGCGACGCCGCGTCACGGTCCGCGGCGCCGAGTTCAGCGAGGAGAGCGCGCAGGTCAACGCCAAGGTGCTCGGCGACGAGGACGTCGCGGCCGCCTTCGGCGAGGGCGACGACGAAGACGAGGAGTAAGCTTTCTCTCAGCTCTCGATGCCCGATCGCATCCCCAGCGACCACGCCAGCGTCCGCACCGAGCGGGCGGAGGTGGCCCGCAGCGGCGGCACCCGCCGGCCCTGCCTCCGGCTGCCGGCCGACCTCGACCTCGAACCGGGCGCGTTCGTCCGCGTCGTGATCGACGGCGAGGAACGCCACGCCGAGGTCCGCGAGGACCGCTCGGGGTTTCTGCTCCGCGGCGCCTACGACCTCAAGAGCGAGGCCCGCGACCCGGGTCGCGCGGAGAACCGACTGGTCGAGTGGCTGCAGGAACAGGGCCGCGAGCCGGGCGATCCCGTCGAGGTCGACGAGATCCAGCCGGGCGAGCGCTACGGGCTCCGACTGCCGGGCGAGCGGACGTTCTACCGCGACACCAGCGGCCCGGGCGGGTCGCTGCAGGACATCGCGAGCGATCTCGGCGGCGAGGGTAGCGACCGGGACGGCGCCGATGCCGACCCGTTCGACCTCGACTGAGCCGACCGGAACGCGGTCGCTTTTTCCCGTTCAGGCGCCTCGTCGGGGTATGAGCAAGCTCTCGGAGTTCCTCGCGGGCGAGCGGCTGGAGGACGTGGCGCTGTTCCTCGCCGAGGATCAGTTGGACGAGGCGGGCAAGCTGGCCGACGCCGGCGAGGAAGTCGACGGCGGCGTCGTGCTCGTCCGGCCCGGCGACCAGGGACGGAAGCTGTTCAACGCCGGAACCGGGCAGGACGCGATGGAGTTCGCGAAGGAGGCGATGGGCGAGGGCGGCAGCGTCGACGCCGACCTTTCGGGCGGCGAGTGTCCGGAGGGCGACGGCGACGAGCACGAGGTCCAGTACGTGTTCGCGTTCGCCGAGGCCGAGAACCCCGAAGTCGGCGGGCTGTACGCCGACGGCGACGTGATTCACGCCTACGCGAAGTGTGCCTGCGGGGAGTCGTACTCCGAGAAGTGGGTCGTCGGGAGTCGGTCCGGCGAGTAGAGCGACGAACCGGCCGGCGCGGGTCGGTACGAGTTGACTCTCCGAATTTTTCAACGAGCCACAAAGAAAAACAGTCTTCGCCGTGAACTCTCCCGATGATGACCGAGGAGCACCACCGGGAGCTACACCAGTTCGTCAAGGATCGGGCGGGGGATGCATACCGAACGGCGTTCCACTACGAAGGGGACGACTGGGAGACGCTGTACGTCCGCGACGACCTCGCAACTGACCGCTTACACAACCAACTCCCGGATATCGTCGAGCGCGCTCGGGACACGCAGGCGTTGCTCCGGGAGGAGGACTACCCGCCCCTCGGGGCCGCACGCGCGACGACCGAAGTGCACGAGGACGGGGTCATTCTGCACTTCCCGGAGGGACCCACGGCGGGGACGCTCGTCTCGATCGACCGGGACGCCGCCCGCCGGCTCGCGGGATTCGTCACGCGGGCGATGTCGATCCTCCAGTCGCCGTCCGCCTCGGCGTACCGTGCTACCGCCGCAGACGACTGACCTGTCGATCAATCCCGGGCGTGCTTCCGTTCTACTCCGCCGCTAGCTCCTCGAACGCCCGTCGGATCACCGTCCGCGCGGCCTGCCCCTCGGTCGTCCAGTGCTGGGCCATGTCGAGCATGTCGTCGTAGATGTCGGGCTTGCAGCCCGCGGCCTTCGGGTGGCCACCGCCGTTGACCTGTCCGGCGACCTCGTGGCAGCGCTCGAACCCCTCCGAGCCGCGGATCGACGCGCTGCCGGAGGGCTTGACGATCACCGCGGCGTCGCAGCCCTGCTCCCGCAGCGTCTCGGCGACCTCGTTCTGCGAGCAGCGGCCGTACGTGAAGCCGACCGTCCAGTCGCCGATCTGTCGCTCGTTCGCCCGCGAGACCGCGGCCTCGATGCGGCGCTCCTTCTCTACGCGGCGGTGTTCCACGTAGTCGAGCACCGTCTCCGGCAGCGCGGCGCCGTACTCGCCGACGATGGTGGCGTACTCCTCGGGACCGCTCCAGTAGGCGTAGTCCGCGAGGTCGTCGCTGCGCTCGTCCTGCTTGAGCCAGAGGTCGTGGTCCCGGGTGACCTCGGCGAGTTCGGCGTAGCGCTCGTCGAACTCGTAGTCGAGCGAGCGCAGCGCCACGTCGGTCGTACACTCCTCCTCGCTGTCGCCGATCACGAGGTCGACGCCGGCGTCGCGGACGCTCTGCTCCAGCTCCTCGCCCCACTGGTGGTGGTCGAACCACCGCACCTCGCCGCAGCGATCGACCAGCGTCTCCAGATCGTCGGCGATGTACTCGTAGCTGTCCGGGCAGATGTCACAGACGAACAGGTCCGCCCCCGCCTCGACGTACTCGGCGACCAGTTCGAGGGAGTCCTCGATGTCGCCCGGGCCGGACGCGACCAGCGCGACCGTCGAGCGCTCGTGGGGTTCTTCTTCGTCCTCGCCTTTCTCGTCGTCCTCGTCGTCCGGCTCCTCGTCGGCCATCTCCTGAGCCAGCGCCTCCTCGAACGGTGCCACGTCGAGCGCGGCGTCGCGGGCCTCGCGGAGCAGCGCGACACAGCCCAGCCCGTCGGCGTCGGAGTCGGTGATCACGACCGTTTCGGCGCCGTCGACGGCCTCGGCGATCCGCTCCTCGGTTCGGTCCTCCTCCAGCGAGTCCGGGTAGAAAAAGCCCTTCCCGGGCAGCAGCGAGCGCCGGTGCAGCGAGAGCTCGCTCGTCTCGATGAGTTCGTCGTCCATACCCGAGGGTCGGCGAGCCGGGGTATAAGCGCCGTGGAACGCCGGAACCGGAGCTACGCGGCCGGGGCGTCCGTCCCGCCGTCGGCTCCGTTCTCCAACTGTCGGACGGTCAGGACGGGGACGGGGCAGCGCCGCACGACGCTCTCGGCGACGCCACCGATCAGGTAGCGGTTCTCGCCGTGGCGCCCGCGGGTGCCCGTCGCGACCACGTCGGCGTCGACCTCGCGGGCGTAGTCGGAGATCGCCGCCGCCGGCCGGCCCTCCCGGACCGCGGTGGTCACGCTGCTCTCGGCGCGGGTCGCGACCTCGGCGACGGCGTTCTCGCCGTCGTCCTCCAGCCCGGCGCGGAGCTGCTCGCGGACGTTCTCCGGCGAGGACTCGATCTGGCCTTCGTCGACGACGAACAGCGCGTGCACGTCGGCGTCGAACCGCTCGGCGAAGTCGAGCGCCACGTCGACCGCCCGCTGGACGCTCTCGGAGCCGTCGGTGGCGATGACCAAGGTGTCGAACATACGCGTTCGGTTCGTGCGGGGAGGGATAACTCCGACGGGCCTGATTCGTTCTCTGTGGGTTCGGACCTCTTGCTGGGTTCGGTGTGGTCCTCTCTGCCTGCTTCAGGTGTTTTTGCTTATGAGGAGACTGCTGGGTCAGCAACACCGTGAAAGCCCCTGCCCGCTCGGCTCGCGCGACTCGCTGTGCTCCTCGCTTCGCTGCGGTGCTTGCGTCGTCGTGCTTCGCCGAGCGGGCAGCCCCTTTCAGTCCCGCCCGACCGCACAGCCCACAGACCTCCCCAACCGACTCGGTCGCTCACGTCCGTTCGCTCCCTCGTCCCTCGCGCGCTCGTTCGCGCACGGAGGCGCTCACGTCGCGCGCCGACCGCCACGGCGGTGCGGTGGCGGAGCGGTGGACGCCGCGGGCCGGCACCGGTCGCCGGCCCGCGGGGGAGGGGTGGGGACTCGGCGCTGTGCCGGGCTTCATGCCCGGCACCCTGCGGTCGCAAGTGGTCAAACATCGAGATGCTGTCGCGGTTGCTGTTCCAGAAGTGTACGAACGAGATGCTGTCGCTATCGCTGTTGCTGTCTCAGAAGCCACCGAACCAGATGCTGTCGCCGTCGCTGCTGCTGTCTCAGAAGCTACTTCCCCCTACCACCCACCACTCCACTCATGCACACCGACATCGGCAACGCCCTCGGCGGCGACCCCGAACTCACCCGCGACGCCCTCGACGAACTGGACGCCGACGTGGCCGCGGCCCACGAACGCATCACCGACGCCATGGCCGACCGGGAGTTCGGCTACCGATCGCTGAACCTCCCCGAGACGGCCGACCCCGACGCGATCCGCAACGCCGTCGCCCCGTTCTCCGACAGCGAGGCGGTGCTCACGGTCGGCATCGGCGGCAGCGCGCTCGGCGCGGCGACGCTCTCGAACGCGCTCGAAAGCGACGTTGACGCCTACGTCCTCGACAACGTCGACCCCGAGCACACCACCCGGCTGCTCGACTCGCTCGATCTCTCCCGAACGGCCGTCAACGTCGTCTCGAACTCCGGCACCACGGCGGAGACGCTGTCGAACTTCCTCGTCGTCCGGGACGCGATGGAGCGAGCGGGCGTCGACTGGACCGAGCGGACGTTCGTCACCACGGGACCGGAGGGGAACCTCCGAAGCCTCGCCGAGAAGCACGACCTGCCCGCGCTCGACGTGCCCGAGGGCGTTCCGGGTCGCTTCTCCGTGCTCTCGACGGTCGGGCTCGCCGCCGCGGCGATTCAGGGCCACGACATCGAGGCCGTCCTCGCCGGTGCCGCCGACGAGCGCGACCGTCTCGCGGGGTCGCTGTACGACTCGCCCGCCTACGCCTACGGCGCGACCACCTACGCGCTGGCCGAGCGAGGCGCGCTGACGAACGCGTTCATGCCGTACGCGGAGTCGCTGGAGACGTTCGCGGAGTGGTTCGCGCAGTTGTGGGCCGAAAGTCTGGGGAAGGACGGGCAGGGCCAGACGCCCGCCCGCGCGCTCGGCGCGACCGACCAGCACTCACAGCTCCAACTGTACCGCGCCGGCCCGCGGGACAAGCTCGTCACGCTCGTCCGCCCGACCGAGCGCGCGGACCGCGGGATTCCCGAGACCGACTTGGAGGGGCTGTCCTACCTCGGCGGCCAGTCGCTCGGCACGCTGCTCGACGCCGAGTTCGAGGCCACGGAGGCGAGCCTCACGGCCGCGGACTGCCCGAACGTCCGGATCGAGATCGACCGCGTCGACGAGCGCGGGCTGGGCGAACTGCTGTTCGGGATGGAGGCCGCCTGCATCTGCTACGGCGAGCTCGCCGACCTCTCGACGTTCACCCAGCCCGCCGTGGAGTGGGGGAAGAAGGCCGCACGCGGCCTGCTCGGCGGCGGCGAGTTCGCGGAAGCCGACGCCGTCCGCGGGAAGGATCGGCTGGTCGTCGAGTAGCGGGCGACCGTCACCGCTTTGCCCGGCCGGGCGCTTGCTTCGGGCGATGAGCCAGTCGCCGGTCGGGGACTCCCGGCTGCTCCGGATCGGACAGGCGATCACGCTGTTTATCGCGGGGGTGCTCGGCCTCAGCCTCGGGAGTTCGCTGTGGATCGGCGCCGCGTCGACGCTGGGGGTCGCCGAGGGGACGACGGCGTACCAGATCGTCGGCACCGTCGTCCGATACGTCGGCTTCGTCGTCCCGGTCGCGCTGTTCGCCGTCGCCGAGGGGGACCGGACGCTGCTCTCGTGGGAGCTACCGGACCGCCGGGGGGCGGCGATCACGGTCGGCGCCGTCGTCGCCCTCCTCGTCGGCCAGTACGTCGTGCTCTGGGCGTTCTCGCTGATCGGCGTCGCGCCCTCACAGAACCCCGCGCTCGATCCGGCGACCCACGCCCCCGTCTACTTCCTCTGGATGGTGCCCGTCTCGCTGCTGGTGGTCGGCCCGGCCGAGGAGCTACTGGTCCGTGGCGGGCTGCAGGGCGTGTTGCGCCGGGGGTGGGGTCCGTGGTCGTCGATCGTCGGCGCGAGCGCGCTGTTCGGCTCGATGCACTACATCGGCGGCGGGAGCGGCGCGCTGGCGTACGTCGCGTTCTCGTTCCTGCTGGGGATCCTGCTCGGCTACCTCTACGAGCGGACCGGGAACCTGCTGGTGCCAGCCGTCGCTCACGGCGGCTACAACGCGGTGTTGTACGCGATCCAGTACTGGCAGGTAGCGTAGCTCGGTCCGTGAGAATCAGGCGGGGTTCTTCCGGCTCAGGTCGCTGCCGCAGATCGGGCAGCGCTCGCGGTCGTCGTCGAACTCGCGGCCGCAGCCGGCACACTGGAACGTCCACTCGCGTTCCTCCTCGATCCCCTCGCGGGCGATCACCTGCACGGCCACGTCGAGCTTCTCGGCGACGTTCTGCATCGCGTAGTCGTCGGTGACCAGCGTGGCGCTGAGTTCGAACGCCGTCGCGAGCAGGCGCGTGTCCGTCTCGGAGAGCTCGTCGGCGTCGCCAGTCTCGCCGGCGGCCCGGCGCACGCGGTCGACGGTCTCGTCGGCAGGGAGGTGGAGTTCCATCCCCGCGCCCTCCATCGCGTCGAAGCGGTACTCGTTGCCGCCCTCCAGCTCCTCTTTGACGAGGGGGATGGAGACCTGCTCGTCGTCGGTGTGGTACTCGTGGATGAACGCGGACGTGTCGAGGACCTCCATCCTTAGCGTTGGACGACGATGTAGTCCTTCACGGCCTGCACCCGGGAGACGGGTACCCGGAACCGACCGCCTTCGTCGCGCTCGAAGTTGACTTTCCCGCGCGGGGTGTCCTCGTTGGGCGAGACGAGCAGGTCGTGAAGCTCGCCCGTCTTGAGGTCCATCGTGATGTTGTACAGCATGCCCAGCTCGGTACCGTCCGAGCCCATGACTGCCTTCCCCGAGAGGTTCTCGGCGAGTATGTCGGCCATGCGCGGCTAAACTGGCCGTGGCGCAATAAACGCCACGGGGCCGACCGCGGGCTGGGAGTGGACGGAGAGTCGAAACAGGTAACTGGCGCCCGCGACTCTCCACAGCCAAGAGACGTTCTCTCGGTGATTTTCGATGCCCGACGCCAACTCTGACACTGACGCGGACGCTGCTACCGACCCCGGATCGCTCCGGACGCCCATCGTCGCCGTGCTCGGCCACGTCGACCACGGGAAGACGAGCCTGCTCGACAAGGTGCGGGGCTCGGCCGTCAGCGAGGGCGAGGCCGGCGCCATCACCCAGCACATCGGCGCCACCGCCGTCCCGCTGGACACGGTGTCGTCGATGGCCGGCGACCTCGTGATGGCCGACGACTTCGACCTGCCCGGACTGCTGTTCATCGACACGCCGGGCCACCACTCGTTCTCGACGCTGCGGGCCCGCGGCGGCGCGCTCGCGGACATCGCGGTCCTCGTCGTCGACGTGAACGACGGTTTCCAGCCCCAGACCGAGGAGGCGCTGGACATCCTCCAGCGAACCGGCACCCCCTTCGTTGTCGCGGCGAACAAGATCGACACCACGCCCGGCTGGAACCCACAGGCAGATGCGCCGGTCCAGCAGACGTACGAGAGCCAGACCGACCGCGCCCGCGAGCGGCTCGACGAGAACCTCTACGAGATCATCGGCGAGCTTTCTGACGCCGGCTTCTCGGCGGACCTCTACTGGCGCGTCCAGAACTTCCAGGGCAACATCGGTGTCGTCCCCGTCTCCGCGATGACCGGGGAGGGAATCCCCGACCTGCTCGCGGTGCTGATGGGTCTCTCCCAGCGCTACATGAAGACGGAGATGGAGGTCGACCTCCAGGGTCCGGGGAAGGGGACGGTGCTCGAAGTGAAAGACGAGAAGGGGTTCGGCGCCACGCTCGACGTGGTGCTGTACGACGGGACGATCGAGGAGGGCGACCGGATCGTCGTCGGCGGCGTCGAGAGCCCGATCGTGACGGAGGTCCGCGCGCTGCTGCGCCCGAAGGCGCTCTCGGAGATCCGCACGGAAGCGGAGTTCGAGCGCCTCGACTCGGTGCAGGCGGCCTCCGGCGTGAAGGTCGCGGCGCCGGACCTCGACGACGCGATGGCCGGCGCGCCGGTCCGGGTCGTCCGCGGCCGGCACCTCGAGGACGTGATCGCCGAGGTCGAGGAGGAGCTCTCCGAGATCGAGGTCGACACCGCCGACGAGGGCGTGGTGGTCAAGGCCGACACGCTCGGCAGCCTGGAGGCGATGGCCAACGCGCTGCGGGAGGCGGAGATCCCGATCCTCCGCGCAGAAGTGGGCGACGTGGCGCCGCGTGACGTGGCGGTCGCGAGCACCGCCAACGAGGCCGAGCACCGCGTGATCCTCGGCTTCAACGTCGACGTGCTGCCCGACGCCGAGCGCGAGATCGACCAGCAGGACGTGAAGCTGTTCAACCACGACGTGATCTACCAGCTCGTCGAGGACTACGAGCAGTACGTCGAGGAGCGCCAGCGCGAACAGCAGGAGACGGTGCTCGACAAGATCCACCGCCCCGCGCGGTTCCGCATCCTCGAGGACCACACGTTCCGACAGAACGACCCCGCGGTCGTCGGCGTCGAGATCCTCTCGGGCACGATCGAGAACAACCGCCGCGTCGCGAAGTTCGAGGACGGCGAGACGGTCCGCGTCGGCGAGCTCTCCGGGATGCAGGAGCAGGGCGAGGACGTGGACGAGGCCCGCGCGGGCAGTCGCGTCAGCGTCGCCATCGACGGCCCGACCGTCGGTCGGGACATCGAGGAGGGCGACGAGCTCTGGATCGACCTCCCCGAGAAACACGCGAAGATCCTCGAACAGGAACTCAAAGAGGAGATTCCGGCCGACGAGCGCGAGGCGCTGAACGCGTATCTGGAGAAGATGCGGAAGCGCGATCCGTTCTGGGGGAAATAACGCCGATCACGGCGAGCGACCGGCGACCGACGCCATGTCGGTCGCACGGAGCCGATGCCGTGATCGTGTAGCAACTAACAGCCGACCGGCCGCGAGACGCCGATCAGTTCTCGTTTTCGACCAGTTCGACGCCCGTGAACTCGAACCGCGCGCCGCCGTCCTCGCCCTCGACCAGCGACACGTCCCAGCCGTGGGCGTCGGTGATCTCCCCGACGATCGCGAGGCCGAAGCCGGTGCCGTCCTCCGAGGTGGTAAAGCCGCTCTCGAACACGTCCTCGCGGCTGTCGGCGTCGATCCCGACCCCGTCGTCGGCGACGTAGAACCCCACGACGTGCCCGTCCTCGGTCACGTCGCCGACCGTGACGGTGAGGCTGCCGCCGTCGGTCGTCGGCGTCGGGGTCTCGTCGGCCGACCCGCCGTTTTCCCCCTGCCGGGAGTCGGTCGAGCTGTGCTCGATCGCGTTCCGGAAGAGGTTCTCCAGTAACTGCCGGAGCCGGTCCCGGTCAGCGAGTATCGTGCTCTCGGTCGCAATCGTCAGCGTCGCCGTGCCGGTGTCGACGCCCGACCACGACTCGCGGGCGACCGACGCGAGTTCGACGGGTTCGGTGTCGTCGATGGCGTCGCCCGCCCGTGCGAGTGCAAGCATGTCGTCGATCAGCGTCTCCATCCGGGCGACCCCGCTCTCGGCGCGGTCGAAGTGCTCCGCGTCGCCGGTCTCCTTGGCGAGTTCGAGCGACCCCGAGACCACGTTCAGGGGGTTCCGGAGGTCGTGGGAGACGATCGAGGCGAAGCGATCGAGCTTCTCGTTCTGCTGGCGCAGGCGTTCGGTGTCCCGCCGGCGCCGGAGCTCGTAGCTCACCCACTGGGCCAGCAGGTCCACGAGCGTCACGTCCCACGGCGAGAACTCCACGCTCCGGGCCTCGGTGTCGTAGAAACACAGCGAGCCGTACACCTCGTCGCCGAGGTAGACCGGCGCGCCGAGGTAGCAGGCGACCCCGCGGTCGGCGTGGGTGTCGCGGTCGACCACCCGGTCGTCGCTGCGCGCGTCGTTGATCACCAGCGTCTCCCGGTCCGCGACGACCACGTCACAGAACGTCTCGTCGACCGGGATCGACTCCCGCTCCCGGATCGGGCCGCCGCCGTCGACGATCTCGAAGTCGGTCTCCTCGCCCCGGACCCGCGAGAGCGAGCCGGCGGCCAGCCCCAGTTCCTCGCGGGCGAGTCCGAGCAGCGCCCGGATCTGCTCGTCGAACGAGCGGTCACCGTCGGCGATCACCTCGTGGGTCCGCTTGAGGACGCGCTCGCGCTTCTCCAGTTCGCGGCGCTGGGCCTGCCGCTCGCTGATGTCGTGTCCCAGTACGGCGATCCGGCCGTCGTCGAGGCGCTCCAGTTCGAACTCGTAGGCGCAGCCGGCGCCGGGGAACTCCGCTTCGACGGTGGCGTCGCCCGACGCGGCGGCGCGTTCGATCGCGTGCTCGACCGCGTCGCTGTCGTCGAACAGCGCGGCGAACGGCCGGTCCGCGAGCGACTGTTCGGCGGTCGCTTCGTCGGTCGCGGTGTTCCACTCCGCGATTCGGCCGTCCTCGAGGACGAAGAACAGTGCGTCGACGGCGTCGAGCGCGGCCGCGGCGGTCGAGTCGTTCACGTCGTCGCCCGACCACGGGGGACCGAGGCGGTCGCTCGGTGTCGCTCGGTTCGAAGCCGGCGCGCGCTCGATCGGTTCATCCGGGTTACCGGGCGACCGGAACGGGGTCGTCGCCCATGGCGTACATCACCTGTGCGGCGGCGCTCGCGGCGAGTCCCTTCGCGACCTCGTCGCGGTCGGCGTCGTCGAGGCCGGCCTCGATGTCGTCGGCGTCGGGCTGGAACCCCGCGCTGACGGGGTGGCCCGCCGGCGGGCGAACGGCGACGGTCGCCTCCGGGCCGTCGGAGCCGTAGGTGAGTTCGGAGCCGACGACGTAGCCGTCGGGGAGGTAGGACTCGGTACGGGAGACGATTCCGGCGACGGCGCGCCGCAGCCCGCGCTTCTCGTCGGGAGAGAGTTCGACGTCGTTCGAGGAGCCACCGATGATACCCGGCGCACCGGCGAAATCTGTGCCGTTCATCTTGCCCGCCTTTGGCGGTATCCACTGATAAAGTCACCGGCGGTGGAAGCTCTCGAACCCGGCCACGGCGCCGTGCTGGGCTCAGGAACTGCCGTCCGTCGATTCCGCGAGCGCGTCGTGGTCGACCTCGTAGATCGTCACCGCGCCGCCCTCGAACGCGACCGAGAACGCCTCGCGGTCGAACGACCGCAGCGAGTCGCCGTACACCTCGCGCTCGTTCGGCCCGACGTAGACGTACGTCACGTCGTAGCGCTCGAGCAGCGCCGCGGCGCGCTCCCAGTCGCCGGCGTAGATGGTGTCGACGTGGCCGACTCGGCGCTCGTAGGCGTCCATGCTCCGGTACTCGGCCTCGTGGTCCCACCCCACGACGGTCGGCAGCCCGGAGAACGTCGACGCCGGACTCGTCCAGCCGTAGGAGTCGCCGGGCACCTCGACGATCGTCGGCCGGCCGGAGCGGTCGTCGAGCCACTGCAGCGCCTCGTACTCGTTGGCGTGGAAGTTCTCGACGGCCTTCATCCCGTCGAGCGAGGGGTCGTAGTGCCCCTCGTCGACCGGTTCGCCGATCTCGGCGGCGATCATCATCACCGGGAACACCGCCGTCGCGAGCACGACGGCGACGACCAGCGCGACGGTCAGCGCCGAGGTCAGCGTCTCGCGGGAGCCGGGCGCAGTCGAACCGTCGTCGCCCAGCGTTTCGACGCGAGACGCGAGCCGGCCGCCGTGCTCCCGCAACAGCGCGACCGACGCGGCGGCCGCGCCGGCCGCACCCAGCGTCCACGCCTGCACGCCGACTTTCAGCGACGTGTTCCAGCGCGGGTTGTCGATCAGCGGCAGGCGCGCGTGGGCCAGCTCCAGCGCGGCGAGCAACCCCGCGCCCGCCACGAGCAGCACCATCCCGAAGCCGGCCCGGCCCGAGCGTACGAGCAGCCAGCCGGCGACGATCAGCGTACCGAGCAGCGCCAGCACGGCGAAGTTCTCGATCACTGCGGCCGCGACGACGGCGCCGAGGAGGAGCGCGCCGGCGCCAGCGAGCCACGGCGCCGGGAGGTCGTCGACCGCGGGCCAGCCCCGGGCGACGACGTACGCCGCGAACGCGGTTACGAGGCCGCCGTACATCACGAGAAACGCGGGCAGCGGGCTGCGCGGCGGCAGGAAGCCGATCCCCTCGTTGCTCGGGACGTGGCCGAAGATCAGGAACGGCGAGGCGATCGCGACGCCGATCGCGAGGACGATCCCCGCGGCGACGGCCGCGAGCGCGACCCGCCAGAGTTCGTGTGCGAGCCAGTCAGCGCGGTTCTCTGGGTCGGAAGCGGGCTGGAGACGGTCGGCCAGCGAATCGCGCAGCAGCGTCGCCGGGTGGGCGTCGGCGGCGCCGACCGCGAGCGCGGCCAGCCCCGCGGCGGTCGGCAGCGACCACGTGTTCATAAAGCCGAACAGGCCGGCGACGGCGCCGAGGCCCCCGAAGAGGAGCGCGAGGCGGCGCTTTCGCTCGGCCGCGGGCGTGGCGTAGTACGCGAGGGCGAGGGCGCCGGCGAACAGCACGTAGGGGTTCGCGAACGTGTGGCCGTGGAGGTCGGCCTTCACGAAGGAGTACAGCGGTACCTCCTGGATCGTCCCCGGGACGACGTAGCGGGTGTACCACCAGCCCCAGTCCAGCGGCTTGGAGAGGTTCGCGACGGTCGCCGCGAGGTCGCCGCCCTCGAAGCGCTGGGCGACGAAGCCGAACGCGGCCTGTTCGACGATTCCGCGGATCGAGTCCGGGAGGTACGGCGTGGCGAGTCGGACGGCCGTGGTCGCCGCGCCGCCGAGCGCGACGAAGAACGCGCCCGCGACGCCGCCGACGCGGACGGAGCCGCCGCGGCGGGAGACGAGCGCGCCGCCGACGCCCGCGGCGACGACGAACAGCATCCCGTAGAACGTCGCGATGCCGAGGTTGAAGCCGTAGCGCATCGCGGTCCCCGTCAGCATCGCGAGGCTCGCGACCTGCAGTTGGGTGCCGTAGTAGTACCGCAGCGGCTTCCCGGCGAACCAGACGTCCTCAGGGGGTAGCTGTTCGGCGCGTTCGAGCGTGTTGACCAGCGCGAAGTGGAGGAACTGCTCGCCGGCGGCGGCGGTGATCGCGGGGTCGGCCGCCCGGAACGCGAGCATGATCCCGAAGCCGACGACGAACACGCCGTACATCGCCGCCACCGCGGGCCAGTCCGGGCGGGCGCCGCGGCGCCACGCGAGAACCGAGCCGGCGAGGACGATTCCGAGTCCGAGCACCAGCGTGTGGAGGCCGAACGTGAGTTGGCCGATCCAGAAGATCAGGATCGCAAACGGTACCAGCGCGGTCGGGAGCGCGAAGGCGGCGCCCTTCCGGGGGAGGTGTCGGAACAGCCCCGCGGCGATCGGCGCGCCCAGCGCCGTGAACGCCGCGACGAGCGCGAGGTACGCGAGGACGGGGAGCCACTGCATGGGATAGCCCTACGGGCGGATCGTTTTGGTCTTTCTGGGACGTGCCCCTCACTACCGGCGGATGCGGTGGCGCGAAACGGGCGCGGCCCTGTGCCGCGCCTCAGCGCGAGGGACGAACGAGCGAACGGAGTGAGCGAGTGAGTCGGCTGGGGAGGTGTGTGGGCTGTGCGGTCGGGCGGGACTGAAAGGGGCTGCCCGCTCGACGAGCGAGACGACGCAAGCACCGCAGCGAAGCGAGGAGCGCAGCGAGTCGCAGCCGTCGAGCGGGCAGGGGCTTTCACGATGTTGCTGTCGTGAATCTCCTTTTCGGAGCACAGAACCAAAACCGAGCGGGCAGGGGCTTTCACGGTATTGCCGACCCTGTTCGTCGCTTCACCACCACCAAAACGAACGACGCCTAACCCACAGAATCAACAGATCGGTTCGCTCTCGCCGTAGGCCGCCAACGCCACCACGCACGTGTGCTCGCCGGGCGCGGCCTCGGCGGACTCGATCAGCGTCTCCTCGTGGTCGAACGTCCACTCCCGGAGCTCCCGCCCCGCCGCGAGCCCCGCCTCCAGCCGGGCCTGCACGTCGGCCTCGGCCTCGGCGTCGGCCTCGTAGAACAGCCCCGGACCGGGACCGGTTGCCCAGCCGATGCCGGCGGCGACGGTCTCCGGGCCGACCGCGCTCCGCTCGGCCTGCACGACGTTGAGGCGGTTCCCCGCCGGGCCGAGATCCGGCGCCTGCTCGACGGTCACCACCTCGGCGTCGGCCGGGACGATCGAGGAGACGGGGACGAGGTTGTAGTTGTGGAGGTTCGCGTCGGCCAGCGCGGCGTCGTAGGCGGCCTTCTCCGTCGGCGCGGTGCCGGCGCCGGCGACGACGTGGATGCTGCTGCTCACGGCCGACCTCGGCGCCGGGCGGAGAAAGGGGCTACGGACTCGCGGTCCCGGCTACCAGGGGGCGTAGAACGCGATGGCGACGACGACGATGGCCAGCAGCGCCACGGCGGTCGCGACGGCGTAGCTCACGAGCCCGACCGTCAGCGCGATGCGGCCGTCCCACTCGCCCTCCCGCGTCGGCTCCCAGACCCCACGCAGCGGGAGCACGACCGCGACGGCGAGCCACCAGAGCAGCGCGTTCCCGAGCGTGATGCCGGCGACCCACTTGAACACGTCCTGTTCGAGCCTCCCGCCGTGGAGCGCGACGGCGGCCATGATGCCCGCGAGGTGGGTGGTGCCGAACGCCGCCGCGGCGACGAGGTAGTTCACGCCCAGCGAGCCGGTCGGCCATCGGCGGCCGAGTCGGCGGACCGCACTGGAGAGCAGTACCGGGAGGAGGGCGACGGCTGCGAACGCCGTCAGGGCCAGCAGGCCCAGCAGCATGTCGGGGACGATACCGGGGACCATGCCCGGCGCTGGTGTCGGCGCCGAGAAACGCTTTGTGGTGTGCGCGGCGACGCTACCGCCGCTCGACCGTGCGCTCGTCGAGCGCGATCAGCAGGCCCGCCACGGCGAGGACGCCCGCCATCGGGAGCACGAAGATCCAGAGCGTCGCCTGCCAGAACCCCAGCAGCGCCAGCATCGCGGCGCCCGCGGCGGCGACCCGCGCTCGCTGTGTCACGACACCGAAAGTGCCCAGCACGGCGGCGGCGCCGAGGGCGAGAAACAGCGCCAGCCGCGCGTGCGTGTAGCCCGGCTGGCCGAGGTAGAAGACCAGTACGCAGAGAAACACGAGCAGCGCCGCCATCGCCAGCCCCTGGGCCGGTTGGGGACCGGTGATCGGGGTGCGGTCGCTGCCGTCACTCATCCGCCCTTACTGGAACGCGACCGGGCCGGTCGTCGGCGCCTCCTCGGAGGTCTCCTCGATCTTCTCGTGGGCGTCCTCGAAGTCCGTCATCCGGACCTCCTCGCGCCCGTCGCGGATCGCGAACATGCCGGCCTCGGTCGTGAGGGCGGCGATGTCGGCGCCGGAGTACCCCTCCAGCGCCTCGGCGAGTTCGTCGAAGTCCACGTCGTCGCCGAGGTTGAGCTCGGCGGCGTGGATCTCGAGGATGCGCTTGCGCCCCTCCACGTCGGGCTTGGGCACCTCGATGAGGCGGTCGAAGCGGCCGGGTCGCAGGATCGCCTCGTCGAGCATGTCGAAGCGGTTGGTGGCGGCCATGATGCGCACCTCGCCGCGGTCGTCGAACCCGTCCATCTCCGAGAGCAGCTGCATCATCGTGCGCTGGACCTCGGCGTCGCCGGAGGTCTTCGAGTCCGTCCGCGTCGTCGCGACGGCGTCGATCTCGTCGATGAAGATCACGGCGGGCTCACGCTCGGACGCGAGTTCGAACAGGTCACGGACGAGGCGGGCGCCCTCGCCGATGAACTTCCGGACCAGCTCGGAGCCGGCCATCTTGATGAACGTCGCGTCGGTCTCGTTGGCGACCGCCTTCGCGAGCATCGTCTTCCCCGTCCCCGGCGGGCCGTGGAGCAGGACCCCGCTCGGCGGCTCGACGCCGACCTCGCGGAACGTCTCGGCGTTGATCAGCGGGTCCTCGACGGCCTCGCGCACCTCGCGGATCTGGTCGTCGATGCCGCCGATGTCGGCGTAGGTAACGTCCGGCGACGCCTCGACCTCCATCGCCTGCGCCCGGGCGTCGGTCTCGTCGTCGAGCAGCTCCTGAACGGAGAAGGAGTCGTCGATGGCGACGCGGTCACCCGCCTCGACCTCCCCCTTGAGTGCGGGGGAGAGCTCGGTGAGCACCTCCTGATTGTTGCCGTGTTGCTTGATGACGACGCCGTCGTCGGTCAGCTCCTCGACGGTCGCGAGATAGAGCGACGACGTCTTGAGCGTCTCGTTGCGGCGCTTGAGCTGGTCGACCTCCTCGCGGAGCTCCTCCTTGCGCCCTTCGGCGTCCTGGAGGCGCTCGTTCAGCTCCTCATTGACCTGAACGAGCCGCTCGAAGTGTTCCCGGATCGCCTCCAGGCGCTCGGCCTGTGACATCTCGGGGTCCAGGTCCAAGCGGGGGCGGTCGGGAAGGGACGGGCTGCGTGACATCTCTCTGGTTCGGTTTAGGGGTAGGCGTAAATGTGCCTTTGGGTCGGGGAATGGCTCGCTTCGGCCGCCAATCGCGAACGGGCGTCGGCGGGGACGCAGTCGGAACGTGAAAACGGAAAGTCGCGTTAGTTCAGGTCCAGCAGCTCGGCGGCGTCGTCGAGGCGCTCGCCGTAGGCCGACAGCGCGGACTCGATGGGATCGGCGCTGGTCATGTCGATGCCCGCGATGTCGAGCACGTCGATGGGGTACTCGCTGCCGCCGGCTTCGAGCGCGGCGCGGTAGTCCGCGGCCGGGGGCTCGCCCTCCTCGCGGATCTTCTCGACGATCGCGACCGCCGCCGAAATTCCGGTCGAGTACTGGTAGACGTAGAAGTTGTAGTAGAAGTGGGGGATGCGCATCCACTCCTTGGCGATCAGGTCGTCCACGTCGGCGTTCGCGTAGAACGTCTCCTTCAGGTCGCCGTAGATCTCGTCGAACGCGTCGGGGGTGAGCGGCTGCCCGTTCTCGGCGCGCTCGTGGATGCGCTGCTCGAAGTCCGCGAACATCGTCTGACGGTACAGCGTCGAGCGGAACCGCTCGAGGTACTGGTCGAGCGCGTGGGCGCGGATCTCGTCGTCGTCGACGTTCTCGAGCAGGTAGTGGGTGAGCAGCGTCTCGTTGACCGTGCTCGCGACCTCGGCGACGAAGATTTCGTAGCTGGAGTACTGCCACGGCTGAGCTTCGCTGGCGAGTTCGGAGTGCATCGAGTGGCCGAGCTCGTGGGCCAGCGTGTACATCGAACTCACGTCGTCCTGGAAGTTCATCAGGATGAACGGCTGGGTGTCGTACGTGCCCGAGGAGAACGCGCCCGAGCGCTTCCCCCGGTTCTCGTACACGTCGACCCAGCGGCTCTCGAGTCCCTGCTCCATCCGGGCCTGGTACTCCTCGCCCAGCGGCGCGACGGCCTCGACGACCCACTCCTTCGCCTGCTCGTAGGTGATGTCTGGCCCCTCCTCGCCGGTCAGCGACATGTAGAGGTCGTGCATCCCGAGTTCGTCGACGTCGAGCGCTTGCCGCTTCAGGTCGGCGTGGCGCTGGAGGTGGTCGAGGTTGTCGTGGACGGTGTCGACGAGCGTATCGTACACCTCAGTCGGGACGTTGGTACTGTCGAGGGCGGCCTCGCGGGCGGTGTCGTAGTTCCGCGCCTCCGCGAGCTTTACGTCCTTCTTCGTGCTGTTCTGGAGGGCGGTGCCGACGCTGTTGCGGTAGTCGTCCCAGGTCTCGTAGTACTGCTCGTAGGTCTCGCGGCGGAACTCCCGGTCCTCGTGTTTCTGGAGCTTCGTGAAGTTGCTCTGGGTGATCTCCACCTCCTCGCCGTCGGGCTTCTCGACGGTGGGGAACGTGAGGTCGGCGTTGGAGAGCATCCCGTAGATGTCCGACGGCGCGCTCGTGACCTCCGAGAGGTCGGCCAGCAGCTCCTCGACCTCCGAGGAGCGCGTGTGGGGTTTCATCCGCAGCGCGTCGTCGAAGAAGTGCTCGTACTCCTCGAGCGCGGGCTCCTCGTCGATCAGCGACTCGACCTCGTCCCAGTCGAGTTCCTGAAGCTCGGGTTCGAGGAAACTGGTCGCGCTGGAGGCCTCCGAGCGCAGCGACTCGGCCTTCGACGCGATCGCTTGGTACTCCTGGTTTCGGGTGTCCTCGGCCGACCGCAGTCGGGCGTAGGCGGCGACTTTCGACACGTCGCGCATCACGTCCTCGTACGCCTCGAGCAGTTCGCGCAGCGTCTCGGCGCTCTCGGTCGCGCGGCCCTCGTACTCCCGCAGGTCGTCGACGCGCGCTTCCACGTCGTCGTAGGCCTCCTGCCACGCCTCCTCATCCGGGAAGATCGATTCCAGATCCCACTTGTACTCCTCGTCGATGTCCTCGCGTTCGGGGACAGTGCTCATCGTGATACCGTAGTGTCGAATCCGGTGGTAAGTCTTCCCACTTCACCCGGCGAGGTGGTCGGTTTTGCCGTGTTTTCCTCCCGCCGTCGCCCTCGCCCCGGAACGTCTTTGGGTCCCCCTCACACACGCCGGACCATGGACGGATTCGACGCCGCGATCGGGCGGACGTGGATCGACGACCGACCGGGCGAGTTCCTCACCGACCTCACGGCGATCGGGAGCCGGATGGGCGGGAGCGAGGGCGAGGCCCGGGCCGCGGAGATCGTCGCCGACGCGTTCCGTGACGCCGGCGCCCGGAACGTTGAGCAGGACCCCTTCGAGATGCAGGTCTGGCAGTGCGGGGACTCCTCGCTCCGCGTTCGATCGCCGGTCGAGCGGGAGTTCGAGACGGTCGCGCTCCCGTACTCGCCCGCGGGCGAAGTGGAGGGCGAACTGGTCGACGCGGGCTACGGCACGCCCGCAGAGATCGACGAACTCGACGTCGAGGGGAAGATCGTCGTCGCCTCGACGACGACGCCGGAGGGTGGCCGCTTCATCCACCGGATGGAGAAGTTCGGCTACGCGATCGGGCAGGGCGCCGCGGCGTTCGTGTTCGTCAACCACGTCCCCGGCCAGCTCCCCCCGACGGGCTCGCTCACGTTCGGGCGCGAGGCCGAGGCGCCCGCCGTCGGCGTGAGCAAGGAGACCGGCGCGTGGCTCACCGAGTTCGCCGAGGGCGACACCCGCGTCCGACTCACCGTCGACGCCGAGACGACGGCGGGCCGGAGCCAGAACGTCCAGGGGCGCCTCGGCCCCGACACCGACGAAGAGATCCTCCTGCTGGCCCACTACGACGGCCACGACATCGCGGAGGGCGCGCTGGACAACGGCTGCGGCGTCGCAACCGTGCTCACGGCCGCCCGGGTACTGAGCGAGGCCGATGCCGACCTCGACCGCGGCGTGCGCGTCGTCGCCGTCGGCTGCGAGGAGGTGGGGCTGCTCGGCGCGGAACACCTCGCGGAGTCGGTCGACCACGACGACGTGGCGGCGGTGGTGAACGTCGACGGCGGCGGGCGTTTTCGCGACCTGATCGCGCTGACCCACACCTCCGAGTCGACCGCTGAGGCAGCCGAGGCGGTCAGCGAGCGCGCGAACCACCCGATCGAGGTGGAGTCCGACCCCCACCCCTTCAGCGACCAGTGGCCGTTCGTCCGCGCGGGCGTGCCGTCGGTCCAACTGCACAGCGACAGCGGCGAGCGCGGGCGCGGCTGGGGGCACACCCACGCCGACACGCGGGACAAGGCCGACGACCGGAACATCCGGGAGCACGGCGTCCTGACCGCGCTGCTGGTCGACGAGCTGGCGTCGATGGACGCCGATCGGCTGGAGCAGGCGGAGTTGGCCGAGGCGTTCCGGGAACTGGAGTTCGAGACGGGGATGAAGGCGGCGTCGCTGTGGCCTGAAGGGTGGGAGTGATCACCGACGGAGGCGCCATCCCGTAACCACCGATCCCTACTCCCCAAGCCCGTCCAGTACCGTCTCCGTCACGCGAACGCGCTCCAGCGCGCCCACGCGCCGCTGGCCGAACACGCCGCGGGCGCTCTCGAGCGCTTCCTCGTCCACCGAGAACGTCACGTCCGGGTACGTCACGCCAGTCAGCACCAGCGGCTCGGGCGCCATCCGCGGGACGCCGCGGCCGCCCTGTAGCGACTCATCGCTCAGCACCTCGTCGACCCGGGCGAGGGACTGCCCGTCGACGGCCACCTCCGCGAGCACGCCGACCAGTCGACGGACGAACCCCCGCGGGAAGCCGCCCGCGGCGACGGTGACGACGAGGAACTCCCCGTCGCGTTCGACCCGGACCGAAACGTCTCGAACGGTCCCGGTGTCGTCGCTGGTGAGGTTGTGGAAGTCGTGCTCCCCGGAGAGTCTGTCTGCGGCCTCGCGCGCGGTGCGGTCGTCCGCGTCGGGGGCGTGGAGGTGGTACGTGTACCTCCGCTCGCTGGCGGCGTGGGTCGCGTGGAACTCCTCGGGCACGTCCGCGGCGGCCCACGCCCGGATCGACCCCGGGAGCCGACCGTTGAGCGCGGCGGGCGTACACCAGCCGGGCGCCTCGAACGCGACCGTCTGGGCGACCGCGGAGACGCCGGCGTCGGTGCGGCCCGCGGCGGCGTACCCCGGCGGCGTCTCGCCGTCGTCGACGATCCCGGCCTCCGCGAGGGTCGCGAGCAGCCTCCCCTCGACGGTCGGCACGTTGGGCTGGCGCTGGAACCCGTAGAATTCCCGCCCGTCGTAGGCCAGCCTGAACGCGCGCATCTACCGGCGGTCCCTCAGCACTGGTGTGGGGGAGTGACGGCCGACCGAACGCACGCGGTAGCGGATGGCGTCGTCCATGATTCCGGGTTCCGGACGCCGGCCCAAAACGGTGCCGGACGGGGGGCGCTGTCCCCCCGAACACCCCCTCCCTTCGGGTCGAAAACCCGGCGAAGAAACCGCGGTCTCGTGGGCCGCGATTCACTTTCACCGCGGTTCGGTCAGGGTTATACCGACCGCTACCTAACCGTTACACGAGTGCCGCGACGGCGGCCGAACCCCTCAACACCATGACCAGCAACAGCCATCAGAGAGTACAATCTTATTTGTACTACTACAACCGTACCGGGAACCAAACGGTTAATGGGGGTCCACGGAATAGGACTTCTCCGCTACAGATGTTCGATCTACCCACTCCCGACGAGAGCCGCATCCGCCCACACGGGGTGAGCGCACAGTGAGTTCGCCCGATCTCGGCGCCGACGAGCTGACCCTGCCGATCAAGCGCACCGACGGCGAGACGCTGAAGGATCGCCTCACCGAGAACGCCTACGAGAACATCCTCCCCGCGCGGTACCTCCGGAAGAACGCCGACGGCGAGGTCGAGGAGGATCAGGAGGAGCTGTTCGCCCGCGTCGCCAAGAACATCGCGCTGGCCGAGGCCGTCTACGAGGCCGAGCGCCAGGGCGTCGAGGTGACGGTCACGCCCGACCAGCTCAAGCCCGACCACCCGCGACGCGACGAACTCGCCGAGGAAGTGTTCGGCGCCGGCGTCGACGCCGAGACCGACACGGAGACGACGCTGAACGAGCACAACGTCAACAAGTTCGCCTACGACACCGTCGTCCCCGAACTCGACGAGGAGATCGCGGCGACCGTCCGCGAGACCCGCGAGGAGTTCGAGACGCTGATGACGGATCTCTCCTTCATGCCGAACTCGCCGACGCTGATGAACGCCGGCGACGAACTGCAGCAGCTCTCTGCCTGTTTCGTCGACTCTCCCGACGACGACATCACGGACATCCACCAGACGGCCAAGGAGGCCGCCGAGGTGTTCCAGTCCGGCGGCGGCATGGGGTACGCGTTCTGGAAGCTCCGGCCCTACGGCGACTCCGTCGGCTCGACCGGCGGGATCGCCTCCGGCCCGATCACGTTCATGCGGACGTTCGACCAGATGTGCGAGACGATCGCCCAGGGCGGCGCGCGCCGCGGCGCCCAGATGGGCGTGATGCGCGTCTCGCACCCGGACGTGATCCAGTTCATCCACGCGAAGAACAAGGACGTCAGCCTCGCGAACACGCTGCGGCTCAACGACCCCGACGACTTCACGCACAACTCCTTCGCGGACGCGCTGGAGGAGGCCCGCGACCTGATCGACGACGAGGGTCGCGTGCCCGAGCACCTGCGTAACGCCGTCGAGGGCCACCTCTCGAACTTCAACATCTCCGTCGGCATCACCGACGACTTCATGGAGGCGCTGAAGAACGGCGAGGAGTTCACGTTCACCAACCCCCGGACGGAAGAGCCTCACATCGCGACGCCGGAGACGAAGGAGCTCTACGACATGTTCGGGCTCGGCGAGCACGTCGAGGTCGGCGAGGAGCTCTCGGTGCCCGCCGAGGACCTCTGGGACCAGCTCGTCGAGGGCGCCCACGAGAACGGCGAACCGGGCGTGATCTACCTCGAACGCGTCAACGAGCGCCACTCCTTCGACGTGGAGGAGCACCCCGACCACCGCATCCTCGCGACGAACCCCTGCGGCGAGCAGCCGCTGGAGGAGTACGAGGCCTGTAACCTCGGCCACATCAACCTCTCGACGCTCGCGGCACAGGATGCGCCGGACTGGCGCGTCTGGGCCGACGAGCACGCCGACGAGTACGACTCCCACGAGGAGGCCGTCTCGGCGTTCCTCGACGAGGCGATGAACTGGGAGGACTTCGACCACCGCATCGAGTACGGCACGCGCTTCCTCGAGAACGTGGTCACGATGTCGGACTTCCCCGTCCCGGAGATCGAGCAGAAGGTCCGGGAGATGCGCAAGATCGGCCTCGGCGTCATGGGGCTGGCCCAGCTGTACATCCAGCTCGGCGTGCGCTACGGCACCGACGACGCCGACGAGATCGCCCGCCAGCTGATGACCCACATCAACCACGGGTCGAAGGACGCCAGCCACGAGCTCGCCCAGGAGCGCGGCGTGTTCTCCGACTGGGACGAGTCGAAGTACGCCGACCCGACGGCCTACCCCGAGTGGTTCGAGCACCACACCGGCGAGGACCCCGAGGAGTGGGAAGAGGGCTACCCGCTGCGCAACCACAACACGACGACGATCGCGCCGACGGGCACCACGTCGATGATCGGCAACACGACGGGTGGCTGTGAGCCGATCTACAACGTCGCCTACTACAAGAACGTCTCCGGCGACGTGCAGGGCGACGAGATGCTCGTCGAGTTCGACGACTACTTCCTCCGCGCGCTGGAGGAGAACGGCATCGACGTCGAGGCGGTCAAGAAGGAGGCCCAGGAGCAGATGGCCAACAACGAGTTCGACGGCGTCGAGGGGCTGGAGACGGTCCCGGACGCGCTGGGCGAACTGTTCGTGGTTACCGGCGACCTGAGCGCCAAGCAGCACGCCTCGATCCAGTGTGCGGCCCAGGAGGGCGTCGACTCCGCCATCTCGAAGACGGTCAACGCCCCCAACGACGCCAGCCTCGAGGACGCCAAGGAGGCGTTCGAGTACGTCTACGACAACGGCGGCAAGGGCGTCACCTACTACCGCGACGGCACCCGCAGCAAGCAGGTGCTCACCACCCGCGCCGACAACACCGAGTTCGCCGACGAGGACGAGGCCGCCGAGGCGCTCGTCGAGCAGATCACCGAGGTGTTCGGCGGGCTCGAAGGGTTCCTCGAGAACGAGGACGTCCAGGCCGCCCTCGACACGCAGGTCGAGCAGATCCTGGCCGACGCCGACGGCGAGGACACGCCGCTGGGCCGCAAGCGCCCGCGCCCGGACGTGCTCCACGGCGTGACCCAGCGCATCGACACCGGCTACGGGAAGCTGTACGTCAACATCAACGAGGACCCCCAGACCGGCGAGCCGTTCGAGCTGTTCGCCAACATCGGCAACTCCGGCGGCTTCACTGCCTCCTTCACCGAGGCGCTCGCGAAGACGATCTCCACCTCGCTGCGCTCGGGCGTCGACCCCGAGGAGGTCGCCAGCGAACTGCAGGGCATCCGTAGCCCGAAGGTCGCCTGGGACAAGGGCGAGCAGATCCAGTCGATCCCGGACGCCATCGGCACGGCGATGCGGCGCTACCTCGACGGCGAGATCGACAAGGGGATCCCCCAGCAGCAGACGATCGACCAGCTCGACGACGAGAGCGTCGACGCCTCCACCGACGGCGGGGCGACGGCCCAGCCGCCGAGCGAGCCGACGAACGTCGACGTCGACGACGGCGCGGACGCCGCCGAGGACGACGCCACGAGCGAGCTGATCGCGTCGGGCGAGAGCCCGGAGTGTCCCGACTGTGGCTCGATGAGCCTCTACTACTCCGAAGGCTGCAAGACCTGCGAGTCCTGCGGCTGGAGCGAGTGCTGAGCTAGCGCAGCTTCGCCTTTTTCGCCGCTACGTCCCTTCGGCCCGCGCCAGCGGCAGCGATACCGTGATCCGGTTGCCGCGGTCCGCCGACGTGTCGACGCTGATCTCCCCGTTCGACAGTTCGACGGCCCAGTAGACGAGCCAGAACCCCAGCCCGCTGCTGTGGTAGACGTTCGTCATCTCGTCGTGGTCGCCGGTGAGCACGTCCGCCTCGATCGCGGGGATCGGCTCCCCGTCGTCCTCGACGACGAGTTCGGCGCGGTCGCCCCTCACGCGGAGGCGGACCCGAACCGCCGGGTTCGCGTCCTCGCAGTGCTGGACGGCGTTCTCAAGCAGCTCGGTAATGGCTCGCTCCAGCTCCGGCCGGCCCTGGACGACCACCGGCTCCAGCGTTTCCACCTCGATCACGCTGTCGGGGTAGCGCTCGTGGACGGTCCCGACGCTCGTGCCGACCGCCTCCCGGATGTCGATCGGTTCGCGCCACCGCTGGTCGGTGAGCAGGTCGATGATCTCGCGCTCCTTCTCCGCGCTCTGGAGGAGTTGGTTCCCGACGCGGTGGATGGTCTCGGTGTGGTCCGCCGCCTCGGGGAACTCGTCGTCGATGAGGTCGGCCTCCCCGAGCACGACGTTGAGGTCGTTCCGGAGCGTGTGTCTGAGGAGGTTGTCCATCACGACCAGCTGTCGCTCCCGGCGCCGCCGGTCGGTGATGTCCCTCGCGAACCCCGCGATGCGCACGACCTCGCCGTTCTCCGTGATCGGCTCGCCCTGAACCCACACCCAGCGCTTGTACTCCTCTTCGGGGTTGACGCGGTACTCCATCTCGACGGAGTGGCCGTCGGAGATGCGGCTCATCGCCTCCTCCACGTCGTGGCGGTCCTGTGGGTGGACCGCGTCGAGGAACGCGCTCGGGTCCGCGTACACCTCCTCGACCGGCCGACCGAAGATCTCCTCGTAGGCGGGATTGACGAACAGCAGTTCCGACCAGTCGGCGTCGAACATCCAGAGCACGTCGCCCGCGACCGCGGCGATCCCCTCCAGCCGGGTGGCGGTCTCCGCCCGCTCGCGCTCGGCCCGCACGCGGTCGGTCACGTCCCGCGAACTCACCACGAAGCCGTCGAGTTTCTCGTCGGTGAGGTTCGACATCCGGCTCTCCAGCCACACCCAGCCGTCGTCGGCGGTCCGGTGGCGGTACTCGATGGTCCCCTCACGGAAGTCGTCGCTCCGAACCGTCCGGTAGAACTCCTCTCGAACGGCGTCGGCGTCGTCCGGGTGGACGAAATCGAAGACGCCCTCACCCACGAGCTCGTCGGGCGAGAAGCCGAGGATGCGCTCGGCCGCCGCGTTGACGTAGGTGAACGTCCCGTCCTCGTCCAGCAGCGCGATCTTGTCCTGGGACTGATCGAGGAGGAGTCCGAACAGTTCGGACTGGTCCATCGTCACCCGTTGGACGCCCTGTGGGGATAATTCTCACGGCAGTTCGGGTATCATTACGCCGGCGTCACGGGCGGATCGTTTCGCTGACCCAGCCAGTCGCGCCCGAGGGGCGGACTTCTTCTTGGTCCTCGGTCTGTCGCTCGCCCTCGCCGTCGATCGCCCGGACGACCACCTCGTGTCGCTCGGCGGCGTCGTACTCGTGTTCCCACATCCGCCACGCGTCGGCGGCCTCGCCGTCGGGTTCGGGCTCCTCGGCGTCGAGCGGCACCGCACCCGGCAGCGGCTCCGAGAGCGTCGCCTCGGTCCAGCTGTCGCCGCCGTCGGTCGACACCTCGACGGCGTCGATCCCGCGCGTGCCGGCGTAGGCGTGCCCGCCGACGCGGACCGTCCCGTCGCGGACAGTCGTGCTGTGGAGTTTGGCGACCGTGTTCACCTCGCCGGTCCCCTGCCAGCCGCGCTGCTCCCAGTAGCCGTCTTCGGGTTCCTCGCGGATCTCGATCTCGGTGAGCCACTTGGCGTTCGTCTCGCCCCAGTGGCCCGGCACGAGCGTCCGCAGGGGGGCGCCGTGGCTCCGAGGGAGGGGACGGCCGTTCATCCCCCACGCGAGCAGCCCGTCCTCCAGTGCTGCCCGCGGGAAGGAGACGAAGTAGTCGTCGGCGGCGTGCAGCGTGACACAGCAGCTCTCGGGGGCGTCGACCGCCTCCAGCACCGTCGAGACGGGGACGCCGTCCCAGAGCGCGGTGTCGATCTTCTTCCCGTTCAGCGGGTCGCTCACGCAGCGCAGCGTGACGAACCGCCGCTCGGCGTCGAACGCCCGTAGCTCCGAGAGCGTGAACGACCGCGCCTCGGGCACCTCGCCGGTGACGGCGAGCGACCAGTCGGCGGGCGAGATCGTCGGAGCGACGGTCGCGATGTCGACGGTGTAGAACCCATCCGACACCAGCGCGTCGGTGTCCGGCAGCGAGAGCGACCGCTCCTCGGCGACCGAGAGCAGCGACTGGGCGGCCGGGTCCGCCGGCTCGGGGCTGCTCGCCGCTCCCGATCCGCCACCGAGTCGAACCGCGCTCGCCACGAGCGCCGCGAGCGTGGCGGCGCCGGCCTGCAGCAGGCGGCGGCGTCCCGGCGATCGCACGGCCGACCCCCCCGACGCGAGGGGACGGGACGCGGCGAGTACGACGACTGCCGCCGCGACGCCCGCACCGCCCGCGCTCGCGAGGCTGCCCGTGAGCAGCAGCGTGGCCCCGCCGACGAGCGCGAGCGTCGTCACCCCGGCCGCGGCCCCGCCCTCGACGGACCGACGAGCGAGGAGCGTCGCCCCCGCGTAGAGGCCGAGCAGGAGGAGTCCGGTGACGGCCACCAGCAGCGGCTGCGCCGCCTCGCCGAGGCCCCTGACCTCGACGGCGACGAACCCGGGGCTCGCGTCGCGGACGAGCGCGGCCGCGGCGGCGCCGACGAACGCGGGCGTATCGCCGGCCGCGAGCAGCGATCCGGCGACGGCGGCGACGCTCGCGAGCACGCCGATGGCGGCGTCGAGGGACTGCTGCCGGTTCGGACGGTACATGTCCGTGTGGTGGTGTCCCACGCGGGAAAGCGTTCCTCCGCCGGCACCGCTCGTAACTGCTTTCTCGCCGGCGCTCTCACTCCCGCCCGTGAGCGACACGGAGGAGTCCACGGCGCCCGGTCGCCCCTGCCCGCACTGCGGGGAGACGATGGTTCACCGCCACTGCGAGTACGTCTGCCCGCAGCACGGGGTCGTGTTCGACTGCGCGGACACGTTCTACTGAGTTCCGTGCCACGGGGCCGCACAGTTAAGCCGCTCCGGGGCAATCGGTAGGGTACGCGATCGCTCTCGCCTACCGTCCCGGCGAGCGCCGCACCACTATGGTCGAACAACGACAGCTCGCCCGGAGCAAGCAGATCCACCGAGAGACGGGCAAAACGTTCTACGTCGCGACCCGCTTCCTCCCCGAACGGGTGCGCCACCCCACGTACGTACTGTACGCCTTCTTCCGCGTCGCCGACGAGGTAGTCGACGGCGACAACGACCTCGCGCCCGCAGAGCGGGCCGAGCGGCTGGAGTCGTTCCGCCGCGCGGCGCTCGGTGAGGAGCCGGCCGACGACCCCGTGCTCGCGGCGTTCTCGGAGATCCGCGAGGAGCACGACATCCCCGCGTCGGACGTGAACACGTTCGTCGACGCGATGGCGACCGACGTGGAGAAGGCCCGCTACGAGAGCTACGACGAGCTCCGGGCGTACATGGACGGCTCCGCGGCCGCGGTCGGCCGGATGATGACCGCCGTGATGGCGCCGGAACACGCCGAGGCGGCGCTCCCGGCGGCGACCGCGCTGGGCGAGGCGTTCCAGCTCACAAACTTCGTCCGGGACGTGCGCGAGGACGTACTCGAGCGCGACCGGATCTACCTCCCCGCCGAGACGCTCGACGCTCACGGGGCGAGCCACGAGCAGGTCGCCCGGCTGGAGTTCGACGAGGCCGTCGCCGGCGCGGTGCAGGCCGAACTCTCGCGGGCGGAGGCGCTGTACCGCGACGGCGTCGCCGGCATCGAACTGCTCCCGCGGGACTGCCAGTTCCCGGTGCTGCTCGCGGCGGTGCTGTACGTCGATCACCACCGGCTGATCCGGAAGCTCGACTACGACGTGGTGTCGACGACGCCCTCGCTGTCGACCCCCCGGAAGCTCTGGCTCGCCGCCCGGACGCGGCTGGCGTGGCAGCGAAACCCCGACCCCCTCGCCGTGTTCCGCACGGTGAGCGCGATCCCGACCGACGAGAGCTGTCACCGGCTCCACCGGCTGACCGGGCGGCTCCCGGTGCCTTAGCGCCCCGCCCGCCACGGCAGCATCCCCGCGTCGAACCGGTCGGTCCGGAGCAGCCCCGCGCCGATGACCGCGGCGACGAGCACGGGTAGCCAGTTCCCGTAGACGGCGTTCACGCCGCCCCACAGCAGCACGAAGCTCACCATGTCGTCCAGCGCGAACTCACAGGCCTCCAGCCGCGCGCCCAGCGCGGTGCGGTCGAACGTCGCGTCGAAGACGACCACCGCCACCGTCGCCGAGAGCACCCAGCCCGCGTAGTTCGACAGCGGGACGCCGTAGAAGACGCCGCCGCCGTACGTCCAGAACCCCAGCGCCACCGCGCCGGGGTCGAGCACCACGTCCATCGCGAGCACGAGCGCGATCACCGAGAGCAGTCTGGGGAGCGCACGATCCGCCAGCGTCCCCAGCAAGAGCAGACAGAGCAGGTACGCGTTCGCGACCAGCGGGAGGAAGAAGACCGGGAGCGCGACCGGGACGCCGCCGAGCATCGGCCCCAGCGAGACGCCGTACTCGAACTGGCCGTACGGCCAGCCCGTCGTGACGCCGACGATCTCGATGGCGTAGCTGTACGCCGCCAGCGCGCCCACGCCGAGCGCCGCCCGGCGGTCGACGACCGGGAGCACGCCGACGATCAGCGGCGAGCGCATCACGATCACGCCCGCCAGCACGAACAGGGGGTTGAACGCCAGCGGCTCGGGGAGCCACCCCTCCGCGCTCGCGATCAGCGAGACGGCGCCGACCGCCGGGAACACGACCGCGATCGTGAAGCGGTGCTCGCGGATCAGTTCCGAGAGCGCCGCCTCCCACGACCGGCGGTCCGCGGGGTCGTCGGGCAGCCACGCGGCGACGCTCACGCGAGCACCCCCGCGAGGCGGAGCAGCCCGCCCATCGTCAGCACCATCCCCACCACGCCGTTGACGATCGGGAACCACCAGTACGCTCGATCCACGTCGACGCCGGCGCCGACGGTCGCGAGCAGGAACAGCGGGTAGACCCCGAGCAGCGCGCCCAGCCGAACGTCGAGCAGGCCGAACGCGACCGCAGCGAGCGTCCAGCAGCCCCCGCAGTAGAGGTACGTTCGCTGTTCGCCCAACACGGTCGCCGTCGTCTCGATCCCCGCCGCGCGGTCCGGCTCGATGTCGGGGATCGCGGAGTAGGTGTGCATCGCCATCGTCCAGAGCCAGCCGCCGACGAGCGCCGGCGCGGGCGGGTGTGCGCCCGCGATCGCGGCGTAGGCGGCCGCGCCCGGGAGCAGGTAGAGCCCGTTCGAGAGCGAGTCGAACAGGGGCCGGGCTTTGAACCGCAGTGGCGGCGCGCTGTAAGCGGTCGCGAGCGCGAAGAACCCCGCGAGGTAGGGCCACGCGACCCGGGGCGTGAGCGGGAACAGCGCGAGGCCGACGACCCCCGAGAGCGCGACGACGGCCGTGACCGCGGGCGAGTCACGCCAGCGCGCCTCGGGGCCGTCGTCCTTCTTGGGGTTCTCGGCGTCGATTTCGCGGTCGAAGCGGTCGTTGACGCCGTAGAGGTAGATATTGGCGGGCAGCAGGAAGTAGAGGAAGAGGGCGGCGGGGAGGACGGCGAGCAGGTCGTCCACCGCGTCGGCGGCGTAGGCGACGCCGACGAGCACGGGGCCGGCGGTGTACAGCCAGAACCGCGGCCGCGAGAGCGTCAGCAGGTAGCGCAGCATCAGGCTTCGCGGTCGGCGATCGCCTCGGCGGTCAGTTGGCCGCTGATCAGACACATCGGGACGCCGATTCCGGGGGTGGTGTACGAGCCGGTGAAGTACAGCCCCGGCACCTCGCTGGAGGCGTGGGAGGGGCGCAGTAGCGCGGTCTGTTTCAGGGTGTGGGCCAGCCCGAGCGCCGACCCCTGCATCGAGTTGTAGCGCGCGCCGAACTCCGAGACAGAGAACGTCTCCTCGACGACGATGCGGTCCCGGAGGTCGGTGTCGGTGTTCGCGGCGATGTCGTCGAGCACCGTCTCACGGTACGCCTCCCTGGTTTCCTCGTCGTCGTCCAGCCCGGGCGCGATCGGGACGAGCGCGAAGAGGTTGCTGTGGCCCTCGGGTGCCACCGAGTCGTCGGTCTTCGACGGCGCACAGAGGTAGTACGCGGGGTCGTCGGGCCACGCCGGCTCGTCGAATATCGTCTCGAAGTGCTGGTCCCACTCCGTCGGGAGGACGAGCGTGTGGTGGGCCAGTTCGGGGAGGTCGCCCTCGACGCCCATGTAGAGGAGGAACGCGGAGGGAGCGTAGGTGCGCGAGTCCCAGTACGCCTCGTCGTACTGCCGCTTCCGTTCGGGCAGTAGTTCCTGCTCGGTGTGGGCGTAGTCGGCGTCGCTGACCACGAGGTCAGCCAGTTCGTAGCCGCCGGAGTCGACGCGCCAGCTTTCGTGCCGGTCGCTCGGCGCGAACTCGGCGGGGTCGGCGGCGTCGTAGTCGACCTTGAAGCCGCCGCGCTGGCCGTGGATCTGCTGGACGTCGGCGCCGGCGCGGTACTCGACGCCCAGTTCCGCGCCGAGGTCGACGAGGCCGTCGATCACCGCCGCGAGGCCGCCCTCGGGGTAGTAGACGCCGAGGTCGAAGTCGACGTGGCTCATGAGGTTGTACAGCGCGGGCGTGTTGTGCGGCGACCCCCCGAGGAACACGAGTGTGTACTGCATCACCTGCTGGAGCTTGGGGTGGTCGAAATACTCCTCGACGTGGTCCTGCATCGAGCCGAGCAGGGCGAGCCCGCGGGCCTGCTTCCCCACGTCGGGGTCGAGGTAGTCCCGCAGGCGCGGTCGGTCCTCGTAGACGAAGTGCTCCATCCCCACCTCGTAGGTGTACTCGGACTCGTCGAGGTACTCGCGGAGGGCGTCGCCGGCGCCGTCCTCGTACGCCTCGAAGCGCTCGACGTTCGTCTCCACGTCGGGTGCGAGGTCCAGCGAGTCGCCATCCTTCCACTGGATCCGGTAGTGGGGGTCGAGCCGGTTCAGCTCGTAGTAGTCGCTCACGTCCCGGTCGAACTGTGAGAAGAACCGCTCGAACACGTCGGGCATCAGGTACCACGACGGCCCCATGTCGAACCGGAAGCCGTCGCGTTCCATCACGCTCGCGCGGCCGCCGAGCTGCTCGTTGCGTTCGAGCAGCGTCACGTCGGCGCCGGCGTCGGCGAGGTAGCAGGCCGTCGAGAGGCCGCCGACGCCGCCGCCGATCACGACGACATCGCGGCCGGCGAGGGAACCGAGCTCCGGTGCAACGTCCATGCGCCAACCAGGGGCGCGTGGGGCTTAAAACGGCCGACGCTGGCAGGTCTCAGGCGCTCGCGGTCGCCTCGTCGGCGGTGATCGTCCCCCACGCCAGCAGCCCCATCGAGACCGCCAGCAGCAGCCCCCAGAGGTAGGCGGTCAGCAGCGCCGGCGGGAACACTGCCTCCATCAGCACCGTCGCCGGCAGCAGCCACTGGCCGACGACGAACCCCCAGACGGCGACCTGTCGCTGAGTCCCCGAGAGCGCCGTCCGCTCGATCGCGAACCCGGTCACGACCGCGAGGATCGACAGGATCCCGAAGTGGGCGTGCGCGCCGACGGAGACCGCGGGGAGTCCCGGCCCCATCGGCGAGATCATGTAGGACTGCACGATCCCCCAGAGCATCTGAATCGTCAGTGCGACGTATCCCGAAGCACGCAGGACGCGTGACATGTTCGGGTGAGTGATCCGACACGAGTCACTTAACTCTGCTGGCATATCGGGCGGCCGACACGGTCACGGACACCGCTAAGTCGCCGGCGGCCCACGTCCCGGCCATGGAGAACACGACTGTCGTCGTCACGGGCGCGGGCGGCGCCATCGGCGGCGCGCTGGCCGAGGCGTTCGCCGACGACGGGGCGACGGTGTTCGCGGGCGTCCACGCGGATGAGGGTCAGTTCGCGGACCACGACGGCGTCGAGCCGATGCGCGTCGACGCCCGCGACGAGTTCGACGTCGAGTACCTGATGGAGGACGCCGCCGGGACGGGCGAGATCGACCTCGTGCTCCCTTGCGCGGCGGTGTTCCACGGCGACCCCGGCGAGCAGCGACTCGCCGATGAGGGGTACGCGGCGTTCGACGACGAGTACCGGACCAACGCCCGCGGCGTGTTCGTCGCGATCCGGGAGGCGCTACCCCACCTCGCAGACGACGCGCGGGTGCTCGTCCCGTCCGGTTCGGTCGCGGAGGAGGCGAAATCCGGCTACGGCGGCTACGCGGTGTCGAAAGCCGCCGCGGAGGCCGTGGCGCGGCAGTTCGCCGCCGAGATCGACCAAACCGTCGGTGTCGTCGATCCGGGCGTCGTCGCGAGCGACCTCACGGGCGGGCAGGGGCGCGACCCTGCCGAGGTGGTCGGGCTGTTCCGCTGGGCGGCGACGGAACTCGGGGCGGACGAACTGAACGGCGAGCGCGTCGGACTCGCCGAGTGGAAGCGGGCGACGCGGTAGAGCCGTACGTTCTTCACCCCGCCGCGCGTTGGCCCGGCCATGCAACTGGAGGCCATCCGGACCGCGGAGGGGGAGACGGTCCACGTCGACCGGACCGACGGCGAGAAGGGCTCGAAGGGGGCCTTCTTCGTCGCCTACGTCTCAGAGGCCGGCGAGGAGCGCTGGGGCTTTTTCTGTGGGAACTGCGAGACGACCGACAACGCGGTCGATCCGATGGGCCGGATCGAGTGCAACGTCTGCGGCAACGTCAAGAAGCCGGACGAGTGGGACGCGGCCCACGAGTAGACGGGCTACTGTTCGGTCTCGGGGGCGGCGAATCCGCCGCCGGCGACGATAGCGGCGGCGGCGATGATCGCGGCCCCGAGGACGACGAAGCCGTCACTGGGGCTCAGCCCACCGATTGCCGCCGCCATGTCCACGATGAACACGGTGACGAACAGGCTCAGGATGGCGAACGCGAGCATGACGGCTCCGGCGATCAGCGCACTGGCGAGCGTTCCGAACGTATCGAGTACTCCCATATGGGACACCGATTGTTCCCCCGAGGGAAATACTTGGTCGCCGATAGGGTGAAGGCGTCTCCCTGCCGGGTCGAAAGGGATGGCCGACCCCAGGTACGTCGTCAACGTTGACCCAGTAATCGCCCGCGAGACCCCCGACGGGACCGAGTACCTCGTGATCGTCCGGAGCGAGGACGAGGAGCACGCGCCCGGAATGCTGGGGTTCCCCGGCGGGAAGGTGGCGGCCGGGCCGGGCGAGTCGGACGTGCTCGAAGCGACCGCGAAGCGCGAGGCCCGCGAGGAGGCCGGGGTCGAGATCGAGAACGTCGAGCAGGTCACCAGCACGACGTTCGAACTCGACTACGGGCCGACGGTCTGAACGTCGTCGTCACCGCCGACTACGCCGGCGGCGAGGCCCGCGTCGCCGACCCCGCCGAGGTCGCGGCCGTCGAGTGGTGCAGCGCGGAGTCGGTGATCGACGACGCGGACACGCCGCCGTGGACGGCGGAGTTGTTGGCGGAAGTGGTCGAGTACCGGTCGTAGACCCGAAACGGACCGGCGCCGAGAACGAAGATTTTGTCCGTCCGGTTCGGCTCCCCTCGACGTGATCAGTCTCGCGATCGTGCTCGCGTTCGGCGCGCTGGTGTTGTTCGGCGGGTGGGCGGTGACTGCCGGCGTCGCGACCCGGTCGCTGTCGGCGGTGAACGCCGTCTTCCTCTCCTACGTGGCGAGCATAACCCTCGTCGGCGGCTACGTGCTCTGGATGCGCCGGCCGATCTCCGGCACCGGGACGGACGTGGGGTTCGCGCTGCTGTCGGGGGCGTTTCTCGCGATCGGTTCGATCAGCTTCTACGCCGCGCTCGAGCGGGGAAGCGTCGCGATCGTCTCCGCGATCGCCGCGCTGTACTTCGTGATCCCCGTGATCGTCGGCGTGCTCTACTTCGAGGCCGACCTCAGCGCAGCGAACGTCGCCGGCATCGGGCTGGCGATCGTCGCTGTCGTCCTCATCGCGTCCTGACGGCCGAGAACTGCCGAATGCGACTGACTACGGGTGCGCGAAGTACGCCACCGACTCGCCGTCCTCGTTCTGCTCGTCCACCCGCGCGAAGCCGACGCGCTCGAACTGCACCATCTCGTCCTCGTCGTACTCGGCGTACCCCGGCTCCGCGTGCCCGGTTTCGTCGCCCTCCATCGTCCGCAGTCGTACCGCGACGCTCTCCTCGGCGGGCACCCAGTGGATCACGTCCACGTCGCCGCTTTTCACGACTTCCAGGTCGTCGTCGGTGTGCTCGAAGCCGTCGTCGGTGCGCTTCACGGGGCCGAACCCTTTGAGCCAGACCTTGCCGCCTTCCTCGGGCAGGTCCTCCTCCTCGACGAGCACCGCGTCGCCGACGGGGATGTCGCGGGTCCCGCGGTCCTCGTGGTCGGGGTGCAGCGGCGGATTGGCCACGTCTGGGCCGCCCGAGACCGGGAGTTCGACGCCGTCGCGGACGAAGAACCGACGGTCGGCGTCGTCGTCGATCAGTTCGCGGTTGTTCGAGTAGACGGTGGACATCGCGAGATCCACGTCGGAGGTCGAGAGGCCGAGTTCGAGCATCGCGTCCACGAGCGCCTGCCCGCGGATGCCGCGGCGGCGGACGGAGGCGATAGTCGGCGCGCGGGGGTCGTCCCAGCCCGAGAGCTCGCCGTTCTCGATCTTCTCGATAATGGTCGACGTGCTCATCTTCACGTCGTAGGCGTCGATCTGGACGTGGCCCCAGTGGAGCACTTCGGGGTACTCCCAGTCGAAGTAGTCGTAGACGAACCGCTGGCGCTTCGCGGAGTCCTGCAGGTCGATGCCGCGGATGATGTGGGTGACGCCGGTGAGCTGATCGTCGATGCCGGACTGGAAGTCGAGCATCGGCCAGCAGCGGTACTCCGCGGCTTCCTCACGCGGGTGCGGGGTGTCGACCATCCGGAACGCCACCCAGTCACGCAGCGCGGGGTTCTTGTGCTCGATGTCGGTCTTCACCCGGAGCACCATCTCGCCGGAGGAGTACTCGCCGTCGACCATCGCGTCGAACTCCTCGTGGACGGTTTCGATGTCCTTGTCGCGGTGCGGGCAGGCCTCGGCGTCGTTTTTGAGCTCCGAGAACGTCTCGCCGGAACAGGAGCAGGTGTACGCGCCGCCGGCGTCGATCAGCTTCCGGGCGTACTCGTAGTACGTCTCGACGCGGTCGGAGGCTTTGAGCACCTCGTCGGGCGTGAATCCGAGGTACTCGATGTCGTCGAGGATCGCGTCGTAGGCGTCCAGATCCGGCCGCTTCGTCTCGGGGTCGGTGTCGTCGAACCGGACGATGAAGTGGCCGTCGTAGATCTCCTCGGTGTAGGTGCCCATCACCGACGGCATCCGGGCGTGGCCGAGGTGCCACGGGCCGTTGGGGTTCGGCGCGGCGCGCATCCGGATCTCGTCGTACTCCTCGGCATTCGGGAGATCGGGGAGGATCTGGTCGTCCTCCTCCTCCTCGGCCATCAGCTCCTCGTACAGCGCCTCGTCCAGCTCTTCGAGGCGAGCCTCTTGCTCGTCGGCGTCCATCCCGTTGACTCGCGAGACGACCGGGGCGACGACGCCCGCGATCTGGTCGCCGTGCTGGCGGAAGTCGGGGTTCTCGCCCATCAGCGGCCCCATGATCGGGCCGACCTCGGCGTCGCTGCCGTGTTCGAGCGCGTTGAACAGGGCGTGCTTCTCGGCCTCCCGTTCGACCCGCTCGCGGAGATCCTCGTCCATTGGCGGGAGATACCGGGGCGGTTCGCAAAAAGGGTGTGAATCGGGCGGGGCGCCCGCCGCCCGGTCGCCGTGCCGCTCAGACGATCCCCCGGGCACGAAGCGAGTCGCGGACGAACCGTCGGTAGGCGGCGACGTAGGGCAGCAACAGCAGCGCCGTCACCACGATCAACAGGGCGAACCGACCGTAGCCGCTCGCGACGGCGCCGGCGCCGTCGGCCGCCCGGATGGGCGCCAGCCCCATCGACCGCAGCGGCCCGTCGAGGACGAGCCTGAACGCCGCCCAGAGCCCGACGAACAGGAGGATTCCCGGGACGAACAGCGCGACGAGAAACTCGTTGATGACCGTTCCGGGGTCGTCAGCGTCGAACACGGTTCTGCGCTGGCCCGACGCCGGCAAATGTCTTGGGGGCTACGCCCGGTGGTACGCGCCCCACTTCGAGAGCGAGCGCCGGTAGAGCCACATCCCGACGGCGCCCAACAGCGCACCACCGACGCCCAACCCCACCAACAACGCCGCCGACACCGGCGCGAGCGCGAACGCGACCACGAGGATCGGCACCAGCGGGATCGCGACGGCAGCGCCGAAGGCCGCGTACAGCCCCGTGTCGAACAGGAACTCGTTGGGCGACATGCCGGCGAGGTAGATCGTCAGCCCGAACACGTAGGTGGCGACGCCGACGAGGACGACGGCGCCGACGACGGCCTCCGCGAGCGGCGTCCCGCGCCAGAGCACTCCCAGTGCGTAGAACGCCACTCCGACGGCGGGGCCGAGCAGCAGGAACGCCCGGAGTTTCCCGTGGAACACGGCCTCGGCGTCGAGCGGGTGGGCGAGGTAGCTCTCCACGTCGTCGTTCGTCGTGAGCCAGTTGTACGTCGTGAACCCGGTCAGCCCCAGCACGGCGCCGAAAGAGACGCCGACGGAGGGGGCGACGCCGGTGATCTCCGACGCGAGATCGACCAGTCCGGCGGTCACGCCGAGCAGGATCGCCGCCGAGAACAGCACCTTCCCGAAGCCGCCGGAGCTACGGTGGACGTCCAGCAGCGTCTTCGCCGCCACGGGATCGTCGACGCGAGCGAGCCAGCGGCGGAACTCCGGCCCCACGCTGCGGTCCGCCGACTGGACCTGCGGATCGAACGTCGCGGCGCCGACGGCGTAGGCCGCGAGGATCAACGCGGCGGCGGAGGCGGCGCTGACGAGCCCCGGATCCAGATAGAGTCCGTAGGGCGTGTAGCTGAGCACCGGGACGCCCGTGTACCACGCGGCGGCGGCGCCACCGAGCAGCACGAGCAGCAGCGCACGCCCCGGCAGCCCCGTCGCCGAGAGGCCGACGCCGGCGATCGTGAGTCCGATCCCGAGCACGAACGTGGTGACGAGCGTGACCCACAGCAGCGGGACCGCCCCGAGGCCGACCCCGGCGCCCGCGAGCGCGGCGGGGGCGACGCCGACGGCCATCGGGAGCAGGAACAGCGCGGCGTAGTACACCACGTCCTTGAGGACGAAGATCGCCAGCAGGCGCCCCTGCGAGAGCGGCAGCGTGCGCCCGGAGAACACGAGCAGCGTCACGTCGCCGAGCACGTTCCCCACCGCGTCGCGGCCGACGAAGCCGATCGAGCCGGTGTGGAGGCCGAACACGAGCGCCAGCGCGTGCATCCCCGCGACGACGGCGCCGGGGTCGGTGCCGGTGTAGTCGAGCAGCCAGACCGCCCCCGCCACCAGCGCGACCACGAGCAGCGGGAACGCGCCGAAGCGGCCGCCGCCGAGCAGTTCGCTGTGGAGGCGCCACTCCTCGCGCAGCATCTCGCGGAACACCACCCTGTCGCGCTCCCACCGGCTCGGCTGCTCGCCGCCGGCGGGGTTCGCGCCCTCACTCATCGCCGGCCCACTCCGTCTCGTCGTCGACGTGCTCGACGAACACGTCCAGCAGCGTCTCGTCGGCGGCCAGTTCGCTCGGCACGACTTCGGCGACCAGCTCGCCGGCGTTGACGATCCCCACCCGCGAGCAGAGTTCGGCGGCCACGTCGACGTTGTGAGTGGAGACGACGACGGTGTTGCCCGCCTCGCGGTAGTTCGTGAGGAAGCGCTTGACGCGCTCCTGTACGATGGGATCGAGGTTCGCCAGCGGCTCGTCGATGAACACCACCTCGGGCTCGTGGAGGAATGCACCGGCGATCATCGTCTTCTGTTGCTGCCCACGGGAGAGGTCCGTCGACAGCGTGTCGAGCTTCTCGGCGAAGCTCAGGCGCTCGGCCCACGTCTCAGTCCGCTCGTCGACCGTTCCGTCGGCCATCCCGCGGACGGCGCCGACGAACTGGAAGTACTCCCGCGGCGTCGAGAAGCTCGGCGGCGACTCCTTCTCCGGCAGGATCCCCACCCGTTCGCGCACGCCGACGGGATCGGCCTCGGGGTCGACGCCGAGCACCTCGGCCTCGCCGCTGTCGGCGACGGTCTGACCCGTCAGCACGCTCATCGTCGTCGTTTTCCCCGCCCCGTTGGGGCCGAGCAGCCCGTACAGCTCCCCCGACTCAACCGACAGCGAGAGGCCGTCGAGCGCGGCCACGTCGCCGTAGGACTTCCGCAGGTCGTCGGTCCGGATTACGGTCATGGATTACTGAACGGTTGTTCACCGGGGAGGATAGTTCACTCGGCCCCGATATCGCGACTGAAAACTGCACTACTCAGAGTTCGTCGACGAGCGCCCGCAGCGCGTCACCGTCGCCGGTCGCGCCGTCTTCCCTGATAAATTGTTTGCCGACTTCGCGCCCCACGAAGTCTGTGTCGGGGCGTTTACGGGTGGCTGGCGTACGTTCAGTTGTCCATGACCCGAGACAGTGCGATCCACGATCGCTTCGCCGCCGTCGTCCCCGCGACCCTTCCGACCCGGAAACTGGGCGTCTTCCTCGCTATCGCGTTCGGCCTCCACTGGCTCGCGGCCGGCTACCTCCTCCTCGAGGGCGCCACCGTCGCCGACCGAAACTTCTCGGCGGCCACGTACAACGCCATCATCGTGGCCGCGAGCTTCACCCCCGCCCTCGCCACGCTTCTCACCCGCTGGCTCACCGACGAGGGGCTGGGCGTCGAACAGTTGCTCCTCGTTCCGGATTTCCGGGGCAATTGGCGGACGTACCTCGTCGCGGCTCTCGTCCCGCTCGTGCTGGCGGTGGTCGGCGCAGTCGTCTACTTCGCCGTCTTCCCGGCGTCCCTCGCTGCCGACCCGCTCGCGGCGTACGTGACGGCTGTCGGCGTCGGCGGCCTCGGCATCGGCGTCGGCCTCGCTACCGTCGCCGCGGTGACTCTCGCCAGCCTCGTGCTGGGCGCGGTGATGCTGCTCGGCGAGGAAGTCGGCTGGCGCGCGTACCTCCTGCCGAAGCTCTCGCCGCTGGGGACCAGAACGGCGACGGTCCTTACCGGCGTACTCTGGGGAATCTGGCACTTCCCGTTCATCTACCTCGGCGTGAACTACCCGAACGCGACGTGGCTCGGGATGGCGGCGATAGCGTGGGTCACGACGCTGTACGGGACGTTCCTCGCGTGGACGACCTACCGGACCGGCAGCGTCTGGCCCGCGGCCGTCGGGCACGCGGCGTTCAACACGAGTTCTCGCTGGGGACCCGCAGTCGCCGAGCAGACGCCGAACCTCGCTGTCGGTCCGGGGACCGGCGGCGTCATCGGCGCAGTCGGGTGGCTGGTCGTCGCTGGCTGGCTGTTGGCCCGGTCGTCGGTGTTCAGTCGCGGCGACGCCGGCGCGAGCGAGTCCACGGGGAGCGCCGACCCCGTCGAGTAGCGTCGCCGGTGACACCTGCAGCGACCACCGCGACCCGAACGACCGACCCTGCACGTTTACGGACCTCGACACTACAGATGGGCGCAATGTCCGGTGAGGGGAGCACTGTCGTCGCGATCGACGCCGACGACGCCGACGTCGTCGCGCTGCTCGACGACGAGTACGCACGCGCGACGCTCGTGCTCACCTATCGGGAGGAACTCGCGGCCGACGACATCGCCGAGCGACTCGACGCTGCGCCGTCGACGGTGTACGACCGGCTCTCCCGCCTGACTGACCACGACCTCGTAACCGAACAGCAGCAACTCGACCTCGACGGCCACCACTACAAAACCTACCGCGCACGGCTCGACTGCGTGGTCGCGGAACTGACTGCCGACGGGTTCGAGGTGCGAATCGACCGCGAACCGAGCGACCCCGCGGACCGCCTCACCGCGGCGTTCGACGACCTCCGATGATGCTCCAGATCACTCCCGTCGACGCCGTGCTCGCAGTCGGCTTCCTGCTGTGGGTAGCGCTGCCGCTGGCAGTCGTAGTCGTCGCCGTGCGCGGGTACCGCCGTGGCGACGGGAACAGGACGGCGCTCCGCCTCGCGGCCGGAATCGTGCTCGTGACAGCCGTCCCGACGCTCATGCGACTCGGCTTCGGCGCCGTCGTGCCCGGCGGGTCGTGGGTGCCGCTGCTCGTCCGCTCGACCCAACTCGCCGGACTCCTGATCGTCGTCGGGGTGATGCACGGTGAGTAACCTCCTGCAGGCAGGTGGGCCGGCTAGCGGTCTCGGCGAACTGGTCCCACGGGGTTTGGCCCCGATCGAGTACGCGACGATGGCCGTCACCGTCGCGGTACTGCTACTCGGTGCCTACATCGGCTATCAGGCCTACCGTGGCTACCGGCGTAACGACGACCGTGCGGTGCTGTTCCTGGGCGTCGGTATCGCCCTCGTGACGACGGTCCAGCAGGCCGTCTCGACGCTGACCGTCGTGTTCGTCACTCGGAACGAACTCGTCCCGTTGCTGGCCTTTTTCGGTATCTCGACGGCCGGCCTGCTCTCGATACTCTACGCGTTCACGCGGGCTTGAACCACCGGAACCGTTACCCGGGTCCTGACCGACCGTTCAGCCATGAGTTGGGATCGGTCGTCGATGCCCGAGCAGACCGACAGCACCGTCGTCGTCACCGGCGCGAACAGCGGGCTCGGCTACGAGGCCACCGAGGCGTTCGCGGGCCACGGCGCGGACGTGGTGCTGGCCTGCCGGAGCCTCGACCGGGCCGAGGCCGCCGCCGAGGAAATCCGGGCGACGCTCGCCGACGGTCCCGCGTGGGCGTCGGCGCCCGACGCGGGATCGCTGACCGTGATGGAACTGGATCTCGCGGATCTGGACTCCGTCGCGCGCTTCGCCGACAGTTTCCGGGAGAACTTCGACGACCTGCACGTTCTCTGTAACAACGCCGGCGTGATGGCGGTCCCCCGCGGGGAGACCGCGGACGGGTTCGAGCGACAGTTCGGCATCAACCACCTCGGCCACTTCGCGCTCACGGGCCACCTGCTCGACGACCTCCGGGAAACGGCGGGCGAGACCAGAGTGGTCACCCAGAGCAGCGGCGTCCACGAGCAGGGCGAGATCGACTTCGACGACCTCCAGCGCGAGCGGTCCTACGACAAGTGGGGCGCCTACGCTCAGAGCAAGCTGGCGAACCTCCTCTTCGCCTACGAACTGGATCGCCGGCTCGACGCCGTCGGCGCCGACACCGTCAGCGTCGGCTGCCACCCCGGGTTCGCCGACACGAACCTCCAGTTCCGCGGCCCGGAGGAGTCGGGGTCGCGGCTGCGGCTGTTGGCGATGAAGGCGGCCAACGCCCTGCTCGCGCAGTCGGCCGAGCAGGGCGCGCTCCCGATGCTGTACGCGGCGACGGCTGACGACGTGGCGGGCGGCGAGTACGTCGGCCCCGGCGGCCTGATGAACATGCGCGGCGCCCCGGAGAAACAGGAGTCCAGCCCGGCGTCGTACGACGAGGAGACCGCGGCACGGCTCTGGGACGTATCCGAGAATCTGACCGGCGTCGAGTACGATCTGCCCGAGGCGTAGCTCCCCGTCGAAAACCCGGAAAAGCGGTCTACGGCGTTCGCGACGCCGTTACTGGAACGTCGGCGCGGCGGGCTCCTGCTCCTCGGCAGGCTCGCTGCGCTTGAAGCGCTGTTCGATCTCCTCGTACTGCTCTTTGGTCTCCTCGGTCACCGAGGGGACCACCTCGTCCAGCGCCTCCTCGAAGTGGGCCATCGTCACGCGGACGTTGCCCACGCTCTCGGCGGCCTCCTCGGGGTCGACGCTGTTGATGAACTCCCGGGTGGCGTTCATCGACGCCTCGCGGGCCAGCGCCTCGAGGTCGGCGCCGACGTAGTTGTCGGTGCGGGCCGCGATGTCGTCGAGGTCCACGTCGTCGGCCAGCGGCTTGTCCCGCGTGTGGACGTCGAGGATCTTGCGGCGCGCGTCCTCGTCGGGCACGGGGACGTGGACGTGGCGGTCCAGCCGGCCGGGCCGGATCAGCGCGCTGTCGATCAGGTCCGGGCGGTTCGTGGTCGCGACGACCACCACGTCCTCCAGCTCCTCGAGCCCGTCGAGCTCCGTCAGCAGCTGGGAGACGACGCGTTCGCCCACGCCGGAGTCGCCGGTGTTCTGGCCGCGTTCGGCCGCGATGGCGTCGATCTCGTCGAAGAACACCACCGTGGGGGCGTTCTCGCGGGCCTTGCTGAAGATCTCGCGGACGCCCTTCTCGGACTCGCCGACGTACTTGTCCAGCAGCTCAGGCCCCTTCACCGAGATGAAGTTGCTCTCGGCCTCGTTGGCGACGGCCTTCGCGAGCAGCGTCTTCCCGGTGCCCGGCGGGCCGTACAGCAGCACGCCCTTCGCGCTGTCGACGTCCATCTGCTCGAACACCTCGGGGTAGTCGAGCGGCCACTGGATCGTCTCGCGCAGTCGCTCCTTGGTGCCCTCGAGGCCGCCGACGTCGTTCCAGGTGATGTCCGGGACCTCGACGAACACCTCGCGCAGGGCGCTGGGCTCGATGCCCCGCAGCGCCTTCTTGAAGTCGTCCTCGGTCACGTCCAGCCGCTCCAGCGTCTCGGCGTCGATCTCGTCGGCCTCGAGGTCGAGTTCGGGACGGAACCGCCGGAGCGCGATCATCGCCGACTCCTTCGCCAGCGACTCGAGGTCCGCGCCGACGAACCCGTGGGTGTTCTCCGCGAGCGCCTCGATATCCACGTCGTCGGCCAGCGGCATGTTGCGCGTGTGGACCTGCAGGATCTCCTCGCGGCCGTGGGTGTCCGGCACGCCGACCTCGATCTCGCGGTCGAAGCGGCCGCCGCGGCGCAGCGCGGGGTCGATGGCGTCGACGCGGTTGGTCGCGCCGATCACGACGATCTCGCCGCGCTCCTCCAGCCCGTCCATCAGGCTGAGGAGCTGGGCCACCACGCGGCGCTCCACGTCGCCGCCGGCCTCGTCACGCGCGGGGGCGATGGAGTCCAGCTCGTCCATGAAGATGATCGCGGGACTCTGCTCCTGGGCCTCCTCGAACACCTCGCGGAGCTGCTCCTCGGACTCCCCGTAGTACTTCGACATGATCTCGGGGCCGGAGATGGTGTGGAACGAGGCGTCGATCTCGTTCGCGACGGCCTTCGCGATCAGCGTCTTCCCGGTGCCCGGCGGGCCGTGCAGCAGCACGCCCTTCGGGGGTTCGATCCCCAGCCGGCTGAACAGCTCGGGGTGGCGCATCGGGAGCTCGATCATCTCCCGGACCTGTTCGAGCTCGTCGTCGAGGCCGCCGATGTCCTCGTAGGCCACGTCGGGACCCTCGGTGGCCGAGCCGCCGGCGCCGGACGCGCCGCCGCGCTCCTCGCGGATCTGCTCGGCGGGCTGCTGGCTGATCTCCACCTCGGTGGAGTCGGTGATCACGACCGTCCCGCTGGGGTCGGTCTCGGCGATCTTCAGGGGCACCGCCTGTCCCTGCCCGCCCATCAGGCCGAAGCCCAGCGGAAGCTGGACGTCCTGCCCGGTGGTGACGGGCTGGCCCGACAGCTCCTTGCGGACGAGGCTGCCGATGTCGCCGCGGATCCCCATGTTCTGGGGGAGCGCCACGGTGACGCTGTCGGCGGGGTTCACGTCGGCGGCCTCGACCTCCACGCGGTCGTCGATGCCGACGCTGGCCTCCTGTCGCAGCCGGCCGTCGATACGCACGACGCCCGTGCCGTCGTCCTCGGGGTAGCCCGGCCAGACGCGGGCGATCGCGGCGCCCTGCTGGCCCTCGATGCGGATGAAGTCGCCCCCGGAGAGATCCATCTCGTCGGCGGCGACGCGGTCGACCGCCGCCAGCCGGCGGCCGGCGTCCTTCTGCTTCAGCGGCTTGACCGTGAGCTTCATTTCGCCACCTCCACGGTCAGCACGCCGTTGTTGACGGTCGTCTCACGCGCCTCCCCCGGGAGTTCGAACTCGCGTTCGGTAACCGTGCCGTCCGCCGCCTCGACCACGACGATGGCGGTCTCGCCGACCGTGTCGACGGCGACCTCCCCCTCGGCGTCGGCGAGATCGATCGCGACCACGAGAGTGTCGTCGTACTCGTAGACCCGACCGAACTCCTCGTCACTGATACTGCGTTGGTGAGTGGTCATTAGCTAACTCCAAGTAATCGTCGTATCTATTTAAATCTGTCGCCAGAAAACCGCACGACTGCGCCGGGGTGTCCGATTACGGGTGAGGTAGCGGTTCGGACCGACCCCGCTCCTCTCGAGTCCGGCGGCCCGCGGTCCCGCGGATTTATGCTCGCCGCGAGTGACACGACAGTATGAAGCGGGTTTCGCACCACGGTCGGGGGATCTCGTACCGTCGTTCGGCGCGGACCGACGACGGGCCGGGGCTGCTCTGTGTTCACGGGAGCGGCGGGAGCGCGGGCGTCTGGAAGTCCCAGTCCCGGCTGTCCGACCGGACGCCGGTGACGGCGCTGGACCTGAGCGACCACGGCGAGAGCGGGTCGCTGACCGCACAGCCGGGGTACGAGGCGCTGTCGGGCTACGCCGACGACGTTGTCGCCGTCGCCGAGGAGACGGGCGACCGCGTGCTCTGTGGCAACTCTCTCGGCGGCGCGGTGGCGATGCTCGTCGCGCTGGATCGGGGCCTCGATCTCGACGGCCTCGTGCTCGCGGGGACGGGTGCACGCCTGCCCGTGCTCGACGACCTGCTCGTCTGGCTGGAGTCGGAGTTCGACCGCGCGGTGGAGTTCCTCCACGGCTCGGACCGGCTGTTCCACGACCCCGACGACGAACTGGTCGAGATCAGCGAAGCGGCGATGCGCGAGACCGGGCAGGCGGTCACCGCCCGGGACTTCCGGAGCTGTCACAGCTTCGACGTGCGCGACCGGCTCGACGAGATCGACGTCCCGACGCTGGCGGTCGTCGGCGAGCACGACAAGCTCACGCCGCCGCACTACCACGAGGCGCTGGCGGCGTCGATCCCCGACTGCGAACTCGCGACGATCGACGACGCCGCCCACCTGGCGATGCTCGAACAGCCCGCGGCGTTCAACAGCACGCTGGAGTCGTTCCTCGACCGGATCTGATGCCCGAACGCGTCGCCACGACCGACCCCGACGGCGTCGATTTCGGCTGGGTGATGCAGGTGACGTTCGTGCTGACGATCGTCGTCGGCGCGCCGGTGGTGGCGCTGCTGTCGACGCAGGTCGCGCTCCCGGACTGGGGGTCGCGGGTCTCCTTCGCGGTCCGCGTGGGCGCGCCGGTGTGGGTCATGACGGGAATCTGCGTGTACCTGTACGCGCGGTGGCAGCAGTCGGACGATTCTGCGTAGTTGGTTTCTCGAAGGGTTTCGACGGGGACTGTGACAGCGACCGCGACGGCAACAGCACCTCGGTCGTTGACCACTTGCGACCGCACCGCCCCGCACAGCCCACGAACCTCCCCAGCCGACTCCTTCCCTCGTTTCACTCGGTCAGTCGTCCCTCGCGCTGACACGCGGCACGAGGCCGCGTCCGCCTCGCGCCGACAACGACCGCGGTGCGGTGGCGGTGGACGCCGCGGGCCGGCAGCGGCCGCCGGCCCGCGGGGGAGGGGTGGGGACTCGGCGCTGTGCCGAGCCTCGTGCTCGGCACCCTGCGGTTACAAGTGGCCAAGCATCGAGCTGCTGTTGCTGTCACCTCCTACGGAGACAGTAGCACCGACGAACCCACCTAATCCAGCAGATCCCGCGCAATGATCGTCTTCTGAATCTCGCTGGTCCCCTCGTAGATCGTCGTGATCCGCGCGTCGCGGTAGAACCGCTCCACGTCGAACTCGCTCATGTAGCCGTAGCCGCCGTGAATCTGCACGGCCTCGTTGGTCACGTCCATCGCCGCCTCGCTCGCGAAGTACTTCGCCATCGACGCGATCACCCGCGAATCCTCCCCGGCGTCGGCCTGCCGAGCGGCCTCCCGGCAGAGCAGCCGTGAGGCCTCCACCTGCGTCGCCATGTCGGCGATCTTCTGCCGGATCGCGCCGATGTCGCCGATCGGCTTCCCGAACTGCTCGCGCTCGCCGGCGTAGGCGATCGCCTCGTCCAGCGCCGCCTGCGCGACGCCCACTGCTTGCGAGGCGATCCCCAGTCGCCCGCCGGTGAGGATCTTGAACGCCGCCGAGAGGCCCTTCCCTTCCGGGGTGAGGCGGTACTTCTCGGGCACCTCGACGCCGTCGAACGTCATCCCCGTCGTGTCGCTGGCCCGCAGGCCGAGCTTGTGCTCCTTCTTCCCGACTTCGACGCCGTCGTAGTCGGCGGGGACGAGGAACTGCGTGATCGACCCGCGGTCCTCGGGATCCGTTTTCGCGAAGACGATGTACACGCCGGCGCGCTCGCCGTTGGTGATCCACTGCTTCTCGCCCGTGATGCGGTAGCCGTCCTCGGTCTTCTCCGCAGTGGTCGTCATCTCCGCGGGGTTGGAGCCGGCGCCGGGCTCGGAGAGACAGAACGCGCCGACGGGCCGGCCGTCGACCATCTCCGGCAGCCACTCCTCTTTCACCTCGTCGCTGCCGAACTCCGCGATACAGGAGGTCGCGAGGCAGTGGACCGACAGCGCGGTCGCGACCGCGAGGTGGCCGTAGGCGACCGCCTCGTTCACGACCGCGTAGGTGGCGCTGTCGGCGTCGAAGCCGCCGTACTCCGTCGGGACGGTCAGCCCGGTGAGGTCGAGTTCGGCGAGGTCGTCCCACGCGTCCTCGGGGAACGTCTCCTCGTCGTCGAGCCGCTGGGCCTCGGGGCGGAGCTCCTCGAGGGCGAACTCCTCGACGGCGTCCCGGATGGCGCGCTGCTCGTCGGTCAGCGCGGAGTCGGTCTGGATCTGCATGGCCGACTGATGGGCCGGGCGGCGCAAAAACGGTCCGACTCCGGGGCCTCAGTCGTCGTTCCGCAGGTAGCCCACCACTTCGAGCGGCGGCGCCGGGATGCCGCCGCCCTGTGCGAACGTCGGGCTGCCGCCGCCCCCGCCGCCGAACTCGTCGGTCACGTCCTGCACGACCGCGTTGGCGTCGCTGTCGCCGTCGGTCGCGACGACGACGAACGTCTCGCCGGAGGTGCCGGCGACCGCCACGCCATCGATCTCCTCGCCGACGTACTGCTCCAGTTCGCCCTGCAGGTCGTTCGGCGTCGCGCCCTCGACCGCGCCGACGAGCCAGCGCCCGCCGTCGCGCTCCACGGGGTCGAGGTCGTCGAGCCGGTAGGAGAGCAGTTCGGACTTCAGGTCGGCCACCTCCTCGCGGAGTTCGTCGCGTTCGCTCGTCAGTCGGTCGACGGCGCCCGGGATGTCCGGCGGCGCCACGTCGAGGTCCGTCGCGGCCTCGCGGGCCGCGTCGTGGAGTTCGGCGGCGCCGTCGATCGCTTTCGGCCCGACCGCGAACTCCACCCGGGTCGCGCCCTCGCCGGGGTTCGAGCGGTTCAGCACGTGGATCGGGCCGATCTCCTGCGTGTTCGAGACGTGCGTGCCGCCGCAGGCCGCCACGTCCCAGCCCTCGACCGTGACGATGCGCACCTCGTCGGCGTCGGCCATCGCGCCCTCCTCGGTCTTCGTGTTGAACGCCACCTCCTCGCGCTCGCGGGCGGTCTCGGGGCTCTGGTACTCCCACGAGACGGGCAGGGAGTCCCAGACCGCGCGGTTCGCGAGCCGCTCCATCTCGACCATCCGCGCGTCGGTGATCTCGGTGTCGGCGGTGAAGTCGACGCGGACCGTCTCCTCGCCGATGTCGAAGCCGGCGTAGCCCACGTCGTCGAGCACGCGCCGGCCGGCGCCGAACAGCACGTGGCTCGCAGTGTGGGCCCGCTTGCAGTAGGTGCGGAACGTGGCGTCGACGACGCAGTGGACCGTTTCGCCCTTCTCGAGGTCGGGCGCCTCGGCCAGCGTGTGGACGACGCCGTCGGGGGATTTCTGTACGTCGACCACGTCCACGTCGTCGATCACGCCGCGGTCGGCGGGCTGGCCGCCGCCCTCGGGGTAGAAGTACGTCTCGTGGAGCAGTAGCTCGCGGCCGTCGACGGCCGCGACCTCGGTGTCGAAAGAGAGCGTCTCGGGGTTGTCCGGCGCGAGCGTCTGCATGGCTGCGGGAAACAGCCCGGCCAGCAAAAATCCGTGGGCTGCGGCTATCTCCGCGCTCGCAGCCGGGGTGCCTACTCCGACAGTTCGATCCCGAACCGGTCCTCCAGTTTCGCGATCACGCTGCCGCTCACGTCGGCACGGACCGCCCGCCCCTCCTCGACGGCGAGCAGGTCCTCTTCGTCGATCTCCAGTTCGTCGGCGACCTCCTCCGGCGTGAGGCCGGCGTCCTGCCGGGCCTCGGTGGCCAGGTCGCCGTAGTCGGAGACGAGGTACGGGAGGCTGTCCTCGTCGTACTCGGTCCCCTCGACCCACTCGGTGTCGGGCTCGTTCGAGTCCATTAGCTTCGCGGTGTTCTGGGCGGCGCGTTTCTTGCGGTTCGTGCGCTCGCCGTCCCGCGTCCCGCCCTCCTGCTCGCGTTTCTTCTCGTCCTTGTGGCGGTTGGCGCCCATCGGCTCGCAGTCCGAACAGACGAGCAGCTCCGCGCCCGCGACGTTGGCTTTCCGGAGCGACGACGACTCCGTCCCGCAGAGCTCACACGCGTCGCCGTCGTCGCCGCCGCCACCGCTCCCGGTCGAGTACTTGGCCATGCGCCGGCTACGTGCCGGGCCGACATTAATTCGTGGTCGTCGGGCGGGTCATCTCCCCCGTCAGCCGACCAGCGCCGGCCCCGCGGTGACGAGCGCCACCCCGAGCACGATCAGCGCCGCGCCGACGACGACGCCGCGGGTCACCCGTTCGAGGTCACCGAGCAGAACGTACGCGAACGCGGTGGTGAAAAGCGGCGCCGTCGCCGCCAGCGGGTCGACGATCGCAACCGTCCCCTGCGGGTGGCCGAGCGCCGCGAATAGCGACAGCAGCGCGAACGCGGTGATTGTCCCGCTGCCCGCGAAGTACGCCCACGTCTCCCGGGGCGCGTCGCGGAACTCACCCAGCCGCCCGCGGGCGGCCGCGTAGCCCGCGAGCACGGCGAGTGCGGCCAACTCGTTGATTGCGACCGCCTCCAGCGAGGTCACGCCCGAACTGGTCAGCCCGTAGCGCCGGAGCACGTTCCCGATCGCGAAACAGACCGCCGCCCCGACCGGGAACAGCAGTTCGTACGGTTCCCAGCCGCCGATGTCGCCGCCTTTCCCGAGCGCGAGCGCGGCGAGGCCAACGACGAGCACGACGACGCCGACGGCGGTGGTCAGGGCCGCCGGCTCGCCGAGGAAGCCGACCGCGAGCAGCGTCGCGAACAGCGGGCGGGCGGAGACGCCGGCGCTGTTGACGCTCGCACCCACGCGGTCGACGCCCGCGAACGTCGCGAGGCGGCCGAGCGCGGTGCCGAACACGCCGGCGACGACGAACACGCCGACCGTCTCGACCGACAGCCCGGCGAACGCGTTCCCGCCCCGGAGCGCGGCGAGCGCGAGGAGATAGAGTCCGCTGTCGACGATCACGACGACCAGCGACGCCTGCAGCGAGGTGCCGCCGGCGGCCATCCCGCGCTTGGAGAGCACCGGCGAGAACCCCCACAGCAGCGCCGGCACCAGCGCGAGCGCGTACACGACCGGCGGCGCGGCGAGCGCGTCTGCCATCGTCGACTCCTCCGTCGCCCGCGACAAGGACCCGTCGGTCGCGGCAGGGTGTGGGTTCCCGTGACGCCCGTCACGTCGTCGCGTACCGACGGGATTATGCGCCCCACGCTCCCGAGTTCCTCTAGGCGATGAAACTACACGAGTATCAGGCCAAGGAGGTGTTCGCCGACGCCGGCATCCCGGTGCCGGAGTCCCGGCTCGCTTCCTCGGTCGACGAGGTCGTCGAGGCCGTGGGGGAGATCGGCTTCCCCGCCGCGATCAAGGCACAGGTCCACGTCGGCGGCCGCGGGAAGGCCGGCGGCATCGAGATCGTCACGAGCGAGGACGAGGCCCGCGAGGCCGCCGAGTCGATCCTCGGGATGGACCTCAAGGGCTACACCGTCGAGCGCGTGCTCGTGGAGGCCGGCGTCGACTTCGTGGACGAACTGTACGTCGGCGTCACGATGGACCGATCCGCCGGCGAGCCGGTCGCGATGGTCTCGACGGAAGGCGGCGTCGACATCGAGCAGGTCGCCGAGGAGACCCCCGAGGCGATCGCCCGCGAACACGTCGACCCCGCCTTCGGCATGCACCCCTACGAGTCCCGGAAGGTCGTGTACGAGGCCGGCGTCGACCGAGAGTTCGCCGGCGAGGTCGCGTCGATCCTGCGGACGCTGTTCGACCTCTACGAGAGCTCCGACGCCTCCGAGATCGAGGTCAACCCCGTGATGATCACGGCCGACGACGACGTGATCGCCGCCGACGCCGTGATGAACATCGACGAGGACGCGCTGTTCCGCCAGCCCGAACTCGCCGAGATGGAGGAGGACAGCTACGAGGACGACTTAGAGCGTAAGGCCGGCGAGTACGGCTTCGACTACGTCCGACTCTCGGGCAACGTCGGCATCATCGGCAACGGCGCCGGCCTCGTGATGACGACGCTCGACCTCGTGGACTACTACGGCGGCACGCCCGCGAACTTCCTCGACATCGGCGGCGGCGCCAAGGCCGAGCGCGTCACGAACGCGCTGGACATGGTGTTCTCCGACGAGAACGTCGATTCGGTCGTGTTCAACATCTTCGGCGGGATCACCCGCGGCGACGAGGTCGCCAAGGGGATCAACGAGGCGCTGGAGCAGTTCGACGAGATCCCCAAGCCGGTGACGGTCCGGCTGGCCGGGACCAACGCCGAGGAGGGCATGGAGATCCTGAACACCGACCTCGTGACGGTCGAGAAGACGCTGGAGTCGGCGGTCCAGCGTGCGGTTGCTGACGCCGAGGAGGTGAACGAATGAGCATTCTCGTCGACGACGACACGCGCGTGGTGGTACAGGGAATCACCGGCGGGGAGGGGAACTTCCACGCCGAGCAGATGATCGAGTACGGCACCAACGTGGTCGCCGGCGCCGTCCCCGGCAAGGGTGGCCAGACCTCGGCTGGCGTCCCCGTCTACGACACCGTGGAGGAGGCGGCGATCGAGGAGGACGCCGACGCCTCCGTGATCTTCGTCCCGCCGGCCTTTGCCGGCGACGCCATCTTCGAGGCGCTCGACGCCCCCGTCGATCTCGCGGTCGCGATCACTGAGGGCGTCCCCACGCAGGACATGGCGAAGGTGAACAAGCGCCTCTCGGAGGTCGACACCCGCCTGATCGGCCCGAACTGTCCGGGCATCATCACCCCCGGCGAGGCCAAGCTCGGCATCCTGCCGGGCAACATCTTCGCGGAGGGGAAGGTCGGCCTCGTCTCCCGCTCGGGCACCCTGACGTATCAGGTCGTGGACAACCTCACCCAGCGCGGGATCGGGCAGAGCACCGCCGTCGGGATCGGCGGCGACCCGATCATCGGCACCTCGTTCATCGACGCGCTCGAACTGTTCGAGCAGGACGACGAAACCGAGGCGGTCGTGATGTGCGGCGAGATCGGCGGCGAGGACGAGGAGCAGGCCGCGGAGTTCATCGCCGAGAACATGGAGACGCCGGTCGCCGGCTTCATCGCCGGCCGCACGGCGCCGCCGGGCAAGCGGATGGGTCACGCCGGCGCCATCGTCTCCGGCAGCGGCACCGGCACCGCCGAGAGCAAGATCGACGCGCTCAACGACGCGGGCGTCCCCGTCGGCGACACCCCCGAGGAGGTCGCCGACCACGTCGAGAGCTTCCTGTAGGCTACTCGTCGTCGGCCGCGCCGCCGAGCGCGGACGGCGCTTCGCTCCCGACGCCGACCCGCGACTCTTCCGGCTCCCCGACCGTCGCCCCGAGCACCGAGGAGACGCCGCGGCGGAGCCGCTCGGAGAGCGCCTGTTCGGAGATGTCGAACCGATCGGCCAGCCTCTCCAGATCCGTCTCGCGAGGCACCTCGAAGTAGCCCGCCCGGAGCGCCTCCTGTAACGCCTCGGCCTGTTTCTCGGAGAGCCCGTACTCGCTGCCGCCGCCGTCGTCGGCGTCGTGGGCGCGCAGCAGGTCGACGGTGAACCCGTTCTCCCGGAGGCGGCTGATGTACTCCGTCAGCGCCTCACGGTTCGGGAGCCGCACTTCGAGCACCGCGCCGTCGACGGTCGTCTCGATCGAGAGCCGCGAGGCGCCGGTCTCCCGGTCGATCGGGGCGGGGTTGGTAGTGATCTCACGGTTGACGGTCACCCGGTAGAGCCGTCGGTCGCCGCGGTCGTCGATACACTCGTGCTCGCCGATCGTCGGGTCGTCGGGCAGCGCCGCCTCGAACGCCTCGAAGTCCCCGCCCGAGGCCCACACGAACAGCATGGGGTCGGAAGTCCGGTCGGCGGCGGTCGCCCACTCCCGTTTCAGGGTCATCTCGGGCGCCGCCTCCAGCGACGGCCGCAGCACCAGCTGCGCGTCGGCCAGACGGAGTTCGGCGATGAGGCTCACAGTTTTCGCTTCGGCGGCCTGTTACTAAGGTTATGGGGCGAAACGAAAAGGGGTGGACGGGAAGGGGGTCACACCCCAGTGTCAGAGGCAGCCCATCCGGCGTAGGACGCCGGTGGACACTCAACAGTTCGACGCGACCGGGGGTAGTCCTTTGGCTTGTGTGATCCGGGTTTTATAAACTATACCGGTCGACCCCGGCTCACGTGTGCCGGTCCGTTCGGTGCCGGGGTCGCTCGCCGTCGCCGAGTTCGCCGATCGTCGACTCCAACACCGCGGCGACGCCGCGGCGGAGCCGCTCGGAGAGCGCCTGTTCGGAGATGTCGAACTGCTCGGCCAGCGTTCCGAGGTCGGTCCGGCGGGGAGTCTCGAAGTAGCCCGCCTCCAGCGCCGCGCCGAGCGCCTCGATCTGCTTCGTCGAGAGGTCGTACCGCTCGTGTTCGTCGTCGGCGGGGTACGCCCGGAGCAGTTCCACCGCGTAGCCGTGGTCGCGGCAGCGGGCGATGTACGACGCCAGCGACTCGTGATCGGGGAGCCGCTCGGTGACGACCGCGTAGTTCGCGCCGGTCACCATCCTGAGCTGCGAGGCGCTGGTGCGCCGGTGTAACACGCCCGGATCGATGAGGTCGGCCGTGTCGTCGAGCACCACCTCGTACAGCCGTCGGTCGCCGCCGTCCTCGATCGGCTCGAACTCCCGTACCGTGGGGTCGTCGGGCAGCGCCGCCTCGAACGCGTCGAACTCCCCGCCCCACGCCCAGAGGAACGCGACGGGTCCGGCCGGGGCGGAGACGCTGTACTCGGTCTCGGCGCGCATCCCCGGGGCCGCCCCGAGCGCCCGGCTCAGTGCGAACGGCTCGCCGGAGATCCGGAGTTCGGCGATCAGGCTCATGCCCGTCCGTTCGACGCCCCGTCACAAAGGTGGTGGGACGGATCCGTGGCGAGCAGGCCCGACCGCCCGCGCCCTTCCGATCACGGCCTCACTCGAACAGCGACCCCAGCGCCGACAGTTCGACGCGGTCGGCGTCGGCCTCACCGTCGGCGCCGCCGAACCCGCGCCCGGTCGCCACCAGCGCGACCGTGTCGCCGTCGTCCAGCACGCCGCTCTCCCGGAGGGGCGAGAGCGCGGCCAGCGTCGTCGCGGAGGCGGGCTCGACCGCCAGCCCCGCGCTCGCGAACCGCTCGCCCGCCCGCTCGATGGCGTCGTCGTCGACTGCGACGACCGCGCCGTCGGTCGCCCGTGCCGCCGCCAGCGCCCGGGTCCCGCTCGGCGGGTCGGCGTTGGCGATGGAGTACGCGATCGTCTCGCCCCCCTCGACGGGGGTGACGGCCTCGTCGCCGCGCGCGAACGCCTCGGCGATGGGCGCACACGCGGCCGCCTGCACGAAGCAGAGCTTCGGCGCCGAGTTGAGCAGCCCCGCGGCGGTCAGCGTCCGGACCGCCTGCCACGCACCGCTGGCGTGGCCGCCGCTGCTGACCGGGAGAACGAGCGCGTCGGGTGCCGGCGACTGTCGGCCGGCACCGGAGAAGTCCGAGTCGATATTCTCGTGTTCGCGCTGGAACTGCGCCAGCACTTCCAGCGCCGTCGTCGCCTGCCCCGCCACCCGCCACGGGGCGTCGCTGTTCAGGAACCGCACGCCCGCCTCCCGGCCGGCGTCGATCGCCTCGTAGTAGAGCCGCCCGTAGTCGCCGTCGACGCGCACCAGCCGCGGGTCGTAGCGCGCGATCGCGGCCAGCCGCTCGTCGGCGATGTCCGCGGGCACGAGCACGGTGCAGTCCATCCCCGCGGCGGCCGCGTGGGCGGCGACGCTCTCGGCCATGTTGCCGTGTGAGACGGTACCGATCCGGGCCTCGCCGCGGTCGCGCATGGCGGCGACGCCGAACGCCGTCCCGCGGTCCTTGAAGCTCCCGGTGGGGTTCAGCCCCTCGTGTTTGACGTGGACGGTGACGCCCTCGGCGTCGAGCGACTCGGCGCGGAGCAGCGGCGTTCCGCCGGCCGCGGTCGGCAGCCCCGCCGACGGCTCGGGCCGGTCGACGCCGAGCAGCGGCAGGACGTCCCACATCGACTCGACGCGGTCGGGCCAGGAGTCGGGCACCGACTCGGGGTCGGTGTCGAGCCAGAGCGGTTCGCCGCAGTCACACCGGACCCGGCGCTCGTCGTCGGTTCGGCTCCCGCACTGCCAGCAGACGCGAGACATGGCGGGAGGTCGGCGTGGCGCGTCCAAGAAGGAACCGACCGGCGCGCCCAGACTGCTGGGAGAGCGGCTTATTTATACCGGGCGGCCGGAGATCGCCCCATGCCGACGGCCCCGCTGAGCGAGCTGGTCCCGCTCGACGCGGGCGATCGCCGTATCGACGTGCTCGTCGTCGACGACGACGCCCAGGTCGCCGAGATGACGGCGACGTTTCTCGAACGGGAGCTGGCGGACGCTCGGACGACGACGCTGACGGACCCGGCGGCGGCGGTCCCGACGCTCCGGGAGGAGCGTCTCGACTGTATCGTGAGCGACTTCGACATGCCGCCGTTGTCGGGGCTCGAACTGCTGGAGCGGGTTCGTGGCGCGGGGATCGAGATCCCGTTCGTGCTGTTCACGAGCAAGGGCAGCGAGGAGATCGCCAGCCGCGCCATCTCCGCCGGCGTCGACGAGTACCTCCAGAAGGGCGGGCCGGAGACGTACTCGGTGCTCGCAAACGCCGTCGAGAACCTCGTCGAGAAACACCGAGCCGAACAGGAGGTCCGACAGGGGTACCGCGCGCTCGAGGCCGCCGAGGAGGGGATCGGAATCATCGACGAGGACGGTATCTATCGCTACGTCAACCGGGCGTACGCCGCGATCTACGACCGCGACAGGACCGAGCTGATCGGCGAGCACTGGGAGCTGCTCTACCCCGACGACGAGGCCCAGCGCTTCCACGAGGAGATCCTGCCCCAACTCGAACGGGAGGGGTCGTGGCGGGGGCTCTCGACCGGGCTCACGAGCGCCGGCGAGCGCGTCCCGGAACGGCTCGTGTTGACCCGGATGGAGGGCGGCGGCCACGTCTGTATCGTCGAGGAGGCCAGCCGCGGCCAGCGGGTCGAGGCGCTGTTCAAGCTCTCGCCGGACATCGTCGTCGTCCACGACGCCGACGGCGTCCTGCTGGACGTGAACCGCCGGGCCTGCGAGGAGCTCGGCTACGAGCGCGACGAGCTCGTCGGGATGTCGGTCTGGGAGGTCGACGCGACCGCCGACCCCGAGCGCGCCAAGTCGTTCTGGCAGGAGCTTCCGATCGACACCCCCCGGCGGTTCGAGGGCCGACTCGAACGCGCCGACGGCTCGACGTTCCCCGTCGAGGTACACCTGATCCGGCGGACGGTGAACGGCGAGGACCGCTTCGTTGCCATCGACCGCGACATCACCGAACGCAAGGCCCGCGAGGAGGAGCTGCTCCGCAAGAACGAGCGCTTAGAGGAGTTCTCGAGCGTCGTGAGCCACGACCTCCGGAACCCCCTGCAGGTCGCACAGGGGCGGCTCGAACTGCTCGCCGAGGAGGTCGACAGCGAGCATATCCCGGACATCCGTCGCGCGCTCGACCGGATGGGGACGCTGATCGACGACCTGCTCGCGATCGCACAGGAGGGAACGGACGCGATGGAGTTCGAGCCGGTCGCCGTCGAGTCGATCGCCCGCGAGGCGTGGGCCACCGTCGAGACCGGCGACGCCTCGCTGGTCGTCGAAGAGGATCGCCGTGTCGAGGCCGATCGGGACCAGCTCCGTCAGCTGTTCGAGAACCTGTTCCGGAACAGCGCGGAACACGCCGGTCCCGACTGCACGGTGACGGTCGGCCCGCTCCCGGACGGTTTCTTCGTCGCCGACGACGGTCCCGGCGTGCCCGTGGACGAACGCGAGACGGTGTTCGATCCGGGCTACTCCACCAACCCCCGGGGGACCGGGTTCGGACTGAACATCGTCCGGAGCGTCGCCGACGCCCACGGCTGGACGGTTTCGCTGACGGCGAGCGAGGACGGCGGCGCCCGCTTCGAGATCACGGGCGTCGCGTAGCGATCAGCGCCCGCCCCGGACCGCCACGAGCACCGGCACGTCGACGCTCCGGAGCACCTTCGACGCGACGCTCCCGAGCAGCGCCCGCTTCAGGTCCCCGCGGCCGTGCGAGCCCATCACGACCGCGTCGACGTCGTTCTCCTCGACGTACGTCTCGATCACGCCGGCGGCGCCCGACGTGGTGGTCTGTTCCACGATGGTCCGCACGTCGGCCTCGGCGTACTCGGCGCTGATCTCGTCGGCCACCTGGTGGACGGCCTCCTCGCCCCGCCGTTCGAGGCGCTCGACGAACCCGGGCTGGAGGCCGCCGGCGTCGAACGCCCCGCCGGCCTCGGCGAGGTCGACGACGTTCAGCACGTCCACCGTGCCGTCGTCGATCCGGGCGAGCTCGGCGGCGTGGGGCAGCGCCAACGCCGCGTTCTCGCTCCCGTCGGTCGGCAGCAGGAGGCGGTCGACCGCGAACGACTCGGCCGCGTCGGGGACGACGAGTACCGGGGTCTCGCTGTGGTGGAGCACTTGCTCGGTCACGCCGCCGAGCAGCCGCCGCTTCACGCCGGAGATCCCCTGCCGGCCGACGACGACGAGGTCGGCGTCGGCGGCGTGTTCGGTCAGCTGCGTCGCCGGGTCGCCCTCCGTCAGTTCGTCCTCGATGGGGTGGCCGACCTCGTCGGCGATCCTCTCGACCTCCGCCAGCACGGCCGCTCGCTCCCGGCGGAGTTCGGTCTCCTCGTCGGAGCCGGCGGCGAGGTCGAGCGCGCTCCCCTCGACGACGTGGAGCGCGGTCACCGACGCGTCGACGTGCGACGCGAGTTCGAGGGCGTACCGCGCCGCTCGCTCGGACTCCTCGCTACCGTCGACGCCGATCAGGATCTGATCGTACATACACCGGGGTTCAGCGGCCTGCCCCTTACCGTTGCCGCCACGGGCGAGGGCGGGCGATCGCTACTCCCGGATCGCGCGCCGTCGCTCCGCCACCAGGTCGAACGCGTCTTCGGTGTCGCCCAGTACGAGCAGCGCGTAGTAGCGCAGGTACGTCTGGACCGGGACGGCGACCACCAGCGAGAGGGCGACGATCGCTGCGAGGAACAGCACGACGACGAGGAGGAGCACGGCGCCGCCGACGATCTCCGACACCGAGAGGAGCGCCGCGCCGGCGACCCCGATGGCGACCAGCGGGATCGCGAGCACCACCGTGCCGATCCCGGTGACGACGCCGACGAGGATCCCGACCGCGATCGAGAGCACGATCCGCAGGGCGGCGTAGGCGAGATACTCCTTCCACTGCCCGACCATCGTGGGCCAGAACCGCTTCCACGCGCCGAGGACGGTCCGGTCCTCCGCCACCATCACCGGGACGACGAACTGGGTCGTGAAGCCGGTGAGCAGCCCGCTGCCCACCGCGACGACGAGCGCGACGCCGATCGCGAGCAGGAGGACGGCCACCGAGAACTGCCCGCCGGTGAACAGCGGCCAGAGCGCGGCGACGACCGCGCCGCCGGCGACCGCCAGCGAGAGGAGTCCGACGACCAGCCGGAAGCCGAACAGCCGCGCGCCCTGCCGCCAGCGGTCGCCCCAGTACTCGCGGATCGACACGCGCTCGCGGCGGAGCGACTCGACGAACACGAACTCCATCACCGCGCCGACCAGCCCCAACACGAGCCCGAGCAGCAGTACCGCGCCGACGATCGCGCCGACGATCGCCCACTCGGTCGGGGTGAGCGAGTTGACGATCTCCGAGTAGCTCGGCAGCTGTCCCGGTTCGCCCGGGCTTCCGGTCGGCGGCGTCCCCCCGCTGAACTGGACGGGGTTGACCGTGCCGGTGCCGCCGAGGAAGAACACCACGACGGCGAGCTTGAGCCAGCGGCCGAGGTCGAACGGCCAGAGGAACGACCGGGTGGCGTCGATGGCGTCGTCCACGTCCTCGAGGGCGGACAGCGTCATCGGTCACCTCCCGCCGGGCCGGAGTCGTAACACGGTGCTCGGGGACCACACTGGAGGGACATACGCGCACCTGTCGGTTCGCACCGAAATATAGCTTCGCACGGCGTGTACGGATGGCCACACGGGGGTCGGAATCCATCTCTGCTCGACGCAGTCGGCCCACGCGTCAGAGTATCGCGACGCCGTTCACCCCGAGGCCGCTGTTCGCGTTCCTGTTCGTCGTCGCGCTGATGCCCGCGGTCTGGCTCGGCCGTCGACGACAGCCCTGAAAAGGGGGTCGCCGGAGCTACGGGAGTCTCGTTGATCGACGACGCGGAGAAAGTGGGTCGGCCAAGATTTGAACTTGGGGCCTGCTCCGTGTGAAGGAGCCGTCATAACCGGACTAGACCACCGACCCTTCACCACGAACAACGCCGAGGGCGGACTTAAGCGTACTGTCTCACTCCTCCCGGCCCTTCCGGAAGGCGGTCACTCGCTCGCGGGCGTTCTCGATCGCCTCGCGGGCCTCGCCCTCGGCGCGCTGCTCCAGATCCTTCAGGTCGGACTGCAGTTTCTCCAGTCGACTCGGCTCCGGCTCCTTCTCGTTCCCCGTCAGTTCTCGAACCCGTTCCTCCAGCGGCTCCAGTTCCTCCTCGACGCCGGCTTTGGCGTGCTCGACTGCCCGACCCAGGTAGTAGCGTGCGTCCTCGAAGTGCTCGGCCATACGACTATGTCGCTCTCGAAAGGTCAAAAGCCTTGAGGCCGGCTCAGTACGTCGGCGACTCCTCGGGGACGCCGTCGCGTTGGTTCACGAGCCGTGCGGCGGTGAACAGGTAGTCCGAGAGCCGGTTCAGGTAGCGGATCGCCTCGGCGTTGACTTCCTCGCCGTCCTGTTCGGCCAGCGCGACCGCGCGCCGCTCGGCGCGGCGCGTGACCGCGCGGGCCTGGTGGAGGCGCGCGCCGGCGTCGCCGCCGCCGGGGAGGATGAAGGAGGTGAGCGGCTCCAGTTCCTCGTCGGCCTCGTCGATCCAGTCCTCCAGTTGCTCGACGTCCTCGGGACCGATCTGGGGGTCGTCCTCGCCGGTGTCGGGGTTGGCGAACTCCGCCTGGACGACGTGGAGGCAGTTCTGGACGCCTTTGAGCTGTTCGTCCACGTCGTCGTACCCCGTCGGGCGCACGCGGCCGACGAGCGCGTTGGCCTCGTCGACGGTGCCGTAGGCTTCGATTCGGTGGCTGGTCTTCGAGACGCGTTCGGCGTTGCCGAGGTCGGTCTGCCCCTCGTCGCCGCGGCCGGTGTAGACGGTCACGCGAGGGTCTGCTCCACGTACTCGACGATGTTCGCGCTCTCGGCCATGGTGACGCCGTGTTCCTCGTCGACGAGGACGGGCACCGCGCGCTGATTGCTCACGCGGGCGACCTCGTCGCGCTCGGAGTGGAGCGCGTCGACCCAGATCGTGTCGTACTCGACGCCCGCTTCCTCGAGGGCGTCGTGGGCTTTCTCACACCACGGGCAGCCGTCCAGTGCGTACAGCGTGACGGACATGGGCGGGGGTTGGGTTCGGCGTGGGAAGTAGCTTGTTACGGCGGTGGCTGATGGCGTGTCTGTTCATCGAGTTGACGAAGGAAGTGCGTCAACCGTAACCGTGGACGCGAGCCGAGATTCCGGTGTTCCGACCGCGAACAGCAACAACACTCGGTGCTAGACCACTTGCGACCGCAACCGCCCCGCACAGCCCACACACCTCCCCAACCGATTCGCTCGTTCGCTTCGCTCACTCGCTCATCCCTCGCGCTCGGCTCGCGCACGGAGGCGCTCGCGCTTCGCGCCGACAGCCACAGCGGTGCGGTAGCGGTGGACGCCTCGCGGCCGCCAGCGGTCGGCGGCCGCGGGGGGAGGGGTGGGATTCGGCGCTGTGCCGGGCCTCGTGCCCGGCACACTGCGGTCACAAGTGGTCTAGCATCGAGATGCCGTCGAGGTCGCTGTTCCAGTTGCCAACGAACGAGATGCGGTCGCAGTCGCGTAATAACCCCTCGAACCGAACAATTCGACCATACCCACGGTACCGATGGAAGAAACGATATCTTCAACACGCTCACGACCGAACTCCACAGCCATGAGCCTCGAAGCCGAACACGAGTGTCCGGAGTGTGGGGAGACCCAGACGTTCTGGAAGGTCGCGGCGATGAACCTCCACCTGGGGAAGAAGACCAAGTGGCAGTGTGAGGAGTGCGACTACGGCTTCATCGAGATCGACGGGATCAGCACCGCACAGCCCGCCTGAACCCCTGCCGATCAGTTTCCGTCCGATCCCTTCTCCGCGCTACTCCTCCTCCAGCGCCTGCCACGAGAGCCGCGGGTTCCGCGCGGCGCTGGTCTGGTCGATCCGCCGGGCAGTCGTCCGACTCGGCGCCTCGTGGCGCTCTTCCTCGGTCGACCCCAGCGCGGCGTCGAACGCCGCAGCCAGATCGTCGAGCGACTGCTTGCTCTCGATCTCGGTCGGCTCGGTCAGCATCGCCTCGGGCACCATCTCCGGCCAGTTCGTCGTCGGCGGGTGGACGCCGAAGTCGAGCATGCGCTTGGCCACGTCGGCGGCCTCGGCGTCGCCGGCCGTCGCCGCGAACTCGTGGTGGAACGGCTCGTACGGCACCTCCAAGTCGATCTGCTCGGCGAGGTAGTTCGCGTTCAGCACCGACTTCGCGCTGGCGTCGCGCAGCCCTTCGTCACCCAGTCGGGCGATGTAGGCGTACGCCTTCACGAGCACGAGCCAGTTCCCCTGGAAGCCGTGAACCTTCCCGATCGCCTCGTCGGTCTCCGTCAGTTCGTAGCCCGAGTCGGTCTCCTCGACTCGGGGGTTCGGGAGGTACGGCTCCAGCTCCTCGGTGACGCCGACGGGGCCGGCGCCCGGCCCGCCGCCGCCGTGGGGCGTCGCGAACGTCTTGTGGACGTTGTAGTGCATGATGTCGAACCCCATATCCCCCGGCCGCGCCCGGCCGAGCAGGGCGTTGAGGTTCGCGCCGTCGTAGTAGAGCAGGCCGCCGGCGTCGTGGACCACGTCCGCGATGTCCTCGATGTCGCGCTCGAACAGCCCCACCGTGTTGGGGTTGGTGAGCATCAGCGCCGCCGTGTCCTCGGACACTGCGGCCTCCAGCGCCTCCATGTCCACCCGGCCGCCCTCGTCGGAGGGGAGTTCGACCACGTCGTAGCCCGCCAGCGCCGCCGTCGCGAAGTTGGTTCCGTGGGCGGAACTCGGGATCAGCACCTCGCTGCGGTCCTCGCCGTTCGCGCGGTGGTACGCCCGGGCGATCGCGATTCCGGTGAACTCACCCGCCGCGCCGGCGGGCGGCTGGAGCGTCACGGCGTCCATCCCGCCGATGCGGGCGAGGTAGTCCTGCAGCCCCGCGAGCAGGCCGAGCGTCCCCTGAATCGAGTCGGCCGAGCGGTCGGGGTGGACCGCCGCGTTGGGGTCGGCGGCCACGTCCTCGGTCACTGGGGGGTTGTACTTCATCGTACACGAGCCGAGCGGATACGGTCCCGACTCGATGCTCCAGTTCATCTGGGAGAGCCGGGTGTAGTGCCGCGCGACCTCCGGCTCCTCGGGGTTGGGCAGCGTGAGTTCGTCCCGGGTCAGGTCGTCCGGCAGCGCGTCGCTGGGCTTGACGGTGTCGCTCCGCTTCTCCGAGAGGAGCGGCTCGTTCTCGTCGTCGCCGACCGCGTACGTCGCTTGGTCGTACGTTCGTCCCGGCTCCCGATCGCTCGTGCCGTCCAGTCCGTTGCCGCTCATGCCGCCACCTCCTCGAACGCCGCGACGAGGTCGTCCGCCGCGTGGGCGTTGGCGTCGGTGATACAGACCTGCAGCCGGTGCTCGCCGATCACGTGGACCGCGAACCCCTCTTCTTCGAGGTCGTCGGCGACGGCTTTCGCGGGCTGATCGGTGCCGACGACGAACTCACGGAAGTGGTGGCGATCGTCGACTGGCGCGCGGAGGCCGGTGATCTCGTCGATGTCGGCGGCCAGATCGCGGGCGAGCGTCACGCAGTCCTCCGCGAGGTCGACGAGACCGTCGGCACCGAGATACGCCGCGTGCATCGCGGCCCGGAGCGCGACCCACGCCTGATTCGTACAGATGTTCGAGGTGGCACGCTCCTTCCGGATGTGCTGCTCGCGGGTCTGCAGCGTCAGCGTGTACGCTCGGGTGCCCGACTCGTCCTCGCTGGCGCCGACGAGCCGGCCCGGCACCTGCCGGAGGAACTCCTCGTCACAGGCGAACAGGCCAAGCCCCATCCCGTAGGCGGCGGGGAGGCCGAGCACGCCGGCCTCGCCGACGACCACGTCGGCGCCGACGCTGGCTGGCTCTTCGAGTATCGACAGCGCGACCGGGTCGGAGCCGAGACAGAAGATCGCGCCCGCCTCGTCGGCGATCTCGCCGATCTCGGCGAGGTTCGGCTCGATACAGCCCCGGACGGTCGGCGTCTCGGCGTAGACGAACAGCGTCTCCTCGTCCACCGCGTCGGCGAGCGCGTCGATATCGGCGGTTCCCTGGTCCGAGGGGTACTCCTCGATCCGTAGGTCCGCGCCGTCGACGTAGTTCGCGAGCACGGAGCGTTTCCCCGCCCGCAGTTGCTCGGGGACGAGCACGACTTCGCCGTCGGCGCTCCGGACGCGCTCGGCGAGCAGCGCGGCCTCGCCCAGCGCGGTCGCGGCGTCGTACATCGAGCAGTTGGCGATCCCCAGCCCCGTCAGCTCCACGAGCATCGACTGGTACTCGAACAGCGCCTGCAGGAACCCCTGCGTGATCTCGGGCTGGTACTGCGTGTAGGAGGTCAGGAACTCCGAGCGCTTCGAGAGGCTGTCGACGACGCTCGGCACGTAGTGCTCGTAGTGGCCGCGGCCGAGGAACTCCGTCAGGTCGTCGTTCCGGCCGAGGAGGCCGGAGAGCTCTCGGCGGAGTTCCTGCTCGCTGCGCGCGTCGATGCCGAACTCGCCGTCGAACGCGACGGGCTCGGGGATGTCGAACAGTTCGGCCTCGTCCTCGGCGCCGACGGCGTCCAGCATCGCCGCCGTCTCGGCCTCGGTGTGGGGGGCGTACGGGCTTCCGCTCATCGTCCCCCTCCGTGGCGAGACAGGCTCCGTCCGTGGTGAGAACTGCCGTGGCTCATGGTCGAAACCGTGGCACTTCGGGGACAAAGACGTGCCGACTCCGGCGCGCGACTGGGGGTGACTGTGCAGGGTCGTGCCGGCGAAACGTCAGTTCCCGACGCTCCCGCCCGATTCGAAGCTCGCGACGTTCACGACGACGAACAGCACCAACAGCGCGGCGCCGCCGAAGACGAGCGCAGTGTTCCGTTGCTGGCCGGGCGTGAGGTCGAACCGATCGGCGGCCCACGGCGTGGCGACAACGCCCGAGAGCAGCAGGCACAGCCCCGAGAGCGCGAGCCACGCGCCGCCCAGCGGCGACGCGCCGACCGCGAGCGCGCCGTAGCCGAGCAGGACGACGCCGAGGGCGGCGACGACGACGGGGACGAACCCGACCGATCGCTGGCTGGATCTGGTACGCACGGCTGTTCTCTGGCTCGCTCGGCGGATAGCTATTGCGGGCGTCGGGATGCGAAGAAAACGGTCGTTGCCGGCGGTTCAGGCGATCTGTGCTTCGTACTCCTCGGCGTCCATCAGCTCCTCGAACTCCGACTCGTCGCTGGGCTCGACCTCCAGCAGCCAGCCGTCGCCGTAGGGGTCCTCGTTGACCAGTTCGGGCTGGTCGTGGAGGTCCTCGTTCACGGCGACGACCTCGCCGGAGATCGGCGCGTAGAGATCCGACACCGCCTTGATCGACTCGACGACGCCGAACGCCTCGTCGTGGCTGATCTCGTCGCCCTCGTCGGGCAGTTCCACGAACACCACGTCGCCGAGTTCGTCCTGCGCGAAGTCGGAGATGCCGATTCGGGTGGGCTCGTCGGTGGTGACCCACTCGTGCGATGCGAGGTAGTTCCGGTCGTCGGGTACGTCGAAGCTCATTGGTCGATGAAGGGGGGTGTGGTGACTGCCGCTCGTTTCTCCTCGCCGCGGATCACGACGTGCACCTCGGTGCCGTCCTCGGCCAGTTCCGTGGGCAGGTAGCCAAGCGCGATCGGCTCCTCCAGCGTGGGACTCATCGTCCCGCTGGTGACCTCGCCGACGGTCTCGCCGTCGTGGGTGATCTCGTAGCCGTGGCGGGCGACGCCGCGCTCCTGCAGCGTGAGCCCGGTGAACGTCTCGTCGATCCCCGACTCGTTCTGGGCCGCCAGCGCGTCGCGGCCGACGAACTCGGTGTCGAGGTCGACGGTGAAGCCGATCCCGGCCTCGTAGGGCGTCCGGGGGTTCTCCTCGGGGTGGAAGTCCTGCCCGGAGAGGAGCAGGCCGGCCTCCATCCGGAGCGTGTCCCGCGAGCCGAGCCCGCAGGGCTGGCAGTCGAACGCCGCCCAGACCGTCTCGGCGTCGGAGGTGTCACAGAGGATCTCCACGCCGTCCTCGCCGGTGTAGCCCGTACGGGCCACCAGACAGTCGACGCCGGCGACGGTCGCCTCCGTCGCCGTGAACCGCGAGAGGTCGGCGATCTCGTCGCTCTCCTCGGCCAGCGGGGCGTCGATCGAGTCGACCGCCTCGCTCGTGAGTCCGATCGCGTCGGGGCCTTGGACCGCGAACATCGCCCAGTCCTCGGTCTCGTTCTCGACCGTGGCGTCGAGGTCGTGTTCGTCGCGGTAGTCGACCCAGCGCGCCTCGGCCTCCTCGTCGTGGCCGGCGTTGGGGACGAACAGGAACCCGCCGTCGGGCAGGCGGTAGATCATCGTGTCGTCCTGGATGATCCCGTCCTCGTCGGTGATGCAGGTGTACTGGGCGTCGCCCGCGCCCATGGCGGACACGTCGTTGGTCGTGAGCCGTTGCATCAGTGTCTCGGCGTCGGGACCCTCGACGCGGATCTCCCCCATGTGGGAGACGTCGAAGATCCCGGCGGCCTCCCGGACGGCGGCGTGTTCGGCCCGGATGGAGTCGAACTCCACGGGCATCTCCCAGCCGCCGAAGTCGGTGAACCCCGCGCCGCGGTCCTCGTGGACCCCGTACAGCGGTGGTCGCCGTGTGGCCATAGAGGCTGTGCCGGTGGCGGGAAGTAATGTCTTGCCATCCGCCGCCTGCGGTCCCAAAGGCTAACTGCCACACGGTCCAGAAAGCCCGTGTGCCAGCGCTCGTCGAACTGTTCCGGCTCGGGCAAGTCGTCGTGCTGTCGGCGACGCTACCGTTCACCGCCGTCGCCGCGCGCGGCTTCCGCGGGACGCCGTTCGGACGGGTCGTCCGCCCGCTCGTCCCGATCACCGTCGCGTACCTCGCGATCGCGGCGACCAAGGTGGTCGCCCCCGCCGCGGCGACCACCGCCAGCCGCGCCTTCGGCACGCTCGCCGTCGTCCTGATGGCGTGGACCGCGCTGCAGGCGATCCTGCTCCTGAGCGGGCGGAGGGCGCTATGACCAGCCACGCCCTGTTGACGGTCCAGACCGTCGTGCTGGTCACGATCTCGTTGGCGATCCTCTACCCGGTCGTCGCCTACTCCCGGTCGGTGCTGCACACCGAGGCTATCGTGGCGCTGGCGGCGTCGACGCTCGTGTTCACGGTCGGATCGCTGGTCGAACAGGCGCTTGGACGCCCGGTCGCCGCCGAGGGGATCTACTTCCTCTCGTGTCTCGCGCTCGCGCTGGCCGTCTGGCTGTTCGCGCGGGAGTTCGTCCGCCCCGGGGAGACGGGGTTCGGGACGGACGACGACACGACGCCGAGCCGCGCGTCCGGGTTCGGCGACGCCCACGACACGACCGGGGGCGGGTTCGCGGCTGCCACGGAGGAGGACGATGGCGAGTAGCGAGTACGGCAGCCCCGCCGACCCGGAGTTCGATCTCGCGCCCGGCGAGGCGGCGTTGGCCCGACTTTCGAGCCGGATGTCGGCGGTCGAGCACCTGCCCCCGGCCGCCTACGAGAACCTGCTCGTCGTCACCGTCGACGCGCCCGGACGCGTCGAGGAGGCGGTCAGGGCCGGCGGCGGCGATCCCGCGGACGTCGGGATCGTCCCGGTGTCGGCGTCGCCGGTGCGCTACGGCGGCCCCTGTTGGGTCGCCGAGCGGGTGTCGCCGTCGGACTTGACGGGGATCAGCATCCAGTTCTCCCGCGGCGAGCGCTACCTGCGCGAGGGAGCGGGCTGGGTCGTCGTCGACGGGCTGGGGACGCTGTTGATGTACAACGAGGAGGGGAAGCTCTACCGCCTGTTCTCCCACCTCGTCGGCCGCGCCCGGGAGCGACAGTTCCGGCACGTCACCGGCGTCGATCCGGGGGTGCTCACCTCGGAGACGCTCGCGCGCTTCCAGGGACTCCACGACCGATCGATCGAACTCGACTGATCGGCCGAACCGCGTCCACGGCGCCTCCCGGCCCGTTCCAAGAGGTTTATACCGCTCACCCGGGAATCCGCAAGCATGGCGAAAGAGCAGAAGCAGGTGCGTGAACTGCAGGAGGGGAGCTACGTGATGATGGACGACGCCCCCTGCGAGATCAACCACTACAGCACGGCCAAGCCGGGCAAGCACGGCAGCGCGAAGGCCCGCGTCGAGGGCGAGGGCGTGTTCGACGGGAAGAAGCGGAGCCTCTCCCAGCCCGTCGACGCGAAGATCTGGGTCCCGATCGTCGAGCGCAAGGGCGGGCAGGTCGTCTCCGTCGAGGGCAACGACGCCCAGATCATGGACCTCGACACCTACGAGACGTTCACGATGCGCGTCCCCGAGGACGAGGAGCTCGAGCCGGACGACGAGATCGAGTACCTCGAGTACGAGGGCCAGCGGAAGATCGTGTGATGGGGTTCCCCGGCGCCGTCGCCGAGCGCGAGCACGCCGACTACGCGGTCGTCGGCGCCCCGCTCGACGTCTCGACGACGTTCCAGCCGGGAGCCCGGTTCGGCCCGGAACAGATCCGGCGGTTCGCCGCGTCCTACGACGACTACGACCGCCGCACCGACCAGCAGTTCTCCGAGTTGGGCGTCCACGACGCCGGCGACGTGCGGGCGTGGGACGACGCCCCCGAGTACCTCGAGTTCCTCGGCGGCAGCCTCGCCGATCTCGTTCGCGACGACGTGACGCCGCTGCTGCTCGGCGGCGAGCACACGGTCACCGCCGCGGGCGTCCGCGCGACCGACCCCGACGTGCTGGTCGTCCTCGACGCCCACCTCGACCTCCGCGAGGCGTACGACGGCAATCCGTGGAGCCACGCGGCCGTCACGCGACGCGCGCTCGACGGCGACCCCGAGGACGAACCGCTCGCGACGATCGACGGGATCGCTGACCGTGCGGTGATCCTCGGTGCCCGCACCGGCTCCGAGGCCGAGTGGGAGCGCGCCGAGCGCGACGACGTGACGGTCGTGCCGCCCGAAGACGTGAGCGAGTGGACGCCCGACCTCGCTGAGGAGTCGGTCTACCTCTCGGTGGACATCGACGCCGCGGACCCCTCGGTCGCACCCGGGACGGGGACGATGGAGCCGTTCGGGCTTTCAGCGCGGGAGATTCGGGACGTGGTTCGGCAGGTCGCACCGAACGCCGTCGGCTTCGACGCCGTCGAGGTGAACGACCGCGACGACGGACAGGCCGCGGCGTTGGCGGGCAAACTGCTCAAGGAGTTCGTCTTCGCCCACGCCGACCCGGACCACTAAGTTCTCGGCCCGCCGCTCTCGACGTGAATGCGCGTCACCCTCCTCGGCACCGGCGACACCACCGGCACCCCGACGGTCGGCTGTGACTGTGCGACCTGTGAGCGCGCCCGCGAGCGCGGGGTCGAGCGCTCGCGGTTCTCGGTCCACGTCGAGAACGAGCGTACCGGCGAGTGTCTCCTAATCGACGCTTCGCCCGATTTCCGCTCGCAGTTCGAGGCCACGGGCGCGGCCCTCCCCGACGCCGCCGTCGTCACCCACATCCACTTCGATCACCTCGACGGACTGGGGAACTTCTATCGCCTGCTCGACGATCTGCCCGTCCACGCCGCCAGCGAGGTCGACCCGTTCACCGGCGAGAGCGTCGCCGACTCGATCCGGGAGCGCTACGACTACCTCGACGTGGTCGAGGTCTTCGGACAGGAGCCTTTCTCCACCTTCTCGGTCTGCGGGTTCGAACTCACGCTCGTTCCCGTCGAACACCCCCCGATGGCGTGCTACGGGCTGGCCGTCGAGGACCCGGAGACGGGCGCAAAGCTCTCGCTGTCGGGCGACACGAGCTACGACATCCCCGAGGAGAGTCGCGACGCGCTCCGGGACCCGGATCTCCTGCTGGCCGACGCGATCGTGCCGGCGTCGCTGGCGCCGAAACACCCCATGGGCGGCTCGGACTTCGTGGACGACGTGCCGATGACGTTCGGTACGAAGCACATGACCCGCGAGGGGGCGATCCAACTCGGCGAGGACCTGAACGCCGACGAAACGCGGCTCGTCCACCTCGCGCACTACTACCCGCCCGAGGAGGCGTTCGAGGAGCCGCTGGCCGTCGACGGCGAGGTGTACGAACTGTGAACGACCGTTAGAACTGATCCAGTCCCGCCTGCTCGCGGCCGACGCCCGAGGGATCGCGGACCCAGTGGCTCCGCTCGTCGCGCAGTTCGTCGGGATCGACCGCCGGCTCCTCCCCGGGTTCGTACCCCGGACAGTCGGCGCCGCAGTCCATCGACGGCGCGACCGGGCGGTCGTGGAACGAGCAGTACGGAACGCCCGCCTCCGTCGCCGAGCACCGCGTACAGCCCGGGAACGATTCGGGCCGCCACCCCTTCCCCCACGCGCGCTCGGCGATCCGGCGGCGCTGGCGGGCCTTCGCGTCGGCGTCGACGATCGCTACGTCGGTCCGGAGCGGTTCTTCGGCGCGGAGTTCGACGCCCGGCTCGTCGACGGGAAGCGGCGACGCCTCGCGGATCGTCTCACGCTCGCCCGTCTCGGGGTCAAATCGCCAGACGCCCACGGGGTCGGGGATTCGGTTCAGGTGGGCGCCGGTGACGTAGCTCTCGGTCGCGAGCCACACCTCGTCGAACAGCGCGAGTTCGACGTCGAACCGGAGTTGGAAGTCGAGGTCGCCCGGGCGGCCGAGATCGGGCTTGTTCTCGACCCCGACGAGTCGGTCGATCCAGTCGGGGTAGCGCGCCGTCTGTCGGACGTACGTGCGCCCGCCGCGGCGCTCGCGCTCGAAGAAGCCCAGTTCGGCGGCACGCTCGGCGATGGCCGCGGCGCGTTCGGGGCCGCAGTCGAGCGCCTCGGTGACGGGCACCGCCTCGCCGGCGCCGACCTCGCCCTCGATCGCGAGCGGGGGGATCGTCTCGCTGGTGACGGCGGCGCGGTCCGTCACCGCGTCGGTGGGGACGATGCCGACGGTGTCCATCACGCGGGCGCCGGGGGTCTCGACGGCGGCGCCCAGTTGGCGGGCGACGATCCAGTCGGTCGCGGCTTCGAGGCGGGCCGACAGCGCGAGTTCGAAGGCGACCTCCACGGACGGCCGTGGGCGGGCGGCGGACAAAAGCGCGTCTCTCCGACCGACGCGGCCGCCGCGAGGCCCGGAGAACAGCACCTTTATCAGTCGCTCGGGGTGAATTTAGGGTAGAATTCCTCTCAGGAGGTCATATGGTGACGGAGAACTCAACACAACCGGAGGTGAACATCGGACTGGTCGGCCACGTCGACCACGGGAAGACCACGCTCGTGCAGGCGCTGAGCGGTTCGTGGACCGACAAGCACAGCGAGGAGATGAAGCGGGGTATCTCCATCCGACTGGGGTACGCCGACGCGACGCTGCGTCGGTGCCCCGAGGAGGAGAAGCCCGAGTGCTACACGGTCGAGGAGCACTGCGACGAGCACGACGTCGACACCGAGATCGTCCGCGACGTGTCGTTCGTCGACGCGCCGGGGCACGAAACCCTGATGGCGACGATGCTCGCCGGCGCGGCGATCATGGACGGCGCCGTCTTGGTGGTCAGCGCCACCGAGGACGTGCCCCAGGCCCAGACCGAGGAGCACCTCATGGCGCTGGACATCATCGGCATCGAGAACGTCGTCATCGCCCAGAACAAGGTCGACCTGGTCGACGGCGAACGGGCGCGAGAGAACTACCGGCAGATTCAGGAGTTCGTCGAGGGCACCGTCGCCGAGGACGCGCCGGTCGTCCCGATCAGCGCCCAGCAGGAGGTCAACATCGACCTGCTGATCGACGCGATCGAGCGCGAGATCCCGACGCCCGAGCGCGACCCCACCGCCGACTCCCGGATGTTAGTGGCACGGAGCTTCGACATCAACAAGCCGGGGACGACCGCCGACTCGCTGCTCGGCGGCGTCGTCGGTGGCTCGCTCGCACAGGGCACTCTGCGCGAGGACGACGAGATCGAACTCCGCCCCGGCCGCGAGGTCGAGGAGGGCGGCGAGAGCGAGTGGCGGCCCATGACGACCACCGTGCGCTCGATCCAGGCCGGCGGCAACCCCGTCGAGGAGGCGACGCCGGGCGGCCTGCTCGGCGTCGGTACCGGGCTCGACCCCTCCTACACGAAGGGCGACGCGCTCGCGGGGCAGGTCGCCGGCGAACCCGGCACGCTCCCCCCGACCGTCGAGGGGTTCGAGATGGACGTCGAACTGCTCGACCGCGTCGTCGGCGAGGACGAGGAGGAGGTCGAGGAGATCTCGACGGGCGAGCCGCTGATGCTCACCGTCGGCACCGCCACCACCGTCGGCGCCGTCACCAGCGCCCGCGGCGGCGAGTGTGAGGTGTCGCTCAAGCGCCCCGTCTGTGCGGAGGCCGGGGCGAAGATCGCGATCAACCGCCGCGTGGGCGCGCGCTGGCGGCTCATCGGCATCGGCACCCTGAAGGAATGAGGACGACGGCGGTGCTGGACACCAACGCCCTGATGATGCCGGTCGAACTCGACGTGCGCGTGTTCGACGAACTCGACCGGCTGCTCGGGGAGTACGAGGCTGTCACCCCCCGAGCGGTCGTCGCGGAGCTGGAGAAACTCCGCGACGGCAACGGGAAGGAAGGCACCGCCGCTGCGGTCGGCCGCGATCTGGCCGACCGCTGTCGGATCGTGGAGACGGAGGAACCGTACGCGGACGACGCCGTCGTCGCGGCCGCGAAAGCGGCCGACGGCGACGTGTACGCGGTGACCAACGACCGCCCGCTTCGCGATCGCCTGCTCGACGCGGGCGTTGACGTAATCGGTTTAAGGGGGCGGAACACACTGGAGATAACTGAAACCTAGCATGTACAAACGGGTACGACTCAAGGACACGGTCGAGGTGCCGCCGCGGAACCTCGCCGACGTGACGGAGGAGCGGGTGAAAGCCCTGCTCCAGGACAAGCTCGAGGGACGGATGGACGAGGACGTGGGTAGCGTCGTGAGCGTCGTCGAGGTGCACGACATCGGCGACGGCGCCGTGTTGCCCAACCGGCCGGGCGTCTACTACGAGGCGGAGTTCGACGCCATCACCTACGACCCGGACATGCAGGAGGTCGTCGACGGCACGGTCGTCGAGGTCGTGGAGTTCGGCGCGTTCGTCGGGATCGGCCCGATCGACGGCCTGCTCCACGTCTCCCAGATCTCCAACGAGTATCTGGCGTACGACGGCGAGAACCAACAGCTCGCCTCCTCGGACACGGACAAGACTCTCGGCGTCGACGACGCCGTGCGCGTCCGGATCGTCACCAAGAGCATCGACGAGCGCAACCCCCGGGACTCCAAGATCGGCCTGACGGCCAAACAGCCCGGGCTCGGCAAGCACGAGTGGCTGGCCGAGGAGTACGAGCAACGGCAGGAGGAGGAAGCGTAGATGGCCGACCCGCGACTGGCGTGCCGGGAGTGTCACTACGTCAACGACCCGGACAGCCAGAGCTGTGACTACTGTGGATCCTCCAGCCTCACCGAGGACTGGGCGGGCTACGTGATCATCAACCACCCCGAGGAGAGCGACGTGGCCGACGAGATGGAGGTCACCGAGCCGGGGAGCTACGCGCTGAAGGTCCGCTAACGTGCTCACGCTGCCGCCCGAGCTTCGCGAGGCGTTCAAGGAGCCGTTCGGCCCGCTGTTTACCGACGTGGAGGCGCTGCTCGCCGAGGCCGAGGAGCCGATCATCGCCGTCGGCGACATGGTCACCTACCACCTCCGGCAGGCGGGTCACGAGCCACACGTCTCGGTGATCGACGGGCTGACCGAGCGCGCCGCGATCCCCGAGGAGGTCCGCGAGGCGCTCACGGACGCCGGCGAGCACCGGACCGAAGTGGTGAACGAGCCCGCGGAGCTCTCCCGGGAACTGCTGCTCGCGCTCCGGGAGGCCGTCGAGGCCGAACCCGACACGCTGCTGGTCGTCGAGGGCGAGGAGGACCTCGCGACGCTCCCCGCGGTGCTGGCGGCGCCGCTGGGTGGGAGCGTCGTCTACGGCCAGCCCGGCGAGGGGATGGTGCTGATCGAGGTGACGGAGGCCGCGCGGGCGGAGATGCGCGACCTGCTGGTGCGGTTCGACGGCGACGCGGACGCGGCGTTGGCGACGCTGGGTGTGTAGATTCGGGGTTTCTGTGGGTGTTTGCTTCTCGAGGCGCATTTCTCGATGCTGGTGGTGGCTGCGACTGGAGTGGTGACCACGACAGCACCAGCAGCTCGATCGTTGGCACCTTGTGACCGCGCCGCCCCGCACAGCCCACAGACCTCCCCAGCCGACTCGCTCGGCCTTCGGCCTCGCTCATCCCTCGCGCGCTCGTTCGCGCCGACGCGCTCACGTCGCGCGCCGACCGCCGCAGCGGTGCGGTGGCGGTGGACGTCTCGCGGCCGTCGACGAGAGCGAAGCTCTCGTCTGCCAATCAGAAATCTCCGATTTCTGATGACGGGCCTTGTGCCCGGCACCCTGCGGTCGCAAGTGGTCTACGAACGAGATGCTGTTGCGGGTGCTGTCTCAGTGACCAACGATCGAACTGTAGTCGGCGCCGTAGTCCGATCTACCACCGTAACCACCGAAACCCCGCCACCCACGGGTCGACACCCACCAACCACCGACCAGAGCGACAGTAGCCCTTCGAAATCCTTTTGCCGTTTTCCGGCGCATCTTCGGGCAACTGACCATGGAGATCGAAATCGTCGACGAGACCGAGAACCCGATGTTGCACCGTACCGACGTCCGCTTCGAGCTCACCCACGAGGAGGCCACGCCCTCGCGCCTGCAGGTCCGTGACAGCCTCGCGGCGACGCTCGACAAGGGCTCGGACGAGGTCGTGATCCGGAAGCTGGACACGAAGTTCGGCATGCGGAAGACGATCGGCGACGCGAAGGTGTACGAGTCGGCCGACGACGCCCGCGACGTCGAGCAGGACCACATGCTCGAGCGGAACAAGATCGAGGCCGACACCGAGGGCGACGCCGAGGAAGCCGCCGCGGACGCCGAGTAACGCCGGATGCGCGTTCTGGGTGTCGAGGGCACGGCGTGGTGTGCGAGCGCCGCCGTCCACGACACCGCCACCGACGAAACCTTCATCGAGTCCGACGCCTACGAACCGGAGAGCGGCGGCATTCACCCGCGCGAGGCCGCCGAACACATGGGCGACGCCATCCCGCGGGTGATCGAAACCGCGCTCGATCACGCCGACGGGGAGATCGACGCGGTTGCGTTCTCGCAGGGTCCCGGACTGGGGCCGTGTCTGCGCGTCGCCGGCACCGCCGCGCGGGCGCTCGCCGGCACACTCGACGTCCCGTTGGTCGGCGTGAACCACATGGTCGCCCACCTCGAGATCGGGCGCCACGAGGCCGACTTCGACTCGCCGGTCTGTCTCAACGCCTCGGGCGCGAACGCCCACCTGCTCGGCTTCCACGACGGCCGCTACCGCGTGCTGGGCGAGACGATGGACACCGGCGTCGGCAACGCGATCGACAAGTTCACGCGCCATCTCGGCTGGAGCCACCCCGGCGGCCCCAAGGTCGAGGAAGCGGCGAAGGACGGCGAGTACGTCGACCTCCCCTACGTCGTCAAGGGGATGGACTTCTCCTTCTCGGGGCTGATGAGCGCCGCGAAGGACGCCGTCGACGAGGGGGCGGCCGTCGAGGACGTCTGTTTCTCGCTGCAGGAGCACATCTTCGCGATGCTGACGGAGGTCAGCGAGCGCGCGCTCTCGCTGACGGGGAGCGACGAACTCGTACTCGGCGGCGGCGTCGGGCAGAACGACCGCCTGCGGGAGATGCTCGCCGAGATGTGCGAGCAGCGCGGCGCGGAGTTCTACGCGCCCGAACCGCGCTTCCTCCGGGACAACGCGGGGATGATCGCGGTCCTCGGCGCGGAGATGGCCGCCGCCGGCGACACGATCGAGATCGAAGACAGCGCGATCGACCCGGACTTCCGCCCGGACGAGGTGCCAGTGACGTGGCGCGAGAACGAGTCCGTGGCGGTGGGCCACGGCGCGACCGCGGACGACCCCTCGGGCCTCACCGACCCCCGACGCGGCGCGGAGGCCGTCGTCGATGTGCAGGACGGCGTGGTGGTGAAACGCCGGATCCCCAAGGCGTACCGCCACCCCGACCTCGACGCGAACCTCCGCCGGGACCGGACCGTCCTCGAAGCACGACTGCTCAGTGAGGCGCGCAAGGCGGGCGTGCCGACGCCGCTGGTCCACGACGTGGACGTGCCCGAAGCGACCCTTCGACTCCAGCACGTCGGCGACACGGACCTCGCGGACGCGCTCACGACCGAGCGGGCGCGGACCCTCGGCGAACACCTCGCCCGGCTGCACGGGCGGGAGCTGGTCCACGGCGACCCGACGACGAAGAACGTCCGCGTCGGCGATCGGCTGTTCCTGATCGACTTCGGGCTGGGGTATCACTCCGGCCACCCCGAGGATCACGCGATGGACCTCCACGTCTTCGAGGGCTCCGTCGAGGGCACGGCTGCCGAGCCGGCGCCGCTCTGTCGGGCGTTCGAGGACGGCTACGCCGCGGTCGGCGACGAAGCGGTGCTGGAACGTCTCGCGGAGATCCGCGGGCGCGGCCGCTATCAGTAGCCGGCGCGCGGTCCAAAACGATTTATCGCCGCCGGTCCACGGTTCGCCCATGGCAGACAACGAGAGCGGCAAGCCCGAGTCCGGCGAGCTGTTCGGCATTCCGTACAACTTCGAGGAGCCGAGTATCGGTCGGCTGCTGTCGAGCCACTGGCAGCCCGACGAGGGGATGTTCGTCGAACAGCCGTTCGGCGTCGGCTACACGCTCAACCTCGCCAACTGGCGCTCGTGGGTCGTGGCCGCCGTCGCGCTGGGCCTGTGGTGGCAGGAGAGCCAGCAGGGCGGCGACGAGATGGACGAGGAGGAGCCGGTCGAAGTCATCGTCGACGACGACTGATCACCGCGGCACGCTGTCAGCCGCGGTGTCCGACTGATCTGCCCGGCGCCGGAACGTTACCGGCCGCAGCGAGCGACTGATCCAGCCGGTCCGGAACCGCGAACCCTTTTCGGAGCCGCGCCGACGGTCCGGTAGATGCTGCGCTACGTCACCACCAACCCCGGGAAAGTCCGCGAGGCCGAGGAGTACCTCGGCGACGACTCGATCGCCCAGCTCGACTACGACTACACCGAGATCCAGAGCGACGACCTCGGGACGATCGCCGCCCGCGGCGCCCGGGAGGCGTACCGCCACGCCGGCGAGCCGACGCTCGTCGACGACGCCGGGCTGTTCGTTCGCGCGCTCGACGGCTTCCCCGGCCCCTACTCTTCCTACGCCGAGGAGACGATCGGCGTCGAGCGAACGTGGGAACTCGCCCGCGAGGAGGAGGACCGCGCGGCGTCGTTCCGCTGCGTGCTGGCGTACTGCGACGGCGAGGGGTTCGACGCCTCGCCCGACCCCGTGGACAAGGACGACCGCGTCGCCGCCGCCGCTGCGGGGCCGGACGCAGACGACGAGGCGGAGGCGCTGCCCGTGAAGCTGTTCGAGGGCCGCGTTCGGGGGACGCTGGTCGAACCGCGCGGCGAGGGCGGGTTCGGCTTCGATCCGATCTTCGAGCACGAGGGGACCACGTTCGCGGAGATGGACGAGGCCGAGAAGAACGCCATCTCTCACCGCGGGCGGGCGCTCGCGAAGTTCGCGGAGTGGCACGCCGAGCGGTAGTGTCCAGCGTGAGGCTGTGGCACGCCGAGCGGTAACCGGGAATCGCGACGCTATACGGGCAGACACGCCGTGTCGACCGATTTTTGACTGACGCCGACGCCGTGCCCGCATGGAGATCCGCCCGCTCCACGACTCGGAAGTCCCCGCGTTCGTCGACGAGCTCTGGGTACCGTTCTGTCGGGAGATGGCCGAACACGACCCCTACCACGCCCTCGCCGACGAGTACCGCGAGGGCGTGATCGAGTTCCGCCGCGAGCGCCTGACCGACGAGGATCGCATCGACCGCGTGGCGGTCGTCGACGGCGAGCTGGCCGGTTTCGTCTCCGCTGAGGTGCAGGAGGCCCCGCCCGTGTTCGCCCACGACGACACCGCCCACGTCAACGAGATCTACGTCCGGCCGACGTTCCGCCGTGAGGGGGTCGCCGACGAGCTGATGGCGGCCGCCGAGTCGTGGGGCGAGAAGCGGGACTGTGCCCACGTGACGCTCACCGTCGACGCGTGGAACGAGTCGGCACAGGCGCTCTACGAGGAGCGTTCGTACGACGTGAAGCGGTACACCATGCGTAAGCCGCTGGAGTAATCCGGATCAGGTCCGCGGGTCCCGGTCCGGGCCCGGATACTCGCCGCCGACCACTTCGGGGTAGAGCTTCTCGGGATCGAACAGCGTCGCGAACGCGTCCGGCGTCCGGACCGCCGTTTCGACGCGGTCACGGACCATCGTGTTCCCCTTCGCCCCGGTGAGTCGGTCGTCGAAGGAGAGGACGTGCATCGCGCCGCCGTGGTACGCCGACGCCAGCGCGGGGTGATCCCCCGCGGGCTGCTCGACCGGTTCGCGAAGCTCCGCGATCCGACCGCGCCAGTCCGCCGCGAGGTCGGCGTCGGCGAGGCGCTCGATCACCGCCTCGGCGTCGTCGAGCAGCGGGTCGCTGGCGACCAGCGTGAGCCACGAGTGGCTCCGGACGTGGTCGAGACACTCTCGTGCGTCGCCGCCGACCAGCAGATCTGCCGCGAGCACGTCGCTGTCGGCGACGATGCGGGCCGGCGAGGGCTCACTCATCCCTGACCTCCGCGAGCGCGTCCCTGACGGCCGGCTGGTCCGCCTCGTACTCGCTGGCGCGGGCGAACAGCGACTCCCATCGTTCGGGCATACGCCGTGGTCGGCCGACGGCCGTATCGGTGTTGCGGCTCGGGCGGCGTGAGCGGCCGACGCGACCTCCGGGCCGATCGAGCGTTCGCGCGTCTGACGCGGGTTTAAGTTCACTCGATCGCTGTATGGGGACGGGCGCACACCTACAGTTCCCATCCTCGCAGTGTGCCCGACACGACTCCCACCGACGACGCCCGCCCGTCGATTTCCCCGCCCCCGGTGACGGGGCCGGGCGTCGTCGTCTTTCCCCACTCGGCGTGAGCGTTATCCGCGACTGGCGCCTATCTCCGGCGAATGATGGCCACGACCCACGCGCTGGCGGGGCTGCTCCTCTCGGTGCCGGTGGCGCTGGCCGCGCCGGAGTTCGCCGTCGCCGCCGCCGTCGCGGGCTTTTCTGGCGGCGTGTTCCCGGACCTCGACATGCCCGGGCAGCACCGCCGCACGCTCCACTTCCCCGTGTACTACACGCTGGCCGCCGCGGCGGTCGGCGTCGCTGCCGTCCTCGTGCCGTCCCCGTGGAGCGTCGGCGCCGCGCTGTTTCTCGCCGCCGCGGCGGCTCACTCCCTGACGGACGTACTCGGCGGCGATCTCGAACTCCGGCCGTGGGAGCAGCGCGGCGACCGCGCGGTGTACAGCCACTACCACCGCGAGTGGTGGCGGCCGCGTCGCTGGGTCCGGTACGACGGCGCCCCCGAGGACGCCGTGGCGACGCTCGGACTCGGGCTGCTCGCGCTGGCGGCGTACGACGGCGTGTTCGACGCGATCGTCGTCGGAACGGTCGCCGTCGGGCTGGTCTACGCGTTCCTCCGGCGCCGAATCGTCGACTGGGGGGAGCGGGCGGTCGACGCGCTGCCCGAGGAGACGGTCGACCGGATCCCGGACTCGCTGATCGAGGACCTGCGCTGACCGGGCGACGCGCTTTTCGCTCCGGCGTCCCCGCGATCGGCCATGGAGACAGTCGACATCGACGAGGCGTTCGACGCGTTCGAGGAGCGATGGGCGCCGCGGCTGCTCGCGTCGCTCAACGGGCAGGAGCTGAAAGCCGCCAAGCTCGAGGGGGCGTTCGTCTGGCACAGCCACCCCGACGCCGACGAACTGTTCTGGGTGATCGAGGGCGATCTGACCCTCGAACTCGAAGGCGAGCCCGACCAGCAGCTCTCGGACGGCGAGCTCGGGGTCGTCCCGGCGGGCGTCGAACACCGCCCGGTCGCCGACGGGCTGGCGAAGGTCGTCCTGTTCGAGCCTGCCGGCACCGAGAACACGGGCGACGCCGACGCCGAGGACCGGAAGCGAGAGGTCCAGACGCTGGAGGATTAGAGCGGGTCGATCTCGGGACCGTCCTCGCCGGGCAGTCGGTCCAGCGCGAACGCGCCGGTGAGCACGACCCCAGCGACGAGTAGCCCACCCACCGCTTCCCCGACGGTGTGGGCACCGGTCGCGACGCGACTCCAGACGAGCAGCGGTGCCACGAGAAGTAGCGGCGCAAATCGGCGGTCGGCGGCGACCAGCGCACCCGCGGGCACGGCGGCGTAGATGACGTGACTCGACGCGTCCCACAGCGGGACGACCACGAGGTGGAGAACTGAGGTGGCGATCAGGAGCACGGCGTACGGCGGGACGAGCGCACCCCAGTCGAACTGCCGCCACGCGAGGGCGATTCCGGCGAACGCGACGATCAGGCCGAGCGCGGCGAAGAAGTCGTCGCCGCCCGGGACACCGGTGCCGAGGGCTGCCGGGCCGCCCTGATAGACGGCGAACGCGAGGACCCACGCGCCGGCGACGATGCCCAAGCGTGCGGCGAGCGGTTTCGCGTCGAGAGCGTTGCGTCGCTCGTAGCCGACGAGGAGTAGGGTCGCGAGGAGGACGAACAGTTCGGGGGCGAAGACGGTGGAGACGGTGTCGGCGAGGGCCATACGCGTGGGGGTGGGACGGTGCGAAAAAGGCGTTTCGTCACGGCGTGGCCGTCGCTCGTTGGGTGGAGTTTCGGAAGAAGCCTCGGCCGGGATTTGAACAGCGTCAGACGGTCGCTCGCTCCGCTCGCGCTGCGACTGACTGGCGCAAATCCCGGCTACGGCTTTCGCTCGTCACGTTGTTCCTCACAGAAAGCCTAGGCCGGGATTTGAACCCGGGCTCTCGTCCTTACCAAGGACGCGCTTTACCGCTAAGCTACCCAGGCGCGCACCTCCTCGTACTGCGGTTCCGTGTATAGGGATTTCGATTCGCCCCGGCTCAGGGATCCGTTCCCGCGCTCCGGGTCGCCGAGCCGACGTAGCCGTCGGAGAAGCCGGCGAGTCGATCCCGCGTCGGCTCGGCGAGCAGCTCCGGCGCCGCCGGGAGCGCCCCCTCGTAGGAGCGGGCCAGCTCCGCCGCGAACCCCAGCAGCTCCTCGGAGGCGGTGCCGTCGACGGCGGCGACGCCGGCGACGACCGCGAGTTCGAACACGTCGGCCTCGAGGTTCCGGTCGATCGCCGCGGGGTTGTCGGTCCGCTCGCGGTCGGTCTGGTCGCGGCCGAACGCCCGGACCGTCTCGACCGCGCGGTCGGCCGCGGGCGTCCGGGCGAGCAGCGAGAACCCCCGGGAGACGAGCACGTCGGCGGCGACGACCGAGAGGTCCGCCTCGATGTCGTTCTCCGGGTCGATCGCCCACGGCTCCTCGTGGGCCAGCTGTCGGGTGAGCGAGAGTCCCTCGTAGATCAACTGCACGCCGGCGGCGAGTTCGCCCAGCTCGGTCACGTCGACGCTCTCGTCGAACGCCCGGGCGGTCGACAGCGTCAGCGCCCCTGGGACCATCGACGCCGCTTCCAGTCGCTGGTCGAGCGTCTCCCGGAGGGGCACGGGCTCGATCTCCCCCAGCGCGTCCCGGGCCGAACGGCGGGCCACGGCGGCGTCGTCCATCGTCTAGGGTAAGTCGCGGCGGAGGCAAATGCCTTTGGAAAGCCCCCGAAAGCGCGACGAGCGACGGCCAGCAGCGCCGGTTCGTCGATCCGCCGCGACCACCCGATAGCGAAGGGTTATGGGCGCCGGGGGCGGTGTAGGGTGTATGGTCGAGTGTGAGTACTGCGGGGCGGCCTTCGACGACGAGGCGGCCTACCTCGAACATCTCGGCGACGAGCACGCCGAGGAGCTCGGACCGATAGACCAACGCCGGGTCGAGGCTGCCGGGGGCGACGACGAGGGACTCCCGATCGTGGGCCTCCTGTCGGGCGCCGCGGTGCTGGTGGTGTTCGTCGTCGCGATCTGGTTCTTCTTCCTCAGCGGCGGGGGCGGCGGCACGGATCTCGACGCCGAGCCGGCGGGGATGGAGGACGAGCCGCTGCCGAACCGCGGCGCCGACGAGTGGATCTCGCAGGCCGAGACGTTCGAGAGTCAGGGGCGTGACCACCGCTCGGGCAACATCGACTACGACACCGTCCCGCCGCTTTCGGGACCGCACTCCAGCGACTGGGTGTCGGCGGGCTTCTACACCGAGACGCCCCGGATGGAGGAGTTGGTCCACTCGCTGGAACACGGCGCGGTCGTGATCTACTACGACGAGGCGAACCTCTCCGACGAGGCGGAGGCCAGCCTCCGGGCGTGGGCCGCGAACAAGGACGGGCAGTGGCAGAGCGTCATCGTCGCGCCGAACCCCAACGAGAACCCTCGCGGCGACTACGTGCTGACGGCGTGGACCCACCGCCTCGTGATCGACGACTACGACGCCGAGGCGGTGCAGGCGTTCGCCGCGGAGTACCTCGGTCGCGGGCCGGAAAATCCGGTGCGGTAGACTGGGCGCTACACAGTCACGGCATTCGCTCTGTCGTCGCGGCACGGAGGCCGCGACAGGTCGCGCGCTGTGACTGGTTTCACTCCCGCACGGAGAGTTCGGGCGACGGCGGCATCGAGCGCTTGTGTGCGCTCCCCTCGACCAACTCCTCGACGCGTTCGACGTGCTCCTCGGTGACGCCGTCGACGTAGCGCACCGTCGCGGCCTTCGACAGCGGGCCGTCGACGTGCAGCGCGAGCACGGCGTCCAGGTGGTCGTAGTTCAGCCCCATCTCCTCCTCGTCGGTCTGGCCCTCCCACATCTCGGCGGTGGGCGTCTGCATCACCAGTTCGTGGGGGACGCCGACGTGCGCGGCCAGCTGGCGGACCTGCTGCTTGTACAGGTCGCCGATGGGGTTGCAGTCGACGGCCTGATCACCGTACTTCGTGAAGTAGCCGGTCATCGCCTCGCTGCGGTTGCCCGTCCCGAGGACGATGCGGTTCTCCGTGTTGGCGACGTAGTAATTCAGCACTGCACGCGTCCGAACGCGGACGTTCCCCGCGGCGGTCTTGTCCTCGATCCCCTCGGGGTAGGCTTCGTCGAACGTCTCGGCGATCGGCTCGATCTCGATCACGTCGTAGGGGATGCCGAGCGACTCCGCGACCGCCTCGGCGTCGCTCATCAGCTCCTCGTCGCTGACCCGTGCGGGCATGGTGAGCCCGTGGAGGCCGTCCTCGCCAAGCGCCTCGACGGCGAGGTAGGCGGTCAGCGTCGAGTCGATTCCGCCCGAGAGGCCGAGCACGGCGCCCTCGGCGCCGGCGGCGTCGACGGTGTCCCGGATGAACGAGACGATCTCCTCGCGGGCGGTTTCGAGCTCTGCCTCCGAGAAACGGATGTCCAGCGGTGCGTTCTCCGTGAGGACGTCTTCGGGCATGGGCGATCGTTCTGCCGCGGGTGACAAATAGGCACTCCCCGATCCCGGGAGGTGGACGCGCGTCCGGTTTCGGTAGGGGGTGGCGGAATCCGAAACCGACTTACCGGAGGCTGGCGTTCCTCGAAACAGAGCGCCGTTGGTCCAGTGGTAGGACAGTAGCTTCCCAAGCTACCGGCCCGGGTTCAATTCCCGGACGGCGCACTCTCTCCCTTCGGTCGTTCGTGCGCCGTCCGTAGTCTCACTCGCTCACTGCGTTCGCTCGCGAGACTCCCGGACGGCGCTTCTGTGTCACGGGACGAACTGTTCGGCCTTCACTTGCGTCGTTTTGACGCGGCTTCGGACGAACGGCTGGGCGTACAGCCGGCTCTAACCGTCGTCGGTTCGGGCGGCTTCCAACGCGGCGACTACTTCCTCGCTTGTCGTGTCGCTGTCAGCGTAGGGATCAGCGACGGCCGTAAACGGCCCCGAATTCTCGATTTTCTCTGCGCGTCTCACTGCTTGTTCGAGTCGGCCGATGACTGCTCCGAACCGTTGGGCGGCTTCCTCGGGTGCGACCCATCTCGCGAATTCGTGCTCTTCGTTCAGCGTCACCTCGCGCTCGTCGGTTTCACAGCGGTAGACGAGCGCCACCATCGGCGTGCCGGAGTCGTCCGCCCAGCCGCCGTACAGGGTTTCAACTGGAGGTCCGACTCTGGCGTCGATACCCAGTTCCTCTTGGAGTTCTCGCCGGAGACCGTCGACCAGAGTCTCGCCGAACTCGAAAGTTCCGCCCGGTGGCTCGGGGGTCTCGTCACTTCCAGTCACCAGTACGTCGCCGTCCGGACCGAACAGGATCGCTTTCTGGGTGATCTTGCCGACGAACGGTTCTCGGCCGTCTTCGCTCATTCCTCGGTATCCGGCGGGTTCAGATCGCGCTCGAACTCGTCGAACACCTCGAGATCCTCGGGGAGGTCGTACTCGATCCGTCGCTCCTCCTTGTTCCGGTCGAGCCGGTCCTCGACGGGCGCGGCTTCGGACTCCCAGCCCGGCTTCACGCGAACGGATTTCGCGGGCTGGCCGACAGCGACGTGGTGGGCGGGCACGTCGCCGTCGACGACGGCCTTCGCGCCGACGACGGAGTTCTCGCCGAGCTTCGAGCCGGCGCGGACGAGCGTGTCGTAGGTGAGCCGGGCGTCGTCCTCGATGATCGTCCGGTAGTTCTTCACCTCGGTCTGGTCGACGATGTCGTGGTCGTGGGAGAGCACGTGCGCGGAGTCCGAGATCGAGACGCGGTCGCCGATCTCCAGCGCGCCGCGGTCGTCGAGATGGACGTCGTCGTGGACGACCACGTTGTCGCCGACGGTGATGTTGTGGCCGTAGGTGAACGTGATCCCCTTGAAGAAGCGGCAGTCCTCGCCGACCTCCTCGAACAGGTGTTCCGCGAGCATCTGCCGGAACCGCAGCGCGAACTCGATGTTGTCGGCCATCGGCGTCGCGTCGAACTGCCGCCAGAGCCACTGGAGGTGTTTCGAGCGCTGGAACCGGTCCTCGTCCTTCTCGGCGTAGTACTCCGACTCCAGCGTCGCGTTGCACGGGTCGTACCCCTGCAGGCGCACGCGCTCCGCTGGCGTCACGTCGCCGCCGTCCTGCCAGCGCTCGTAGGCGTCGCGGTCGCCGAACAGGTCGACCAGCGTGTCCTGCACCACGTCGCAGGTGTCCTCGTCGGAGGAGAGCCGTTCGTCGACCTCCTCGATGAAGGCGTCCACCCCGGCCTCGGCGTCCGGCGGGAGCGAGGCGTGCCGTTTGGTCATGTCCGGAGGGTGGAGTGGCGCGGCCAAATGGGTTCGGGTGTCCGCACGTGATGCACGTCCGGTTATGGGTATGACCTGTGGGAGTCGTGGCCGATACTGCAAACAGTGGCTCGATCGTTGGCTACTCGGACAGCGACCGCGACAGCGCCTCGTTCGTAGACCACTTGTGACCGCAGTGCGCCGGGCATGAAGCCCATCATCAGAAATCGAAGATTTCTGATTGGCAGACGAGAGCCTGCGGCTCTCGTCGACGGCGCAGCGCCGAGTCCCCACCCCTCCCCCGCGGGCCGGCGACCGGTGCCGGCCCGCGGCGTCCACTGCCACCGCACTGCAGTCGCTGTTGGCGCGAAGCGCGAGCGCCTCCGTGCGCGAGCCGAGCGCGAGGGACGAACGAGCGAACGGACGTGAGCGAGTGAGTCGGCTGGGGAGGTCCGTGGGCTGTGCGGGGCGGTGCGGTCGCAAGTGGTCTAGCACCGACCTGCTGTTGCCGTCGCTGCCGGCGAGAGCCCGTATCACACCGAAAAACGACCGAAAACGAATAGCCCTCCGACGACCGAATCAGGCCAAGAACACGTGCCGCGGCCGGTCCGCCAGCACGTCACGACCCCACTGCACCGTGTCGCGGAACGCGTCCGAGCGGAAGAACTCCATCGCGTCGTCCTGCGAGCGCCACTGGCTCGCGATGAACATGTCGTTCTCGTCCTCGCGGTTGACCATCAGGTCGGTCTCGAAGTGGCCGTCCATCTCTTCGAGCATCTCGCCGACGGTGTCGAACTTCTCGACGAACTCCTCCTGGTAGTCGGGCTTGACGGTGTAGAACATCCCCATCGTGCCGAAGCCGGACTCCTCGCCGGCGCGCTCGACCACGCCCGGCAGGTCCGAGAGGAACCCCGCCGCGGTCTCGGCGGCGCTTGCGGTGTCCCAGATGCTCACGACCGCGACGCGGTCGGTGTACGTCCCCTCGTACACCGCCGTCTTCACGTGAGTGTCGTAGTGCTCGAAGTTGCCGCGGAGGCCGTCGACCTCCTCGCTGACTTCCTCGGCGTCGGCCTCGCTGTACAGCACCGTCGCGTACACGTCCTCGCCGTGGGGCTGGCCCGCGTAGATGTCGAGGTCCTCGAGTTGGCCGCGGATGTCGCCCGCGTCGGCTTCGTCCTCGTCGTCGCCGTGGTCGTGGTGACCGTCGCCGTCGCCGTGGTCTCCCTCACCGTGATGGTGACCATCGCCGTGGTGGCCCTCGCTCTCGCCGTGGTGGTGACCATCAGGATGACCGCCGTCGTCGCCCGTCGGCACCGTCTCGCCGCGCAGGTACGCGCCCAGATCAGCGGGCGGGAACCGCCGGCCGACGAAGAAGGAGCCGAACTCGCCGTACTTCGAGGTGGCGTCGTCGAACCGGAGCTCGTAGACGATGTCCTTGATGTCGACGGCGTCGCCGGCGAACAGCGTCACGCCCCACTCCCAGTCGTCCAGCCCGAGCGAGGAGGAGATGATCTGGTCGACCTTCCCGCCCCACTTCCGGGCGGTCTCGCCGTGGCCGGCCATCAGGTCCGCGCGCTCGTCGAACGGCAGGTCGTACCAGTTGACCTCCTCGCCGCGGCGCTTGTCCATCGGGTAGAAGCAGACGTACTCGTCGTCGGGCAGTTCGGGCTTGATCTTCCCCTCGATGTACTGCTTCAGCCCCTCGTCGACCTCCTCCTCGTCCTCGGCGAAGTAGGCGTCGGAGACGTACCCCGACACCTCCGTCACGGAGACGTAGGAGGTGGCCTGCTCGGTGAACTCCCCCAGTGCGGTGTGCTCGAACCGCCGCTCGGCCGTCGAGAGGTGATCCAGCGTCGGGCGGAGATGCATCACCAGCAGGTCGGCCTTGTCGCCGACGACGCTGAACACCGCCGAGGTACCCTCGTCGGCGTCGACGACGGCCTCGTGGTCCTCGAGGTACTCCACGCCTTCCGCGACCGCGCGCTCGCGCTCGCGGTCGGGGGCGTCGCGCCAAGCGTCCCAGTCGACGTCACGGAAGTCGTGGAGGACGAACCAACCCTCCTCGGTCTGCGGTGGCTCCGTCATGCTTCAGGGTCGGGACTGTGGGGGCTTGGGCGTTGCGTGTCACTCCGCTCACGAACGATTGAACGGGCGGATTTTCCCGTTACCGCCCGAATCAGTCGCTGAAGCGCCGCTTCCCGGACCGAAACCCTTTCAGAGAACCCCCTCCGTACGGGGAACGATGCGGAAGAGCGGCCCCCCGAAAGGCCTCATCTCGTACATCGTGCTCGAACTCCTCGAGGAGAAGCCCCGGTACGGGTACGAGATCCTCAAGGAGATCGGCGACATCAGCGGCGGTCACTGGGAGCCGTCCTACGGCTCCGTCTACCCCATCCTCTACAAGTTCGAGGACAACGGCTGGGCCGAGCGGATCGAACGCGAGGACGAGCCCGATCGGAAGTACTTCGAGCTCACCGAGGCGGGCGAGCAGGAACTCGCCGAGAAGCGCGTCGAGACCGGCGCGAAGGCCCGGGAGTTCGCCGACGTGATCCTCGGCTTCTACCACGTCTACGTGAGCTTCGCCACCGACGAGCGGTTCGACGTGGAACAGCCCGCCGAACACTGGCGCTTCGACGAGACGTTCTCGCGGTGGATCTGCGAACAGGTCGTCCGGCACCACGAGTACTACTTCGACGACTTCGAGCGCATCGACGACACCCCCGAGGAGTTCTACGACCGGATGGACGTCGAGGAAGACCCCAACTGACGCTCAGTTGAGGAGCTGCGGCCCGAACACCACGAGCAGCAGCGACGCGAGCATCGCGAGCCCGACGCTCGTCGTGATCGCCCGCGTCAGCGTGTGCTTGTCCTCGACGGGCAGCCGTGCGACCACCGCCTCGACGCAGGCCCGGAGGATCCGCCCGCCGTCGAGCGGGTAGCCCGGGATGCAGTTGAAGAAGGCGAGGTTGAGGTTGATCCAGCCGGTCCAAAAGAGGAGGTTCGCCAGCAGGAACACCCCGCCGCCGAGCGGTTCGAGCGGCCCGGTGATCTCGTAGAAGTTCCGGTTGGCCGCGACGAAGCCGGCGAAGTTGTACTGCCCACCGCCGACCGCGCCGATGAACGGTAGCAGGAGGACGACGAGCACCAGACCGAGCACCGAGCCGCCGGCGGCGACGACGCCGACACCGCCGTCGCCGTTCAGCAGCGAGAGGAACCCCGCCGCCGGGTAGTAGTCGACGCCGAGGCTGCTCGTGCCGACGCCGCTGTACTCGCCGTCCGACAGCGGCGCGATGCCCAGATAGCCGCCCGACTCGTTCTCGCGGTAGTCCTCGACCAGCGTCACCGTCGCGCTCCGCCGCTCGCCGTCGACGACCGCGACGACCTCGACTGTCTCGCCGGGGTTACGCTCCTCGAGCGCAGCCGTCACGTCCGCGGCGGTGTGGGTGATCTGCCCGTCGATACTGAGCAGCGTGAACGGCGTTCGAGCGGGGAACCCCGCGGAGTCGTTGAGCGGGTGGTCCCCGGGCTGGCCGCCGATCCCCGGGAGGTCCGGGGCGGTCGCCCGGACGAGCACGCCCATCGGTCCGGTCGTCGTGTCGCCGTCGGCGGTCGTGATCGTGACGCTCGTCCGGTTCCCGACCGCCTCGCGGAACCCGCGTTCGGTGCGGACCTCGGTGCCGTTGACGGCGGTGATCGTGTCGTTCACGTCCAGCCCGGCCGCCCCCTCGCGGTCGAACGGCGAGCCGCCGGCGACTCTGGTAACGAGCAGCGAGCGTTCCACGGTCGTCTCGGTGCCGTCGCCGAGCGTGACCGTCACCTCTGTCTCGTTGCTGTTCGCGAGATAGGCGTCGAGTTCGCTGCCGTTCGTGATCTCGCGGTCGCCGACCATCACGATCCGGTCGCCGCCGTCGATCCCGGCCTCGGCGGCCGCTGAGCCGGGTTGGGTGCCGCCGATCGCGGCGCCGGGGGCGACGGCGATCGAGCCGACGACCGGGCCGAGCAGCAGCGCGAACGCGACGATAGTGACGAGGTAGTTGTTGGTGACGCCGGCGGCGAACATCCGGGCGCGGGCGCCGCGGTCGGCCGCCCGCTGGCTCTCCTCGTCGGGTTCGACGAACGCGCCGATCGGGATCACCGCGAGCGTCACCAGCCCCATCGACTCGATGTCGATGTCGCCGACGCGACAGAGCAGCCCGTGGCCGCCCTCGTGGACGACCAGCCCGACCAGCAGGCCGGCGACGATCTCCGGCGCGACCGACAGCGGGAGAAACTCGTTGACGCCGGGAATCACCAGCACGTTCGCGGGCTCGTTCACCGGCGACGGCGCGGGCGGGTTTTCGAGGATCAGCCGCCCCTGCCGGAGCAGCAGGACGAACATCCCGACCATCACCACCAGCGTCGCGCCGAGGCCGACGTTGGTCCACGCCCGCCAGAAGCGTTTGGGGCCGGCGAGCCAGTTGAGGAACGCCCGACCGCGCTTGGTGTGGATCGTCGTGATCGGCCCGGAGACGCTGATCGAGTCGGGGACCAGCCCCCGTTCGTCGAGCCAGTAGGCCGCCAGCGAGTAGGCGGCCACGCCGACGAGTATCCACGTCAGCGGGCCGAGGGTGGGAACAGCCTGTAACAGCCCGTCGATCATCTGCGTGTGGGTCCGGCCCGGCCGGGCAAAGGCGTTCGGGTCCGACGTTACGCCGCCGCTGGACGCCGCGACGGGATCGGGGGGCTACCCCTCCCGGCGGAGCCGCTCGACGACGAACGACTGGTCGAGTTCGCCGAGGAACTCGCCCAGCCGTGGCCCCTGCTCCTTGTCGAAGAACAGCCGGTAGCCCGCGGCGAACAGGTCGCCCGTCTCCAGGCCGTGCTCCTCCGCGAGCTCGTAGATCTCGCCCTGGATCGCGTCACCGTCGTGGCCCTCGGCGACGAACTCGGCGAGGTCGTCCAGCGCTGCCCGCTCGTCGGCGGTGAGGTCGGTGTCGGGCAGGTCGGTCTGGAGCCGGTAGTTGTAGGCGTTGTCACAGCGCTCGCCCCACGCGCGGGCCTTCTCGACGCGGGCGAGCGCGTCGTCGATCGCCCACTCCGGGGCGTCCTCGGGGATGTGCCCCTCGTTGCGGGCCATCTGGATGCGAAGGTCGCGGTCCTCGACCATCCCCAGTACGGCGGCGAACGTGTAGGGGAGGCGGATGCGCTCCTCGCGGACCTCCTCAACCACGAACGGGTACGCCCGGTTCGCGAACCGCTCCAGTTCCTCGTCGTCGACATCGCCGAAGTAGGCGCGCTCGAAGCGGTCGAAGTCGTCGACCAGCTGATCGAGCCGGGAGATGTCGAAGTCTCGGGCCTTGTTCGGGTCGAGCGCGAAGAAGTACCGCAGGACTTCTGGTTCGAGCAGGTCGAGCACCTCGGGGACGGTGACGACGTTGCCCGAGGATGAGGAGAGCGGCTCGCCGTTGAGCGTGAACCACTCGTAGGTCATCGGCACGGGGGGCTGGATGCCGAGCACCTCCCGGGCGATCTCCTCGCCGGAGGGCCACGAGCCCTCGGCGTGGTCCTTGCCGAACGGCTCGAAATCAACCCCGAGAAGGCTCCACTGCGCGGGCCACTCGAAGCGCCACGAGAGCTTGCCGTCCCGCAGGGTCGCCTCGCCGGCGTGACCGCAGCCCTCGATCTCGCGGTCGCCCGCGGTGATGCCCGTACACTCGTACTCCACCGTCCCCTCGTCCAGATCCGCGACGGTCACGTCGGTGGTGACGATGCCGCACTCCTCACAAACCACGCGGAACGGAGAGTAGTCGGCGTCCACGGAGTCCTGATAGTCGGCCAGTACCTCGCGGGCGGTGTCGACGTTCTCGAGGATCGTCCGGATCTCCGGCTCGAACTCCCCGGTCTCGTACAGTTCGGTGTTCGAGAGCACCTCGACGGGCACGTCCACCATCTCGGCGGCGCCGGCGAGCAGGTCCGCGAAGTGCTCGCCGTAGGAGTCGTGGCACTCCCCGAACGGGTCGGGGATCGCGGTGTAGGGCTTGCCGAGGTTCTTCCCGAGCGCGCCGGCGTCTACGTCGCCCAACTCCACCACGTTCCAGTCGGCGTCGGCGAGCCGTCGCGGGAGCTTCCGGAGCGGGTCGCGGTCGTCGGAGGTGAACACCTGCCGGACCTCGTGGCCGCGCTCGCGGAGCACCTCGGCGACGAAGTAGCCGCGGACGATCTCGTTGAAGTGGCCGAGGTGGGGGATGCCCGAGGGGGAGACGCCGCCCTTGATGACGATCGGGTCGTCGGGGTCGCGGGCCTCCACGTCGTCGGCAACGGCGTCGGCCCAGAACGCGTGGAATCGTGTCTCGCCGCCGCCGTCGCCGGCGTCGCTGCCCGCGGTCGGGCCGGAGGAGGGGCCGGCGGCGTCGGCGTCCGGGTCGGGAGTCCGTTCGCTACTCATGCTGGGTCCAGTACGTCGGCTCGTCGCTCTCGCCCGTGGGGACGATGTCGGTGCCACTGTGTTCGCCGCGCAGTACGGCGTCGACGACGGCTTGGGGGTCGGTACCGTCGAGGACGATCGTGCGAAGCGACGAGCGTTCGATGAGTTTGGCCGCGAGCAGGTCGACCGGGGCGGAGGCGCCCGCGCCGCGGTCCATCGGCGCGATCACCTCGACCAGTTCGCTGGGGGTGAGCTGGCCGTACTGCTCGGCGTCGTCGTCGGTTTCGGGGTCGGCGCTGTAGACGCCGTCGGCGCTGGTCGCGAACACCAGCAGTTCGGCGTCGATGTACTCCGCGAGCGCGGCCGCGACGGCGTCGGTGGTCTGCCCGGGCGTGATACCGCCCATGACGACGGTGTCGCCCCCGCGGATCGCCTCGCCGGCCTCGTCGTAGCTCGTGGCGGGCGTCCGCTGGACGCCGTGGCCCATCGCCGCGATCAGCAGCCGGGCGTTGAGCCGCGTGACGCCGATCCCGAGCTCGTCGAGCTGGAACTCGTTGGCCGCCAGCTCCCGGGCGGCGCCGATGTACTGCCGGGCGACGGTGCCGCCGCCGACGACCGCGCCCAGCTCACAGCCCTCCGCCGAGAGCGTGCCGAGGGCGTCGGCGAACCCTTCGACGCGCTCGGGGTCGAGACCCGGAGCCAGTACGCTACCCCCGATAGAGACGACGACTCGCATTAGGTGAAGGTCCGGCGGTGGCGGTCTTAAGGGCGGTGGTCGGCGCCCGGCGAGAAAAGGCCTAAACCGGTCGCCGACCCCCATAGAGCCATGCAGGCTCTCTCCATCGTCGGCCCCGGCGCCGCCGACGTGCGCGACGCCGTCGCGGCACGGCTGGACGGCCGCGTCGCGACGGTCGGTCGGACCGACGGTATCGACGACGAGACTGCCGTCGACGGGCGATTCGAACTCGCCGACGACGGCGGCTGGACCGCCGCGGGCGACGACCGCTCCTTTGCGGACTTGCTCGACGACCTCGCGCCCGACTACGAGTACGCGGTGATCTCGGGGTTCTCGAAGCTCCGGCTCCCGACCGTCGTGATCGGCGACGAGGAGGTACCCGGTGACGTGCTCCGCCGCGTCGAGGACGCGAGCGAGATCGACCCCGACGCGCTCGCGGCGGAACTGGACGAACTGGATCCGCACGTCACGCTGGAGTCGCTGGTCGAGGCGGCCAAGCAGTCGCCGCTCGCGGAACGCTCCGGCGCCATCGCGACGTTCACCGGCCGCGTGCGGGCGAAGGACTCCGAGGACGACAGCCGCACGACCCACCTCAAGTTCGAGAAGTACGAGGGCGTCGCCGAGCAGCGGATGGCCGACATCGCCGCGGAACTGGAGGAGCGCGACGGCGTGTTCGAGGTGCTGTTCCACCACCGAACCGGCGTCGTCGTCGACGGCGAGGACATCGTGTTCGTCGTCGTGCTCGCGGGCCACCGCCGGGAGGCGTTCCGGACCGTCGAGGATGGGATCGACCGCCTGAAAGACGAGGTTCCCCTGTTCAAGAAGGAGACTACGGAGGACGAGGAGTTCTGGGTCCACGACCGCGCGTGACCCGCGCCGGGCGCGGCGAGCGTGCGATCCGGGCCGGTCTCACCCCCGATCCGGGACTCGTAACGCATCTGGAACGGAACCAGAGTTAGCGGTTCAAAACCGCTTGTAAAACGTCTAAAGCGCTATGAGGTGTTCGTAAACAATCCATTTTAGCTCTGTTTCGCGCTTCGACCGGCTTGAAACGGTTCGAACTCCGGGGGACTGTCTGGAGTTTATATGCCCCCTTAGGCCGTGGGACGGAGTGAGGCGAACACCAATGAGCGCAACCCGGAACCCCTCCACCGACGGCGTGTCCGACACCGACGAACTCTCGAAAGAGGAGCGCCTCACGCGCTACCTGCGTGAGAAGGCCGAGGACGGCGAGATGTACTTCAAGTCGAAGTTCATCGCCGACGAAGTCGACCTCTCCCCCAAGGAGATCGGCGCGCTGATGGTGAAGCTCAGCGACGCTGCCTCCGACCTTGAGGTCGAGAAGTGGTCGTACACCAGCGCGACCACGTGGCGCGTCGAGACGGCCTGACGGACCGCGCCGATCCGACTACCGCCGGGCAGCGCCCGCCGCCGGCGGTCCCCGCTGACGGTTTCCCCTCCGTTCGGTCCCCTTCTGTCGTACCAAGTCTTATGCGCGAGCATCGGTAACCGCGATTGATGGCAGACAGATCCGGGTCCGACGAGGTCCCCCACCCGGAGGCGCTCGACGCGTGGTTCCACCTGACGGCGGTCCGGCGTGACGGCGACCGAATCCGCTACTACGGCGAGCCGCTGGTCCCCCGCTCCCGGCTCGCCGACGAACTGGTGCCGGCGTTCGAGGCGGCGGGCTACGAACTCCGCTTCTCGACCGACGACGCGGGGAACGACGTGCTGGTCGCCCGTCCGATCGGTTCGTCGGCAACCTCGGAGACGGACCCCCGGCTCAACGTCGCGCTGCTGGCGGCGACGGTGTTCACGACCATGCTCGTGGGCGCGACCGTCTGGTACTACATCCCGCTCTCGGCGATCGTCGCGAACCCGCTCAGGATCCTTGAGGCGTGGCCGTTCACCGCCGCGGTGCTGGGCGTGCTGTTGACCCACGAGATGGGCCACTACGTCGCCGGCCGGCGACACGGCGTCGACGTGAGCCTCCCGTACGTGATCCCGTTCTACGTCCCGTTCGGCACCATGGGCGCGGTGATCCGGATGCGGAGCCGGGTCCCGGACCGCGAGGCGCTGCTGGACATCGGCGCTGCGGGACCGTTGGCCGGGCTGGTCGCGACGATCGTCGTCACCGCGATCGGCGTCTCGCTCGACCCGATGACGGTGCCCCAGCGCGTGCTGCAGGGGAGCGGCGAGGCGATCGTCTTCCACAACCCCCCGCTGCTGGATTTGATCGCGACCGCGCTGGGGCAGCAAACCGGATACAGCGACCCCTCGCAGGCGGTCCACCCGGTCGTGATGGGCGGCTGGATCGGGATGTTCTTCACCGTCCTGAACCTGCTGCCCGTCGGCCAACTCGACGGGGGCCACATCCTCCGGGCGGTGCTCGGGCGGCGACAGGAAACGGTCGCCGCGCTCGTCCCCGGCGCGCTGTTCGGCCTCGCGGGCTACCTCTGGTACGTCCGCGACCTCGGGATGCAGAACTCCGTTGGACTGTGGCTTCTCTGGGGGTTCATCACGCTGTTCGTCTCCTTCGGCGGCTCGGCGGACCCGATCGACGAGACGCCGCTGGGGTGGAAACGCGTCGCCGTCGCAGCGCTGACGTTCGCGCTCGGCGCGCTCTGTTTCCTCCCCGTCCCGATCGAGATCGCGACCGTCTGAGTCCCGTTTCGGCCCGTCCGGGATTTAGCCGTCGCCGTGGGTGTAGCCGCGGTCGGGGAGCGGCTCGCCGTCGGCGGTCACCCCGTAGTCGACGACTTCGCCCACCACTGTCGCGTCCGTTCCGGTCCTTTCGACCGCTTCGATCGCCGCGTCCGGATCGGGCGTCGTGAACACGAGTTCGAAGTCTTCGCCGACGTGGGCCGCACACTCCCGCCGGTCGGACTCGTTCTCGGCGATTTCCTCGACGGCGGGGTGGACCGGTAATCGGTCCCACTCGATCGCGAAGCCGCAGTCGCTTGCCTCCGCGAGCTGGTGGAGCGAGCGCGCCAGCCCGTCGCTTGAATCCATCATCGCGCTGGCGTGGCCCCGGAGCGCGCGCCCGGCGGCGATTCGGGGGGTGAACCGGAACAGCTCGTTCCCCGACTCGGTGTCGCCCGCGGCGAACCGCCGGAGTGCGGCCGCTGTCCGGCCGAGTTCGCCCGTCACGCAGACCGCGTCGCCGGGCGTCGCGCCGTCCCGATAGACCGGGTTGTCGACGTGGCCCACCGCGGTCGTCGCTGTCGTGAACTCCGTGTGTTCGTCGAGATCCCCGCCGACGTACTCGGCGTCGACCAGTTCGCAGACCTCGCTCGCGCCCCGGACGAACGCCGAGAGCGCCGCCTCCTCAAACTCGGGGGCGGCGTACACCGCGACCGCACAGGTCGCGTCGGCGCCCATCGCCGCCAGATCCGAGAGCGAGGCGCCGACCGCGCGCCAGCCGGCCGTCTCGCGGGTCGTCCCCGCCGGGAAATCCGAGCGCTCGTGGAGCATGTCGGTCGTGATCGCGAGGCCGTCGACGACCGCGGCGTCGTCGCCCGCGGCGGGCAGCGTCGTCGCCAGCGCCGCCAGCGCGCTTCGCTCGTCCATGTCTCGGCGTGGGCGTGGGCTCCGGATAAACCCCATCGACCGCCATCGGAGCCTTGAAACGCGTCCCGGGAGTTCCACCCGCCATGGACACCGACCAGCTCAAAGCCACGCTGCTCGGCTTCGCGGCCGCGATCGGCGTGCTCGGGCTGTTGCTCTACTTCGTCGGCGTCGGCGACCTGCTGCGGTACCTCCGGGACGCCGACACGGCGACGGTCGGGCTGGTCGTCGCCGTCACGGTCGCGTGGCTGTTCGCGTGGGGGCTGGCGCTCCGAACGGTGTTGGGCGTGCTCGGCCAGCAGGTCTCGCCGATCAAGACGTTTCTCGTGTTCTCGGGGGCGATGTTCAACAACAACGTCACGCCGTTCGGCCAGGCCGGCGGCGAACCCGTGACCGCGCTGCTCATCTCGAAGGTGACGGACACCGACTACGGCACCGGCCTCGCGGCCATCGCGAGCGTGGACACGCTCAACTTCGTCCCCTCGATCATCCTCGCGCTGCTGGGGATGGGCTACTTCGCGACCCAGACGACGTTCAACGCGCGGCTGGAGTCGGCGTCGATGGTCGTGGTCGGGCTGGCAGTCGTCGTCGTCGCTGCCCTCGTGTTCGGCTGGCGGAACCACGAGCGCGTCGAGACGACGGTCGTGAACATCGGCGCGCGTGCCGGCCGGCTCGCCGGGAGGTACGTCCCTCGGGTTTCCGACCCCGGTCGGACGGCGATCGAGACGCGCGTGAGCCACTTCTTCGAGGCGATCGAGCGCGTCGCGACGAACCCCCGGGGGCTCGTGCTCGCGCTGCTGTTCTCCGCGCTCGGCTGGGCGCTCCAGATGTCGGGACTGTGGCTCGCCTTCCGGGCGATCGGGGAGCCGGTGAGTCTGGCGGCGGTGATGTTCGTGGTCCCGATCGGCGCCATCGCGGGGATGACGCCGCTGCCCGGCGGCGCCGGCGGGATCGAAATCGTCCTCGTGGCGCTGCTCGTGGCGGCGCCGCTTGCCGGCGTCACCGAGTCGGTCGCGCTCGCGGCGGTCGTGATCTACCGCGGCGCGGTGTTCTGGGTGCCGGTCGTGCTCGGTGGTCTGGTGATGGGGACGGTCGGCGCGGGCGCCCGCGCCAGCGCCTGACACCCTCGCGGGACACCGATACGATGGGTTTATCCGGAACAGGGAAGAATTCCTCCCTATGGCAACCCTCTACGACGTTCCGGCGGAGGACCTCATCGAGGCCCTCGCCGAGGAGCTCGACGGCCGTATCGAGGAACCCGACTGGGCGGAGTTCACCAAGACGAGTGTCGACCGCGAACTCCCGCCCCAGCAGGAGGACTTCTGGCACGTTCGCGCGGCCAGCCTCCTGCGGAAGGTCGCGGTCCGCGGCCCGGTCGGTGTCGAGCGACTCGCGACGGAGTACGGCGGCTCGAAGAGCGGTACGACGCGCTACCGCGTCTCCGGTAGCCACCACACCGGCGGCTCCCGCAAGATCATCCGGACCGCGCTCCAGCAGCTCGAGGACGAGGGCCTCGTGGAGACGGCGAAGGGTGAGGGCCGACGCGTGACCGACGAGGGGCGGAGCCTGCTCGACACCGTCGCGAGCGAGACGCTCGAGGACCTCGACCGGCCGGAGCTCCAGAAGTACGCTTAACGACGCCGCAACCGTTTTGCGCGGAGAGCAGTAACAGCTACCCATGAGTGGCAACCCCGACGAAGACCGACTCGAAGAGCTTCGCCAGGAGCGACTCGAAGAGCTGCAGGACAAAGCCGGCGGCGAGGACGCACAGCGACAGGCCGCCAAGGAGCAGCAGGAGCGCGCCAAGGCTCAGCAGGACGCGCTGCTGAAACAGCACCTCACCGACGACGCGCGCCAGCGGCTCAACGCCGTCGAGATGAGCAAGCCCGAGTTCGCCGAACAGGTCAAGCGACAGGTGACCGCGCTGGCCCAGAGCGGCCGGCTGCAGGGGAAGATCGACGAGGACCGGATGAAGCAGATCCTCCGCGAGCTGAAGCCCGAGGAGAAGAGCTTCGACATCCGCCGGCGCTGATGGAGCTGGCGCTCCTCTACAGCGGCGGCAAGGACTCCTCGCTGGCGGCGCTGATCCTCGACCGCTTCTACGACGTGACGCTCGTGACCGCCCACTTCGGCGTCACCGAGGAGTTCGAGAACGCCCGTGCTGCCGCCGACGCGCTGGGGTTCCCGTTCGACACGGTCGAGCTCGACCGTGACGTCGCGGAGGAGGCGGTCGATCGGATGATCGAGGACGGCTACCCGCGGAACGGCATCCAGCGCGTCCACGAGCACGCGCTGGAGGTGGTCGCCGAGCGGGACGTGGTCGCCGTCGCCGACGGCACCCGGCGTGACGACCGGGTGCCGACCGTCTCCCGCGCCACCGCACAGAGTCTGGAGGACCGCCACGGGATCGACTACCTCTCGCCGCTGGCTGGGTTCGGCCGCGGCGCAGTCGACCGACTGGTGGATCAGGAGCTGGACGTGGAGACCGGCCCGAGCGAGGAGATCGCCCGCGCCGACTACGAGGGTGAGCTCCGCGCACTGATCCGCGAGCGGGAGGGCGAGGACACCGTCGAGGCGGTGTTCCCCGACCACGACCAGACGATCGTCCGCGGGCTGGCCTAACACAGGATTCAAGCGCCGGCGGCCGGAACTCTCGGGCATGTACGACCGCCTGAAGGGGTTCAAGGACTTCTACCCCGACGAGATGGCCGCCCGTCGGGAAGTCGTCGACACGACCGAGGAGGTGGCCCGGCGCTACGGATTCCGGGAGATCGCCACGCCGGCGCTCGAGGACGTGGGGATGTACGTCGACAAGTCCGGCGAGGGGATCGTCGACGAGCTGTACAACTTCACCGACAAGGGCGGCCGCGAGGTGGCGCTCACCCCCGAGCTCACCCCGACGGTCGCGCGGATGGTTGTCGCGAAGCAGCAGGCGCTCTCGAAGCCGATCAAGTGGTTCTCCACGCGGCCGTTCTGGCGCTACGAGCAGGTCCAGCAGGGGCGGTTCCGGGAGTTCTACCAGACCAACGTGGACATCTTCGGCTCCGCCGAGCCGGAGGCCGACGCCGAGATCCTCGCGTTCGCCGCGGACACGCTCTCGGAGCTGGGGCTGCCAGCCTCGGAGTTCGAGTTCCGCGTCTCCCACCGGGACATCCTCGGCGAGCTCCTCCGGTCGTTCGACGAGGACGTCGACGTGCAGGAGGCGATCCGGGCGGTCGACAAGAGCGAGAAGGTCGACCGCGCGGAGTACCTCGGCCTGCTGGCCGACGCCGGACTTTCGATCGAGGACGCGGAGGCGTTCGACGACCTGCTCGCGGCCGGAAACGAGGATCTGGACGCGCTGCTGGCCGAGGTCGACCGGCCGACGCTGACCGACGCCGTCGAGAACCTGCAGGCGGTGCTGTCGGCGGCCGAGGACTTCGGCGTCCGGGAGCACTGCCGGGTGTCGCTCCGGACCGCCCGTGGCCTCGACTACTACACTGGCGTCGTGTTCGAGTGCTTCGACACCGAGGACCGCGTCTCCCGGGCGATCTTCGGCGGCGGTCGCTACGACGACCTGATCGAGTCCTTCGGCGGCCAGCCCACCCCCGCCGTGGGCGTCGCGCCGGGCGTGATGAACTCGACGCTGCCGCTGCTCCTGCAGGAGGCCGGCGTCTTCCCCGAGGAGGCGGTCTCGACGGACTACTACGTGCTCACGGTCGGCGACACCCGCGAGGTGGCCGCCCGGATCGCCCGTGAGCTCCGGGCGGCCGGAAACGTCGTCGAGACCGACGTGTCCGATCGGAGCTTCGGCGCCCAGATGGGGTACGCCGACTCGATCAACGCGGAGACGGTCGTGATCGTCGGCGAGCAGGACCTCGCGAACGACGAGGTGACTGTCAAGGAGATGGAGAGCGGCGACCAGACCACCGCACCCGTCGGCGAGTTCCCCGGCGATCGCGAGCAGCCACGCTACGAGGACTTCGCGTAGGGCGAACAGGCGACCCTCGTTCCGTGTCGGGTGTGTCGCGCTCCCGCCTCGTCCCCGACACGGCAGTTCTCAACGCACACGGGGGCTGGTCCCGCTCTCATACTTGAAGTCGGCCCCCAGAGTTATGCTGTCGCGCGGCCCACCTCGGAGTATGTCCACCACATTCCCGGCGGCGTCGCTGGCGCTCCTGCAGCTACCGATGCCGGAGGGGCCGATCGGTCAGGCGCTGCTCGCCGTCATCGCTATCGGTATCGTGATCCTCGTCGGTAGAGTCGTGCTCAGCATCGCGTGGAAACTTGTACTGATAGCGTCGGTGCTGATCGGCGCGCTCTGGCTGGTGACGACGTTCCTCTAAGAACGGATCAGGGAAGCGCGCCGTCGAGGAAGTTGCCGATCACGTCGTGGCCGACGGCCGTGAGCACCGACTCGGGGTGGAACTGCACGCACTCGATCGGGTGCTCGCGGTGGCGGACACCCATCACCAGTTCCTCGCTGTCGCCGTTCTCCGGATCGTCGAGCGTCGTCGCCGTCACTTCGAACTCGTCGGGCACGTCCGTCGCGACCAGCGAGTGGTAGCGACCCGCTTGGAACCCCTGTTCGAGGCCGGCGTAGACACCCTCGCCGTCGTGTTCGACCGGGAACGCCTTCCCGTGGATCGGTCGCGGTGCGTGCCCCACCTCGCCGCCGTACTCGAACACGGCGGCTTCGAGGCCGAGGCAGACCCCGAGGGTGGGCACGTCGGGGCTGACCTCCCGGAGCACGTCCATCGTGAGCCCCACGTCGCGCTCGTTTCGCGGGTGGCCCGGGCCGGGACTGATGACGACGGCGTCGGGGTCGATCTCCCGGACTCGGTCGAGCGAGGCGGTGTTCCGCAGGACTTCCACGTCGGCGTCGGGCGCGCCCTCGCCGACGTACTCCACGAGGTTGTACGTGAACGAGTCGAAGTTGTCGACGAACAGCACCGTCGGCGCGTCGCCGTCGTCGGTCGTCGGGGTGCTCATGGCTCACCCCCTTCGATCCGCTCCAGCGCGTCCAACACGCCGCGGACCTTCTGTTCGGTCTCCTCGTACTCGCTTTCGGGCTCGCTGTCGGCGACGACGCCCGCGCCGGCGCGGACGTGAACCTCGTCGGGGTCCCCGTGTTCGACCGTCGCGGTCCGGATCACGATCGCCGTGTCGGCGTCGCCGGTCCAAGAGAAGTAGCCCACGCCGCCGCCGTAGATCCCCCGGGGATCGGCCTCGAGTTCGTCGAGCAACTCCATCGCGCGGACTTTCGGCGCGCCAGTGAGCGTCCCGGCCGGGAACGCCGCCCGGGTTGCGTCGAACCCGTCGAAATCCGGGTGGAGCCGTCCGGTGACAGTCGACTCGATGTGCTGGACGTGGCTGTACTTGAGCACGTTCATGAACTCCTCGACGCGCACCGACCCCTGTCGGGACACCTGCCGCACGTCGTTTCTCGCGAGGTCGACCAGCATCGTATGTTCGGCGCGCTCCTTCCCGTCGGCGAGCAGTTCGCCCGCGAGCCGTCGGTCTTCGACGGGGCTGGCGCCGCGTGCGCAGGTGCCCGCGATGGGGTTCGAGACGACCCGTTCACCGGTCACCGAGACGAGCGTCTCCGGGCTCGCCCCGACGACCGATCGGTCGCCGAAGGAGAGCAGGTACATGTACGGCGAGGGGTTCACTTCCCGCAGCGACTCGTAGAGTCCGAGCGTGTCCAGATCGCCCGTAATCTCGTGACTCCGGGAGACGACGCCCTGATACACGTCGCCGTCGAGGACGTGCTCCTGCATCTCGGCGACGGCCGCTTCGTACTCGTCTCGGGGGCCGGACGTGTCGGCTTCGCGGTCGAACCCACCGGTTTCTGGCTCCGTGGCGGCGGAGAGATCGCCGGCGACGGTTTCGGCCTCCGCGACGAGTCGGTCGTAGACGGCGCCGGGGTCGTCGTCGGTACCGACGATCGGCGTGAACACCAGTTCGACGGTGCCCTCGCGGTCGTCGAACGCGAGCGTCCGGGTGGTGAGCACGAACTGCGCGTCGGGGACGACCGGATCGGGCCGCTCGACGCCCACCTCGTCGAGGTGGAGGTCGTACACTGCGTCGTACGCGAGGAAGCCGACGAGGCCACCGTCGAGGCGCTGGCGGTCGCTGGCCTCGAATCCGACGCGTTCGACGCCCGGGAGCGCGAGTCGCAGGCGGTCGAGCGTGTCGGGGTCGTTCAGCTCCTCGCCGCAGGCACCGACCTCCTCCCCGGCGTCGGCGTCCAGGCCGTCGAGGAAGCGTGCCGCCGGACCGAACCCCTCGACCTCGGTGCGGTCGGGGTAGACGGAGACCAGCGCCTCGGGGTCGTAGCCGACGAACGAGAACCGCGCGTGTCGGTCGGCGTCGTCGTCGCCGGCGTCGCTGTGGCCCTCTGCGGGGGCGAACGCGCCGGCGGGGTCGCTGGAGGCGACTTTCTCCGCGCTCTCGAGCAGGAACGTGTGGTCGCTGCGGTCGGAGAGGGCGGCGTAGGCCGACAGCGGCTCCGTGTCGGTGTCGAGCGTGGCCGTGAGCCGGGCGACCGCGGGACCGTCGACGCCAGTGAACAGTGCCTCGAACGCCTCGCGCGACCGGTCGAACGTCGGCATCAGATACCCTCCGCGGCGGGCGCGGTTTCGACTGCGGCCCGAGCCTCGCGGACGAACGCCGCCAGCGCGTCGTGGTTCTTTCGTCCCGGCTCGTCGTCGCGTTCGACGCCGCTTGCCACGTCGACGGCGAAGGGATCGACCGTCTCGACTGCCTCGCGGACGTTCTCCGGGGTGAGTCCACCGGCGAGTACGAGTGGGGTGGAGAGACTCTCGCGAAGCTCGCGAGTGCGTTCCCAGTCGTGGGTCTCCCCCGTCCCACCGGCGTCCTCGTCGGTTAGCGAGTCCACGAGCAGTGCGTCCGCGACGCCCTCGAGTTCGCTGGCGCGGGCAGTTTCGTCGGCGCCGAGCGCGACGATCACGTCGACGCCCGCGCGCTCGCGGATCACCCGCACGTCCTCGGGGCCGAACTCGCCGTGGATCTGGATCGCGTCGGGGTGGACGCGGTCGGCGACCTCGACGGCGGCCGCGACGCTGTCGGGGATCGTGACGGCGACGGTCGTGACGAACGGCGGCACCGCGTCGGCCAGCGTTGCCGCGCGCTCGGGGGCGACTTCTCGGGGCGTGTCCACGTCCACGTCGGTGACGAACCCCACCGCGTCGGCGCCGGCGTCGACCGCTGCGTGGACGTCCGCCTCGGTACCGAGCCCACAGAGCTTCGCGCGGACCATCACTCGGCCTCGACCGGCTCGCCACAGAGCGCGTCGAACTTCTCGGCGGCGGCGCCCTCGTCGATCGCGTCGGCGGCTTTCTCGACTCCCTCCGCCAGGTCGTCGGCGAGGCCGGCGACGTAGATCGCCGCACCGGCGTTGGCGAGGATCACGTCACGCTTCGGCCCGGTCACGTCGCCGGTCACGATCCCCCGCAGGTCCTCGGCGTTCTCCTGTGGCGTGCCGCCGGCGATGGCGTCGACGGGCGCGCTGCCGAGGCCGAGATCCGCAGGCTCGATGGTGTACTCGGTGACTTCCTCCCCCTCGACTTCGGCGACTGTGGTGGGGCCGTGCAGCGCGATCTCGTCCATCCCGTCGCCGTGGACCACGAGCGCGTGCTCGACGGGCATGTGAGTCAGTGCCTCCGCGATCTGGGGGACCAGTTCCTCGCTGTAGACACCGAGTACCTGCGCGTCGGCGCCGGCGGGGTTGGTCAGCGGCCCGAGCACGTTGAAGATCGTCCGCATGCCGAGCTCCTTCCGTGGGCCGATGACGGCCTTCATCGCGGGGTGGAACACCGGCGCGAGCATGAAGCCGATCCCGTCGCGCTCGATGGCGTCCTCGACGGCGGGCGGTTCGGCCTCCACGTCGGCGCCGGCGACCTCCAGCACGTCGGCGCTCCCGGAGGAGGAGGAGACGGAGTAGTTGCCGTGCTTCGCGACCGCGACGCCCGCGCCCGCGGCGACGATCGCGCTGGTGGTCGAGACGTTGATCGTGCTGTAGTCGTCGCCGCCGGTGCCGCAGGTGTCGACCAGCGGTGCGCCGTCGGGGTCGATCGTGCGCGCGGCGTCGCGCATCCCCTGTGCGAAGCCGGCGATCTCGGCCTCGGTCTCGCCTTTGGCCCGGAGCGCGGCCAGCAGCGCGCCGATCTGTGCCTCCGTCGCCTCCTCGAAGACCCGCGTCGCGGCCTCGCGGGCCTCCTCAACGCTCAGGTCCTCGCCGTCGGTCACGCGTTCGATGAGTTCCTGCATGGGTGGGGGATCCGAATGTACGGATTGGGTGTATAGTGTACAACTCTGTTCATCGACTTAACGCTGTCGTGTGCCGGAGTGTCACGGCGGGCGGTGAGGAATCACCTGCCGGAGTCGACTTTCGAAACCTTCAACTAAACCCGCGCGGTAGATAGGGTACGAAGTAAGCCCGGTCGGGTTGGTAGTCTAGTCCGGTTATGACACCTCCTTGACATGGAGGAGGCCGGCGGTTCAAATCCGCCCCAACCCACTTTCTGACGGCGCAACGACGAGGAGCGTAGCGACGAGTCTACTGCGTACACTCTACGACTCATCCCCTCCCAGAGGAGTCAGGCAGTAACTGCCCCCAAACCACCTTCTCCACCAACCGAACCGTCATCGCCTCCTCAACCGTAATCCGACACGAGAGCCGCGGGTACCCGAAACGCGCCGCCGCCGAGTCGTGCCAGTGCGTCGGCGCCGGTCCGTCCTCGATCGCCACGCCACAGGTCCCACAGAGTCCCCGGCCGCCGCAGTTGGCGTGTTTCGAGACACGCCCGTACACCTCGAACCCGGCGTCGAGCAGCGCGTCCCGCAGCGTCCGCCCGCGCTCGACCTCGATCGTCGAGCGGTCGTCGCCGTCGACGACCGTCACGGGAACCGTCTCGGCCATGGCCGCGCGTTCGCGCGCCAGCACCGTGAGTCCGGGGGCTGCGGAGCGCCCCTGTCGGACCGGCCACCATCTTCTTTGACGCCTGCCCCGACCGAACACCCATGGGTACGGAGCGTCCGGAGGGGGCGAACAGGGCGGGAGAGTCCCCCGAGACGGTCGCGCTGCCGACCGACGCCGACAGCGACACGGCCGTCACCGAGGAGGGGTCGGAGCTGGAGCGGTCGATCGGGCTGGTCGGCGGCGTCTCCATCGGCGTGGGGACGATGATCGGCGCGGGAATCTTCGTGTTCCCGGGGCTGGCCGCGGGCGAGGCGGGGCCGGCGGCGGCCGCCTCCTTCGCCATCGGCGCGGTCATCGCCCTGCTGGTGGCGCTGCCCGCCTCCGAACTCGCGACCGCGATGCCGAAATCCGGCGGCGGCTACTACTTCATCTCGCGGGGGCTGGGGTCGCTCCCGGGCGCCGTCGTCGGCATCAGCATCTGGCTGGGGCTGGTGTTCGCCACCGCGTTCTACCTCGTCAGCTTCGGGAGCTACGCCGCCGCGCTGCTCGCGGAAGCCGGCGTCCGGATCGGCGGGCTACCCGTCGTCGACGCGCTCGCGTTGGGGTTCGGCCTGCTGCTCACCGCGCTGAACCTCTTCGGTACCGAGAACGCCGCGAAGCTCCAGAACTACGTGGTCGGCCTGCTGCTGACCATTCTCGTCGTCTTCCTGAGCTACGGCGGCCTCGACGCGCTGGGCGTGTTCGGCACCACGAGCACGCCCGAGACGTTCATGCCGTTCGGGCTGATGCCCGTCTTCTCCACCGCCGCGCTGGTGTTCACCTCCTACCTCGGCTTCGCGCAGGTCGCGACCGTCGCCGGCGACATCAAGGACCCCGGTCGGAACCTCCCGCTGGCGATGGTCGGCTCGGTGCTGATCGTCGCCGTGCTGTACGTCTCGACCATCTTCGTCGCGACCAGCGCGTTCGGCAGCGGCCGGCTCTCGGGGTTCGGCGAGACCGCCATCGTCGAGGTGGCCCGCGCGTTCGGCGGCGACGTGGGCGCGCTGACAATCCTGATCGGCGGGCTGCTCGCGACCGTCTCGAGCGCGAACGCGTCGATCCTCTCGACCTCCCGAGCGGTGTTCGCGGTCAGCAAGGACGCGCTGCTGCCGCAGTTTGCCAGCCGCGTCAACCTCCAGTACGGCACGCCCCACGTCGCGCTGTCGATGGCCGGCGGCCCCGTGCTGGTGCTGGTCGCCCTCGGCGAGGTCGAACTGCTCGCGGAGGTGGCCTCCTTCCTCCACTTGGTGATGTACGGGCTGATCTGCGTGGCGCTGATCGCGATGCGCCGCGACGAGCCGGAGTGGTACGACCCCGAGTTCCGGGTCCCAGCCTACCCGCTGGTCGCGGGGATCGGCGCGCTCGCGAGCTTCGGGCTGATCGCGTTCATGGAGCGGGAGTCACAGATCATCGGCGCCGCGATCATGATCGCGGCCGCCGGCTGGTACAAGTACTACGCCGACGACGTGCGACTCAAGGGGGTGCTGTAGATGACCGAGAACGAACCCACACCCGAGGAGATCATGGCCGAGGCGTCGTTCACGATCCGCGAGCCGCCGAAGGTGCTCGTCCCCGTCGAAGTGCTCGAAGGCGAGTCCCTCTCGGTCCCGCTGGTCGAGTTCCTCGCGCCCACCGAGGTGGTGCTGCTGGGCTACCACGTCCTGCCCGAGCAGACGCCCACCGAGCAGGCGAGCATGCAGTTCGAGGACCGCGCACACGCGGCCATCGACGAGATCGCCGCGGCGTTCCGCGAGGCGGGCCGAGAGGTCGAGACCCGGGTCGCGTTCACCCACGACCGCGACGCGACCGTCGACCGCGTCGCCAGCGAGACCGACGCCACGGCGGTCCTGCTCCCCAACCCCGTCGGTGCCGTCGAGGACGTGATCGTCCCCGTCCGCGGCGCCGTCGACGTGGACCGGCTCGCGGACCTCGTCGCCACGCTGCTCGCCGGCCGCGAGGGGTCGGTCACGCTGTGGGGGATCGACACCGGCGGCGAGTTCGACGCCGACGCGGCCGTCACGCGCGCTCGCGAGACGCTGGCCGACCGCGGCCTCGCGACCGACCGCGTCCGGACCGAGTTCACCGAGAGCGACACCCCCGTCCGTGCGGTCGTCGACCGCTCGGCGGAGTTCGACGTGATCGTGATGGGCGAGGGCGGCCCCGGAGTGCTGACCTCGCTGTTCGGCGGCGACGCCGAACGGATCGCCGAGGGCGCGGTCGCGCCGGTGCTCGTCGTGCGGGACTGATCGCCGCCGTGTGTGTACCGTGGAAGCTTTACCCGCCCCGCCGCTCCGTATCCAGTAATGCAGGGCGAGGACACCGCGACCGGCCGACGAACGTTCCTCTCGGCGGTCGGCGGCGCGGCGGCGACAGCGATGGCCGGCTGTACCGGCGGCGACGGCACCCCAACCGAGGACACCGACGTGCCGTCCGCGACCGAGTCGGCGTCGACGCCAGAGGGCGGCCCCCAGTCGGGGGGCACCCTCCGGGTCGGCTTCGAGTCCGAACTCACCGGGCTCGACCCCCACCAGACCGAGAGCGTGGTGTCGTGGGTCGTCGTGTTCAACGTTTGTGAGACGCTGCTCACCTTCGAGGACGGCGCGCCCGCGGGCCGGCTTGCAACCGACTGGGAGATCGGCGACGACGGCCGCACGTACACGTTCACGCTGACGGAGGACGCCCGGTTCCACCCGCCGGTCGACCGCGGCATGACCGCCGAGGACGTGGTGTACTCCTTCGAGCGGATGAACCAGGAGGCGGCGATGGGCGCGGACCTCTCGGCGGTCGAGTCCGTCGAGGCGACCGGCGAGTACGAGGTCACCTTCACCCTCGCGGAGACGTTCGCACCGTTCTTCAGCTTCCTCGGGCGCGTCCCGTGGGTCGTCGTCCCCGAGGAGGCCGTCGAGGAGCAGGGCGGCGAACTCGGCGATTTCCAGGAGCCTGTGGGGACCGGCCCGTTCCGGCTCGAGGAGCACGAGCCGGGCGACCACCTGACGCTCGCGGCGTTCGACGACTACCGCAGCGAGGACGTCCCGCTGCTCGATACTGTCGAGATCACGCCGATCCCGGACGCCGACTCCCGGGTCGCCGCGCTGCGGGCCGGCGACGTGGACATGGTCCGCGGCGTCTCCGGCAGCGACGCCGCGACGCTGCGGGACGACGACGAGACGAAGCTCTCCCGCCAGCGCGGCACCGAGTGGGGGCAGATCCACATCAACTGCAGCGAGCCGCCGTGGGACGAGCCTGCGGTCCGGCGCGCGGTCGCCCACGCGATCGACCGGGAGTCGATCGTCGAGGCGGCCGTCTCGGGCTACGGGCAGGCGGCGTGGCAGCCCTACGCCGAGGACAGCATCTGGCACTACGACCTCGGCGACAGCCGGCGCACCCACGACCCCGAGCGCGCCCGCGAGATCCTCGACGAGGCCGGCAACCCCCTCGAGGGCGAGACGCTGACGATTAAGACCAACTCCCGCTACGGGCTGATGGAGACCACCGCGGACCTGCTGGTCGCCCAACTCTCGGAAGCCGGCATCGACGCCGAGACCGAGACGCTGGAGTGGGCGACCCAGCTCTCCGACTTCGTCGGCGGCAACTTCGGCGCGATGGCGTTCTCGGTCCCGTTCAAGATCGACCCCGACCGGCACTACTACGGGTTCATCCACCCCGACGGCGCCCAGTACAACCACTACGGCGAGGACCAGCCCGACGCCGAGCGGATGTACGAACTACTCGAACGGGGACGCAGCGAGACTGACGAGGAGACTCGCGTCGAGACGTACACGGAGTTCGAGAAGCTCGTCAACAAGAACTGTCCATGGATCTCGGTTGCCCGCGCCGACGGCATCTCGGGGCTGCGCTCGAACGTCTACGGCGTCCAGCCGTGGCTGCTCCCGTACACCCGCTACTGGACGATGTGGAAGGGGGAGTGAGCGCCGAGGGCGATGGTCTCACGGCTGCAGGCGTTTCTGGTCCGGCGGCTGCTCTGGGCGCTGCCGGTGCTCACGCTGGTGTCGGTGACGATCTTCGGCCTGATCAGGCTCGTCCCCGGCGACCCCGCGATCGTGATGCTGGGCGCCGACGCGCCGCCGGAGCAGCTTGCCGCCGTCAGGGCCGAACTCGGCCTGAACAAGCCGTTGCCCGTGCAGTACGTCGACTACGTCACCGACGCGCTGCGGGGTGACCTCGGCCGCTCCTACGTCGACGACCGCCCGGTCAGCGCGTCGATCGCGTCCCGGCTGCCGACGACGCTGTTTCTCACGCTCGCGGGGTTTCTGGTGTCGCTGACGATCGCGATCCCCGCGGGGCTGCTGAGCGCGACCAACCGCGGCGAGTGGCTCGACGGCGTCGGCCTCGGCTTCGGCCTGCTGGGCGTCTCGATCCCGAACTTCTGGCTGGGAATACTGCTCCTGCTCCTGTTCGGGGTCAACCTCGACTGGCTCCCCGTCGCGGGCTACGTCTCGCCGCTGGAGGACCCCATCGAGGGGGTCAGGTACCTGCTGCTGCCGGGGATCACCCTCGGCACCGCGATGGCCGCCGTCGTCACCCGGATGCTGCGCTCGGAACTGCTGGAAGAGCTCCGCCGGGAGTACCTGAATGCCGTCCGGATGAAGGGGACGAGCGAACTGCGCGTGCTGGCCCACGCGACGAAGAACGCGTTCATCCCGGTCGTGACGGTGATCGGGATGCAGTTCGGCTACCTGCTCGGCGGCTCGGTCGTGATCGAGCAGGTGTTCTCCATCCCCGGGATGGGCCGGCTGCTGATCGACGCGATCGGGAGCCGGGACTACATCACCCTCCAGGGCGTAGTGCTCGTCTACACGACGTTCTTCGTCGCGGTGAACATCGTCGTCGACGGCGCGTACTTCTACCTGAACCCGAAGCTGCGGGGTGAAGAATGAGCGACGCCGAACCCGGCTCGGACGCTTCCCCGGCCGACGCCACCACCGACCGCGCCGACTCCCCGCTCCGCCGCCGCGGGCGGGCGTTCGCCGCGCGCTTCCGCCAGAACAACCTCGCGATGGGCGGGCTGGTCGTCACGACGGGATTCCTGCTGATCGCGCTGCTCGCGCCCGTGCTCGCGCCGTACGACCCCGCGGCCGTCGACGTGCCCGCGCGCCTGCAAGGCCCCAGCCTCGCCCACCCGTTCGGCACCGACCGCTACGGCCGGGATCTGTTCTCGCGAGTGCTGTTCGGCGCGCGGATCGCGCTACAGGTCGCCGTCGCAACCCCCCTCGTCGCGGGCGCGGTCGGCGTCCCGATCGGACTGGTCGCGGGCTACGTCGGCGGCCGGGTCGACGACGCGCTGATGCGGCTGATGGACTCCATCTTCGCGTTCCCGGCGATCCTGCTCGGACTGACGCTGGTCGCGGTGTTCGGGCAGTCGCTGACCAACATCGTCGCCGCGCTGGGGATCGTCTACATCCCGCAGTTCGCCCGCGTCACCCGGGGCAGCGCCGTCTCCGTCGTCGAGGAGGAGCACGTCCGGGTCGCGCGCTCGCTGGGTGCCTCTCACTTCCGGATCCTGCTCGTCCACGTCCTGCCGTTCTGCCTCTCGGCGATCCTCGTGCAGGCGACGGTGACGGCCGCGCTGGCGATCGTCCTCGAATCGTCGCTCTCCTTCCTCGGCGTCGGCGTCCCCTCGCCCCGCCCCTCGTGGGGGTCGATCCTCCGGGTCGGCAAGGGGTACGTCGACAGCGGCGAGTGGTGGTACAGCGTGTTCCCGGGCGTCGCGATCGTGATCGCCGTCCTCGGGTTCAATCTGCTCGGCGACGGCCTGCGCGACGTGCTCGATCCCCGAACCGACCCCAACAGGTGACTCACGATGGCTGACTCCCACACTTCGACCGACGAACGCGCCGACGACGCAAGCGACGAACAGCCGCTCCTCCGGGTCGAGAACCTCCGAACCACGTTCGGCCGTCGGGAGCCGCTGGTCGCCGTCGACGGGATCGGCTACGAACTCCGGGCGGGCGAGACGCTGGGGATCGTCGGCGAGTCCGGCGCCGGAAAATCCGTCTCCGTGCGCTCGCTCGTCGGCCTGATCGACGAGGGCCGCGTCGAAGGCTCGGTCGAGTGGCGCGGCGAGGAACTGGTCGGCGCGTCGCAGCAAACGCTCCGCTCGATTCGGGGGTCGGGGATCGGGATGGTGTTCCAGAACGCCGAGGCGGCGTTCGACCCGACCGAGACCGTCGGCGCCCAGATCATCGAGGCGGTCCGGGCGAGCCGCGACCTCACCAAGCGCGAGGCCCGCGCCGAGGCGATCGACCTGCTCGAAGAGGTCGGCATCGGCGACCCCGCGGGGCGGGTCGACGACTACCCACACGAGTACTCCGGCGGGATGGCCCAGCGCGCGGTGATCGCGATGGCGCTGGCCGGCGAGCCCGACCTGCTGATCGCCGACGAGCCGACGACCGGGCTGGACGTGAGCGTGGAGGCGGGCATCGTCGACCTGTTCCGCGAACTCGTCGCCGAACGGGAGATGTCCCTCCTCCTTATCAGCCACGACCTCGGCGTGGTCTCCCAGCTCTGTCGGCGGATCATGGTGATGTACGCCGGCCGGATCGTCGAGCGCGGCAGCCGGAAACAGCTGCTCGGCTCGCCGCGGCACCCCTACACGCAGGCGTTCCTCCGCAGCGTCCCCGACGTTGACGAGCGCCGCGATCTGGACCCGATCGGCGGCTCGCCGCCTGACCTCGCCGACCCGCCCGCAGGCTGTCGGTTCCACCCGCGCTGTCCCGCCGCGGAAGCCGGACTCTGCGACGGCCAAGCGCCGCCGACGGTCCGGTTCGACGACGGGGACGCGACCGGCGGGGGCGACGACCGCCACGAGGCGACCTGTTACGCCTACACCGATTCCCACCCCGGCGGCGACGACTACGACCGGTCGGCCGTGGCGTCGATCGAGTGGACCGAGGAGGTGGAGGAGTGAGCGACCCGCTGCTCTCGGTCCGGGACCTGAAGCGCCACTACCCCGTCCGGTCGGGGATCCTCAAGCGGCAGACGGGGGCGGTCCGGGCCGTCGACGGCGTGAGCTTCGACCTCCAGCGGGGCGAGACGCTGGCGGTCGTCGGCGAGTCCGGCTGCGGGAAGTCGACGCTCGCGGAGACGGTGATCGGCCTCGACGAGCCGACGGCGGGGGAGGTGATCTTCGACGGCGACTCCCTCGCCGGCGGCCCGGACAAGGCGTTCCGCCGCCGGGTACAGATGGTGTTTCAGGACCCGTTCTCGACGCTGAACGAGCGCATGACCGTCGGCCGCATCGTCGCCGAGCCGCTGGTGATCCACGACGAGCGCGAGAACGACCGTGCGGCGTACGTCCGCGACCTGCTCGAGACGGTCGGGCTCGACGGCGACCGCCACTACGACGCGTTCCCCCACGAGCTCTCGGGCGGGCAGCGCCAGCGCGTGGGCATCGCCCGCGCGCTCGCGCTCGACCCCGACCTGCTCGTCCTCGACGAGCCGGTCTCCGCGCTGGACGTGAGCGTTCGGGCCGGAATTCTGGAACTCCTCCGGGACCTGCAGGACGAGCGCGGGCTGACGTATCTGCTGATCAGCCACGACGTGAGCGTCGTCCGGCAGGTGGCCGACCGCGTCGCGGTGATGTACCTCGGGGAGTTCGTCGAACTCGGCGACCTCGGGACCGTCCTCGACGACCCGGCCCACCCCTATACGGAGGCGCTGCTGTCGAGCGTCCCCCGAGTCCGGGCCGAGCCGGAACCGGACGAGCGCATCCGCCTCCCCGGCTCGCCGCCGGACCCCGCCGACCCGCCCGATGGCTGTCGGTTCCACCCGCGGTGTCACCTGCGCGAACGCCTCGACGACGACGCCGCGGCGCGGTGTGTCGCCGAGGATCCGGCGCTCACCGAGCGCGAGTCGGGCGGGGAGCCTCGGCCCGAGAACGGCGACGGCCGGACCGTCGCGTGTCACTTCCGTCCCGACGGGGATAACTGAAAGGCATTTTTCAGAGTAGCAATTATTAAGCTCCTGCATCCGGAACGGCTATCCATGACTGAGCGAGTCGCGACCACGCTGGGGCTGTACCCGCTGCCCGACTGGGCGAAAGACGAGCTCTCGGACCTGAAAGGCCACCAGAAAGGTGACCTCGTCGACGGCGACGAGGGGCCTGGGGTCCGCGAGGCGTACGAGCGCGTCCGCGAGGAACTGATCGAGGATCAGCGCGCGGCCGGCCTCGACCGCATCGTCGAGGGGCAGGGCCGCTGGGACGACTTCCTCGCCCACCCGCTGGCGGTCCACGACGCCGTGGAGACCGGCGGGATCGTGCGCTACTACGACAACAACAACTTCTACCGCGACCCCCGCGTCGTCGACGATCTCGGGGCCAGCGGCGACGTGCCCGCCGAACTCGACACCGCGACGGGACTGCTGAACGAGGACGAGTCCCTCCAAGCGGTCCTCCCCGGCCCCTACACGCTCGCCGAACTCGCGACGGACGAACACTACGGCGACGAGGCCGAGTTCCTCCACGCGATCGCGGAGTTCCTCGCCGGCGAGGTCGAGGCGCTCCCGGCCCACGAGACGCTGTTCCTGCTCGACCCCTCGCTGGTGACCGATCCGCCCGAGGGCGAGGAGAACGAGCGCGTCAGCGACGCGGTCGACGCCGTGGCGGCGGCGACCGACGCCGACGTGGTGCTCCAGAGCTACTGGGACGCCCACGAGGAGAAGACGTACGCCCACCTGATGGACGCCGACGTGGACGCGTTCGGCTTCGACTTCGTCGCCGGCGACCGCGACGCCCACCTGTACAACGTCACCGAGTTCGGCACGAAGGGGTCGATCTCGCTGGGCCTCGTCGACGGGCAGAACACCGCCGTCGAGTCCGCCGATACGGTCGCCGAGCGGATCGACTGGGTGCTCGACCAGATCCCGAGCCAGACGTTCGACACCGTCTACGCCACGCCGAACACCGAACTCGCCTACCTCCCCGTCTCGACGTACCGCGAGAAGCTCTCGGTGCTCGCGGAGGCGGCCGAGATCGCCCCGGAGACGGAGGTGAGCGCCTGATGGCCCGCGACGCCGCCAACCGCGAGCAGTTCCGTCCCGACGACCACGCGCACGACCACTTCCTGCTGACGAGCGTGGTCGGCTCCTACCCCAAGCCGACGTGGCTCAACCGCGCCGACGACCTCGCGGACGATCCGGACTCGTCGTTCGACGAGGACGACCTCGAAGAAGCCCACGACGACGCGGCCCGCCTGATCACCGACGAGCACGAGCGCGCGGGGCTGGACACCGTCGTCGACGGCGAGATGCGCCGCAACGAGATGGTGGAGTTCTTCGCCGAGCGCATCGACGGCTACGAGTTCAACGGGCCTGTGAAGGTGTGGGGCCACAACTACTTCGACAAGCCGAGCGTCGTCGAGGAGGTCAGCTACGACGAGCCGTGGCTGGTCGACGAGTTCGAGTTCACCGACGAGGTCGCCGAGCGCCCGGTCAAGGTGCCGATCACCGGGCCGTATACGCTCGCGAACTGGGCGTTCGACGAGCACTACGGCGACAGCGAGGCGCTGGCCTACGACCTCGCCGAGCTGGTGAACGAGGAGATCGAGAAACTCGTGGACGCGGGCGCCCGCTACATCCAGATCGACGAACCCGCGCTGGCGACGACGCCCGACGACCACGCCATCGTCGGCGGCTGCCTCGAACGCATCGTCGACGGCGTGCCCGACGAGGTGCGCGTGGGGCTGCACGTCTGCTACGGCGACTACTCCCGCATCTACCCCGAACTCAACGAGTTCCCGATCGACGAGGTCGACCTCGAACTCTGTAACGGCGACTACGAGCAGATCGAGACGTTCGCGGACGGCGAGTTCGCGCCCGACCTCGCGCTGGGCGTCGTCGACGCTCACACCGCCGAGGTCGAGAGCGTCGAGCAGATCGAGGAAAACATCCGGCAGGGCCTGAAAGTCGTCCCGCCGGAGAAGCTCACGATATCGCCGGACTGCGGGCTGAAGCTGCTCCCCCGCGAGGCGGCCTACGAGAAGACCGCGAACCTCGTGACCGCGGCCCGGAACGTCGAGGCCGCCCTCGACGCCGGCGAGATCGACGTGCCGGCCCGCGACGCCGCCCCCGCCGACGACTGACCCGACCGACACGTCAACGCGCTGCCGTCACGCGATCGGAGCCAAACACATATATCGTTGATCGGCGAAGGACGGGCATGGCAGCGATGAGCACACTCGACTGGCTGGGCGTCGTCGGACCGTACGCGGTCTTCTTCCTGATGTTGATCGTGTACTACGTCTGGGAGGGGCGCCGCGAGCGCGCGATCCGCGAGCGCTACCAGGAGGACCATGCTTAGCGGCGTCCCGATCCAGAGCGGCGGGATCGCCGGCGGCGCGGGGGTCTGGGTGCTCGGCACGTTCGCGTTCTACCTCCTGATCCTCGTCGGTATCGGGCTGTGGGCCTCCCGCTTCATGGACTCCGTCGGCGACTACGTCATCGGCGGCCGGGAGATCGGCCCGGTCGTGACGGGGTTCTCCGAGCGCGCCTCCGAGATGAGCGGCTGGCTCACGCTGGGCGTCCCCGCCGACGCCTACGGCACGGGGATCATGGCCTTTCTCAACGGGCTGGGGATGATCCCCGCCGACCTGTTCGCGTGGGCCGGCATCGCCAAACGGCTCCGGAAGTACACCGAACTCGTCCGCTCGGTGACGCTGCCGACGTTCTTCGAGACGCGGCTGGGCGACGACACCGGGGCGGTGAAAGCCGTCTCCGCGCTCGTTTTGATGCTGTTCGAGGGCGGCTACGTCGGCGCCCAGATCGTTGCCGCCGGCACGCTGCTGCAGGTGCTCACCGGGATCGAGCCGTGGATCGGCATCGTCGCCGGCGGCGTGATCGTCATCGGCTACACGTTCCTCGGCGGCTACTTCGCGGTCGCGTGGTCGGACTACTTCCAGGGCGCGATCATCCTCGCGGCGTTCATCGTCCTCCCGGTGCTCGCCTTCACCGAGATGGGGCTGCCGTTCGAGGCCGTCGCGGCCGCTGCTGGCCCGGCAGCGACCAGCATCACCGCCGGAATGGCCGGCTGGGCCGCCGTCTTCGGCGTCATCAGCTACGCCGCGATCGGGCTGGGCGTCCCCGGCAACCCCCACATCATGGTGCGGTTCATGGGGATCGACCGGGTGCGGAACATCCGGCTGGCCGCGATGGTCGCCCAACTGTTCATGTTCGTCGCGTACGTCGGCGCGGCGCTCGTCGGGCTGTACGCGATCGCGATGTTCGGCGACGGCGCGCTCGCGGATCCCGACAACGCGATGCCGCGGCTCACGCTCGACCTGCTGCCCGGCGTGATCGCGGGGATCGTGCTCGCGGCCGCGCTGGCGGCGATGATGTCCAGCGCCGACTCCCAACTGCTCGTCGCGACCAGCGCGGTCGTCGAGGACGTCTACCACGGCTTCCTCGACCGCGACGCCAGCCAGCAGGAGTTGGTCCGCTACTCCCGCTACGTCACCTTCGGACTCGGCGCCGCCAGCGTGGCGTTCGCGTTCGTCGCACAGAACACGCCGATCTACACGCTCGTCCTCGACTACGCGTGGGGCGGGCTGGGGGCCGCCATCGGCCCCACGGTGATCGCGACGCTGTGGTGGAAACGCGTCACTGCGACGGGGTCGGTCGCCAGCATGATCGTCGGCACGGCGACGATGGTGCTCTGGACTCAGCTCTCGACGGTGCTCGGCTGGGTCGGGATGATGCCGCCGGAGTCCGCCGCGTTCTGGTACGGGCTGGTGACGGTGTACGGGCTGTTCCCGGCGTTCATCCTCTCGACGACCACGCTGATCGTCGTGTCGCTCGCGACCGAGCCGCCCGAAAACGTCGACGAGCACTTCGCCGCGTTCGACAAGCCGCTCTCGGCGATCGTCGCCGGCGAGGACACCGCGGGCTCCTCGGAGTACGTGGCCGACGGCGGGACCACGCTCGACACCGCCGGCGAGGCGACGGACACCTCGCCGAAGGTGCTGACCGAGGGCGACAACGTCCGCGCCCACGTCGTCGCCTCGGGCTACTGGGAGGATGACGACTGACGCGGTGCCGGACGACGAGTCGCTCCCGCCCGCGGACCACCCGCTGGTCGGCGACCGCCACGAGTCGGTCGAACTCCCGGTCATCGAACCCGGGATACCCCGGGAGTCGGTCGAGTCCACGGGTCGGGTCGGCGCAGTCGCGTACCCGTTCCGCGTGTACGAGGCCGAGATCGAGGTCGACCGGCCACTGCTCTCGCCGCGGCGGGACCGCCGGGTGATCAGCGTCGACCGCTCCCGGCGGCTCGCCGTCCGGGCGGACACGGTGCCCGAGGCCGAGGAACGGCGGATCGAGGACGTGCTGGTGCTGCCCGGCGAGCTTTCGCCCGAGCAGGCCGACGAGAAAGCGCGGGAGGCGGCGTTCCAGTGGACGCTGCGGGGGTCGATCCTCGCCGACGCGCCGGATATCGAGTTCGCGCGCGTCGTCGACGCCTACAAGCTGTTCTGGCTGGCCGAGCGCCCCGCTGGTGACGTGATAATCGACAGCGTGCGGGGCGACGAGCGGCCGTTCGACGGCTGATCAGTCGCTCGACTCGATCACGTCGACGACGGGGCCGGCTTCGGCGGCGGCGTCCTCGTCGTCGCTGCCCTCGCTCGGCGTGGGCAGGAACGGCGCGATCAGTGCGGCGACGGCCAGCAGCACCGACGCGTATCGGACGGCGTCAACGTACCAGTCCTCGGGTTCGAGGTCCTCGGGGTTCTCGTAGCCGACCAGCATCGAGCGCGCGCCGATCTCGATCGACTTCTCGGGGAGGGCGGCCCCGGCGACGCCGGAGACGAACGTGATGGCTCTCAGGAGCATACACGGACCGTTCGGTCCCCGGACACGAGGCGTTTGTGGTTCCGGCGCCGCCGCTCGCGGCCGGGAAGAAAGCGGGAGAAGACGAAGCGTTACTCGTAGAGCCAGGCTTCGTCGGGGCGCTCGTAGTCGATCAGCTCCTCCTCGTCGAAGAACAGATCGATCTCGCGCTCGTTCGAGCCGGGGTCCTCGTGGTCCGAGGCGTGGACGACGTTGCGCCCGAGGTCCAGTCCGAGGTCGCCGCGGATCGTGCCCGCGGGCGACTCGGCGGGGTCGGTCTCGCCGACCATCGATCGGACCTGCCGGGTGGCGTCCTGCCCCTCCCAGACCATCGCGAAGACGGGTCCGGAGGTGATGAACTCGACGAGGCCCTCGAAGAAGTCCTTCTCGCGGTGCTCGCCGTAGTGTTCCTCGGCGAGGTCACGCGGGATCTCGATGAACTTCCCGGCGACCAGCTTCAGGCCGCGCTGCTCGAACCGGGAGACGATCTCGCCGATCAGCCCGCGCTTGACGCCGTCGGGCTTGACCATGACGAACGTTCGCTCGCGCTCGCTCATTCCTCGTCCTCCTCGTCGTCGTCAGCCTCGGACTCGGCCTCCTCAGCCTCCTCCTCGGCGTCCGCGTCGGCTTCCTCGGACTCCTCGGATTCGGCCTCCGCAGCCTCCTCCTCGGACTCCGCTTCTTCTTCCGCTTCAGCCTCTTCCTCTTCGACGGCTTCCTCGGGTTCGGTCTCCTCGACCGTCTCCTCGGTGCCGTGGTCGCCGCCCTCCTCGGTCCACTCCAGATCTCGGGGCTCGCGCCCGAGGTCGGCGTTCTTCTCGCACTTCGCCGAGCAGTAGTGGACGACGCTGCCGTTCGTGTGGACGAACATCGTGCCCGTGCCGGGCTCGACGTCGTCGCCACAGTAGTCACAGGTTCGGTTCTGGGGCATCAGGCACCTCCGATGGAGTCGGCGTCACGCTGGGTCTCCCGCAGCTGGAGGATGTCGCCCTCCCGCACGGGACCCAGCACGTTCCGCGTGATGATGCGACCTTGGTTCGAGCCGTCCTGGATGCGGCACTTGACCTGCATCGCCTCGCCGTGCATCCCGGTCTTGCCGACGATCTCGATCACCTCGGCCGGCGTCGATTCCGTGCCGTTCTCCTCTTCTGCGCTCATGGGTTACCGGAGTTCCTCGACCTTCTCGGAGATGTCCTCGACGTCGTCCTCGGCGTCGCCGGCGTCGACGATGCCGGCGGCGGCGCTGCCGACCTCGAGGCCGGCGGCGTGACCCAGGTCGTCCTGAGTCTCGACGAAGACGACCGCGATGCCCTTCTCCTCGGCGAGTTCGGGCAGGTGCATGACGATCTCCTCGGGCTCGACGTCCTCGGCGACGAACACGAGATCCGCGTTCCCGCGCTCGACGGCCTTGGTCGTCTCGTTGGTTCCCTTCTTCACGGTGCCGGTGTCCCGGGCGACCTCGAGCGCGTCGAGCGCGCGGTCGGCGAGGTCGGCGGGGGTCTCGTAGTCGACGTAAACTGGCATTGTTGTAGTACCTCGTCCTGCCTGCGGGCTCGACTGCCCCACCGGAACTGCGTCCCTGACGGTGGGGAGTATCATCAACCCCTGACAGGCTTCGATCCACGATTCGACAGGCCCACGTAAAAGCGTGTTCAAACTGCCGGCACCGTGACAGCGCCCAACACGGGCCGAAACGGGCAAACCGCCGGCGGGCGAACGCCGACCGTGACCCTCGCTTCGCTCGCCGCCGACCTCCGGTCGGAGGCCGACCGCGCCAACGAACGCCGGCTGCTGGTGCTCTCCGGTCCCCCCGACGCGACCCGCCGCGCCGCCGTCGACGCGATCGAAGCCGCCGATCTGCCGATCCCGGACTGCGCCGCCGTCTCGGCCGCCGAGGAGTGGCCGTTCGAGCACGTCGGCCCGCGCCAGTCCCGCGAACTCCTCGGCCGCACGCAGCGGGCGATCGTCCTCGACGGCCACGACGAGTGTTCGCCCAACGCGATCGGTCGCACCGTCGGCGCGGTCGACGGCGGCGGGCTGTACGTCCTGCTCGCGCCCGACCTCGACGACTGGGCCGAGCGCCACGACGCGTTCGACGAGACGCTCGCCGTCCCGCCGTTCGAGATCGACGACGTGGCCGGGCAGTTCCGCCGCCGGCTCGTGGCGACGCTCCGAGCGCACCCCGGCGCCGCAGTCTGTGAGGTGGACGAGAGCTACGACGGCCCGGAGGGCGACGCCGTCGAAATCCGCGACGACGGGCTGACGGACCCGTACCCTGCCCGCCCCCGTGAGACGCCCGAACCGCCCGCGGAGGCGGCGTTCGACGACGACGTCTACCGCGCCTGCCGAACGGTCGATCAGGCCGAGGCGGTCCACGAACTCGAAGCGCTGCGAGCGACTGACTCCGACCCCGCGGTCGTCGTCGAGGCCGACCGCGGCCGCGGCAAGTCGAGCGCCGCCGGGCTCGCTGCGGGCGCGCTCGCCCGCGAGGGGGCGGACGTGCTCGTGACCGCGCCCGAGCGCCGCGGCGCCGACGAGATATTCGCCCGCGCTCGGGAACGGCTCGCTGCTGCCGACGCACTCGCTGATTCCGCGGCGGACTGCATCGACGCCGACTCCGGCGGCCGCGTCCGCTTCGCCCGCCCCCCCGTGGCTGCCGACCTCCCGGACGACCCGGACGCCGTGATCGTCGACGAGGCGGCCGCGCTCCCAGTCTCGCTGCTCGAACGCTTCCTCGACGGTCCGCCGGCCGCCTTCTGCACCACCGTCCACGGCTACGAGGGGGCGGGTCGGAGCTTCGACGTGCGCTTCCGCGGGAGCCTCGCGGACTCGGACCGCGACGTGACCGACGCCCGCCTCGACGAGCCGATCCGCTACGCCGCCGGCGATCCCGTGGAGTCGTGGGCGTTCCGCGCGCTGCTGCTCGACGCCCGGCCCCCGGTCGACCAGTTGGTCGCCGACGCGACGCCCGAATCAGTCGAGTACGAGACGCTCTCCCCCGAACGGCTGCTCGCGGACGAGCACTTGCTCCGGGAGGCGTTCGGCCTGCTCGTGCTCGCTCACTACCGGACCGAACCCGACGACCTCGCACGCCTGCTCGACGCGCCGAACCTCACCTGTCGCGCGCTGCTGCACGAGGGCCGGGTCGTCAGCGTCGCCCTCCTCGCCCGCGAGGGCGGTCTGCGCGAGGAGACGCGGGAGCGCGTCTACCGCGGCGACCGAATCCGCGGAAACATGCTGCCGGACGTGTTCACCAGCCAGCTCCGCGACCGCGAGGGCGGCGTTGCGGTCGGTTACCGCGTGATGCGGATCGCGACCCACCACGCGGTTCGGTCCGGCGGCCTCGGCTCGCGGCTGCTCTCGGCGATCGAGGCGGAGTTCCGCGAGGACGGGGGCCGCGATGCTGACCTGCGGGGGGAGCGCGTCGATTACTTGGGCGTCGGCTACGGCGCCACGCCCGAACTCCTCGACTTCTGGCGGGAGAACGGCTACCGGACGGTCCACCTCTCGACGACGAAGAACGACGCCAGCGGCGAGCACTCCGCGTTGATGGTGCGACCGCTCACCGATTCCGGGGCCGACCTCGCTGCCCGGCACGCCGAGTGGTTCCGCGAGCGCGCGCCGGGCGTGCTCGCTGGACCGCTCTCGGATGTCGACCCGGACGTGATCCGCGGGGCGCTGCGGGCGGTCGACGACAGCGCGCTGCCGGAAGAACCGGCCCTCTCAGAGCGCGACTGGCGTGTCGTCGTCGACGCCGCCAACGGGATGGGGAGCTACCACGCCGCGCCGGCGGCGTTCACGGAACTGGCGCTGCGGGAGCTAATCCTCGGCGCGGCGGGGTTGGATTCGGATGAAGAGCGACTACTCGTCGAGAAAGTGCTGCAGAACCGCGAGTGGGACGACGTGGCCGTGGATCTCGACAGGGTGTCGACCCGGATGACGATGCGCGCGTTCGGCGACGCCTGCGAGCCGCTGGTGGAGACGTACGGGACCGAGACGGCGAAGGAGCACCGCGCGTACTGGGACTAAAGCCCGCCGCCGCCAGCGCGGCTGGCGTCCACGTCGATCGCGTCGACCGGGCAGACGTCGACACAGAGCATGCAGTCGATGCACTGGTCCTCGAACGTCGGCTCGACCTTGCGCTCGCTCTCGGGGTGGTCGGGCGTGTCGACCCAGGTGAACACGTCGACCGGGCAGTCCTCCAGACAGGTGCCGTCGGCGATACAGAGGTCGTAGTCGACGGCGACGTGGGTGCCGTGGATGCCGAGTTGCTCCGGCGGGTCGACGGGTCCCCAGACCGCGACGGCGGCCTCATCTTGGTCCTCGCCGCTTGCGGCCGCCGCCTCCTCGCCCTCGACGCGCTCGCGGTTGCTGTCGAAGTTGGGGTCGATGGGCATAGCCGGAGTTCCCCCTCTCGACGTAAGTATCCGCTGGTGCGCCCGCCGGGATTCTTGTGCGCCGGCCGCGTTCGCCCGAACATGATCGACGCCGTGACCGCGGTCGCGCTGGCGCTGCTCGTCGGCGCCGTCGTCGCGAGCGTCGTGCCGGGCGTCCCCTCGGGACTGCTCGCGCTCGCTGGCGTGTACGTCGAGTACGTCTTCGGTCCCAGCCGGATGGGGATCTGGCTGCTCCTGAGCTTCACCGTCGTCGGGATCCTCACGATCGTGGTCGACCTGTTCGGCGGCGCGATCACGGGCAGGGCCAAGGGTGCGCGCACGACGACGACGCTGCTCGCCGCGGCCGCGGGGCTGGTGCTCTTTTTCGTCTTCGGCCCGCTCGGCGTGCTGCTGGGGCTGTTCGGCACGGTGTTCGCGCTGGAGATCCGCCGCGCCGACCGCGAGTTCGAGCAGGCGTGGGAGAACGCGCTCTGGGCGACGGTCGGGATGCTGGCCTCCGGCGTCGCGGTGTTCCTGCTCGCCGCGTCGATGCTCGCGGGCTACGTCGTGTTCGTGCTCTGGCTCTGACAGCCGCGCAGGAACGCCCGAAGCTCCCGCATCGCGGCGTCGTACTGGCTCTGGAACACCGCGTGACTGGCGTCGGGGACGTGGACGAGCCGCCCGTTCGGGAGCGCCTCGGCGGCGTCCAGATCCGTCCGGCGGCGTTCCGGTTCAGCGTCGGCCCGCAGCACCAGCGTCGGCGCGTCGATCTCGGGGAACAGTTCGGTGACGTACGCCTCCTCGGGGTAGCCTTCGCGGGCGATCTCGGCGATTACGGGGCTGCACTCGACGGCCGCCTCGGCCTCCCGGCGGGGCTGGCCGGGCGCGGCGTCGAGGTACTCCTCGGGCAGTTCTTCGGCGTTCTCCTCGGCGATCGCGTCGACCCCGCGTTCCTCCCACTCGGCGACCTGCTCGCGGACGAACGCCGCGCGCTCGTCGGGTCCCATCGGCGCCGGCTCGCCGGTGAACCCCGCCGGATCGACGAGGACGGCGCCGGCGATCCGATCCGGCGCCTCGGCCGCGGCGGCGGCCACCGTCGCCCCGCCCATCGAGTGGCCCATCACCACCGGCTCCGACAGCGAGAGCGCGTCGAGCAGCCCGAGGAGGTCGGCCGCACGGTCGTCGACGGTGTAGCCGGTCTCGGGCGCCGCCGACCGCCCGTGTCCTCTGGCGTCGTAGCTGACGACCGTGTGGGTGGTTGCGAGGTCGTCGATCAGGCGGCGACGGCTCCGGCCGTTACCGTAGAAGCCGTGGGCGTAGACGATCGGCGGTCCCTCGCCAGTCCGGTAGTAGCGGAGGTCGACGCCGTTGGCCGCGACGGTGCCGGTCTCCCAGTCCGACGGTAGATCCATGCCCCGGCGTCGGCCCAGCGGCGAAAAAATCCGCCGACTTCTCAGTGGAGCACGCACTCGATCGACGCCGCGGCCCGGAGCAGGAACCCGTCCGCTCCCGGCGGGCCGACCAACTGCAGCCCCACGGGCCGGCCCTCGACCTCGCCGCAGGGGACCGACACCGCGGGCGCGCCGGTGGCGTTGAACGGCGCGGTGTTCTCGACGGTATCGAGCACCGACACGCCGCCCCTGCCCGGCACGGCGCCGAACTCGGGTGCCGGGATCGCCGTCGTCGGCGTCGCGAGCACGTCCACCTCGGCGAACAGCGCCTGCTGGCGCCGGATCGCCAGCCGCCGGGCGTCCCACGTCCGGCCGTACGCGTCGGAGGCGCGCTCGAGCAGCGCCCGGCCGGTCTCGATCAGGTCGCGCACCCGGCCGGGCAGCGAGTCGCGGCGTTCGTTCGCCCGCCGGAGCGCCGCCCGCAGGTCCGCCCGCTGGCCCGCCCCGAGCAGCCCGCCCCGCTCCAGCAGCGCCCCGAACTCCATCACCGTCGCGGCGTCGTTGGCGTCGACGGCCGCCCCGGCCTCGGGGAACGTCACCGATCTGACCTCGGCGTCGAGTTCGATCGCACACGTCGTCACGGCCGACTCGACCTCGGCCTCGACCTCGTCGGTGGCGGCCGCCATGAACTCCGCGGGGACGCCCAGCCGGAGTTCCGGCGGGGTCCGATCGAGATCGTCGACGAAGGCGAGCCGGTCGGGCGCTGTCAGCGAGTCGGGGCGCGTCGCTTCGCGGCCGGCGACGGCCTCCAGCACGCGTGCGGCGGTGGTGACGTCGCCGGCGAGCACGCCGACGTGGTCGTTCGACGGCGAGAGCGGCACGACGCCCTCGGTCGGAACCATCCCGTAGGTGGGCTTGTAGCCGACGACGCCACAGAACGAGGCGGGGATGCGGACGCTGCCGGCGGTGTCGGTGCCCAAGGCGGCGTCCACCTCGCCGCTGGCGACCGCCGCGGCGCTGCCCGACGAGGAGCCGCCGGGGACGTGCCCCTCGACGGCGGGGTTCAGCGTCCGGCCGCGCGCGCTTAGCTCACCGGTCGTGCCGAACGCGAACGGGTCCATGTCCGTGGTGCCGACGATCGAGCCGCCCGCCGCCCGGAGCCGTTCGACCGCGATCGCGTCGATATCGGGCGTCCACTCGAAGCAGTCGGTGCCGCAGGTCGTCGTCACGCCGCCGACGGCGATGTTCTCCTTCACCGCGAGGTCGAGGTCGACCAGCGACCCCGACAGCGGCGCGTCGGCGATGAACGTCTCCGCGAAGGCGTCGTGGGGGTCCGCCCGCTCCTGTGGGTACGGCGGATCGAACGCGCCGGCGACGCTGTCGGCCGGGAGCGACCCAACCCGGTCGAGGTAGTCGTCGACCCAGGCCTCGACCCGTGACGGGTCCGCGTTCTCCATGGTCGATCGTTCCCCTCCGACGCATAAGGGCTGTTTGGCCGTCACACGACGCCCGCGTCCGCCGTCACGGGCCGCGAGCGGTCCTATCACCTGAGATACGGAAACAACTATTTACCACTCTGTAAAAGGTGTAAGCGATGCACACGACAACCCACCCGGACCGATGTATCGAGAACAGGGACGCGGTCGCGGGGCTCCGCTGATGGCGCTCGAAGCGGAGTTCCTGCTCGCCGGCCGCCTCGTGCTGGGCGTCCTCTTCCTGTACAACGGCTACAACCACTTCGCCGACTTCGAGAGCCGGAAGGGGTACGCCGAGTACAAGGGGACGCCGTTGCCGGGCGCCGCGGTCATCGCGTCGGGCGTGATCCTCGTCCTCGGCGCGCTCGGGATCATGCTCGGGGTCTACCCCGTGATTGCGGCGGGGGCGCTCGCGACGTTCCTGATCGTCGCGACGCCGCTGTTCCACGACTTCTGGAACGCCGGCGAGGAGGAGAAGGAGAACGAACTGAACCACTTCCTGAAGAACGTCGGGCTGCTGGGGGGGACGCTCGTCCTCCTCTCGACCGGTAGCGAGGTCTGGGCGTACGGAGCCAACCTCGGACTGTTCTAGCTCACGATGGAACTCGGACAATTCACGACGGCGGACGGCGAGCAGTGGGTCGGGGCGGTCGTCGACGAGGGCGTCGTCTCGCTCCCGGAAGCGGGCGCGGCCACCGGCATCGAACTCCCGTCGACGCTCACGGCGCTGTTGACGGTCGAGAACTGGCGGGAGAAAGCGGAGCTTGCGGTCGAGTCGGCCGTCGACGCCGACCGGGCGATCTACGCGCCCGAGTCGCTCGAGACGCGGTCGCCGGTCACCGACCCGGGGAAGATCGTCGCGATCGGACTGAACTACTCGAAACACGCCGACGAGGGCGGCGAGGACATCCCCGACGTGCCGCTGGTGTTCTCGAAGTTCGGCACCTGCATCGTCGGCCCGGACGACGCGGTCGAGTGGGACCCGGAGCTGACCGAGGCCGTCGACTACGAGGGCGAACTCGTGGCGGTCATCGGCGAGGAGGCCCGGAACGTCAGCGAGGACGAGGCGCTGGAGTACGTCGCGGGCTACACCGTCGGCAACGACGTCTCCGCCCGCGACCTCCAGCTCTCCGACGAGCAGTGGGTTCGCGGGAAGAGCCTCGACACGTTCGCGCCGATGGGGCCTCACTTCGTCACCGCCGACGAGATCGACGACGTGACCGACCTCGACATCTGGACGGAGGTCAACGGCGAGCGCCTGCAGGACTCCAACACGGAGCACCTGATCTTCCCGATCCGGGAGCTGATCGCGTTCTGTAGCCGCTCCTTTACGCTGGAGCCGGGCGACGTGATCTTCACGGGCACGCCCGACGGCGTCGGCTACTTCCGCGAGCCGAAGGTGCTGCTCGAGGACGGCGACGAGATGACCGTCGGCGTCGAGGGCGTCGGCGAGCTCACGAACCACTGTCGGTACACCGACTGATGTCGTACCCGACACAGCGCCCGACCGATCTGGAGGGCGGCGACGGCCTCGAGTCGATCCCCGCGGAGCTCCACAGCATCCCGTGGATCGACGTCCACAACCACGCCCACACGCTCTCCTGGAACGACCGCGAGCGCTACGCGCTGAGCGGCTGTGCGGGGATGGTGACGATGGCCGCCGCCTACTACTGGACCCCCTACAAGCCCGTCCAGCCGGAGGACGTGCGCTACCTCTGGGACGACGCGCTCAACCGCCTGCCGCAGATCCGAGAGTCCCACCTGCTCGACGCGAAGGTCGGCGTCGGCATCCACACCGGCGCGCGGGTCGAGAACTACGAGGAGCTGCTGGAGGTGCTCCCCGAGTACGCGGCGCTGGACGAGGTGGCCGCGATCGGCGAGATCGGGATCACCGAGGCCCAGCACGTCGCCGGCTGGTCGCTGGAGGAGCAGAAGGAAGTCACCCGCCGGCAGTTCGAAGTCGCCGCCGACCACGACCTCCCGGCGGTCGTCCACACGCCCGCCGACTTGGAGGACGTCGACTTCCCCGAGCGCGAGAGCGGGAACCTCCCCGGCTACGAACTCGACCTCGCGCGCCAGCAGGAGCCGGTGCTCACCTCGGAGTACCCCAAGCGGGAGGCCGTCGACATCGACGCCGAACTCGCCGACGAGGCCGGGCTCGACCACGAGCAGGTCGTGCTCTCGCACATGGACCCGAAGATCGCGCCGTACGTGCTCGAGAACACGGACTGCTACCTGAGCTTCACCGTCAGCTACCCGTGGCTACTGGGCGTCTCGCCGACCGACGTGGCCGAGATCGTCGCCGAGTACGGGCCGGAGCGCATCCTCGTCGAAACCGACAGCGCCGGCGTGCTGCGCAGCGACGTGTTCGCGTTCAAGCGGACCATCGCCGAGCTGTACCGCCACGGTGTCGGCGTCGACGCGATCCGGCAGGTGGTGTACGAGAACCCGCGGTCGGTCCTCCCCTGAAGGGGCTACGGGCACCTCTTGCTATCGTCGACCCGTGTGAACGTATGGTATGCAAACGATTATTATGGTCTCGGTTTTACCAGTTGGTGAACCATGCCAGACGTTCCAGGGCTTCACCACGTGACGGCGTTCTGTGACGACCCGCAGGACAACTACGACTTCTTCACCAACGTGCTCGGGATGCGGTTCGTCAAGGAGACGGTCCGCTTCGACGTACCCGAGAAGATCTATCACCTCTACTACGGCGACGAGGTGGGGACACCGGGCACCATCATCACGTTCTTCCCGATGACCAACATGCCGATGGAGGAGGGTCTCGTCGGCAAGGGCCAGACCAGTTCGGTCGGGCTGACGATCCCCGAGGGGTCGGTCGAGTTCTGGACCGACCGCTTCGACGATCACGACGTCGAGTACACCGTCGAGGAGCGCTTCGACGAGACGGCGATCGCGTTCGAGGGGCCGGACGGCGTCCCCTTCGAACTCGTGACCGGCGAGTCCGATATCGAGGCGTACACCGACGGCAGCGACGTGCCCGAGGAGCACGGCATCCGCGGGATGTACAACGCGACGGTCCACTCCAAGGACCCCGCGGGCACGATGGACGTGCTCGAGACGCTGGGCTGGGACCGCGTCGGCGAGGCCACCCACCCGCAGGCCGGTGACCGCGTCCGGTACGAGGCGCCCGGCGACGCGCCGTGTGCCCGGAAAGTCGACGTGCTCATCCGGCCGAACGCGCCCAACGGCGCGCTGGGGATCGGCACGTTCCTCCACATCGCGTTTCGCGTCGCCAACGGCTGGGAGCAGGACCAGATCAGCGACGAACTCCGCGCGAACGGCTACTACACCACGTCCACGAAGGATCGGGACTACTTCCACTCCCGCTACATCACCGAGCCCGGCGGATCGGTGTTCGAGTTCGCGACCGACGGTCCCGGCTTCGGGATCGATCAGGACGTCGATGAGTACGGCGAGGAGCTGAAAGTGCCCGACTGGCTCGACGTCGACGTCGAGCGCATCAAGGAGATGCTGCCGCCCCTCGAGAAGAACTAATCCGCCGCGACCGCAGCTTTTCGGCCGCTACTCGTCGACGATCAGCGAGTCGACGACGAACTCGTCGATGGCCTGAACCGCCTCCTCCGGCGCGTCGTCGTGACCCAGCGAGAGCTTCCGCTCCCGGGCGGCGTGGATCACGTCGGTGATGAGCTGGGCCGTCCGCTCGGGGTCGGTGTCGCGGAAGTCGCCCCGCTCGATCCCCTCGGCGACCACCTGCGTGATGCTGTCCCGGAGGCGCCGGTGGTGTTCGTCGAAGATCTCCCGGTGGCGCTCGTCGTTCTGTGCGTGGGTGAACAGCTCGTGGTACACCTTCATCCGCTCCCAGTGGTCGAACTCCTCGAACCCCGGCCCGAACAGACACTGCCGGATGCGGATGTCCAGCTCCTCACAGGGCGGCACGTCCCGTTCGACCTCGACGCTGCCCTCGTACTGCTCGATGATGTACTCGAGGAAGTTCGCCAGCAGGTCGTACTTCCCGTCGTAGTGGTAGTGGATGATCTGCCGGGTCTTCTCCATCTCCTCCCCGATGTCGCGCATCCGGAGGCCGGCGTAGCCGTGCTCGCTGACGGCCCGGAACGTCGCCTCCATGATCTCGGTCCGGGTCTCCTCGGGGACCCCGCGCTGCTCCAGCTCGCTCATATCCGCTATACCCCGGTCGGCTATATAGCGCTTTTCTCGTTCGACGCCGCCACTCGTCTTATCTACCGTCAGACACAACGGCTCCCCATGGACGTCGATACCGCGGTTCGGGAGGTCGACGAGGCGGTCGCCACGGAGATCGGCGGCGAGGACGCGGCGTTCCGCGAGTCGCTCCGCGTGGCGCTGTCGACCGTCGACGCGGCCGCCGGCGGCGACGCCGTGGCGGACCTGACCCGCTTCGTTGCGGGCCACGTCCGCGAGACGGCGGAGCGCCCCGCCCCCGCGGTCGTCGACGAGCGCGCCGCCGAGATCGTCAGGGAACACGACGCGGAACTGCCCGAGGACTCGTACCTCCGGAACGCCTGATCGGCGCCGGGCGGTCGACACGCCCCCGAGAGCTTTCCGCGGCGCGTTCGGCCACCGGTCGATCACCGAAACCGGCGGGCTTTAGGCCCGCATCGACAACTTCCACCCAGATGAGTCACGAGGAGTTCCCGACCGACCGTCCCGCGGTGGTGACGTGTGGATTGCCGTACGCCAACGGCGACCTCCACATCGGTCACCTCCGGGGGTACACCGCGGCGGACGCGCTGCATCGCTCGATCGAGAAGCTCGGCCAGCAGTCGGCGTACGTCTGCGGCTCGGACATGCACGGCACCCCCATCGCCGTCAACGCCGCCAAGGAGGGTATCACCCCCGAGGAGCTGGCGATGCCGGTCCACGAGAAGTACCAGGAGACGTTCCCGCGGTTCAACGTCGATTTCGACAACTACGGCCGGACCAACGACGAGACCAACACCGAGCTCACCCGCGAGTTCGTCGAGGAACTCGAAGCGGCGGGCTACGTCTACGAGGACGAGATCATGGTCGCGTGGGACCCCGAGGAGGACGACCCGCTCCCGGACCGCTACGTCCGGGGCACCTGTCCGTACTGCGGCGAGCAGGCCCGCGGCGACGAGTGTGACGAGGGCTGTGGCCGCCACCTCGAGCCCGGCGAGATCGAGGACCCCGTCTCGGCGATCACGGGCAACCCCGCGGAGTACCGCGAGCGCGAGCACAAGTACTTCGCCGTCTCCGAACTCGCCGACTACCTCGACGAGTTCCTCGACCGCCTCGAAGGGACGTCGAACGCCAAGAACCAGCCCCGCGAGTGGCTCGAAGAGGGGCTACAGGACTGGTGCATTACGCGAGATATGGACTGGGGAGTCGACTACCCCGGCGAGGAGGATCTCGTGCTCTACGTCTGGGTCGACGCCCCGATCGAGTACGTCTCCTCCACGAAGCAGTACTCCGAGCGCGTCGGCGCCGACGAGTACGACTGGGAGGAGGTCTGGGGCCGCGACGGCGGCGACGGCGGCGAGATCGTCCACGTGATCGGTCGCGACATCATCCAGCACCACACCATCTTCTGGCCGGCGATGCTCCACGCGACGGGCCACGCCGAACCGCGCGCGGTCTGTGCGACGGGCTTCGTCACCATCGACGGCAAGGGACTCTCCACCAGCCGGAACCGCGCGATCTGGGCCGAGGAGTACCTCGACGAGGGGTTCCACCCGGACCTGCTGCGCTACTACCTCACCACGATGGGCGGGTTCCAGCAGGACCTCGACTTCACCTGGGAGCGCTTCCAAGAGCGCGTCAACGGCGAACTCGTCGGCACGGTCGGCAACTTCGTCTACCGCTCGATGCTGTTCGCGGCGCGGAACTTCGACGGCACGCCCGACGCCGACGTGAGCGACGACGTGCAGGAGCACATCGACGCCGCGGTCGGGCAGTTCCGCGAGGCCGTGAAGAACTACGACGTGCGCAACGCCGGCGACGCCGCGGTCGAGCTCGCGCAGTTCGGCAACGAGTACATCCAGCAGCACGAGCCGTGGCAACTGGAGGACGGCAGCGACGAGCAGGCGCAGGTCATCCGGGACTGCCTGCAGGTCGCCGTCGCCGTCGCGGTGCTGCTCGAACCGATCACGCCCGAGAAGGCCGAGACGGTCTGGCAACAGCTGAACGTCGACGCCGACGTACACGAGGCCGAGACCGACGCGGTGTACGCCGAGCCGGGCGCGTTCGACGAGCCCGACGAGCTGTTCGAGAAGATCGAAGACGACCGCGTCGACGAGCTGGACGCGGCGCTCGAAGAGAAGATCGAGGAAGCGGCTGCGGACGACGAGAGCGAGGACGACGAAACCGAGGACGAGAACACCGAGATGGACGACAGCGAACTCGAACCCCTGATCGACGAGCGTATCGACTTCGACACCTTCGAAGGCCTCGACATCCGGGTCGGCCGGATCGAGAGCGCCGAGGGGATCGAGGGCGCGGACAAGCTCTCCCGGTTGGAGGTCGACATCGGCGCCGAGACCCGCCAGATCGTCGCCGGGCTGAAGCAGCTCCACGATATGGACGAGATCGAGGGGAAGAAGGTGATCGTGCTGGCGAACCTCGAACGGGCCGAACTGTTCGGCGTCGAGTCCAACGGGATGGTGCTCGCTGCGGGCGAGCAGGCCGACCTGCTGACGACACACGGCGACGCCGAGCCGGGGACGAAGGTCCGGTAGCGGCGACCGACAGCCGTACCGGGACGACATTCCGGTAGCGGCGACCGCCAGCGATCCGATCCGCCCGCTCCTTTCTGACGCGGAACCGGGGTTTATGCCCGGTTAGCACGTACTACGAACGATGTCTCGAACGCCGCCCGGTCCCAAGGGCAAGCCCGTGTTCGGGAGCAGCCACCAGTACGCTCGCGACCCGTTCCGGTTCGTCACGGGGCTCGAACAGGCCTACGGCGGCGTGAGCCGGTTCGACATGGGGCCGCTCGACACGTACGTGGTCACCGACCCCGCGGCCATCGAGCGAATCCTCGTCTCCGAGGCGGGTCGCTTCGGCAAGCCGGCGTTTCAGGACGACGCGCTCGGCGATCTGTTGGGCGACGGACTCCTCCTCAGCGAGGGCGACACGTGGCGACAGCAGCGCACGCTCGCCCAGCCGGCGTTCGACATGGCCCGGCTCTCGGGGATGGCCGACCGCATCGTCGACCACACCGAGTCCCGCCTCGCCGACTGGGCCGACGGCGACCGCGTCGACGTGGAACAGGAGATGACGACGGTCACCATCGATGTGATCCTCGACCTGATGATGGGCGTCGAACTCCCCCGGGACCGGCTGGAGCACGTCCGCGAGCAACTGGAGCCGCTCGGCATGCGGTTCGAGCCAGACCCCATTCGGTTCGCAGTCCCCGACTGGGTGCCGATGCCGGGCGACGCCGAGTTCGACGCCGCCGTCGCCGAGCTGGAGGGCGTCATCGACGACATCGTCGCCCGGCGCCGGGGCGACGTGGGCACGGACGACGACCCCGACGCGCCGATGGACTTCCTCTCGCTGCTCGTGCGAGCCCGGGAAAACGGCGAACAGACCGACGAACAGCTCCGCGACGAGATGATGACGATGCTGCTCGCGGGCCACGACACCACCGCGCTGACGCTGACGTACACGTGGTTCCTGCTCTCGGAGCACCCCGAGGTCGAGCGCCGGCTCCACGAGGAGATCGACGCCGTCGTCGACGACGGCCGCCCGACGATGGCGGACGTACGGGAGTTGGAGTACACCGAGTGGGTGATCAAGGAGGCGATGCGGCTCTACCCGCCGGTGTACACCATCTTCCGGGAGCCACGGGAGCCGGTCGAGATCGGCGACTACACGATCCCCGAGGGGGCGGCGATCATGCTCCCCCAGTGGGCGGTCCACCGCTCCGACGACCACTGGGACGATCCGGCGTCGTTCGACCCCGAGCGCTGGCGCCCCGAGCGGGCGGAGGAGCGCCCGCGGTTCGCGTACTTCCCGTTCGGCGGCGGGCCGCGCCACTGCATCGGCAAGCACCTCGCGATGCTCGAGGCCCGATCCATCGTCGCGACGACGGCCAGCCGGTTCCGCCTGGAGTACGAGGGCGAGACCCCGCTCGAACTCCTCCCGACGCTGACGGCCCACCCCCGGAACGGGATGCCGATGCGCGTCGAGCGCCGCTGAGGCTCGACCCATCCACTCGGCGGTCCGAGCGACGCCAACCACTTAGCACCGCCTGCACAACCCTTCACTATGCGGATCGAGTACGACCGCGACACCTGCATCGGGATGTTCCAGTGCGTCGCCGAGTGGGACGCCTTCGAGCGCGACGAGGACGCGGGCAAGGCGGTCCTCGTCGACAGTGAGGAGGCCGAGGACGACGTGTTCGTCCGCGAGGTGCCCGAGGACGCCGAACTCGACGCGAAGTTCGCCGCGCGGGCCTGCCCCGTCGACGCCATCCGCGTCTACGACGACGCCGGCGAGCAGATCGTCTGAGAGCCTGACACCCCCGTTTCAGTTCCACCCCGCTCGCCGAACCCTTATCGGCGAGCGCGCCCCAGTACCGACAAATGGCGGCCACCGACGACGTCGGCCGGATCGATCACCCGCTGCTCACCCCCGACTTCCTCGAGCAGCGGCGCTACCAGCTCGAACTGGCCGGCACGGCGAAGGCGGCCCACACGCTGGTCTGTCTCCCGACCGGACTCGGAAAGACGACCGTCTCGCTGCTCGTGACCGCCGAACGACTGAACGAGGTCGGCGGGAAGGCGCTGCTGTTGGCGCCGACGAAGCCGCTGGTCCAGCAGCACGCCGAGTTCTACCGCGAGGCCCTCCAGATCCCCGACGAGGAGATCGTCGTGTTCACCGGCGACGTGAGCCCCGACGACCGCGCCGAACTCTGGGACTCCGCGACGGTGGTCATCGCCACGCCGCAGGTCGTCGAGAACGACCTCGTCGGCAACCGCGTCTCGCTGTCGGACGTGACCCACCTCACGTTCGACGAGTGCCACCGCGCGACCGGCGACTACGCCTACGTCTACATCGCCGAGCGCTACCACGCCGACGCCGCGGACCCGCTCGTGACCGGGATGTCGGCCTCCCCCGGCGGCGACGAGGAGGAGATCCTGCAGGTCTGTGAGAACCTCGGGCTGACCGAGGTGGAGGTGATGACCGAGGAGGACGCCGACGTGGACGAGTTCACCCACGACACCGACGTGCAGTGGGAGCGCGTCGACCTCCCCGAGGAGATTCTGGAGATCCGCGACCTGCTGAACGAGGTGATCACCGAGCGACTGGAGGATCTGAAGGAACTCGGCGTCACCAACACCACCCAGCCGGACCTCTCACAGAAGAAGCTCAACGGAATGCGCGCCGAACTGCAGAAGCTGATCAACAACGACCAGAGCGAGGGGTACCAGGGGATGAGCACCCACGCGGAGGTGATGAAGCTCCGCCGCGCCGTCGAACTGGTCGAGACCCAGTCCGTCGAGTCGGTCCGGCGCTACTTCGAGCGCCAGCGCGAGGACGCCCGCTCCTCGGGCGCGTCGAAGGCCAGCCAGCGCATGGTCAGCGACCCGCGCGTGCGCCGCGCGATGCGGAAAGCCGACACGTACGACGGCCTCCACCCCAAGTTCTCGCAGGCCCGCATCCTGCTCGCCCAGACGTTGGGCATCGGCGACGGCGAGCGCGTCATCGTGTTCACCGAGTCCCGCGACACCGCCGAGGCGCTGACGGAGTTCCTCGGCGAGAGCTTCGAGACGCGGAAGTTCGTCGGGCAGGGCGACAAGGAGGGGTCGGACGGCATGACCCAGAACCAACAGCAGGAACGGCTGGAGGCGTTCCGCAACGGCGAGTTCGAGGTGCTGGTCTCCACCTCCGTCGCCGAGGAGGGGCTGGACGTGCCCGAGGTCGACCTCGTGCTGTTCTACGAGCCGGTCCCGACCGCGATCCGCTCCATCCAGCGGAAGGGCCGAACCGGGCGACAGGCCGAGGGGAAGGTCGTCGTCCTCCTCGCGGAGGACACCCGCGACGAGGCCTTCTTCTGGATCGCCCGCCGGCGCGAACAGGAGATGGAGGAGGAGCTCCGGAAGCTGAAAGGCGTCGCCGACGAGGTCGAGGAGGAGCTCGACGACGCCCAGCAGGCGCTCTCCGAGTTCGACGGCTCGCCGGCACACGGAGCCGGCGAGGACGGCGGGGCGTCGGCTGACGACGGTGACACCCGCGAGGAGCGGCTCTCCCCGGGACTCGACGACTTCGCCGCGGACGACGAGGGGAGTGAATCCACCGACGACGCCGAGGACGACACCACCGAGGGCGTCGTCGCGACCGCCGACTCCGACCCCGACGAGGAGGAGATAGAGGTCGTCGTCGATCAGCGCGAACTCGACTCGCCGATCGCGAAGGAGCTCTCCCGCCGGGAGGGCGTCCGGACCCGCCTCGAAACGCTGGAAGTCGGCGACTACGTGCTCTCCGATCGCGTCGCCGTCGAGCGCAAGTCGGTCGCGGACTTCCTCGACACGCTGACCGGCGGCGACCGATCCATGTTCGAGCAGGTGGGCGACCTCTCGCGGGCGTACGCCCGGCCCGTGGTGATCCTCGAGGGCGAGGACCTCTACGGCGAGCGCAACGTCCACCCCAACGCGATCCGGGGGGCGCTCTCCTCGCTGGCGATCGACTTCGACGCGAGCGTGCTCCGCACCGAGGACGAGGACGACACCGCCGACCTGCTCGAAGTCGTCGCCGGCCGCGAGCAGGAGGAGAGCGACCGCACGGTGTCGGTCCACGGCGAGAAGTCGGGGAAGACGCTGGCCGAACAGCAGGAGTACGTCGTCGGCAGCGTCGCCGACATTGGCCCCGTCACCGCGCGGGCGCTGCTGGAAGAGTTCAAGACGGTCGAGGCGGTGATGACCGCGAGGAAGGAGGATCTGCTGGACGTCGACGGGATCGGGGAGGTGACCGCCGACCGGCTCCGAGAGGTCGTCGGGAGCGAGTACACGGGCTGACGCCCGGGCTTCGAGCTACTGCTCCAGCGCCGCCAGCGCCTCGGCCGCCTCCTTCGAGGCTTCGAGCCACTCCTTCGCCGTCCGGGGGTCGGTGGCCTCGCTCGCGTTCCGTGCCGTCGTCGTCACCGCGCGCTGAAGCTCCGCCCGCGGCCCCGCGGCGTCGGTGGCCGTCGGTTCGGGCGCTCGCTGTCCACGGGCCGGCTGTTCGTCGGTGTTCGATCCGGTCTGCTGCGCAACGTCGGCGCCGCTTTCGGGCCGTGCCGTCGGCTCGGCGCCGTTCGTTCGTTCGGCGCTCCGGGACGGCTCGGCCGTCGGCTGCCGTGACTGCGCCGGCTGCCGTGACTGCGGCTGCGCAGCCTGCTGTGTTTCCGCCGCCTGTTGGGGTTCCGCTGGCTGCTCCCCGCCGGCGCCGCTGCAGGTCGGGCAGAACGTCTCCCCGCCGTCGCGGAACAGCGGGTCGCCACAGCGGTCGCAGTGCTCGTTGGTCATCGTCGCTCCCTGCAGCAGGAGTTCGCTCATACGCTGAGTCTCCTGCCGTTTCTCCTCGTCTTTCTCGAGCTTCTCGCGGAGCTTCTCCCGTTCGGCCTCCTTGTCGAACTCCTCGCTCATGGGCGTGGGTTGGCGCTCCGTACTGAAAAGGCGTGGTAGTCCGGCGGCGCCGCTACGCGGTCGAAAACACGGGAACGCGACGCGCGAGCGTTAGAACGGGGCCTGCGGCCCTTCGTCGTCCTCGCCGTCGTCGTCGCCCTCGCCGGGGAAGGAGGGGCTCATGCTGCTGCCGCCGGTGCCGCCGAGGTCGCCGTCGGCGCCGGCACCCATGCCGGTGTCGGCTTCGACTTTCTCGATCTCGGGGATCTCCTTGACCATCCGGGACTTGATTGCCTGGATCGTCATCGGGGAGATACCGCAGCCCGAACACGCGCCGCCGAGCTGGATGTGGACTACGCCCTCCTCGCGGTCGAGGTGGGTGATCGAGGACGAACCGCCGTGCATCTGGATCTGCGGGAAGTTGCGTCGCAGGAAGTTGCTGACGCGGTCGCGAAGGTCGTCGCCGGACTGGCTCTCCGTGCTCATACACTCACTTCGCGAGCGGGCGGCTTATGCCTTTGGTTCGGGGCGGCCCGAACACGTTCGATACCCGGCTCAGGCCTCGTTCTCGGCCCGCTCGACGCCGAACAGCTCGTGGAGTTCGGCGACGATCTCGTCGGTGTAGCGATCGAGCGTCTCGGTCAGCGTCTCGGCGTCGGTATCGACCGCAGTCACGCGATCCGTGGCGTTCTCGGGAAGCTCGACCTCGAAGCGGCCGTCGACGAAGTGCGGTTCGGACTCGTTGAGCACCTGCTGGTCGATCGCGTGGATCAGGTCGGAGTTGTACTGTCCGTTCATCGTCTCGAACGCGTTCTTGTAGGCGCGCTGGAGCTGGGTGAAGTGCTCAGCGTACTTCTCCTCCTCGAACGTCTCGGGGTCGAAATCGGCCATTACCCGCGGTTGGCGCGGGGACGGCAAAAGTGGGGCGACTCGGCGGGCTCAGAACCCGACCCACTCGCCCGGCTCGCCGTCGGCCGCCCGGTACTGGAACGATCGGCCGTCGTCGTCGCGCCGGGTGGCGATCACGGCGTCGAACGGCTGGGTGAGCGTGGTGACCGCTGCCTCCCCGGCGGCGTCGTCGTCGATCACGGCGACGGTCGGCCAGTCCATCCCCCGGGCCTCCGCGAGCAGCACGCGGAGGAACTGGTACACCTGCTCGGTGTCGCTGTACATCAGCAGCTCCGACAGCGAGTGGAGACCGACGGCGACGTGCTCGACGCCGTCGTCCTGGAAGCGGTCCACGAGGTCGGTGAACTTCACGCCCACCTCGGTGAGGTTCTTCGGCGAGGAGGCGTAGCGGACCAGCTCGCCGCCGCCGTCGTCCTGTCCCTGTACCCGGCTGGCGCAGTCGACGACGCCGAAGCAGTCGGGGTCGCCGTAGGCGGCGAAGTCCGATCGGGCGCCGCGATTCTGCCGGCTGGTGGAGACGAGGATCGAACAGTCCGCGAGCGAGCCGAGCAGGCGGAGGAGCAGATCGTACTTCCCGGACATCGCCGGCCCGCGGACGAGCACGGCCTTCCCCGCCGCGAGCTGGTCGACCGGGATGGCGGAGTCCAGGGCCTCGCTCGTGGGCTCCTCCATCTTTATACGTGTACCTCGCGGGGCGCCCACAAAACCCTGTTCCCTCCCCCGTCCGTGGGGTCCGGGACGTTGATGGGGCCTGCGGCACAGCACCGAGTATGGCGACCGACTCACACGCCGCCGACCCGACGCGGGGGTGGCGCTGATGCGCTACCTCGCACGAACCGCCGACGGCGACCCGCTGCTGGGCGACGACGACGGCTTCGTCCCGCTCGCGGCCGCGACGCCCGAGCACGCGAGCGTCCGCGAGGCGCTCCCGGCCGCGGCCGCGGGGACGCTCCCCTCTCCCGACGCCGCGACCGCCGACAGGATTCCCCGGGAGAAGCGCTCACTGGGTGCATTCGTCGAGGAGCCGGGCAAGCTGTTCGGGATCGGCCTCAACTACGTCGAACACGCCGGCGACCTCTCGGAGGACGCTCCCGAGGAGCCGGCGAGCTTCTTCAAACCGAGGACGGCGGCGACCGGGCCGGGCGGCCCGATCCGGCTCCCGCCCGAGTCGATCAGCGAGCGCGTGACTGCGGAGGCGGAGTTGGCGGTCGTGATCGGTCGGACGTGCCGGAACGTCGACGCTGCGGAGGCCGAGAACGTGATCGCCGGCTACGCGCCCGTGATCGACATGACCGCCGAGGACGTGCTCCAGCGGAATCCGCGGTTCCTCACCCGGGCGAAGAGTTTCGACACGTTTCTCGTGCTGGGGCCGCATCTCGCGGTGCCGGAGTCGGGAACGGATCTCTCGGAGACGACGGTTCGGACGGTCGTCGACGGCGAGACGGTCGCGGAGAACGTCGTGGGGAACATGGAGTTCCCGCCGCGGGAGCTGGTGGCGTTCCACTCCGACGTGATGACGCTCGAACCCGGCGACGTGATCTCGACGGGGACGCCCGGCGCGGGCGTGATCGAGCCGGGTTCACACGTGCGCGCGGAGGTCGAAGGGATCGGGAGCGTCGCGGCGGACGTCGTCCGGTAGCTACCAGATTCCGAACAGAAGCGAACTTCGGTCCGACGTTCGACAGAAACATTCTTCAGATCACACTTTTTGTGGTGGCGGGGCTCGCAGTAATCGTGATGCAACACCATCCACACCACCACGGGAGTACAGGACCGACGATCGCCGCCGAGCCCCACGACGGGGCGTTCGCGGCCGTTATCGCCGTCCCGATCGTCGTGTTTGTCGGGATTTGGACGATGCAGGCTCCGACCGCGGTCGTCGCGGTAGCCGGCTTCGTCGCCGGCATCCGGACGGCACGGAGCGACGCCCCCTCACGCGTCGTCGACGCGGTACCGGCGTCGATACGCGGAATCAGGCCCGAGACGGACGACCCCCCGACATCGGCCGGCAACCCGACGAGATAGCCACGGGTCGTTACTCGGGTTCAGATAACTCACCACGAACTCTTTTAGACGTGACAGCCAACGTGAGCGCATGGCTTCCGGGACCGAGCCGGACGCGACGGGCGTCTCGCCCGACGACGCCTTCGCGACCCTGGGCAACGAGATCCGACTCGAGATCATCCAGCAGCTGGGTGACGCCGACGGCCCCCGTTCGTTCTCCGACCTCCACGACGCCGTCGACGTCCGCGACTCGGGACAGTTCAACTACCACCTCGACAAGCTGGTCGGTCACTTCCTCAGAAAGACCGAGGAGGGGTACACCCTCCGGCAGGCCGGCGAACGCGTCGTCGAGGCAGTCCTCTCGGGTGCGGTGACCGACGCGCCGGTGATGGAGCCGACGCCGGTCGACGAGGACTGCCACTACTGCGGCGCCCCGGTCCTCGTTCGCTACAACCAAGAGCGGGTCGACGTCTTCTGTACCGAGTGTACGGGCGCGTACGGTGACACTCACGCCTCGTCCGGCGCCGACGTCCCCGAGGAGTACGGGTGGCTCGGCGGGATGCCGCTCCCCCCGGCGGGGCTGAACGGCCGGACCGCCGACGAGGTGTTGCAAGCGGCCTTCGGCCTCGGTCAGACCGAGTTCGTCACGGCGAGTTCGGGCATCTGCCCCCGGTGTTCGGCGCGCACTGACCGCAGCATCGAGGCGTGTGAAGACCACGAAACGGACGACGGCGTCTGCTCGACCTGTGGCCGCCGTCGGTCGGTGGTTTTCGGATCGGCGTGTACGAACTGCAACTTCGCTACCGGCGGCGGCGTGCTCCAAGGGCTGTTCGCGGAAACGGAGTTCCTGCGGTTCATGACGGATCACGGGCTGAACCCCGTGAACCCCGACTCGGTCACGGAGTACCTCAGCGCGATCTCGGACTACGACGCCGTCGTTCACTCCCGATCCCCGCTGGAGGTCGAGGTTCGGCTGACAATCGACGGGGACACGTACTCCCGAACCATCGACGACGCGTTCCTCGACGGCTGAGCCGCCCGGTAACGCCGGTCGCGTCGTCGCCCCGTGACGGAGCGCTACATTCATCCGGCCGACAGCGTACCACTACACAGAGTGGAGCCCGCCCGCATCCCCGACTCGTTCCCCGCGCCCTCCTTCCGCGGCAACCAAGAGCAGGCGCTGGCGGACATCCGCGACGCCTTCGCCGCCGGGAACGACGTGGTGCTCGTGCGCGCGCCGACGGGCAGCGGCAAGTCCCTCCTCGCGCGGTCGATCATGGGCGCCGCCCGGACCGTCGAGGAGGCCGACCCCGCCCAGCCCACCGGCGCCTACTACACCACGCCGCAAGTCAGCCAACTGGACGACGTGGAGGCCGACGACCTGCTCGAGGACTTCCGCGTGATCCGGGGCAAGAACAACTACGACTGCATCCTCCCCGGCGAGCACGACACGCCGGTCGATCAGGCCCCCTGCGTCCGCAAGAAGGGGTTCGACTGCACGGTCCGGCACCGCTGTCCGTACTTCTCGGACCGCGCGATCGCCAGCAACCAACCGATCGCGGCGATGACGCTCGCGTACTTCATGCAGACCGCCGGCAGCGACGTGTTCCGGATGCGCGACGTGGTCGTCGTCGACGAAGCCCACGGGCTCGCGGAGTGGGCGGAGATGTACGCCGCCGTCGAACTCACGCCCCGGAGAGTCCCGGTCTGGGACGACGTGGACGTGCCGGACGTGACCGCCGCCACGGGCGATCCCGTCGAGGGCGCCGTTCGCTTCTCGGAACAGCTACTCGAACGCTGCGAGGTCGAGAAGGACGAACTGCTCGCGAAGCCCGAGCTTACCCCCGACGAGGCCGCCCGCCGGGACCGCCTGCAGGAGCTGATCAGCGAGCTCTCCTACTTCGTCGAGGATTACCGTGACGCCCACTCGCCGACGACGTGGGTGGTCGACCAGCCCGACGGCGCCGGCGGCCCGATCACGATCAAGCCGCTCGATCCGGCGAAGTATCTCCAGCACACCGTCTGGGACCGCGGCTCGAAGTTCGCGCTGCTGTCGGCGACGATGCTCAACAAGGAGGCGTTCTGCCGCGGCGTCGGCCTCGACCCCGAGAAGGTCGCGCTGGTCGAGGTGGGCCACACGTTCCCCGTCGAGAACCGCCCGCTGTACGACGTCACGCAGGGGAAGATGACCTACGAGCACCGCGACGAGACGCTGCCGAAGATCGCCGACTTGATCGTCCGCCTGATGGCGAAACACGCAGGGGAGAAGGGGTTGATCCACTGCCACTCCTACGCGATCCAGGAGCGGCTCGCCGACCGCCTCGCCGAACTCGGCGTCGCCGGCCGCGTGCGCGTCCACGACCGGGAGAACCGCGACGCCCAACTCGAAGCGTGGAAGGCCAGCGACGAGCCCGAACTGTTCCTCTCGGTCAAGATGGAGGAGGCGCTCAATCTGGAGGACGACCTCTGCCGCTGGCAGGTACTCTGCAAGGCCCCCTACCTCAACACCAACGACTCCAGAGTGGAGCAGCGCCTCGAGGAGGGCCAGTGGGCGTGGTACTACCGCGCCGCGCTCAGAACCGTGATCCAGGCTTGCGGGCGCGTCGTGCGCTCGCCGGAGGACTACGGTGCGACCTACCTCGCGGACGACTCGCTGCTGGAGCTGTTCGACCGCGCGAGCACGGACATCCCCGGATGGTTCCAGGATCAGGTCGACCGCATCTCCCGGCCGGACCTCCCCGAGGCCGATCCCGCGGCCGCGCTCGCGGGCGTCGACGCCAGCCCGAGCGTCGGCTCTCCGGGGAGTTCGGACCGGAGTAGCCGACGACAGTCCGGCGGCTCGGCCGGAACCGCGTCCAGTTCGTCCTCGCGCTCGTCGTCGACGGCTTCGTCGTCCAGTTCGAGTGGCGACTCGCCGACGAACAAAACCGAGGCCGAAGCCGAGAAGCGTGAGAACCATCCGCTCTCGGACGTATGGGGCGACGGATGAGCAGTCGCACCAGTCGGGACGCGTGGGGTGACTCGTGAGCCGTCTCACCGACGCCCTCCGGGCTCGCTTCGGCGAGGACATCTTCCGCCGGATGGCGATCGCCGCCGTCCTGACCGTGCTGCTCATGGGCTCTGTCGGGATCGCGGACCCGTTCTACTCCCCGCCCGAACCCCAGAGCGTCGATACCGACGCGCCACCGGAGCAGGTCGCGCTGGACGCCCTGAACGCCACGGGCACCAACGACTACCGGATGGACTGGATCACACCGTGTGACGACGCGAACGTGACGCGGCGGGGCGACGGCTGCGTGTTCCTCCGGTACAGCGTCGAGCGCAGCGACCGCGAGTACGCCGTCGCCAACGGCGAGGGGTACTTCGGCGTCGGTCCGGACGTGTACGCCGACGAGGTCAGCGCGACGTTCACCGACTTCCCCGAGGCCCCCGACCGGAGCCAGTCGCGGGCGCTGAACCTCTGGGCGGACGCCGACCGTCTCGACCGGAGCGATCTGGCGGCGACGCTGTCGAGCGATGCCGTCGAGACGACCGTCTCGGAATCGAACGGGACGATCCGGCTCCGGACCGACAACGACACGGTCGCGAGCCGCCTGCTCGGCAGTTCGGAGAACGCGTCGGCGCCGCCCGACTCCTTCGACGCGAACGTCACCGTGGCCGTCGACGCGGAGTCGGGCTGGCTCCGGTCGATCACGATCCGCACGGCCAACGGCAACGAGACGGACTGGCAGCGCTACCGCTACGATCGGTGGAACGACGTGAGCGTCGAGCGGCCCGCGGGGACGAGCCGGCCGATCCTCGGCTGGATCTTCGACGCGATAAACCGCGAGTACCGGCCGTAGAGCCGTTCAGAGCGCCAGCGCGTACGCCAACGAGGAGCCGAGCATCAGCACGACCATCGTGATCGCGAGCAGCTGCTTCCAGTTCATACCGGAGAGGGTCGTTCCAGCGGCTTAAGCTTCCGCGTCGGCGGCGCTCGTGCGTGTTCGCCCTACGCGGCGTCGTCCTCGGGCACCATGTGCAGCCCCGAGCGGGACTTCAGCACCCGCACCTGCTCGGCGTCGGTGTCGAAGAAGTCGGGTCGCGGGATGCTCACCGTCTCGAACGTCTCGGGGTCGAGCACCTGCACCGCGTGCTCGTCCTCGACGGCGACGACGGTCGTCTCGACGGCGTCCGCGCGCTCGCCCAGCCGGCGCGCGTCGGGCGCGTCGCCCTCGCCGAAGCGGGCCTCGTAGCGCTCGCCGGAGGCGAGTCTGGTCCCCTTGAGGTTTCCGCGGACGGAGGTGACGAGCACCGGTCCGTCGCCGTCCTCGGGGTCGATGATCTCCCCCGGCCGGTAGCGCGGCAGCCGGACCGAGAACGTCACGCGGTACACCTCGTTGCCGTCGGAGTCCTCGGTGACGAGGGTGGCGTACTCCTCGAACTCGCCGCCGAACTCCTCGACGAGGCGCTTCGAGAGCGCCCGACCCAGTTTGTTGGTCGAGAGCTTGATGTCGGCGCCGTCTTTCACCTCCTTGGCTTCGGTGACGAACGCCTCGCGGTCGCCGTCGGCCTCGCGTTCCCGCACCATCTCGTTGGCGATCTCGATGGCGCGCTCGCGCTCGTCGCTGGTGGGGACGCGCTCCTCGGCGCGGACCTGCACCTCGCCGGCGTAGGAGCCGCCCGAGATCCGGCCACAGCGCTCGCAGGTGCCGCGGGAGACCTTGACGGGGACCACGACCTGCTCTTCGACGGGCGTACCGCGGACGATGCCCGAGAACGTGCAGTGCATACGGATCGTGTTCTGGTCGACCTGTTCGGGGTCGACACCCCACTGGACCTGTTCGGCCTTGAGGTGGACGCCGAGGGCTTCCGCGACTTCGTCGACGGCCACGTCGGTGTAGTCTTTCGCACCCACGTCGACCCAGCGGTTGCCGCGGTGGACCGCGCCACAGCGCGAGCAGACGAGCACTTCGATGCGGTCGGGGGCGTCGACGAGGTCGAACTGCTCGAAGTAGCAGGCGTCACAGAGTGCGGCGTCGCGGTCCCGCGGCTCCCCGGGGAGCGGCTCGGGGCGCTCGGGCACGTCGTCGCCGCAGCGAGGGCAGAACTCGCCGGACTTACTCATTACTGCTGAATCGTCGGTTCGGACTGATAAGGACCGCGCTGTGTGTTTGGGGATGATGTGCGTCGATTCTGTGAGGGTCAAGTCGGCACCGCGAACAGCGACCGCGACAGCGTCTCGATCTACTACTCCCACAACCGCGACAGCAGTTCGATCGTTGGCACCTTGTGACCGCACTGCCCCGCACAGCCCACACGCCTCCCCAGCCGACTCACTCGCTCACATCCGTTCGCTCGCTCGTCCCTCGCGCTCGGCTCGCGCACGGAAGCGCTCGCGCTTCGCGCCGACTGCCACAGCGGTGCGGTGGCGGTGGACGCCTCGCCGGCGCCGACCGTCGGCGCCGGCGGGGGGAGGAGTGGGGACTCGGCGCTGCGCCGGACCTCGTGTCCGGCGCACTGCGGTCACAAGTGGTCTACGAACGAGGTGCTGTTGCGGTTGCCGTCGCTGTTCCAGTTGCCGACGATCGAGGTGCTGGTACTGTGGAAACACCTTCCGCCGACTCCCACGCGACCGACGCCTCAGGCGACTACTCCACCGAATTCCGCAGCGTCCCGATCCCCTCGTACCAGATCTCCACCTCGTTCCCCGGCTCGATCGTCCCCGGGTTCCCCGGACTCCCGAACGCGACCACGTCGCCGGGGCGGAACGTGAACCGCTCCGAGAGGAACGAGAGCAGTTCGTACGGTCCCCACAGCATCAGCTCCGTGTTCGCCTCCTGCCGGCGCTCGCCGTCGATCTCGGTGTACATGTCGATCCCCCGCGGGTCCACGTCCGTCTCGATCCACGGCCCCAGCGGCCCGGAGCCGTCGAACGCCTTCCGCGAGGTCAGCCCGGGCTGGTCCAGCGCGTCCACGTCGTTCATGATCGTGAACCCCCGAACCACCTCCTCGGCCTCCTCCGGCGTCAGATCGTGACACCGTTCGCCGATCACGGCCGCGAGCTCGCCCGCGTAGGTCACCTCCTCCGAAAACGTCGGGTACGGGATTGGCGCCCCGTGGGAGATCACCGACGCCGGCGGCTTGATGAAGAACGTCGGCTGCTCGGGGCGCTCGTACCCCTTCTGTTCCAGCGTCTCGGCGTAGTTCCGGCCGATACAGTAGACGGCGGAGGGGTCACACGGCGGCGCGAGCGTGCCGTCCTCGCCGACCACGTAGCGCTCCCCGTCGCTCTCGACCGCGCCGTCGACGTACTCGCCGGCGACGACGCCGTCGCCGGTCTCGACCCGTGCGAGTCGCATACGTGGGGCTGTGCCGGTGGGCGTATAGGGGTTCGGCTCGCGGGCCGGCAGGGAGGGGTTTAAGCGCCCGAACGTCCATCCACCGATATGGAGTGGAAAGCGGACTGGGGGCTTCGGGCGCGCATGGGCGGGACCATGCTGCTGCTCGGCCTCCTCTACGTCGTCTTCATCGCCGTCCTCTCGCTGACGGATCTCGGGATGACCGGTATCGTGGTCGTGATGGGGCTGTTCATGCTCGGCCAGTTCTTCTTCAGCGACAAGCTCGCGCTGCGGAGCATGGGCGCCCACGAGGTCGACCGCGAGGAGTACCCCGAGCTCCACGCGACGATCGAGCGCCTCTGTCAGCAGGCCGACCTGCCCAAGCCGACCGTCGCGGTCGCGGACACGGAGATCCCCAACGCGTTCGCGGCCGGCCGGTCCCAGAAGAACGCGACCGTCTGTGTGACCCGGGGGCTGCTGCGCACGCTCGACGACGACGAACTTGAGGGCGTGCTGGCCCACGAGCTCGCCCACGTCAAGAACCGCGACGTGATGGTGATGACCATCGCCTCGTTCCTCTCGACGCTGGCGTTCATGGTCGTCCGGTTCGGCTTCCTGTTCGGCGGCGGCGACCGGGAGGGCGGCGCGCCCGTCCTCGTCGCGGTCGTCGCCTCCTTCGCCGTCTGGGTGCTCTCGTTCCTGCTGATCCGGCTGCTCTCGCGCTACCGCGAGTTCGCGGCCGACCGCGGCGGCGCGGCGATCACCGGCAAGCCGTCGGCGCTGGCGTCGGCGCTGCTGACGATCGACGGCAGCATGGACCGCGTGCCCGACAAGGACCTGCGCGAGAGCTCGGAGATGAACGCGTTCTTCGTCATCCCGATCAAGTCGGGGTTCGTCGGCAAGCTGTTCCGAACCCACCCGACCACGGAGAACCGCGTCGAGCGCCTGCGCGAGCTCGAACGCGAGATGGAGACGCAGTAACTCAGTTCAACAGCGCCAGCAGGCGCACCACGAACAGCTCTCGGCCCACCAGCACGACGCCGCCGTAGATCGCGGCCGCGCCGAGGACCAGAAACCAGACCGCGAGCGGCGTCGGGCCGCCGGCGAACGTTTCGACCGCCGACTGCTCGGAGAGCACGCCGGCGTAAGTCAGTACGCCCGACAGCGCCGCGTAGGCCAGCAGCGTGCCGATCTCGATCGCCATCTCCGGGATGCCGGAAGCCATGCCACGAAGTACGCGTCGGGAGCGATATACGTTACGCGCTCGAAAGACGTATGTCGAGACGCGCCCACGGCCGACCCGAGATGGGCAGATACGGATCCATCGACTACCCGTCGGTCGTGAAGCGCGGCGTCCTGTTCGGCCTCGCCCTCATGTTCGTGGGCGAGATCGGCGGCTACGTCGCGGAGAACTACGTGTCGGTCCCGGCGTGGGAGGAGACGCTGTTCCTCGTCGTGGCCGGGGTCGGGCTGCTGGCGTTCGTCCTCAGCCCGATCCTGTTCGGGATCGTCCTCCCGCTGACGGAGTAGGGGGGTAGCTCTTTTACCCCGACACCCGTCGCGGGGAGTATGCACGTCGTCATCATCGGTGCCTACGGCAGCGCCGGCGTCGCCGTCGCCGACGGCCTCGTCGACCACGTCGGCGGGGAGATCGACCGCCTCACCCTCGTCGACGACGGCGAGCCCGGCGGCGGGCTCTGTATCCTCCGGGGCTGTATGCCCTCCAAGGAGGTGCTCTCGGCGGCGGCCCACCGCTATCAGGCCCGCACGGATCACCGCCTCGACGGTCCCGCTCACGAGATGGACCTCGACTCCATCGTCGACACCAAAGACGATCACGTCCTCGGCTTCGCCGAACACCGCCGCGGGCACGTCCACGACCTCGCCGAGCGGTCGGGCGTGGAGTTCGTCCACGCGACCGCCCGGCTCGACGGCGCCGACCGCGTGGAACTGTTCGAGGACGGTCCCGATGGCGAGCCAACGCGCGCCCTCGATGCCGACTACGTCGCGGTCTGTACCGGGAGCACGGTGAACGTCCCCGACCTCCCCGGGGTCGACGACGTGGACTACATGGACTCCGCGGACGTGCTCGACGCGACCGACCTCCCGGACTCCGGGGTGGTGATGGGCTTTGGCTACGTCGGGCTGGAGATGGTCCCCTACCTCGCGGAGGCCGGCGTCGACCTGACCGTGATCGAGCACGACGACCGACCGCTCGACGACGCGCCGCCCGCCTTCGGCGACGAGATACTGGAGTGCTACCGCGAGGAGTTCGGCGTCGAGATCCTGACGAACACCGACGAGAAACGACTTGAACCGACCGACGACGGCGGGGTCAGGCTCACCTGCGAGGAGGCCGGTGTCGGCGAGCGCGTAGTCGAGGCCGAGGAGCTGTTCCTGTTCACCGGCCGCCGGCCGAACGTCGACGGACTCGGGCTGGAGAGCGCGGGGATCGACGCCCAGCCCGGGTTCGTCGAGGACACGATGCAGGCCGCCGACGCGGAGACGCTGTTCTTCCCGGGCGACGTGAACGGGAAGGAGCCGCTGCTTCACATCGCGAAAGAGCAGGGACAGCTGGCCGCCGAGAACGTGCTCGCCCATGCCCGGGGCGAGGCGCTGGAGTCCTACGAGTTCACGCCCCACCGCGTCATGTTCACGGCTGCGGGCGTCTACCCCTACGTCCGGGTCGGCCACACCGCCGAGACCGCCCGCGAGGCGCTCGACGATCCGATCGTCACCCGTCGCTTGGCGGCCGACGACGGCGTATTCAAGACGAAGGACGCGCCGCGAGGGCTCGCCGAACTGGTGGTCGCCCGCGACGGCACGGTCGTCGGCTACCAGGGGCTGCACTACCACGCCGACGTGATGGCCAAGACGATGCAGGTGATCGTCGAGATGGGGCTGGACGCCCGGGAGATCCCCGATCGAGCGTTCCACCCGACGACGCCGGAGATCCTCGACGGGCTGTTGCGCGACGCGACCGACGAACTCGACTAAGCGATCCCGCGATCCAGCAGCCACTCCCGGAGAACCGTCGCCGACGCGGTGTCGCCGGTCGCGACGTAGTGGCTCGCACACGCGTTCCCGCAGGCCAGCGCGGTCGGCCAGCCCCAGTCGGCGCCCAGTCCGACCGCCAGCCCGCCGGCGAAGCGGTCGCCGCCGCCGATCTGCCGGCGGTCCTCGACGACGGGGTTGTCGACGCGGACGACCCCCTCACTCGTCGCGGCGAGCGCCTCCCCCTTCCCGTGTTTCACCACCGGGGCGTCGATCGCTTCGCGGACCGCGAGCACGCGGTCCTCGTCGTCGACCGGCGGCGCCGGCGGGTCGGGGAGCGCGGCGGCGATCGCGTGGAGTTCGGACCGGTTCACCGAGAGCACGACGTCGACGCTCTCCCCGAGCGCGCGCAGCGCCCCGCGCAGTTCGCGGTGATCGCCGAGGTCGCTCCCCAGCACGTCGCCGGGGTCGAACACGAACGGCACCCGCGGGATCGACTCGCCGCCGAGGGCGTGGAACGCGTCGGCCATCCCCGGCGTCGACACCCAGTTCGTACAGACGACGGCGTCCGTGCCGAACACGACCGGGAGCGGCGCGGCTTCCCGGAGGTCCGCGAGCGTCCACGCCGAGAGGTCGGACGACGCTTCCACGAGCAGCAGGTCGCTGTCGTCGAAGTCGAGCACGTTCACGATCGCCGGTCGCCCCATCGAGACGGCCTCGAACGGGAGGTCGGCGAAGACGTCGCGGCCCGGTTCGGGGTCGTCGAGGTGGCCGTAGCAGGTCGCGTCGGCACCGAGCGCGTGGGCCTGCTGGGCGGCGTTGACCGACTGGCCGCCGGGTTCGATCGACTCGGGATCCAGCCCGAACCCCTTCCGGCCGCCGCTCTCGGCCTCGCGGACGAACGTGCGCCGTCGCTCGACGGGGTCGAGCGCGCCCGCCGAGAGCCGACAGTAGCGGTCGACGCTCCCGTCGGGGAGCGTGCTCACCGCCGGCGCGGGGGGATCAGCCAGCCGTCGGGCGAGGCGCTGGTAGGGCATGGGCGCGGTTTCGGGTGGGAGGGGGAAGGGCGCTACGCTCGGTAGCGAGGGTTCGGGTTCCCACGCTCCGGGAACTGACCCGGCGGCTTTTCAATACTGACAACCAAAATACACGTATGAAGGTTCCCGTCAGCAGACTGGGCGTGTTGGGCGTGCTCGGCGTCTTCGGCGTCGTCACGAACGAGCCGGCGCTGTACGCGCTGTTCGCGTTGTTCGCGCTGTTCGCCAGCGATCGGACGGTGAGCGTCCCGCTGGGCGGTGAAGAGAAACGGAAGTGATCCGCGAGAGGGGTTACCGGACGAGCAGGTCCTCGCCGCGCTCGACGACGATGCGGCAGGGCGGCGACATCTTGTTGTAGGCGCGGCGGAACGCCTCCTTCACGGCGTCGGCCTGCTCGACCTCACAGTAGGCCGTGAAGATGTTCTCGCCCTGCTCGATGCGGGCGGCGGTGCCGACCGGCTTCCCGAACGCCTGCCGCATCCCGTCGGAGACGCGGTCGGCGCCGGCGCCGGTCGCCTGCTTGTTCTCTCGGAGCACCTGGTGGGGGAACTTGCGGAGCACCATCTTGTAGTTGCCCTCGCCGAGTTCCTTGATCAGGTGGCGGTTGGCCGAGAGCCGCGCGGACTCGAGGGAGCCGTGGCGGATCTGCAGCGTCTCCTCGGGGCGCAGGGAGATCTTGACGGGGTAGTCGTCGGGATCTGCCTGCAGGTCGCCCATGTTGTGCTGGGCGATCTTCGAGCCGGGGATACCGGTGATGTACTCTCGCCGGGTGTACGACGGCTTGTCGATCTCCCGGTACATGGAGGCGGGCTTGTCAGACATGGCTACTTGGCTGTTCTGAGGCCCAGCCGGCGATTAAACCCTTCGATGCGTGGCCGAGTCAACGGTCGTCGCCCTCGGCGGCCGGTGACGGCTCCCCGGCCGTCGCCGACGCGTCGCCCCCCGGCGGCTCGACCGGGACGTGTGCAAGCCCCTTCTCGGCCAGCAGCTCCCGGGCGCGATCGGTCACCGAGGGGGCGACGAGGATTCCGCGAACGTCGACGCCGTCGGGCACCTCTCGGGCCAGTGCCTCGACGTACCGGCCGAGCTGGCCCGCGGCGTCCGGGCCGACGCGCCGGCGCTTCAGCTCGACGACCACGGGGCGCCCTTCGTCGTCGTGACCGAACACGTCGACGGGGCCGGCGGCGGTCTCACGTTCCGTGGCCGTAGGCTCGAACCCCGGCTCCACGAGCTGGGGGTTCTCGAGGATCCGCTGGCGGAGGTCCTCCTCGCTGCCGAACACGTCGACGCTCCGGCCGCCGGTGACCGGGAGCGCCGACACCTGCTCGACGCGCTCGAAGCGCACGTCGAGCGTCTCGTCGGGGTTCTCGCGCTCGCTTCGCACGCGCAGGCGACCGTCCCGGATCGCGACGCGGTGTTCCGACCCCGGGGGCTGCCAGTTCACCGGCGTCCGCTGCTCGTCGGTGTGGACCAGCGCCGTCCCGTCGGGCTTGAGGATCAGCAGGCGGTCGCCCGGGCCGAGCGAGGAGCTCGCGCGGCCGTCGTACTCCACGGTACAGCGTCCGAACACGGTGACCATCTCCCCGCGGTCGAACGCGGCCGACAGCGCGGCCAGCGCGTCGCGGTGGGCGGGCCGGTGGAGAGTGGTCACGCTCACACCGACCGTTGGCAGCCGAGGGACAAATGGCCGACGGTCCCGCGGATGCGCGTCGTGACGGCCTCCCAACGGAAGCCGTAGCACATACAGTCCCCCCGGGGAAAAGGGGAGGCATGGTCGACCCCATACTCACCTACGTCGGCGGCATCGCGTTCCTCGTCCTGCTGATCGTGCCGGTGCTGTACCTGCTGTACGCCGAGACGGACACTTGGGCGGACGACTCCCCGAGCGAGAGCGTGGTCCGTGGCGCCGGTCCCGTGGCGGAAGCGGGCGGCGACACCGAAGCCGACAGCGCGGAGGAGGCGGCAGCCGCCGAGCAAGAGTCGGCCGACGAGGCTGCCGAAGCCGACGAATCGGACGACGAGGAGCCTACCGAGGAGGAAACTGACGAGGAAGACGCTGCCGAAGATGAAGCAGCGGAAGCTGACGAGTCGGACTCTGCCGGGGAGGAGACTGAGGAGGCAGCTGAGGAGGAATCTGCTGCTGGCGACGAGGAGGAAGCGGAAGCCGGCGAGTCGGAGGAGGTAGACGACGAGGAATCTACTGAGGAAGAGGCTGACGAGTCGGACGAGGAGGAATCCACTGAGGAAGAAGCTGAAGAGGCAGACGACGAGGAATCTACTGAGGAAGAGGCAGCCGAGGAGGAACCGACCGACGACGACGCGGAGAACTGAGCTACCCGTCGAGGAACGACTCGACGCGCTCCCGGCGTTCTGCACTCTCGAACTGCTCCCACCACAGCGACGCCTCGCGTTCCCGTGCGGTCGCGGGATCCGGCGCCGCGACGGCGGCGTTGATCGCCCGTTTCGCCCGTTCTCGTGCGGCCGTCCCCACGTCGCTCATCGACGCTACGAGTTCGGCGACGCGCTCGTCCAGCGATTCTGTCGGAACTACGTCGGTCAGCAGCCCGATCTCCCGGGCACGGTCGGCGTCGATTCGCTCGGCGGTGAACACCAGCTCCTTCGCGGTGGATTCGCCGACGGCGTCGACCAGCCGCCGGGTCGCGCCGCCGGTGGGGAGCAGCCCGACTGCGGCGGTCGGGAGACCGAACGTCGACCCCTCGCTGGCGACCCGGAGGTCGCAGTAGAGAGCCAGCACCAGCCCGCCGCCGACGCAGAAGCCGTCGATCTTCGCGATCACCGGCGCGTGACAGTCGTGGGGCGCCCGGAATATCTCGTGGAACCGCGCCTGCCGCTCGCGCTGTGTCGGGTCGTGCTCGGCAGTCGGGCCGGCGTACTCCGCGAGGTCGGCGCCGGCGGAGAACGCCTCGTCGCCGGCGCCCTCGATCACCACCGCGTCGATCGAGCGGTCGCCCTCGATCTCGGCGAACGCCCGGCCGAGGTCGTGCATCAGCGCCGTGTTCAGCGCGTTGTGGGTCTCCGGCCGATCGAGAGTGAGCGTCGCGAGGCCGTCCTCGACGACGGCGTCGAGGTGACGGTAGGGGCCGTACTCGGGCATACACGGCGGTCGCGGGGGCGAGTGCAAAGAGCTACCGGGCACTCAGTCACACCGGACGTTCAGCCGTCCTGCTCCGGCCGGGTGTACAGCCACGCCCAGCCCACCAGCACGGCCTGCATCGGTAGCCGGAGCAACGCCGCGAGCCGGGCGGCGTCGTCGAACCGGTCGGGCACGAGTTCGGGGGCCACGTCGTCGGTGACGGTGTAGACGTTCGCCGGGAAGACGGCGATCAGGAGCGCGACGATCCCCCACGCCGAGGGGCGGCGGGTCCGCTCGAACAGCACGCCAGCGCCGAGAACGATCTCGGCGATACCGGAGAGGTACACCAGCCCTTTCGGCCGCGGGAGCTGTGGCGGCACCACTCGCTCGAACGCCCGCGGCGCGAGGATGTGGCTCACGCCGGCGACGACGTAGAGCAGCCCCATGACCGTCCGCAGCGCTCGCCCGCTGTCTGAGTCGCTCATTATTCGCGGCTCGGCCGCCGGCAGCAAGAACGTTCCTCCACGAGAGCGGTGCTCGCTCGGTGACCGGTTCGCAAGAGTGGGGCGCGATCACCGGTCGCCGCAGCTACGCGTCCTCCGCGTGAGCGGTCAGCGCGTCCGGCGTCGCTCCCAACAGCGTTTCGAGGTGGTCGGCGCCGTCGAGGACGTGGAGTTCGGCCGACGGGAGCCGTTCGTGGAGTCGCCGGGCGTTCACGAGCGGGACGTTGGTGTCGTCGTCGCCGTGCCGGACGCGAACGTCCGCGCGAACGTCGTCGAGCGCGATTTCCCACGTCGTCGCGGTGTTCCCGAACTCGGTGACGGCGCCGGAGCGGGAATCGGCGAGCGCGTCGAGGAAGTCCGCCTTCACAGTCTCCGCCGCCGCTTCCGGAACCGATTCGGGGTCGTCAGTGTACTGTGCGAGCACGAACGACGGGTCGCGCCGCGCGGCGAGCCACGCCTGCGCACGGAACAGCCCGCCGAGCAGTCGCGGCGTCGCCCCCGCCAGCCCCGAGAGCACGCGCTGTGGCGTCGGCGTCTCCGCGGCCACGCCCGGCGGGGTCGTCCCGGCGACGAGATCGACGCTCTCGACGCGGCCCGGGCGGGTCGCCGCGAGCGCCAGCGCGTGCGCGCCGCCGCCGGAGAAGCCGATCACGCCGGCCGACTCGACGCCGGCGTCGTCGAGGAGGTCGGCGAGGTACGTCCCGGCGTCCGCGACGGAGCGATCGAGCCACGGCTCGGAGCGCCCGTACCCCGGCCGGTCGGGGGCGAGCAGGCGGACCCCCCGTTCCTCGGCGTCGTCGGCGAACAGTTCTCCGAGCCGGCGCGAGCCGGGCGTCCCGTGGAGGAAGAGGACGGGGACGCCGTCGGGGTCGCCGTACTCGGCGTAGGCGAGCTGTCGGTTCTCGGCTGTGCTGCACGTCGTGGTGTGGGGAGGGGCTGTCACTGTTCGGAGGGGTGGTCGGTCGGCGAGCGGTCGGTCGTCGGCGCCGCGACGGCGGCAATCACGATCGCGCCGCGGCGATCTCGATCGTTCCACGGCTGCTGGCCCGGACCGTCTCGCCGAATGCGCCGGGCTCGGACGCTTCGACCGTGAACGAGCAGTGGAACAGGTCCGGAACGGCGTCGTCGCTCGGGTCGAACAGGACCGGGAGCGTGATCGTGCCGCCTGTGTCGATCCCGGGGAGTTCGACGACGAGTTCGCGGCGGCCGGCGCGGTGGTCGTACCCGGTCCGGAGGTCGAACCCCCCTGTCGGTGGTTGGACCCACATCTCGAAGGGGTGGGTGGCGGTGTAGGCGTTCGGCGGGCCGAGCCGGAACCGCGCCCAGTCGGCCTCGTAGTCGGTGTACGCCTCGGTCGCGGCGATCCCGCCGACGGTCGTGTTCAGCTCGAACGCGAGGCGACCCGACCCCCCGTCGGAGGACCGGTCGCCCTCGAACGTCACGGAGCCGTACCCCACGCCGTCGTCGTGTTCCTCGACCTCGGCGGCGGGGTACTGCCAGACGAGTTCGCGCTCGCCGCCGGTCTCGACGGCGTCGACGCGCCGTGGCCCGGTTCCGGGGAGTTGGCCGGTACAGCCGGCGAGGAGGATCGTGCCGCCCGTCGCGGCGGTCGCGAGCAGGCGCCTGCGTGTGGAGGGCATCGTCGGTTCGGCTTCGGCCGCCGACAGAAAAAGCCCCTTGAAGGCGGTCGGCGGTTCGCAGGAACTGGCCCCCACTGCTTACAGCTCGGCCGCTTCGCTCCCTCGTCGGTTCGCAGGAAAATGCCGCCTCCCCGATTTGAACGGGGGACAGCTCGATCTTCAGTCGAGTGCTCTCCCAATCTGAGCTAAGGCGGCGCAGTCGGACGAACGCCCGATCCGGCATTAAGGATTTCGAAAAACCGCGAGCCGGCGACGATCAGGTGACGTTTCGCGTCTCCGTGAACACGTACGTCGCGTTCGCGGTCTCGACGAACGTCTTGACCTCGATCTGCCCGTCGTTCTGCTGGACTTGGTACGCCTCGGTGTAGCTGAGCTCGACGCGCTTGGTGTCGGTGTAGGACTCCCCCGACGCCAGGTCGCCGACCTCGGAGCTCCCGCTCCAGATCATCTCGCCGTCGGTGTAGATCTCTGACCGTATCACGACGTCCTCGGCGGTGTGGTCCTGCTGATTCACGATAGTGCCGTTCACGTCCCGGCACGTCTGCCCACACTCCGTGATGTTCTCGATCACGAACGTGAACGGCTCCGGCGCCGCGGTGGCCGTGGCGCCTCCCTCGCCGCCGCTGCCGGCGTCACCCCCGCCCGAGTCGGTTCCATCGACGACGACCGTATTCTCGTACGGCGTCGACGGTCCTTCACTCCCCCCGTCGCCGCCGGGGGCCGGGCCGAACCCGGTCACCAGCGCGGCGGCGACCCCTCCCAGTGCGATCACGACGACGAGCGCCGCGATCGCGACGTGTTTCCGGTTCATTGGTGGTTCTTCCTCGGCCGAGTGGCCTCACTCGGGGGAGATTCCCGGCACCAATAGGTCTGTTGGACGGTAGAGTTGGGGGATTGGGGGTCGCTGTCACTACTTCGTGCTCACTTCGTTCGCACAGAAGTAGTGGGCTCGGGCGGATTTGAACCACGGTCGTTCCGCTCAATCCGTTCGCTTCACTCCCTGCTTCAAATCCTTCTCGCCCACTTCGATTCTACGGACTCCTCGCTGGCGCTCGTCGTCGCGAGGAATCAGAAGTGGGCTCGGGCGGATTTGAACCACCGGCCTCTTCCTTGTAAGGGAAGCGTCATAACCACTAGACCACGAGCCCGCACGCGAACACACCGACGCCGCGCGAATAACGATTTCGCTCTCCGTCGCAACGCTTAGCACCCCGTAGCCCCTCTCGGGAGCCGTGCGGAACCGTTCCCTGCTCGCAGTCCTCCTCGTGCTCGCCGTCGTCGCCGGTGCCGGCGCGTACGTCGTCCTCGACGACACCGAACAGACCACCGTCACGTTCGTCGACAGCGAGAACGACACCGAGCTCGCGACCGTCGCGGTGGACGTCTCGGACACGTGGGATGAGCGCTACACCGGCCTCAGCAACCACAAGGCGCTCGGTCCCGACGAGGGGATGCTGTTCGTCCACCCCCGCGAGGCGACCCACGGCTACGTGATGCGGGACATGGCGTTCCCCATCGACATAGTGTTCGTCGCCGAGAACGGCACGATCACGACCATCCACCACGCCGAGGTGCCGCCCGAGGGCGAGGAGAGTCCCACCTACGAGGGGTACGGGAAGTACGTCGTCGAGATCCCCTACGAGTACACGGTCAAGCACGGGATTACGGTCGGCGACCGCGTCGTGATCCCCGAGGAGAACCGAACCGCCGTCCCGACCACGGAGGCCGACGCGTGAGCGAGTACGACGCCGTCGACGCGCTGGCCGAGCGCGAGGGGTGGACTGCCGAGGGGTTCGCCGCCCGCGTCCACTACCGCGGCGACGGCGACCGCTACAGCGTCGAGTACTACGCGCCCAGCGACTGCGTGCTCTACTGGAAAGTCAAAGGCGACGGCGAGACCGCGGTCCCCGTCGGCCGCGACACGGTACCCGACCCCCTCCGCGCTCGGATCCGCGAGGATCTCGACGCCGCGGGCGTCGACTCGACCGCCGAGAGCCGGACCTTGTAACACGTTCTCTTGGCACACACGACCACAAGCTACTCCTTTCCCCGCCCCGCCCGACCGATACCGGCGTTTTCGACCGGTTCACCCGGCCGTTCGAGTGTTTCGATTCGTAAGACCTTTTGAGGGGCATTGCGTCGCGGTGAACAATGTCACATCCCTCCGACGAGGACGATCCCTTCGAGGATATCCGTCAGAAGACGGATAACCCGATGCGGCGGTTGTTCGAGGAGTACGGGTGGCCCAACGCCCGCTACTTCGGTATCGGCTTCCTCGGGAGCGTCGCCGCCCGGGTCCTCGACCTCCTCCCGCCGCTGCTGCTGGGGATCGCCATCGACGCGATCTTCGGTCCCGAACAGTTCGACCTCCCGCTGGTCCCCCAGAGCTTCATCCCCACCGAGACGATGCCGCAGTTCTGGTTCGCCATCACGCTTTTGGGCGTCTCCTTCTTCGGCGGGTCGGCGTTCCACTGGGTGCGAAACTACGGCTGGAACTCCTTCGCCCAGACGATCCAGCACACGATCCGTACGGACACGTACGACAAGATGCAGCGGCTGAACATGGACTTCTTCGCCGAGAAGCAGACCGGCGAGATGATGTCCATCCTCTCGAACGACGTGAACCGCCTCGAACGGTTCCTCAACGAGGGGATGAACTCGCTGTTCCGGCTCTCGGTGATGGTGCTGGGCATCGCGGGCATCATGATCTGGCTGAACCCCCGCCTCGCGCTGGTGGCGCTGCTGCCGGTGCCGATCATCGCCCTCATCACCTGGAAGTTCATCGACATCATCCAGCCCAAGTACGCCACCGTGCGCAAGACGGTCGGCCACCTCAACAGCCGACTCGAGAACAACCTCGGCGGGATCAAGGTCATCAAGACGTTCAACACGGAGGGGTTCGAGTCCGACCGCGTCGACGACGTCTCCCAGGACTACTACGACGCCAACTGGGACGCCATCGAGACGCGGATCCTCTTCTTCCCCGCGCTGCGGGTCATCGCCGGTATCGGCTTCATCATCACCTTCGCCGTCGGCGGCCTCTGGGTGCTCGGCGAGGCGCCGCTGTGGATCACCGGCGGGCAGGAGACGCTCAACCCCGGCGTGTTCACGACGTTCATCCTCTACACCCAGCGGTTCATCTGGCCGATGGCGCAGTTCGGCTCGATCATCAACATGTACCAGCGGGCTCGCGCCTCCAGCGCCCGCCTGTTCGGGCTGATGGACACGCCCTCCCGGATCGTCGAGGACCCCGACGCGCAGGCGCTCGAGGTCACCGACGGCCACGTCGAGTACGACGACGTGAGCTTCGGCTACGACGAGGAGACCATCGTCGAGGACGTCAACTTCGAGGTCGAGGGCGGTGACACGCTCGCGCTCGTCGGTCCCACCGGCGCCGGGAAGTCGACGGTGCTGAAGCTCCTGCTGCGGATGTACGACGTGGACGAGGGGTCGATCGAGATCGACCACCAAGACATCCGCGACGTGACCATCCCCTCGCTCCGGAAGAAGCTGGGGTACGTCTCGCAGGACACGTTCATGTTCTACGGGACGGTGTCGGACAACATCGAGTACGGGACGTTCGGCGCCTCCCACGAGGAGGTCGTCGAGGCCGCCAAGGCCGCCGAGGCCCACGAGTTCATCATGAACCTCCCCGAGGGGTACGAGACCGAGATCGGCGAGCGCGGCGTGAAGCTCTCGGGCGGGCAGCGCCAGCGGCTCTCGATCGCGCGGGCGATCCTGAAGGACCCGGAGATCCTCGTCCTCGACGAGGCGACCTCCGACGTGGACACGGAGACGGAGATGCTGATCCAGCGCTCCATCGACAAGCTGACCGAGGACCGCACTACGTTCGCGATCGCCCACCGGCTGTCGACGATCAAGGACGCCGACCAGATCCTCGTCCTCGAAGACGGGCAGGTCGCCGAGCGCGGTACCCACGAGGAGCTGATCGCGGAGGACGGCCTCTACGCCCACCTCTGGGGCGTGCAGGCCGGCGAGATCGACGAGCTTCCCGAGGAGTTCATCGAGCGCGCCCAGGAGCGACACGCGCAGGCTGACGTGGACGTCGACGACGATTAGGGAACTTCGTCGGCGGCGGTCTTCTCGGTGGCGGATTTCTTCTTCGTTTTGACGGGAGTAGACAGTATCTCGCCGTTCGTTATTTCGACAGTGGACGTACCGCTGACTCCGTGGTTTCGACCGCGACCGCTGGCTCCGTTGTTCCGACTGCGATTATGACCGCGGAGTGAGCATGACCACTTGCGACCGCACCGCCCCGCACAGCCCTCGAACCTCCCCAACCGACTCGCTCCCGCTGGTCGCTCGTCCCTCGCGCCGGTCGCGCCCACAAGGGGCGCTCCTGCTTCGCGCCGACAGCGACCGCGGTGGGGTGGCGGTGGACGCCGCGGGCCGGCACCGGTCGCCGGCCCGCGGGGGAGGGGTGGGGAGTCGGCGCTGCGCCGGGCTTTCTGCCCGGCGCACTGTGGTCACAAGTGGTCTACGATCGTACTGCTGTCGTGGTCGCTGTCTCAGTTGCCAACGATCGAGTTGCTGTCGCGGTCGCCGTCGCTGAAGCTATCGCTGTTCCAGTGGATGTCGGCCCAGACCCATATTGCCGAGAGACGAACGAAAAAGAATTCGCCTCAGTCGTCCAGATACTCCCCGACGAACAGGTCCACGCGTTCGCGGGTCTCCTCCGGAATCGCGTCGGTCGGCGTGTTGATCGTCCCCTCCAGCGAGCTGTGACAGTCGCACTCGTGGCCCTCAGGGAACGTGCGGATCGCCTCCTCGATCGCGGCCTTGATCGCCTCCTCGTTGGCCTCGGCGTTCTCCAGCACCTCCTGCAGCGTCACCTCGTGGTCGTCCTTCCACACGTCGTAGTCGGTGACGCCGGCGAGCGTCGCGTAGCACATCTCGGCCTCGCGGGCCAGCTTGGCCTCCGGGATCGCGGTCATGCCCACGATATCCCACCCCTGATCGCGGTAGAACTCCGACTCGGCCTTCGTGGAGTACTGCGGCCCCTCGATGCAGACGTACGTGCCGCCCTCCTCGACGCCGGCGTCGGTCTCGACGGCCTCGGCCGCGCTCGCGAGGTGGTCGACCATCTCGGGGCAGTACGGCTGCGCGAACGGCTGGTGAACGACGATCCCGTCGCCGAAGAAGGAGAGATCCCGGTGCTTGGTGCGGTCGTAGATCTGGTCGGGGACGACGAGCGTCCGCGGCGGCAGGTCCTCGCGCAGGCTGCCGACCGCGTTCGTCGCGAGCACGTGGGTCACGCCCACCTGCTTCAGTGCGTAGATGTTCGCGCGGTAGGGGAGGTTCGTCGGCGAGTGCTGGTGGTCCGGGCCGTGCCGCGGGAGAAAGGCGACCTCCCGGCCCGTCTCGCCGAACTCGCCGATGGTGACCGGCGACGACGGCGAGCCGTACGGCGTCTGGACCGTCACTTCGCGGGTGTTGTGCAGCGGGAGCGCCTCGTAGATGCCCGATCCGCCGATGAAGCCGATGGTCATGGTCGCCCCTTCGCCACCCAACGGAATAAACGGGGGCGGTTCGACGCCGACCTCCCGAAACCGATCCCGGCGAGTGTACCGTGCTACCCACTGTTGCGCGAGTTCAAGACCCCCCGGGACCTTCGATACGTATGACCTCCGCCCCGCACGCCGAACGCTCCTCGCTCACGCGGGGCCCGCTGCTCCGGCCGCTGGTCCGGCTGGCGTGGCCGCTGGTGGCGATCCAGCTCCTCCAGGTCGCCTACAACCTCGTCGACACGATCTGGCTGGGGCGGCTCTCCGCCGACGCCGTCGGCGCGCTCAGCCTCGCCTTCCCGCTCGTGTTCCTTGTGATCTCGATCGGCGGCGGCTTCACCGCCGCGGGCGCGATCCTCGTCGCCCAGCACACCGGGGCGGGCGGCGACCGCGCGGCCGGCCGGATCGCGGGCCAGACCCTCGGCTTCGTCGGCATCGTCTCGGTCGTCGTCGGCGCGATCGGCTTCCTCGCGACGGGACCGCTGCTCGCGCTGCTGCCGGCCGATCCCGTGACTGCCGAGCGGATCGTCCCCCGCGCCGCCGAGTACATGCGGGTGTTCTTCCTCGGCTCGCCCGCCCTGTTCGGCTTCTTCGTGTTCTCGGCGCTGATGCGCGGCACCGGCGACACGCGCACGCCGCTTGTGGTGATGATCCTCTCCGTCGTCGTCAACGTCGCGCTCGACCCGTTCCTGATCTTCGGCTGGTGGGTGTTCCCCGCGCTGGGCGTCGAGGGCGCCGCGATTGCGACCGTCACCTCCCGCGGGATCGCGACGGTCGCGGGGCTGTACGTCCTGTTCGGCACTGACCTCGGCCCGACGATCGACCCCCGGGACCTGATCCCGAAGCCCGGCCCGGTCCGCCAGATCGTCGAGTTGGGCGTCCCGACCGCGCTGGAGCAGTCCGGTACCGCGCTCGCGATAGTCGCCGCCACCGCGATGGTCGCGACGTTCCCGCCGGCGGTCGTCGCCGCCTACGGTCTCGGCAACCGCCTGATCTCGGTCGTCACGCTGCCCGCGATGGGGCTCTCACAGGCGATGGACACCGCGGTCGGCCAGAACCTCGGCGCCGCCGAGCCAGAGCGCGCGACCCAAGCCGTCAAGCTCGGGACGGGGCTGGTCGTCGCCGTGCTCTCGGTCGTCGCGGTCGTCGTCGCCGCCGTCCCGGAGCCGATCGTCGCCCTGTTCCTCCCCGCGACGACGGCGGGCGCCGTCGCGACGATCGACCACGCCGCGACGTACCTCAGGATCGCCAGCGTCGCGTTCGTGTTCTTCGGCGTGTTTCAGGTCGCGATGGGGACGTTCCGCGGCGCGGGCAACACCACGACAGCGCTGGCGCTCTCGCTGCTCGCACTGTGGGTCGTCCGCCTCCCGGCGACGTACCTGCTCGCGTTTCCGCTGGGGTGGGGGCCGACCGGCGTCTGGACGGCTGTCGCACTGGGCGACATCGTGGGCGCGGTGGCTGCCCTCGCGTGGCTCTCCCGCGGGACGTGGAAGTCGGCGGTCGTCGACTCGGCGCCGGTGTCGCCGGGGCGGAACGTGCCCCGGCACAGCGACGACTGATCACGGCGGCACGGAGAGGCAGCGAGGGGCAACTAAACGAGCGCGCCGGACTGCAACACCGAGATCAGCACCGTCAGCACCGGCACCGACAAAAGCGTCGTCGCCGCCACGGCCGTCGAGACGAACTCCGGGGCGCTGACGCCGCCGACCTCCACGTCGTCGGCGAACTCGATCAGGAGGACCAGCGGCGTCACCGCCGCGGGCATCGCCGACTCCAGCACGAACGTCCGGGCGACGGTCGGCTCCTCGAAGCCGACCAGCAGGGCGACGCCGATGGCGACCGCCGGCGCGACGACCATCTTCCCCGCGCTCGCGACGCCGATCTGGAACGGCGCGGCGCCGAAGTCGGTGTTCGCGAGCTGGATGCCGAGGATCAGCAGCATCACGGGGATCGAGGCGTCGCCGACCAGCCGCAGCGTCTCCATCGCGGTCGAGCCGCCCGCGGGCACGAGTCCCAGCGCCCGCATGAGCAGGCCCGCGGCGACCGCGTAGATCAGCGGGATGCGGAACACGCGCTTGAGCGCGCCCAGCCCCGCGCTCCCGCCGCCGCGGGAGGCGACGTAGACGCCGACGGTGTACATCAGCACCGACTGGGCGGCGACGTACAGCACCGCCACCCCCCGGCCGACGGTGCCGAACGCGAAGTCGCTGACCGGGATACCGTAGTTGCCGGCGTTGGGGAACGTCGAGACGAGCACCAGCGCCGACAGCGTCGCGTCGTCGACGCCGAGCAGCCGGCCCGAGAGCTCCACAAGCGCCGCCATCCCCAGCGTGAACGCGGTGACCGCCGCGGCGAGGCGGACCAGCGTCTCGCCGCCCAGCCCCGTGTCGAGCAGGCTGTGGAGCACCAGCGCCGGCGCGAGCACGTACACCGTCGCCGTGTTGAGCGGCCCGGGCTCCACGTCTTTCGCCCGGCCGAGGGTGAAGCCGACGCCCGCGATCAGGACGATCGGCAGGATGGCCGAGACGAAGATGTCGATCAGTGCCACTACGGAAGCGTGATCGGCGCGGGATCAAGAGGGGTTCGGTCCCGGCGATCGGCCGGTACGACGGCTCACGCACCGTCGAACGGGATCCCCCGGATGACGAGGAAACGCGAAGCACCGCGGGACGGAGCCGGGACGAGGAGTGCGACCGCCTCAGAGCCACCCCTGCCGGCGGAAGTGGCCGAGCAGCAGCGCCGCCACCAGCGCCATCCCGAGCATCGTCGCCGGGTAGCCGTACGTCCAGCCGAGTTCCGGCATCGCGAAGGGGGTCCCCGAGAAGTTCATCCCGTAGACGCCGACGACGAACGTCAGCGGGATGAAAATCGCCGCGACGACCGTGAGCGTCTTCATCACGTCGTTGGTCGACTGGGAGACGGCGTTGAGGTAGATGTCCCGCGAGCCGCCGGTCAGGTCGCGGTACGTCTCGATCAGGTCCACCACCTGCACGAGGTGGTCGGAGACGTCCCGGAAGTACTTCTCGTTGCTCTCGGCGACCTGCGGTACGTCGCCGCGGGCGAGCGAGGAGACGGCCTCCCGGGCGGGCCACGCGACTTTCCGGAACGCGAGCAGGTCCCGGCGCACGCCGTTAAGCTCCTCGAGGATCTCCGGCTCGGGATCGTGGAGCACCCGCTCCTCGACGGCCTCGATGTCGGTCTCGATCTCGTCGAGCACGTCGAAGTAGTCGTCGACGATCGCGTCGAGCACGCGGTAGGCGAGGAAGTCGGCGCCCCGGTCGGCGACGCGGCTGCTGTCGCGGGTCCAAGCGGACGCCGTCGGCGCGACCAGTTCGAGGTCCGGCGGCGCGATCGTCACCAGCCAGCCGTCGCCGACGAACAGCCCCACCGACCGGCTCTGGATCTCCTTCCCGAACGCCACGTCGTCGCGCTGGCTTAGCTGCGTGGTCTTCATCAGCACGAACGTGTGGTCGCCGTACTCCTCGGTCTTCGGCCGGGTGTTCTCGTCGAGGGCGTCCTCGACGGCCAGCGGGTGGATGTCGAACCGCTCCCTGATCGCCTCCAGATCCGACCGCTCACCCGCGGAGGCGTGGATCCACGTCTCCCCCGGGGCCTCCACGGCCGCGCCCACGTCGTCGTACTCCTCGACGCCGGCGCCCGTGTAGACGACCGCCTGGAGCGTCACGGCTCCCCCTCCGACCGCGGGCCGTCCCCCGTCGCCACGAGCACGATCCCCACCATCACCGCCGTCAGCGAGAACGCGCGACCGGGGTAGGGGACGTAGATCCCGACGCCGTAGCTCAGCAGGCCGGCGACCAGCAGGCCGCCGCCCGCGACTCTCCGTGGTTCCATGCGCCGGCGTTCGGGCGACGGGTAGTTAAAGCCGCCCGCGCGCTACGCCGACTCCAGGAACGTCCGCAGCCGGTCGTTGACGACCTTCGACGCCTCGACGCCGACGAGGTGGCCCGCGCCCTCGACCTCGAACAGCTCCGCGTTCGGCAGGTCCTCGGCGAGCTCGCGCCCCCGGGCCGGCGGGCAGAGCCGGTCGTCGCCCCCGTGGACCACGAGCGCCGGCTCGGTGATCTCGTACGGTTTTTCGACGGCGAACTCCTCGAGCGCGGCGGCCTGTCGCTCCCAGGCCTCGCGGTCGGCGTCCTCGGCGGCGCGCCACTCGACGAACTGGCTGATCGCGTCGGCCTGCTCGTCGACGAACTCGCGGGAGAACGCCGACTCCAGCGAGGCCCGCAGCGCCGCTGCGTCCGTTGGCGGCGCGAACAGCGGCTCGGGGTCGTAGCCGTCGCCCGAGAGCGCGGTGCCGAGCAGCGTGAGCGACCGGACGCGGCCGGTGCTCCGGGCGAGTTCGAGCGCGACCATCCCGCCGAGGCCGGCGCCGACGACGTGGGCTGAGCGGACGCCGTGGTCCCGCAGCACCGCCACGGCGTCCTCGGCCAGCGTCTCGACGGTGCAGTCCGCGGGCGGGTCGTCCGAGCGCCCGCAGCCCCGCGTGTCGGCCACGATCAGTTCGTACGGCCCGGCGAGGGCGGCGTGCTGCCAGCCCCACTGCCACGCGCCGAGGCCGACGTCGCCGCAGCACAGCACCGCCTCGCCGTCGCCGTCGGTCTCGTAGTACAGCGAGACGCCGTCGGTGTTCGCGTGAGGCACGGCCGGCGGTTCGGCCGGCTCGGTGTTGATCGTTCCGGCGGAGAACCGATGAACAGTTTGAAACCCGTCGGTACTGACGCTTCCCCCATGCCTGCGTGCGAACGCTGTGGCGCGCACCTCGACGCCACGGGTGGGGGGCTCGCGGACACGCTCGGCCTCGCGAGCTACGACGGCTACGAGTGCCAGCGCTGTGGGGTACTGCTCTGTTCGGACTGCTACAACAAGCGGACGACGGAGCTCGCGGGGGCGGCGCCCGACAGCTGTCCGCAGTGTGACGGGCGGTTGGCGAAGCGGTAACGTCCCCTCACTCGACTTTCTCGACCGTCACCACCGTCGCCCACGCGTCGCCGACGACGTAGGCCGTCTCGTAGGTCTCGTTCTCGTACCGGACGTACTCCACGTCCTGTAGCGACTCGGGGAGCGAGTCCCACTTCCCGTACGGCGCGTAGTACTCGCCCTCGATGATCGCCGTCCGGACTTCCTCACGGACGCGCTCCGGGAGGTCTTCGAGCGCGACGACGGTCGCGTTCTCGCCCGGCGAGCCGACGGACGTTCGGATCTGGTAGGCGGCGTACAGCTCCCCCGGGTGGGTGGAGATCTCGTACAGTTCGCCCTCGTACCGGACGTACTCGTGCTCCCGGAACGGATCGACGTGCTCGAAGTCGTACCCCGCGGAGTCGTTCACGTACGACGTGTTCGGGACGAAGCTCGCCTCGCCGTCGATCGCGTCCCGGAACGCCTGCTGTTGGTGACTGTTCAGCTCCTCGTACGCGACGACGCGTTCGGACTCGGCCGTGCTCGTGGGCGATGCCGTCGTCGGCGTCTCAGTCGCCGTCTGCGTCGGTGTCGGCGACCCGTCCGTCCCGGGCGTGCCGACGCCGCCGATACAGCCAGCGAGGAGGATCGCCGCCGCGAGCGCGACTGCGGGGACCAGTTTCCGCATACCCACAGTTCCATGCCGGCAGTTGAAACCCTTGTGCCGGATCGGCCGGAAGCGCCGCTTACGCCGCCTGTTTCTGCCGGCGGAGCACGTCGGGCGCCTCCTCGAGTGCCTCGTCGAGCGCGTCCACGTCCGGGCCGCCGCCCTGTGCGAAGTCCGGCGGGCCGCCGCCGCCGCCGCCGACCGTGCGGGCGAGTTCGCCGATCACTTCGCCGGCGTCGATGTCGACGCCGTCGGGGACGCCGACGACGATCTGGGCGGAGCCGTCGGCGCCGGAGCCGACGACCGCGACCTTCCCCTCCTCGACCAGCGCGTTCGCGGTGGCCTGTAGCTCGTCGGCGTCGGCGTCGATGCGCTGGATCACGGCGGTCGCGCCGTCGATCTCGACCTCCTCGGCGTCCTCACCGCCGCCCGCGCGGGCTTCCGCGAGCTGGGATTTGAGGTCCTCGATCGTTTTGCCGCGCTCCTTCCACTCGGTGAAGAAGCGCTCGGCGGCGTCGGGCACCTCCTGTGGGTTCACGTCGAACGTGTCGGCGGCGTCGTAGAGGGCGTCCTCGGTGTCCTGTGTCGCCTCGATCGCGGCCGGCCCCGCGGCGAAGACGAACCGCTCGACGCCGTCCTGTACCGGCTCGGTGTTCAGCACCTTGATCGTCCCCACGTCGCCCGTCCGATCGACGTGGGTGCCGCCACAGGCCTGTACGTCGTCGCCGACGTGGATCAGGCGGATGTTCTCTCCCGGCGGGATCCCGCCCTGGTAGAGGTCGAAGCCGTGCTCGGCCTCGGCCTCGTGGCGCTCGGGCCACTCCTGTCGGACGCTGGTGTTGTCGGTCACCATCTCGTTGGCGACGCGCTCGATCTCTCTGACCTCCTCGCGGCTCACGCGGTCGTAGTGGTTCACGTCCAGCCGCGAGCTATCGACGCCCTTCTGGGCGCCGGCCTGCCGGACGTGGTCGCCGAGCACCCGTCGCGCGGCCGCGCCGACGATGTGGGTCGCGGTGTGGTGCTGCATCAGGCGGCGTCGGCGCTCGGCGTCGATCTTCCCGGTGACGAACTCGCCTTTCTCGGGGCTTCCGGTGGTCCGGTGGAGGATCACGCCGTCGCGCATCTGTACGTCGACCACCTCGACGCTGCCGTCCTCGCTCACGAGCGTCCCGTGGTCGGCGGGCTGGCCGCCGCCCTCCGGGTAGAACATCGTCTGGTCGAGTACCACGTCGTACCCCTCCTCGCGGTCGAGCACGTCGAGCACGACCGCCTCGAACTCCATGCGGTCCTGATCCTCGTAGTAGAGCTGGTCGGTCTCCGGGAGGTCCTCGACGCGGTTCTCGTCCTCGCCGCCCTCCTCGAGCGCCTCCTCGGCGTCGTGGCGCTCGGCGACCAGCGAGTAGAAGTCGTCCGGCTCGTTCACCTCGGCGCCGCGTTCGTGGGCGATCTCGGCCACCATCGACGGCTGGATCCCGTGGGAGTCGTACAGCTCGATCAGCTTCTCCGTCGGGATCGGCGTCCCGGCCGCGGCGTGGTCGTCGGCCAACTGCTGGACCTTCCGCCGGCCGCGCTCGAGCGTCTCCTCGTACTTGCGCTCCTCGGTACGGACGATGTCGCGGATCGTGTCGCGGTTCTCGTAGCCGAGCCGCTCGGCCTCGCGGTCGACCAGTTCGTCCAGCGGCACGTCGATCCCCACGTCGTCGACGAGTCGCTTCGTCCGGCGGAGCACCATCCGGGCGAGGTAGCCAGTGCCGACGTTCGAGGGGACGATCTCGTCGCCGAACATGTAGGCGAGACAGCGCGCGTGGTCGGCGATCGCGTAGATCGACTCCAGCGGCTCCATCAGCGCCTCGAGCCGCTCGACGGACACGTCGAGCCGCTCGGCGATGTTGTCGCGGGCGGCCTCCATGTCCTCGGCCTCGTCGATGTCCATGTGGCCCGCGAGCTTCGAGGCGCGGTGGACGAGATCCTGCTCCTCCTCGGTCATGTCGATCCCGGCGTTGTCCTTCAGGAACTCGATGGACTCGGGGTAGATCGCCTCGTACACCGTGGGGGTGCCCTGACTCATCCACGTCCAGCGCTCGATCCCGTACCCCGTGTCGACGACCCGACGGTCCATCTCGGAGTACGTGTTGCCGTCCTTCATCTCGTACTCGCCGTCGCGGTCCTGTTCGAGCATCATGAACACGAGCGTCGCCAGCTCGAGCCCCTTGTAGATCACCTCGAAGGCGGGGCCGGCGTTGCCGCCGCCGACCCACGGGTCCTCGATGAACGTAATCTCCTCGCGGGGGACGCCCATGGAGGCGAAAAAGTCCTCGCAGTACTCCACACACTGGTCCTTCCAGTACACTTCGCCCTCGTAGGCGTAGTCCGTCCCCTCGTCGGCGTTGAACGCGTGGTGGCCACCCATCTCGAACGCCATCGTGTGCCGGCCGGTCTTCCCGACGTTGTCGATGTCCTGCATCCGGATGCAGGGCTGAGAGACGACGAGCGGGTTCGCCGGCGGCGGCGACTCGCCGCTGGTGACGTGCGGCTGGAAGTCGTAGATCGACGCCTGCGTCAGGAGCACGTCGTCGCGCCAGCGGTTGGCGGCGACGGGCGCGGGGTCGATCCGCTCGTGGTCGTGCTCCTCGAAGAAAGAGAGGAACGCCTCGCGCATCTCCGCCAGCGAGTACGACTCGTCGAACCCGGGGTCGTCGATGAAGCCGTAGTCCTCACAGGGGGGTTCGCCGCAGGTGTCGCGCTCGGCGCGGCTCCAGAAGTGGGCGCCACACGACGAACAGGTCTGCCGTTCGAACCCGTTCTCGGCGAAGTAGTCGAGACGGTACTCGCTCTCGAGCTCACTCATTACCGGATGTGGTCAACCGCCGGGCAAAAGGATTCCGGGGTTCGTGCGGGCGAGTCGTTCGATCACCGGCGGACGGGGCGCTCCACCGGCCGCTGGCGCCGCCCTCGCCGGTGGCGTCAGACGCTCCTTCCGAACTGCTCCACCGAAACACATATGCGACCGTCTCGCAAGACAAACAGTAGCTGTCTACACTGTGGCACATCGAACCGAGATCCTCGTGGTCGGCGAAAACCCCTGCCGGGCAGCGGGATCGCTGCTCGATCGGGACGCGTTCGTCGGCCGCGTCGAGCCCCCTCCGGCGGCGCTCGCTGCGTTCGAGGAGTCACATCCGGACTGTCTGATCGCCTGTGACGACTCGCTCCCGGCGTCGCTGGCGGCTGCGGCCGCCGAGGCCGGCTGTCCGATCGTCGACTGCCCGGGTGGGACGCCCGCCACGAGGGGTGAGGACGGGGAGTCGGACGACTGCTCCGCGGCCGACCTCGCCGATCACGTGACGGCGGCCGTCGGTGGCACGCCCAACCGCACGCGCATCACCCGGCTCCACGAGGGGGCGGCCGAACTGGTCGGCGTCGACGACCGGACCGACCTCCACCAGCGCGTGGTCGACATCGCGGCGGACGTACTTGACTTCGACACCGCGGTGCTGTACTTCCGGGAGAACGGCGGATTCGCCGCCGCCGCCGTGACCGACGGGGCGGGGTCCGACCGCGTCCCGCCCGACGAGGGAGTGGTGGCACACGTCGCCGAGACCCGGGAGCCGACGATCGTCGACGACGTCGAGAGCCACCCAATCGCCCAGCCGCGGGACGAGCGCCACCGCTCCGGGCTGGTGATCCCATTCGGCGACGACGGGGTGTTCGCCGCTCTCTCGACGCGGCCGGGGGGGTTCAACGAGGTCGACCTCGAGTTGGCGGAGCTGCTCGTCACCCACGGGTCGCAGGTCGACGCCCGGCTGCGCGCCGAGATGGACCTCCGGAACCGACAGGAACGCATCACCCGACTCCACGAGGCCGCGCCGTCGCTGATCGGCGCCGAGTCCGAGTCCGCGCTGTACCAGCGCGTCGTCGACATCGCGGAGGACGTGCTCAACCTCGACCAGTCGGTGCTCCTGATGGAGCAGGACGGCAAACTCCAGCCCATCGGCGGGCACACCGACAGCCTGGAGAAAGTCTCGACGGAGGCGGGTATCGTCGCCCGGACGTTCGACGAGGAGCGGTCGTTTCTCGTCGACGACGCCGAGGCCAACCCCGACGCCGACCCCGCCGACGAGACGGTCAAATCAGCGATCAGCGTCCCGGTCGGCAGCTCGGGCGTGTTTCAGGTGATCTCCGACGAGTCCGGCGCGTTCGACGAGGAGGACCTCGAGCTCGTGGAGCTGCTGGTCGGCTACGCGGAGTCGACGCTCGACCGCATCCGCTCGGAGGAGGCGCTTCGGGAGTCCCGGCGGGTGATCGAGCGGCTCCACACGACCGCAATGGAGCTCGGCGCCGTCGAGTCGGAGGACGAGCTGCTCGAGATCGCGATCGACGCCGCGGAGGACGTGCTCGACCTGGACATGAGCAAGCTCGACCTCCGCGAGGGCGACATGCTCGTCCCCGTCGCGGAGTCCGGGGGGATCTCCGAGGACGCGGGCCGGAAGATGCACATCTCGGAGGGGATCGCGGGCAAGACCGCCCGCACCGGGGAGTCGTTCCTCCACACCGACATCCACAGCGACCCCGACTCCCGGCCCACCAGCCCGGAGTTCGAGTCGGCGATCTCCGTCCCAGTGGGCGATCTCGGCGTGTTCCAGGCGGTCTCGACCGAGCGCGAGGCGTTCGACGAGGAGGACCTCGAGCTCGCGGAGCTGTTGATGGCCCACGTTGGGGTGGCGCTGCAGCGCGTCCGTGCGGAGGCCGACCTCCGGCGCCAGCGGGACAGCCTCGAAGCGCTGTTCGAGAACATCCCGGGCGCCGCGGTCGCCTACGAGATGATCGACGGCGAGCCGATCGTTCGCCGGGTCAACGGCGCGTTCGAGCGGACGTTCGGCTACGACGCCGACGAGGTCGAGGGGAACTCCCTCGACGAGTTCATCGTCCCGCCCGACGGCGAGGCCGAAGCGGAGGTGTACAACGAGCAGCTCGCGAACGGCGAGCGGGTCCAGACCGAGGTCGAACGCGAGACCGTCGACGGCACGAAGCACTTCCTCCTGCAGGTCACGCCGCTGGAGGTCGGCGAGGAGAACGCCCCGGGGTACGCCATCTACTCCGACGTGACCGAACGGCGCGAGCGCGAGGCCGAACTCCGCCGGCAGAACGAACGCCTCGACCAGTTCGCGAGCGTCGTCTCCCACGACCTGCGCAACCCCCTCAACGTCGCGTCGGGCTACCTCGACCTCGTCAGGGAGACCGGCGACCTCGACAAGCTCGACAACGTCGAGGACGCGCTCGACCGGATGAACCACCTCGTCACCGACCTCCTGACGCTGGCCCGTGAGGGGAAAGACGTCGGCGAGACCCAGCGCATCCCCCTCGACAGCGTCGCGCGGGAGGCGTGGACCCACGTCGCGACCGACGGCGCGTCGCTGGCCGTCGAGGCCGACGGGACGATCGACGCCGACCCCGACCGCCTGATCGAACTGTTCGAGAACCTCTACCGGAACGCGGTCGAACACGGCGGCGAGGTGCCGACGGTCACCGTCGGCACGCTGTCCGACCGCGAGGGCTTCTTCGTCGCCGACGACGGTCCCGGCATCGACGACGGGATCGACCCGTTCGACACCGGCGTCACCACCAGCGACGAGGGGACGGGGTTCGGCCTCCCGATCGTCGAGAGCATCGCCGAGGCCCACGGCTGGTCGGTGTCGGTCACGGAGAGCGAAAACGGCGGCGCGAGGTTCGACTTCGTCACGGCTTGAGGCGTCCGGATGTCCGAAAAAGCGTGTTCCGGGCCGCCCTCAGGCGCCCGTCGCCAGCACGAACACGAACAGCGCGGTGGCGACGAACAGCAGTACGTGACCCGCCGCGGCCAGCGCGGCGGGGATCCCCGCAGCGATACGCTCCAGTGGCGTCAGCGCGTCGCCGAACACGTCCTCTTCGAGGGTTGCTATGGACATCGTGCTTCTACCTGATCGTTGCGCCCCCTGGGAAAAATCGGGCTCGGCGATTCCGACGAACTGGGAAGCGGCGATGCGGGCCGGCGGCCTCAGCGCTCGGCCATCGCGGTCCGCACGGAGTCGATCGCCCCCTCGACGTCGCCGTCGGTCACGTCCCAGTTCGTGGTGAACCGCACCGTGGTCTCGCCGAACGCCACCGCGAGCACGCCGTGCTGTTCGATCTCGCCGACGAACGCCTCGGCGTTCAGCCCCGTCCCCGCCACGTCGGCGACGACGATGTTGGTGTCGGGTTCGGCCGTTTCGATTCCGTCGATCTCACCCAGCCCCTCGGCGATGCGCTCGGCGCGCCGGTGGTCGGCCGCGAGGTGGCCGCGGTTCTCCAGCGCGAGCAGCCCGGGCGCGGCGATCATGCCGGCCTGCCGCATCCCGCCGCCGAACAGCTTCCGGGTCCGGCGCGCGCGGTCGATGAACTCCTGCTCGCCGACGAGCATCGAGCCGACGGGCGCGCCAAGCCCCTTCGAGAGACAGAACATCACGCTGTCGACGTTCTCGGCCAGTTCGGCGGCGTCGGTGTCAAGCGACTCGGCGGCGTTGAACAGTCGCGCGCCGTCTAAGTGGACGGGCACGCCGTGGTCGTGGGCCGCCTCCGCCGCGGCGTCGATCTCCGCCTTCGAGATCGCGACGCCGCCGCGGTAGTTGTGGGTGTTCTCCAGACAGAACAGCCCCGTGCCGGCCTCGTGGAGGCTCTCCTCGACGATCCCCTCACGCACCTGCTCGGGCGTCGGGACGGCCGACTCGCCGAAGTCGAGCAGTCGGGTCTGGAGGCTGCTCAGCTGGGCGACCGCGCCGAGTTCCCACTTGAGAACGTGGGCGTGCTCGTCGGCGAGCAGCTCCTGCCCGCGGTCGGTGTGGGTCCGGATCGCGACCTGATTGCCCATCGTCCCGCTGGGGACGAACAGGCCGGCCTCCTTCCCGAGGATCTCGGCGGCGCGGCGCTCCAGTTCGTTGACGCTCGGATCGTCGCGGTACACGTCGTCGCCGACGTCGGCGTTCTTCGCGGCCTCCCGCATCGCCTCTGAAGGTTTGGTGACGGTGTCGGAGCGTAAGTCTACGACCATGCGGTCGCTGGGAGAGGGGGAGGAATAAGGGATACGGTGGGACGGGAGCGTTTCCGGATCCGATCAGAGCTTCGCGTACGGCCCCCCCTTCGCCTCGGTCAGGCGGTCGACCTGCTCGTCGCTCAGGTCGATCTCGGCGGCGCCGAGGTTCTCCTCCAACTGCTCGACCGTCCGCGCGCCGACGATCGGCGCGGTCACGCCGTCGCGGTGCATCAGCCACGCCAGCGCGGTCTGTGCGGGGCTGGCGCCCACCTCGTCGGCGACCTCGTCGAGCACGTCGTGCACGTCGAAGTTCGTCTCGGTGAGGTACGCCTGCTCGAACCGGCTGGACTCGGCGGCGCGGGACTCGCCCGTCAGCCCGTCCTCACGGTCGTACTTCCCAGTCAGGAACCCCTGCCCGAGCGGGCTCCACGGGCAGACCGCCAGCCCCTCCTCGCGGGCGAACTGGAGGTAATCCCCTTCGATCTCGCGGTCGACGAGGTTGTAGCGCGGCTGGAGCACCGTGAACGGCTCCCAGCCCTCCGCGCGGGCGATCTCGTTTGCCTTCGCGACCCGCCACGCGTTGGGCGTCAGCGTCGACGCGCCGAGGTAGTGGACCTTGCCGTCCTCCACGAGGCCGTTCAGCGTCTTCATCGTCTCGCGGGTCGGCGTCTCGCCGTCCCAGCGGTGGAGGTAGAGCACGTCCACGTAGTCGGTGCCGAGCCGGTCGAGGATCTCGTCGACGCGGTGGCGGAGGTTCTTCCGGTTCGTCCCGCGGCTGTTGGGGTCGCCCTCCCGGATCTGCCAGTAGATCTTCGAGGCGACCGTGAACCGCTCGCGGTCGCGCTCGTTCAGCCAGTCGCCGATCCACTCCTCGGCCTGCCCGCCGCCGTACACGTCGGCGGCGTCGATGTAGCGCCCGCCGGCGCCGGCGTAGGCGTCGAGCAGCTTCTTGGCCCGGTCCTCGCCGATCTCGAGGTTGCCCGCCTCGGTCTCACGGCCGAAGCGCCACGTGCCGAACTGCATCTCGCTGGTCTGCAGCCCGCTCTCGCCGAACGGGACGAAGTCGAGGTCGGTGTCGCTCATGTGTCCGCCCGTTGGGACGAACGGGGGAAAAGTATTGAGCAATCGGCGGTCCGTGACTCGCTCGGGCCACCGTTATCCCGGGCCGGGCGCGATACCCGGTATGGCCGACCGCCGCTTCGCCGTCGACGACGTGCCCGACCCCGACCACCGACTGGCCGACACGGCCGCCAACCGCCACTACGTGTGGGACCCCGACCTCGACCCGGCGATCACCGTCGATCCCGGCGACGTCGTCCAGTTCGACTGCCGCGACGCCTACGACCGGCAGCTACCGCGAGATCCGACGCCCGAGGACGTGGCCGCCGTCGACGCCGAGGGGCATCCGCTGGCCGGCCCCGTCGCGATCGCGGGCGCAGAACCCGGCGACACGCTCCGGGTCGACCTGCTCGCGTTCGAACACGAGGGGTGGGGCGCCACGGCGGTCCCGCCGGGCGATAGCGGCGCCGGCCTGCTCCCCGAGTCGTTCCCGGAGCCGCACGTTCGTGCGTGGGATTTGGACGCCACAGCGGACGACGGGACGCCGGTGGCTCGTTTCCGCGACGACGACGCGCCGGCCGTCTCGGTCCCCATCGCGCCGTTCCCGGGGAACCTCGGCGTCGCCCCCGAGGAGGGGCCGGCCAGTACGATCCCCCCGCGGAACGTCGGCGGCAACGTGGACGTGAAACACCTCACCGCCGGATCGACGCTGTACCTCCCCGTCGAGGTGGCCGGCGCGCTGTTCTCCGTCGGCGACTGCCACGCCGCACAGGGCGACGGCGAGGTCTGCATCACCGGGATCGAGGCACCCATGTCGGTGACCGCGCGGTTCGACCTCGCCGATCGGTCCGTGACCCAGCCGGAGTTCGAGACCACCGGCCCGTTCACCCCGACCGGGCGGGACGAGCCGATGTACGCCACGACCGGCATCGCGCCGGACCTGATGGACGCGACGAAGCAGGCGGTCCGGCGGATGATCGCTCACCTCCACGAGCGCCGCGGCCTCTCCCGGGCGGACGCCTACGTGCTCTGCTCGGCGGCCGTCGACCTCAAGATCAGTCAGGTGGTCGACGCCCCCAACTGGACGGTGACGGCGTACCTCCCGGAGTCCGTGCTGGGGTAAGCTCGAAGCCGAACACGTTCGGCTACAGTCGTATGCGGGTGTCGACCGTACCGGCGCGCATGAGCACTGTCGAGACCGAACAGGCGGCGACGACCACGGTCGAGGTGAAAGCCACCGGCCACGTCCGGCGTGAACTGGGCGACCACGAGTTCGAGTTCACGTTCGAGGGCGACACGCTCGGCGAATTCCTCGACGCCTTCTTCGAGGAGTACGGCTGCGAGGAGATGCTGCTGGCCGAGACCGAGGCCGAGGAGACCCACACTGGCTGGGCGGACTACCCGGGCGAGCCGCCGGGGCGGTGGGAGCGCAACCCCGAGGGCGAGCGGACGCGGGCGTTCGCCCGCGTGCTCGTGAACGGGAAGTTCAACGAACTGCTGGACGGCTTCGGGACGGCGCTCGAAAACGGCGACCGGGTGGCGCTGGTGTACCCGTTCATGTTCTGCCTCTGACCGCGGGAAGGGTCCCGACCCGTTCCGGCGTCGCTTCGAGTCCGATCCCCGAGCCGTCGCGAGTGATCGCCGTCCGCGTCGCCCCTACCCAAGCACTCTTGCCCCGGACCGTCGCACCCCCGGGTGATGTCCCGGCTGCTGTCGGTCTGGCGGCGGGCCGCCTCGCTCGGCTGGCCGGTCGCCGTCCAACAGACGTTCAACACGCTGATGCGGACGGTCGACCTCGTGGTCACCGGGCTGTTCTCGCCCGCCGCCGTCGCCGCCGTCGGCCTCGCCGACCTCTACGCGCAGGTCCCGCTCCGCGTGGGGCTGGCGCTGGGGGCCGGCTCGATCGCGCTCTCCAGTCAGGACACTGGGCGGGGGGCGGACCTGACGCGGGACCGCGCGATCACGCAGGCGCTGCTCATCGGCGCGCTCTGTGGCCTGCCGATGGTCGCCGTCGGCGTCCTGTTCGGCGGCCCGCTGATCGCGCTGCTGGGCGCCGAGCCGGGGGTCGCCGACGCCGGCGGGCGCTACCTCGCGATCGTGTTCGCGGCCGCGCCGATGCGGATCGTCGGGCTGGTCGGCGCCCGCTCGCTGCAGGGGGCGGGCGACACCCGGACGCCGATGCTCGTCAACGGGACTGCGAACGCGCTCAACATCCTGCTGACGGTGAGTCTGGGCCTCGGGCTCTGGGTCGCCCCCGAACTGGGCATCGTCGGCGTCGGCGTCGCGACCGCCGTCAGCCGCACGATCGAGGCGGCCGCGCTCACGGCGGCGCTCGCGGGGCCGTGGACGGGTCCCTCGCTCGCCCGCCCGCGCGACCTCACGCTGACTCGCCAAGTCGTCGCGGTGAGCCTCCCGAGCTTCGCCGAGGGGATGAGCAGCACGCTCGCGAACTTCCCGTTCAACTCCCTGACGCTGCTGTTCGGCACGGAGGCCAACGCCGCCTACCACATCGGCCGCCGGATCTACCAGCAGCTGACCGGGCCGCTGTACCGCTCGTTCAGCACGGTGTCGAGCATCGTCGTCGGCCAGCTACTGGGCGAGGGGGAGTCCGACGAGGCGCGCTACGCCGCGGAGGCGATCCTCGCGCTGAGCCTCGGCACGCTCGGCGTCGCCGGCGTGGTGATGTTCGTCGGCGCCGCCGAACTCGTCGCGGTGTTCACCCGCGACCGCCTCACGGCCGGGTACGCGGTGGGATTCACCCGCGCGTTCGCCGTCTCGATGCTGTTCTTCGGGATTTTCTTCCCGCTGGCCGGCACGCTGCGCGGCGCGGGCGACACCCGGACGCCGTTCTACGCCCGGCTGCTCGGCTCGGTCGTCTTCATGCTCGGCGGCTCCTACCTGCTGGCGGTCGTGTTCGAGTTCGGGATCGTCGGCGTCTACGCCGGGCTGGTGCTCTCCTACGCCTGCTGGGCGGTGGTCGTCGTCGTGGGGTTCCGCCGCGGTGACTGGGTCGGGACCGCCGAGTCGATGATCGCCGACCGGGCCGCCATGGAGGACGCGACCGAGGACTGAGCGCTATCCGACGTACCTTTCCGGGTCGACGGCGTCGATACCGGTATGAACGAGCGTTCACGCACCGTTTCTCGGCGGGGTGGTCGGCGATGACTGGGAAGGACGACTACTACAACCGCGCCAAGCAGGAGGGGTACCGCGCCCGCTCGGCGTACAAGCTCCAGCAGCTCGACGAGACCGCGAACCTGTTCGACGACGGCGATACGGTCGTCGACCTCGGCGCCGCCCCCGGCGGGTGGCTGCAGGTCGCCGCCGAAGAGGTCGGTCCGCAGGGGAAGGTCGTCGGCGTCGACCTCCAGCGCATCGACGACCTCGACGCGCACCAGGTGAGCACGATCCCGGGCGACATGACCGAGGAGGAGACACGGGACCGCCTCCGGCGCGAGCTCGGGGGATCGGAAGCCGACGTGGTGATCTCGGACATGGCGCCGAACATGACCGGCGAGTACGAACTCGACCACGCGCGCTCGGTCCACCTCGCCCGGACCGCCTACGAGACCGCGACGGAGTTCCTGAAACCCGGCGGCGACTTCGTCGCCAAGGTGTTCCAGGGGAAGGATCTGGACGACCTCGAGGCCGACATCGAGGAATCGTTCCAGTACGTCCGGCGGGTCGACCCCGACGCCTCGCGGGACTCGTCGAGCGAGGTGTATCTGGTCGCGAAGGGGTTCACCACCGCGCCCGTCGCGACGGGCGATCAGCTCACCGTCGAGATCACCGACACCGGCGCGGAGGGCGACGGCATCGCGACGGTCGAGGGGTTCACGGTGTTCGTCGCCGGCGCCGACGAGGGCGAGACGGTCGAGGTCGCGGTGACCGACGTGAAGCCCAACTTCGCGTTCGCCGAGCGGGTCGAATAGCGGGCCGCCGCGGCTAACTCGAGATCCACGCGTACGTCTGGATCGCGCCGAACAGGAGCGCGAACATGCCGTTCTCCACGAGCAGGACGTTCCCGGGGTCAGCCGGGGGTGCCTGCTGGACCCAGACCGTCACGAACCCGAACACTGTCGCCAACACGAGGTTGTACTTCGCGAGCACCATCCACGTGTCCTGATCGAGGCCGACGAGCGCGTCGCTGCCCATACACGCCCGTCGACACACGTGGGGAGGAAGCTGTCGGCCGTTACAGCCGCAGGTACGTCGTTCCCGCCCGCCAGTTGTACAGTTCGACCAGCGTCCCGACCGCGCTGAACACGGCGAGGATGCCGACGAACAGGACGCCGCTACCGACGTACGCGACGGTACAGACCGCCGCCGCGAACGCGGCGCCGAGGGCGTTGTACGCCTCGTGTTCCCGGACCCGAGGCACCGCGCTCAGGCCGAAAAACGCCGCCCCTATCACGACCAGCCCGTAGGCCCACGGCGCGGAGCCGCCGGGCCGGGCAACGACCGCGATCCCGACGGCAGCGATCAGGACCGCCGCGGCGGCGTACAGCCCCGTCTGGAGCCGTCGTTCGTCCATCGTCGCTCACTCGGGACGCCGGCGAGAAAAAGCCATCCAGTCGTCGTCGCGGCCGAACAAAGAGCGACCGACGGTCTACGACGCGAACAGCCGGCGATCGTCGGCGTCACGCCGTCGAACGGCGCCGACGACCGCGTAGACGAAGGGCGTGTCGATCAGCGCGATCGCGAGCTTCAGCACGTACTGGCCGACGATCAGCGCGGCGACGCTCGGGACGGGACCGCCGCCGACCAGCGGCAGGCCTAGCTCGGTGCCGATACCGGCGTTCGGGAGCACCCAGAACGCGACGCTGACGAAGATCACGGTGTCGATGAGCTGGCTGCTGGCGGTTGAGCCGACGTTGCGGAGCCAGAGCTTCTCCCCGCCGGTGGCCTCCTTCAGCCGGTGGAACACGGCCACGTCCCAGTTCTGGCTCACGACGTACGCCAGCAGGCTGCCGGCGACGATGTTGGTCGACGTGCCGAGCACCGACGCGAACGTGCTCGCGAACTCGGGGTCGGCGGCGGGGGCGACGATCGTGCTCCAGACCAGCGCCAGCACGACGAAGTTCATCAGGAACGCGACGTTGACCAGTTCGCGGGCCGCGCGTTTCCCGTACAGCTCGGCGTAGCAGTCCGACGCGAAGTACGTCACCGCGTACGCGAGCGCGGCGCCCGGCAGCGTGAGCGCGCTGCCGGCCACCGGGATCGAGAACGGAAGCCGGACGGAGAGCAGCTTGGCGGCGGTGAGCTGGGCGACGACGAGCGCGGTGACGAACAGCGCTACCAGCAGCAGGCGATCGACGGGCAGCGGGCGGCGGTCGGCGCTCATTCCTCGCCCTCCAGCCGTCCCTGTCGCTGGTCGATCTCGTCGAGTTGGTCGAGCGTCTTCCGGATCGACGCCCGGATCGCGTCGCTGCGGTTGACGAACTTCCCGTCGTCGCCGACGTGCTCGTCGAGGTCCTCCAGCAGTTCGTCGGGAATCTCGACGGACACCTTGCTCATCGTTCCCCCTCCGACACGGACGCCGATCGGTTCGATAGTCGTGGAGTCATATCCAGAGAGTATCCAAGGGGACGCAAAAACGCACCGTTCGGGAGTCGACCGGTTCACCGGCACGAAAAACGATGTCCCGTTCGCGTTACCCGTCGTCGCTACTCGCGGGGCCGACCGTCGGCTTCCGGAGGTTGCGCCGGCCGCCGAGGGTGAGCACGTACAACAGCCCGAGGCCGACGCCGTAGGCGGCCATCAGCGGGATCGTGATCATGATCATCGTGAGCGCGTCCGCCGGCGTCAGCAGCGCGGCCACGAGCATCATGCCGATCATCACCTCCCGCCAGCGGGTCCGCATCGCGGTGTAGGAGACGCCCGCGGTGTTCAAAAGCGCCATCAGCACCGGCACGTCCGCGAGGATGCCGATCCCGGCGGTGGTGAAGAAGATCAGCCAGAAGAAGTCGGTGATCCGGTAGCTGATCGTCATGTTCGCGGATAGCGCGTCCTCGACGAGGTAGGAGATGATCCGCGGCGCCACCTCGAAGTAGCCGAACACCAGCCCGCCGAGCAGTCCCGCGCTCAGCAGCGCGGCCCAGCCGAAGATGACCTCGCGGCGCCCGCGCACGAACCCGCGGTCGCGCAGCGCGGGCCACGCGAAGTACGCGATCAGCGGCAGCACGGCGGCGACGCCCAGCAGCGCGGAGAACTTCACCTCGAACACCAGCGCCTCGACGGGGTGGAGCGCGATCACCTTCGACGCCTCCGCGGCGGTCTGGCCGGGTTCGAGCACCTCGCCCGGCACGCGGGCGAGGAAGTCGGCGTACACGTCGCGGATGCCGCCAGTGTAGAGCCAGAAGAACGTCCCCGCCATCACGGCCATGAACGTCCCGACGATGTAGAACAGCCCCGAGGTGAGCGAGCCGAGGATGAACTGGATGTCCTTGTAGTAGCCGCCGATGTCGTCCTCGTCGGTGTCCTCGGCGAACTCGTCGAGGAACGTGCCGCCGGCGCGCTGGGCGCGGTCGCTCACGCTTCCCGGCTCGGCCTCGTCCTCCTCGGCCGCTTCCTCGGCCGCGGCAGTCGCCTCGTCGTAGCGGTCGAGGATCAGGCGTGCGCGGGCGTCGTCGTCGGCCGCCAGCGCGCGGTTGGCGTAGAAGTTCGCCTCCTGCTCGCTGAGCGCCGTGAACGTCGCCGGCGGCGCGCGTTCGAGCTCCGCCGTCGAGAGCTGGCCGACGTTGACCGCGGTCGGGTCGGTGCCCGCGAAGTAGCACGCGAGCAGGACGTACACTCCGACGAGAACGGCGACGAACGCCAGCGTCCCCGCGGCGGCGAGGCCGGCGGCGACGACCGTCGAGTAGCCCAAGGCCGGGACGGCGACGTCGAAGCCGCCCTGTGCGAGTAGCGCGTTCACCTCGCCCGGGTAGCCGAGGACGGCGTACGCGAGGCCGAACAGTACGACCGCGAACACGGCGAGGGGCTGACCCTGCCGGCGGAGGCGCTGGCCCCAGTCGACCCACTCCCGGCCGCGCTGGATCGCGCCGATCGGCCCGACCGGCGTGAACAGCGGGTCGGTCTCGTGAGCCGGGGGTTCGGGGGCGTCGGGATCGGGCTCGTGGGCCTCGTCGTGGCGGTCGAGGATGGCCTGTGCTTTCCCGTGATCGCCCTCGTCGATAGCGTGCTGGGCGGCCTCGAGCGCCTCGGGTTCGCTCATCGACTCGAACGCCTCGATCGGCGCCGCCCTGACGCCGTCCTCGTCGAGCGCGTCGAGGTCGATCCCCGTCGGGTCGCCCATCTCGCTGTCGGGCTCGACCGTCTCCTCGAGTTCGCGGTAGGCGAACAGCAGCAGGCCGACGACGGCGAAGACGACGCCGATCGCGAGCCCGACCAGCACCACGTTCGCGGTCGCGGAGAGCGACGTGAGGCCGTCGACCGCGGGCGCGCGGTAGCTGCTCCCGATCGCTTCGAGGGCGGCGTTGGCGGCGTCGCGGCCGCCGGTGTTGGCGTAGAGCCACGCGACGGCGACGCCGGCGACGAGCAGCGCCGCGGTCGCGTTCCAGTTGCGCCGGAGCACGCCGGCGGCGGAGAGGCGCTCGCTGCCGCGTTTCATCGTCACCGCGAACTTCGCGAGGTAGAGGCTGAAGCCGTACAGCACGAGCAGCGGCGCCGCCCACATGATCTGGGTGAACGGGTCCGGCGGCGAGAACACGGCGCCGAAGACGAAGATCGCGACGACGGCGTAGCGCCACTTGTCGCGGAACTGCTCGTAGGGGACGATCCCGGTGTAGGAGAGCCCGGTGATCGCAAGCGGCATCTGGGCCGCCAGCCCGAACGAGAACGTCAGCAGCAGCACGAACTCGGTCCAGAGGACGATCGACCAGTAGGGAGCAAAGCCCGCCGACACAGCGTTGCCGGCGAGGAAGTTGAACATGATCGGGAAGAAGAGGAGATAGCCGTACGCCATCCCGCCCATGAACAGCACTCCCGAGAGTAGGACGATCGGCACGGCCTTCCACAGCGGGATCGGGACCTCCGGCCAGTGGCCCCGCTCTTTCAGGGCGTCCCGGGAGAAGTAGACGAGGACGGGCGAGGCGACGATGATCCCCGCGACGAGGGAGATCTTCGCCTGCAGCAGGATCACGTCGAAGGGGGTCTGGGCGATGATGTCGAACTGCGACTGGAGCTCCGCGGGCATGCGCTGGGTGGTGACCCCCTTGAGCCACACCCAGACGCCCCTGCGGAGCGCCATGAACACGCCCAAGAACCCGACGAGGAAGACGACGAAGACTTTCTGGAGATCCTTCTGTGCGGATCGGAGCACCGCACCCGCCGTCTCCCGCCCCTCGGCGATGGCGCGCTGGGTATCGTCGTCGAGCGCGCTGGACATAGCGAGAAGGAGCCACTTCGGCGTTATCAACCTTTCCACCTCGCGGGCGGGCGATCCGGAAAGGCCTATAAGACCGCGTGAGCGATACCGACCCATATGGCCGAGGAACCGGACGACGAGGAGGGACGGGAGCCGTCCGACTCGTCGGTGCCCGGTTCCGACGAGGAGCGGACGGCGTCGGAGGGGGAGCCGGCGGACGACGCCGAACGGATGGCAGACGAGTCGGACCCGCAGGACGACGTGAGCGAGCCGGCTGACGACGCGGACGACGACGTGAGCGAGCCCGACGAAGAGGAGGACGACGCCCCGGCGTTCACGAACGTCGAAGGACTCGGCCCCGACAACGGTGCGCGCGAGGAAGAGGACGCGGAAGCGGACGACGCCGAGGAGGAGGCCGACGACGAAGACGGGGACGACGAGTTCGAGGCCGAACACGTCTTCGAGGACTACGACATCACCGAGACGCCGACGCCGCCCGAGGAGCGCGGCGCGACGATGCCGTCGGTCGACGACGACGCCGACGACGGTGACGGCCTCGATACGGACGACGGCCTGCTCGGCGAGGGACCGGACTCGGACGAGGAGATGCCGCTGGCGGCCCACATCGAGGAGATGATGAAGCGGCTCTCGGTGGTGTTCATCGTCGGCGGCGCGGTGGCGCTGACGCTGCTGGGGTTGGGACAGGCGTTCGAGCAGGTGCCCACGGCGGTGGACATAATCGACGCGCTGTGGAACAACGCGATCCCCGGCGCGCCGGAGATCGAGGGGCGCCGCCCGCGGGTGTACGGCCCGCTGGAGCTGGTGCTCACCAAGCTCAAGGTGACTGCGCTGGCGGGGCTGCTCGTGGCGCTGCCGGTGTTCGTCTACGAGACGTACATGTTCATGCGTCCCGGCCTCTACCCCAAGGAACGGCGGTACTACCTCGCGGCGATCCCGACCAGTCTGATCCTCGGCACGATCGGGATGGCGTTCTCCCACTTCGTGATCATCCCGGCGATCATGCGCTACTTCACCGTCTACACCGACGAGAACGTCGCCACCGTCGCCTACGGACTGGAGAGCACGTTCTCGCTGATCATCGTCCTGATGAGCTACATGGCGGTGATCTTCCAGATCCCGCTGTTCATCATGCTCGCGATCATGATGGGGATCGTCACCCGGGAGTGGCTCGAGGACAAGCGCCTGCTGTTCTGGGGTGGGTTCCTCACCATCGCCTTCCTCGTCAACCCCGACCCGACGGGGATGACGCCGTTCATCATCGCGGCGACGATGATCGTGCTCTACGAGGGGACGCTGGCGCTGCTGCGCTGGACCGGGAACTGATCGGCGTCGACGCCCCCGGTAGGAAAACATAAAACAGGCAACTATTCGGATTTGGCCCGATCGAGAAACACCGGTAGGGAACCCCTCGCTGCTGAATACGCGCGTTACTGGATTTGAAAATCAGGCCCAAGTCTTTATCCGTGTCTGCGTCGTTTTCACGGCCAGACAGCCTCGTGGAACGGACGTTCACGCGTCCGGGCCCGGGCAGTCGGACATACTCATGAAACAGAAGCTCAAAGCGATGCTCGGCGAGGATCGTGGTGTGAGTCCGGTCATCGGGGTCATCCTGATGGTCGCCATCACCGTGATTCTGGCCGCGGTCATCGGCACGTTCGTGCTCGGACTCGGGGATAGCTTGAACCAAGCGCCGCAGTCGACGCTGAACGCGGAGGACGCGCCGGCGGACTTCAACGACTCTCTTGCGAGCGGCTCCGCGGCGTTCGAAATCTCTCAGAACGGTGGTGACGCGATTCCGTTGGCTGACGCGCGGATCGTGATCGGTAACACCAGTAGTTCCGCGAGTGAGACATTTAGTCAGGGCAATTGGGACTCCCCTGAAAGTGGTGCCGCGCTTAACGTCACCCTCAACGGAAACTCGATCTCTGGGATGGACTCCCCTGAGCTGGCGGTTGGTGACTCACTTACCGTGAGCACGACGGACGGCACCGGGACCCTCTTGGAAGCTGACAACACCTTCCGCATCCGTCTGATCCACGTCCCGTCGGACTCGATCCTGCTGGACACGGAAGTCACGCTGCGATAGACGCCCACCGGAATTCGTCGGTTTTTCTTTTTCGATAATTCGGCCAGCGACGCTGTTCCCCGACGGTAAGGGCTGCGTACCGCCCTATCCTCCGAGTATCAGTTCGGATAATCCGCTCGCAGCATATTTACACGCCAGCCCACTCCCGAGCAATAGGGCCAACACAGAACTGCAGCCCACATCCCACTAATGAAGCAACTACTTCGATCCTTACGCGACGACGATAGCGCAGTCAGCCCGGTCATCGGGGTCATCCTGATGGTCGCCATCACCGTGATCCTCGCGGCCGTCATCGGGACGTTCGTGCTCGGCCTCGGCGACAGCCTGAACCAAGCACCGCAGTCGACGCTGAACGCCGAGGACGCCTCGGCTGACTACTCAAGTAACACGACCGACGTGTTCCCGGCCAATCAAAGCGCCGCGGCGTTCGAACTCTCGCAGAACGGCGGTGACGCGATTCCGTTCGCCGACATGCGAATCGTCGTCGACGGTGACAGCACCAACGCCCAGTTCGAACAGGGGAGTTGGAACGACTCCGTCCTTGGGGTCTTCGTCAACGGGGCGAACCCGAGCTCCGGCGACGAGTTCGCAGTCGGTGATTCGCTGACGATCGGTAACAGCCAAGCGAACACGGACACGGGCCTCACCACCGGAAACTCCTACCGTATCCGCCTGATCCACGTCCCGTCGGACTCGATCCTGCTGGACACGGAAGTCACGCTCCGGTAAGCTCGACCCCGCACGCGGTTTTTCTTCGGACGCCACGCTCGACAGCCGCAGCACTCGCCTCCGTTGTAGGGGCAGGTCCGGCCGCACGCTCCGAGCCCAGCGGCTCGTCAATGACGTGCGGCCGACACGCCGTGTACGTCGGTGATGGGTAGAACTGCTCGCTGCTCTCGGCGCCGTCTCTGTCACTGCTCGATGGGCAGCGACCGCCGTGGGCCGGCGCGGCTGCCGGGTACTCACTCACGATCCTCGATACCGTAGTGGTGTGAGCGATCGCGCCGTCCGTCTCGCACCCTGTCGGCTCGACGCGGCCGACGCCACGGCTGTACGTCGCCGACATCACGATGAGCCACACGTCGATGCCACGACTGCACCGTCGCCGACACTACGACGAGCCACACGTCGATGCCGCGACTGCACGTCGTCGACACCACGACGGGCCACAGACCGAAGCCGTCGCTCTCGACTGTCGCGTCACGGAAGGGGGACGCCCGAAAAGAGGTCGCCTACTGCGGCGTCGGCTCCGACCCGCCGGCGGGCTTCGTGACCTCGGAGCTCTCCAGCGCCGAGCCGGTGATGCTCTTGAGGCGGCTCACCAGCGAGTCCTTCTCGCCTTCGCCCTCCAGCGCGACTTCGAGCACCTCGGAGATGTGCGACACCGGGATGATTTCGATCATCTCCTTGTACTCGTCCTCGATCATCACGTCCTGCTCGTTGGCCTTCGGGATGATCACGCGGTCGCAGCCGGCCTTCGCGGCGGCCTCGATCTTGTGGGTCACGCCGCCGACGGGGAGCACGTCGCCCCGCACCGACAGCGAGCCAGTCATCGCGAGGCTCTGGTCGACGCCGATGTTCTCCAGCGCGGAGATCACCGCCGTCGCGACCGTGATCGACGCCGAGTCGCCGTCGACGCCCTGCTGGCCGGTCTGGATGAACTGGATGTGGATGTCCTTGTCCGAGATCTTCTCGTCGGTGTACTTCTTGATGATCGCCGAGACGTTCTGCACCGACTCCTCGGCCATCTCTTGGAGCTGACCGGTGGCGATCACCTGCCCGCCCATCCCTTGGGAGGGGGTGATCTCCGCCATCACCGGCAGCATGATCCCGGAGTCCTGACCCATCACCGCGAGGCCGTTGACGCGGCCGACCTGGTACCCCTCAGAGACCTGCAGCTCGTAGTCCTTCCGGCGCTCGATGTAGTCGTCGGCGAGCTGCTGCTCGATCGAGCGGCTGCGGCCCTTGGCTTCGAGCACGTGCTCGCGCGTGGTCGCGTCGGCGCCCTCGCCGCGGGCGATGTCGCCCGCGACGCGGACCAGCCCACCGAGCGAACGGAGTTCGAGCGTGAGGTGGTCCTTCCGGCCGGCGCGGCGCCGGGCCTCGAGGATGACCTCCTCGACGGCGTCGTCCGTGAAGTGCGGGAGTCGGCCGTCGTTCTCGACCTCCTGCGCCACGAAGCGCGCGTACTTCCGGCGCATCTCCGGGCTGTCGCGGATGGTGTCGTCCATGTACACCTCGTACCCGTAGCCGCGGATGCGGTTCCGGAGCGCGGGGTGCATGTTCTCCATCGCGTCCATGTTCCCCGCTGCGACCATCACGAAGTCGGTCGGGACGGGCTCGGTCTGGACCATCGCGCCCGAGGAACGCTCGGACTGGCCCGTGATCCCGAACGCACCCTCCTGAATCGCGGTCATGAGGTGCTGCTGGGATCGCACGTCGAGCGTGTTGATCTCGTCGATGAACAGCACGCCCTTGTTCGCCTTGTGGATGGCGCCGGCCTCGACGCGGTCGTGGCTCGGCGTCTCCATCCCGCCGGACTGGAACGGGTCGTGGCGCACGTCGCCCAGCAGCGCACCCGCGTGGGCGCCCGTGGCGTCCTCGAACGGCGCCGTCTTCGTGTCGGCGTTGTTCACCAGCAGGTTCGGGATCATCGCGTCGTTGCCCCGGGAGATGTACTGGAACCCGATGTAGATCAGCACCGCCGCGATCACGGCGATGATGGGGTTCCCCATCGCGAGGATGGCGTAGCCGGCGACGACCGCGATCACGATCCACATCAGGAGGCTGCGAAGCTGATCGCGCTTCTGAGCCTCCTCCTTGTGGGCGTCGATGATCTGTTCGCCCTTGCCCGCGGGCACGGTCCGGACTTTCGGCTCGTTGCTGTCGTCCGGGTTGTGGTAGACGAGTACGTCCTCCAGCTCCTCCTTCGGCAGGAGCTCGGCCATCGCCTTCGCGAGCATCGACTTCCCCGTCCCGGGGGAGCCGATCATCATCACGTGGCGGCGCTGCTTGGCCGCCTTCATCACGACGTCCCGGGCGTGCTCCTGTCCAATCACCTGATCGACCAGCCGATCGGGCACCTCGATCTCGCTGGTGGAGTCGATGCGGAGCCCGCCGAGCAGGTCGTCCTTCCCGATCTCCTCGTCGTCGGCGATCTCGGCGTCGAACTCGACCTCGCTCCCGAGGTCGTCGATCTCGGGAGCCTCGTCCTCGTCCTCCTCGCGGCGCCGCTGCTCCGCGGGGGGGTCGGGCTGTTCGTCGGGGTCGCCCTCTCGGGCGCCCGACCCGTTGAGCGGGAAGGGATCGTCCCCCTGCTCCCCCTCGTCGGGCACGTCGGTATCGTCCGTTTCGTTGCTCATAGAACGCTGTCGCTACCTCGAAGGTGGCTCGTGAGCCTGATATACTTTCCCCCATCAGCGGAATTCGCTCCTCCGTCGTAATCCGGCGGTATGGGGCCGTTAGACGCCGTTTGCTTGAACACCGGTTCGCTCGATTGCTTATAAATGAACGGCCGGCCGCGACTCGCCGTTTTTATTCCCCCCGGGAGCGAACCCCGTGAGCATGCGGGGGTTCTACATCGGACGGTTCCAGCCGTACCACGACGGCCACCACCGGATGGTGGCGGAAATCGCCGAGGAGGTCGACGAGCTCGTGGTCGGGATCGGCTCCGCCGGCGACTCCCACACCACGCGGAACCCCTTCACCGCCGGCGAGCGCGTGATGATGGTGACGAAGGCGCTGGAGTCGCTCGACATCCCCACCTACGTCGTCCCGATCGAGGACCTCGACCGGAACGCGGTCTGGGTCGGACACGTCCAGTCGATGACGCCGAAGTTCGACGTGGCGTACTCGAACAACCCCCTCGTCGTCCGGCTGTTCAAGGAGTCCGGCGTCGAGGTGCGCCAGTCGCCGATGTTCCAGCGCGACGTGCTCGAAGGGGCGGAGATCCGGGAACGGCTCGTCACCGGCGGCGACTGGGAGTCGCTGGTTCCCGAGGCGGTCGCCACGACGATCCACGAGATCGACGGCGTCGACCGCATCCGCCACATCTCCGAGACCGACACCAACGGGGACTGATGGTCGACGCAGGCCCCGCGTTCGAGGCGATGAACGCGATCGGGCTTGTGGCGTTCGCCGTCGTCGGCGCGCTGAAGGGCAGCGACGCCGACCTCGACCTGTTCGGGGTGGCGGTGCTCGGCTTCCTCACCGCGCTCGGCGGCGGGACGATCCGGGATCTCCTCGTCGGGCGAATTCCCACCTCGCTGCAGTCGAACACCGAGGTCCTGTTCGCCGCGGTCGGGATCGCCGTGGCCGTACTGCTCGCGACCCGCGTCCGCGGTGATTTGATGGAGAGTCCGGCGGTGCTCCTCCCCGACGCGATCGGGCTGGCAGCGTTCTCGGCGACCGGCGCGGCCGTGGGTATCGAGGCGGGCCTCTCCCCGTTCGGCGTCGTCGTCACCGCGACGCTCACCGGCGTCGGCGGCGGGAGCCTCTCTGACCTGCTGCTCGCCCGCGTGCCGGCGGTGCTCCGCGAGGACTTCTACGCGACGCCGGCGGTCGTCGGCGGCGCCGTCGCCCCGCCGGCGATCGCAGCCGGGCTCGCGCTCGGGACGACGACGCTGTTCGCCGCTGGCGTCGTGCTCGCGCTCCGCCTCGGTGCGCTGCGGTACGGCTGGCGGCTGCCGACGGTGTGAATGGCACCGGCGGGAGCGCACTCACCGGGTCAGGCTCTCCATGCCCCGGTTGGCCGCGGTCCCCTCGACACGAGGTCTCGGGAGCGCACTCACCGGGTCAGGCTCTCCCGCACCCGCTTGTACAGCCCCGGCCGCCGGAAGTACAGCAGTTCCATGCTCACGACGACGACGCCGACGACCACGACCGTCCGGAACGTCGCCGGCTCCGCCCGGTACAGCCGCAGGAACAGCAGCGGGAGGAACGCGCCACAGCCGACCAGCCCCACCGCCGGCACCAGCCGGGAACAGCCGAGATTCCCGGCGTTGCGCAGCGCCAGCGCGCAGGCGCCCCCGAAGACGACGATGAACGAGAGCGACGCGAACGAGGTGATCCCCTGCAGGCTGCCGAGCACGGCGAACCCTGCGGTGATCGTGCCGAGGGCGAGCACCGCCGAGGTCGGCGGCGCGCCGTCGGTGTCCCGGTCGCCGGCCCCGATCCGCGGGGGGAGCAGGTCGTCGCTCACCAGCCGCTGGGTCAACAGCGACGACGAGAACAGCGTCGCGTTGATCGCCGACGCGGTCGACACCAGCGCCGAGGCGCCGATCACCGCCCGCCCCACCGGGCCGAGGAACTCCCCGGCGGCGACGGCCAGCGCGGTCTCGGGATGCTGTCGAACGAGGTCGGGGACGAGGGCCACCGTCACCACCGCGACGGCGACGTAGATCGCCACGGCGACCGGGATCGCGACGAACACCGCCCGCGGGAGCGTCCGCCGGGGGTTCGCCATCGAGTCCTGATCGTAGAACAGCAGCTGCCAGCCCTGAAACGCCACGAACGACGAGGCGGCGGCCGTCAGCGCGCCCGCGCCGCCGACCCCGTCGAGTCCAAGCGTCAGGCTCCCCCGCTGCCAGCCGTAGTGGAGACCGACCAGCGCGAAGACGCCGAGGACGGCGATCTTGGCGGCGACCAGCAGATCCTCGACGACGCCCGTCTCCCGGACGCCGAGGACGTTCAGGGCGACGAACGCCGCGACGACGAGGAGCGACGCCGCGGGGCGGGCCACCGGGACGGCACCCACGACCGGCAGCGGCAGCGAGAGCGAGACGCCCGTGAGGTCGACGAAGTAGCTCCCGAACGCGAACGCGTACATCGCCATCGAGCCGAGGTAGCCGACGAGCAGCGTCCAGCCGACCATCCCCGCCGCCGTCGCGGAGTCGAGGTACTCCTGGACGAACACGACCGCGCCGCCGGGGTGGCCGACCCGCCGGTTCAGGCTCACGTAGGCGTAGCCCGCACACAGCGCGACGACGCCCGCGAGCAGGAACGCGAGCCACGCGGTCGCGCCCGTGATGGCGACGACGATGCCCAGCACGGCGTAGATGCCGCCGCCGATCATCCCGCCCAGCGCCATCGAGACGGCGCTACGCAGCCCTAGCTTCTCGCCCATCACCCGAGGAGACGGCTGGCGCTCACTTCAGCCGACTGGCCGAACGGCTATGCCCCCGGCGCCGCCACTCCCCGTATGGATCTCGAGGCGTTCGACCACGAGTCCCACATGGCCGAGGCGATCGACTGCGCCCGCGAGGCCGCCAGCCGCGGCGACGAACCCTACGGCTCCGTGCTCGTGAAAGACGACGAGGTGGTGATGCGCGCCGGCAACCGGATCAACACCGAGGACGACATCCGCGAACACCCGGAGCTCACGCTCGCGAAACGCGCCGCCGCGGAACGCGACGACGCCGGGGAGCTGGTGATGTACACCTCCACCGAGCCCTGCCCGATGTGTGCCGGCGGGATCGACATCGCCGGCCTGCACGCGGTCGTCTACAGCGTCTCGGGCGAGCGCGCCGCCGCGATCCGGGGAACGGACTCGCTACTCTCCTCGACGGACGTGTTCGCCGCGGGCGGTAGCGACGTACGAGTGATCCCGGACGTGCTCCGGGCTGAAGGCGAAAAAGTTCACGAAGCCCGCTGGTAAGCGGGCTACGCGCGGCGTTTCGCCCGCTCGACGACCGCCCGCGCGAGCGCTTCGAAATCCGCCGTCTCGGGCACCACGTCGACCGCGATCCCGGCGTCCCGCGCGGTCTCCGCGGGGCTTTCGGCGATGGCGCCGACGACCGCGTCTTCGAGGCCGACGACAGCCGCCTCGCGGACGCCGCGCTCCTCGGCTGCTGTGAGGAACCCTTCGACCGTCGAGGAGGAGGTGAACGCGACGCCGTCGAGTTCGCCGCGGGCGGCCAGCGATGCCGATTCGCCGGCGTCGGCGGGGCGTTCGAGCCGGTACAGCGTCGTCTCTGTCACGTCGGCACCCGCCTCGCGCAGCCCCTCGGGCATCGTCGCGCTCGCCCGGTCCGAGCGCGCGAGGGCGACGGTCTTCCCGGCAACGTCGCCGCGGAGTTCCCTGACCATCCCTTCGGAGTCGTACTGCTCGGGTACGCGGTCGACGGTCCAGCCTGCTTCCTCGGCAGCCTCGGCGGTCGAGGCGCCGATACAGCAGAGGACGGCGTCGCCGGGGTCCCAGCCCGCGGCGGCGAGCACGTCCACGCCCGTCGCCGAGGTGAGGACGACGAAGTCGGCGTCCGGCGGCGTCTCCCCGGTCGGCTCGATCGTCAGCATCGGGTCCGGGACCGGTTCGGCGCCGAGTGAGTCGAGGAGGTCGGCGGCGTCGTCGACGCGGCCGTCGTCCGGGCGGAAGACCGCGACGCGGGGGCGGGACATCTACTCCTCGGCGGCGGCCGCGATAAGGTCGTCCGCGCCGCGGTCGGCGAGGTCGGCCGCGAACTCGACGGCCGCGTCGACGTGGCTGTCGATCGGTAGGTCGCGGGTCTCCTCGACGACCTCGGTGCCGTCGGTCGAGAGCACCTGTGCGCGCACGGAGACGGTGTCGCCCTGTACGGTGGCGTGGACGCCCAGCGGGGCGACACAGCCTCCGCCCAGCTCCGCGAGCACGGTTCGCTCGACGGTGACGGCGACCCGGGTCGGCGCGTGGTCGAGCTTGGTCCGCAGCCGGGCGATCACGTCCTCGTCGCGGGCGGTGACGGCGATGACCCCCTGTGCGGGCGCCGGCACGAACTCCTCGGTCGGGAGGCGGCTGGTGCCGATCTTGTGGCGCAGGCCGCTGCGTTCGAGTCCGGCCTCGGCGAGCACGATCGCGTCGTACTCGTGGTCGTACTCCTGTCCCAGCGCGCCGCGTTCGAGTTCGGAGAGGCTGTCGAACCACTCCTCGACGGACTGGTCGAACTCGTCCATCTCCTCCTCGATCGCGTTCAGCCCCTCGTTCTCGTCGTCGAGTTCGCCCTCGGGGTCGAGGTTGTACTCCCGCATCTCCTTGCTCGCCTCCGTCTCGTCGGTCCCGAGGCGACGCTCGTGTTCGCGCTGGAGTTCGGGCGCGAGCAGTTTCTCGATCCGGGTGTCGACGTTCCCCCGGAGCGGCCGCACGTCGAGGTCGGGGCGGGCGTGCAGCAGTTGGGCGGTCCGGCGGACCGACGAGGTGCCGACGACGGCGCCCTCGCGGAGGTCTTCGAGATCCTTGCCGTCCTTCGTGACCAGCAGGTCGCTCGCGGGTGCCCGCTCGGGCACGGCGGCGACGACCATCCCGTCGGCGAACTCCGTGGGCATGTCCTTCATCGAGTGGACGGCGGCGTCGCAGTCGCCGTCGACGACCTCCTGATCCAGCGCGTGGACGAACGCGCCGATCCGGCCGAGGTCGGCGATGAGTTCGTCCCGAATCCGGTCGCCCTCGGTCTGGACTTCGACCAGCTCCACCGGGCGCCGGCGGGTGCCAACCCGTTCCTGCACGAACGCGGCCTGTCGCATGGCGAGGTCGGACCCGCGCGTGGCGAGGCGGAGGGTCCTGTCGGTGCTCATGGGCGGGAGTGGGCGACCGGTGGGGAAAAGGGGTGCGTTCGCGCCCCGGCGGCTGCGGGAGCGGCTTACAGCGCCTCCCGATACGCCTCCAGCGTCTTCTCCACGTCCTCCTCGGTGTGGCCGTAGGAGACGAACTGCGACTCGAACTGGTTCTGGGAGAGGAACACGCCCTGCTCCTTCATCGCCGGCCAGAAGCGGCGGCGCCAGCGGTCGGTCTCGGCGGCCGCCACGTCCGCGCCGGTCTTCGGGCAGTAGTCGTAGCGCGGGCAGCCCTCGTTCTGTTTGCAGCCACCGGTACAGGTGTCCTCGACGTTCGCCGGGCCGTCGCGGGTGAAGATCAGCTTGAACATCGAGTCGGTGCCGGCGACGGTGTACGACGGCGCCTGCTCCCGGACGATCTCGGTGAGTCCCTCCCGGAGCTTCTCGCCGAGGCCGTTGACGTGCTCGTACACGTCGTTTTCGGCGGCGAAACGCAGCGTTTCGAGTCCAGCCGCCATCGTCACGGGGTGGCCCGAGAAGGTGCCGGCCTGGAACACGTCGCCGGAGGGGGTGAACTGGCTGATGATCTCGCTCTTCCCGCCGATGGCGCCGACGGGGAAGCCGCCGCCGATGATCTTGCCGAACGTCGTCACGTCGGGCTCGATGCCGAACTTCGACTGGGCACAGCCGAGGCCGCCGACGCGGAACCCCGTGATCACCTCGTCCCAGATCAGCAGCGAGCCGTAGTCGTCACAGAGGTCTCTGAGCGTCTCGTGGTAGCCGTCGACGGGGTGGACGATCCCCTTGTTCGCGAGGATCGGCTCGACGAGCACGGCGGCGATGTCGTCGCCGTGTCGCTCGAACGCCTCGGTCGCGGCCTCGGGGTCGTTGAACGGCACCGGGATGGTGTGCTCGGCGAACTCCGTCGGGATCCCCTGCGTGGAGGGGCCGCGCTCGTCGATGTCGCCCTCGACGAGCGTGGAGTCGTTGGCGCCGTGGTAGGAGCCCTGCATCACGACGATCTTGTTCCGGCCCGTGTAGCCGCGGGCGAGCCGGGTCGCGGAGACGGTCGCCTCGGTGCCGGAGTTGACGAACCGCAGCATCTCCACGCTCGGGACGTGGCGGGCGACGAACTCGGCGTGCTCGACCTCGATCTCGGTCGGCATCCCGTACATCGGTCCCGCGCTGGCGTGGCGCTGGATCTCGGACTGGACCTGTTCGGGCAGGTCGTGGCCCAGCAGGAGCGGGCCGAGTCCCATCACCCAGTCGACGTAGCGGTTGCCGTCGGCGTCGATCATGTGGCCGCCCTCCCCGTGGTCGGCGAAGGGGGGGTACGGCTCGATCGCCGCCCGGACCGAGGAGTTCACGCCGCCGGGCATGACCGACAGCGCGCGGTCGTAGAGCTCGCCTGAGCGCTCGTGGTTCATACCTCGGGGGTCGGGACGGACGGCGAAAGAAGCTAACGGGTTCGGCAGACGGGGCCGCGTTCCGCGGCTCAGGCCGCCGGGAGCCGGAGCGTGACCACGGTGCCGCCCTCCGTGGGCGCGCCGAAGTCGAGGCGCCCGTCGGCGGCGTCGACGACCGCCTGCGCGACCCAAAGCCCCAGTCCCGAGCCGTGGGTGAGCTGGGTGATCTCGGTGTCCCCGGTGACGACCTGGTACTCCTCCTCGGGGATGCCCGGCCCGTTGTCCCGGATCTCGATCGCGACCCGGCCGTTCTCGCGGGCCGCGGTGACGGTGACCGCCGGCTCCTCGGCGCCGTGGACGACGCCGTTCTCGACGAGCTCCTCCAGCGCGTCCGGGAGCGCGGGGTCCGAACGGACGGCCAGCCCCTCGGGCACGTCGACCGTGAGGTCGGCGTCTGGGTGGTCGTCGGCGACCGCGGCCGCGGCCTCCCGCGCGTCGGCCCGGACCGACCGCTCTTCGAGGCCGCTCCCGCGGCGGTCGTAGATGCTCATCACGGTGTCGGCCTCCTCGGCGAGTTCGCCGACGGTCTCGACGTGTCGCTTGAGCGTCTCCGCGGAGTCGACGACCTCCTGATCCTCGGCGGTCGCGGCGATCTGGTCGGCGTGACCGAGCATCACCGTCGCCTCGTTGCGGAGGTTGTGCCGGAGCACGCGGTTCAGCACCGCCAGCTTCCGGCGCTCGGCGGCCAGCTCCTCGGCCCGGACACGCCGGGCGTCGTAGACGCCGATGATGACGTGGGCCGCGGCGCCGATCGCGAGCAGGTTCGCGATCGTGAACGCCCGGTCGACCGGGGCGGCGCCGGCGTTGCGCTGGTAGGCGAACAGCCCGAGCATCACCGACCCCAGCACGACGATCCCGAGCACGTTCCAGACCGCGATCCGGATCGCGTTCCGGTTGCTGAAGTTGCTGTGATAGAGGCTGTACCCCGCCGCGACCAGCCCGGTCGAGACCACCGTGCCGAGCAGCGACAGCGCGAGTCCGACCGGCCCGACCCCCGGCGTCAGCAGGACGGTGACGTTCGGGATCAACAGGACCACGCCGGTCAGGATGACGACGGCACTCGCGACCAGTCGGACGGGACCCCGGTCGGGCTCGCGGTCGCTCTCCACGTCGGGGTTGAAGCCGACCTCCCGCAGGAGCACGTCGACGATCCCCCGTGTGCCTCCGGATCCGACCATGGATGAGGGTGACCCACTGGCTGCATCAAGCTGTCGGCGGTGTCACAACGAACCCGATAAGGCCCTCCCCGCGCCAGTTCCGGCCATGACCGAGTACTTCGAGGTGCACGGGCGCGACGGCGCCGCCCGTCTCGGCGAACTCCGCCTCGCCGACCCCCTCACGACGCCGGCCACGGTCGACGAGGTGACCGAAGACGCCGGATCCCTCTGGGCCGAGGACCGCGAACTCCCCGAGGGCGCCGACGACAGCCTCACGATCCTCCCCCACCGCGCGTTCCCGCCGGGCACCCGCGAACCCGTCCGCGAGTCGTTCCGCGTCGACCACCCGGAGATCGACGCCCCGACGGCCGCGGTCGTCTCCAGCGAGGAGGCCCGCGACGTGGGCGCCGACGCCTACCTGCTCTCGGATGCCAACGGCTTCGTCGGCCACGCCGCGGCGTTCAAAGACGCGATTATCCGCACCCGCGAAGCGATCCCCGCCGACACCGCGCTCTACCTCTCCGGCGTCGCGACGCCGCGGAACGTCGCGACGCTGGTCTACGCCGGCGTCGACCTCGTCGACGCGAAGAAGGCGAAGGTGCGCGGCGCGGAGGGGTTCTACCTCACCAGCGACGGCGAACGCTTCCTCGAAGACCTCCGGGAGCTTCCCTGCTCGTGTTCGGCCTGCCAGCAGCCGATCGAGGAGTTCGACCGCCGGGACTGCGCCGAGCACAACGCCAACGCGCTGCGGACGGAACTCCGGGTCGTCCGCGAGCGCATCCGCGAGGGGCGCCTGCGTGACTACGTCGAGGGGCAGGCCCGCCACGACCAGTGGCTCACCGCGGCGTTCCGGGAGTTCGACCAGCAGTACGCCTACGTCGAGGAGCGTGCGCCGATCGTCCGGGACAGCGAACTCGCGGCCGCGAGCGGCGACAGCATCCGCCGGCCGGAGATCCAGCGCTTCGCCGAGCGCGTGACCGAGCGCTACCGGACGGAGTTCGACGGCCCGCTCGTGCTCGTCCCCTGCTCGGCGAAGAAGCCGTACAGCGAGTCCCAGAGCCACCGACAGTTCCACGACGCGATCCAGTGGCGCGGCCACCTCGCGTCGATGACCTCGCCCATCGGCGTCGTCCCGCAGGAACTGGAACTCACCTACCCCGCCCAGCAGTACGACACCGTCGTCACCGGGCGCTGGAGCGCTGACGAGCGGGAGTTCGTCGCCGAGGTCCTGCGGCGCTACCTCGAACGGAACGACTACGACCGGGTGATCGCCCACGTCCCGCCGGGCGGCTACACCGAGATCTGCGAGACGGTCGAACCCGCCGTCGACGCCGAGTTCGAGTACACCGTCGACGACCACCCGACCACCGAGGAGTCGCTCGACGCGCTCTCGGCGGCGCTGGAGGGCGAGGAAGCGTACCAGAAGCGCACCCGGGAGCACCGGATCGTCCGCGCGATGGCCGACTACCAACTCGGCGAGGGCGCGGGCGAGGCGCTGTTCCCGAGCGACGAGATCCAGACCACCAGCCGCTACCCCAAGCTGCAGGTCCGGGACAGCGAGGGCGAACAGCTGGCGACGATGGTGCCCAACTACGGCGTGCTCTCGTTCACGACCGCGGGCGCGCGGAAGTGGGCCGAGAGCGACGCGCCGAGCAAGACCGTCGAGATCGACGAGTTCGTCCCCCACGGCAGCGTGCTCGCGCCCGGCGTCGTCGACGCCGACGAGGCGATCCGCACGGGTGACGAGGTGATCGTCGAGGGGCCGAAGGCGTTCGGCGTCGGCCGGGCGTCGATGTTCGGCGAGGAGATGGTCGAGTCGACGCGCGGGATCGCCGTCGAGACCCGGCACGTGGACGAGATTTGAACGCTTCGTCCGGCTCCGAGCGCGTCCCACTCCTGACCGCCGACGGCGCCTGAGCACGGTAGATTTTTCAGGATACCTGACGCGTCTCCCGATATGGTCCCGCTCAAGTCTTGGCCGGGCATCGCGCTCGTCCTCGTGGTCTCGCTCGGGTTCGCCGCCCTCACCGCAGTGCTCTCGCTGGGCGCCCTCCCCGCGGTCGTTCTCATCCTCGGCTGGTTCATCGCCGCGCCGGCGCTGGCGATCCTCACGTACTACGAGGACGACGCCGACGCTGACCCCGAGGACGCCGACGACCCCGTAGCGACGCTCCGGGAGCGGTACGCCCGCGGCGAACTCACGGAGGCGGAGTTCGAACGGCGACTGGACACGCTGCTGGAGACCGAAGGCACCGAACAGTCCTCGGACCGCGACCGGGAGCGCACCGTGGCCAAGGAGCGCTAAGGATCCCCCTCCCCGGCCGCCGAAACGGCGAAGTCCCCCGAGCGAGAGGGACGGACGATGGCACGCGTCGAGACGGCCGCGCGGCTCCACTTCGGCTTCGGTAACCTCTCGCTGGCACACGATCGGCTCTACGGCGCGCTGGGCGTCGCGCTCGATCGCCCGACGCTCGCCGTCGAGGCGACGACCGCCGAGGCGGTCGTCTGTGACGACGACGTGGCCGCCGAGTACGCCGAACGCGTCTGCGACCTGCTCTCGGTTCCGGGCGCCGAGGTGTCCGTCGAGAGCGACCTCCCTCGCCACGCCGGCCTCGGGAGTGGCACGCAGACGGCGCTGGCCGTGCTCGCGGCGATTGCTCGGGCGTACGGTCGCGCGCCGGCCGCCCGGGAGCGCGCGCCCGACCTCGGCCGCGGGGGGCGTTCGGGCGTCGGCGTCGCGACGTTCGAGCAGGGCGGGTTCGTGCTCGACGCCGGCCACCCCGCGGCGCTGTTCACGGCCGACGCGCCCGAGGTGGGCGCGTGGGAGGTGCCCGAGGTGTCCGCCCGCCACCCCGTCCCCGAGGACTGGCGGTTCCTCGTCGTCGTCCCCGACGCCCCCGCGGGCCGGAGCGGCGACGACGAAGACGCTTCGATGCGGCAGGTGGTGGGCGACGCCGACCCCGGGATCGCCGACCGGATCTCGGGCGTCGTGGTCCGCGGCGTGTTGCCCGCGATCGCCGCCGGCGACGCCGCCCGGTTCGGCGACGCCGTGAGCGAGGTCGGTCGCCTCAACGGCGCGTGGTACGCCGACGAACAGGGCGGCACCTACCGGCCCCCGGTCGGCAGCGTCGTCGACGCGCTCTCGAAATCGGCGGCGGTGTACGGCGTCGGCCAGTCGTCGTGGGGACCGGCGGTGTACGGCGTCACCGACGCCGCACACGCCGACGCCGCCCGCGAGGCCGGGGCGGACGCGCTCGAGGCGGCGGGCGTCGACGGGGAGGTGCTCGTCGCCGCGGGGCGCAACCGCGGGGCGTCGATCGACTGACGGTTCCGGACCGCCGCCGACACGGGAACCCTTTATACGGCCGGCGTCCCCTCGAAGGGCTATGGAGCGGCTACCGCTGGGCGTCGCGCGCATCGACAGCATCCTCCGCGGCGGGGCGCCGCCGGGGAGCACCCTGCTCGCGGCCGGGGAGTCCGGGGCGGGCGCCCGGGAGTTCGCCCACACCGCGGCGGCGATGAACGCGCTGTACGACGCCGACCCGGAGCTGTTCGACCTCTACTACGGCGACCTGCCCGAGCGGTCGGTCGTCCCGCCGGAGGTCCACTACGTCTCCTTCACCGCCGACAGCGACGAGATCGCCCGCGAGATGCAGCACTCGATGGACGACGACATCGTGGAGGCCGCGACCGAGCGCATGCAGTTCCGCGACCTCTCGCCGGAGTACTTCCAGCTCTCGCCGATCCCGCGGGAGTGGTACATGGGCGAGGCCCAGACGATCGAGGACCTCGGCAAGGCCGAGGGGACCGACGACGTGCTCGGCGCGCTCGGGGACTACCTCAACGAGAACGCCGCGGGCAACCTCGTCGTGCTCGACTCGATCTCGGACCTCGTCGGCGCGATGGGCGAGGACGTGGAGTGGAGCGACATCACGACGCTGCTCCGCGGACTCACGAAGGCCTCCCACACCTGGGACGGCCTGATAATCATGATCGTCAACCGCGACGCGATCACCCGCACGGAGTTCGGGCAGTTGATGGACGCCTCCGAGGGCACCTTCGAGTTCTCGTGGGAGTCCGGCGGCTCACAGCGCGCCCGGACGATGGTGGTCCGGCAGTTCCGCGGCGTGCTCTCCCAACTGGAGGCGGAGAACATCGTCCGCTTCGAGACCGAGATCCACGAGGGCGGCTTCGACGTGAGCGACGTGCGGAAGATCCGTTAGTACCGCTCGTACCCCTCGGTGTCGAGGTAGTTGTGCGCGACGGTGATCGTGTGGTCGGCGTGGAGTAGCTCCGGCCCCACTCGTACCCGCTGGTCGGCGTTCTCCGCCAGCAGTTCCGCCTCCGCCGCCGCGAAGTCGTGGTGATCCGAGAGCACGAACAGCGGGTCCTCGGGCGGTTCGACTTCGGGGAGCGGCTCGCCGTCCTCGTGGAGTTGGACGACCGTCGCGTCCCGGGCGACGCGGTCGAACGTCGCCTCGACGCCCATCCGGTAGAGCGAGACGCCCGGGCTGGTCTCGACGGGCTGGTGGCCGATCGCCTCCTGTTTCTCCTCGAGCGCACCGCGGATCAGCGCTGCCGTCGAGCGCTCGTCGGGGTTGAGCCGGCGGAGGTCGGCGCCGTCGAAGCTGACGGTGTACTCGTCGCTCAGGACGAGGTGGACTTTGACCTCCTCGCGCAGGTCGTGTGAGAGGAAGAACGCGGCGTTGACACAGCGACACAGCACGTCCAGCCGGCCGGCGCCGCCGGCGATGTCGTCGAGCGAGAACGACGGCTCGGTCGGCGCGTCGTGGCCGACGACGAGGAACTGGCGCATATCGGGCGTCGGCGGGCTGTCCGTGAATCGCTTACGTTTGGCTCCGACGGGGGCCGGCGACGGTCGGCCGGCTTCGGTTCAGTACCCCTGTGCGTTCCCGTCCTTCCGTGGCTCGGTCGCGCCCGAGAGCGTGCCGTCCTCGTTCCGGACGATCTGGGCGCCGCCGAACAGGCCGGGGTAGAGCACCTGCACCTCGTGGCCCTTGCGGGTGAGCTTCGTCAGCAGTTCGTTGTCGGCGTCCATGCGCTCTTCGACCGCCAGCGAGCCGTCCTCGCGGTAGCGCCAGCGCGGCAGGTCAAGCGCCGCCTGCAACGGCAGGTCGTAGTCGACGATGTTCGAGATCACCTGCAGGTGGCCCTGGGGCTGCATGAACCCGCCCATCACGCCGAAGGCGGCCCAGTCCTCCTTCTCGTCGTCGTCGGCCGCGAAGTCCGCGATCGCGGGCACCAGCGTGTGGAACGGGCGCTTGCCGGGTTCGATGCGGTTGGGGTGGTCCGGATCGAGCGAGAACGACGAGCCGCGGTTCTGGAGCGCGATCCCCGTATCGCCCGCGACCAGCCCCGAGCCGAAGCCGGCGAAGCGGGAGTTGATGAACGAGACGACGTTCCCCTCGTCGTCGGCGACACAGAGGAGGACGGTGTCGGCGTCCTCGGCGTTGCTCCCCTCGACGCCGAAGCTCACGTCGTGGTTCGCCTCCTCGCCGATCAGTTCGGCGCGCTCTCTCGCCCACTCCTTCGAGCCCAGCGGCGGGTGGTCCTCGTACTCGGGGTCGGTGATGTAGTGGTGGCCGTCAGCGAACGCGACCTTCATCGCCTCCGCGAAGTAGTGGACGCGCTCGGGGCTGTCGAGGTCGTACTCGCCGGCGCCGATCTCCTCGGCGACGTTGAGCGCCTCCAGCGCGATCAGCCCCTGATTGTTCGGCGGGAGCTCGTAGATCTCGGCGCCGTTGTACGTCGTCGACACCGGATCGAGCAGTTCTGGCTCGAAGTCGGCGAGGTCCTCGGTCGTCATGAAGCCGCCCTTCGACTGCACCTCCTCGGCGATCTTCTCGGCGATCTCGCCCTCGTAGAACGCGTCGGCGCCCTCCTCGGCGATGGTCCGGAGGGACTCGCCGAGCCGGGGGAGCGTGACCTCCTGTCCCGTGCTCGGCGCCTCGCCGTCGAACAGGTACGCCTCGCGGGCGTGCTCGTCGGTGAACAGCTCCTCGGCGTGCTGCCACTGCGCCGAGACGACCTCGGAGACGGGGTAGCCCTCGGTCGCGTAGCGGATCGCCGGCTGGAGCAGTTCACCCAGCCCCTTGTTGCCGAACTCCTCGGCGGTGAGCTCCCAGCCACGCGCGGTGCCCGGGACGGTCACGGCCTGCGCGCCGGTCATCGGCATCTCGGTCTCCTCGGGGTCGATGTCCTCGTCGGACTCCGCGGCGACGGCCTCGCGGACGTTCTCGAGGGTCGCGTCGGCGGGCGCGCCCCCGCAGGAGCGCATCGCGCCAACCTCGCCGTCGGCGGTCTTGTACAGCGCGAACACGTCGCCGCCCAGCCCAGTCGAGGTAGGCTCGACGACGTTCAGCGCGGCCGCGGTCGCCACCGCGGCGTCGAACGCGTTGCCGCCGTCACGCAGCACGGAGATCCCCGCCTGCGAGGCGAGGGGCTGGCTGGTGGCGACGACGCCCTCCGCGCCGTAGACGGTCGAGCGGCGCGAAGTGAATCGATCGAGGTCCGGCTCTGACATATCCGGGGGGATGGGTCGAGGGGGGTAAAGTACCTCCCCAAATAGATTCGGTGCGGGTCTTTTTCACTCCGCAACACACGCTCTACCCATGACGTTCTCCGTCTGTACACGCGTCCCGTCGGCCGACCACGACGCCGGCGACGGGCCAGCCTTCGCCGTCGCGGTCGCGACCGACGCTCCCGCCGTGGGGGCGCTCTGTCCCTACGTCAGCCACGAGGGGGCGGTCGCGACCCAGAGCTTCGTCAACGTCCGACTCGGCCGGCGGGGGATCGACCTCCTGCCGGACCTCGCGGTCGACGACGCGCTGCCGGGGCTACTCGAACAGGACGAGCACAGCGAACTCCGACAGCTCCACGGCGTCGACCGCCGGGGCAACGAGTTCGCGTTCACGGGCGCGGACTGCGACGAGTGGTGTGGCCACGAGGTTCGCGAGGGGATCACCGCGGCGGGCAACATGCTCGCGACGGGCGACACCCTGCCCGCCGTCATCGACGCGTTCGAGGCCGCCGCCGGCCGGATCGGCGACCGACTGCTCGACGCGCTCGCTGCCGGCGTCGAGGCGGGCGGCGACAAGCGCGGCCACTCCTCGGCGGCGATCCTGATCAAGGCGCCCCAGACCACCGCGTTCCACGACCTCCGCGTGGACGAACACGAGAATCCGGTCGAAGAACTCCGCCGCGTGTACGAGGCGGCCGTGGAGGCCAGCGACGGGTTCAGCGAGTCGTCGAAAGAACGGATCTTCGACTGATCAGTCGAGTTCGGCGGCGGGGTGCTCCGGGTCGATCCGGTGACACGCCGCCGTCCGGTTCGACGCCGGCTCGACGACCCGCGGCGCCGACTCGACACAGGGCGAACTGAACGCCCCAACCGTCTCGGCGGCGGCGTCCTCGTCGCCCCTGACGACCTGTTTTGCGGCCGTCCGCACCGTCTCGGCCGCGGGGTCGGGCAGCGACTCGATCTCGCCGGGCAAGGCCCCCTCGATCAGTCGCGCCGCCACATCGTCGTCGGTCACGTCGTCGGACTCGGCTTCGAGCCGGTCACGGACTGCATCGGGGTCGAGTTCGCCGTTCTCGACGCGGTTCCGGAACGTGAACGCCCGGCGGAACGCCGGCTGATCCCCGGACCAGTCGTCGCCCGGGATCACCTCCGGACAGCGAGTGTGGAACCGGCAGCCCTCGGGCGGATCGATCGGTGAGGGGACCGTCCCTTCGAGGAGGATGCGGTCCTCGCGGGCCGCGGGGTCGATCCGGGGCACCGCCGACAGCAGCGACTTGGTGTAGGGGTGTTTCGGGTTCTCGAACAGTTCCTCGACCGGCGCGGTCTCGACGATTTCGCCGAGGTACATCACCGCGACCCGGTCGGCCACCTGGTGGACGACCGAGAGGTCGTGGGTGATCATCAGGATCGACAGCCCGAGCTCGTCCTGCAGATCGTCCAGTAGCTGGAGGATCTGGGCCTGCACGCTCACGTCGAGCGCGCTCACGGGCTCGTCGGCCACGATCATCTCCGGCTCGACGGAGAGCGCGCGGGCGATGCCGACGCGCTGCTGCTGGCCGCCGGAGAACTGGCCGGGGTAGCGGTCGACGTGGGCCGCCTTGAGGCCCACTCGCTCCAGTAGCTCCTCGGCGCGTTCACGCCTGTCGGCGTCGTCGTCGCCGATGTCGTGGACCTCCATCGGCGCGGTCACGATGTCGCCGACGGTCTGGCGCGGGTTCAGCGACGCCAGCGGGTCCTGGAAGATCATCTGCATCCGCCGGCGGTATTTGCGCATCTCGCGGTCGGACAGCCCCGTGAGCTCGTCGCCGCGGAACCGGATCGAGCCGCCGGTGGCCGAGTGGAGGTTCAGCAGCGTCTGCCCCAGCGTCGACTTCCCGCAGCCGGACTCGCCGACGACCGCGAGCGTCTCCCCCTCGTGAAGTTCGAGGTCGACGCCGTCGACGGCGCGGACCAGCCCGCCCCCGCCGAGCAGCCGGTCGAGGAAGCCGTCGGACTGATCGAAGTGCTTCTTCACGTTCTCGGCCGCGAGCAGGGGGTCGTCGCCGCTCATAGCTGCTCCCCCTCCGGGCCGCGCCGGAGACAGGCGGCCTCGTGATCGTCGTCCGGCTCGCCCACGTCACGGAACTCCGGATCGACTTCGAAACACTCCCGGTTCGACTCCGGACAGCGCGGCGCGAAGTGACAGGCGTAGGGGATGTCGATCAGGTCGGGGACGTTCCCCTCGATCGGCTGGAGATCGCGGTCGGCGTCCTCCAGCCGGGGCGTGCTCGCGATCAGCCCCTGCGTGTAGGGGTGCTCCGGCGAGGAGAACAGCGTCTCGGTCTCGGCGCGTTCGACGATCTCGCCGGCGTACATCACGTTCACGCGGTCGCAGGTCTCCGCGACCACAGCGAGGTCGTGGGTGATAAGCAGGATCGAGGTGTCGAACGCGTCCTTCAGCCCCTCGAGTTCGTCGAGGATCTGGGCCTGAATCGTCACGTCGAGCGCGGTCGTCGGCTCGTCGGCGACCAGCAGGTCCGGCTCGCAGGACAGCGCCATCGCGATCATCGCGCGCTGGCGCATCCCGCCGGAGAACTGGTGGGGGTAGTCCGTCGCCCGCGCGTCTGGCTCGGGGATCTCGACGGCCTCGAGCATCTCGATCGCGCGGCGCCACGCCTCGCCGTTCTTGGCGGCGCCGACGATCTTCCGTTTCATCTCGGCCGACAGCGACACCGACTCACCGACGTCCTGGTGGAGCCGGACGGTCTCGGCGATCTGTTCGCCCACGCGGAGCGTGGGGTTGAGGCTGTTCATCGGGTCCTGGAACACCATCGAGATGTTGCCGCCGCGGATCGACTCCCGCTCGGCCTCGGACATCTCGAGCAGCGACTCGCCGTTGAACAGAACGTCGCCGCCGGCGATCTCGCCGGGCTCCTCGACGATGCCGACGACGCTGTCGGCGAGCACGCTCTTGCCGGAGCCGGACTCGCCGACGAGGCCGACGATCTCGCCGGACTCGATCGTGAGGTCGACGCCGTCGACGGCCTTCACGACGCCGCGGTCGGTCGGGAACTGCGTCTGCAGGTCGCGGACTTCGAGCACTGGATCGCTCATCTCAGTTCACCTCCTCCTCGGAGATGTCGAACGCGTCCCGAAGCCCGTCGCCCAGCGTGTTGAACGCCAGGACGGTGACCATGATCGCCAGCCCGGGCATCACGGAGATCCACCACGCCCGCGAGATGAACTGCCGACCGTCGGAGATCAGCAGCCCCCACGTCGGCGTGGTGGGCTTGACACCCAGCCCGAGGAAGGACAGCCCTGCCTCCGCGAGGATGGCGAAGGGGATCATCAGCGTCGCCTGCACGATCAGCGGCGCCACCGCGTTGGGGAGCATCTCCTTGAACATGATGCGGGCGTCGTTCATCCCGACCGCGCGGGCGGCGGTGATGTACTCCTCCTCGCGTATCGACAGCACCTCGCCGCGGATGATGCGGGCGAAGTCGTCGATGAACGCGATCCCGATCGCGAGCACGACGTTGGTGACGCCGAGCCCGCCCATCACCGCGATGATACCCACCCCCAAGATGATCTCGGGGAACGCCCACTGGAAGTCGATGTAGCGCATCACGACGCTGTCGACCCAGCCGCCGTAGAAGCCGGCCAGGATGCCGAGCGTCGTCCCGACGCTGAAGGCGAACGCCACCGTCGCGAGCGCGACCAACAGCGAGACGCGCGCCCCGTAGATGATCCGGGTGAGGATGTCGTGGCCGAATGAGTCGGTGCCGAGGTAGTGGGTGACCGTCTCCGTCTGCCCGTCGCCGTCGAAGTCGCCGGCCGACTGGCTCATCGGCTCCTGCATGAAGCCGAACTGCTCCTCGGGACCGTGGGGCGCGACAAAGGGCGCGAACGCCGCCACGAGCACCAGCAGCACGATCGCGATCGCGCCGGCGAGTGCGAGCTTGTTTGCCCGCAGCGCCTCGACGATCCGGGCGCCGGTGGACTTGTGCTCCTCGACGGTCTCCTCGACGTCGTACTCGGGGGGCACCTCGCCGACGCCGAACTCGCCGTCGTTGCGGGCGTAGGAGGGACCGTCGGTCACGCCTGGTCACCCCCGTACTGGACCCGCGGATCGATTGCCGTGTAGGCGATGTCGACGATGAGATTCATGAACACGAATATACCGGAGATCAGCAGGATGGTGACCTGGGTCACCGGGTAGTTACGCTCCAGGATGGAGTTGACCAGCAGCCGACCCAGCCCCTGGATGCCGAACACGATCTCGACCGTGACCGTGCCGCCGAGCACCAGCGCGAGCTGGATCCCCGCGATCGTCACCACCGGCATCAGGGCGTTCTGGAGCGCGTGCTTGTACAGCCGCACGTCGCTTCTGACGCCCTTCGCCAGCGCGGTCCGCATGTACTGTTCGTCCAACGTCTCGATCAGCGACGACCGCATCATCCGGGTGACGCCGGCAGCGTACGGCAGGCCGACGGCGATCCCCGGGAGGGTGATGCTCTTGAGCCACGGCACGAACCCCTCCGACAGCGGCGTGTAGCCGACGACGGGGAACCAGCCCAGCCAGACGCCGAACACGATCGCCAGCAGGATCCCGACGAAGAAGGCGGGCATCGAGATGCCGAGGAACGCGGCGATCGTCGCGGCGTAGTCGGCGGGCTGGTTCCGCCGTGTCGCGCCGAGGACGCCGGCCGGGATCGACACTGCGAGCCCGAGCAGCACGCCGAACAGCGCGATCGAGAGGGTTCTCGGCGCCGCCTGGGCGATCAGCGAGCCAACCTCCGCGCCGGAGGTGATGCTGGTGCCGAAGTCGCCCACGAACATGCCGGTCAGCCAGTCGACGTACTGGACCGGCAGCGGCTCGTCCAGCCCGAGCTCCTGTCGGAGCGACGCCACGGCCTCCGGCGTCGCTTCCTGCCCGAGCATCGCACGGACAGGCCCGCCCGGGATCGACCGCAGCCCGAGGAACACCGTGGTCGCCACCAGCCACATGACGAACAGGGCGTGAGCGACGCGTTTCGCGATGTATCGCCACATCGATTACTCGTCGAGGTACACCGTGTGGAAGTAGCGCAGACCGGGGATGTGCTGGAACCCCTGGACGCTGGTGCTGACGCCCGCGATGTCGTCTTGGTGGTGGAGGTAGGCGTGGGGGACATCCTGAATCAGCTTGTCTTCGAGCTCCCAGAGCACCTCGCGGCGCGCGTCGCGGTCGACGGTCCCGCGCTGCTCGGCCAGCAGCTGGTGGACCTCCTCGTCGACGTGGTTGACCCAGTTCCAGACGCCGCCCTCGTCGGGCAGGCGGTAGAAGTTCCAGAGCGACTGGTCGGGGTCGGGGTCGATAACGCTGCCGGAGATGGTCGTGTCGTACTCCCCCTCCTCGTAGCGGGTCCAGTACGTCGACGACGTGACCTGATCGATGCTCACGTCCAGCCCGGCGTTGTTGAGCTGGTTCCGCATCGCCTCGGCGGCGCGGAGGTTGCCGGAGTTGGCGAGGATCGAGAAGCTGGCGCCGTCGGCGCCGGCGTCCTCGAGCAGCTGCTTCCCCTCCTCGGGGGCGTACTGCTGGTCGCTGGGCTTCTCGCCCTCCTCGCGCCAGACCCATGCGGTCCCCTTGTTGAGTACGCCGGTGTCGGCCAGCGCGTTGCCGAAGAACGCGGAGTCGACGAACGCCTGGTTGTCGATCACCTTCGCGATCCCGCGGCGGACCTGTCGGTCGCCGAACGGCTCGCGCTCCTGATTCATCGCGAACCCGGTCCAGTTGATGCCCGGCTTGGAGTCGACCCGCGCGTTCTGGGCGTCCTCGATCTGCTGGAGGTTCTGGAGCGGGAGCATGTTCGCGAAGTCGATGTCGCCCGCCCGGAGCGCGTTGACGATCGACGCCGGCTCGGGGATCGGCTGCACGTCGATCCCGTCGAGGTAGGGGAGCTGGTTCCCGTTCTCGTCGGTCTCGAAGTAATCGTCGTAGGCGTCGAGGGTCACGCCGCTACCGACCTCGTGCTCGGTGACCTGGAACGGCCCGGTGCCGACCGGCGTGACGCCGTACTGGTCGGCGCCCATCTCCTCGATCGCGGTCTGGTTCACGATCGTCGCGGCGCGGCCGGGGCCGCGGGTCAGGTAGATCAGCGCGACCGCGTTCGGCTCCTCGAACCGGAGGGTGACCTCGTAGTCGCCGACGACCTCGACGCCGCCGTCGTCGACCGGCTGGAGCGACGACAGCTTCGAGGCGGCGGGCGCCTCTTCCTGAATGGTGCGGTTGATCGTGTAGCGGACGTCCTCCGCGGTGAACTGCTCGCCGTTGTGGAACGTCACGTCGTCGCGGAGCTGGAACGTGAACGTCGCGCCGTCGTCCTCGACGGTCCAGTCCTCGGCTAGATCGCCCCGGACCGTGAGGTCGGGCTTCAGCGTCGTCAGCCCGTTGAACACGTTCGAGGCGAGCTGGAAGTACTGCCCGACGCTGATGTACGGCGGATCCATCTGTTCGATCGCGCCCGTGTACCAGCCGGCCTGGAGCCGGCCGCCGAACTGGTCCTCCGACGGCGGCGTCGCGGTCGGGCTCGCCGTCCCGTCGTCGGTCCCGCCCTCAGTCGGGGTTTCGGTGCCGTCGCCGCCGGTACAGCCGGCCAGTCCGCCCAGCCCGGCCGCACCGAGCAGGGATATCGCGGTTCGCCTGTCGATTTCAGGCCCGCTCAGTGCCTCGTCGGTCCACTCGGTATCGGGTGCCATAGTCCTGTGTGTGTGTATTTACCACATCCCCATGAGTCTCACCCCAAATATATCCGGCGTACAGCCGAAAGCCGCTTCCGGGTCGACGCCGACGGACGAGTATGCGCGAAGTCGTGCTCCGGATCCGCCACCGCGGCGAGCCCGAACAGACGGTGTCGGCGGCGTTCCCCGACGTGACGATGCGGTCGGTGTCGTCGATGACCGGACGGGGGGACACCCGTCGGCGCATCATCGAACTCGTCGGCGACGCCGACTCGATCCCAAAGTTCATCGAGCAGTTCCGCGAGACCGAGCCCGTCACCGAAGCCGAGCCGCTGTCGGCGCTCGGCGGAGAGCGCGTGTACGTCTCGATGACGGTCGACGTGAGCAAGTGGGACAGCATCTCCGAACGGCTCTCGGACATGGGGATCCACTACCGGATGGGGACGACGATCTCGGATGGGTGGGAGCGCTGGACGATCTACCTCGAGGATCCCGACCGGCTCACCGAGATCATCGAGCGGATCGAGGGGTGGGGGAACGACGTACGGCTCGAACGCAACGTGGAGCTGAGCCAGCTCACGATGGAGCCACAGCTCGACGCCTCGAAGCTGCTGACGGTGCTCACCCCGCGACAGCGGGACGCGCTCCGGGCCGCGATCGAGTCCGGCTACTACGGCGTCGACCACGACACCACCGTCGAGGAGATCGCCGAGGAGCTCGGCGTCTCACGCACGACGGCGTGGGAGCATCTCGCCCGCGCCGAAGAGAAGGTGATGGAGGAGGTCGGCGGCCACCTCTACTGACGATCGGTGACGACGTTCAGCGGACGACCGTCACCGGGCAGGGGGCGCGGCGGACGACTTTCTCGGCGACGCTGCCAAGCAGGACGCGCGTGACGCCCGTCCGGCCGTGGCTGCCGATCACGATGTGGTCGACGCCCTCCTCGTCGGCGTAGTCGACGATCGCCCGGGCCGGCCGGTCGGTGACGCGGACGGTGTCGATCTCACGGTCGTGCTCGGCGGCGCGCTCGACGGCATCGTTGAGGATGTCGTCGGCGCGCTCGTTGGCCTGCTTGATCCACTCGCCGGGGTAGCCGCCGGCGTCGGGACCGGGCGTCGTGCTGTAGCCGGCCGCGATGGGGTCGACCGCGGTCAGTGCGACGATCTCCCCCTCGGGGAACGTCTCGAGTGCGTGATCGAGCGCGCTGTTGGACTGAGGCGATCCGTCTACGGGGACGAGTACGGTTTCGGACACGGCTGTGCGGTCGGCTTCACGGGGCGAAAAACTACCGGCCGTCGGCGCGGCGTTCGTTGGGTTTCAGTTCGACAGAGCCACGGCATCGCGCTCGGAGCCGACGGCACAGAGGCCGTCGGCGCTCGCTCGCCGTGGTTTAGTACGACAGAGCCACGGCATGGGTTCCGTCGCTGCGACACGGAGGTCGCAGCAGGTCACTCGCCGTGGCTCAGTAGGGCCACCGCCCGCCCATCTTCAACTCCTGCACGTACCCCTCGTCGATCGCGTCACGGGTCTCCTCGCGGCTGCGGGACTCGACCTCGAACTCGTCCTGTGCGGCCCGGTACGCCGCCTCCGTCACCAGCGTCGCCACGTCCCGGAGGTCTCGGGAGTCGAGTTTGTCCAGCGTGTCGGCGTGGGTGTGCCCCCAGCCGCGGCCGGACTGGTCGGAGGTGGTGCCGGTCATCGTCGCCGGCACGCCCTCCTGCACGAACGCCCACTGATCGCCGTGGGGGGAGATGGTCGACCCCGTCGAGATCGGGGCGTCGAAGTCGGCGGCGACCGAGCGGAACAGCTCCCCGAGCTCGTCGAACCCGTTCGTGCCGACACGGAGGTTTCGGGAACTACAGGCGCCGTCGAGGTTGATTACGCACTTCACGTTCGAGAGGTCGGTCGTCTCCGCGCAGTGGTACGCGCCGCGCAGGCCGATCTCCTCGGAGCCGAACGTGACCAGCCGAACGCGGCTGTCGAGGTCGTCGTCGACCTGCGAGAGCAGCCGGCCGACCTCGGCGACGAGCACCGAGCCGGCGCCGTTGTCGTTCGCGCCGTCGGCGATGTCGTGGGCGTCGACGTGGGCGGTCACGAGCACCTCGTCGGCGTCGCCGCCCTCGTCCGGCCCCTCGGGACCGACATAGGCTTCGACGTTCCGGGAGGTCGCGGGCTCGTTCCGACAGTCCACCTCGACGGTCACCTCGCAGTCGCCGTCGGCGGCGTAGCGCTCCAGTCGCGCGCCGACCTCCTTCGAGACGCCGACGGCGGGGATCGGGCCGGGGCGGTTGTTGTAGCCGACCTCGCCCGTCGGCGGCAGCGCGCCCTCGATGTGGTTCCGGAACACGAACGCCACCGCGCCGTGGTCGGCCGCGTTGACGTATTTCTCCATCCGGTGGAGCCAGCGGTCGGCCGACTCGGGCGTGTCGCTCGTCGCCATCGCGATCGCGCCGTCGAGCTCGGCGCTTTTGGCCTCGAACTCCTCGTAGGTGCCGTCGCCCACGTCGACGATCGGCGCCGTCGCCTCGCCCGCGGGCGTGCCCGGGAGCGCGACGACCTGGTGACTCCCCTCGTGGACGCGCTCGTTCGGCGACTCGACGGTCAGCGAGGAGCTGCCGCGCCACCAGCCGGGGATCTCGAACTCCTCGATGTGGGGGTTTCGGAGTCCGGCGTCCTCGAACGCCTCGCGGATGATCTCGGCGCCGGCTGCCTCGCCGGTCTGCCCGGCCATGCGGTTGCCCACGTCGACGAGCTCCTCGAGCCGGTTCCAGGCGAACAGGCTCGTCTGTGCGTCGCCGACGACGGCGTCGGGTAGGTGAACCATATTCGACGCTGTTTCGGCCGCGGGATAAAGGGGTGCGGGTCGCGGAAAGAGCCGGTAGGGCGACGCGAGCGGCGGCGGGCTTCCCGGCGCCCGTTGGATAGCTTTTTGTGCCGACTCGCCCGAACGCAGAACATGATCCCCGGCGCAACTGACCCCATCTCGCGCGACGGCAAACTGCTGATCCTGGCGTACGATCACGGTCTCGAACACGGTCCCGTGGACTTCGAGGCGGTGCCGGAGTCGATGAACCCCGAGCACGTCTTCGACGTGGCGACCCACGACGCCGTGACCGCGCTGGCGGTCGGCAAGGGCGTCGCCGAGGCCCACTACCCCGACTACGAGGAAGAGGTCAATCTGCTCGCGAAGATCAACGGCACCTCGAACCTCTGGATGGGCGAGCACGACTCCGCCGTGAACTGGAGCGTCGAGTACGCCGACGAGCTCGGCGCCGACGCAATCGGTTTCACCCTCTACGGCGGCTCGAACCACGAGGTGGAGATGGCCGAGGAGTTCGCCGAGGCACAGGAGGAAGCACGCGACCGGGACATGGGCGTCGTCATGTGGTCCTACCCGCGCGGGCAGGGCGTCAAGAACGACACCAAGCCCTCCGTGATCTCCTACGCGGCCCGACTCGGCCTCGAACTCGGCGCCGACGTGGCGAAGATCAAGTACCCCGGCGACCCCGAGGCGATGGCCCACGCCTGCGACGCCGCGGCGTCGACGGACGTGGTGATGTCCGGCGGCTCGAAGGCCTCCGACGAGGCGTTCCTCTCGACGGTGAAGGAGGCAATGGACGCCGGCGCGAAGGGGCTCGCGGTCGGCCGGAACGTGTTCCAGCGGGAGAACCCCGAGGCGCTGCTCGACGGGCTGGAGAAGATCATCTTCGAGGAGACGTCCGTTGAAGAGGCGCTGGCCGCCGTCGAGAGCCACGGCGAGCAGGCGACGCTCGACTGATGAGCGACACCGTCGACGACGTGCTCGAGACGGTCGCGGCGGTCGCCCCGGACGTGCGCGGCGGCCTCCCGGGCCGACGACTCACGGAGGCGGGCGTCGAGAACCCCTCCGGCGAGAGCGTCACCGCCGCCGACGTTCACGCCGACGAACTGTTCTTCGAGGCGCTGGGCGCCATCGACGGCGTCGCCGAGTTCGCCAGCGAGGAGCGGGAGGCGGTCGTCGACACCGGCGACGGCGCGCCCGGCGAGGGCGACGTGGCGGTCGCGATCGACCCGCTCGACGGCTCCTCGAACCTCGCTTCCAACAACGCGATGGGGACGATCGTCGGGATCGCCGACGAGTCCCTACCCGCGGCGGGAGAGAGCCTCGTCGCCGCGGCGTACGTGCTCTACGGCCCGATCACGACGATGACCGTCGCCCGCGAGGGGACGGTGACGACCTCCGTGATCGACGGCGGGGAGGCCCGCGCGGTCGAGGAGGACGTCTCCCTCCCGGACGATCCCGTCGTCTACGGCTTCGGCGGCCGAGTGCCGGAGTGGCCCGACGCGTTCCGCGAGTACGCCCGCGAGGTGGAGTCGGAGCTCAAACTCCGCTACGGCGGCGCGATGGTCGGCGACGTGAATCAGGTGCTGAGCTACGGCGGGATCTTCGCCTACCCCGCGCTCGAGTCGGCGCCGAACGGGAAGCTTCGCCTGCAGTTCGAGGGCGCACCGATCGCGAAGATAATCGAGGCCGCCGGCGGCGCCTCCTCGGACGGCGAGCAGTCGCTGCTGTCGGTCGAACCGACGGATCTCCACCAGCGCGTGCCCGTTCACGTCGGGAACGAGGCGTACGTCGAGCGGCTGGAGGCGGCGCTCGCGGACTGAATCGAAGTCAGGCGCTCGGTGTGATGTCTTCGGCGTCGACGCCACACTCCAGTCTGACCTCGGTGTTCTCGTCGACGACGTAGACGCCGTCGTCCAGCCCCGACGCCGCGAACGGGTAGTCGCCGTTCAGGCGCTCCGGCGTTTCGGGCGCGTCCGGGAGGCCATCCGCGGGTGCGAACTCCCCGAATGGATCCTTCGGCGAGCAGTCGTGACGGTCGTAGAACGCCTCGTAGCGCTCGTAGTACGCGGCAGACTCGTCGGGCGGGAACTCGATCAGTTCGCCCCAGCCGTGCCGGATGAACGTCCACGACCCTTGGATGTGGGTGATCTCGCGGGCCTGTGCCTCGGGGTATCCCTCGCGGAGCGCGGCGAGGTAGACGTCGATGGCGGCGTCGAACAGCGCGTCGAACAGGGGGCGGCGGGCTGTGCCGTCCTGCTCGCTGTGCTCGACGAAGAAGTCGGCGTGGAGATCGACCAGCCACGAGCGCGTCCAGTCGGTGACGAGGGGGATCTCCCGTTCGAGGAGCAGCTGCGTGGCGTAGTTTTTCCAGCTCTGGTGGAGACGCATGGGCGTCGTTTCGGGAGCGAGACGGGAGTAGTTGGGGGCCGGCGGCGTCGCCCGGAACGACAGTTTCTTACGGCGATTGGGCCGTAGGTGGGGGTGCGCGCGGGTTGCCGAGCCAGGCCAAAGGCGTAGCGCTTAGGACGCTATCCCGTAGGGGTCCGCCGGTTCGAATCCGGTCCCGCGCATACTGCCTCGAACGAACGTGAGAGGCATGTATGCGCCACGTGAGGATTCCGAACCTTGCGAGGAACGCACAGTGAACGGAGTGAGCGAGCATTTCTCGCTCCGGTTCGAATCCGGTCCCGCGCATTTTCTGTCCGAGCGACAGCGAGGGAGAAAATCGCTATGAGGATTCGAAGCAGGGAGGTCGCGCGCAGCGAGCGAGCACGTCCGACCGTGGTTCGAATCCGGTCCCGCGTATCGTTTTGAAGAAACGGCAGAGCGGTCTTTACGTACCGAACTGTGCAGCCACTACCGATCGCTCCCGGGCATGCCGTCCCGAACCCGCTCCCGGACGCTCTCCCGGAAGCTCCGCTGCTCCGTGAAGTCACGCAGCCGCATCTGGTCCGAGGAGATCCCATCGTCCTCGTCGGCGCCGAGCAGCCGCGGTAGGGCGGTCTGGGCGAACGTCATGGCGATCACCAGCACGATCGGCGCGAAGAACAGGCCGTAGAACCCCAGCACCACCGGCCCGAGCGTGTACGCGAGCATCAGGAGTCCGACGTGAGTGGTCTCGCCGCTCAGGATCGGCCGCAGGAGGATGTCCGGGATCGTGTCGACGACGACGACCGCGACGGCGAGGAAGCCGACGACGTAGACGAGCAGCGACTGGTCGCCGCCGAGCACGATCGGGAGCGCGGCGATCGCCGTCAGCGGGAGGTAGACGATCTTCATCCCCACCACCGGGATCAGGCTCGCGATCCCCGTCAGCGTCCCCGCCAGCGCGGGGTAGGGGACCTCCGCCGGCGCGGGGGCGACGGCGTTGTAGGCGGTGAACGACGCGATCGCGATCAGCGAGATGGCGATCACGTTCAGGAGGTTGCCGAACAGCACCGACTCCAACTCCTCGTCGGCGGCCTCCAGATACTCCCGGATGATGGCGTCGTCGTCGAACCGGAGCAGCCAGTCGCGCATCCGCCGGCCGTCGATCAGCAGGTAGTAGGTGACGATCACGACGACGAAGAGGTTGAGGAAGAAGCCCGAGACCAGCGAGGTCAACAGCTCCGCGTGGTCGGTCGCGAACTGGATGAACGGCGAGAGGTCGCCCGACTGGTACGCCTCGTACAGCCCCTGCACGGTGAACTCGGGGATGCGGTCGATCCCGCCGAGCCACTCGACCTCCGTCGCCGCCACGTCGAGCAGCGAGTACTGCTCCACGAACGACCGTGCCTCGATCACCAGTAGCACCGTCGCGTAGCTCACGAGCAGCAACAGCGGCACCGCGAGCGAGGCGAGCACCGTCACCGCCCGCACCCGCGCGGGGAGCCGGAGCCGCCGGAGGAACTTGAAGTACCGACGCGTCGAGTAGTAGAGGAACACCGACACCGTCAGCGGGGCGATGAACCGGTGTGCGAGGAAGCCGACCATGGCCGTGACGGCCACGCCGAACAGGGCGATAATCAGCCGTCTCTCGTCCATACGCGACCCATCAGCGCGTTCCGTCTAAAGCTTGCTGGGAAGCTCCCCGCAGGGGCGGCGTCGGACGCCCGTCTGACGGACCCACAAACCCTTTGATCCACGGGCGGGATTATTCTTGATAATGTCGACCCCTGCCGATCTCCTCGACGACCTGACGGCGGATCTGGACGCGGTGTTCGTGTTCTCCCCCAGCAGCGGGTTCTACGAACGCTTCGAGGATCTCGACGGGGAGGTTGTGGTTATCGCGCCGGAGAACGTCGTCGACGCCGAGGTGTTCGTCGAGCTACCGCTGGAGTTCGAGAACGTCCGCGACCGGATCAAGTTCGGCGTCGAGGGCGCGATGGACCGCGGTGTCGTCGACGACGGCGACGAGGTGGCGTGCGTCGTCAGCGTGTTCGACGAACACGACTCCGTCGTGCGCGTCCGCGCCGACGAGTCGATGCACTCCGGCGTGTACGACCTGTTCGCGAACTCGCGTGCGGATCCGGGGGTCATCCGCGACGTGTTCGAGGTGGTGATCGAACTGGGGAAGAAAGGCCAGAAGGGCAAGCCCGTCGGCGCGCTGTTCGTGATCGGCGACGCCGGGAAGGTGATGAACAAGTCCCGGCCGCTCAGCTACAACCCCTTCGAGAAGTCCCACGTCCACGTCGGCGACCCGATCGTGAACGTGATGCTCAAGGAGTTCTCGCGGCTCGACGGCGCGTTCGTCATCAGCGACTCCGGGAAGATCGTCTCCGCGTACCGCTACCTCGAACCGGGGGCCGAGGGCGTGGACATCCCGAAGGGGCTGGGCACCCGCCACATGGCCGGCGCGGCGGTCACCCGGGCGACCAACGCGACCGCGATCGTGCTCTCGGAGTCCGACGGGATGGTCCGGGCGTTCAAAGGCGGCGAGCTGATTCTGGAGATCGACCCGGAGGACTACTGATGCCCCCGATGGCCCTCCAATCCGGGTTCGAGGCCGGCGGCCCGCTGGGCGCGGTTCCCGAGCGGATCTGGCTCGCACTCGGGGTGTTCGTCCTCGCGGTGCTTCTCGCGTGGCTGGTCGTCAAAGTCAACGCCGGACTGCTCAGACGGGCGGGCTTGCCGGAGACGATTGAGGGGACGGCGTTCGAGCGCACCGCCCGCGGGATCGGCACCTCGACGGTTGCGATCCTCTCACAGCTCTCGGGGTGGTTCATCGTCATCCTCGGCGCAATCGTCGCCGTCTCCATCGCGGAGCGGAGTTACGCCGAGCAGTTCTGGTCGCAGGCGACCGGCTTCTTCCCCAGCTTCTTCGTCGCCGTGTTGATCCTGATCGTCGGCGTCATCGTCGGTGACAAGGTCGAACTCGTGCTCTCCGAGCGGCTGCGGAGCGTCAAGCTCCCCCAGATCGGGATCGTCCCGACCGCGGCGAAGTACAGCGTCGTCTACGTCGCGACCGTGCTCGCGCTGGATCAGATCGGCGTCGCGACGTTCGCGCTGGTCGTGCTGCTGGCGCTGTACGCCCTCGCGCTGGTGGTGTTCGGCGTCGTCGCCGGCAAGCAGATGCTCACCTCCGCGGCCGCGGGGCTGTACCTGTTCCTGAACGAGCCCTACGGTATCGGCGACACGGTGAAGATCAACGGTCAGCGCGGCGTCGTCCAGGAGATCGACGTGTTCGTCACACACATCGAGTCCGACGGCGAGGAGTACATCGTCCCGAACGACCGCGTGTTCGAGGGCGGGATTGTGATCGTCCACGACGACTGACGCCGCCGAGGCGTCACTCCCGGTCCAGCGGCTCCGCGGGCACGCCCGCGACGGTTTCGCCCTCGGGCACGTCCTCGGTCACCAGCGAGTTCGCCGCGACCTGCGCGTCGTCGCCGATCTCGACGCCCGGGAGGACGATCGCGCCCGCGCCGATCATCGCCCGATCGCCGACGACCACGTCGCCGAGGCGGTACTCCTCCTGTAAGAACTCGTGACAGAGCAGCGTCGCGTCGTAGCCGACGATGGCGTCCTCGCCCAGCGTGATGCGCTCGGGCCAGAACACGTCCGGGGTGGCCTCCAGCCCCCACGAGACGCCCGCCCCCACGTCGGCGCCGAGCCGCCGGAGCAGCCAGTTCTTGAACCGGAGGCTGGGGGAGATCCGGATCAGCCAGACGGCGACGTAGTTCAGTGCCACGCGGAGCGGGGACTTGGCGTCGGGCCAGTGCCGGAGGGAGTTCCGCGGGCCGGGCGTGGCGTGGCGGTCCAGTCGCTCGAACCGCGTGTCGTCGCTCATGGACGGGGTTGGTCGGGGGGAGACAAAACGACAGGGGGCAGCGACCGATTTAAGTTCTCCCCGAAAATCGTTCCGTCCGTCTTCTCTCGGCGGGAGCCGCAGCACTGTGCTGGGCCCCGCCGGCCGCCGCCCGCAGCGGTGTCACGATGCAACGAGACACCACGACGGTACGACCTGCTGAACCGAGACGCACACTACCGATCGGCCCGATCCGCGCCGTCGGTCCCACCCACGGCGTCGACACGGTCCGGGACTGCCCGCTCCCGAGGTGGCGGCGATGAGCCTCCCGTCGATCACCGACGCCGCGGCCGAACAGGACTGGCCGGTCCTCGCGATGCTTCGGCGATACGTTCCCGGTCGGCGGGCGCTGTTCGGCGCCGCGGTCGTCACCACGGTACTGTGGCGGCTGTCGACACTCGTCGCGCCGTACTTGCTCGGCCAGTTCGTCGACGGGTTCCTGCTCGGGAGCGGCCTCTCGCTGCCACTCGTCCCTTCGGGGTGGCTCCCCGTCGACACCGGCAGCCAGTTCCGGCTCCTGCTTGGGGCGTTCCTGTTCGCCGGCGTCGTCAACGTCGGAACCAACGCCCTCCGTCGGGCGTCGTGGCGGTGGCTCCGGGGCTCGATGCTGCACGACCTTCGGACCGACGCGTTCGACGCCGCGGGGCTGCTCGGCGTTCCAGTGTTCGAGAGCGAACGCACCGGCGAGGTGATGAGCGTGCTCAACAACGACGTGAACCAACTCGAGTCGTTCCTCGACGACGGGCTCCAGCGAGCCGTCCGAACAGGGGCGTTCTTCGTCGCGACCCTCGTGGCGATGCTGGCGATCCACTGGCAGCTGACTCTCGCGGTCCTCGCCCCCGCGCCGGTGATGGCCCTGTTGGTCGCCGGCTACCAGCGCGCGGTCGAGCCGCGGTACGACGAGCGGCGGGAGGCGGTCGGCGCGCTGAACACCCGGATTCAGCAGGCAGTCGAGGGGATCGAGACGGTGAAAGCCTTCGCCGCTGCGGAGGCGGAGTCCGAGCGAGTCGCCGACGAGTCACGGGCGTACTGGCGGGCCGACTGGGCGGCCGGGAAGCTCTCGGCGCTGTTTTTCGCCGCGCGCCGCGGCGTCTCCGTGGCCACGGGCTTTCTCGTCGTCGCGGTCGGCGGCTCGTGGCTGCTGTTCGGGCCGCCGGGGCCGTTCACCCGACAGCTCTCGGCCGGGACGTTCGTGACGTTCTACTTCTACAGCGGGATGTTCGTCGGCGAGTCCTCGCGGCTGGCTGACGTGGCCGACGGCTACACCGACGCACGGGCGTCCGCCAAGCGCGTCCTCGGCCTGCTTCGGTACCCGACGGGGAACGCCAAGGGCGGGAACGCTCTCGGCGACGTGTCGGGGGCCGTCGCCTTCGAGGACGTACGCTTCGGCTACCCGGAAGCGACCGATCCCGCACTCCGGAGTGTCTCCTTCGCCGTCGAGCCCGGGGAGTTCGTCGGACTGATCGGGCCGACCGGTGCCGGGAAGTCGACGGCGCTCAGACTCCTGCTGCGGTTCTACGACCCTGACTCGGGGACGATCGCCGTCGACGGCGCCGACACCACTGGGGTGGCCGCCTCCGACCTCCGCGAGCAGGTCGGCTACGTAAGTCAGGACCCTTACCTGTTCGACGGTAGCGTCGCCGAGAACGTCGCCTACGGCGTCGACGACGCTGATCGCGCGGCGGTCGTCGACGCGGCGAAGCGGGCGAACGCCCACGAGTTCGTCACCGACCTGCCCGAGGGGTACGACACCCGGATCGGCGAGCGCGGGACGCGGCTCTCGGGCGGGCAGCGACAGCGGCTGGCGATCGCGCGGGCGATCCTACCCGATCCGCCGATCCTCCTGCTCGACGAGGCGACCAGCCACGTCGACAACCGGACGGAACTGCTCCTGCAGGAGAGCCTCGCCGAGGCGCGTGCGGGGCGGACGACGATCGCGATCGCTCACCGACTCTCGACGGTCCGGGACGCCGACCGGCTGCTGGCATTTGAGGACGGAGAGATAGTCGAACGCGGCAGCCACGGGGAGCTACTCGACGCGGACGGACTGTACGCGGAGCTCTGGCGGCTCCACGTCGGCGAGACGGTCACGCCGGCACGCGCCCGCTGAGGGCTCGGCCGACGACCGATCGCCGGGGCTACCGCTGTTCAGTGTAATAAACGCAGAAATCCGCAGCGAAGAACCGACTTACAGGCGGGTCAGGTTCGTCGCGCGGGGGCCCTTGTCGGCCTGTTCGATGTCAAACTCAACTTCCTGGCCTTCCTCGAGGTCCGGGCCGCCCACGTCTTCCATGTGGAAGAAGACGTCCTCGTCTGCGTCCTCAGTCTCGATGAAACCGTAACCGCCCGTGTCGTTGAAGAAATCAACCGTTCCAGTCGCCATTGCAACCGAAGCAACGACCCGCTCCCGGATAACCCTTTCGAGAGCGCGACCGCCGCGCTCGTCGGTTCGCCGCCCACAAACGCTTAAGTTCGGCCGCTCACAACCGCCGGGCGAGATGGGGACCAAGAGCAAGACGATCTCCTTCCGCGTCGACGAGGATGCGTTCGAGGCGCTGCGGGAGATCGCGGAGGAGCGCGAGATCTCGTTGTCGGCGGTGTTTCGGGACTACGTCGACACGCTCGTCGCCCACGACGGGCAGGTGGATCTCGTCCCCGCCGATCGGGAGGCCGAGGACGACGAGAGCTTCCCGCCGACGGTGGAGGTGCCGAAGAGCTTCATCCGCGAGCACGAGCGGCTGGAGCTGGAGGCCGACCACCTGCGCGAGCAGCTGGAGGAGCACAAACGCTACATCGACTACCTGCGCGAGCAGGCCGACGAGACGGAAGAGGTCGTCAAGCTCGAGGACCTCGACGGCGACGAGAACACGTACCAGATCGGGTAGTCAGCCCGAGAGTTCCTGCTTGGCTTCGCGAGCGCGGCGTGCGGCCTCCTGGTCCCCTTCGACTTCTGCCAGCGACTCGACGGCCTCCAGCCGTCGGATCGAGCTGTCGAGGAAGGAGAGCACGTCCCCCGAGTAGGCGTACAGCATGTACTCCGCGGACATCGTGTCGACGATGGCGTCGGGACCCAGTCCCTGCGCGCGGAGTTCGAGCAGGTACTGGACGAACTTCTCCTCGGGGTGGCCGCAGTAGGGGTTGTTGTCGCAGTCGCAGTCGAGGAAGTCCTCCGCGAAGTCGAGCACCTTCTCGCGGGTCGCCTCGTCGAGTTTCTCGATGCCGTCGCCCGTGAACAGCAGGTCCAGCGTCGCCCCCTTGAACGCGCCCTTGGGGATCGAGCGCTCCAGTTGGGAGGCGATCTGCCGGTGGTTCTTGACGTAGATCTTGTCGGTGATCGCCACTACCGGCGGTTACGCGAGTCGGCGGCAAAAGCCTCCCGCTCCCCTGCGGCGGCGTGTCACGGGGCCGGGAATGTCGTAACGTATTTCCCTGAAACCGTGGTAGGAATCGCTGTGTCCGGGCTGGGGTAGTGGTATCCTTCAGCCTTGTGGGGGCTGAGACGCGGGTTCAATTCCCGCGCCCGGACCTTCTGGCTGCGAACGAACGTGAGCAGCCGAAGGCTCGTCGAATCCCGCATCCTCACTTATCGGCTATGTTCACGTACGTCGTCGGTCAGACAGCAACCGCAACGGCACAGCATCTCGATGCTTGACTACTTGTGACCGCAGTGCGCCGGGCATGAAGCCCGGCGCAGTACCGGGTTCCCCACCCCTCCCCCCGCGCCGGCGACAGGTCGCCGGCGCGAGGCGTCCACCGCCACGGCGGTCGGCGCGAAGCGCGAGCGCCTCCGTGCGCGAGTCAGCGCGAGGGACGACTGAGTGAACGCAGTGAACGAAGGAGTCGGCTGGGGAGGTCTGTGGGCTGTGCGGGGCGGTGCGGTCACAAGGTGCCAACGATCGAACTGCTGTTGCTATACCAGCCGTCGACGACGAATCACGATCGACAGAATTGACGACGGACGACCACCAAACCCGCAAAAACGCCGACTACCGCCCGAACGGCGAGAGGTTCGGCCCCATCGACTCGCTCGGAGCGGCGCCGCTCTGCTGGATGATGTCGAACGCGGTCATCAGGTCCGTCCGGGAGATGATCCCGCAGAGCTTCCCGTTGGCGTCGACGACGGGCAGGCGCCCGACGCCGTGTTCCTGCATCGTCTGGAGCGCCTCCATCGCCTCCGTCTCGGGCGTCGCGGTGTACACCTCGGTCGACATCACGTCGTCGACGCGCATCGCGTCGCGCTCGACCTCGTCGACCGACTGGGCGTCGGCGAGCGTCACCATCCCGACGAGCTCGCCGTTCTCGACCACCGGGTAGCCGGTGTGGCGCTCGCGGAACATCCGGCCCATCAGGTCGGCGACGCTGTCGTCCGGCGAGACAGTGTGAAGCTCCGCGGTCATCACGTCGCTCACGGTGACGCCCTGGAACGCCGCCTTGAGCACGGTCTGCTGGGCCTCGCCCGCCGCGCCGATGTAGATGAAGAACGCCAGCGCGACCAGCAGCAGGTTCGGGCCGCTGAACAGCCCGAGCAGCCCCAGCAGTAGCGCGAACCCCTTCCCGACCTCCGCGGCGATCTGGGTCGCGCGAGCGTGGGTCCGCGTCCGGGCGAGCAGCGCCCGCAGCACGCGGCCCCCGTCCATCGGGAACCCGGGCAGCATGTTGAACGCGGCGAGCATGACGTTCGCGAGCATCAGGTAGCCGAGCAGGAACGTCGCGATCGGTCGCCCGCCGCCGGCGACCAGCGAGAAGCCGGCGTAGCCCAGCCCCCCGAGGGCGACGCTTACGATCGGTCCCGCGACGGCCACTTGGAACTCGATCTTCCAGTCCTCGGGCATCTCGGCGAACTGGGCGACGCCGCCCAGCAGCCAGAGCGTGATCGAGTCGATCTCGTAGCCGTAGTACATCGCGACCGCCGAGTGGCCCAGTTCGTGGAGCAGCACGCAGGTGAACAGCCCGATCGCCGCCGCGGCGCCGAGCGCGAAGGGGGTGTACCCCTGCGTCAACACGCCGGTCTCGATCCCGGCGTCGAACGCGGGGTTGAACACCTCCTCGACCAGCGTCGTCACGTCGCTGCCGATCAGGTAGGCGAACACCGGTAGGATCAGCAGGAACGTGGCGTCGAGCTTGATCGGGATGCCGAAGACGCTCCCGAGACGGATACCTCGCATACCGTTCGGTTGGGCCGAGGGGGTGAAAAAGGCGGTCGCCGCGGCCCGTGCCGTCACGGTTTAGCGCCCCGGCGCCGAACTCCCGGTATGGTCGATCACGTCGTGAAACGCAGCGAGGAGATCGAGTACGAGCCCGTCGACGCCGCCGAGGGGCTGCAGAAAGGCGTACTACTCGACGAGAGCGACGGCGCGCCGAACTTCGCGATCCGGCGGTTCGAACTCGACGCCGGCGCCGAGGTCCCCGAGCACACGAACGCGGTCGAACACGAGCAGTACGTGCTCGCGGGCGAGTACGTGGTCGGGATCGACGACGAGGAGTACACGGTCTCCGCCGGCGACTCGCTGCTGATCCCCGCCGGCGCGGTCCACTGGTACCGGAACGACAGCGACCGACCGGGGGCGTTCCTCTGTGCGGTGCCGAACGGCGACGACACGATCGAACTGGTCGAGGAATAGCGGTCGGTTCTCCGCCGCCGATCAGTCGCTTGCCCTGCCCGGCTGACAGCGTGCCGGTCAGTCGCTCGCCACCACGGCGTCGACGCTCCGCTTGCTCACGGGTCGGCGCGTGATCGTCGTCGCACAGTCCGGGCAGGAGAGCGTGATCCGCTCGCCGATCTCGGTGGCCGTCGCCGATTCGTCCCAATCGCCGTCGGCCGGGCTCTCGTGCCCGCAGACCGAGCAGAACAGCGTCGCCTTCGTGCGCGTGGAGGAGTTCATTATCGGAGTGTAGCCGCTGAGGGGCCGTAAACCCTCCGTGAGGCTGTGTTGCACCCGCATGCGCCGGATTCCCGCGGCACGGCTTCGCGCCGACCGCATGGCTGAAGTACCCGTTTCGCGTACCCCCACCCGTGTCTCAGCAGGTCGCCCGCGTCGACACCCTGTTCCTCCACGAGTCCGGCGACGACTACCGCGTCGTCGTGCTCCGTGACGGCTCCCGGGTGTTCCGCGGCACGCTCGAACTCAAGGAGACCGATGCCGGGCCGCGGCCCCGTCGGTTCCTGCAGTCCGACGACGACGGCGGCGAGCCGATGCGCCCCGAGGAGTTCGTCGAACTCGCCCGCCGCGCCGAGCGCATCCGCATCTCCGAGCAGACCTCCCCCGAGGGTCGCGAACGCTTGCAGGCGATGCTCGACGGCTACCAGCAGGAGGCGCTGGTCGTCCGCACCTGTCGGTACTGCGCCAACGCCGGCCGCTACTCGCCGATCACCGAGGAGACCGCCATCTCGGCCGATCGGGACTACATCTGCCAGGACTGCGCCGTCGAGGAGCTCGAACGCGAACTCGCCTACAAGGGGCAGTTCACCGGCGCCGCACAGGAGCGACTGGAGGAGCTTCTGCTCGAGGTGGGCGACCTCGACCGCATCACCGACCTCCTGCAGGGCGAACTCGACCCCGACCTCACGAAGTTCGACACCATCTCCGCCACCACCGACGAGGTCGACCCGTACCCGACGAGCGACCTCGACCTCCACCCGAAACTGCAGTCGATGATCGAGGGTCGCTTCGACAATCTCCTTCCGGTCCAGAGCCTCGCCGTCGAGAACGGGCTGTTCGAGGGGCGGGACCAGCTCGTCGTCTCCGCGACGGCGACGGGGAAGACGCTCGTCGGCGAGCTCGCGGGCGTCGACCGCGCGCTGAAGGGCGACGGAAAACTCCTCTTCCTCGTCCCGCTGGTCGCGCTCGCGAACCAGAAACACGAGGACTTCCAAGAGCGCTACGGCGACATCCTCGACGTGACGCTGCGGGTCGGCGGCTCCCGCGTGACCGACTCCGGCGCCCAGTTCGACCCGAACGCCGACGTGATCGTCGGCACCTACGAGGGGATCGACCACGGCCTCCGGACGGGCAAGGACATGGGCGACATCGGCACCGTCGTCATCGACGAGGTCCACAGCCTGAAGGAGGGCGAACGCGGCCACCGCCTCGACGGGATGATCTCCCGGCTCAAGCACTACTGCGAGCAGCGCGCGAAGGACCGCTCGGACTACGACGGCGCGCAGTACGTCTACCTCTCCGCGACGGTCGGCAACCCCGAGTGGCTGGCCGAACAGCTCCGCGCGACGCTGATCGAGTTCGAGGAGCGGCCCGTCCCGATCGAGCGCCACGTCACGTTCGCCGACGGCCGGGAGAAACTCCGGATCGAGGACCGCCTCGTCAGGCGGGAGTTCGACAGCAAGTCCTCGAAGGGGTATCGCGGGCAGACGATCATCTTCACCAACTCCCGGCGGCGCTGTCACGAGATCTCCCGGAAGCTGGAGTACGACTCCGCGCCGTACCACGCCGGGCTGGACTACGGCCGGCGCAAGCAGGTCGAGCGCCAGTTCGGCGATCAGGAGCTCGCGGCGGTCGTGACGACTGCCGCGCTCGCGGCGGGCGTCGACTTCCCCGCCTCGCAGGTCGTGTTCGACTCGCTCGCGATGGGGATCGAGTGGCTCTCCGTCCAGGAGTTCTCCCAGATGCTCGGCCGTGCGGGCCGCCCCGACTACCACGATCAGGGGACGGTGTACCTGCTCGTGGAGCCGGACTGCTCCTACCACGCCTCGATGGAGGCCACCGAGGACGAGATCGCGTTTAAACTCCTGAAAGGTGAGATGGAGGACGTCTCGACGGTGTACGACGAGACTGCCGCCGCCGAAGAGACGCTGGCGAACATCGCCGTCGCCGGCAAGCTCGCCAAGCGGCTCAACGACCGCATGATCGGCGACGTGCCCACCAAACACGCGGTCGGGAAGCTGCTCGAGTGGGAGTTCATCGACGGCTTCGAGGCGACGCCGCTCGGTCGGGCGGTCACGAGCCACTTCCTCTCGCCGGACGACGCGTTCCTGATCCTCGAGGGGATCCGCGAGGGGAAGAGCCCCTACGAGCAGGTGGCGGCGCTCGAACTCGCCGAGCAGGAACTGTAGCGAAACCGACTTCTTCCCGCGCGTCGCGCGCTCCCCCATGACGAGTGACGACTCGGCCGACGAGCCGGCGCCCGAGGAGCCGGATGCGGACGAGATGGACGACGACGAAGCGATGGCGCTGGGGATCGGCCTCGGCGTCTCGCTCGGCGCGGCGATCGGTCTGTCGCTGGAGAACCTCGCGGTCGGGATGGGGATCGGGCTCGCGCTGGGCGCCGCCTTCGGCGCCGCGTTCGCCGAGCGGGAGTGACCGTCGGGAACCCCCACCCTTTTGCCGGCCGGCGGTAACCACATCCCCGTGGCAGCGATCACGCCCGGAGTCGTCGTCGTCACCCTGATCGTGCTGGCGGCGCTGGTGCTGTTCGCGACGGAGCCGGTGCCCGTCGACATCACCGCGCTGGGTATCATGGTGACGCTGATGCTCGTCGAGCCCGTCAGCGGGGTGCTCGCAGACGCCGGCGTCCTCGCGGGGCAGGTGACGATGATCACGCCCGAGCAGGGGCTTTCGGGCTTTGCCAGCCCCGCGACGATCACCGTGCTCGCGATGTTCATCCTCAGCGAGGGCGTCCGCCGGACGGGGATCGTCCAGACGCTCGGGGAGTACATCGGCCGGATCACCGGCGACAGCGAGATCAAACAGCTGAGTGCGGTCGTCGGCATCGTCTCGCCGGTGTCCGGGTTCATCAACAACACCGCCGCGGTCGCGATCCTGCTCCCGATGGTGACCGACGTGGCCAACCGCGGCAACACCTCCCCCTCGAAGCTCCTGCTCCCGCTGTCGTACGCCTCGATGTTCGGCGGGACGCTCACGCTGATCGGCACCTCGACCAACGTGCTCGCGAGCGACGTGGCCGCGCGGCTGGCCGCGGCGCCGGAGTACGCCAACACCGACCTCCACGAGCTCGGGATGTTCGAGTTCACGGGGCTGGGGGTCGTGGTGATGCTGGTCGGGATCGCCTACCTGCTGACCGTCGGTCGCTGGCTCACGCCCGCCCGGATCGCGCCCACCGACGACCTGACCAAGGAGTTCGGCGTCGGCGACTACCTCACCGAAGTGACCGTCCGGGAGGACTCCCCGCTCGTCGGCCGGAAGGTCCGGAACGCGCTGTCGGAGGGCGATCTCGACGTGGACCTGCTCCAGCTCATCCGCGGCGACGAGGTGTTCCTCGAACCGCTCGGCCCCAAGCAGATTCAGGCCGGCGACACGTTCACGCTCCGGACCGACCGCGACACGCTGCTCTCGCTGCTCGACCTCGAAGGGCTGGATCTGGTGGACGTGCCGGTCGACGAGGCCGAACTCGAACAGGCCGAGGCGGGGCAGAACCTCGTCGAGGTCGTCGTCGCCCCCGGCTCGCCGCTGGTGGGCGAGTCGCTCACCTCGATCGGCTTCCGGCAGCGCTACAACGCGACCGTGCTCGCGCTCCGTCGTGGCCGCGAGGTCGTGCGCCGGCGGATGGACGAGGTGCCGCTGAAGGTCGGCGACACGCTGCTGGTGCAGGCGCCGACGGAGACGATCGAGCGGATCGACGGCGGCCGGGAGTTCATCCTGATCGGCGAGGTCGAACAGCACGACTACCGCGAGGAGAAGACCGGACTCGCGATCGGCATCGTCGCCGCCGTCGTCGCGCTCGCGGGGCTGGGGATCCTCCCGATCGTCGTCTCCGCACTCGCGGGATCGCTCGCGATGGTCGTCACGCGCTGTCTCGACCCCGGGGAGATCTACGAGGCGGTGCAGTGGGACGTGATCCTCCTGCTCGCCGGCGTGATCCCGCTGGGGATCGCGCTCGAACGAACCGGCGCCGCCTCGCTGCTCGCGGAGGCGGTCGTCGCCTCCTCGGCGGCGCTGCCGGTGATCGGCGTGCTCGCGGTGTTCTACCTGCTCACCGCGCTGCTGACCAACGTGATCAGCAACAACGCCAGCGTCGTGCTGATGATCCCCGTCGCCGTCGAGACCGCTCAGGCCGTCGACGCCAGCGCGACCGCGTTCCTGTTCGCGGTGATGTTCGCGGCGAGTACGGCGTTCATGACGCCGGTGGGCTACCAGACGAACCTGTTCGTCTACGGTCCCGGCGGCTATCGGTTCACGGACTACGTCCGGGTGGGCGGCCCGCTCCAACTGCTGTTGATGATCGTGACGACGCTCGGGATCGCGACGATGTTCGGCATCCCGATCGCGGTCTGACCCCGAAACGCTTTAGCGCGCGAGTCGCGGACGTAGGGGCACGGGACCGTGGGTTAGCCTGGTATACTTCGGGCCTTGGGTGCCCGTGACCCCGGTTCGAATCCGGGCGGTCCCATTTTCCGCGTCACACTGTCACCGAGTGATTTCTGCGTCGAGGTGACGCTGCGAGCCGTCTGTGCCTACCGCTCGGCCAGCGACCGCACCACCAGCTGGAGCACGTGGACGAACACCCCGGCCACCGCGACGTACAGCCCCACGGACTGCATCGCCGGCCGCCCGCGGCTCTCTCGGACCTGCCACATCTCGTAGCCGAGCCGTAGCAGGAACCCCGCGAAGATCAGCGCGAACGCGGCGACGCCCACCGCCGGGACGAATGTCGCGAGCAGGATCGCCCCCAGCCCCGCGAGGAAGGCGTACGTCGCCCAGCGGCCGTAGTGGTCGAACTGCGTGTCCGAGCGCAGGTAGACGTACGTGCCGATCAGCGCCGTCATCGCGACGACGATGGCGCCGGTGATCGCCAGCGCGGTGATCCGAACCCCCTCCGAGAGGAAGGAGAGTATGCCGCCGCCGAACGCGCCGAAGGCGAGTTCGAGCACGACGACGCCCGCCATCGCCAGCCCCATCGAGTCGTTCTCGAAGCCGCGCTCGGCGACCATCTGGCCGCCCGTGATCAGCGCGCCGTAGATCAGCGCGCCGACGATGGGGACCGAGAACACGATCCGGTTGACCTGCGCGACCGGCGTCGCCGCCGCGACGTACATCACCAACACGTTGAGGAGCATCAGCCCCGTCGCGCCGCCGACGACGCCCCACTCGCGGGCCGACAGCAGGAACCCCCGCTCGGTCGTGGTCTCGTAGCTCATACCGAGGGATAACGCCAGCGTGCCGAAAAGCGTTGTCGCCGGCGGGTCGTCGACCGTCCCGCGACGCCGTCCCGACCCTCTTGTAGGAGGGCGCACCAGCCCGCGTATGGACGACACGAACCGAACCACGAAACCACACGCAAGCGGCGCGTTCCCACCCCAACGGCAACGCTTAACCGTCGGCTGTGCTACCCACCGCTACGAATGAGTGCCATCGACGACGTCCACGAGGAACTCGACGCGGACGTCTCCGCCGAGGAGTTCGAGGAGATGGTGGCGGAGAAAGTCGAGGAGATGGGTGGCCTCGCTGACGACGAGACGGCGGCGATGCTGGTCGCCCACGAGCTCGAGGACGAGGGCGGCGAGGTCGAGAGCGTCGCGGACATCGAGCCGGGGATGGACGACGTGAAGTTCGTCGCGAAGCTGGTCTCCATCGGCGAGAAGCGGACGTTCGAGCGCGATGGCGACCAGCCCGACGGACAGGTCGTCAACACCGAGGTCGCCGACGAGTCCGGCCGGATCCGGCTCTCGCTGTGGGACGAGATGGCCGAGTCCGCGCTCGAAGAGTTGGAGGAGGGCGACGTGCTCCGGATCGCCGGCCGCCCCAAGGAGGGGTACAACGGCGTCGAGGTCTCGGCGGACAAAGCCGAGATCGACCCCGACGTGGAGATCGACGTCTCCGTCAGTGACAGCTACACGGTCGAGGAGCTCTCGATGGGCCTGTCGGACGTGACCCTCGTCGGGAAGCTGCTCGACGTCGACGACCAGTACCGCACGTTCGACCGCGACGACGGCACCGAGGGCCGGGTCGCGAACGTCGCGATCGGCGACGAGACGGGCCGCATCCGGGTGACGCTCTGGGACGAGGCGACCGACCTGCTCGACGAGCTCGAAGCCGACGAAGTCGTCGAGGTCGTCGACGGCTACGTCCGCGAGCGCGAGGGCGACCTCGAACTGCACGTCGGCTCCCGTGGCACCATCGAGGAGGTCGACGAGGACGTGGAGTACGTCCCCGAGACGACGGCCATCGACGACGTGGAGATGGGCGACACCGTCGACATCGCGGGCGCAGTGATCGAGACCGACGACAAGCGCACGTTCGACCGCGACGACGGCTCCGAGGGGCAGGTCCGGAACGTCCGCGTCCGTGACGACACGGGCGACATCCGGGTCGCACTCTGGGGGGAGAAAGCGGATCGTGACATCACGCTTGCCGACCGCGTCGCGTTCACCGACGTGGAGATTCAGGACGGCTGGCAGGACGAGCTCGAGGCCTCCGCAGGCTGGCAGTCGACCGTCTCGATCCTCGACGGCGAGGCCGACGTAGCGGGGGCCGACGCGGGCGGCGACGAGAAGACGCCGCCGTCGGCGGATCAGGGCGGCCTCTCGGCGTTCGGCGAGGACGGCGACGGGGCGGACGAGCTCCGCGACGACGAGAGTGCCGAGGGGGACGGCGAAGAGGTCGAGTTCACCGGGACGGTCGTCCAGTCCGGTAGTCCGGTCGTCGTCGACAACGGCGAGGAGACCCGCAGCGTCGAGACGAGCGAGAGCGTCCAGCTCGGCGAGGAAGTCACGGTTCGCGGCGTCGAGCACGGCGGCCGCATCGACGCCGACGAACTGCTCTGAGCCGCTCCGGGGCTGTACCGCCCGCTCGGGCCGGGAAGGACACACTTAGGTTTCGCCCGTTACACTCGCTGACCGATGGATCGTTCCTCGCTCCCCGACGCCCTCCGCCGGACCGACGACACGGTCCGGGCCGTGCTCGTCGTGGTCGCCGCCGGGTTAATCGCCCGTCTCCTCTTTCTCGGCCAGCGCGTCGCTCACTTCGACGAGGGGCGCGTGGCCTACTGGGCGCTGCACTACCTCGAGACGGGCGAGATCAGCTACCGCTACATCGTCCACGGGCCGCTCGCGCAGTACGCCGACGCGTGGCTGTTCGCCGTTCTCGGTCCGAACGACTTCTCGATGCGGCTGTTCGTCGCCGTCGTCGGCGCGCTGCTCCCGCTCGCCGCACTGCTGTTCCGGCAGCGCCTGCGCGACACGGAGACGGTGCTCGTCGCCGTCCTGCTCGCGTTCAACCCGATCATGCTCTACTACTCGCGGTTCTACCGGAGTTCGCTGCTGGTCGCGGCGTTCATGTTCGTCGCCTTCGGCTTCGGCCTCCGTGCGGTGGACGACGCCCGCCCGCGGCTGCTCTACCCCGCCTTCGCGTTCGGCGCGCTCGGCTTCGCGGCCAAGGAGAACGCGCTGGTGTACCTGATGTGCTGGATCGGCGCAGGGGCGCTCCTGCTCGACTTCTCGCTGATGCACCCCCGGAACTACGACTCGGGGATCGACGCCGTCGCCGCCCGCGTCGAGCCGTACTTCGAGGCGCTGCGTGACCCCGAGCGCTCGACCGACGCCGCCGTCTGGACGGTCCTCTCCGCGCTCACGCTGCTCGTGCTCGGCTACGCGACGCTGTCGGGGTGGGCGCTGACCGCCGTCGTGACGGCGCTGGTGCTGCTGGTCTCGCTGACGATGCTCGTCGACGTGGTTCGCCCGGACGGGGATGCGATCCGCTGGGGCGGCGCGCTGCTCGGGAGTCTGGGGCTGTTCCTCCTGATCTCGCTGTTCTTCTACGCCCCGCGAACCGTCGGCTCGGGCGTCGGCCTCTGGGACGCCGTGTTCAACCCCCTCCGCTTCCCCGAGCTGTTCGAGGCGACGTGGGGCGACATCCGCCCGGGGCTGGAGTACTGGTTCGGCGGGAGCGTCGAGCCGAAGTGCGGCGAGGAGACGATCATCGGCGGCTACGTCTGCTTCCTCGAGCACACGGTCTCGGTGCTCGCGAACTACGCGCTGGTCGTCGTGCCGTTCGCGGCGCTGGGGTTCGTCGTCGCGCGCTACGCCGGCGACCGCCCGCGATCGCTGGTGATGTTCACGGGCTACTGGGGGTTCGTCAGCATCCTCGGCTACCCGCTGGCGACGGACATCCGCGCGGGCTGGATCATGGTGAACGCGATCGTCCCGCTGGTGATCCCGGCCGCCGTCGCGCTGGGGCTGGTGGTCCGCTGGGGCTGGCAGTCGCTGGCCGCGGAGGACCGCGTCGGTACCGTGCTGACCGTGGCGCTGCTGCTGCTCGTCACCGGAGCGATGCTCGTCCCGGCGGCCTCGGCGTCGTACGTCAACCCCACGGCCGACGACAACGAGCTCGTGCAGTACGCCCAGCCTCAGCAGGAGTTCCGGGGAACGTTCGACGACATCGGCGCGATCGCGCCCACACACGAGGGGACCGACCTGCTCGTCTACGGCGAGGAGTTGGTCGCCGAACCCGGGGAAGGTGGCGGGATGGCGCCCGAGTGCTTGCGCCTCGCGAGGGCGCTGCCGATCCACTGGTACGTCGCCGCCGACGACGTGAGCCAGCAGTGTGCGTACAACGAGACCGAACTCCGGTCGCAGATCCAAGAGAGCCAGCCCGCGGTCGTGATCGCCCACGTCGACCACGACGACACGGTCGACGCCGCGCTCGACGACGGGTACGAGCGCCGCCAGCACCACCTCCGGACGATGGGCCGGGAGGTCGTCGTCTACGTCGACGAGGAAGCACTCGCGGAGGCCGAGGGATGACTGCGCTCCTCGCCGGCGCGGCGGCACACAACGCCGGCCAGTACGGCGTCGCCCGCTCGATCTGGGCGGGCGAAGCGCCCGTAGCCCCCGAGGCCGACGACGCCGACGATCAGCTACTCGACGGGCTGGCCGCGTTCGCGACGGCCGTCACCGAGAGTCGCCGCGGCGAGTGGGACGCGGCGCTCGATGCGGCGACGGCGGCCGATATCGAACTCGATGCAGTCGACGGTACTCGCGTCGATCTCGCCCCGATCGAGCGCTGGCTGGCAGCGTTCGGTACCGATCCGGAGATCGCCGAACGCTCGCCGCCGCCCCGGATCGCGGTCGACGGCGACCGCCCCACGCCGGGTGCGCTCCCGCTGTCGGCGGCGGTCGTCGTCGCGGGCACCGTCGCCGCCGCTCGGGGCGACGACCCCGAGGTCGTCGCGGACGCGTTGCGGTTCGCCCGGCGGAGCGAGCATCCGGAAACTACGCGCTACGCGACGTTCGTTCGCGATTACGCGGCCGCGGAGCCGAGCGAGCGCGCGATCGTGTTCGAGCGACTCTCGGGGCTCGTGGGCCGCCAGCGGCGCAAGGAAGACGACGTTTCGGGACTGTTCGACTGACGCCGCCTCAGTCGACGATCTCGACGGGATCGCCGACGGCGAGGCGCTGACCACGATCCGCCTCCGGCACTCGCGCGATCAGCATCAGCGTGTAGAAGTGGTCGAACGCCGCCTCGTCGGCCCAGTCGGGGAACGTCTCCTCGCGCTTCTCGAGGAACCGCTGCCGGAACTCCGGCGTCGGCTCTCCCGTCTCGGGGTCGCGCTCGGGCACGACACAGCGGGCGCAGGGGGTGACACCCTCGATCCGGACGCCGCCGACTTCGAACGCCGGGGCGTCCTCGCCGACGAAGCGGTCCTCCCAGAACGCCGGCACGCCGGAGACCTCGAGGTTCGCCCGCAGGCGCCGGCGCGCGCCCTCGACGCTCAGGTCGTCGAACCACGAGGCGACGGTTTCCAGCGTGGCGGTGCTGATCACCGACGGTCCCATCCCCCGCCGGTCGACGAACCCCAGCGACGCGTCGCGGCGGAGGGTGAGATCGGCGTCGAAGAACTCCGAGAACCACGCCCCGGCCGCCGCGCGCTCGTCGTCGAGGTCGAACTCGCGGCGGTCGCCGTCGGCGGTTTCGACGGTCAGCGTCGTCGTTTCGGGGTCGTACGCGGTGTCGAGTTCGTGGAACCGGTCGCTGTGCTTGGCGTTGAACACCCCGTTGTCGTGGGGGTTGCCGTCGATACTGTCGTCCTCGGCGTCGGACGGGACGGCGGCGGCCTCGAACAGCGCGAACTCGCGATCGCCCGCGAGCGTGCCGCCGTCGAGGATCTCGCTGGACTCGACCTCGGTGGCGTCGAGTCCCTTCACCGGGTAGATCCGGACGCGTTCGAGTCGGGACACGGTCGGGAGTAGCCGCCCGTGGACATAGATGTTCGTTCCCGCCCATGTTCGTGGCCGTCTTTAACTGTCGGCGGGCCGTACAGTTCGGTATGGTTTCTACCGGCGATTCGGCACCGAGATTCTCGGCGACGAAAGGGACGAGCGACCACGAGGATTTCGACCTCGACGACCACCTCGGCGACGGGCCGGTCGTGCTCGCCTTCTTCCCCGGCGCGTTCACGCCGCCCTGCACGAACGAGATGGTCGCGCTGCAGGAACGCATCGGCGAGTTCGAGGCCGCCGGTGCGACGGTGTTCGGCGTCAGCGCCGACTCGCCGTTCTCCCAGGGGGCGTTCCGCGAGGAGCACGGCATCGAGTTCGACCTCGTGAGCGACATGGCCGGCGAGGCGATCCGGGCGTACGGACTGGAGATGGACATCCCCGACCTCGGCCTCTACGGCATCGCGAACCGCGCGGTGTTCGTGCTCGATAACGACGGGACGGTGACGTACGACTGGGTCGCCGACGATCCGACGAACGAACCCGACTACGACGACCTGCTCGCGGCCGTCGAGGACGCGTAGCTACGCCGCGTCGTCTTTCGGTTCCCCTTTGAACGTGTACTCCGCAGAATTGTCGACGGGCTCGTAGCCGAGCACTTCCTTCGCGCGCTCGATTGAGTAGTACTTCCGGTCGTTGTCGGAGATGCCGTAGACGATCTCGTACCCGTAGTCGGCCTCCAGACAGCACCGGAACAGGCGGGCGCAGTCGCGGTGGGAGAGCCACATCGCCTGCCCGCGCTCGTATTCCCGCGGGGGGTGGCCCTCAGTGAGGTTCCCGATCCGGACACAGACCACGTCGAGGTCGGCGTGGTCGTGGTAGTAGCGCCCGAGCGTCTCGCCGCTCGCTTTCGAGACGCCGTAGAGGTTCGACGGTCGCGGGAGTTCGGTGCCGTCGAGTCGGTACTCGTCGTCGGTCCGATACATCTCCGGCGTGCGCTCGTCGGTCTCGTAGGCGCCGACGGCGTGGTTGGAGGAGGCGAAGGCGACCTTCTCGACGCCGGCGTCGACGGCAGCGGAGAACACGGTCTGGGTGCCGTCGATGTTGTTCGCGAGCACCGAGTCCCACGGCGCGTCCGGCCGGGGGTCGCCCGCGAGGTGGATCACCGCGCCACAGCCGGAAACGGCGTCGGCGACGGCGTGCTCGTCGGTCACGTCCGCGACGATCGACGCCGACTCGGGGACGCCGTGTCGGCGCTCCTCGGGGATCGGCTCCCGGTCGAGCAGCCGCCAGTCGTACTCGTCGGCGAGCCGCGAGAGGATCGCCTGCCCCACGCGGCCGCCGGCACCCGTCAGCAGCACCGGGTCGTCCATTCGGGTGGATATGTGGATACTGGGGGTAAATACGGTGCGGTTCGGCGGGTCGGCTCCGGTACCGCTTTCCCGGGTCGCCGCCCAGCCCCGCGTATGTCCGACACGACCGACGCCCAGCAGGCCTGCTTCGAGGCCGGCATCAAGTTCGGCTCGCTCTACCACCAGTTCGCCGGCACCCCCGTCTCGCCGGAGAGCACCCGCAGCCTCGAAACCGCCATCGAGGAGGCGATCGAGAACCAGCCGTACTGCGAGTCCGTCGCCGTCGAGATCCTCGACGACCGCGTCGCCGACGCGATCGACCACGACGAGGGGTACGCCGAGCTCACGGGCAGCCTGATGGAGGTCGAGATGCGGATCGACTACGAGGGAACCGCGGTCCGCACGCGGATGGCGATGGAGGACGGCTACCCGCGGATGAAGCTCGTCGCCGTCGAGGACTGAGGCGACTACCACGATCGCTGAGGCGACTGCCGCGATCGCTGAGGCGACTGCCGCGATCGACGGCCGGGCCGGCGCGGTGAAACTGATCCCCCGGACCCGGCTGAACCGCGGTCTGAACCGATATCGCCCGTCGTTTCAGTTCCGCTCCGTGGCGACCTTTTTACCGCCCCGGTGTGCAAACTACCCGCATGAGTCAGACCACGTTCGACGAGGACGACCTGTTCGGCGAGGCGGCCGAGGAGATGCGTGGCGAGGTCGAGAGCCACCTCGCCGACGCCCGCGAGTCGCTCCCGGACGCCGACGCGATCTGGGAGGTGGACGCCGACAACGCGCTGGGCGTGCTCAACGGCCTCAAGTCCGCACTGGACACCGCCGACGCCGCCGAGCACCTCCGGGCGGCGAAGAAGCAGTACGTGATGGGCGAGCGCGCCGACGCGTTCGAGGACGCTGACGATCTGGAAGCCGAGATCGACGACCTCGAGGAACTGATCGAGGACATCGAAGACGCCCACGACGACGCCAGCGAACTCGCGGGGACGCTGCCGTCGCTGCGCTCCACGCTGCAGGACGCCATGGAGGACGAGGACGGCGAGGACGAGTAGTCAGCCCGCTCGCTCCCGAACCGCGTCGAGCAGATCGACCAGCGCTGCCGTCGCCAGCTCCTCGAGCTCCGCTCCCCGTTCGGCGTCGCCCTCTCCGGGGTCGCCGACCACGCCGTTCTCGGTGAACTCGTCGCTGTCGACGGCGAGGTTCACCCCCGACACCCAGTCGCCCCAGCGCTCGCTCCCGCCCTCGCGGGCGTCGTCGATGCGCTCCTCGCGGACGAGTTCGGGGCGGCCGTGTCGCAGGAACGCGGTCTCCAGCGGGCCGGCGTGGCCCATGTCGCTGCTGTGCTCGCCGACCGCCTCGAACCACGTGAACGGCGCCACGCGGGCCACCCCGTCGCGGGTGAGCCGCGCGGCGACCTCCCGGAGCGCGTCGACGTTCCCGCCGTGGCCGTTGACCAGCACGACCGCGTCCGGCCCGTCGCTAGCGGCGAGGCTCTCGACGGTTTCGCGGACGTACGCGCGGAACGTGTCCGGCGACACCCAGAGCGTCCCGTCGAACGCGCGGTGCTCCTCGCTGATGCCGACCGGCACCGTCGGTGCGACGAGCACGGGATCGCCCGTCTCGGCTTCGTAGGCGTCGGCGCCGGCCTCGGCGACGGCTTCGGCGGTGAACGCGTCGGTTCCCAGCGGCGCGTGCGGGCCGTGACCCTCGGTCGAGCCGACCGGGAGGACGGCGAGGTCGGCGTCGGCGTCGCGAACGTCGGTCCACGTCGCGTCGGAGAGGCGCATACGCGGTGCTCGGGTGGGCATCGCTTGTAGGCTGTGGGTCGGCGGCGCCGGTTCGGCACTGCCCCGGTTCCGTGGGTGCCAGCTATAGGGGTGAGAAGCTGTGCCACGAGAAAGAAGATTCAAGACTGCGTACCGACAATCGATCTCTATGAAGTTCTTCTCGTCACGGCAAGCCCGTTGGCGAGTGGTCCTCGCGGTCGCCCTCCTCGGTGCCGGGTTCGTCGCCCTCTACGTCGCGTTGCGTCGCTACGCGCCGTTCGTCTTCGACACGGAGGCCCTCCGGCTCTGGATCGACCAGTTCGGCGTGTTCGCCCCGCTGGTGTTCGTGATCGTGCAGGCGACCCAGGTCGTCGTCGCCCCGATCCCCGGACAGATCGTGGCCCTCGTCGCCGGCTACCTCTTCGGTGCGGTCGCCGGAACCGTCTACAGCCTCGTCGGCGTGCTCATCGGGAGCGCCGTCGCGTTCAGCCTCGCGAAGCGGTACGGGCGTCCGTTCGTCGAGAGCGCGCTCCACGAGGACATCCTCACGCGGTTCGACGGGTTCGTCGAGCGGGTCGGGATCCCGGGACTCATCGTGTTCGTCCTCATCCCCGGCCTCCCCGACGACGCGATCTGCTTCCTGAGCGGGCTCACGACGTGGCGTCTCAGAACGTTCATGGCGGTCATCGCCGTCGGCCGCCTGCCCGCCTACGTCATCACGGTGTACGCCGGCGGCGAACTGGCGAACGGACAGTTCCTCTCGGGTGCGGCGCTGATCGGCGCGGTGGTCTCGCTCTCGCTGCTCGGCTACTACAACCAAGGTCGCATCCGTCGGTTCGTCGAACGGCTCGAACCACGGATCCCGTTCTGAACTCCGCCGCGGTGCCGGGCGGCGTCAGGGTCTGGATCGGTCCCCGTCCGCGTCGCCCTCGGCGCCGATCTCGCCAAGCGGGGTTTCGGCCTCGTTCGACTCGCCGAACCCCGCCGAGAGGACGCGAGTGAGCGCCTGTTCGACGTTCTCGTCGGTCTCCTCGTAGTCGTCAGGCTCGACCTCCACGACGAACCCGGTGGTGATGTTCGGCGCCGTCGGGAGGAACAGCACGTCCCGGCCGTCGTCGGTCGTCTGCCCGGTCTTGAACGCGGTCATCCGCATCCCGTCCCAGGGCTCCAGTTTCACCGGCTGCTGGAGTTCGCTCGCGCCCGAGACGGCCGTTTCGACCGCCAGCTTCGAGGCGTTGTACAGCACCCGGACGCCGGGGACGCGGTTCACTACGTCGTCGAACAGCCCCTCGGCGATCCGCCCCATCTGCGTGCGCATCAGGTAGCCGGCCGCCAGCGTGACCGAGAGGAACAGCCCGAGCGTCAGCCCCAGTTCGAGCGCCATCGCCGCCGCCTCCACGCTGATCGGTCGCGGCACCAACCCCACCGGGATGCGGTTGGGGGGGACGTTCAGCGGGAGGCCGAGCAGGTGGCCGATCAGCCACCGGAGCACCAACAGCAGCACTACGACCGGGAGGACGACGATCAGGCCGCTGGCGAAGTCGCGCTTCCACCGGGTCATTCACTCGAACGTGTCGCCCCGAGAAGTAAAGCCGTACCGCTACCCGCTCACGATTGCGCTTCGCGGCTACCCGCTCACGATTGCGTCACGCGGCTACCCGCTCACGATCGCCCGCAGCGCGAACAGCGCGTTCTCCTTGCGCTCGCGTACCCGGCGGTAGAAGTACGAGAGCCACTTGTCGCCGTAGGGCGCGTACTGCCAGACCTCCTCACCCTCGGCGGCGAGCTCGCGCTGGGCGTCGTCGCGGACCCCCATCAGCATCTGCACCTCGAACTCCCGGTCGTACTCCTCGCGGAGGTCCCGGGCGTAGTCGATCATCGCCGGGTCGTGGCTCCCCACGGCGATCTCGCCCTCGTACTCCGCGAACAGCGTCTCCAGGTCCTCGCGGTAGCGTTCGTCCACCTCGCTCTTCTCGGTGTAGGCGACCGACTCGGGCTCGTCGTAGGCGCCCTTGACCAGCCGGATCTTCCCGGGAACGTCGGCCAGCCGTTCGAGGTCGTCGCTGGTCCGCCGGAGGTTCGACTGCACGCACTGGCCGACGCCGCCGTCGAACTCCCGGGCGAACTCCTCGAAGGCGTCCAGCGTCACGTCGGTGGTGTCGGCGTCCTCCATGTCACACCAGACGAACACGCCGGCGTCCTGTGCGGCCTCGACGATCGAGCGGAAGTTCGACGTGAACACGTCGTCGCCGATGTCGATGCCCAGCTGTGAGGGTTTGACGGAGATACAGGCGTCGACGTCGCTGTCGGCGATGTCGCGCACCAGCGCCCGGTAGGATTTCGTGTCCGCGGCGGCGTTCTCGGGCTCCTCGTAGTGTTCGCCGAGGAGGTTCAGAATGACGTTCACGCCGTCGTCGTTCATCCGCGCGGCGTGATCGAGTGCGGCCGCCGGGCTCTCACCCGCGACGAAGTTGCTGGCGATCGGGGGTATCACACCCGTACAGTTTCCGTGCGGAGGCTAAAACCGTTGGGCTCCGGCCGCAGTTACCCGCTCCGCGACCGTCAGTAGTCGGCTCCAGCTCGTCGTGCCGGCCCGGAGCGCGGTCAGATCTGCCGCCTCGACGGTCACCTCGACGGTGTTCCCCTCCCGGGCGACGCGCGCGCTGGCTCGATCGTCGTCGACGCCGCCGACTTCGGGGTCGAGACTGGCGGCGACGCGTCTGGCGCGGTCGGGAGAGCCGTAGGAGACGGAGAGCGTCGCCGTGTGTGCCGTCACTTCACGTCGACTTCCTTCACGTCGCCGCCGCGCTCCTTCAGCAGGACGCGGTGGCCACAGTAGGGACAGCGCACGCCGCCGTACTCGTCGAGTTCGACGTCGCGCTTACAGCGGGAGCACTTGTAGCTCATCTATTCGCTCTCTTCGGAGAGTGCCGCGCGAATGGAGCGCTGGACCGAGCGACCGCCGGGCGTCTCCGGGCGGTAGGCGCCGCCGGTGAACGTCTCGCCCGTCTCCTCGTTCTTCCAGATGCCGGTGCCGATGCGCTTGACGGAGTCGCCGTCGACGGTGGCGTTCTCCATCGCGTCTTCGATTTCCGAGACGCGTCGCCGGGAGACTCGCCCGTAGCGCGCGCCGAAGCGGCCGGCGCTGCCGACGGACCGAGCCTTGTTCTCAGCCATAGTGCACGGGAGTAGCCCCAGTACGCACAAAAACCCTGCGAGTCGCGCCGCCCCCGTCAGTCGTCCTGATACCCCGCCTCGACCAGCGCCTCGTTGAGCGCCTCCCGAACGCGCTCGCCGGTCTCGCGGTCCATCGCCGTCGTCACGACGCGGTTCTCCTGCACGCTGGAGCCGTCCCGAATCAGCAGGCGGACGTTGCCGCTCTCGCCGGCGCGGGTCGCCTTCGCCCGGACGCCGCCGCGGCTGCCGCCGCCGCCGGCCTCGATCGGTCCCGGGATGAGCTTCTTCACGTTCGGGTGGGCGGCGACGGTGTTCACCACGTCCCGGCCGTCGCGGCCGCCGATGAGGGTGGAGTGCGAGCCGCCGAGCTTCTCCGTCGGCGGCGTGTCGACCACTTCGAGGCTCCGCTCGCCGCGCTGACTCCGGACCCGTTCGACTGGGTCGTCGTCGGGGACGCGGTAGAACCGGTGGTGGAGCTGGGCGCGACACTCCCGCAGCGGCTCGCGCGCGCCGGAAGCGTACACCTCCTCGGGGCGCTTGCGCCGGATCTCGTCGGCGACCTTGCCGGCGAAGTTGCGGAGTTCGACTACGCGCGCCTCGGGGTCCTCCTCGGGGACGGTCGTGATCGTCGTCTCGCCGACGATCTCGGGTTTCTCCCCGTCGGCGTGCTCGGGCGGGTCACGGAGGAACGTCAGCGTCGCGCGCTCGCGCTCGAACGCGACGACGACGGCGTCGCAGTTGGCGGTGTCGCAGGCCAGACAGTAGTCGCCCGGCCGGTCGAGTTCGGTGCCACACCGCCGACAGTCCATGCCGGAGGCAGGCGGTTGTGGCGGAAAAGCGGCGTGCTTCGGCCGGCACGGGGGAACGTTCAACTCCCTTCCCGTCGGAAGCGACCCCGTGTCCCGACGTGCCCTCCCCGCGCTCGTCCTGCTGATCGCCCTCTCGGCGACGCTCACGCTCGCCGCGCCCGCGCTCGCGGCGCCGCCGCCCGAGCCGGTCTGTACGAACTGCGCGCCGGCGTACGAACGCGCCGCCGACGACGCCGGCGTCGACGTGACTGTCGCCCGGAGCGCGGCGGTGGTCACGCTCGCCGAGAGCGGGAACGCGACGTGGCGCGTCGGGCTGGTCCTCGAGGGTCCGGACGCCGAAGAACTGGCGGGGAACGACAGCCTGCATCGCCGACTCGCCGCCGAGACGACCGGCGAGCAGTTCGTGGGGGCCGGCCCCGGACGCGGCTTCAACCGCAGCAGCGGTGGCGGGCCGACGTTCCCGGACGCCGAGCACGTCCGGTACTACCGGTTCAGCGACCCCGAGTTCGCTCGCGCCACCGTCGGCGGCGCCGCCGTCGTCACGAAGTTCCGGCCGGATCTCCAGGGGGCGAACTACGCTGGCCTCGGCGTCGACAGGGTGACGGTCCACTCGTTCCTCGACGTCATGCACACGCTACCGGGGGTCGACACCGTCGACGGGTTGGGCGGGAGTTCGTTCACGCTCACCGAACGACACGGTGGACTGGCGACGTTCGAACCCAGTACCGGTGTCCTCGGCCACGCGAGCACCCTTCCGAGCGTCGTCGGACTCGCCGCCGTGTTGCTCCCCGTCGTCGTCGAAAACGCCGCAGTCGTCGTCCTCCCGGCGCTGCTCGTCCATGCGCTCGTGACCGGCGGGCTGTTCGCGCTTCTGTCGGGGAGCTTCCCCGCCGCTGACGACCGCTGGCGGCGTGGCATCGTCGCGCTCCTCGCCGCGACGGCCACGCTCCTCACCCTCCAACCGCTGCTGGCCCCGCTACTGGGTGCGCCGTTCCTCGGCGGCGCCGAACCGCTGCTGCTCGGTCCCGCTGCCGCGTTCGCGACCGTCGCCGTCGGGATCGCCCGGCCGTCGCTCGTCGGTGACAGCTCGCCGAAACGGCTCGCGGTCCGAGCGCTCGCGGCCGGTGCTGCCGTCGGCGTCGTCGCCGGCACCGTCGCCCCGGGAACGACGGGCTGGACGTTCGCCGCGTGGGCGTTCGAGCCGACGCCACCCGGGGCGACGGCGTGGGACGGCCTCGGCTTCGCGTTGACGGTCGCCGGGCCGACGCTCGCGCTGCTCCCCGCCGGCGCCGCACTCGCTGCGGGTCGCGCTCGCGCGGCACTTGGCGTCGCGCTCGCGGGCGCTGCGCTCGGCTGGGTCGCGTCCCCGGCGCTCTACTTCCGACAAATGGGGCTGCTCGTTCCCGGACTCCTGCTCGGCTTCCCGGCCGTCAGCGCCGTGTTACTGCTCGGTTCGCCGCTGCTGCTCGCGGGCTGGGTGCTCGGTGAGGACCGATCGTCGACGCCGCCCGGGGCCTGATCGCGTCTACAGGTCCGTGGGGTCGGTTTTCAGGTACTCCCGGAGCACCGCCGTCGCGTAGCTCCCGGAGGGGAGCGCGAACTCGAACGTCAGCGGATCGCGCCCGACGGTCATCTCGGTGTCGACGAGGATCGCCCGCCGTGTCCCCGTGGACTCGAAGTTCCCCGGCAGGTCGAACATCCCCGGTGCCAGCCCGAGGTCGTCGAACACCTCGCGCTCGATCTCCCCGGGCTCGCCGTCGGCGAACTCGGTTTCGGTCCCGATCAGGGGTGCGGTCACGAACGCCCGCCCGCGCTCGCAGTGGCGGGTGAGCACGTCGACGCGCTCGGCGGTCGCACGCTGGAGCCGGTCGGGATCGGGCTTTCGGACGGCGTCGACCTCCGTATCGGCGAAGCAGCACACGTCGCCCTCGACTGGCTCGTGGAACGGGAGCCCGCGGTCGAGCCGCTCGCTCAGGATCCGGTTGAACGCGTACGACTGGGCGGCGTTGACGAACAGCCGCTGGAGGTTCGACGGGACGGCCTCGAGCGCGTGCCGCCAGTCGTCCGGCTCCCCGCCGTCGGCGCCGCCGGCGTCCCGCTCCTGCAGTCGGTGGAGCATCGACCGTTCGTACCCCAGCTTCCGGGGCATCCGGTCGAGGCAGGCGCCCCAGTCGGGATCGTCGCTCGCGGCCTGCTCGTCGACGAACGCCCGCGCTTCGCGGGTGTCGTCGGGTTCGGTTTCGTAGGGGTTGCCCACGTACGCCAGTACCGCGTCGCGCCACTCCCCGCGGACGGTCGCGAGCCCGACCTCGTGGGTGACGGGACGGCGGCTGCCGAACCGTTGGTGGCCGAAGACGTTGGGGACGCCGATCCGCCCCTCGTCCCCGCCGGCGAACGCCCGGAGCTGGTCGGTGATCGCCGCGGCGTTCTCGGGGCGATCGGCGTCCCGGACCGTGATCTCGAAGGCGTTGCCCGCGAGGTCGCCGTAGGAGAGGTGTCGCCCGGCACGCCCGACGACCTCGATATCGGCGCCGCGGACCTCCGGGAGATCTGCGGGGTCGGCGTCGGACACCGAGAACAGCTGGGTCGTGACGGCGTGTTTGTCCTTCGTGCCCGCCCAGTCGACGCGCTCGCGGGAGGCCCCCATCGCGTCGGAGAGCCGCCCGGCGAAGTCGTTGGTGTCCCAGCCCGACAGCGTCGCCCGGATCACGAGGTAGGGGTAGTCGTCGGCGCCGCTGTCGACGGGCTCGGTGTCGAACGCCTCCAACTCCCGAACTCGGAACTCCTCGGGGCGGTCCCGGAGCCGGCCGCCGACGCCGTCGGCGTCGCTGACGTACCAGTCGACGCCGACGGTCCGCTCGCGGGGATGGGCTTCACGCATCGCCCGGGAGTATCCCGCCTCGGGGGTTAACGCTGTTCGTCCCGGGTTCGGAACGTCGACGACGAGTACGGGGGAACCGATTGCGGAACCGGTTCGAGGTCGGGACGGTACGGATACCGATTTGAGCCGTTCAGTAGAGCGAGAGATCGCCCGTCACGCGGTCGACTACTTCGTCCTCCCCGGGGCCGATCGCGACCGTCGTCGCCGTGCCCGGGTCGAGCTGGGTGTGGCCGGCGTCGCGGATCACGGCGTTGGGCAGGCCCTCCCGCTCGGCGCGGTCGGCCAGTTCGAACAGCTGGTCCTCGCCGCTGCCCTTCAGAACGACCTTCTTCTGTCCCTCGCCCTTCCACGCCGTCCGGGTGCGGCTGTCGGCGTCCTCGTACGCCGAGAGCGAGGCGTGTGCCACCTGTGCGGCCAGCTTGCCGGTCCCCATCCCGAGGTCGGTCCGCGCGACGATCGCCTGCTTCATACCCGACTCTCCCGCGGCGCGGGGGAAAGCGCTTCGGGAGTTCGGCGGCGTCGACGGCAGGCTATTTGCCGCTTCGGCACCCACCGTGGCGCGATGGCTGGTCCCCGCACACCCCTCCTCCGACCGGACCGGTACTTCAGCGAACGCTCGCCCCGGCTGGCCCACGCCGCGATCGTCGTCGCCGTCGTCGCGGTCGCAAGCGCCGTCGGGATCGCGGTGTTCCTCGATCAGTTCGCCGCCGCGCTCGACACGACGGTGACCGTCGACAACCCGGCGTACCCGGGCGACTCGTTCTGCGAGGACCCGGCGTTCGAGGAGACGCCGAGGGGCTGTGACGAGCCGCCGACCGTCGAGCGGCAACTGGGTTCGATGGTCGCGCAGGAGCTCTCGTGGCTCCCGATCGCGGTGGCCGTGATCGTCCCGCTCTGGTGGCTCTGGCAGGCCGTCGTGCTCCACGCCGCCGGGTCGGTCGCCGGCGGGTCGGGTAGCGTCGGGGAGGCGCTACCCGTCGCAGGCTGGGGGATGGCGCCGAGCCTCCTGCGGCTGGTCGTCGTGCTCGGCTTCGCGGTCCGCCAGCTACGCTCGGTGTCGGTCCCGGACGACCCCGAGAACGCCCTCGCCGTGCTCCAGTCGGCGATCGCGGGCATCGAGACGGTCGGCCTGCTCGCGGTGCTCGTCGTCGCGGTGTGGGCCGGCGCGATCCGGACGTACGGGCTGGCCGACAGCCACGGCCTCCCGGTGTCGAGGGCGGCGGCAGCCGTCGTCGTGCTCACCCTCGTTGGGTTCCTCTTCGAACTCGGCTGATTCCGTCGATAGTGCGAACAGGCAGGCTCACGGCCCCCGGAGCGGTGCGCTGCGCTCCCGTTCGTCGCTCCGGGGCGGCTCTCAGGTCACGGCGTGACTGGTCGCGCTCTCCCTTTTCAACTCTCGGTGGACCGGGGCGTTTAGGCCCCCGCGGCTCTCTTCCTCGGGTATGATCCTCTCGGACCGCGACATCCTGCGCCGGATGGAGGAGGGCGACCTCGTCGTCGACCCTGTCGACGACCTCAACACCCAGCTGCAGCCGGCCAGTCTCGACCTCCGACTCGGCGAGGAGTTCCTCGAGTTCCAGCGCACCAACATCTCCTGTATCCACCCCAACCGCGAGCAGGAAGTGGGCGACTACGTCCGGGAGACGACCGTCCCCGAGGGCGAGGAGTTCATCCTGCACCCCGGCGACTTCGTGCTCGGAACGACCAAGGAGCGCGTTGACATCCCCGACGACCTGATCGCCACCGTACAGGGGCGCTCCTCGCTGGGTCGGCTCGCGGTCGTGATCCACGCCACGGCGGGCATCGTCGACCCGGGCTACCGCGGCCAGATCACGCTCGAGCTCTCGAATCTGGGCACCGCGCCGGTCGCGCTCTCGCCGGGGATGCGCGTCTCACAGCTCATCTTCACCGAGCTCTCCTCGGCGGCCGACCGCCCCTACGGCGTCGAGCGCGACTCGAAGTATCAGGGCCAGTCCGGCCCGCAGGCGTCCCGAATCGGCGTCGATCCGGAGTTCTCGGAGGGCGAGGAATGAAGTTCGTCGAGGAGGTCGTCGTCGACGCCTTCCTCCCGACGTACCGGGCGATGCTCGCCGAGCGACTCCGGGATCGCGGGCTCACGCAGGCCGAGGTCGCCGACCTGCTTGGTGTGAGCCAGTCGGCGGTGTCGAAGTACGCCCACGGCGAGGTCGACGTTCACCCGGACGTAAAGGGCGACGAGCGGGTGCGCGCGCTCGCCGACCGCGTGGCCGAGGGGCTGGCCGACGGGACGCTCAGCCGCGTCGGCGCGCTGGTCGAGACGGAGGTGCTGATCCGCGAACTGGAGGACGGCGACCTGCTCGCGCGCCTCCACGAGGAGGCCGTCCCCGGACTCGCCGAGGTCGACGCGACGTTCGCGGTCCACGACGCCGACTCGGCGCTGCGGACGAGCGAGCAGGTGCTCGCCTCCGTCCGGCGGGGGCTCAGGGTGCTCACCAACGCCTCGGGCTTCGCGGGGCTGATCCCCAACGTCGGCACGAACCTCGCCGAGAGCCTCCCGGACCCGACGGGGATCGAGGACGTGGCCGCGGTTCCGGGCCGGGTCGTCGACGTGAAAGGCGCCGCGACGGTGCCGGGCGACCCGGAGTTCGGCGTCAGCGAGCACGTCGCGGGTGTCCTCCTCTCGGCCCGCGCCGGCGGCACCGACGCCCACGCCGCAGTCAACGTCGCCTACGACGAGGAGATCCTCGCGGCGTTCACCGACGCCGGCTACCGGGCCGTCGAGTTCGACCCCGGCGCGGACGAGGACGCCGTGGAGGCGGCGGTCGCGGCGGCCGACATCGACACGGAGGAGCCGTTCGTGCTCTACCAGACCGGCGCCCACGGCGTGGAGGCGATCACCTACGTCCTCGGCCCCGACGCGCCGACGGTCGCGCGCGCGGTCGTCGAGACGCTGCTCCGGTAGACGAATGCCCGTTTCCCGTTCAGACGACGCCGAAGAGCGGCGCCGCCAGCCCGACGAGCCACGCTCCGACGCCGACGGCGACGATGCGCCGGTCGGCCCGGCCACCGCCGAACGCGACGACGGCGATCGCGGCCGAGAGGGCGAGGCGGTGACGGACGATCCGGGGCGGAACGGGTTCGACGCCGACGAGCGCGAGGTCGAACAGGGTCGCGAGCGCGAGGCCGGCGAACGCGAGCAGCGCAGCCCGGAGCGCCGGCCGCCCGCGGGAGAGGGCCACGGTCGCGGCAGGGACGCCGACGACGAGAACGGGGTAGCCGACCGCGACGGATAGCTTCGGGTTCACGCCGGGGGCGACCGCCTCGGCGGCCAGCCCCCACGCGCGGACACCGAGGACGATCCCGAGGAGCGCGACCGGGGTCGCGAGTTCGCGGCGCGAGAGCCTCCGGGTCGTCAGCGGAACGGCAGCACCGAGCAGCGTCGCCGCCGCGAACTCGACGGCGAGCCACGAGCCGTCGCTGCCGCCGCCCGCGTGGCCGTGGCGCTGCCGGCTGACCTCCTCGACGAACGGCTCGTCGGCGAGGTCACGCTCGACGAACTCGGCGCCCGGGCCGACGCCGGTGACGGTGTGCCTGAGCCGGAACCAGTCCCAGTACTCCGTGTGGGCCTGCAGCGCGGTCCAGTCCCCCGACGCGCTTGGGTAGGCGCGGATGTGGGTTCGCTCGCCGAAGTACTCCCCGACCGCCAACTGGTAGGCGGGCGCGACCCACTCGCCGCTCCCCTCGCGGTCGGAGCCGACGTAGGAGTATCGAACCGAGCCGTGGGCCGGGCGCCACGGCGACACGCCGACGCTCGCGTTCCCGCCGACGGCTCCCCAGTCGGTGTCCGAACGCCCGACGAACGCCCGGCGCACGCGGTCTGGCTCGCCGAGGACGACGACGTTGAGCGCGAGCGTCCGCCCCTCGGTCGACCGGCTCCTGCTCGTGTACGGCCAGACGTAGCTCTCGGTCCCGTCTGGCGAGACCAACTGCTCCGACGGCGGGGGCTGTTCGGCGGCCGGCGCCCCGGCCGCCGCGGTGGCGACCAGCGCGCCGGCGACGAACAGGGCCGCCAGCAGCGCGCGACGTGAACGCACAGGCCCGCGTTGCGGCGCCACCGACAATACTGTTGGCGTCGGGGGCGTCGCCGAGGCGTCCGCCGCCGGCGCTCGGCTTATCCGGCTCGCTCCCCTCCCTTCGCCCATGAACATGCTCGTCGACGGCGAGTGGCGGACCGACGCCTACGACTCCACCAACGAGGAGGGTGAGTTCGACCGGAGCGAGAGCAGCTTCCGGGACTGGCTCGACGGGAGCGTCGCCGCCGCGGGCGAGGCGCCGAACTCCTCGGAGTTCGAACCCGAGTCCGGCCGCTACCACCTCTACATCTGTCGGGCCTGCCCGTGGGCCCACCGCGCGGCGATGACCCGACAGCTCCGGGGGCTGGAGGACGACATCTCCATCTCGCTGGTCCAGCCCGAGCGCTACGACGAGGGCTGGGAGTTCTCCGAAGAGCACCCCGACCCCTTCCACGACTACGAGTACCTCCGCGAGGTGTACACCGACGCCGATCCCGACTACACGGGCCGGGTGACGGTGCCCGTCCTCTGGGACAAGCAGGAGGAGACCATCGTCAACAACGAGTCGAGCGAGATCATGCGGATGCTCGACACCGCGTTCGACGGCAACGAGTTCTCGCTGTACCCCGAGGACTTGCGCGGGGAGATCGACGAGATCGTCGACGCGATCTACGACCCGATCAACAACGGCGTCTACCGCGCCGGCTTCGCGGGCACGCAGGACGCCTACGAGGACGCTGTCGACGACCTGTTCGACGCGCTCGACCACTGGGAAGAGGTACTCGCCGACCAGCGCTACCTCGCGGGCGACGGCGAGCGCCTGACGCTGGCGGACGTGGCGATGTTCGCGACGCTGGTCCGGTTCGACCACGTCTACCACACCCACTTCAAGTGCAACCGCCGGGCGATCCACGAGTACCCGAACCTCTGGGGGTACACGAAGGATCTCTACCAGACGCCCGGGATCGAGGAGACGGTGAATATGGACCACATCACCCGGCACTACTACGTCAGCCACGGTGACCTCAACCCCACGCGGATCGTCGCGGTCGGCCCGGATATCGACTTCACCGAACCGCACAGCCGCGACGAACTCCCCGGCGGCCCGCCCGCGGCGCTGACCGAGTAGACCACCAGTTCCTTCTCCCGGCCGGCCGGAGCCGGCCACATGGTCCTCGGACTCTCCGGCGGTCAGCTGTTCGGCGCCGCGATGCTGCTCGGCGGCGCCGTCGTCCTCCTCGCGAGCGCACGGTACGTCTGGCGGGCGAGCGCGGTCGTTCGCGCGTCGACGGTCGACTCGCTCGCGGGCGTCGATCCGGGGTCGCTCGTCCGCCTCTCGGGCACGGCCGAGCAGGGCGACGACGAGACGCTCACCGCCCCCTTCTCCGGCAGCGAGTCGCTGGTGCTTCGCTACGCCGTCGAGGAGCGTCGGCTCAGCCCGTACCTGCTGCCGTGGTTCGTGACGATCCACGAGCGGGCCGGTTCGGTGCCGTTCCGCCTGCGCACCCCGGAGTCGGTCGTCGACGTGACCGAGCCGACGCGGACGGTCACGCTCCGAGCGGACCGCGTCGCGACCGTCGCCCTCCACGAGACCCCGCCCGAGCGCATTGAACGCTTCGAGCGCCGGACGGACGCACTCCCATCGACGACGGTCTGGCACGCGCGACAGTTCGGGATCGGTCCGGTGCTGGACGCGCTCTCGCTCGGCACGCGCCGGTACACCGAGGCGCGCGCGACGCCGGACGAGGACGTGACTGTCGTCGGTCGTGTGACGGAGGCCGGCGGCGTCGATCCGCTGGTGGTTTCGGACCGCTCGCCCGCGAGCACGCTCCGCCGGATGGCGGGCACCTCCCTCGTCGGCCTCGCGATCGGCGCGTTCGTGGTCGCGCTCGGTGCCGTGTTGTTCGTCGGCTGAGGCGACCGTCAGGCCGGGTCGTCGCCGTCGTCGTGCAGCGGCTCCAGCGGGACGACCTGCGTCCCGTGTTCGGTTTCGGTCACCGCGACCTCGATATCGAAGACCGCGGCGAGGGTATCCCTCGTGACGACCGTCGCGGGGTCGCCCCGTGCGTACACGGACCCATCCTTGAGCGCGACCACGTGGTCGGCGTACCGGGCGGCCTGATTGATGTCGTGGAGCACCAGCACGACCGTCATGTCGCTGCGGTCCCGCAGCGTCTCGACGATCTCCATCACCTCCAGTTGGTGGTACGGGTCGAGGAACGTCGTCGGCTCGTCGAGCAGCAGCACGTCGGTTTCCTGGGCCAGCGCCATCGCGATCCAGACGAGCTGTTTCTGCCCCCCGCTGAGGCTGTCGACGTCGCGGTCGCGGAGATGCTCGATGCCGGCCAACTCGATCGCCTCGTCGACGGCCGCCAGATCCGACTCCGACGGCGACTCGAAAAAGCCCGTGTGGGGGTAGCGCCCCCGCTCGACGAGATCCTCGACGGCGACCCCAGTGGGGACGGCGTTCTCCTGGGAGAGCAGGCCGAGCTTCCGCGCGAGCTCCTTCGAGCCGAACTCGTCGATCGTCCGGCCGTCGAGCAGAACCGTCCCGTCGTCGGGCGAGATCTTGTTCGCGAGCCCCTTCAGGAGCGTACTCTTCCCGCTCCCGTTCGGGCCGATGAGCGCCGTCACCGCGTCCGGCGGGACGTCGATGGACTCGCCGTCGATCACGGGCGTCTCCAGCCCCGGGTAGCCGACGACGAGCTCCATCCCGGAGAAGTCGGCCTCACCGAGGTCCGGTCCGTTCGTGGACGACTCCCCGGCCATCAGAGCTCACCCAAGTTCGTCTTCTTCCGCATCAGGTAGAGGAAGTACGGCCCGCCGACGATGCCGGTGATGACCCCGACCGGTAGCTGGATGGGGCTCAGCGCGAGCCGTGCCCCCACGTCCGCGCTGACCAGCAGCGCGGGGCCGAGGAACAGACAGCCCGCCAGCAGCAGTTTCGCATCGCTGCCGACGATGTTCCGAACCATGTGGGGGACGATGAGCCCGACGAAGCCGATGAGGCCGGCGACGGCGATGGCGGCGGCCGTCGAGAGCACCCCGATCCCGGCGATGGCGAACCGCATCTTCTCGACGGGCATCCCCAGCGAGTCCGCGCGGTCCTCGCCGAGCGCGAGCACGTCCAGCTCCTGCGTGACGGCGAACGACAGCGCCATCGACAGTACGGTGAACGGGAGCGCGATTCGGACTTCCTCCCAGCCGGCGTTCATCAGCGTCCCCGAGAGCCACGCTTGTGCGGCCATCGCGACGCCGAGGTCGTCGATGAAGAAAAACAGCGCGCGCTGGACGGAGCCGAAGACGGTACCGACCACGACGCCCGCCAACACCAGTCGGACGGGACTGGTACCGTTCTTCCACGCGATGGCGTACACGAGCAGGAACGCCAGTCCCCCGCCGACCGCCGCGAACAGCGGGAGGACCGGCATGAGCCCGTAGAAGAACGTCAGCGTCAACAGCACGACCAGCCCGGCACCGTCGCTGACGCCGAGGATGTAGGGGCTGGCGAGCTCGTTGCGCGTGATGATCTGGAACAGCGCGCCCGAAACCGCGAGGTTCGCGCCGACGAGCACGCCGACGAGGATGCGCGGCAGCCGGAGGTTCCAGACGATCAGCTGTTCGCGGCTGAGCCACTCGGGGACGGTCGCGCCGAGGAACGTCCACTGCCAGACGTCGAGGCTGAACAGCACTGTCGGGTCGAACACCGTGTGCCACGCCTCCCCCAGCGTCAGCGGGTACGCGCCGAAGCTCACCTGGAGTATCGTTGATCCGAGCAGCACACCGAGGCTCCCGACGACGATGAGCGCGAGCTTCGAGGTGCGGTACCAGTCGGCGCCGGCGGCGCGCAGCTTCGCGAGTCGATCGAGTACCCGTCCCATCTGGCTAGAACTCGCCGTTGATAATGTCGCTGACGCGCTGCCGGTCGAACAGCTGTCCCTCCTCGGGCACGTCCTCGACCGGCCCCGGCCACTCGCCGAAGCGGTCCGGCCAGACCATCTTGGCGACCGCCTCAGTGGCGAAGAGGTCGACGATCGGTCCCTGGTACTGGTCGCCGATCCGGAGGATGTTCCCCTCCTGGACGGCGGTGAGGTCCTGCCCGTTCGGATCGTTCTCGAACGGTTCGACGACCTGATCGACGAACTCCTCGTGTGTGCTCGAAACCAGCGACCCCCCGACGGAGATGTAGTCGGGGTCGTACTCCAGCAGCTCCTCGTACCCGATGTAGCCGCCGCCGGGGATCTCCGCGTCGTACGCGTTCTCGAGGCCGAGGCGCTCGAGCGGCTTGGTCTGGTTGTGGTACTGGTGGACGTCCGAGAGGTAGAACTGCCCGGTCGTCGGGTCGACGCCGCGCCACAGCGGGATGACCGAGGGGCGCTCGTCTTCCGGCGGGAGCTCGGCCTCGATGTTCGACATGAACTCCTCGTGGAGCGACTCCCACTGCCGGAAGCGCTCCTGACGCTGGAACACTGTCGCCACCTTCTCGAACACGTCGTAGAGCTCGTAGTAGGTGTCCTGCTGGTTCCCGAACGGGTGGGTCGGACCGAACCGGATCCCCGACGCGACGAACGGGCCAGTCGCGTTTTCGATCTCCTGGATGTCGGCGTCGTCCCAGTCGGTGAACCGACCAAGATTCCGGGGGTCGATGAGGTTCACGTCCGGGGCGGCCGCGTAGAAGTTCTCCTTGTCGTAGCCCGACTCGGAGCCGGACGCCAGGGCCGTGATCTCCTCTTCCTCGAACGTGAGATCGGGGAGGATGTCGTACAGCTTCCGCGGCGCGCGCGCCATGTCCGTCGCCGCCGTCGGCTGGATGCCGAGCGCCATCCCGATGTCGAGGTAGACGCTGGGGATGACCGAGTACGACTCGGGGACCGTCTCGAACGTGAACTCCCCGTGGGGGGCGATCTCGACGGAGTACGGCGTCGGGCTCTCGGTCGCCGTCGGCTCGTCGGTCGCCGTGGCGTCGCTCTCCGACTCCGTCGCCGTCGACTCGGTCGCCGTTTGGGCGCCGCCGCTGCTACAGCCGGCGAGGGCAGCTAACAGTCCTACGCTTCCCGCAAGCAGTTCGCGTCTGCGTGTCATATTCTTAGGTGGGCCTAAAACAACTTAGTGATTCGCGGCTTACGGTGTGGCCCGCCGTGTTCGATGTTCGCGGTGCGTTACGCCGTACAGCCCGTGAACGTCGCCGCCCGGCTCAGTCGCGGTCGGCCAGCGGTACCGCGTTCGCCCGGTAGGCGTCGACGGTTTCGTCGGCCCACGCGACAACGTCGGGGTGGCTACACCGGAGGATGTCGAACCCACGTTCGTCCTCCCGATCGACGGTGAGGAACACGGTTTCGCCGTCGATGAGGTCGATGCTACAGGGGACGCGCTCGTCGACGCTGTAGTACGTCGTCGACCCGACCTGCCGCTCGATCTCCTGCCACCGGTCCCGGAGGTCGGGGTCCTCGATCATCGTCTCGGTCACGTCGCTGTCGAAGACCACCGTCCCGGTCGGATAGTCGCCGGCTCGGACGGCCTCCTCGAACGTGTACATCGGCAGCGAGATGAACGTCCCGAGCAGCGATCGACAGTTCGCGGCGTCCTGCACGGCGTTGGCGACGACGCGGGCGCCCCCCAGCGGATCCGCGCTCCCCTCGGCGACGAGCTCGCTTCCGGCGAGACAGCGGAGCTCGAAGTCGAACCACTCGGTCGGCAGCCGCTCGACCACGTCGGGGTACGACTTCCCGACCGAGACGGTTCCGAGCAGCCGGCTGAAGTCCTGATAGACGAGCTCGCCGAACCCGGTCAGCGAGTACGCACCTCCCGACGCCCGCCGCTGGATGAGCTCCCGTTCTTCCAGATCCCCGAGGATCCGGCTCAGCGTCACCCGAGTCACGCTCGTCGCGTCGTGTAGCTCCTGTCGGCTGCGGGGCCCGTCGCTCAGCAGCGCGAGTACGCGGAGCCGATGTTCCGACCGGGCGAGAAACGCCACCGACTCGACGGCGTCGCCGGACACCGCCGACTCGGGCGCCCCGTCCCGTCGGTTCTCTGCGTCTGTGACCGTCATCTGGTACTACTCTGTTTAGGTGGGCCTAAATCACTTTCCACTCCTCACCAGTCTGATCGATCCGGCGTCCTCGATACCGACGCCCTCGATTCCGGCGGGGGAACTGCCTTTAGGATGCGAGCCGAGGGGCCGGTATGCCCACGCCCACGGAGCGCGTTCGCGCCTGCGAGCGCTCGAAGATCCGCGTGATGTTCGACTTGGCGGAGGCCGCCGACCGCGACCTCGTCCGCCTCGAAGTCGGGGAGCCGGACTTCGACACGCCCGAGCACATCGTCGATGCCGCGGCCGAGGCCGCCCGCGCCGGCGAGACGCACTACACCTCCAACGCCGGCCTGCCTGAGCTCCGGGAGGCCATCTCGGAGACGCTCGACCGGGAGTACGACGTGCGCTACGACCCCGAGCAGTTCGTCGTCACCAACGGCGGGATGGAGGCGCTCCACCTCGCGGTGCTGTCGGTGCTCGGCGCGGGCGAGGAGCTGTTGATCCCCTCGCCCTCGTGGCCGAACTACTGGACGCAGGCCCGACTGGCCGACGGCGTGCCGGTCGAGATTCCGATGCCCGAGGAGACGGGGTACGCGCTCGACGCCGAGCGCGTGATCGAGCGGATGGGCGAGGAGACGGGCGCGGTCGTCCTCTGCTCGCCCGCCAACCCCACGGGACAGCTGCACGACCCCGACGAGATGCGCGCGGTCGTCGACGCCGCGGCCGAGCACGACGCCTACGTGATCGCCGACGAGGTGTACCTCGGACTGACGTACGACCGCGATCCGGTCGGCCTCGCCGCGCTGACGGACCACCCGGAACACGTGCTCACGGTCGGCTCCTGCTCGAAGACGTATGCGATGACGGGCTGGCGGGTCGGCTGGCTCGGGGGGCCGCAAGAGATGATCGACGAGGTGACGAAGATCCACGAGAGCACGACCGCCTGCGCGGGCTCGGTCGCCCAGCACGCCGCGATCGCGGCGCTCACTGGCCCGCAGGAGCCAGTCGAGGAGATGTACGACGCCTTCGCGGAACGCCGGGAGTACGTCGCCGATCGGATCGAGTCGATCGACGGCGTGTCGGCGCCGACGCCGGACGGCGCGTTCTACGCGTTCCTCGACGTGGATCTGCCGGGGAGCAGCCTCGACATCGCCAAGCGCCTGCTCCGGGAGCAGGACGTGGTGCTCGCCCCCGGCGACGGCTTCGGCGAGGCCGGGGAGGGGAAGCTCAGGCTCTCCTTCGCGAACTCGCTGGAGCAGTTGGAGAAGGGGCTGGACGGGATCGAGGCGGCGGTTCGGGAGAACTGACTACTGCGGTTGCTGTGCGGTGGCGCGAAGCGCTCGCGCCTCCGTGCGCCGACCGAGCGCGAGGTCCTCGCGAGTGAAACGAGCGAGGGCACGAGGGAGCTTTGCTCCCTCGGAGGACGAACGAGCGAACGGAGTGAGCGAGTGAGTCGGTTGGGGAGGCGTGTGGGCTGTGCTGGCGGGCGTCCCCGTGAGCGAAGCGAACGGGGGATCAGCGAGACGCGAAGCGTCTCGCAGAGGGACTGAAAGGGGCTGCCCGCTCGGTGACGGCGGCCGACGCAAGCACCGCAGGGAGCGGAGCGACCGAGGAGCGCAGCGAGGCCCCCGAGCCGAGCGGGCAGGGGCTTTCTAGGTGTTGCTAATCACCGAACCTGCAGTCACCGTACCGAATCTCCCGAATCAAGTGCGTTCTCCGGCCAAAACTAACCCACCGAAAACTATCGCATCAACTCCCCGCCGTTCACGTGCAGCGTCTCCCCCGTGACGAACCCCGCGTCCCGCAGGTACGCACACCCGTCGGCGATGTCCTCCACTTGCCCGATCCGGCCGACCGGGATCTCCGCGATCTCCTCGGCCAACTCTTCCTCCGTCCGGTCGCTGACCATGTCCGTCTCGATGTGCCCCGGTGCGACCGCGTTCACCCGGATCTCCGGCGCGAAGTCCCGCGCGTGGCTCTTTGTCAGCGAGAGTAGCGCGCCCTTCGATGCCGCGTAGTGGACCTCGATCGGCGCGCCCGTGAACGCGAGGATCGACGAGACGTTCACCACCGACGGGCCGTCTCCCGACTCCCGCAGGTGCGGTAACGCGGCCTTCGTGACGTTGAACGCGCTGTTGACGTTCACGTCCATCACGCGGTCGAAGTCCTCCGGAGCGAGCTCCTCCGTGAACACGTGCTGGTCGATCCCGGCGTTGTTGACCACGTGATCGACGCCGTCGAACGCCGCGGCGGCCTCTTCGACCAGTCGCTCGGCCGCCGCCGGATCGGAGACGTCGGCGCCGACGACGACCGCCTCCTGTCCCGCCGCCCTGACGCGCTCGGCGGTCTCCTCGGCTTTCGCCTCGCTGGTGTGGTAGTTCACCGCGACGTCGTAGCCGTCGGCGGCGTAGCGTTCCGCCACGCCGCGACCGATACCCCTCGACGAGCCGGTGACGATGGCTGCTGGCACGTTCGCCCATCGTCGCTGCGGCACTTGGCTGTCGGGGTGGCGGCGACGGCGGCCGAAAGCGCCGGTTGCTCCGCGACTCGCCGATCGTTCCGCGCATTGCCGGCCGCGACGCACTCTTGGCCGTGGGAGTCCAACCCACGATCATGCGCGGCTCCAGCCGCCTGCGCCGCCTCGCCCCGCCGCCGCGAGCGGTGGATTGGGCGATCCTCGTCGCCGTCGCGAGCGCCGTCGCGACGGGGCTGCTCGCGTGGACCGGCTGGCTCCCGCCGGCGCTTTTGGTCGACCTGCACGGCGTCGTCGGTCTCACGATCGCCGGGCTGCTCGTCTTCAAGTTCGCCCGCGTCGCCCGGCGCGTGCTGGATCGCGGGCAGTGGGATCGTGCGACGCCGATCTCCGTCCTCCTCGGCATCGTCGCCGTCGCCGCACTCGTCTCCGGCGTGTTCTGGGGAGTGGGGGGGAACGTCCCGATCGGCCCGTGGACGACCCTCAACGCCCACGTCGGCTTGGGCCTGCTCGCGATCCCGATCCTGCTCGTCCACCTCCGTGCCCGGCTACGACTTCCCTCGCGAACCGACGCCTCCCGGCGGAGCGCGCTCCGGATCGGCGGGCTGCTCGTCGCCGGGACGCTCGTCTGGCGCCTGAGCGAGGCAGTCACTGCCGTCAGAGGAGTGACGATCCGCGACACCGGCTCGAAGCCGACCGGGGAGCTGTACGACACCGAGACGGAGGGCGGTTCGTTCCCCGTCACCTCGTGGGTCGCCGACGACCCCGAGCCGATCGACCGCGCCGAGTGGACGCTCACGGTCGCGGGGCTGGACGGCGACGGCGGCGAGATGGCGTACGGCGACCTGCTCGCCGCCGCCGGCGACGAGCGGCGGGCGACGCTCGACTGCACCAGCGGCTGGTACACGATCCAGAACTGGGAGGGCGTCCGCGTCGGCGACCTGCTGGACGAGGCCGGCGTCGACACCGGCACCGAGGAAGCACGCTGGGTGCGGTTCGTCAGCGTCACCGGCTACCGCTGGAGCCTCCCCGTCGCGGAGGCCCGCGAGGCGCTGCTTTCGACGGCGATCGACGGCTCGCGGCTCGCCCACGGCCACGGCGGGCCCGCGCGGCTGGTCGCCCCCGAGCGCCGGGGGTTCCAGTGGGTGAAGTGGGTCGAACGCGTCGAACTCCGGCGCGATCCCGACCCGGCGCAGTGGGCAGTGACGCTCGTGAGCGGCTTCGACTGATCGCGGCGCGGCTTTTTGTCCGTTCGCTCCACCACCCGACTATGGAGCGTCTCGCAGTCGACGAGATGGACGACCGGATCGGCCCCGCCGCGGTGGTCCGGAGCCTCACGGAACCGCTCGGGCTGACCGATCTCGCGATGAACTACTACGAACTGGAGCCGGGCGACTCCTTCGCGTACGCCTACCACAGTCACGAGATTCAGGAGGAGGTGTTTTACGTGATCGAGGGGACGGCGACGTTCGAGACCGAGGCCGGCGACGTTGAGGTGGAGTCCGGCGAAGCGGTCCGGTTCGGTCCCGAGGAGTTCCAGCGCGGTTGGAACCGCGGCGACGAGCGCGTCGTCGCGATCGCGCTGGGCGCGCCGCTTTCGTACGGCGAGTCGGTGACGCTGCGCCACTGCCCGGACTGTGAGGAGGAAACCGATAACGACCTCGGCCGCGCGGACGACGAGGCGGCGATCGTCGCCCACTGCACGCGCTGTGGCACCGAGACGGGTCGCTGGTACCGCGGCTCGATGCCCGGCGAGGTGCCCTGACTACTCGTCCGTCGAGCCGTCGGCCGTCGCGGGCCCGCTTTCACCCTCGCGGTCGCGCTCCCGGTCGGCGAGGATCGCGAAGCCCGGGAGGCCGATCCCGAGGCCGAGGGCGAACGGCACCCAGAACAGCGGCTCGCCGACGAACAGCAGCGCCAGCGAGAACACGAACGCGCCGATCACCGAGAACCCCGCCAGCCGGTCGAGCCGGTAGCTCCGCGCGGTGTCGCCCTCGGCCTCGGAGTGTTCGCTCATGCACCCACCGAGGTCGCGCGCGCTCAAAGGGACTGTGTTCCGGCGACGGAACCGGGATCGCCGCTCACACCGAGAACTCGTACACGTCGTCGCCCACGTGGTGCAGCGACTCGATCACCTTCCCGCTGTCGCCGGTCATCTCCTCGCCGCCGACCAGCGCGCGCCCGACCGCCAGCGCCTTGCCGTGGCTCTCCTCGACGATCACGACGAGGTCGCCCTCCTCGATCGTCTCGTCGGCCTCGGTGATCCCCGGGCGCATCACGTCGGCGCCGTTGCTCACGAACGACACCGCGCCGGCGTCGACGGTGACGACCCCCTCCGCGGGCGGGTGGGCGTTGGCCCCGCGGACGGAGAGGAACGGCTCGCCGTCGTAGTACAGCACGTCCGGGTCGCCGTCGACCAGCACCACGTCGAACTCGGTGTCCTCCAGCTCCACCAGCTCGTAGGTGTCGGCGTCCAGTTCGACGCCCAGCCCCTCGCTGAGCGCGTCCTCGATCTCGGCCACGGCGTCGCTGCGCAGGTGGTGGCGGGAGCTGATCTCCATACCCGCCTGTGGGCCGTCTCGGGGGATAAATCGCCCGCTCCGAACCGCGCCCCCGCGCCCGGAAGCGGGGCGACGACGCCCCGGTCGCCCCGAAACGCCTACCTGCCGGCTCCGCCAACGGCACCCATGAGCGAAACTGACGACGCCCAGGCCGAGGCCGGCACCGCCGAGGGGCAGGGCCCCGTGCTGATCTCCGAGGCCCTCGACGAGGCGCTGGCTGAGAAACGCGAGGAGCTGTTCGAGGAGTTCGACCTCCGCGACGAGTTCCCGCCCGCAGTGATGCGGGAGGCAGAGCGCCGAATCGAGAACGTCGAACAGGAGATACAGGACGAACTCGACGACCGGCAGGACCTCCGGGACCTGACGGCGTGGACCACCGACCCCGCGGACGCACAGGACTTCGACGACGCCCTCTCCGTCGAGGAGCACGACGACGAGTACGTGCTCTACGTCCACATCGCGGACGTGAGCCACTACGTCCACCCGGACTCGCTGATGTGGGAGGAGGCCGTCGAGCGCTGTAACACCGTCTACCTGCCGGGGTACACCACCCACATGCTCCCGCCGGCGCTCGCGGAGACGGTCTGCTCGCTCGTCCCCGAGGAGGACCGACTCGCCCACACCGTCGAGATGCATCTCGACAAGGAGGAGCTCTCCTTCGAGGAGATCGACATCTACAAGTCCGTCATCAACTCCGACGAGCGGCTCACCTACACCCAGTGTGAGCACCGGCTCGACGACGAGGACGCGCCGCTGCACGAGGAGAACACGCTGGCGTTCGACCTCGCCGACCGCATGCACGAACAGCGGAAGGCGGACGGATCGCTCGTGCTGAACCCCCGTCGGGACCGCGCCCACACGATGATCGAGGAGTGCATGCTCAAGGCGAACAAGGCGGTGACGCACACGCTGATGTGGGACCGCGGCGTCGAGGCGATGTACCGCGTCCACCCCCAGCCCACCCCGGACCAGTGGAACGAGGCGCTGAAGGAGATCCAGGAGCTCGACGGCGTCTCCATCCCGGGCGAGGCCTTCGGGGACGACCCGCGGAAGGCGGTCAACGCCGCGCTGGAGGAGTCGCCCGGCCGCTCGCTGGACAAGATCCAGCGCGCCGTGCTGAAGGTGATGCCCCGGGCGAAGTACATGAACGACCCCTTCGGCGGCCACCACGCGCTCAACTTCGACATCTACGGCCACTTCACCTCGCCCATCCGGCGGCTCTCGGACCTGATCAACCACTGGATCGTCCACACAAACGAGGTGCCCGAGGATCTCGTCGAACTCTGTGACCGCGCGTCGGACAAGCAGAAGGACGGCGAAACCGCCGAACGGCTGTACAAGCAGTTCATGCAGGAACAGGGACTCGACCCCCACGCCGTGAACAACCGCGGCGTGGAGGTCGTGCCGGCCGAGGAGGCCGACCACGACGTGTAGGCCCCACCCGGGCGCTTATGGTCGCGGCTGCCGACTCACGAGTATGAGCGACGACGACGGCCCGCAGGTACCGATCCACTGTCCCGAGTGTGAGACCACCACTCGCGTCCCCCTCTCGGATCTCGCGGACCGGATCGAGGCCCACAACGAATCGGTCCACGACGGCGACGACGTGGCCCAAGTCGACCCGGGCGTCGCCGAGCAGTTCCAGAACGTCCTGCTCGAGGAGTCGGGGCTGCTCGAGGACGACGCCTGACTGCCGAACGCTTATGCCCACGCTGACCGAGGTTCGAGCGTGATCCGTGATCGCCGCGGGGTGAGCGACACCGTCGGCTTCGTGCTCGTGTTCTCGCTCGTGTTGCTCACCGTCGGGACCGTCCTCACCGTCGGTTACGGCGGCTTACAGGACGTGCGCGACGCCGAACGGGTCAACAACGCCCAGCGGGCGTTCGACGTCCTCGCCAACAACATCGAGGACATCACCGCCCGCGGCGCCCCCAGCCGCGGCACGGAGATCCGGCTCGCCGAGGCCAGCCTCGGCCGGGGGGAGCCGACGGTACTGAACGTCTCGGCCGAGGGGGACTCGCTGGCGTTCTCGACGGGGAACGACAGTCTTGACTCCATCGTGTACGAGGCCGAGGGGACGCGCATCCGCTACGCCGGCGGCGCGGTGACGCGGATCCAGTCCGACGGCTCGGTGATGCTCGTCGAGCCGAACTTCGTGATCTCCGAACGGCGGGTGATCCTCCCGGTCGTGGAGTTGGTCGTCGAACAGCGTCGCATCGCCGGGTCACGCACGGTGCTGGTCCGGTCGGTCCGAACGAACCGCAACGTGGAGCTCGACGAAACGGATGTCGACCAGCTCGACCTCAACTTCACGACCCCGGCGACTGACGCGTGGGCGGGGTACCTCGAGGACGGGGGGATGAACTGCTCGCGTCCCGCCGACGACCGGCTCTCCTGTTCGGCCGAGGACCTCGACAGCGTCCAAGTGATCCGGTTCACGATCGAGGTCACGTTCGGCTGAGGAGAGGGTCGGAAGGATCGGGTTTCTGCTGTCGATCGACGACGACGGACCTTCGGGAGTAACGCAGCTATGAGTGAACTCTCAGCGAGTGAGAGAACGGGAGGAGTGGACTCGCTGGGATTTGAACCCAGGGCCTCTTCCTTGCGAAGGAAGCGATCTACCACTGATCTACGAGCCCGCAGTCGAATCGAGGCGGGGGAGCGGTTTGAACGTTGCGCTTCCACGCCGTCGCGCTACCGCCGAGCACGCCGACCCAGCAGTCGCTGGCCGGCGTGAGAAAACGTGAGAACGGGAGAGGTTCAGTCCTCGAGGACGATCTCGATCGAGACGTCGTTCGGGACCTGAATCCGCATCAGCTGGCGGAGTGCGCGCTCGTCCGCGTCGATGTCGATGAGCCGCTTGTGGACCCGCATCTCCCAGTGCTCCCACGTGGCGGTCCCCTCGCCGTCGGGGGACTTCCGCGAGGGAACGTTGAGCTCCGTCGTCGGGAGCGGGATGGGGCCGGACAGCGAGACGCCCGTCTTCTCCGCGATCTCGCGGACGTCGTCACAGATGTCGTCCAGGTCCTCGGGGCTGGTCCCCGTGAGACGGACGCGGGCCTGTTGCTCGGGCATCTATCGCTCGTCGACGCTCAGGACCTTGCCGGCCGCGATGGTCTGACCCATGTCGCGGATGGCGAAGCTCCCCAGCTCCGGGATCTCGCTCGACGGCTCGATCGAGAGGGGCTTTTGCGGGCGGACGGTGACGACCGCGGCGTCGCCGGACTTGATGAAGTCCGGGTCCTCCTCGGCGACCTCGCCGGTCGACGGGTCGATCTTCTGGTCGATCGACTCGATCGTACACGCGACCTGCGCGGTGTGGGCGTGGAACACCGGCGTGTAGCCGGCGGTGATCACGCTCGGGTGCTGCATGACGACGACCTGCGCCTGGAACGTCTCCGCGACGCTGGGCGGGTCGTCGGCCGGGCCACAGACGTCGCCACGGCGGATGTCGTCCTTGCCGATGCCGCGGACGTTGAACCCGACGTTGTCACCGGGCGCAGCGCTGGGCACCTCCTCGTGGTGCATCTCGATCGTCTTCACCTCGCCGCCCACGTCGGACGGCTGGAAGGAGACGTTGTCGCCCGTGTTGAGCGTCCCCGTCTCGATCCGTCCGACCGGGACGGTCCCGATACCGGAGATGGTGTAGACGTCCTGGATCGGCAGTCGGAGCGGCGCGTCCGTCGGCGGCTCCGGCTCCGGCAGGTCGTTGAGGGCCTCCAGCAGGGTCGGGCCGTCGTACCAGCCCGTGTTCTCCGAGGCCTCGGAGACGTTGTCACCCTCGAACGCGGAGATCGGGATGAACGTCGTGTCGTCGGTCGCGAACTGGACCTGGTTCAGCAGGTCCTCGACCTCGCCGATGACCTCCTTGTAGGAGTCCTCGCTGTAGTCGACGAGGTCCATCTTGTTCACGCCGATGATGAGCTCGTTGATACCCAGCGTGCGGGCCAGGAACACGTGCTCTCGGGTCTGGGGCGCGACGCCGTCGTCGGCCGCGACGACGAGCACCGCGTTGTCGGCCTGCGAGGCGCCCGTGATCATGTTCTTCACGAAGTCACGGTGGCCCGGACAGTCGACGATGGTGAAGTAGTACTCGTCGGTGTCGAACTCCTGGTGGGCGATGTCGATGGTGACACCTCGCTCTCGCTCCTCGGCGAGGTTGTCCATGACGTAGGCGAACTCGAAGCCGCCCTTGCCCTTCTCCTCGGCTTCCTCTTTGTGCTGCTCGATGACGTGCTCGGGGACGCTCCCTGTCTCGTAGAGGAGCCGGCCCACGAGCGTACTCTTCCCGTGGTCGACGTGGCCGATAATGGCCAAGTTCTGGTGCGGTTTGTCTTCGCTCATGGTGGATTCACGCGCTAAAGGCGCTGTAGGGAAACGTTCGGCAGAACGCCGTAAAACCATTTCGATACGCCCGGCCGTAATCCGGCCGTGTACGGCGGTTTGTGCCACTGTACCGTGGTTCTGGTCTCAGCGCGGGGGGAGCCGCCCCACGTCGGACAGCACCGCAGACGCCGTCTCTGGCCCGCCGGCGCCGTGTCCCGAGATGTTCAGCCGGCCGGCGTGATCGGTCTCGATCTGGACGATGTTCTGGGTGCCGGTCACCGCGAGCGTCCCGTTCTCGGGCACTAACCGCGGCCCGACCCGGACGCCGTCGGGCGTCGCCTCGGCGATCAGCCGAACCGTCCGCCCGTCCTCGCCCGCCAGCGAGAGCGCGCTCGCCGGCAGCGACTCGATCCCCTCGACCTCGGCGTCGTCGAGCGTGAGCGCCGCCCGGTCCCGGGCCTCCCGGAGCACGTTCGCGACGATCACGCCCTTGAGCGCGGCGTCCGTCCCGTCGACGTCGAACGTCGGGTCGGCCTCCGCGACGCCCAAGTCTTGGGCCTCCGAAAGCACGTGGTCGTAGCTCAGCCCCTCGGCGGCCATCCGCGAGAGCACGAAGTTCGCGGTGCCGTTGAGCACGCCACGAACGCGGTCGACCCGGTTCGGACCCACGTCCTCGACGGTCCGGACCGCCGGGATCGCGCCGCCGACGGTCGCCTCGAACCGGAGTTCGCCCTCGCTCGCCCGGACTGCGTCACGGAGTTCGTCGTAGCGCTCGGCGACCGGTCCCTTGTTCGCCAGCACGACGTGGCGGTCGCGGTCGAGCGCCGCGACGGCGTTGGAGAAGCCGGGCTCGGCGTCGCCCAGCGTCGTCGGCGTCGCCTCGACCAGCGCGTCGTACTCCGCCCCCAGTAACGCCTCGTATGGCTCCTCGCCGACCGCTCCCGTCTCGGACTTCCGGGCGAGCGCGGCCTCCACGTCCACCGGATCGCCAAGCGCCGCGCCGGTCGAGTCGGCGAGGCCGACGACCTCGTGGCCGTGCTCGCTGGCCAGCTCCGCGACCGATCGACCGACCGCACCGACGCCGACGATCGCCAGCCTCATCCGCTCGCCTCCAGCGGTTCGACGACGGTCAGCCCCTTGCGGTCGGCGATCTTCCGTACCTGTTCCAGTGCGGCCCCGCGCTCGCCCGAGCGAGCGCCCAGCCGCAGGTACGCGCTCGACACCGCCTCCACGCCGTCGGGCGCCGACAGCGAGAGCTCCTCGACGGCGACCGTCGACGCGCTCTCGATCTCCCGCAGCGTCTCCGAGAGGTCCGTGTCGACCAGATGGCCGCTCAACAGCACCCGGAACGCCTCGCCGTAGTACTCCTCGTCGGCGGCGACGACGGTCACGCCACGGTCCCGCAGCCCGTCGATCACGTCGTCGAACCGCTCGGCCGGGCAGTCCAGCGCCACCTCGACCGGGATGCGCCCGCCGGGTGTGCGACTCCCGCGCTCGTGGAACACCGAGAGGAGGTTCCCCCCGTGCTCGGCGATGGGTTCGAGCGCGGCCGCGAGCTCGCCCGGCTCGTCGTCGAGTTCGAGCCGGAGCGTGTGTGTCGTCACCCCGTCGGCGCGGCTCATCGTGGTACGACACCCCCGGGGATCGACTGTGGACGGAACACGGACGGACGGAACGCCGGGGTGGACATAAGCCTTCTCGGGGTGTGGCAACCGCGCCGCCCGCGGACGGCGCCGTCGCTGGGGAGGTTCGAAAAGAGAGCGAAGAGAACCGCAGGCCGTCGACTCGGGCCGCCGACTTAGATGTAGTCGACCGACTCGGGGAGCTCGAGCTTCATCCCCTTGCGCTCGCGGATCTCCATGATCTGCTCGCGCTGGAGGTTGTCGGCCATCACGCGGAAGCCGGCGTTCTCGGTGTTCCAGGACGCACGACCCTCGGTCGCGCTCCGGATGTCGCTGGAGAAGCCGATCATCTCCTCGACGGGCGCGACGCCCTCGACGACCATCAGGCCGCCCTCCTGGTACATGTCGTCGACGCGGCCACGGCGACCCTGAATCTCGCCGGAGGCGGCGCCCATGTGCTCGCTGGGCACGTCGATCCGGACGTTCTGGATCGGCTCCAGCAGCCGGATCTCGCCGTCGATCAGCGCGTGGTGGACCGCCTCGCGGACGGCGGGGATCACCTGCGCGGGACCGCGGTGGATGGTGTCCTCGTGGAGGCGGGCGTCGTGCAGGCGGAGCAGCGTCCCCTGCACGGGCTCGGCGGCCAGCGGGCCGTCGTCGAGCGCCTCCTGCAGGCCCTCGACCACCAGCTCCATCGTCTCGTTCAGGTGCTGGATCCCCTTCGTGTCGTCGATGAGGATGTTCGTCCCGTGGATGTGCTCCACGTTCTGGGACGTCTCCTTGTCCATGCCGGCCTCCTGCAGCGCCTCACGGCGCTCCAGTTCGGGCATGTCCATGGAGACCTCGCCGAGCTGGATCGCGTCGACGATCTCCTGCCCCATCGGGTGGATGGAGATGTAGAACTTGTTGTGGCGGTTGGGCGAGACGCCCTCGACCTCCCGGGACTCCTCCTGGGGCTGCTCGCGGAACACGACGATCGGTTCGCCGGTGTTGACCGGGATGCCCTGCTCCTTCTCGATGCGCTGGGTGATCACTTCGAGGTGGAGCTCGCCCTGCCCGCTGATCAGGTGCTCGCCGGTGTCCTCGTTGATCTCGATCTGGATCGTCGGGTCCTCCTTGGCGACCTGCTGGAGCGTCTCGATCAGCTTCGGCAGGTCGTCCATGGTCTGGGCCTCGACGGACTTCGTGATCACCGGCTCCGAGATGTGCTCGATCGACTCGAACGGCGTCATCTCCGTGGAGGAGACCGTCGAGCCGGCGATGGCGTCGCGCAGCCCCGTGACCGAGGCGATGTTCCCCGCGGGGACGCGATCCACTTCCTCGCGTTCGCTCCCCATGAACAGCCCGACGGACTGGATCCGGTTCTTGCCGGCGGTGCCGGAGACGAACAGATCCTGCCCCTTCTCCAGCGTGCCGGAGAAGACACGACCCGTCGCGATCTCGCCGGCGTGGGGGTCCATCGAGATGTCGGTCACCATGAACACGACCTCGCCGTCCTCGTTGACCAGCCGCATGTCCTCCGCGAGTTCGGACTCGGAGTCGCCGCGCCAGATGCGCGGGACACGACGGGGCTGGGCGTCGACGGGGTTGGGGAAGTGCTCACAGACCATGTCGAGCACAACGTCCGACAGCGGCGAGCGCTCGTGGAGCTCGTCGCGCTTGTCGTTGCGCTCCATCTCGATGATGTCCTCGAAGGAGATGCCGGTGCGCTGCATCGACGGCATCGAGACGCCCCACTTGTACAGCGCGGAGCCGAAGCCGACGGTGCCGTCCTCGACGGAGACGGTCCAGTCGTCGTCGATGTCGTCCATCTCCTCGATCATCCCGCGGATCAGCTCGTTCACGTCGGAGATGACCCCGAGCAGGCGCTCCTGCATCTCCTCCTCGCCCTCCTGGAGCTCGGAGATCAGGCGGTCGACCTTGTTGATGAACAGGGTCGGCTTCACGCCCTCGCGGAGTGCCTGTCGCAGCACCGTCTCCGTCTGGGGCATGGCGCCCTCGACGGCGTCCACGACGACGAGCGCGCCGTCGACGGCACGCATCGCCCGGGTCACGTCGCCACCGAAGTCGACGTGGCCCGGCGTGTCGATGAGGTTGATGAGGTGGTTGGTGCCCTCGTACTCGTGGGTCATCGAGACGTTCGCCGCGTCGATGGTGATCCCACGCTCCTGTTCGTCCTCCTTCGTGTCCATCGCCAGCTGCTCGCCGGCGGTGCCCTCGGAGATCATCCCCGCACCCGCGAGGAGGTTGTCCGAAAGCGTCGTCTTCCCGTGGTCGACGTGGGCGGCGATGGCGATGTTCCGGATGTTCTCCGGGGTGTCCATCAGCCGCTCACATTCTTGGACAATTTTCTTACGTCGGCCCATTGGGGTGGGATACCCGTGGCGGGGTCAAAAGGGTAGTGTTTCACGTAGCGGGTGTGCCACCGACACACGCCTCTGTGGCCGCCACAGCGGGCGATTCTGTGACTCCGTCGGAACCGCGGTCTCACCGGTCCCGGCGGCTGTCCGACGCCGCCTCATACTCCGACACCGGCGGCTGCCAGACGCCGCCTCATACTCCCGAAACCGTCTTCCCCCTCTACCCCGTGGTAGGGTTACACATGGATATACGACTCCCCGACAACGGCCCCGCGGAGCCGTTTCTCGGCGCAGCAGAACTCTTGGAGACCGAGAGCGAGATCGACCTCCCCGTCCACGTCCGCGTGCGCGACGACCCCGACGAGCGCACGTGGGCCGGCCACTACGAGGACCGACACGTGCTCAACATCTCCCGACAGGCCGCGACGAGCGCGATGGCGCGGGAGCTGGCGCTGCACGAACTCTCCCACATGGCGCGCTACGAGCAGCACCACCCCTCCCACCACCAGTCGACGCGGGAGGCGATCTTCCTCGCGCTCGCGGGCAAGAGCGTCGAGCAGCGCAAGCTGGCCCACGTCCACCAGCTCGCCAACCACATGAAGGACATCTACGCCGACGACATCACGCTCTCGGTCGCGCCGGGCGGGAAGCTCGTCACCTTTCTCGAGTCCCGGCTGGCCGACGCCGTCGCCGACCGGCCGCCCGCGGCGCCGGCGGGCTGGCAGCTCGCGACCCCAGGGGCGGACCCGGAGATCACGGCGGTCAACGCCGCCTTCGCGCTCGCGCTGGTCGAACGGCACGACCTCGTCGGTCCAGACCACCGGATCTACGACCTCGCACACGCGGCTGCGGATGACGCGCCCGAAGTCGGCGTCGAGGAGTTCGCCGAGGTGTTTCGGTCGCTGGACGACGACCCCTCCGAGAGCGAGTACCGCAAGGCGCTGGTCGACGTGACCCGCGAGTACGTCGGCGAGGGCGCCGATTAGGCCTCGGTGATCCGCACCAGCACGTCGTCGATCTCGCGGGGGAACGGCTCGTTCGCCCGCCCGTCGCGGTTGGAGGTGATGGCGTACAGCGCGCCGTCCGGTCCCTCCTCGACGTGGCGGATCCGGCCGAGCTCGTTCACCAGCAGGTCGTGGCTGGTCACGGTGTACTCGTCGTCCAGCCAGTCGGCGTCGTGGCGCTTGCCCGTCTCGCCGAGTTCGGGCAGCTCCTCGCCCGCCGGCGTCAACGTGAACGACTTGAGTCGCTGATTGATCAGCGCGCCCACGAGCAGCCGGTTCTGCAGCGTCGGCGCCGCGTCGCCCTGGTAGAACGACGAGCCGGACGGCGCCCACGTCGCCGACACGAGCGCCGAACTCGCCACCGGGCGGTGGTAGTCGGTCCCCTCGTACTCGCCGGGCTGGCGCGCCTCGGGCCAGCCGTAGTTCCCGCCGGCTTCGAGGACGTTCACCTCGTCGGGACCGGGGCCGTGCTCGTCGGCGACCGGCGTCGCGTCGGGCAGCCAGCTCAGCCCCTGCACGTTCCGGTGGCCCATCGTGAAGATTCGGGGGTCGCCCGGGCTCTCGTTGCCGGGCGCGCCCTCGCCGTCGGGGGTCATCCGCAGGACTTTGCCCGCCAGGTTCTCGGGGTCGGCGGCGAGGTCGCCGTTGCCGGCGTCGCCGGTCGTCACCCAGAGGTAGTTCGCGGGGCCGAACCGCAGTCGCCCCCCGTTGTGGATGTTCGTTCTCGTCCCGGCCCGAGCAGGTGACTCCGCGAGCACGGAGACCGGCTCGCCCGGTTGCTCACTCCCGGGATCGAACGCCGCCAGCCGCACGACTGGCTCCTCGTCGGTCGTCGCGGTGTAGTAGACGTACACCAGCGGCACGTCGGGGTAGTTCGGGTGAGCCTCGACGCCCATTGTGCCGCCTTCGCCCCCCTCGACGAACCAACTGTCCTCGTCGCTCCCGGGCTCGACGGAGCCGGCGGGGATCGCGTCGGCGGGTTTGAACGACAGGCTGATCTCGCCGTCGGCATAGCGCAACACCTGCCCGGTCCGCTCGGTCAGGAACAGCTCGCCGTTCCCGGTGAACGAGAGGTCCCACGGAATCTCCAGCTGTTCGGCGAGCACCTCGGTCTCCAGTTCGGTCTCGGCGGCGCTCGTCGGCGCCGACCACTCCGGGTCGTAGCCCTTCCACGCCGTCTCGTCGTGGTCGAGGCTGGGGTCGTACCCCCCGGAGTCGGTCGGTCCGCTGGAGGAGGGGTCGGTCCCGGGATCGGTCTCACTCGGGTCGTCCGGGGCGCTACAGCCGGCCAGCCCGACGGCCGAGAGGGCGAGCAGCGTTCGGCGGGAGAGCGTATCGGGGTCCACGTTCGGTAGTACCCATCGCCGCCCAAAGTCTTTCTGTCAGGTGGCAGGGTCTCCACCGGGTTCCTCGCCCTCTTCGAGCAGCCGGAGCGGCCGCGTGACGGTCGACGCCGCGGCGACGAGCAGGAACACGCCGCCGAGCGCGGCGACGGCGCTCGTCTCCCCAAGTGCGTCCGCGAGCACGCCCGCGCCGACCGCCAGCGGTAGCTTGTACAGTCTGGTGAGCATCGACACCGCGGAGACGGCCGTCGCGCGCCCGGCGTCGTCGACGGCCTCGGTCACGCGGGCGTTGACGACCGGGAGCAGCAGCGCCCGGGAGGCGCGCTGTGCGACGAACATCGGGAGTGCGGCGACCAGCACCAGCCGTGGGAGCGCCAGCAGCCCACACGTCGCGAGGGGGACGGCGATCAGCAGCCGCCGCGGGCCGACCCGGTCTTCGAGCCACCCCGCACGTTGGCTCGAGACCGCCGTGACGCCGCTGAACCCCGCGTACAGCAGCCCGAGCGAGAGCCCGACCGGCAGCCCGCCGGGGATCGCCGTCTCCAGCAGCGACTCGGCGATCGGCTGCACGTACGTCGTCGACGCGCTCAGTACGGCGAAGAACAGCCCGACGTACAGCGCGAACGACCGCAGCGACGGGCGGGCGACGGCCCGGCGGAGCACGCCGAACGTCTCCGCCGCGGTTCGGCCGCCCCGCCCGTCGTCACGGTACGCCCGGTTCTTGGGTAGCGAGGCCAGCGCCGCTAGCCCGAGGAGGTTCATCCCGACGCTCGCGAGAAACGGCCACGTCGGGTCGACGCCGTAGAGCGCGCCGCCCCCAACCGCGGTGACGACCGAACTCCACGCCGTCACCGCTTCCCCGCGCCCCCGGATCCGGGTGAACTCACCGGCGTCGAGGCGTTCGCTGAGCGTGTCGTAGAGCCAGGCGTCGATGCTGCCCGAGGCGAACGTCAGCCCCAGCGCCCACGGGACGTACAGCGCCGCGTACCCCAGGGGCGACCGGACGAAGACGAACCCGAGCAGCGACGCCGCCTTCAGCCCGATGCTCAGGCCGATGCTCGCCCGGCGGCCCAGGCGGTCGCCGACGTACCCCGTCGGCACCTCGCCGAGCACGACGATCGCGGCCGACAGCGCGCTCAGCGTGCCGACGACGGTGAAGGAGAGGTCCCGGAGCAGGAACAGCGTGAAGATCGGGGCGATGAACCCGACCGACCGGGTCGCCTGTAACAGGTAGAACTTCCGGACGACGGTGGAGGGCACGGCTCGGGGGTTCGAGCCGGACCCCGCAAAAACGCATCGAGAGCCGCCGCTCGGGAACTGCGAAAAACGGAAAAGATCGGAGCCGAGTTAGCGGGCCGCGGCCGCGACGCGCTCGGTCTCCTCCTTCTGGGAGATCGGGTAGACGTTGACGTCGTAGTCGGCGGCGCCGATCAGCTGCTGGGCCAGCGCCTCCTCGACGGGGGTGGCCGTGTTGCGCGAGCCGTTGAGCGTGCCCTGCGCGATGAACTTCAGTCCCTGGTCGACACGGCGCTGGGGCGCCACGTCGACGGCCTTCGGGACCGAGATCCCGCCGTACTTCAGGCGGACGGTCTCCTCGCGCGGGGCCGCGTTCTCGACGGCCTCGACCAGCACCTGCGCGGGGTTCTCCTCGGTCCGCTCGTGGACGATCTCGAAGGCGTCCCGCACGATGCGGGTCGTCTTCTGCTTGTGACCGGTGTTGTCCTCGGTCTGCATCAGCCGGTTGATCAGGCGCTCGACCACGCTGATCTCGGACTTCTCGAACTGCTTGCTCGCGTGGCGACCCATCGTGTGCGCGACGGGCGTCACGTTGAGGTAGCGCTGCGTCGAGGGGTCGGAGTACTCGATGTCGCTCACGTCCCAGACGCCGAACAGGTCGGCGCCGGTCGAGGTCTCCTCGGTCTCCTCGGCTTCGGCCTCGACCTCCTCGGTCTCGGCGTCGGCGGCTTCTTCCTCGCTCATCTGACTGGCTTCTCCGCGTTCCCGCGAACCAGTTCGATCAGCGACACGCCGTTGACCTTCTCGACCTTGTAGTTGACACCGGAGATGTCACCCATCGCACGACCCTTCGAGCCACCGATCCCCGCGATGGTGACCTCGTCGTGCTCGTCGATGAACGAGATCGCGCCGTCACCGGGACAGAACGCGGTGACCTGCTTCCCGTTCTTGATGAGCTGGACCCGGACACACTTCCGGATCGCCGAGTTGGGCTGTTTCGCTTCGATGCCGACCTTCTCCAGCACGATCCCGCGACCCTGCGGGGCGCCCTCGAGCGGGTCGGACTTCTCCTTGAGTCCGCGTTCGCGGCGCGCGTACTCCGAGTCGGACCACCGTCGCTTCTGGCGGTCCTTCTTGAGTTTCCGCGCGGCGTACTTGCCGTTCGCCATACCCTACCTCTTCGACGGAGCCACTTAAGCATCCCCTTTCGGGGAGAAGAAACGGAACGAGAACGCGTTAGAGGTGGCGCTACTCCGATCTGCGCCGGTCGCGCTCTACGCCAACTGCACGTCGTCGATGTCGAAGTGTCGCGCCGCCAGCCGTCGGGTCGCCTCGATCGACTCGCCGCCGGCGCCGATGGCGACCCCGCGGTCGCCCTGCGGCACCTCGACGTACGCGACGGTGCTACCGCCCTGGGTCGACAGGGTGACGTTGCGCACGGCCGCGGGCGCGAGGCAGTTGGCGACGAACGCGGCGGGCTCGTCGGCGTTCTCCACGAGGTCGACGCGGCTGCCCAACTGTGCCTCGACGGCCTCGACGGTCTCGCCGTCCGGCCCGATCGCCGCCCCCATCTCGCCGGCGGGGATCACGAACACCGCGCGGTCGTCCTCGACCAGACAGTCCACCGGCGTCACGTCGGCCACGTCGGCGAACGCGGCGATGTGCCGGCGTGCCTCGTCCGACAGCGTCAGGCTCATCGGCGGCCTCCGGCCTGCGAGTGGGGGCGGTGCCGGCCCATCAGTCGTCGGCGGAGTTCGCGGCGCCGCCCGAGCCCATCCGCAGGTCCACGTCGCCGGTACCGATCGACACCGGCTTCCCGACGATCACGTTCTCGATCACGCCGTCGAGGTCGTCGACCTCGCCGTGGACGGCGGCGTCGAGCAGGTGGTTCACCGTCACCTCGAACGCCGCGCGGGCGAGCACGGACTCCTTCGAGCCGGAGATACCGTGCCGGCCGATCGACTCGATCGTCCCGCGGTTGGTCATGATGTCCGCCACCAGCATCAGGTGCCGGACGTTCACGTCGTCCAGCCCCTGTTCGGCCAGCGTCTCGTGGGTCTCGTTGATGATCGTCTCGCGGGCGGCCTCGATCCCGAGGTTGTCGTGGATCTCGTGGATGTTGTTACACGTCGAGCGGCTGGTGTCGACGCCCTCGATCTCGAGCACGTCGCCGAACGCCGACCCCTCGGTGTAGAGGACGAACTCCTCCTCGCCGTCCTCGACCTCCTCCTTCCGGATCACGACGCGGGAGATCTCCTCGATCCCCTTGAACACGACCTCGCGGAGCTCCTCGACCAGCTGGAGCAGCTCGCGGTAGCTGGGCTGCTCGGGACCGAACGCGATCGTCGTCCCCTTGCGCTTGGTCGCGACTTTGAGCTCGCTCTCGATGGTCTCCTGGATCTCCTCGGCGACCTCGCCCACGTCGTCGTAGGTGGGCCAGCGCTTCCGGAGCGTGTCCTCGTTCAGGTCGATCGTGACCTGCATGTCCGCGACGTTGGTCGAGACGTTCCCCAGCGCGAGGATCTTCGTCGCCTCGATCTGCCAGACGACCTCGCGGGCCTTGTCGCGGTCGGTCGCGTACTCCTCCTCGAGGTGGACCGTCATCGTCGGCGTGTCCGGCGTCTTCCGGGCGTCGACGAGTTCGATCAGCCGGGGCAGCCCCTGGGTCACGTCGATCTCCGCGACGCCCGCGAAGTGGAACGTGTTCATCGTCAGCTGGGTGCCCGGTTCGCCGATCGACTGGGCCGACACCGTCCCGACGGGGTCGAGCGCGTCGACCCGGGTGTCCTCGTAGCGGGTGACGACGGCCTTGACGATCTCCTCGATCTCCTCGCGCCTCGCGCCTTCGTTGTCCTCGATGGCGCGGTAGACGCGGTCCTTCAGGCGCCGCGGGAGTTCGGTCCCCTCGACCAGCGCCTCGGTCTCCTCGTCGATGTGCTCGAAGCTCTCGGGGAGCGCCTCGACGTCAGTCATCGCTCACCCCCTGGCCCGCCTTGTTCAGGCCGGGACCGGCGTACTCCGAGATGTTGGTGGTCTCCTCGTCCTCGCCGAGGAAGCGGGCCTTCTGCTCCTCGCTGCTGAACTCGGCGTCCAGCACGCGCTGGGTGATCGCCTCCACGTCGACGGGGTCGTCCTCGTCGGAGGAGACTTTCACCGGCGAGGTGCCGTCCTCGCCGAACTCGAACTGGACGACCGTGCCGGAGGTGTCCCGGACGGTGCCGTCGTACTGCGCCTCCAGTTCGGAGAGGGCGTTGATCAGCCGGCGCTGGAGGTAGCCGGACTTCGAGGTCCGGACTGCCGTGTCGACCAGCCCCTCGCGGCCGCCCATCGCGTGGAAGAAGAACTCCCGCGGGGTGAGTCCCGAGCGGTAGGAGTTCTCCACGAACCCGTGGGGCTTGGCGCCGAGGTCGCCGCGCTCGTAGTGGCTGAGCGTACGGCCCTCGTAGCCGCGGTTGATGCGCTCGCCGCTGACCGACTGCTGGCCGACGGTGGCGGCCATCTGGGTCAGGTTCAGCATCGAGCCACGCGCGCCGGAGCGCGCCATGACGATCGCGGGGTTGTCGTCGGCGAAGTGGTCGCCGGCGATGTCCTCCGCGGAGTCACGCGCCTTGCCCAGCGTCTGCATGATCTTGAGTTCGAGCGTCTCGTCGACGGTCCGGCCGGGGATCGAGTTCAGATCGCCCGCCCGGTACGTCTCGATCAGCTCGTCGACGCGCTCGTAAGCGTCGTCGATCGCCTCGTCGACCTGCTCGTCGGCCGTCGGCGGGACGGACTCGTCGTCGATCCCGATCGAGAACCCGAAGTGCATGATCGAGCGCATCGCGAGCGTCGCCACCTCGTTGACGAACACGCGGGCGCGCGTCTTCGAGTACTCCTTGGTGATCGTGTCGACGATGTCGCCGCCGAAGGCGCCGATGGCGCCCTCGTCGATCGTCCCCTGCACGAGCTGGCCGTCCTCGATCACGACCTCGTCGTCGGCCTCCGAGCGGAACTCGAGGTTGAGGTCGTCGGGCAGCAGCTCCGAGAACACCGTCCGGCCGTTCCAGACCGGCTCGCCGTCCTGCTCGCCGTCAGGCTCGGGCAGCTCGTCGACGCTGGTCGCACGCAGCAGGTCCAGCGCCTGGTTCTCGGTGAACTCGGGGTTGTTCCGGGTCAGCAGGTACGTCCCGGAGACGTGGTCCTGGATGGCGCCGATGATGTTCTCGCCGAAGCGCGGGCTGAGCATCTGCTCCTGGACGCGCATCAGGACGCGGGCCTCCGCACGCGCCTCCTCGTTCTGGAGGGCGTGCATGTTCATCTCGTCGCCGTCGAAGTCGGCGTTGTACGGCGTACAGACCGTCGTGTTCAGCCGGAACGTCTTGTACGGCATCACGACCACCTCGTGGGCCATGATCGACATCCGGTGCAGCGACGGCTGTCGGTTGAACACGATGATGTCGCCGTCGGTCAGGTGCCGGGAGACCTCCCAGTCGGGCTCGACCTTCTCGGCGAGCTCCTCGCAGTTCTTCTCGGTCACCTTCAGCCGGCGGCCGTCGGGCCGCTTGACGTAGTTGGCGCCCGGATGCCCCTCGGGACCGTTCCGGACGTACGTCCGGGCCTCCTCGAGGTTGCGCTCGGAGACGTTCATCGTCTGGGTCATCTCCCGAGCCACGCGCTCGGGGACGCCGACCTCGTTCAGCGACAGCGTCGGGTCCGGCGAGATGACGGTTCGCGCCGAGAAGTTCACGCGCTTCCCGGACAGCGAGCCGCGGAACCGACCCTCCTTCCCCTTCAGGCGCTGGGAGAGGGTCTTCAGCGGCCGCCCCGAGCGGTGTCGGGCCGGCGGCGTGCCGGAGATCTCGTTGTCGACGAACGTGGTGACGTGGTACTGCAGCAGCTCCCAGAGGTCCTCGATGATCAGCTGGGGCGCGCCCGCCTCGCGGTTCTCCATGAACCGCTGGTTGATGCGGATGATGTCGACCAGCTTGTGGGTCAGGTCGTCCTCGGAGCGCTGGCCGTTGTCCAGCGTGATCGAGGGGCGGGTGGTGACCGGCGGCACCGGCAGCACCGTCAGGATCATCCACTCCGGCCGGGAGGTCTCGGGGTTGACGCCGATGTTCGCCAGGTCCTCGTCCGGGATGTCCTCGAACCAGTCCCGGATGTCGCTGGGCATCAGCTTGTTCTCGTCCTCCTCGGTCAGGTCGATGTCCAGCGCCTTCTCCAGCGCCTTGCGGTCCTCCTCGCGCGGGCGGAACTCGCCGCCGAGGATGTCGTTGATCCGGTCGAGCGCGATGCCGGTCTCGTCGGCGAGCTCCTGTGGCGAGACCCCCTCGTCGTCCTCGTCGTCGGGCTGCATCGCCTCGGCGATGATCTCGGAGTACTCCGCGGCGAGGACGTCCTGCACCTCGTAGTAGGTGGTCGGCTTCTCGTGTTTGATGTCGTACTGGGTCTCGCCGCAGTACGGACATCGCGAGGTCTTCCGGGCCTGCCGGATGGCGGCCTTCAGCACGTCGTCGGGGTCGTCGCCGAGCTCCTTGGCTCGCTCGAGCCGCTCGGCGAACTCGGCCTGCTCGTCCTCGGTGAGCGAGAGCCGGCCGCAGTCCCGACAGGTGCCACGCAGCAGGCGGCGGATCAGCTTCGCGAAGCCGACGTGGATCACCGGCGCCGCGAGCTCGATGTGCCCGAAGTGGCCGTTACACGAGCCGGAGTGCTGACCGCAGGTCCGACACTCCAGCCCGGGGTCGATGACCCCCAGCCGGGGGTCCATCAGCCCCATGTCGATGGGGTAGCCGTCGTCGTCGTACGTGTCGGCGGTGATCACCTTCGTGGCGCTCATGTCCCGGTACGTCTCCGGGTCCATCAGGCCGAAGCTGATCTCGCCGATCTCCTTGGGTGAGCCTGAGATTGACATTTATACTGCGTCCTCCAGTTCGAGTTTGGGTCGGATGCCGAGCGCCTTCATCTCGTCGAGCAGCAGCTTGAACGCGTAGCTGACCTCCAGCTCGTGGATGTTGTCCTCGTCCTTCGTGATGGGGTCGTACACTCGGCGCTGCTCCACGTCCTCGACGGCGACCATCCCGGTGTCCTCCGAGATGTACACCGTCTCGCGGTCAGAGGAGTCGAGCAGGCGTTCCTTCAGCGCCATCGCGGCGCCGTGGCCGATCAGCACCTCACGCTCCATCTCCCCCACGCGGAGACCGCCCTCGCGGGCGCGCCCCTCGGTGGGCTGGCGGGTGAGCACCTGCACGGGACCGCGGGAGCGGGCGTGCAGCTTGTTGCTCACCATGTGGTACAGCTTGTGGTAGAAGATCGTGCCGACGAAGATCTCGGCCTCGATCTTCTCCCCGGTCACGCCGGAGTACATGACCTCCTTGCCGGAGGACTTGAAGCCGCGCTCCTCCAGGCTGTCGCGGAGTTCCTCTTCGCCCTCGCCCTGGAACGGCGTGCCGTCGACGCGCCGGCCTTCCAGCGAGCCGACCTTGCCGCCGAGCATCTCCAGCACGTGGCCCACGGTCATCCGCGAGGGGAGCGCGTGGGGGTTCATCACGAGGTCGGGAATCAGTCCCTCCTCGGTGAACGGCATGTCCTCCTGGGGTGCGAGGTGGCCGACGACGCCCTTCTGGCCGTGCCGGGACGCGAACTTGTCCCCGAGTTCGGGGATCCGTTCGTCCCGCACCGACACCTTCGAGAGCTTCGAGCCGTCCTCGCCCTCCATCAGCGTCACCGTGTCGACGATGCCGTCCTCGCCGGAGCGCATCGTGACCGAGGTCTCACGCCGCTTCTGGGGCGAGAGGCCGCCGAGGTCCTCCTGCTCCTCGAGGAACCGTGGCGGCGAGGTCTTCCCGAGCAGCACCGAGCTCTCGTCGACCTTCGTCTCGGGGTTGACCAGCCCGTCCTCGTCGAGATGGGTGTACGCGTCCTCGCCGCGTGCGCCGCGCACGTCCTGTGAGGGCACCTCGAAGCGGTCTTCCTGACCGCCGGGGTAGCGTCGCTCCTCGCCCTCGTAGGTGCGGAAGAAGTGCGAGCGGGCGAGGCCGCGCTCCACGGAGCCCTGGTTCATGACCAGCGCGTCCTCGATGTTGAACCCCTCGTAGGACATGACCGCGACCGTGAAGTTCTGGGCCGCGGGGCGCTCGTCGAACCCGATCTGCTCGGTGGTCTGGGTCTTGACCATCGAGAGCTGCGGGTAGTGCAGGAGGTGCTGTCGCGTGTCGGGCCGGATGCGGTAGTTCGCGCTCGGCAGCCCGAGGGACTGCTTCATCATCCCCGCGCCCATCGTGATACGCGGCGATGCGTTGTGCTCGGGGTAGGGGATCATCCCCGCGCCGATCCCGAAGATCAGCTGCGGGTCGACCTCGAGGTGGGTGTGGTTCTCGGTGAGGTCGTCCTCGTCGACGGCGACGAGGATGTCCTCCTCCTCCTCGGCGTCGATGAACTCGACGATGCCGCGGTCGACGAGGTCGTCGAACTCGAGCTCGTCGTCCTCGATCGCCTCGATGTGCTCGTCGGTGAGCCGCGGCTCGCCGTCGTCGACGACGATCAGCGGGCGCCGCGCCCGGCCGGAGTCGGCGTTGACGATGACCTCGCGGGTGCGGTCCTTGACCGCGACGTTGACCATCTCGCTGACCTCGCCGTTTCGGCGTGACTCTCGGATCTGTGCTGCCAGCTCCTCGGGGTCCGGGTGGGTCCCGACGAGGCTGCCGTTGACGTAGACCTTCGCAGGTCGTTCTTGTTTTCCTGCCATCTCAGTCGTCCGCGGGTGTTGCTCGTTCGACGCCCTCGATACCGGGGATGCCCTCCACGCCCATGTCGTCGAGTTCGCGCTTCAGTTCGCGCTCGTCGTCGACGTGCTGGGAGAGCTCCATCGCCTGTGCGAAGTTCTTCACCAGCCCACAGTTCGGGCCCTCCGGCGTCTCGGAGGGACAGATACGCCCCCACTGGGTCGCGTGCAGGTCACGCGCGTCGAAGTGGGGCTGGGAGCGACTCAGCGGCGAGCGGAGCCGCCGCAGGTGGGAGAGAACGCCCATGTAGTCGGTCCGGTCGACCAGCTGGGAGACGCCCGAGCGGCCGCCGACCCAGTTCCCGGTCGCGATCGGGTGCTCCAGCCGCTCGGTGAGCACGTCCGACCGGACGACCGTGTTGACGCTGAGGTCGCGGTTCCGCATGTTGGCGCGTTCGAGCTGGTACTTCACGTCCCGGGAGAGCTTGTTCAGCGCGGTCCGGAACAGGTCCTTCATCAGGTCGCCGCTGACCTTGAGGCGCTTGTTGGAGTAGTGGTCCTTGTCGTCGGAGTCGCGGCGCCCGAGCGCGAGCTCGAAGCACGCCTCGGCCATCCGGCAGAGGTAGTACGCCTTGTTGATGCGGACGTCCTCCTCGTCGACGCCCTCCTCGTGGAGGTGCGGGAGGAGGTAGCGGTCGATCACGTAGTTCGCCCGCTTGAGCTGGTAGTTCTTCCCCTGTCCGGAGGCGACGCGCTTCCCGAGGGTCTCGATCGCCTCCTCCTCGGTCTGGACGTCGGCCTCCTCTAAGTTCTCCAGCATGAACTTCACGATCTCGGGGTCCTCCGAGACGCGGTGGACGATCTCCTCGTCGGACTCGAGGCCGAGCGCCCGAACCAGCGTCACGAACGGCACGGAGCCGGAGACGGAGGGGAAGCTGACCTCGAGGATCCCCTCGCGGTTACGCTCACACAGCACCAGCGCGCGGTAGCCCCGGCGCTGGGAGAACGTCTTGGCGACCTGGATGTCGTCGCCGTACTTGGTGTCGTGCTCCGCGAGGATCTTGTTCGGCGCCAGGTCCTCGCTGGTCATCAGCACGCGCTCGGAGCCGTTGACGATGAAGTAGCCGCCGGGGTCGACGGGGTCCTCGCCGATGTCGATCAGCTCCTCGTCGGAGAAGCCGTCGATGTTACACTTGTTCGAGCCGACCATGATCGGCATCCGGCCGACCTTGGTCTCGGTCTGATCGACGACCTCCTCAGGCTCCTCGTCGCCGCCCCGGACGATGGACATCTCCATGAACACCGGCGCCGCGTAGGTGATGTTCCGCAGGCGGGCCTCCTGCGGGTAGAGCAGTTCCTCGGAGCCGTCGGCCTCGCGCACTCGCGGCGTCAGGATGCGTACGTCGCCGAGCTCGACCCAGACGGGCTCCTGCCCCTCCTTGTCGCCGATGTCGGTGCCGATCGTCTCCTTCTCGTCGACCACGTCCTGCATCCCGCGGTCGAGGAAGTTGTTGAACGATCGGAAGTGGTGCTCCGCCAGTCGTTCCTGGGAGAAGTACTCCCGGGAGACCGCACGTCGGTCCTCTCGATCCATTATTCGACCACCAGCCTGTAGACGACCGCGGTGTCTGTGGTACGGGAGTCGCGCTCGATGCGGACGACGTCGCCGGGCTCTGCCTCCTTCGGCAGGGCGGGATCCCTGCGCTTGATCTTGGGTAGGTTGGTCTTCTTCACTTGGTACTCCTCCAGCACTTCCTCGACCTCGGGCTCGTCGAGGAGCGTGTGCTCCGGAACCAGTTCGTGTTGGCTTACGTCTACCATAGGTGTTGGGCGTTCAGAGAATCGGTCACGAGATACTACGGCTGTATTTTAGCCGGCGGCACATAACGCTTGCTAATGTAGGTTGCGCGTGCGCGAGCGGTTGACGCACGCGACCCGGGGAGCCGGACCGTCGCTGCAGTCGCAAACCAACTGCGGCCCCGCCACGCGGTTGCCTCCCACGGCGTCGATGGATGACAAGCCTTATTTACAACACGGCGGTACGATTGAGTGCAGCGAGGCAGCGTGCCCGGATGGTGTAGTGGCCCATCATACGACCCTGTCACGGTCGTGACGCGGGTTCAAATCCCGCTCCGGGCGTCTTCTGCTGATCTCTACCGGATAGCCGGAGGCCCGTTTCGAACGGACTCCGAGCCAAGCGAACCGCTATCGGAGGGATTCTGAACCCAGAGGACGAGCGTAGCGAGTCCTCGCGGTTCAAATCCCGCTCCGGGCGTCTTCTGCTGATCTCTACCGGATAGCGAGAAGTCCGCCTCGAACGAGCGTCCGGGTCTCGTAAACCGATCAACGCTGGTGACGAGTCCCGACTAACTCAGTCGTCGTCGGCCGCGATTCGGCTCTCCCCCGTCAGCACGTCCGTCTGGGTCGCGAGCCACGCGTCGATGTCGTCTTCCCGCACCGACGCCCGCATCGACGCCGCGCGCTCTCGGCGTTCGGTCTCGTCCATCGTCAGCGCCGTCCGGATCGTCTCGGCGAACCCCGCCACGTCGTAGGGGTTCACCGACAGCGCGGCGGGACAGAGCGACTCGGCGGCGCCGACGAAGCGGCTCAGGACGAGCGCTCCCGGCGTCCTGTTGCGGGTCGATCGGTCGAGACCGTCCGCCTGCGCGAGGCCGGCGTTGGGTGCCGGCTGCCCCTGCGCGGCGACGAACTCCTTCGCGACGAGGTTCATCCCGTCGCGCCGGGAGCTCACCACCGCGGCGTCGGCGTAGCGGTACAGCCCCGCCAGCTCGCGGTCGTCGACGTCGTCCTCGATGTAGACGACGGGCGTCCAGTCGGGCGTGCCGTACGCCCCGTTCAGGTCGGCGATCCGGTCGCGCACCTCGTCGTAGTAGCGCCTGTAGGCGGGGATCCCCTCGCGGGTGCGGGTGCCCTTCTGGACGTAGGTGAACTCGCCAGCGAGGCCGGGGTTCGTCTCCAGCAGGTGTGCGAGCGCGTCGAGGCGCTCGATCACCCCCTTCGTGTAGTCGAGTCGGTCGACGCCCAGCACGATCGACCGCTCGGGATCGAGGTCGTACCGATCGGTCACCCGGTCCCAGTAGTGGGTCGCACCGTCGCTCCGGGCGTTCGCTGCGACGCGCTCCGTGTCGACGCCGATGGGGGAGGCGTACGTCTCGACGGTTCGCCCGTCGTAGCGGATCGTCCCCGATTCGGTCACCGCGGCGTCGGGGACGAACCGCGCCACGCAGTCCCGGAAGTTCGCGGCGTAGCGCTCCAGATGGAAGCCGATCGCGTCGTTGCCGAGCAGGCCGCGGAGCAGTTCGGTCCCCTGCGGGCAGATCTCGAAAAACTCCGGCGTCGGCCACGGGACGTGCCAGAACTGTACCAGCCGCGCGTCCGGCCGCTGCTCCCGAACGTACTGCGGCGCCAGCGCGAGGTGGTAGTCCTGAAACCAGACCACGTCGGGATCGGCGGCGACCGCGCGCTCCGCGAACCGCCGGTTGGCCTCGCGGTACGCCGGCGCGAATGCGGGGTCGACGGTCACGGGGTCGGCCTCGAGGTGGCAGATCGGCCAGAGCACCTGATTGCTGTAGCCGTAGTAGTAGTTCTCCACCAGCCGCCGGGGAAGGTCGAGCCGGGAGAGCGTGTAGCCCGGGCGATCGTCGTCCGCTGGATCGCCCCCACTGTCGCCGGGCGGAACCGCGACCTCGCCGTCGGGCGCCACTGCGGGGTCGAAGTCGGCGTCGCCGCTCCCCCACGCGACCCACGTGCCGCCCGTCTTGGCGACTACGCCGTCGAGTGCGGTTACGAGTCCACCGGCGGGGCGCTCCGCCGTCGGCTCGCCTTCGACGTACTCGTGGACGTACGGCTCGCGGTTCGAGACGACCACGAGCGAGCGGTCGCCGAGCGCGTCGTCAATCACGGGCGGTCGTGGTCGCCGGGCGGAGTTGAACCCATCGGGACCGGCAGAGCGGCGCTGTGCGGGCGGTTCGACTCGGCCGGCGTCGGCCGCTTCCAGCACGCTTTAGCTTCCGCCGCCGGACCCACGAGTATGAACCCCGTCGACGTCGCCGGCCTCCCGGTCGGGGACGGCCACCCGCCGCGGATCATGGGCGTGTTGAACATGAGCGTCGAGTCGAACTACGACCCCAGCACCTGGGGCGACGTGGACGGCGCCGTGGACCACGCCGAGCGGATGGCCGCCGAGGGCGCGGACATCATCGACGTGGGACTCCAGTCCTCGAACCCCAAGAACCCGTGGCAGGCGGTCGACACCGAACTCGAACGGCTGGAGCGCGCGCTCGAAGTCGTCGACCGCGCGGACTGCGACGCGGTCTGGTCGATCGAGACGCGCTACGCCGAGGTCGCCGACGAGGCGCTCGCCCGCGGCTTCGACATGGTGAATGACGTCTGCGGCTTCGCGGACCCCGACATGCCCGACGTCTGTGAGAAACACGACGCCGCGGTCGTGAAGATGGCCTCGCCGCCGGACATCCAGTCCCCGGGCCACCTCCGCTCCATCGACGACTGCTTCGCCGCGCTGGCCCGCGGCGGCTTCACCGAGAAGACGATTATCGACCCCGCCTTCGGCGGCTGGTACGACGAGAAGACGTACGAGGACAACTGGGAGATGTTCCGCCGGCTCCGGGAGTTCCGGGCGTTCAACCGCCCGATGCTGACCGCGACCAACCGCGAGGACTTCCTCGGGGAGATCGCGGACCGCCCCGACACCGAGGACCAACTCGCGGTCAGCCTCGCGGCGGCGACGATGGAGGTCGAACGCGGCGCGGACATCATCCGTACCCACGACGTGCCGGAGACCGCCGACGTGGCCGCAGTCGCCGACTTCCTCGGTGATCGGCGCGCGATCGAGTCCGGTCCGGCTGCCCACGAGGGCGAGGACGAAGCGGGCGTCCACGCGGCCGAACTCACCGGCGTCACCCCCCGCGAGGTCGCCCGTAACACCGCCCTCCGCGAGCACGACGGGATCGACCCGGCGGAAGCGGTGACGCTCACGTTCGCCGCCGGCGACCTGCCCGCGGCCGCTCACGAGGAACTCATGACGGTCGGCGGCGAGCACGGCCTGCTCGTCGCTTCAGGGGACGCCGGCGACACGATCCCAGCCGACGAGGTCGAGGCTGCTGCCGACGAGTCGGAGGGCGGGCAGGGCGACAGCCCGGCCGGCGAGGGGACGTTCGTCTCGGGGACGCTCGCGGCCTACGAGGACGCGCTGCCCGAACTGTCGGGGAGGCCCGGGTTGGAGGCGCTCGCCAGAGCGATCCGCGAGGCGATCGACCGCGAGCAGCTGTAGTCAGCCACGTCGCAGGAGCAGCGTCGCGGTCCCGGCGCCCATCAGCACTACCGCGACCGCGAGTAGTGCGGGTAGGTCCCCGGCCAACACGGCCGACGCGAAGTCGACGATCGCCCCCCAGATCGCGTCGCGGAACTCGATTATCCCGCCCACGAGGAACACGAGCGAGAGCAGGAACAGCGCGGCGATCACCATCCCCCGAACCGGGTTCTGCCGGATCGCGAGGCCGAGACGCTCCTTGAACGTCGGCACGCCGTCGTCCCACGCCCGCTCGCCGCTCCGATCGTCTGGTCGGCTCACGGTCCCCCCTTCGAACGCTCCCACCTGTCGTTTTCCCTTCGGACGTCGGCCGACCCGCCCCCGGCGACCTCGCTGGCCCGTGGCGTGTCACCGCCGTGGGGCGTGTGCCGGTCCCTGACTCTGATCGCATGTGTCGACTCGGTCGCGTCGTCGACGACCAGTGCCTCGCCCCGCCCGCTCGGAAGTCGGTCCTCGAGCGTGCCGGAGAGGTACGTCGGACTCGCGGCCGCGAGCGCCTCGATGTCGGCCTCGCTCGTCAGCCGGTGAGCGAGCAGTAGGTCGGCCTGCGAGGCGGCGACCGCGGGAAGCGCCGACAGGCGCTGTGTCGCCAACACGAGCGAGACACCCGGCGCGCGCCCCCGAGTGAGGAGTGTCCGGAGCGCCGTGCCCGCGACGCCGTCGACGGCGACGTGTGCCTCGTCGACGAACAGCCACGGCAGCCGACCCGGACGCTCGCCGCCCGTTCGAGCGTCGTAGAGTAGCCGCGCCACCGCGGCCACGACGGCGCTCGTCGGCGCGTCGTCGACGCCCGACAGCGAGAGGACCGTCGCCGCCGGATCGAACAGGTCGTCGGCGTCGAGTCCGTCGGAGTCGAACACTCCCCACTCCCGCGCCCGGCGGAGGTGGTTCCTCGCGGTCCGCCGGAGTTCTGGCGCGCAGTCGGCCCCCTCGACCCGATCGAGCATCGCGGCCAGCGTCGGCGACGACGCGGCGACCTCCCAGACCAGCGCACCAGCCCCGCTCGTGGCATCGAGCCCGACCAACTCAGGCCACTCCGACGCGGGCAGCGCGCCGGCCCGGATCGTCGGCCGCTCGATCACGTGGGCTGGGGCAGACGCGGCGCCGGCGCTCGTCTCGGCGGCGAGTCCCGTGAACGCCCCCATCGGATCGACGACGACCGGCGCGAGGCCGTCGGCCCGCGCGGTCGCCTCGGCGAGCACGCCGAGCGTGTGTGACTTCCCGGCGCCGCGCTTGCCGACGACGAGCGCGGCGTGCGGGCGGTCCACGTCGATCCCCACGCGGGCGCCGAGGCTCCCGTCGCGGGCGAGATACCGACCGAGGTGGCCGGCCATCGGCGCCGGTTCGCGCCCCGCTCCGTTCCCGTTCGGTCCGTCCCGCTCCCGGCCGACGACGTGCATACCCGGGGTGGTCGCGCCATCCCCCTTGAGTGCTCGCCCGCTCTTTCAAGTGCGATGACGGGACCACCGTGCCCATGCTCGATCCGAGCGGAGTTCGTGAGCGGGTCGCCGACGGTATCGCCGAACTGCGCGACGACGAACGCGCGATCGAGGGGCTTCCGGTCCGCCTCGTCGTCTCGCTGGTCGTCGGCGCCGCGTGTCTGAGCGTGATGTTGAACCTCGTCAACGGCGTCGGCGGGCTGGCGGCGTCCGAGGTGGACGTGCGCCCGACGCCGGAGGTGGTCGAGACCGGGCCACAGAACCTGACGCTGCGGGTCGTCGACGCCGACGGCACCCCCGTCTCGGGGGCGACGGTCATCGTCGACGGGGGGACGGCGGCGCTCGACGGCGTCGCGACGGCGAAGACCGGACCGGACGGCAACGCCACCGTCTCGGTCGACCCGGCACTCGGCGCGAATCAGGCCGAAGGAACGCTCACGCTCGACGTGAAGCCGCCGGCGGGGGGATCGTACGTCGACCGCCGCGAGAACAGCCACGTGCTGGTGATCGGCGAGTGAGCCGTTCGGAACGCCCCGACGGCTCGCCGCCGCCGCGGCGACTGCTGCCGCAGTATCCGCTCGTTCGGCCGGCGCTCGCCGGCGTCACCGCGAGGGAGGTGGTCCGCGCGTCGCCCTACCGCCTGTCCCCGTAGTCGCCGTAGTCGGGCGCGCCCGAGCTCCGTTCCCGACCCGAGAGCCGCTCGTCCCAGTCGAGCCACTCGTGCTCCCAGCCGGGCGAGGCGCCCCGCTCGGCGCGCTCGCGGTCCTCCCGTTGGGTTCGGTTGCGGGTGACGCCGGGCTGTTCGCCGTCGACGAGCAGCGGCGCGAACTTGACCGGGCCGCGCTCGTCGACGCGTCGGTAGCCGTCCGGGGCGTCGGGGTCGCGCGTGACGGCGACGAGCGTCTGGTCGCCGTTGCCCTTCGGGAAGACGATCCGCCCGCCGTCGGCCAACTGCTCCAGCAGCGGGCGCGGCGGCTCGACGACGCCGGCCTCGATCAGAATTCGGTCGTAGGGGGCGTACTCCGGCAGCCCGGACGAGCCCTCCTGACAGTCGACGAGCACCTCGCCGTAGCCTGCCGCTTCGAGGTTCGAGCGGGCGCGGTACACCTGCGGGCGGGCGATGTCGAGCGCGTGGACGTGGCGCCCGCCGAGAATCTCCGCCAGCACGGCGGCGGTGTAGCCGCCGCCCGCGCCGACGACGAGCGCCTCATCACCCTCCCGCGGGTCGAGCGCGGTCAGGAGTCGCGCGACCGTCCCGGGCGCGAGCGTGACGGCGCCGTCGACGGTCCGCGGGCGGTTGTCGTACGGCGCCTCCTCGACGAACTCCCGGCGCGGCACCGTCCGCATCGCGAGCCCGATCTCCTCCGGGAGCGGCCGGCCCAGGGCGTGTTCCAGCCCGTCGACCATGTCGTCCCGGAGCACCGCGGGGTCCATAGCGGCGGTTCGGTGACGCGGGTATTTGAACTCCGCGGTGCGTCAGATCCCCGAGTCGTCCAGTCGCCCGGCGACGGCCTGGTACGGCGTTCCGGGCACGTCGCTCGTCTCGATCCCGGCGAGTCCGGCGTCGACGAACCACTCGGCGACCGTCGACTCGGGGTAGGGTTCGCCGCTGCCGGTCGCGAGCGCGGCCGCCGCCACCTCGACCGCGGCCGCGGACCGGTCCCGGAGCGGCTCGACCAGGACGACGGCGCCGCCGGGGGAGAGCGCGCCCGCCGCGGCGAGCACGGTGAAGCGGTTCTCCTCGACCCCCTGCCGCCACGCGCCGTCGACCGTCAGGACGAGATCGAACGCCGCCTCCACGTCGACGAGACTGCCGGCTCTGAGCGTGACCAGCGTCGATTCGAGCAGCGGTTCGACGGCCTCGATCACGGCCGGCCCGTCGAGCAGCGTCACGTCGACCCCCCGATCCGCCAGCGCTCTCGCGTGCCGACCGGGACCGTCGGCGACCACGAGCGCCCGCTCGGCGTCGGGGTTCGCGGCGAGCGCGGCGTCGACGGTCGCCTCGACGGTTGCGTCGTCGAGCGCCGCCGCGGCGCCGAGGCGGTGGCGGACGCGCTCGTCGGGATCGACGGGCGGGACGCCGCTCTCCATGGTCCGCGGGAGTTCGGCGTAGGCGTCGAAGCGGTCCAGCGCGGCCGGGACCGTGCCGACCGAGCGGAGGTCACGGGTCGCGAGCAGCCCCAGCGCGCGGTTGGCGGGCTCGACGGCGCCGTCGACGCGGCGCAGGAAGCCGAGGTCGACCAGCGCGTCGGTGACGATCCGGGCCGCGCGCTCGGTGACGCCGGCGGCGTCGGCGGCCTCGCGTTCGTCGCCGGCGCCGTCGACGAGCGCCGCGAGCAGCCCCGTCTCCCGGGCGGCCCACAGCAGCGCGAGCGCCGGCGTATCGAGCTCTGAGTCTCCAGCGGTCGGCATCGTCCCCCAGATGGGGAATTCGTGTGAAAGCAGTTTGGGTCCTCACCCGCCCTGCATCCGGACGAACCGAACGCCGCCGAACGTCTCCCGCTCCGTTCGGCCGTTCTCCCGGACTGTCAGTCGGACCAGCTCCTGTCGCGGGCCGCCGACGGGGGCGAGCACCCGCCCGCCGGGTCGCACCTGCTCGACGATCGCCGACGGCACCTGCTCGGCCGCACAGGTCAGGTAGGCGTCGTCGTAGGGCGCGTGTTCGGGCCATCCCTCGTGGCCGTCGCCGGTCCTGACCGCGATCTCGTACCCCAGCCGGTCGAGCGTCTCGCGGGCCTGATCGGCCAGTTCGGGGACGTACTCCACCGAGAAGACGTTTCCCTCGCCGACGACCTCGGCGGTGACCGCGGCGTGGTAGCCACAGCCCGTTCCGATCTCCAGCACCCGGTCCCCGCGTTCGAGGCCGAGGCGGTCGACCATCACCGCCACCATGTGCGGCGCCGAGACCGTCTGCCCCTCGCCGATCGGGAGCGGCCGATCGCGGTAGGCCTCGCGCCGTCGGTCCTCGGGCACGAACTCGTGGCGCGGCACCGCCCGCAGCGCCTCGGCGGTCACGTCGCGCTCGATCGTCCCCCGGTCCCGGAGCCGCTGGACTAACTCCTCGCGGCGTCGCTCGAACTCCATACCCGCGTTTTCGGCCGGAACGGGTAAAGACGGTTCGGCGAGGCGCGTGCCGAAACTACTTCCCCTCCCGGCCGGAGAGCATCACCCATGCAGGCCGCCGGCTACGCGGACGCGCTCGTGAGGGCCGAGCAGTTCGTCCGGGGGAACCCCGAGCTGGTCGCTGGGGCAGTCGCAGTCGTCGCGCTCGGGGTCATCGTCGCCCTCGCGCTGCTCCGCTACCGGCGCCCGATGGGCGTCCGGTTCAAGGAGGCGCTCGCGGACCGGGAGCAGGTCGCGGTGCTGATGCATCCCGACCCCGACCCGGACGCGATGGCGGCCGCGATCGGTATCGCCCGGCTGGCCGAACAGGTGGGCTGTGAACCGACGGTCCAGTTCTCCGGCCAGATCCGCCATCAGGAGAACCGCGCGTTCAGGAACGTGCTCGACCTCGACATCGAGGGGATCGACCACGTCTCCGAGCTCGCCGCCGAGTCGGTCGTTCTGGTCGACCACAACCAACCCCGCGGGTTCGAGGGCGCCGACGGCGTGCTGCCGTTCGCGGTCGTCGACCACCACCCCGGCGAAGGGACGGGCGACGAGTTCACCGACGTCCGGACGGACTACGGCGCCTGCGCCAGCATCGTCGCGGAATACTTCGACGACGTGGGCGGCAAGCCCGTCCCGCCGGACGTCCACGAGAGCGAGGTCGACGCGCGGTTCACGCTCCCCTCGCGGGAGTGTACCGGTCTGCTGTACGGCATTCTCGCGGACACCCGTCACCTCACCACGGGCGCGGCGGCGGCGGACTTCAACGCCGCGGCCTCGCTCGCGCCCGGTGTCGACGAGGACTCGCTCGACCGGATCGCGAACCCGCAGGTCAGCGGCGAGACGCTCGACGTGAAGGCCCGCGCCATCGCCGGCCGGCAGGTCGAGGGCTCGTTCGCGGTCAGCGACGTGGGGACGCTGTCGAACGCCGACGCAATCCCGCAGGCTGCGGACGAACTCATCACGCTCGAAGGGATCACCGCGGTCGTCGTCGTCGGCGAGCGCGACGGGACGGTCCACCTCTCCGGGCGCTCCCGCGACGACCGCGTCCACATGGGTCGCGCGCTGGAGAACGCCGTCGAGGGGATCCAAGATACCAGTGCGGGCGGTCACGCCCGGATGGGCGGCGGCCAGGTGCCGGCCGACGAGGAGAAGTCCCGCGAGGACCTGATCGAGCGCATCTTCGACAGCCTCGAAGGCGACGTGTAGCGGTCGGCGTCGGCGCAATAGGGCGGCGACGCGACACGCTGCCCGCCGTCCGGCAGCCATATCCCGGCCCGCGCCCTCCGTCCGACAATGGCGACCCGCGACGCGACGTGGCGCTACCGGGATCGGTTCGGCGATCGGTACGGGCGCACCTTCTTCCGGCGGTTCGGCCCCGGCGTGGTCTCCTCGATCGGCGCCGGCAGCTACCAGGGCGAGCCGACCGTCGCCGTCGACGACCGACACCGGGACGCGCTCGTGACGGCGCTGGAGAACGGCTGTAACGTCCTCGACACCGCGCCCGACTACCGCTGTGGCCGCGCCGAGAGCGTGGTCGGCGACGCGCTGGAGACGGCCGACGTCGAGCGCGACGCGGTGCTGCTCGCGACGAAGGGGGGGTTCGTCCCGTTCGACGGCGGGCGCCCCGCCGATCCGGCGGAGTACGTCCGCGAGCAGTTCGTCGAAACCGGAATCGTCGATCCGGCCGACCTCGCCCGCGGGAGCCACGCCATCGCGCCCGACTTCCTCGAGACGATGCTGGACCGCTCGCTCGACGCGCTGGGCGTCGAGACGATCGACTGCTACTACGTCCACAACCCCGAGACGCAGTTGGAAGCCCGCCCTCGGGAGGACGTGTACGAGCAACTCCAGGCGGCGTTCGAGCAACTGGAACGCGAGATCGCGGCGGGCCGGATCGGCCGCTACGGCGTCGCCTCGTGGGAGGCGTTCCGCGTGCCGCCCGAGCACGATCAGCATCTCTCGCTGTCGCGCGTGCTCGACTGCGCCCGCTCGGCCGCCGAGTCGGTTGGCGGCGACGCCGACGACCACGACTTCGAGGCGATCCAGTTGCCGTTCAACGTCCACATGGCCGACGCGTTCACGAGCGCCCACCACGAGGACCCAGAGAGCGGCGAGGCGGTGAGCGCGCTGGAGTTCGCCCACCGCGAGGGGCTCTCGGTGTTCGCGAGCGCGGCGCTGATGGGCGGCGAACTGGTCGCGGGACTGCCCGAGGACATCTCGGCCGAACTCGCCGGCGACAGCCCGGCCCAGCGGGCGATCAACTTCGCGCGCTCGGCGCCGGCGGTCGCCGCGGCGCTCGTCGGCATGGGCCGGCAGAGCCACGTCCGGGAGGACTTGGCCGCCGGGACGTTCGACCCGCTGGGGGCGTCGGCGTTCGACGCGGTGTTCGAGTAGGCTCGAGGTTCACCCCGAACTCTCCGGAACCTTCTTTATCGCTACACCGGCATCCCTACCTGATGGGAGTACTCTGGCTCGACGACGTTCGCGCCGCGGACCTGGAGACGGTCGGCGGAAAGGGCGCTTCCCTCGGTGAGCTCACCGGGGCGGGGCTTCCCGTACCGCCGGGATTCGTCGTCACGGCGGGGACGTATCGGGCGTTCATCGAGGAGGCGGGCATCGACGATGAACTGTTCGCGGCGATGGACGTGGACCCCGAGGACTCCGCCGCGCTCAAGGAGGCCTCCGACACCGCCCACGACCTGATCCTGAACACGCCGTTCCCCGAGGAGGTGCGCGAGGAGATCCTCGAGGCCTACAGCAACCTCGGCGACGGCGAGGCGTTCGTCGCCGTGCGCTCCTCGGCGACCGCCGAGGACCTGCCCGACGCCTCCTTCGCGGGTCAGCAGGAGACGTTCCTCAACGTCACGGAGGAGGCGCTGCTCGAACGCGTCAAGGAGTGCTGGGCGTCGCTGTTCTCCCAGCGCGCCATCTACTACCGGGAGCGCAAGGACTTCCCCCACGACGCCGTCGACATCGCGGTCGTCGTCCAGCAGATGGTCGACGCCGACAAGTCCGGCGTGATGTTCACCTCCCACCCCTCCACGGGCGAGCCCCGACTGATCATCGAGGCCGCGTGGGGGCTGGGCGAGGCGGTCGTCTCGGGGACGGTCTCCCCGGACAACTACGTGTACGACCGGAACACCGACTCGGTCGAGGAGGTGACCGTCGCCGACAAGAAGGTCAAGATGATCAAGGACCCCGAGACGGGCGAGACCGTCGAGGAGTCGGTGTCGCCGGACCGGCGGAACGAGCGGGTGCTCTCCGACGACGAGATCGAGGACCTGGTCGAACTCGGCGAGCGCGTCGAGGACCACTACGACGAGCCACAGGACGTGGAGTGGGCGGTCGCCGACGGCGACATCTACATGCTCCAGTCCCGGCCGATCACCACGATCGACGACGGCGACGCCGACATCGAGGAGGAGCGCGAAACCGAGAACGAGGGCGAGGGCGACGTGCTGCTCCGCGGACTCGGCGCCTCGCCGGGCGTCGTCGCGGGCGAGGTCCGCGTCGTCACCGAACTCGACCAACTCGACAAGGTCGGCGACGGCGACATCCTCGTCACCGAGATGACGATGCCCGACATGGTGCCCGCGATGAAGCGCGCCGCGGGGATCGTCACCGACGAGGGCGGGATGACCAGTCACGCCGCGATCGTCTCCCGCGAGCTCGGCGTCCCTGCGGTGGTCGGCACCGGCAGCGGCTCCCGCGAGCTCGTCGACGATCAGGTCGTCACCATCGACGGCGACCGCGGCACCGTGATCGAGGGCCGGACCGAGCCCGCCGAGCCCGACCACGAGCCAGTCGAGGAGGTCCGCCCCAAAACGCCGGTCAAGCCCATGACTGCGACCGAGGTGAAGGTCAACGTCTCCATCCCGGAGGCCGCCGAGCGCGCGGCCGCGACCGGCGCCGACGGCGTGGGGCTGCTCCGGATGGAGCACATGGTGCTCACGCTCGGTAAGACCCCCGAGCGATACATCGAAGACGAGGGGGCCGAGGCGTACCAGGACCAGCTCGTCGACGGCATCCAGGGCGTCGCCGAGGAGTTCTACCCCCGGCCCGTCCGGGTGCGCACGCTCGACGCGCCGACCGACGAGTTCCGCTCGATGGAGGGCGGTGAGGACGAGCCCGACGAGCACAACCCCATGCTCGGGTGGCGGGGGATCCGCCGCAGCCTCGACAAGCCGGAGGTGTTCCAGCACGAGCTCGCGGCGTTCCGCAAACTGTACGAGATGGGCTACGACAACGTCGAGCTCATGCTCCCGCTGGTCAACGACGCCGAGGACGTGATCCGGGCCAAGAAGCTGATGCAGGAGGCCGGCATCGACACCGAGAAGCGTAACTGGGGCGTGATGATCGAGACGCCCGCCAGCGCGCTGATGGTCGAGGAGATGGCCGAGCAGGGGATCGACTTCGCCTCCTTCGGCACCAACGACCTGACCCAGTACACGCTGGCGGTCGACCGCAACAACGAGCACGTCGCTGACCGCTTCGACGAACTCCACCCCGCGGTGCTCGAACTGATCAGCGAGACGATCGAGACCTGCCGCGAGCACGACGTGGACACGTCGATCTGCGGGCAGGCCGGCTCCAAGCCCGAGATGGTCGACTTCCTCGTCGAGGAGGGGATCAGCAGCATCTCGGCGAACATCGACGCGGTACGTGACGTCCAGCACGAGGTCAAGCGCGTCGAGCAGCAGTTGATCCTCGACTCGGTGCGCTAACGCCGTTCGATCCGTCCTTTCTCCTCAGACCTCCACTTCCGAGGCGTCGCTGACCTCGTAGCGCATCACGTCGGGCTCGCCCCCGAGCAGGTCGGGGAGTTCCGCTTCGAACGCCTGGAAGTGATCGCTCTCGACGTGGGCCGCGAACGCGTCCTCGTCCTCGTACACCTCCATGAACCGCAGGAGGTTCGACTCCACCAGATCCGTGACGGCGTTGTACTCGATCACGCCGGCCTCCTCGCGGGTGGCCTCGACCAGATCGGCGGCGCTGTCGAGCGCTTCCTCACGCTGTTCGGGGTCGATCGGGAAAGTCGCGTGTACGACGAGCATCGGCGGCGCTTCGGTGCCGCCCGGCATACGCGTTCGGGTCGGCACACGCGGGGACTGCTAATCATTATTAACGAGAGGCGTCTCGGTTGCTACATGACCGTCGTCAGCGTCTCGATGCCCGACGAACTGCTCGAACGGATCGACACGTTCTCCGAGGAACACGGCTACACGGGCCGCAGCGAGGTGATCCGGGAGGCCGCCCGGAACCTGCTGGGCGAGTTCGAGGACCGCCGGCTGGAGGACCGCGACCTCATGGCCGTCGTCACCGTCCTCTTCGAGTACGAGACCACGAGCGTCGAGGAGCGCATGATGCAACTCCGCCACGAGCACGAAGGGCTGGTCGCCTCGAACTTCCACTCCCACGTCGGCGAGCGCCACTGTATGGAACTGTTCGTGCTGGAGGGGACCCTCGAGGAGGTGTCGACGTTCGTCGGCAAGATCCGCGCGACCCGGGACACCCTCACCGTGGACTACTCCGTCACCCCCGTCGACGGCTTCGACCCCGCGTCGGGGCTCGGTGCGCTTTCGGGCCACAGCGAGAGCGAGGACGGCGAGTCGACGAGCGACGCCGCAGACGGCGCCGGCCACGACCACTGACTGCCGCGCTCAGAGCCAGCCGTCGTCGACAGCGGCGACCAGTTCGGAGTCCGCGGCGCGCCAGTCCTCGCTCGCGCGTTCGTACAGCGCCCGCGCCCGCTCGGTCGCCTCCGCGACGGCCGCCTCGGGGTCGGCGTCGACGAACGCCCCGTCCCGCAGGACCGGCTCGCCGGCGACGAACACGTCCCGGACCTCCCGACCGGTCGTCGAGTAGACGAGGTTCGGGACGGCGGTGTGCAGCGGCGACTCGACCGCGGGCGCGGTCGAGAGCTGGTCGGTCTCGACGACGAGCAGGTCCGCCCGCGTCCCTTCTTCGAGCGTCCCCACCTCGTCGTCGATCCCCAGCGCCTCCGCGCCGCCGACAGTCGCGAGCCGCAGCGCCTCGGGCGCGGTGAGGGCGGTCGGATCGGTCCGCTCGACTTTCGAGAGCGTCGCCGCGGTGCGGGCCTCGCGGACCATCGAGTGGTGGCCCGGCCCGGGCGCCTGATCGGTGCCGATCCCGACCGGGGCGTCGTACTCGCGGAACTCCGCCACCGGGGGCACGATCCCGTCGATCGCGGCGATCGAGGACGGACAGCCGAGCATCGCCGCGCCGCCTTCCGCGAGCCGCCGGCGCTCCGCCGGCGTCGCACCGTGGCAGTGCACCGCCACGAGCGAGTCGTCGACGATCCCCAGGTCGTCGAGCACCGATACCGTCGATTCCTCGGCGCCGTAGCGTTCCTCGATCTGGATGGATTCCCGCTCGCCCTGCGCGGTGTGGAGGTGGAGCTTCGCGCCCCGCTCGTGGGCGTGCTGCTGGACCGTCTGGAGAAGCTCCGGGGACACCATATCCAGCGCCTGCGGGCCGTAGGCGGGCGTCACCAGCGGGTCGTCGCCGAACCGTTCGAACAGTCGGTCCGCGCGGGCCAACGCCGTTTCCCCCTGCTCGCGGTCGAACGGGTAGAGCTCCCGCGGTCCGAGATCCCCGCGCTCGTCGGGCACCTCGTTGATCGTCTCGACCGCGACCACGTCGACACCGAGGGGCTGGTACACCTCTTCGACGAGCGTCCCCACTTCGCCGGCGTACTCACAGATCGTCGTCGCGCCGGCGCGAACCGCCTCCAGCACGCCGAGTCGCGCGCCCGCCACGCGGTCGGCCTCGTCGGCGTGGGCCGACAGCGGGCCGAGCGCGCGGTTCATCCACTCGATCTCGGGCACGTCCTGCGCCCCGCCGCGGAGCAGCGTGTGGGCCATGTGGGTGTGGGCGTTCACCAGCCCGGGCATGACGACGCCGCCCTCCGCGTCGACGACTTCCTCGGCGTCTCCCGGATCCGGTCCCTCGGCCGCCGGGCCGACGTAGCTGATCCGGCCGTCGTCGACCGCGACGGCACCACCGCCCTCGCCGGTTTCCCTCGCCGGCGAGTCTCCATCCACGATCCCGAGCCTCTCGCCCCGCATCGTGAGCAGCGTCCCGTTCGTGACGAGCGTGTCCATGCGCGGGGCCTCGGCGGGGGCGTGCTTGAAGCTTCGGCGGCGGGCGGCGAGTAGCCTTTTCGCCCCGCCGGCCCAACGCCGGAGCGAATGACCGAACGCGTGCTCATCATGGGCGCGGCGGGGCGGGACTTCCACGACTTCAACACCGCCTACCGCGGCCGCGACGACGCCCGTGTCGTCGCGTTCACGGCGGCGCCGGGACAGAACCTCGGCGAGACGGCCGAGGGCGGCCACGAACGCTACCCGCCCGAACTCGCCGGCGAGGGCTACCCGGAGGGGATTCCCATCTCCCCCGAGTCCGAACTGGAGGCGCTGGTCCGCGAGGAGGACGTCGACACCGTCGTCTTCTCCTACTCCGACGTGAGCCACGAGACGGTGATGCACGCCGGCTCCCGGGCGATCGCCGCGGGCGCGGACTTCGAGATCCGCGGGCCAGAGACCGCGATGATCGAGGCGTCGGTGCCGGTGATCGCCGTCGACGCCGTCCGGACGGGCTGCGGGAAGTCTCAGGTCAGCCGTGCGCTGGCGGACGAACTCCAGTCCCGCGGCGTCGAGACCGCCGTCGTCCGCGAGCCGATGCCGTACGGTGACCTCGTCGAGGGGCGCGTCCGGCGCTTCGAGACGATGGCCGACCTCGACGAGGCGGGCGTGACGATCGAGGAGCGCGAGGAGTACGAGCAACACATCGAGCGCGGCCACGTCGTCTACGCCGGCGTCGACTACGCCGACGTGATCGGGCGGGCCGCCGACGAGGCCGACGTGCTGCTCTGGGACGGCGGCAACAACGAACTCCCGTTCGTCGAGCCGGACCTCCACGTCGTGCTCTGTGACCCGCTGCGGGCCGGCGCGGAGACGCGCTACCACCCCGGCGAGGCGAACCTCCGGATGGCCGACTACGCGCTCGTGAACAAGGAGAACAGCGCCGAGCAGGAAGATATCGAGCAGGTGGTCGAGAACGTCGAGTCGGTCAACCCCGACGCCGAGATCCTCCACGCCGACTCAGTGGTGAGCGTCGAGAATCCCGAGGTCGTCGACGGCGCCGAGGTGCTGGTCGTCGAGGACGGGCCAACGCTGACCCACGGCGACGCGAGCACGGGCGCCGGCACGGTCGCCGCCGAGCAGTTCGGCGCCGCCGCACGGATCGACCCCGAACCGCACGCGGTCGGGTCTGTCGCCGACACGCTGGCGGCGTACCCCCACCTCGACCGCGTGCTGCCCGCGATGGGGTACAGCGAGGCGCAGATCGCCGACCTCGAAGCGACGATCGAGAACGCCGATCCGGAGCTCGTGCTCGCGGGGACCCCCCACGACCTCGGTCGCGTCGTCGACGTGGACGTGCCGGTGGTTCGAGTGCGCTACCGGGTCGAACCCAAAGGCTGGGAGTTCGCCGGCCTGCTCGACGATCACGCCGACGCGCTCGGCCTGTCGACGTAGCGCACAGGCCGCTACCCCGGTCCTTTTCCCGGTTCAGCGTCTGGACACGGTATGTCCGAATCCGACGGCGTCGTCGACACCGACGCCGAGGCCGACGAGGTAGTGGTGTTCAGCGACTACGTCTGCCCGTTCTGCTATCTGGGTCGCGCGTCGCTGGCGCAGTACCGCGAGAGCCGGGACGCCCCGCTCGCGGTGGAGTGGCATCCGTTCGACCTCCGCGGGTACAAGCGGGACGAAGACCGACAGATCCGGGACGACGTCGACGACGGGAAGGACGACGACTACTTCGAGCAGGTCCGGGAGAACGTCGACCGCCTGAGCGAGCAGTACGACGTGGCCCTCGACATCGACGCGGTGCCCGACACCGACTCCTGGAACGCCCAGCAGGCCGCGTTCTACGTCCGCGAGGAGCACCCCGAGCAGTTCGAGGCGTTCGACGACGCGCTGTTCGCGGCGTACTGGGACGACCACCGCGACATCGGCGACCCCGACGTGATCGCCGACGTGGCCGAGTCGGTCGGCCTCGACGCCGAGGAGATCCGCGAGGCGGCGACCGACGAGGAGTGGGCCGACCGCCTCGAGGCGCAGTTCCAGACCGCCCGCGACCGCGGCGTCACCGGCGTGCCGACGTTCGCCGCCGACGGCCACGCCGCCCGCGGCGCGGTGCCGCCCGAGCAGCTGGAGCGCCTGATCGAGGGCTGAACGCCCGAATCCCACGAAACACTTATACCTCGACTCCGTTCGGTCGGGTGTCGCGATGTCGCCCCGGTTCGGGGTAGGGGCCTTATCGGGGTGGCACCGCGGCGATGCGCGCATCGCCGTGCGGTCGGCCAGACGTGGCCGTTCACCCACGGCGGACCGTTTATCCACGGTCGAGACAGCGACCGCCAGCGACCCGCAGGGCTTTAGCCACCAACCCACCGAGACACCTCCATGTCGCAGGGAATCGTCGAGGAGTTCCTCTCTCTGAAGGCCGAGACCGACGCGGATCTGCTGATGATGCAGTGTGGCGACTTCTACGAGCTGTTCGCCGACGACGCCGAGACCGTCGCCGACGAGCTCGACCTCACGATCTCCCAGAAGTCCTCTCACGGCTCCTCCTACCCGATGGCGGGCGTCCCGCTCTCGGAGCTCACCCCCTACCTGACCGCGCTGGTCGAACGCGGCTACCGCGTGGCCGTCGCCGACCAGTTCGACGCCGAGGACGGCTCGAAGTACCGCGAGATCACCCGCCTCGCGTCGCCCGGAACGCTCGTCGAGACCACCGACGACGACGCGCAGTACCTCGCGGCGGTCGTCGAAGGGAAATCCGGCGAGTACGGCCTCGCGTTCGCCGACATCACCACGGGCCGCTTCCTCGTCACGGCCGTCGACGGCGCCGACGCCGCGAGCGCCGAACTCTACCGCTTCGCCCCCACCGAACTCCTCCCCGGCCCCGAGGTACGGACCGACGATCCCCTGCTCTCGCGCCTGCAGGAACGCCTCGACGCCACCCACACGCTGCGCCCGAGCGACGAGTTCGGCCCCGGCCGTGCGCGCCACCGCGTCCGCGAGCGGTTCGGGGAGTCGACCTTGGAGAGCATTGGCCTCGACCACGACTCCCCCGCCGTCCAAGCGGCGGGCGCGATCCTCGCCTACGTCGATGACACCGGTCTCGGCGTCTCGGCGGCGATGAGCCGGCTCCAGCACTACCGCCCCGACGACCACCTCGACCTCGACGCGACCACGCAGCGCAACCTCGAACTGGTCGAGACGATGCAGGGCGGCAGCGAGGGGGCGCTGTTCGACACCATCGACGCGACGGTCTCCTCGCCCGGGCGCCGGCTGCTCCGGGAGTGGATCACGCGGCCGCGCCGCGATCAGGAATTGCTCGCCCGGCGGCACGACGCCGTCGAGTCGCTCGCGAGCGCGGCGCTGGCCCGCGAGGCCCTGCGTGACTGCCTCGACGACGCCTACGACCTCGAACGGCTGGCGTCCCGCGCCGCTTCCGGCTCCGCGGACGCGGGCGACCTGCTCGCGGTGAAGCAGACGCTCGCGGTGCTGCCCGCGCTGGAGGACGCGATCGACGACACGCCGCTCGCGACCTCGCCGCTGCCGGACGTGCTCGCGAAGCCCGACCGCGCGGCCGCCGCCGACCTCCGGGAGGAACTCGACGCGGCGATCCGCGACGACCCGCCGAAGACGGTCACGCAGGGCGGGATCTTCCGCGAGGGGTACGACGAGGAACTCGACGAACTGATCGAGCGCCACGAGGAGCTAGAGCGGTTCCTCGACACGCTCGCCGACCGTGAGAAGCGGGAGCACGGGCTCTCACACGTCACCGTCGACCGCAACAAGACCGACGGCTACTACATCCAGGTCGGCAAGAGCGTCGCCGATCAGGTGCCCGAACACTACCGCGAGGTGAAGACGCTCAAGAACTCCAAGCGGTTCGTCACCGACGAGCTCGAGGAGAAGGAGCGGGAGATCATGCGCGTCGAGGAGGCTCGCGGGGAACTGGAGTACGAACTGTTCGAAGAACTCCGCGAGCGCGTCGCCGCCCGCGCCGAACTCCTGCAGGACGCCGGGCGCGCCATCGCCGAAGTCGACGCACTGGCCTCGCTGGCAGACCACGCCGCGCGCAACGACTGGACCCGCCCCGAACTCACCGACGGCGACGCGCTGCACGTCGAGGCCGGCCGCCACCCCGTCGTCGAGACCACGACGGAGTTCGTGCCGAACGACCTCCACCTCGACCGCGACCGGCGGTTCCTGATCGTCACGGGGCCGAACATGAGCGGGAAGTCGACGTACATGCGACAGGCCGCGCTGATCACCCTCTTGGCGCAGGCCGGGAGCTTCGTCCCCGCACGGTCGGCGGAGGTCGGCCTCGTCGACGGGATCTACACCCGCGTCGGCGCGCTGGACGAGCTCGCACAGGGGCGCTCGACGTTCATGGTCGAGATGCAGGAACTCTCGAACATCCTCCACTCCGCGACCGAGGACTCGCTCGTAATTCTGGACGAGGTGGGCCGCGGGACGGCGACGTACGACGGCATCTCGATCGCGTGGGCGGCGACGGAGTACCTCCACAACGAGGTCCGGGCGAAGACGCTGTTCGCGACCCACTACCACGAACTCACGACGCTCGCGGACCACTTGGAGGGCGTCGCGAACGTCCACGTCGCGGTCGACGGCGAGCCGGGCGAGGGGAACGACGTGACGTTCCTCCGGACCGTCCGCGACGGCCCGACTGACCGCTCCTACGGGATTCACGTCGCCGACCTCGCGGGCGTGCCCGGCCCCGTGGTCGACCGCGCGGGCGACGTGCTCGACCGCCTGCGCGAGGAGAAGGCGATCGAGGCCCGCGGCTCGGGCGGGGACGGCGAGACGAAACAGGCCGTCTTCGACCTGAGTTCGGGGAGCTTCGCGGGCGCGACGAGCGCCGGCCAGCCGAGCGGCGGAGCAGCCGACACGACCCCGGAAACCGTCGGCGACGGTGGCGGCGTCGAGGGCGAGGCGGTCGATCCCGAGGCCGCCGACGTGCTGGAGGAACTCGACGGGACCGACGTGGCGGAGATCTCGCCGATCGAACTGATGCAGCGCGTCGAGGAGTGGCAGTCCCGGCTCGACGAGTGAGCGCATCGTTCTTTGTCCCGCGCCCTGTGGGTGTCTCCATGCACACACAGCGAGTCGACGCGGGGGGTCGACCGTGAGCCGCCGGTTCGCGGTCACCCAGAAGGCGGTGCTGCTCGGCCCCGAGCCGGAGCGCCGCCTGCTGTTGCTGGAGAACGAGGACGGCGTCTGGGAGCTTCCCGGCGGGCAGCTCCGGGTGGGCGAGCAGCCGGTCCCGGGGCTGAAACGCGCAGTCCGTGAGACGACCGGGATCGACGCGGCCGTCGACGATCCCGTGCTGAGTACCGCCTGGGAGATCGACGAGGGCGGCGCGTTCGCCACCATCTACCGCGCCCACAGCCCGACCGAGAGCGTGACGCTCGCGGGCGACCACGTCCGGGCGGTGTGGCTCGCCCCCGAGGAGGCCGTCGAGCGCGAGTTGAACAGCAGTCAGAAGGACGCGATCGAGCGGGCGGTGTTCTGATCATGGCCGAGGACACCCCGGACATCACCGCGCTCGACGACGAGACGGTCCAGCGCATCGCCGCCGGCGAGGTGGTCGAGCGCCCCGCCTCCGTCGTCAAGGAATTGGTCGAGAACAGCATCGACGCCGGCGCCGACCGCGTCTCGATCGCGGTCGAGCGCGGCGGCAAGGACGGCATCCGCGTCCGCGACGACGGCGTCGGCATGACTGCCGAGGAACTCGACCTCGCGGTCCGGGATCACCACACCTCGAAGATCGGCGACATCGCCGACCTCGAAGCCGGCGTGGGGACGCTGGGGTTCCGCGGTGAAGCACTCGCAGCTATCGGCGCGGTCTCCCGGACGACGGTCCGCTCGAAGCCCCGCGGCGGCGAGATGGGCCACGAGCTCACCGTCACCGGCGGCGACATCGGCGACCCCGAACCGGCGGGCTGCCCGGCGGGGACGGTCGTCGAAGTGGAGGACCTGTTCTACAACGTCCCCGCCCGGCGGAAGTTCCTCAAGACCGACGCGACCGAGTTCGACCACGTCAACACCGTCGCCACGCAGTACGCGCTGGCCAACCCCGGCGTCGCCGTCTCGCTTGAGCACGACGACCGCGAGGTGTTCGCGACCGACGGCACCGGAAACCTCCGCTCGACGGTGCTCTCGGTGTACGGCCGCGAGGTCGCGGAGTCGATGGTCGACGTGGAGTGGTCCGCAGAGAGCGACGACGCCCCCGTTCACTCCGTGCAGGGGCTGGTCTCTCACCCCGAGACTACCCGCGCGGGCCGGGAGTACCTCTCGACGTTCGTCAACGATCGCTACGTCACCGCCTCGGCGCTCCGGGAGGCGGTGCTCGACGCCTACGGCGGGCAGTTGGCGCCGGACCGCTACCCGTTCGCGGTGCTGTTCGTCGAACTCGATCCCGCGACCGTCGACGTGAACGTCCACCCCCGCAAACTGGAGGTCCGCTTCGACGACGAGGCGGGCGTCCGGGACGCCGTGAGCGAGGCCGTCGAGGACGCGCTGCTGGCCGAGGGGCTGATCCGGACCTCCGCGCCCCGCGGGCGCTCGCAGGCCGACGAGACGCCGGTCCGTCCCGGCGTCGACGACGAGGAGGCCGTCGGCGGCGCCGGCACGCGCCACGAGGAAGCGAGCGGCGTCGGCGATCGAGGCCCGTCTCCCGGCCGGACACGACCCGACAACGATCTAAACCGGTCCACCGGTAGCGGCACCCCGGCCGAGAACTCGAGAATCGAGTCCTCGACGGACTCGACTGCACCCTCGGGCGGCATCCGAGGCGGCGAATCGACCGACGACGAATCGGCCGAAACCGAACTCGAGGACTGGCAGAACGGGTCGGAAACGGACGACACCGACGAGGGAGCGACGACCGCGGACTCGGCGGCCGACGAGGCGGACGACTGGTCAGTCGATCTCTCCGGGAACTCACCGACATCGACCGGCGGATCGCGTTCGCGGCCGGACAGCCGGGACCGCACTGCCCGTGACGACACGCCGGATTCGGCCGACTCCCCGGAGACAGTCGACCCCTCGCACAGTCGGTCCGACTCCGGAACGACCGAGCGGTCACGGACCGAACCCGCCCGAACGCCGGAGGGGGATCGCTCGTTCGCCACGGCGACCCAGCAGGCGCTGGGCGGCGGGACCGCCGAGGCGGGCGGCGAGTTCGACTCGCTGCCGACGCTACGGGTGCTCGGACAGCTACAGGACACCTACGTCGTCGCGGAGACCGACGACGGCCTCGTCCTGATCGATCAGCACGCCGCCGACGAGCGCGTCAACTACGAGCGCCTCCAGCGGGAGTTCGACGCCGGGATGGCGAGTCAGGCGCTGGCGTCGCCGGTCACGCTCGAACTCACTGCCCGCGAGGCCGAACTGTTCGCCAGCCACGCCGACGCGCTGGGGGAGATGGGGTTCGAGGCGGACCGGCGGGACGACCGCACGGTCGAAGTGACGGCCGTCCCGGCGGTGTTCGACGCGACGCTGGACCCCGAACTCCTGCGGGACAGCCTCTCGGCGTTCGTCTCCGAGGGCGACGGCGAGGCGGCGGTCGACGACGCCGTCGACGACCTGCTCGCGGATCTGGCGTGCTACCCGTCGGTGACGGGCAACACGTCGCTGACCGAGGGGTCGGTGAGCGAACTGCTGTCGGCGCTGGACGACTGTGAGAACCCCTACGCCTGCCCGCACGGTCGGCCCGTAATCGTGGAGATCTCCGGCGAGGAGATCGGCGAGCGGTTCGAGCGCGACTACCCGGGGCACGGTGGGCGGCGACAGTAGTCAGTCGCCGCCGACCACGGCGGACGCCGGCGATAGGCGCCGGCGTCGGCCGCGGGACCGACAACGGGAGTAGCTACGCCTCCCCGAGAACTTCGGCCAACTCTTCTGCTACCCGCGTGCCGAGATCCGCCTTGCTGCCGGCGAACTCCGCGTACCCCTCGTCGCGCACCAGCAGCGCCCGCGTCTCGTCGTCGCCCATTACGCTCGCGTCGTTGGCGACGACGAACGAAAGCCCCGCTCGGTCCAGAATCCGGCGGGCTTCGTCGACCAGTCCCTCGTCGCCGCCGGCGGTCTCGGCCTTGAAGCCGATGATTGGGAGTTCAGGGTACGCCTCTCGAACGTCGTCGATCAGCTTCGGTGCCGGCGTGAGTGTCAGCGTGCGCTCCTCGCCGGACTTGATCTTCTCGTCGGCGGCGTCGACGGTGAAGTCGGAGATTGCCGCCGCGGAGATCAGCGCGTCGGCGCCGTCGTCGACTGCCGCGAGTACCGCGTCGCACATCTCTGCCGCGCGCTCGACCTGCTTGACCGCCGCGTAGGGCACGTCGTCGCCGTCGTGGACCAGCGTTACGTCCGCCCCCCGAACGTAGCACGCCTTCGCGACCGCGCGGCCGGTCTTCCCCGACGCGCGGTTGGTGATCGACCGGATCGGGTCGATCGGTTCGCTGGTCGCGCCGGCGGTGACGACGACGTGCCGGCCGGCGAGGGTGTCGGGCGCTGTCGCACGGGCGACCTCGGTCACGATGGCCTCCTCCGTCGCGATTTTCGCTTTGCCCTCCTCGATCCGCGGGTCGACGAACTCGACGCCCCACGACTCGACCGTCTCGATCGCGTCGAGCACGCCCGGGTGGTCGTACATCGGCTCGTGCATCGCGGGGGCGATCACGACCGGCACGTCCGCACCGATGGCGGTCGTCGCGGTCGTCGTGACCGGCGAGTCGTCGACCGCGGCGGCGATCTTCCCGACGGTGTTGGCGGTGCAGGGCGCGATCAGGAGCACGTCCGCCCAGCCGTCGCGGCCGCAGAGTTCGACGTGCTCGACGCGTCCCGTGAGTTCCGTGACCGGTTCGTGGCCGGTCGCGAACTCCACCGCCCACGGGTGGACGATCCCCTGCGCGCTCTCGGTCAGCACGCCGCGGACCTCGGCGCCCTGCCGCCGGAGTTCGTGGGCGAGTTCGACGACCTTTACCGCCGCGATGCTGCCGGTCACGCCGAGCGCGACGTTGACGCCTTCGAGCATTCCTCGGGAGGTGGGACGCCGGGGGCTTAAACACCGCCCGCGCCTACCCGGGACCGTGTGTACGCTGACGCTCGCTTGGCAGGTGTTCGACGACGCGCCCGTGGCCGTGGCCGCGAACCGCGACGAGCAACGTGACCGGCCGTCCGAGCCGCCGGGGCGGATCGAGGGGGAGCCGACCGTCGTCGCGCCCCGCGACGCGGAGGCCGGGGGGACGTGGCTGGGGTACAACGACGCTGGCCTGTTCGTCGGGATCACGAACCGCTGGACCGACGCCGACCTCGCGGGCGAGCGCTCGCGGGGGCTACTCACACGCGACGCGCTGGGCGAAGGCTCCGCCGAGGAGGCGCTCAGGACGGTCGAGGCCGCTGTCGAGGAGAACGAGTATGCGGGGTTCAACCTCGTGCTCGCCGACGCCGACGCGGCGTACCTGCTGGAGTGGGACGGCCGGCTGCTGGTCCGCGAACTGGAGCCCGGCGTCCACGTCGTCGTCAACGTCGGCGCCAGTGACGCGCCCGCGATCCCGGCGTCCGATCCGGAGCGCGGGCAGGAGCAGGCCGAGGACGCCGCAGCCGTCCGGACCGCACTCCTCCCCGAACCCGACGAGGACAGCGACGCGTGGCTCGACCGCGCGACGGGCGTGCTCGGCGATCACGACTACGGGGTCTGTGTCCACCAGAACGGCTACGGGACGGTTTCGGCGTCCCTGCTCTCGATCGGGGCGGACGGGACGGTTCGGTTCGACTTCGCCGACGGGCCGCCCTGTGAGACGGCGTTCGAGCCTGTCGAGGCGGCAGTCGACGCCGACGAAGCGTAGTTCGGACTATCGTCGTCGCGAGAAAAGATCGGTCGGAGGGATACAGCTACCGGCGGAGCATCGCGCCCGCGGCGCCACCGACGACGAGGCCGGCGGCGAATCCCGCGGCGGCGACTTTCCGGCGTCGCGCGGCGACCTCTTCCGGGAAGTACTCCTCGGTCAGGTCGATCGTCCGCTCGGCCAGCCGGTGGCGCGCCGCGGCGGCTTCCTCGCTGTCGGCCGCCCGGGCACGGAGCGCGGCGTAGCGGCGTCGGAGTTCGTCGACGGCCATCCCGCTGTCGACGCCGCGGTCGCCCGCGTACTGCTGAACGTTGCTGAGTTCCATACCCCTACTTCGCTGTCAGTGGAGATAACTGTTCCGAGCGGAAGGACAGAAAGTAGCACGGCACTCCGAGAAATCAGAGCGGGAAGCGTGCGATCGTCTCGTGCTCCGCGCCGTCGTCGCCGAGGACCGAGCGCTTCAGCCGGAGTTCCTCGGCGGTGAAGCGACCGACCGTGGGGTCGGTGTTCCGGAGGCGGTCCTGCACGAGGTCCTTCCCGCGGGCGTCGTTCATCCGGGCGAGGGTGACGTGTGGCGTGAAGGGGTTGTCCGCCGCGTCGAACCCCCGGTCGATGGTCTCCGTTTCGAGTGCGGCGGCGAGCGCTTCGAGGTCGGCCGCGCCGTCGCGGACGCCCGCCCAGACCACCGAGATGTACTCCGCGGAGGGGAACGCGCCGAGGCCGCCGACTTCCATCTCGAACGGCGAGAGGTCGGCCGCGTCGACCGCCGCCGCGCCGGCGACTTTCGCGTCGGCGACGGTCGGGTCGTCGGCCGCGTCGTCCTCGGTCGGGGTGTCGCCGAGGAACTTCATCGTCAGGTGGGCCTGTTCGGGGTCGGTGAAACTCAGCCCTTCGGCGGCCGCGAGGTCGTCCTGTATCGCGGCGAACGGCTCCCGGAGATCGTCGGGCAGGTCGATCGCGAAGAACAGGCGCATACCGGGGTGGCAGGTCCCGGCGACGACTAAGCGTTGGGGCTGGACGCGTAACCCTTACCCCCGACGACCGCGAACTGCGGGTAATGAGTGATAACCCCCGTGAGGACCGCGATCACCAGTTCTCGGAGGGTCAGGGACTCCCCGACGAGTTCGAGGAGTTCGACATCGACCCGCCCGAACTGAAAGTCGACCCCGGCGAGGTCGACCCCGTCGACACCCGCGTGCTCGCGGACCTGCTCGACGAGCGCAACATCGCGAAAGACGAGGTCGACGTCGACCAGCTCATCGACGTTGGCGTCTCCTACACGAAGATCAACCGCTTCGAGGAGGCGACGGAGACGTTCGAGCGCGCCGCGCAGTACGCCGAGGACCCCCACAAGGAGCAGGAGGCCTGGGTGAACAAGGGTGCCGCCCACGCCGAACTGGAAGAGTACGACGAGGCGATCGGCGCGTACAAGGAGGCGATCGACATCGACGACGACTCCGAGCACGCCGCCACTGCCGAGACGAACCTCGCCTACGCGCTCTGGGAGTTCGGCCAGAGCGAGGAGGCGCTGCGCCACGCCGAGAACGCGGTGGAGATCGACCCGCGCTTCGCGCAGGCGTGGTACAACCGCGGCTTCTTCATGCTCGAGCGCGGGCTCGCCGAGGACGCCGTCGACTGCTTCGAGAACGCTCAGCGCCTCGGGATGAGCAACGCCGAGGTGCTGGAGGAGAAGGTCCGCGCGCTGGAAGAAGTGGGCCGCGAGGAGGAGGCCGAGGAGGTCCGGCAGCGGGCCGAGGAGATGCGCGAGGAGGCCGAGCAGCAGATGGTCGAAGAGTTCTGATGCTCCTCCGCGAACGCGAGACCGAACGCGGGCTGCTCGTCTCCGTCTGTGACCCCGACCTCGTCGGGGAGACGTTCGAGGACGGGGAGATCTCGCTGACGGTCGAGGCGTCGTTCTACGCCGGCGAGGACGCCGTCGAGGCCGACGCCGACGCCGTGATCGACGGCCTGCGCCGCGCCTCGGTCGCGAACCTCGTCGGCGAGGAGTCGGTCGGCGTCGCCGTCGAGGCCGGGATCATCGACGAGGCGACGGTGCTGGAGATCGGAGATACCCGGCACGCGCAGTTGTTGCAGATTTAGGGGTCGCTTTCTCGGGAACGCTCGGTTCGTTCGCGGTGTTTCCGGCCTGCTCCCGCGGCTCGCGGGTCACTTCGTCCCCGCTCGCTTCGGGACCGTTAGCCGTCGCTCGCTTCGCTCGCGGTGTTTCCGGCCTGCTACCGCGGCTCGCGGGTCACTTCGTTCCCCGCTCACTTCGGGACCGTTTGCCGTCGCTCGCTTCGCTCGCGACGTTTCCCGGTCCCGCTACCGAAGCCCCCTTGCACCTCCAGCCCCAGTTATCACCCAATGGCTACCCACGATTCGCCGGCGCTCGACGTCGACGCCATCCGCGAGGACTTCCCGATCCTCGACCGGAAAGTCGGCGGCGACGTGACCGTTCCCGGTCCCGACGAGAACGACGACACGCCGCTGTACTACCTCGACAACGCCGCGACCAGCCACACGCCGAAGCAGGTCGTCGAGGCGATGACGGAGTTCTACTACCAGTACAACTCCAACGTCCACCGCGGCATCCACAGCCTGAGTCAGGAGGCCTCCGTCGCCTACGAGGACGCCCACGACCGCGCGGCCGAGTTCGTCGGCGCCGACGGCCGCGAGGAGATCGTGTTCACCAAGAACACGACCGAGGCGTTCAACCTCGTCGCCTACACGTGGGGGCTGACCGAACTCGAACCCGGCGAGAACGTCGTCACCACGCAGATGGAGCACCACGCCTCCCTCGTCACGTGGCAACAGCTCTGTGAGAAGCAGGGCGCGGAGATCCGGTACGTCGAGATCGACGACGACGGCCGGCTGGACATGGACGACCTGCGCGAGAAGGTCGACGAGGACACCGCGATGGTCAGCACGGTCCACGTCTCGAACACGCTCGGGACGATCAACCCCGTCGCGGAGATCACCGACATCGCCCACGAGCACGGCGCGCTCTCCTTCATCGACGGCGCGCAGGCCGTCCCCACCCGCCCGGTCGACGTGGGCGAGATCGACGCCGACTTCTACGCCTTCTCGGGCCACAAGATGCTCGGCCCGACGGGGATCGGCGTGCTGTACGGCAAGGAGGCTCTCCTCGAAGAACTGCCGCCGTTCCTCGTCGGCGGCGCGATGATCCGGCGCGTGGAGTTCGAGGGCTCGACGTGGGAGGACCTGCCCTGGAAGTTCGAGGCGGGCACGCCGCCGATCGCCGAGGCAGTCGGCCTCACCGCCGCGATCGACTACCTCGAGGACGTGGGGATGGACGCGATCGAGCGCCACGAGTCCGAACTTGCGGAGTACGCCTACGACCGACTGAGCGAGTTCGACGACGTGGAGATTTACGGCCCGCGCGAGGAGCGCGGCGGGCTGGTGGGGTTCAACCTCGAGGGCGTCCACGCCCACGACCTCTCCTCGATCCTCGACGATCACGGCGTGGCGGTCCGCGCGGGCGACCACTGTACCCAGCCGCTGCACGACGTGCTCGGCGTCCCCGCCTCCACGCGGGCTTCGTTCTACCTCTACAACCGCAAGGAGGAGATCGACGAACTCATCGACGCCGTCGACACCGCGCGGGAACTGTTCGCGTAGTCGCCGTTGATTCTGGAAGGCGGTGGCGCGAATGCGGAGCGCGCTCCGTCGCGCGACGAGCGCGAGGTCCTCGCGAGCAACGCGAGCGAGGGCACGAGAGAGCTTTGCTCTCTCGGAGGACGAGCGACCGTAGGGAGCGAGTCGGCTGGGGAGGTCTGTGGGCTGTGCGGGGCGGTGCGGTCGCAAGTGGTCTACGAACGAGACGCTGTTGCCGTCCCCGTTCCCTTCGAAACCACTCCAGAACGACGTTCACACTCTCCCACACCCCGTTAGCGATCCCGGTATTCGACCACGAACCCCGGAACCCTTTTCCCCGGAAACCGTCTCTTTCGAGCCATGAGTGGCTCGGACATGTACCGCCAGCAGATTCTCGACCACTACAAGAACCCCCGGAACTACGGGGAGATGGCCGACCCCGACTTCTCCCACGTCGGGGAGAACCCCTCCTGTGGGGACACCATCCAGGTCGACGTGAAGCTGGCCGACGACGACGAGACGATCGAGGAGGTCTCCTTCAGCGGCGACGGCTGTGCGATCTCGCAGGCCGCGGCGTCGCTTCTGACTCAGGAGCTGCCCGGCACGAGCATCGAGGAGCTCTACGAGATGGACACCGACGACATCGTCGAGATGCTCGGCGTCGAAATCTCGCCGATGCGGATCAAGTGCGCGGTGCTCGCCCGGCAGGTCGCCCAGGACGGGGCGAAGCTCTACCGCGGCGAGATCGACGAGAAGGACCGGACGATCACCGAGGAGTAGCCAGTTCTTCGAACTGATACCACACCGTGACAGAACTCAAACTAATACAAACCGCCAAACGGGGACCCGATCCCCGTCGAGAATGGCGGTACGTTTTTGAAACGCCGTCTCATTCCCGATAACGAATGGCCTCGGACGAGATCATCGAGGTGCTCGGGAACAAGTACAACCCAGAGATCCTCGAAGCGGCGGGCGAGCCGATGTCCGCTCAGGAGCTCTCCGACCAGCTCGACGTCCCGATCGCGACCTGCTACCGCCGGATCGAGGAGCTGACGGAGGCGGACCTGCTCGAACTCCACGACCGGCCGCTCTCGGAGGAACACCGGCGGATCAAGGTGTACCGTCGCTGTGTCGACGAGGTGTCGATCGACTTCCGGGACGGGCTGAGCGTCGACCTCGAACAGCGGTCGGACGTGACCAACAAGCTCGACGAGGTCTGGCGGCGGATGTCCCAGAGCTAGAACCCCGGCCGCTCCTCGCTGCCCATCATCGAGAAGCCGCCGGCACGCTCGTAGACGGTGATACCGCCCTCGCCGATCTCCATCGGGAAGATGTCTGTGTTGATGTCCTGCTTTCGCATCTTCGCGACCCAGATGTAGCGGTTCACGCCGTTGTCCGTCGGCGTCTGGATGAAGTAGATGTTGCCGTCGGTGAGGAAGTTCTCCAGCCCGATCTCGGTCTCGGGGAACACCGCGCCCTGCTCGTTGATCAGCAGCGAGGTGAGCCCGTTCTTCTTGAGGATGTCCGAGAACTTCAGCAGGTACGTGCGGTTCTCCTTCTCGTCGTCGAAGAAGAGGCTGAACATCGTCAGCGAGTCGAGCACCAGCCGGTCGTACGTGGTGCCGGCGAAGTCCTGCAGCAGGCGGTCGATCGCGGTGTTGAAGTCCTCCTCACGGAGCATCGTCGACTTGTCGTACACCTTGATGTCGCCGCGCTCGACCATCTCGCCCCAGTCCTCGAAGCCGACCGACTCCGCGGCCTGCCTGATGTCCTCGGCGTTCTCCTCGAAGGAGATGTAGATCCCCTTCTCGTCGAACTCCTTCACCCCGGTGTGGAGGTACTGGATGCCGAAGATGCTCTTCCCCGTGCCGGGGTTGCCGCTGACCAGGACCGTCGAGTTCTCGACGATGCCGCCGTTGAGAATAGAGTCGAGACCGTCGACGCCGGTCTCGGTCACGTCGACCATGAGTACGGGGAGGTAGCGGTGCCGGGGGAATTAAGCCCACCGGGTCGCCGGCCGCGGCGCGGGCGTCGCCGACGCGAACGCTCACCGTCCGACAGTCGTACGACGGTAAAGTTAACTCAAAGCGGCCGAAGGGATAGGATCATGAGCGAGGCGGGCACCGAGGCAGGGGCGCGAGACCGGTCCGACGACAGGGAGGACGTCCGGGTATTGATCGTCGAGGACGAGCAGGACGTGGCGGAGCTCTACTCCAGCACCGTCGAGGCCGAGGGGTACGACGTCGACGTCGCGAACAGTATCGGCGACGCGTCGTCGATGATCGACGAGCGGTACGACATCGCGCTGCTCGACCGCCGGCTCCCCGACGGCCACGGCGAGGACCTGCTCGCGGAGATCCGCGACCGGGGGATCGACGTTCGGGTCGGGATGGTGACCGCGGTCGAGCCCGACTTCGACATCGTGGAGATGGGGTTCGACCTGTACGTGCTCAAGCCGCTCTCCCAGAGCGACTTACTCGACGCCGTCGAGCGCCTCGAGACCCGGAGCCAGTACGACGACCGGCTCCAGCGCACCGCGTCGCTGGCCTCCAAGCGGGCGACGCTCGAAGCCGAGAAGCCCCGCGAGGCGCTCGAACGAAGCGACGAGTACCGGAAGCTGACCTCGAGGCTCGACGAACTCGACGACGAGCTCGACCGGATCACCGACCAGCTCGACACCGAGGACTACCGACAGCTGTTCGAGGACATCGGCGCTTAGTCGCCGAGCTGCTCGCCGACGATCCGGTCCGCCTCCGCGAGGAACGCGTCCCGGTTCTCCCGCGGGATCGTCGCCCCCGCCGCCACGTCGTGGCCGCCGCCGCCGCCGCCGGCAGCATCGGCAGCCTCGGACATCACGACCGAGAGATCCAGCCCGTCACTGACGAGGAAGCCGCTCCCCCGCGCCGAGACTTTCAGCTCCTCGCTGTTCTCTTGGGCGAACGCGACGATCGGCTGATCCCGGCGGATCCCCTCCGCGCCCAGCGCCATCCCGGCGATGATGCCGACGATCGTTTCCCGGATGTGGCTGCCCGCGTCGAACCACTGGAGATGCTCCTCCTGCTCGACGCCCTCGGTTTTCACCCACTCTAACCCCTCCGAGAGGTTTCGGCGGTGGGTTCGGAGGAGCCGTCGCGCCTCCTCCAGCGCCTCGTCGCGGTAGCCCAGACAGACCGCCAGCCCCACGTCCGCGCGCTCGTAGCGCGCGGTGGCGTTCAGCACCGTCGAGAACTCGCTCACGTCCCGGAGCTCGGTGCCGACCTCCTCGTCGGCGAGCGTGTACGTCGTCGTCGTGACGCCGTTGACGCGCTCGGGCGGTACGCCGCGGGAGATGGCGTGGCGCATCAGCGCGCTCGCGACGGTCTGGCGCTCCTCGAAGGAGAGATCCACCCAGCGCCGCCAGTCGCCGTCGACTTTCAGGTCCACGTCCAGCCCCGAGAGGAACCGGATCGACCCCTCCTCGTCGCCGGAGATGCCCGGAATCCGGAGTTCGCTGGCGTACTCGAGGAGCTTGGGCAGCGGTCGCGTCTGCCGGCCGTACAGTGAGATATCCGTCACCTCCTCGATGGCGCCGGCCTCGACGCCCTCGGCGACGATCCCCTCGTTCGCGCCGATCAGGCCGCCGTCGGTGTCCTGCATGTCGCCGACCGCCCCCACGACCGCCAACGCCGCGAGGTCGCGGTTGTCGACGCCCTCGGTCTCCATCGCGCGGGCGAGCACGTACGTTGCGCCGGCGCCCGAGAGCTCGGATGCGCCGTCGATGTCGAACAGCAGGGGGTTGAGGTGGTGGTCGATGTCGGGCGGGTCCGCTCTCTCCTCGCCCGTCGCCGGCTGGTGGTGATCCGCGACCACAGCGTCGAAGTCGCCCGCCTGCTGGTGGGGGACGATATCGTCCAGTTGGCCGCTGCCGAAGTCCGTGAACAGCGCAACCTCGTGGTCCGTTGCCGCGATCCGGTCGATCGCCTCGGCGTCCAACTGCTTCTCGAAGGTGGTCTCGAAGGGGATCCCGGCCCGATCCAGCGCGGTCGCGGCGATGGCGCCGCTGGTGAGCCCGTCGGCGTCGATGTGGGAGGCCAGCACGACGGAGTCGGCGGCCAGCAGTCGGTCGGCGCAGGCGGCCGCGCGCTCGGCCATCGCGGGGACGGGATCGCTCATCGCTCTGGTTGGAGTGGGCGCGGCTTCGGGTAAAAGCCCTCGCAAGCGACCGGTGGCGACGGCGGCGAGGCACGCCGCGGCCCGCTCTCAGTCGTCCGGGACGACCTCGGGCGAGCGAAGCGGTTCGGGATCGCCGTCCAGCGTCGCGAGCACCATCATCGCCGTCAGCACGGCGAGGCCGGCACAGATCAGGTACTCCATCCCGACGCCGATAGTGGAGGCCAGTGGGAGCGCGATCAGCGGCCCGATCGTCGACCCCATGTCGCCGAACACGTTGTAGACGCCGCCGAGTTTCCCCACGTCCTCGCCAGGCGCGATGTCGCCGAGGTACGCCATCAGCGGCGGCCCCGTCCCGCCGACGCCGACGCCGATCATCGCGACGCCGACGACGATTCCCGCCACCGTGGGGACGAACACGAGCAGCGCGAACCCGGCGGCGAGCAGACCCAACGCGGGGATCACGGTGTAGGTCCGCGAGGAGAGCCTGTCCGAGAGGCGGCCGACGAACAGCGTCGTCACCGACATCGCGAGCACGGAGACCGCCATCACCACGCCGCTGACGCCGGTGCCGGCCAGCGAGCCGAGCGAGACGCCGTACTCGTTGGTGTACAGCACGACCGTCGAGAGCAGGACCCCGGCGTAGAGAAAGCGCACCGAGAGGTTGGTGGCGCCGATCCCCAGCACGCGCGCGTCGGCACGCACGACCGCCGGGAGGTCACGCAGGCGGGTCGTCGCCGTCGCGCTCCCCTCGACGTTCGGGAGGACGACGAAGGCGACGACGGCCGCGAACAGGCCGGTGGCGCCGGCCGCCGCGAACGCCTCGCCGTAGCCGTAAACGTCGGTCAGGACACCGCCGAGGATCAGGCCCATCGGGAAGCCGAGGCTCTGTCCGCCGCGCATGTACCCTACCCACTTCCCGCGGTTCTCCGCGGTCGTGACGTGGGTGACGGTAGTGAACGCGCCGACGAACACGAACGCCGAGCCGATACCCCAGCAGGCCCGCGAGAGGAAGAAGATCGCCGCGCTGGAGAGAGGAACCGGGCCGGGGTCGAGCGCCAGCACGTAGCCGAACGGCACCAGCCCCTGGACGAACAGGCCGGCGAGCATCGGCTTCCGGGTGCCGACGCTGTCGAGCACCTGCCCCGCCGGCGTCGCCATCAGGAGCCGCGTGAAGCGGTTGATCGAGAGGATCGTCCCCACTACGAACGAGGAGATGCCGAGCACCGTCCCCAGCGTGGGCAGCGTCGGGAACGCGACGCCGCCCCCGACGCCCCCGAAGAACACGCCGCCGATCACCGCCCCGACGACGACCGGGACGCTCGGATCGTCGTCGTCGATCGCCGGCGCGGAGAGCGTGGGGAGCTGCACGCGTTACCAGGCGTACTCCTCCCGGGGGTCGGTCGCGTCGGCCGCGCGGTCGAACACGTGCTCGCCGTCGACGAACACGTGCTGGGTGCGCGTATCGACGCGCCAGAACTCGCCGTCCCAGACCGCCACGTCGGCGTCGGTGCCCGGCTCGAGCGTGCCGACGCGGTCCTCGATGCCGAGGATCTCCGCGGCGTTCGTGGTCACGGCATCGAGTGCGGCCTCGGGCGGGAACCCCTCGCGGACGGCCAGCCCGACACAGACGTCGAGATGCTGCTGGGGCAGGATCGGCGCGTCGGTCTGGATCGCGACCTTCACGCCGGCGTCGTGGAGGATTCCCGGCGTCTCGAAAGTGATGTTGCGGAGCTCGTACTTCGAGGCGGAGGAGAACGAGGGGCCGACGACCGCGGGCACGTCGCGCTCGACGAACGCCTCGGCCATGGTGTGGCCCTCGGTCGCGTGCTCGATCGAGAGGTCGTCGATGCCGAACTCGTCGGCGATCCGGAACACGGTCCGGATGTCGTCGGCGCGGTGGGCGTGGACCCGCAGCGGGAGGTCGCCCGTGAGCACGCGGGCGAGGTTCTCCATCCCGATGTCGCGCTCGAACGCCTCGTCCTCGTCGGTCTTCTCTTTGCGGTCGAGGTAGTCCTCGGCCGCGGTGAACTGCTCGCGGAGCGTGGCGGCGACGCCCGGCCGGGTGGAAGGCTGGCGCCCTTCCTGCTCGCCGTGGAACCGCTTCGGGTTCTCGCCCATCGCGGCCTTCATCCCGTCCTCCTTGATGAGCATCTCGTCGGCCTGATCGCCGTAGGTCTTCATCGAGACGATCACGCCGCCGATGACGTTGCCCGACCCCATCCGGCTGGAGACGCTGGTGACGCCGTTCTGGAAGGCGTGTTTGAGCTCCTCGTCCCGGGGGTGGAACCCGTCGAGCGCGTTCACGTGGGGCGTCGTCGCCGACGTGCCCTCGTTGAAGTCGCTGTCCTCGGGCTCGGCCCACTCCGCCATCCCGGCGTGGGAGTGGGCGTCGACCAGCCCGGGCGTGACGTGGGCGCCGTCGACGTCGATCTCCTCGGCGTCGGCAGGCACGTCGACCGCGTAGCCCACGTCGGCGATCTTCCCGTCCTCGATCAGCACGTCGCCCTCGATCGTCCCGCGCTCGGTCTGGGTGTGGACGATCCCGTTGCGGATGACTCGCATACTCCCGAGTCGCTGCGGGGGGACAAATGGTTTCGGTTCGTAGCAGTCCGTGCCGGACGATCCGCCTCCTTCTCGACTCCCCTCCCTATGCGACACCGTCACAGGGGCGGAGTAGAATTAAGTAGGAAGCCGATAGAGGGTTTCACAGGTCGAACGATGCGCCTCCCGACATCCCCATCCAAGCTCACAGCGTCCAATAGCTGTGAGTCTGGGTCTACCGGAGCGGACCGGTTCGGGTATGTCGGGATTATCGCACTCGTACGCCCGCAGGTTCGGTCCGGTCGGCTCGCAGCGTGAATCGGTTCACGGCGGCCCGGTCGGTGCGAACCTGCACTCTCCTGGAGCCGTCTGTTCACGTTGTGGGCCAACTCCCACGGGAGCTGGTCCCCCCAGCACGTTCGAGTCGTGGTGGGAGCGTGCGATGAGCACCAAAAGCTCCGAGGGGTCGGCGGTTCGCCGCCAGCCCGTCGGCGTGGCCTGTACAGTGAGCGTCCCACGGAACGCGGCCGGCGACCTCGAAGCCGGCGTGCGCGACCGCCTCAGCGGCGCCGACGGCGTCGACGCCGTCGAGACGGTTGACCTCGAAGGCATCCGGCCGGGGCTGAACGACCTGACGGTCACCGTCTCGGCCTCGCTGCTGGTCGACGACGCCGGCGACGCCGGCGCGCGGTTGGAGGAACGGTTCGGCGTCAGCGACGTCGAGGTGGAGTTGCGAACCGGGCCTCCCTAGCAGTTACGGCAGTCGCGGCGCGCGATCGTGACGGTCACCGCGCCGTTCGTCGGCCTCCCTCTTCTCCGCTGTGTCCCGGCCCTCCAGCCCCGTCGGGGAAGGGCAAGGTAGTTACCCGTTCCGCCCCCGACTCCGCCCATGAGCGTACTGGAGGACGCCCGCGCGGTCGACGCCGTCGGCGGGGTCTGTGACGCCTGTCTGGGCCGGGTCTTCGCCGACCGAAGCTTCGGCCTCACCAACCGCGAACGGGGGCGGGCGCTGCGGACCGCTATCGGTCTCGAGGACGACGAGGAGCCGGCGTCCGTCGACGCGGCGGACTGCTGGGTCTGTGAGGGCTACTGCGACGCGTTCGACGAGTGGGCCGAGCGCGCCGCCAGTAAGGTCGAGGACGTGGAGTTCGAGAGCTATCAGGTGGGCACTCGCCCGCCCGCGCTGATCGAAGAGAACGAGCGAATGCTCCGGGAGGACGCCGGTCTCGACGCCGACGCGGGCGAGCGGTTCAAGAGCGAGTTCAATCGCGAGGTGGGCAAACGCGTCGGCCGGCTCACCGACACCGAGGTCGACTTCGAGCGCCCCGACGTGCAGTTCCTGCTCGATCTCGCCGAAGACGAGGTGACAGCGGAGATCAACTCCGCGTTCGTCTACGGCCGCTACCGGAAGCTGGAGCGCGGCATCCCGCAGACGAAGTGGCCCTGCTCTGCCTGCAACGGCAGCGGCCGGCAGGGTCGGGAGCCCTGCGAGGAGTGTGACGGCTCGGGCTACCGCTACCCCGAGAGCGTCGAACAGCTCACCGCGCCCGTCGTCGAGGACGTGATGGACGGCGTCGGCGCGACGTTCCACGGCGCGGGCCGTGAGGACGTCGACGCCCGGATGCTCGGCACCGGCCGGCCGTTCGTGATCGAGATCGAGGAGCCCCGCCGCCGCACGGTCGACACCGACCGCCTGCAGCAGGACATCAACGCCTTCGCGGAGGGGAAAGTCGAGGTCGAGGGGCTGCGACTCGCGACCCACGACATGGTCGAGCGCGTCAAGCGCCACGACGCCTCGAAACGCTACAGCGCGCAGGTCCGTTTCGACGAGCCAGTCGACGCCGAGTCGTTCGCCGACGCGCTCGCCGAACTCGACGGCGCGACGATCGAACAGGAGACGCCGAACCGCGTCGACCACCGGCGCGCGAGCAAGGTCCGGACCCGCGACGTGTACGAGATCGAGGGCGAGCTCGAGGGAAGCAGGACCGCGACCGTCGAGGTCCACGGCGCAGGCGGGCTCTACATCAAGGAGCTGATCTCGAGCGACGAGGGGCGCACGACGCCCTCGCTCGCGGGGCTGCTCGGCGTCGGCGCCGAGGTGACGGCGCTGGACGTGCTCCGGGTCGACGGCGAGGACGAGCCGTTCGAGCACTCGGCGTACTTCCGGGACTGATGGTCGTCGGCGCCGACGAGGCGGGCAAGGGACCCGCGCTGGGACCGATGGTCGCCGGCGCGGTTAGGGCCGCCCCCGAGGATCTTCCCTCAGGACTGGCGGACTCGAAGGAACTCACCGCGACGCGCCGCGAGGAGCTGGCCGCCGAACTCCGCGACAATCCCGATATCGCTGTCGCCGCGGCGGCGATCCCGCCCGAACGGATCGACGCACCCGACACCGACATGAACGGCCTCGGCGTCGCCGCACAGGCGGAGGCGGTGGCGGCGGTCGCGGAAGCGGGCGACGACGTGCTCGCCGACGCCGCCGACACCGACGAAGCGCGGTTCGGCCGACGGCTCCGGGATGCGGTCGCCGAAACCGGGACCGAGGTCGACGTGACTGCCGAACACGGCGCCGACGAGACGCACGCGATCGTCTCGGCCGCGAGCGTCGTCGCGAAGGTCGAACGCGACCGCCGGATGGCCGAAATCGACGAGCGGTACGACCGCGAGGTCGGCAGCGGCTACCCGTCGGACCCGACGACGCGGGCGTTCCTCGCGGGGCACGTCGAGGAACACGGGGAACTGCCCGCCTGTGCGCGGGCGACGTGGGCGACCTGCGAGGACGCGCTCGCGGCCGCCGAGCAGTCCGGGCTGAGCGACTTCTAGTCCTCGAAGACGAGCGAGAGCCGCTGCCGGTCGATTTCGCGAGTGTTCTCGGTGTCCGCGTACATCTCTTTGGGCGTCCAGAACCGCAGGTCGCTCGCTTCCTCACCCGGCTCCAGTTCGCCGCGCGCGTCGTCGTAGTCGAGCAGGTAGGTGAGCATGTAGTAGTGGTAGCCGAGGTGGGTGCTGTGCGGCGCCGCGAGCAGCGTGAGGTCCGCGGGATCGGCCCGTATCCCCGTCTCCTCCTCGAGTTCGCGGACTGCGCCAGCCCGCGGCGCCTCGTCGTACTCGGGGTGGCCGCCAGGGAGCGTCCACTCCCCCCCGGTCGCCCACTCGCTGTCGCGGTCGGCCTGCTGCATCAGCAACACGGCGTCGCCGTCGCGGACGAACACTCCCGCGGAGGGAACCGCGTTCCGGTAGAACGCCCGGTCACACGCCGCGCAGTAGGGGCGCTCCCGACCGTGGACGAGTCGCTCGGTCAGCTCCGCGCCGCACTGGTGGCAGAACTCGGGATTGACGGCGACCATGGTACACGCTCGAGTGCCCAGTCGTGTAGAGGTTGTTACCTCTCGAACGATCGTGAACGACGGCACGACTCGCCCGGCGCACGCGGCTCACTCGAACCGGTCCAGCGTCTCGCCGCGCTCGAACGCCAGCAGCCGCCGCTTCGCGTCGACGCCGCCCGCGGCGGAGAAGCCACCGCTGTCGTCGACGCCGACCACGCGGTGACAGGGGACGACGATCGGGAGCGGGTTCGCGCCGCAGGCCTGTCCCACCGCGACGGCACCGGAGTCGAGTTCGGCGGCCAGATCGCCGTACGTGCGCGTCTCGCCGTAGGGGATCGCGGCCATCGCGCGCATCACGTCGCCGAGGTGGCCGCCGGGGTAGTCGACGGTCAGGTCGAACGCCTCGCGCTCGCCGGCGGCGTACGCGGCGAGTTGGCGGCGGATCTCGGCCTCCGCCTCGGCGACGCGGTCGGTGTCGAGTTCGTAGGCGTCACCGTGGATCTCGACTCGCATCCTCCGGAAGGAGCGGTCCGGCGGGCAAAAGCTCCTCGGTCGGTCAGTTGAACGGCGGGAGTTCCCACGCGTACGCGCCGAGCACGAGCAGCGCGCCGACCCACAGCAGGAATACGATCGTTATCGGGACGTTGAACACCAGCAGCACGCCGGCGAGCGCGGGGAGCGCGAAGAAGCCGAACAGCAGGCCGCCGCCGACCTGACGCAGCGCCCGGACCGCGCCGCGGATCTCCTCGCGGACCGCCCGCCGGATCGCGGCCTCGGTCTCGGGGTCGAGATCGTCGGCGTCGCCGTTCGTGGAGGACATATCTCCCGGTTCGGCGGAGCCGAAGAAAAGCGTTTGCCCGCTCAGTGCTCGCCGGTCAGCAGCGAGCGCAGGATGTCGCCGTAGGCGGGCCTGGTGACCAGCACGCCGACCAGCACGCCGAGGATCGTGAAGATCGCGAACCCGCGGAGCTGACCGAGCGAGAGCACCGCCAGCGGCGAGAGCGCGACGATCGTCGTCGCGGCCGCGGCGCCGATCACCCAGAACGCCTTGCGGAAGCGGCTCTGGAACACCCGCCGGCTGTTCACCTCGCCCTCGCTCATCACCTCGTCGGCGATGATGATCAGGTCGTCCACCCCGGTCCCGATCGCGGCGACGAAGCCGGCGATCACCGAGAGGTCGATCGGGTAGCCCAGCGCCGCGGCGGCGCCCATCAGGATGACGACCTCCGACAGCGCGGTGACGATCATCGGCCCCGCCACCTCGACCCGACGGTAGCGTGCGAACACGACGCCGCTGACCGCCAACACCGCCGCGATCCCGGCGATCAGCGAGTCAGTCTTGAACCGGTCGGACTGCGAGGGGTCGACGTACAGCATCGAGTCCGAGTCCAGATCGAGCTGAGTCGGCAGCGCGCCGGCGCGGAGGTTGATCGCGACCTCCTGTGCGGTCGAGAGGTTCCGCGTCGTCAGCCGGAACCGCGGGTTGTCGGCCCACTCGCCGGTCCGCATCGGCTGGGCCAGCCCGGACTCGACGCCGAAGGAGTTCAACACCTGCTGGTCCTGCACGACCAAGATACAGGGCTCGGTTCCGTTGGGGTTCTCCTCGTACGTACACCGAGTGCCGCCCTCCTGTGCGAGGCCGGTGTCGACGAACCCCTGCTGGACCTCTTGGGCGCTCTCCTCGGCGACGACAACGCTGACCTCGGCGCCGGTGTTCTCCCCGGGGAGCCGGCGAGCGTTACCGACCTGCCGGAGGTCCTCGGCGTCCATCACGGTGGTCCGGACGTACGCCCCGCTCTCGTTCTGGTGGTACGCCTGGATCAGTACCTGCCCGCGGGACTCGATCAAGTCACGCACGGCGGTCTGGTTGGCGTTGGGCACCTCGACGACGATCACGTCGCCGCCGACGGTGCTGACGGTGCCGCCGGAGAGTCCGGCCTCGTTGACCTTCTGCCGGAGGACGGTGACCGCGGTCGACTGCGTCACGTCGGACACCCGGTTGTACGTGTTTTCGGGCGCGTAGCCCGCCGCGGTCAGTGCGCTCTCGAGTTGGGCCGCGGTGACGTTCGTGGTCCGGACCTCGACCACGGTCGTCCGTTGGGTGATGTCGCCGTACTCGCCGGGGTAGCGGACCGCGATGTCCTCCGTACTGGCGTTCTCGAGCCCGTCGGCGACCTGCTGGCGGACTGTCGAGGTGTCGGTGCCGTTCGGGATGTCCACCCCGGTCGCGTGCACACCCACGAGCGGCGCCTGGATCCGGGTGCCGCCGGAGAGCTCGATCCCGTACTGGAGGTTGGTGATCCCGCCGCTCTCGGCGGCAGCGCCGTCCTCGCCGCCGGCGGCGCTACTGGGCGCGAGCGTCGGGGAGAACAGCGCGAACACGCTCGCGAGCACGATGAGGACCAGCAGCACGACCCGCCAGTTCGACTTGATGCTGGCCCACGTTCCGCCCTCGTCGGCCATCAGCGGTTCACCCCCTCGAACTTCCACCAGCGAAGCAGCGACATGTTGAGCATGTAGGTGTTCAGCAGGTCCGTCGCCAGCCCGAAGACGAGGATCAGCCCGATCGAGGAGAGCAGGCCGATCCCGAAGGCGGTCGCGACGATGGTCATCACGAGCATCGCGGCGATGGAGGTCAGCGTCATCGTGATCCCGGTCTCCATCGCGCGGTAGGCCGACTCGTAGAACCCACCCTGCCGGCGGAGGACGTGGTTGTTGAGCAGGATGTCGGAGTCGACGGAGTACCCGATGATCATCAGCAGCGCGGCGACGGAGCCGAGCGTGAGCGGGATGCCGAGGACGTTCATCAGCGCCACCGGGACGACGATGTCCGAGAACGCCGACAGGACGACGGCGATGCTCGGGACGAACGTCCGGAACATCGCGAACACCAGCACGCTCATCCCCGCGAACGCGATGGCGATGCCGCCGATCGCTTGGACCTGTGCCTCGCTCCCGAACGTCGGCGAGGTGCCGTCGACCGACTGCACGTCGAAGCCGGCGTCCAACGCCTGTTGCTCCAACCGCGCGCTGTCCGTTTCGGGACCGTAGGTCACGATGAAGCGGTTACTGTTCGCCACCGGCTGGATGTTGGACGGGTCGGGACCGATCTCCTCGCGGATCTGTTGCTGTGGGTTCTCGCCGTCGACGGTCAGTCTGATCTCGGTGCCGCCGGTGAACTCCACCCCGAGATCGGCGGGCGCCCCGGTCGTCGCCCAGACGCCGCCGATGATCAGGAGGGCCACCAACAGTACCGCGAGCGGAACCGCCACCAACTGCCGGTTCGAGTAGTCGGCGTAGTCCACCTCCGGGAGCCCGAAGGGGAGATCCACACCGGGCACTCACCTCACCTCCCGGACGAACTGATTCATACGGCCGAGTCCCCACGCGTGCCGAATAAGCCTTCTCTTACCGATCGCCGCCGGACGGCTTCGCTGACCGACGACCCCCGGACGGAGCCAACGTTGATACGTGGCGGGGTCCATACGCAGCACGATGCTGCTCCAGTCCGGGCTGCTCGGCCCAGAGACGCTTCCCCTGCTGCTGGTCGCGGCGGGGATCGCGCTGTCGATCGCGGAGGCGCTGGCGCCGGGGGCACACTTCGTCGTCGTCGGCGTCTCGCTGCTCGGGGCGGGGCTGGTCGGCCTGCTGCTCGGCCCCGTCGCGACGCCGTTCGTGCTCGCCGGCCTCGTCCTGCTGTTCGGGATCGTCACGCTGTACGGCTACCGCGAACTGGACATCTACGGCGGGAAGGGACAGGCCCAGACCAGTTCCTCCAGCGACCTGAAGGGCCAGACCGCCCGCGTCACCTCGCGTGTCACCCCCAGCGAGGGCGAGGTCAAGATCGAGAACGGCGGCTTCAACCCATACTACTCCGCCCGCACCATCGAGGGGGAGATCCCCGAGGGCGAGGAGGTGATGGTGATCGACCCCGGCGGCGGCAACGTCGTCACCGTCGAGTCGCTGGGCGCCGTCGAGGGGAGCCTCGACCGCGAACTCGAACGCGCTCGCGCGGAGAACGCCCAGGAGGCGGCTGACGACGGGGAGACGGACGATCCGGCCGAGGACGACGCGACGACTGACGACGCGCCGACCGACTCCGGCTGGACCGGCCGGCCGGACTCGACGGACGCCGACGAGGAGCGCGAAACCGAGACGAACTGAGCGATCGCGTCGGCGGCCCGTCTCGGTTTTTTCGCGGGAAACTATTAAGCCACCAACACCCCAACCCCGGGGTATGGTTATCGCACCCCTCCAGGCGGGCGCCGTCACTGGCGTCGTCGGCTTGCTGTTTCTCTTCGTCGTCGTCGCCGCGGTCTGGCAGGCCGTGGAGATCGTCGACGCGACCGAGAAGAAAGCCCTCACCGTGTTCGGCGAGTACCGCAAGCTGCTCGAACCGGGGATCAACTTCATCCCCCCGTTCGTCTCCCAGACCCACGCGTTCGACATGCGGACGCAGACGCTCGACGTGCCCCGACAGGAGGCGATCACCCGGGACAACTCCCCGGTCACCGCCGACGCCGTGGTGTACATCAAGGTGATGGACGCCCGGAAGGCGTACCTCGAAGTGGACGACTACAAGACCGCCGTCTCCAACCTTGCCCAGACCACCCTCCGTGCGGTGCTGGGCGACATGGAGCTCGACGACACGCTCAACAAGCGACAGGAGATCAACGCCCGGATCCGGAAGGAACTGGACGAGCCTACCGACGAGTGGGGGATCCGCGTCGAGTCCGTCGAGGTCCGCGAGGTCAACCCCTCGAAGGACGTCCAGCAGGCGATGGAGCAGCAGACCTCCGCCGAGCGCCGCCGCCGCGCCATGATTCTCGAAGCGCAGGGGGAGCGACGCTCCGCCGTCGAGGAGGCCGAGGGGGAGAAGCAGTCCAACATCATCCGCGCACAGGGGGAGAAGCAGTCCCAGATCCTCGAGGCGCAGGGTGACGCCATCTCCACCGTACTCCGCGCGAAGTCCGCCGAGTCGATGGGCGAGCGGGCGATCATCGACAAGGGAATGGAGACGCTGGAGAATATCGGGCAGGGCGACTCCTCGACGTTCATCATGCCCCAGGAGCTTACCTCGCTGGTGGGTCGCTACGGCCAGCACCTGACCGGCAGCGACACCAAGACCAAGGAGAGCCTGAACTCGCTCGACTTCGACGACGAGACCCGCGAGATGCTCGGCCTCGACGACATCGAGGACATCCTCGGTCAGATCGACGAGGCCGCCGAGCTCGACACCGACGCGATGGAGGAGGAGGCCGAGAAGATCATGTCCGGCGACACCGAGCCCGACATCCAGTCGGCCGACGACGTGGTCGCCGACGCCGACGAGGAGATCCCCGACGCCGAGGTCGAGACCGAGGAGTCCGGCTGAGCGGCGGATCACTCCCACGAATCGGCAATCCTCTCATAATTTCCAATGGTTATATATCGTCCGGATAGAAACGGGTGGACATGAAGCGACGTAGCTATCTCCGAACTGCCGGCGTCGGCGCGGCGGCGCTGTTGGCTGGCTGTTCCGCCGAACCGGTGGATACCGAGACCGACCCCGCGACTGACACGAGCACCGATACGGCGACCGGAACGTCGGTCGGCACGACCGAGGGGACGCCGACGCTGCGAGTCGGCACGTACACCTCGTTCATCGACGCGCCCAGCACCAGCCCCGGCGAGTGGGTCAAAGAGCAGTTCGAGGCCGAACACGACGCCACCCTCGAGTGGTTCGCCCCCGACGGCGGCATCGACTACTTCCTGCAGCGTCGCAACCAGGGCGTCACCGTCGACACCGACCTGTTCGCCGGCCTCACGCCGGAGAACATGGTCCGGGCCGACGACAACCTCGAGGACGGGGACTCGCTGTTCGACGCGGTGGACCCGAGCGCCATCTCGAACGCGGATCACATCGTCGACGACTACCAGTTCGACCCCCAGGGGCGGGCGTTCCCCATGGGGGCGGCGTACATCAGCCTGGTGTACAACCAGAACATGCTCGACGAGCGCGGCGTGAGCGGTCCCGAGACGTTCGAGGACCTCACGACCGACGACTACAGCGACGCGCTGCTGATCCCGAACCCACAGAACAGCGAGACCGGGCTGGAGTTCCTGTTCTGGACGATCAACGAGTACGGCGAGGACGGCTACCTCGACTACTGGCAGCGCCTCCTCGACAACGGCGCGCGCATCCTCGAAGGCTGGGGCGCCGCCTACGGCGCCTACAGCGAGGGCGAGGCGCCGGCGGTGGTCTCCTACTCGACGGACCAGGTGTTCGCCGATATGTCCGGCGCCGACATGGCGGAACACCAGATCGGCTTCCTCAACGGCGAGGGGTACGCCTACCTCGAAGCGATGGCGCGGTTCTCGGACACCGACCGGCCGGAACTGGCCGAGTCGTTCATGTCGTTCATGCTCCGGCCCGAGATTCAGGCCGAGGTCGCCCAGCGCAACGTCGCGCTGCCGGCCGTCGACAACGCGGAACTCCCCGAGAGCTTCGACGAGCTGACGCCGGAACCCGAGACGGTGGTCTCGTTCGACTACGATCGACTCTCCGGCAACGTGGACACGTGGCTGGACGAGTGGTCCCGACAGGTCGCATCACAGTAGCGTGACGGTCCTCCGCGAACGGTTCGAGGCCGCCGCCCTCCCGCTGGCCGCGGTCGCCACGCTCGCGCTGCTGACGCTGCTGTTCTACTACCCGGTGGGGCGAGTGCTCTCCGAAGCCGTGCTGCGCGAGGGACGGCTCACGGTCGAGCCACTGGTGGCTGTGCTCACGGACCCCTTTTTCTTCGGCGTGCTCGCACAGGCCGCCGAGAACCCGTCGGTGCTCTGGACCGCCTTCGAACCCCACCGAATCGGGCCTATCGTGGTTCCGTTCCCGGACTACCGGCTGGGGCTGTTCGGGTTCACTGCATATCAGGCGCTGCTGTCGACGCTCGCAAGCGTCGCGCTCGGGTTGCCGGGCGCGTACGTGCTCGCACGCTTCGAGTTCCCCGGGCGGAAGACGGTGCGCTCGCTGACCGCGGTGCCGTTCGTGATGCCGTCGATCATGGTCGCGATCGGCTTCATCGCGACGTTCGGCGCGAACGGGTTCGTCAACGACGCGCTGGCCGCACTGGGACTCCCCCGGATCGAACTGCTGTACACGCTGCCGATCATCGTCCTCGCCCACGCGTTCTACGACGCGCCGCTGGTGGCCCGTGTGACGGCGACGGCGTGGGAGAGCGTCGACGCCGGCACCGCCGAGACCGCCCGGAGCCTCGGTGCCTCGCCGCGACGGGCGTTCCTCGACGTGGTGCTGCCCCAACTGCTGCCGGCGATCCTCACGGGTGCGCTGCTGACGTTCATCTTCTCGTTCATGTCCTTCGCCATCGTGCTCGCGCTGGGCGGCCTCTCGCTGGCGACCGTCGAGGTGTGGGTGTACCACAAGGTGTCCCAACTCGACTACGCCACCGCGTCGGCGCTCGCGACGCTCGAGATGCTGTTCTCGCTCGTGTTGACGTACGCCTACCTCCGGTACGAGGCACGCCAGCGCGCCGAGAGCGCCGCCCGGCCGGCGCCCCGGAAGCAGTTGATCGGGCGACTCGACCTCGACCGGCTGGTCGTCTGGGCGTACGTCGCCGTCGCGCTGCTCGTGTTCGTCACGCCGATGGCGAGCATGATCGTCGAGAGCGTCACCGGCCCGAACGGGTTCACGCTCGACTACTATCGCTTCCTCGTCGACCGGCAGGCGACTGCGGCGTCGTTCCAGATCAAGCCGCTGACCGCAGTCCAGAACTCGCTGCTCTACGGGGTCGCGAGCCTCGTGATCGCCGTCCCCATGGGCGTGTTGCTGGCGGTCGTCTCGACCCGTGACGTGCCGGGCAGCAAGCTGGTCGACACGCTGTCGATGGCGCCCTTTGCCGTCTCGGGGGTCGTCGTCGGCCTCGGCCTGCTCCGCGGGCTGGTGTTCGGCACGAGCGCGTTCGGCTACCGCTTCACCGTCACCGGCGCCGTCGCGGTCGTCGCCGCCCACGCCGTCGGCGCGTACCCGTTCGTCACTCGGAACGTCGCCCCGCTTCTGGCCACGATCGACCGCTCGGTCGTCGAGTCCGCCCGAACGCTCGGCGCCTCGCGGTTCCGGGTGCTGCTCGACATCGAACTCCCGCAGGTGTTCGTCGGCGTCGTCGCGGGCGCGGCCTTCGCGTTCGCCATCAGCATCGGGGAGTTCGATTCGACGGTGATTTTGGCCAGCGGGAGTTCGGCCTACACCATGCCGGTCGCCATCGAACGCTTCCTCGGTCGACGGCTCGGCCCCGCGACGGCGATGGGCTGTGTCCTCCTGTTCGTCACCGCCGTCAGCTTCCTCGTCATCGACCGCCTCGGCGAAGGGAGGGGGATGTAGATGGTGGCCATCGACCTCGACTCGGTGCGGAAAGCGTTCGACGACGCCGTCGCGCTGGAGGACGTCTCCCTCTCCGTCGAGGAGGGGGAGTTCTTCACGCTGGTCGGCCCCTCGGGCTGTGGGAAGACGACGACGCTCCGGACGATCGCGGGGCTCTCCTCGCCCACCGACGGGACGGTCCGCTTCGACGGCGAGGACGTGAGCGACACGCCCGTCGAGGACCGCAACGTCGGCGTCGTGTTCCAGAGCTACGCGCTGTTCCCGCACATGACCGTCGCGGAGAACGTCCGCTACGGCCTGCGATTCACCGACCCGCCGCGCGGCCTCACCGCCGACGAGCGCGTGGAGGAACTGCTCGAACTGGTCGACCTCCCGGAGATGGGCGACCGCGACCCGGACGAACTCTCCGGCGGACAGCAGCAGCGGGTCGCGCTCGCCCGGGCGCTCGCCCCCGAGCCGGACGTGCTGCTGCTCGACGAGCCGATGAGCGCGCTCGACGCCCGGCTGCGCGAGCAGCTCCGCCGCGAGATCAAGCGCATCCAGCGCGAACTCGGCGTCACGACCGTCTACGTCACCCACGATCAGGAGGAGGCGCTGGCGGTGTCGGACCGCCTCGCGGTGATGCACGACGGCGGCGTCGAACAGGTCGGCACGCCCGTCGAGGTGTACGAACAGCCCGCGACGGAGTTCGTCGCCTCGTTCGTCGGCGAGAACAACGTGTTCTCCGGCGTCGTCGTCGGCCGCGACGGCGACGAACTGGCGATCGAGATCGACGAGAAGGCGCCCGCGGACCACCAGTTCCACGTCGTCGACCCCGCCGACCACGCCGTCGGCGACCACGTGACGTTCTGTGTCCGCCCGACCCACCTCGACCCCGACGCCAGCCACAACCGCTTCCGGATGGCGCTCGGCGCCGCGGAGTATCTCGGCGGCACCACCCGGCTCTACGGCGAGTGGGCCGGCCGGGAGATGGTGCTCAGACTCCCCGAACCGCCCGCAGACGACACCCTCACGGTCGGGTTCGACCCGGCCGCGGCGACGATCCTCTGAACCGATAGTTTCAGACCACGCCCGCACGATCCAGCAGTATGATCACGCTCGCATCCGACTTCGGCACACCCTACCCCGCAGCGATGAAAGGCGTCATCCTCCGGCAGTCCGACGCCCGACTGGTCGATATCGCACACGACTTCCCTCGACAGGACGTGCGCGCGGCGGCGTTCTGGCTCCGGGAAGTGCTGCCCGAGTTCCCCCCGGCGACCCACCTCGTCGTCGTCGACCCCGGCGTCGGCACCGACCGCGCCGCCGTCGTCGTCGAAGTCGGCGACCACCGGATCGTCGCGCCGGACAACGGTGTCGCGCTCCCGGCGGCCCGACGGCTGGCCGACCGCGCGGACGGGGCGCCCGAGATCCGGGTGTACGACGTGGCGTACGACGACGACACGACCGCGAGCAACACGTTCCACGGCCGGGACGTGTTCGCGCCCGCCGCCGCGCGAGTCCACGAGGCTGAGGCGGTCACGGATGCCGACCGGATCGTCCCGACCGACGAGTGGGTCGATCTCGCGTTCCCGGATCCCGAAATCGGGGACGACGGCGCGACCGGCGAGGTGTTGGTCGTCGACGACTTCGGGAACACGATCACCAACGTTCCCGGACGCGTCCTCGACGGCCGCTCGTCGGTGACGGTGAACGGCGAGTCCGCGCCCGTGCGGGACGCCTACGCCGAGATGGAGCCGGGCGAACGCCTCGTCACTGTCGGCAGCCACGGCAACGTCGAGTTCGCGGTCAATCAGGGCCGCGGCGACGACGCGTTCGGCCTCGCGGCCGGCGACGACGTGTCGATCGACTGGTGAGAACCCCACGCGGGTCGCCGGCACCGGACAGTTTTCACCCCGTGAGACGGAGTAACGGGACGTGCCACCGGACGAGGACGACGAGTTCGCGGAGCTGCGGGCCGAGGAGGGGAACGCGATCCTCCGGCTGTTTCTGGAGTACGGCCGCGAGCGCCTGCTGACGTTCGTCGGCGGCGCCGTCGCGGCGGTCGTCCAGATGCTGATGGCGCTCGTCCCGTCGTTCGTGCTCGCGATCGCGATCGACTCGCTGTTTTTCGACACCCGGGCGTTCTCGCTGCCGCTCGTTCCCGGCGCGTGGATCCCGGGCAACGAGGGGGCGCAGTTCCTGCTCGCCGGCGGGCTGGTCGCCACCTCCTACGCGCTGAGTTCGATCTTCAGTTGGGCGAACAACTACCTCTGGAACAGTTTCTCCCAACAGTTCCAGCACTCGGTGCGCGTGGACACGTACGACGCGCTCCAGCGACAGGGCGTCGAGTTCTTCGACAACCGCCAGACGGGCGAGGTGATGAGCATCCTGAACAACGACGTGAACCAACTCGAGGGGTTCCTGACGAACAACCTCAACAGCCTCATCACCATCGTCGTCCGCGTCGGCGGGATGGGCGCGGTGATGCTGCTGATCAACTGGCGGCTGGCGCTGATCCCCGTCGCCGCCATCCCCGCGCTGGGCTATCTGAGCTACTGGTTCGTGGAGACGATCCACCCGAAGTACCAGGAGGTGCGCTCGGCGGTCGGGAAGCTCAACAGCCGGCTGGAGAACAACATCGGCGGCATCGAGACGCTGAAGTCGTTCACCACCGAGCCGTTCGAGACCGACCGCGTGCGGGACTCCTCGCGGGAGTATCTCGACGCTCAGTGGGACGCGATCACCACCCGGATCAAGTTCTTCCCCAGCCTGCAGGCAACGACCGCCGCCGCCTACGTCTCGGTGTTCTTCGTCGGCGGCTGGTGGGTCGTGACGGGGACGCCGCCCCACCCCTTCTTCTCCGGCGGCGACCCGACCGCGACGCTCACCGCCGGGACGCTCGTGCTGTTCCTGAACTACTCCCGGCGGTTCGTCTACCCGATGCGCCAGATGGGCCAGATCATCAACGGCTACCAGTACGCCGAGGCCGCGGGCGAGCGGATCGTCGGCCTGCTCGACGACGACACCCGAGTCAGCGCCGAGAGCGACGGAACCGAACTCGAGGCGGTGGACGGCCGCGTCGAGTTCGACGACGTGAACTTCGCCTACCGCGACGAGGACGGCGAGGCCGAGGAGACGGTGCTTCGGGGGATCAGCTTCGAGGCCGATCCCGGCGACTACGTCGGCCTCGTCGGCCCAACGGGCGCCGGCAAGTCGACGACGATGAAGCTCCTGTTGCGGTTCTACGACCCCGACTCGGGGACGATCACGCTCGACGGCCACGACCTCGCGGATCTCGACCTCCGGAGCCTCCGCGAACACGTCGGCTACGTGAGTCAGGAGCCGTACCTGTTCTACGGCACCGTCGCCGAGAACATCGCCTACGGCGTCCCCGACCACGACGAGGCGGCGATGCACGAGGCCGCCGAGAAGGCCGGTGCCCACGAGTTCGTCGCCGACCTCGAGGACGGCTACGACACGATGGTGGGCGAGCGCGGCGTGAAGCTCTCCGGCGGCCAGCGCCAGCGCATCGCGCTCGCCCGGACGATCCTCCGGGACCCGGACGTGCTCGTGCTCGACGAGGCGACCAGCCACGTGGACAACGAGACCGAGGCGGTGATCCAGAACAGCCTCGAGACGCTGACCGAGGACCGGACCGTGTTCGCGATCGCCCACCGCCTTTCCACGGTGCGGGACGCCGACCAGATCCTCGTGATGGACGACGGCGAGATCGTCGAGCAGGGCACCCACGGCGAACTGATCGACGGCGACGGGCTGTACGCGAACCTCTGGCACGTCCAGGTCGGCGAGATGGAGGCGCTGCCCCAGCAGTTCGTCGAGCGAAGCCTCGGGGCGGAGTAGCCCGAACCTTTTCGGTGGGAGGCGCCAAATCGAGAAATTATGGGTACGTACATGGCGCTGGTCGACGTGACCGACGAGACCGTCCAGAACGTGCAGGACCTCGCGACCGTCTGGGGCGACCTCACCGGTGACATCGAGACGCTGGGCGGGGAGCTTGTCGACGCCTACGCGATCCTCGGCGAGCACGACTACCTCGTCATCTTCGAGGCCGACGGCCGCGACGAGGCGTTCCAGACCTCGGTGTCGATCGAACGCTACGGTCTCGACACGCAGACCATGGAGCTCATCCCGGTCGACGATCTCGGCGAGCTCGTTCAGGACATCTGAGCCGGAACCCAGCGACGACGGCGAGTAGTCTTTTCACTCACGCGCTCCACCCGGCACACATGCAGCACTTCACACAGGAGCACGCGAACATGCCCGTCGTGGACGCGCGGGGCGAACGACTCGGCCGCGTCGCCGGCGTCCAAGACGGCGAGGCCCGCCTCGAGCCCGAGACCGGCGTGGAGTCCCGGATGGACGCGGCGGCCTCGCCCGACGAGGACGCGCTGGCGATCGACGCCGAGCAGGTCGTCGAGGTCACCGACGACTACGTTCGGATCGAACTCGGCGACGAGGAGTAGCGACCCGAAGGAACGTTTTTCGCGTTACGCCGACACTGCACGGCCGTGAGTAAACAGGCCCTGTTCGACGACATCGACGACGACGCCGACCGCCTGACCGGTCTCGCCGAACAGCTCTGGGCGAACCCCGAACTCTCCCTGCAAGAACATGACTCCGCGGCCGCCCTCCAAGACGCGCTCCGCGAGGAGGGGTTCACCGTTGAGTCCGACGTCGCCGGTATCGACACCGCGTTCGTCGCACGCTACGGCGACGACGACCCCGTCGTGGGCACGATGGGTGAGTTCGACGCGCTGCCGGGGATGAGTCAGGCGGCGACAGCCGAGCGCGAACCGATCGAGGCGGGCGCGCCCGGCCATGGCTGCGGGCACAACCTCTTCGGCGTCGGCAGCCTCGCGGGCGCGATCGCGGTCAAGCGCGCGATCGAGCGCGGCGACTGCGAGGGGTCGGTCGTCTACTTCGGCACGCCCGCCGAGGAGGTCGGCGCCGGCAAGGTGTACATGATTCAGGCCGGCGCGTTCGAGGATGTCGACGCCGTGATCACGTGGCACCCCGACTGGTACAACGCGCCCAACGAGTGCTCCACGCTCGCGATGGACGCCTTCGACGTGCAGTTCACGGGGGAGAGCGCCCACGCCGCCAAGTCGCCGGAAGCCGGCCGGAGCGCGCTCGACGGCGTCCAACTGCTCGGCACCGGGATCGAGTACATGCGCGAGCACGTCCCGGACCCGGTCCGTATCCACTACGTCGTCACCGAGGGCGGGGAGGCGGCCAACGTCGTCCCGGAGGAGGCGGCGATGGAGGTGATGGTCCGCGCGCCCGACCGTGCGGCCGTCGAGCGCGTGTCCGATCGCGTGCGCGACGCCGCCGAGGGCGCGGCGCTGATGTCCGGGACCGACGCCGACGTGACCCAGACGACCGGGATGTACGGCGTCCTCCCCAACGGCACGCTCGCGGACTCGATCCGCGAGAACATGGACGCCGCCGAGTTCCCCCTTTCCGACGAACAGGCGTCGTTCGCGGCCGACCTGAAAGCGACGCTCGACGATCCTTCGTACGAGTCTGTCCCACCGGAACACCGCGACGAGGCCACCGAGTCGGCGATGTTTACCGACCCAATCGACGCGCCCGACGCGGGGGAGACCGCCGCCTACTCCACCGACTCCGGGGACGTGTCGTGGAACGCTCCCCTCGGGCGGTTCCGCGCGGCGACGTGGCCCGCGGGGACGCCGCTGCACTCGTGGCAGGCCGTCGCGGCCGGGAAGGATCTCGGCACCGCGGGGATGCTGTTCGCGGGGAAGGTCGTCGCTGGCTCGCTGTACGACCTGTTGACCGACGAGGAACTGCTCGCCGAAGCCCGCGCGGAGTACGAACACCGCAAGGGCGACCGCGAGTACGAGTCGCCGCTGCCGTCCGACGCCGACCCGTACGAGCTGGCCGAGCGGTGAGACGGGGGGCCGCCGCCCGCGGCCCGCCCGGGACCCGACAACTTAACCCCGAGAGCGGGCAACTCTCACCTAATGAAGCCGACGGAGCTGTCGGGACTCCCCGACGGCGTCGCAGACCACCTCGAGGGCGAGGGCATCGAGGAGCTCTACCCGCCACAGGCCGAGGCCGTCGAGCGCGGCGTGACCGACGGCGAGAACGTCGTCGCCGCGGTGCCGACCGCCTCCGGCAAGACGTTGATCGCTGAACTCGCGATGCTGTCGGCGGTCGAACGCGGCGGCACCGCGCTGTACATCGTCCCGCTGCGCGCGCTGGCCAGCGAGAAGAAGACCGAGTTCGAGCGCTGGGAGGAGTACGGAATCGACGTGGGCGTCTCGACGGGCAACTACGAATCCGACGGCGAGTGGCTGGGCTCGCGGGACATCATCGTCGCCACCAGCGAGAAGGTCGACTCGCTCGTCAGAAACGGCGCGCCGTGGATCGACGACCTCTCCTGTGTCGTCAGCGACGAGGTCCACCTCGTCGACGACCGCGAGCGCGGCCCCACGCTCGAGGTCACGCTCGCGAAGCTCCGGCGCATCAACGCGAACCTCCAGACGGTCGCGCTGTCGGCGACGGTCGGCAACGCCGGCGAGATCGCCGACTGGCTCGACGCCGAACTCGTCGACTCCGACTGGCGCCCGATCGACCTGAAGACGGGCGTCCACTTCGGGAACGCCATCAACTTCGCCGACGGCTCCCAGCGCGAGGTCCCCGTCGACAGCGGCGGCAAGCAGACGCCCGCGCTCGTCGACGATACGCTCGACGAGGGCGGTTCGAGTCTGGTGTTCGTCAACTCCCGGCGGAACGCCGAGTCCGCGGCCAGCCGACTCGGCGGCGTCACGAGCGACCATCTCACCGACGAGGAGCGCGGCGAACTCCGCGAACTCGCGACGGCGATCCGGGATGTCTCCGACACCGCGACCAGCGACGACCTCGCGGAGTGTGTCGCGAAGGGCGCGGCGTTCCACCACGCCGGCCTCTCGAGCGAACACCGCGACCTCGTTGAGGGCGCGTTCCGCGACCGGCTGATCAAGGTGATCGCGGCGACGCCGACACTCGCCGCCGGCGTGAACACGCCCTCCCGCCGGGTGATCGTCCGGGACTGGCGACGCTACGACCCGGAGTTCGGCGGCATGAAGCCGCTTGACACGCTCGAAGTCCACCAGATGATGGGCCGGGCGGGCCGGCCCGGACTCGACCCCTACGGCGAGGCGGTGCTGCTCGCGTCGAACAACGACACGAAGGAGGAGCTGTTCGACCGCTACGTCCACGGCGAGCCCGAGCCGGTACGCTCGAAGCTCGCCGCGGAGCCGGCGCTGCGAACCCACCTGCTCGCGACCGTCGCGTCCGGCTTCGCGAACACGCGCGAGGAGCTGCTCTCGTTCCTCGACAACACGCTGTACGCCGTCCAGAGCGCCGGCAGCGCCCAGTTGGAGTCGGTGACGGACACGGTGCTCGACTACCTCGCGGCCAACGAGTTCGTCGAGCGCGAGGACGGGACGATCACCGCGACCGAGATCGGGCACACCGTCTCGCGGCTCTACCTCGACCCGATGAGTGCCGCGGAGATAATCGATGGCCTGCGCGACGCCGAGGGCGGCCGTTCGGGCGGCCAGTACGGCTCTCGCGGTGCCATGGACGCCGGCGACGCCGACGAGTCGGCCGGGTTCGTCTCCGGGAACGAACTGCTCGACGACGACCCGCTGGCCGACACCGACAGTGAGGCGGGAGACGAACCGGACGACCAACTGACTGACGACGCCGACGACGTCTCCGCGCTCGGCCTCTACCACCTCGTCTCCCGCACGCCGGACATGTACCAGCTCTACCTGAAGTCCGGCGACCGCGAGGAGTACGAGGAGGTGCTGTTCGAGCGCGAGACGGAACTGCTCGGGCGCACGCCGTCGGAGTACGACGACGTGGCGTTCGAGGAGTGGCTCGCCGCGCTCAAAACTGCCAGAATGCTCGAAGATTGGGCCAGCGAGGTCGACGAGGGCCGTATCGCGGAGCGCTACGGGATCGGCCCGGGCGACATCCGCGGCAAGGTCGACACCGCGGAGTGGCTGCTCAACGCCGCCGAGCGGCTGGCGGGCGAACTCGATCTCTCGAACGTGGTCGCTGTCCGGGAGGCGAAGAAGCGCGTCGAGGACGGCGTCCGGGAGGAGCTACTCGACCTCACGGGCGTCCGCGGGGTCGGCCGCAAGCGCGCGCGGCGGCTGTTCGAGGCCGGCATCGAGTCCCGCGCGGATCTCCGCGATGCCGACAAGTCGGTCGTGCTTGGCGCGCTCCGCGGGACGAAGACCGCGGAGACGATCCTCGAGAACGTCGGCCGCGAGGACCCGTCGATGGACGGCGTGACCGCCGACGCCGACGCGGAACGTGCCGGCCGCGAGGAGGAGGGCGGGCAGGCCTCGCTGGGTGATTTCTGATGCGGCTGCTCGACGGCACGGCGACGGTCGACGACCTCGACACGTTCCTCGCGACACTGGACGACGTGGCCGAAGCGACCGGAACGACCGTGCAGGCGTTCGACGCCGACTACGTCGTCTCCGCGGAGCACCTCGAACGGGCGCTCGACCGCGCCGACCGAGCGATCGCCCGCGGGGAGAACGTCGCCCGGGAGCGTGCGGTCGAGGTACTCTGCTACGCGGCGGGGCGCCGACAGATCAACCGCGCGCTGGAAATGGGGGTCTCGGAGGGCGAGAACCGCGTGATCGTGCTCGTGGACTCGCCGGCGGGCGACGACGAGGCGGAGGCCGCGGCCGTCGAACGACTCCGCGACCACGTCGAGGAAGCGCCGGTACTGGGGGCGTACGACGAGGGGACCGTTCGCGCGTTCTTCGACGTCTCCGACGCCGAAATCAGCGCCGTCGACGGCGACCTCGCGGATCTCGTGCTCGAACGCGTCGCGCTGCTGGACGTGGAGAAGTAATCTCGTAGCACGCTGTCTCCGGCACTGCCACAACGACTTTGCGACGCAGCCCCGAACGATCATCCATGGACGAGGAGACGGTCATCCTCCAGGCCAGCAACCCGAAGTGTCCCGTCTGTGGCAAACAGGTCGACCTCGTCGAGGCCCAAGCGGAGGGCGTCGAGGACGAGTGGCGCTGTGGCGATGGCCACTGGTCGAAAGTGAAGCGACTCGTGGAGTTGGAGTAGCTTCACGGCGCCGTCGCTCTTCGAGTCGGTTCGGAAGAAGTGAGTAGTTCCACCAGGATTCGAACCTGGGTCGGAGCCCCCAGAAGGCTCCAGGATTGGCCGCTACCCCATGGAACTGTTCTGCCACGCTTGCCGCCCCTCGTTCGGCGGCGCGCTTCGCAATCAACGGTAGTCCGCTGGGAAGTATGAGTGTTTCGGAGTCGATCACGGTGCCGGCGGTCGGTGTGCTACCCGGTCCGGTGGCAGTCGCACACGGGACCCCACACCGCTATATCTCGCGGTAGCTCACGGTGTCCCGTATCCACCGAGATGAGGCGGATCACTGTCGTTCCTTTCCGACTTCTCCGAAAAAGGTCCGCGACGCTACCCGAGCAGGTAGCGCATCCACGGGTAGCGCTCGATCAACGGCCGGCCGCCGACCTCGTACTGCTCGATGTACTGATCCAGCCCGAGGATTCGACCTGCGCCGAACGCGGCGACGGCGAGGAACACGAGCATGTACGCGAAGTCGCCGTTGATGTAGCCGTGGTCGACGCTCCAGTTGCCCAGGTAGAACATGAGCATCATGAACGCGCCCCAGAACGCGGCGAGGCGGGTGAGGCCACCGACGAGCAGGCCGAGCCCGATGAGCACCTCACCCCACGGCACGGCGACGTTCACGAAGTCGAGGAACAGCTGTGAGGACCCCATCGCCTCGAACAGGCCGGCGACGGGGCTCCCGTTGGCCCGCGGGGCGTTGTTGAGGTAGCCCGCGGCCGAGAAGCTCCCGCTGAGCACCTTATCGAGGCCGCTCTGGAGGAACGCCAGCCCCATCATCAACCGCAGCGCGAGGATGAACCACACGCTGAGCGTGTGGAGCTTCCCCTCCGCGGTGAACCCTGCGACTGTGCTTCGGAGTTCGACTTCCTGTGTTGCCATATCTGTACGTTCGACCCGTACGGGCTTAGCCACGATGGCGGTTCCCGCCCCGTGGGAACCGGCGTGAACCCGGTTCTCACCGAGCAGGAATCACCACCTACTTGCCGGTCTACGCCACAGAAACGGTATGTACGTCGGCCGCTTCCTCGTCGCCGCCCCGGGACTGGCAGCCTACCGCGTCTCCTCGCGTTCGTTCCCGAACCGGAAGGTCATCGACCGGGACGGCAGCCTCACGGTCGTCCCGACTGACGACGCCGAGCCAACGGACAACCCCTACGTCTCCTACAACTGCGTCCGGACCGTCGACGACCGCGAGCTCGCGGTGGTCGGCAACGGCTCTCACGTCGATCCAGTCGCGGAGAAACTGGAACTGGGCTACCCCGCCCGGGACGCGCTCGTGAGCGCGCTGTTCGCGCTGGACTTCGAGAAGGACGACTACGACACGCCCCGAATCGCCGCGGTGGTCGGCGCCGACTCGGCGGTCGTCGGCACCGTCCGCCGGGACGCGCTGCTCGTCCGCGAAGTCGACGAGCCGACGCTGGTGGCGACCTACGAGAAGGACGACCCCGAGCCGTTCGCGCTCGCCGCCGACGGCGCCGCCGCAGCCGCCAGCGAACTGTACGACCACTCGTTCGAGCACGCCGTCTGTGCGGCGGGCGTGAGCGTCGACGCCGCGGGGATCGAGACGGCGATCCACAACGGGGAGTAGCGCGGCGCTTTTCCCGATCGCGCTGTTTTCGCCCCCCGTGCAACTCGGGGTCATCTCTGACGTTCACGGCAATCTGCCCGCGCTGGAGCGGGTGCTCGAGGCGATGCCGTCGGTCGACCTGCTGGTCTGTGCCGGCGACGTGGTCGGCTACAACCCCTGGCCGGCGGCGTGTGTCGACACGGTTCGGGACCGCGGGATCCCGACCGTCCAGGGCAACCACGACCGCGCGGTCGCCAACGGCGACGCCGCCGGCTTCAACGGGATGGCGAAGGCGGGCGTCGACTACGCCCGAGACCAGCTCGGCGCCGGACCGATCGGCTGGCTGGGCGCGCTGCCGACCGAGCGCCGCGTGGCCGACGGCCGGGTGAAGATCGTCCACGGCCACCCCGACGATCCGGATCACTACACGTACCCGCGGGAGTTCGCGCCCGACCTGCTCGACGACGAGGAGCTGCTGATCATGGGCCACACGCACGTCCAACACCACGCCGTGTTCGACGAGGGGATCGTCCTCAACCCCGGCAGCGTCGGCCAGCCCCGGGATCGGGACCCCGGCGCGGCGTACGCGGTCGTCGACCTCGAGGACCGCTCGGTCGAGGAGCACCGCGTGAGCTACGACGTCGATCGGGTCGTCGACGCCGTCGCGGACGCCGACCTCCCGCCCGAAATCGGGGAACGGCTCCGAGAGGGTCGCTGAGGGCCGTTCACCCGACGCCCTGCCGTCGTTCTCCGGATTCGCTGCCATCGTTTTCCCACGCCAGTACCCGTCGAACAGCGACGCGTCGACCCGTCTATCCGGCGTTAGTAAACTACAATTGTACTACTACAATCTAACTGGGAAAGTCTTAACCCCGTCGCCGAAAACCGGGCACACGGCGAGACCCGGTTCGCGGGAGCGAGCCGAAACCGACAGAGGGCGGTGCCGTGAGTGGCAACGCTGTCGGTCGCTCCCGGCGGGTCCGCCGCGGACATGACTCAGGCAAACCCACCGACGACCGACCGAATCGAATCGCGGCTCGCCGCGGCGACGGCGGATCTCGACCTCGCGAGCGACCGCGAGGCGCTCGCCCGCGCGGCCGAGCGCGACAGCTACGACGGCGCCGACGCCGACGAGATCGACGAGGCGCTGATCGGCGTGCTGACCGCGCGCACCGAGCGCGACCCCGCCCACGATCAGGCGGCCGCGCGGGTCGCGCGCTGGCGCCACGCCCGGAACGTGACCGGCACGGACGGCCCGCTCTCGGGGGAGACGTACCGCGCGTCGTTCGTGGAGGCGATCGAGACGGGCGTCGAGCGCGGCCTGCTCGACGAGCGAATGACCGACTACGATCTGGAGTCGCTCTCCCACGCGCTCGTGCCCGACCGCGACGAACAGTTCAGCTACATGGCCGTCTCGACGCTGGTCCAGCGGTACTTCCTCCGGACCGTCGAGGAGGACGAGCCACTCGAACTCCCGCAGGCGTTCTGGATGCGCGTCGCGATGGGCGTCGCCCTCGCGGAGGATCCCGAGGACCGCGAGGCCAGAGCGGTGGAGTTCTACGACGCGCTCTCGACGCTGCGGTTCGTCCACTCGACGCCGACGCTGTTCCACGCCGGGACGACCCATCCACAGCTCTCCTCCTGCTACCTCACGACGGTACAGGACGATCTGGAGGACATCTTCGACTCCTACAAGGCCCACGCGAAGCTCTCGAAGTGGTCCGGCGGGCTGGGCAACGACTGGACCAACGTCCGCGCCGAGGGGTCGCTGATCGAGTCCACCGGCGTCGAGTCGACGGGCGTGATCCCGTTCCTCAACATCTCCGACGACGTGACCGGCGCGATCAATCGCTCCGGAAAGCGCCGCGGCGCGGCCTGTGCCTACCTCGCGGCGTGGCATCTCGACTTCCCCGCCTTCCTCGACCTGAAGCGGAACACCGGCGACGAGCGTCGGCGCACCCACGAGATGAACACCGCGGCGTGGGTGCCGGACCTGTTCATGAAGCGCGTCCGCGCCGGCGAGCAGTGGACGCTGTTCTCGCCCGACGAGGTGCCCGACCTCCACGAGGCGACGGGCCAGGAGTTCGAGGAGCTGTACGAGCAGTACGAGCAGGCGGCCGACGACGGCGAGCTCCGGCAGTACGAGCGCGTCGAGGCCGAGGAGCTCTGGCGCACGATGCTCACCCGGCTGTTCGAGACGGGCCACCCGTGGATCACGTTCAAGGACCCCTGTAACGTCCGCTCCCCGCAGGACCACTACGGCACGATCAACAGCTCGAACCTCTGTACGGAGATCACGCTCAACACCTCACAGGAGGAGACCGCGGTCTGCAACCTCGGCTCGGTCAACCTCGCGAAACACGTCGACGGCGACGGTCTCGACGGCGACGCGCTCGCGGACACCGTCGAGACGGCGATGCGGATGCTCGACAACGTCGTCGACCTGAACTTCTACCCGACCGACCGCGCCGAGCGCGCGAACACGCGCCACCGGCCCGTGGGCCTCGGCGTAATGGGGTTCCACGAGATGCTCACCCAGCGGGGCGTCGGGATGGCGAGCGAGGAGGCGCTCGAGATCGCCGACCGGACGATGGAGCAGGTCGCCTACCACGCGATCCTCAATTCGTCGCGGCTGGCGAAGGAACGGGGCACGTACGACTCCTACGAGGGGTCGAAGTGGGACCGCGGGCTGCTCCCGCAGGACACCGTCGAGCTACTGGAGGAGGAACGCGGCGAGGAAGTCGACGTGGAGCCCGAGGAACGCCTCGACTGGAGCGAGGTGCGCGAGCACGTCGTCGAACACGGGATGCGCAACTCCAACACCACCGCGGTGGCGCCGACGGCGACCATCTCGACCATCGCCGGCACCACCCCCTCGATCGAGCCGCGCTACTCGAACCTCTACGTGAAGTCGAACATGAGCGGCGACTTCACGGTCGTCAACGAACATCTCGTCGAGGAACTGGACGAACTGGGGCTCTGGACCGACGAGATGCTGGACGAGATCAAGTTCCACGACGGCGCGATCCAGGAGATCGAGTCGATCCCGCCGGCGATCCAGGAGCGCCACCGCGGCGCCTTCGAGATCGACCCGCGCCACCAGCTCGAGCTCACCGCCCGGCGGGCGATCTGGGTCGACCAGTCCCAGAGCCACAACGTGTTCTTCCCGTCGACGGACGGCACGCTGCTGGACGACGTGTACCAGCGGGCGTGGGAGCTGGGGCTGAAGACGACGTACTACCTCCGTACCCTCGGCGCCAGCCAGTTCGAGAAGTCGACGCTGGACATGGAGGAGTACGGGCGCACACAGCGACGAGACGCGGACGACGACCAGAACGAGGCGGCCGCCGACGGCGGCGACGCCTGCGACGTGAGTGACGGCTCGGACCTACCGAGCGTCGAGGACCCCACCTGCGAGGCCTGTCAGTAATGCCGATCGACTACCTCTCCGACAGCGACACGCACGACCCGAACAAGATCCTGCCCATCGACTACGAGTGGGCCCGCGAGTACTACGAGGCGGGCGTCGACAACAACTGGGTGCCCGAGGAGATTCCGATGGGCAACGACGTGACCCAGTGGAACGGCGACGAACTCACCGACGCCGAGCGACAGCTGGTCGAGTGGAACCTCGGCTTCTTCTCGACGGCGGAGTCGCTGACCGCGAACAACATCGTGCTCGCGGTGTACGACCACGTGACGGCGCCGGAGTGCCGGCAGTACCTCCTGCGGCAGGCGTACGAGGAGGCGGTCCACACGGACACGTTCATCTACTGCTGTGACTCGCTGGGGTTCGAACCCGACTACCTCTACGGGATGTACGACCGCATCCCCGCGATCGAGGCCAAAGACGAGTTCGTCGTCGACCTCACCCGGGTCGTCGACGACCCCGAGTTCACGATCGACGACGAGGCCGACGTGCGGGCGTTCCTCCGGGACCTGATCGGCTTCTACGTCATCATGGAGGGGATCTTCTTCTACGCCGGCTTCGCGATGATGCTCGGGCTCAAGCGGCAGGGGAAGCTGGAGGGGATCGGCCAGCAGTTCGAGTACATCATGCGCGACGAGTCGCTGCATCTCGGCTTCGGGATCGAGTTGATCGACGCGATCCGGGGGGAGACCGACGCGTGGACTGACGAGTTCGAGGCCGAGATCCGGGAGCTGATCCTCGAGGCCGTCGACCTCGAACAGCAGTACGCCCGCGAGGCCTGCCCCGAGGAGATCCTCGGCATGGGACCGACGCAGTTCGCGGAGTACGTCGAGTACGTCGCCGACCGGCGGCTCACCCAACTCGACATGGACGAGGCGTACGGTACCGAGAACCCGTTCCCGTGGCTCTCGGAGGCCGCCGACCTCAACCGCGAGAAGAACTTCTTCGAGACGCAGGTGACGGAGTACCGCTCCGGGGGGTCGCTCGAATGGTGAGGCTGATCGACTCCTACACCGAGACCAGCGAGGTGGTGATGCCGGACGCGACCAACAACCTCGGCCGCGCGCTCGGCGGCTGGGTGCTCCACCGCATGGACCTCGGGGGCGTCGTCGCCGCCCGGCGGTTCGCCCGCTCGCAGGTCGTCACCGCGAGCATCGAGCGCGTCGACTTCCACGCGCCGATCGACCTCGGCGACATCGCGGTGCTCACCGCCTACGTCTACGACACGGGCGAGACGAGCATGCAGGTGCGCGTCGACGTGACCGCGGAACGCCCGAGCGAGGGCGTCGAGCGCGAAACCGCCTCCTCACACCTCACGTTCGTCGCGATCGACGGCGAGGAGTCGGTCCAGCCCGTCCCGGAGCTCACGGTCGAGACCGACGAGGAACGGCGGCTCCGGGAGGCGGCGATGGACGCGGAGTCGTCGCCGGTGCCGTAACGCAGGCGCCGCCCCCGCGATCAGAACTGCTCGTGGACGATGTCGAGCGTCTCCTCGCGGTCCTCCCACGCGACGAAGATCGCGACGGAGGTCGCGGAGGTGATCAGGTCGTGGATGTTGATCCCCGCCTCCGCCAGCGGGTCGACCAGCGAGCGGATCACGCCCGGCTGGTTCGGAAGTTCGCCGCCGGTGACGCGGATCACGGCGATCTCGTCCTCGACGGTGACCGAGGAGAGCGACTCGTCCTCGACGACGGCGTCGTGCAGCGTCGCCTCGGCCTCTTCGGCGACCTCGGTTTCGACGTAGTACGTCAGCGAGTCCATCCCGCTGGCGACGGCGTCGATGTTGATCCCGGCGTCGCCGAGTTTTTGTGAGACCTCCGCGAGTATCCCCGGTCGGTTCCGGATCGCCCGCCCGGCGACGGTGAGACAGGACAGCGGCGCCTCCTCCATGTCGATCAGGTGCTCGAAGCTCCCCTCGACGCTGGTGCCGCCCGAGAGCAGGTCGCCGTGCTGGTAGTGGACCACTCGAACGCCGAGGTCCTCGTCCTTGTAGACGAGTGCGGAGGGTGCCACGACTTCGGCGCCGCGGAACGAGAGGTTCCGCAGTTCGTCGACGGTGATGGAGCCGACGTTGCGCGCGCCCTCGACCACGCGGGGGTCGCCGGTCATGACGCCCTCCACGTCGGTGACGATCACCACCTCGTCGGCGTCGAGGTAGTTCCCGAGCATCATCGCGGTGGTGTCCGACCCGCCGCGACCGAGCGTGGTCACGTTGCCCTCGGGGTCCTCCGCGAGGAAACCGGTGATCACGGGGACGGTGTCGTCCAGCGTCTCCGCGAGCGCGTCGACGCGCCGTTTGGTCGCCGCGGCGTCGATCTCGCCGCGCTCGTTGGTGACGACCGGCCAGCCCTCGTCCCCCGGTTCGAAGAACGTCGCGTCGACGCCACGGGCCGCGAGCGCGGCCTTCAGCATCCGGACCGAGGTGCGTTCGCCCATCGAGACGATCTCGGCGCGGTCCTCGTCGCTGGCGTCGAAGGCGATCTCGTCGAGCAGGTCGTCGGTCTGTGAGCCCATCGCGCTGGCGACGACGGCGATCTCGTGGCCCGCCGCGACGGCGTCGGCGACGGAGTCGGCCGCCCGGTCGACCCGGTCGCCCGAGCCCAGCGAGGTGCCGCCGAACTTCGCGACTACGCGCACCGGTGGACACCCCCGGTGTCGTGCGTTCCGTTCATACGCCCGCTTCTCGGAGGGGCGGGTTAACGCTGTCTCTCTCGGTGCTTCGATCGGGGTGTGTGACTCCCTTTCGGGGACGTATCCCACGGCTTATCCGTGGGTGTTCCGTACTACCTGTATGAGCGACGATTCATCAGGCCGGAAGAACCTCCGGATGCCGGACGACGACCAGGTGTTCGGCGTCGTCACCGAGCACCTCGGCGGCAACCACGTCCGGGTTCGGTGTGCCGACGGCGAGACGCGACTCGGGCGCATCCCGGGTCGGATGAAGTACCGCACGTGGATCAACGAGGACGACGTGGTCATCCTCGAGCCCTGGGACTGGCAGGACGAGAAGGGGAACATCGAGTGGCGCTACGACGAACAGGACGCCGAGCAGCTCCGCCGCGAAGGCCACATCGACTGATCTGCCGTTCTCTGCGGCTTCTGAGTGCCGACCGACAGCGCCCGCCGAGCCGACTGCTGTCCTCCGAGTGAACTGTTTTCCATTCGAGTAGGATTTACGTAAGCTTTTAGCGATTAGTTCCACCATAGTGTGTGGATGCCAAACAGTAGCAGGCGGACGTTTCTCAAGGGCACAGCGGGCGTGATCGGCGGTTCGGTACTGACGACTGGCAGCGCGGTCGCGACCGGCGACGGCGAGACGGGGCGGTTCCTGATCAACCTCCGGAAGGTCGACCGGAGCGAGATCCCCGACGACGTGGAGATCGTCCACGACCTCTCGGCGGCGGACGTGCTGGTCGCCCGTGGCGACCAGTCCCGGGTCGGCGGTGCGACGGCGACGGCGCCGGACGTGAAGATCGACCGCAGCGACGACGAGGCCGGCGCGGTGCTCGAAGCCGAGGGACCGGCGGCCGCGGACGGTTCCGCGAGCCACAACCACGACGGTGCGGCGAGCAACACCGAGTACCAGTGGGACAAGCGCGAACAGGCGGTCAGCGGCGAACTCACGGACAAGCCCGGCGGCGGGAAGTTCGTCCACGACACGACGACCGGCGAGGGCACCCGCGTCGCGGTCGTCGACTCCGGGGTGTACGACGACCATCCGGACCTCGAAGGGGTCGTCAACGCCGATCTCTCGATCAACATCACCGGCGACGGGTTCGACTTCCGGCCCAACGGCGCGGGCAGTCACGGCACCCACGTCGCGGGCACGATCGCCGCGACGAACGACAACGACGGCCCTGCCGGCGGTGTGCTTGGGACGGCGCCGGACACCGAGATCGTCGCAGTCCGGATGTTCTCCGGGCTTGAAGGATACGCCGGCGACGGCCTCGCCGGCTGGGAGTACGCCGCAAAGATCGGCTGTGACGCGATCAACTACAGCGTCGGCTACACGGTCGCCGACACCGTCAAGTACCCGAGCCTGATCGCGCTGGAGCAGATCATCAGTCAGGTCGCGGAGTACGTCCGCTCGCAGGGGACGGTGATCGTCAACTCCGCCGGCAACGGTTCGCTGGACATGGACGCCGAGAACACGCTCAGCCTCCCGACGGAGGCCGACGGCGTCTTCGGCGTGAGCGCGACCGGCCCACTCGGCTACGGCTGGGGCGGCAAGCACAGCGACAACGAGGCCAAGTGGCTCACCGGCAACCGCCTCGACGAACCGACGACCGACCCCGCGCCGTACACGAACTACGGCTCGGCCGTCGACGTGAGCGCCGGCGGCGGGAACTACGATCTGGAGGCCATCTTGGGCGGGAATCTGGATGCGTACAACGACCTCGTCTACTCCACGATCAACACCACCGGTCCCGACGGCGAGCAGATCGCCTCCTACGGCTGGAAGGCCGGCACCTCGATGGCCGCCCCGCAGGTCACGGGCGCGGTCGCGCTGGTGCGCTCGCTGAAGCCCGACGCGACGGTCGAGGAGGTCGAGTCGCTGATCAAGCAGACCGCGTCGATGCCCGACGAGGGCGAGACGTACCACGGCGCCGGCCACCTCGACCTGCAGGCGCTGGTCGACGCCGCGAGCGGCACGGCCAAGTAACCCCGACTCCGGTCCCCGCGCGGCGATCGGCGTCCCTTCTGCGGTGTTCGGTCCGCTCTGGAGTCGTGAGCGGTGTGCCAGCGACCGCCAGATTTTTGTGTGACAGTCTCTAACATGGAAGTGAACCCCGTTGAGGCGGGTTCCGACGGGAACTACCGTCGTAGCGGACGGGAGGCGTACCGGCGACCGACTGATTAGACCCAGCGACGCCGAGCACGCACGTCGAAGCGGCCGGGCGGCCGGTGTTGGCCGCCCGGCGCGACACCCCAACGTGGTATACACCCTTTTGAGCCTCCGCCGTCTATCTCGCGTGTGAACGTCGTTCCCGACACCAGCGTCGTCGTCGACGGCCGCGTCTCCGAGCGCGTCGCCGACGGGCGCTACGAGGGTGTCACCGTCTACGTCCCCGAAGCCGTCGTCGGCGAGCTCGAAGCCCAGGCCAACGCCGGGTACGACCCCGGCTGGAAGGGGCTGGAGGAGCTCCAGCGGCTCGCCGACTACGCCGCCGAGGGGGAGATCGAGGTCGAGTACGTCGGCCGCCGACCCAACGCCGCCGAGACCGAGGGCGCCGGCGAGGGCGACATCGACGCGCTGATCCGCGACATCGCCGCCGGGCAGGGCGCGACGCTGCTGACCAGCGACGGCGTGCAGGCCGAGGTCGCCCGCGCGAAGGGGATCGACGTGGACTACGTCGAGCCCGTCGTCGACACCGAATCCGCCGAGCCCGAGAGCGAGGGGCTGGCCATCGAGCAGTTCTTCACCGAGGACACGATGAGCCTCCACCTCCGCTCGGACACGCGCCCGAAAGCGAAGCGGGGCAGCATCGGCGAGATGTCCTACGAGCACATCGCCGACGAGCCTACCAGCGACGAGCAGATGGAGGAGTGGGCGACCGAGGTGATCGAGACCGCCCGCGCCTCCTCCGAGGGGTTCATCGAGCTCAGCGAGGAGGGGATGGACATCGTCCAGTACAAGAACTACCGGATCGCGGTCGCCCGACCCCCCTTCGCAGACGCCATCGAGATCACGGCCGTCCGGCCGGTCGCGAAGACCACGTTCGAGGACTACGCGATGGCCGACGAGCTCAAACAGCGCTTCACCGAGCGCCAGCGCGGCGTGCTCATCTCCGGCTCGCCCGGCGCCGGGAAGTCCACGTTCGCGCAGGCGGTCGCGGAGTACCTCAACGACAACGACTTCGCGGTCAAGACGATGGAGAAGCCCCGCGACCTGCAGGTCGGCCCCGAGATCACCCAGTACACCGAGCTCGGCGGCTCGATGGAGAACACCGCCGACTCGCTGCTGATGGTCCGGCCGGACTACACCGTCTACGACGAGGTCCGCAAGTCCAGCGACTTCGAGACGTTCGCGGACATGCGACTCGCCGGCGTCGGCATGATCGGCGTCGTCCACGCGACCCGTGCCATCGACGCGCTCCAGCGACTGGTCGGCCGGGTCGAACTCGGGATGATCCCGCAGGTCGTCGACACCGTCGTCTACATCGAGGCCGGGCAGATCCACACCGTGTACGACGTGGAGACGGAGGTGAAGGTGCCGGCCGGCCTGACGGCGGAGGACCTCGCACGCCCGGTGATCCTCGTCTCGGACACCGAGACGGGCGAGCCGAAGTACGAAATCTACACGTTCAATCGGCAGGTCGTCACCGTCCCGCTCGACGACGAGGGCGAGGAGACCTCCGGCGTGAACCAGATCGCGAAACAGGAGATCGAACGCGAGATCCACTCGGTCGCCCGCGGCCACGTCGATGTCGAACTCCAGGGGCAGGACCGCGCAGTGGTGTACGTCGAGGAGGACGACATCTCCTACGTGATCGGCAAGGGCGGCGGCCGGATCAGCGAGATCGAGGACCGCCTCGGCATCGACATCGACGTGCGGACCCACGAGGAGAACCCCGCGCCGGCGAGCGCCAACGGCGGCACGGAGAGCGTCGGGTCGCCGCAGGGCGAGGTCGTCGAGCCGGAGATCACCGCCCGCCACGTCGTGCTTCGACTCGACGAGCACGTCGGCGAAACGGTCGAGGTCCGCGCCGGCGGCGACTACCTGTTCACCGCCACGGTCGGCCGCGGCGGCGACGTGCAGGTCTCCCGCGGCTCGGCGATCGCCGAGGAGCTCGAGGACGCCATCGACCGCAAGCAGCAGATCACGGTCGTTCCGGCCTGATCGGCCTCTTCCACGGCGGCCACTGACTCCCGTTCTGCCACCGTGTTCCACGCTTTCGTAGCGACGCGGTCGAAGTTTCGCTCGTTCTATGGTGGTTGTAAACTATGCACAAGGATTTATGCCGATTGGGGTCCAACTCCCACTCTATGGCCACGAGCAACCGCGGCATGAACCCCCTCGACACGCTTCGAGGCCGCTACGACGACGTCGAGACGGTCTGTCCGGCGTGTGGGTACGACGACGCCGACGGGAAGTGGACCGGCGAGACCGACGGCGCGGAGGTCAGGTACGAACACGCCTGCCCGAGCTGTGGGCACGTGGCGGTCCGCCGGATCACGATCGGGCGCTGAGTCGGCCCGCGCTCGCGCCCGGCCCCGCGTGCGGGGTCATCCCCGGGACCGACGGGTTCAACCCTCCCGACTCCGTAGCCCGCGCTGAATGAGTAAGGACTTCATCGAGGTCCGCGGGGCCGAGGAGAACAACCTCGCGGATCTCGACGTGGAGATCCCGCGCGAGCAGTTCAGCGTCGTCACCGGGCTCTCGGGGTCGGGGAAGTCCTCGTTGGCGTTCGACACCGTCTACGCCGAGGGGCAGCGCCGCTACATCGAGAGCCTGTCGGCGTACGCCCGGAACTTCCTGGGGCAGATGGACAAGCCGCAGGTGGAGTCCGTCGAGGGGCTCTCGCCGGCCATCTCGATCGACCAGAAGAACGCCGCGAACAACCCCCGATCGACGGTCGGCACCGTCACCGAACTGCACGACTACCTCCGGCTGCTGTACGCCCGCGTCGGCACGCCCCACTGCCCGGAGTGCGGCCGCGAGGTCGGCACCCAGAGCGCCCAGCAGATGGTGCGCCGGGTGTTCGAACTGCCCGAAGGCACGCGTGCGAAGATCGCCGCCCCCGTCGTGCGCGACCAGAAGGGGGCGTTCGAGGACCTGTTCGAGGAACTGGTCTCCGAGGGGTACGCCCGCGTCGAGGTCGACGGCGAGCGCTACGACCTCACCACCGACGACCCCGACCTCGACGAGAACTACGACCACACGATCGACGTGGTGGTCGACCGCGTGAAAGTCCGGGAGGAGGACCGATCGCGAATCACCGACTCCGTCGAGACCGCCCTCGAGGAGGGCGACGGCGTGCTGAAGGTGATCCTCCCGTCGCCGCCCGAGGACCTGCCCGAATCCTTCGGCGGCAACGTCTCCCGGAGCACCGGTGACCTCGCGGACGCCGGGAACGAGGCCGACGACGAGGACGACCGACTGGTCGTCGAGTTCTCCGAGGAGTTGGCCTGCACGCACTGCGGCATCGATTTCTCGGAGATCGAGACGCGCTCGTTCTCGTTCAACTCTCCCCACGGCGCCTGCCCGGAGTGTGAGGGGATCGGCGAGACGAAGGAGGTCGACGAGGACCTCGTCGTCGTCGACCCCGACAAGCCGATCAAGGACGTGTTCGAGGCCTGGAGCTACAACCGCTCGTACTACCAGACCCGGATCGACAGCGTCGCCGCCCACTTCGGCGTCGACGTGACGACGCCATTCTCCGAACTCACCGAGGATCAGCAGCGCCAGTTCCTCTACGGCACCGACGAGCAGGTGGTGTTCCAGCGCCAGACGAAAAACGGCACCCGGCGCAAGGAGAAGCGCTTCGAGGGCGTCATTCCCAACCTCGAACGCCGCCACGTCGAGACTGACAGCGACTCCACCCGCGAACACATCGAGGAGTACATGGCCGTCACCACCTGCCCGGCCTGTGACGGGACGCGACTCAAGCCGCAGTCCCGCTCCGTGCTCGTCGACGGCACCGACATCACCGAGGTGAACCGGCTGAGCATCGCCGACGCCCGCGAGCACTTCGAGGGGATGGAGGCGAACCTCTCCGAGCGCGACCGCACGATCGCCGAGGAGATCCTGAAGGAGATCCGCGCCCGCCTCGGCTTCATGGAGGAGGTCGGCCTCGACTACCTCACGCTCGATCGCGAGGCCTCCACCCTCTCCGGCGGCGAGAGCCAGCGCATCCGCCTCGCGACGCAGGTCGGTTCCGGCCTCGTCGGCGTGCTGTACGTGCTCGACGAGCCCTCGATCGGCCTCCACCAGCGCGACAACGACCGCCTGCTGAACACGCTCGAAGGGCTGCGGGACCTCGGGAACACGCTGCTCGTCGTCGAGCACGACGAGGAGACGATGCGCCGCGCCGACCACGTGATCGACATGGGTCCCGGCCCGGGCAAGCGCGGCGGCGAGATCGTCGCACAGGGCGACTTCGACGACATCGTCGACAGCGAAGAGTCGATCACCGGCGACTACCTCGCCGGCCGGAAGGAGGTGCCCGTCCCCGACGAGCGCCGCGAGAGCGACGAGGCGCTCACGATCGTCGGCGCCCGCCAGCACAACCTCAAGGACGTGGACGTGGACCTCCCGATCGGGCAGTTCACCGCCATCACCGGCGTCTCCGGCTCGGGCAAGTCCACGCTGATGCACGACGTGCTGTACAAGGGGCTGGCCCGGAAGATGAACGACAACACGAGCGTCGATCCCGGCGAGCACGACGCGATCGAGGGCACGGAGAACATCGAGACGGTGCGACTCATCGACCAGTCGCCGATCGGTCGGACCCCCAGATCGAACCCCGCGACGTACACCGGCGTGTTCGACCACATCCGCGAGGCGTTCGCCCAGACCAAGCTCGCCCAACAGCGTGGCTACGACAAGGGTCGGTTCTCGTTCAACGTCAAGGGCGGCCGCTGTGAGGAGTGTGGCGGGCAGGGAACCGTCAAGATCGAGATGAACTTCCTCTCGGACGTGCACGTCCCCTGCGAGGAGTGCGGCGGCGCCCGGTACAACGACGAGACGCTGGACGTGGAGTTCAAAGGCAAGACCATCGCCGACGTGCTCGACATGGACGTGGCGGAGGCGTACGACTTCTTCGAGGCCAACAGCCAGCTCCGTCGCCGGCTCAAGCTGCTGAAGGACGTGGGGCTGGGGTACATGAAGCTCGGCCAGCCCTCGACCACGCTCTCGGGCGGCGAGGCCCAGCGCGTCAAGCTGGCGGAGGAACTTGGGAAGAAACAGACCGGCGAGACGCTGTACCTGCTCGACGAGCCGACGACCGGCCTCCACAAGGAGGACGAGCGCAAGCTGATCGAGGTGCTCCAGCGCCTGACCGACAACGGCAACACGGTCGTCGTCGTCGAGCACGAACTGGACCTGATCAAGAACGCCGACAACGTCGTTGACCTCGGTCCGGAAGGCGGCGAGGGCGGCGGTGAGGTCGTCGCCAGCGGCACGCCCGAGGAAGTCGCCCGGATCGACGACTCCCACACCGGGCGCTACCTCCGTGACTACCTCCCGCGGGTCGACATGGAGGGGCCACGCGCGGACCGTCGGAAGCCCGCGAAGGAGGAGGCCGAAGCGCCCGCGGCCGACGACGACTGATGCCCGATCGCTCCCGCCGTCGGCTGCTCGCCGCCGGCGTGACGGCGGCGCTCGTCGGCACCGCCGGCTGTACGGCCGCCGAGCGCGCCCGGCTCAACCCCTTCGCCGAGCCGCCGGTGTCGATGACGGTCATCCGGGCCAGCGGCGACGAGACGGAGACGCGCTGTAGCCTCGACGCCGAGGCCGTCGCCGAGATTCCCGAGCTACAGAACCCCCTCGACGGGCTCGCCGACGCCGACGACGGCGAGCGCGTCGAACGCGGGCTCTCGATTGCGACGGGGAGGCAGATATCGAACCTGTTCACCCGCCAGTGTGACGGCGACGTGGGCGGGATCTACCGCTACGACGGCGCCGCCTACCTGATCGGCCTGACCTACCGCGATCAGGCGGACCACGAGGCCCACCACGAGCACTTGGCCGAGAGCGCGACCGACACGGAGACGGAGAACGGAACGAGCGAGCAGTAGCGGACCTCACCTTTTCGACGCTCCGCGCCCTCCACCCGGCCATGTCCACCGCCTACGCCGCCTACGAGGACGCGCTGTTCGTCGTCGACGCGGACCGCGGAACGATCGTCCGCGAGCAGCGGTTCGACTCCCGGCCCGAGTGCGTCGCCGTCGCGGACGGCGCCGTGCTCGTCGGGACGTTCGAGCACGGCCTCCAGCGATCGACCGACGCGGGAGCGTCGTGGGAGCGCGCTGACGGGATCGAGCAGGACGCCGTCACCTCGCTCGCGGTCGATCCGAACGACCCAGCCACCGTCTACGCCGGTACCGAACCCAGCCGCCTCTACCGGAGCACGGACGGCGGCCGGACGTTCGAGCGACTGCCGGGACTCACGGATCTTCCCTCCTCCGACGAGTGGTCGTTCCCGCCCCGGCCCGACACCCACCACGTTCGCTGGATCGAGCCTGACCCGAACGATCCGGGTCTCCTGCACGTCGCCGTCGAAGCCGGCGCGCTCCTGCGTGCCCGTGTCGACGCGGACGGGAGCGTCGACTGGACCGATCGCGTGCCCAGTGGCCGTCGGGACGTGCACACGATCGCGACCCACCCCGGGATTCCAGACCACGCGTGGGTCGCCGCGGGCGACGGCTACGCCGAGAGCACGGACGCCGGCGAGTCGTGGCGGCACCCACAGGACGGCCTCGATCACACCTACTGCTGGAGCGTCGCGGTGGGACTGAACACTGAATCGACCGCGCGCTCGCCGCCACGGGTTCTGCTCTCGGCCGCGGCGAGCGCGCGCGAGGCACACCGCGTCGGCGAGTCCTACCTTTACCGCCGCGACGACGGCACGTGGGAACGGCTCGACGGTCGCGGGATTCCGACCGGCGAGGGAGTGTATCGCGCAGTGATCGAACGCGGCACGGACGAAGCGACGTTCTGGGCGGCGAACAACCACGGGCTGTACCGTACCGCCAATGGTGGCGACGCCTGGACCGAGATCGACGTATCGTGGCCCGACCGCGTCAGCGAACAGACGTGCCGCGGGCTCACGATCGTCGACTGACCCCCCGAGTTCAAGTACCAGAGCGCGACCACCACCGTCGATGCAGTAACCCACCGCGCGGGTCGAACACGGCCGGAGTCCGACGCACCGGCCCGCGATAGGGAAGCGCGTCGGCTGTCAGCCCCAACCGCGAGGCATATGTCCGGAGCCCGGATAGTCAGGGGTATGTACGACTTCGCCGTCGTCGGCGTCGGGCCCGCCGGCGCGCGCGTCGCCCGCCGCGCGGCCGAGGCGGGCTACGACGTGGTCGCCTTCGAGCAGGGGGAGATCGGCACGCCGCTTGCCTGTTCGGGACACGTCTCGAGGGACATCTGGGAGTACACGCCGGAGGGCGCCCGCGAGGAACTGCTCCAGAACGAGGTGTACGGCGCCGACTTCCACGTCGGCGGCCCCGAGAGCGACGCCTACCCCTTCTACAAGGACGAGCCCGTCTCGAACGTGATCGACCGCGAGGAGTTGGACCGAACCCTCGCTGACGCGGCCAGCGACGCCGGCGCCGAGATCCACGACGGCCACACCGTCACGGGCGTCGACGAGCGGTCCGACCGCGTCGAACTCACAGTTTCGCCGGACGACGGCGACACGTTCGCGGTCGAGGCGCGGATAGTCGCCGGCTGTGACGGCCCCGTCTCTCGGACCAGGCGCGCGGTCGACCTCCCCGAACCCGACGAGACACTCCACGGCGTGCTGGGATTCGACCCCGAGCCGGACCACGGCGACTTCGTCGACGTCCACCTCACGGTCCCGAGCTTCTTCGCGTGGCGCATCCCGCGGGGCGAGGCCGGCGTCGAGTACGGGCTCGCGGTCCGGCCGGACGCCGAGAGCGACGCCCGCGCCCGGTTCGACCGCCTCGTCGACGCCTACGGCGCCGAGATCGACCGCTTCTGCTCGGGTGCGATCCCGATCGGCCCGCCGGATTCCGTTACCTCCCACCGCGTGTTTCTGGTCGGCGACGCGGCCGCACAGACGAAGCCGTTCACCGGCGGCGGTATCCTCTACGGGATGCGCTCGGCAGACCACGCGGTCCGGGCGATCGACCCCGACGATCCTGCCACGCTGTCGGCGTACGAGGCGGCGTGGCGCGACGAGCTCGCGACGGAGATCCGGCTCGGCCACTGGCTGCGCCGTGCGTACTCGCTCCCGGAGCCGATCCAGCGACTCGGCCTCCGACTCACGTCGGGGGAGATCGGGGTCCACATGGATCGCCCGACCACGCTGTTCTCCCGGGACCACCTGCGGAGCTACCTCCCCTGACTGCCCGACTGCGTACCGCTCAGTACGACGGGAGCCGCCCGGACTGTTCACCGCCCTCGACGAACGGGAGCGACGACCGTGTCGCTTGGATCTCCCCACGATCGGTCCGGACAGCACGGACTGACGCGCCCCGTTCGACCTGCGCGAACGCGATCGACGCCGACAGCGACGGGCTCCACCGCGCCCGCGTCACGCGACCGATCGGGCCGTCCGGACCGAGCACGGCGGCCCCGCTCTCTGGCGTCGGGTCGTCGTCCGTAACGTCGATCCGGAGGCCGACGAGCCGGTGGCTCGGTTCGTTGGTGGTTTCCTCGACACCGGCGACGCCAGCTAATCCGATCGATTCGGGGGACTCGCCCCGGATGTCCGGCTCGAACAGCGGCGTCCCCGCTTCGAGGGTGAGCGTCTCGTACGTCCGGTAGCCGAACGGTGCGGCGCCGTTGCCCCGCGAGAGCAGCGTCATCCACACCTCCTCGGCGTCGTCGGCCGCACAGATCACCTCGTAGCTCTCCTCGCCGCCCGGCGCGTCGCCGGCGACGACGGAGACGCCGGCGTCGCCCATCGACCCCCGGACGAACGAGTACGCTCCCGTCGGCGCGCCGGCGTTGTGCAGCACCGACGCGATCTTCTCGGTCGCCATCGGGCCGTGGACGCCGAACACGCCGAACTCGCTCGTCGCTTCGCGCACGGTCGCGTCACGGTCAGCGGCGGCGAGGCGATGGGCCAGCGGATCGGCACGCCCTGGCGGCGTGAACAGCAGTAGACGCTCCCCAGCGTCGTAGACGAATAGTTCGGTCTCGATCGTTCCGTCGTCGAGTACCAGCGCGTAGCACCCCTCGCCGTCGGCGCCGGGTAGCTCGTTGGTGACTGCCTCCCCGACGACCGCGCGGCGGTCGTCGCCGGTCACGACGACGACGCCGTACCCCATCTCGATGGCGCCGACGCCGTTGCGGACCGCCCGGACCGTCCGCTCGGGCCGTCCGTACTCCTCGACCACCTCGCGGCCGCCGCGCTCGCCGAACGTCGCGCCGTGATCGGCGTGGCTCCCGCCGACTAGCGTCATTACCCCGGGTTCGGTGCCCGCGGGAAAAACTCCGCCGGTTCCGCGGCTCAGAACCCGAACCGGTCCCGGATGATCTCCAGCACGCTCGGCCCCTCGTCGTCGAGATCCTCAGGATCGGCGACGACGCCATCCGCCGGGTAGAGAACCACCCCGTCCCCGTTGCTCTCGACCTCGATCAGTCCCGCGTCCTTGAGATCGCCGAGCGCGGGTTCGAGCCGGTCGATGTCGGCGTCGACCGCCGCGCGCAGTTCGAGCACGCTCATCCCCTCCTCGGCGCGGTCAGCCAGCGCCGCGAGCACCTCGAACTCCACTTCGTCCCTGTCGCGATGCTCCGGACTGACGGCCATACCCGCCCGTGGGAGTGCAAGCGGCTTACCTCTACCGGCGACGCGAGGACGGACGGCTCGCGACCGACGAGTGGCGGGGACGCCACGGCGGGTGGCGGGGTATTTTTAGCCTTCCGCCCGTCTAACACGGGTAATGGGACTCAGGTGTCTGCTCGGACACGACTTCGGCGAGCCGGAGACCGAGCGTGAACGCAACGAGGAGGGTAACGAGGTCGTCGTTACCGTCCGGGAGGTCAAGACCTGCGAACGCTGCGGGGAGAAGCAGGTAGTCAGCGAGAACAAGGAGATCACGTCGATCGATCAGCTCCGGGAGTCGGCTGCCGGCGAGCAGCCACAGGAGGATTCGGCCCCGAAAGTCGGGATCGGAACCGACGCTGAGGAGGAGTGGGGTGACGACGACCTCACGACCGGGCAGACCGAACCCGCGACGGCCGAGACGGAGCCGGAACAGTCCGGCGAGGAGTCGGCCACGGTCGAACCCGACGAGGACCCGATCGAGCGCGGCGTCGCCGACATCATCGAACAGGCCGAGAAGGACGACGACATGCTGGAACAGTCGCCCGAGGAGCCGGATTCGGCGTCCGAGCCGACGGCCGAGGAGGCCGCCGGCGACGAACCGGAAGACGAGTCGGACGATGCCCCGGTCCACCCCGGCCAGCGCTCGGCGGCGGCCGAGGAGTCCGACGCCCCCGATCCGGCGGAGGACGACGGCGTGATCCTCGACGACGACGCGGCGTCCCCGCCCGAGGAGGGTCGCCACCAGTGGGAGGAGGAGGCCAGCCCCGAGGAGGTCCCCGGCGACGAGCTGAGCGTCGGCGACGCCTCGACGCCCGAGGAGCCGGACGAGAACGACGCCGAGATTATCGACGCCAGTAGCTCGCCCTCGGAGTCCTCGCCCGCCGAACCGGAATCGGAGCCGTCGACGCCGGAGGACGAACCCCAGGGGTCCTCGACGCCCTCGGCGGTCGAGTCCGAGGACGCCGAGATCGTGGACGCAGACCCCGAGCCAAGCGGGAGCGAGCCCAGCGAGAGCCAGTCCGAGCCGGCCCCGACCGAGCGCGAGGAGACCGACGAGGGGCACATGCCGTGGCCGGAGGGTCCCGGCGAGGATGAGGGCCACGACGCGACGCCGCCGGAGGGCGAGCCCGCGGACGTGGACTTCGGCGACTTCGTCCCGACCGAGGAGCAGTCGAGCGACCCCGAGGCCGACCGCGCGAACGGCCACCGAACCGACGAGGGCGAGTCCAGCGAGCGGTCGACGGCGCCGACCGCGAACGTCGACCTCGAGCGGTCGAGCCGGGACGCCGAACTCGAGTACTTCTGTCCCGAGTGCGGGCTGACCCGCGACGTCGGCACCTCCTCGATGCGGGCCGGCGACATCTGCCCCGAGTGTCACATCGGGTATATATCTGAACAGCAGAAGGCGGAGTAGCGACCCACAACTCGTAAACCGACCGCTCGCAAACGGGCGGGCATGAAGGAGTACAAGATGCGCCGCGGCGAGACGCTCGAGGAGCGCATCCCGGACATGGAGGCGACCGTCGAGGAGTACTTCGGCGAGATCACCGGCACCGAGGAGTACAAGGGGAGCGACCTCTACGTCGTCGAAGATCCGGACAACCCCGTATTCGAGCGCGTCGTCGCCGGCGCGGTGAAGTACTCGGGCAAGAAGGACTGGCTCGGCGTGGAGTTCGAGGAGCGCGACCCCACCGAGCTCGGTCCCGACGAGCTCGAGGCCGCCGGCGACGCCGTCGACACGAAAAACGAGTTCCTGCTCGAAGCCACGGGGCGTGACGCCAAGTCCCGCCGCGACTCGCTGAAGCGCGAAGTCGAGGACGACGCGCCGGACTACTAGATCGATTCCGGCAGCCAGCCGCCGTCGATCTCCACGTTCTCACCCGAAACGTAGTCGCTGTCGGACCGACAGAAAAAGAGCGCCGCGTTCGCCACGTCCTCGACGGTCGCCCAGCGCCCCCGCGGGGCCTCGTCGGGGAACGCGTCGCTGGTCTCGACCACGTAGGGGGACACCGCGTTGACGGTGATCCCGTCCTCCTGCGTGTCGGCCGCGAGCATTCTGGTGAACATCAGCACGCCCGTCTTCGCGACGAAGTACGGGAAGTTCGTCGCGCCGACGAGCGCCTTCTCGCTGCTCGCGTAGCCGACGTTGACGATCCGGCCCCACTCCCGCTCGCGCATCGCCGGCAGCGCCCGGCGCGAGCAGAGCATCGTCCCGTTCAGGTTCGTCTCCAGCACGCGGTTCCACGTGTCGAGGTCGATCTCTTCCCAGTGTTTCGGCGCGAAGTCGCCGACGTTGTTCACGAGTACGTCGACGGTCCCCAGTTCGGCCTCCACCTGGTCGAACAGCGCGTCGACGCTCTCGGGATCGGTCACGTCGCCCTGCACGGCCGTCGCGTCGGCGCCGAACGCCCGCGCGTCGGCTGCCGTCGTCGCCGCCTCGTCGTCGCTTTTGTAGTAGTGGACCGCTACGTCGGCGCCGACGTCGGCCAGCGCGAGCGCCAGCCCGCGACCCAGCCCCGTGGCGCTCCCGGTCACCAGCGCGACCCGCCCGTCGAGATCAGCGTCCTCCATGGCCCACCGTTCGTCGCGACCCCCAAGCGGGTTTCGCCCGCCCCTCACCCGACCCCGCTCCTTATGGGGACACGTCGCCTCCCCGAAGCTATGCGCAGGCGCGAGGCGCTGTCGCTGCTCGGCGGCGCCGCCCTCCTCTCCGGCCGGGTCGCGGGTCACCCGACGCCGCCGGAGAGCGACCCCGACGGAACGCCGCCGACGCGGACCGACACGGGGTACGCCCCGCTCGCCCGGCTCCCGATCGAGGGCGCCACCGAGGCTGTCGTCTCCGACGACGGGACGACCGCCTACGTCGCCGCGACGACGGGGTACGCCGTCGTCGACGTCTCCGACCCCGACGAGCCGCGCGTGCTCGCCGAGCGCCGCGACCCGCTGGCCGACCGCGAGGACGGGCCGCTCGACGGAATCTACGACGTGAAGCTCGCCGGGGAGACGCTGCTGGTCGTCGGCCCCGCCAACCCCGGGACGAGCGAGCTCTCGGGCGCGTTGTTCGTCGACGTCTCCGACCCCGCCTCGCCCCGGGAGCGGGCGTTCTACCCCACAGACTACCCGATCCACAACGCCTACCTCGAGGGCGAGCGGGCGTACCTCACCGCCAACGACGGGGCCGACCGCGAGCTCACGATCGTCGACGCAGCCGGCGAGCCGAGCCGTATCGGCGGCTGGTCGCTCACCGAGTACGACGAGCGCTGGACCGACGTCCCGCCGCTCCCGCGTACGCTCCACGACGTGTTCGTACAGGACGGGATCGCCTACCTCGCCCACTGGGACGCCGGGACGTGGCTGCTGGACGTGAGCGACCCGACCGCGCCGACGGTGATCGCCCACATCGGCCGCGGTGCGGAGACGGTCGCCGACGAGTACGAGTCCGACGCGGACGGCTACGACGGGCTGCCCGGAAATTCACACTACGCCGCGGTCGACGAGGCCGGCGACCTGCTCGCGGTCGGCCGCGAGGCGTGGGCGACCGAGGACCGACCCGACGGCGGGCCGGGCGGGATCGACATGTACGACGTCTCCACCCCCTCGGAGCCGGTCCACCGCTCGACGATCGATCCGCCACCCACCCCCGATCCCACGCAGGACGGGACGTGGACGACCGCCCACAACTTCGACTTCCGGGACGGGATCCTCTACAGTTCGTGGTACCGCGGCGGCGTGAAGCGCCACGACGTGGGCGATCCGACCGAGCCGCGGGAGCTGACGTGGTGGGCGGACCGCCCCCACGCGGAGTTCTGGACCGCCCGCGTCGCCGTCCCCGGGTCGACGTTCGTCGCCGCCTCGCGGGCGACGCTCGACTCGCCCGCCGCGCTGTACGTCTTCCCCGACGCGGACGGGCGGACCCTGTGGGGGTACGACGACCTCGTGACTCTGACCGCGACGCCGACGAGCGCCGAGACGCCAACGTCGACCGATGCTGCCCCGCGCGTCGAGTCCCCGGGCCTCGGCGCGCTGGCGGCACTCGCGGGCGTCGGCGCCGGCACGCTCGCGTGGCTGCGCGGGCGGGACCCGGAGTGAGCGGCAGGAACGATCGTGACACAGTTTTTTCTCGCCCGTCGGCGTGCAGGAAAACCGCAAGCTACCAGTGTCCCTGGCCCGAAGGGGAAGCAATGAGCGAGGAGAGTCTGAAACAGCGCGTCGAGGACTGGATGACCGGGCAGATGCCCATCATCCAGATGCACGGCGGGCGGAGCGTCGTCCGGGAGGCCGACCCGGAGACGGGCACCGTCACCGTCGAGCTCGGGGGGTCCTGTGCGGGCTGTGGGATCAGCGACCTCACCGCACAGAACATCAAACGCGACATGATCGTGGCGTTCGACGAGGTCGACGAGGTCCACGTGCTGGTCCCCTCGACCGGCGAGCAGGGCGACGCGACCGTCGAGGGCGGCCGGGGCGGCGAGCTCCAGTACGGCACCGAACACCCCAACCACTTCTGAGCGGCCGGCGGCCCCCACGCTTCGCGGTGGTTTGATTATCGGCCCAATCGACGGGAAGATATGGAGAGACGCCAGTTCCTCGCCGCCGCGGGGCTCTCACTCGCCGTCCCGACCGCGGGCTGTACCGCCCCCGGAAACGCCACCGAGACGCCGGCACCCCAGCGCGTGACGGTGAGCTTCAGCAACGACAGCGATCGGGCGCTCGTGTTCACCGCCGCCGCGATTGCTGCGGGCTTCGGCGGGGTCGAACTCACCTACGCCGACAGCGAGACGGAGACGTTCCCCGACGCCGAGACCGTCGACGACGTGCCGACGCAGGCGTGGGAGCAGGCCGTGACGTTCACGCCGCTGGGCGACGCCCAGCGCCGGCAGTTCCGCTCGACGGCCGGCTCGGGCACGGGGATCGAGTTCGAGCCGATGCCGTACGGCAGCACCGTCGTCACCGCGGTCGCCGATCCCATCGCCGAGTCGCCGATGTGGAGCATCGGTTCCGGCACCTGTGGTGCCGTCAAGGAAGCCAGCTTCGAGGTCGCCGTCGACGCCGCGGGGATCGTCCACCGGTCGACGACCTGTACGGACACGCCCTCGGCGTAGTCAGATCGCGCGCTCGATGCTCGAAGCGACGCTCCGGGCCTTCTCCGCCAGTTCCTCAGATAGCTCGCCCGCTTCGACCGCCGCATCGAGTTCGTCGTCGTCGACGCGCTCGACCGTGCCGTCGGGCTGTTTGATCACGTCGACGTGGAGGTCGACGTAGCACACTGAGTCGGGGAACAACTCGACGGGAGTGCAGACGTTGACGTACGTCCCCTTGTGCTCGCCGTCGGCGCTCCGGTAGGTGGTCGGGTACCACCAGCGCCCCTCGCGGAACTTCGTGAGCGCGGTGTCGCCGGACTCCCGGCGGGTGCCGAGCGCGTCGTACGTCCCGCCGCCGGTCATCTCCCGCTCGACTGCGAGCGTGCCGTCGTCGTCGCGCTCGACCACCTCGCCCTCGCCGAGGACGATCCGCCGCCCCGCCGGCTTCCCGTGGTCGATCCGGACGTAATCCCCCTCGTGCGGCCCGAACTGGTCGGCGACGACCGCGAACGGGAACTCCCCGCCGAGATCGTCGCCGCACAGCGCCTCCGCGAAGTCGACGCCCGCGCTGGCGGCCTCGGTGCCGGCCTTGGTCCGGTGGTGGCCCGGCATCGTCGCCGTCACCTCGCGCCTGATCCCGTCCAGCGCGAACCGCGACTCGCGGCCGAACCAGAGCCACGCGCCCGCCGTCGGGCTGGCGACCTCACGGACCGGTTCGGGGTCGCCGGCGTCGTCGACGGCCCGCTCCAGTTCCCCGGCGCGTTCGTTCGCCCGTTCGAGCGCGTCGCCCAGCGTTCCCATCTCGGCGTCGCGGGCGTCGCGTGCCCACTCCAGCCCCCAGCCCTCTGGGGGTTCGGTGTCGAGCAGGTCGGTGAGGCCCGCGAGTTCGCGGCCGGCGGCGTCGTCGCGGCCGGCGACGCGGACGCCCTCGCGCCCGCGGACGAGCGTCGCGAGCCCCGCCTCGACTCGGAGGCCGGTGTCGAGCACCGCGCGGTCGTCGTCCCACGGCGCCGCCGCCTCGACGACCTGTACCCGGACCGTCTCGCCGTCGTCGACCGTCCCGTCGACGTTACGGTACGGGAGGAACCCCGCGGTCTCACCCAGTTCGACGACCGCGCCGCTGCCGAGCGTCTCGGTGACGCGGCCGTCGAACACCGCGCCGACGGGGGCGGGGTCGGTCCACGCCAGCGTGTCGATCCCGGTGTCGGCGAGTAGCTCCCGAACCGACTCGACGGCGTCGGGCTCGCCGGCGACGTTCACGCCCTGCCGGTCCGGTCCGGTCTCGATCGCGGCGTCGTGGTCGGCGGCGGGGAGGTCAGCGTCGAAGCGCCGCTCGATCGGCGGCGAAGCCTGTACGACACGGTGGCCGGCGTCGAGCAGCGCCCGGGTGAGCGCGGTGGCGTAGATCCCCCGGACCCGGACGTTCGACGCGCTGTCGGCCGTCTCCTCGGTCATAGACCGGAGTTCGATCGGGGGGAACAGGTAGGTGACGGTCTCCGGCGACGCGGCGGTCCGTCGGCGTCGGCGGAGCGCCGCCGCTCGGCGTGGTTCGCGGTCGGCAGGAGAAGCAGCCGGCGTTAGTTCAGCTTCTCGCGGGCGATCCCGACGCCGGTGGGGGTGACGACGATCTGGTCGTCGCCCTTCTTGACGATGTCGCCGTCGACCTCGTCGGCGACCTGTCGCAGCTCCTCGACGATGCGATCGCTGGCGGTGTCGGTCGTGGAGTGGCGGGTGATGTCCGCGACGACGAGGTCGCCGTCGTAGACCGCGTCCTTGATCGCGATCACGTCCTGCTGGCCGCCGATCTCGGCGAAGTGGACGCTCATCGTCCCGGCGGCGCCGGGGCTCTCGAAGTCCTCCTCGAGGTCGAGCGTGGCGTAGTCCTCGGTGCTTCGGTCGCCGCCGCCGCCGAGGATCTTACTCATGATTCCCATGCCCGAAAACTCCGGGGCTGCGGCATTAGTTCTTGCGCCGTCCGCTCGCGACCGGGCGACGGCCGCCCATCTCGCCGGGGGAGGACGACTTTTCCCCGCTCCGTCCACAGCGACGCCCGTGACGTTCAGCATCTGCGTGCGCGAGGAGTACGAGGACGAGGACGGCAACGAACAGCGGCGGTTCGGCGTCGCCGTCACGACCCGGCTGCCCGCGGTGGGGACGCTCTGCCCGTTCGTCTCCGAGAACGGCGCGGTCGCGACACAGAGTCTGGTGAACGTCGAACTCGGCGAGCGCGGGATCGAGTACATCGACGACGGGCTCGCGGTCGAGGACGCGCTCCGGTCGCTGCTGAACGCCGACGACGGCGCCGAGAACCGCCAGCTCCACGGCGTCGACGCCGACGGTGCGTTCACGTTCTCCGGCGAGGAGTGTCACGGCTGGTACGGCCACCGCGAGGGGGAGAACTACACCGTCGCGGGCAACCTCCTCACCGGCGAGGCGGTGATCGAGAGCGTCGCCGAGACGTACGCGGAGTCGGATCGCGACGCGCCGCTGGCCCAGCGACTGATCGATGCGCTCGGCGCGGGCTACGCCGAGGGCGGCGACAAGCGCGAGGAGCTTCACGTCCAGAGCGCCGCGCTGAAAGTCAGAAGCACCGAGGACGGCGACGAGCCGTACTACAACGACCTGCGCGTGGACGCGACCGAGACGCCGATTCAGGAGCTCCGGGAGACGTACCGACTGGCCAGCGACGGGTTCGAGCAGGCGATGGCGCGCTACGAGGAGGCGATGGAGGCCGACGACCTCGACGCCGCCGACGAGGAGTAGTCGACCCGCGACCGTCGACTGCCGGCTCCCGGGGTTTGATAGGCGCTCGGGGCTATGCCAGCCTGTGTCTATCGAGGAACCCTCCGAGGACGCCCCCGACGCGTACCGCGACCTCATCGAGCAGAACCGACGCATCTCCTACCTCGGCGACGCCAGCGGCGTGCTGGGCTGGGATCAGCAGGTGACCATGCCCGAGGGCGGCGCCCCCGCCCGGGCGAAACAGCTCTCGGCGCTCTCCTCGGTCACCCACGACCTGATGACCGACGACGAGTTCGAGGAAGCGCTTTCCGGCGCCGAGGACGCCGCTGACGAGCTCGACTGGCGCCAGCGGGCCAACGTCCGCGAGATCCGGCGCAACTACGACCGGACCGCTGACGTGCCCGGCGACCTCGTCGAGGAGCTCTCCGAGGTCCAGAGCGAGAACCAACAGATCTGGCAGGAGGCGAAGGCCGAGGACGACTTCGAGCTGTTCGCGCCGCGGCTGGAGAAGCTGCGTGACCTCTCGATCCGGCGCGCCGAGCACATCAGCCCGGATCAGGCGCCCTACGAGGTGCTGTACGAGGACGGTCTCCCGTACATCTCCCGGGAGCGGATTCAGGAGATCTTCGACCGGCTGAAGTCGGAGCTGGTGCCGCTGATCGAGGAGATCGAGCAGCACGGCGACGAGCTCGCCTCCCCGTACGAGGGCGGGGAGTACGCCGAGGAGAACCAGCGGGCGCTCTCGGAGGCCGCGCTCGACGCGATCGGCTACGACCGCGATCACGGGCGGCTGGACATCTCCGCCCACCCGTTCACGTCGGGCAACCAGTTCGACGCCCGCGTGACCACGCGGTACAAGCCCGGCAACCCGATGGACGCGCTGACGGCGACGATCCACGAGTACGGCCACGCGAGCTACATGCTTGGCCTGCCCGAGGAGCACTACGGCACGCCGCTGGGCCAGTCGCTCTCCTCGGGTGTCCACGAGTCCCAGAGCCGCTTCTGGGAGAACCACGTCGGCCGTACGAAGCCGTTCTGGGAGTTCTTCCTCCCCGAGGTGAAGGAACACCTCGACGGCGTCGACGACCTCACCGCACAGGAGGCCTACGAGGCGGTCAACCGCATCTATCCGAACAACCTCATCCGGGTGGAGGCGGACGAGCTCACCTACCACCTCCACATCATCCTCCGGTGTGAGATAGACAGCGCGTTCGTGGCGGGGGAGATCGACGTGGAGGAGATCCCCGAGCTCTGGAACGAGAAGATGGAGGAGTACCTCGGCGTCACGCCGGACGGCGTCGGCGAGGGCTGCCTGCAGGACATCCACTGGTCCTCGCGGTTCGCGGGGTTCCAGGGGTACACGATCGGCAGCGTGCTCGCAGCGCAGCTCGATGCGGCGATGCGCGACGACATCTCGGACGTCGACGGCAAGATCCGCAACGGGAACTTCGAGCCGATGCTTGAGTGGATGAACGAGAACGTCCACAGCCACGGCCGCGCGTACACGTCCGACGATCTGATCGAGGAGGCGACGGGCGAGCCGCTGACGGCCGACTACTTCCTCGACTACGTGAACGAGAAGTTCACGGATCTGTACGGGCTGTAAGTCGACGTATCCACGTTTTGGTTCTTTTTCATTTGGTGTGTGAATCCCCCGTCTCGACGCGATAGCGACGGTTCGGTGTGGGGCGGCGACCGCAACAGCGTCTCGACGCTAGACCACTTGTGACCGCAGGGTGCCGGGCACGAGGCCCGGCACAGCGCCGAGTCCCCACCCCTCCCCCGCGGGCCGGCGACCGCTGCCGGCCCGCGGCGTCCACCGCCCCGCTACCGCACCGCGGTCGCGGTCGGCGCGAAGCGCGAGCGCCTCCGTGGGCGAGCCGAGCGCGAGGTCCTCGCGAGTGAAACGAGCGAGGGCACGAGGGAGCTTTGCTCCCTCGGAGGACGAGCGACCGTAGGAAGCGAGTCGGCTGGGCAGGAAGCGAGGCGGGAAAACTCGCCGAAGGCGAGGCAAACCGCCTCGAAGCGAGCGGCGAACGGAGTGAGCCGCGAGCAGTGAGGGCTGTGCGGGGCGGCGCGGTCACAAGGTGCCAACGATCGAGACGCTGTTGTGGTCGCCGTCCCCGTCGTCACCGCAACTCGACCACCACCAACCAATGGGCGAAGAAGCAAAGAGTCGCCCCGCCCAACCACGGCCCGTGAGGGAGTACGAGCGCAAACAACTGCTCGAACGGGTCGGCCGCGAAGCCGCCACCATCGGCGCCGACATCCCCGAGGAGATCGAGGTGCAGGGCGAGACCCTCGAACTCCGGCAGTTCGTCTTCGAGATCAAGCGCCGCGACACCGTCCCCGCCGAGGAGCGCGAGCGCGTCGCCGAGGCCAAGAAGAACCTCCGCCGGGAGCGCAACGAGCGCCTCGAACGGATCGAAGAGGGCGAGATCAGCTACGCGGAAGGCGAACGCCTCGCCGCCAGCATCATCGGGATCGACCGCGCGCTCGACGCGCTCGAACAGCTCGAACCGGTCAGTATCGAACAGGAGGCCGCCCGAAAGGAGGCCGTCGACCAGAAGCGCTGGATGAACTTCCTCCAGCAGGCGCTGGGCCACGACGACGACGGCAGCCGGCGTCGCGGATCGCTCTGACCCACGTCGGCCCCATCGAGACGCGACGACCCAGATCACTCCGGAGACCCACCTTATGCCCACGAACGACGAACTCGCGACACTGCTCGAAGAGATGGCCGACCTGCTGGACGCCCGGGACGTGGAGTACAAACCCACGGCCTACCGGCGCGCCGCCGAGAACGTCCGGGAGTACCCCGAGCCGGTCGAGGAACTGGCCGACGACGGCGAGGACGCCGTCGCGGAGATCAACCGCGTCGGCGACGCCATCGCCGCCAAACTGGTGGAGTACGTCGAGACCGGCGAGATCGAGGAGCTCGAAGCACTCCGCGAGGAGCTCCCGGTGAACATGGCCGCGCTCACGAGCGTCGAGGGCGTCGGCCCGAAAACGGTCGGCACGCTGTACGATGAACTCGGCGTGACCGACCTCGACGAGCTCGAGGACGCCGCCCGGAACGGCGAGATACGGGAGATCAAGGGGTTCGGTCCCAAGACGGAACAGAACATCCTCGACGGGATCGACTTCGCCCGGCAGGCCCACCAGCGAACCCTCCTCGGCACCGGGCGCCCGCTTGGTGAGGCCGCGCGGGACTTCCTCGCGGGCATCGACGCCGTCGAGGCCGCCGAACTCGCCGGCTCGAACCGGCGCTGGAAGGAGACGATTGGCGACGTGGACGTGCTCGCGGCCAGCACCGACGGCGAGGCGGTCGTCGACGCATTCCTCGAGTGGGAGAACTCCACCGAGACGATCGAGTCCGGCCCCACGAAGGCGAGCCTCCGGACCGGCGACGGCGTACGCGTCGACCTCCGGGTCGTCGACCCCTCGGAGTTCGGCGCGGCCCTGCAGTACTTCACCGGCAGCCGCGACCACAACATCCACCTGCGCAACGTCGCGATCGACCGCGACCTGAAGCTCAACGAGTACGGCTGCTTCGACGTTTCGGCGGTCGACGATCCCGATTCGGGCCAGCGTGTCGGCGACCGCGTCGCCGGCGAGACGGAGGCGGGGATGTACGAGGCGCTCGACCTTCCCCTGATCCCGCCGGAACTCCGCGAGAACGCCGGCGAGATCGAGGCCGCTCGCGATGGCGAGCTACCGAATCTCGTCGAGGAATCGGAGATCCGCGGCGACCTCCACGCCCACACCGAGTGGTCCGACGGCGACGCGACCGTCGAGGAGATGGCGTTCGGCGCGGCCGAGTTCGGCCACGACTACCTCGCGATCACCGATCACGCCGAGGGTCCCGGCGTGTTCGGAAACACCGGACTCTCCCCCGAGGAGGTCCGCGAGCAGGCTGACGAGATCGAGGCGGCTCGCGACGCGCTCGCCGACGAAGGGCACGACCTCGAACTGCTCCACGGCGTCGAGACGAACGTCGACGCCGAGGGCGAGCTCTCGACCCCGGACGATCTGCTCGCGGAACTCGACGTTGTCGTCGTCTCGCCCCACGCCGCGCTGGGACAGGACCGGGGCGAGGCGACCGAACGGCTGATCGCCGCGGTCGAACACTCCGAGACGGATATCCTCGGGCACCCGACGGGCCGGCTGATCAACGAACGTCCCGGCCTCTCCCCGGATTTCGAGCGGCTGGCAGAGGCCGCGGCCGACGCGGGGACGGCGCTGGAGCTCAACGCCAACCCCAGCCGGCTCGATCTCCCCGACTCGGCGGTCCGGGTGGCGGTCGAGGCCGGCGCCACGATCGTGATCGACACCGACGCCCACCGCCCCGGCGCGTTCTCGGAGGCGCGATTCGGCGTCCACACCGCGCGCCGGGGCTGGGCCGAAACCGACGACGTGCTCACGGCACGCGACGCCGAGGGCGTGCGGGCGTTCCTCGACCAGTGACCGGCCCCACGGACGACCCCAACGACGAGGACCGGTTCCTGCTCGACGTGATGCTCGGCAAGCTCGCGACGTACCTCCGGATGTGTGGCTACGACGCCGCGTACGCGCTGGATCGGGGGATCGAGGGCGACGACGCGATCCGGACCCTCGCCGCGGCTGAGGACCGGATACTGCTCACCCGGGACGAGGCACTCGCGGCGGCGGCGGACGACGCCATCCTCCTCACCGAGCGCGAGATCGAAGCGCAGCTCCGGGAGCTCCGCGCGGCTGGCGTCCACCTCTCCTTACCCGACCGACCGCGGCGCTGTAGCGCCTGCAACGGCGAAGTCGAGCCTGCGGACACGGACGACCCGCCCGAACACGTCCCCGACGACGTGGAGCCGTACCGCTGTCGGGACTGTGGACAGTGGTTCTGGAGAGGATCACACTGGGACGACGTCGCCGAGACGCTCGCCGCGCTGTGAGCTACTTCCGCGGGGTGTACTCGTTGCAGGCGTCCATGTCGTCCATGATCTCGTCGTGGAGGCCACAGTAGGGCTGCATCCCCTGGTCGGTCTGGACGTACTCGAACTGTGCACAGGAGCCACAGTAGCTATCCCGGTCGGGACCGCCCGCGGCGTTCTCGGGGGTCGATCCAGTCGGCGTCCAGTCGTCTTCACGCCGGGCGGAGCTCCCGGTTCCGACGTCTTTCACCTCGCCCGTGTTGCTTCCCGATCGGCCGGCGGCGTCGTCGCGGTTCTCCCGCCGCGGCGGTTTGGAGCCGACGGAGTCGTCGTCGGAGCGCGGGTCGGTCGTCGACGGGTCACTCGGTCCACGGTTCCGCGATGAACTCCCGCTGGTGGGGTTGCTCGGCCCCACGTCGGCGATCTCGGACTCGTCGACGAACGCGCCGCCGGTGCCAACGTCGTCGATCGTGTTCGTCGACGCCCCGCCGTCGCTGGCGACGCTACTGTCGCTTCCCCCGCCGGCGCCCGGGCGGTCCGGGGAGTCGACGTCGGGGGTCCCGCCGAGGACGCCCATGCTGCCGGAGAACTTCGAGAGCTCCGAGGTCGGCACCTCGATCACCTTCGTCTCGCCCTGTGTGGTCACCTCGACGCGGGCGGTGCCGCCGGGGCTGTTCCGGGACTCGAAGTTGACGATCCCGGTGAACAGACACCAGAGCGTCGTAATGATCCCCGCGGAGTACAGCAGCGCGACGGGGAGGGTGAGCAGCGATCGGTCCCCGAGACAGTTGGTCCCCACCCACTGGCAGGGGTAGGCGTGGGCGAACAGCGCGACGCCGAGGATGGAGAGCGCGGCGCCGATCACGGCCGCGACCCGGGTCCGCCGGCCCGAGGGGAGTACGATGAACACGCCGAGGATCGCCGCAGGAACGCCGAGTCCGGCGAGGATTCCGGCCCACTCCCACGAGGCGGTGAGCGAGCGCAGCGGCGTCGTCGCTCCCACGACGACCCCGGCGATCGCGAGGAGGCCGCCAAGCGCGAACAGCCCCAGCCCCGCGTACAGTCGTCGGAGGCTGGTCTGGAACTCCGCGTCGGGCTTGTACACCTCCGAGAGGCTGGTCATACTGTGTGTAACAGAGCCCACGGACTAAAAGCCGTACGTCAGACATCTGTTCGCGAACGGAGAAGTCCCCGCCGTCGACGCCATCGAAAGCGTTACCGTCCGGACGGGCGATGTGCCGGGTATGAGCGAAGAGGAGACCGAGGAGGAGGACGAACCGGCTGTCGAACTCGGGGAAGGGCCCGACGTGGAGGGTGCCCCCGTCGCCCGGGTGGCCGCACGACTCACGTGGCCACAGGAGCGCAGCCGCATCGTCGAGAAGGAGGGTGACGCGACCATCCGAACGCCCCAGGGCGGGCGAGTTCTCGGAGACGTGTTGGAGGAGACCGACACGACGTACTTCGACACTCGGCAGTCATTCGTCGAGGCGGTGAAGGAGGTCGTCGGGCACGGGCCCGTCGAGACCGACGCGGAGTAGTCAGAACTCGAGCAGGCTCGACTGCAGTCCCGCCGCCATCGTCGACTTTCTTCGCAGGCGTGCTTCCGAGACCGGCAGGTGGGTCCCGACTTCGCTGATCGCGCCCGACAGCGTCTCCGCGGTGCCGTACTCGCCCTCGAAGGCGTGGCGGACGGCCTCCCGGACCTGCCAGACGCCGACCGGCCCCCAGTAGTCGTCGGAGACGTGCCGCAAAACGAGCGCCTTCGCCTGCCGGCCGATATCCGAGAGGTGTTCGAGCACGCCGAGGCGGGCGGCGTAGTACGCGCCCGCGGTCTCGTCGACGTAACCCGTCCGCCCCTCGAACTCCTCGTGGGCGCTCGCGAGATACGTGCCCGCCTCGGGGTCGGGGTTCCAGATGCTGCCCGGGGCCTTCATCTCGACGAGCTCGTACTCCCAGTTCCCCGGCGCGAGGATCACCCAGAAGCTGTTGCCGAGGTACTCATTGTGGTGGACCTGTACGCTGTCGACGCTCTGGTTCCCGCGGAGCGTCCCGCGGAGGTACTGCCCGACGGTGTCGTCGACGGCCGTGATCGACCACCGTGTGGGGACGAGCTTGCGGTTCTCCGCCTGCCCGAGCGCACCCGCCGAGAGGATCGTGTTGATGTCGTACACGTCGAACCCGCGGCGGTAGAGGTAGTTGATCGCGCCTTGGGCCTGCCAGTCGTCGTCCTCCAGCGTCTTCTCGACGGGGCGGGGGACGTGGGGGTTCTCCGTGAGGTCAGCGGACTGGGCAGTGGCTCGTGGTCCCACTGGCGTCGCCACGTCGTCGCGGGACACGTCGTAGTCCACGTCCGGCCGGCCGTCGAGCCCGACCTCGACGCCGACGGGCCGGTCGGCGATCGCGATCTCGCGCTGGACGCCGGTGAACCCGTCCCACGCGTCGTGGACGTCGACGCCCACGCCGGTACGGTTCGAGTTCAGCAGGCTGGTCCGGCGCTCGAACACGTCCGCGATCCCGACGCCCTCGTCGTACCACTCGCCGCTGGTCTCGAAGCGCCCGGCGTCGTCCTCGTGGCCAACCGGCGAGAGGATCCCGGTCGACACTTTCGGGTAGTCCGACCGGCCGACGAAGATGGAGGGGGAGACGCTGCCGACGAGCGCGTCGTCGGTGACGTGCTCCTCGAAGCGGCTCTCGAACTGCTCGAGGTGGTCGAGTATCTCGTAGTTCTTCTCCTCGGCGAGACGGCGGCGTTCGGCCGCCTCGTCCGCCTCGTACTCGAGATACTCGTCCAGTCGCATCACCTCGAACTCGGCGCTGCGTCGGCTTGAAAGTTCTGTGCGCGGCACTCCGGACTGCCGTGTTCAGGTAGCGAACAGGTGTCACGAACGCCTCCCGGCCGGTGTGTCACGCTCCCGCCTCGGCCGAACCGGGACCACTCTCAGCGCATACCGTCGGTGGTCCCGTTCCGCTACTTGAGTGTCGGGGTGACGCAGAACGGAGGCGTCTTTACGCGCCCGGGAGGTAGCCTACCCATGCCGACGGTCACTGTCGACCCCGCGGACGCGCGCGAGCGCCTCCGCGAGGCCGGCGTCGAGATCCGGGAGGGGAACACCGAGCACGAGCGCTGGCGGGCCGAACGCGGCGACGCCGTCGCCGTCGCCTACGACGACAAGGTCGTCGTGCAGGGCGGATCGCCCACGGACCTCACGCTCCTGCTGGAGGACGGCGGCGGGCGCGCCCACGTCTACTTCGACGGCGCCAGCCGGGGGAATCCCGGGCCGGCGGCCGTCGGCTGGGCGATCGTCAGCAGCGACGGCGTCGTCGCCGAGGGGGGCGAGGAGATCGGCCACCGGACAAACAACCAGGCGGAGTACGAGGCGCTGCTGCGGGCGCTCCGGGCCGCGCGGGATCTCGGCCTCGACGAGATCGACGTTCGGGGGGACTCACAACTGGTCGTCAAGCAGCTCCGGGGGGAGTGGAACACCAACGATCCCGAACTCAAGGAGCTGCGCGTGACCGCCCGGGAGCTGCTCCGCGAGTTCGACCGCTGGGACGTCGAGCACGTTCCACGGGAGATAAACGAACGCGCCGACGATCTGGCGAACGAGGCACTCGATGACCGATAGCGAGCCCGAGACAGTCGACCGAACCGAGGGGGAGGAGGAGCGCGTGCCGGACATCCCGGCTGACGCCGTCGACGAGACCGAACGGCTGACCCGACTGGCGCGTGCGGCCGAACGCCGGGAGGACGACGCCGCGGCCGAGGAGGCGTCGGTGTACCGAGATCGACGCGAGGAGCTGGTCGAGAAGCACGACTACGAGACGCGGCTCCGCGACGAGGACGACACGCTGGTGCTCTACCCCGAGGAGTGGATCGAGGACGGCGTCGTCCAACTGGACCGCATCGAGGAGACCGACCGCGCCGTCGAGATCTCCCTCTCCGGCCCGGGCGACCCCGAGCACTGGGAGGAGATCGCCGACCACAACGACGAGCTGGTCGAGGATGTCGCCGAGGAGTACCCGGATCACGAGGCCAACGCCCGGGCGCTCGCGGACTTCGCCAGCAACCACTACGCCAAACCCATCGAGAAGCTGACCGCCGAGGAGGTCGAACTGTTCCTCGACGAGTACTACCCGCGCAACGCCTGGCCCAGCGAGACGGACGCGTCGCTGGTCGAGGACTCCGTCAGAAAACTGTTCGCGGCGGCCGACAGCGAGCCGCCGGCGCCGGTCAGCGAGGAGTAGCCGCCGTCAGTTCTGCTCGTCGACGATCTCGCGGACCTCGTCCGCGCGGCTCTCGTCGGTGACGTATCGGGAGAGCGTCCACTCGAGCGTGTCGAGGACGGCCTCGTGGCCCTTCTCGGTCAGCGCGTACTGGTTGGTTCGCTTGTCGAGCTCGCTCTTCTCCACCAGACCGAGCTCCACCAGATCGTCGAGGTTGGGGTAGAGTCGACCGTGGTTGACTTCCGTCCCGTAGAACTCCTCGAGCTCGCGTTTGATCGCGAGCCCGTACATCGCCTCCTCGGAGAGGATGACGAGGATGTTCTGCTGGAACGCTGTAAGATCACGTGCGATACCCGGCTCTTCGTCGGTAACTGCTTCTGCCTCTGACATTGTTAGGGTGTGGCACTGTCCGTTCCCCCCCACCACTGTGGCCGTAGTAGACCCCCCTTCCCGGGGTTCTACCTCGGAGCCGGACAGTTCGGGGTGTTCGTCCAGTGCTCGTGACAGGAGATAGTCGTCCCAACCTAAAAGCGTTTTCGCCCGGACAGGAACGTCCCGAAAAGCATTTGCCCGGCTTGCCGGAACCTCCGAAGGCATGACGAACCTCTGGGAAGACCTCGAGACGGGGCCGGACGCGCCCGAGCAGATCTACGCGATCGTGGAGTGTCTCAAAGGCGAGCGCAACAAGTACGAGTACGACAAGGACGTGCCGGGCGTCGTTCTCGACCGCGTGCTGCACTCGAACGTTCACTACCCCTTCGACTACGGCTTCATCCCGCAGACCTACTACGACGACGAGGACCCCTTCGACGTGATGGTGATGGTCGAGGACGCCACGTTCCCGGGCTGCGTGATCGAGGCCCGCCCCGTCGCGCTGATGAAGATGGACGACGACGGCGAGCAGGACGACAAGGTGATCGCCGTCCCCAGCGAGGACCCCCGCTTCGACCACATCGACGACCTCGACGACATCCCCCAGCAGACGCTCGACGAGATCGACGAGTTCTTCGAGACGTACAAGAACCTCGAGGAGGGCAAGGAGGTCACTACCCTCGGCTGGGAGGACAAGGACGCGGCGCTCGACGCCATCGAGCACGCACAGGAGCTGTACGACGAGAACTTCTGAGCGGCCCCGTTTTCGGACAGTAGTAACGGATCACACCGGCGCGCGTTTCCACGCCGCCGCTATTCGATCTCGTAGCTGGCGCCGATGCGTTCCAGTTGTCGTCGCCGAGCGAGCGATACCCGACAGACATGGATATGTCCCGGAGGTATCGCTCGGCGCGCGGCGATACGTTATGCGTATGGGTAATCTCTTGAGGCCGGAAGCCGACCCTACGGATATGGCCACGAAACAGCACTCCGTCGGTATCGACCACGTAACTGTCGTGCCCGAGCCGGCGGCGACGGCCGACGACGACGGCGACGACGAGGATTAGCGGCTCTCGATCACGTCGCCGACCCGCTCCAGCCCCTCCCGGAGCTCCGGGGTCGGGAGGCCGAACCCGATCCGGAAGCGGTCCTCGTAGGGACCGAACAGGTGCCCCGGCGCCAGCACCACCGACGCCTCCTCGACCACGACGCGACAGAACTCCTCGGCGTCCTCGAAGCCGTCAGGCACTGTGACAAACCCGTTGACACCGACCGGCTCGTGCCAGTCGAGATCCTGCTCGTCGATCCAGTCCGCGACGATCTCGCGATGTTTCGTCGCGAGGTCGCGGTTCTCCCGGAGGATGTCCTCCTCCTGCTCGCCCAGCGCCTGCTTCGCGACGTGCTGGCCGAACAGCGTCGGCGAGATGGTGGTGTAGTCCTTCCAGCGCCACGCGCGCTCGACCACGTCCTCGTCGCCGACGACCCAGCCGAACCGCAGCCCCGCCAGCCCGTACGCCTTCGTGAGGCTGGTCGTGGAGATGCCGTACTCCCCCATCGCGGCCGCCGGGGTGATCGGCTCCTCGGCGAGCAGCCGGTACACCTCGTCACAGAGCAGGTACGCGTCGTGCTCCGCCGCGAGGTCGTACAGCTCCCGGACGGTCTCCTCGTCGTGGTAGTTCCCGGTGGGGTTGTTGGGGTTGTTGAGCACTACGACCGCGGTGTCGTCGCGGATCGCCTCCCGAACCCCGGCCACGTCGACGCTCCAGTCCTCGCGGTTCAGCGGGACGCGGGTCACCTCGCCGAACGCCTCGGGGACGGCGTGGAGCGCTTGGTACGTCGGCGTGACGACGACCGCGTGGTCGCCGTGCTCGGAGTTGAGTAGCGAGAGGAACGTGAGGAAGTTCGCCTCCTGCGTGCCGACGGTGAACAGCACCTCGTCGGCGCTCCGCCCGTAGCGGTCGCCCACGTCGGCGCGGAACTCGGGATCGCCGTTGGTCGGGATCACGTACCCCAGCTTCCCGGGGTCGAGATCGAAGCGGTCGGCCGGCAGCGACCGGATCCCGCTCTCGGCGAGCATGATGTCGGCGTCGTGTTCGTACTCCGCGAACCAGCGTTCGAGTCCGAACGGCGAGACGTCCATACGGGTCCTGTGTCGCCGGCCGGCAAAAACCACCTGCTGCCGGCGACCGTTACTTCCGCTCGCGCTCCCGCATGTTCTGGCGGGTGAACTGCGGCGTCGCCCGGATCGACCGCTGCTTGCGCCGGAACGAGCGCCACAGCGCGAGCACCAGCGGCGCCGTCACCGCGAGGATGCCCGCGGAGACCCGCCAGTCCTGCCCGAACGCGTAGATCAGCGCCGCCGAGAGCACGCCCGCGGCGACGAAGATTCCCAGGATCAGCCGCTTCGCGAGGTCCCGGAACACGTCTTCGCCGTCCTCGACGTTGATGTTGATCGTGAGGCTCTCCTCCTCGATCCCGTCGAGCACGCGGTCGAGCTTCGGCGGCACCGACACCAGCGCGCCCGCGGTCTCCTGTGCCTGCTCGGCGGCGTCGTTCGCGATCCGGCGGGCGGTCTGCTCGCGGTACCCCTGCTCGGTGAGGTAGTCGGTCGCGACGCTGATGAAGTCGAACTCGGGGTCGAGCGTCACACACACCCCCTCGACGACGGTCGCGACCCGGAGCACCAACGCGAGGTTCCGGGGCAGCCGCAGCGGGAACTCGTAGATCGTCCCCTCGACCTGCTCGATGATCTGCTGGACGCGGTACTGCTCGATGTCCTCGCCGCGGGCGTCCTGGATCGCGAGCTCCATCACCCGGCCCATCACCTCGCGGTCGGCCTCCGGCGAGAGCGTCCCCATCTCCACGAGGGCGTCGAGGATCGCGTCGGTGTCCTGCTCGGCGATCGCGACGTAGAACTCCACGATCTTCTCCTGGATGTACGGGTCGACGCGGCCGCTCATCCCGAAGTCGTAGAAGATCACCGCCCCCTCGTCGTCGACCGCGAGGTTCCCCGGGTGGGGGTCGGCGTGGAACACGCCGTCGTCGATGATCATCTGCAGGTAGATGCGCTGGAGCCGTGTCGCGAGTTCGGTGCGGTCGATCCCCTTCGCGTCGAGTTCGTCGAGATCGTTGATCTTCGTCCCCGGGAGGTACTCCATCGTCAGCACCGACTCGCCGGAGGCCGCCTCGTGGGTGTCGGGGATGCGGATCTCCTCGTTGCCCGCGAAGTTCTCGCTGATCTCCTCGAGCATCACGCGCTCCCGGCCGTAGTCCATCTCCTGTCGGATCGTCTTCGAGAACTCCTCGGCGAGGTTCGACAGCGAGAACGAACTCGACTCGTCGACGAGGAACACGATCACGGGCAGCGACCAGCGCAGCACTTTGAGGTCGGCGTTGACCAGCGGGACGATCCCCGGCCGGCGCACCTTCACGGCCACCTGCTCGCCGTCGTGGACCGCGCGGTACACCTGCCCGAGGCTGGCGCCGCTGATCGCCTCGCTGTCGAACTCGTCGAACGTCTCCTCGACGGGGCCGAGTTCGTCCTCCAGCACCTCCTTCGCTTCGTCCCAGTCGGCGGGCGGCACCTCGTCCTGCAGGCTCGCGAGCACGTCGACGTACTCCGGCGGGAGGATGTCCGGTCGGGTCGAGAGCAGTTGGCCGAGCTTGATGAACGTCGGCCCGAGCGTCAGCAGCGTCTCGAGCAGCGCCTCGGCCCGCCGGATTCGCGTCTCGCTGTCGACGCTGCGGCTCCGCCCGAACAGCAGGAACCGCTTGCGGTCTCTCGCCCACGCGAACAGCAGGGGGAAGAAGCCCTTGAAGACGACGAGGAATCGCCAGTAGGCACGGAGAGAGACCAGCTTAGATCACCCCGCCCTCGGGCGCGTCGGTTCCGGGCTGGCAGTCGGTCCGAGCATCAGGCGTCGTCGATCTCGATCGACTCGGCGGGACCGGCCGAGCGCTTGGGGACGGTGACGGTGAGCACGCCCCGGCTCATCGACGCCTCGGCGTCCGTGCCGGCGTCGGGCGGCAGCGGGATCTCGGCGTCGAGAAAGAGCGGCCGGTCCTCCCGGACGTAGTCGAACTCGCCGCCGAACGACTTCTCGCGGCGCGCCTCGATGTGGAGCCGACCGCCCTCGCTCCGTAGCTCGGTGGTGTCGGCGGTCGCTCCCGGCAGATCGATCACGAGTCGGTAGGCGGACTCGCTCTCGAGCAGGTCGGCGAACACCGCATCCGGGAGCTCCTGCAGCGCCTCGCGAACTGTGTCCATGTTCGGAGCATGGGGCGGAGTGTCGAAAAAGCCGGCGGTGGTGGCTTGACGGAGCGGCGACGGGCAGCCGCGAAGGTGGCCCGACGAAGCGGCGACGGGCAGCCGCGAAGGTGGCCCGACGAAGCGGCGACGGGCAGCCGCGAAGGTGGCCCGACGAAGCGGCGACGGGCAGCCGCGAAGGTGGCCCGACGAAGCGGCGACGGGCAGCCGCGAAGGTGGCCCGACGAAGCGGCGACGGGCAGCCGCGAAGGTGGCCCGACGAAGCGGCGACGGGCAGCCGCGAAGGTGGCCCGACGAAGCGGCGACGGGCAGCCGCGAAGGTGGCCCGACGAAGCGGCGACTGTCAGCCGCGAAGGTGGCCCGACGAAGCGGCGACTGTCAGCCGCGAAGGTGGCCCAACGAAGCGACGACTGACAGCCGCGACGATGACTCGACGGAACAGCGACGGACAGCGAGAAAGTGGCGGAACCGCGTCAGGTCGACGGCGTCATCTCGATGTTCAGCGCCTTCTGGATGATCTGGATCGACGCCGTCGAGCAGAGGAAGTACCAGAAGATCCACGGCCGGATCGGCCCGAGCATCGGCTCGGTCCACTCGAGGGTGCCCCAGATCGGGAACACCACGTCGGTGAGGACGTGGTGGCTGCTCGCGCCCCGGGCGCCGATCGCCCAGTACATCCACAGGAACACCGGGATGGTGAGGAACATGATCCACGCCATCGGGCGGAACTGCTCTTTGAACATGCCGAGCTGGTCGCCCATCGCCTCCATCTGCTCTTCCTGGATCTTCTGCATCGCGGCGTCGTCGCCGCGCTCCTTCGCTTCCTTCCGGCGCTCCTGGATGTCCTTCATCCGGTCCTGGTACGCGCTCATCTTGTCCATGTCCATCAGCAGCGCGCGCAGCACCGTGGAGTAGAGGCCGGTGGTCATCGCCAGCAGCAGCACGACCGCGTAGAACGGCAGCACGTCGAGCAGCGGGCCGAGACCGAGGTCCAGCGCCTCCCCGACCGTGTTCCGGATCGGGGTGTACGCGTAGCCGACCATGAACAGCAGCGTGCCGACCCCGGCCAGCTTGTCCCACTTCGACCAGGACGTGCTCTCGACGTCGTCGAGGTCGACTGAGGAGCTGGTGAGGTCGTCGTCGCCCCCCTCGAGCGCCTCCCGGACGGCGTCGGGGTCGTCGATCCGGAACCCGGTGTCGCCCTCGACGAGCACCTCCTTCTCGATCAGCCGGCCCCACTGCCCGCTCTCGATCTCGCCTTTCACGTCCGTCCAGCCCACCTCGCCGTCGTCGGCGCGGTCGAGCACCGTCTCGAGGACGTCCCGCATCTCGGGGTCCTCGGAGACGAGTTCGCGGACGCGTTTCTCGGTCCGTACCATTGACTGTACGTTCACAACCGGGCGTTATGAACCTTTTACTTGTCGCTACGCAGCGTCGGCGACGCGGCGGCGAGAAGAATCCGGATCGCCGGCTCAGTCGTCGCTTTCGATCGCGTCGGACAGCCGCTCGAACACGTCCTCGGGCGCGCCCTCGCCGTCGATATCGACGAGGTCGCCGGTCTCGCGGTAGTGCTCGATCACCGGCTCGGTGTTCTCCTCGTACACCTCGAGCCGCTCGCGGACCACGTCCTCCTCGTCGTCGTCACGCTGGTGGAGGTCGCCGCCGCAGGCGTCACAGACGCCCGCCTCCTCCGGCGGGGCGAACTCGACGTGGTAGTTCTCGCCGCACTCGGTACAGACCCGCCGGCCCGTCAGGCGCTCGACCAGCGTCTCCCGGTCCACGTCGAGGAAGAACACGTAGTCGAGATCGGTCGCGTCGTCGAGGAACTCCACCTGCTCGAGGTTGCGCGGGTAGCCGTCGAGCACGTAGCCGTCGGCCTCCGTCAGCGCGGCCTCCAGAACCTCGTTGACGACCTCGTCGGGGACCAGTTCGCCCGCCTCCATGAAGCTGCGGGGCGTGCCGTACTCGGTCTCCATGTCCTTGTTCGCCCGCAGAGCGTCGCCCGTCGAGACGTGGTCGAGATCGTACGTCTCACACAGCTTCGTCGCCTGCGTTCCCTTGCCGGCGCCCGGCGGCCCCAGCAGCAGAATGTGGTGATCGGCCATATCGGAGGAGACTGGGGCCGCGCATAAAGGCTTGAAGAAAGCGGTCGGACCCCGCCACGTTTTTGTCGGCTCATGAAGATGTCTGCCCGTGTCTGATCCCCCCGCGACGCCCGTCAACGACGACGCCGTCGACGTGCACGCGACGGCGACGACGTACGCCGAGAACGCCCCCGAGCTCGTCGAGAAGTACCTCGACTTCTCGCTGTTCGAGCGCCACGGCGCCGCCTTCCGCGACGCGCTCCCCGACCCCGAAAATCGCCCGCCGCGAGTCCTCGACGTGGGCTGTGGCCCCGGCGCTGACACCGCGCCGATGGCCGACGCCGGCCTCGACGCGGTCGGCCTCGACCTGACGGCGGCGTTCCTGTACGAGGCCCGCGAGCAGGCCCCCGGCGCGCGGTTCGTCCGCGGTGACATGCGGGCGCTCCCGCTCGACGCGGGCGCGTTCGAGGGTCTCTGGAGCAGCGCCGCGTTCCTCCACCTCCCGCGCTCGGCGGCGCGACCCACGCTCGAGGAGTTCCACCGCGTGCTCGCCCCCGGCGGCGCCCTGCTGCTCTCGGTGATGGCGCGCGAGACGCGCGACGCGGCGGCGGTGGAAGTCGCGGATGGCCGTCGGTTCACCTTCTGGCGTGAGGGTCCGATCCGGGACCACCTCCGCGAGGCGGGGTTCGCCGAGATCGACGCGCTGGGCGACGAGGCGGACTGGCACGCGCTGCTCGCAGTCCGGGACTGATTAGTCGCCGGCCGCCCGAGAGCCGGTATGACCAGGTTCGACGCCGACACGCCGACCGATCGCCGGAAGCTGTTCGCCGACGCCGTCACGGCCCACCGCACCCGCGGGAGCGCCTTCCTCACCATTGAGGCCGCGCCGCCGGAATCGCCCGCGTTCGACCCCGACGGTGACGACGAGGAGGAAGAAGAGGAACCGCAGCCGTGGCTCCAGTTCGCGGAGAAGACGTTCAACCTCGACGTGACCGACGCGGAGCTCGACCGCGTGAAGTCGCTGGTCGACGAGTTCCCGGAGTTCCGAATCGACGAACTCGAGTCGCCCGACACCGCGGAGGGGACGAACGTCCGGATCACCGCCCGCTCGGACGCCAACCGCCTCGCGGACTTCGCGGATCGAGTGTTCCGGGAGGTGTACGAGCGCGAGGAGGAGTACCGCGCGTGGGTCGTGGCGGTCTGAACGGCGTCCCGATCCGGACGCCCGTCAACTGAAGCGACTGTTACTCCCAGTGGCGCTCGGTCAGGTCCGCGCGCATCACGAAGTCGGGCTCGTCACCCACGTCGGCGCCCGCAAGTGCCGTGTCGCTGACCCACTCGACCGACTCGGGAATCAGCACCCGCGTCGTGTCGGCGCCGGCGGCGGCCGCGTCCCGAGCGATCGCCGCCAGCAGCGCGTCGCAGGACTCGGCCCCGTCCCACGCGGCGACGCCGTACTCCGCACGGACCGTGGTTTCGCCGTCGTCCTCGCGCTCGCTGGTCCGGGCACGGAACGCGAAACCGCCGACTCCGCCGTCCGGCGCCGACACGACGAGCAGTCGGTCGTCCGCGGCGGCACGCCGTAGCCGGTCCCGAGTCAGTTCCGACAGCGCCCACGACTCCGAGTCGTCGAGCGCGAGCCCGCCGAGCGCGTCGCGGGCGGCCGCGTCGGTCCAGAACGCCCACGCGGTGTCGGGGTCGGCGTCGATCTCCTCGGCGGCGTCGGTCCGTGCGGTCGCTTCCGGGTCCGGGTCGGGCTGGACCCACCGGAACTCGGTGCCGGGGTCGAAGCCGTTGAACCGCGAAGCGCCGAGGCCGCCGGTGTTCCACGAGAACACCATGTTCCGCGCCACGCGCCGGCCCGTCTCGTGGAGCCAGTGGAAGCCGGCGTCGTTCAGCGCCCGCGATAGCCCCCGGCCGCGGTACTCGGGGTCGACCCGCATCGCCTGCATCCACCCCTCGTGCTCGCTGAGGCCGACCGCCTGACAGATGCCCACTGCGCGGTCGTCGGCCAGTTCAGCCACGTCGTCAGGATCGACGGCATCAACGTCCTCGGGTGCCGGCGGCGAGTCGGTCGTATCGACCGCGACGAACGTCCGGGTGTCTGGGTCGTCGGACTCCATCCACCGCGGGAACGCGTCGGGGATGTAGTCGCCGCTCTCCCAGGTGTTCGCGGTGAACGCGGCGACCGCGGGGTAGTCGCCGGGGACGGCCTCCCGGACCACGATCTCGTCGTCGTCGGCGTACTCGCTTCCGGCGGTCACGTCCATGGCTGGGACTCTTCGGTGAGTTCGCCTTCCAGATCCCGGCCCATCGCGTCCGCGGGGTTCTCGGTGTTCGCGAGCGCCCACATCAGCTTCACCTTCGCGGTGCCGGGGAGCGTGTCGCCCGACTCCACGACGCCGGCGTCGAGCAGGTCCCGCCCGGTGTCGTACACGCGGTCACAGACACGCCCCTCGATACACTGGGACGTCATCGCGACGACGGTGCCGTCCTCGACCAACTCTTCGAGACGCGGGATGAGGTCGGTGTGGACGTGGCCCAGCCCGGTGCCCTCGACGATCACGCCGTCCTTCCCGTCGAGGTAGTCCCACGCGGCCGGGTCCATCCCCGGCGTCGGCTTCACCAGTTCCACGTCGGTCGCGAGGTCGGGGTGGATCGCGAGTTCGTCCTCGCCGCGCTCGGTGTGGTCGTCGTGGAAGGAGACGCCCGCGGCGTCGCCCTGACCGTCTTTCGCTGCCTCGTAGTCGACGGTTCCCATCGGCTCGCCGCCGACAGTCTCGAAGGCGTCGCGCCGGGAGGTGTGGTTCTTCCGGACGCGCGTGCCGCGGTGGAGCGCGCAGTCGTCGTCGGAGGGGGTGGCGTGCATGCAGACCATCACCTCGGCGGCGTCGGCGGTCGCCGCCTCGACGGCACAGACCGCGTTCATCACGTTGTCCGAGGAGGGGCGGTCCGCCGAGCGCTGGCTGCCCGTGAACACGATCGGGACCGGCGTATCGAGCATGTAGGAGAGCGCGGCCGCGGAGAACTGCATCGTGTCGGTGCCGTGCATCACGACCACGCCGTCGGCACCGGCCTCGATCTCCTCCTTCACGGCGTCGGCGAGATCCTGCCAGATGCTCGGCTCCATGTTCTCGCTCAGGATGTCGGCGACGACCCGGCCGCGGTAGTTCGCCCGCCCCGCGAGTTCGGGGACGGCCCGCAGCACGTCCTCGGCGTCGAAGCGTGCGGTGACGGCGCCGGTGCGGTAGTCGACGGTGGAGGCGATGGTGCCGCCGGTCGAGACGAGCGCGACCGTCGGCAGGTCGTCGTCGAACTCGATCTCGGAGGCCTCGCCGCCCCCGGCCTCGCTCTCCTCGATGTCGTACACGTCGGACTCGACCACCTCGACGTCGGCGTCCTCCCGGGCGATGCCGACGTTGTAGCCGCCGTCGAGTTTGAGTACGAGATGCTCCTCGTCGGTCGTGGGCATCAGCACGCCCTCGTCGGTCGCGCCGTCGTGATCGACGCGGACGCGGTCCCCTGGGTTCATGGGCGAAACTTTCCGACGGCCGGACTTCAAACTGCCTTTTCGGGCGGTGGACGGCCCGCCGGCTCCCGGTCGGACGCGGCGCCGAGGCGGCGCAAGAACCATGGCCTCGGGCGCCTCACGTCGACCCATGCAGCGCTCCCTCGAACGCGACGACGAGACGACCGCCGAAGCGGAGTCGTCGAGCGACGGCGGTCGGATCGCCGGCGTCCGGCGGCGCGTCGGTCGCGTCTTCTCGATCCGCGGGTTCCTGCTCGCGCTCGCGGTCGTCGTCGCGGGCGTCGCCGTCGGCGGCGCGATCGGCGGGTTCGTCCCGTTCTTGGGGACGATCGGCCGGATCGTCGGCGTGTTCGCGGCGACGTTCCTCCTCGGTGCGGTTCGCTCCCACCGACAGTACCTCGAAGTCGCCGTCGCTGGCGCGGCCGTCGCGGCGGTGCTGGCGGTGACGCAGGTGTTCAGCGGCGTGTTCCTCCCGATCGGCGTCGACTGGCTCCAGCAGTACGGGCTGGCGCTGGGCGCGATCGGCGCCGGCAGCGGGGCGATCGGGTCGGTGTTGGGGTACTACTTCGGCCGGGACCTCCGCGACGGGCTGACGAAGTCGATCGAGGAGTAGGCGGTTGTGGGCGGGACGTGATCTTCGGCGCAGTGGCCGTTTCTCGGGTAGGTGACGACTGTTTGGTCTGCGAGTATCAGGACAGCGACTACAACAGCAGTTCGATCGTTGGCTCCTTGTGACCGCAGTGCGCCGGACACGAGGTCCGGCGCAGCACCGAGCCCCACCCCTCCCCGCGGGCCGGCGACCGCTGCCGGCCCGCGGCGTCCACCGCTACCGCACTGCAGTCGCTGTCGGCGCGAAGCGCGAGCCCCTCCGTGGGCGAGTCAGCGCGAGTCGGCTGGGGAGGTGTGTGGGCTGTGCGGGGCGGTGTAGTCACAAGTGCCCATGCTCACTCCGCGGTCCTGTTCGCGGTCAGGACACCGAACCCCGCGGTAACGTCCGCCTCTCAGTGTCTCCCTCCGGTCCGGCATCCTCGCCACCGACCCAAAACCCACCCAGCCAAAAACCGACTACCTGCTCCGAAAACGGCATACCCCCGCCACCCGCACCACCCCCCATGGAGTACGAGGAGCCGAAGTTCTTCCAGGTGATGGGCTACGTCGGCGAGGCCGAGCACGACGTGGTCGACATGGTCAGCGGCAACCCCGACTGGGAGCCGCCCGAGGCGCTCCGGGAGGGGCTGCGGGAGTACGCCGAGTTCGAGCCCGACCGCTTCCAGTACCCGCCAAGCGACGGGACCGCCGAGCTCAAAGCCGAGATCGCCGACCGCCGGGGCGTCGACCCCGAGCGGGTCGTGATCACCAACGGCACCGGCGAGGCGAACTACCTCGGGATGGCCGCCGCGCTCGAACGCGACCTCGGCGACGAGGTGCTGCTGACCGATCCGGTGTACCCCTACTACCCCGGGAAGGCGCGGATGCTCGGCGGCGACCCGACGTTCGTCCCCGCCAACCGCGACGGCAGCCTCGACGTCGACGCCTACCGCGAGGCGATCAGCGACGACACCGCGCTCGTGGTGCTCAACACGCCGAACAACCCCACCGGCGCGGTGTACGACCACGCGAACGTCGAGGAGGTCGTCCGACTCTGTGAGGAGCACGACGCGCTCGCGGTCGTCGACGAGGTGTACGACCACTTCGACCTCTCGGGCACCTTCGAGTCCGCGCTGACGATCGACTCCGAGAACCGCATCGTCACCTCCGGCTTCTCGAAGTCGCTCGCGATCACGGGCTTCCGCGTCGGCTACGCGATCTTCCCGGAGTGGCTCGCCGAGAACGCGAAGGCCCGCCACATGCTGGTCAACGTCGCGACCACGCGGCCGGGGCAGCACGCCGTCCTCCGTGGGTTGGAGGGCGCCGACGCCGCCTACTACGAGGCGGCCCGCGAACTGATCCGCGAGCGCGTCGACACGTTCACCGACGCGCTCGACGCCGCCGGCGCGGAGTACACCCGGCCCGACGGCGCGTTCTACGTGATGGCCCGCTTCGACGGCTACCCGGGCACGATGGCGAACGTCGAGCGACTCATCGACGAGGCCGGCGTCGCCGGGATGCCCGGCGAGGGGTTCGGCGAGGCGTACGACGACTGGCTCCGCTTCGCGCTCGTGACCCCGCGTGTCGAGGAGGCCGCCGAGCGCTTGGCGGAGTTCTTCGCGTAACGTCCTTCTCGCTGCCTTTGGTTTCGGTCTCGCCAATAGCGCTCTCCGGGCCGATCGACCGTCGAGACCGGGCGATAAACCGCATTTCGAGATACCGAATACGGGTCGGCGCCGCCACACAACGCTCAAGCGCCCCCGGCGAGAACGCCCGCCCGTGTCGACCCGCGAGGAGAAACGGGAGTTGGGCCTCGAACTGCTCGCTCACTTGGAGGACGAGGAGCTCTCGCTGGCGGAGACGATTGACCGGCTGGAAGCGATCACCACCAGCCCCGCGCTCACTCGGGAGATCCTCGACGACGCCGAGAAGCGCGGGCTGATCGAACGCGAGGACGGCCGGCTGCACACCCGGACGGGCGGCACGTTCGTCCGGTTCGAGAGCGAGGTGGTCGAACGCGAGGGCGACTACGACTGCCGGCGCTGCGGCGCGAGCATCTCGACGGGTCACTTCGTCCAGTTCGAGAGCGGGGAGTTGGGACCGTTCGGTCCCTCCTGCGTGCGGAAAGTGCTCGGCCGGGAGTAGCCGTGGCGCCGTTCGACGCTACCGTTCGCCGGCGATCACGTCGACGGTCGCCGCCTCCTCGTACGGTTCGTCGAACTCGCTCAGTCGCTCGCAAACCGCGCTCTCGAACGCCTCGCGGTCGTCGCCGAGCACGGCGGGCGAGCAGAACGAGAGCGAGAGCAGGTAGCCGACCACGCCGTCGGCGTCCCACTCGCGCTCGACCTCGACGACGTGCTCCTCGACGTCGTCGAACCCGTGTTCGTTGAGCAGGTCGCCCCACGACTCCTCGTACTCCACGGGTCCCGTGCGTTCGGGCGGATCGTCGAGGAACTCGGTGACGGCCTCGTACACCGCATCCTGCCAGTCGGCGGTGCCGCGGGCCAGCCACTCGGTGTCGCTCAGGAGAGCCACGCCGCCACCGTCTTCGGTGATGTCGTACAGCGTGTCGAGCGTCCGGTCCTGATCCATCCAGTGGAACGATCGACCCATCACGGTCAGCCGGAGCGGGTCGAGTTCGTCGGCCATTGTGGGCAGGTCGGCATCGCTGCCGACGCGCCACTCGGTGTTCTCAGCACCCACGATGGTCGCGCGCTCGCGAGCGTGCTCGATCATCGCGTCGTTGGGATCGACGCCGACGACCTCCGCGACGTGTGGGGCCAGCGCGACGCCGAGGCGGCCGGTGCCACAGCCGAGGTCGAGCAGCCGGCCGGTGCCGTCGAGGAACCGCTCGCGCAGGGGGTCGATCGCCAGATCGTCGTACTCCGGGCGGTAGACGGCGTACTGCTCGGCGGTCGTCTCGAAGCGTGCCGCCGGGTCGTCGGTGGCGTCGTCGCTCATGGGGACGAACGACCGAACGGGTCGGAGAAATCGCTTCCGCTACCAGGCCGACCAGGCGCTGGTCCGCTCGTCGCGGCCGAACACCCGCTTGATGTCCTTCGCGAACGCGAGGTCGCCCTCGTGGTCGAGCTTCTTGTGGCGGTAGTCGTCGGCGACGGCGTCACGGAGCTGGAGGCTGTCGACCGTGAACTCGTCGTCGCCGAACTCGTAGCTCTCGCCGACGACGAACTCGAAGTCACCCGGGAGGAACACCTTGGTGCTGCGGGACTGCTCGTTGCGCCCGTCGCCCTCCTTGGGGTGGATGGTGACGTTGACGCCGACGTTGTCGACGACGCGGGTCCAGACGGTCTCGACCTCGTCCATCTCGGCGTGTTCGGTGCGGCGCTCGGGGCCGACCTCGATGCTCGTGACCTCGACCTGCTGGATCGCCGCCTCGGTCTCGACGACGAACTCGTCGCCGGTCTCGATCTCCTGCTCGCTCTCGGCGTCGAGGGTAGTCTTGTACGAGTCGCCGTCCTGTGAGACCACCACGTCGACAGTGACCTCCTCGGGCGTCTCGATCGTCTCCTTGTGGACGTGGCCACACTCCGTACAGCGAACCGTCGACTGCCCGCCCGGCGACAGCACCTCGTGGACCGTCCGCTCGTGGGGCGAGCAGGACGGGCAGGTGAGGGGGACGCGCTCGGCTGAATCGCTCATACCCGTGGTTCCCGTTCGAGCGGTTTAAGCCCGCGTTTTCGCGGGTCGATCAGGGCAGCGCCCGCAGGTCCGCCAGCATCTCGTCGAGATCCTTCGTCGACGCCGCGAGCGAGAAGCCGTCCCGCTTCGCGAGCGCTGGCGCGTGGTCCCACACGTCCTCAGGCTCGATTCCGTGGAGCACGACCGCGTTCGGCGTCGGCGTGAGCACGCGCAGCGCCACCAGCGGCGACTCGCCGCGCGTCACCTCGGTGAACACGAGCGCGCGGTCGGTCGATTCGCCGTAGAGCCGGTAGAACTCCTCGCTGGAGAGGCGGGTGATCGCCTCGATGCTGTCGATTACGGTGTGGCCGTTGACGTGCTCGGCGCCGCCGTCGGCGAGTTCGGTCGCGCCGGTGGCCTCGTAGAACTCGGCCATCGGCACCGCGCGGGTGTACTCCCGGAGGTCGAGCACGATGTCGCTCTCGAACCCCGCGGTCACCACCCGCGCGTACTGGCGGATGTGCGCGCCGCCGCGGGCGGCGTCGATCGCGAGCAGCCCCTCCACGAGCCGCCGGACGACGCCGATCCCCGGGCTCTCCCGGCGGCCGCTCTCGTAGTCCGAGACGACCGACGAGGAGACGCCGAGTTCCTCGGCCAGCGCCGTCTGGGACACCTCGAAGTCGGTGCGCCACTTCCGCAGCGTCGCGCCGGGATCGTCGGAGATGACCACTTCGCCGGCGATCCGGCGGGCGAGTCGGCGCTCTGCGTTCTCGGTCACGGCTTGGGGTGGGTGGGGCACTGAGAAAGGCGTATCGGAGCGATTCCGCTTCGGCAACATATCTTCGAGTTGTCTTACTCTCTCGTGATCTACTAGCTGGATCAGCAACACCCCGAAAGCCCCTGTCGGCTCGACTCCCGGGACTCGCTGCGCTCCTCGGCTCGCGTTGCTCGCCTGCGGTGCTTGCGTCGTCCGGGTTCGTCGAGCCGACAGCCCCTTTCAGTCCCACCCACCCGCACAGCCCACAGACCTCCCCAGCCGACTCCCTCCTTCGCTTCGCTCAGTCGGTCGTCCCTCGCGCTCGGGTCGCGCACGGAGGCGCGACCGCTTCGCGCCACCGCTCACCAGTACGGCAATCGGCAGAGAATCAGCCTACTCCTCCAGCGTGACGCTCTCGTCGGCGGCACTTCGCAGCGCGTCCGAGCGGCCGTAGCTCCCCGGCGCGATCGCCAGCGTCCGCACGCCCTCCCGCCCCGCCAGCTCCAGCGCGGGCTTGAAGTCGGTGTCTCGCGAGGCGATCGCGACCGTCCGGACGCCGTTCCGGAGGACGAACTCGGCCACGTCGACGGCGAGTTTCACGTCGACGTCGCCGCTGGTGGTGATCACCTCGAACCCGTGGGCCTCCGCCGCCCGGATCAGGCTGCCCGGCGCCTGCTCGTTCAGGTAGAGCCGCGCCGACACGACCCGACCCGAGGCGGCCGCGGCCGCACGCACGTCGTCCAGATCCACGTCGAACTCGTCGCGTAACACGTTCGGCCCGTCGACGAACAGCGCGACCCCCTCGCGCCGCTCGCCGAACAGCCGCCGCACCCAGTCCATACACCTGCCTGCGTCCGCCCCGGCATATCGCTTCCGGGACTCGCCGATCGGCTCTCGAATTGATGATAGAACGTCGAAAGAGAGAATCATTTACGAGCTAACAAGAAATATTCAGTCTATTTCGACAGAAATATACGTCCGATCCGCGGTTGTGATGGCACACCATGTCAGACGGTGACAGCGGCCACGGTCGACGGAGCGTTCTGAAGGGTATCGGCGCGCTGGGCGCCGCCGCGGCCTTCGCGGGCGTGAGCACCGCGACGCCGGGCCGCGGCGCCGGCCCGAAGAAGGAGGAGATCCTCGTCGGCGTCTCCGCGACGGCGGACGACATTACGAGCACCGTCGCGAACTACGTCCCGGGCAACGCCGAGGTCGTCCACAGCAACGAGACGCTGCACTACGTCGCGGTGAAGTTCCCGAGCACGGCCGCCGACGAGGCCCGGGAGAACTTCATCGAGGCGATCACGAAGAAAGACCACATCAAGTACGCCGAGAAGAACGCCACGCATCAGGCGCTGGCGACGCCGAACGACCCGCAGTTCGGCGACCAGTACGCGCCCCAGCAGGTGAACGCGCCGACGGCGTGGGACACGACGTTCGGGAGTTCGGACGTGACCATCGCCGTCGTCGATACCGGCGCGCAGTACGACCACCCGGACCTCGCGGGCAACTACGCCAGCGACCCGGGCCAGGACTTCGTCGACAGCGACGGCGACCCGGCGCCGGACGACGCGCAGAGCGAGTACCACGCGACCCACGTCTCCGGCTGCGCCGCGGCGGTCGTCGACAACGGCACCGGCGTCGCCGGGCAGGGGAACTCCACGCTGATCAACGGCCGCGCGCTGGACGAGAACGGCAGCGGCTCCACCGCCGACATCGCCGACGCGATCCAGTGGGCCGCCGATCAGGGCGCCGACGTGATCAACCTCAGCCTCGGCGGTGGCGGCTACACGGAGACGATGAAGAACGCGGTGAGCTACGCGACGAACAACGGCGCGCTCGTGATCGCGGCGGCGGGCAACGACGGCTCTTCGTCGGTCTCCTACCCCGCAGCGTACTCCGAATGTCTCGCGGTCTCGGCGGTCGACGACAGCGAGAACCTCGCGTCGTTCTCCCAGTACGGCAGCTCGGTCGAACTCGCCGCGCCGGGCGTCGACGTGCTCTCGACGACGACGCAGACCCGCGGGGGGTACGAGCAGCTCTCGGGCACCTCGATGGCGACGCCGGTCGTCTCCGGCGTCGCCGGCCTCACCCTCGCCCAGTGGAGCTCGCTCTCGAACAGCGACCTCCGGAGCCACCTCAAGAACACGGCCGCCGACATCGGCCTCTCCAGCGACGAGCAGGGGAGCGGACAGGTCGACGCCGCGGCGGCGGTCACCACCGAACCCGGTAGCGGCGGCGGTGGCGGCGGTGGCGGGGGCGACGACGGCGGCAGCGGCGACTCCACGTCGTCGTCGGTCAGCGGCAGCCTCTCGGGCTACTGGGACTACGACGACTACAGCTACGGCTGGAGCTACAGCAGCCCGTCGCAGGTCGTGATCGAGCTCGACGGTCCCGCGGACGCGGACTTCGACCTCTACGTCAACACGGGCACCACCGCGAACGCGACGCCCAGCGACTACGACTACGCCTCCTACACCGCCGACAGTCAGGAGACGGTCGTGATCGACGCCCCCGACGACTCCACGGATCTCCAGATCGACGTGGACTCCTACAGCGGCTCGGGGAGCTACACGGTGACGGTCACCGAGTACCAGTAACGGCGCGGGGTCGCACGGTCCGACCACGGCGGCGACCGTGCGACCCGACGACCGAACGCCGTCCGCCGCCTCGCTTCTCCGGTCTGTCTCGTCGCCGAGAGCCCCAGACCTATTAGCCGCGCCCGCCAACCTCGGCCCAATGGCGACGTGTGACGAGTGTGGGAAGCAAGAGAACATGCCCTACGAGTGTCGCCGGTGTGGCGGCTCGTTCTGTGCGGAGCATCGACTCCCGGAGAACCACGACTGTCCCGGGCTGGAGTGGGACGACCCCGTCGGCGTCTTCGATCAGGCCGAGGAGCGCGACGCCGGCTCGACTGGCGGGAGCCGACTCGGCGTCCGTGAGCGCGCCCGATCGCTCTGGCGGAGCTACGTCCGGAACAACGCGACGTTCGTGCTCCTGCTGTTGATGTGGGTGACGTGGATCGTCCAACTCGGACTCCGAGCGTTCGAGATGCGGGGGATCGAGGACGCGCTGTTCGTGCTGCGGTCGAGCCACCCCGAGTACGTCTGGACGTGGTTCACCTCGGTGTTCGCCCACGGCGGCATCGTCCACATCGCGGCCAACAGCATCGGGATCTTCTTCTTCGGACAGGTGGTCGAGCGCCGCATCGGCACCAAGCGCTTCGTCGGGCTGTTCCTCGTCTCGGGCGCGGTCGCCGGCCTCGCCCAGATCGGCGCGACGGTGGCGCTGGTCGGCCCGACCGTCTCGGTGGGCGTCCTCGGGGCCAGCGGCGCGCTGCTGGCGATCATGGGCGTGCTCACCATCCTGAACCCCGGGCTGACGGTGTACCTCTACTTCTTCATCCCGGTGCCGATCTGGCTGCTCACGATCGGCTTCGCCGGCTTCAGCCTGCTGCAGGGGTTCGGCGCGTTCCAGGGCGGCGGGAACGTCGCCCACTGGGCTCACCTCGCGGGGCTGGGGATCGGCCTCCTCTACGGCACCTACGTACAGGGGCAGGTCGAACCACCCCAACAGCTCCAGTTCGGCGGCGGGGGACCGGGCGGTCCCGGCCGCGGCGGGGGACGGTTCTGAGCCGTGGCGCTCGACCGCCCCGAGTTCCGTCCCGACCCGGCGCTCTCCCGCGAGGAGATGGAGGATCTCCAGCGCGAGATCGCCGACGCCGCCACCTTCACTGACGACCTGCCGTTCGATCCGGCGACTGTCGGTGTGGACGGGCCAGTCGAGGCCGACAGCACCGGCAACGAACGACTGGGGACCAGCGACGCGCCGGTGATCGTTGGCGTCGATCAGGCGTTCCTCGACGAGCGCGCGGTCTCGGCGATCGTGGCGATCCAGGACGGCGCCGTGATCGAGCGCACCCACGCGGTGACGCCGCTGTCGATCCCCTACATCCCGGGCCTGCTCGCGTTCCGCGAGGGCGGGCCGATCCTCGCGGCGTTCGAGGAACTGTCGGTCGATCCCGATCTGGCGGTGTTCGACGGCTCCGGCCGGATCCACTTCCGGCAGGCCGGCATCGCGACCCACGTCGGCGTCGCGCTCGACCTGCCCAGTATCGGCGTCGCGAAGAGCCTCCTCTGTGGGACGCCCGCCGAACCCGTCGACGATCGGCCTGCGGGCTGGTCGACGCCGATCGAGGCCGACGACAGCGTCGAGGCGCCCGCGGGCACCACCATCGGCCACGCCTACCAGTCCCGGCAGTGGGACCGCGCCCAGTCGATCAACCCCCTCTACGTCTCGCCGGGCCACCGCGTCTCGGCGTCGACGACGGTCGATCTGGTGGACGCGCTGTGTGCGGGGTACAAGCTCCCCGAGCCGACCCGGCTGGCGGATCGCTACGCCGACGACGTGAAGGCGGCGTCCGAGTAGCTCGCGCTCTCGGCCCTGTTTGCTCACACTTAACCCTCGCCCGGTCGAGCACGTACTCATGCGACCGGAGACGGTGCTGATCACTGGCTGTTCGTCCGGTATCGGCCGCGCCACCGCCGAGGCGTTCCTCGACGACGGGTGGACGGTGTACGCGACCGCGCGGGACCCCGACGACATCGCCGACCTTGAGGCCCACGAGAACTGCGTCACCGACGAACTCGACGTGACCGACGACAGCGACGTGCGAAACGTCGTGAACCGGATGCTCCGGAACGAGGACCGGATCGACTGTCTGGTCAACAACGCCGGCTACGCCCAGTTCGGCCCGACCGAGGAGGTGCCCGTCGAGGCCGTCGAGGACCAGTTCGAAGTGAACGTCTACGGCCCGCACCGGCTCACGCGGGCGGTGCTCCCGCACATGCGCGAGGCCGGGGAGGGGACGATCGTGAACCTCTCCTCGGTCGCCGGCCGGGTGTCGATGCCCGGCGGCGGCGCCTACTCGGGATCGAAGTTCGCGCTGGAGGCGATGACCGACTCGCTGCGCTGGGAGGTCGACGGCCACGGCATCGACGCGGTGCTGATCGAGCCGGGTCCGGTCCGGACGAAGTTCAACGACCGCGCGACCGAGGAGAGCGACGCCGCCGAGCGCACCGACGCCTACGAGTGGTTCTGGTCGGCGTTCGAGGACACGCAGGTGCTCGGCGGCGACGGTCCCGGCGCGGTCGAACCCGAGGAAGTCGCGACGGCGATCGTCGACGCCGCGAACCTCACCGACCCGCCCGCGCGGATGCCCGTGGGGACGGTCGCGAAGCTGCTGGTGAAGAGCCGGTTCCTGCCGGACTCCGTGGTGGATCTGGCGATGCGGTTCGCGCGGAAGCGGATGGATTGAACGGAGTTTGGGTGCGGAGTTCTCTCGGTTTTCGTAGCGCGTGTGATGTAGTGGATCGTTCTCGCCGTGGCTCTCTTGGAAGTAGCCGCGAACAGCAACAGCAGCTCGATCGTTGGCACCTTGTAACCGCACCGCCCCGCACAGCCCTCGAACCTCCCCAGCCGACTCCCTCCTTCGCTTCGCTCAGTCGGTCGTCCCTCGCGCTCGGTTCGCGTCCGTCGACGCGAACGCTTCGCGCCGACAGCGACCGCGGTGCGGTGGCGGTGGACGCCGCGGGCCGGCAGCAGTCGCCGGCCCGCGGGGGAGGAGTGGGGACTCGGCGCTGCGCCGAGCCTCGTGCTCGGCGCACTGCGGTCACAAGTTGCCAAGCATCGAGACGCTGTTGCGGTTGCCGTCGCTGTTCCAGTTGCCAGCGATCCAGATGCTGTCGCCGTCGCGGTAGCAGCCAACGACTCAGTTATCGACAAGCCAGAAACCCCACTCACCACCCACGAATCAGTCCAGACAGGCCGCCACGACCCGCAACGCAGCTTCCCCACGTACGTCGTCGGCCAGCAGCGGCACGCGCTTCACGTCCCGGCCGCGGTACAGGTCGCTCGCCCGGCCGAGCGCGTCCTGCTGCACCGACCAGCGCCGCTGGCAGAACTCACACTCCTCGAGATTCGGCGTGACGATCCAGTCGTCGTCGACGTCGTCGAGATCCGCCACGTCGGCGGGGTCCTCCATCACGCGGTTGACGACGAGCGTGCTGACCGGGATGTCGAACTCGTCCAGTCGCTCGACGAGGCGTTCGGACTCGGTGACGCTCATCGTCTCGGGCACCATCACCACCCGGAAGTCCGTTCGATCGGGGTCCCGAAGCAGCGTTCGCAGGCGCTCGATGCGCTCCTTGAGTTCGTCGAGGTCCTGCCTGCCCGCCGCCTCCTCGTCGTCGTCGCCGCCGAAGACGCCCTTGATGCCGTCCATCATCCCGGAGAACTGCTGGCGGAGCTTCACCATCCGGCCGACCATCGTGTCGAGCATCTCGGGTAGCTGGAGCAGGCGCAGCGTGTGCCCCGTCGGCGCCGTGTCGACGACGACGCGGTCGAACCGCGGGTCGTCCATGTGCTCGATCAGCTTCTGCATCGCCGCGGCCTCGTCCGCGCCGGGCATCGTGCCGCCGAGCAGCGACTCCATCCCCGCGCCGTCGCCGAGCATCCCCGCGAGGTCGCCGACAGGGCCTTCCTCCTGTTGGGCGGCGAAGAAGCCCTCCTCCATCGCGGCGTCGGGGTCGATCTCGACGCCCCACAGCGGCACGTCCTCCCGGAGCCGACTCGGGTGGGCCGGGATGTCGGTGTCGAGCGTGTCCGACAGCGAGTGCGCGGGGTCGGTCGAGACCACGAGCGTCTTCGTCCCGGCCGCGGCGGAGGCCAGCGCCGTCGCCGCGGCGCAGGTGGTCTTCCCGACGCCACCCTTCCCGCCGTAGAGGACGTACTCCGGCGCGTCGACGGTCTCGGGGAGGGCGGTTTCCGCGTCGAGCGTCTCGGGGGCGTCGTGGCCGGCCGACGCCACGTCGACGGACTCCTCGTCCTCGACGGCGTCGACCGGCTCCACGTCGATCTCGCTCATTGGCGGTGCTGGGCGGCGAGGCCTTGTGTGTCTCTCGGTCCGGGGACGGTCAGCGCTCCCAGTCGCTCGGGACGTACTGTTCGAAGTTCGGATCCTCCCGCGCGCCCAGCGGCCGGAACGCCCGCTCGCCGTCGACGCGGAACTCGGCGATCGTCGAGCGCGCAGGACCGGTCAGGTGGCCGACGAACGCCATCGCGAGCGGGTACGCAACGTCGTGGCGGGCCGGGTTCGTGGGGATGGCGGCGTACTCGTTGCGCAGCAGGGCCGGCGGGTCGTCGATCCCCCGATCGACGTGGGGCGTCAGCGACCCCTCGCGAACCGTGAGAAACGTGCCGCGGTCGGTCAGCGTGTACGCGCCCAGCCCCTCGGCGACGGCGAGCGTGTCGCCCATCCCCTGCCCGGTCTCGCGGTACCAGTCGCCGCCGGGGTCGACGCCCGCCGCCTCCCAGATGCGCTGCTCGCGGATGTGCGTCCCCGAGCGGTCGCCCCGGGAGACGAACGCCGCTTCGGCCTCGGCGATCGCGCGGAAGGCAGCGCGTGGACCGCTCCCCGCGATCCCCGCGGGGTCGTCGGTCGGGCCGACGAGCAGGAAGTCGTTGACCATCAGCCCGCGACGGTTGAGACCGTGGCCCGACCGGAGGAAGCGATCCTCCAGCGGGCGAGCGTGGACTATCACGAGGTCGCAGTCGCCGTTGCGGGCGGTCTCCAGCGAGCCGCCGGTGCCGCGTGGCAGCGTCCGGACCGAGGCGCCGAACGCCTCCTCGAACCCCGGCACGACGGCGTCGAGCAGGCCGCTGTCGTACGCCGTCGTCGCCGTCGCGAGGCTGAGCGTCCCCGCGCCGTCGAACCCGGCAGCATTGCCCTCGCTCGATCCGGCGGTACAGCCGGCGAGCGCCAGCGTACCGCCGACGCCGACGGCCTGCAGGTAGCGCCGCCTGTCCATGCTGGAACAACTGTTTGAAGTTTCAAATAGCTACTGAAGTAACTGAAAGTGGTTCTCACTCGCGACCACAAGCCCCATCGCCCTCCGGCGAGGAGGACGGCCGTGCAGCGACGCACTCGTGCGGTGCTGGGGTTCGCGGTCCTCCTCGTCGTCGGCCTCGGCGCCGCGCTCACCTCGCCGCGGTGGGTGCTCACCCGACTGGACTGGCTGGCCGCGGACCCCCTACGCTTCACGGCCGCGCTGGTCGTGCTGGCGCTGATCCGCCCCCTGCTCGCGTGGCCGACCACGCTGATCGCCGTCGTCGTCGGCTACGGCTGGGGACTCCGGGGCCTCCCGATCGCGCTGGCGCTGATCGCGCTCACCAGCGTCCCGCCGTTCCTGTTCGCCCGCCGATCCGCCGACGGCGGCCGGTTCGCGACCGCCGGCGCGCGAGCGATGGACGCCACGGGCGACCTGCGCGGCGTGATCGTCAGCCGCCTGCTCCCGGCGCCGTCGGACGCCGTCTCGGTCGGCGTCGGGCTCTCGGGCGTCCCCCTGCGGGCGTTCCTCGTCGGGACCGCGATCGGCGAACTCCCGTGGGCCGTCGCCGGCATCGTCGCCGGGCGGTCGATCGAGCGCGTGCTCCGGGAGGGGCTGGGCGCCGTGATCGACCTGCCACTGATCCTCGCGGCCGGCGCCGCCGCCGTCCTCCTGCTCGCCGGGCCGGCGTACCGCCACCTCGCAGATGCGGACGCGCGCTAACTACTCGAACAGCGACTCGCCGGTCATCTCCTCGGGCTGCTCCCTCCCCAACAGCGAGAGGATCGTCGGCGCCACGTCGGGCAGCGAGCCGCCGTCGCGGATCGATCGCCCGTCGGCGTCGCCGTCGGGCGAGACGTAGATCAGCGGGACGGGGTTGAACGTGTGGGCGGTGTGGGGCGACTCCGGCGTCCCCATGTCGTCGGCGTTGCCGTGGTCGGCGGTCACGAGCAGGTGCGCGCCCGCCTCGGCGACCGCGTCGGCGAGCCGACCGAGTTCCCGGTCCACCGCCTCGACGGCCTCGACAGCGGCGTCGAAGTCGCCAGTGTGGCCCACCATGTCCGGGTTGGCGTAGTTGAGCACCAGCGCGTCGGGGTGGCGCTCGTCGTCGGCGATCGCCGCGACCGCCGCGTCGGTCACCTCCGCCGCGGACATCTCGGGCTGGAGATCGTACGTCGCCACGTCCGGCGAGGCGACGATGCGGCGCCGCTCCCCGTCGAACGGCGACTCCCGCCCGCCGTTGAAGAAGTAGGTGACGTGAGGCTCCTTCTCGCTCTCGGCGACCCGCAGCTGCGTCCGCCCGCTCTCGGCCCACAGCTCCCCGAGCGTCCGATCGGGGTCGTTCGGCGGGAACGCCACGGGGAACGGGTACGTCTCCTCGTAGCGCGTCATCGTCGTCAGCCGGGTCTCCGGGCGGTCGAGCTCGAACGGCCAGCCGTCGGTGTTCACGCCGCCGAGAAGCCGACAGAGCTGTCGGGTGCGGTCGGCCCGGAAGTTGAACGCGATCACCGAATCGCCGTCCTCCAGCGCTGGTCCTTCCGAAACCAGCGTCGGCTCGACGAACTCGTCTGTCTCGCCGCGCTCGTAGCTTTCCTCGACTGCGGCGACCGCGGACCCAGTTTCGTATCGCGCTTTCCGATTTACGATCGCGTCGTACGTCTCCCGGGTCCGCTCCCAGTTGTGGTCACGGTCCATCGCGTAGTACCGGCCCGTGACGGTGGCGACGTGGCCGGTTCCGTGCTCGTCGATCACCCGCTGAAGTTCGGTGAGGTACTCGACGCCGCTTTTCGGCGGCGTGTCCCGCCCGTCGGTGAACGCGTGGGTGACGGCGTCGACGCCGCGTTCGGCCGCGAGTTCGATCAGCGCGTGGAGGTGGGCTTGATCCGAGTGGACGCCGCCGTCGCTGACCAGCCCCGCAAAGTGGACTCGGCCGTCGTGGTCGGCAGCGTACTCGAACGCGTCGCTGATCGCGTCGATCTCGCCCAGTTCGTCCGCCGCGATGGCGTCGTTGATCCGGGTGTAGGGCTGCTTGACCACGCGGCCGGCGCCGAGGTGGGTGTGGCCGACCTCGCTGTTGCCCATCTGTCCCTCGGGCAGGCCGACCCGGCGCCCGTGGGCGGTCATCGTCCCGAACGCCCCCGCCTCGCGGAGCGCGTCGAAGTTCGGCGTCGCCGCCGCGCCGACGGCGTCCCGGCCGGCCTGATCGTCGGGCGCGAGCCCCCAGCCGTCGAGAACCACGAGTGCTGCGTCCATGCGGAAGCGGTGGGCTGGCCGGCGTATCACGCCTTCGGTGGCAGCCAAAGACACATGCCCGTCCGCGCGGAACCGGAGCCAACGACCGTGGATCTCGACAGCCTCGGCAGACGCCGCCTGCTCGCCCTCCTCGCCGGCAGCGGTGCGGCGGCCGGGGGCGCGTACCTGTTCACCGGCGGCCAGCCAGCCGACACCGACGCGATCGGTCCCGAGGAGTCCCGCCGGCTGGCCGAGGCTCACGCGCCGACGCTGTACTACGGCGCGCGCGAGCAGTGGCCCGCGACGGACCCCCGTGAGTACACGACCGAGCGCGACGGCGAGACGATCGTCGACGGGTTCGACGCGCTCGACGGCTACACCGCGGACGGCCGCGAGACGGACTACCCTAACCCGACGGTGTTCTACCACGCCGTCGACTACCCGGACTCGTCGCTGTCCTGCGTGCAGTTCTGGGTCTACTCCGCGTTCGATCAGTTCTCGACGAACTTCCACTGGCACGACTGGGAGGTGTTACACGTGTTCGTCGACCGGTCGGCGGACGGCACGGCGACAGCCTCGGGAACCGAGTCGACGACCTCCGGCACCGACCAGTCGGTGTCCGACACGGGCGAGCCGGTGCTGTTCGTCGCCTCAGCCCACTCCCGGAAGGTGCCGAACAACGAGCACCTCGACCCCGACGTGGCGCGGGCGTCGATCATCAGTGAGGTCGGCTCCCACTCCAGCACGCTCGGGGTGAACGCCCGGCCGACGACGTTCCAGCGCACCGCCGTCGACGGGCTCGCGCCCGACATCAGCAACGATCCGGTCGAGGTGATCTCCGGCGAGGCGTCGCTCCCGCTCGCGTACGGGCTCCCGCGGGACGAGGGACTGGTGCTCCCCTACGCGATCCCGGAGTACGACGGCGATCGACTCCCCGAACACGACCGACTGCCGAACGTCAGCCCCGGGGATCTGGTCCCGGACGAGCTCACCGTCGACTCGTACGGCGAACTGGCGAGCCCGCCCGAGGACATCCCCAAGCGCGAGGGCGACGTGGCGTTCGTCCCGGACGCCCGTGCTGACACGGCCGCCGACGCGGACGCCCGATACGAGCTGATCGATACCGAGGAACTCCGGCAGATCGACGCGTTCACCGGCCCGCAGTTGAGCTTCAGCTTCACCGTCCCGAAGTTCGTCGAGGACGCCGTCTCGGGCCACCTCACCACCGTCGGCGTGCCGTGGAGCCAGCCCCGGTTCGAGAACCCGGCGACCGACATCAGCGACCCCCAACACCGGGCGGCGCTGGCCGACCGCTACGAGCCGATCGAGGCCGGCGGCGACGTGAGCCGTATCCTCGGGGCCGTCCGGGAGGCCACCGGCGCCGACGACGCCCCGGGGAGCAACGGCGTCGCGCTGCTCGCGCCCTCGATCGAGACCGTCGCGCTGCTTGAGAGCGATCCGGAGGCGGTCCCCTCGTTCTCGGGCGTGCTCGCCGTCGAGAACCCCGAGGCGGGTGAGCACCAGCTCACCGTCAACGGCGCGGGGATGGCGCCCTACAGCGAGAAACTGACCCACGAGGGCGGCACGACCCGCGCCGGGGTCGAGGGAGAGATCCCGATGAGTGCCAACGAGGACGCCGTTAAGGTTCGCGGGGAGGCGCCGGGGACGCTCGAGTCGGTTGCGTTCGAGGACGACTTCGCCGGACAGGTGTACGACGGCCGCCCGCCGGGGGAGGACGGGCGGTTCGGGATCTACGTCCACCGGGAGGGCGCCTACACCGCGGCGATCCGCGACGAGTCGGGGGCACAGGGGGCGCGCCGGGTCAACCCGAACCCCGACGACGACGCGATCGATCTCGCCGGGATCGAGACGGGGAAGGTCGCGCTGACTGACTTCCTGCTCCGGTTCCTCGTGGAGACCCGGCTACAGACCGCAGCACTGCGGGACGACGAGGATATCGACGACGTCCCCACCGGGCAGAACATCGACGACGAGCGGGTGGCAAGCGTCGTCGCGGCCGCGTACGAGAACGCCGGCGACCTCGTCGACGGGGTGGACGACGCGGTCGAGAGCCTGCTCGAGGAGGCGGACGAGGAGGACGACGACGGGAACAGGGGGAACGGTGGGGGTGGCGTCGCCGGCGTCGTTCGGCGCGTCGACGCCGCGCTGTTGGTCGCCGTCGCCGCTCGGGCGGCCGCCCGCGACGGCCGTGCGGACGACGCCGACCGTTGGCTGGAGTCGCTCCGGACGCGACTCTCGACCGTCGACGACTCCGTCGAGGGGGAGGGACTCCCCGGCGAACTGGCGTCGTTCGTGACGCGCCGAACGGCGGGGATCCGGTCGCGGATCGACGCGGCGGTCGAGGCGGACGTGGAGACGGCGTCGTAGCTCGGAGGCTCGGGGCACGTCGGGGCGGAAAACGGGCGCCGTCGCCGGGATCGTCCCCGTCCCCGAGTGAGACAGCCTTTTTGCTCCCTGCCGCCAAGCCCGAGTATGGACTCGGCGGTACTGCTGAACCTCCTGGGCAACGAGAACCGCCGGCGCATCCTGCGGTTACTCTCGCATAAGTCCTGTTACGTCACGGAGATCAGCGAGTACCTCGGCGTGAGCCCGAAGGCCGTCATCGACCACCTGCGGAAGCTGGAGGAGGCCGGGCTGGTCGAGAGCCACACCGACGACCAGCGGCGGAAGTACTTCCACATCGCCCGCGCGGTCCGGCTGGAGGTGAGCGTCTCGCCGCACAGCTTCGGCGCCAAGAGCGCCTACCCCGCCAGCCGCGGCCTCGACATGACCGGTCGCTGCTCGCATCTGGACATCGACATCGACGACCGACCCGAGGGCGACGGGCTGGAGGGGCTGGCCAAGGAGTTCGACCGGCTTCAGAGCCTCGAACGCGAGCTCTCGCTGGCTCAGCGCTGGGTCGACGGTCGGTTGAACGAGGTGCTCGACCGGCTCAACGGCCACATCGGCGCCGAGGCCGACTCGCGGTTCTACGCCGCGGTGCTGTCGGCGGTCGTCACGACCGACGGCTCGCTCCGGGCGATCACGGAGGCAGTCGACGCCGACGCGGCCGCCGTCGAGGACGCGCTGGAGCAGTTGACCGAACGCGGGCTGCTGCGCGAGGTCGACGAAGCGGGCGAGTGGGAGTTGGCTTAGCGGATTTCCGTCGACGAGGAGTCCGACAGCAACAGTAGTTCGAGGTGTTTTGTGTAGAGGATGCTACCGACAGCAACAGCAGCTCGATGCTTGACTACTTGCGACCGCAGTGTGCCGGACACAGGGTCCGGCACAGCGCGGAGTCCCCACCCCTCCCCCCGCGGCCGGCGACGACTGCCGGCCGCGAGGCGTCCACCGCGGCCGCACCGCGGTCGCTGCCGGCGCGCGACGTGAGCAGGGCGAGACCGACGGTCTCGCTGGCCGTGCGGGCGACGCGTGGGTCGCCCGCACGACGCCTCTGTGTGCGAACGAGCGCGCGAGGTCCTCGCGAGTGAAACGAGCGAGGGCACGAGGGAGCTTTGCTCCCTCGGAGGACGAGCGACCGTAGGGAGCGAGTCGGCTGGGGAGGTCTGTGGGCTGTGCGGGGCGGTGCGGTCACAAGGTGCCAACGATCGAGGTGCTGTTGCTGTCGCGGTCGCCGTTCCAGAAGTCGCCGGTCGAGCTGTTGTCGCGGTCGCCATTGCTGAAGCCGACGATCGAGCTGCTGTCTCAGTCACCGTTCCAGAAGTCACCGAATCGAGCTACCCTCCCCCTCACGACCGGGCGTCGATACGAAACACCCTCAATTCAGGGGGAAAACACAGAGTACGACGACCTGAGAGTCAGTTCCGAACGAGGCTCGCGCCGTCGAACTCGGTTCGGCTGAAGTCGACCTGCATCATGTCGAGGATCGTCGGCGCGATGTCGAGCAGGTCGCTGTCCTCGATGTTCGCGTCGGGGGTGTCGATGAACAGCGAGGCGTTGTCGAAGCTGTGCATCCCGTTCCGCGGGCCTTCGGCGAACACGTCGGTGCCGCCGGTGAAGCCGGCCTTGAGGTCGAACCCGTGGTTGGGGATCGCCACCAGGTCCGGCGCGATGTCGTCGTGGTCGCCGCGGAACGCCTGCTCCTTCTCGACGACGCGCTCGCAGACCTTCCGCCCGTCGGGACCTTCGAGCGCTTCGAGCTCCGCCTTGAGCTCGTCGCGGACCTCGTCGTACTTCCCCTCGGGGACGCTCCCGCGGGGCTCGCGGTTCTCGAGGTTGATGTAGAACCGCCCGGGGATCAGCGAGTACGCCCGCGTGTCGTCGGCGATGTCCCCGAGTTCCTCGTGGCCCTCCTCCTGGTAGGAGAGCCAGCCCTCCTGCTCCAGCCACTCGTTGAGGTGGACTTCGTAGTCGAGGCTGGTGAACCCGTGGTCGGAGGCGACGATCAGCGTGGCGTCGTCGGGGAGGTCCTCGCGGATCTTCCCGATGTACTCGTCGACCTGCCGGTAGAACTTCATGAACGCCTCCTTCTCGGGACCGTCGCGCTCGTAGTCCTCGAACAGGAAGTGGTTCACCCGATCGGTCGTCATGAACACGCCGAAGAAGAGGTCCCAGTCGTCCTGATCGAGGTAGTGTTTGAACGCCTCGTAGCGCTTGTCGAGCGTCGCGTGGGCGTCCTGCATGAACGCCGACTTGTCCTCGTGGCCCTGCTTCACGTCGGCGTCGATCTTGTAGTCGATCGACTGGAGGTACTCGGCGAGCGCGTCGGGGTAGGCGGCCTTCTCGACCGACGGCGAGAGGAAGCCCGAGACCATGCGCTGGACGTTGCGCTGGGGCGGGAACGTCACCGGGACGTTCAGCACCGTCGCGTCGCGGCCGTCGTTGGCGACGCGGTCCCAGAGGCGGGTGGCCTGCACGTCCCGGCCCATCGGGACGTACGTGTCGTACGTGCCGATTTCACGGTCTTGGAAGCCGTAGACGCCGGTTTCGCCGGGGTTGACGCCGGTCGTGAGCGAGGGCCAGCAGGCGCTCGATTCGGGCGGGACGATGCTGTCGATCGGACCGGCACTCCCTTCCTCGGCGAGCGCGGCGAAGTTCGGGAACTCGTCCGGATGCTCGTCGAGCAGACTGAACGGCACGCCGTCGATACCGAGGAAGACGACTCGGGGATCGCTCTCGCCCCGGAGTCGGTCGAACAGTCCCATGCCTCGTCGTACCGTCGATTACCTTAAGAACCTTCCCTCTACGGAGTGTTCTCGGGCCGACGGTCGTGCGGCCCGCGCCGTCGACGCCGGTGGGGGGAGCGTCGACGCGGAGGGGGTGTGGCATAGGGGCACAAGATTTACTTAGTCGTGTGGCATACTGTGACATGCATGGCGACGTCAGAGCAGCACTCCGCCGACGAACTGTTCGACGAGTTCCTCGAAGACCGTGGGCACGACACACGGGGATGGGAGGAGTCCTACAACAAGAAACAGTGTCCGGACTGCGGCGGCCTTCACGAGTCCAACGCGGTGGAGTGTTCGGTCTGTGGCTGGCGGCCCTGAGCCACGGACGCTCCGTTCTCGCCTTTCTCGCGAACCCACTCCCTTATGGGGGATGGGTCCTTGTAACCTCCAATGACCGAGACGGACGCGCACGTCACGCGCCTGTTCGGCGGCCCCGGGAGCGGGAAGACGACGGCCCTCCTCGATCGGGTGGAGGAGCTGCTCGAGGACGAGGACGTCACCGTTCGGGACGTGCTCGTGGTCTCCTACACTCGCGCCGCCGCCGCGGAGATCCGCGAGCGGCTCGCCGAGCGCCTCGACACGACGCCGCGGGCGCTACAGGGCAACGTCTGTACGATGCACGCGAAGGCGTACGAGCTGCTCGACCTCTCGCGGGGCGACGTGGTCGGCGAGAGCGACAAGGAGGAGTTCTGTGAGGAGTACGGCGTCGAGTACGAGGACGAGAAGTCCGGCGCCGGCCGACGGACCGCGCGATCGACGACGCTGGGCAACAAGGTGATCGCCACCTCCCAGTGGCTCCAGCGCACCGACCGCGACGTTGCCGACTGGTACGATGTGCCGTTCAAGTGGGACGTAGAGGAGGTCCGCCTCCCGCCGGACATCGACCCCAACGCACAGGAGGGGAACAAGTACACGCCGACGTGGCCCTCCGACGACGACCGCCTCGACGTGCCCGAGGCGATCCGCGGCTGGCGCAGCTACAAGGGGGAGAACGGCGTCATCGGCTTCGCCGACATGCTCGAACGCGTCGCCCAGCGCTCGCTCCAGCCCAACGTCGACTACCTGATCATCGACGAGTTCCAGGACATCACGACGCTGCAGTCGAAGGTGTACGAGGAGTGGAAACCCCACCTGGAGAAGGCGCTGATCGCCGGCGACGACGACCAGGTCGTGTACGCCTGGCAGGGCGCCGACCCCGACCTGCTGCTCGACGAGGAGGTCGACGAGGACGTGGTGCTGCCGAACTCCTACCGCCTGCCCTCCCGCGTGCTCAACGTCGTCAACAAGGAGATCCGGCACATCGACAAGCGACAGGAGAAGGACCTCCGGCCCCGGAAGGAGGGCGGCACCGTCGAGGCCGCCGAGTCGCCGTCGATGCTCGAACTGGTGCGGAACGTCCGGCACACGATCGAGCAGGAGAACGCCCGCGAGGACGGCGACGGGAGCGTGATGCTGCTGTTCCGGGCCCGCTACCAGATGTTCGACTTCGTCGACGAGTTCATCGACGAGGGGATGCCGTTCTCCTCGCTGACCGACCAGCGGCTCTGGACCGACCGGCTGACCGACTACGTTCGGGCGATCGAGGCCGTCGAGGCCGGCGAGCGACTCACCGCGCTCCAAGCGCGGCGGCTGGCGGATATCCTCCAGGAGTCCGCCTTCGGCGGCGGCGATCGCGACGACCTCTACGACCTGATCGACGAGGTCGAGGAGCAGTCCGCGACGGACGACCTCGCGGAGATCCCGGTCGCGCCCGACGCCGTCGAGGACGTGGTGCCGTTCATGCCCGACCCGCGTAGCGCGGCGGACATGGCCCGGAAGATCACCTCGTTCCAGCGCAAGTCGATGAAGGCGTACTTCGAGGGCGACTACGAGGGGATGGACCCCGACCGCGTCCGCGTCGGCACGATCCACTCCGCGAAGGGTCGCGAGGCCGACCACGTGTTCGTCGCGACCGACCTGACCGAGAAGGTGGTCGAACAGATGGCCGCCCAGGCCGACCAGCAGGGGCTCGACATCCCGGGCGACGAGGAGTTCACCAAGACGACCGATCCCGTCCCGATGCTGACGGACAACGAGCGCCGCGTGTTCTACGTCGGGATGTCCCGGGCGCGCGAACGCCTGGTGCTGATGGAGAACCTCGTCACCGGCGCGCCGACGCTGCCGATCAGCGTGGTGCTGTTCGACGAACTCAGAGACGAGCCACCGTCGGAGCTGATCGACGAGGTACAGGAGTCGTTGGAGGCGCCGGAACCGGAGCCGTGAGCCGGCCGCTCGCCCCCGGCGCACCCGAAGTCGCCACGGACCACCCCGACGCCCCACAGACCGATCTGTCGCCGATCGCGGGAGCGGTCGCCGAGGCCGACGCCGCCGGGTTCGTCGCCGTCGGCGACCGCTTCGACGACGACCTGCGCTACCTCTCGCGGTTCGGCGGCCCGGACCGGGCGTACGCCGTCGTCGTGACACCGGACCGGGCCGCACTGACCGCGCCGGCGCTGTTCGACGAGCAGGCCCAGCGGGAGTTCGTCCACGGCGCGCCCGAGGACGGTCTCGCCCGCGAGATCCGGACCGCGAGGCAGGGCGATCCCGCGGGCGTCCGCGCGGCCGCCGCGCTCGACGACCTCGCTTCCTCCGCCGGCTCGACGGTTCTCACGCCGGCGAGCATCCCGCACGACGCCGCACTCTACCTCGAAAACGCCGGCTACGAACTCGAATCGACGACCGTCGTCGCCGACGCCCGCCGGCAGAAGACGGCGGCCGAACTCGACTGCCTCCGCCGTGTGCAGGCTGTCACCTGCCGCGGGATGGCCCGCGCCGAGGCGGTGCTCGCGGCCGCCGAACCGGACGGCGACGACCTGCTGTTCGAGGGCGACCCGCTCACGACCGAACGGCTCCGTCGCGAGGTCGAGGCGGAGATAGCTCGCCACGGGGTCAGAGGCGCGGGGAACACGGTCGTCGGTGCCGGCCCGACCGCCGCGGACCTCCACTACACCGGCGTCGATCACATCGCGCCGGGCGAGACGGTGCTGCTCGATATCTCCCCGCGCGGCCCGCACGGCTATTACGGCGACCTCACCAGAACGTTCGCCGTCGACAGCGACGGCGGCTGGGAGCGTCGCGCGTTCGTCGCGGTCGAGCAGGCCCACGAGACTGCGCTCGAACACGTCGAGGCGGGCGTGACGGCCGGAACGGTCCACGAGGAGGCCGCTGCCGAGCTTACGGCCCACGGCTTCCGGATCGACTCGGACGAGGTCGGCCTCACCCACGGCGTGGGCCACGGCGTCGGCGTCAGCCTCCACGAGCGGCCGTCGCTCCGGGCCGAGACGCCGCTGGAACCGGGTAACGTGGTCACGATAGAGCCCGGCGTCTACGACCCCGAAATCGGCGGCGTCCGGATCGAAGACCTCGTCGCCGTCACCGAGAACGGCTTCGAACGGCTGGCGAGCTATCCGGTTCGGTTCACGCCGGTATCACCCGAGTAACGGCCTCGACTTTTTGAACGAGAGCGCGACCAGCCTCCCCGTGGTCTGAACGCGGCCGCAGGGTGGTCCGGGCGGGAGTACGGCGCACCCCCTGCGGCGCCGTCGACGCGCCGTCTGTCAGCCATCTCGAACGGCGATCGTACCCTCGCTCGGTCTACTCCTCCTCGTCGGACTCCGTGGGATCGCTGACGACGCCCTCGACCGCCCGCTCGGCGGCCATCCCCGGCAGGTCGCCGGGCGTGGTCAGGTACTTGGGGAGGAGCACCATCAGCATCGCGACGCCGAGGAAGGCGCCGCCGACCACGAGATCGCCACCCAGCAGTCGCTCGGCGGCGTAGATCCCCAGCGGGATCGCGAACACGAGGCTGCCTGCCACGCCCACGGTCTCCAGCAGTCCCAGTCGCATCGCCCCGCCGTAGGCGGGCGGCGGGCAAAACCTTCCCGCCACAGAACTGGGAGTGGAAACGCTCTTGAGACGCCAGCGCGGAGTGCAGGGCGTGTTCACCGGAATCGTCGAGCGGACGGGCGAGATCACCGACGTGACGGAGACTGCGGACGGGCGGCGCCTCACCGTCGCGGCGCCGGGACTGGACGACCTCCACCACGGGCAGTCGATCAGCGTCAGCGGCGTCTGTCTCACCGTCGAGGCGTTCGACACGGACGAGGAGTGGTTCGAAGTGTTCCTCGCGAGCGAGACGGTCGAGAAGACGTATCTCGGCGAGCTCGCGGTCGGCGACGCGGTCAACGTCGAGCGCGCGCTCCCGGCGGACGGGCGCTTCGACGGTCACGTCGTACAGGGCCACGTCGACACCACGGCGACGGTCGAGGCGATCGAGCAGGTGGGCGAGGACTGGCGATACACGTTCTCGCTCCCCGAAGCGGTCAGCCAGTACGTCGTCTCGAAGGGGTCGATCGCGGTCGACGGCATCAGCCTCACCGTCGCCGAACGCGACGAATCGTCCTTCGAGGTCGCGATCATCCCGGCCACCCGGGAGATCACGACGCTGTCGGAGAAGTCGGTCGGCGATCCGGTTCACCTGGAGGTGGACGTGGTGGCGAAGTACGTCGAGCGGATGACGGAGGGCTACCAGTAGCCGTCGAGACGATCAGTCGGCCTGCCCCGAGCAGGCGTCGGCGCCGCCGTCGGCCTGCATCGGTTCGGGGGGGTTCAGCTGATAGAGGTTCTGGCGGGCGTCGGCGAAGTAGACGTCCTCGTCCACGACGCCGATCCCCTCCAGCCGTTCGAGGGCGTACCGGACCGTCCGTGCGGAGAGCATCGACTCCTCGACGATCCCCTTCTGGGTCAGCGGACCGTCGTACTCGAGTACTTTGAACACGAGCTTGGCGCTTGGCGGGAGGTCGTCAAGGGCCTCCTCGTCTGTCTCGGTCATCGTTTCGGATCGAAACTGCCCATCGCCATAAATCTTCGTGGACTGGTGACGCACCCCAGCACGGCTTGGGACCCAAGCGAACCCCTTTTGTCGGCGCGTCACGGAGTCGGTTCTATGGCTACGGAGAGTTCTCGCGGGCTTTCGGACCACGTCCGCGGGGTGACCGTCACGACCCTCGCCTGTCTGGCCGGCGTGGTCGCGACCGTCGTGAGCGCGATGGTGTTCACCGACCCCGGGTCGGTGGGGATGACGACCCAGCTGGCGGTCGTCGCGGCGTTCGTGATCGTCCAGCAGCCGATCCTCTACGCGATCGGCGTCGACGTCGGCGAGTTCGGGATCAAGGACAACCTCTACGTCGCGTTCATGACGTTCGCGCTCTGGTTCCTGAGCTACACCGTGGTGCTCTCGACCGGAGTGAGCTTCTGATGTCGAGCGACAGTATCGCGGTCGTGGACCTGGACCGCTGCCAGCCCGACCGATGCAACTACGAGTGCCAGAACTTCTGCCCGCCCAACCGGACGGGCAAGGAGTGCATCACGCTCCGGGGCGAGGAGGCCGACGAGGGCGACCCCGACCAGATCCACATCTCCGAGGAGATCTGTTTGGGCGAGTCCTGCGGGATCTGCGTCGAGAAGTGTCCGTTCGACGCCATCGAGATCATCAACCTCCCGAACGAGCTCGACGAGGAACCTGTCCACCGCTACGGTGACAACGCGTTCTCGCTCTACGGGCTGCCAACGCCCGAACCCGGGAAGGTGACCGGGATCCTCGGACCGAACGGGATCGGGAAGTCGACCGCCGTCCACGCACTGGCCGGCGAGATGACGCCCAATCTCGGCGAGTTCGAGGGGGAGGCCGACTGGGAGTCGGTGCTCGACCGCTATCGCGGCACCGAGCTCCAGAACTACCTCCAGAAGCTGATCGACGGCGAGGTTGAGGTCGCACGCAAGCCCCAGTACGTCGATCAGATCCCCAACCAGTTCGACGGGGAGGTCCGACAGCTGCTCGAACGGACCGACGAGCGGGGCGAACTCGACTACCTCGTCGACGAGCTCTCGATCCGGCCGGTGATGGACCAGCCGATCGACTCCGTCTCCGGCGGCGAGCTCCAGCGGGTCGCGCTCGCGGCGACGCTGGCCCGCGACGTGGACTTCTACTTCCTCGACGAGATCACGCCGTATCTCGACATCAGTCAGCGGATGACCGCCGCGCGGCTGATCCGCGAGATGGCCGACGACGGCGACCGCTCGATGCTCGTCGTCGAGCACGACCTCGCGATCCTCGACCTGCTGGCGGACACGCTCCACGTCACCTACGGGGAGCCTGGGGCCTACGGCGTCGTCACCGACCCCAAGTCGGTCCGCAACGGGATCAACGAGTACCTCTCGGGCTACCTCGACAACGAGAACATGCGCATCCGGCCCGAGGAGATCACCTTCGAGGAGCACGCCCCGCGTGCCGCGACGAAGGGCCAGCCCCTCGTCGAGTACCCCGACATGCACAAGTCCTACGGCGAGGGCGAGTTCTCGCTCGACGTCGAGGGCGGGACGATCTACGAGTCGGAGGTGCTGGGCGTCGTCGGCCCGAACGGGATCGGGAAGTCGACGCTCGCGAAGATGTTCACGGGGGCGCTGGAGCCCGACGAGGGCGAACTCGACACGCAGCTCGACATCGCGTACAAGCCGCAGTACATCGAGATCGACCAGCCGATGCGTGTCGACGCGTTCCTCTCCTCGATCACCGACCAGTTCGGCTCCTCCTACTGGAACACCGAGATCGCCCAGCCGCTCCAGCTGGAGGGGATCATGGAGCAGAACCTCGACGACCTCTCCGGCGGGGAGCGCCAGCGCGTCGCCATTGCAGCGTGTCTCTCGGAGGACGCCGACCTCTACCTGCTCGACGAGCCCTCGGCCCACCTCGACGTGGAGCAGCGCGTGCAGGCCACCTCGGCGATCCGGCGTTACACCGAGAACCACGACGCGACGGCGATGGTGATCGACCACGACATCTACATGATCGACCTGCTGTCGGATCGCCTGATGGTGTTCGACGGCGAGCCCGCCGAGCACGGGACCGCCCGCCCGCCACAGGAGATGCGCGCGGGGATGAACGACTTCCTCGCGGATCTGGACATTACGTTCCGCCGCGACGAGCGAACCGGCCGGCCGCGGATCAACAAGCCCGGGAGTCAGAAGGACCGCGAGCAGAAGCGGAACGGCGAGTACTACTACTCGGACTGATTTTCGGTCTTTTTCGGTCAGGTAGCTCGTCATTCAGGTTCTGTGTGGGACGCCGGCGTTGCAAACCGACCCTCGGTAGGTAGCTCCGGAAACAGCGACCGCGATGGCGACAGCAGCCCGATCGTTGGCAACTGAGACGGTAACCGCAACAGCACCCCGATCGTTGACCACTTGCGACCGCACGGCGCCGGACACGAGGTCCGGCGCAGCCCGGAATCCCCACCCCTCCCCCGCGGCCGGCGATCGTCGCCGGCCGCGAGGCGTCCACCGCTACCGCACCGCAGTCGGCGGTGGCGCGCGACGTGAGCGCCTCCGTGCGCGAACGAGCGCGCGAGGGACGAACGAGCGAACGGACGTGAGCGAGTGAGTCGGCTGGGGAGGGCTGTGGGCTGTGCTGTCGGGTGGGGCTGAAAGGGGCCGGTCTCTCCGGGAAGGCACGCGAAGTAAGCACCGCAGGCGAACGAAGTGAGCCGAGGAGCGCAGCGAGCGTACCGACCGGAGAGGCCGGGGGCTTTCACGGTGTCGTCGTCCTAATCACCCACTTAACAGCACCAAGAAGGCGAGTAAACTACGGAAACAAACCACGCCGGAACCACGAAGCTATACCCACTCCACCCAACAAGCTCGACGTAATGCTCCGGCTCGCCGTCGCCACCCAGCGAGAGACGTTCGAGCGCATCCGCGACCCCCTCGCCGAGCGCGGCATCGAGGTCGTTCCCGTCCGCGCCAGCGAGCGCGCGCTCTCGCTCTCCTCGCCCGACCTCCCGGAGGTCGACGCCGGCCTCGTCTTCCCCTCGCGCCTGATGGAGGGCGGCGCCGTCTCGGCCGCGCTCGGCGTCCCGTGGGTGAACGGGCGCGAGGCGATCCTCACCTCACGCAACAAGGCAGAGGTGCTTGCGGCGCTCTCGGCCGCCGACGTCCCGACCCCCGAGACCACACTGGTCTCGAACCCCGTCGACGACGACGCCGTCGCCGACGCCGCCGAGACGCTCCAGACTCGGACCGACACCGAGGAGCTCGTTATCAAGCCTAACTCCACCACCCGCGGCGTCGGCGTCGCCCGCGTCGCGGACCCGGACTCGCTGCTCGGCGTCACCGACTATCTCGACCTCGTCCACGACTTCCGGGCGACCGGCGACCGCTCGTTCCTGCTCCAGGAGTACCTCCCGGACGCCCGGGACTACCGGGCGATGATCGTCGACGGCGAGTACGCCGGCGCCGTCGAGCGCCGGCTGCCCGAGTCCGAGACCGCGGCGGGCAAGTGGAAGCACAACGTCCACCGCGGCGCCGTCGCCGAGGGCGTCTCGCTCCCCCCGGACGCTCGCGAACTCGCCGAGCGGGCGGCTGACGTGCTCGGGATCGACTACCTCGGGGTGGATTTACTGGAGACCGAGGACCGACTGGTGGTCAACGAAACCAACGCGCGCCCGACCGTCGACGACGCGACGAAGTACGAGCCGGACTTTTACGACCGGCTGGCGGCGCTGATACGGAAGACGGCCGAGAACAGTTAGGAGAGGTCGATGTCGGCGGCGTCGTCGAGCTTCTCGAAGCTGACCTCGAGCACGCCGTTGTTGAACGTCGCCTCGGCGGAGTGTTCGTCGACCCGGGTCGGGAGCCGCACGCGCTCGCGGTACTCGCCGGCGGCGATCGTCAGCGTCTCCCCGTCGCACTGCAGCGAGATCTCCTCCTTCTCCGCGCCGGGGAGGTCAGCGACGAGCCGGAGCTGGTCGCCCTCGTCGAAGGCGTCGACGTGCGCGTCGGCGCCGTCGTCCTCCGGGCCGCCGCCCATCATCCGCTCGATCTCGTCGAAGATGTCGCCGAACGGGTCCTCGCGGTCGTCCCTACGCATGGACGTTCGTACACCTGCGCCGGGCAAAAGCCTTCTGTCGGCGGGGGAAACCGCCCCGTCGTGCGGTTTCCCCGGTCGGGACGCCGAAACCGGTCAGTTTGAAGTGTCCCAACGACCAACCGCGCGACGATGGGTTCTTTCGCGACGCTCGACGCGTTCGACGAGCGGTTCTCGGAGGCGCGGGTACTGGTCCGTCTCGATCTCAACTCCCCGGTCGAGGACGGCACGGTCCGGGACAACCGTCGGTTCGAGCGCCACGCCCGCACCGTCGCCGAGCTGGCCGACGCCGGCCACCGGGTGATCTGTCTGGCCCACCAGGGCCGCCCCGGTCGCGACGACTTCACGCACCTCGACCAGCACGCCGGCGTGCTCGCCGACTACCTCGACCACGACGTGCGGTTCGTCGACGACATCTGCGGGCCGACGGCGATCGACGCGATCGAGGACGCCGCCCCCGGCGAGGTGCTGCTGCTCGACAACGTCCGGATGGACGACGACGAACTCGCCGACCGCGAGCCCGCTGAGCACGCCCGGTCGCGGCTGGTCACCCGCCTCGCCGACGCCGCGGACGCCTACGTCAACGACGCCTACTCGGCGGCCCACCGCGGTCACGCCTCGCTCGTCGGCTTCCCGTACGCGCTCCCCGCCTACGCCGGCCGGGTGATGGAGACGGAGTACGAGGCGAACTCCGCCATCGCCACCCGCGAGTTCGACGGGCAAGTGACGATGGCCGTCGGCGGCACCAAGGCGACTGACGTGATCGAGGTGATGGACGCGATCGGCGACAAGGTCGACGCGTTCTGTCTCGGCGGCATCGCTGGCGAACTGTTCCTCCGCGCGGCGGGCCACTCCGTCGGCTACGACGTCGGCGACTCCGAGCGCTTCGACGAGCAGTGGGCCGAGAACGAGGAGACGATCCGTTCGGTGCTCGACGAGCGCGGCGATCAGATCCACCTCCCGCTCGATCTGGCCTACGAGAACGAGTACGGCCAGCGTGCGGAGATCGCGCTCTGGCAGATCGACGAGAAGAGCACGCCGTTTCTCGACGTGGGGTCGGCGACGATCGACAGCTACCGCGAGATCGTCGCCGACAGCGAGGCGGTATTCGTGAAAGGCGCGCTGGGCGTGTTCGAGGACGACCGCTTCGCCGACGGCACCGTCGGGGTGCTCGAACAGATCGCCGAGACCGACTGCTTCTCCGTCGTCGGCGGCGGCGACACCTCCCGTGCGATCGGGATGTACGGGCTCGACGAGACCGCGTTCTCGCACGTCTCGATCGCGGGCGGGGCGTACATCCGCGCGCTCACGGGCGAACCGCTGGTCGCCGTCGAGGCGCTGGAAGCGAACCGCCCCGAGTAGGGACCTACCGCTCGAACGTCCGACCGAGTCCCATCCCGAGGGTCTCGTTGGTGGTCGCGATGCTCTCGGCCTTGCTCGCCGAGTCGGTGATCGCCCGGATCGCGTCGACGTTCTCCGGCACCACGTCGGACTCCTGGTGGATCGCCTGGAACAGGTAGAGGTCGTTCCCCCGCACCGCGATCGACTCGCCCCAGATGCAGTTCTCCCAGATGTCCCCGCGGGAGCGGCCGGCGTCCAGCGCGAACTGTTTGAGCTTGCCGGCGCCGTCGATGCCCGCGTACTCGGGGATCAGGAACAGGCGGGACTCCTCGGCGAGCAGTTCCCGAACCTCCTCGGCGTCGGCGTCGCTCTCCAGCGTGACGTTCACCGAGTGCATGTGCATCAGCGTCGCCGGCACCTTCAGCCCGAGCGTGTCGATATCGATGTCGGGGAAGATCGTCTTCACGTCCGGGCCGTGGTGGCTCGGCAGCGAGACGGGGTCGGGGAGGATGTCGTCGATCGGACCGCGGCCGGTCTGGCCGGGGTCGCCGCCGCGCCGGACGAGCGTCACGCGGGACTTCTCGACGCCGTACTCCTCGCGAAGCGGCGCGAGCAGCCGGGAGAGTCCGGTGGTGTTACAGGAGACGACGCGGACGTGGTCGGCGCCGACCGCGTCCTCGAAGTTCGCGCGGGCGTTGAACGACGTGTCCGCCACGTCGGCGTCTTCGCCGCCCTGGTAGATCGCGGGGGTGTCGTGGGCCTCGTACACCTCGCGGTTCTGCGCGCCGATGCCGCTGGGCGTGGCGTCGACGATCACGTCCGCCGTGCTCACGAGGTCGTCGAGATCGCCGGCGACGGGAATACCGGCCTCGTCGAACAGTTCGCGGCGCTCCTCGATAGCCGCGTAGAGGTCGAACCCCTTCGAGACGGCGGCCTCGGCCTCGAAGTTGGGCGAAGTCTTTGCGACGCCGACGATCTCCATGTCGCGCTGTGCGACGACCGCGTCGGCGACGCGTTTCCCGATCGTGCCGTAGCCGACCACACCGACTTGGATCATGGCCGTACCTGGGGCGCTAGCCGATAAGTAGGCGGCGGTTCCGCCCGACTGCCGCCCGTCGCAAGACCTATTCTGCCCTCGGGCGAACTCGGACCGTGACCGATCTTCGCAACGCCGCCGAGACGGCGATCCACCAGTGTCTCGATCTCGGAGCCGAGGAGTCGATCGCGATCGTGACCGACGACGAGCGCCGCCCCATCGCGGAGGCGCTGTACGAGGTAGCCGCCGAGACCACCGACGACGCGACGTGTCTCCAGTACCCGCCGGGCGACCAGCACGGACAGGAACCGCCCGAGCCGGTCGCGGCGGCGATGAAGGCCGCCGACGCCTTCCTCGCACCGACGACGCGCAGCCTCTCGCACACCCGCGCCCGCTCGGCCGCCTGCGAGGCGGGCGCCCGCGGCGCGACGCTGCCCGGGATCACCGAGCGCGTGATGGTCGAGGGGCTGGACGCCGACTACGAGGCGATCGCCGAGCACTGCGAGGCCGTGCTCGAACAGGTCGCAGACGCCGAGGAAATCCGGGTGACCAGCCCCGCCGGCACCGACATCACGTTCACTGCCGGCGGCCGCGAGTGGCACGAGGACACCGGGATGATCCGCGAGTCCGGGAGCTTCTCGAACCTCCCCGCTGGCGAGGTGTTCGTCGCGCCCGAGAGCGCCGAGGGAACGTTCGTCGTCGACGGGACGATGATGCCCCACGGGCTGCTCGACGAGGGACAGGAACTGCGGTTCGAGGTCGAGGACGGCCACGTCACCCACATCTCCGACGAGGGCGTTCGGGAGGACGTAGACGCCGCCCGCGAGGAGGTCGGCGACGCCGCGACCAACGTCGCGGAGCTCGGGATCGGCACCAACGTCGGGGTCGACGAACTGGTCGGATCGGTGCTGCTCGACGAGAAAGCCGCCGGCACGGTCCACATCGCCATCGGCGACAACGCCTCGATCGGCGGCGAGACGGAGGCGCCGATCCACCTCGACGGGATCCTCCGCGAGCCGACGGTGTACGCCGACGGCGGAGAAATCAGCCTGCCCGAGTGAGGCAGGGCGTCGCGGTTCGGTTCGTGACGGTTACTCGACGTACTCGTACAGCCGCTCGTTCATCCGGCCGCGGCCGGCGAACACGAACTCGCCCTCCGGCGTGGTGAACTCCTCGACGTCGACGGTCATGTCGTGGTTGTGGGCGTCGTGGATCTGCTCGTACTCCTCGAAGTCGAGGTCGTAGCGGTCCCCGAGCTGCTCGTCGATGTTCAGCTGTTGGATCTCCTCCAGCCAGCCGTCGGCGACGGTCTCGGCGTGGATCTCCGCCTGCGCGCCCGAGCCGTAGGAGCCGACGAGCAGCTTCTCGCCGGCGAGGTCCCGACCCTGTTCGGCGGCGGTCTTGAGCGCGCTCGCGCGGGCGACGTGGACGGAGCCGGTGTACCAGTTCCCGACCTCCCGGGAGATGGAGAGGGTCGGGTCGATGGTGTCGGCGTACCACGACTGGTACGTGTCGGTCCGCTTGAGGTCGTCCATGTACTCCTGAATCGCCGCCTCGTAGGCGTCCCAGTCCTCGAACTCGCCCTCGCGGGGCTGGCGACCGATCTCGTCGGCGAGGTCGTCCTCGATCTCGGTGTCGCGGATCATGTGCCGGTAGCCGAGCAGGCCGGCCTTCCGGACCATCCCCGGGAACGGCGTGTGGAACGGGATGTACGCGAAGTCGTCGGGGTGCATGTCCCACGCGACGGACTCGAAGTCCTCGACGGCCTCGCGCATCCGGGCGAGGTACACCTGCATCGAGCGCTTGCCGTCGACGCTCGGGAACTGCTGGTTCGGCTTGAGGAAGTCGGTCTCGTCGGCGCTGCCGTACCCCTGCTCCGTCGAGAGTTCCACGAGGCTGGGGTCCTCGGTGATCAGCATCGCGACTGCGCCGGCGCCCTGGGTCGCCTCGCCGCTGGAACCGCGGGCGTAGAGTGCGGTGTCGGTCGCGATCACGATCGCCGAGCGGCCCCGATTCCGGCCGGCCTTGATCCAGTTGTACGCATCGTCGATCGACTGCGTGCCGGCGATACACGCGAACTTCCGCTCGCCCTTGTTGGCGTGGTGGAAGTCGCCGTCGTACACCTCCTCCAGACAGCCCGCGATGTACGTGGAGACGGGCTTTGAGTTGTCGAACGCGGACTCGGTCGCCACGTCGATGCGGCCGATGTCGTCGGGTTCGAGGTCCTTGCGGTCCATCAGGCGCTTGGCCGCGTTGGCGCCCATCGTGACGATGTCCTCGTACACGTCCGGGAACGAGGAGTTCTCCAGCCCCAGCCCCTTGCGGTACTTGTCGGGGTCCTCGTCCTTCTCGGGCGCGAACGTCCCCGGGAGGTCGAGTTTGCACTTACCGGCCCAAATCTCGACGGCGTCGATGCCGACCGTGGTCATGGCTCGGAATGGGGCGGTACGCTATTTGGCTTTGTCGATAGGCGTTACGTCGCGTGTCGAACGTCACTTCGTGCCCTGTACGGTCGTGGTCTGGGTCGCCGAGTTCCCGGCGGCGTCGTAGACGGTCACGCTGACCGTGTACTGCTTGTTCTTGACGTTTTTGAGACTGACTACGACGGGCGAAGACGCGCTCCATGTGGTCCCTGAAACACCGCTCGTGATCGTCCTCGTCCCCTCAGTGCTGCCGTCTTGCTTGACAGTTATCTCGACGCGGTCGAGGCTTCGGTCGTCACTCACGGTGAGGGAACTGATCCTCACCTCGTCGGCGTTCCGGTCGGCAGTGACCTGACTCTTCCACGACGTATCGATGGTCGGTGCCACGGTGTCGGTCGGTGTGGCCGTTTCACTCGGTGCCGGGGTCGCCGTTGGGGTTCCGGTCGACGTGACCGTTACCGTCGCCGTCGCGGTTTCGTTCGGCGTCGCCGTCGGCGTCAGCGACGACTCCACGGTCGGGTAGCGTCGCTCCTCGGCCAGCAGCGTCCCCGTCCGTCGGTCGAAGACCTGCACGACGGTGATCTCGCTCGTGTCGAGGGGCTGGGACCACACCCACCGCTCCCCGGCGTCGAACCGGGCGTTACTGTCGTTATCGAGGAGCCCGCTCCCGTTCATCGGCGGCCGCCATGTCTCGTTCCCGTGCCGAACGACGACCCGGAGGTCGTCGAACGCGACCGACTCGCCGCCGTTGTGGGCGACCGAAACGCCCTCGTCGGCGATCTCGACCGAGAGATCCGCCCGCGTCGTTTCCTCGCCGCCCACGTCGGCGAGCACGATGCTGCCGGCCGTACCGACGGTGACGACGACGACTGCGGTGAGGAGGATGATGCCGATCGACTCCGACTGCGCGCGAGTGGACATCGTTAGAGTCCCGCGAAGTAGGTCTCTCGGTACTGGGTTCCGTCGACCTCGAACACGAGGCTCAACACGAAGAAGTCGCGGTTCCCACCGCTCGACGAGGGACTCCGATCGAACGTTAGCCTGAACGTCGTCCCGGTGTCGTTGGGTTGCACGACGATAGAGGGGCTGAGCGATCGGTAGTCTCCGCCGATCTCGACGTTCGTGGCCCGCTCGGTACCGTCGGCGGTTACACTGTTCGCGACGGTAGGCCCGGATCCACCACCCGAGTAGTAGTAGAAGTTCAGTCTGATCGTGGTGATGTTCACCTGTGTGCCGATCGTGTTGTTGAACGTCAGATCGACGTTGTTCCCGTTCGGGTTGGACGCGTCGTCCAGAATCAGGTCTCCCGTCGTTCCCGGGTTGAGACCGCCGCCGTCACCGCCACCGACGGCGAACTCGGGCACGGCCAGGTCCTCGAACACCGACTCCTCGTAGGTCTCGTTACCGATGCTGACGTTCAGCCACGCGTCCCCCCTCGTGGGCGCGACGCCGGTGTACTCGACAGTCGCCTGCCCCTCGGCGTCGGTCCGGATCGTCGTCGTGTTGGTTTCGCTCCCGTCCGCCAGGAGTTGGAGGTAGCTCCCGTCGGCGCTCGCGTTCACCTGAGCGCCGGTGACGGGGTTGTTGAACCGATCGCGAACTTCGACGGTGATCGAGCCTGTTTCGTCGCTCCCGTTCGAGACTACGTCGTACCCGTCGGTCACCACCATGTACGCTGGCTCGGTGGACCGATTGCGTACCGTGTCGCTCACCGCGCCGACGCCGACAGCGCCGGCGCGAAGGCGGTAGCTCCCCTCGTCGAGCCTGATCGAGATCCGGTGGTACTCGGTCCCGTCGACGGTCACGGGTCCGGTGTCGGTGGCGACCGCAGTTCTCCCCAGCAGGTCGTCGTTCCACACCTCCGCCGAGAGCCGCGAGGTGACGTTGAGGTACAGCGGGTCGGTCGCACTACTGTTGACGGTTACAGTCCGTCGCTGCTCGCTCAGCGTCTCCACGTCGACCGTCTCGGTACCGGTGCCGCCCTCCGCCAGATCGCCACGGAGCGCGAGCAGGTCGATCGTGTTCCCCTGCACCAAGCGCTGGCCGGTGAGCGTCCGGTTGGCGCCGTTGTCGAACGTGTTGAACAGCACGCTGTTGTCGTACACGGTCGTCGGCGCCCCGTCGTACTGAGCGTAGTTCGGCACGTACTCGATCCCCGAAGTGTTGTAGACGCCAGCCCCGGAGGCGGCAGCCCAGTACTCTCGGGCGTTCTCGTAGTCGCTGACGACGGTCACGCGCCCGCTCCCGTTGGCGACGGTGACGTTCATCGCCGACTCCTCGTTGCCGACCGTCCGGAGCCGGCCCGCCGCCGGCGGCGGGTTGACGAAGAACAGCCGGCTCGGGTACGTCGTCCCGAGTTTCACCCGCGTCGGCACGGCGTCGCCGCTGCTGGCTCGTAACAGCCCGTTCCGGAGGTCCTGCATGTCCGACTGGACCGCCCGGCTGTGGTCGAACTCGACGGCGGCGTTCTGTCCCGGGATGACCGTCGTCTGGATCGTCGCCAGCAGGACGATCAGGATGCCGAACAGCAGTATCGCCCCGACTTGGACGGACTGCCCCCTGTCGTCACCCCGGAACTCCATACCCCCACCCAAACGCTGGTCACGCAAAAAGGTGCGCCGTCAGTCCTCTTCTTCGACGGTTTCGGGGGACGCCAGCGCGTTCTGCAGCGACTCCAGCCCGTTTACCCACTCCGCGACCAGCCCGTACTCCATCTCGTCGGCCAGCGCGGGATCAATCTCGTCGCCGTCGATCACACGCGTCCCGGCTTGGACGATGTAGCCGACCGCGGTGTCGATGTCCTCCTCGGCCTCGGCGTCGGCGGCGGCCTCGATGTACTCCTCGACGCTCGCCTCATCGGCCGCCCCCGCGGCGATGTACTCCTGGGCGGCGTAGAACACGACTTCGAGGCTCATCTGGACGCTCTCGACCAGCATCGCCTTCTCCTCGTTCTCGAGGGGCGCCTCGGCGAGCACGATCTCCTGCATCTCCGTGAGTTCGTCGTGGGCGCGCTCCTCGTCGATCGTACCGTCCTCGTAGGATTCGATCACCTTCGCGACCGCGATGGCGGTGTCCTCCTGGAGGTTCATCAGGAGCCGCGCGGAGTCCTCATCTTCGAGGTCTAAGTCCTCCTCCCGTAGGCGGTCGATCCAGTTCTGCCAGCGCTCCTCGGTGTAGAACGTCTCCACCGGCTCGTCTTCGTCGGTCATGCCCCCATGTGCTCCCCCACGACGCAAAGGGTTTTCCTATCGGCTACACCGACCGAGATACCCTGTAACACGGACGAGCGGGCTACTCGTCCCGGTCGAGTGTCGCCTCGGTGTCGATGCCGTACACGTCTTTCGGCGTCTCGACGTGGGCGGTCGCAACCGCGTCGTCGTGGCCCTCCGCCAGCAGCCACCGAACGCGCCGCGGGACGGTTTTCGGTCCCAGCACCGCGCCCGGCCGGTCCGGGTCGTCGACGAAATCCGTCTCCATCAGGAACGGCTCGCCCGCCTCGGCGGCCGTCAGCAGGCGCTCCTTCTCGCTCATCACGCTCGGCGTCGGCCCCGCGAGCTCGCCGCCGGCGTAGTGCTTCACCACGTTCTCGGCCGGCAGCCCGCGCGCTTCGGCCCACTCGGCGACCTCGGTCAGGTCGTCGGTCCCCTCGGTGTGGAGTTGGACGGCGCAATCGTGCTCGGCGCCCAGTTCCAGTCCGTGTTTGAGCACCGCGTTCGAGGCGTCCCACACCGCGTCGCTGACCTCGTAGTGGGGGCGCCCGGTCTTGAGCGCCAGCGCGTGCCCGTCGTCGACGTACTCCGCCGCGAGATCCAGCCCGGACTGCATCAGGTCCCGGGCCTCCTCCGGACTGTACCCCTCATCGAGCAGGTGGCTGATCAGCCCGGGATGCACGCCCAGCACGGGCCACGCCTTCCCGGGCAGGATCTCGTTCGCGTCGGCGACGGCGTCGAGCGTCGCCTCAAACGCCCGCCGGAAGTCGCCCTGCTCGCTCGGCACCGGCCCGAGGTGCCACGAGGGCTTGTTCACCACGAGCAGGTGGGTGCCGCCCAGTCGCTCGAAGTCCCGGACGGCGTCCATCCCCTGTCCGTGCTCGGGGTCGAGGTGGAGGTGGTTGTCCAGCACCGGCGTGTCGAGTTCGTCCATACCCCTCCGAGGGGGCGAGTGACCCTTGAACGCTGTCCTGTCGCGCCGCCACCCACGCGGGCTGTTGGTCGTCGCCGCGGCCGACACAAACGCTATACCCGTGTGTCGCTCACCCACACGCGTGCCCTCGACGCTGGTCCACGTCGCCGTCGGCGGCCTCGTCGGCGCCGCGCTGCTGGGCGATCGGTTCACGCCGAGAGCCATCGCGGTCGTGCTGGTCGCCGCCGCGGTCCCCGATCTGGACTCCTTTCTCGCCCCGGTGATCGCGGGCGCCCACCGATCCGCGCTCCACACGCTCGTCCTCCCCGCGCTGCTCGGTGCCGCAGTGTACGCCGACGGCCACCGGGACCGTTCGTGGCTCCGGAAGCACTGGGGGGCGAACGCGCCCTACGTCGCCGGCGTCGCGGTCGTCGCGCTGCTCGCCGGGGGGATCCTGCCGGACATGGTCACCAACGGCGTCAACGCCCTCTGGCCGCTCCACGACCAGTTCTACACGGTCGACGGCGAACTGAAGCTCTCGACGACGGAGGGGATCGTCCAGACGTTCGTCGACCTCTCGCCGACGCCCGAGGAGACTTCGCGGCCGTCGACCACCGACAATACGCGGTACAGTACCGGTGCGGACCCGACTCCGTGGCAGGAGGATCAGGGGCCGGTCGAACGCGTGTTCCCGCTGGTGACCGCGGGCTGGCAGCTCATGCTCGTCGGAATCTCGGCGACGACGGTGAGCGTGCGCTCGTGGCAGACCCGCGGGCGCTGAACCGCAGGCGCCCGGACTCGCGAGAGCGATAGCCTCAACAGCGGTCGGGCGCCACCACGCCCATGGAGATCCGCCCGTACGAACCCGGGGATGCGGAGGGGTTGTGGGACTGCAAGCGCGCCTTCGAACTCGGCCTCGGCAGCGGCACCGGTGGCGAGGAGAAACAGACGAAGTACGAGGGGAAGCTCGATCGCGAGTACCGTGAGGAGTGGTTCGACTGGGTCGAGCGCTGCGTCGACGCCGACTCGCGGTGTGTCACGGTCGCGTTCGACGAGGAGGGCGTCGCCGGCTACGTGTTCGTCCTGCCCGAGTCCCACCGGTTCATCTGGGACGCGGCGGTGCTGAACGAGATCTACGTCGCGCCCGCCCACCGCGGGACCGGCGTCGCCGACGACCTGATGGACGCCGCCGTCGATCTCGCCCGGGAGCAGGACCTCCCACTGGATCGACTCGTGCTCGACGTGGATCGGGAGAACGATCGGGCGGGTGCGTTCTACGAGCGCCACGGCTTCGAGCACTGGGGCGAGATGGTCGCCCGGGAGCTCTGAGGGGATCTACCGGAACTCGACTGCGGTTTCGGCGCCGTCGGCCGCGCGCCACTCCCGTTGGCTCACGGAGTACTCGACCGCGTCGTGCACGGCGCCGTCGCTGTCGGCGAGGCGGTTCCGGAACCGTCCCGCGCGCCGGCCGCCGTGGCGCTCGACGTACTTCGTGATCGCGCGCTCGGAGTTCTCGTTCTCCGGGAGGTGGGAGACGCCGACCAGTTCGAGGTCGAGCCGCTCGAACGCCAGCGCCAGCAGCGCGTCGGCCCGTTCGCCGGAGTACCCCCGCCCCCAGAACGGCTTTCGCAGCCAGATTCCGAGCTCGCCCCGGTCTCGGTCCCAGTCCAGCCCGAGTCCGGTCGTGCCGGCGAACGCCCCCGCATTCGGTTCGCCCTCGCGGGGCCGGACGACGTACGTCGCCCCCTCGCCGGCTTCCCAGGACTCGGCGGCGTTCTCGAGGAACTCGACGCCCGCGGCCGGCGTCCGGTTCGGGCTCCAGGAGACGTACTCCGTGGTCTCCTCGATGTCGGGCGCCGCCTCCCGGGTGTGTTCGTAGAACGTCGACGGGCCGGGGTTCTCGGGGCCCAGCCGCTCCAGCCGCAGGCGGTCAGTCAGCACCGTCTCGGGGAACAGTCCGTTCACGGCCACGCCTCCCCGTCCCCGTCGCGGAACGTCACTTCCTGGTCGGGGTCGGCGTCGCGATACTCCGACTGCGTGATGCTGTAGCGCACGGCGTCGACCGGGCTGTCGCCGTCGTTGTGGAAGTTCCGCAGCGTCCCCTCGCGGCGGCCGCCCATGCGATCGATGTACTTCTCGATCGCCCGCTCCGACTTCTCGTTGTCGGCGTCGTGGGTCACCGTCAGCACCTCGATATCGAGGTGTTCGAACGCTAGCTCCGCCAGCGCCAGCGCGCGCTCGCCCGAGTAGCCACGGCCCCAGAACGGCTTGCGGAACCACGTCCCGAGTTCGGCGCTGTCGGTCTCCCAGTCGAGCGTGAGGCCGCCGAAGCCGGCGATCTCGCCCGCCCCGTCCTCGCCCTCCTTGGGTCGGATGACGTAGTCGGCACCCTCGTGCTCCTCGCGCATCGACGCGCCGCGTTCGAGGAACTCCGCAGTCTCCTTCGGGTGGGGGTGTGGCTCCCACGGCAGGTACTCGGTGATCTCGTCGATGTGTGGGTGGTCCGCCCGGCAGTGGTCGTACAGTTCGAGCACGTCGACGTACTCGGGCGTCCGCGGCTCCAGCCGGAGTCGCTCGGTCTCGATGATTGCGGGGAACATACTCGGGTGGACGGCGGGGAACTGAAAAAGTCTGCCTCGGCTGTGAGGGGCGCTTGCACACAACGCACCACCGAACGGTTCATCCGGTCGCGGTCGAACTGCCGCTGCCGGCGACCGCCGCCGACGAAGAGTGAGCCTCCGGAACAACTAACCACCGCAGCCACCTCCCTCCGGTAATGGCTGACTGGACCGAGTCCTACCGGCCCGACACGCTCTCGGCGGTCCGGGGGAACGACAAGGCCCGCGACGCCTTCGAGGAGTGGGGGCGGACGTGGGACGACCACCGGGAGGCGGTGATCCTCTACGGCAGCCCCGGCGTGGGGAAGACATCCGCGGCCCACGCGCTGGCGTCGGACATGGGGTGGGAGACGGTCGAACTCAACGCCTCCGACCAGCGGACCGCCGACAAGATCGAGCGGTTCGCGGGTCGCGCGGCGCGCAACGAGACCCTCGGCGGCGACTCCACCGACGAGGGCGGCCGCCAACTCATCATCGTCGACGAGGCCGACAACATCCACGGCAACTACGACCGCGGCGGCGCGGGAGCGATCACGAAGCTGGTGAAGGAGGCGAACCAGCCGATCGTCCTGATCGCAAACGAGTTCTACGAGATGAGCCGCGGGCTCCGGAACGCCTGCCAAGACATCGAGTTCCGGGACGTGTCCGCGCGCTCGATCGTCCCCGTCCTGCGTGACATCTGCCGGAAGGAGGGGATCGAGTTCGACTCCGACGCGCTCCAGCGGATCGCCGACGCCAACAGCGGCGACCTCCGCGGCGCGGTGAAGGACCTCCAAGCGACGGCCGAGGGGAAGGACCACCTCACCGTCGAGGACGTGGTCACCGGCGACCGCGACACCACGGCGGGGATCTTCACCGTCCTCGACGCGATCCTGAAGGAGGAGGAGAGCGCACAGGACGCGCTGCACGTCGCCTACGACGCCGACGAGACGCCGGACGACCTCACGGCGTGGGTCGAGGACAAGGTGATGAAGGTGTACGATCCCGAGGAGACCGTTCGGGCCTACGAGTTCATCGCCAACGCCGACCGCTGGCTCGGCCGCGTGCAGGCCACGCAGGACTACTCCTACTGGCGCTACGTCACCGACAACGTCGCCGCGGGCGTCGCGGCCTCCCGGGACGGCACCTACGGCGGCTGGACCCAGTACGGCGGCCGCCCCCAGATGTGGCCCTCCTCCGACGCGACGATCGACGAGATCTGCCGGAAGATCGCCGTCTCGGGCGGGCTGAGCATCGAGACCGCCCGGCGGGAGGTGCTCCCGTTCCTCTCGGCGATGATCCACCACTGCAAGCCCCGCGAGCTCACGGTCGCCGTGACGGCGTACTTCGAGTTCGACGAGGAGGACCTCGCGGCGGTCTCTGGCAGCGGCGAGTCCACCAACAAGGTTCAGGGGATCGTCGAGGACGCCGAAGAGCTCCGGGAGGACGAACTGGAGGAGCACGCCGGCGGCGCGTTCGCGGGCGAACTCCCCGACCGAGAGGGCGAGCCCGCCGAGGCCGAACCCGGCGACGCCGAGTCCGATCCCGAGGACGACGCGGCGGAACCGGAGCCGGAGGAGGAAGAGGAGGCGGACGACTCACAGGCGGGCCTTTCGGACTTCGTCTAGTTCTCAGTCGACGGTGGTCGCTCGCGCGGTCACGCGCTGCTGTCTGACGGTGACCACTATGGTGTCGGCGCCCGTCGGCCCGGGCAGCGCGGCGTGGAGTACGATCCGCGTGCGGTCGCCGTCGCCCCCGTTCTCGGACTCGACAACGGCCTCGAACGCCCAGCGCCCCGCTCGCGGGAAGAAATCGGGGACCATGCGCTCGCTTTCGGCCTGAACCCGGTACTCGCCGGTCACGTCCGGTTCCTCGAGATCCGCGTCGCGGGGTGTCTCGGGCGTCGCCGTCGGGGACTCCGTGATTCCGACACCGCCGCCGTCGCCCCCTTCGAGCTCGGGTAGCAGCGCCGCGCGGACCGAGACGGTCACCGGATCGGTTCGGCGGTTCCGGAGGTGGAGGCCGCCGGGGACCGTGTTCTCCCGGAGCGACCGGCCACAGCCCGCGAGGGCGACCGGGACGGCGGCGAGCACGGCGCGGCGTGACCGCTGCATGGCCGATAGCTGCGCGGGCGGGGAGAAGAGCGTTTGGACTGTCGGACCGGCGCCGACCTCCCGACTCAGGCGAGCGAGTGTCGCTCCTCGCCGGCGCCCTCGCGGGCCGCGTAGGCGACGACGGCGGTGGCGACGAACGCGACGAGGTAGAGCAGGCCGTTCACGAGGCGGGCCTCGTCGGTGTACACCACCAGATCGCGGCCGAGCAGCGTCACGAGGAACACCGCGGCGCCGGCGACGAACACGCCCGGCCGGTAGCGGGCGAGCGACGTGTCGGGCAGCCAGACGGCGGCGGCGACCAGCGCGGCGAACGACGCCAGCGCGGTCAGCGCGAACGCGCCCTGTGCGGGCGGCCCGTACTCGATCAGCGGGCTGACCCGGCTGACGAGGAAGTTCGTCGGGATCAACAGCAGCGCCGCGCCGACGGCGAGCCGGCTCCGGTCGAACAGCGAGCGCTCGTAGTGGCCGCGGTAGGCGGTGATCGTCGCCAGCGTCAGCGCGGTGAAGATGCTCAGCGCGAACAGCAGGTGGGCGGCGTGGGTCGGCACCGAGTACCCCCACGGGATCGCGCCGTTGAGCGTCACCGTGATCGCCCCCACCGAGATCTGGAACGGGAGCAGCACGAGCGCCGCCGTGGCGTACAGCGCCGTCCGGCGGTCCTGCTCGCCGCGCCACGCGGCGGCAACGACGCCGACGATCACGAACCCGGTGATCATCGCGACGAGGCGGTGGAACCACTCGATGAAACTCGGGATCGTCTGTGGCAGTACACCCCCGTCACACAGCGGCCACTGCTGGGAGCAGGCCAGCCCGGAGCCTGTCGCCGCGGTGTAGACGCCGAGCGCGACCAGGGTCCCGGTCAGGGCCGTGGTGAACAGGGCGAACCGCCGGTAGCTGGGACGCTTCATTCGCAGGAACTCGGGCTCGCGGTCACTTGGGCGTTCCGCTGCAGGCGCGCTCGCGCGCGGGACCCCGAGTCGGCGCGTTCAAGTCGCCGCCGCCGCCAGCGCCGGTATGGTCGATCTCGACGCCCGCGCCGACCGCCTCGACGCGTATCTGGCGGCGACGGGCCACGACGCCGTCTGGTTCGCGCGACCGAACGCGTTCGCGTGGCTCACCGGCGGCCGGAACACGCCGACCCGCGAGAACGGCGTCGGCGTCGCCGCCGCGGGCTACGTCCCCGACGACGCGCCCGCGTTCCGCGCCGTCGCGCCCGCGGGGGAGGCAGAACGCATCGTCAGCGAGGAACTGCCCGACGAGTTCGCCGTCGAGACGGTTCCGTGGCACGAGTCGCTCGGCGAGGCCGTCGCCGTAGAGTCGCCCGGGGCGGGTGCGGCCGACTTCGACGCCCCGGGGATGGACCGTGTCGACGCCAGTTCACTCAGACAGCCGCTCGCCGCCGATGACGTGGACCGCTACCGCTCGCTGGCGGAGGAGACCGCCGCCGCGGTCGAGCGCGTCTGCCGGGAGCTCGATCCCGAGGACGCGGAGTACGAGGCCGCGTCGGCGCTGCGGATCGCACTCTCCTCGGGCGAGATGTCCGCACCGGTGGTCCGCGTCGCGGGCAGCGAGCGCGCCGAGGCGTACCACTCCCCGCCGGCGGGTGCCGACGAACTCGGCGACTACGCGGTCGTGACCGTCACGTCTGAACGGCGAGGACTGCACGCCTCGCTCACGCGAACCGTCGCGTTCGACCCGCCGGCGCGCTTCGAGGAGCAGTTCCGTGCGGCGGCCCGGATCGAGGCGACCGCGCTGGCGGCGACCCGCGAGGCCGTGGCGTCCGACGGTACGGCCGGGGACGTGTTCGCGGCGATCCGCGAGGCGTACGACAAACTCGGCTTCCCGGCCGCGTGGGAGGACGGCGAGCAGGGCGGCGCTGCGGGGTTCGCACGGCGCGAGTGGCTCGCCGCGCCCCACGCGACCCACGACGTGCGGGCGCCGATGGGGTACGCGTTCAACCCCGTCGTCGTCGGCGCGCGGAGCGAGGACACCTACCTCGTGGCGTCCGACGACGGCTTCGAGTGTCTGACGGCGACGCCGAACTGGCCAACGTTCGACGCCGAGGCGGTGGGCTTCGACCTGACGCTCGAGCGCCACGCGCCGTACGCGCCTTGACCCCTCCGTCGGTCCCGAACGCGGTCGTTCCGGTACGGTCGTGGTTGACGAGACGGGTGATCGACGATCGTCGAATCGGATTACGACGCGGTGGATAGCTTTTTCAGCGCTCCGGCTCAGTCGGGCGTATGGGACTCGAGGACGACGCACGGGAGTATCACCGAACCGATCCGCCCGGCAAGATCGAGATTTCGACGACGAAGCCGACGAACACGCAGCGGGACCTCTCGCTCGCGTACTCCCCCGGCGTCGCGGCGCCGTGTCTCGACATCGACGAGGACGAGGAGCGTGCGTTCGAGTACACCGCCAAGGGGAACATGGTCGGCGTCGTCTCGAACGGCACGGCCGTCCTCGGACTCGGCGACATCGGCGCACAGGCCTCCAAGCCCGTGATGGAGGGGAAGGGCGTGCTGTTCAAGCGCTTCGCCGACATCGACGTGTTCGACATCGAACTCGACGAGACGGACGTGGACGCGTTCTGCCGGTCGGTCGAGGCGATGGAGCCTACCTTCGGCGGGATCAACCTCGAGGACATCGCGGGGCCGGAGTGTTTCGAAATCGAACAGCGCCTCCGGGAGTCGATGGACATCCCCGTGTTCCACGACGATCAGCACGGGACCGCGATCATCAGCGGCGCGGGGCTGCTCAACGCCGTCGACATCCTCGACAAGGACATCTCCGAGATGGAGATCACGTTCTCTGGCGCCGGCGCGTCGGCGATCGCGACCGCGAAGTTCTACGTCGAGCTCGGCGCCGACCCCGACAACATCACGATGTGTGACTCCTCGGGGATCATCACCGAGCAGCGAGCCGAGAACGACGACGTGAACGAGTACAAGAAGGAGTTCGCCCGCGACCTGCCCGAGGGCGACCTCGCGGACGCGATGGAGGGCGCGGACATGTTCGTCGGCCTCTCCGTCGGCGGCATCGTATCACAGGAGATGGTGGCGTCGATGGCCGAGGACCCGATCGTGTTCGCGATGGCCAACCCCGAGCCAGAGATCGGCTACGAGGCGGCTCGCGAGGCCCGCGACGACACCGTGATCATGGCGACGGGGCGCTCGGACTACCCCAATCAGGTGAACAACGTGCTCGGCTTCCCGTTCCTGTTCCGCGGCGCGCTCGACGTGCGCGCGACGAGCATCACCGAGAACATGAAGATGGCCGCCGCCGAGGCGCTGGCCGAACTCGCCCGCAAGGACGTGCCCGACGCGGTCGTCAAGGCCTACGGCGACCAGCCGCTCCAGTACGGTCCCGAGTACGTCATCCCCAAGCCGGTCGACCCGCGCGTGCTGTTCGAGGTCGCGCCCGCCGTCGCCGAGGCGGCGATGGACGAGGGCGTCGCCCGCACCGAGATCGACATCGACGCCTACTCCGAGAAGCTCGAGGCCCGGCTGGGCAAGTCCCGCGAGATGATGCGGGTCGTGCTCAACAAGGCCAAGAGCACCGACCAGCGCATCGCGCTGGCGGAGGGGACCGACGAGAAGATGGTCCGGGCCGCCGCCCAGATCCAGGAGCAGGGGATCGGCGACCCGGTCCTGCTCGGCAACAGCGACGAGATCGAGGGGATCGCCGCCGACCTCGGGCTGGACTTCACCCCGGAGATCGTCGACCCGCGCGTCGACGAGACCGAGGGGTACGCCGACCGGCTGCACGAGCTCCGCCAGCGCAAGGGGATCACCCGCAGCGAGGCGAGCGAACTGGTCCAGCGCGACACCAACTACCTCGGGAGCGCGATGGTCGAGGCCGGCGACGCCGACGCGCTGCTGACGGGGCTGACCCACCACTACCCGTCGGCGCTCCGGCCGCCACTGGAAGTGATCGGCACCGCCGACGACGCCGACTACGCCGCCGGCGTCTACATGCTGACGTTCAAAAACCGGGTCGTGTTCATCGCGGACGCGACGGTGAACCAGGACCCCGACGAGGAGGTGCTGGAGGAGATCACCAGACACACCGCCGAACTCGCCCGGCGGTTCAACGTCGAACCGCGCGCGGCGCTGCTGTCCTACTCCAACTTCGGCTCCGTGGAGAACGAGGGCACCCGCAAGCCCCGCGCCGCGGCCGCCAGCCTGCGTGAGGACCCCGACGTGGACTTCCCGGTCGACGGCGAGATGCAGGCCGACACCGCGGTCGTCGAGGAAATCCTGACCGACACCTACGAGTTCTCCGAGTTGGACCAGCCCGCGAACGTGCTGGTGTTCCCGAACCTCGAAGCCGGCAACATCGCGTACAAGCTGCTCCAGCGCCTCGGCGGCGCCGAGGCGATCGGTCCGATGCTCGTGGGGATGGACAAGCCCGTCCACGTGATGCAGCGCGGCGACGAGGTGAAGGACATCGTCAACCTCGCGGGCGTCGCGGCCGTCGACGCACAGCAGGAGTAGCCGACGACGCGGCTCCCGTCCTACCGGCAACCCACGCCGTTTTCCCGATACTTAGGTCGAACAGCCGCTTCTACAGCCGGGTTTTCACACCGAACCCCTGACGTATTCCGTCGCCGGCGGGCGGTGTGGGGTGTGCGTCCCCGGCACAGGGTATAAGTCAATCCGCCACATCCGAGTGTCTATGGCTGACAAAGACAGTCCGGACGTGAGTCGACGGAAGTTCCTCGGCTTCGCTGGCGCGGCGACGGCGACGGCCGTGGCCGGCTGCACCGACGGCGGGGGGACAGACACCGAACAGCCCGGCGGCGGCGACACCGACACGCCGACCGACGAGCCGACCGAGCCTGAGGGGACGCCGACTGAGCGGCCGGAGCCGGAGACCCGCGACGGCTACCTCCAGCGCGCGAACCGGCACGCACACGACCAGGCACCGTGGGTGTTCCTCCACCAGCAGTACTCCGTCTACGGGCAGTCCAACGACATCGAGTGGCAGCCCCGCTCGGACGAGCGCGTCGACGCCTACGCCATCGAGCCGGCGACCGACAGCGGGGACGACGTGGTGATGACCCAGTCCCAGATGGACTCGGGGCTGGACCCGCAGGACCACCGCGAGACGCCGACGGACAACATCGTCCTCCAGGCCTACGAGGGGCTGCTCGAGCGCGACCGGGAGGGTGCCATCATCGACATGCTGGCGACCGACTACCAGCGCTTGGACGAGACGACCGTGCAGTTCACCATCAGGGACAACGTCTCGTTCCACTCGGGCGACTCGCTGACTCCCGAGGACGTCGCCTACTCGATCAACCGGATCGTCGACGACTCGGTCGGGTTCACCTCGCCGCAGTCCGACCAGCTCGTCGGCGTCGAGGGGGCGGAGGTCGCCTCCAGCGGCGACCGGACGGTCAACGTCAACCTCTCGGGGCTCAACCCCATCGTGTTCCAGTCGTTCGCGACCTACTGCGACGTGATGAACAAGTCGTGGGTCCAGAACCACGACTCGGCGTACATCAACCAGAACATGGAGGGGACCGGCCCCTTCAAGCTCGCCAACTACGAGCAGGGGGTCGAAGTCGAGTTCACCCGGAACAACGACTACTGGCAGGAGGAAGCGGCCATCTCGACGTTCACCATCACCTCCGCCAGCGAGTCCTCGACGAGGGTCAACCGCCTCATCAGCGGCGAGGCGGACATCATCGTCAACATCCCGCCCCAGGAGGTCGGCCGCGTCAACGACAACGACGGGACGACCGTCTCGGCGGTCCCCTCCACGCGCGTCATCTTCAACGCGATGCGCTACGACGTGGAGCCGTTCGACTCGCCGGAGTTCCGCCGCGCGATGAACTACGCCATCGACATCGAGTCCATCATCCAGAACGTCCTGCAGACGTTCGGTGACGCCTCCAGTCAGCCGACGCTGCCGAACTTCTTCGGCTACAACGAGGATCTGGACATCTACCCGCAGGACCAGGCCCGCGCCGAGGAACTGGTCGAGGCATCCGGCTACGCCGGCGCCGAGATCGAGCTGGTGACGCCGATCGGCCGCTACCTCAAGGACGTGGAGGTCGCCCAGGCCGTCGCCGCCCAGGTCGACGAGCTCTCGAACGTCTCCGCGACCGCCCGCCAGGTCGAGTTCTCGACGCTGGTCAGTCAGGTCACCACGGGCAACATCGAGGACAAGCCGCCGTGGTACCTGCTCGGCTGGGGGAACGCGACGTTCGACGCCATCCAGACGCTCCAGCCGCTGCTCGCGAGCGACGGGTCGCTGACCTCCTACAAGAACGACGAGTTCGACGCACTGCTCGACGAAGCCCAGAGTCTGCCGAGCGAGTCCTCGTAAGGCAGCATGGGCTACGGTCGTTTCCTCTTGAAACGCGGAGTGCAGGGTGTCGGCGTCGTCTGGGGCGTCGTGACCGTGGTGTTCCTGCTGCGGTTCATCACGCCGGGCTCGCCGATCGACACGGTCGCGCCGCTGGACGCGAGCCAGGAGACGCGTCAGCGCATCGCCGAGGAGCTCGGGCTGAACCGGCCGCTGTACTTGCAGTACCTCGACTACCTCTGGGAGCTCCTGCAGGGGAACATGGGCTACTCGTACATCTCCAACATCTCCGCCTCCCAGCAGGTGTTCGCCAAGCTCCCGGCGACGCTTGAGCTGGCGGTGGCCGCGAGCGTCGTCGCCATCGTGCTCTCCATCCCGCTGGGTGTCATCTCGGCGACCAGGCGCCACCAGCCGGCCGACTACGCCGCGACGACGTTCTCGCTGCTGGGCATCTCGACGCCGAACTTCTGGCTCGGCATCATGCTCGTGCTGCTGTTCTCGGTCCAGCTGAACGTGTTCCCGACAAGCGGGCGCGCCCACGGCTTCGTGCAGGTGCTGGCGGCCTTCACGGGGCCAGCGCCGTTCTTCGAGGTGACCGTCGAGTGGCTGGCGTCGCTGTTCCTCCCGGCGATAACGCTGGGCACCTACTTCACGGCGCTCATCACGCGGCTGGTCCGCTCGGGGATGCTCGACGAGCTCTCGAAGCAGTACGTCCGGGCGACCCGCTCGAAGGGGCTGCCGGAGTCGCTGGTCAAGTACAAACACGTGCTCCGCAACACGCTGGTCCCGGTCGTGACCGTCCTCGGGCTCCAACTCGGGACGCTCATCGGCGGGGCGGTCATCACGGAGGCCGTCTTCGCGTGGCCGGGGCTGGGCAGCGAGATCATCCGGGCCATCAACGCGCGTGACTGGCCCATCCTCCAGGGCAGCCTCATCGTCATCGGTGCGGGCTTCGTCCTGGTCAACATCGCCGTCGACGCGATATACGCCTACCTCGACCCACGGGTGATGGCAGAATGAAGATCGGACCCATCTCTATCTCCCCACGAACGGTCCGGAACCTCCGCAAGGAGTTCCGGTCCTCGGGGCTGGCCCGCATCGGCGTGGTGCTCATCACCATCATGGTGCTCATGGCCGTCTTCGCCCCGTTCATCGCACCGCACAACCCCCGGGCGCAGAACCTCGACCGGTCACAGCTCCCGCCGCTGGGGTTCACGAAGACCACCGAACAGACCTCCACCGAGATGGTCAACGGCTCGCTCCAGGTGGTCAACGAGACCGTGCAGGTCAACGCTACGGCCACCTACCCGCTCGGGACCAACTCCCTCGGTCAGGGGATGCTCTCGCGGGCCATCTACGGCGCCCGGACCTCGATGCTGGTCGGGCTGTTCGGCACTGTCTTGGCCGCGGTACTGGGGGTGACCGTCGGATTGGTCGCGGGCTACTACCGCGGGCGCACCGACGACGTGTTGATGCGCGTGGCCGACGTGTCGCTGGCGTTCCCGTCGCTGGTGCTGGCCATCGCGCTCATCGGGCTGTTCAGTCGGTTCCAGGCCGACGTGGCCGTCGGAGTGACCGATCCGTTCGTCACGACGGGGGTAGCGGGTGCGTTCCGCGACGCCGTCGGCTTACCGACGCCGATGCCGGAGACGTTCGTGCTGCCGTCGGTCGTCATCCTGGTCGTCGGCTTCGTGAACTGGGTCTGGTTCGCCCGCATCGCCCGCGGCGAGGCGATGTCCATCCGCGAGGAGGAGTACGTCAAGGCCGCCAAGGCCCTGGGCGCCTCCGACACGCGGACGGTCGTCCGCCACGTCCTGCCCAACGCCATCACCCCGATCCTGGTGCTCGCGACGATTCAGGTCGCGGCCATCATCCTGCTCGAGTCCTCCCTGTCGTTCCTGGGCTTCTCCGGAACGACGCTCTCGTGGGGCTTCGACATCGCGCAGGGGCGGGGGTATCTCTCCTCGTCGTGGTGGATCGCCACCGTGCCGGGGATCGCCATCGTCCTGACGGTGATCGGCATCAACCTCGTCGGCGACTGGCTCCGGGACGCCCTCGACCCGGGAATCGAGGGCGAGGGGGGGATGTAAGATGGCCGACGAGATACTCAAGGTCCGGGACCTCACGACCCGCTTCTTCACGGAGGAGGGGCAGGTCAACGCGGTCGAACACGTCGACTTCGACGTGCGCGACGGCGAGGTCTTCGGCATCGTCGGCGAGTCCGGCTCCGGGAAGTCCGTCACCGCGCTCTCGCTGATCGACCTGGTGGAGTCGCCGGGGCGGATCGTCGAGGGCGAGGTGTGGTACCGTGACGCCGACCTCGCCGACGAGCACCGGGAGTCCCACCCCGACGCCGTCGACGGCGACTACGTCGACGTGCGCCAACTGCCGGAGGCGACCCGGCGGTGGCTGCGCGGCCCCGCCTTCGCGACGATCTTCCAGGACCCGATGAGCAGCCTCAACCCCTCGATCACCGTCGGTGAGCAGATCGCCGAGGCGGTCGAGGTCCAGCGCCGCGCCCGCGCGAACCCGCGGCGCACCCGCTCGCGGACCCAGGGCTACGGGCTGGGCCGGATGGTCGTCGACTCGCTGTTGCCCTCCCAGAGCTACGTCAGCGAGGAGAGCCACGAGCGGGCGGTCGAACTGCTCGAACAGGTCGGCATCCCCGACCCCGAACAGCGCGCCCAGGAGTACCCCCACGAGTTCTCGGGGGGGATGCTCCAGCGCGCGATGGTCGCACAGGCGCTGGCCGGCGAGCCCGACGTACTGATCGCCGACGAGCCGACGACCGCGCTCGACGTGACGATCCAGGCGCAGATCCTGAACCTCCTCCGCGATCTGCAGGAGGAGGAGGACATGAGCGTCGTCCTGATCACCCACAACCTCGGCGTGATCGCGCGGATGTGCCAGCGCGTCGGCGTGATGTACGCCGGCGAGGTGGTCGAACGCGGCGCGCTCGAGGACGTGTTCCAGAACCCCGTGCACCCCTACACCGAGGGGCTGCTCGGGTCGATCCCGGACGTCGAGGATCCGGCGCCGCGGCTCTCGCCGATCGAGGGGAACGTCCCCAGCCTGCTGGACTCGGAGATGGGCGAGGAGTGCTACTTCGCCGATCGGTGTCCGAAGGCGATGGAGTCCTGTCTCCACCGCATCGACGAGCACGAGGCGGAGTCGACGGTCGACGACGCCGCACACCACGTGCGCTGTATACTCGCCGACCGGGAGTACGACGAGTCCGAAGCGCTCGGTCCCGAAGCCAAACAGGAGGTGGTCTCCAATGACTGAGGACGCGCTCTTGGAGGTCCGGAACCTCCGGAAGTACTACGAGGACGGCGGGGGGCTGCTCGACCGGTTGCTCCGCCGCGAGGCGACCAGCGTGAAAGCCGTCGACGGCGTCAGCTTCGACGTGTACGAGGGCGAGACGCTCGGGCTGGTCGGGGAGTCCGGCTGCGGGAAGTCCACGACCGGCGAGACGCTGCTCCGCCTGCGCGAGGCGACCGGCGGCACGGTCGCGTTCGACGGCGAGGAGGTGTTCGACCTCGACGACGAGTCGCTGTCGGCGTTCCGCCGCCGGGCCCAGATCGTGTTCCAGGACCCGTTCTCCAGCCTCGATCCGCGGATGACCGTCGGCGCCATCGTCGCCGAGGGGATGCGGATCCACGGGCTGCCCGAGTCGGACCCGACGGTCGCGACCGACGCCGAACTCACGATCGCGGACGGGATCGACCGGATGGTCGACGTGACCGTCGCGGACGACCTCGACCGCGTGGTCGAGGCGGGCGACGACGGCGTCGCCCGCGTCCCCGTGACGGTCCGAATGGGTAGCGAGGGTCCCGAAGCGACCGTCGACGCCCACGAGGAGCTGCTCGACGCGACCGTTGAGGAGACTGACGGCGGCCTCCGCGTCGAGGTGAGCGTCACGGGGTCGGACCGGGAGATCCGCAACGCCAGAGCCGGCGCGCTGCTCGAACGCGTGGGACTCTCGGCGGATCAGGTGGACCGCTACCCACACGAGTTCTCGGGCGGGCAGCGCCAGCGCGTGGGCATCGCCCGCGCGCTCGCGCTCGATCCGGAGTTCATCGTGCTCGACGAGCCCGTGAGCGCGCTCGACGTCTCGGTGCAGGCGCAGGTGCTGAACCTGCTCGACGACCTGCAGGACGACTTCGGGCTGACGTACCTGTTCATCGCCCACGACCTGAGCGTCGTCCGGCATATCTGCGACCGCGTCGCGGTGATGTATCTCGGCAAGATCGCGGAGCTCGGGCCGACCGACGAGATCTTCGAGAACCCCGACCACCCCTACACCGAGGCGCTGCTGGAGAGCGTCCCGCGCGCGGAGGTCGAAGAGCAGGGTCGCCGCGTGGCGACGCTCTCCGGCGACGTGCCGTCGCCGCGGAACCCGCCCTCGGGCTGTCGGTTCCGGACGCGCTGCCCGAAGGTGATCCCGCCCGACGACGTCGACATCGAGCAGTCGGCGTTCCGCGACGTGATGGATCTCCGCGAGGACGTCGAAGCCCGGAACCTCGACCCCGAGGAGATACGCGAGGTCGAGCCCGCGGCGTACCGCGAGCGGGAGATTTCCGGGATCGCCGGCGAGAACGCGGCGGTCGTCGACGAGGCGCTGGAGGCCGTCGCCGACGGCGAGTTCGAGACGGCTGCGGAGACGCTCCGGGAGCGCTTCGAGACGGTGTGTGAGACGACGCCGCCCGACGACGAGCCGAACGCCGACGGCGAGGTCGTGGCCTGTCACCTCCACGACTGAGCCGCCGATTCCCTCTTCTCGTATTCAGACTGCGGGCAGCAACGTTCACGTAGCCCCCGCCCCACGCTTGGGCTATGAACGCAGCCGACGTGATGACCGCCGACGTGGAGACTGTCGCACCCGACGACGAGGTGGGCGAGGTGCTCGCCCGCCTCGCGGACGTGAACTTCAGCGGCTTCCCGGTCGTCGACGAGGGGCGCCTCGTCGGCGTCGTCACCGAGGGCGACCTCGTCGACCTGTTCGAGGTCGAGGACCGCGTGCTCTGGATCCCGATCGGCATCCCGCCGATCGTCGACACGCTGACGTACGCGTTCGACCTCCCGGGCGACGACGTTGACATCGCCGCCCACGCAGACGACCCGATCAGTTCCGTGATGACCGAAGACCCCGTGACCGTCGACGCCGACGCGAGCCTCGACGCGCTGCTGGATCTGCTCGCCAACCCCGAGCGCGACATCAACCGACTGCCGGTGCTCGACGGCGACGAACTGGTCGGCATCATCACCCGACAGGACCTGCTGCGCGGCCTCCGGCGGGAACGTGACGCGGCGGGCGTCGCGGGCGCGGAGTGACGTTCGGGAGGAGTCCCCGAACCGCCACCGAAACAGTACCCCTAAGCCGTCGCTGGCCCACGCTCCGGTCGTGTCTCGCTACCGGAACCTCGCGCTCTTTCTGACGCTCGCTGCGATCTGGGGGTCGGCGTTCATGGCGATCAAGGCGGGACTGGCGGTGTTTCCGCCGGTGCTGTTCGCGGCGATACGGTACGACATCGCGGGCGTGCTGATGCTCGGCTACGCGTGGTGGGTGCTCGACGACCCCATCCCGCGAGGCCGGGACCAGTGGGCCAGCGTCGCCGTCGGCGCGGTGCTGGTGATCGCGGCCTACCACGCGCTGCTGTTCGTGGGCGAGGCCGACGACGCCGTCACCAGCGCGTCGGCGTCGGTGCTGGTCGGCCTGAGCCCGATCCTGACGACCGGGTTCGCCCGGCTGCTCGTCCCGCAGGAACGGCTCGAACCCGCCGGGTTCGTCGGGCTGGTGTTCGGGCTCGCCGGCGCGGTCGTGATCGCGAACCCCGACCCGGCGAACCTGCTTTCCGGCGGGATGGGGGCGAAGCTGCTGATCGTCGCCGCGGCGGCGTCGTTCGCGCTGGGCAGCGTGCTCACCCGCCGACTCGACACCGACCTCCCGATCGAGGCGATGGAGGGGTGGTCGATGCTGCTCGGCGCGCTCCTGATGCACGTCGTGAGCGCGGGGCTGGGGGAGTCGTTCGCGGCCGTCGAACTGAACCTCCGGGCCGTGCTGAGCATGGGCTACCTCTCGATCCTCGCCAGCGCGGTCGGCTTCCTGATCTACTTCGACCTGCTGGACCGGCTGGGACCGATCGAGATCAACCTCGTCTCCTACGTGGCGCCGGTGTTCGCGGCGCTGTCGGGCTGGATAGTGCTCGGCGAAGTGGTCACCGTCGAGACGGTCGCGGGGTTCGTGCTGATCCTCGCGGGCTTTGCGCTGCTGAAACGCCGACAGATCGCGGCGGAGCTCGACCGGGTCGGCGTCGGCGGGTAGCCACGTTCGACTGTCTCGAGGACTCCTCTCGCTGACGAGCCGCCACCCGGAGGTCGACGAACGCCGGACTCATCCCCGCGCGGGCCTAACCGTGCGTATGAGCGACTCGACGCCAGACGGCTGGGAGACACAGCTCCGGCAGAACCGCGAGGAGAAAGACGAGTTCTTCGCCGAGCACCCGCAGTCGCCGGTGCCGCCGGAGCACCGGGACGATTTCGACGGCCTCGACTACTTCGACCCCGATCCCGATTTCCGGGTCGAGGCCGAGGTGACCGTCCACGACGAGCCCGAGCCGGTGGAGATGGAGACCACAAACGGCCCGCCGACGCGCTACCTTCGGGTCGCGACGTTCGCGTTCGAACTCCGCGGCGAGGACTGCAAGCTCCACGCCTACCGACAGGAGAACAGCGAGGACGACACGCTGTTCGTCCCGTTCCGGGACAAAACGACGGGTCAGCAGACGTACTCCGGGGGGCGGTACATGGAGTTCGAACCGGAGGGAGAACTGGAGACGGGCGACACAGTCACGCTCGACTTCAACCTCGCGTACTCGCCGTTCTGTGCGTTTAGCGAGACGTTCGCCTGTCCGCTGCCGCCCGAGGAGAACTGGCTCGAGGTAGTCGTCCCCGCCGGGGAGAAGACGCCCGAGTTCGGCGAGGACTGAGCCGCCGCCGACCTACGGGACGACCAGATCCACGACCGTCTCGCCGTCGACGACGAGGTTGTACGCCTCCTCGTCGTCGTTCCACAGCACGAGCGCGTTCTCCATCGACAGCACCGCGCCGTAGTCGGCCTCGCCCAGCGCGCGGTTGAGTTCGGTGTGCTGGGTGAGCACCGCGTACTGCTCGACGTCCTCGCTGCCGTCGCCGATCTTGAAGATCGGGTTGGGGTCGGCGCCGTACTCCCGTGCCCGCTCGCCCTGCCGGCTGAGATCGGGGCTGAGCTTCACCGTCAACAGGTCGATGCGGTTGCTGACGTGGCGCTCCATCTCCGCGGCCTTAGCGTGGCGGTCCTCGGAGGCGAGGATCTGTGTCCGACGCTTCCCGTCCGGGCGCAACAGCGCGTAGGCGAACTGGACCGACGTCTTCGTGAACGTCCCGGGTTCGTCGTGCTCCGTGGCGCCGTCGGCCCCACGGTCACCTTCGTCCAACTGCTGCTGCATCCGCGGCGCCGCCACGTCGGGGCGAACGTCGAACGACCAGCCCCGGTCCGACGGCGACTCGCCGGGCCAGAGCCGGAGCGTCGGCGAGTACACCGACGGTCCCGAGCCGGGTCGGGCGAGCGCGCGCTCGACCTCCCGGAGTCCGGTCGCGGTCTCCAAGTCCGCGGGCGCGATCGCGAGCATCGTCCCGTCGTCGGCGACGGCGTCGAGATACCGTTCCGCCGTCGCCACGGGGTCGGCGAGCTCCGAGAGCACGTTACAGAACGTGAGCAGGTCCACGTCGCCCACCGAATCGGGGTCGAACGCCTCCGCGCGCTCGCGGTGGACCGTGGTTCGGACGTTGCGCGGCGTCTCTTCGAGCAGCGCTTCGAGCAGGTCTGCGGCCGGCGAAGGCTCCAGCGCGTGGTACTCGATCAGTGGCGGCTCGCCGTCGTCGCCTGCCGCCGCGCGGAGGTAGTCGATCAGCGCCAGCGCAGGGCCGCCGACGCCCGCACCCACGTCCAGCACGCGGAGTTTCCGCGGGAGGTCGCCGTTCGCCGCGAGGTCGTCGAGTACGTACCCCATCGCGGCGTAGTAGTCCGGGAGGTGGTAGATCGCGTACCCCAGCGCCGCGGTCTCGTCGTACTCGACGGGGTTGCCGTGGTAGTAGTCGGCCTTGAGCCGGCGGATCGCCTCCCGGAGTTCGTCGCCGGAGTCGCCGTCGTACCAGTCGAGCCCGAAGCGTTCGACGAGTCGATCGACGACCACGCGCTCGTACTCGTCGGGGAGCGTCTCGGGCGACCACCCCGGCGGAGTGACCGGCGTGTCGTCGGCGGGGACGAACGTGCCGTCCTCCCGTTCCACGAGGTCGAGGTCGAACGCCGCGGCGCGGAGTTCCTGCCTGATCACCGCGGGGTGGGGGGTGTCGTCGAAGTACGCCTGGATCTCCTCGGGGTCGATCGGTCGGACCTCCCGGAGGTAGTTCACGGTGTCCCGGAGGCGATCGCGGTCGACGCTCATCGGTCACCCCCGGAGATTTCGTCGGCGGCGTCGCCGGCCTCGTCGTACAGCGCCGCGAACGCCTCGTCGTCCGCGTCGGCGATCTCGCGTGCGGCGTCGGCGACCGCGTCGGCGCCGCCGAAGGCGTCCTGAATGTCGGCGTACACGCGCGCCTCGCCGTCGGTCACCGTCGCGGCGAGGTCGCGCAGGCCGGCTGAGACGGGTGTGTGGAACTCCTCGCGAACGTCGTCGCCTGCCAGCGCCCACGCGAGCACGGCGGCGTGGCTCTTGGCCTGAATCGTCGACATCGCCTCGTCGTGCTCGGCGGGCGTCGTCTCGAACAGTTCGTTGCCCGCCGCCCGCAGCGCGTCGAGCAGCGGCGAGAGCGTCGGCCCCACCGCGTCGGCGACGAGCGCGACGTTGCCCGGCGCCCGCTCGGGGGCGAACAGCGGGTGGAGGCTCGCGCGCTCGCGGTCGGGCAGGTGGTCGCCCATCGCCGCCACGGGCGCGGCCATCACGCCCGAGAGGTCGAGCATCGCTGTCTCGGCGTACGGTGCCCAGTCCGCCACGGCGGCCTCGACGGCGGGGATCGGGACCGCCAGCGCGACCGTCTCGAACGTTCGGTCCGTCGCCGGCAGGCCCTCCGCGAGCGCGATAGCCACGGCGTCGAACTCGGCGGCGGCGTCCTCCGCGGCCGCGGTGTCGGTGTCGGCGAACGCGAGGTCGACCGTCGGCCGAGCGTCGACGAGCGTCCCGGCCAGCCAGCGGCCCATCGCGCCGGCGCCGACGATACAGAGCGTCATCTACCCGTAGCTGGTAGTCGTCGGGTGAAAAGGGGCGCGGATGCCGGTAGTTCGCTGTGGGTGTCGTCGTGCGAAACTGATTCGCTGTGCGGTGGCGCGAAGCGTCGGCGCCTCCGTGCGCCGACCGAGCGCGAGGGACGAACGAGCGAACGGACGTGAGCGAGTGAGTCGGTTGGGGAGGTTTGTGGGCTGTACGGGTGGGACTGAAAGGGGCTGACGGCTCGGCGAACCCGGACGAAGTAAGCACGCGAGCGAAGTGAGCGCGCGCAGCGAGTCCTGGGAGCCGAGCCGTCAGGGGCTTTCACGGTGTTCGTGACGCCAATCCTCGTCGAGCCGATAGCAGCAGCAAGCCTGCCTCTATCGCCTCATACCTCCAACTGCTCCGGGTAGTCGGTGAAGTTCTCGTAGCCGTCCTCGGTCACCACCGCGATATCCTCGATCCGTACGCCACCGTGCTCCGGATCGTACAGCCCCGGCTCGATCGTCACGATCTGGCCGGCCTCCAGCTCCCCACCACGGGGCGACAGCGACGGCGCCTCGTGCACGTCCAGCCCCACCCCGTGGCCGGTGCTGTGGATGTACCCCGTCTCGGTCGAGGGATCGTCCCGAAGCGTCGGGTAGCCGGCCGCCTCGTACACGTCACACACCGCTGCGTGAACGTCGGCGCCAGTCGCGCCGGCCTCGAGTTCCTCGAACGCTGCGCGCTTTGCCTCCTGGGTGAGCTCGTACCACTCCGCGACCGCCTCGCTCGCGTCGCCCTTGACGAACGTCCGGGTCATGTCGGAGTGGTAGCCCGTCTCCTTGCTCCGGGGGAAGATGTCGACGATGATGGGCTGGCCCGCCTCCAGCGGCCCGCTGCCGCGGTCGTGGGGGTCCGCGGCGTCGGTTCCGCAGGCGACGATCGTCTCGTCCAGCGCGCAGCCGTGTTCGAGCAGCGTCACCTCGATCTCAGTCTTGACGCGCTCGCTGGTGAGCGGTTCGCCCTCGTGGTAGAGCGTGCCGTTGCGGACCTCCGCGGCGTCGAGCAGTTCCTCGCAGGCCTGCATCGACTTCTCGTTCGCGATGGTGGCCTCGCGGACGTGCTCGATCTCCTCGTCGGTCTTCACCGCGCGGATGTCGTCGACGACGCCCTCGGAGTCCACCGCCAGCGCGACGCCCTCCTCGCGCAGGCCGTCGGCCGCGCCGACGGGAAACGTCTCCGGCACCGCGATCGAGTCGACGCCGTGGGCGTCGAGGAACGCCGCCTGCAGCTTCGCCCGGGCGACGCCCGACTCGTGTGCCTCGCGGAGCGACTGGTAGTCGTACTCGGAGGTGCGGTCGACGGTGCCGCGGGCCTCCTTCGTCGCGCGGCCGTACTCCAGCCCCGAGGTGAGGAGCGCGGTCTCCTCGGGCGTGTAGACGGTGAAGAACGGATCCGGCGCGTCGAAGCCGGAGAGGTAGCGCTGGGTCGAGTCGTCGCTGTCGGCGTAGACGGCGTAGCCGTCGAGGCCCTGCTCGTCGAGGTACTCGTCGAGCGAACTGGTGTCGATCTCCATGCCCGTGGTAGCGGCCGGCGCGGCCAAAGGCGTTGTCGTCGCGGCGACGCCCGCGGCGAGAACCGCAACACAAAGGATTTGCCGAGCGGGGTCGCAGGGCCGCCGTGCGACGACGTGCCCTCCTCTCACTGTCCGCGCTCGCGCTCGCCGGCTGTACCGCGCCCGGCTCCGACGCCATGGGCGTCCCCACCGACGCGTCGGACTGCCCGTCGGTCGGCGACCGAATCGTCTGCGTCCCCGAGACGGACTCCGAATCGGTCGCGGTCGTGCTGACCGCCGACGCGCAGTCGGTCTCGCCGCCCGAGACGGTGACGTTCTCCCTCGAGAACGGATCGGACCGGACGCTGTCGACCAACTTCTACGCGTGGACGCTCTGGAAGCGCGCCGACGGCGACTGGTACCGCGTGGTCCCGGACATCTGGCGGGAGCCGCTGATGACTCTCGACCCCGGCGGGCGCCACGAGTGGACGCTCTCCGCCGAGCACGACCTCCCGCCGGACCCGGGCCGGTACTACGACGCGTGGCTCGAAGCGGGGACCGTCGGCGGCCTCGGCGGCGGCGAGTACGCGTTCACGGCGGACGGCGTCCTCGGCGACTCCGAGGGGGAGACGCTCGGCTTCGCGGCCCGCTTCGACGTCGACGCCCCGGAACTGACGCTCGAACCGACCGAACGGGTCGTCGACGCTGCCCGCGACGGCGGCGTGGTGACCGTCCGAGGTGAGGGCGTAGACGAAGACGGCTCCCGCGCCGAGCTAACCGTCCGATGCGTCGAGACCGCCGAGGAACCGGTGCGAATTATCCCCGAGCGGGCGGCACACGACTACCGGCTGCGGAACACGCTGTCGTACTTCGAGGACGGCGTCGAGCGCGTCCGGTACGTCGAGGAGAACCACGCGATCACGCCGTCGTTCGGCATCGACGAGCCGTACGCGATCCGCTACGAGGAAGATCTGTACGAAGTGACGACGGGCGACGGGGAGGCGGAATCCGGCTAACGGCCTACCACGTGCCGTGGAACGTGTCGAAGGAGAGTTCGTCCAGCGGCTTGTTGCCGACGGCGATCTCGTACTCGCCGGGGGTCAGCATCGGCTTGTGGAACTGCGGGCCGTCGTCGGTGGTGATCCGGGGACAGCCCGTGTTGACGAAGGCGTCCATGTCGAAGTTGCGGAGGCGGTCCGGCGTCACCTCGTCCATCGTGATCAGGTAGGCGTTCTCGTTCTCGTCGACGATCTTCTCGGCCATCTCCCAGCGGCCCTGCCCGATCTTGGTACAGAAGATGACGCCCCACTTCTCGGCGTCCATCGCGCGGTGGACCGCGCCGTAGCGCTGCTTCATGAACTTCTCCGTGTCCGCGACGGTGACGACGTTGTTCACCGGGTCACAGATCACGACCTTCTTGTCGGGGTGCTCCATCGCCAGCCCGAGCGGGTGGAACTTCCCGCCGCCGACGTACAGCACCTGGTCGGCGTCGATGTCCGCGGAGGCGTAGTTGCAGCCGAGCACCTGCCCCTCGTGGGTGAGGCGGTCGTCGCCCTTCCGGGTGTGGACGTCGTACCCCTCGCCCTCCAGCCACTCCTTCATGTCGTCGAAGAGGTTCATGTGCTGGGCGGTGGTCACCAGCCCCACGTCGTCCTCGGGGAGTTCCTCCAGCGCCTCCTCCATCATCGGGAACGGATCGACGTTGGAGAACAGCGGCACGTAGATGATCTTGTCCGAGTTCTTCATCGGCGAGTGGCCGAAGTGGACGAACACGTCGGTGCGGCGCATCAGGAACGTGTCGAGGTCGCAGGCGCCGTAGCAGGGCTGGCCCGACAGCATGAACGTCACGTCGTCGGGCGCCAGCGCCCGCAGGTCGTCGGCGACCGCGGGGCCGCGGCGCTTCAGCCCCTCGGGGAACTGCAGGCCGACCTTCTTGGCGTCTTTCTCCTCGATCTCCTCGATGATGCGCTCCAGTTCGTAGTCCCACTCCCGGTCGTGGCGCAGGGACATCCCGGTGTTCCGGAGGTCCCCCTCGCTCGTGGCGTCGCCGGCGGCGTCCTGACTCATTAGCGTCGTTACCGGGTACGGACGGATAATCCCCGCGTTTCCGTCAGTCACGTGCTGCCGCGACCCACGATTTGCCGGCTCCCGGTCGTACTCCGGTACCCACTCGCAGGATCCGACACCTCCGACAGTGGGTACGGCTCGTCCCGCCTAAACCGTTAGTCTATGCTCTGAGGCGGCAGTTACTCGTCGTCGTCCTCGGCCGGCACCGCGTCGGCGGCGAACTGGCCGCCGTAGGAGTAGTACTCCTGCGGATCGGGGAAGAACGCCGACACGTCGTCGTGCTCGACCGAGGCGATCACGGTGCCGTCGAGCGTCCGGAAGTGGGTGTGCATCTCCCCGCGCTCGGTCGCGGCGCGGACCAGCCCGGCCGCCTCTCGCTTCCGGAACGCGCCGGCGACGAACACCACGAACTCCTCGTCGTGATCGAGACACTCGGTGACGATGAACGTCGTCGGGCCGGCGCCGGCCTGATACACCGCAGTCTCGTCGAACTCGGCACGCTCGCGCGCGTCGGCGACCGTGTCGGCGGTGTCGCCGTCGACCAGATACGTCAGGCCCCAGTGCTCGGCCCCCTCGGCGTCGGGGGCGACGGGTGAGGTGTCCTGTGAGAACACGACGAGCGTCTCGTAGCCGGCGTCCTCGCGGTCGGCGGCCATCGCTCGCGTGTCCTCGACCGTCCGTTGCCAGCCGTCGCGGATCACGTCGGCGTCGTCGGCGATCCGGTCGAGTTCGTCCGGCACGCCCTCGCCGTCGGGGTTGACCATACCGACACAGGGGTGGCGTCGCTGATAAAAGGTGTGCGTTCCCGCTCAGCCCGGGACGCCGAAGACGAGTTCGAGCGCCGCCGACACCGCGAGCACGGCGACCGCGGTAACGAATAGCTTCACGTTTCGGTCCACCCGGTCCGAGAAGGGGAGCCGCTCCCCTCGCAGCGGCGGGAGCTCCTGAATCTTGTCCTCGAAGCGGTTCGGCTCCCCGCTCTCGAGGTCGACGAGCTGCCCGTCGCGCTTGGGGCGCTCGGGCTGGATGCCGAAGCTCCCGACGCCGAACAGCAGCGTCCCGATCACGAACAGCAGCAGCTTCAGGGTGGGAAGCCCCGCCCCGAGCAGGAACGCCGGCACCGCGGCGCCGGCGACGATCAGCGCCGTCGCTGCGACGACCCAGAGGGCGAACTCGACGTAGCGGAGGAGGCGTCTACTCGCCACGGGTCTCTCGACCCAGCCGGGCCTCTACGTCCGCGTACTCGTCGGAGTGGCGGTGACAGTAGCTCTTCCGCCCCGTGTCGCTGACCGTGTAGTGCTCGGGGCGCTCATTGTCACAGACGCCGCCGAACTCCTCGCGGAGCATGTCGCGTGCCTCGCTGGGGTGGCCGGCTTTCACCCGTTCGAGCGCGCGCTCGATCGGCTCCTCGACCGACGCCGGCCTGTCGACGCCGTCGAACAGGTCGGCGACCGCCTCCTCGATGTCGTCGTGTTTCGAGAAGCTGCCGGTCCGCCGCTTCACGCGGTCGGTGATCGAGAGCTCGACCCGGGTCCGCTCCCGGACGATCTCCCGGAACCGTTCGATGGCCTCCCAGACGTCGTCGTCGAGATCCTGGTACGGCTCGGGCCGGATCTTGGCCGGACAGCGCGTCGAGAACTGACAGCCTTGGGGCGGGTCCCGCGGGCTCGGCGGCGTCCCGGGGAGCGTGATCCGGTCGATCGTCGCCGTCGGGTCCGGCCGCGGGATCGCCGACAGCAGCGACTTCGTGTAGGGGTTCGACGGGGAGTTGAACAGCTCCTCCGTCTCGCCGAGTTCCATGATCTTCCCGAGGTACATCACCGCGACGCGGTCACAGATGTGCCGGACGACGCTCAGGTCGTGGGCGATGAACAGGTAGGTGAGATCGAGCTCCTCCTGGAGGTCCTCGAGCAGCGTGATGATCTTCGCCTGCACCGAGACGTCGAGCGCGCTCACGGGCTCGTCGAGCACGACGAACTCGGGGTTGAGCGCGAGCGCGCGGGCGATCCCCACGCGCTGGCGCTGCCCGCCCGAGAACTGGTGGGGGTAGCGGAAGTAGTGCTCCTCCTGCAGCCCGACCTTCTCGAGCAGTTCCCGGACGCGCTCTCGGCGGTCGCGGTCGGTCTTCCAGTCGTGGGCGTCCAGCGGCTCACGGACGATCTCGCCGACGGTCATCCGGTCGTTCAGGCTGGACTCGGGATCCTGGAACACCATCTGGGCGTTCCGCCGCCAGTGTTTCAGGTCCTTCCCGGAGAGCTCGGTGATGTCGGTGCCGTCGAAGGAGACGGTCCCCTCCGTGGCCTGCTCGAGCCGGATCAGCGTCCGGCCGAGCGTACTCTTCCCGGAGCCGGACTCCCCGACCAGCCCGAACGTCTCGCCGCGTTTGATCTCGAAGTCGACGCCGTCGACGGCCTTCACCGGCGGCGGCGCCAGCACGCCGTCACCGCCGTAGTACTTCTTGAGGCCTTCGACCTCGATGAGCGTCTCCTCGCCGGTCGGATCGTCCCGCTGAAGCTGTTGACTCATTCGTTCTCACCTCCGTCGGCCGCGGCGAGCTCCCGGTGGTGCTCGACCCGGCGGTCCTCGGGTTCGCCGTCGGGGTACAGCAGGCAGGCCGCGGTGTGGTCGTCGTTCTCGCCGACCTGGACGTGCTGTGGAGCGACGGCGTCGCAGGCGTCGAACGCCTCCGGACACCGCGGGGCGAACCGACAGTGGGTTGCCTCCTCGTTCGGCGTCGGTACGTCGCCGTCGATCGTCCGAAGCTGTTCGCCGGCGGTCTGCTCGCCGGGGATCGCCCCCAGCAGCCCCTCGGTGTAGGGGTGACGGGGGTTCGCGAACAGCTCCTCCACCGGCGCCTTCTCGACGAACTCGCCGGCGTACATCACGTTCACGCGGTCGGCGATCTCCGCGATCACGCCCATGTCGTGGGTGATGAACAGGATGGAGAGGCCACGCTCCTCCTGCAGGTCCTGCAGCAGTTCGAGGATCTGGGCCTGAATCGTCACGTCGAGCGCGGTCGTCGGCTCGTCGCAGATGAGGAACTCGGGATCGCAGGCCAGCATCATCGCGATCACCGCGCGCTGGCGCATCCCGCCCGAGAACTCGTGGGGGTACTCGTTCAGCCGACGGGGGGCGTCGGGGATGGCGACCCGTTCGAGCAGCCTGATCGCCTCCTTGCGAGCCTCCTCGCCGGTGAGGCCCTGGTTCACTTCCAGGGCCTCCATGATCTGGTTCCCGACGGTGTAGACGGGGTTGAGCGACTTCTGGGGGTCCTGGAACACCATCCCGATGCCGCTGCCCCGGACCTGCTGGTACTGCATGTCGTCGAACTCGGTCAGCTCCTCGCCGTTGAGCTTGATCGACGAGCCGGGCATGATCTCGCCGGGACTCTCGATGAGTCCCATGATCGAGCGGGCGGTGACGGACTTCCCGGAGCCGGACTCGCCGACGATACCGACGGTCTCGCCCTTGCGGACGTCGAAGTCGACGCCGTCGACGGCCCTGATCGTCTCGCGGTCGGTGTGGAACACGGTCTGGAGGTTCCGGACCGAGAGCACCACGTCCTCCTCGGCGGCCATCAGGCACCACCCCCTGCGGCGGCCTCTTCACCTTCGTCGCTCTCGGTTTCGGGGTCGATCGCGTCGCGGATGCCGTCGCCGAACGCGTTCAGCCCCGTGACGAGCACGACGATCATCGCGCCGGGGATGAACGAGATGTGCCACGACGGCCCGGAGACGTACGACTGGCCGAGCGACACCGCACGCCCCCACGCGGGGGTCGGCGGCGTGATCCCCAGCCCGTTGCCGAGGAACGAGAGCGCGGCGAGGCCGACGATGATCCCGCCGGTGGACATCGAGGCGTACACGAGTAGATAGCCAGTGATGTAGGGGAACATGTGTTTGCGCATGATCGTCCGCGACCCCTGTCCGAAGCTCTCGGCGGCGTCGATCCACTCCTCTTGGGCCACCTGCAGCGCCGGGCCACGGACCGCCCGCCAGAGGAACGGCCAGCCGGTGAACCCGAAGATCAGCGCCAACAGGAAGCCGCCGTCGAGCACGCTCGCGATCCAGTGGTTCGCGAACACCGCACTGATCATGATCAGCAGGAGCAGCCGCGGGACGGAGACGATCCCGTCGGCGGTCGTGAGGATACCGAGGTCGATCACCCCCGTGTAGTACGCCGACACCATCGCCAGCCCGCCGGCGATCAGCGCGCTGAGGCCGATCGCGAGCCCGGCGACGATCAGCGTGATCCGCGCCCCGCCCATCATGAAGGTGAACAGGTCACGGCCGTTCGGGAGCGTGCCGAACGGGTGGAACCGCTCGAAGTTGTCGTACGTCATCGGGCCGACGTTCTGGCTGCCGGCGCCCTTCGACTTGGAGTCGAAGTTGGCGGCGCCGGCGGTGATCGTCACGACCTCGCCGGCCTCCTCGTCGAAGTGTTTGACCTCGGTGCTGTACGGCGACTGGATGTTGCCCGCGACCGTCGTCGGGCCCAGCGCCGGGCCGAACAGCGCCATGATCAGGAACAGCGCGAGCACGAAGATGCCGAACTGCCCCCAGCGGTGGTCACGGAGCCGGTCGACGATGTCGTCGGACGGCGTCCAGTCGGCCTGACGGTAGTGTTCGCGGAAGACGAGCCAGCCACGGAACACCCAGTAGAACGCGAACAGCGAGTACGCGACGATGAGCAGGACGCGGAACGCCCACGCCAGCGCGGGCTCCCAGCCGAGGAACGTGTCGACCCACGGGCCGTCGGCGCTGGCCATGTGGCCCTGGTTGGGGATCGTCTCCCTGCTCAGTAGCGTCGGAAGCCCCTCCGCGGCGTCACGGACGCCCGTTATCGCGCCGGAGACGCTCGACTGGAAGTTGACGACGCCGGCGGAGAGCCCGCCCAGTCCGAGCAGGCCGAACAGCACGTCGAAGATCGCGGTCACGCCGATGAAGACCGCGTCGAGCACCGTCAGGATCGCCCCGACGAACGCGCCGAACTCGACGGCGATCAGCGCGGCCATGACAGCGAGCCAGCGAAGCGCGGGCCCGGGGTCGTCGACGACGCGTGACCACAGCGGCCGGTCGTCGTACTCGAACCTCGGCCCGGTCTCGGTTTCCGAGGCGGTGTTCGTGCTCATTATTGGGTGTCCCCCAGTGTGATACGCGGGTCGATCAGTGTGTAGAGTACGTCCTGAAGGATGTTCATCAGTACTTGGATGATAACGAAGATGAACACGAGCGCCATCACGACGGGGATGTCCGGCCCGAGGATCGCCCGGAAGAAGAGGTTGCCGAGCCCGTTGATGCTGAACACGCTCTCGACGAGCACCGAGCCGCCGATGAGCAGGTAGGTCTCACCCATGATGACGGGCAGCAGCGGGACGATCGCGTTCCGACCGACGTGTTTGACGACGATCCGCCGCGGGGAGAGCCCCTTGGCCTTGGCCGTCTCCACGTACTTCGAGTTGATGCTCTCCAGAACCGCGGTGCGGCCGATACGGATCTCGTTCCCCATCGACGCCGAGCCGAGCACCAGCGCCGCGGGCAGGATCCACTTGAACGCGATCAGCATGTTCTGGAGGTTGGGGATCGGGATAAACAGCAGTTCGAGCACCGGCACCCCGTTGAACAGTTCGACCACCGTGAACAGGTTCGCCACTTCGTCGGGCGTCCCGATCACGTCCGTTCTGATGCCGAATCCTCGGTACCACGAGAGCGCGCCGCCGGCGCTGAGGCTCCCGGCGATCATCACGGCGAGCCAGAAGTTCGGCATCGCACGCCAGATGATGCCACCACCGGAGGCGAGGTAGTCACCCCAGGTGTTGGCGCGGAGGCCGGCGTAGAGGCCGAGCGGGATCCCGAACAGGAGCGCGATCACGACGGACCAGAAGCCGAGCCACAGCGTCGCGGGCATCCGGTTCGCGATGACGTCGGTGACGGGCACCCCACGCTGGAGGACCCACGACTGCCCGAACTGCAGCGTGAACAGGTCGTACATGATGTTCCCGTACTGGCGCCAGACCGGGACGGGGGTCCCGTCGGGCTGGATGTAGCCGAGCGCGATCCGGAGCTGTCGGATGTCGCTCGAGGTGGCGTCGCGGCCGAGGATCGCCAGCACCGGGTCGAGCGGGCCGAGATACATGATGAGGAACGACATCGTCAGCCCGAACAGTATGACGGGGATACCCAACCCGAGCCGTTTCAGGATGTACAGTGAACGATTCATGTGTGAGTCTCTTCAGCATGGCTCGGTCGACGAGCGAAGCGGGACGATACGTCAGTGTCGGTACGGACCGGGTACCGACGTGGTTGGCGACGAGAGGATGGAAGTCTAATCATACCGAACAATGATATCGTGGCTGTGTCACACCGGCACGACTACGAGGAACATCGGCCGGCGAGGTTTTCACCCTGTCGATGCGCTCGAGCGGGGCGAGCGCGGGCCGAGAGTTACTCGCCCTGCCAGTGGCTCTCGTAGGCCGAGGCGCCGCCGGGGAACACCTGCGTCGGGGTCAGGTGGTAGGCGGGCGCACCGCGGCCCTTGAACACGCTGTCGACGAACTGCGGCCGGTTGATGACGTACGCCATCGCCTCACGCACCGGCTTGGGCACCTCCTGCATGTTGAACGCCACGTAGTAGGTGTTGATCGTCGGCGTCTGGGCCATGTTGACCGTCTCGTCGTTCTCCATCGGCCCGTAGGTCCCGCGGTCGATCCCGTCGACCGTCTCCTCGATGCTGACCTTGTTCGGGTCGTACTTCGAGGTCGGGATGGCGGACACGTCGGCGTTCCCGTTCAGGAAGTAGTTGTACTGAGCGTTGGTGTCCGTGATGATCGCGGCGTCGATCCCCTCGATCGCGGGCTCCTGGCCGTGGTAGTCGTCGAACTTGTCGGCGTTGAACTCGCCGCCGTTGCCGGACTCCCAGTTCGCGAACTGGAACGGACCACAGCCGACCGGGTTGGTGGAGAACTCCTCCCAGCTCATCTCGCCCTCGTACCCCTCGATGTCGCCCACGATGCCCTCGGGGACGACCGAGAACGCGGAGTAGGCGAGCACTGACAGCGCGAACGGGAACGAGTTCTGGAGCGTGACCGTGAACGTGTAGTCGCCCGTGGCCTCGACGCCGGTCGAGCCGGGGACGACGTTGCCGTCGTCGTCGGTCTCCCGCTCGATGTTGAGCACCGAGTTCGGGAAGTAGGTGTTCGTGGAGTTGGAGGACTCGACGAGGCGGCGGATCGAGTACACCATGTCGTCGGCGGTGACCTCGCCGTAGTCGCCGTGGAACTGGATCCCCTCCTTGAGCGTGAACTCGTACTCCGTCAGGTCGTCACTGACGCTGTAGTCCTCGACGAGGAGGTTCCGGACCTCGGTGGTCCCGTTGTGGTAGTTCATCGGCGCGTCGAACAGGTTCATGACCTTCCCGCCCGAGGCCGTGTTACCGGAGGCGATCGGGTCGAGCGCGCTGAACGTCGCCGAGATCTTGTCGAGGCGGTCCTTGCCTTCCAGACCCTTGACGGAGATGTTCTCCTTCGAGCGCGAGCCGCCCATCCCGCCCGGCGGGCTGTAGTCGAGGCGGTCGTACCAGAAGCTCTGGGACACCTGGTGGTACATCGGCAGCAGCGCGGCGGACTCCCAGAGGCCCTCCTCCATCTTCACGGCGGCTTCGTCACGGGCCTGCTGGGCCTCCTCGGACTGCTGAGGGTTGTTCTGGATCTGGTCGAACTGCTCGGTCATGAAGTTCCGGACGTCCGTGTCCGTCTCGGAGTCCTCGGTCCAGAACAGTCGCGCGCCGTTGGGCGCCGGCCCCTCGCCGTCGTAGATGGTGTTCTCGGGGTCGACCAGCTGAAGGAAGTTCTGGGGCGCGGGGTAGTCCGCGATCCAGCCCAGCGTGAACGCCTGCATGTCGCCCTTCTCGGTGCGGTTGAGGAGGCCGCTGAAGTCGGCCTCGGCGATGCTCATGTCGATGTAGGCGCTCTCGAGGCGGGAACGGATGGTGTTGGCCATCTCCTTCCACGCCGGGCTCGTGTACTGGAGCCAGTCGAGCTCGAAGCGGTTGTCGGGGCCGTAGCCGGCCTCCTCCATCACCTGACGGGCGCTCTCCACGTCCGTCTCGCCCGGCGAGTACGGGTAGGAGTCGAGGCCGGTGAACTCCCCGTCACCGCCCTGCCCGTCGGTCCCGGTGTCGGTGCCGCCGTTGCCGGAGCCTTCGGTCGGCGAACCCTCGCCGCCGTCGGTACAGCCGGCGACGCTGGCTGTCAGTGCCGCAGCCCCAGTCGCCTGGAGGAACTTACGACGATCGAAATCACTTTCTTCGGACATCCTGACAACGTATCCCACCGTGGCGAACTTAAACGTTATGTAGTGATAATTACGTGGTGAATGTTACCACGGCACAAGAATCCATCGGAGCCGGAGAGTATCCCCGACCCCAACCCGTTTATTCGTCGCTTCCCGAAAACGGTCATGGACTACTCCCGCCGCCGGTTTCTCACCGCCGCAGGTGCCGGGATCGCCGCGCTCTCGGGCTGTTCCGCCCCCGAAGGCGACGCCGAATTCCACGGCGAGCAGCCGTTCGCCGACCTCTACGAGGCGGTCTCGCCGTCAGTCGTCCGCTTACGCGTGTACGACGACCGTGGCCCCCTCGGCGAGGGATCGGGCTGGCTCTTCGACGACGGCGTGTTGGTCACCAACGCGCACGTGGTCACGGACGCGGACACGGTGCGCGCACAGTTCGCAAACGGCGACTGGGCGGAGGCGGAGATACTCGGGAGCGACCCCTACAGCGACCTCGCCGCGCTCTCGGTCGACCCGCCCGTCGACGCCGACCCGCTGCCGCTGCTCGACGAACAGCCCGCGGTCGGCACCCGCGTCGCCGTCGTCGGCGCGCCGTTGGGGCTGGCGGGGTCGCTCACCTCCGGGGTCGTCTCCGGCGTGAACCGGACGATCTCCTCGATCCAGAACTTCACCATCTCCGGCGCGGTCCAGACCGACGCGGCGGTCAACCCCGGCAACAGCGGCGGCCCGCTGCTCACCCTCGACGGCGACGTGGCGGGCGTCGTCACGCAGGCCGGCGCCGAGAACGTCGGGTTCGCGATCAGCGCCGCGCTGACCGAGCGGGTGATCCCCGAACTGGTCGAGAGGGGGAGCTACGAACACTCCTACCTCGGCGTGCGCATCCGCCCGGTCACGCCGCTGCTCGCGGCGGCCAACGGCCTCGACGAGGCACGCGGCGTCTACGTCTCGGCGGTCCCCGAGGGAAGCCCCGCCGACGGCGCCCTGCAGGGCGGCAGCGGAAGCGTGACTGTCGAAGGCTCCCCCCAACCGACCGGCGGCGACGTGATCGTTGCGCTCGACGGCACCCGGATCGACACGACGGGCCAGCTCGGCACGTACCTCGCGCTGGAGACGAGCCCGGGCGATACGGTCGCAGTGACCGTGCGCCGCGAGGGCGAGCGCCGGACCGTGGGGGTGACGCTGGGCACCCGCCCGGAGCCACAGTAACGGCCTGCGGCCCGGTCAGTCCTCCATCCGTGCGACGAGATCCTCGAACTGCTGTTTGCGCTCCTGAACGGCCTCCTCGCGCAGCACCTCCTCGTCCTCCGTCGGACACGTCAAGGACGGCACTTCCGTCGGCGTCCCGTCGTCGTCGAGCGCGACGAACGTGAAGAAGGAGGCCGTCGTCTTCCGCTCCTCGCCCTCCCGGGGGTCCTCCGCGCGCACGTCAACTTTCACGTCGACGCTGGTGCGGCCGGTGTTGAACACGTACGCCTGCACGACCGCCACCTCGCCGAGGTCGATCGGCGAGATGAAGTCGACGTGATCCATCGACGCGGTCACTACCTGCTTGTTCGCGAAGCGCATCCCCGCGATTGCGCCGCAGATGTCCATCCAGTGGAGGACGGCGCCCCCGAGCGCCCGCCCGAGATTGTTCGTGTCGTTCGGGAGCAGGAGCTCGGTCATCTCGGTGTACGACTCCGCGAGCGTCGCCGTCTCGGTCATGGGGACCGCTCCGGCCGCGGCGCACTCAAACCCGCCGGTCAGTCGTCGGCCGCGGCCACGTCCCGCCCCCCAGTCAGTCGGTCGTGCGCCGTTCGAGCCAGCGCCTGCGCGGCCGCCACGTCGCCGGCCGTCAGATGCAGCCCGATCAGCTCCGACGTGAGCGCCTCGGCCTGCGGGTCGGCGCCGCAGTTGCGCAGCTCCTCGATCCCGGTCTCCAACTGTTCGATTGCGTCGCCGACCTCGTCGCGCTCGACCAGCACGTCCGCGAGCAGCGAGCGGGTGACGCCCACCGAGCGCTGGTTCCCGGCCGCCGAGAGATGCGTCATCGACTGCCGGGCGAACTCCTCGGCGCGGTCCACCTCGCCGCGCCGTAATGCACAGACGGCGAGGTTGTGCTCGCTCATGCCGATCTCGTGGGGGTTGCCGATCTCCTCGCGGATCGACAGCGCCTCGCGGTGGGTGTCGACGGCCGCCTCCAGCCGCCCGAGGTCCTTCCGGACGATCCCGAGGTTGTTGAGACAGATCGCCAGCCGGTGGTCGTCGCCGATCCGCCGGAATAGCGACTCGGCCCGTTCGAGGTACGACAGCGCCCGCTCGTCGTTCCCGCGCCGGCGTTCGAGGTCGCCGAGGCTGGTGAGCGTCCCCGCCGCGCCGTGGTCGTCGCCGCGCTCGGACTGCATGTCGACGGCCCGCTCGTACCGGCCGGCGGCGTCGTCGTACGCGCCCACGTTCACCAGCGCGTTGGCGGCGTTGGCGAGGCAGTTGGCCACCCGGAGCGGCTCGTCGGCCGCCTCGAACGTCTCCCGGGCGGCCCGAGCGTGTGCGACCGCCGCGTCGTAGTCAGCGCGTTCGGCGGCCGCGGTGCCGAGGTTCTGTCGGCAGGTCGCGAGCAGCACGTCGTCGCCGACGTCGGTCGCGCGCCGGTCGGCGGCCTCGTACCGACGCATCGCCGTCGTATCGTCGCCGCGTCGCTGTGCCACCGTACCCAGATCGAGCAGCGCCCGGACGACGGTGTCGCCGTCGTCGAGTCGGAGCGCCAGCCCGAGCGCCGCGGCGAGCTGTTCGACGGCGTCGTCGTACGCCGACTGCTGGAGCGCAACGCTACCGAGCCCACGCCGGGCCCGTGCGATCGCGTGGGGGTTCCCGGCAGCGCGGGCCTCCGCCAGCAGCCGGTCGAACGCCGCCTCGGCCTCCGCGGGACTCCCGGCGTTCAGCGCCAGCCGGCCGTGCCAGCGGTGGCGCCGGAGCGTCGCGACGGCGTCGGGGAGCCGCTCCCGAAGCCGTTCCCCGACCAGCCCGGCGAGTCGGGGTCGGGCCCGCAGCGCGTCGAACAGCGCCTCCACGAACGTCTCCCGCCAGTCGTCGGTACGCGGGAGCGGGGACTCGCCCTCGGCCGCCTGCGCTCCGCCGTCGAGCACGGCCGTGAGCGCCCGGCCGAGCGCCTCCTGTGCCCCACGCTCCCCGAGCCGGTCGATCGCGTGATCGAGAAACGCCGTCGACCAGGCGTCGTGGACCGTCGCGCCGACGCCGAGGGGGTCCGCACGGCGGCCGAACAGCACCTCGCCGTCCAACACGGCCAGCGCGTCGTCGAGGAACGCGGGATCGCCCAACGGCCCGACGGTGCCGGGCCGGATGGGGAGGTCACTCAGGTTCAGGAGGTTGACCCAGATCCCGAGGTCGACCGCGAGGCGCCCCCGGGACTGGAGCCGGTCGAACGTCGCCGCAGCCGAGGCCGAGAGGCCGGTCGGGGCGTCGTCGGCCGCGACGGCCAGCGGGTCGGCCAGCCTCGCCACTCTGTGGGCCGCGACGACGAACCCGCCGGCGGTTCCCTCGCCCGAGACCTCGTCGTGGAGTTCGGCCGCCGAGAGGGGGAGCGGTGACTCGCGCCCCTCGGCAGCGCGGGCGAGCAACGCCTCGCAGTCGTCGACGGACAGCGTCGGCATCGACAGTCTGGTCGGCCCGTCGGTCGGCGTGTCGGCGCCCTCCCACGCCGCCGTGCGTGCGTCGAACAGGAAGCTCACGTCGTCCCGCCCCGCGAACTCCGCCCGGAGGTCGAGCGCGCGCCGTGCGCCCGGATCGACCACGTCTTCGACGACCACCAGCGTGTGGCCCGCCGCGGCGTCGACGGCCCGCCGGAGCGCCGGCACCGATTGGAGCGACCGCTCGCCGTCCGGCTCGCGGTACAGCACCGTCCCCCGGTCGTTCCGGTGCCACGCGACCGCGATCCGCTTACAGGTCGTGCTCTTCCCCGACCCCGGCGGCCCGGTCAGGACCACGTCCTCGCCGGCACGCAGCCGCCGCTGGGCCGCCGCCGTCGGCGACCGCTCGCCGTCGGCCGGGACGCGGTCCACGGGGTGTCCGGTGTCGGCGTCCGCCAGAGAGATGCCCGTCCGCCACGCCTGCAGCAGCGAGGCCGCCCCCCGACGCGCCAGCAGTTCGTCGGTGAGTTTGACCACCCCCTGTGCCTCCAGATCGACCGGAAGCGCGTCGTCGCTCGGGGGCGCCGACGCCGCGGGCGCGGCGTCGATCGTCGCGAGTTCGTCCGTCCGTTCGGTCGCCGCCGCGATCCGCCCCTCGACGCGGGCCTCCAGTCGGTCGACGGCCGCCGGCTCCGTCAGTTCGAGCACCCCGGCGACGCCGCCGAACCCGGTGTAGGCGACGATCAGCGCCCGGTCCGTCCCGCCCCGGGCGACCACGATCCCGATATCCGGGACGCCGCCGCGGAACACCCGCACGTCGGCGGTCGCGAGCCGCCGGTACTGCGCCGGCAGCCGGTCGACGAGCGCGTCGTCCAGCGAGGGGGCGACGACGAGGCGCGTCCGCGTCTCCGGCCCGGCGTGCCCCCGGTAGGCGTCGAGCACTACCGAGTCCGAGAGCCGCGGCAGGCACGCGGCCACGCTCTCGGCCCCGTCGATCGTTTCCCGGACGAGATCGGCAACGTCGTGGGGGTCGACCCGACGGGCGGTCGACTTCGCCACCGTCGCTGCCGAGAGCGTCGCCCCCGCGGGCATCGCGTCGACGACCGACGCGGCGTCGATGACGTTCTCGATGTCCTCCCGGAGTGTCTCGTACCGCTGTAACACCAGCCGTCCGGTTCTCGTCGTCCGGTATCCGCCGTCGACGCTCGCCACCAGTCCCGCCTCGACGAGATCGTCGACGGCCCGGTCAACCGTCGAGCGGGAGGTGTCGAGCCGGTCGATGATGTCGCGCTTGAACAGCGGCCCGTCACGGAGGAGGCGGAGGAACTCCGCTCGGTCGCCGACGAGATCCAACAGTTCGTCGATGGTGGTGTGTGACGACATCCCGGGTTTCCCGTGAATGTGTACCGAGTGTGTAAATCACTTCACCGTTTCGCCGGTGGAGCCTGCCCGCCGATCCACCACGGTACCTCGGCGCCCCCCGGCCGCGTTCAGCGAGGACAGCCAGGACGAGAGCGGGACTGACCGCGCTACTCGTCGCCGCCGTGCCCGTCGACGCCGAGTTCCTCGCGGCTGCGGCCCGCGGCGTCGAGCACGTCGTCGGCGACCTCGATCGGACAGTCCGCCCGCAGTGCGATCGCGACGGCGTCGCTGGGCCGGGCGTCGAAGGTGAGCGACTCCGGTTCGCCGTCCTCGTAGCGCTGGGCGTCGATCTTCGCGTAGAACGTCCCCTCCCGCAGTTCGTCGATCCGCACGCGGTCGAACGCGCCGCCGAACTCCGTGACCATCTCGACCAGCAGGTCGTGGGTCAGCGGCCGATCGAACGGCTCGCCCGCCAGCCCGCGCCGGATCGCGTCGGCCTGATCGTCGGTGACGAAGATAGGGAGGTACTCCCCTCGGGCGCGCAGCAGCGCGGCCGGGACCTCCTCGCCCGACGGCGTATCCCCCGTCGCGATGCCCGTGAGTTCGGCGACGTGGCTCATGGTCACGGGGTCGGCTCGGACCAGCAAATAGCTGTCGCGGGACCGAACGTTCATGCTCCCGGGTCGCGAACACGCGACCGATGGACTGCCGAGTCGTGCTGGAGGCGGCGGTGCCGGTCTACGACGTGGTGACGCCAGAGGCAGCCGTCGGCGCGGCCATCTCGAAGGTCGGGGAGCGGCTCAATCCCGACCTCTCCTACGTGGACATCGAGCCGCGCAGCCGTCGCTCGCCCCGCGGCGCCGAACTCCCGCCCGCGACCGTCGCCGCCGGCGAGGGGCTGGTCGCGCTCGAACTCGGGATGACCGTCTACGACGTCGAGAGCGAGGACCACGCCGTCCGGATCGCGCGCTCGGAGATCGGCAGCCGGCTTGAGGGGATCGCGCTCGAACGCCTCTCCTGTGAGCCGGCCGAGGAGGCCGAGAGCGAGACTGGGGAAGACGACGCCACCGAGGAGACCGAGCCGGCGGCCGACGGCGACGAGGAGACGCTGCTTCCGGAGTTCGAGGAGATGGTCGAACAGCACCGGGAGTGAAACCGGTCACGGCGCGTGACCTGCCGCGTGCTCCGTCGCGCGTATCGTTCACTTGTGACGGCGCCGCCGCTCCGAGGCGTGGGATCGCAGGAGGCGGTGTCGGCGCGTCAGTCGGCCGTCGCGGGGATCGCCTGTTCGTCGTCCAGCGAGTCGGTCAGCCCGTTGACGAGCTCGAAGACGGCGCGCTTGTGGTCGGTCTTCGAACGGTGGATCGACGTCGGCTGGACCCCGAACTCCTCGTAGCTGCTCAGGTCGACTTCCGGCTCTCCGGCGTCCTCGTACTCGGCTCGTACCTCCGAGAGAAGACCGTGGAGGTGGATGAGCTCCTGTTTCTTCATATCCATTGTCGTCTACCGTCCGAAGGGTTATAGGGTTACTTTGAGTATTGTTAACACACAAGGCCAATAGAGCGGCTGGTTCGCCCGAAATCGGAGGAAGCGATGATTTTCTCGACATGACGGACGGGACCGATCGCGGTGTCCGGACGCACCGCCGGACCGGTACCGACGCCCTCGCGTGGATCGTCGCCGTGCTCGCGAGGGAGCCGTCGGGTTTCAGACGTTTCAAGTCGGTCCACACGGAGGTTCGGGTATGGAGACCACCGATCCGGCGTCGCTGATCGAGCGTGCCCGCGACGCCCTCGACGCCGCCTACGTCCCCTACTCGGAGTACCGCGTCGGCGCCGCCGTCCTGACCGACGACGGGGAGATATTCACCGGCTGTAACATCGAGAACGCCAACTACAGCAACGCGCTCCACGCCGAGGAGGTCGCGGTCGGCAGCGCGGTCCGGGCGGGCCACCGCTCGATCGCGGCGGTCGCCGTCTCCTCCGGGGAGCGCGACGGCGTCACCCCGTGTGGGATGTGCCGACAGACCCTCGCGGAGTTCGGCGACGAGGACGTGCCGGTGTACTGCGATACGGGCGACGGCGAGTGGAAGGAGTACTCGCTGGGCGAACTCATCCCCGACACGATCACTCCGGGGATGCTGGGGATCGACCCCGAGGCCGAGGACTGACCCCGAACCCGCGGAAGCCATTTGCCCCCCCGGGCCGTACTGCCGCACATGTACGTCCGCGACGCACGGAACCGGGACGAGGCGTGGTTGCTCGACCGGATCGAGGAGATGGGGCTCGACAGCACCGCCTTCCGCTCGCGGGACTACGTGATCGCGGTCGACGAACGCACGAACGAGCGCGCCGGCTTCGGGCGCTACCGCATCCACAAGACCGACGAAGGCGAGGTCTGTGAGCTCACCGGGATCGGCGTCGTGGACGGCTGGCGCGGGCAGGGTGTCGGCGCCCACGTCGTCGAGCGGCTAATCGACCTCGCGGCCGACAACGAGTTCGAGACGGTGTACTCGATCACCGACAGCGACGACTACCTCCGGCAGTTCGGCTTCGAGAGCGTCGACGCCGAGGAACGTCCGACGGTGATCGAGGACCGCCTCGAACAGAAGCGCGAGGAGGTCGACGAAAACGTGGTCGTCGTGGCGATCGACACCGGCGCCTTCGAGATGCCCGCCGAACTCCGTGAACGGTTCAAGAACGCCGAGAAAGGCGGCAGCGAGGCCGAGGAGCCGGAGGAGAGCGCCGAGGACTTCGGCATCGACGCGGAGGAGGCGACGTACAAGTACGACACCGGCTAGTCAGCTCGGTCGGTTCTACTCGTCGGGGTCCTCCCCGCGAGCCCGCTTGTACATCGCGAGCGCCCGCTCCCGGCGCTCGCCGTGGTCGACGATCGGATCCGGGTAGTCCACATCGAGTTCCGCACGTTCCGCGTCGCTCTTCTCGACCCAGCCGTGGATCTCCGCCGCGTCGAGTCCACGAAGCTCCGGCACGTACTCCCTGATGTACTCGGCGTCGGGGTCGTAGCGCTCGCCCTGCGTGACGGGGTTGAAGATCCGGAAGTACGGCTGGGCGTCGGTGCCGGTCGACGCCGCCCACTGCCAGCCGCCGTTGTCGTTCGCGGTGTCGTGGTCGACGAGGCGGTCGCGGAAGTGGTCGTAGCCCGCCCGCCAGTCCCACAGCAGGTCCTTCGTGAGGAAGGAGGCGACGATCATGCGCACGCGGTTGTGCATCCACGCCTCCTCGCGGAGCTGGCGCATCCCGGCGTCGACGATCGGGTAGCCTGTCTCGCCGGCCTTCCAGGCGGCGAGTTCGTCGTCGTCGTTCCGCCAGTCGATCGGCGCCTCGTAGGACTTGTAGTTCGCCGTCACGATCTCGGGGTTGAAGTAGAGCACCTGCGTGTAGAACTCCCGCCACGCCAACTGCGACTGGAACGTCCGGACGCTCTCCTGTGCCGGCCCCAGTTCGTCGTCGCCGTCCGCCCCCCTCACTGCTTCGTCCCGGCGTTCTGCCTCGGCCATCGCCGCCTCGGTCGCCTCGTACACCTCGCGGAGGCCGATCGTCCCGAACCGGAGATGCGGCGAGAGCCGCGAGCTGCCGTCCTTCGCGGGGTACTCGCGCTGTTCCTCGTACTCGAAGATCGCCGACTCACAGAACGCGTCGAGCCGATCGCGGGCGGCCGCGGTCCCGCCGTCCTGCACGTCGGCGTCCGGCTTCTCGAAGCCCAACTGCTCGATCGAGGGAAGCTCCGCCCGGAGCGCGTCGTCGAGGTCGAACGCCCCTGCAAACGAGTCAGCGAGCGCGTCCGTCGCGAGCGCGCTGGCGTCCGCGAGATTCGTCCCGTCGGGCGCCTCGAACGGCTCAGGCTTCTCGCGGTCGCGCCACTTCTTCCAGAAGTAGGTGTACACCGAGTACGGCTCGCCGGCGTTGGTCCGGATCGTTCCCGGCTCGTGGAGCACCGCATCGTGGTGCGTTTCCGTGTCGATGCCCGCGCCGTCGAGTGCCGCCTCGACCCGGTCGTCGCGATCCTGTGCCAGCCCGGAGTAGTCGGCGTTCCAGTGGACCGTCCCGGCGTCGACGGCCGCCGCGAGCGCGGGCAGCACCTCGGCGGGGTCGCCGCGGGTCAGCACGAGATCGCTCCCACGCTCCCGGTAGGACTCCTGAAGTTCCGCGAGCGAGTCGAGCATGAACCGCACCCGGGCATCGCTCCCGTGTTCGAGCACGTCCGGATCGAAGACGAACGCCGGAACCACTCCGTCGGCGTCGTCGGCCGCTGCCGCCAGCCCGCGGTTGTCGCTCGCCCGCAGATCCCGGCGGTGCCAGAAGATCGGCATATTGGTCCGTGGGACGGCGGTTCCCTGAAACTACTGGCACCGGCCCCGGCAAACGTTTATGCGGTATCGCGCGCCAGTCTCCCCGTACGAGGACTGACTATGTCCCCGCGACCTCCCCGTTTCCCTCCCCTCCGAACCGGAGTCGTCGTTGCGGTGCTCGTCCTGTCGGTGGCTGCGCCGCCGACAGTCGCTGCCGTCGGCGCTCCCGGCACGGCCGAGCATCCCGACGAAATGACTGCTCCAGCCGTGGGGAACCTCAGCGCGACACTCCCGCCGCCCGACGCCGGACCGGAGGAGATCCGCTCCGCCGCGGCGTCCGGGCGACTGGCGCCGACCGACGCCGTCCACCCGAACGGCACCGTGGTGTTCCGGCTGAACAACAGCACGGCCGCGGCGCCGTCGAACGACGCCGAACTCGGCGACGAACTACAGTTCGGCATGCGGCAGACCGAGGAGTCGACCACGCCCGAGCGGCTTCCGCTCCGGCTGAACACGTCCCGGTCCGGCGACGCGGTCCGGACGTTCGTCGTCGACGAGGACCGACACGTCGTCGTCGATCTCCCGAACGCGACGTGGGAGTACGACAGCGAACCCGGCACCCACGCCCTCGGCCCCCGGCCCCGGGTCGGGCAGGGGTACGTCGCGACGCTGACGATCACCGCGAACGGGACGACGACGTCCCGAAACACGACGATCCAACTGACTGAACCCCAGATCGACGGTGACGTAGCGGTCGACGCCGGCGAGGTCGCGACCCTGACCGTCGGCATGTCCGGCACGCGGGCCGCGACGCTCGTCGTCGGCACCGAGGACGCTGCCTCCCGCACCGGCCTCCGAGTCGTCGACGAGGACGCCGACGGCATGGTACGCGTTCGGATCGACACCGGCGCCGAGACTCCCCAGGCGGCGTTCACCGCCGTCGGTGCGGACACGGTTCGACCCCACCCAGCAGCCGACTTCACGACGTGGAACGGGTCGCTGCCGCCGGGTGAGTACCGTCTCGGCGCCGGCGTCGGGGAGCTAGAAACGGTCGCCGCGGAGCGGTACGACTGGGACCCGGTGCTGAGGGTCGACGAGCCCGCTACCGGATCGCCGACCCCGACAGCGACCGACGCATCGACGCCGACGCAGTCGCCGACACCGACTGAGACCACGACGACGACAGCCGCCGCGACGACGACCGACTCCCCCGGGTTCGGTGTCGTGCCCGCGCTGCTCGCGCTGGCGGCCGTCGTGTTCGCGGTGCGAGGAAACCGGCTGGAGTTCTGACCCCACGACCGGAGAATTTTGCCGATAGAGGGGCGCTAACGGCTCCCAGACGCCGTTCGGAAGGGAAGCGTTTAGTTTCCCCCGGAAAACCGACAGATAGCGGTCGGATCGTCGCCCAATTCCCGCCCAGTGTCGCCCTCCGCCGGAGCACCCGTGCTCCCAGCCCCGGCTGACGCCTCCGAGGCACGGGGCGACCGCGGACGGGTTCGCGGGCAGTCGATCCGACACGACCCATGAACGCACGACACACCGCGCTCTCACTCGCAGTCGTACTGCTCGTCGCCGCCGTCGCGCCCGCGGCGGCCGCGCCCGTCGGCGAGGACGCCGTCGGCGACCTCACCGTGACCACGGCGCCGGCGACCGCCTCGGCCTCCGCCGCCGCCGAGGCCGCCACGCCGTCGGACTCGACCGACAGCCTCGTCGCCGCGAGCGACGTGGCCGTGTTCCGACTCAACGCCTCCGGCGTGCCCGCCGAAGCCGACGACGACGGCACGCTGCTCGGCGACGAACTAACGCTCTCCCTCCGGCAGACCGCGAGCAGCGTCGACGCGAACGCCACCGCGAAGACGCTCGACGCGACCGCCGAGAGCGACGGCGTCGCCGTCCGCGCCACGGAGAGCGCCGTCTACGTCGCCGTTGATCTCGCGACGGCGGCGTTCCAGCAGGGCAACGGCACCGCGACCGCGGCGGTCGGCGATAGCTTCACCGCCACGGCGACGGTGACCGACGCGGTCACCGACGGCGAGAACTACACCCGGCGGGCGACGTTCGGCGTCGTCGAGCCGTCGGTCAACTTCGTCGACGGCGTCGAGGAAGCGACCGCGGGCGGGAGCGTCGAGTTCACCGCCGCGACGCTGCTCGCGCCCGGCACCTCGCTGACGGTCGCACTCGCGCCCAACGAGGGCGGCGAAACGCGGACCACGCAGCTGACCGTCGGCCCGGACGGCCGCGCGACCGGCGAGCTCTCCTTCGACGGGTTCGACGCCGGTCAGGAGTACACGGTTCGCGTCACCGCCGAGGAGACCGACCTGAACGCGACGGTGACGGGGACGACGCAGGCGGCGGCGACCGACACGGCGGCGTCGACCGACACCGCGACGAGCACTGACGCGACAACGCCGTCGGAGACGAGCACCTCCGGACCCGGCTTCGGCGTCGTCGCCGCGCTGCTCGCGCTGCTCGGTGCCGGCGCCGTCGTCGGCCGCCGCGCGTAGCTCCACCGCCGAAGCATCGAAACGAAACCCCTTTTCGATCCTCCCCCGCAGTCGCCGTGTGAACCAGGAACGCCTGCAGTTCTGGTCGCTCTACCTCTCGCGGTTCGCGACGGGCTTCGGCTACTCGACGCTCGCGCTGCTGATCCCCTTCTACATCGAGGTGCTGAACGCCTCGGACTTCATGGGCGGGCTGTTCATCACGGGCTTCACGCTGGCGCAGACGATCGTGGTGATCCCGCTGGCGTGGGCGGGCGACCGCTCCGACAAGAAGAAAGTGCTGCTCGGGGTGCTGAGCGTGAGCGTCCTCGCCTACGTCGCGTTCGCGAACGTCCAGCCGATCGGCGACGCCGTCGCCGGCGTCGCGGCCTCGCTTTTCGGCGTGGAGCTCTCGACGAGCTTCGCCGACAGCACGGCGTTCATCGGCGTTCGCGCGCTGCAGGGCGTCGTCGTCACCGGCTCGGGGCTGATGACGCTCTCGCTCGTGGGCGAGCTCGCCGACCACGGCGAGCGGGCAAACAGCATCGGGAAGGCCAACTCCGTCCGCTTCCTCGCGTCGATCCTCGGCATGATCATCGCGGGCGGGCTGTACCAGGTCATCGGGTTCACGCCGATCTACACGGTGATCGTCGCCGCCTTCGCGCTCGCGCTCGCGGGCGTCTGGCTCTATCTCCCGGCCGACGAGAGCCGCTCGTACGGCAATCCCTTCGCGGGGCTGGCGCTCAACAAGCGCATCATCACGCTCACCTCGTTCCGCGCGCAGTACGCCGTCGCCGTCACTGTCGTCCGGTCGTGGGTGAGCATCTTCGCCGGCGTCTCGGCGGCCCGGGGCGGGCTGGCGTACGCCGGGCTGGCGGTCGCGTTCGTCCTCGTCGCCGAGAAGCTCACGAACATGCTCTGTCAGCCGTTCACCGGCCGGCTCTCCGACGACTACGGCCGCTCGCTGTTCGTGTTCGCCGGCGGCGGCGCGTACGGGCTGGTCGCGCTCGCGGTTCCGTTCACGCCGGCGATCGGCGCGGCGATCGGCCTCCCCGAGACGTACGAGCTGATCGTCCCGTCGCTGCTCAGCGACGTGGCGGGTGTCGGCGCGGGCTACTCGCTGCTCGGGAAGCTCGGTCCGGCCTTCATTCCCCTCCTCGTCGTCAACGGGCTGCTCGGCGTCGTCGACGCGTTCCGCGAGCCCGCGAGCATGGCGCTGTTCGCCGACGAGGGGGCAGACGAGGGCGGGATCGCCGCCAGCTTCGGCATCCGCGAACTCGTCTGGCGGCCCGGCAGCGTGCTCGGTCCCGTGCTCGCCGGCTGGCTCTGGAGCCAGTACGGCATCGCGACGGTGTTCTTCGTCGGCGGCGCGTTCGCGGTGGCGGGCGCGCTCACGTTCGCGGTCGTGCTCACGTGGTTCCACGGCCGCGGCGCGCTGACGGAGTGGTGATCAGCGACCGTCGCCGCGCTCGAACGCCGCGAGTCGGTTCAGCGCGATCGCCGTCCGCAGCGGCGTTCCGGCGTCGCCGCGGTCGAACAGCAGCCCGTCGGTGTCACGGACGTGGTCCAGCACCACTTCGGAGGCGTGCTCCGGCGCGCCCGCGATGCCGGCGTCGGTCCGGTCGACCCACTCCATCACCCGCAGGTCCGACTTCGAGTCGCCGAGCACCAGCGCGAACGGGTCGTCGATGCCGAGCACGTCGAAGGCGGCCTCGACGCCGGCGACCTTGTCGAGTTCGAGCGACGTGATCTCCGCGGCGTCGGCCTCGTAGTACCCCACGTCGACGCGTTCGAACAGCTCCCGGACCGGCTCCGGGACGGTGATTTCGGGGACTGACGCACCAACGCGGTCGAGCACGGCGGCGATCTCGGCGTCGGCAGCGGCGTAGTACGACCGCGCCCACCCTTCCGCGTCCCCCTCGATTCCGGTCTCGGCCGCGACCGCCCGGCCGAGCGAGTCGATCTGGTGGCGCAGCGCCTCGTCGATCACCGCCCGCGCGTCGTCGCTGCCGGTCTCGTGGTTGGGTTTGAGGGTGACGTTGAACTCGTTGCCCTGGAGGTGACAGCCCCGGGCGACCGCCGAGGGGGCGTCCCCGAGCGCGCTCGATCGGACCTGCTCGAACACCCGGCGGATCGACGGCGCCAGCTCCTCGTACAGCAGCTGCTTGGTGTCGGAGCCGTGGCCGGGCGTGAACACCCCGTTGCCGGCCTCGTACACGACCGAGAGCTCGCCCGAGTGGACGAGCTCGCTGCCGAGCCCTTGGACGAGAAAGCCCTTCACGTTCTCCAGCGTCTGCCCGGTGCAGATCACGATCGGCACGCCGTCGTCGTGCAGTTCCGTCAGCAGGTGGAGCGTCTCGCGGGGGATCTCGTTGTCCGTGCTCCCCGCCGAGCGCAGCGTCTCGTCCACGTCGAGGACGAGCACGTTGATCGCCCGGCCCTCGCGGTCCCAGAGGTCGGCGGCCGTCCTCGCGGTCTCCCGGGTCGCGCGGCTGGCGATGTCGGCGTAGGCCTCGCCGAACGCGTCGACGATCCGGCCGTTCCGGCTCTCGAAGTCCGCACGCGCGGTCTCCCACCGCTCCAGCGCGGCCGTCGAGTCGACCGGCGGGAACAGCTCCACGAAGTCCCGCAGGGAACGGATCGACGCGGTGTCGAACTCGTCGTACAGCCGGTCGAGCCGTTCGCGGTGGTCGACGCCCGAGCGGTCGCGGTTTCGCATGGCTCAAATCTTTACTCACTATAGGATAAACGTTTTGTGCGGTTGTGTGATACGGTGTTACATGGACGCAGTTGTGCTGAGCGAGGACGGCTCGCCGCGGCTCGTCGACCGGCCGCGGCCGGATCCGGGGCCGGGCGAGGCGCTGGTCCGGGTCGATCGGGTCGGCATCGACGGCACCGACCGCGAGGTGCTCGACGGCGTACACGGCGGCGTCGAGGCGTCGATGGTGCTCGGCCACGAGGCCGTCGGCAGCGTCGCGGAACCGAACGGAACGGGGTTCGAGGTCGGCGAGACGGTCGTCCCGACCGTCCGGCGGCCGCCGGGAGCGTACAACGAGTACTTCCGACGGGGCGAGCCGGACATGGCGCCGATGGACGAGACGCTGGAGTGCGGGATCGACGGCGCCGACGGGTTCATGGCGGAGTACGTCGCCGTCCCGAGCGAGTACCTCGTCCCGCTCCCCGAGCGGTTGGCGCCGTACGGGTTCCTCGTCGAGCCGCTGTCGATCACCGCGAAGGCGCTGGAGCTGGCGGCGGCGTCCCGCGAGCCGTTCACGTGGGACCGCGACCGGGCGCTGGTGCTCGGGACGGGGTCGCTGGGACTCCTGACGGTCCCAGTCCTCGCCGAGCGGTTCGAGGAGGTGTACTGCCTCGGTCGCCGCGACCGCGACGATCCGGCGGTCGAACTCGCGATCGAGGCCGGCGCGACGTACGTGGACTCCCGTGAGACGCCCGTCGAGGCGGTCCCCGAGGCGTACGCGCCGATGGATCTGGTGTTCGAGGCGACCGGCCACGCGCCACACGCGGTCAAGTCGGTGTCGGCGCTGGCGCCCAACGGCGTCGCGGCGCTGCTCGGCGTGCCGGAGCCACACACCGCCGAGGTGGATCTCGCCGATTTCCACCGCGAGATGGTGCTGGGCAACCGCGCGACGGTCGGCTCGGTCAACGCCGGCTACACCCACTTCGAGCGGGCGGTCGAGTGGCTCGACGCGATGCCCGCCTCGGTGCGGTCGCCGTTCGCCGAGCACGTCTACCCGATCGAGGAGTTCGAGGCGGCGCTGGACAGCGACGTTATCAAGGCGGCAGTCGAACTCCACCCATGAAGAACGTCGACGACCTGATCGAGGAGGCACGCTCGCTCGCCGACCGCGGCTTCTCGAAGGGGGAGATCGCCGACGAACTCAACGTCTCCCGGGAGACCGCCTCGTGGCTGGTCGACCGCGCCGGCGCCACGCCCGCACAGGGCGGCGGCCCGGGCGACATCCACGTCGACTGGTCGGCGGTCGGCCGGGACTCCTCGCGGCTCGGACACGTCGCGGCCGCGCTGGCGGACCTGCTCTCGAAGAAGGGGGAGGACGTGGACCTGACCGTCGGCGTCGAGAAAGCCGGCAGCCCGCTCGCGACGACGGTCGCGACTGAGTTGGACACGGATCTCGCGACGTACACGCCCCGGAAACACCAGTGGGAGGAGGGTAGCATCGAGAACCTCGAGGGCGGCTTCTCCCGGAACTTCGCGGAGGTCCGCGAGCGGGAGTGTTACATCGTCGACGACACCGTCACCTCCGGCACCACGATACAGGAGACGATCGACGCCGTGCGCGCCCGCGGGGGCGAGCCGGTCGCCTGCGGCGTGCTCGCGGACAAGCGCGGCGTCGACGAGGTCGACGGCGTGCCGGTGTACTCGCTGCTGCAGGTGATCCGGGTCGGCGACGGCGCCTGAATCAGCGGTCGATCTCGTCGGCGCCGCCGTCGATCACCGCCGTCACGTCTTCCGGCGTCACGACCGCGGCGTCGCCCGCCACGGTCCGTTTCAGCGCGGCGGTCGCGGTCGCGGCGTCGAGCGCGACGGGCACCGAACTGCCGGTCAACAGGCCGGCGAGCAGCCCCCCGACGAACGCGTCGCCGCTCCCGACCGGATCGACGGTGTCGGTTTCCAGCGCGTCGGCCTCGTGGATCTCGCCGCCGTGGGCCGCGACCGCGCCCGCCTCGCCGCGGGTCACCACCACCGCCTCGCAGTCGTGTTCGACCCCGAGGCTGTGTGCGATCTGCCCGGCCTCGCCGTCGCGGTCCAGCACCGTCTCGGCGTCGCGCTCGGCGACGATCAGCACGTCGACGTGTTCGAACAGCGGGCGGAGTTTCTCGGCTGCTTCGGCGGGCGTCCAGAGCTTCGACCGATAGTTGAGGTCGAACGCGCGCGTGACGCCGGCCTCGCCCGCCGCCTTCAGGAGCGCCGCGGTCGTCTCCCGTAGCGTCTCCGAGAGCGCGGGCGTGATCCCGCTGGTGTAGAACGCGTCCGCGGCGCGGACGCGGTCGACCGCCAGCTCGTCGGGCGTCGCCGTCCGGATCGCGGCGTCCTCGCGGTCGTAGACGACGGTGGTCCCGCGGGGCCTCCCCCCGGGTTCGAGGTAGTACGTCCCCACGCGCCCCTCACCCGTCGCGACCAGCGGCTCGACGCCGTGTTCGCGGACGCCGCGTTCGACCCGGCGGGCCAGCGGCGAGTCGGGCAGCTTCGACAGCCACGCCGCCTCGCAGCCCAGTTGGGCCGCCGCGGCGGCGACGTTGCTCTCGGCGCCGCCGACGTGGACCGCGAGCTCGTCGGCCGTCTCGAGGCGGTTGCCGGCCGGGGGGCTGTACCGCAGCATGCTCTCGCCGAAGGTGGCGAGTGTCGGTTCCGGACCGTCGCCGCCGGCGGGTAGGCTCATACCGGGTCGAACAGTTCCTCGCCGTCGACTAAGTGTTTGGCCACGGCGTCGCGGTCGAGGGTGACGCCGAGCCCCGGCTCTTCGGGCACCTCGATCGAACCGTCGACGATCACGTCCTCCTCGACCAGATCCTCCCACCAGCCGAGTTCGTAGGAGTGGTACTCGACCGCCAGCGAGTTCGGCACCGCGGCACCGACGTGGGCCGCCGCCACGGTCGCGATCGGCGAGGCGACGTTGTGCATCGCCACCGGGACGTAGTACTGGTTCGCCACGTCGGCGATCTTCCGGGTCTCGCGCATCCCGCCGACCTTGGGCAGGTCGGGGGCGACGATGTCGACCGCCCCGTCCTCGATCAGCCGGCGGAGCTCGGTCACGCGGTAGCGGTTCTCGCCGACGGTGATCGGCGTCGTCGTCGACTTGGTGACTTCCTCCTGCACGTCGAGGTTCTCCGGCGGGACGGGGTCCTCGAGCCACCACACGTCGTACGGTTCCAGCTTCTCGGCGAGCCGTTTCGCGCTGCCGCCGGAGAACGTCCAGTGGCAGTCGAAGGCGACGTCCGCGCGGTCTTTCACGCGCTCGGTGACCGCCTCGACGATCTCGACTTTGTGGCGGATCTCGCCCGACCGGAGGTGGCGGTTCGCGCGATCTTTCTCCAGCCCGCTGGGCACGTCGAGGTCGAACTTCAGCGCGTCGTACCCCAGTTCCTCGACGACGCGCTCGGCCTCGTCGGCGCAGGCCTCGGGGTCGGCCTCCGCTTCGGTGTGGCAGTCGCAGTACACCCGGACCTCGTCGCGGTACTTCCCGCCGAGCAGTTGGTAGGCGGGCAGGTCGAGGATCTTGCCCGCGAGGTCGTGCAGTGCGACTTCGATCCCCGAGATGGCGGTGACGGTCACCCCCTCGACGGAGCCCTCGCCGGACATCTTCTGGATCAGGTGCTCGTAGAGGCGGTCGATGTCCAGCGGGTTCTCGCCGAGCAGGAACGGCTTCATCCGCTCGATGAGTTCGGGGACCCCGGCGCCCCAGTACGCCTCGCCCGTGCCCGCGACGCCGGCGTCGGTGTAGACCCGGACGAGCGTCCACGGGAAGTTGCCGTCGACCATCGTCGTCTGCACGTCGGTGATCTCGACGTCCCGCCCGCCGCCGCGCTCGCGTGTGACGCCCATCGTCTCGGCGGAGAGCTCCCGCATCGTGTACTCCGCGTTCGGATCGTGGAGCTCCGAGTAGTCGACCATGGCGAACGGTTACTACACGCGTAGTAAAAGATTACTCCAACAGCCCCAGCGCCTCGAGATCGGCCCGGAGCGCCGCGCTGTCCTCGTCGTCCATCCGTCGCAGCGGCGAGCGAAGCGGTCCGGCGTCGAACCCGCGGTGTGAGAGCGCCTCCTTCACGCCGGCCATGTACGGGCCGCGCTTGATCGCCGAGCGGACCTCGTACACCCGTTCCTGCAGGTCCGCGGCGCGCTCACGGTCGCCGGCGTCGTACGCCTCGTACAGGTCAACGACAAGTTCGGGGAAGGCGTTCGCGACCGCCGACACCATCCCGGTGCAGCCGAGGTCGAGCCCGGGCTTCAGCAGCGAGTCCGAGCCCGCGAGGAAGGTGAGTTCGTCGTTGGCGGCGACGGCCTGCCCCAGCCACGGCACGTCCTTCGAGGAGTCCTTCAGCCCGGCGAGGTTGTCGATCGCCGCGAGTTCGTCCAGCGTCTCGAGGCTCAGGTCGTTCCCCGTCTTCGAGGGGATGTGGTAGACGTACACCGGGCAGTCGACCGCATCGCAGACCGTGCGGTAGTGCTCGACTGCCGCGTCGCCGTCGAGCGGGTAGTAGTAGGGGGTGACGACGACGACGCCGTCGGCGCCCGCCTCCTCAGCCGCGCGTGCGCGCTCGACCGTGCGGCGGGTCGCGGGCTCGCCGACGCCGGCGATCACCGGCACCTCGTCACCGACTTCGTCGACGACGGCCCGGACGACCTCGTCGCGCTCCTCGGGGCCGAGCAGCGCGAACTCGCCGTTCGTCCCGAGCGGGAACACGCCGTGGACGCCGCGGTCGACGACGAACCGGGCGTGGGCGGCGGTCGTCTCGGCGTCCAGTTCGCCGTCGTCGTCGAACGCGGTCACGGTCGGCGGGACGACGCCGTGCAGCGAGAGCGGGTCGGCCGCGCCGGGGGCGGGTGCGGTCATGCCCGGCGACAGGGGCCGGCATCCCTTGGACCTACCGGGACGGGTATTCGGACGCGAGTGAACGTTTATTTCACCGCCGGGCGGCGGGACGGACGAACGGTGTTTATGTGACCGGGCGGGCATCCCCGGGGTATGCACGACGACGACCTGCGCGCGGCGCTGGAGCGGGTCGGGGAGACGTTCGACTTCGGCGAGTACGAGATCGAGGCGTATCTGGCCGTGCTCGAACACGGCCGGCTCACCGCGACCGAGATCGCCGAGCGGACCGACATCCCCCAGCCCCGCGTGTACGACACGGTGCGGAGCCTCGCGGACCACGGCTTCGTGGAGCTACAGGAGTCCCGGCCGATGCAGGTGCTCGCGATCGAGCCCGAGGAGGCGTTCGGCGGCGTTCGCTCCTCGCTCGACGAACTCGTCAGCGGCCTCGAACAGCGCTACACCGCGCCGGCGCGGGACGCCGAGGCGGTCACGCTGATCAAGTCGCCCGCGACGATCGAGCGCTACCTCGGGGAGGTGATCGAGTCCGCGGAGTTCGAACTGCTGCTGTCGCTGACGCCCGACCTGCTGGCGGAGTTCGAGGACGAACTCCGCGAGAAGCGGGAGGCCGGCGTCACGATCGAACTGCTCGTCTCGCCGGCCGCCGAGGTACCCGACCCCGAGGAGTACGACTACACCGACGTCGCGACCACTGCGCGCTCGCGCCGCGGCGTCACCACCCCGGTCGCGGCGGTCGGCGACGGGCAGTTCTCGCTGTACGCGACCCGCGAGGCGGTCAGCCGGGGCGAGGAGCGCTACGGGGTCGTGTTCAACCGCTCGGAGCTCGGCTTCCTCGTCTCGGGGTTCGTCTCGACGGTGCTGTGGGCCTCCGGGGAGACGCTGGCGACCACGCCCGACCGAAGCCTCCCCCGCCGGTACGCGTCGCTCCGACGCTGTGTCGAGGAGGTCGAGGCGCTCGACGGGCCGCTCCGGGCGACCGTCGAGGGGCGGGACGTGCTGGGCGGCGAGCCCCGCGACGTGGCGGGCGAGGTCGTCGACACGACGCGCAACGACGAGGAGTCGATCGCGTCGCTCACGCTCGACACCGGCGACGGGGAGGTCCGGGTCGGCGGCCGAGTCGCGGCGCTGGAGGACGTCGAGGCCCACGAGATCACGATCGAGCGCGCCTAAGGACGGAGCTGCGAGCGGTCGGCCGCGGTGATCGCGGCCGCGAGCGCGCCGCGGACGACCGCCTCGTCGCCCAGCGAGGTGAGCCGGAGTTCGGGGACGTTCGTCATCACCAGATCAGGGAGCCGTTCCCGGACCGGATCGACGATACGTTCGGGGTTGTTTCGCGCGACGGCGCCGCCGACGTACACCACCAGCGGGGCGTAGGCGTGGACCAGATCGGCGATCCCGGCGGCGTTGAACGCCTGCACGCGCTCGATCACTCGCTCGGCGAGGGGGTCCTCGTCGGCGGCGTCGAACACGTCCTTGGCGTCGATCTCGTCGAGGGGTAGCTCCGTCGGGACGCCCTCGGTCTCGTGGACGTACCGCGCGTGGCGGGGGATGTTCTTCCCCGAGCAGTACGCCTCCCAGTGGCCCTCGGCGCCACAGCCGCAGGTGATCCCCCCGACTTCGAGCGTGTCGTGGCCCACCTCCGCCGCGTTGCCGTCCCAGCCCGAGAGCACGCGGCCGTCGACGGCGACGCCGGCGCCGATGCCCGAGGAGATAGTGAGGTAGGCCATATCGTCGGGACTCCGATCGGCGTAGAAGCGCTCGCCGATCACCCCCGCGTTGGCGTCGTTGATGACGACCACCTCCGCGTCGAGCAGTTCGCCGAGCGGCTTCGCGAGGGGGACCCGATCGACGTTCGGGCCGAGGTTGGCCGAGCGGCCGAGTTCGCCGGCGGCCTTGTCCAGCGGGCCGATCGAGCCGACGCCACAGCGGACTATCTCTGTCGGCGCGACGCCGGCGTCAGAAAGCGCCGCCCGGGTCGCGGCGACCATCGCGTCGGCGACCGCGTCGCCGTCCGGGCCGCGAGGGGTCCGGCGTCGCGCCCGGCTGACGACGGTGCCGTCCTCGTCGCCGACGACCGCCTTGATGTTGCTCGCACCGAGATCGACCGCGGCGTACCACGCGGTCATCCGTCCACCGCTCGCGGCGTGACCGTCCGGACTCGGTGCCAGCGCATCCTGTGAACTATTGATTCGAAGGTAAGTAAATTTCTTACGCGTCGGTCGTGACCGTGTGGTGTGACAGTCATAGCCACTTTCGGGACGGATCCCGGACGGCTCCCGGCCACTGACGGGCGGCCCGGGGGAGCGAAGCGCGGGACGGCCCGGGGGGTGCGACCGTGAGCGACCCGCTCTCGGTCGGGATGCTGGGGTACGGCTTCATGGGGAAGGCCCACGCGAACGCGCTCGCGCGACTGCCGATGTTCGTCCCGGACGCCCCGGCGGTCGAACGCGACGTGCTGATCGGCCGCGACGAGGCCGCGCTCGCCGAGGCGGCCGACAGGCTGGGCTTTGCACGGACGGCGACGGACTGGCGCGAGGTCGTTGCCGACGTGGACGTCTTCTACAACCTCGGCCCGAACCACGTCCACCCCGAGCCCACGATCGCGGCGCTGGAGGCGGGGACGCCTGTGCTGTGTGAGAAACCCATGGCGCCGACGCTCGCCGGTGCCGAACGCATGGCGGCAGCCGCGGCGGACGCCGACGCCCCCGCAGCGGTCGGTTTCAACTATCGGTACGTCCCGGCGATCCAGTACGCCAAGCGGCTGATCGACGCCGGCGAACTGGGCGAGATCCGGCAGTTCCGCGGGAAGTACCTGCAGGACTGGCTGGTCGATCCCGAGGCGCCCGCGAGCTGGCGGACCGACGCCGACCGCGCGGGCAGCGGGGCGCTGGGCGACCTCGGCGCGCACACGATCGACCTCGCACGCTTCCTCGTCGGTGACATCGAGCGCGTGAGCGGGCAGACCACGACGTTCGTCGACGAGCGCCCCGCGGCCGACGGCGAAGGGAGCGAGCCGGTCACCGTCGACGACGCTTACAGCGCGCAGGTCCGGTTCGAAAACGGTGCCGCCGGAACGCTCGAAGCCTCCCGGGTCGCCGTCGGTCGAAAGAACGACCACACGATCGAGATCGAGGGGACCGAGGGCGCGATCCGCTTCTCGCTCGAACGACTGAACGAACTCGAACTGTTCCGGCCGGGCAATCGCGGCTTCGAGACCGTGCTCGTGACCGAGGAAGACGACCCGTATCTCGAGCACTGGTGGCCGCCCGGGCACGCGCTCGGCTGGGAGCACACGTTCGTCCACGAGAACCACGCGTTCCTCTCGGCGGTCGAGGAGGGGAGCGCGTACGCGCCGGACTTCGACGACGGGCTGGCGGTCCAGCGCGTCCTCGACGCCGTTCAGCGGAGCGCCGAAGTCGGTGAGGAGGTGACGGTCGGATGAGCCTCGATACGGTGGTCGTCGCGGTCGGCGACGAGGCTGAACGGACGGAGTCAGTCGCGCGGACGGCTATCGACGTGGCGGGGCCTGCCGGCGCGACCGTTCGGCTCCTCCACGTCTTCTCCGAGGAGGGGTACGAGAGAGTGAAAGACCAACTCGAGTTCGGTCCCGACGCCGAGGTGGCGCCGGACGACGTGGCCGCGCGGCACGCGACGATCCGGGAGGTCGGCGCGATGCTCTCGGAGGCAGGTATCGAGTACGAGTCACACGGCGCCGTGGGCGACACGAGCGAGGAAGTGCTCGAACTCGCGGAGCGAGTGGGCGCCGACATGCTGATCGTCGGCGGGCGCGGCCGCTCGGCGGCGGGGAAGGCGGTGTTCGGCTCGACGGCTCAGAAGATCCTCTCGAACGCGTCCTGTCCGGTGACGTACGTCAGGGCGCCATAGAGGGCTACCCCTCAGGTCGGCGTCACGCCCTCGACGTCGTCGAGCGAGCGGTTCTTGAGCGCCTCGCCGGTCCGGTCGTCGAACAGGTGGATCGCTTCCGGCGGGATGGTCGCCACCACGCGGTCGCCCGAGGAGACGGTGCGCATCCCGCTGATCGTCGCGATGAACGTCTCCCCGTCGGGCGCGTCCGCGAACCGGAGGTAGACGTTGTTCGACTCCCCGACAGGCTCGACCACGTCGACGACGCACTCGAAGTCGTGTGGGCCGAGCGTCTCGGCCTCGGCCGCGAACTCGACGTCCTCCGGGCGCACGCCGAGTGTCACGTTCGTCGCGTCGCCGAGCGTCTCCCGGACATCCTCGGGAAGCGGGTAGGTGAACCGCTCGTTCGAGAGCGCGTCGCCCTCGCGGGTCGTCGGGAAGAAGTTCATCGACGGCTCGCCGATGAACCCCGCGACGAAGCGGTTGGCGGGGGTGTGGTAGCACTCGAGCGGCGTCCCCACCTGCTGGAGCACGCCGTCGTCGAGTACGGCGATGCGGTCGCCCATCGTCATCGCCTCGGTCTGGTCGTGGGTGACGTACACCGTCGTCACGCCCAGTTCGTCCTGGATGCGCTGGAGTTCCGTGCGCATCGTCGCCCGGAGCTTGGCGTCGAGGTTCGACAGCGGCTCGTCCATCAGGAACGCCGCGGGGTCGCGCACGATCGCGCGGCCGAGCGCGACGCGCTGCTGCTGGCCGCCGGAGAGCTCCGAGGGCTTGCGGTCGAGCAGCTCCTCGATGCCCATCATCGCCGCCGTCTCCTCGACGGTGGCGCGGATCTCGTCGTCGGGCATGTCGGTGGACTCCTCCAGCCCGAAGCTCATGTTCTCCCGGACGGTCATGTGGGGGTAGAGCGCGTAGGACTGGAACACCATCGCGATGTCCCGGTCCGCGGGTCCCGTGTCGTTGATCGCGCGCCCGCCGAGCCGGATCTCGCCGTCGGTGACGGTCTCCAGCCCGGCGATCATGCGCAGGGTCGTCGACTTCCCGCAGCCCGACGGGCCGACGAGCACGAGGAACTCCCCGTCCTCGATCCCCATCGTCACGTCGTCGACGGCGACGATCTCGTCGCTTCCCCCCTCGTTGAACACCTTCGTTACCGAGTCGAGCGTTAGTTCTGCCATCGTAGATCACCTCTGAACCTCATGTGGCCACCCCCTCGGCGAACTTGTCGCCGAACAGGACGTACACCACGAGCGTCGGCAGCGCCGCCAGCAGCGCCGCCGCCATCCGCAGCGGGAAGTTCGTCCCCGACTGGGACACCCCGATCCCCACCAGTTCCTGTGTCACCACCGACGCGTCGCCGAACTGGACGATCGTCAGGGCGAACAGGAGGTCGTTCCAGATCTGGGTGAACTGGTAGATGAACACCACCGCGAACATCGGAATCGACAGCGGCAGCACGATCCGTCGGTAGATCGTCGACACCGAGGCGCCGTCGAGCCGGGCCGCCTCGATCATCTCCGTGGAGAGCTTCTTGTAGTGGGCACGGAACAGCAGCGTACAGATCGGAATCCCGTACGCCGTGTGGGTGACGATCAGCGCCACCAGCTTCCAGTGGTACTCCTGGACCAGCGGGAACGCCGCCAGCGGCGCGAACAGCGACTGCAGCGGCACGACGTTGTACCAGAACTGCGTCAGCGGCACCAACACCGCCTGATACGGGATGAAGATGCCGGCGACGAACAGCGCGTAGATTCCGACCTGCCCGCGCCAGTCGACGTTGGTCAGCCCGTAGGCGGCCATGCTCCCGAACAGCCCCGAGAGGATCGTCGCCGGGATCACGAGGATGACGCTGTTGGCCAGCCCGCGGGCGAGGCCGTCGAACGCGTTCCCCCACGGCTGGAGCGAGAACGAACCGGTCTCCGGGATCAGCGGCTCCAGCGGCGGGAGGAACGGCGCCTGTCCGGTGTAGCTCTCGGGGCTGGTGATCGAGGTGAACAGCCCCGTCAGGATCGGCAGGAGGTAGAACCCCGCCATCCCGACGAGCACGGCGTAGAGGCCGATCCGCTTCAGCCGGAGCCGGTCCTCCTCGCTCGTGCTCATAGCTCACCCCGTTGATACTGCGAGTAGACGTACGGCGCGACGATACACAGCGCCATCACGAACAGGATCACCGCGATCGTCGACCCGTACGCCCAGTTCTGGTTGGCGTACGCCTCCCTGACCATCCGCGTCGCGAGGATGTCCGCCGACGGGCCGGGCTGGTAGCCGCCGTACATCGAGAACAGGAAGTCGAACGCCTTGAGCGCGAACACCGTGATCACGACCAGCGCGCTCACGGTCGCGGTCCGGAGCTGCGGGATTATCACCCGCCAGTACATCTTCACCGTGCTCGCGCCGTCGACGCGGGCGGCCTCGAAGTGGCTCGACGGGATGCCACGCAGCGCCGCGAGGTAGACGATCATCGCGTAGCCGCTGAACTGCCAGATCAGCGCGAACGCGACCGCCCCGAGCTTCAGGTCGGGGTTCTGGACGATCTGTACCGGCCCGATCCCGACGGCGCCGAGGGCGACGTTGATCAGCCCGGTGTCGGGGTTGTACATGTAGAGCCAGAACTTCGCCGTGACGACAAAGGAGAGGCTCATCGGCAGCAGGTAGATCGTCCGGAACGTGTTCTCGAAGCGGATGCCGCGGTCGACGAGGATCGCGAGCAGCAGGCCGACCGCGAGACAGACCGCCGAGAACCCCACCATCAGGGCGACGGTGTTGCCCAGCGAGTTCCAGACCGGATCGACGGTCAGCTCCGACCATCCCGGCGCCGTGCCGTTGACCTCGCCGCCGAGGCCGACCGTCGAGAGGAGACCGTCGATCGGGTCGGCGAACGCGACGAGGTAGTTCTCGACGTCCAGATCCGTGTAGTCGGGCTCGCCGATGCCGGAGAAGTCGGTCAGCGAGAGCAGGAAGTTCCAGACGACGGCGCCGTACACGAACAGTCCGACCAGCAGGAACGGCGGCAGCCAGAACGGGGCCGACCGCACCGAGTCCCGCGAGAGCAGCGACCGCTTCGAGGCGGTCTCGCCGCCGTCGGTGCGGGCGTCGCTGTCGGACCAGCGGTTACGAAGTGTGGCTATCGGATCACGCATACCTGTGCTTCCAGGGGGTCGTTACTCGAACGCGCCGACGAGCGCCTCCGCGGTGGCGTCGGCGTCGTAGTCTTCGAGGAAGCCGCTGAAAGCACTGGTGATGTTCGTCTTGATTCCGGTCGAGACCGCCAGCCCGTGCTGGATCGACGGCGGCTGGCTGTCCGCGCTCGTGAAGTCCTCGTACTGGTCCTGCTGGAACGTGTTGAGCTCGGACACGTCGGCGTCCTTCCGCGGGGGGATCGACCCCTTCTCGCGGTTGAACAGCACCTGCCCCTCCGTGCCGGCACAGTAGCTGAGGAACGTCTTGGTCGCCTCCGGCGAGGGGTTGTTGTCGAAGTACGGGAACGAGTCCATGTTGAGCAGGTAGCTCCCCTCCGAGCCGGGGTAGGTGACCTGCCCCCAGTCCTCGCCGTAGTTGAACTCGTCGTCGCCGCTGTAGGCGCCCGCGGCCCAGTCGCCCTGGTGGATGAACGCCGCCTCGCCCTCCATCACCATCGTGTTCGCCTCGGTGAAGCTGATCGAGGAGGCGTCGCTGGGGTAGTACTCGCTGAGTTCGACGACGTGCTCCAGCGCCGCACGGACCTGCTCCACGTCGCCCTCACCCTCCGTGAAGGCGGTGTAGCCGTCGATGCCGGCCTGGGCGAGCAGCGCCGTCTCCCAGAGCTGAATCGTCGACCACGGGCCGCTGGTCTGCTGGGCGAACGGCACCGCGTCGGTGTTCTCGGCGACGGCCGCACACGCCTCGACCACGTCCGCCGGCGAGGAGAGCGACTCGGGGTCGACGCCGGCCTCCTCCAGCACCGCCGTGTTGTAGAACAGGTTGTTGATGCGGTGGATGTTCAGCGGCACCGTCACGTACGTGCCGTCGAGTTTGGCCTGCTCTTTGGGTCCCGGGAGGTAGTTCTCCTCCACCTCGTCGGTCCAGACGTCCTCCTCGATGCTGGCGTAGGCGTCGCCGAACTTCTCCAGCGTGGCGCCCGGCCACGTCTGGAACGTGCTCGGCGGGTCGTTGGCCTGCAGTCGGTTCGAGATGACGTTGTCGAGGTTGCTGCGTGCGGCGCCGTTGACCGGCTCCTCGGCGAACTCTACGTCGGGGTGGGCCTCCTGGAACCCCTCGATCAGCGCGGCGATCGCGGCGTTGCCGTCGCCCGAGGACCACGCGTGGAGCAGTTCGATCGGGTTCTCCGGCCCGCCGCCGCCGCCGGTGAGGCTGCTACAGCCGGCCAGTCCGGTCGCGCCCGCCGCGGCGGCGGACGCGAGTACTGTACGACGGGAAAGCCCCTCTCCGTTCGTGTCCGAGGACATATGTGACGAACGTATACACACTTACGAGTAAATCTTGTGGTACTCCCTCACGCCCGGAACTGCCCGTGAGAGGGCGCGTTCGCCGGAAACCGACGGTGTGGGTCGCGGCGGCTCGGCCGAACTCGTTCGGCCCGCACGGCGTCGTCGGTGGCCCGGACCCACCGCTCGGTGGGCGCGGTTGTCACCGAGCGCGATGGCCGTGGCTGGCGAGGGTTGATAGCTCCGCGCCACGAACGGCGGCGTATGGACGACGACTCCAGAGGCGCGCTCTCGCCGTTCTTCCCGTCGGAGACGCCGGCGCTCCGGGGGCGCGGCCGGAGGTGGGTCGCGATCCTCCTCGCTGCCCTCCTGCTCGTCGGCTCGCTCGTGGGGTTCCTGACCGCCTTCCTCCCGGCCTGACTACTCGTCGAGGAAGTCCGGCTCGATGCGCTTCTCGTCGCGCTCGGCCTTGAGGTGCTCGCGGAACGCCTCGGGATCGACGCCGTCGGCCTCGCGCTCGAAGCGGTCCCGGACCGAGATGGTGCCGGCCTCCTCCTCGTCGCTGCCGACGATGATCATGTACGGCAGTCGGTCGTCGTGGGCCTCCCGGATTTTCCGGCCGACCGTCCAGTCGCGGTCCTCGACCTCGACGCGGAACCCGTCGAGTTCGTTCTTCACGCGGTGGGCGTACCCCAGCGCGTCGTCGGAGACGGGCAGGATGCGCACCTGCTCGGGCGCGAGCCACAGCGGGAACTGACCGTCGAAGTGCTCGATCAGCACCATGAAGATGCGCTCGTAGGAGCCGTACAGCGCGCGGTGGATCATCACCGGCCGGTGCTCCTCGTTGTCCTCGCCCGTGTACGTCAGGTCGAACCGCTCGGGCATGTTGAAGTCGAGTTGGACCGTCGGGCCGTCCCAGGAGCGCCCCAGCGCGTCGCGGAACGAGAAGTCGATCTTCGGGCCGTAGAACGCGCCGTCGCCGGCCTCGATCCCGTAGTCGTAGCCGCCGGAGTCGAGCACCTCACGGAGCTGTTCCTCGGCACTCTCCCAGATCTCGTCGCCGCCGACCGATTTTTCGGGTCGGGTCGCGAGGTCGACCTCCACTTCGAGGTCGAAGTGGCCGATGAGCTCGAAGATCAGCTCCATGATCTCCCGGACCTCTCGCTCGATGTCCTCCGGCTTGACGAACAGGTGGCCGTCGTCGATGGTGAACGCCCACGTCCGGGAGAGGCCCGAGAGCTCGCCGCGCTGCTCCTTCCGGTACACCTTCCCGTTCTCGAAGTACCGGATCGGCAGGTCCCGGTAGGACCACGAGGACTGGTCGAAGATGGTGGCGTGCCCCGGGCAGTTCATCGGCTTCAGCCCGTACTCCTCGTCGTTCACGTCGAGGAGGAACATGTCGTCCCGGTAGTTGTCGTAGTGGCCCGACTGCTTCCACAGCTCCGTCCGGAACAGGTGGGGCGTCTCGACCTGCTCGTAGCCCGCCTCGCGGTTGAGTTCGTTGACGTAGTTCTCCAGTTCCTGCAGGATCGTCTTCCCCGCGGGGTGGTACAGCGGAAGCCCCGGCCCCGTCACGTCGGGCACCGAGAACAGATCCATCTCCTGCCCGATGCGGCGGTGGTCGCGCTCCTTGGCCTCCTCGCGCATCTGGAGGAACTCTTCGAGGTCGGACTCCGACTCGAACGCCGTCCCGTACACGCGGGTCAGCGTCTCGTTGTCCTCGTCGCCGCGCCAGTACGCCGAGGAGATGTTCAGCAGCTCCACCGCACCGATCTCACCCGTCGACTCCACGTGGGGACCCTGACAGAGGTCCTCCCAGTCGTCCTGCCGGTAGAAGCTGACCGGGTCCTGCCCGGCGGCCTCCTCCTCGAGGATCTCCCGCTTGAAGCGGTTGTCCGCGTACTGTTCGAACGCTTCCTCACGGGAGCGCTTGACGCGCTCGATCTCGTAGTCCGCCTCGACGATCTCCGCCATCTCGGCCTCGATGGCCTCGAGGTCGGACTCCTCGAGGTCGACGTCGGCGACGTCGTAGTAGAAGCCGTCCTCCGTCGGCGGACCAATGGTGAGCTTCGCCTCGGGGTGGATGCGCTGGAGCGCCTGTGCGAACACGTGAGCCGCGGAGTGGCGCAGCACGTCGAGGTACTCGTCGGACTGGTCGGTGACTATCTCGAGCTGTGCGCCGTCGTGGAGTTCGTCCTCCTTCGCGACGAGTTCGCCGTCGACGACGCCCGCGACGGTGTCGTCGCCCAGTCCGGGACCGATCTCGTAGGCGGCGTCCTCGACCGTGGCGTCCTCCGGCACGGAGAGCTCGGAGCCGTCCGGTAGCACGACCGTGATATCGCTCATACGCCACGCAACTCCCCGCGGGGATTAAGCCTTGTTGAGACGCGCTGACGGACGCCCACAACGCTTTCCACTCAGATCTCGATCGCCTCGCCGCCCGCGGCCCGCTCGAGGCCGACCACGACGGCGGCGCCGACGACCGCTGCGCCACAGAAGAGGCCGATCGCGGCGGTCGTCCACCCGGCGTCGAGCCGCGTCGCGGTCTGGACGACCGGCGCCCGCAGCGCGCCGACGACCAGCGCGACGAGGAACGTCATCGTCGCCCGCTTCCGGTGTTCCAGCGCCCACCGGACCGCGTGGGCGACGGTGAACAGCCCGACGACGCCGCCGGCGAGGAACGTGACGATCGTGGCCGTCCCCGGGGGGACCGCCGCCGGCTCGCCCGTCGCGATCGCGTACACCGCGTCGACGAACGCGCTCAGGTGGCCGATCATGTACTCGTACTGGCCCAGCAGTAGCAGCAGCAGCGAGCCGGATACGCCGGGTAAGATCATCGCGGTCACCGCGACCGAGCCGGCGAGAAACGTCACGGGGAGGCCGTGGCCGAGCGCCCCCTCGGCCTGCCCGGAGAGCAGGAAGGCGACGCCGAAGCCGGCGACGGCGGCGGCCTGTCGGCCGCGCGTGTCGAACCGCATCTCCCGGCGCAGCAGCCACGCCGAGGCGCCGATCAGCCCGAAGAAGCCGCCGAACGTCGCCGCCGGATAGGCAGCCATCGCGTGTTCGAGCACGCGCGAGACGGTGACGATCGCGGTCGCGATCCCCAGCCCCAGCGCCGCGAGGAACAGTCCGTCGATCTCACGGAACGCCGCGACGGCGTCGCCGCGGCGGTCGGGCAGCGGCGCGGCGACGATGTCGAGCAGTCTGTCAGGCTCGACGGCGGTGATCGCGGCGATCAGTCGGGGGTAGATCCCCGTCAGCAGCGCGATGGTCCCCCCAGAGACGCCGGGCACCGCGTCGGCGGCGCCCATCGCCACCCCGCGGAGGTAGACGCTCAGGGAGTCCCGTCCGCGCATCAGTTCGTGACCCGTGCCGCCGGGGCGAGCGTGTCGGCCCCGACGCCGATCACGCTCGGGCCGTCGGCCGTCGAGTCGGCCGACTGTCGGCTCTCACCGTCGACGGTCCCGATCGGTTCCGGGCCGGCGAGGCTGCTGGTGTTCTCGCTCGTGTTCGTCTCGTTCCCGCTGCTCTCGTTCTGTGCGCCCTCGGGCGGCTGTGTGCGCTTCTCGAGGGTGATCTGCTTGGCCTCCTCGTCGACGCCCAGCACCTTGCCCTCGGAGACCTCGAACTCCTGACCGTACTGGATGGAGTAGCCGCTCTCGTTGGTTGTCGCCGGCGCCGTGACGGTGTAGTTTCCGACCGCCCGGACGCTCACGTTCGTGTAGCCGTTCTCCGGCCCGAACTCGTCGTAGCCGGTGGTGGAGTACGGCAGCGTCAGCGTGAACTCGCCCTCGTCGTTCGTCTGGGCGTGCTGGGTGTAGGTGAACGTCTGGTTCGAGGACGGCATCCGCATCTGGACGGACGCGGTCACCTCGGTGTTGGCGGGGGCGTTCGACCCCTCGACGGTCGCGCCGGGCACCTTCTCGAACGTCTTCACCCACGACGGCGTCGTGGTGGACTGCTGGTAGATCAGCCCGTAGAGCTGGTCGCCGGCCATCGCGGCCTGTCGCCGGTCGTTCAGCTGGAAGTTCTGGTTCTGGGCCTGACTGGCCTTCGCCAGCCGGTAGTGCTCCAGCGCGGGGATGTCCTCCTGCGGGAACGGCCCGACGCCGCCGATCTGGGCGCTACCGTCCTCCTCGACGTACGCGCGGGCGGCGCTCATGTTCGGGAAGCGTCGCAGCATCGTGTCGTTGGCCATCGTCGTCCGGGCCTCGAACGTCTCGCCGTTGGGACGGGTCAGCTCGCGGGTCTCCCAGTCGACCACGAACGGCGCGGCGTCCTGTGCGGAGCCGTGGTAGCGGTAGAGCCGGATCATCAGGCTCTCGTAGTACCGCTGCTCGTAGATTTGGGCCGAGCCACTGACGAACGTGCCGCGCTCGGTCTCCTGGAGCTGGTACATCCCCTTGGCGAAGTCGCTGTAGGAGACGTTCTGGTCGTCGTAGAACGTCACGGGCGCGCTGAACTTCGAGGTGACCGACGCCATCTGGTAGTCGACCATCACGTAACGGGTCTCCTCACCCGGCTGGGCGCGCCGGTCGAGCACGTTCTGCGCCTGACTTTCGTTGGGCGCGAGCAGGTAGTTCGCGGCGTTGGTCGCGCCCTGCTGGAACGGGTTCGCGTTCGGAATCCGCTCGCTCTGGGTCGTGATCCAGTGGCCGTAGTCCCACCACGACATCACGCCGTAGGCGCCCTCGGGGTACTCGAAGTCGTCCGTCTTCTCGTAGGCGCCGTAGTACTCCATGTCCTCGGCGTTGCCGGCGCCGCCGAGGTTCCCCTCCTCGGGGGTGTTGTTCTGCATCCAGTCGAACGTCCCTTCCCACGCCAGTATCGCGCCGGGACCGGTGTTGTTGCCGGTCTGGACGGACGTGGCGGTCTGCGTGCCGGCGCTCTGTGCGCTGCCGCCGAGCGTGACCGGGACGGCGAGCACGGGCGCGGCGACGAGCAGGAGGACGGCGGCGACGGTGAGCACCTGGTGGCCCTCCAACTCCTCGACGAACATGATCGCGCCTACGAGCGCCGCGACCGCGACGACGACCGCCGCGAGCGTCTGGTTGAGCAGGAGCAGCCCGAACACGACGGGGACGGTCGCCAGCCCGACCGTGCGGACCTCCAGATCGGCCGCAGAAAGCGCGCTGTCGGCGTCGATGTAGTCGAGCACGCGGCCGAACAGGTAGGCGTTGGCGACCACGATCACGACCGCGAGGTAGTAGTTGAAGCGGACCTGGGTGAACGCCATCGAGGTGATGAACGCCGCCCAGACCACGAACAGCAGGTCGGTCGCCTCGTACTCCGCGATCAGCGGCGCGCCCACGAGGAGCGCGGCGACGATCGCCAGCCCGAGCACCTGCTGGTCGATGCCGACGACGCCGCCGACCACGCTCGGCAGCGGCGTCAGGAAGATCAGCGCGGCGGTCAGGAGGCTCCCGCCGAGGTAGGTGTACGCACGCTGGGTACCCTTACGGAGCAGCGGACGGGCGTGCATGAGCACGACTGCGAGGATCGCGGTGAACAGGGTGACCCCGTACTCGAGGATGATGCGTTCGGCGCCGGTGTTGAGGCCGTACTGCTGGATGGAGGTCGGGCTGAGGAACGGCTGGGCCTCGGAGATGGTCCGCATCTGCGCGCCGGCGCTGAACCCGACGATCCGGAGGAGGTTCCCGGCGATCGTCTCGAACAGCCCCGAAGCGACGACGGAGATCACGCCGACGCCGACGACGCCGATCCCGAGGATCGCCGCCGGGTAGTAGGCGGCGTCGATCCCCTCGCGCTCCCAGTAGCGTGCGAGCGCACAGAAGAACACGGCAGCGACCGCGACCGAGAGCGCGGCCAGCGGCTGGAGGAGCGAGAGCGTCGTCGTCGAAATGCCGACCGTATCCAGCCCCAGCAGGCTCATCACCGTCACGACGAGCATCGAGACCGCCACGGTGAACGCGATCGGCTCCGGCGTCTCGCCGTGGACGACGTCGGTGACCACGTTCACGGTCAGGAACAGCCCGACGATACCGACCAGGAACACCGCGGGCGGCCACACCCACAGGAACAGGCCGACGAGCACGCCGGCACCGAGCGACCACGCGAGCGGCTCCTTGAGGGTGTCGAGCTCGCGGGACTCGTAGAGCTCCTCGCGGATCACCTCCCAGACGGGCATCGTTCGGTCCGCGACGGCGATGGCGCCGAACAGGCCGACCATCGCCAGCCCCATGAACAGCGGCTCGGCGGCGTTGTGGTCGGCGGCGCCGACCAGCGTCCGCCGGAGGAACAGCCCGGGGAGGAGCGCGAGCAGGAACACGCCGAACAGGCCGCCGATGCGGTTGCTGAATCGCTTGCCGATGACGTAGACGGGGACGACGGCGAGGGTCCCGAACACCGCGGGGGCCACGAGGAGGACCTTGGCGACGAGAGCCTCGGAGGGGGCGCCAAGACCGACGATCAGCGCGACGAGTGCGATCAGCTGATCGTAGAGCGTCCCGAACTGCCCCTGAAACGTCCCGACGGGGAACCCGGTCCAGATGTCGTACGGGATCGCGGAGGGGAAGTCCCGGACCATGTAGTTCGTCTGGCGGAGGTGGTACCAGGCGTCGTTCCCGCTGAAGTACACCTCGCCGTTCTGAAGGAACTGGGAGTATTTCTGCATCCGAACCCAGAACATCCACGCCATCGCGAGGAGGAGCGCGGGGACGTGGTACCAGTCAGTTGCCGTCCGGCGGAGTGACTGGCGTAAGTCGTCGCTTTCGCTGCGCGAACTCATTGGCGTGAATCGTAGCAAAAAGGGGATAAGGTTTGTGAAACGGCGGGCGCGCTACCAGGTCAGCCCCTCGTACGTGATCCCCTCCCGACGGTCGATGCAGTGGCGGCCGTCGACGACGACGGGGTCGGCCATCTCGTCGAACTCCTCATCGAGCACCTCGTACTGGTCCCAGTCGGTCACGACGAGGCAGGCGCTCGCGCCGTTCAGGGCGTCCGACGCCGAGTCCGCGTACTCGATCTCCGGGTAGCGATCGCGCATGTTCTCGATCGCGACCGGGTCGTGGGCGACCACGTCCGCCCCCCGTTCGAGGAGGCCTTCGATCACGGGAACCGCGCGCGTGTTCCGGATGTCGTCGGTGCCGGGCTTGAACGCGAGTCCGAGGACGGCGACTCGCCTCCCGTCCACGTCGACGTGCCTATCGAGCAGGTCGAGGAAGCGCTGTGGCTGTCGATCGTTCACCTCCGTCGCCGCGTTCAACATCGGTGCGTCGTACCCCTTCGCCTCGGCGGCGGCGATGATGGCCGCGGTGTCCTTCGGGAAGCAGCTCCCGCCCCAGCCGAGGCCGCTGTCCAGGAACGCCCGTTGGATCCGTCCGTCCAGCCCCATCGCGTCGGCGACCTCGTACATGTCGACGCCGTGTTCCTTGCAGATGTTCCCGAGGTCGTTCGCCAGCGAAATCTTCGACGCGAGAAACGCGTTGTTGGCGTACTTCATCATCTCGGCCTCCCGGGTCGCCGTCTCCACGACTGGCGGCTCGTCGGCCCGCTCGACGAGCGGGGCGAACACTTCCTTCATCCGGTCGCGGGTTCGGTCGTCGGCGGCGCCGAGCACGACCTTGTCGGGGTTCAGGAAGTCGGCCACCGCCGAGCCTTCTCGCAGGAACTCGGGGTTCATCCCGACGCCGAGATCGTCGCCGAGCCGTTTGTCGCCGGCCTCGGCGATGAGCGGTGCGAGCGTGTCCTCGGTCGTGCCCGGGACGACGGTGCTCTTGACGACGACGTTGTGGCGGTCATCTTTTTCGGCGAGTGTCTCCCCCAGTTGCTCGGCGCCGGCCTTCATGATCGAGAGGTCGATCGAGCCGTCGTCGTTGGCGGGGGTCGGGAGACAGAGGAACGTGAGGTCGGTGTCGAGCAGCTCCTCGTAGTCGGTGGTCGCCCGAAGCCGCCCGGTCGAGTCGGGGCCGGCGTGCTCGGCGACCAGCTCGGCCAGCCCGTCCTCGTGGATCGGCGCCTCGCCGTCGTTGATCGTGTCGACGATCCCCTGGTCGATGTCGACGTTCACGACGTCGTGACCGAGGTCCGCGAAACACGCGGCGATGGTTGTTCCGACGTAGCCGGAGCCGACGACTGAGAGTTGCATTCCCTCTCAGTTTCGGCAGCACCGGATAAGAATGGTCCGCTCCGTCAGTCGCTCTCGTACCAGTCGACGAACCGCTCGATCCCCTCCTCGAACCCCACGCGGGGTTCCCAGTCCAGTTCCTCACGCGCACGCGAGATGTCCGAGACGTACACCTTCTGGTCGCCCTCCCGCCAGTCGTCGAAGCTCACGTCGGTCCGCTTCCCGGTCTGGGCTTCGAGCAGGTCGAGGAACTCGATCAGGCTGGTGGTGTTCTCGGCTCCGCCGCCGATGTTGTACACTGCCGGCTTCCCCTCCGGATCGGAGAGGAAGGCGTCGTAGGCACGGATCAGGTCCTCGACGTAGAGGACGTCGCGGACTTGCTTGCCGTCGCCGAAGATCGTCAGCGGCTCGTCACGGAGCGTGCTCAGGGCGAAGTGGGCGACCCACCCCTGGTCCTCGTTTCCGAACTGGCGCGTGCCGTAGATACAGCTCATCCGGAACGCGGCGGCGTCCACCTCGTTTCGCTCCGCGTAGTCCTGCACGTAGAGGTCGGCCGCGAGCTTCGAGACGCCGTAGGGCGTGTGCTCGCAGTCGTCGATCGAGAGGCTCTCGGGGATCCCCTCCTCGAAATCGGGGTCGTCGTACCAGTACCGGGTCTCCTCCTCCCGGACCGGGATCTCGTTCACGTTGTCCCCGTAGACCTTGTTCGTCGACGCGATGACGACTGCAGGGTCGCTCTCGGCCTTTCGAGCCGCCTCGAGGACGTTGAACGTTCCCTGAGCGTTGACTTCGAAGTCGGTCCGGGGATCCTGAATCGACGCCGTCACCGCCACTTGGCCCGCAGTGTGGACGACGGCGTCGTGTCCCTCGACGATCTCTTCGAGTCGATCGTGGTCGCGGATGTCGCCCTCGATCAGCTCCACGTCGGGGTGGTGTTCTTCGAGGTAGTTCCAGTTGTACGCGGCCGTGTTCCGCGATTCGTCGGCCGTTTCGAGGGTGTCGACGCGGCTCAGGTTGTCGAGGACGGTCACCTCGCTGCCGCGGTCGTCGTAGTACGCCGCCGCGTGGCTCCCGACGAACCCGGCACCGCCAGTGACGAGGACCCGTTCCGGAGACGAAGGCATGGCTCGACACACTGTTCGAGTCGGGTAATAGGTTACCTTTCGAGTCCGGAACCGCCGTCGGCTACTCCGTACCCAGCTCCTCGGCGAACTGTTCGGCGGTCCGTTCGAGACCCTCCTCCAGGCCGACCGTCGGCTCCCAACCGAGAAGCTCCTGTGCCCGGCCGATGTCGGGACGGCGGAGCTCTGGATCGTCCTCCGGTAGCTCCCGGCGAACGGTGTCCGAGTCAGCGTCGAGGACCTCGATGACGATCTCCGCGAGCTCCCGGATCTCGATCTCGTGTGTGTTCCCGAGGTTGATCACTTCGCCCGCGGCGACGGCGGGGTCGGCGTCCGCGAACGCACGGATTCCGGCGACGAGATCGGAGACGTAACAGAAACTCCGCGTCTGTGTGCCGTCGCCGTAGATCGTGAGATCGTCGTCACGGAGCGCCTGCGAGAGGAAGTTCGGGATGACCCGCCCGTCGTCGGGGCGCATCCGCGGCCCGTACGTGTTGAAGATACGGACCGTTCGGATGTCCACGTCGTACTGCTGCTGGAACGCGACGGCGAGCGCCTCCGAGAACCGCTTGCTCTCGTCGTACGGCGCGCGAGGACCGCGAACGTTCACGTTCCCGTTGTACTCCTCGTGCTGAGGGTGAACCTCGGGGTCGCCGTAGACCTCGCTCGTCGACGCGAGCACGGTCCGTGCATCGTTCTCCCGGGCGAACTCGAGTGCGTTGTGCGCCCCCTCGCTGTTCGTCAGCGCGATCTCGACGGGGTGTGACTCGAAGTCCGTCGGGCTCGCACGCGACGCGAAGTGGTACACGTAATCGACGCCGTCCAGTTCCGGGAACGGCTCGCGGACGTCGTGTTCGAGGGAGTCGAACCGACTGGTGTCGATGTGTTCGAGGTTGCTCGGTCGACCGCTCCCGAAGTTGTCGAGGGAGGTGACTCGGAAGCCGTCGTCGAGCAGGGAGTCCACCAAGTGGCTGCCGACGAACCCGGCACCACCCGTCACGACCGCGTGCGGGGCGTCACTCATAGCTCGATCGTGCTGTTGTCACCGACGTTCAGTTGGTTCGCCTCGCTCCGAACGGTCGCGCCGTCGCCGACGATGCTGCCTTCGAGGTTCACGCTCTCGAGCGTCGCGTCCTGCCCGACGATGCTGTTTCGGACGATACTGTCGGTGATTCGGGAACCGGAATCGACGCTGACATCCGGGCCGACGATCGCTTCCTCGACGACGACGTCGTCCCCGAAGTCGACCGGGGGGACGACGACCGCGTTGTCGAGCGTGTCGGCTCCGTCGTTGTCGCCCTTCGCGAGCAGGACTCGGTTCGCTTCGAGGAGGGTCTCTGGGCGGCCGCAGTCGTACCAGTCCTCGACCTCGAAGATGTCGATCCGGGCGTCGGCGTCGATCATCCGCTGGAGGGCGTCGGTGAGTTGGTACTCGTCGCCCGCGCCGCGGACGTCGTTCTCGACGAGCTCGTCGAGGCAGTCGAACAGCAGGTCGGTGTTCTCGACGATGTACACGCCGCTGATCGCGTAGTCCGACTGCGGGTCGTCGGGCTTCTCGACCAAGCGGTCGATCTCGGTTCCCTCCCCCAGTTCGGCGACGCCGTAGTGCTGTGGTTCGTCGACGGTCTTGACGCCGATGCTCGCGTCCGGGTCGTCGAGTGCGTCGTGGGCCTCGAGGAAGGTGCCGTAGCCGTTCTCGAACAGCATGTCCCCGAGCACGATCAGCGCCGGCTCGCCGCGGACGACCGATTCGGTCTGGTAGATGCTGTGTCCGAGCCCCTCGGCGCTCTCCTGTTCGACGAACCGGAAGGTGAACTCGTCGCCGAAAGAGCCCTCGGCGTACTCGACGATCTGGTCCTGCATCGGCCCGCCGATGACGATCACGACCTCGTCGACGCGAGTCTCCGAGAGGCGGGAGAGGATGTGGCCGAGGATCGGCTTCCCGGCGATACGCACCATCGCCTTCGGTTTGGTGTGGGTCTGCGGGTACAAACGAGTGCCCTGGCCGGCGGCAGGGATGACTGCCTTCATCTTTTGAGTATCGTGATGGTGAGTCGTATAGTCTTTACCGTCTCTACAGCACATCGTTCAGTAAAGTATGCCAGATCCCGCTTATCCTTCTTTATCCAGCAAATCATTGGGATACAGGAACAAAAAAGTGGATATTCATAAGAAAAATACAGGTGATGAACTTTTGGAGAACTTGTTAGTGACTGGTACCATGAGGACATTTCAGCAAGTAGTCTGTGGTAGAGGTTTCGGTGTTTCCGTACACCATCTATGGTACGGGGTTTTATGATGGAGCAAACGTGGCGCTATCTAGGGTCAGATTTGAGGTGGGATAATATCTGACCGGTTCACAAGAAAGGTTACGCCGGAAGGCCGTACCTCTCATGACTTCTTTCTGGTACGTGAGATACTTACCACACCATCCCGTAGGCAACCCCAATGTCGTTTCCTAAACGGTTTGCTCAGCGTATTCTGAACTTAATTCCTAGTAGAAGCAATCAAGTCGCCGGCGAAAACTATTGGCAATATGCCGCAGCAGATACATCTATTACGATTCATGGTGGCGGACTGGGTGATTTAATGATTATTAGACAATTCGGCCGCGCAATACAAGATTTCTTTCGAGACCAAGGAGATCCTGAACAGGGAGATATTGTAATATCTACGGGAGCTACGCCGCCTGCCTATGAACCGCTTCAAGGAGATTTAAACCTTTTGTGGTGGTGGTCTTTCGGGGAATTTGACGGTTCGCCGGAACAGTTTCTTGATGATTATCTTGAGAGAGTATCTGTTCGCCCGGACATCATTCTCTGCCCATCCAGTAAAACAGAGAAGGAAGCCCAACAAGCGGGGTTTGAAACAATTTATTTCCCTCTTGGAACTTATGCATTTGAACCATTGGGTTTTGACCGCAGTGGTATTGGTTATGCAGGCACAATAGGCCACAAAAGATCTGGCAAAGAAGAGATGATGTTAGGATTGTATCGTGGTTCTTCAAAATTTGAAGCAGTATCTCATTTCCGATTCCCAGAAGAGTTGAATTGTTGGTACAATGTAAAGAAAGTCACAATAGGGATGCATAAGGAGGGTCAGAAATCCTGGGGAATGGTCAACAACCGTGTTTTTGAGACATTAGCCTCAGGCACTCCTATAATATTAAAAGAACATAACAACTTATCGAACGTCCTTGGTTTTGAATATCCATACCAGATCACATCCCAAGATGAATTGAGAGAGATGGTGCAGCGGTTCCGACAAAGGTCCGATCAGAGTATTCAGTCTGAGTTCAATGATTACTCTCAGAAAGTGATGGAGGAGCACAGTTACCGCAGACGAGTTAATCATCTCTTTCGAGAGATCTCGTAGTGATTCATCGATACAAGTTGTTCATTCTCTACAAAAACCGACTCAAAAATGATCGGAATCTCTGCCAAAGTACACGATACGAGTATTTAATTCTAAATATTTATATAATCCTTTCCTCATATTTATGAACACTGCAGATAATCACTCCCGTAAATATCATACCCGGTGGCGGGCTTTCATACAATGATGGTCAAGTACACTATTTCGGTTTGTAATTACAATATGTCGGAAACTATAGAACATTCTTTACGATCTATTTTAAACCAAATAAATGACGAGTTCGAGGTCCTCGTCGTGGACGACGGGTCAACCGACGATAGTCCCGAAATCGTCGAATCATTGCAGGCGGAGTACGACCGGCTCAGACTGATCCGTCTTCCCCCTGATCCGGGGCGACATCTCGGCGAAACAAGGAACATCGGCGTCAGACACGCGAAGGGGGACCACGTCATTCTTCAGATAGACGCCGACGATGTCTACGAGGATGTGCTTAAGGGGTTCGTCGAAATCTACGAACGGTTGCGCGACCACCGCGAGGAGGCTTTCCTCCTCAGAGCGACAAATCTCACAGTTGCTCCGAAGGCGTTCCTTGAGCAGCGTGGTCCCTATCGGAACCTCCCGGTCGGCGCCGAAGATTTGGATATGTGGCGACGACTCCTCGCGGAAGGTTCCGTTGTCTGGTTCGTCCACCGGGACCCTGCCAAGGAGATCGGCATCTCGGAGAACGTGTACGGTCGGATGAGGAGCGGCCTCGTCCGGGGAGTGCAGGTGAGAACTGGGGAGTTTCAGACCGGGCTCTCATTACTGAGTCGTATCCGTTGGAGCCACCGACAGTGGAGAAGTGGTAACCGAGACCTTCACGAACACCTTGCCGAGCTCCCGCTCTCGGCGTATTCATACCTGCTTGCCTCTGCCCGGCCACAGTACGACCTCCCGGATCAGTTCAAACGAAAGGGTCAGATTGATTCGGTCGCTGAGGAGGTTTCGCTCAATCTCGCTGGCCTAGAAGCAGAGTTTGGGATCAATCGCAGTGAGTTGAATCTCACGGACTTGCAAGACCGGGTGTTCGGTAGTGTTTAGGTCTCACTATCCCTAGATAATGTAGATAAACTAATCTTTCATGGCCCTTACTCCATGGCGTTTATCCTATTGTAGAGCGTCTAGCTACCCAATGACTAGCGTGGATGATTCACTAGAGGATCTTCCGGAGAAGTTAAACTTGGGATGTGGGTGGGATTATCGAGACGGCTGGCATAACGTGGATATCCGAGAGGAGTGCCAGCCCGACGAAGTGGTCGATCTTGACGAGTATCCTTGGCCTTGGGAAGACGACACGTTCGAACACGTGCGTGCTTGGAACGTCGTGGAACACGTTCAAGACCTTCACCATACTCTTAACGAACTGCACCGTATCGTCAGTCCGGGAGGAACTATCGCCGTGGCGTTCCCCCACCCTGCGGGACGGTCACAGTGGATTGACCCGACACACGAACACACTCTGCTCCCCGAGACGTTCCAGCACGAGCTCGCCCCGGACGGATGGGAAATAACCCACACTAACGTCTCGAAGGTTCGGTTTGGTCGGATGCTTCCAGACCGCTGGGCAATGTGGTGGGCCGATCACCTTGGGTTCCTCATTGACGAGATTCAACTGGAACTCGAAATCGTAGAGTAACCCTTGTTCGAGGTTTTCTCCACTCAGAGCATATTCAGCCGCCGTTGGGTAAGCAGGGCCACTTCGGTAGCTGTGGCACGGACTCTCTGGCTTATCAACAGCAACACACAACCGTAGGTCACTGCCCCAAATGTCAGCAAGATAGCTAGTTCGATCGGTTGAACGAGGTCAATCCATTCCCGGAGGAAGTACACTACAGAACCCATAACCACACCGGCGAGCAGTTGCTTCAGGAACGTCGTCGTCAGCACGCTCGCCTCGGGGACCTCGCGAGCGACGAATCGCCACGCTCCGAGGTAACGAAACAGTTCCACGAGGACGGTGGCGATGACGACGCCGACCCCGCCGATCCGTTGAACGAGGACGATTCCCAGCGGAACGTTGATGCCGAGCGCTACTGCTGACAGTTTGAGCGAGTAATCCGGACGGTTGAGTCCGTCGACGATTTTGAGAAGTGCCTGTGTCTGTGACTGGAAGATCCGCTGCAACCCGAGCAGTACGAGGAACGCCGCCGCTCCCGCGTACTCCGATCCGTACACGACGTTGACGAGCGGCGTCGCGACTACGGCACCGCCGAAAAATAGCGGGACCGAGAGCACGGACGCGAACGCGAGCGAGTTGGTTACGTCCTCGTGGACCGCTTCGTCCCTGCTGTGGCCTTCGCTCACGCGTACGAAAGTCGTCGCGGACACGGAGCTTGCGACGTAGATCGCTGGTAGCGTCATCCGCGCTGCAACACCGTAGTCGCCAACCACGGCTTGTGAGAGGAGTGCTCCGAGGAGGAACGTATCGAACCGGCCGTACGCCGTCCCGACGACGGCGTTGGGTACGCTGAAGCGGGCGTAGTCCGCCACGCGAGCGACGAGGCGCTTCGACGGCTTCTCGAGCGCCGTACCGAGTTCCCGCACCGCGATCGGGACCGCGATCACGTTGGCGGCGATCAGGCCGACGATCAGCCCCGGGACGCCGAAACCGAGCGTCACGAGCACCAGCTGTATCGGGATCCCGATGTACGAGCGTAGCGCGTCCATTCCGTTGGAAAAGCCGATCTGTCCCCGTGCCTGCAGGACCGGGACAAACGTCCCGAACAGCATCTCGGTGGCGAAGTAGAGCACCAAGAACAGGGCGACGGAATCGATACCGGTGTAGGACTGGAGCCATCCGCGACCGATGATCGTTCCGGCCGTGACGATGACGAACCACGCGGCCCCGAACAGCCCCAACGCCCCGACCGACTCCGCCATCGAGGTCCCCGCTTCCGACGCACGCTTCTGTACTGCCGCCCCCATCCCGGCCATCGGTCGTCCGAGGAACGCCGCCACCGCGACGAACAGGTAGAACCCGCCGATCCGGTTCGGCCCCAGCTCCCGAGCGAAGTAGATGTTCCCGGCGAAGCCGATGGCCGCCATTGCGAACTTCGCGAGCGTCGCCTTCGTCGCTTCGCCGCTCGGACTGATGTCGGCGGGGCTCTGCTCCTCTGGCATTACCGCAGGGTGTCCTCGCCCGCCCGATACCGTTCGGGCTCCTCACAGAACCGCGAGACAACCTCGCGGATCCGTTCCTCAAAGCGATCCACCGAATACTGTTCCGCGACGGCGGCCAACGCTTCGGGATTGAACTCCGCCTCCTCGATCCGCCGAACGCCGTCGATCACGCCCTCGGCGGTCGGCTCCACCACCGCACCGGTCTCGCCGTCCTCGATCGCGATTGCTGGGAACCCTTCGTTCGCGGCGACGACGGGCGTCCCGGCGGCCAGCGCTTCGATCGGGACCATGCCGAAATCCTCCCGCACCGGGAGGTAGACGACCGCCTTCGCCTGGCGGAGGAGTTCCTCTTTGCGCTCGTCGGCGACGTAGCCGAGCATCTCGACGTTCGGTCCCGCGAGCGAACGGACTTCCTCGAAGGTGCTCGTCCCGAAGACGGGTTCGTTGTCGGCACCACCGGCGATCTTCAGTTCGTCGTCCAGTCGATCGAACGCTTCGACGACGGTCTTGGGCCGTTTGGACTCCACCACACGACCGACCATAAGGTAGAACTCTCCGTCCGATTCCCCGTACTCAATCTCGTCCGTCTCGATCGGTGGATAGACGATCGATGCGTCGCGCCGGTAGTAACGCCGGATTCGATCCCGAATCACCTCGCTGTTGGCGACGAATGCGTCGACACGATCCGTCGACCGTGCGTCGAGTACGTCCATCCCGGTCATGTACGACTTCGCGAGCGTGCGGACGGCCGACGGCAGTGAGGAGAGACGGTGGCCCATCAGGTCGTTGAGCCACCGCGGCGGGGAGTGGCAGTAGTTGAGCATGTACTGGTGGTCGAGTGTTCGGTAGTGCCGCGAGAACATGTGCGCCGAGAAGATCAGGTCGAACTCCTCTAGCGGGGCGTCCTGCCAGTTCAGCGTGAGCGAGGCACTCTTGAATCCTTCCGCGCGACGCCACTTCCCCAGTCCGTCGTAGCGGCTCTGTGCGAACGCAGTCACGTCGACGCCGAGGTCGATCGCCGCTTCGCGTGCTGACTCCCCGATGTAGGTCGTATATACCGGAGCGTCGAGCGCCGAGCCAAGATGGAGGGCCACACGCTCCGCTCCTCCGTACGTCCACATCTGGTCGTGTGTGACGACGATGTCGGGCGAGGAGAGGGATGTCGCGTGGTTCACTAGTTGGTTGCTTTTCGGCGGAACCGTAAATGTATATGTCGCTCCGAGAGCGATAGCCGGCATGCGCGTCGCTATCGTGTCGGAGTTCTGCCCGCCGTATCGGACGGGCTTCTACGAGGCGTTCGCTGATCGCTTCGAGTCGAAGGTGTTCTTCTGTAATACCAAGGAGTCGTGGCGGGCCTTCGGGCAGTTTCCCTACCTCGAATTATCGAACTACGAACTCCGTGACCGATACGCCGTTGCTCCAGGTGTTTTCGGCGCACTTCGGGAGTACAATCCAGATGTCATCGTCGGTTCCCCTGTTGAGGGGTTCGGCGGGCAAGCGAGCTACCTGTACGCCCGAGTAACCGGGACCCCGTTCGTCCTCTGGACAGGTGAGTGGCATCTCCCGTTGACGACGCTCCGGACTACGACGTTCCCCCTGGTCTCGCGGATCTACGAGGGGGCAGACGCGATCGCAGTGTACGGCCCCCACATTGAGCATTACCTCGCCGATCTGGGTGTCGACCGGGACAAAGTCTCGGTTGCGTGGAACACCGTCGACACCACGAAGTTCGCGTCGAGCGAGCGGGACCCGGGCGAACTCCGTCGGGAACTGGGTATTCCGTCGGACAGCCCCATCGCGCTGTTCGTCGGGCGGATGATAGAGTCCAAGGGCGTCCGGTATCTGATCGACGCGTTCAAGGCCGTTCGATGGCGCACCGACGCCGAGCCACACCTCCTGTTGGTCGGGGACGGCGACGACTACGACGCCTTCAAACGGCAGGCCGAGGACGTACCGAACACGACACTCACGGGGTACGTCGATAACGATGATCTGCCCGCGTACTACGCGCTCGCTGATTGTTTCGTCCTGCCATCCGTCCAGACAGCGATCTTCCGTGAGCCTTGGGGACTGGTCGTGAACGAGGCGATGAGCTCGGGGACGCCGGTCATCGCGACAGGACAGGTGGGTGCCGCGGCCGCAGGAGTCGTTGAGGACGGCGTGAATGGCTATGTCGTTCCGGAACGCAACGCCCGTGCGCTCGCGGACAGACTGGCGTCGCTCCTTGATGACTCGGAGAAAGCGGCGACGTTCGGTAACCGGGCCAGGGAACGGATACGGGAGTTCGACTACGAGCGGATGGTCGACGGGATGGCCGAGGCGATCGAGACTGCGGTCAAGCGTTGAGGGGAGTCAGGTCCGCCCCAATGATCTCGTGAGGGCACGGCTGTACTGTGTCTCGACCTGTTCGGTCACTTCATCCCACCCCGACACTCGCGATCGATCGGACGTGGCTCCCGAAATGCGCCGAACGGCGTCGGCAACGGTGTCCCGGTCCGTCGTGGAAACACTGAGGCACTCGCCGATCTCGCTCCAGTTGACCAATGCTCCCGACTCCCGCACGACACATGGCGTCCCGGCCGCCAACGCCTCCGCGACTGTCATCCCGTACGCCTCGAACTCAGACAGCGTCACGTACACGTCCGCGCCCGCGTACAGTCCGGGCAACCGATCGTCGTCGACGTAGCCCAGAAACTCCACTCGGTCGTCAACACCCACTTCAGAAGCAATTCGCTCCAGTTCCCGCCGATATGACCCAGAGCCCGCCACTAACAGGTCGTACTCCTCCAACTCCGGCATTGCTCGAATCACGTGCTGTACTCCTTTGTACTCCTCCAGCCGACCGACAGTCAACAGATACGGCCGATCATGGACCTCGGGCTCTGTCGAAGCGAACCGCTCCACCTCGACGCCGTTCGGAATCACCGTCGCGTCGACGCCGAAGTCCTCCTGAAGCCGGTCACGTTCCCACTCGCTCACTGCGATCACCTCGTCGGCCTGCCTGACAGCCCACTTCCCGAACGGTTCGTACACCGACAGCAGACGGTCACGGAACCCACTCGCACTCTCACCGTGGTAGTGAGTCGTCACGACGAACCGCTCGTCGGTCACACCCAGCGCGGCGAAGAAGACCGGGAGCGAGTGATAGTTGTGCGCGTGAACGACGTCCGCGTTACTCCGACGAACTGCCGAGACGATCTCCGGCGCGATGTGAAACGCGCTGCCGGGTGAGAACCCTGGATGGCGGTGAACTTCGACGCCGTTCCGGAGCTCCCACCCCTCCACATCCTGCCCCAGATCCGCGGTATGGACGACGACTTCGTGGTCGCGCTCTACCAGTCGCTCACTGATCTCCTTCACGTGTGTCTCCACACCGCCCGTGCGTGGGGGATACCGAGGCGTGACCTGCAGTATCTTCACCCGTACACCTCCCGCAGCTCCTCGTCGATCTCCCACGTCCCGTCACCCTCACCGCTCAACAGCTTCAGGCTCGCACGGAACAGCGACACCTGCGTGTCGAACAGCGAGTACGCCGCTTGCAACGAACCGAGCTTCTCACGCGATCCCAACAGGACGAACCCCGAAACTGCCCCTGGAACTACCAGCCCCAGCGGGCCACCAACAGCCAACCCACCGAGCGTCGCCAGCCCGATCGACGCCATCACGAGCCACGGCGAGACGATCATGAACCACCAGTTGAACGGCAGTACTGCCCGCCCGTACGCCCCGTACCCCCCCAGCATCTCGCGCTGTCGCCAGAGCAACCGAATCAGCCCCATCGCCCGTCGATCCTTCTGCTGACGGCGCTTCCGGAACGTCGAATGGGCAGCCTCCTTGTACTCGATCTCGGGGTCGAACACCACCCGATCACCGTCCTTCCGGATCTTCAGCGCCAGCTCCGTGTCGTCGGCGATGGAGTCCTCGTCGATGGGGACGATCGCGCCGTTCTCGAACGCCGAGAACGGCCCGTGGAAGATGAGCGTCGAGTCGAGGTGTGACTCCAGCGTCTGGATGTGCGCCTGCACGTCGCGGTACCCCTCTTCGACCTCGCTCCCGCCGAGTGTCTCGGCGTTCCGTCCCGTCACCGCACCAACTTCGGGGTCGGCGAGGTTCGCCGCCGCCTCCCGGAGGGCGTCGTCGGCGATCCGTGAGTCGCAGTCGGTCTTGACGACCATCTCGTTCGACGCTGCGGCGTAGGCTTCGTTCAGCGCGACCGCGAGCCCGCGACGCTCCTCCTCGCGGATAAGCGTCAGCTCTGGCGCGTCCCGCTCCTCGAAGAACGACTCCACCAGCTCCGGCGTCTCGTCCTCGCTGGAGTCGACGACGACGATCTCCACCTTCTCCATCGGGTAGTCGAGCGAGACCAGTTCCTCGAGTTTCGCCTCGACGATTCCTTCCTCGTTGTACGTCGGGAGGACGATGCTCACAGTCGGCTCGGCGTCGTAATCCTTCTCCGCGGGCGATCCCTCCGGTCCGAGGAGCCAGTACAGCCCCACGTAGGCCAGATAGGGAAGCCCGGTCAGCGCGAGGAGGCTGCCGAGAGCCTCGACCAAACGTCGCATACTCCCCCATGCGACACGAGCGCCAAAAACCCCGCCGGTGTCGTCGCCCCAAGTAGAAGCCTTTTCACTCCACCCACTACCACACGAGAAACGATATGCCCGATCCCGAGCGCGTCACAGTCCTTCTGCCCACCTACGACGAGGCCGCCACTATCGGCGACTGCGTCGACGGTTTCCGCGAGCAGGGGTTCGACGACGTGCTCGTGATGGACGGCGGCTCAGACGACGACACCCGCGAAATAGCCCGCGAGCACGGCGCCAGAGTCGAGATACAGTCCGCCTCGGGCAAGGGGCAGGCGATCCGCGAGGCCGTCCGGGAACATATCGACCGCGAGTACGTCCTGATGGCCGACGGCGACGGCACCTACCGCCCAGAGGAAGCGGACCGCATGCTCGCGCCGCTGGAGGAGGGGTACGAGCACGTCATCGGAGACCGGTTCGCCGACATGGAGGACGGGGCGATGACCCGCCTGAACAAGGTCGGCAACAAGCTCACCAACCGCCTGTTCAGCTTCATCCACGGCGAGAGCTTCGACGACATCCTGAGCGGCTACCGCGCGTTCAGCCGCGCTTCCTTCGAGCGCCTGCGCCTCTCGGCGGACGGGTTCGGCATCGAGACGGAGATGGCCGTCGAGTGTGCGAAGCAGGGGATCCCCACCGCGGTCGTGCCGATCACGTACCTCGAACGGCCCGCAGGCTCGAACACGAACCTCCACCCGATCCGGGACGGCGGGATCATCTTCCTCGAGCTGTTCCGGCGTGCGAAGACGAGCAATCCCCTGTTCTACTTCGGCAGCGTCGGCGTCGTCTCCGGGCTCGCCGGGGCGGCGGTCGCCGCCTTCGTCGCGATCGAGTGGTTCGTCTACGGCGTCCCCCACCAGATCTGGGCGCTCGTCGGCGCCGCCGGGATCCTGCTCGGCGTCCAACTGCTGATGTTCGGCGTGCTCTCGGACCTGATCCTCACCCTCCACCGCGAACAGCTCGACCGGATCGAGTCCATCGCCGACGAGGAGTGACGTGATCGGGCGTCGACGGCCCTGCCCGCAGCCGGCGCGCTTTTCCCCGCCCGCGCCCGACCGGCGCGTAATGACCGACTACACCACCGTCTCGATCCCCACCGAACTCGCCGAGCGCGTCGACGAGACAATCGAGGGGACGAGCTTCTCGAGCACGAGCGACCTCGTTCGATTCCTGCTGCGCAGTATCGTGATCAAACACCAGAAACGCGGGGAGCTCACGGAGGCGGAGTTCGAGGAGATCGCCCAGCAGCTCGAAGATCTGGGCTATCTCGAGTGAAAGGTCGCGGATCGACGGCCGGTACAGCTCGGCTCTGTCTTGCGGTTCTTTGCTCTCGCCGATTTATCAATCCCTAATATCAAAGCCGGGAATATCTATTCACAAATACAGTGGCTGTGTGGCATAGGATGTCATGTCCGAACTCAAGTCGTTCCTGGCCGACAACCCGAAGATGATGGGCGTCCTGTTCACGATGATGCTATTCCTCTCGCAGGCGGGGAGCGCCGTCGCTGGTCACTCGAGTCCGGTTGCAGGTCCCTGAGTCAACCACTAGAAGAAGCGCATCTTACTGCGAAAGCTCCGATAGCCACTTGATTTCTCCCTCGTAACGGACGAGGTCGTCTTCGGCATCTTCGAGCAAACTTTCGAGATCCGAATAGAACACCTCCCCCAAAACACCCGGTGCGAGGTGTTGACGCCGATCGTCGGCGATGTCTATCGACGCCATTCCGCCGGTACTCAGATCGGAGTCGGGGTACAGTCGCACTCTCGCGATGTACCCGTCATCGACTTGTTCGATATCTGTAATCGGTGCGCCGATACTCTCTCCTTGCACGATGTCGACATCACCGTCACCAACGACCGAATACTGTCCCCCGACAAACGACTGCTTGCTCGCGACGCTAAGTGCCGAGTGGAGTGGGAATCCATAGTTCAGCAGCTTTACCATCGCTTTTCCCACTCGTGTCGCACCGCTGTTGACTACTTCGGTGAGCGTGACGACGCCGCCGACGGCGCCGTTCTCCAGCAGCGCCATCCCCTGATCGTACGACGCACAGCCATTGAGGAAGAACGCATCGACGCCGACGAAATCCAGATTGCGCGCGTCGAGGCGCCCGTCGGAGCACTGGAACCCATCTGACTCGACGTGGCCGATGTAGTGGAGGAACTCCCGCTCGGTCTCGAGCACCGCCGAGAGTCGTTCGGTGGTGAGGTTGCGGTACACCCGCAGGTCGAACGGGAAGTCCGTGTCATCGCCGTACACCTCCTCGGCGACGTCGCCCTCCTCGGTCATCCCCTCGTCGTTGACGACGACGGTGACGCCGATCTCCTGCGAGGGCGTGTGTTCGATACCGTTGCGGTAGCCGTCGACCGACGCCTTGATCGCGCCGACGGGGACGCCATCGTCTGCCCAGACGGTCTCGAACGCACCGGTCGGTTCCGGCTCGACCAGATCCGGTAGCGACCCCTCGGGCCTCTGTGCACGCTCCTCCCCCATGCTGCGCGTCGTACTGCGGGTCGGTCCCGTGAGCGCCGCTACGTCCGGCCCGGAGCCGGCACGCGCGAAGTCGAACAACGAGTCGGACTGCACCTGCTCGGGGGTCGTCGCCTCCCCGGCTGGCGCCTTGATCGTCGCCAGATCGTCGATCAGGTACGGCAGCAGCTCGGCGTTCTCCGCCTCGGGCGCGACGTAGCCCGCGGTCTTCCACTTGGGCACGCAGTCGGCAATCCGCTCGTAGGGGACCGAGAGGTACGCGTCCAACTGTTCGGAGAGCGCTCGGCCGTAGAGGTCCGCCCAGTCGAGGTCGACGCGCTGGTCGACCTCGTCGCGCTCGGCGAGTTCGACCTCGTAGAACCCCTCCGTCCGCGCGACGCAGTCGAACAGCAGCGTCTGCTTGAGCGTCTGCGCGACCGTCTCCTCGAAGCCGCCCGGGCCGTCGAGTCGGTAGCTGAATCCGTCTTCCCCGACAAGCCGAGGGACGTTTCCGGGCACCACCTCGGCGCCGAGGTAGAATGCGAGCGGGGCGACCGGGTAGACGAACCGGAGTCGCGGCGGCACCTCGACCCGGACGCCGGCGTCGGCCGGCGCCATCGATTCCGGGATGTCCAGTTCGTCGCCGAGTTCGATCTCGGGGGGGTGCCCACGCAGCGTCGGGTAGGACCGCTCGACGGACGTGGTCTTCAGCGAGGAGGACATCGCCGACACCGCACGCATCATCTCCCGGGACTCCGCTGTCGTCGTGATCGTCCCCGCGGGGTGGTTGTGCCGGGAGCGCCCGGCGACGAACAGGTCGCCGTCGGTACCGACTGTCGTCGTCATCCCGTTTGTCTCGACGGTCAGCGACCCCTCGATCCGGACGTACAGCTTCACCGGCTGCTCGAGTTCGATCAGGTACTCGCCCGAGCCGAGGTCCACGCCGTCGGTCCGATCCATCTGCGCGACCACGTCGCCGTCGCCGTTCCGGACGAACGTCGCGACGTAGCTCCCGAGCGTGATGCTCTCGGTATCGACCCGTGCGGCGGCGTCGACCGGGAAGTAGAACCGATCGCCGTCGATCGTCTCGACCTCGGCGGGCTCGGGCATCCGCAGCACGCACTGGCGCTGCTCGATACTGTCCGTGACGTGGAGGGATGTCCCGCGGGTGGCGATGTCGATGCTCACCGGGACGCCACCCCCGACGGAACCGCCTGCCCGGGTCTCGCCATCTACGTATCGATGTTGATGCTTCGAGTATAAAGGCTTCGTCGGCCCGACGCGGCCGCGCGGTTGTCCCGCCGGCTCAGTCCGCCCGCTCGCTCGCCTCGTGGTGCCACCGCTGGAGGCGGTCCCGGGAGATGCCGGTCACGTCCGACAGCAGCTCGGGGCTGGCGGTCGCGAGCGACCGGACGGACGTGACGCCCGCCTCCGCCAGCCGCTCGGCGTAGCTCTCCCCGATCCCCGAGATGTCGGTCAGCGGCGTCGGCTTCGACCGCTCGCGCCAGGCCGCCTCGGCCGCCAGCGGGTCGCCGCTCCCGTCGGCGGTCGCCGAGTCACCGCCGCTCGTGGCGTTCGCGACCCACGCGGCCTCGTCGTCGGTGTCGTCTCCGTCGTCGTCGGGTTCCACCTCGTCGAGCGCCTCGGGCTCGCCGGCGGAGCCGTCGATCCACGCCGCCTCCTCGTCGAGATCGTCGTTGTCCGTCTCTCCCCCGTCGTCGCTCGTCTCCCCGTCACCGTGGCTGGAGGCGACCCACGCGGCCTCCTCGTCCCCGAGCCCCCGGACCTGCTCGGACCGCCGGTCCAGATCCCCGTCGTTGTCGAACGACCAGGGGAGCGAGTGGTGGCGGCGGATCTTCGCGGCGACGCCGGGGTTGACCCCCGCTTCGAGCAGCATCCGGTAGGAGACGTCCTTCTCGAGGACGTCTTGTGCGGAGAACCCGGCCGACTCGATGGCGTCGGCGGTCGCCGGGCCGACGAACTTCAGGTCGGTCGGCGTGTCGACCGAGCGTCGCTCCTCCTCGTCGACGTCGGCCATCAGATGCTCCAGCAGGCGGGTCACGTTGGCTCGCAATCGTTGCCAAAGACACTTGAAGCTTTGTGTGAGCTGACTGCCGGTTACCGGACGTAGAGCGCTTCTACCTCACGATACGAGGGAGATATCCGCGGCGATGCAGTCTGGCGGTTGTCGCTACCCTTACGGTGCTGCCGGGCCGAGCGCCGACCATGTACGAACTGGACGACGTGGAGACGGTCGGTGTCGTCGGCGCCGGGACGATGGGTGCCGGGATCGCACAGGTCGCCGCGACCGCGGGCTACGACGTGGTGATGCGGGACATCGAGCAGTCGTTCGTCGACGACGGCTTCGAGACGATCGACGACTCGCTCTCGCGGCTGGTCGACCGGGACGCGCTGAGCGAGCAGGAGGCCGAGGACACGAAAGCGCGGATCACGGGGACCACCGAGCTCGACGACCTCGCGGGCGCCGAGCTCGTCGTCGAGGCCGCGCCCGAGGAGATGGAGCTCAAGCAGTCAATCTTCGCCGATCTGGACGACGTGCTCGACGAGGAGGCGCTGCTCGCGACCAACACGTCGACGCTGTCGATCACGACCATCGCGAGCGCGACCGAGCGCGCGGACGCGGTGGTCGGCCTCCACTTCATGAACCCCGTCCCGATCATGGACGGCGTCGAGGTCGTCACCGGCGAGCGCACCGCCGACGAGACGACGGCGCTGGCCCACGCGTTCGCCGAGGACCTCGGGAAGGAGACGTGGGAGTCCGACGACAAGCCCGGGTTCGTCACCAACCGCATCCTGATGCCGTGGATCAACGAGGGGATCCGCGCGTTCGACGAGGGGGTCGCCGAGAAGGAGGACATCGACCGCGGGATGACGCTCGGGACGAACGTCCCGATGGGGCCGCTCGAACTCGCCGACCACATCGGCCTCGACGTCTGTCTCCACGCCAGCGAGACGCTCCACGAGGAGCTCGGCGACCGCTACACCCCCGCGTACCTGCTGAAGCGGAAAGTCGAGGCGGGCGACCTCGGGAAGAAGACCGGGCGCGGCTTCTACGAGTACGACGAGTAGTCGGCAGACGGGACGGCGACTCCGCGGCGAGCGACGGTCCCTCCCCGGACCGACTCCATTTTCGGACCCTTTTTGCCCCGTTCGACCGACCACCCCCCTATGCACGTCCGCATCGGCGACGGTGCCACCGACGAGGAGGCGTCGGCGGTCGCCGCCGCGCTGGCCGAACATCTCGGCGCCGACATCGAGGTGCTGGTCGGCGACGCCGACGAGCCCGCGGCCACGGCCGCGGCCCCCGAGACGGAGTACCCCCTCGACGACGACCTCGGGCCGACCGAGCGCGAACGGAAGCTCCGCGAGGAGATCGAGGAGATCCTCGGCGGCGGTCCCGAGAAGTACAAGCAGCGCCTGCCCGAGCAGGGCAAACTGTTCGTCCGTGACCGGCTTGACCTCTGGTTCGGCGAGGACGGCGACGGCGGTCCCGGCGACGCCGACCGCGAGGGCGCCGCCGACGGGATCCAGTTCGAGGACGGGAAGTTCGCCGCGTTCGACGAGTGGCACCCCGACTCCCCGGAGGTCGAGGAGTACGACGAGAACACCCGACTGCCCGGCGACGGCCTCCTGACAGGGGCGGCGACGTTCGAGGATCGCGACGTCCACTGGATGGCCAACGACTTCACCGTCAAGGCGGGGTCGATGGCCGGCCGCGGGGTCGAGAAGTTCCTCCGGATGCAGCAGCGCGCGCTCAAGTCGGGCAACCCCGTGCTCTACCTGATGGACTCCTCGGGGGGCCGGATCGACCAGCAGACCGGCTTCTTCGCCAACCGCGAGGGGATCGGGAAGTACTACTACAACCACTCGATGCTCTCGGGGTACGTCCCGCAGATCTGCGTGCTGTACGGCCCCTGCATCGCCGGCGCCGCCTACACCCCGGTGTTCGCCGACTTCACGATCATGGTCGAGGGGATGTCCGCGATGGCGATCGCCTCCCCGCGGATGGTGAAGATGGTGACCGGCGAGGAGATCGACATGCAGGACCTCGGCGGCCCCGCCGTCCACGCCAAGCATTCCGGCAGCGCCGACCTCGTCGCGAAAGACGAACGCGAGGCGCGCGCGATGGCCGCGAAGCTGATGAGCTACCTCCCGGACAAGGCCGGCGAGAAGCCCCCCCGCTCGGAGCCGGAGAACCCCAAATTCTCCCCCGAGGGGATCGACGAGGTCGTCCCAGACAACCCGAACAAGGCGTACGACGTCCACGACCTGCTCGACCGGATCTGCGACGCCGAGTCGGTCATGGAGATGAAGCCCGAGTACGGCAAGGAGATCGTCACCGCGTTCGCGCGGATCGACGGCCGGCCGGTCGGCGTCGTCGCGAACCAGCCCAACCACCGATCGGGCGCGATCTTCCCCGACGCCGCCGAGAAGGCGGCGGAGTTCATCTGGACCTGCGACGCCTACGAGATTCCGCTGCTGTACCTGTGTGACACGCCGGGGTTCATGGCGGGCTCGGAGGTCGAGAAGGACGCGATCCTCGAGAAGGGGAAGAAGTTCATCTACGCCACCTCCTCGGCGACGGTGCCGAAACAGACCGTCGTCGTGCGGAAGGCCTACGGCGCCGGCATCTACGCGATGGGCGGTCCCGCCTACGACCCCGAGAGCGTGCTCGGACTCCCCTCCGGCGAAATCGCGATCATGGGGCCGGAGGCGGCGATCAACGCCGTCTACGCCAACAAGCTCGACGCCATCGACGACCCCGAGGAGCGAAAGCAGCGTGAACAGGAGCTCCGCGAGGAGTACCGACAGGACATCGACGCCCACCGCATGGCCAGCGAGGTCGTCATCGACGACGTGGTGCCGCCGTCGACGCTGCGGGGGGAGCTGGTCAACCGCTTCGCGTTCTACGAGGACGTCGAGAAGGACCTGCCCGACAAGAAACACGGCACCGTTCTTTAAGCCGGATGGCGAGGGCACGGCTCCCGTGCCCTGACCCGCCGACCGCGGTGGCACTGGGCGGGAGCGCGATCCCCCACCGCGGCGCCGTTCGATCGCCTGTTCGCCAGCGTCGCCGCCACCTCACTCCGCCCCGAGCGCGTCGAGCAGCACCACCCACGCGAGAGCGGCCAGCCCCACGTCCCGGATCAACACGTCGACGAACCGGCCGTCCGTGGCGGCGACGACCGCGAGGTAGAGGACCGTCACCGGAAGCGACACGGCGGCGACGGCCGTCGCGGGCGCGACGTAGCGGTCCGCGAGCAGCAGGGCGCCGACGAGGATCTCCGGCGGCCCGTTCGCGAGCATGAACAGCCTCGGATGCACGACGAGCCACGGCGCCAGCCAGTCGGTCACGTAGACGGCCCACGCCGCCGGGGCCAGCAGCTTGTGCACCCCGGCGAGCACCAGCATCAGGCCGAGTCCGAGCCGTGCGACCGTCGCGGTGCCCGCGGCCGCGATCACGGGGGAAAGCAACGCCCGGAGCCGCTCGGTGACTGGGTCCATCCGTGCCCTACTCGGCGTGTTCGCGCTTCAGGCTCAGCGCCGTCCGATCGAACTCACAGACGAGCGTGTCCTCCCCGTCGGACTCGACTTTGAACGCCTCGACGTGCATCTCTACGATCCCGCGCTCGCCGTCGCTGGTCTCGCGCTTGTCGGTCACCGTCGTCCGCGCGTAGATCGTGTCGCCGTGGAACACGGGGTTGGGGTGTTCGACGTTGTCGTAGGAGAGGTTCGCGACGATGGTGCCGTCGGTGGTGTCGGGGATGGAGAGCCCGACCGCCAGCGACATCGTGTACAGCCCGTTGACCAGCCGTTCGCCGAACTGCGTCTCCCCGGCGAAGTCGCTGTCGAGGTGGAGCGGCTGCTGGTTCATCGTCATATCGCAGAACGTCTGGTTGTCCGACTCCGAGACGGTGCGGCGCTTCTCGTGCTCGATCGTCTCGCCGACCTCGAACTCCTCGTAGTAGCGTCCCGTCATACCCCCCGGATCGATCGGTCGGCGCAAAACGCTGCCGACTCGATCCCGACCAGTTAACTCCGCGCCGTCTGAGTCGGTAGGTATGGCACGCAGAAGCCTCCTGTTCTCGCCGGGCGACCGCCCGGAGCTGATGCGCAAGGCGCCGGAATCGGGCGCGGACACGGTCTGTTTCGACCTCGAGGACGCCGTCGCACCGAGCCAGCGCGCCGCCGCGAGGGAGTCGGTTCGCGAGGTACTTGCAGACCCGGCGTTCGATCCCGACTGTGAGGTGACCGTCCGGGTGAGCGTCGACGCTGCGGCCGACCTCGACGCGCTGCTGGACGACGCGCCCGACTCGCTGCGCCTCGACGGCGTGATGGTGCCGAAAGTCGCCGAGCCCGAGGACGTGCAGTGGGTGGCGGACCTGCTCGACGAGCACGACGCCGACCCCGCGCTGCTCGCGCTGGTGGAGACCGCCCGCGGCGTGCTGCGCGCCGAGGACATCGCCGACGCGCGGGCGACGGACGCGCTGGTGTTCGGCGCGGAGGATCTCGCCGCCGACGTGGGTGCGACCCGGACCGACGAGGGGACCGAAGTGCTGCACGCGCGCCAGCAGGTAGTGTTGGCCGCGAGCGCGGCGGGCATCGACGCCATCGACACCGTGTTCACCGACTTCGAGGACGAGGCGGGGCTGCGCGAGGCCACCGAGTTCGCGCTCCAGTTGGGGTACGACGGGAAGATGGCGATCCACCCCGCACAGGTGCCCGTGATCAACGACGCGTTCACGCCCGCACCCGAGCGCGTCGAGTGGGCCGAGCGCGTGCTCGACGCGCGTGACGAGGCCGAACGCGAGGGCCGTGCGGTGTTCAGCGTCGACGGCGAGATGATCGACGCGCCGTTGATCGCGCAGGCCGAGCGCGTGCTGGAGCGGGCGGCCGCGGGCGAAAAGCGGTAATCCTTCACAAACGTTCCGTCGGGACTTCGGCAGGCTTATTCGAGCTACGGGCGAATTCCGCGCCGGAATGTCAGACGAAGCAAACCCGTTCGAGAGTCTGCAGGAGCAGATCGACGACGCGGCCGCGTACCTCGACGTCGACGACGACGTCATCCACCGGCTCAAGTACCCCGAGCGCGTGCTGGAGACGAACCTCTCTGTGGACATGGACGACGGGTCGATCGAGCGCTTCAAGGCGTTCCGATCGGAGTTCAACGGCGACCGAGGCCCCTACAAAGGGGGGATTCGCTACCACCCCGGCGTCACCCGCGACGAGGTCAAGGCGCTGTCCGGGTGGATGGTGTACAAGTGCGCCGTCGTCGACATCCCCTACGGCGGCGGGAAAGGGGGGATCGTGATCGACCCCTCGGAGTACTCCGCGAACGAGATCGAGAACATCACGCGATCCTTCGCCGAGGAGCTGCGCCCGTTCATCGGCGAGGACAAGGACGTGCCCGCGCCCGACGTGAACACGGGCCAGCGGGAGATGAACTGGATCAAGGACACCTACGAGACGCTGGAGAACACGACCGAGCCCGGCGTCGTCACCGGGAAGTCCCTCGAAGCCGGCGGGAGCGAGGGTCGCGTCGAGGCCACGGGGCGCTCGACCGCAATCACCGCCCGCGAGGCGTTCGACTACCTCGGCCGGGACATCGTCGGCGCCGACGTGGCCGTCCAGGGGTACGGCAACGCCGGCTGGATCGCCACGAAGCTCATCGACGAACTCGGCGCCAACGTCGTCGCCGTCTCCGACTCCTCCGGCGGGATCTACGACCCCAGCGGGCTCGACCCCGTCGAGGTCAAGGAGTTCAAGCGTGACACCGGCTCCGTCTCCGGCTACGAGGGCACCGAGGCGCTGACCAACGAGGAGCTGCTCACCATGGACGTCGACCTGCTGGTGCCCGCGGCGCTGGAGAACGCCATCGACGGCGACCTCGCCGAGGACGTCAGCGCCGACGTGATCGTCGAGGCCGCCAACGGCCCGCTCACGCCCGACGCCGACGACGTGCTGACCGAGAAGGACGTCCACGTGTTCCCGGACATCCTCGCCAACGCCGGCGGGGTGACCGTGAGCTACTTCGAGTGGGTCCAGAACCGCCAGCGCTTCTACTGGGACGAGGAGCGCGTCAACGAGGAGCTGGAGGCGGTCATCACCGACGCGTTCGACGACCTCACGGACGCGTACGCGAGCTTCGACCTCCCGAACTTCCGCACCGCGGCGTACGTCGTCGCGATCCAGCGCGTCGTCGACGCGTTCACCGATAACGGCAACTGGCCGTAGACGGCTCTCGTCGTACCGCACTGTATCGCCCGCTGTGTGTTTCTCCGCGTCGTTCGCCCCCGAGCCGCGGCTGTCGCGACCGCCCGCTTCGGTAGTTCTTTCTTCGCCGGCGCCAAGCATCGCGTATGGTGAATCTCGGACTCGTGGTAGCGGAGTTCAACGCCTCCGTCACCGAGCGGATGGCGGAGGCGGCGGCAGACGCCGCCGCGGACCGGGGCGTCGATATCGGCGAAACCGTACACGTGCCCGGCGTGTACGACAGCCCGCTGGCCGCGGACCGGCTCGCGCGGCGAGAGGAGATCGACGCCGTCGCGGTCGTCGGCGCGGTCGTCACGGGCGATACGGATCACGATCAGGTGATCAGCGACGCGACCGCGGAGTCGCTCCAGTCGGTCGGACTCGACCGTGACACGCCGGTCACCTTCGGCGTCACCGGCCCCGGACAGAGCGGTGCCGAGGCCCGCGAGCGCGTCGACAAGGGGGCAGCGGCCGTCGACGCTGCGGTCGACCTCGTGGAGGCCCTGCCATGAGCGAGCGCGAGTGGAACTTCGCCGAGCGCGTCGGCCGCGTCGAGCCGTCGGCGACCGTCGCGGTCGGCAACAAGGCGAGCGAACTCCAAGAGCAGGGTGTCGACGTGGTCGACCTCTCCGTTGGCGAGCCGGACTTCCCGACGCCCGAGCGCATCCGGGAGGCCGGCCGGCAGGCGATATCGGACGGCCACACGGGCTACACGGCCTCCAGTGGCATCCCGGAGCTCCGGCAGGCGATATCGACCGACCTGAAAGGGAAAGGTGTCGCCTGCGAACCCGGGAACGTCGTCGTCACGCCCGGCGCGAAGCAGGCGCTGTTCGAGACGGTGCAGGCGCTGGTCGACGAGGGCGACGAGGTGATCCTGCTCGATCCGGCGTGGGTCTCCTACGAGGCGATGGTGAAACTCGCCGGCGGCGACCTCACGCGGGTCGATCTGGGCCAACACGGCTTCGACCTCGAACCCGCGCTGGACGACCTGGCGGCCGCGATCTCCGACGAGACGCAGCTGCTGCTCGTGAACTCGCCCTCCAACCCCACGGGTGCGGTGTTCTCCGACGCCGCGCTCGAAGGCGTCCGTGATCTGGCGGTCGAGCACGACGTGACCGTCATTGCCGACGAAATTTACGACCGGATCACCTACGACGCCGACCCCACCTCCCTCGCATCGTTCGACGGGATGGCCGAGCGGACGGTGACGGTCAACGGGTTCTCGAAGGCGTACTCGATGACCGGCTGGCGGCTGGGCTACCTCGCCGCGCCCGAGCCGCTGGTCGATCAGGTGTCGAAGATCCACGGCCACTCGGTGACGTGTGCGCCGAACTTCGTCCAGCACGCGGGCGTCGAGGCGCTTCGGAGCGTCGAGAGCGACGTCGCGACGATGGTGGAGGCGTTCGAGCGGCGCCGCGACCTCGTGGTCGACCTGCTCGCGGACCACGGGAAGGAGATCCCGAAGCCCGAGGGGGCGTTCTACGCGATGATCCCGACCCCGAGCGACGACGTGGCGTGGGCCGACGCCGCCATCGAGGACGCCCACGTCGCCACCGTTCCGGGTAGCGCGTTCAACGCCCCGGGCTACGCACGGGTCTCCTACGCCGCCAGCGAGGAACGACTGAAGGAAGGGTTCGAACGGCTGGCCGCCGAAGGGCTGATCTGACTCACTGCGCAGCCGACTGTTCTCCTGAATCGAGGGACGGGTCGCTTACTCGATCTCCGAGACCTCGACCGGCTGGTACGGCTCCTCCAGGTACTCGATCTCCGAGTCGCTCAGCGACACCGAGAGCGCCTCGACGGCGTCTTCGAGGTGTTCGACGCTGGTCGTGCCGACGATGGGCGCGTCGACGGCGTCCTTGTGCAGGAGCCACGCCAGCGCGATCTGGGCCATCTTCAGGTCTTTCTCCGCGGCGAGCTCCTCCACGCGTTCGTTCACTTCGCGGCCGCCGTTTGCCAGATACGGGTGGCGGTCGGCCTCGGCCTCGCTCCGCCCGCGGGTCGTGGTTTCCAGCTCCTCGTGTGGGCGCGCGAGGAAGCCCCGAGCCAGCGGCGACCACGGGAGCACGCCGACGTTCTCCCGCTGACACAGCGGCAGCATCTCCCGCTCCTCCTCGCGGTAGAGGAGGTTGTAGTGGTTCTGCATCGTGGCGTAGCGCTCCAGCCCCTCGCGGTCGCTGGTGTGGAGCGCGTCGGCGAACTGGTGGGCCCACATCGACGACGTGCCGACGTGCCGGGCCTTCCCCCGGCGGACGGCGTCGTCGAGCGCCCGCATCGTCGTCTCGATCGGCGTGTCGTCGTCCCAGCGGTGGGTCTGGTAGAGGTCGACGGTGTCCATCCCCAGCCGATCGAGCGAGGCGTCGAGCTCCTGCTCGATCGCCTTCCGGGAGAGCCCCCCGGAGTTGGGGTCGCCCTCCCGCATCTGGAAGTACCCCTTCGTCGCGACCACCATCTCGTCGCGGTCGTACTCCGCGAGCGCGTTCCCGAGGATCCGCTCGGACTCGCCCTTCGAGTACATGTTCGCGGTGTCGAAGAAGTTGATCCCGAGCTCGACCGCTCGGTCAATCAGCTCCCGGCTCGCCTCCTCTTCGAGCACCCAGTCGCGCCACGAGGGGTCGCCGAAGCTCATGCAGCCGAGCGCGATGCGCGAGACCTCGATCCCGGTGTCACCGAGCGTGGTGTACTCCATGGGGAGTCGTTGTACCGGTGTGACAAAAACCCACGTCCCCCGGCCAACTCCTCAGTCCCGGAAACTGGCGGTGTAGACGAGGAACGCCCCGGTGATCAGGACGAACGCGAGGAACGTCACGACCGCGAGCACGACCACCACCGGCGCCAGAACACCGAGGTACGATTCGCCGGCGGGCGTCGTCGACAGCGCGATCGCCGCCAGCAGCGCGGCGATCAGCCCCAGCAGCCAGTCTCGAAGGACGTTTTCGTACTCCATACGGGTCGTTCCCGACCCGGCAGGGAAACTCCACCGACCGACGGCCGGCCGGACGAACTTTACCCCGCCCCGCCGACACGACGCGCATGGAACCGCCCCGCGTCCCAGCCTCCCTGTTCGCGCCACAATGACGCTGTGGCTGCTCGGCACCCACCTCGACCGCACTGCCGACTACCTCGACGAACACGACCACGTCCTCCTGATCGAGGCGACCGCGTTCGCGGACCGCCGCCCGTACCACCCGCACAAGCTGACGCTCGTGTTCGCGGCGATGCGTCGGTTCCGTGACGACCTCAGAGCGCGCGGCCTGACCGTCGACTACCGACGGGCCGAGACGTTCGGCGAGGGGCTTGACGACCACTTCGACGAGCATCCGGGGGACGACCTGACGATGCCCAGACCGGCCGCACACGGCGCCGAGGATCGACTCCGGGAGCTGGTCGACGATCGTGGCGGGCGCATCTCGTTCGTCCCGAACCCCACCTTCGTTCTCACCCCCGAGGAGTTCGACGAGTGGGCGGATCGTCGGGGAACGAGCGATCCAGACACCTACCGCTTGGAGGACTTCTACCGGTGGATGCGTCGTCGGTCGGGCGTGCTGATGGACGGTGACTCACCGGAAGGGGGCGAGTGGAACTACGACGAACAGAACCGCGAGACCCCGCCCGACGACTGGGAGCCACCGGCGCCGCCGCTGTTCGAACCCGGCGAAACGGTCCGTGAGGTGGCGTCGTGGGTCGAGGCCGAGTTCGAGACGTTCGTCGACACGGACGAGGCGGCGCCGTTCCGGTGGCCGGTCACCCGGAAGCAGTCGCTCGACGCGCTGGAGCAGTTCGTCGACGCGCGGTTCGCGGCGTTCGGTCCCTATCAGGACGCGATGGTCGAGGGGGAGTGGGCGATGGCCCACTCGCTGCTGTCGGCATCGATCAACCTCGGGCTGCTCCGGCCGATGGAGGTGATCGAACGGGCCGATCGCGCGTACGAGGAGGGAGACGCGCCGATCAACAGCGTCGAGGGGTTCGTTCGGCAGGTGCTGGGGTGGCGGGAGTTCGTGCGTCACGTCTACCGGCGCTCGATGCCCGCGATGGCCGAGGCGAACCAACTCGGGCAGACGGAAACGCTGCCGCCGGCGTACTGGACGGGGGAGACGGAGATGACCTGCCTCTCGGAGGCGGTCGAACACGTCCGGGAGCGGGGCTACGCCCACCACATCGAGCGCCTGATGGTGCTCTCGAACTTCGCGCTCGTCTACGGCGCCGACCCCCACGAACTCAACGAGTGGTTCCATCGGGGGTTCGTCGACGCGTTCCACTGGGTCACGACGCCCAACGTCGTCGGGATGGGGTCGTTCGCGACAGACGTGCTCTCCTCGAAGCCGTACGCCTCGTCGGGGAGCTACGTGAACCGAATGAGCGACTACTGCTCGTCGTGTCCCTACGCCGTCTCACGCGACACCGGCGAAGGGGCGTGCCCGTTCAACAGCCTCTACTGGACGTTCCTCCGAGAGCACGAGGAGACGCTCCGGGGGACGGGGAGGATGGGGCTGATGTACGCCCACGTCGACGACAAGGACGAGGCGGAGTGGACGGCGCTGGAGGAGCGGGCCGAGGCAGTCCGGGAGATGGCCCGGAACGGGACGCTTTGATCGGTCGACGGTGGCGAACAGGCGACCCGACTGCTCCGCGAGCCGGTGGGTCGCACTCCCGCCTCGTTCGGCTCGCGGTGGCTTTCACCGCACGGGGCGGCTGGTCGCGCTCTCGGTGATAAACCTTCGCCGGCGCTGGCGCTGGGGAACGGTGAAAAAGCGGTGAGAACGGGAGCGGCGTTAGTGCTGGTGACCCATCGCGTCGGCCAGCGAGATGCCGAAGCGATCCTCGAACAGCTCCTCGAGCGTCTCGTTGGCGTCCTCGATCTCGTTCGCGACGCCGCCCTCGGCGTGGTGAACGCGGGCGTGAGCCTGCTGGGCGAACGCCTGCAGCACGATGTCCGCGAGGATCTCGGCGTCGGGCTCGTCGCCGTCGCGCATCAGTTCGAGCATGACGGGCGGCACGTCGACAGTGTCGGTTTCGCCGTCGGGGCCTTCGACCGTGAACGTCTTCGTATCGCTCATAGGGGAGAATCGAGGGTCGGACGTAAGGCTCTGTGGGTCTCGGCTCGTCGGCGGGTCGCTAGTCGTCGCCCGCGGCGGGCTCGGGCGCCGCGTCGACGCCGAGTTCGCCGGCGCGTTCGCGCTGCTCCAGCCAGTCGTCGGCGTCGAGCGCGGCCTCGCTCCCCATCCCGGCGGCGGTGACTGCCTGCTGGTAGTGGTGGTCGACCACGTCGCCGGCGCCGAAGAGGCCGGGCACGCCGGTCGCGGTCTGCCCGCCGCCGCGGCCGCCCTCGGTGATGATGTACCCCTCGTCGTCGAGTTCGACGCCCGTGTCGTCGAGGTAGTCGGTGTTCGGCGTGTGGCCGATGGCGTAGAACACCGCGCCGACGTCCATCTCGAACGTCTCGACGCTGTCGTCGCCGGCTTCGAACTTCTCCTTGGGGTGGCCGTCGGGGTGGCGGACGAGGCTGGCGTGGTCGATCCCCTCGTCGGGATCGCCGTGGATCTCGGTGAGCTCGGTGTTCCAGAGGATCTCCACGTCGCCGTCGTCGACTTTGTCCATGATGCGGTCGATCCAGTAGTCCTCCGCGCGGAACTCGTCGCGGCGGTGGGCGATGTAGACGGTGTCGGCGAACTTGGTGAGGAAGTTCGCCTCCTCCATCGCGGCGTCGCCGCCGCCGACGACGAGCATGTCCTCGCCGCGGAAGAACGCGCCGTCGCAGGTGGCGCAGGTCGAGAGCCCGTAGCCCATCAGTTCGTCCTCGCCGGGGACGCCCAGCGTGCGCGCGGAGGCGCCCGAAGCGGCGATGAACGCGTCACAGGTGTACACGTCGCCATCGCGCATCTCCACGCGGAACGGCGAGCCGTCGGTGCCGTCCACCTCGCCCAGCGGCGTCACGTCGACGACGATCCCGTGGTCGAGTTCGGCGCCGAAGCGCTGGGCCTGCTCCTTCATGTTGTTCACCAGCTCTGGCCCGGAGATCCCCTCGGGGAAGCCGGGGTAGTTGTCGACCTCGGTGGTGAGGGTGAGCTGGCCGCCCGGCTCGTCGCCCTCGAGCACCAGCGGTTCGTTGTTCGATCGGCCGGCGTAGATCGCCGCGGTCAGCCCCGCGATCCCCGTGCCGGCGATGATCAGGCGACGGTGTTCGACCGCCTCCTCGACGTTCTCGGTCATACTCGAGGGTAGGGGAGTGGCGGGTATGTAGGTTATGCTGTGGGCACTTAGGGGATGACGACACGCTCCGACAGCCTTACCGCCGGCGGGCCTGACCCCCCGACCATGGCCGCCGATCTGGAGGAGAAGACCGACCGCTACGGCGAGATGCTCGCGGACGCGTTGGCCGCCGCCGAGCCCGCGGCACCGCCGGGGACGCCGCTGGGCGAGGCCGCCGCCGAGACGTACGAGATGGCCGACTCCTACCTCGACGACGGCCGGCACTTCCGCGAGGCCGACGACCCCGTGAACGCGCTGGCGTCGTTCTCCTACGGCTACGGCTGGCTCGACGCGGGCGTCCGGTTCGGGCTGTTCGAGATCCCGGAAGACACGGAGTTGTTCACGACCGACGCGGGCGGCGAGTAGTCGACCCGTCCCCGCGACGGGTATCAGTCGAAGCGGTACGACGGCCCGTCGTCGCTGTCCTCGACTTCGACACCGAGCGCCTGCAGTCGGTCCCGGAGGTCGTCGGCGCGCTCGTAGTTGCCGGCGTCGCGCTCCTCCTCGCGCACGTCGAGCACCAGTTCCACGAGGTCCTCGGCGATCTCGGCCTCGCCCTCGGTCACGTCGCCGAACTGGAGGCCGAACACGCCCTCGCCGTACTCCTCGAAGAACTCGATCGCATCCCGGAGCGCGGGGTAGTCGTAGGGAGCGCCCGCCTCGACGTGGCGGTTCACCGCGTTCGCGACTTCGAGTAGCTCCGCCATCGCCTCGCGGGCGTTGAGGTCGTCGTTCATCGCCGCCTCGAAGCCGGCGCGGGCCGCGGCGAGGTCGTCGCGGAACTCGCTGTCCTCCGTCTTGGTGAGCGCGTCGGCGTCGTCGGCGTGCTCGACGGCGGTCTCGTAGGCTCGTTCGAGTCGTTCCCAACGCCGACGGGCCTCCTCGATCGTCTCCTCGGTGTAGGCCTGCTGGGAGCGGTACTCCGCGGAGGCGTAGAACGTCCGGAGCACGTTGGTTCCGAACTCCCGGACTGCGTCGCCGACGGTGAAGTAGTTGCCCAGCGAGGAGGACATCTTCTCGCTGCCGGCCTGCATGAAGCCGACGTGGAGCCAGTAGTTCGCGAAGCGCTGGCCCGTCGCGGCCTCGCTCTGGGCGATCTCGTTCTCGTGGTGCGGGAAGACGAGGTCCTGCCCTCCCATGTGGATGTCGAGTGTGTCGCCGAGGTGGGTCATCGACATCGCGGAGCACTCGATATGCCAGCCGGGGCGCCCCTCGCCCCACGGTGACTCCCACGTCTGCCCCTCGGGGAGTTCGCCGTCGTGCTCGTGCTTGCGGTGTTCCTCGACCGCGTCGGCACCGACGCCGCCGGCCTTCCAGAGCGCGAAGTCGGCGGGGTTGCGCTTCTCGGCTCGCTCGTCGGGGTCGCCCTGCTCCTCGAGTTCGTCGACGGTCTGGTTCGAGAGCTTTCCGTACCCCTCGAACTCGCTCACGTCGAAGTACACCGAGCCGTTGGATTCGTAGGCGTACCCCCCCTCGATCAGCGTCTCCACGAGCTCGACGATCTCCGGGACGTGCTCGGAGACCCGGGGGTACACCTCCGCGCGCAGGAGGTTCAGGTCCCGCATCCGGGAGAGCACCTCGTCGGTGTAGTGGCGGGCCACGTCGGCCTCGCTCTCCCAGTCCTCGCGCTCGCCGACGCGGGCCGTGATCTTCTCGTTCACGTCGGTGACGTTCTCGACGTGGCGCACGTCGTACCCCTCGTGGGCCAGCCAGCGGTGGAGGATGTCCGCCTGCACCCAGAGGCGCGCGTGGCCGAGGTGGGGATCGTCGGAGACCGTCAGCCCGCAGACGTACAGCAGAACCGCGTCGCCGCTCGGCTCGAACTCCTCGCGATCGCCCGACAGGGTGTCGGTCAGCGACAGGGTCATGGAGGAAGGTTCTCCAGCCGGCGGTTTGAAGCCGTCGGAACCGGGACTCGCGCCGGCCGCGCCGGCTCAGGCGGGCACTCGGGCGAGCGCGTCCTCGACCGCCCGGAGCGTCGCCACCCCGTCCCGTCGATCGACGACGACCAGCAGCGTCCCGTCGGCGACTGCCGCGGCAGCGGCGTCGATCCCCTCGGCGTCGAGGCGGGCACAGACTCCCCCGAGCGCGGTCGTATCGACTTCGCCAGTCGCGACGACAGCCGTCATCGACCCCGCGTCCGGGCTGACGGCGACGCCACCGACTGAGAGCAATGGATCAGTGGTCTCCTCGCTTGCCGAGTCGACGACACCAACGCCGCTCTCCATCCGGACGCGGGCGTCGCTGTCGGCCGTTTCGAAGTCGGGCAGCTCGTCGGCGAACCGTCGGAGCGCGGTCGCGACGGCGTCGGTGTCGGCGGCGCCGTCGACGTCGAGGAACTCGGCGGCGGCGGTGTAGTTGAGCACGCCGGCGCGGAGCGAGAGCAGGAGGAACGGCTGCTCGCGGACCGCGTCGCGGGTGGCGGCTGCGGTGGACATGGCCGGAACTGACGACGGCGACGGCAAAAGTCCATCCACCCGGCGTGGCTATTCTGGTGGTGGCGTCCGGTGTCGGCTGGCCGGCGGTTGCGGTGGCGCGGTGGCGGTTGCGGTGCGGTGGACGCCTCGCGGCGGCCGACCGTCGGCCGCCGCGGGGGGAGGGGTGGGGACTCGGTGCTGCGCCGTCGACGAGAGCGAAGCTCTCGTCTGCCAATCAGAAATCTATGATTTCTGATGGCGGGCCTCGTGTCCGGCGCACTGCGGTCGCAAGTGGTCAACGATAGAGTTGCTGTCGCGGTTGCCGTCCCAGCAGTCAACGACCGAGAAAAACTCCGACTCCCGACAACTAATCACGTCAACGCCACGACGACCCCGACGACGGTGACCAGTGCGACGAACGCCGCGGCGGCGACGACGACCGCACTCTCGATCAGCACGGCGACGAGGACCGCAGCCAGCAGCGCACCGCCGGCGAGCACCAACAGGCCGACCGACTCGGCGTCGAGCGCCTCCCGGATCGACGGTTCCGACTGTGGCTGCCCGAGATCCTCGTCGACGTCGATCCCGTATCCCTCGGCGCGGGACGGCTCGACCCGGAGGTCGACGTGCTCGGCCTCGTTCCCGTAGCCGGTGGAAACCGTGAGCGTCCCCGTGACTGGCTGGTCGACGTCGGCGATATCCACCCCGACGCGGGCGGTCGTCTCCCGATCGACGTACTCCGTCTCCGCCCGGAGTTTCGCCGCCCGTGCCAGCGACTCGTCGAGCGCGAGGTGGACGTGCGCCCCGCCGCCGTGGTTCACGAGCGCCACGTCGAACGGGCCGTCGGCCACGAACGACGCCGGCGCGTCGATGGCGCGGGGGCGCTCTCGGTTGAGGTGGATCTCGAGTGCCGACACGTTCGTGGGTGGGACCCCTGAGAGCAAAAGCCTTCACCCGAGAGCGGGGGAGCAAGAAAACCAGTTCAGACGCCCGCTGCGGGGTGTTTTCGGGAAAGATTTATCTCCGACCCGTCGCACTCTCCGTGTATGGGCACGAGTACCACACCGCCCGTCGTTCGCGACGAGGCGTCGCGAGATCAGGGGCCGGACCTGTCGCCGGTCGGCACCGACCTCGTCATCGCCGACGGCGAGGTGATGACCTACGCCGAGTACCGGCGACGGGATGCGGACGCCCGCGAGCGGACGACGACGGTCGACCGCCGCGAGACGACCCTCGTGGTCGAACGCTGACCCGCCTCAGAACGCGTCGCCTTCGAACGTCGTCTCCGCGTGGAGGTCGCTCTTGAGCGCGTCGTGGACCTTACAGAGGTCGAACGCGCGGTCGATCGCCTCCTCGCCCTCCGCTTCCGTCACGTCGGCGCCGACGGCGATGTCGAAGTGGATGCTCTCCAGCTTGTCGTCGTCGTTGAGTTCGCCCGTGATCGAGAGCTCGATCTCGCCGAGTTCGCCAACGTCGCGCTGCTTGGCGCCGACGCGCAGCGCCGGAACGTAGCAGGCGCCGTAGGAGGCGAGCAACGACTCCAGCGTGTCGGGCGCGGACTCGCCGCCGGGGTCGATGTCGACGGAGAAGTCGCGGATCTCGGTCGTAGAGGCGTAGCCGTCCTCGGAGACAGTGGTGACTTGTTTGCTCATCGCGGCCGAGGGTTGGACCGTTCGGGGCCTAAACCTTACTGCCCCGGCCGGCCCGCCGCCCGCCGGCTGTCGGTCCGCCGGCCGTCACTCGGCCAGCGTGTAGCTCTCGTCGCCGTCGAGGACGACCACGTCGGCGTCGCTGCCCGTCGCCTTCACCTCGCGGACGAACTCGTCGGTGTCGATCTCGATCGGCGGGAAGGTGTCGTAGTGCATCGGGAACGCCACGTCGACGTCGATCCAGTCGACCGCGACCGCGGCCTGTGCCGGCCCCATCGTGAAGTGATCCCCGACAGGCACCGCGGCGGCGTCGGGTTCGAGGAACGTCCCGATCACGTCCCGCATCTCGGAGTGCAGCGACGTGTCGCCGGCGTGGTAGAACGTGGTGGTGTCGGCGTCGGACTCCTGTGTGGGCTTCTTGTCGCTGATCACGAAGCCGGCGGGCATCCCGCCGGAGGCGCCGTAGCCCGTGTCGAGACCGTTGGTGTGGTCGGCGCGGACCATCGTGACGAACGCGTCGCCGAGTTCGACCGTGCCGCCGAGGTTCATCCCCGTCGACTCCTCGATGCCGTAGTTGTCCGCGAGATACCCCGTGATCTCGGGCGTGGAGACGAAGTGGCTCCCTCCGAAGCGGTCGACGTCGCCGATGTGGTCGGCGTGCCCGTGCGTGATGAGGACGTGATCCGGGTCGAGCTCCTCCGGATCGGTGTCGGTCTTGGGGTTGTCGAAGAACGGATCGATCAGGAGCTCGGTGTCGTCGACGGTCACTGCCCAGGTCGAGTGGCCGTACCACGTGAGTTCGAAGGTCATTACGGCCGTGGCTACGGCCTCACCGACCCTGAATGTTTCTGCCGTGTCGGAAGGTCAGGATGGCTGAGACGAACTCGCTGTCGCGCCCGGACCGCGCTGAAAAGGGAGTGCGGCAGTTTACTCGACGACGACGGCGCCCTTCATCCCCATCGTCTTGTGGGGCATGCAGTAGTACTTCGTCGTCCCCGTGCTGTCGAACGTGTGGCTGAACGTGTGGCCGCCCTCGTCGGTGAGGTCGCTCGCGAAGGAGCCGTCGTCGGCCTGCACGTCGTGGCTGCCGCCGTCGCCGGTCCACTTCCAGGTCACCGTCGTCCCGGACGAAACCGAGATGGCGGCCGGACCGAAGCCGAACGCGCCGCCGTTGGCCTGCGAGCCGACCTGTACGGTCACCTCGTCCTCGCCGGTCCGGTCGACGACGCCGTCGTAGTTCTCGACGTCGTCGAACCAGCCGTCGAACTCGGCGGGACCCTGACTCCCGCCGCTGGTCTCCGTCCCGGCGTCGAACACGTCGGGGTTGGGCTCGCCCTGAACGTCGATGACGGCCAGCGCGCCCTTCCGACCCACTCGGGTGAGCGCGTGGTCGACGATCTTGATCGGCCCCGGAACGGGCGTGTGCAGCGACGTGATCGTCGCCGATCCCGGCTTGACCGGCGTCGTCTGGATGTTCCGGTGGACGTCGCTGCCGATGCCGCCCTGTGGGTACACCTCGTCCCAGACCGAGCCGATCGGGTGGAGCGAACTGTCGAGGTTCGGCCCGCCGACCACGTAGTAGACGCGGGCGGTCTCCCCCGTCTCCATCTGCATCTCGTTGTAGCCGTCGGGACCGATGGCGTACTTCTCGCCGTTGATGAGGACGTACGTCGGCTCCTCGTCCTTCATCGCCTCGAAGTCGAAGTCGTGGTGGCCCTCCTCGCCGTGGTCACCGGTGGTGTAGAGCTCGTGCTGGCCGAGGTAGAACTCGTGGTCGACCTCGGGCAGCCCCTCCTCCGGCTCGATCAGGATGGCCCCGAACATCCCGCTGGAGATGTGGTAGTCCATGTTCGGCACCGCGCAGTGGTACGTGAACAGGCCGGGGTAGGTGGCCTTGAACGTGAACGACTTCGTCTCCCCCGGGGCGACCGTCGTCGCCTCGGCGCCGCCGCCCGGCCCGCGGACGGCGTGCAGGTCGATGTTGTGGGGCATCGAGTTCGACTCGTCGTTCGTGACGGTCATCTCGACGTGGTCGCCGACGCGGGCCCGGATCATCGGCCCCGGAATCCGCCCGTCGAAGCTCATGTACGTGTAGGTGACGCCGGGCTCGACCTCCGCCACCTGTTCGAGGGTGGTCAGCTCCACGCTGACGGTCTTCGGGCTGTCGCGGTCGATCGGGTTCGGGATCGCCGTCGGGTTCGCCGCGACTCGCTCGGTGTCGATCGATTGTTTTCCGTTCATCTTCGGGGATTGGGGGGTCGTCTCCGTCGTCTCTTCCTCAGCCGGGGGGGCCGAGATACAGCCGGCTGCGGCCGTCGCGCCGGCCGCGCCGAGACTCTGCAACACGCGCCGTCGGGTAGTGGTGGGAACGGAGGTCATCGTCGATCACATCTGGAACATGGCACCGGAGGGATATATGGGGGGATGCCGATTCTCAATTTCTTAGAAACCGCGGGATAGAGGCGCCCTATCGACACATCTGGGATAAATCCCCCACGGTATGTGGGGGGCTGGAAGTGGGAGGGGTCGACGACGCCACGGCGCCAGCGGTCCATCGTCGCGTACGCCACCCCTCACTCCCGAGAGCGGCCAGTACACCCAATGAGAGTCCACCGGCGGGCAGCCGACCTCACCGACGAGGGGGAACGGTCGCGATCGCCAGTCGAAGGGGCACGTTCGACCGGACCGTCGCGACCGAGGCGCTCCGCCGGGGCCTACGACGTCGGACTCGTTGCCTCCGAGGAGAAGACCGAGCAGGTGGAGTTCCTCGTGACCGCGTTCGGCGGGGCGTTAACCGCTCGGCCGCCGTCGGCCCCGCGGCGTGTCGGCCGACGATATATAGGGAGTACCTATGAGTAAAGCAACCATGGTACTGAACGACAGTTTTATATTGGGTTTCCGGCAATACGCAGAGCACATGTCTGACCTTACCAAGCATGGTGACGACGGCCACCCGAAGATGAACCGTCGACGGTGGCTACAGGGTCTCGGAATTGCTGGCGCGGCCGGTCTTGCCGGCTGTACGGACGGCGGCAGCACCGATACGCCGACCGAGAGCGCGACCGAGGTCGATCCCGGAGCGACCGACGAGCCGACCGAGACGGGGACGCCGCGTCAGGAGCTTCCCGAGCGGACCGGCCCGTACCGCCGAACGATCGCCAACGCGGCGTCGACGCTCAACCCGCTCTACAACAACGTGGACGGGGTCGGCACGCTGATCGGCTACACGCTGGACATGGGGTACACGTTCATGCCCGGCACGGAGTACCTCCCGCAGCTCTACGACCTCTCCTCGGACAACGGGGAGGTCTGGGTCGCGGAGCTCCGTGACAACCTCATGTTCGGCGGCGAGTACGAGCGGCAGGTGACCGCCGAGGACTTCGTCTACCAGGTGCAGGAGATTCACCAGGGCGGCTGGGCCGGCACTCCCGACGCGCCCAACTGGCCGTCGGAGTACAACATCGAGCAGACCGGCGAGCTGGAGTTCCAGATCGAGCTCCCGGGGCCGAACGTGCTCTACCCCGAGTCCTACGAACCGCTGCTGTACCCGATCCCCAAGGAGATCATGGAGCCGTACGTTGCCGAGGAGGACGCCCAGGGTCTCCAGGAGGACGAGGACCTGCTCGAACTCACGTTCACCGGGAACCTCGGCGCCTACCAGCTCGACGAGTGGAACCGGGGCAGCGAGCAGATCTTCTCGCGCAACGACGAGTACTACCTCCGCGAGGCGACCGACGTGGACCCGCTGTTCGAGGAGGCGCCGTACTTCGAGGGGATCGAGTCCCAGGTCGTCCAGGAGGAGGCCTCCCGGCTCGGCGCCCTCGAGACGGGCGAGTCCGACGTGGCCGGCCTCCCGCCGAACCGCGTCTCGGAGTTCCAGGAGATGGAAAGCGTCGACGTGAACATCACGCCGACGCCGTTCCAGAGCCTCATCACCTGGAACATGCGTGACAACGGCTGGAACACCGGCCCGGGCAACCTCTTCCGCGACAAGTCGTTCCGACAGGGCCTCGCCTGTGCCGTGAGCAAGAACCAGGTCGTCGAGGGGATCTACCGCGGCTTCGCGGACCCGGCGTACACGTTCCAGCCCGAGTGGTCCACGTTCTACCCCGAGGACGACTCCGCGATCGAGGAGTTCGGGACGGGGGACCTCTACGGTCCCGAGCCGGCCCAGAGCCGCATCCAGGACGCGATCGAGGACACCGACTACAGCTACGACGGGCAGGGCCGCCTGCTCAACCCCGAGGGCGATCAGTGTACGATCACGCTGCACCACTCGGCGTCGTCGAACACCAACCAGTCCCTCGCGGAGTTCATTGCCCAGGAGTACGAGGAGAACGCGGGGATCGTCGTCGAGACGACGGCGACCCAGTCCTCGCAGTTCCTGACCAACTACTTCCAGCAGGAGGCGCCCGAGGGCGAAACCGAGTGGAACGCCGGCCCGTTCAACCGCGGCCCGCGTGACGTGACCAGCGCCGAGTCCTGGGACATGAGCGTCATCTACGGCTACAACACCTACCCGCTCAACCCGACGGTCAGCGACGTGTTCTTCCTGCAGGACGGGAGCACGAACCCGCAGGGGTACTACCCGCAGTGGGACGCCGAAGGCCTGTACCAGCAGGCGAACAACGCGACCAGCCGGGAGGAGCTCGCCGAGGCGATGGAGGAGATCTTCATCAACCTCAACCAAGCGCAGCCGATCGGGATGCTGACGTTCAGTGCCGACACCGTCGGCTACGCCGCAGACATCGAAGGGCCCATCGAGGACTTCTTCAGCGGCTGGGACTTCCCGGCCTGGTACCGGCAGGGCTGATCACCGACGGCGGTGAATTCTTTCGGGAGTCACGGGTCGGCTACCGAAACACACATTGTTCGAGATGCGGTACAGAGACACACCCAGTGTGACAACCGGCACCAGTGGATCGACGGCGGTGACGGTTGTCGCCAGCGGATACAGCGATTTCGGAGACAGACACACATGAGGATCTAACATATGGGAATGGAATGGTACATCGTCCGACGGGTCGCGTGGGCGGCCATCGTGACGTTCATCATCGTCTCGATCACCTGGGGGTTGATGATGGCGGCGCCGAACCCCAACGTCCAGCAGGCAGTGACACAAGCGGCGCTCGCCGGTGACAACCCCGAAGAGGCGGCCGAGCGTGCCGAGGAACGGTTGGGACTCGACCGCCCGGCACACGTGCGCTACATGGACTACGTCGTCGGCATCTACACGTTGCACTGGGGGTGGTCCGACAGTCGCAACCAACCGGTGACGGCGGCGCTACTCGAGGCGCTCTACTACACCGCCCAGTACTCGGTCCCGTGGACGATCTTGACTATCTTGATCGGCCCGCTCGTGGGGCTGTACTCGGCAGCTAACCAGTACAGCTGGAAGGACCACGTCGCGACAGGCTTCGCCTTCTTCGGCTATGCGATCCCGAACTTCTTCTTCGGGATCATCCTGTTGCTGATATTCGGGGTGACGTTGGGATGGATCCCCGTGATATACAACACCGACGTGGGGGTGTTCAGCGTCGAGAACGCGATCCAGCTGTCGGTGCCGGTGTTCGTGCTGGTCACGGGTTCGATCGGCGGGATCATGCGCGTCTCGCGGAACGAGTCCGCCGAGTACGTCAACGCTGACTTCGTCAAGACCGCGCGGGCGAAGGGGGTGTCGACGTACAAGATCTACTTCCAGCACATCCTCCGTCCGACGATGGTACCGCTGTCGACGACGATGGTGAGCCAGCTGCTGGCGCTGTTCACCGGCGCCTCGCTGCTGGTCGAGGTGGTGTTCAGCATCCCCGGACTCGGGACGACGCTGTTCCGAGCGATCACTTCGCAGGACACGAGCCTCGTGCTCGGCTCGACCCTGTTCTTCACCTTCGTCGCGACCATCGGGAACCTGCTACAGGACCTGGTGTACACGATGCTCGACCCGCGGATCAGCTTCGAGGACCGATAATGGCGACGGACAGAGCTACCTTCGATCAAGTCGACTGGGACCAGATCACCGAGGAGTCCGACCGCGAGCTGTCGGTGAACTTCCTCGGCACCGTCGTGTCGCTGGGCGTGCTGGTGCTGTTGATGCTGTACGATCACTTCCTGGTGACCGGCAGCTACGACAGCATGCTCGGCCTCGATCTGGGTGGGCAGTACACGCCGACGTTCGCGCCGATCGGCTGGAACTACGACGTGACCCAGCTCGACTGGCTGTTCGCGGTGTCGCTGGTGCTGTTCGGGTTCTACGTGGTGCTGCCGCTGTACCAGAACGCCCGGATGACGAAGTACTACTGGCGGGAGATGAAGCGCAACCGCCCGGCGATGGTGAGCCTGGGCTGGCTGATCTTCATCTTCGTCATCGGCGTGCTGGGGCCGATCGTGATCCCGGCGCCGGAGTCGGAACTGTTCCTGAAGTACCAGCCGCCGGTGTTCATGGAGATCTCCCAGAACTACCCGATCAACTGTGTCGGGCCGGTCGTCGACGGCGCCTGTCAGGGGACGATGCAGTACCCGCTGGGGACGACCCAGAACGGCAAGGATATCTTCAAGATCATCATCTACGGGATGCAGATCAGCATGAAGATCGGCTTCATCGCGACGCTGATCGTCATCACCGTCGGGACCGCCGTCGGGACGGTGTCGGCGTACGCGGGCGGCCTCGTCGACGAGGTGCTGATGCGCTGGGTCGACATCCAGCAGTCGTTCCCGACGTTCATCCTCTACCTGCTGATCCTCTACATCTGGGGCGGCGGGCTGTTCCTGTTCATCGTCCTCTTCGGGCTGTTCGCCTGGGAGGGGACCGCACGCTACGTGCGGAGCAACGCGCTCGCGAAGACGGAGGAGGAGTACATCAAGGCGACCCAGCTCAGCGGCGCGAGCACCTACCGGATCATCCGGGCCCACATCGTGCCCAACAGCGCGAGCAGCATCATCACCAACATCACGCTGCTGGTGCCGGCGTTCATCCTCGCGGAGGCACAGCTCGCGTTCCTCGGCCTCGGTGACTCGGCGGTCCCCTCGTGGGGACAGCTGATCTCCGCGGGCCGGAGCGACCTCGGGTTCGCCCCGTGGATCACGCTGGCGCCCGGGATGTTCCTCTTCTTCACCATCTTGGCGTTCAACTTCCTCGGGGACGCCCTCCTCGACGCACTGAACCCCGAAGCCGACGCGGAGTCAGAATGATGACAGACGAACCACTACTCACGGTCGAAGGACTCACGACGGAGTTTACGACGGACAAGGGAACGCTCGTCGCCGTCGACGGTATCGACTTCGAGATCCCCCGCGGCGAGACGGTGTGTCTCGTCGGCGAGTCGGGATCGGGAAAGACCGTCGCCAGCGAGTCGATCACGCGTATCGTCCCGACGCCCCCGGGCGAGGTCTCCGGGAGCGTGAAGTTCGACGGGCAGGAGGTCACGACGATGAGCGAGTCCGAACTGGAGGAGATCCGCGGCGGGCGGATCGCCCACATATTCCAGAACCCACAGGACGCGCTCAACCACTGCTACACGGTCGGCTGGCAGATCGTCGAGGCGGTCCAGACCCACGAGCCGGACGTCTCCAAGCAGGAGGCCCGCGAGCGCGCGGTCGAACTGCTCAACGACGTGGGCGTCGCCAACGCGGCCGCCCGGCTGGACGACTACCCCCACGAGTTCTCCGGCGGCCAGAAACAGCGCGTGATGATCGCGATGGCGCTGGTCACCAATCCCGACCTGCTGATCGCCGACGAGCCGACGACCGCGCTGGACGTGACGGTGCAGGCCCAGATTCTGAACCTGCTCGAGGACCTGCAGGAGGAGTACAACATGTCCATCCTCTTCGTCACCCACGACCTCGGGGTCGTCGCCGGCATCGCCGACCACGTCGTCGTGATGTACGCCGGGAAGGTGATGGAACGGGGCACCGTCACCGAGATCTTCGAGGACCCCTCCCACCCGTACACGCGTGCGCTGCTCGAGTGTCTGCCCGGGCAGGCCCGCGCCGCGGAGGGGATCCCGGGGACGCTCCCCTCGCCGATCAACCCGCCCGACGGCTGCCGGTTCGCGCCGCGGTGTGACTACGCGGTCGAGGAGTGCACCGCCGGGGAGCAGCCGCCGGAGGAGCCGCTGTCGGACACCCACGCCGTCTCGTGTGTCCACTACCAGCAGGGGTACGATCCCTCGACGGTGAAAGAGGAGATCGTTCAGGACGACGGCGCGACCACCGGGGGTGTCACCAGTGACTGACGAACCGCTGGTCTCCGTCCGGAACCTGAAGAAGCACTACCCGATCACCGAGGGGGTGCTCTCCCGGCAGGTCGGCGCCGCCAAGGCCGTCGACGGGATCAGCTTCGACATCGCCGAGGGGGAGACCCTCGGCCTCGTCGGCGAGTCCGGCTGCGGGAAGTCGACCGCGGCGTCCTCGATCATCCGGCTGGAGGAGGCCACCGACGGCGAGGTCATCTTCAACGGCGGCGGCCGCGCCGGCCGCGAGCGGAACGCCGACGGCACCCACCCCAACGACGTGACGAAGTTCGACGACGAGGAGCTCAAGGCGTTCCGCCGGGACGCCCAGATGATCTTCCAGGACCCTTCCTCCAGCCTCGACCCGCGGATGACCGTCGGGCGGTCGGTCGCGGAGCTGCTGATGGTCCACGGGATGACCGACAAGCAGCGCCGCCGGGAGATCGTCGAGGACCTGCTCGAACGCGTTGGACTCGAGGCGGACTACTACGACCGCTACCCCCACGAGTTCTCCGGCGGGCAGAAACAGCGCATCGCGCTGGCGCGCGCGCTCGTGCTCAACCCCGAGTTCATCGTGGCCGACGAGCCGGTCTCCGCGCTCGACGTGTCGATCCGCGCGGAGATCCTCTCGCTTCTGAACGACATTCAGGAGGAGTTCGGCCTCTCGATGCTGTTCATCAGCCACGACATGAGCGTCGTCCGGGAGGTCTGTGACCGCGTGGCGGTGATGTATCTGGGCGAGATCGTCGAGATCGGCGACACCGACGAGGTGTTCTCGAACCCCCAGCACCCCTACACCGAGGCGCTGCTGTCGGCGATCCCGCGGCCGGACCCGTCGGACCAGCGCGAGAACATCGAACTCAAGGGGACGGTCCCCAGCCCCATCTCCCCGCCGTCGGGCTGTAAGTTCCACACGCGCTGTCACATGGTGATCCAGTCCGACGAGTACGACCTCGAACAGGAGGACTGGCGGGCGCTGCTGACGTTCCGGGATAAGGTTCGGGCCGGCGAGATCGACCCCGAGGGGATCCGGGAGGCGCTCTCCCCGCCCGACGCCGACCCGTCGGTCGTCGACGACGAGACGGTCGAGGACGAACTCAGGATGGAGTTCGAGCTCCCCGAGACGCTCGCCGACGACGACGCCGAGGCGATCGTCGACCGCGCGCTCGACGCGCTCACCGACGGCGAGATCGAGACGGCCGAGGACGAGCTCTCGACGTTCACCACGCCCTGTGAGGAGGAGGAACCCGAGGAGACCGACCACGGGAACGGCCACCTCTCGGCGTGTCTGCGCAACAAACCCGACACCGAACACGGCGCCCCGCTCGCCGACGACTGAGCGGCGCGCTCAGCGCTCTTCTGCTGTCTGGACCCGTTCCGCCGTAGCCGCACGTCGAGGTGATCGACGCCGCAAGGGTGCCGTCCTCGTCGTACGTCGCCCGTCACCTCGTGGTCGGACATTCCCGTGGGTCGGGTCGAAGGCCCATATCGGTCGTACGGGCCGGGGCGGTTGCCGGCCGTCGACGCGGGACCGAGAGGGGTATGCCCGTCGAGGCGCAAACGGGGGTGATGCTCTCCGGGATCGGCGCCCCGCTCGCGGCCGGCGTCCACGGGCAGGACCCCGCGATGTTCGTCCTGCTCTCGCTGGCGGCCGCCCTGACCGCCGTGGTCGCCGGCGTCGCGATCGCGGCGTTCGTCCGGCGGCGCTCGCGGCGCTACCTGCTGATCGCGCTGGCGCTGTCGACGCTGCTCGCCCGCAGTGCGGTCGGCGTCGGCGCCTACCTCGGGACGATCGGCCCGGGGCTTCACCACACGCTCGAACACGCGCTCGACGTGTCGATGGCGGCGCTGGTGATCGCCGCCGTCTACCTCGTCGGCAAGCCGACGTACTCGGACGCGACCCGGGCCGACGGGAGCGATCGGGACGAGGACGGAGGGGACGACCGATGAGCGAGATCCGTGAGCGACTGCTCGAGCACGTCCGGGACCACCCGGGCCGGCACGCCAGCGCGCTGGGCCGGGAGTTCGACCTCGCGAGCGGGCAGTGCCAGTACCACCTGCGGCGGCTCCGCCGAGCGGGCAGCGTCGTCGCCGACGAGCGGTACGGCCGCACCCACTACTTCCCGCCGGGGTACGACGAGCGCGAACGCGAGCGGATCGCGCTGGCCCGGCGGGAGACCGCCCGAGCAGTTCTCGCGGCGCTGCTCGCGGGGGAGACGCCCGCTGCCGCGCTGGCCGATCGGCTCGACGTCGCCCGGAGCACGCTCTCCTACCACGTCGACCGCCTCCGCGGGGCCGCGCTCGTCGACCAGCGCCGCGACGATCGCGGCCGGGTCCACCTCTCGCTCGTCGATCCCGAGGCCACGCGGTCGCTGCTCGCGACGGTCGACCCCGACGCGGGCGACCGGCTCGTCGACCGCTTCACCCGGCTGGTCGACGAGCTACTCGACGGGTAGCGCCGGTCTCGGCGGCGTTTCGACAGTCGCACCAGAACCCACTTTCCCGTCCATCCCCTACCCCACGTATGAGCGACTCCCACGGGATCGACCGCCGCGAGTTCGTCAAGTCCGCCGTCGCGATCGGCGGCGCGGCGGCGCTGTCGGCCTGTCTGAACCGGGGGCCGGAGATCGACGTGCCGCGAGGCCCCGAGGAGCCCGGTTCCGCGTTCCCGGAGCGCCAGCACGCCTGGAACGAGTTTCTCCCGACCACCGAGGAGGGGAACAACCACCACCCGCGCCACCGCGTGCTGCTCCCGCTGGACTACGGCGACGGGACGCCGACCGACGCCGAGCGCGAGGCCGTCGAGGCGGCGCTGACCGGCGTCGAGCGCGCCTACGAGCGCTCGGCCGCGGGGCTGCTGCTCACGGTCAGCTACTCGCCGTACTACTTCGACCGCTTCGACGCCGACCTGCCCGAGAGCGTCGACCTGCCCGAGCCACGGGCGCTCTCCTCGTTCGAGAACCCGAACTCCGACGACCCCGACGCGATCGTCCACCTCGCGAGCGACCACGGCGAGGTCGTGATGGGCGCCGAGGAGGCGCTGAAGGGCGAGATCGACGAACTCAACGGCGTCTCTCAGCCCGACGCCGCGCTGACGGACGCGTTCTCGATCCGCGAGCGCCGGACCGGCTTCATCGGCGACGGCCTCCCCGCCGAGAATCAGGACGTCGACGGCGTCCCCGACGACGGCCCTGTCCCGGAGGACGCGCCGCTGTACATGGGGTTCGAGTCCGCCTACGAGGGGAACCAGCCCACCGAGGACCGCGTGACGATACAGGAGGGACCTTTCGCCGGCGGCACGACCCAGCAGCTCTCGACGCTGACGCTGAACCTGAACCAGTGGTACGAGCAGGACACCCGGAAGCAGCGCGTCGCGAAGATGTTCTGTCCCCACCACGCCAACAACGACGTCGTCGAGGGCACCGGCGAGAACCTCGGCACCGACCCGCGGATGGACGACTGCGCCGATCCGATGGACAGCGCCCGGAGCGACGGCGTCGTCGGTCACGGCCAGAAGATGGTCGACGTCCGCGAGGACGACGCGCCGATCATCCTGCGCCGGGACTTCGACTCGACCGATCAGGGCCGTGCGGGCGTCCACTTCCTCTCGCTGCAGCGCGAGATCGCCGACTTCGTGACGACCCGGGAAGCGATGAACGGCGAGGAGATCGACCGCAACTCCGCGGTCGGCCAGCGCACCAACAACGGGATCCTCCAGTACATCAACACGGTCCGCCGGGGGAACTTCCTCGTCCCGCCGCGCTCGCTGCGTGCGCTCCCGCCCGCGAACCCCGAGGCCGCCGAGGACGCGGAGGTGGCCCATGCGTAGGCCGTCCCGCCGGTCGTTCCTCGCGGGCGTCGGCGCCGCCGGTATCGGGAGCGTCGCGGGCTGTCTGGGGTTCGAACTCCAGTCGGGCAACCGCGAGCCGCCGCTGGTGGAGAACCGCCCCGACGGCGTCTACTACCCCACCCACACCGAGGGGATGCTGATGGGCGGGATGGCCAGCGACGGCGGGTACAGCTGTGCGCTGACGTACAGCTTCCCGCACCGCTTCTGGACGATCACCGGCAGCGACACCACGCAGGTCGAGGTCGGCTCGGACGACGCGCTCCACCTCATGCCGTTCCTCTGGCACAGCGAGACCGGCGTCGTCCCCTCGGACGTGAACCCCTCGGTCGACGTGACCCGCGACGGCGAGTCGGTCGTCAGCGGGCTCAACCCCTGGGCGATGCTCTCCCAGAACATGGGCTTTCATTTCGGCGACAACGTCGAACTCCCCGAGCAGGGCGAGTACGACGTGACCGTCACGGTCGGCGAGGGAAGCAGCCGCCGCACCGGCTCGCTGGCGGAGACTGAGTCGGCGAAGTTCGAGTTCACGATCGACTACCAGCGATCCGAACTGCAGGCGGTGCCGTTCACCGACATCCCCGAGGCCCGGCAGGGGACGCTCGGCGCCGTCGAGCCGATGGAGATGGACATGGTGCCTGTGAGGCAGGTCCCGGTGGTCGACGACCTGCCCGGGATGGGCCACGGAACGACCGAGAGCGGTGACGCCGTGCTGGCGGTCCAGAGCCTCGACGACGCGGCGCGCTTCGACGGCAGCGAGGATCAGCAGTACCTCGCGGTCTCGCCGCGCACGCCGTACAACCGCTTCCCGCTGCCGCTGATGTCGCTGTCGGCGACGCTTTCCCGTGATGGCGAAACCGTGTTCGATGACTACCTCTACGAGTGGATGGATCCGGATCTGGGCGTCCACTACGGCGCGGTCGTCGACGGTGTCGAGTCCGGCGACGAACTCACGATCAGCATTGGCACGCCCCCACAGGTCTCCCGGCACGAGGGGTACGAGACCGCGTTCCTGAACATGCCCGACGCGACGTTGACGCTCTGAACGGTCGCGAAGTTGCTTTCTCGGTGCCGCGCTACTCCACCCGTTGCACCGACCGCTGCCCCTCGTGGAGTCCGATCTCGGGGATCTCGTCGGCTGGCTCGAAGCCGAACGTCCGGCCGTAGAACGCGAGTTCGAGTTCGAGCGCGCGCCGGCTCGCCTCCGCGGTCCGGAAACCGTGGCGCTCCTCGGGGAACAGCGCGTAGGCGTAGGGTGTCTCCGTCGCGACCAGCGCGTCCACCATATCCTCGGCCTGTTCCTGCGGAACCACGCGGTCCTCGCCGCCCTGTAGGAGCAGCAGCGGCGCGTCGATCTCCTCGGCGTGGAACGCCGGCGACCGTTCCTCGTAGGTCTCTCGCGCCTCGGGCAGCGGGCCGACCAGCCCGTCGAGGTAGCGCGACTCGAACTTGTGGGTCCCCGTCGCGAGCGCCTCGAGATCCGCGACGCCGTAGTGGCTCGCGCCGGCGTCGAACGTGTCGTGGAACGCCAGCGCACAGAGCACCGCGTAGCCGCCGGCGCTGCCGCCGGTGATCGCGAGGCGGTCCGGATTCGCCCGACCCGTCTCCGCGAGGTACTCCGCGGTGTCGACCACGTCGGCGGTGTCGAGCACCCCCCACTCGCCCTGCAGCGCGTCGCGGTACGCGCGGCCGTAGCCCGTCGAGCCGCGGTAGTTCACGTCCGCGACCGCGAAGCCGCGGGTCGTGAAGAACTGGATCGCGAGATCCGCGACGGGCAGCGTCTGGCTCGTCGGGCCGCCGTGGACCATCGTCACCAGCGGCGGGTCCTCGCCCTCGGGCGCGCGCTCGTCGGCGTTCGTCGGCGGGTAGTAGTAGGCGTGGGTCGTCTCGCCGTCGCGGGTCGGCACGTCGACGTGCTCGGGTTCGGCGACCATCTCCTCGTCCAGATCGAGCGAGAACGACTGCTGGAGGGACGTCGGTTCGTCGTCGCCGGCCGTCAAGCGCGCGACGGTCGCCGGCGTCTCGGGACCGCCGGCGACGAACGCCAGCGCCTCGCCGTCGGTCGCGATCCGGGCGTGAGGGTACGCCGAGTACGGGAGGCCGGCCTCCCGGAGTTCGTCGTCCTCGTCGAGCAGACAGAGCGACCACTCGCCGTCGCTGTTGCGGAGCACCGCGACGCGGCCGTCGTCGAGAAACGCGTACGTCGCCGAGCCGAACGACCACTGCGGGACGCCGAACTCCGCGTCCTCGGGCGTTCGATTCCGCGGCTCCTCCTCGCCCGCGGCGTCGAGTTCGTAGAGGTTCCACCAGCCGGTTCGGTCCGAGACGGCGTGGAGCCGACCGTCGGGACTCCAGCCAGGCTGGAACACCGACTCCTCGGGGCCGCCCATAACCACGCGCTCCCCGGAGAGGGAGCCGTCGTCGCCCACGTCGGCGACGTGGAGTTCGGTGCCGTCCCACGGCATCCGCGGGTGGTCCCACGTCGTCCACGCGAGTCGCTCGCCGTCGGGGTCGAGCCGCGGGAACGAGTAGAAGTCGTGGCCCGAGGCGACGACGGCGGGCGCCTCGCTGCCGTCGGCCGGGAGCGTCACGAGTTCGTTGATCACGCTCTCGGCGTCGTCGCCCTCGTGGCGCTCCCGGACCGCGTAGAGGCGTTCCCCGTCGGGACTGACCTCCACGTCGGCGTAGCGGTGGCCGCGTTCGGTCTCCGGCTCGGGGGTGATCGGCGTCGGCTCACCGTCGGGGTCGAGCCGGTAGAGCCGCTGATCGTCGAACGCGGCGTAGAACACGGTACCGTCCTGCACCGCGAAGTCGCCGCCGCCGTACTCGTGGACCAGCGTGCGCACGTCGGCGTCCTCGGGCGTGACTTCGGCGGGATCGCTGCCGTCGCCGTCGGCGCGGACGACGACACCTCGTCCTTCCTCGTCGGGCCGGCGTTCGAGCCAGTAGACGCTGCCGTCGTCGACCGAGACGGGGCCGAAGCGGAGCGTGTCGGCGGCCACGTCGGCCGCGGCGACGGGCGACTCCCACTCGCCGTACGGGGTTGTGGACATGCGCGTCGCTTCGGCGGACGCCGGCTTGACAGTTCGGGTGGACGAGGGTGTCGCCGATTCGGTTCGAGGTGTCGTCGCCGGTTCGGCGAGGGTGGTCAGTCGCCGTCGGTGCGGAGGTGGTGGAACACGTACGTCTGGGCGTAGCCCGCGTACGCGTCGGGGCCGCTCTCGCCGAACGGCTCGTCTCGTTCGGGCAGGCCGGCGCCGAGGCGCTCCCGGATCGACCGCGAGGTCTCGGCGTAGTTGCCGCCCTCGCAGTCGGGGAAGTAGTCGCCGATGGCGGTCTTGATCCACGTGTCAAGCGGGATTGCCTGCAGGTAGCCGAGCGAGAACAGCAGCACGCAGTCTGCCACCTTGTCGCCGACGCCGACGAACTGGGTGAGTTCCTCGCGTGCGTCCTCGTACGGCAGGCCGCGCGCGTCGCGGGGGTGGGCCTCCCCCGAGGCCACCATCTCGGCGGTGCGCTGGACGTACGGCGCGCGGTAGCCCAGGCTCAGATCCCGTAGTTCGTCCTCGGTCCGCGCGGCCAGCGCCTCGGGCGTCGGGTAGGCGTACAGCGTCCGGTCGCCCAGATCGACCGGCGTGCCGTAGCTCTCCCGGAGCGACCGCTGCATCCCGAAGATCCGGCTCACGCGCATCTGTGCCGAGCAGATGAAGGAGATCAGGCAGGGGAAGGCGGGATCCCGGACGAGCCGCAGCCCGCGGTAGCGGTCGTACGCCCGCGAGAGCAGCGCGCCGTCGTCGGTCGCGTCGTAGATCGCCGCGAGGTCGTCGTCGAGCCGGAGGAGATGTGTGAGGATCGACTCGCCGTCGACCGACTCGGTCGGTGCCGCGGGATCTGCGTCGTTCCCTGTGTCGGCCGGAACACCGCCGGCCTCCCACTCGATCGTCCCGTCGTCGACGCCGCCACGCTGCCGGGCACGGACGACCGTGGGCTGGTCGACCAGCCCCGGCGTCGGCGGGAGGACGGTCTCGTACCACGCATCGCCGCCGTGGGCGGCGGACTCGGTGTAGCCGTCGCCGTCGGCGCGCTCCCAGAGGTAGCTCTGCCCGCTCTCCAGCGTCGACTGCAGGTCGAACGGTCCGTCGAGTGTCGAAACGTCGATGCGGCCCGACTCCATTATCGGGCGGAGGCCGGCGGCGGGTTTCCCGGTTTCGGTCCCGTCAGCCGCCGGGGGCGGCCGGTCCGTCTCAGCGGTTCCGGCTGACCGGGAAGCGGACCCGATCGGGCGCCTCGTTGAACCGACCGAGGATCCGTTCGTACAACTGGTTCCGGGTCCGGGTCGCCCGTCGCGGGTCCACGAGGTAGCGCAGGCGGAGTTCCACCCACGACTCCTGCTGGACGACGTTCACCGTCGGCTCCTCGTCGACGGAGAGTTCCACCGCGGTCTCGCTGAGTTCGTCGCGGTAGCGCTCGACCCGCCGGCGCATCTCGTCGCCGAGCAGCGCCTCGGCCTCCTCGACCATCACCTCGCGGGCGTAGGGGAGTTCCGTCTCGTATGCGACCTGTACCGAGAGCTCGTTCCAGACGAACTCGCCGCCGGCGCCGCCGAACGTCGTGAGATCCGAGGAGAGCACCACGCTGTTGGGCACCGTCACGCGCCGGCCGGAGGGCTGATTGGTGGAGACCAGTTCGCCGCCGACCTCCCAGAGCGTGGTGACGAGGAAGTCAACCGCGACCACGTCGCCTTTCACGTCGCCGATCCGGACGCGGTCGCCGACGCCGTAGGGTCGTTTGGCGGTGATGTACACCCAGCCGAGCAGCGAGAGCAGGGGCTGTTGGAGCGCAAAGGTGATCGCGAAGCCGACGACCCCCAGCGAGAACAGCACGCCCAGCCACTGGTCGGTCAGCGCGCCGAGGGCGCCGACCAGCCCGACGACGCCGAACCCTAACCGAAGGACGTTCCGCAGGTCGTGCTGCCGGCGCTTGGTCGCCCCGCGCGTGAGCCACGAGAACACCAGCCGGTAGCAGCCGAACACGACGGCCGTGAACGAGAGCGCGAGCAGCGCGCGGGCCACCAGCGGATCGAGCGGCGTGTCGCCGACGGCCACCCCGAGCGGCGCCGTCGTCGCGACGTACCAGCCGGTGACGCCCGCGACGACGGCGACGACGATCGCGCCGAGAAACGATGATCTGCTCACTCTCTCCCGGCGTGTCCGGAGCGACAAAAACCTCGCGTCGGAGTTACCCGTCGAACAGCTCCCGGCCGGCGCCGTCGGTGACGGCGCCCGCGGCGTGCTCCATCGCGTGGCGCATCTCGGCGAACGCGGCGGTGTCGCGTGTGGAGGGTCGCATGACACGAACTCACACGGTCCTCCCTTGAGTATCTTCGGGGGGTATGGCACAACGGCTATGGGACGCCCGGCCCCATTCCGTCCCATGACGACGAGCGACTGGGGCGACTGGCTCCCCCGCGCGATCGAGTCGGCCGATCCGGACTCCGTCGCGGTCTGGTATCTCGGCTGTAACGGGTTTGTGTTGAAGGGGAGCGAGGGGACGACGCTGTTCGTCGATCCCTACGTAGGCACCGGCGACCCGCCGCGGACGGTCCGGATGATCCCCGTCCCGTTCGATCCCGCGGACGTGACCGATGCCGACGCGGTGTTCGCGACCCACGAGCACAGCGACCACGTCCACGGCGAGTCGCAGGCGCCGATCCTCGAAACTACGGGCGCGCCCTTCGTCGCTCCCGACGCGTCGATCGCGGCCGCACGCGAGGCGCAGTCGTGGGAAGACCGCTGGGCGCTCGACGACGGCCAGTTCCAAGAAGTGGCCGAGGGCGACGTGCTGGAGGTGGGCGAGTTCACGGTCCACGTCGTCGAGGTGAACGACCCAGACGCCGAGCATCCGGTGGGGTACGTGTTCGAACACGAGTCCGGGACGGTGTTCCACCCCGGCGACTCGCGGCCGGCGGACTCCTTCGGGCGGCTGGGCCGAGAGTTCGACATCGACCTCGGGATCGTCGCGTTCGGGAGCGCGGGGATGATCCCGGACAAGGAGACGCGGGAGCCGACGTACACCAAGTGGTACAACGACGAGGGGGAGGCCGTCGAGGCCGCGAGCGCGCTCCGGGTCGACCGGCTGCTGCCGACCCACTGGGACATGTGGAAGGGACTCACCGCCGACCCGACCGCGCTCCACGAGCACGTCGACTCCTTCGAGCACCCGCGGTCGCTGGAGCTGGTCGAGATCGGCGACCGAGTCGATATCTGATCGGCGGCGAGGCCGAGGAGCGATCCGAGACCGCCGCCCGGTTTCGCGTTCAGTACGTCCAGAGCCGCTGCACCCGGGAGTCGATCGCCGGGTGGCGCTCGCGGAGCCGTTCGGGGTCGGTCTCGCCGTCGACGTTGATCACGTGGACCTCCCCCCGCTGGCCGCCGTAGACGTCTTGGAAGTCGTACACCGCGCCGACGACCTGCACGCGGTCGTCGACGTCCTCGCTGTCGCGCAGGAACTCGACCTGTCGGTCGACGTTGTACTCGACGAGCCGGTTCACGGCCTCGTCGTGGTCCAGCCCGTCCGGGAGCTTCTCGAGGCCGGACTCCAGCCCCGGCGCGAGCAGGTCGATGCAGTGTTCGATCCCCGGCGGCTCCGACACGCCGTCGGTGAGCTGGTCGTACGTCGCCGTCACCGCCCCGCAGCCGGTGTGGCCGAGGACGACGGCGAGGTCGGTGTCGGTGTGTGCCAGCGGGTAGAGCACGTCGCCGGAGACTCGCTGGCCGGCGTCGGTCTGCTGGACGACGCGGTTCCCGATGTTCCCACAGCTGAACAGGTGGCCCGGCTCGTCGTTCCCCCAGACGTGATCCTGCAGCACCCGGGAGTCCGAACAGCAGACCGTCACCGCGTCCGGCTGCTGTCCGTGCTGGAGGTCGTCGAACCGATCGTCGAACGCCGCGGCGTGGTCGGCGTTGCGGTCCAGCATGTCGAGGAACGTCTCGTCCATGTGCGACCCCGCGGTCCGTCGTCAAATAGCTCCGACGATCCGCGCCGGCCCGAAACAGTTAGGACACTGACTCAACGATCCAGTGACGTGTCTCGGCTCCACGGGCAGTCCGCCCGGATCACGCTCGCGCTCGTGGGGGCCACTGCGGTCGTCGTCGCCGAACTCGCCGCGATCGCGCTCTCGGTCGGCCTCTCCGCGGCGGGAGTCGTCCCGCGCTCCGCATCGCTGCTCCCGATCGTGGTCGTCAGCCTCGCCGCGGCCGCGCTCGCGGTCGGGGTTCGTCGCCGCGCCGGCGGGAAGGCGTCGCTCGCTGTCTCGGGGGTCGTGCTGATCGTCGCCGCGCCGGTCACGGCGTTCGGCGGCGGCTGCGGGCTGGCCGACCGGGGGGCGATCCTGTTCCGGAGCGGCGTCCGCATCGGCGTCGCCGTCGGCGACTGCGTGACGTTCTCCAACGGCGCGTTGCTGGTGCTCGGCTACGGGCTGCTGTCGGCCGGGCTCTGGCTCGCGGCGGACGAGCTACCGAACGTCGGTCGGTTCAGGTCCCCGAGACGCGCCGACTAACGCCACTCGATCCGGAACACTTCGACCTCGATCTCCGCCCGCTCGCGCTCGTGGTGTTCGTACAGCCGCGGGATCTCGAACTCCGCGGCGAAGGCGTGGGTCACCTCGCCGCCCTCGTCGTCGGCGAACGACTCGACGAACTCGCGGCTCCCGGCGTTGTGGATCGAGTAGGAGACGCCGGCGACCGACGCCGCGGTTTGGAGAAACGCCCGATCGGCGCCTTCGTTGCCCGACTGGGCGCCGAACGGCGGGTTCGTGACGGCCGTTGCGACCGAGTTCGCGGGGAGCGGCGGGTGCGTCGCGTCGGCGCGGAGCCAGTCGACCGCCGTTTCGGGGGCGACCGCGCGTTCGTTCTCGCGCGCGACCGCGAGCGCGTCGGCGTCGCGTTCGAGTCCGAGCACCCGCGCGGGATCGCGACAGGCGGCCGCGAGCGCGAGGAGTCCCGTGCCGGCACCGAGGTCGAGCACCGTTCGACCGGCGATGTCGCCTTGGAGATCCGCGAGGTGGAGAAGGTGAGCCGCGAGGTCCGGCGGCGTCGGGTACTGTTCGAGGGCCACGTCGGGGTCGCGGAACCCCGCGAGCCCGTGGAGTCGTTCGGCCAGCGCCCGTTTGCCCATTCAGGCCGCCACGTCGAGACCGTCGACCGAAAGGGTGACGCCTTCCCGGCGGGCGCGCTCCTCGAGCGCCTCCAGCGCCGGGCGGACCTTCTCGGGGTCGCTCACGTCCTCGATCTCGACGCGGACGACGCCGACGCCGAGGAACGCGCCCGCCCGAACCACGTCACGCAGGCGGTCGGCCTCCTCCTGCGTCGCGAGCGAGCAGTCCTCGGCGAAACAGGCCTCGACGGTGAGTTCCGCGGGCTGGTACCCTTCGGTGGCGAGTTCGGCCTTCAGCTCCCGCAGGTACTCCGGGGCGGTCGTCGACAGCGACGACGCGGTGAGTTCGACAGGCTCGACGTTCGACGGGCGACAGGAGTCCACTGCCGATTCGACGCGCGTGGGGCTCGTGCTCATACGACTCCATAGCCACTGGTTATCCAAAAAGGTTTCTCAATACGCAGTAGTAATCAGAGACGGGCGACTACCGGCCCGCCGGGGCGACAGGTGGGATGCGGCAAGAATTCCCGGACTCCGCCACGTACGGCGATTAGTTCTGTGCTCATGTTGAGGACGGAAAAAGTCTTATCTGTCGGGGTCACCAGAAACCTTTTAATGGAACGTCCGAGCCGGGAGCGACAGCGGGAGTCGGAGGACGAGGAGGAGTCGGCCGACGAAGTTCTCACCTGCCCGGAGTGTGGGTCAGACGAGGTCGTCACCGACGACGACCAAGGCGAGCTCGTCTGCGACGACTGCGGACTGGTGCTCGACGAGCGCCAGATCGACCGCGGCCCGGAGTGGCGGGCGTTCAACCACTCCGAGCGCCAGAGCAAGTCCCGGGTGGGTGCGCCGATTACCGAGACGATGCACGACCGCGGGCTGACGACGACGATCGACTGGAAGGACAAGGACGCCTACGGGCGGTCGCTCTCCTCCGAGAAGCGCAGTCAGATGCACCGCCTGCGGAAGTGGCAGGAGCGCATCCGGACGAAGGACGCCGGCGAGCGCAACCTCCAGTTCGCGCTCTCGGAGGTCGACCGCATGGCCTCCGCGCTGGGCGTCCCGCGATCGGTCCGTGAGGTCGCGTCGGTGATCTACCGCCGCGCGCTCAACGAGGACCTGATCCGCGGGCGCTCGATCGAGGGCGTCGCGACCGCCGCGCTGTACGCCGCCTGTCGGCAGGAGGGGATCCCGCGCAGCCTCGACGAGGTGGCGGAGGTCTCCCGCGTCCCCCAGAAGGAGATCGGCCGCACCTACCGGTACATCTCCCAGGAGCTCGGCCTCGAGCTCAAGCCGGTCGACCCCAAGCAGTTCGTCCCGCGGTTCGCCTCCGAACTCGGCCTGAGCGAGGAGGTCCAGTCGAAGGCGACCGAGATCATCGACGTCTCCGCCGAGCAGGGGCTGCTCTCGGGGAAGTCCCCCACCGGGTTCGCCGCCGCGGCGATCTACGCCGCCTCGCTGCTCTGTAACGAGAAGAAGACCCAGCGCGAGGTCGCCGACGTGGCGCAGGTGACGGAGGTCACCATCCGGAACCGCTACCAGGAACAGATCGAAGCGATGGGCTTCCGGTAGCCCGCACGGTCCGCTCCGACGTTCTTCCCACTCGACGTTCTCTTCCGCCTCAGGCCGCCACGAACACGATCAGCCGTCGGTTCGTGAGGCCCTGCTCGATCGTGTAGCGCTCGTACTCGGAGAGCCGATCGGCGACCGCGAGCCGGTGGTCGGGCGTCGTGACGACCACCGGCGGCGCCGAGTCGGGCATCGCCGACGGCGCGGCGACGCTCTCGGTCCCCGCGCCGGCGCGCTCGACGTACCACGACAGCGGGAGCCGCGCGGTGAACGCGGCGCGCGCCCGCCCGGGCACCGGCGGCCGATCGAGCACTGTCTCGTCCTCAACGGCGAGCGCCTCGCCGACGTAGAGCACGCCCGTTCCCTCGTTCCCGGCGACAGCGTCCTCCATCGCGCTCACGGCCGTCCGGTACTCGCTCCCCGGCTGGGCGTACCCCGGGAGCGCGTCGCCGGCCGCGGGATCGTCGTACACCTCGCCGGCGATCACTGCGCCGGAGTGGAGGCCGGCGGCGGAGAGGAGCAGCAGCGCGGCGGCAATCCGGGCGGCGTCACCGACGGCGACGCTCTCGGCGGCGACGTTCCAGAGCCTCGCCAGCCCGACGGCCGCGGGGACCGTCGCCGGCGCGAGGACGTGGACCGCGACCCACGGCTCGTTCACCTCCGACGCGACGGGGACCAGCAGCAGCCCCGCGCCGGCCCAGTAGGCGGCGAAGTTCACCAGCGGCCGCGACCGGCCGGCGTACCGCTCCCGGAAGAACCCCCAGACGGCGAGGGCGACGACGGGCAGCGCCGCCGCCAGTAGCACCTCCGCGGTGCCGGCGACGAACGGGAGCAGCGGGTGGTCGTTCGTGTACGTCGGCGGCGCGTGTCGGCCGAGCACGCGCACCGAGAGGAACCGCTGGAGTGCGCCGACGGTGCCGGCTTCGAGCGCCGTCAGCAGCGTCGCCGGATCGCCGAGGTCGATCCGCCCCCGCGGGAGGTAGAACGCGACAGCGACGACGACCGTGATCGCGGCGGCGCGGAGCAGCGCGACGGACCGCCCGGCGACGCTATCGACGACCGAACGGACGCGGACGCGGAGTGCCGCCGGGTCCTCGCCCCGGACGCGTGCTTCGTCGAGCGTGAGGACGGCGGCGAGCAGCCAGCAGCCCAGTACCGCGAACACGAACCCGGAGGTGGTGAGCGCGAGACCGACTGCCGCCGCCGTGGCGTACAGCGCGCGACGACTCTCCCGGTCCCACGCGCGCCACGCGAAGCCGACGGCGACCAGCGAGAACGCCGCCAGCGGGAGGTCGCCCCGGAGGACGCGGGCGTAGTACAGCAGCGGCGGCGCGAGCGCGAGCAGCGCCGCGAGCGCGACGGTCTCGGTCCCGGAGAGGCCGCTGCGGGACTCCCGGTCCGTGGCCCGCCGGAACAGCAGCGCCCCGAGCGGCAGCAGCCCGCCGATCAGTGCGACCGGAAATCGGGCGGCGGCGTCGCTGGTGAGTCCGAGCGCGAACAGCCGTCGGCCGACGACGTAGAGGAACGGCCCGCCGGCGACGGGGCGGTACTCGTAGACGCCCGTCTCGAGCGATCGGAGCGCCCAGTAGCCGACCCGGGCCTCGTCCCAGTGGAACGGGCGCGTCCCGAGGCCGACCAGCCGGGCGAGGAGCGCCAGCGCCGCCAGCGCGACGACGCCCCGCTCGACCCGATCGAGTCGGCGCATGGCCGTCCCTGTCGCGCGCTGTGGCAAGAAGGTTCGGAAGCGTATTGGTCGGGGGACCGTTCGGAAGCGGCCCCGCCGCGAGGGACCGTTCGGAAGCGCCTTCTACGCGAGCCCTAACTGTCGACTATGAGCGTGCTCGACTCCCTCCCGGATCGCCCGCTGACCGACGCCGAACTCGCCTCGCTGAACCACTCGGATGCGCTCGACATCGCCGTCGACGTGGCCGACCGCGAGGGCGCCGGTGCGGGGGCGATCGCCGGGCTGCTCCTCGCGACCGAGGACTGGGTGAAGGGGCTGGTCTACGAACGGGACGGCTGGCGCGTCGTGGAGACGGAGGCGCTGGGCGACGGCGAGAACGAGCGCTACGAGGGGATGCAGACGTGTGAGTCGGCGGTTCGGGCGGCACTCGACTGAACCGGGGTTTCTAATCCCTCCCGCCCGATCCTCCCCACGAGATGTACGACGACATCCTCGTTCCCACCGACGGAAGCCCCGCCGCGACCGACGCGATCGATCACGCCGTCTCGCTGGCGGAGACGTACGGCGCCACCATCCACGCGCTGTACGTCGTCGACGCCAGCGCGTTCTCCTCGATCGAGTCCGGCTCCGAGCTGGTGATCGACGCGCTGGAGGAGGAGGGCCAGCGCGCGGTCAACGAGGTCGTCGACGCCGCCGAGGCCGCGGGCGTCGACATCGAGACTCACGTCGTCTCCGGCACCGCGTACCGCCGCATCCTCGACTACGTCGACAGCGAGGGCGTCGATCTGGTCGTGATGGGCACCCACGGCCGCAGCGGCGTCGAGCGGTTCCTGCTCGGCAGCGTCACCGAGCGCGTCGTCCGTACCTCGGACGTGCCCGTGCTCACGATCCGACACAAGTCCGAGGACGAGGCGTAGGCCGGATCGGGAAACGCTTTTCTCGGCTCCCCACCCAGCCTCGGAGGATGACCGAGCACACCGTGGAGTTCGTCGGCACCGGCGAGACCATCGAGGTTCCCGAGACCCGGCCGATCCTGCAGGTCTGCATGGAGGAGGGGATCGCCCAGGAGTACTCCTGTCGCGTCGGAATGTGTCTGGCCTGTTCTGCGGAGATCATCGAGGGCGAGGTCGAACAGACCGTCGTCGAACAGCGCGCGCTCACCGAGGAGGAGGCCGAGAACTACGCGTTGACGTGTATGGCCCGCCCCAAGTCCGACCTCAAACTCGACCGCGGGAGCTACCCGCCGAGCATCGAGGATGCCGAGGCCGACGCCGCCGACGCCGCGGCGGACGACGACTGATCTCCTCCGGGCGACCGACCGACGGGACATCTTTTCCTCCCGCCCACCGACGCTCGACCATGGACGGCGCGACGTTCCGCGAGCGGGTTGCCGACGCGAAACGGACGGAACTGGACGGGCTCGACTCGCCGGCGCTACTGACCGCGCTCACGGACGGCGAGCCGACGGTCCGGCGGGTGCTCGAAGCCGCCGCAGACTCCGAGCACGCCGCACACCTCACGTTCTCGCAGTGGGCCGACGACGAACCGAACGACCGGGCCCGCGAAGCGTTCGCGGCCGTGGCCGAGCGGGAGGCCGGCCACCGCGAACGCGTCCTCGACGCGATCGACGGCGAGTACGAGCCGAGCGACGGCGGCACGCTCCACAGCTATCTCCGCGGGCGCGAGGGGCCAATCGTCCGCGCTGCCGCGGGGATGGTCGGGCGGGGGCTGGTCGCCGACCGAACCCACCGGCAGGTGGTCTCGTTCTTCGCTGACGAGGGCGATACCGAGCGTGCGGACCTGTTCCGGACGCTCCGGGAGGAGACCGACTCGGGGACTGAACGCGGGCTGGAACTGCTGGAAGCGCTGTGTGACTCCGAGGAGGAGTGGGCGGACGCCCACGGCGTCGCGGAGTACACGATCCAAATCGCCCGCGACGACTTCGCCGACGCGCTGGCACGGACGGGTGGCGACCCGAGTTCAGTGCGGTGATCCCGCCGGCTCCACCCGGTCAGGGCCGGCCCAACTTTGAAGCGGCTCGCCGAACAAATCCGTGGGGAGAGCAATGAGCGTAGGACTCCTGAGCACAATCTCGGACGCGATCTCCGGCGGGTCCGACGGTGACGACGACGTGTTCACCTACCAGTGTGCGTCGTGTGGCACCGAGTTCGACCTGCCGAAGACGCGCATGATCGGCGTCCGCTGTCCGGACTGCCGCTCGATGGACGTCCGGGACGCCTCCGAGTGAGGCCGGCTCGCCGGTCGAGCGCTCGACCGGCCGTTCTCTCCGTTTTCGACCGATAGCGGGGCGCCGTCAGTTGTCGCTGGAGTCGTAGCCCAGCGCGGCCGCCACGTCGAGCAGGCCGCTGCCCGACTCGTTGCTGCCGAGGCCGATGTCCTCGGCCGTGCTCTTGAGCGTGTCGCGGATCTCCGTCCGGGAGAGGCCCTGGGCGGCGAGCTGGCCGGCGGCGCCGGCGACGTGCGGGCAGGCCATCGACGTGCCGCTCTTCTGGCCGTAGCCGCCCGCGACCGTGGAGTTGACGTTCTCGCCGGGCGCCGCGATCTCGACCTCCGGTCCCGTCGAGGAGAAGGAGGCGAGGCTGTCGTCGGAGCTGGTCGCGGAGACGGCCATCACCTCGTCGTAGGCGGCCGGGTAGCCCACGCAGTCGGTACAGGAGCCGGAGTTGCCCGCTGCGGCGACGAGGAACACGCCCGCGTCCGCCGCGTAGGCCACCGCGTCCTTCAGCGTCTGCGAACTGCTGGAGCCGCCGAGGCTCATCGAGGCAACGTCCCAGCCCTGATCGGCGACGTACTCGACGCCCGCCGCGATGTCGGAGAAGCTTCCCGAGCCGCCGCAGTCGAGCACCTTCACCGCGTGCAGCGTCGCCTGGGTCGAGACGCCGACGACGCCCTGTTCGTTGTTCACCGCGTTCGCGGTGCCGGCGCAGTGGGTGCCGTGGTCGTTGTCGTCGGACCAGTCGGTGTTACAGCTGTTCGAGTTGCCCGAGAAGTAACAGCCGCCGAACGGCCCGCCGGAGCCACACGTCGCGAACGCCTTCCCCTCGCCGACGTTCGCTTGGAGGTCGGGGTGGTCGTCGTCGATCCCGGTGTCGATGATCGCGATGTCGGCGCCGTCCCCGGTGTCGCCGTTCGTGTGCGCCACCTCGCTGTCGGTCCGGTCGATCCCCCACGGGGTGGACTGGGCCAGCGCCTCCATCGTCCCGTTCTCCTCGACGTAGCGGATGTTGGGGTTGTTCCGGAGCCCCTTCGCGGCCTGTGCGGGCATCCGCTTGGTCATCGCGCCGAACGCGAACTCCCGGACCTCCTCGCCCGGCGCTCCCTTGGCCTTCGACCGGCCCCGCCCGTTCGCCCAGCCGATGTTGACCTCGATCTTCTCGTCGTCCTTCGCGGCGGCGACCCCCGAGAGCGTCGACGCCCCGGCGGCGGTACCGACCAGTTTCAGCGCGTCACGACGTGTCGAGCCGTTTCGTGGCATGACGACTCGTACCACAAACTGGCGAGTAGATAAATCTTTGCTAATTTATAGAGTAAATAACTCGTATAGGATGGAAAATCATCCGATAAACGAGAGGATAGATAGGTGGACGCCGCGATGAACAGCCATATGCGGACCCACACCCAAGCCGGCGTGTGCAGTTCGTGGGCTACGATTCGGGCGACGGAGGCCTGTTGCTGGCCGCCGACGACGGGGTAGAGTACGTCGATCTGACGCCCGGAGCCGAACTCGCCTACACGCTCGGCGACCGCCACTGCGCGGGCGTCGTCGACGACGGCGAACACGTCGCCTGCGACGCCGACGCCGCGCCGTACTGCGACCAGCACAGCCACGTCTGGGTCTGTGCACGCTGTACCGGCGAGTGTCTGAAAGACGAGATGGACTGCTTCGAGGACCACGCGGTGTACCTCGCCGCCTTCGCCCCGGACACGTTCAAGGTCGGCGTCACGCGCGAGTGGCGCCTCGAAACCCGGCTACTGGAGCAGGGCGCCGACCGCGCGGCCCACATCCGGACCGTCGACGACGGCCGCGCCGCCCGGCGGATCGAGGCCGGTATCGCCGAGCGCATCCCGGATCGCGTCCGCGTGCCCACGAAGATCGACGGACTCGGCCGCTCAGTCGACGACGAGGCATGGCAGGACCTGCTCGGGGAGTTCGACCCGATCGAGACGTTCGACTTCGACTACGGCCTCGATCTCGCGGGCCGCCCGGTCGCGGAGACGATGGCCACCGGGACGGTTCGCGGCGTGAAGGGCCGGATCCTGCTGCTCGATCGCGGCGGCAGCACGTACGCCGTCGACCTGCGCGAACTGGTGGGGTACGAGGTCAGCGAGGGGGCGAGCGAGCGCGAGATGCAGTCGAGTCTGGGAGCGTTCGGCTGACCGGAGGGCGACGGTTTATAGGCCCGGCCGTGGAACCCTGAAGCATGATTCCGCTCGACGACGCCGTCACCGCCCGGCTCGAGTCACACGGCGAGCGCTTCGAAGTGCTCATCGACCCCGACGCCGCCTTGGAGATCAAGCGCGGCGAGTTCGAGGGCGACCTCGAGGACGTGATCGCCGCGGAGGACGTGTTCGAGAACGCCTCGCGGGGGGACCGCCCGGCCGAGGCCGATCTGGAGGAGGTGTTCGGCACGACCGACCCGCTGGAGATCATCCCCGAGGTCGTCGAGCGCGGGGAGATACAGATCACCGCCGAGCAGCGCAAGGAGATGGAGGAGCAGAAGCACAACGCGCTGGTCAACAAGATCGCCCGGAACGCGGTCAACCCCCAGATGGATAACGCCCCACACCCGCCCGAGCGCATCGAGCGGGCGCTGGAGGAGGCCGGCTTCTCGATCGACCCGATGGAGCCTGTGGAGTCACAGGTCGACGACGCGCTCGACGCGCTCCGGCCGGTGATCCCGATCCGGTTCGACGAGATCACCGTCGCGGTGAACGTCCCCGCCGACTACGCGGGTAGCGCACAGGCGAAGATCCGCCAGTACGGCGACCTCGAACGCGAGGAGTGGCAGGCCGACGGCTCCTGGATCGGCGTGGTCACGTTCCCCGCCGGGATGCAGAACGACTTCTACGACCTCGTCAACGAGGAGACCAGCGGCGAGGCGGAGACGAGCATCGTCAAGGAGAAAGACGACCTGAAGACGCGCTGATCGGCGATCGACGGTTCTCGACCGTTAGGCCCGCCGCCACCCGACGTAGAAGCCGCCGGTGAAGCCCGCGGAGACCGACAGCGTCGAGAGGATCGTCTGGAGCCACGTCGGCGGCGCCCCGCTGGCGGCGTCCTGACTGGCGCCCATCAGCCCGGAGGTGAGCTTGTCCCAGTCGACGGTGATGATCTCGCGGGACTCGAGGAACTTGAACAGCGCCAGTTCGATGCCGACGAGCACGGCGATGATCTTGGCGACTTTCTTCGCGGCGAAGCCGATAATGGCACCGATCAGCGCACCGGAGCCGGCCTCCACGCCGAGTTGCCGGAAGTTGAGGTCTATCTGTAACGCGAGGGGATCCATGGACGGTACTCTGTCGCTCCGGGTTAAGTCGTTTGTGGGAACCGCAGCAGTCGCTCCGAATCGCCGACACGGAGGTCGCTGACGCTCGCGTGCTGTTGCTCGCCCACGACCGCGGCATCCGCTCTTCGACCGTGACACGGAGGTCACGGTCGGTCGCGCGCCGCGGTCTCGGTACGTCACACCCGATCGCGGCAGTCGCTCCGAGTCAGCGATACGGAGGCCGCTGACGCTCGCGTGCCGCGATAGCGTCACAAGACTCATACTCGCCGACGGCGCACAGCCACCCATGAAGCAGTGGCTCCGGGAGCAGGTTGCACGCGCCTACCAGCGCCTGCTCCGCCGCGAGGGCGACGGCGGCCCGTCCCACGTCGCGATCATTCAGGACGGGAACCGTCGCTACGCCCGCGAACGGGGCGACGAGGCGACCGAGGGGTACGACGCCGGCGCCCGGACGACCGAGCAAGTGCTGGAGTGGTGTCAGGACCTCGGAGTGAAGGAACTCACCCTCTACGCGTTCTCGACGGAGAACTTCAAACGCCCCCCGGAGCAGCGCGAAAAACTCTACGACCTGCTCGAAGAGAAACTCACCTCCATCGCCGACAACGACCGCATCCACGAGAACGGGGTGGCGATCCGCGCCATCGGCGAGACCGGCCGCCTGCCCGACCGCGTCCGGGAGGCGATCCGCTACGCCGAGGACCGCACCGCCGGCTACGACTCGTTCCGGCTCAACGTCGCGCTCGCCTACGGCGGTCGAAACGAACTCCTCCGGGCCGCCCGGGACGTACTCGAAGACGTCGAGGCCGGCGAACTCGACCCCGCGGCGATCGACACCGACCTCGTCGACGACCGCCTCTACGGCCGGGAGGTCCGGGACGTGGACCTGATCATCCGCACCGGCGGCGACGAGCGCACCTCGAACTTCCTCCCGTGGCACGCCAACGGCAACGAGGCCGCGGCGTACTTCTGTGCGCCGTACTGGCCGGAGTTCTCGAAGACCGACTTCCTGCGCGGAATCAGAACCTACCAGTCCCGCGAGCGCTCGTGGCAGCGCACCCGCCGGGAGCGGGCAGCCGCGATCGTGCGCGCGGTCGCCGAGACCGAACTCGCCGAAGCCCGGACGGTGGCGGGCCGATTGCGCGAGAAGCTCCCCGGTACGGCGGCACCCGAACTCGACGCCGAACTCGACGGCAGTACCGCCGAGTCCGCGGACTGATTACTCCCCGAACCGACGCTGGCGGTTCTCGAACTCCCGCACCGCCCGGAGGTAGTCCCGCTTCCGGAAGTCCCGCCAGTTCACGTCCGTGAAGTACAGCTCCGAGTACGTCGACTGCCAGATCAGGAAATCGGAGAGCCGCTCGGCGCCGGTCTTGATGAGCAGGTCCGGCTCCTCCGGGAACACGAGGTGGTCTGTCACCGTCTCCTCGTCGACCGCCTCGGGGTCGAGGTCGCCGGCCGCCACGTCCTCGGCCATCTCCCGGACTGCGCGGGCGAACTCCCCGCGGCCGCCGAGGCCGACGTTGATCCGGATCGGGGCGTCGGCGCGCTCGGCGCCGTCCGGTCCCCGGACGGCGACCGCTCTGGGGGCGTCGATCCCGCGGAGTTCCCGGACGAGCGTCGGCACGACCGCCTCGTCAAGCACCGACACCGAGACGGTCACCCGCTCGGCGCCGTAGTCGAACGCCCAGCCGAGCGTCCGTTCGAGCGTGTCGTAGGCGCCCTGCTCCAGCAGGTCACGCTCCGTCAGTACGAGCGCGACGTGGTCGGGACCGTCGGCGTCGGCGAGGCGGTGGCGGAGGGCGAGGTAGGCGTCGTACGCTCCCACGGCTCCCTCTGGGTGGTGCGCGCTCGAAAAGCCTTCGCTGGGCGCTCAAGCCGCGGAACCACACCACAGTGGACCGGTCGGCACCGGCGTGGTGTCGGGACCGTTAAGTGGGCGTCGGGGGTAGCCGACGACGTGAACCGGAGGCTCAGGCGTGACGCGGGCTTCGCCGCGGTCTCCCTGCTCGCGCTCGCAGCGCCGCTGCTCGGCCGGGCGACGGCGCTGCCGTTCCTCGCCGTCGCCGGCGCCGCGGCGCTGCTGATCGAGGACGGCCCGCTGTTCGAGCTGTTCGCCCGCCCGCGGGACCGACAGGCCGGCCGCCTCTACGGCCTCGCGGCGTTCTCGCTGTCGGCGGCCGTCCTCGCCGTCCTCGCGGCGCCGCCGGTCGCCGCCACCTACACCATGCCGCTGCCGGCGTTCGCCGCCAGCGTCGTCGCCGTCGGCGTCGGCAACCTCGGCGCCACCGCGGTCCGGGACCGCTTCGAGGAGCAGTTCCTCGTCGTCTCGACGTTCACCGTCGTCGCGTTCGCCGCCGCGCTGTTCGCCCAGTTGGCCGTCGTCGGGCTGGCGGCCGTGCCGCTCACCCCCGGGAGCGTCGACGCCACCCTCATGGTCGCCGCGCCGACGTTCACGTTCCACGCCGCGACGGCGGCGCTGGTGGCCGCGCTCACCCGGTCGATGCTCTCGCCGGGCGACGCCGGCGCGGTGACGTTCGCGGTCGGCGCGGCGATGCTCGTCGTCGGCGCGCTCGCGCCCGCGGTCCACGTCCTCGACGTGGGGCTCGCGCTGGCCGTCGCCGCGTTCCTCGGCAGCGTCACCTACGCCACCGGCACGGCCTCCGTCGAGGGGATGCTCTCGGGCGTGTTACTGTGTCTGGCCGCCATCGGACTCGGCGGGCCGGGCTGGTTCGTCCTCCTACTCACGTTCTTCGGCGTGGGGACGCTCTCGACGAAGTTCCGCTACGAGGAGAAAGCCGACCGCGGCGTCGCCGAGGAGAACGAGGGCGCCCGGGGGCTGGGCAACGTGCTCGGTAACGCCGGCATCGCCCTCGTCGCGGTCGTCGGCTTCGCGGCCGCGCCCGAACTCCCGATCGACGCCGACCTGTTCCGGCTGGCGTTCGCCGGCTCGCTCGCCACCGCGACCGGCGACACGCTCTCCAGCGAGATCGGCGGCCTGTTCGACAGCCCGCGGCTGGTCACGACCGGCGAGCGCGTCCCGCCGGGGACCGACGGCGCGGTCACGTGGCAGGGCGAACTCGCGGGGGTCGTCGGCGCCGCGCTGGTCGGGGTGCTCGCGGTGGCGGTACTCGGCCTCACCCGCTCGCCGCCGGTCGTGGTCGCGCTCGTCACCGTCGGCGGGGTCGTCGGCATGACGGCCGACAGCCTGCTCGGCGCCACCGTCGAGGGCGACCGCCTCGAGAACGAGACGGTGAACCTCCTCGCGACGCTGTCGGGCGCGCTGGCGAGCGTCCTGCTCACGGTCGTCCTGTGATCCGCGAGGCTCGTCCCGAGGACCGGGCGGCCGTTCGCCGCCTCCAGCAGTACCTCCCCGAGCCGGCTCCGGAGCTGCTCGACCCGGTCGCCGGCGGCGAACTGCTCGTCGCGACCGACGAGGGAGCCGTGGTCGGCTACCTCCTGTGGTTCCCCGGGGAGCCGACCTACGCCGCCGAACTGGTCGTCCACCCCGACTACCGCCGGGCGGGCCGCGGCCGCGCACTGTTCCGCGCCCTGTTCGATCGGCTTGCTCCCGGCACCGAAGTGACGCTGAGGGTCGCCGCCGAGAACGAGGGGGCACAGGCGCTCTATGAGGAACTGGGCTTCGAGCGCGTCGCCGTCGAGCTGGACGCCTACGACGGCGACGCCGGCTACCTGATGCGTGCGGTCGTCGTCGGCTGACCGATAGCCGGAAATCGTGCCTCGATACGTACGTATACGTTGGTGGAGTCAACAGTGACACGTGTCCCCATGCCGAAGAAGCCGTCCGACTCCCGGGCCGTCGAGTACTTGGCGGAGAAGGGACCCTCCCCGCGCAAGCAGCTCCCGGTACAGAACCTCGCGACGAACGTCCGCGCGCTGATCGGAACGCTCAACATCTCCGGCGGCCCGGGCGGCGGCGGGTCAACCGAGGGCGTCGCCGGCGGCCTGACCGAAGTCGCGTACCTCCGTGACAGCCACGATCTGGAGACCGTCGTCCGGGCGTGGATCGAGGTGAACGAGGCGGAGGTCGAGCAGCTCCCCGCCGACTCCGTCCGGCGGCGCCTGCGTGCCTCGGTGCCCCGCGAGCAGCGCGACGTGGTCAGCGAGGTGCTCTCGGAGGCCGGCTACGAGGTGGACTACACCGACCGCGGCGGCAGACAGACCGACCCCTTCGAGTGTAGCCTCTGTGGCTCCTCGGTGCCCGACATCGCTTCCCACCTCCCGAAGTGTCCGGAGCGGTAGGGCCGGTCAGGAGAGGAACCCTTCCACCGGCCGGACGTGTGGGGTCACGGGCTGTTTGACGAACTCGCCGGTCGTGCGGGCGACGGCGTGCTGGAGGTCGCGGTCGGCTGCGGCGTCGAGGACGCGCTGGTCGAGTTCGCCGTCGAGTACCAGCGCGTGGGCGCCCTCGGCGCCGTCGACGGTCTCGTAGGCGTCGCCGGCGGGCGCCTCCGTCAGCGTCGTCAGTTCCTCGTCGAGCAGCCTGACGGTGCCGGCGTTCTCGCCGACGACCTCCCGGACGTGTTCGGCCAGCGTCGGTGTCGCCGGCTCGGCGGGTTCGTCCGTCGTCTCTTCGGTCGTCTCGGTCGTGCTGTCGACCTGCTCGACGAGTGACTGCTCGGCGATCGCCGCCCCGTCGGTCACGGCCGTCTTCGACGACTCCTCGTCGGCCGGACCGCCCGGCTCGTCGGGGCCGCTCGTGTCGTCGTCGCCGATCGACACCGCGTCGCCGCCGACGATCGGTGGCTCCTCCGCGCTTCCTGTCTCGCGGACCGTGTCGCCGGTCACGACCTCGCGGGCCGACTCGGCGTCGCCGGCCTCCCGGGCGCGCTCGTACACCTCGTACGGCGTCTTCTCCCGTAGGGCGGCGAGCAGTTCGCCGCGGCGGAGTTCCTCGACGGACTCCCCCTCGGGCGCGAACGCGACGAAGTCCACGTCGCCGACCTGCCCGAGTTCGCGGAGGATCAGTTGCCCGCCGCGGTCGCCGTCGAGGAAGGCGGTCGTGGTCCGCTCCGTCGTGAGTTCGGCGACCTCCGCGGGGACGTTGGTGCCCTCGACGGCGACGGCGTTTTTCACACCGAACTCGAGGAGGCGGGCCACGTCGGCCCGCCCCTCGACGACGACGACTGCGTCGCCGTCGGCGACGTTCGGACCGGCCGGGTAGCCCTCGTACTCGTCCATCTCGCCGGCGCGGACGGACTCGCGGACCTCCTCGTGGAGTTCGTCGCTGGTGAGCACGCTCTCCTCGAAGGAGTTCGCGAGCAGTTCCTTGGCGCGCTGGACGACGATCCGGCGCTTGGCGGCGCGGATGTCCTCGATGTCGGTCACTTCGATCCGGGCCTGACAGGGGCCGACCCGGGAGATCGTCTCGAGCGACGCCGCGAGGATCGCGGTCTCGACTTTGTCCATCGAGGAGGCGATCGTCACGTCGCCGAAGGACTGGCCGCCTTCGGTCTCGACGCTCACGTCGATGCGGCCGACCTTCGAGGAGTCCTGCAGGTCACGCAGGTCCATCTCGTCGCCGAGCAGGCCCTCGGTCTGGCCGAACACTGCGCCGACGACGTCGCTTCTCTCGATGACACCGTCCGCCGACAGTTTCGCGTGAATGAGGTATTTCGCTGTGTCTTGCATAGTGAGTGCCCGATCCGGGCTGAATGGTGATGTGAGACGGTCGCTCCGCTCGTTCGAAACGAGGCGATACGATTGGTTATACCTGTCGTCGGGCGGGTTCCCGTCGCGATCGCTCCCCCGAAGGACGACTGCGCTTCGCCGACGACTGGCGACTACGGCGCCACCGTCGCCTCACCGAACAGCGGGATCGAGAACAGGTACAGTAGCACCGCGCCCGCACTGGCGAGGATCGCCCAGTTCCGGCCGCGCGTGCCCCCCTCCCGCAGCACGACGACGCCCGCCAGCACCAGCAGCGCCAGTTGGAGGAGGCTCTCGACGTGGCTGGCGGTGATCCCGAACGTCCCGCGCAGGACGCCAACGGTGAGGGTCGTCGTCGCGACGGTCAGCGCGCCGCCGGCCGCGACCGCGACCGCCGACTCCGACGCTTCACGGATCGCCGCCGTCAGTCCGAGGTTACAGAGCGTGCGAGCGACGACCAGCGCGGTCAACAGCCCCGGGGACGTCCAGCCCGGGAACAGCCACTCGAACACGGCCTCACTCCCCGGTCAACGCCTGACTCGCCGGCGAGAACTCGATCGTCTCCCCGAGGCCCTGCTCGACGGCCTTCTCGTACAGCAGGTACGCGCCGGCGACCGTCTCGATCCCGGTGCCGCCGGAGTCGAACACGGTGATCTCCTCGTCGTCGGTCCGTCCCTCGGCTTCGCCGGCGATCACCTCCCCGAGTTCGGCGTGGATGTGGTCCTCCTCGACGACGCCCTCTTCCAGCGCGTGGAGGAACGAGCCGGCGTCCTTCGTCGCCCGGTCGCGGAGGTCCGGCACGTATTTCGCCCGCTCGATCGTCGTCGCGTCGAGTTCGCGCTTCTCGGGGTCGTACTGCCCCATTGCGGTGACGTGGGTGCCGGGTTCGAGGTCGTCGCCGTCGAACACCGGCTCCGAGGCGGTGGTGGCGGTGATCACCACGTCGGCGTCCTCGACGGCCGCCGCCGGGGAGGCGACCGCGGCGACCGCGGCGTCGAGGCGCTCGTTCATCTCGCCCGCGAAGCTCTCGCGGGACTCCTTCGTCGGAGAGAACACCCAGACGGTTTCGAGATCGCGGACCTCGGCGGTGCAGCGGAGCTGCCCGCGGGCCTGCGCGCCCGAGCCGATGAGCGCGACGCTGTCGGCGTCCTCGCGGGCGAGCGCGTCGACGCCCACCGCGCCCGTCGCGCCGGTCTTGAACGGGTTCATCGACGCGCCGTCGAGCACCGCCAGCGGCTCCCCGGAGTCGGCGTCGAACAGCGGCGTCGTGAACCACGCGTCCTCCGCGCCGAAGCCGGCGCTGTACATGTAGCCGCCCATCGCGCCCGTGTCGGGCAGTATCGCGCCGTAGCTGGTGAGCATCCCCGGCGGGTCGCCGCTGCCGAGTTTGGTTCGCGGCTCGGCGGCGGCGCCCTCGCCGCGCTGGCGGTACCCCTCGCGGACGGCGTCGACGTACTCCGCGGGATCGGCGAGTCCGTCGACGTCGTCGCTACGGAGGAACAGCGTCTCGGTCATACCCCCACAGTCGGGGGCGAACGCCTAAACAGTACTTGCCTGACGGCGGTCTCAGTCGGCGTTCGTCCCCGGCGGCTCCGAGCGGGGGGGTACCTCCGACCGGGACCGCTCGTCGACCGCCGGGGTCCGGACGAACAGAGCGTGGCCGACTACGACCATCGACGCCCCCGCCCCGAGGAACAGTGCCCCACGCAAGGGGATCCCGAGGAGCGAGAGCGCTGCCGTCACTCCGACCAACACACCCGGAATCAGGGCGAGTACGTAGTCGTAGTAGCCAGTCATACTCCAGTACGAACTTCGAAATCATCCGTATTAACTGTTTCCCGTAGCCCAGACGTAATCCGAACGGTGGTCACCGATACGGTTTACCGAAACTCTACGGAACCATCCCGATGAATTTCCATAAGTTATGGACCGTCCCGGTACTGGCCCGACGCGAGGGTAACGACGATCGATCGCCGGAGCGTTCGGGCGGCGGCCTCAGCGGAGTTTGAACGCGACCCAGCGCCAGCCGGCCAGCGCGACCGAGCCGGTGGCCAGCATCACGGCGAGGAAGATGGCCAGGTTCGTGTCGAAACTGCTCTGGAGCGCGCCGCGGATCGCGACGCCGATCACCGCCGCCGGCACCCACGAGCGGATCGCCAGCGGCACCGCGGCCTTCGCCGACTCGGCGGCGCCGGCGGAGTAGGCGCCCACCGGGACGCTCGCGACCGCCCAGCCCAGCAGGAACGGCGCGGCGGTTTCGAGCAGCGCGACCACGCCCGTCAGGGAGTTGTGGTTGCTCATGCCGATCGCGATCACGACCAGGATCGCGATCGCGTCGCCGACCGCCAGCGGCGCGGCCGACCCGTCGACCCGTTTCGAGAGGAACGACTCGCTCATGGCTTCGGGTTTCCCCTCCCCCCTACTGACTCCTTCGCTCCCGACTCACTCGCCGGGGACGCGCCCGGCGACCGTGTACACCGTGCCGCGGTCGAGCACCCGCGACTGCAGGCCGGCGCGTGTCAGGTCCCGCGCCGCCGCGTCGACGGCGACGAACTGGGAGTCCATCCCGAACAGCGCCTCGCCCAGCATGATCCCTCGCCCCGGCAGCGTCGTCGGGTCGAAGTCCCGGATCACCACGACGCCGCCGGGCGCGACGACGCGCGACGCCTCCCGGACCGCGGCCTCGCGGTCGGGCAGGTGGTGGTAGGCGTCGACAACGACCGCGGCGTCGACGGCGTCGCCCCGGAGCGGCAGTCGCCCGGCGTCCGCGCGGACGGCCGGGAGTCCGCGGCCTCGCGCGCGGTCGAGCATCCCCGCCGACACGTCGGCGACGACGGGGTCGTACTCGGGGGCGAGCGCCGCCGCGACCCGGCCCGTTCCGCCCGCGAGATCGAGCACTCGCTCGACCGGGCGCTCCGCGAACGCGAACGCCTCGGTCGCCCAGTCGGTCCGCGAGGGGGGCATCGCCACGTCGTAGAGCCGCGCGACGCGGTCGAAGAAGCGCACGTCGCCGCGGCCGAGCCAGCCGGTCATAGCCCTACGGTGGACGGCCGTGGGGATCAACCCGGCGACGGCGAACGCTCATAAGGATCCAGCCGTTTCGATCCGATATGGAGTTCGCGCTGCTGGGCTGGCCGGCCGCGGGGCCGACGCTCCGCTTGGACTTCCGGGAGTTCAGCTACGCGGGGAAGTTCGTGATGAGCAACACGGGCAAGGCGGTCGCCCGCGACCCGGGCGGCCCGCGGGCCGAACCCCGGAGCGTCGACGCCGACGTGGAGCGCCACAAGCCGGGGAGCGAGAGCGACCCGTTCGAGCGCGACGTGGTCGCCGCCGCCGCGTTCAACGAGGACCGCACCGACCCGGGCGTGCTGTGGATCCGCTACATCACCACCCGCCACGACCGACGTGGCGAGGGGATCGGCGCCCGGCTCGCGGCGTTCGTCGCCGAACGCGCCGAGCAGCAGGGGTACCGCCGCTGCCGGATCGCGGTCAACAACCCCTTCGCGTACCACGCGCTGTACAAGGCCGGCTTCGTGTTCACCGGCCGGGAGACGGGGCTGGCGGAGCTGGTGCTCGAACGGCCGGGCCAGCGCGACGCCGCGACGTACCAGTGCGGGCTGGACACGTTCCGAACCGACGAGGAGCGCGACCTCAGCGACGACGAACGCGCGTTCCTCGACCGTCGCGAGGGCGACGACGCGCCCGCGCTCGTCCCGGTGCCCGAGGGGCCGACGCCGGAGCCCTGACCGGCCGCGATCCTCCACCTTCAAGCCCGCGCGTCGGCTACCCGGCCCATGGGCAACGCGGATCTCCGCGACGTGGCGGTCATCGAGGACGTCCCCTTCGACTCGCTGTCGGGGAGCGTCGTCGCCGTCGACGCGCACAACTGGCTCTACCGCTACCTCACGACGACGGTGAAGTTCACCGCCGACTCGGTGTACACGACCGACGACGGCGAGGAGGTCGCCAACCTCGTCGGCGTCGTACAGGGGCTGCCGAAGTTCTTCGAGGCCGACGTGACGCCGGTGTTCGTGTTCGACGGCGGCGTCACCGACCTCAAGAGCGACGAGGTCGAGCGCAGACGGGAGCAGCGCGAGAAGGCCGAGCAGCGCCGACAGGAAGCCGAGGAGTCCGGTGATTCCGTCGAGGCAGCCCGGCTCGACGCCCGGACCCAACGCCTGACGGACACGATCCACGAGACTACCCGCGGGCTGTTCGACCGCCTCGACGTGCCGTACATGGAGGCACCTGCCGAGGGCGAGGCCCAGTGTGCTCACATGGCCGCCGTCGGGGACGTAGACTACGCCGGCAGCGAGGACTACGACACGATGACGTTCGGCTCCCCCCTGACGCTCAGACAGCTCACCTCGAAAGGGGATCCGGAGCTGATGGACCTCCAGAAGACCCTCGAGAAACACGAGATCACCTACGAACAGCTCGTGGACGTGGCGCTGCTGATGGGGACGGACTTCAACGAGGGCGTCAGCGGCTACGGCCCCAAGACGGCCGTGAAAGCCGTGAAGGAACACGGCGACGTCTGGGGCGTGATGGACGCCGACGACGTGTACGTCGAGAACGCAGACCGGGTCCGGGAGCTCTTTTTCGACCCGCCGGTCACCGACGAGTACGACCTCGACCTCGACGTGGATCCGGACATCGACGCCGCGAAACGCTACGTGACCGAGACGTGGGGAGTCGACGCCGACGAGGTCGAGCGCGGCTTCGAGCGCATCGAGGACTCGCTCGTCCAGACCGGACTCGACGACTGGACGTAGCCCGACTCCCGTGGGAGCGTCGTTTCTTCCTGATAGTTCGAAACCCGAGAAGAAGCCCGAGCCTGTCGTGTGGTCGTCGTATAGCTGACGATAGACTTATCAGGTGACAGTAGTACCAACTGGTGTGATCCTCGAGCGCGCGCTCACGGTCGCCACCACGCTCGCGCTGCTCGGGTCGTTCGCGTTCTCGCTGATCGCCGTTCGGGGGTACTGGAACGCCCCGTTCGGCGACGTGTTGCGCCCGCTGCCGGTCGCGTTCGGCGGCTTCCTCGCGGCGTCGATCCCCGGCGCGCTCGGCGCCGCGGTGCCGCTTCGCTACCGGGCCGTCGTCGCCAGCGCTGCCGTCCTCGCTGCGTTCGTCGCCGCCGCCCAGGGCGTGGTCCTGCTCGCGGGGTGGCGCCGCGTATGACCGCGGTCACGCCGGTCGGGCTGCTGGCGCTGCTCGACGCGCTGACGCTCTCGGTCACCAGCGCGTTGCTCGTCTACCCCGTCGTCCGCTACTCCGGCAACGTCGCGCACACGGCCGGCTTCCTCTCGCTGGCGACGGCGTTCGTCCTGCTGACGGCGGCGGCCGTCGACGTGCTCCTGTTCGGTCCGGGTCTCCGCGTCTCGCTGCTCGTGTTGCTGGCCTCACTTGCCGCCCTCGCCGGCACCGCATCGTTCGCGCGGCCGTTCCTGACCGTTCCGACGCCGTCGCCCGACGACGACCCCGAGCCGGCGGCGTTCGAAGGCCGGTTCGACGGGGGTGGCGAACAGTGAGCTTCGGCAGCCGGTCGATGCTGCTCGCGCCCGAAGTCGGGCGAGAGCGCGCGGGGACCGACGTCCCCGAGGACACGGCGACGCTCCCCGAGGAGTCCGGCCGGCAGGCGCTGGTGACGCTCCCGTCGATGAGCACCGGGCTGACCGAACTGCCCGAGCGCGGCTTCGAGAACCTCCTCGTCGTCTCGCCGTGGGCGCCCGACCGGGTGGAGTCCGCGCTCCGGGACCGCGGCGTGCCGGTGGGGAACTGCGGCCTGATCCCGGTCAACGGCTCGCCGGTGCGCTACGACGGGCCGCTCTGGACGACCGAGGCCGTCTCGCCCGCGGACCTGACCGGGCTGTCGATGCGCTACTGCGAGGCGATGCGGCACGTCGAACCCGGCGAGGGCTGGGTGCTGATCGACAACGTGCAGGTGCTGCTGATGTACGTCGACGCCGACCGGGCGGTCCGGCTGCTGGATCGCCTCACCCGACAGGCGCGTGAGCGCGACGTGACGGGCGTGGTCGCGGTCGACCGCAGCGCCGTCGAGACGCGGACGCTCGCGACGCTCGGCCAGCTCGTCGGGACGGTCGTCGAGCGCTGACGCCGAGCCAGTCGGCCGCGACGGCGTCGACGGTTCGCGTGTTCCCGACGATCCCCACCGACTGCCTTTTCACCCCGCACGACCGGGGGTAGCGTATGGACACGGACGAACTCGAAGCGACGATCGAGGCCGAGATCCCCGACGCGGAGGCGACAGTCGACCTCCCCCGGGCTCACCACGACCGGAACCACCAGGACGCCCACTTCGCGGCGGTCGTCGTCTCCCCCGCCTTCGAGGGGGAGACGCTGGTCGACCAGCACCAGATGGTGTACGACGCGGTCGGCGACGAGATGACCGACAGCGTCCACGCGCTGGAGATCGAGACGTACACGCCCGAGGAGTACGCCGAGCGCGAGAGCGAGGAGTAGCCTCGCCGACATCGGAGGGTTTTACGCCGCACCGGCCGATCGGCCGGGCATGAGCGAAGAGGACTACCGAACCGAAGCGGACAGCCTCGGCGAAGTGCAGGTGCCCGCGGACGCCTACTGGGGCGCCCAGACCCAGCGTGCGATCCAGAACTTCCCCATCTCCGACAGCACCTTCGGCCGGCGGTTCGTCCGCGCGCTCGGCGTCGTGAAGAAGGCCGCCGCGCAGGCCAACCGTGATCTGGGCCACCTCGACGAGGAGACCGCCGACGCGATCGTCGCCGCCGCCGACGAGGTGATCGCTGGCGATCACGACGACCAGTTCCCCGTCGACGTGTTCCAGACCGGCTCCGGCACCTCATCGAACATGAACGCCAACGAGGTGATCGCCAACCGCGCCGCCGAGATCATCGGCGCGGAGGTCGGCGACCGCGTCGTCCACCCCAACGACGACGTGAACTTCGGGCAGTCCTCCAACGACGTGATCCCGACGGCGATGCACGTCGCCGCGCTGGAGGCCGTCGAGAAGGACCTCACGCCCGCGCTGGAGACGCTCGCCGACGAACTCGAAGCGAAGGAAGCGGAGTTCGACGGTGTGGTCAAGACCGGCCGCACCCACCTGCAGGACGCCACCCCCGTCCGGCTCGGACAGGAGTTCGGCGGCTACCGCACGCAGGTCGAGAAGGGAATCGACCGGCTGGAGAGCGTCCGCCCGCGGCTCGCGGAACTGGCGCTGGGCGGCACCGCGGTCGGCACCGGCCTCAACACCGACCCCGAGTTCCCCGAACTCGCCGCGGAGTACATCAGCGAGGAGACCGGCCTCGGCTTCCGCGAGGCCGACGACCACTTCGAGGCCCAGGCCGCCCACGACGCCATGAGCGAGGCCCACGGCGCGCTGCGCGTGGTCGCGGGCAGCCTGAACAAGATCGCCAACGACCTCCGGCTGCTCGCCTCCGGCCCGCGGAACGGCCTCGGCGAGATCGAGCAGCCCGAGAACCAGCCCGGCTCCTCCATCATGCCCGGCAAAATCAACCCCGTCGTCGCCGAGGCGGTGAACCAGGTCCACAAGCAGGTCGTGGGCAACGACGCCGCAGTTTCGGCGGGCGCCGCGGAGGGGCAGATCGACCTGAACCTCTACAAGCCCGTCATCGCGCACAACTTCCTCGAGTCCGCCGAACTGCTCTCGAACAGCGCGTCGACGTTCGCCGAGAAGTTCGTCGCGAAGTTGGAAGCGAACGAAGAGCACTGCGAGGCCCAAGTCGAACGCTCGATGGCGCTGGCGACGGCACTCAACCCCGCTATCGGCTACGACAAGGCGTCGAAGGTCGCCAAGAAGGCCCTGGCTGAGGGGAAGTCCGTGAAGGAGGTCGCTGTCGCCGAGGGGTACCTGACCGAGGAAGAGGCTGAAGCGGTGCTTGACCCCGAGAAGATGACTCACCGCGGGATTCTGGGCGACGAAGACTGAGAGTCGGTCCGCGGCTCGGAGCCGCCGAGCGGAAACGGTTATCGGGGCGTGCGAGAAAGCCGAGGCCGTGACGGACGACCTCGCGTACCCCGCCACCGACACCGTTCTCGGTCTGCACGAGCAGATCGTCGCGGACGGGGAGATCACGGAGCCGGGCGTTCGGTCTGCGGCGTCGGTCGGCTCCGCGGTGCAGTACGTCTCGGAGGGGTTCTTCGGCGAGGTCCCGGAGTCGATACACGAGAAGGCGGTACAGCTGATGCGGCTGCTCGTCGCGGAGCACCCGTTCGTCGACGGGAACAAGCGGACCGCGCTCCGCACCGTCGTCGTCTTCTACGCGCTGAACGGGAGCGCGTTCGAGTACGGTCACGAGATCCGGGCGCTGCTCCACCGGTTCGCGGCCGACGACGGCGACGTGGACGCCGACACGGCCGTCGTCTACTTCCGGCGGTGTGCCCGCTGGAGCGACGGGACCGCCGAGGGCGCTCGGGGCGCGACACCTCCCGGCGACGACTCGGCGACTGTCGACGAGGAACTGCGCCGCCTCTCCGAACGGTACCGGTCGGCCGAGAGCGACGAGGAGCGACGCGAGATCGCGCTGGAGATCGGGGAGATCGACGGCCGACGCCACGCCGGGATCTACGAGGCGCTCGAGGACGAGTGAGCGCTCGCCAACCCCGCCCCGAGTAGCCCGACCGCCCGCGACTGCGACCATTTTTACCCCCACCGCCCCCCAAACTACCTATGAGCGACGACGCCCGCGACTACGAGGAGCTCGGCCTCGTGGCCGGCCTCGAGATCCACCAACAGCTCGACACCGAGACGAAGCTGTTCTGCGACTCGCCCACCGAACTCCGCGAGCCCGAGGAGGCGACCCACACCATCACTCGCGAGCTCCACCCGACCCGGAGCGAGCTCGGCGAACTCGACGAGGCGGCGATGGAGGAGAGCCGCGTCGACCGCACGTTCGAGTACCTCGCCTACGACACCACCTGTCTGGTCGAGGAGGACGACGAGCCGCCCGCCCGGATCGACGAGGAGGCACTGGAGGTCGCGATGAGCATCGCGGACCTGCTCGACGCCGACGTGGTCGATCAGGGCCACGTGATGCGCAAGCTCGTCATCGACGGCTCGAACACCTCCGGCTTCCAGCGCTCGATGCTGCTGGCCCAGAACGGCGAGATCGAGACAAGCGAGGGCAGCGTGGGCATCACCGACGTGATGCTCGAGGAGGAGTCCGCCCAGCGCGTCGAGGAGACCGACGAGGGCGTTCGCTACTCGCTGGACCGTCTCGGCATCCCCCTCGTGGAGATCGGTACCGCGCCGGACATCAGTTCGCCCGAGCAGGCCCACGAGGCCGCCGAGCACATCGGGATGCTGCTGCGCTCCACCGGGTCGGTCAAGCGCGGGCTCGGGACGATCCGGCAGGACGTGAACGTCTCCATCGAGGAGGGCGCCCGCGTCGAGATCAAGGGCGTGCAGGCACTGGGCGACATCCGCGACATCGTCGCCAACGAGGTCGACCGGCAGGTCGAACTGCTCGCGATCTGCGACGAACTCGAAGCCCGTGACGCCGCGGTGGGCGAGGTCAACGACGTGGCCGGAGTGTTCGAAGACACCGATTCGGGCGTGATCCGCGGCGCGCTCGATTCCGGCGGCGAGGTGCTGGCCGTCCCCCTCTACGGTTTCGACGGTCTCGTCGGTCGAGAGATCCAGCCCGACCGCCGGCTCGGCACCGAGCTCTCCGACCACGCCAAGCGCGCCGGGGCCGGGGGCATCTTCCACACCGACGAACTGCCGGCCTACGGCGTGACCGAGGACGAGGTCGAAGATCTGAAAGCCGCCGTCGACGCCGGCGAGAACGACGCCGTGGCGCTGGTCGCCGCCGACAGCGACGTGGCCGGGCAGGCGATCGAGGCCGCCGCCGACCGCGCTCGGACCGCCATCGAGGGCGTGCCCGAGGAGACCCGCGGCGCGAACGACGACGGGACGACGCGCTACCTCCGGCCGCTGCCCGGCGCGGCGCGGATGTACCCCGAGACCGACGTGCCGCCGGTCGAACCCGACCCCAGCGACGTGGAGACGCCCGAACTCCTGACCGAGCGTGTCGAGCGCTACGCCGAGGAACTGGGACTGGACGAGGGGCTGGCCGAGCAGGTCGCGTTCGGCCGCCGGATGGTGCTGTTCGAGGAGGCCGTCGAGGCGGGCGTCGACCCCACCTTCGCCGCCTCCACGCTGGAGTCGACGCTGACGGAACTCAGCCGCGACGGCGTCGAGGTGGAGAACATCCGCGACGACGCGCTGCTCGGGACGCTGCTGCTCGTCGAGGAGGGCGAACTCCCGAAGGAGGGCGTCAACCCCGTGCTGACCGCACTGGCCGCGGAGCCTGAACTCACGCCCGAGGAAGCGATGGAGGAGGAGGGCGTCGGCGGCGTGAGCGAGGAAGAGGTCCGCGAGGCGGTGCAGGAGGTCGTCGAGCGCAACGCCGAACAGGTCGAGGCGGAGGGGATGGGCGCCTTCTCCGGGCTCATGGGCGAGTGCATGGGTGCGCTGCGCGGGCAGGCCGGCGGCGACCTCGTGAGCGAGGTGCTGCGCGAGGAGATCCAGAAGCGCGCCTGATCCGGGGCCTCTTTCGGAACTACTCGTCGGCGAGCATCTCCACCAGCGTGTCGAGCGAGTAGCTCTCCAGCGGCCGCTGCCCGTCCCGGAGCGACTTGATCACGAACGTCGAGTCGGTGCGGTCGACCTCCTCGACGTCCTCGAACGCCCGGATCAGTCGCTCCACGTCGTCGCTGTCGGGCAGGCGTGCGACGACGACGAAGTCCGTTTCGCCCATCGTGAAGTACGCCTCCGTCACGCCCTCGATCGCGAGCAGCCGCTCGCTCAGCTGTTCGTGGGAGCCGCTGTAGTCCGCCAGCACCTCGATGACGACCGTGACCCCCAGCCCCAGTTCGTCGAGATCCAGATCGTAGAGGTCGTTCTCGATCACGCCGTCCTCCCGGAGGTTGTTCAGCCGGTAGTGGATCGTCGAGACGGGGATGTCCGTCTCCTCGTGGAGGCGTTCGGGGCTGCCGGTGCCGAGGTCGGAGATCGCCTTCAGCAGGCGGACGTCGCGCTCGTCCATACACCCCGTTCGAGAGCGGAAAGCAAAGGGATTGTGGAAAAGTGAGCGAGAAAAACAATCGAAACCCATCTTTCTGAACAGAGTTCCAAAAACGACGGAGCCGGTAGAGACAGACATAAGTACGCCAGTAGATTTGGTCTAAACACGAAAATGAATGCGATTCGCTGGAGTCGCGGCCAACTTCTGGCCGCTCTGTTGTTCGTTTCCCTCGCGTCGATCTGGGGCGGCTCGTTCGTCGCGATCGAGATGGGGCTCGGCTCGGTGCCGCCGCTGTGGTTCGCGGGGCTGCGATACCTACTCGCCGGTGCGGTGATCTCCGGAGTGGCCGCCGCGACCGGGCGGTTCCGACCGCAGGACCGCTCGGAGTGGCTCTCCATCGCGCTGGTCGGTGGCTTCGTCGTCGCCGGCTACCACGGCCTGCTCTACCTCGGGACGGCCGTGATCTCCGGCTCGATCTCCTCGGTGATCGTCAGCCTCTCGCCGGTGCTCACCACCGTCGCCGCCGGCGTGCTGCTGGCCGACGAGTCGCCGGGCGTCGTCGACGCGTTCGGCCTCCTGTTCGGCCTCGCGGGCGTCGTCGTGATCGCGAACCCCGGCGGGAGCTCGGTGCCGCTCTCGGGCGTCCTGCTGGTGTTCGTCGGCGTCGCGCTGTTCGCGACCGGCTCGGTCGGCCTTCGCGCGCTGGACTCGGGACTTCCGGCGGCGTCGCTGCAGGGCTGGGCGATGCTGCTCGGCTCGACGATGCTCGTCGGCGGCGCCGTCCTCCGCGGCGAGGCGTTCCCCGCCGGCGTCGTCAGCGGCGAGTCGGCGCTACCGTTCCTCTACCTCGTGTTCGGCGCGGCCGTCGTGGGCTACCTGATCTACTTCGACCTGCTCTCGCGGATCGGGCCGGTTCGGGTGAACTACGTCGCCTACCTCGAGCCCGTGACCGCGGCGATGGTCGCGTGGGCGGTGCTCGGCCGCGCGCCGACGACGACGACCGCGGCGGGGTTCCTGCTCGTCGCGGCCGGCTTCGCGCTCGCGACCACCGACGACCCGCTGGCGCGGCTCGGGCTGCGCTCGGAGGGCATCGTTCAGAGCGACCTCTCGGACAACGGTAGCGTCGAAGTCCACTACGCGGATTAGTACGCGTCGAGCGGTTCTCGACTGCGGGGTCCGGCGTACCCCTCGACTGGCTACGCCGACGAGAACTCTCTGACGATCAGCACGCCGAACACCACGGCGAACACGGCGGTAGCCGGAATCTGCGTGAGGTACGCCGCGGCACCGCCGAAGAGCAGTCCGATCGTCAGGAGGCCGGCGTTCTTCACCAACTCGTCTCGGTTTTCGACCGGGGACATGAGTGACTGGTCTGCCCACTGTCACAAAATGATTGTGGTCAGACCGGCAACAGAATACGGCGGTGTCAGCGGCGCAGTTGGTCTTCCTCGTCGAGTTCGTCGAGCAGTTCCCGACGGTCTTCGAGTTGGTCGGTCGCGCGCCGGAGCACGCCCAGCAGCGTGGTGACCTCGCGGTCGGTCGGCTTCACCCGACCCAGCAGCCGCCGGAACATCCGCTCGGTCTTCTCGTGTTTGTGCTCGCGGTGGCCCATCGCGGTCAGGAACTCGTCCCAGTAGTCGTGCAGTCGCTCGATCTCCTCGGGGTCTGCGCGGTGTGGCTCGGTGTCGGGCAGTTGGGTTCCCTCGAGCGTGAGCGTTCGAAGCTCGTACAGGGTCACGGTCGCCGACTGCCCGAGGTTCATCACGGGGTACTCCTCGCTCGCGGGGATCGAGGCGACCTGATCCAGCCTGCTCAGTTCCTCGTTAGAGAGTCCCTTGTCCTCGCGGCCGAACACGAGCGCGACGGGCGCGTCGACGCCTCGAAGCTCCTCGACGAGGTCCTCGGGCGTGCTGTAGGGGAACCGGACGTGCTTGCGGCTGTCCTCGCCCGTGATCGCGGTGAAGCCGACCGTGTGGTAGTTCGCACAGAGCTCGTCGAACGTGATCTCCTCGGCGCCGGGGAGCACGTCCTGCCGGGCGTGGCCGGCGAAGCCGTACGCCTCGCCGTCCGGCTCGATCTCGGGCGGGTCGATCAACAGCAGGTCCTCGACGCCGAAGTTCTTCATCGCCCGGGCGATGGTGCCGACGTTGCCGGGCGTCTGGGCGTCGACGATACAGACCGAGATGTCAGGCCCTCCCTCGCTGCCGGATGCCTCCCTCTCCGTCCCGGCGTCGTCGGACGGCTCTCCCTCGCTCATCCGCTGCCGGGGTAGTCGGTGTCCAGATCCAGATCCGACACGTCGAGCTCTCCGCCCTCCTCGTCGTCGCTCTCGGGCGCGCGCAGGTCGTAGCGCTTCTCCTCGAACTCGACGGACTGTTCCAGCCGGTGCTGAGCCTCCTCGGGGGTGGGGAGGTTCGGCAGTTCGCCCGGCGACTCCTCGACGTGCTCGTCGGGACCGTACCCCTCGGGCGCGCTGTTGCCGGCGACGAACCACTCGTGGAACTCGTCGCGGAACGTCTCCTCGCCGGCGAGTTCGCTGCCGCCCTCCTCGCGGAACCAGTAGAGGAAGTCCGGCTCGTGCTCGTTGCACAGCAGCACCTCGTCCCCCGGCTCGCCGTAGACGATCTCCGCGGGGTTGGCGCGTCGCTTCTCCTCCTCGCCGTGTTCGAGGTAGCAGGCGTCGCAGGGTTGGTCCATCAACAGGCCGAGACGCAGCAGCCGGTTCCGGGCGTCGTCGGGCATCTCGTCAAGCGGCGCCCACTCCCCGTCGTCGGTGAACACTTCTTCCTCGTCGAACCGCCAGCCGCGAAGGCCGACGCTCACTTTCGCCATTACCGGTCGTTCCCGCTTGCCGGCCAAAAAGGACGCGTTCCCGGCCCGGGGCGGCGCACACGCTCTTTACCCTCCCCGCCCAAGCACGCCCGTGCCCGACCTGCTCGACACGTACATCGAGAACCGCGAGCGCGTCCAGCCGACCGACGCCAACAACTACGGGACTGCCCACGGGGGGTTCGTCACCAAGTGGATGGACGAGGTGGGCGCGCTCTCGGCGATGCGCTTCGCGGGCGAGAGCTGTGTCACCGCCTCGATCGACCAGATGTCGTTCGAGCGCCCGATCCCCGTCGGCGACACCGCGGTGATCCGGGCGTACGTCTACGAGGCGGGCCGCACGAGCGTCCACGTCAAACTCGAGGCCGACCGCGAGGCACCCCGGACCGGCGAGCGCGAGCAGACCACCGAGTCCTACTTCGTGTTCGTCGCCGTCGACGACGAGGGGAAACCGCAGGAGGTGCCGGAGCTCACGACCGGGAGCGAACGCGGTGAGCGGCTCCGGCAGCGCGCGCTGGAAGGGCGGAACGACTGACCCGTCGGCCACGGCTCGGCGGTGGCGAGCAGAGACACGTGGGAAGTGAGCCTCAGACCGACTCCACGTCGGTGATCTCGAAGCGCGCACCGCCGGCCTCGCTCTCGCTCACCGAGATCTCCCAGCCGTGTGCGACGGCCAACTGCTTGACGCTCGCCAGCCCGACCCCGTGTTCGCCCTCCTTGACGGAGGTACCGATCTCGAACACGTCGTCGCGCTCAGACTCGGGGATGCCGGGACCGTCGTCGGCGACGTAGAACCCGTCCTCGAGGTCGCCGACGGTGACGGTCACCGTCCCCTCGCCGTGCTCGATGGCGTTCTTGAGGAGGTTCTCGAGCAGGCGTGCCAGCGCGCCCTCGTCGGCGCGGATCGTCCGCTCGGTCTCGACCGCGAGGGTCGCCCCGGCGGTCTCGAGGGCGTCCCACGCCGAGCGGCTCGCGGCCCCGAGGTCCACCGCGGTCACGTCGTTCACGAGTTCGCCCTCGCGCATCACGCTCGCCAGATCCTCGATGAGCTCGTCGAGCCGATCCAGCGCCGATTCGGCCTGTTCGAGGTGTTCGGTCTCCCCGGTGTCGCGAGCGAGTTCGAGCCGTCCCCGGACGACGCTCAGCGGCGTCCGGAGGTCGTGTGAGAGCACGCTGGCGAACTCGTCGAACTGCGCCAACTGTCGTTTTAGCCGGCGCTCGCGCCGCCGCCGGTCCCGGATGTCCCGCCCGATCCCGGCGACGTAGACGTTCCCCTCCTCGTCGACGATCCGCCGTTTCCGGAACTCGAAGGGGACGGTCTCGCCGTCCTTGGTCAGGATCGGCGCCTCCGTCGTCGCCGAGCCGGTTTCGAGGGCGCGCTCGATGTCCGACTCCACCCGCGGGCGGACCTCGGGCGGGAACAGCTCCAGCGGCGACATCGAGAGCAGCTCCTCGCGGCTGTAGCCGGTCATGGTCGCCTGCTCGCCGACCCGGACGATGTTGCCCTCGGGGTCGAACAGGTAGAACACGTCGTCCAGCACGTCGAGCGCGTAGTCGAGCAGGTCCTTCGGCGCGTCGGGCGACCGGACGCGTTCGTGTTGTTCGGTCGTGTCCCGGGTCACCTTGAGGAACCCCTGATGGGTCCCCTCGTCGTCGAAGACGGCGGTGATGAGCACTCTCGCCCAGAACCGCGAGCCGTCCTTCCGGACCCGCCAGCCCTCGTCCTGCACCGACCCCTCGGCCAGTGCGGTTTCCAGGAGTTCGTCGGGGTAGCCGATCTCGGCTTTCGCCTCGGGGTAGAACACCGAGAAGTGGCGCCCGATGATCTCCTCGCCGTCGTACCCCTTGAGCCGCTCGGCGCCCTGGTTCCAGCTCGTGACGAACCCCTCGGTGTCGAGCGAGAAGATGGCGTACACCTCGACGGCGTCGATGAACTGCTCGAAGCGCCGGCGCTCCCGTTCGAGCGTTCGCTCGACCTCCTTCTCCTCGGTGATGTCCTGCACCAGACAGAGCAGGGTCCCGTCGTCGGTGTAGGTGAGCGCGTGGTCGACGACCAGCCGGTCGCCGTTCTTGCGCTGCTGGACGCTCTCGCCGCTCCAGCGGTCGTTCTCCGGCACCGACGGGAGGATCTCTTCGTGGATCTGCTGGACGTGATCCTCCGGGTAGAGCATCTCCCAGTGCTTGCCGATCATCTCCTCGCGGTCGTAGCCGTACAGTTCGGCGTAGGCGGCGTTGACGTAGCGGAACGTCCCCTCCTCGTCGAGGAACGCGATCCCCTCGCGGGCGGTCTCGATCGCCGAGAAGCCGCGCTCGACCTCCCGGGTCGCGTAGTGCTGCTCGACGGCGTTCTCGATGCGGTGGGCGAGCACGGCGTACTGGTCGGTGCCGCGCTCCTTCTGGAGGTAGTCGGTGACGCCGGCGGAGATGGCGTCGCTGGCGATCTCCTCGCTCCCCTTCCCGGTGAACAGGATGAACGGCACGTCGAGTTCCCGCTCCCGGACCGTCTCGAGGAACTCCAGTCCGTCCCGCCCGGGCATCTCGTAGTCGCTGACGATGCAGTCGACGTCGACGGCGTCGAGCGTGTCGAGCGCCTCGTCGACGTCGGCCGCCGTGAGCACCTCCAGGCGCTCGCTCTCGCGTTCGAGGTAGATCGACACCAGATCGCAGAAGTCGGCGTCGTCGTCGACGTGGAGTACCGTGACCGAGCGCTGGACCGGGGTTTCCGGGCCGTTGTAGTCCGGTAGCGCGTCTGACGGCAAGGGCATGACAGACCGTTAGGGAACGAACGGGATAACCGTAGGGGAGAGATTCCGGTTTTCGGAGGTGAATCCAGTGCACATATCGAGGATTGTGACGTACTGAGGGACGGCTGACCGGTCGGTGATCGCGGGGAAAATGTCACAGGGCGGAAGGGATTTTCACCGCCTCAACCTCCTTGACGCTCTGCGCGCCTCGGAGCGAAGCAGGATTCCCTACCTGTCGTACTGAGGCTTGCTACGGCCGTCGGTATCCTATGAGCTTTCAAACAAGGAGTTGTCAACTATTTCTATGACTTCATCATCAGAAGACGGGGAGGAAGAACTGGATAGCCTATCAGAACGGCAATTTGAGCGGCTCCAAAACAGTTTGAAGGAGTACGGAGAAGACGATATTATAGAACGAGAGAAGATCGGAGACAACCTTGATGAAATCGAGAAAGAGGAGTTGTACAAGCTATCAGACGGAGATGCAAGCGAACTCATTTCGTTCTACATTACGACTTCAGCGCTCATTGAACAGGAAAGCATCCTCATAATCAATGCCTATGTGTTTGATTTCGGATCGAATGGAAGGGGTTCCATAGAATTCCTTGAACAGAACCTCAATCAACATGATCGAGAGGCTATGTTGTACCACCTCGGACTGATTGACTCTGGGCTTAAGGGCGAGCTCAGTCGAGTAAGGAGAAAACGTAATGATCTCGCACACAGTTCAGACCACGGCATTATAGAGGATATTAGCCGTCTACAAAACGACATCAAAAGGGCGAAAGAAGCGAAAGATCAGTTGAAAGAGATTGGGAGAGAAGTTGAATTAGAATTGCTAATAGATGATCCAGAGAAGAATTCATAAAATATCAAGTTACAGACTTAATCATAAATGACTGCTACAGCTCGTATATTCATTTGCTGTCTGATTCATCTCATCGTCGGCTCCATTCTAATGGGCACCCAGCGATAACTATTCTACGCGTGCCAGTTTGGGCGGAAATTGAGTTATACGTCATGCCATTCACTCCTGCTGACCGCCATACATAGCAGACCTGGCGTCGGTGACGCAACAAAACTAAACCTCTGAACCAGGGGAAAGGGTCAAAATCACTATATAAGGATCAGAACGTTCGTGTACACGCGAATCGGATCGCCAGGAAATGTCGTCGAAGACAATGGGCCGGAAGGGATTGTGAACTACCGGAACTTCGCTCCCGGTGGCCGCTCGCTCCGTCGTTCAAATCCTTCCGCGACGCTCTCGGTTTCTCACGTTCGTTCGAAACACGAGAAGCGGGCCGGAAGGGATTTGAACCCTCGACCGACGGATTAAGAGTCCGTCGCTCTCCCTAACTGAGCTACCGGCCCTCACGACCACGTCACGGCGGGCCGATAAAGAGGGTTTCCTTTTCGCCCCGAAGCGAACGGTGGAGCTTAAGTGTCGTCCCGCGGAAATCCCGGGTAGACATGAGCACCGGGGTCAGCATCTCCTCGATGTCGTCGTACGCCATCCTCGGCTGCGGGAGCGTCGGTCACGCCGTCGCCGAGTCGCTCGACGCCGAGGGGAAGGACGTCCTCATCCTCGACAAGGACGAGGACCGCGTCGAGGCGCTGCGGGATCAGGACCTCAACGCGGTCGTGCAGGACATCGCCACCCCCGGTGTCGTCGACGCCGTCGCCGACCGGGACGTGGTGCTGATCCTCGCCTCCGACGTGGAGGCCAACAAGGCTGCAGTGAAGGCGATCCGGGAGCGCGACGACGACCAGTTCATCGTCGTCCGCGCCTCCGATCCCGTCAGCGGCGACGAACTCCGGGAGCTGGGTGCCGACGTGGTGATCAACCCCTCCGAGGTGATCGCCGACTCCGCGCTGCGGACGCTCGAGTCCGGCGAGATGGAGTACAAGGCCCGCCAGCTTGCGGAGATTCTCCGCAACGCCGACGGCGACCTCGCGATTCTGACCCACCACAGCCCCGACCCCGACTCGATCGCCAGCGCGGTCGCACTGCGGGCGATCGCCGAGAGCTACGACGTGAACGCCGACATCCTCTACGACGGCGACATCGGCCATCAGGAGAACCGCGCGTTCGTGAACCTCCTCGGGATCGAACTCACCGACCGCGACGACGCGCCGGCGCTGGAGTCCTACGGCGCGCTCGCGCTGGTCGACCACATGAAAAGCGGCGAGTTGGAGATCGACGCGCCGATCGACGTGTTTATCGACCACTACGAACCCGAGGAAGAGATCGACGCCAGCTTCGTCGACGTGCGGCCGAACGTCTCCTCGACGTCGACGATCCTGACGAAGTACATGCAGGAGTTCGACATCTCCCCCTCGGAGGAGGTGGCCACCGCGCTCCTGTACGGCATCCGCGCGGAGACGCTCGACTTCAAACGGGACACGACGCCCGCGGACCTCACCGCTGCGGCGTACCTCTACCCGTTCGCGGACCACGAGACGCTCGAACAGGTCGAGTCGCCGTCGATGTCGCCCGAGACGCTCGACGTGCTCGCCGAGGCGATCCAGAACCGCGAGGTGCAGGGGAGCCACCTGATCTCCAACGCGGGGTTCATCCGCGACCGCGACGCGCTCACCCAGGCCGCCTCACACCTCCTCAATCTGGAGGGGATCACCACCACCGCGGTGTTCGGGATCGCCGAGGACACCATCTACCTCTCGGCGCGCTCGAAGGACATCCGGCTCAACATCGGCAAGGTGCTGCAGGACGCCTTCGGCGAGATCGGCGAGGCCGCCGGCCACTCCACGCAGGCCAGCGTCGAGATCCCGCTGGGCGTGTTCGGCGGGATCGAGACCACCGAGGAGAACCGCGACACGCTGCTCAGCCTCGCCGAGGAGGCGGTTCGCCGGAAGCTGTTCGAGGCGATGGGCGTCGAGGGCGAGACGTCGAACGGCTCCTGAACCGCGAGCGCGGATGCTCGCCGTTTTACGAACTCGATCGCGTGACTGCCGTGAGAAGGGAACGAGTTACGCCAGCGTCTCCTCTGCCTCTTCGGGACCGCGCAGGCGTTCGATGATGTCGTTGATGAGGATCACGTCGCCGACCGCACGCACCCACCGGTAGGGAACCATCACGCCCTTGTCGCCCTCGACGTTGCCCTGGAACAACTCCTCGTTCAGCCCCGACAGCGCCAGCCCGGTCACCTGTTCGGCGCCGAGATCGAGGCGGACGTCCTCGACCTCGCCGACGAACACGCCGTTGTTGGAGTAGACCTCCCGACCCACGAGCGCCGTGATCTCTTGGGAATCCACGTTCATACCCGGGCCGACGAACCGATGAACAATAATTCTTCGCTGTCGGTCGGCGCTACTCCCACTCGCCGACGTCCGGATCGAACTCGGCGACCTCCGGCTCGGCCGCCTCGATGACCTCCTCCGGCGTCTTGCCGTGTTCCTCCTCGATATCCTCCGCGATCGCCTCCCCCACTCCCGAGAGGACGTGTGCGATCACGGCGTCGTCGACGGCGGACTGCTTGAACTCGGAGATCTCCTCGACTCGGAGAACCGTCCGCCCGTCGACCGCGATCTCGTAGAAGTCGTCCAGTCGCCGTGCCTCCGGGGGATCCTCGGGTGGTCCAGTCATGCGTCCGTCACGAACGGGGGCGGCCCTGCAAAAGTTTCGGGTGGCGGAGAGCCGTGCCGCCCCACCGACCGCCACAACGCACTTGCACCGCCCGGCCACACGTTCGACCCATGGTCGAGATCCGCGTGACCGACGACTCGGTGGACCCGACGGGCGCGACGCTGATCGAGGGGATGCCCGGCGTCGGGCTGGTCGGCAAGATCGCCACCGACCACCTGATCGACGAGCGTGACATGCAGGAGTTCGCGAGCGTCCGCGGCGAGGGGATCCCGCCGGTGACGGTGTTCGACGGCGCGGATCGGGACGTGAACTCCCCGATCCGGCTGTACATCGACGACGAGGAGGAACTGGTCGCGCTCCGGAGCGACGTGCCGGTTCACGTCATGGACGCACCGCTGTTCGCGGAGCGGCTCACCGAGTGGATCGGCGACAACGACGTGCTCCCCGTCTACCTCGGCGGGCTCGCCGCCGAGCGCGACGCCGACGAGGTGCCGTCGGTCGAGGGGATCGGCGTCGGCGCCGGGCAGGAGCGCCTCGACGACGCCGCGGTCGCGCCGCCGGACGACGGCGGGATGATCTCCGGCCCCTGCGGCGCACTGCTATTCGAGGCCGTCGACGCCGACGTGGACGCCGTGGGGCTGATGGTCGACACCGACCCGCGGTTCCCCGACCCGCAGGGCTCCCACGCGCTGATCAAACAGGGGATCAACCCCATCGCCGGTGTCGACATCGACACGCAGCGACTGGTCGACCAGGCCGAGGAGATCGTTGACCAGCGCAAGGAGCTGGCACAGAAGATGCAGCAGGCCGACCAGCACGAGGCCTCGCAGGTCTCCCGGACCGGGATGTTCCAGTAGCTACTGCACCGCCTCGTACGCTTCCTCCATGATTTCCAGCGCCTCTTCCAGTTCCTCGGTGCTCGTCGCGTAGGAGATCCGGGCGTACCCCTCGCCGGCCGCGCCGAACGCCTCGCCCGGCACGATGACGACCCCGCGGGCGACGCACTCGTCGACGAACCCCTCGGGCACCTCGGGCATCACGTAGAACGCGCCCTCGGGGGTGGGGACGTCGAGGCCGATGTCGGTCAGCCCCTCGACGATCAGGTCACGTCGCTCCTCGAAGCTGTCCACCATCTCGTCAACGACGCCTTGGGGACCCGAGAGCGCGGCTTCGGCGGCGTACTGGGCCGGCGCGGACGCACACGCCTGCACGTACTGGTGGACGCGCAGCATGCGCTCGACGCGCTCGGGCGCGGCCGCGACCCAGCCCAGCCGCCAGCCGGTCATCGAGTACGTCTTCGAGCAGGCGTCGACGAGGACGGTCTGCTCGGGCGCGAACTCGGCGGGCGAGCGGTGCTCGCCGTCGAAGACGATCCGGCCGTACACCTCGTCGGAGATACAGAGCAGGTCGTGCGCCTCGGCGATGCGGGCGAACTCGCGCACGTCCTCGACGGGCGAGACCGCGCCCGTGGGGTTGCCCGGACTGTTGACGACGAACGCCGCGGTGTCCTCGGTGATCGCATCCTCGATTGCCTCGGGGTCGATGGTGAGGTCGTCGCGGACCGGCACCGGGACCGGCTCCGCCCCAGTCAGCTTCGTCAGCGCGTCGTAGGCGACGAAGCCGGGGTCCGGAATGATCACTTCATCCCCCGGGCCGACGTGGGCCTCCAGTGCGATGTGGAGCGCCTCGCTCCCGCCGGCGGTCGCGATCACCTGCTCGGGGTCGTACTCGAGGCCGAGGTCGCGTTCGTGCTTCGCGACGATCCCCTCCCGGAGTTCAGGGATCCCCTTGTTGCCGGTGTAGGCGTCGGTCTTCCCGGCCTCGATCGCCTCGACCGCGCCCTGGCGGGCGTGATCAGGCGTCGGGAAGTCGGGCTGACCGAGGCCGAGGTTGATCGCGTCCTCGCCGGCGGCCTCGAACACTTCCCGGATGCCGGAGATGGCGATACGCTCCACGCGGTCGGAGAACTGGGGCATACCTCCGAGGTCGGTGGGGAGTGCGTTAATGGTTGCTCTCCGTTTACCGGGCGTAATTGCCGCTTCCTCGGACGGATACGTTCGGCGTCGGCGCCGGTGTTAGCGGAGATGCGGCGTTTCCCGTCGATCTCCGGCCGGATTTCGGCGTCACTGACCGAACGAGGTTCTCGCCGACGGCAGGAGTGCATTAAGTGGTGGCCGACAAACGGACGTAATGAGTCAGAACAGCCGTGTTTCGCGGCGCGACGCGTTGAAGGCGACGGGTGCGGCGGCGACGTTCGGCCTCGCGGGCTGTCTGGGCGGCGGCGCCGGCAACGACGAACTCACCGTAGCGTACATGCCGATCTACCCCGACATGCAGTACTTCGTGATGCAGGAGGAGGGGTACTTCGACGAACTGAGCGCCGAGATTGACGGCACGGAGTTCTCCAGCGGTCCCGACATCGTACAGGCGTACGCCTCCGGCGAGATCGACGTGGCGATGTTCGGTATCGTCCCGGCGATGATCGTGATCGACCGCGGGATCGCCGCACAGGTGGTCGCCGCCAACATCGAGGAGCCGATGGGGATCATCGGTCACGAGGAGTTCCTCGCGATGTGGGACCCCGAGAACCCCGCCGACTCCTTCGCCCAGTGGGCCTCCGAGAAGGGGCGGCCGTTCGAGTTCGGCACGTTCCCCGAGGGGTCGGTGCCGGACATCCTGCTTCGGTACTGGCTCAGCGACGATCTCGGGATCGACCCGGCCGCCAACGACGACGTCGAGATCACCGGCCTCGGCGGTGCGAACGCGGTGTTCCAGGGACTGGCCAACGGCGAGGTCGACGGCACCTCGATCATGGAGCCAGTCCCGACCAAGATCGACAACGCGGGGCTGCCCTACGAGTTCGTCACGACCTCGGGGGAGTTCATGCCCGGTCAGCCGGCGGCGGTGACGCTAATGAGCGACGACGTCCGCGGGAGCGACGCCGGGACCGAGTTCGTCCGCCAACACCGGCGTGCGACCGAGTTCGTACGGGCCAACCCGGAGACGGCGGCCGAGCACGCGAGTACGGTGATCGGCGAGTCGTCGCTCAGCCCCGAGACGGCGAAGCAGGCCATGGACTCGCCGCTCTCGAACTTCATCACTGACCCCCACACGATCGAGGAGGGAACCCAAGTGTTCGCCGAGTACGCCGCCGAACTCGGCAAGACCGACGCCGAACTGACCGTCGACGAGATCTTCGACTACTCGCTCTACGACGGCCTCGAATGAGCACGCGACTGGAGACCGATCTCGGGATCGAGTTCGGCGGCGAGTACGACCGTCGACGCTTCGTCCGGGGCACGCTCGGCGTCGCGGCGTTCGTCCTACTCTGGACGGTGGCGTCGTGGTTCAACCCCCCCTACGTGCTGCCGTCGCCCGTCGCCGTCGTCGAGGTGTTCGTGACCGAACTCCGGTCGGGCGCGATGGCGGATGCGCTGCTCGCGAGCTTCACCCACTGGCTCCCCGGTACCGTGATCGGCACGACGCTGGGAATTGCACTCGGGGTCACGATGGCCTACAGCGACCTCGCTGACGACGTCGCGACACCGCTCGTGCGGGTGCTCCGGCCGGTGCCCCCGCTGGCCTTGATCGGGTTCGCGATCGCGTGGATCGGGCTGAACCACGCCGGCGCGGCGTTCATCATCGCCGCGGGAGCGTTCTGGATCAACTACTACGCCGCGTACGGCGGCGTCGACAGCGTCCCCGAGGAGTTCGTCGACGTGGCGGACTCCCTCGGCGTCGACACCGATCTCGGCCTGATCCGGAAGGTGGTGCTGCCCGCCGCGTTGCCGGAGATCGTCACCGGGATCAGGACCGGGATCGGCCGGTGCTGGATGCTGATCATCGCGGCGGAGCTCATGGGCGTCTCCGGCGTCGGACGCGAACTCTACACTGCCTCCCAGAACCTCTCGGTGGACGCGGTGCTCGCGTACATCCTGCTGATGAGTCTGGTGTACCTCGTGCTCGACAGCGGCGTCGGCGCGGTCCAGAACCGGGTGTTGGCGTGGCGATGAGTGGATCCGACCGACGCGTCGTCGTCGACGGGGTCTCGAAGACGTACGAGGGCGAGGACGGCCCGGTCCACGCGCTCGACGACGTGAGCTTCGGCGTCGAGGAGGGGGAGTTCGTCTGTGTGGTCGGTCCCTCGGGCTGTGGGAAGACCACGCTGTTCCGGATCATCGGCGGGCTGGAGTCGGCGACCGAGGGCGAGGTTCGCCTCTCCGGCGAGCCGGTCACGGAGCCCTCGCCGGATCTGGGGATCGTCTTCCAGGAGTACCACCTGTTCCCGTGGCGTACCGTACGGGGTAACGTCGCGTTCGGGCTCGAACAGCAGCCGATGGACGACGCGGCACGCAAACGCCGCGTCGCGTCGATGCTCGACCTCGTCGGGCTCGAGGAGTTCGCGGACGCCTACCCGAAAGAGCTGTCCGGCGGGATGAAACAGCGCGTCGGCATCGCCCGCGCCCTCGCCGTCGATCCACAGATCCTCCTGATGGACGAGCCGTTCGGCAGCGTCGACGCCCAGACGCGCTCGATGCTCCACGAGGAACTCCTGTCGATCTGGACGGAGACGAATAAGACGGTGCTGTTCGTCACCCACGACGTCACCGAGGCGGTGACACTCGCGGATCGTATCGTCGTGATGGCGCCCAGCCCGGGACGAGTGCAGGAGATCGTCGACGTGGACCTCGATCGCCCGCGCGAGCGGGCCGACGACGGCTTCGGCGAGACCGTCGAGTACGTCCGCGGACTGATCGAGGAGTAGCCTTACTCCTCCACGGCGTCCCGCAGCGTATCGATCCGGCTTTCCAGCTGTGAGAGCGCCACGTCGGCGTTCATGTACCCCTTGTCGTACTCCTCGTACACGGTGTCCGCGGCGTCGAGAAACGCCGCGACTGCCTCGTCGGTGTCGTCGGTCATGGCCGTCGCTATCGGCCCCGCGGTGGTAAGCGGTTCGGAGCGACCCCGAAATCCACAAGCGCCACGGCGCCGAACGCCGACCGTGACGCTCACGCTCCGATTCGAGGACGGAACTGTTCGGGCCGTGAGCGACGACGCTGGCTCGACGTTCGCCGAGATCGCCGACGAGTACGCGTTTCTCGAGGCCGACGAGCGGACCGGCGGCTACCGCGCGCCGGCGTACCGCTACGCCGACCTCCGGGGCGCGCTCGACGATCGAGGAGCCGACTACCGCGACCGCGTGCTCGACACGGAGCCGCTCTCGCTCTCGACGCGCTACCAACTGCGGGAGTACCAGCAGGCGGCGCTCGACGCGTGGCACGACGCCGGCGACCGCGGGATCGTGGAGCTTCCGACCGGCGCGGGCAAGACGGTGCTCGCGATCGCCGCGATGGCCGAGCTCGGCGTCCCGACGCTGATCGTCGTCCCGACGGTCGACCTGCTCGACCAGTGGCGCCGCGAACTCGAAGCGGAGTTCGACACCGCGATCGGCCAGTTCGGCGGCGGCGAGCAACGCCGGGAAGCGATTACCGTCTCCACGTACGACTCGGCGTACCTGAAAGCCGACAACGTGGGCGGGCAGTTCGGGCTCGTCGTCTTCGACGAGGTTCATCACCTCGGTGGCGAGGGGTACCGCGAGATCGCCCGGCTGCTGGCGGCGCCCGCACGGCTCGGCCTGACCGCGACGTTCGAACGCCCCGACGGCGCCCACGAGGCGATCGCCGACCTCGTCGGCCCCCGCGTGTACACGCTCGATGCCGACGATCTCGCCGGCGAACACCTCGCCGAGTACGAGATTCGGCGGATCGAGGTGGATCTCACCCCCGAGGAGCGCGAGGCCTACGAGGAAGCACAGGGGACGTTCGTCGACTACCTCAAGCGATCGAACATCTCGATGCAACGCGGGAGCGACTATCAGGAGCTCGTGAAGCGCTCCGGCCGCGACCCCGAGGCGCGGGAGGCGCTGCTGGCCAAGCAGCGCGCCCGCCGGATCGTCCGCGAGGCCGACCGGAAGGTCGACGAACTCGGTCGGTTGTTGGACCGCCACCGGGACGACCGCGTGATCGTGTTCACCGCGAGCACCGACCTCGTGTACCGGCTCTCCGAGCGGTACCTCCTCCCCGCGATCACGAACGAGACGGGTGCCGCCGAGCGTCGGGAGATCCTGGATCGCTTCCGGTCCGGGGAGTACTCCCGGGTCGTGACGGCGAACGTGCTCGACGAGGGCGTCGACGTACCGGACGCCAACGTCGGCGTGTTGCTCGCCGGCTCGGGCAGCGAACGCGAGTTCACCCAGCGACTCGGCCGGATACTCCGCCCGACCGATGACGATTCGCGGGCGCTGCTGTACGAGGTCGTCAGCGAGGAGACCGCCGAGGAGCGTGTCGCCGATCGTCGCCGTTAGGCCTCGAACTGCCCGGCCCAGCCGTAGGAGAGCCCGCCGCCGCCCGCCCACGTCTCGTAGCGCACGTCGAAGACGAGTTCGACCTCGGCGGCGGCGCCACCGTCGAGCGAGACCTCCCGGGTGGCATCGTACTCGGTGGTCCAGTCGTCGGTCTCGACCGTCGCCCGTCCGACGAGCGTATCGCTTCGCGTGCCGTCGGCGGTGTTCTCGACGCCGATCGCGAGCACGAGCGCCCCATCCTCGCCCTCGCGCGGCGACCCGTCGACGATACTGAGCCCTCGCGTGGTCTCCACCGGCTCACCGTCCTCGGCCTCCGTCGGCGCGTTCCGCGGGCCGGAGCCGTCGCTGGCGCTCACACAGCCCGCAAGCCCGACCGCGACCAGCGGGAGGAACTGGCGTCGCTGCACAGTCGTGACTGTTCGGGGGAGACAATCAGCGTTCCCCTGTGGTGAGTTCCGGTCTCGGTCGAACGTTGACTGGCGGCTCGCAGCCCCGATGGTGAACAGGCGGCGCGATCGCTCCACGGAGGGTGCTCCGCGCTCCCGCCTCGGCCGCTCCGTGGTCGTGTTCAGACGACGACGGCTCTGGTCGCGCTATCGTACTTGAACTCCGGGGCGACCGCTCCGGCGGCGTTTTAGGCTCCCCGCGCCAACGCCGCGTGTGCTGCGGAAGGAACACCTCCGGGTGTCGCGGGCCGCCGGCGGCTACCACCCCCAGTTCACCGACGAGGGCGACCGCGCGCTGGCGGCGAGCCTGCTGGGGACGTTTCAGGGCCACGTCGGCGAACGTCGGTCCCGGCTCCGGGACGCGCTCGAAGCGGCCGAGCGCGAGGCCGACTCGTTCAAGCTGGTTCGGGGGCTGGCGGCGCTGTTAGAGCGCGATGCGACGTTCGAGACGCGCGCGCCGGTGCCCCCGCGCCGGACCCGCCGAGTGACGTTCGAGAGTGCGGAGTCGGTCGGCGTCGCGAGCGATGCCGAGCGCGGGGAGGCACTCGCGACTGCGGCCGAGCGGTTGGGTGTCGAGGTCGACGACGTCGAGCGATCGCTGTACGCCGACCGGGAGGGGAACCAGATCCTCACCTCGTTCGAGCCGCGCTGGGATCCCGAAACGCTGCTGAAACAGTACGACCTCTCGCTCGCGCAGACCGCGCTGTTCGACGCCACCGAGGTCCGGGTGCGGAGTTCGGAGCCGGCGGATCTGGTGCGCGCGGTGAAGCGACTCGGCCTGATGTACGAGGTTCGGCGGACGGACGAGGGGCGGGAGTTGGTGGTGACCGGGCCGGACTCGCTGTTCCGGGCGACGCGGCGCTACGGCACCGCGTTCGCCCGGCTGCTGCGCTCGGTCGCGGCGACCGACGACTGGCGGCTCTCGGCGACGATCGACGACCGCGGCCGCGAGCGCACGATGACGCTGACCGACGAGGACGTGTCCGTGCCGGGCGTCGAACCGATCGCGGAGCCGACGTACGACTCCTCGGTCGAGGCGGAGTTCGCGGCCGCCTTCGAGAGCCTCGACACCGACTGGAGCCTCGTGCGCGAGCCCGAACTGCTGGAGACCGGAAATCGCGTGATGATCCCGGACTTCGCGTTCGACTACGCGCCCGCCGGCGCCGAGTCGAAATCGGTCGCCGACCGCTTCCGCGTCTACTTCGAGATTATGGGGTTCTGGACCCCCGAGTACGTCGAGAAGAAGCTCTCTCAGCTGGAGAGCGTCGAGGACGTGGCGCTGCTCGTCGCCGTCGACGAGTCGCTGGCCGCGAGCGAGGCGATCGAGGCCCGCGACCACCGCGCGATCCCCTACTCGGGGTCGGTCCGCGTGAAGGACGTTCTCGACGCCCTCCGAGAGTTCGAGGCCGATCTGGTGGCCGACGCCGCCGCGGGGCTGCCCGAGGAGATAGTGCCGGACGCGGACGCCGTCGGCCTCGAAGAACTGGCCGCCGAGTACGGCGTGAGCGTCGACGCGGTCGAAGACAAATCGTTCCCCGAGCACCGCCTCGTCGGGCGGACGCTCGTTCGCCCCTCAGTGCTCGATTCGGCGGCCGAGGCGATCGAGGCCGGGATGGATCTCTCCGCGGCGGAGGCGGTGCTGGCGGAGCACGGCCTCACCGACGCCTCGGCCGCGCTCTCGGCGCTCGGCTACCGCGTCGAGTGGGAGGGACTCGGCGGCGGGACGGTGCGGGAGAAAGACGGCGAGTCGGCGGGGTAGCGCTCAGTCGAGCGTCGTCATCTCCTCCTGATACCCCTTCGGCACCCGCGAGCGAAGCTCGCCGTGGAGGTAGAGGCCGACGCCGATGGGTTCGAGTTCGCCGGCGAGCTCGTGGGCCGCGATCAGGTAGCCCCAGTCGCCGTCCCAGCGCTCGAGCTGCTGGTCGTGGCCGGCGGCGAACGCCGCCGCCTCGCCCGGGCCGAGTTCGATCACGTTCCGCGTCGCGTCGCGACCGAACCGACGCACGCCGGTCGTCGTCGGCTTCCAGTGCTCCTGTCGGGTCCGGAGTACGGTGATCCCCAGCCCCTCCGCTTCGACGGGGGAGGGGAGCTCGGCGCTGAACGCCCAGATCTTCCCCGAACCCTTCTCCCAGAACGTCACGCCGTCGAACGTCTCGGGATCGACGCCGAAGCGCTCCTGCCACCAGTCGACCACTTCCTCGCGCGAGGCTCGTCCCTCGACCTCGCGGTCCGCGGGCGTCGCGGGCAGTCGATCGAACCGCTGGCCGTCGTTCTCGCCCATTAGGCGCTCACCTCCTCGCCCGCATCTCCACCGCCGACCCGGAGTTTCGCGACGAAGAACCCGCCCGTGTCGTTCTGGTGGGGGTAGACGCGGTGGGCCTTCCGGAGCGAGTCGTCGAACTGCTGGTCCTCCCACTCGGTGACGCCGGGCGACGTTTCCAGCGGCGCGTCCCACTCGACCATCTCGGCGTCGGTGGTCTCGATCGCGTGGTCGACGACGGCCTCGTTCTCCTCGGGCGCGAACGTACAGGTCGAGTACACCACCTCGCCGCCCGGGCGAGTGAGTTCGATCGCCCGCCGCAGGATCCCTTTCTGGATCCCGACGAGGCTCTCGACGTGGCCCAGCGACCACTTCTCCAGCACGTCGGGGTTCTTCCGGCAGGTGCCCTCACACGAGCAGGGCACGTCCGCGACCGCGCCGTCCAGCGCGTCGATCCCCAGCGAGTCGAGCGAGAAGTTCCGGGCGTCGTCGTTCGTCACGACCAGATTACTCACGCCGAGTCGCTCGGCGTTGTGCCGGAGCGCCGAGAGCCGGCCGAGGTTGTTGTCGTTGCCGATCAGGACGCCGGAGTCGTCCATCAGGTCCGCGAGGTGGCAGGTCTTGCTCCCCGGCGCCGCGCAGGCGTCCCAGACGCGGTCGCCCGGATCGGGGTCGAGCGCGAGCGCGGGCAGCGCGGACACCTCCTCCTGCCCGTGGAGCCAGCCGTGGACGTACGGCCACGTCGTGCCGGGGGAGCCGTCGGGCAGTCGGAGCAGGCGGTCGCTCCAGTCGACCATCTCGTACGTGACTCCTTCCTCGTCGAGCGCTTCGCGGGCGCGTTCGGGGGTGGCGGCGATCCCGTTGACCCGGACCACCGAGGGGAGGGGTCGGTCGCAGGCGGCGCGGAACGCCTCGGCGTCGTCGACGAGGCGCTCGTAGCGATCGAGTGGGTTCATACCGGCGGTCGGCGGCCGCGGCGCTTGTCGGTTTCGGAGCGGGCTAACCGTCGGCGCCACGGCCGAGTATCGGTTCGTCCTGAACGAGCCGCCATAGCCCGGTACCGACCGCGAGCACGGCGGTGAGCACGACGCCCGTGAGGCTCCCGACGGCGGCGCCGAGCCACGAGAAGGCGTACGTGCCGGAGACGGCCCGCGGGAGCGACTCCGGCAGTACCCAGCCGAGCGCAGTCAGCAGACCGAGCGCAGCGACGAACACGACGGTCGCCGCCCCGGCACGGACGACTGCGGCCCGATCCGCGAGCGGGCCGAACCGGAACCGCCCGCTTCCCGCGGGCAAGGCGTAGCCGACGTGGGCGAGGGCGGCGCCGACGGACTGGGCGAGCAGCACGAAGATCACCGCGAACCCCGTCGGAACCCCGTCGCTGTTCGGCGGTGGTTCGGGGATCGTCGCACCGACGTAGAGGCCGTAACAGAACACTCCGGCGCCGACGAGCAGGAGGGCGGCGCGTGCGAGACCGAGATACCGTTTCGGGGACACGGCCGGAACATGCGTGCTGGCCGGCATAGGCTTTCTGTCGCTCGCGGCCGTCGACGCGGGCACACCCACGGCGTCTCGTCACCGACAGCGGCCCGCCGGCCGCCGCCGACCGCGGGCCGTGGCCTGTTTCACCCGTGGGTCGCGGTATCCGTCGTCCCCAAGATGGTCTCGCAGTGGGGACACTGCCAGACCACCGGCTCACCCCAGTCGGCGTCGATGAACGCGCGTTCGAGCTTCCGCACTTCCCGTTCGCAGGACGGACAGTTGGTCATAGTTCGGCTCCCGACTGCCCCGGATTAACCGTTTCCTTCCCGGAACCCCGGGACGCTTTTGCGCTCCGGGCGCCCATACCGCCACATGACGACGCGTATCGACGTGCTGCTGTACGACGGCTTCGACGAACTCGACGCGGTCGGCCCGTTCGAGGTGTTCCAGAACGCCGCCCGTGCGGGCGCGGACTGCACCGTCTCGCTGGTCACCCACGAGCCACGCGAGCGCGTGGTCGCGAGCCACGGCCTCGATGTCGGCGTCGACGGCACCCTCGCCGACCCCGAGGAGGACGACGCTCCGGACCTGCTCGTGATTCCCGGCGGCGGGTGGTCCGCGGGCGAGGGCGGCGTTCGCCGCGAGTACGACGCCGGCGACCTCCCGGCGGAGATCCTCGACCACCACACGGGCGGGACGACGATCGCCTCGGTCTGTACGGGCGCGATGCTGCTCGAGCGCGCCGGCCTCTTGGGTGACGGCCCGGCGGTTACCCACCAGTCCGCGGTCGAAGACCTCCGCGACGCCGGCGTCGAGGTCGCCGACGCCCGCGTGGTCGACACCGGGCGGGTCGTGACCGCCGGCGGCGTGACGAGCGGGATCGACCTCGCGTTGTATCTGGTCGAACGGGAGTTCGGCGCCGAGATCGCCGCGAGCGTGGCGACGACGCTGGAGTACGAGCGGACCGGCGACGTGTTGGTCGCGAACTAACCCCGGACGACGCCGACCCAGACGACGACGGCCGCGGCGGCCGTGAGAGCGGCGAGCCCGGCCCAGCCAACGTCGTAGCCGATCGTCTCCGCGACGGTGCCGAACAGCGGCGGCGCGAGCAGGCCGCCGGCGTTGAGCGCGGTCTGGCCGCCGGCGGTGGCGGCGCCGACCTCCGCGTCGTCGACCATCGCGGTCATCACCGCGTAGTAGACGCCCGGGAAGCCGAGCATGAACACGCCGAGGAAGCCGAACGCGGCCCACGTCGCCGCCTCGCCGCGGGCGAGGACGACCCCGAGAAAGCCCGCCGTCGAGAGCGCGGCCTGCCCGGCGAGCACCAGCGCGGGGCCGCGGGTCGGGCGCCCGGGGATGCGGTCGGCGAGTTCGCCGCCCGCGAGGCGGCCCAGGCTCCCCGTCACCTGCGCCGTCGCCAGCACCGCACCCGCGACGCCGGCGGTAGCCGCGACGGTGTCGGTGACATGGGGGACGACGTAGCTGGTGGTGGTGAACACCGCCGCCCCGAGGAAGAAGCCGGAGACGAGCAGCCCGCGGTACGCGCGTTCGTCGAGCAGCGAACGCACGTCGGGCATCGACAGCGCCCCGCCCGCCGGCTTCCCCTCGTAGCGGAGTGCGGTGACGGCCGCGACGGCGACGGCCAGCGCGGCGCCCGCGAGGAACGCCGCCTGCCAGTCGAACCGGACGATCCCCAGCACGGCGGCGGCGTCGCTGGTCGCGAGCCGCGTGAGCAGTATCGCCGAGACGGCGCTGCCGGCGGTGACGCCCACCTGCTTGACGTTCATCGCCAGCGCCTCCCGGCCCGGCGGCGCCACGTGGATCGCCGCGCGGTTGGTCGCGGGCATCGCCGTCGCGTACGCGAAGCCGACGAACAGCAGCGCCGCCAGCAGCACCGGGAACGACGGCGCGACGGCGACGAACGCCATCCCCGCCGCCAGCGCGAGCAGGCCGTAGACGAGCAGCGGCCGCTCCCCGAACGCGTCGGTCGCCGCGCCGGTGGCGAACAGCAGGGCTGTGTACCCGAGCATCACCGCGGTCACGGTCAGCCCCGTGACGCCGAGGGAGACGCCGAACCCCTCGCGGACGAACGCAGTAGCGGCGAACACGGTGTAGAAACAGAGGCTGGCGGTGAACTGCCACGCCGAGACCAGCGACACCCCGCGCCAGCTCATACCCCCCACTGTGGCACACCGACGGAAGTGTGTACCCGTTCCGGAGAACGTCGAAGCGCCGATCGCAGTGTGTGGCCCGCTACCATACGTCTCCTCAAGTTTTAACATGAACCGCAACCCAACAACGAGTGGGTGATTCACCGATGACTGATTACGAACTGCCGCCGCTTCCGTACGAGTACGACGCGCTTGAACCCCACATCTCCGAGCAGGTGCTGACGTGGCATCACGACACGCACCATCAGGGCTACGTCAACGGCTGGAACAGCGCCGAGGAGACGCTCGAAGAGAACCGCGAGAACGGTGAGTTCGGCTCTTCGCCGGGCGCCATCGGCAACGTGACCCACAACGGGTCGGGCCACATTCTCCACGACCTGTTCTGGCAGTCGATGAGCCCCGAGGGCGGCGACGAGCCGACCGGGGCGCTCGCGGACCGTATCGAGGAGGACTTCGGCTCCTACGAGGCGTGGAAGGGCGAGTTCGAGGCCGCTGCCGGCGCCGCCGGCGGCTGGGCCCTGCTCGTCTACGACTCTTACAGCAACCAGCTCCGTAACGTCGTCGTCGACAAGCACGACCAGGGCGCCCTCTGGGGCAGCCACCCCATCCTCGCGCTCGACGTCTGGGAGCACTCCTACTACTACGACTACGGTCCTGCGCGTGGGGACTTCATCGACGCGTTCTTTGAGGTCGTCGACTGGGAGGAGCCGTCTGCCCGCTACGAGCAGGCAGTCGAGCTGTTCGAGTAAGCCAGTCACGGCGAGCGACCGGCAGCAGTCGTCGGACTGCTGCTCGGAGCGCGATGCCGTGGCTGTGTACGCCACTGTGTAGAACACGACGCAGAACGCGTCGCCGTTCCGCTTTCTTTCGACGCTCGCCCGGGAGCGCCCGCTGCGTCGATGGCGGCCCGGATCGGTAGCGTTTACGCCGTCCCTGCCGAATACGGGCGTATGCCACGCGCCAAGGAGAGCTTCGACGCGCTCCACCCGTGTGATTTCTACACGCCCGAGGAGCTTCTCGTCGAGGACCAGATGTACACCATCTACGAGATCGCCCGCCTGCTGCAGGGGCTTGACCCCGACGCGGAGATCGACGAGGGGACCGAGTCGGTGCTGCTCGACTGGGCGATCCCGTGGGTGATGAACAACGCCGACGACCTCGTCGTCGCCGATCCGCCCGCGGAGGACGCGCCCGGCTACTACGGCCTGCGACAGCCCGACGATGTGGCCGGAAACTCCGACTCGGAGTAACAGCTTCTACCCTGCCGCGTAGCGAGCGTGGGCCGGGTATTTGGCGTCGGTAGGAGCAGGCCGCTGACGACCGACCCCTCCCCGTTCGACTACTCGCCGAACAGCGACTCGTACCGCTCCCTCGCCGAGCGTGCGCCACGCCGGAGGTAGCCGATGTCGGTACCGGCGATTAGGTAGTCGATGCCGCGGTCGTGCCACGTCTCGATCTGGTCGGGGCCGGTCGCGAGCGTGCCCACGGGGACGCCCGCGGCCTCGCCGGCCGCGAGCACGCGGTCGAACGCCTCGCGGAACTCGGGGTCGTCGTACTCGCCGAAGCAGCCGAGGTTCGCCGAGAGGTCGGCGGGGCCGACGAACAGCGTGTCCACGCCGTCGACGCGGGCGATCGCCTCGGCGTGCTCGACGCCCGCGGGGGTCTCGATCTGGGGCAGCACCGCGACGGCGTCGTTGGCCGACTCGAAGTACGCCTCGGTGTGGGCGCCGTAGCCGTTCGCTCGGCTGCCGGCGACGCCGCGGTCGCCCTCCGGCGGGTATCGGGCGGCGGCGACCAGCGACTCGGCCGCGGCGGCGCTCTCGATCTTCGGCGCCATCACGCCCGCCGCGCCGAGATCCAGCGCGCGCTTGACCTGCGTGGCGTCGTTCTCCGGCACCCGGATCACCGTGTCTGTGTCGCCCGCGGCGTCGACCGCACGGACGAGTTCGCCGGCGCTCTCGACCGACAGCGGCGTGTGTTCGGTGTCGACGACGACGAAGTCGAACTCGAGGCCGCCGACGACCTCCGCGGCGGCCGGCGAGCCGAGCGACACCCAGCTCCCGACCGGCGACTCGCCGGCCGCGAGGCGGTTCCGGAGCTCCATCCCGTCGGTACGCACGTCGTTGGGCATACAGATTCGGCGCGCCCGACGGGCAAAAAATCGCCGGGGCTCCGGACGGCTGCTCCGCTCGTCGTCTCGTGAACCGCGAGAATGGCCGGGGCGGGCTCCGAACCCGCGATCTCCGCATGACCCAGGTTCGAGGCTCGGCGGGCCCCGTGGGCTGCGGATGTTTCCTAGGCGTACCGCACCGAATCTCGATACCCTATGAGTGCGGCGCTATGTCCAGCTAAGCCACCCGGCCGCACTCCTCCGTAGTTGGATGTCGAACTTAAGCCCTCCCATCTCTGTCGGCGGATCGACCGGCGCGGATTTATGCCCACGGGCGTGAACGGCTATCTATGACCCTGCCGGAGACCGTCACGGACCACCTCGACGGCGAGGAGCCGGTCGCGGAGGTCGACCTCGGCGGCGAGGATCGACTGTTGGTCACGCCGACACGAACGCTCGTCTACCGCGCGGAGGGGCTGCTCTCCGACGAGACCGTCGAGGAGTTCCCCCACGACGCCGAGCGCGTCACCCTCACCACGAGCCGCCGGAAGGCGAAGCTCACGCTCGACTACGGGCTCGACGGCGAGGAGACGCTCTCGCTGCCGAAGGCGAAGATCGACGAGGTGCTCCACCCGGTGCTCGCGGGCGTGCTCGACGCCAACGGGATCACCGACCCCGGCGAGACCGTCAAGCGCACGTTCCGGTTCTCGGAGCTCACCCTGATCGTCACCGACGAGCGCGTCGTCAAACACATCGGGCAGGCCCTCTGGGACGAGGAGTACGAGGAGTACCCCTTCGAGAACGTCACCGATCTGGCGTTCGAGCCCGGGAACGTCGCCACCAGCGTCGTCCTCACCCACGACGGCCGGCAGGAGCGGTTCAAGGCGCCGAACGAGGACGCCCGCGCGGTCGAGGCGGCGATCACCGACGCGCTGCTCTCCTACCACGACGTTCGTGACCTCGACGAACTCCGGGCGGAGCACGCCGACGAGGAGGTCGACGACGCCGACAGCGAGGCCGGCGAGGACTCGCCGTTCGGCGAAGGTCCCGAACTGTTCGGCGAGGAGGAGTCCATCGCGACGGACACCGAACCGGACGAGCAGTCCGAATCCGACGCCGCGTCCGACTCCGAGGACGACACCCGGGACCAGCTCATCCGACAGGTCGAGGAGGCGACCGACGACGAACCGGCCGACGACTCCACTGACGCCGATCACGGTTCCACCGCAGACGGAACCCCCGACACTGCCGACCTCGCGGCCGAGATCGACGACCTCCGTGACGCCGTCGAAAACCAGCAGGCCGAGCTCGAACGGCAGAACGACCTGATCGAACAGCTGATCGAGGAGCTCCGGCAGGGCCGCTAAGGTTCCTCGCCGCGCCGGTAGGCGTCGATCGCCGGCTCGTACCCCTCGTACACCGATGGGTACCGAAGCTCGTACCCCAGTTCGAGCAGCCGGTCGTTCCGACAGCGCTTCTGACTCGCGACCCGCAGGGACGCCGATTCCGACAGCCCCTCCAGCCGTTCCTCGACGGTCAGTTTCTCCGGCTCCGGCGCGTCACACCGGTCGGCCAGCCAGTCGGCGAACACCCACCGGTCCACGGGCGTGCCGTCGTTCACGAGCACCGTCTCCTCGCGGGCCACGTCCTCGGTCAGGAACCACGCCAGCGCACCCGCGGCGTCGTCGCGGTGGACCGAGTTCCGCCAGCCCGCCGTGACCGAGTCGAGGTAGGCGTCGATCCGGTAGCGGCCGGGGCCGTACAGCCCGGCGAACCGCGCGACGGTGCCGTCGATACCGCTCCGGTGGACGATCCCTTCCGCCTCGGCGATCACGGCCGCCTTCGGCCGTTCCGGGTCGATCGGTGTCGACTCGTCGACCCAGTCGCCGCTGTGGTCGCCGTACACCCCGGTCGTGGAGGTCAGAAGCAGCCGATCCGGGGGGAACTCGCGCCCCTCGAACTCGGAGACGATCGCCCGGAGGCCGTCGACGTAGAGCGACCGTGCCTCGGCGACGCTCCCTCGTCCGGCCGAGGCCGCGAACACGAGCGCGTCGGCGTCGGGAAGCGTAGAGACGGCACCCGGGTCGGTGAGATCCGCCCGGACGGGTTCGATCCCGTCGGCCGCGACGGCCTCGGCGCTCGTCTCCGATCGGACGACTCCGGTCACGTCGTGGCCAGCGTCGAGTAGCTGTCGGCCGAGTTCGCGACCGACGTAGCCACAGCCGAGGACGAGAACGTGCATCAGCGTCGGGCGTCGATGTACGCCTGGATCGCGGCGAACTGTTTGAGCGTGGTCGGGAGCCGCCCCTCGATGGCCTGCTGGATCTCCTTCCCGTCGAGCCCGATGTCGGTCTCCCGGGCGACGGTGTCCACGTCGACGACCGCGGTGGTCATCCCCATCAGGACGTGGTCGCGCGCCTCCCACGCGATGTCCTCGGCGTCGGGGGCGCCCTCCGTCAGTGCCAGTATCTCCGAGGCTTCCTCGAGGGTGAGTTCGGGCCGTTCGCCCTCGCCGATCGCTTCGACGGTCGCCCGGTCGAGGCCGGTCCCCCCCACGACAGTGTCGACCCCCAGTTCGGCGACGACCCCCGCGAGCTCCTCGAAGTAGGCGGTGCGAAACGCCGCCGGCGACGCCTCGTCGTCGGCCTCGACTGCGTCGTACAGCATTACCCGGCGGTCGGCGCCCGCGGGGCAAAACCGTTGTTACTCCGGGTCGTCGGCCGCCTCACACGACTCGTCCCCGTCGACGCCCGGGCAGGGCCACCCGGGCGACCGCTCGTCCCGGTTGCCGTCCACGTCGCCGACGCCGGGCATCCCCGGCGGCACGACGGCGACGACGGTGGTCGACGCCTCGAAGTCGACGCGCTTCCCCCGCCCGAGCCGTTCCGCACTGCCGTCCCCGTCAACGTCGAGGGTAGCCACGCTCCCGTCCCTGACGTACCGGATCGTCCCACCGCCGCCGTCGGGGGCGACCCCCTGCGCCCGGAGGGCGAAGCGCTGGTACTCCCCGTGAACGGTGACGCTCCAGCCGTTCACCGTCGCGATCCAGCTGTACGGCGGCGGCGCGACGGGCATCCCGGCCGGCAGCCGGGAGGCGCCGGTCAGCTTCCGGGTCGCTTTCGCGCTGGCGTTCTCCAGCGCCCCGCTCACCTGTCTCTGGGCGGTTTCGCGGGCCGCCTGCTGGACCATCGACGCGGTGCGGTTGGTCGTCGCCGCGGGGACGCCGACCGCCCGCTCGGCGCTCAGTTCGCGGAGCCGGACCCGAACTCGGACGCCCACCTCGTCGGCCGTCGCCCCGTCGACGCCGCGGGTCGCCAGCGCGGCAGCGAACGCCGGTACGTAACTGCCGTTAGCCATCGCCTGCCCTCGGTGCCCGATGGTCGGCCACCGATCGCGAGCGTCGACGACGGCGGCTCGGCACGTCGACCGGCCGACTCCGGTACCGTTCGTCGCGGCGTCACAGACTGCCCGCTCCGCTTCCTCGACCGACTCCCCGACGGCGGCAGCCAGTTCGTCGCGGTTCGCGGCGAGCACCGCCGACTCGTCGCTCCGGTTCTCGGGAGAGGTCGCCGCCACGGTCCGGTTCGCCGCGATCAGCGTCCCGGCAGCGGCATCGAGGCTGACCTGCCGGCTGCCGCCGCCCAGCAGCGTGTCGACGATGCCGGACGCGGCGTTACCGTACGGGAGCGCGATCCAGTTCGTCGTCCGCGCGGTCAAGGGGTGGGCGGACTCCCCGGTCGGCACGCTGGGCACCTGTCCGTGGTCGACCGACTGGAGGGTGAGATACCCCGGGGAGGCGTCGGGCGTGATCACGATATCGTCGTCCGACTTCCCCGGCTCGGTGTAGGCGTCGGTCGGCCGTTCTCCCGTCCCGCCGCGCCCGAGTTCGATCAGCTTCGAGAGCCCCGCGGTCGCCCGGTCCCCGAACTCGTCCCGGTAGTCGACGTTCCGCTCCTGCGTGTCGGCGGCGCGTGCGTCCAGATCCGCGAGCACGCGGTCGAGGTACGCCGCGCGGGCGGCGACTCGCGCCCGGTCGGCGACGCCGTCGTACGTCGCCGGCGCGTCGAGCAGCGCGCCCCGGCGCTCCCGAATCGCCGCCGCCAGCCGACCGGGGGCGTTCGCGCCGCCGCTGGCGACCGCAGTCCGCGGGATCGACACCGAGACGTTCGCGACTTCGCGGCGGAGCTCCCGCAGGTCGGCGGCGATCCACGCGTCGAGCCCCGCCGGCCGCGTCGCGGTGACGGTCCGGCTCCGAACGAGGGCGTCTCCTCCTCCTTCCCCCGTCACGACTCGTTCGGCCACGGCGTCGGCGCCGCCGTTGGCGTCGAGAACCGCCTCGGCCGCCCGTTCGCGTGCGCCATCGAGGTTCGGGCCGCCGAACGCGCCGCCGGGTTCGAACAGCGGCTCAGTCGGCCGATCGGGCGCGCCGTCGGCGGGATCGTACGCCGCGATCACGCGTACTACGACCCGGGCGTGTTCGGTCCACTCGGCGCTGGTCGTTCGAACGGTCCCGTTCCGGCGCCAGCGTCGCTCGACAGTGTGGCGGGTCGTCACGTCCAACACCATATCGACGACGGCGTCGGACTCGGTCGACGTGTCCTCGACGGTCGTGACGGCCGTTCGCTCGCTCGTGTCCTCGTCGACGAGCGTCCAGTCGCGCAGTCGCGGTTCGGGTCTCGACTCGCTCGCTCGACTGCGGACCGCGACCCGTAGCTCGCCGCGAACGCGGTAGCTCTCGGCCGTCGACGCGCCGTCGATCGACCCGAGGTACGCACGGTCGGCAGCAGCGTCCGGGGACGCGTTGATCGGCGGGGCGTCCGGTCGGCGTGGGGTGAACTCGTCCGACGCCGGCTCGCTCGTGGCGCCGTCGACGGCGTTGGGGTTCACGAACGCCTTCGTCACGGCCGCGGCGTCGCCGTGGCGCCCCCCGAGCACGTCGAGAACCCCCACCTTCAGCGTCGCTACGTCCACCGCGCGTGCGCCGGCGGGGTCGTGGCGGCCGAACGCGGCGCGCTGCTGGGCGAGCAGCGCACCGTTAGTCGAGAGCTCGACGTGGCGGTTCCCGAGCACGTTCCGGATCGGTGCGCCGGCGTAGCGACCGTAGCCGCGCGCCATGGTCACCGCGGTCAGGCGGGTCGTCAGCCCGCGAGCCAGCCCGGGACCGTCGAGCGCGCCGCGGTTCAGCCGCCACTCGTAGGCGCTGGCCCGCCGGTGGAGCGCCAGCACTGGCGTCTCGACGGTGAGCGTGACGTTCCGGCGCCGCTGGGCGACCGTTCGATCGCCTTCCCGGGCCCGGATTGTGAGGTTCCGGATCGTCACACGCATCGCCGCCCCGCCGTCGACTGACGTGACTTCGACGCCCGACTTCGCACGCCGGAGAGAGTTGGTCGATTCATCGATCGGGGGAAGCTCGACGGTCGCCCTGACGCCGCCGCGCTCGCGATCCAACTCCGATATCGACTGGCGGGCCGCGACGGCGATCCGAAGTCTGAGCGCGTCGACGAACGGTCGGGAGTCGTTCAACGCTCTACCCGCAGCCGTGTCGGCTGGGGCCGTGACCGGCGCTTCGGCGGACTCGCGTGCGGCGTCCCGGACCGCCATTCGGAGTGCGGGCCGTGCGTCCCGGGTCACGCCGTCCATCGCGGCCGCTGCGGGTCGCTCGACCGAAGGCTGTGCCCGATCCGCGATTCCCGTCGCGTACACGGAGGCGCCGAGCAGCAGCAGGACGCCGACGAGCGCGAACGGGATCCGGGCGCGGTCGTCGTCGGCGAGGCTCACGGCGACCACGTCCGGACGGAAATCTCGACGGTGTCCAGTTGGAGCGACGCCGCAGCGTCGGCCGGCCGCCCACCGCGCCGCCGGAGGTCACTCGCGACGCGGTCGGCTATCGCGGCTGCGATCCGACTGTTCGCCGCGTGGGTGTCCCCTCGCTCGATCGCTTCCGCTGTCTCGACGCCGTATCGACGGCTCACGCGTCGGTAGCGGTGCCGAACGAGCGCGTCGAGCGGCGGATCATCGGCGAGCGCCAGCCGGCCCGTCTCGGGCGGGAGCAGTCCGGCGACCAGCGACGCCGCGACGGCGCGGCCGAGACGTGTGAACCCGCCCTCGCTCGCCGCGACCGACGCGTTCGCGGGCGGATCGACGCCGCTCGGTGCGCGAACCGTCGCCGCGTTCACGTCGGCGTCGACCGGCGGCTCCGGACCGACGGTGAACGTCCGACCCAAGTGGGCGCCGGGGTACGGCCGCCAGCGGACGACGACCCGTGTCCGGTGTGGCAGCCGTTCGGCGACGGTCGCCCGAACGGCGGTCGCGAACCCCTCGTTGGTGCCGGTGAGCGGCTCACCGTCGACACGGACGGTCCGGACCGCCGCGTCGGCCAGCAGCGAGACGAGCGTCCCGTGAGCGACACGCTCGTACTCCGGGTTCGTGTCGGCGTCCCCGCCCTCGTCCGGTGCCGGCTGCAGCGTGTACGGCACGTCCGCGGTCGCCGCAGCCAGCGTCTCGGCGACGGCGTCGGCACGGTCTTCGTCGGCCGTCGGTGTCGGCGTGCTGACCACCGTGACCGCGGCCGCACTGACCAGCAGCAGACAGAGGCAGGCGTCGAGTGCGGTGGCGCTCATCGGTACACCACCACCCGAAGCCAGCCGGATTCCACCCGACCGGGCGCGATCCGCACCGGGACTCGTCGCCCCGCCGACTGGCTCCCCTCGATGGGCGCGGGAGCGTCGCCGGCCGTCCAGTGTCGGGACCCGGCACGGAGTTCGATCCTGAGTGTCCAGCCCGTCGGTCCCTCGTCGACGGCCACGTCGAGCCGGTCGGCCGACGCGACACCGGCCGGCGCGACGGCGTCGTGGACCCGAGAGAGCGTCGGCTCCGCGACCTCGCGGTCCGCCGTCGGCGCGACGCCGGCGAACACCGTCGCGTACAGCGACAGCCCGATCCCGACCGCCGCCACGGCGACGAGTGTCGCCGTCGGCGACGCCTGCCCGCGGTCAGGCGCCGATGAGCGTGACGCGGTAGTCATCCCAGCTCACCTCCCTGACGGCGATCTCGTCCGACGCGACCCACTCGGACTCGCGTTCCCGTGCAGTTTCGACCGCGTCACGAAACGCGTCGCGATCAGCGAATACTGCCCGGGGCAGCGCCCCGACGAGCACGCGTCGGAGCCGCCCCCCGCGGACCGGCACGACGGGACCGAACGCGAACGTCGCCCGTGCGGTTCCGGCGTCGTTCCGCATCGCGATCCCGTGGGGGCGGAGCCGGACGGCGTCGGCGTCGTGCTCGTGTGTCGCGCTCGCCGGGGCGTCACCGGCCGCGACCGCGTCGACGGTGTCCGCGACGCCCGCCGCGTCGGGCGCGGGGCGAGCGGGGAGCGTTCCGGCGACCGCGAGAAACGCCGCCGCGGCCACCACGAGACCGGCGTGCAACGCCGCGGAGTCGAGGGGAGGTCCGATCATGGGCCGGAGTGGTCCCGGTTTCGTACTTGAACTCTCGGCTCAGAGCACCGCCCCTGCGGCGACGACTGCCGCGACGTAGGCCGCCGTCGCGGTCGGGAGCGCGAGCCCGATCCGGTAGCCGAGCAGCGACCGGTCGATCCCCCGATCCAGCGCGGTCGCGAGCCCCGTCAGGATCGCGGCGAGCAGGAGCACGTAGACGCCGACGACGGGACCGATCGACGCCGGGGCGAGCGCGGCTGCCGACGAGGCGCCACCGCCACCGAGCGTTCCGCCCGCACCAGCGTCCGCGGGGATCCGCCCGACCATCGCGACGGAGACGCCCCCGACCAGCGGGCCGAACAGCGCCGCCGTGTTCGAGAGCGTGCCGGTGATCGTCGCCAGCTCCCGGCGCGCTTCGCGCTCGACGCGACGGAGTTCGCGGAGGTGGTCGCCCGTGGCGACGAGCGCGTCCCCCGCCGGCGCCCCTTCCGTCGCCGCGAGAGCGAACAGTCGGCCGGCGTCGCGGCTCCGCGGGCTCGGGACGTCCCGGAGCGCGCCGAACCGTCCGAAGAACGCCTCCTCAGTCGGGATTCCCAACTGTTCTCCCCGTTCCGCGGCGTCGGCGAGCAGGTCGCCGGTGTCGCCGTGTAGCTCCGCTGCAGTCTCTTCGAGCGCCCGTTCGGCGGCCGTCCCGTCGGCGACCCGTCGGCCGACCAGCGTGAGCGCGTCCGGCAGTCCTGACTCGACCTCCCGGACCTCCTGGCGAAGCTCCCGTGCGGGGGCGAACAGCCACAGCAACGCGGCGCCCGATCCGGCGCCCACGGCGACGACGGAGGCGGCCCACGGCAGCACGAACAGACAGCCCGCGCCCGCGACGGCGGCCACGAGCCCGCCGAGTGCGGCGGCACTCCGTCGGCGGTCGGGCACGGCGGGGTGATCGCTGTCGACTTCGGTCGGGGGGAACGAGATCGGCCGCCTGGCGAGCAGCCAGCCGCTCGCGACGAGCAGCCCCGCCGGGAGGAGTAGGTCGTAGAGCACCGCCAGCGTCTCAAGGCCGACGTTCACGCCCGCGAGCCGTGCCGCGGGGAGCACGCCGACGAGCGCGAGCGGGAGCAACACGCCGAACGCGTACAGCCCGGTCAGCGGCGCCCGTATCTCGCCCGCGAACGACGCGGCGCGTTCCTCGACGCCCGAGCGGACGGCCGAGAGCGCCCGCTCACAGCCGCGTTCACGTGCGTCCGCGGGAGCGTCGGCGGCGTCGGCGACCAGTGCCGCGGCGCGCTCGATCTCCGGTGCCGTCTCCCCCCAGAACGCGGCGAACGACGCCAACCCCGATCCGGGCGTTCCGCGGGCATCCCGGGCGTGCTCGCGCAACGAGGCGGCGAGGTCGCCGTCGCCGGACCGCCCGGCGAACGCGACCGCCCGTTCCAGGCTCGGCTCGACCCGGAGTCGGAGCGTCAGCCGGCCGAACAGCGCCGGCGCGTCGCCGACCGCACGGGTACGGGACAGCGCCGCGACGGCGATCGGGGCGTTTCGCGCGGCGAGCGGGAGTCCCGCGCCGAGGACGACCGCGAGCGGGAGCAGCGCGACCGTGCCGGCCACGACGGTGGTGAGCGTACCCACGATCACGATACCGCTCCCGACCGCCTCGCTCGTGGCAACCAACTGCGGCGCCAGCGGCCAGTCGAGCCGGTCACAGGCGTCACGTAACGTCCCGTCGACGGCGGGGGTTCGTGGCCACGACGACCCGACTCGCTCGACGAGCCGAACGAACTGCTCCCGTCGGTCCGACGACCGAGCTACCACGGTTCCTCACTCGCGTCGGGACGATCGTCCTCCTCCGCACGGATGGCCGCGGGGCGCGTCACGCCGTCGGCGGCGAGCGACCGCAGGTGGTCGGCCCGCGCGTTCAGCGCCGTCAGCGTCTCGCCGTACCCCTCACCCGGGGCCGCAAGATCCGCCAACAGGCTGCTCTCGCCGCGGTCGAGGCGGCCGGTCGGTTCGAGATCACCGTCATCAAGTGCGAACAGCGGCCGGAGCTCGGTCCCGCCGGCGACGGACTCGACCTCCTCGATCGCGACCGCGCGCCGGCCGCGTTCCGTGTCGGCGACGGTGAGCACGAACCCCGTCGCGGCGAACGCGGACTCGCTCACGCCCAGGTCCTCGGTCATTCTCGTTCGGACCGCGTCGGCGCAGTCACCGTGGACCGTACCGAGCACCGTCCCCGAGGCCGCGCCGACGCGCATCGCCTCGTACAGCGTGCTCGCTTCCTCGCCCCGGACCTCGCCGACGATCAGCGCTCCTTCACCGAGTCGGAGTGCGGTCCGGAGCGCCGATTCGGGACTCGTCTCGGCGGAGTCGTCGTCGCCGCGGGCGACCCGGAGCGACTGCACGTCACGCCCCGCGGCACGGAGTGCCGCGGCCGGGAGTTCGGGGGTGTCCTCGATCAGTACGGTCCGCGTGGAGCGGGGGAGCGCCCACAGCAGCGCGCCGAGCGTCGTCGTCTTCCCCGCACCGCGGGCGCCGGCGACCAGCCCGGTCCCGCCGCGTTCGACGGCCAGCGAGAGCAGCGCCGCCGCCCGCGGCGTCAGGGAGCCGACGGCGACGAGGCGGGGAAGCGTCCATGGCTCGGCGTCGTGCCGCCGCACGGCGAACGCGGGCCCGGGCGAGAGCGGTCGGGTGACGCCGGCGACCCGGACCTGCTCGCGGTCGTCGGGCGGGCCGACGGGGAGCGTCGCGTCCACCTGCGGCGACGCCCGCGAGAACGCGCGCCCGCTACTCCGACGGACGCGGGACGCGAGCGTCCCGACGCCCTCGGGCGTGAGCCGGACGTTCGTGGGCATCGTCTCGCCGTCGACGACGACCCGGATCGGCGTCTCCGCCGCGGGCGCGGTGACGTAGACGTCCGAGACGCGGTCGTCCGCGAAGAGGTCCGCGAGCACGCCGTTGCCGCGGGTGTGCTTCCGGAGCGTCGCCGATAGCTCGGCGACTGGGTCGTCGGTGTCGGCCACCGCCCGAACCGCACGGGCCGGGGCGAGGTCACCACCGCCGTCGCGTTCGGCCAGTCGCTCCGCCGCCGCGCCGAGCAGTTCGAACGCCCGTGCGTCGAACGACGCCGACGCGGGCGTGAGGTGGTAGAGCGCGTCCGATTCGGCCGCCGGGCCCAGCCCGTATCGGCGGGCCGTCGCCCCCGTCGAGAGTTCGACGCTCCCGCGCAGTCGGGCGTCGGCCGGCGGCCGGTGGTCGATCCGGGATCGGGAGATCGCGGGCCCGCCGTGGGAGCGAAGTGCTTCCTCGTGGTCGGCGGCACGCTCCGCGCCCGCTGCGAGTCCGGTTTCCGCCGCGAGACGACCGATCGGGCCGGCGCGACCGGTCGCGTCGCGGGCAGCCCGCAGCGGGGCGGTCCGCGCGGTCGCGGCGATCTCGGCGTCGTGGTGCTCGGCCAGCGCCGCGAACCGGCCGGCGGCGTGGAGCAGTCCGACGGCGCCGTCGGTGTACCACCGTTCGTACCCCGCCGAGCGGACCCGAACGGCGTCGGCGTCCCGGTCGGCGAGCGCGTCGACGGCGGTCGCTCGACACGCCGGCTCGGTCGCGAGGTCGCCGTCGCCGGGACAGTCGTCGGCGTCGATCCTGAGTTCGACGCGATCCTCGACGCCGGTCCCGGCGGGCTTGACGAACGCCGGCCGGCAGGCACACGCCCCGTCGTCGTCGGCCTGCCACGGAAGCAGTGACATAGCGCGGCTGGCCCCGCTCTCGTACTTGAACTCTCGGAAGGTGTTCCCGAGGCGCTCTGCGGTCAGCCGCGAACCGTAACGACCCGCCCGTCGTCGCCGTGAGCGAGGCCGAGCCGTAGCCGGTGGTTCCCGGGCCGCCCGAACCGAACGGGACCGTCCGGCGTCGCGAGCGGGAGCGGGAGCCGCCGCGTTCGAGTCGCGCCGTTCTGGAGGCTGTACCGGACCGCGCACGCGGGGTCGCAGTCAACGACGAACGTCTCCACACCGACCGCCACCAGCGAGTCCGCCGGGAGTGTGACTGTGACGATCCGCCGCGCCCCGGGGTCGTCGGCGGCGAGCAGCGATTCCGCTGCCCGGTCCAGTCGGTCCACGTCGCGATCGAGTTCTGCCGCCGTCCGGTCGGCCGCCGCGGACTCGACCGCCGGAAGCGAGGCAGCGAGCAGCGCGGCCGCGAGCGAGACCGCGAGCAGTGCCCGGATCACCGAAGCTCCCGGAGCCGCTCGCACAGTCCTGACTCGGCCGATTCGTCGGTGTCACTCCCGTTTTCGGCGTCGCTCGTGCCCTCGGTATCGGTCTTCTCTGCACTGTCGTTCTCGTCTATGCTCCCCTCGGCGACCGTCGCTGGTACCCCCGTTGGCTCCGCGCCATCTCCCCGGCCGTCGGGGGCATCGTCCCGTTCGTCGAGGCGTCGCTCCAGCCGTTCGACCGCGGCGACGGCGGTGTCGGCGCGCCGCTCGACCGACTCGTTCACCGCGGAGACGCCGCCGAGGAACCCTCTGACCGACTGTACCGCCGCGTCGAGCTCGTCGACTCTGGACTCGAGCGTCTCGATCCGTGACTCGAGCGCCGCGGCGTCGGCGTCGCTTACCGCCGGGCCACGCCGTTCCCCGTCGACCGCGCGTTCGACGGCCGCGAGCCGCCGTTCCAGTTCCGCGTCGCTGTCGGGCATGGGCGGGGTGGTCGCCCGATCGGTGATAAGGGCCGGGGTCGGCCGGCGGGGAACCTTAAGGCGGATCGGAGCGAACGGGTACCCATGAAGACGGTCCTCGTTGGCGTCGGTCAGGCGGGCGGGAAGGTGGCGACGGCGCTGGCCGAGTTCGACGACGAGATGGGGTTCCGCGCGGTCCGGGACGCCCTCGCCGTCAACAGCGCGAAAGCCGACCTCCAGGGCCTCCCGCTGGACACGGTGTTGATCGGGCAGGACGTGGTGAAGGGCCACGGCGTCGGCGGCGACAACGAGCTCGGCGCGGAGGTGATGGCGAACGACGCCGAGGAGGTGATGAGCGAGCTGAGCGGCAAGATCGGCTCCGACACCGAGGCGATCTTCGTGATCGCCGGGCTCGGCGGCGGCACCGGCTCCGGCGGCGCACCCGTCCTCGCGAAGGAGCTGAGCCGCGTGTACGACACCCCCGTCTACGCCATCGGCATCCTCCCGGGCCGCGACGAGGGGTCGCTCTACCAGGCCAACGCGGGCCGGTCGCTCAAGACGCTCGCCCGCGAGGCCGACGCGACGATCCTGATCGACAACGACGCCTGGCGGGAGACGGGCGACAGCGTCGCCGAAGGGATGGCGGCGATCAACGAGAGCATCGCCCGCCGGATCGGCCTCCTGCTCGCCGCGGGCGAGCCCGTCGAGGACCGCTCGCTCGGGCTGGGCGGCGGCGGGATCGACCGCGACGTGGCCCAGAGCGTCGTCGATACCAGCGAGGTGATCAACACCCTCCGCTCGGGCGGGCTCGCGGCAGTGGGCTACGCCGAGTCCGAGGCCAGCGAGGAGCCCGACGAGAACGTCAACGTCGTCACCAGCACGACCCGGAAGGCGCTGCTCAGCGGCACCAGCCTGCCGGGGGCGAGCGAGGCCGACGCCGCGCTGCTGGTCGTCGCCGGCCGCCCCGACTCGCTCTCCCGGAAGGGCGTCGAACGCGCCCGCTCGTGGGTGGAGGAGGAGACCGGCAGCATGGAGGTCCGCGGCGGCGACTTCCCGCTCGACAGCGACCGGATCTCGTCGCTCGTCCTGTTGAGCGGCGTCGAGCGCTCCGATCGGATCCAGGAGTTCATGGATCGCGCGGCCGACGCGCAGGCCGAGTCCCACGACCGAACCGAGGGCCAGCGCAAGCGCGACGCCGCCGAGACGTTCCAGAACGACGAGCTCGACGACCTGCTCTGACCGCCGCCGCGCCGCCGATCCTCCTTCCCGACCCCCGCCGCCTATTTCCTCCCGGCGCCCCCAGCGTCGGGCATGCGCGAGTACGCTGCCGACCCGCCGGTCGAGGAACGCATCGGCGACGCCCTCCGGGAGACCGACGCGACGGTCGCCGTCGCCGAGTCCTGCACGGGCGGGCTGATCGGGTCGCTCCTGACCGACGTGCCCGGCTCCTCGGACTACTTCGACCGGTCGGTCGTGACCTACTCCTACGACGCCAAACTCCAAGAGCTGGCCGTCTCCCGGGAGAGCCTCGACGACCACGGCGCCGTCTCGGCGCCCGTCGCCGAGCAGATGGCCGCCGGGGTTCGTGACACCGCGGGGACGACGTTCGGACTTTCGACCACCGGGATCGCCGGCCCCGAGGGCGGCAGCGAGGAGAAGCCCGTCGGGACGGTGTTCATCGGCCGCTCGTACGCCGCCGACTGGGGCACCGGCGGCTCCTACACGGAGGTCTCCCGGCACGTGTTCGACGGCGATCGGACCGAGATCAAAGAGCAGATCGCGCGGGAGGCGCTGGCGCTGCTGCTGGAAGACGCGGGGGACCTGTCGGAACCCTAACAGTTGGTCGCGCCTGTCCCGACTCGACGTACCACAACGAACGGACCGCCGAGTTCTGAGCCGCCGAACCGCCGACGCGTGCCGTTGGCCGACCGAAACGCTTTGCGGGGCGCCGGCCACGCACACGAGTATGGACAAGAAAGGTCACGTGCTCAACGCCCTCCTGCTGGCGATCGGCGTCGGCTACGTCCTCGAGCCGTCGGGTGACGTGTCGACGTTCGTCGCGATCGCGGAGGTGTCGCTGCCGCTGGTGTTGGGTGCGCTGTTTCCCGACGTGGACACCGCGTTCGGCAAGCACCGCAAGACGCTGCACAACCTCCCGGTCCTCGGGATCGCGCTGGCGTACCCCTACTTCTTCGGCAACCTCGGCTTCGTCTGGGCGGGGGTCCTGAGCCACTACGTGCTCGACATGCTGGGGAGTAGGCGGGGTATCGCGCTGTTCTACCCGTTCTGGAGCGAGGAGTTCGGCTCGCCGACGGGGGTGACGACCACCAGCAAGTACGCCGACGTGGTCACGATCGTCGTCACGCTGCTCGAGGTCGCCGTGTTCGCGGCGTTCGTCCACCTGCTGCCCCAGTACCTCCCGCCGGGGCTGGAGCTGAGCGGCCTCGTGACGATCGGCGCTTAGTAGACGGACACGTCGTCGAACCGCCCGTCGTACGCGATGTGGTTGGGGTGGGTAGGTTCGGTGCCCGAGAGGAACAGGCGGTCGATCTTCCCCCAGGAGTTCTCGTAGCCCAGGTGGGCGAACTCCGCGAGGTTCCGGACGCGGTGGCGCGGGCCCGAGCGGTGGACCACCTGTCGGTCGGCGCCGGAGACCAGCGCCTGCACGAGGTCGGCCTCGCTGTCGATGGCGGCGTCGAACTCGGTCCACGCCTCGCCGACGGTCCCCCGGAGGTGGGCATACGACGAGCCGAACGTGGGTAGCCCGGCCTCCTCGGCGACCCGTTTGGCCCGCTCGTTGACGTGGGGGAGGGATTTGGCGTTGTAGCTCTCGACGGCGTCGATGTGGTCGGCGTAGGCGCGGATCTCCGGCCGGCCGAGACTGACGTTCAGAAGCGTCGGATGGGGGACACACAGCGCGGCGCCCTGATCGGCGAGTTCGGAGAGCGCCCCCTCGAAGGAGACGAAGTCCGGCACCGGCGACGACAGTCCCACGGCGAGCAGGTGGCGGCGGTTCTGCCAGTTCCCCGTGAAGATCTCCCGGGCGGGTACGATCAGCAGTTCGTCGTCGCTATGTCGCTCGGCCTGCTCGCGGATCGCCGGCAGTCGCGTGAAGTGGGGTGCGTACACCAGCACGTCGATCCCCCGGGCTTTCGCCCGCTCGACGACCCGCCCGTCGAGCGTCTTGACGTGCATGTCCACCCGCGTCGGCGCCGTAGTCACGTTCCACCGCAGTCGGTCGTCGCCCAAATAGCCTCCGTGTTCGAGGCCGGGCGTCGGGGAGAACCCTTTTGACGCCCCCACCCCGATGAACCGCGTATGAGCCGCTGGAACTGCGGGATCGCCGGCTGTGGCCGCGAGTTCGACGGTCCCGAGGCCGTGATCGTCCACCAGACGACCGAACACCAGCGCCACGAGTGTAAGGTGTGCGGGACTATCGTCCCCGAGGGGTACTTCGCGATCCGCCACGCGTTCGACGAGCACACCCGCGCGGAGTACGTCCGCGCCTACGACGCCGACGGGAGCGACGTGCGTGTGCGTGAGGGGATCAAGGAGACCATCGAGGAGAACGCGGATCTCCAGAGCGTCGTCGACGAACTCAACGGTAACTCGGGGTAGTCGGGACGGTTTTCTCGGAAAAAGGTCGACTATCGACGAGGAACTACCGCTCCTCGCTGTCCAGCACGCGGATCTGGTCGCCACGCACCGTGACCGGAATCGGGACGGTCGCCTCGTACAGTTCGACCGTCACCTGGTCCTTCCCCTCGTCGATGCGCTGGACCTGCGCCTTCTCGCCCTTGAACGGGCCGGCGATCAGTTCGACGATGTCGCCCTCGGCGATCCCCTCCACGTCGGGGGTCGGCGAGAGGAAGTGTTCGACCTCGGTCATCGACGACGTGCCCGGTACGATCCCGTTGGCGTGGGGGATCTCGTCGAGCACGCGCTCGATGATCGAGTCGTCCTCGGCCTCGACCATCACGTAGGAGGTCAGCGAGTCCGGCGCCAGCACGGCGTGGATCTCGGGCATCTCCTTCGAGGCGATCATGTCCGCGACGGTCTCCTCCTGGCTCGCGGTGGTCTTGACGGCGTAGATCGGCATCTACGCACCACCCGGGACCGCGCCCGGAACGAAGCTCATGATCGCGAACATCAGGAACCCGAGGAAGCCGATCAGGAAGATGCCGGCGCCGGAGATCTTGGCGACCATCGAGAACTCCTCCCACTCGGGAGTGCTCGCGAGCTTGAGCACGCGCACGTACTCCGAGAGGTCGTATTTGACGTCCATCTTGTCGTGTGGTTCAGCCCGACGCCTTTTCTATCTATTGAATACGCTTTCGCCGGCGCGACCGTCGCTACGGCCGGTGACGGCGACGAAAAAGAGCCGAGGCGATCAGTTCACGTCCTGCAGTTGGTCGGGCGAGGGGCCGCGCTGGGCGGCCTCGCCGCCGCCGTAGATCTGGGGGGACTCGACCCCGGTCACGACGATCATCGTCCGCATCCGGCCCTCGATCTCCTCGTCGACGGAGGTGCCCCAGATGATGCGCGCGTCGGGGTCGATCCGGTCGTAGATCTCCTCGACGACGCCCTCGGCCTCGCCGATGGACATGTCCGAGCCGCCGGTGACGTTGACCAGCGCGGAGTTGGCGCCGGAGATGTCCACGTCCAACAGCGGCGACCGCAAGGCAGACTGTACGGAGTCCTCGGCCTTGTCGTCGGTGTCGGACTCGCCCAGCCCGATCATCGCGACGCCGCCTTTCTCCATCACGGTGCGAACGTCGGCGAAGTCGAGGTTGACCAGCCCGGGCTTGGTGATCAGTTCGGTGATCCCCTTCACCGAGCGCATCAGCACCTCGTCGGACACCTTGAACGCCTGCTTGACGGGCAGTTTGCCCACCGCGTCGAGGAGGCGATCGTTCGGGACGACGATCACGGTGTCGGAGACGTCCCGGAGCCGTTCGAGGCCGGCCTCGGCGTTGGTCCGGCGGACTTCACCCTCCGCGGTGAATGGAGTCGTGACGATCGAGATGGTCAGCGCGCCGGCGGCCTGTGCGGCCTTGGCGACGACCGGCGCCGAGCCGGTCCCGGTGCCGCCGCCGAGTCCGGCGGTGACGAACACCATGTCCGAGCCGGCGATCGACTCCTTGATCTCCTCCTGGGACTCGATGGCGGCCTCCTCGCCGACCTGCGGGAGCGAGCCCGCGCCCCGACCCTGGGTCTTCTCCTTGCCCATCAGGATCTTCGTGTCGGCCTCGATGGAGACGAGGTGCTGGACGTCGGTGTTCGCGGCGACCAGCTTCGCGCCGTGGATCCCCTCCTCGTGCATCCGGTTGACGGTGTTACCGCCGGCGCCGCCACAGCCGACCACCGTGATGTTGGTCTTGAGGTCCTGCAGGACCTCCTGTAGCTGCTCGTCGGTCATCTTCCCCGACGACGGCGTCTCCCCGCCGGTCTCCGAGGTGGTCTCCTGCTCGGCCGCGGCGTCGGGCTCCTCGCCGCCCTCGCCCTCGGCCTCGTCGATCGCCTCTTCTACGATAGAGTCCATTTGACCCTGAGTATTAGGCGGAGCCTATTGACCTTTCTCCCTCTCCGGCGATTCTCGCCACCACCGACACCGCTCAGATCGGGAACTCCTCCTCCCGCCGACTCAGCACCGCCGACGGGGGGATCACCTCGCCGTCGACCTCGACAGACTCCCCGCCGGAGAGCATCCCCATCTTCGGTCCCTCCGGCACGCCGAGCTTTTGGGCCTTCTCGGGGTCGAACGCCTCCTCTCGGGCGACGACGGCGTCGTCGTCGACGGCCACCTCCTCGTACGCCTCCCGCAGGATCGCCGCGAGGTCGTCGATCAGTTCGTCGTAGGCGTCGGCGTCGGGCACCGCCGCCTCGCCGTTGGCCCGCGTCCCGCTCTCGATCGTGTCGAAGGCGACGGTCGACTCCCGGACCGCGTCACGCGTCGCCTCGCCGTCGACGTTCTGGGCGGTCGCAAGTAGCTCGTCGGGCAGGCTCACCGTCTTCCAGTCCTCCGGATCGTCGGGGACGTTGGCGCCGAACCGAAGCCCCTCGTCGACTGTCGCGACCGTGGATTCGAGCGCCCGGACCAGCGCCAGCGGTCGGTCGCCGACGGTTCGGAGCCACGTCTCGCTCACGATCCGGTAGCCGAGATCCTCGATCGCATCGGCGACCTCGGGGTGGTCGCCGTCGAACAGCGCGTGGGTGGCGCCGCTGCGCTCGAACGCCTGTTCGAGCACCGCCCGGGCGTCCTCGTCTCGCGGGTGGCCCAGTTCTTCCAACTGCCAGTCGCTGGCAATGTGGCCGACCGCCCACGGCGTCTCGCGCAGCACGCGACCGAACCGCGGGGCGTAGTGCCCGCCGCCGACGCCGACGATCTGTCGGTCGCGGTGGGCCGCTACCCCGCGCAGCGAGAGCACCGCTTGCGCGACCGCGCGGGCGCCCTCGGGGTCGTCCCACTGCTCCTCGCCGCTCCCGAGCTCCGCGAACATCGACGGCGTGTCGATCGCGGTCGGCCCGTGGTGGGTCCCCTCGATCGCCACGTCGTACCCCTCGGGGGCGTGGGCGGCGAGCGCCTCGACGTACGCCGAGAGCGCGCTCGGCGCCGCTTCCGCGAGTTCGCCCTCGCCCCCGCCGTACTCCGCCTCGCCGAAGTTCCCCGTGAAGTGGCCCGTCAGCAGCGCGCCCGTCTCGCCGGAGTGCCGGGAGACGAACACCAGCAGGCGGGGGTCCTCGCTGAACGCCGGCGCGGGGTCGCCCAGCCCGATGTGGAGCTCGTCGAACTCCCGAAGCTCGAACGGGCCGTCCCGGTAGTACGTCCCGCCGCCGTCGGCGTCCGCCCGCTCCTCGTCCTCGTGTTCGGTCCAGTCCCCCTGCGCGAGCAGCTGCTCCCCGATGTGGATCGAGGCGTGGTCGGCCCGCGACACGACGATCCCGATAGTCATCGGTTCGGCGTCCGACCCCGCCGGCAAAGTAGCCGTCGGCTCCGGCCCCGCCGCGGGCGCGGGCTTTTTCTCCCGTGCTCGCCCACGGCGACCATGGACGTCTACGGGCTGATCGGGCGGCCGGTCGAACACTCGCTCTCGCCGCCGATGCACGAGGCCGGCTACGAGGCGCGCTCGCTGGACGCGCGGTACGTCACGCTCGAACCGGATCCCGACCGGATCAACGAGGCCGTCGCCGGCGCCGACGCGATCGGCGTCGCCGGCCTCAACGTCACCGTTCCGTTCAAACGGGACGTGCTCCCGCACGTCGATCCGACCCCGACCGGTGAGGCGGTGGGTGCCGTGAACACGATCACGTTCGGCGGCGACGGCGCTCCCGAGGGACACAACACGGACGTCGAGGGCGTCGTTCGCGCGTTCGAGCACCACGACGTGGCGATCGAGGGGCAGTCCGCGGTCGTCGTCGGGGCGGGCGGCGCGGGCCGGGCGGCCACCTACGCGCTGGCCGACGCCGGGGCCGACACGTTCGTCGCAAACCGAACGCTCGAGCGCGCCGAGGCGCTCGCGGACGATTTCTCCGGGCTCGGCGTCGACGCCGGCGGACTGGCGGCGCTCGAGGAGCACGTTCCCGACGCCGACATCCTCGTCAACGCGACCAGCGTCGGGATGGACGATCCCGACACGTCGCCCGTCCCCGCGGACGTGCTTCACGAGGATCTGGCGGTACTCGACGCGGTGTACTCCCCGCTCCGGACCAAGCTCCTGCGGGACGCCGACGCCGCGGGCGCCGAGACCGTCGACGGCGCGTGGATGCTGTTGTTCCAGGGCGTCGCCGCGTTCGAGCGGTGGACCGGGGTCGACGCGCCGGTGGCGGCGATGAACGAGGCGCTCCGGGATCGGCTCTGAGGCACGTTTCGGCTCGACGGGGCGTTTGCCGGGGTGAACCGGCCGAGGGCGACGCTGGCTTTTTACCATCGCGGGTCATTTTCGCCGACAGCATGGTACTCCGGAAGATCAAACGGCTCCTCGGGCTGGGTGCCGACGAGGGCGACGGCCGGTCCGAGCGCGACGTGACGGTGCAGGACCGCTCCGACGCCGACGCCGAGAGCGAGGCGGCGGTGAAGGGAACCGACGAATCGAGCGGTACGACTGGCGACGACGGCGACGAGGCGAGCGATGCCGAGAGCGCCGACGAGGCCGAACCCGACGACGAGCCCGTCGCCGCCGGCACCGACGCCGACGCGTCGACGGAGTCGTTGGTCGACGAGGAGATCGCGGAGGAGGAGCCCGCCGGGCGGGCCGAGCCGGCGGAGGCGGCCGGGCCGGGCGCCGAGGACGAGACCACCGACGTCGACGAGACGGGTCCCGACGTAGAGGAGGAGTCCGAGGCGGCCGACGACGGCCCGTCGGTCGACGAGATCAAGGGGATCGGGCCGGCGTACTCCGAGCGACTGGCCGAGATCGACATCGTGACCGTCGCCGACCTCCGGGACGCCGACGCCGAGGAAGTCGCCGAGCGGACGACGGCGCCGGAGGGAACGGTCCAGAAGTGGATCGACCGCGCGAACGAGTACGAGTGACCGAACCCGCCCGTTTTTAGCGGATCGGCGCCGTTTGCCGACGCATGACCGAGACGACGGTGATCACCGACCCCGAGCAGTTCCACGCCGTGGCCCGCGAGGCCCCGGCGGGCGCTCGGGTGCCCGTCGAGATCCGGACCGTCGTCGACGACCCGTTCGACGCCTACCGCCGCGCCCGGCACGAGCGCGGCGGGGTGTTCCTCGAAACGTCGGGCGGACAGGAAGGGTGGGGCTACTTCGGCGTCGAGCCCGCGGAGTTTCTCACCGTCTCCGGCGAGTCGGTGCTCGCTGACCACGAGTCGACCGAGGGGTCCGACCGCCGATTCGGGCAGAACCGCTCCGAGACGCTCGCGGCGCTGTCGGGGCTGCTCGACGGCGAATCGCTCGCCCGCGGCGACTGCGACGTGCCCTACCCCTGTGGCGCGATCGGCTGGCTCTCCTACGACATCGCCCGCGAACTGGAGTCCTTCGGCGACGGCGCCCCAGACGACCGCGACCTGCCGACGCTCCAGATCGGCGTGTACGACTGTCTCGCGGCGTGGGAGGAGCCACGCGGCGACGAGGTAACGCTGCGGATCACCGCCTGCCCGCGCGTGCCCGCGGACGCCGACGAAGCGACGCTCGACGCCTGCTACGACCGCGCGCTGACGAGAGCGGCCGAACTGGGCCGACGGGCACGCGTCGGCGACCCGGCGGTCGGTCCCGCGCCCGTCGACGCCGAGGCGGCCGCGTTCGAGAGCACGTGCGGGCGCGAGCAGTTCCGCGAGCGCGTCCGCCGCGCGAAGGCGTACATCCGCGAGGGGGACACGTTCCAAGCGAACGTCTCCCAGCGCCTCGAAGCGCCCGCGGCGGTCCACCCCGTCGAGGCGTACGACGCGCTGCGAGACGTCAACCCCGCGCCCTACTCCGGGCTGCTGGAGTTCCGCGGCGTCGACCTCGTCAGCGCGAGCCCCGAACTCCTGCTCGAGCGCGAGGGCGACCGCCTGCTGACCGAACCGATCGCCGGCACGCGTCCCCGCGGCGACACCGACGAGGAGGACGCCGCGCTCGCCGACGACCTCCGGACCGACGAGAAGGAGCGCGCCGAGCACGCGATGCTGGTCGACCTCGAACGCAACGACCTCGGGAAGGTCAGCGAGTACGGCAGCGTCGAGGTGACGGAGTACCGCCGCGTCGACCGCTACTCGGCGGTGATGCATCTCGTCTCGCTCATCGAGGGGCGACTCCGCGAGGACGGCACGCTCACCGACGCCGTGGCGGCGACGTTCCCCGGCGGCACCATCACCGGCGCGCCCAAGCCCCGGACGATGGAGATCATCGACGAACTCGAGGATCGGCGCCGCGGGCCGTACACCGGGAGCATCGGCATCTTCGGCTTCGACGGCCGCGCGACGCTCAACATCGTGATCCGGACGCTGGTCCGCCACGCCGACGAGTACCACCTCAGCGTGGGCGCGGGCATCGTCCACGATTCCGACCCGAACGCCGAGTACGACGAGACGCTCGCGAAGGCCCGCGGGCTGCTCGACGCGGTCGACGACGCGCTCGATCGGGGCCGCCTCGGCGTGGCCGACCCCGAGCAGGGGGACGCCGCGGACACCGCCGACGGCGGCGAGGTGGAGCGATGAGCGCCCCCGAGATCCTCGTGATCGACAACTACGACTCGTTCGTCTACAACCTCGTGCAGTACCTCGGGGAGGCAGTGCAGGAGCGCGACGGCGCGGTGACGGTCCGGCGCAACGACGCGATCGACCGCCGGGATATCCGCGATCTCGACCCCGACGGGATCGTCGTCTCGCCCGGCCCCGGCACGCCCGCGGCGGCGGGCGTCTCGATGGACGTGTTCGACCTCGACTACCCGACGCTTGGGGTCTGTCTCGGCCATCAGGCGCTCTGTGCGCACAACGGCGCGCCCGTGGGCCACGCGGACGCGGTCGTCCACGGCAAGCCCTCGGAGATCAGCCACGACAGCGAGGGCGTGTTCGACGGCCTCCCGCAGGGGATCCGGGTCGGGCGCTACCACTCGCTGGCGGTCGACCGCGACGCGATTCCCGACGCGCTGGCGGAGACGGCGACCACCGACGACGAGGACGTGGTGATGGCGGTGCGCCACCGCGAGAAACCCCACGTCGGCGTGCAGTTCCACCCCGAGAGCATCCTGACCGACCACGGCAAAACCATGATCAGAAACTTCCTCGGAATCTGTCGAGAGTGGGAACGATGAGCGACGAAGCACGCGCGGACGACCTGCTGTACCACGTCGACGGCGACCTCCGCCCGGCCGACGAGGCAACCGTCTCGGTGGAAGACCGCGGGTTCCAGTACGGCGACGCCGCCTTCGAGACGCTGCGGGCCTACGGCGGCGACGTGTTCGGCTGGGACGCCCACGCCGACCGGCTCGCCGAGACCTGTGACCTGCTCGCGATCGACCACGGGCTGGCTCGGGAGGACCTCCACGACCGAATCCGGGAGACCCTCGACGCCAACGACCTCGACGACGCGTACGTCCGGCTCTCGATCTCGCGGGGGGTCCAGCCCGGGAAGCTCGACCCCGATCCCGAAGTCGACCCGACGGTCGTGATCGTCGTCAAGCCGCTCCCGCGTGGCGGACTCGACGGCGAGTCCGTCTGGGACGGCCCGGCGACGCTCCGGACCGTCTCCACCCAGCGGATTCCCGACGCCGCCGTGCCCGCGCGGGCGAAGACCCACAACTACCTGAACGGGATTCTCGCCCGCATCGAACTCCGCGGCACCGACGCCGACGAGGCGGTGATGCTCGACGCCGCGGGCCACGTCGCCGAGGGGGCGACGAGCAACGTGTTCGCGGTCGACGGCGACGGCCTGCTCACGCCGGCACTCTCGGGGCCGGTACTGCCCGGGATCACCCGGGCGACAGTGATCGACATCGCCGAGGAGGAAGGGATCCCGGTTCGGGAGGTGACGATCGGCCCGGACGCGCTCCGAACGGCGGAAGAGATGTTCTGCACCAACTCGACGTGGGAGGTCCGTCCGGTCGAGAGCGTCGACGGTGCGAGCGTCGGCGGCGGGCCGGTGACGGATCTCCTCGCACAGCGCTACCGCGAGCGCGTCGAGGAGACGTTCTACTAAGCGGCGGCCAGCAGGATCGTCGCGACCGCGTACAGCAGGATCAGCAGCACTGCGCCGACGATGAACTTGAGCACCAGCCCGTCCTCCTCGGGCGTCTCGCCCTCGGGGAGGCCGTCGTCGTACAGGTCGCCGTCCTCCTCGCTCATTGTCGGGATGAAGGCCCCCGCCGGTATGAATCCGTCCTTCGCGGACTCAGAAGCCGATCCGGGACTCCGTCGACTGGGGACCGTCGTCCTCGTCGTTCTCGGCTTCGCCGAGTCGGACGAACGCGTAGCCGTCGTCGTCGACGAACACGCCGCCGTCGGCGCGTCGGATTCCGAGTTCGTCGAGCACGGCGCCCTCGCAGGGGCCGAACGTGCACTCGCCGCTGTCGCACTCGAACGTGGCGCCGTGGCGCTTACAGACCAGTTCCCCGTCGCGGACCACCGCGCCGTCGCCGGTGTCGAGGTTCACGTCCCGCCAGTGCTGGCAGTAGTTGAACCACGCTCTCACCCCGTCGTCGGTGTCGACGAGGACGGCCTCGCGTTCCTCGCCGCTCTCGCGGTCCTCGACGGTGAACAGGAGGCTACTCTCCGCCGGGACGGCGTCGACGTCGGCGATTCGCTCTCCACTCATTTGGTCGGGCTACTCGGTCGGCGAGGAAGGGCGTTTGGGTCCGTAGCGACGTCGAGTGGGCGTTCCGGGAGAATGCGAGAGGTGGCTATATCCCTGCCGACCGGACTCACGGCTCGCGCCGCTCGCCGTTGGTCGGCAGGAGAATATAGCGGGAGGTAGATTTGAACTACCGATCTCCGGGTTATGAGCCCGGCGGAATCTCCTGGCTATCCCATCCCGCTACCTGTATCAAATCGGGTACGACGGTTAAGCGTTCTGTTTCGGTCGCCCTCTGTCGGTTCTTCCCGTGGTCAGTCAGCGGTCACGCGCCACGTGAACAGGCTCTCCAGCACGTAGTTCAGCAGCAGCGAACAGCCGATCGCGATCGGGAACGTCGCCAACTCCCAGAGGTCGACGCCGAACGCTTCGAGGACGATCGGCAGGCGCGTCAGTCCCGCGACGACTCCGACCTGCACGGCGACGCCGCCGCTGCGGACGAGGTTCGACTTCAGCAGCCGGCGGAGGATCGCGCCGACGCCCTCGTCGCCGTGGTCGGCGAACGTCCAGCGCTCGTTGACGACGAACATCACGAGGATCGCCACCTCCGCGCCGACCAGCTTCGCGATCTCCGGCGAGACGCCGAGGCCGGCGGTCAGCGCCGAACTGGTCGTCAGGTCGAAGACGGCGCCGACGGCGCCGACGGAGACGAACTGCCCGAACCGGTCGATCGCGAGCAGTTCGTCCGGGATGCCCCTCACTGCCCACCCCGCTCGATCAACGGCGGGCGGTCGTTCCGTGCCGCGAGCAGCTCGTGGAGCCGATCGCCCCGGACCGCCTTCGCGCGGTGGCGCGCGGTCAGTAGTCCGGTGAACATCGAGAGCGTGTCGCTCACGGGATCGACCGTCGACTCCGGCTGGTCCTCCCACACCACCGGGACCTCGGTTATCTTCCCCCCGAGCGCGCCCGCGATGGCGAGCAGTTCGATGTCCCACGCGAAGCCGGACTCGGTGAGGTGGCGCCGCAGCCGCGACCAGAAGTTCGCCGAGACGGCCTTCGCGCCACACTGGTAGTCGTGCAGGTCCGGGTCGAGAAGTTGGCGGGCCAGCCACGCGAACGCGTCGCCGAGGAAGCGCCGCAGCGTCTTCTGATGGGACTGTATCTCCGATTCGGGGTGGCGCCGGGAGCCGGCGGCGAGGTCGAACGCCCCCGAGAGGACGGGGTCGATCACGTCGGCGATCGAGTCGGCCGGCGTCGAGCCGTCGGCGTCGGCGAAGGCGAGCACGTCCGTGCCGAGCGCGTCGAACCCCTCGGTGATCGCGGCGCCCTTCCCGCGCCGGCGGTCGGCGACGTGCACCGTCGCCGGGAGATCGGCCAGCGCCTCCCGGTCGCCCGGTCCGGGGTCGTCGAGTTCGATGCGGAGTTCCGCGGGGGCGAGCCGCTCGTCGAGGTCGCGCACGTAGCGCGAGAGGCGGTCCACGTCCGGCCGGTAGGCGGGGACCACCACGCCGACGGAGCGAGACATGTGGCGGCGTTCCGCGCCATCGGGGAAAAAGCGTCCGAACTTCCCCGGCGTTCAGGCCGATGGGCGACTCAGCCCCACTGCCCGAGGCCGGTCTGCTCCTGTCCGGACTTGACCTCGTCCCACGACAGCCCCAGCGCCTCGATCACGCGTTCGATCGGTCCCTTGAGCGTCTTGTCGAGCATCTTCGGCCAGTCGACCTCGAACTCCGGGGGCACCTCCTCGGCGTACTCGAAGCAGATCACGTCGGGGTCGCGCTTGAACTCGCGGTAGAGCGGGTCGGTCTGCGGGTCGAACCCCTGTTCGTTCTCCATGCGCTGCCAGAACTCGGGGTGGACCTTCTTCAGGTAGAGCCGCTTGGGCTTGGAGCCGCGCTGGAAGTTCGTGCCGAGTAGGAGGTTCGCGTACTTCGCCCCGCGGACCTGTGCGGTGTCGGTGTCGTAGGCGTCGAGGCGCTTGCCGATCCCGCCGGGGATGCCGACCTCCTCCAGATCCGCTTCGCCCTCCTCGAAGGTGGTGATCTCGTCGTGGAGGTACTCCTTCACGTCGTCGAGCTCCCCACCGCGGACGATCATGTCGATCACCTCCTTCTGGACGCGCTTGGTGACGGGTGCAATGTCCGAGCGCTTGTACTCGAACCCCGTGATGTCGATGTCGTCGACGTGTTTCCCCTCCTTCCAGACGATGTGGCCGGCGTAGCGCTTCTTCTTGCCGGCCTGGAAGAACCGCCGGTAGAGCTTCTCGAACTCGATCTCGAAGCGGTGGGAGTCGGCGTCGAGTTCCTCGCTGGCGAAGTCGTCGTAGCGCTCGTTGATGTGCTCCTCGATGTCGAAGGACTGCTCGATGGCGTCCTCCTTGGAGACTCCTCCCCCGAGGGACAACATGACCGAGTCGGTGTCGCCGTACGCCACCTCGTGGCCGATCTCCTCGGCGGCCGTCTCGGTGAACTCGATCACCTCCCGCCCCGTCGCCGTCACGGCGGCGGCGCCCTCGGTGTCGTAGAGCCGGAAGCGATCCCACCCGGAGACGCCGTACAGCGAGTTCATGATCACCTTCACCCCGCCCTGCTGTCGGTCGTAGCGCTCGTACGCCTCGGAGTCGGGGTCGTGCTGGTCCCGGAGCTTCTTCTTCTCCTCGCGCTCGGTGAGCAGTTCGTCGATCATCTCCCGCATGATGCCGTCCGGCTCCTTCCGGAAGTGGGTGCCATCCGGCGCGCGGTAGGTCTCCCCGTCGTACTCGTCGGGGTCGACCTTCGTCTCCGGCGAGGAGTTGATCGTCGCCATCGACATCGGGTACAGCGACTTCAGGTCGAGCACCGTCACGTTCTCCTTCACGCCGGAGATCGGCTCGAAGACGGCGCCGCCCTCGAACTCCTCGGCGGCCTCCTGCTGGCCCTTCGACGGCAGCCCGAACTCGCCGTAGGCCTTGTGCAGCACGTACATGTCCACCGCGTCGCCCGCGGTCGGCGCGTCCTCCAGCTTACAGCCGACGAACGATCGAACCTCGTCCCAGAACGCGATCACGGACTGCTTGCGGTCGATCTCGACACAGAGCTCCACGTCCCGGAGGTTGTACTCCAGCAGCTGTTCGGGGTCCTGCTCCCAGAGGTCGCCGATGTCGCCGGAGTAGTGCTCCTTCCCGACGTCGAGTTCGCGCTCGCCGATGGCGTCGAGGCGGAACGACTCCAGCTCCTTGATGACGATCTGCTTGTAGCCGTACAGCAGGTCGAACACCACCCGGCCCTTCACGTCCGGGCCGCCCCAGTCCGAGCGCCACACCTCGTCCACCCGGGAGAGCCGGTCGATGTCGAGCTCGTACTCGGTGGTGGGGTCGACCGCCTCCAGCCGGTCGAGCACGTACGGCATGTCGAAGTCCTCGAAGTTCCAGCCCGTGAGCACGTCCGGGTCCGTCTCCTCGATGTACTCGACAAAGGCGTCGAGCATCGCCGGCTCCTCGTCGAACACGCGCACGTCGATGCTGCCCGAGTCGGCGATCTGCTCGTACTCCTCGAGCACTTCCGGCGCGTCGACCTCGGCGTCGGGCGCGTCGAACAGCCACACCACGTACTCGTCGTCGTAGGAGTCGTGGGAGGTGAGACAGACGATCGGCTCCTCGCCGTCCTCGGGGAACCCCGAGCGGTCGTCGACCTCGATGTCGAACGTGTTGACCCGGAGGTCCGCCGCCGTCGGCGCGTCGACGGCGACCAGTTCCTCGTCGTCGTAGCGCACCTGAATCCGGCCGTCCTCGAGTCGTCGCTCGGGCACCTGCAGCCCGGCGCTCACGTCCTTGTCGATCAGGAAGCGGTTGGGGAACAGGATGTCGGCCTCGTAGTGCTCCTCGAAGTCGTCGCGCATCTGCCCCACGTCACGCGGCGTGCGGCCGACCACCTTCGTCAGCGGCTTGCCACGGATCGACTCGAAGCGCTCGCCGTTGGGGTCCTCCTCGCGGGTGTCGAGGATCGCGTCGTACTCCTCGGTCAGCGCGCGGTCCTCGACGTTCTCCGTGGGGACGTAGAAGTACGGCTCGACCCCGAGCACGCGGACGTGCTCGGGTTCGTTGTCGGCGGTCCGGCCGAAGACGTGGACGACGGGGTACTCCTCGGCACCCGACCCCTCGATCGTGTAGTCGACCTGCGAGACTTTCAGTTCGACGACGCCCTCGCTGTCGGGAAACTTCAGGTCCGCGGCGTCGACCACCTCGCTGACTGACTGGCCGGCGTCGCCGGCGACGACGGCCGCCTCCTCGTCCGGTCGGCCCCCGTCGGCACCCGCGAACTCGCCGAGGCCCGACTGCTGACGCTCGCTCATTGGCGGTGGTTTGCCGTGATCCGTTAAAACGACGGTGGTCCGACCGCCGCGGCCGGTGGTTCGCACACCCCCGAAAGGCATATACTCCACCGTTTGGTAGACCCTCCCATGCCCGACGAGAGTGGCCTGCCGGAGGTGGCATCGGAGCCGGTCGAACCCGCCGACGACGGTTTCGAGACGGTCGAGTCCTACGAGGTCGACGGTGGGGTGGTCCTCTACGACGCCGAGGCGCCGCTGGCGTGGCTCCGGAGCGACGCGGCGGTGTCGCTCGGGGATCGACGCTGAGACGACTGCGAACCCTTTTGCCGGTCGGTCGGGGAGTGGGAGGCGTGAGCGACGACGACCCCGTCGAGACGTTCGTGGAGGAGACGTTCGACGGCGAGGACGACGGGGTCTCGGCCCCGGAGACGCGGGACATGGAGGCCGAACTCCACGAACGGACCGGAACGAACGCCGGCGGTGAGGAGGAGCTGACCGAGGTCGACTCCGAGACGGCGACCGCGTTCTGGGGGGCGGTGATCTACGTTAACGCCGGCGTGCTGCTGATCGCGCTCGGTCCGACGGTGTACGCGCTCCGCGGCTACCCCCTCGTTTCGGCGGGGCTGGTCGCCGGGGGCGTGCTCGCGCTGGCGCGTGCGTACTGGGTGTACCGTCGGTTCGCTGCCGGCGACGAGGAAGGGGAGGCGGAAGACGCCGACGCTGTCGGCGACGCTGCCGACATCGGGGATGGCGACGACACGTGAGGCCCGGAAGCGTTTTGCGCGGCCACCGGCTACCGACGAGCGATGCGACCGGTCGAGACTCCCGACGGCCAGCGCCACCTGTTGCTCTCCCAGTCCGAGGGGACGGCACGGCTCCGTGACCCCGCGACCGGCGAGGAGCGAACCGTCGACGTGGACGTCCTCGAACCGGTCGGGGACGGGGCGTTGAGCGTCGCCGCCGAGGGTGTCCCCGAACCGGTTCGACGGGTCGTGACGGCCGCCCACGACGAGCGCGCGCTGGGCGTGCTGGTGACGCTGGTCGACAGCGGTCCGACCGCTGTCGTCGACCTGCTCTCCTACGCCGGACTGTGTGAGAGCGACTTCAACGGCCTGTTCGCCGAACTCCGCGCGGCGGGCCTGGTCACGACGTGTGAGGTCGCCGGCGAGCGCGGCTACGAGGCGACCGAAACTGCCGAAGAAGCCGTGGCGCTGCTACGCGACGACGCTTAGTCGTCCCCGCTCTCCAGCAGTGCCGCAGCACCGGACAGCGTCGCTGCGTCCTCCCGCCGTGCGGTCGAGCGGTTCGTGGTCGTGTCCTTCTCGACGGTGACCAGTTCGTCGGCCGCGTCGACCAACTCCTCGTCGTGGCTCACGATCAGGATCTGTCGCACGCCGAACCCGCGCATCTCCTCGACCAGATCGACGAGCCGGGAGACGTGGCCGGCGTCGAGGAACACTGTCGGCTCGTCGAGGATCAGCGGCGGCGTCGGCGCCGCGCCCTCGATCCCCTCCGAGAGCAGCCGGTAGATCGCACACCGCAGCGAGAGGTTGAACAGCGCGCGCTCGCCGCCGGAGAGCTGATCGGGCGACAGCGGCGTGCCGTCCTTCTGGTAGACGGTGAGTTCGTACTCGCCGTCGAGCTCGATGTGTGAGTAGGCGTCGTTGCCGTACGCGAGGTCGAACGTCTCGTTCAGCATCCGTTCGAGGCTCTCGACGTTCCGCTGGCGGAGCTCCGCCCGCAGGTCGCCGTACGTCTGCTCCAACTGCTCGGTCTCCTCGTGGAGCGACTCCAGATCGGCCACCGTCTCGGCCAGCGCCTCGCGGTCCTCTCGAAGCTCCTCCAGCTCCCGAATCTCGTTCTCGACGCTCCCGATCTCGCCGGTGAGCTCGTCGCGCTGTTCGGCCAGCGAGTCGAGCTTGGCCTCGACTTTCTCGAGGTACTCCTCGGCGCTCTCCCGCTGCTCGCGCGCCTGCTCGACGCGCTCGCGGTCGAACGCCTCCCGGAGGTCGTCGCGGCGCGCCCGCAGGTCGTCCAGCCGGTCCCGGCGCTCGTCGGCGATCTCGGCCTTGCTCTCCCGGCGCTCGCGCAGGCGGTCGATCTCCTCCTCGGCGTCGTCGATGGCGTCGAGCGTCTCCTCGACGGCGTCGAGTCGCTCGCGGCGCTCCTCGATTGCGTCGAGCCCCTCGTCCAGTTCGGCGACCTGTTCGCGGGCCTCCTCGGCAGCGTCGGCTTTCTCCTCGGCGTCGGCTTCGGTTTCCTCGGCGTCGGCTTCGAGTTCGTCTGCCGCCTCGAGGAGCTCTTCCGCCTCCGCACGGTCGCTCTCGATTTCGGCTTCGAGCTCCTCGACGCGCTCGGTCATTGTCTCGCGGCGCTCGCTGAGCATCTCCGCGCGGCTCTCGGCCTCGACGAGGGACTCGGCGTCCTCGATGTCGGCTTTCAGCTCCTCCTTCCGGCCGTTGAGCTTCCCGAGCCGGGCGGACAGTGCCTCGACGCGCTCGCGGTCCGCTTCCAGCGTGTCGACGTGCGGGGAGTCCTCGACCGGCTGGCCGCACTCGGGGCAGTGGCCTTCCTCGAGCAGTTCTTCGGCCTCCTCGACGCGGTCCCGGGCGGACGCGAGATCCCCGACCGTCTCCTCGATCTCGGCCTGTCGCTCGTCGAGCTCCTCGCGGAGCGACTCGCGGTGGGTCTCGGCCTCGCCCATCTCGACTGGCGCGTCGGCGAACCGGGCCTCGATCTCCTCGCGCTCCCGGGTCACCTCGTCGAGCTCGTCCCGCAGGTCGTCGCGGTCGGCCTCGGCGTCGTCGGCTTCCTGCTCGAGTTCGTCGGCGCGCTCCCGCTTCTCGGTCGCTTGCTCGCGCAGCCGCTCGGCCTCGTCTTCGAGGCTCTCGGCGTCGCTCTCGAGGCTCGTGACTCGATCGCGCTGCTCCTGTCGCTGCTCGCGGAGGTCCGCCTCGCGTTCGTCGAGTTCCTCGCGAGCCGCGGCGACGGCGTCCTCAGTCGCGGCGTCGATGCCAGCGTCATCGGCGAGGTCGTCGAGTTCGGCCTCGCGCTCGTCGATCCGCTCGCGGATCTCGGTGATCTCTTCGAGCAATTCCTCGCGCTCGCTTTCGGTCTCGCGGATCGACGCCTCCAACTCCTCGATCTCCTCGTTCAGCTCTTCGAGTTCGCTCTCCCGTTCCTCGGCCTGCTCGATGATGGACTCGGCCTCGTCTCTGGTCTCTCTCGCGTCCTCGCGGTTCCCCTCGAAGCGCTCGATCTCGTCGTCGAGTTCGGAGAGCTCGCTCTCCAGTTCGTTGAGCCGGTCGTGGAGCTCCTTCGCCTCCTTCCGCTCGATCTGTTCATCGAGCTTGTTCAGACCGCCGCGCTTGTCCGCGAGCACGTCCTCGACGCCGAGGCGGGCGTCGCGGGCCCGCTCGCGGTACTCCTCCAGCTTCCCGAGCTGGAGCAGGTCGTCGATCATCTCCTGGCGCTCCCGGGGGGAGGCGTTGATCAGCCGGTTCACCTCGCCCTGGCGGATGTACGCGCAGTTGCGGAACGCCTCGCTGTCCATCCGGAGCAGCTCCTCGCCGACGAACTCCCGCACGTCGCGGGCACCTTCGACGGTCGTGTCGGCCCCCTCCAGCACGCAGGTCCGGGTCGAGATCGACCCGCCGGAACGCCGGAGCTCTCGAGTGATCTTGTACTCCTCGCCGGCGTGGGTGAACCACAGCTCCACGTCGGTCTCGTCGGCGCCGGTGGTGACCGCGTCGTCGAGCGTCCCGTCCAGCGCCTTCGAGCCGTACAGGGCGAAGAAGCAGGCCTCCAGTAGCGACGACTTCCCGGAGCCGTTCAGCCCGTGGATCACGGTCACGCCGTCGGTGAACTGCAGGTCGGTGTCGGCGTACGGCTTGAAGTTCCGGAGCCGCAGGCGGTCGAACTTCACAGGTACTCCTCCATGGTGCCCTGCTCCTCGTCGTCGGTCTGTAGGCTCGGTTCGTCGGCCTCGGCGTCGCCCTCGCTACCGCCATTTCCGTCGTCGCTGCCGTCCTCGCTCGCCTCCTCGTCCTCACCGGCCGGCTCGAACGCCGCCGGATCGTCGTCGAGCAGGTCAGTCACGCGGTTCCTCACTTCCTCGCGGACGTTCGCGTCGGCCACCTTGCTCTCCCGGACGGTTTCGTCGACGCCGCGGGCGGCCGTCGAGAGCCCCATCTCCGAGACGCGCTCCCTGACCGCCTCGTCCGGGTCGGCGAAGTTGACGCCGATCTCGGCCGCCTCCTCGATCTCCCGGCGGTCGGTGACGCGGACCAGTAAGGCTCCCTCCTCTTCACCGGCCTCCTCGACCGCCGCGGGCGTCACGGGCTCGCCCTCGCCAGTGATCTCGACGATACAGACCGCGTCCGCGAGGTCGTACTGGCGAACCTGCTCGCGCACGCGCTCGACGCCCTCGCCCTCGGCGAGGTCGACGGAGACGAACGCGAACGGTCGGGTGTCGAGGCTGCGCCGGCGGATGTCCACCTCGCCGTCGAACGTGACGAGGTTGTAGCCGCGGGCCTCCTCCTCGCTCGCGCTCGCGCGCTCGGTCGACCCGCAGTAGGTCACCCACGTCCCCGCGACCTCCGCGGTGTCGGCTTTGTGGTTGTCGCCGAGCAGCATCGCGTCGAACTCGACGTTCGCTTCCCCGAGCACGGTCTCGGTGTCCCACTCGCCGAACTCGAAGGGGGTGAACAGGCCGTGGGAGACCAGCGCCGCGTGGGCGGCGTCGTGCTCCTCGAACTCGTAGTCGAGATCGTCCCGGCGCGATTCGGGCACCCAGTCGAGTCCGTAGAACGCGGTGTCACCGACGACGACGGGACTGTCGCGCAGCCGCGTCGCGAGCCCCGTCCCCTCGAACAGGTCCAGCCACTCGCCGGTCCGGGTGGCCTCGTGGTTGCCGACGATCGCGAGAAACGGGATGTCGGCGTCGTCCAACCGCCGCAGCGCGGAGAGTACGGCCATCAAGTCCGGCAGTTCGGGCCGGCGGTCGTGGAACAGGTCGCCGGCGTGGACCACCGCGTCGACGCCTTCCTCGATCGCGTCGTCGACCACGGCGTCGAACGCCCGGCGGAAGTCCGCCCGGCGCTCGGGGGAGTGGTACTGCTGGTAGCCCACGTGGGTGTCGCCCGTGTGTATCACCCGAGTCATCTGCCCCCGGCTACGACCCCTCCCGGGAAGAGCGTTGCGCGAGCGTGGTGGAAGTGGTCCGCGCCCCGCGGGGCCGCTGTTCGCCGGCGTCGTCGGCCGCATCACGGAACGCGTCGAGCGTCTCCAACACTGTCCGACCGCGGGCTGCGACGCCGTCCTCACCCGCCTTCTCGGCGGCGTCGACGGCGCGACGGAGCGCGGCTTCCCCGTCGTTGTCGACGAACGCCGCCGCACTATCGACGTCGCCGATCGCGACCTCGGCCTCGCCGACGGTTCGCTCGGGATCGTCGCCGTGCTGTCGGTGGCTGCCGTCGGCGAGCCGAGCCAGCGCTCGTGCGACGGCGTCCGGATCGGGCATGACTGGGGTAGCCGCGCCATCACACTTGAGTATCGGGGTGATACGAGACTCTGGATAAACAGATGCCAGCGTCGCTGTGTCGCCCGTTCCGTCGCCGGCGCGTTCCGACGCGACCCGAAGCCTCATAAGAGTCAGCCGCCTACGGTCTGCCAATGAGCGATACGGTTGACGACGTCGAACTCCCCTACGAGGAGACGGCGTCGCAACAGGAGAAGATCGAGTCCCTGCGTGACCGCCTCGAGGATCTGGAGGACCAGAACGAGCAGATGCGGGACAGCCTGCTGGACGCCAACGCCGAGAACAACAAGTACCAGCAGAAGCTCGAACGGCTCTCTCACGAGAACGAGAAGCTCAAGCAGTCGCCGCTGTTCGTCGCGACGGTGCAGGAGGTCAACGACGACGGCGTCGTGATCAAACAGCACGGCAACAACCAGGAGGCGCTGACGGAGGTCACCGACGAGATGCGCGAGGAGATCGAGCCCGACGACCGCGTCGCGGTGAACAACTCGCTGTCGGTCGTCCAGAAGCTCACCCGCGAGACGGACGTGCGGGCCCGCGTGATGCAGATCGACCACTCGCCGGACGTCACCTACGCCGACATCGGCGGCCTCGAAGACCAGATGCGCGAGGTGCGCGAGACGGTCGAACTCCCGCTCCAGCAGCCCGGGACGTTCGACAAGGTGGGGATCCAGCCGCCGAGTGGCATCCTGCTCCACGGCCCGCCGGGGACGGGGAAGACGATGCTCGCGAAGGCCGTCGCGAACGAGACCGACGCGAGCTTCATCAAGATGGCCGGCTCCGAACTCGTCCACAAGTTCATCGGCGAGGGCGCAAAGCTCGTCCGCGACCTGTTCGAGGTCGCCCGCGAGAACGAGCCTGCGGTGATCTTCATCGACGAGATCGACGCCATCGCCTCCAAGCGGACGGACTCGAAGACCTCCGGCGACGCCGAGGTCCAGCGGACGATGATGCAGCTGCTCTCGGAGATGGACGGCTTCGACGAGCGCGGCGACATCCGCATCATCGCCGCGACCAACCGCTTCGACATGCTCGACGAGGCGATCCTCCGCCCCGGCCGCTTCGACCGCCTCATCGAGGTGCCCAAGCCCGACGCCGAGGGCCGCGAGCTCATCTTCCAGATCCACACTCGCGACATGAACGTCTCCGAGGACGTGGACTTCGCCGAGCTCGCCGAGATGGCCGAGGACGCCTCCGGCGCCGACGTGAAGGCGATCTGTACCGAGGCGGGGATGTTCGCGATCCGCGACGACCGCACCGAGATCGAGGAGCGCGACTTCGTCGAGGCCTGGGAGAAGCTCCAGAGCAGCGAGACGGTGGAGACGGGCGACTCCCCGGCGTTCGCCTGATCCAGCCGGCCGCTTCCCGGACTGAACCGCCCGCTTTTTCCGCGCCGCCGTCGCTCGCGTCGCTATGGTCGACGACCATTCCATGCCCGAACAGCGCGAGGTCGCCCGGTTCATCGAGGAGAATGGGATGACTGCCCCGCCGGCGTATCGCCTGCTCGACCTCGCCGCCGAGGTGGGCGAGGTCGCGGCCGACGCCGCGAAATCCAGCGAGTACGGCGACGATCCCGACTCGCTTTCGGTCCCCGAGGACGAGATCGGCGACGCGCTGTTCGCGCTCTTAGCGCTCGCCGAGGAGCTGGAAACTGACGCCGGTCGCGCGCTGGAAACGTCGCTCTCGAAGTACGAGGCGCGCATCGACGCCGGCGGCGACGCCGGCTCGGGCGCTTAGAGCAGGAAGAAGACCGCGGTCGGCACCCCGAACAGCAGCACCGTCATGCCGACCAGAATCAGCCCGTAGCCGCCGAGGGCGCCCGCAAGCGCGCGCCACGAGGGGTGCTCGATGTCCATACTCGATTCCGGGGCGCGACGGGACTTAGTTCTCCCGACCGCGTTCAGCCGATGTAGCGTAGCTCCTCGTCGCCGGAGACGCCGCCGCCGCTGCCCTCCTGCATCTGCTGGATCTTTCCGACGACCTCCTCCATCTCCTCGGCGCGCTTCTCCAGGGCGGCGAAGTTCACGCGGAAGTCGAGCTGCCGTTCCAGCGTCTCCAGCACCGCCTGTGCGCTCTTGGGGTCGACGAGGTAGCCGCTGGTCTCCCCCATCAGGCAGGCCACGTCGAGGCCGCGCCGGCCGCCGAGGCCGAGCAGCAGCCCCGAGACGCCGACGATGCCGCCGGCGGGCTCGTCGCCGCGGAACTCCACGCCCGCGTCGGCGAGCGAGTCGGTGAGCTCGCCGTCGCTGACGGCGCCGAGGACGTTGTGCTCCTCGATGAGTTCGCCGGTCGGGACGCCGCCCAGCGCGTACGCCTCCTCGACGCCGAACCCCTCGGCTACGTCGAGGAACGCCTCCGTGAGCTGGTAGTGGCCCTTGTTGCTCCCGGCCTGATGGTTCCCCGTGAGGACGAGCAGGTCGCGGTCGGTCGGGACGGTGCCGGGGTCGTCTTCCTCGGCCTCGTCCTCCTCGACCTCCTCCTCGTCGGCCTCTTCCTCGCCGCCGTCGGCGAGTGCGTCACCTTCGGGGTTCTCGTCGCTTTCGTCCTCGTCGTCCTCGCTCTCTGCGTCCTCGTCTTCCACGTCGGTAGGGGTCGGCGAGGAGAGATCGACCGCGTGGAAGGAGGCGTGGGTCAGCGAGGCGACGCCGTCGTCGTCGACGTCGACCTGCGGGGGGAACTCGTCTGCGTACACCCGCCGGACGAGCGTGCTCTCGAACTCCTCGAGCAGGTGCTCGGCGGCGAGCTTGCCGACGTGGCCGACGCCGGGCAGCCCCTCGACGAGCACGGGGTCGCGGAGCTCGGGGTCTGCGACCGTCTCGATATCGATGGGATCCATACCCGCGAATGGTCTCTCGGCGGGTAAAGGTACGTCGAAACCCTCAGTTCGTGTCGGGGCCGGCGTCGCGCGCCCGCCGGCGGTACTCGCCGTAGGGGTCGGCGGGATCGAACGACGCCGGGGCGGAGTTGACCGCCTCCGCACCGCACTCCGGACACGTCGAAGAAAGCGTGTAGACGGGTCGATCGTGATTGCCCGACCCGCCTGCTCGGTCCGGGTCGTCTTCGGACCTCCACGCCGAGCAGACGCGGATGTCCGACTTCGTCATTCTTCGGGCTCGTTGCGCTCGCGGTGGTACTCCGCTGTACCGCCGCGCTCCTCGATGGCCGTCTCGGCACGTGCCGCCGCGCCCTCGAGCTCCGATTCGGCGGTCTTGTAGTCGGGCGCCTGCACCTCGATGCGGTACTCCGGCGCGCCGACGTAGGAGACTTCGAGCTCGATCTCCTCGGGGACCTCGTGGTCGCCGTCGCCCTCGGCGGCCCGCAGCGCGGCCTTCACGTCGTCGACGCCCTCGGGACCGGGCGAGCGGATGTCGACGTAGCCGGTGACGTTGACGTACGGCACCGAGACGTTCTCGCGGGCGGTCTGGACGACCGCCTGGGCGGCCTCGTCGTCGAGGTCGATGTCGTCGAGCGCCTCCATCCCGTGGACGGCGGCCTCCTCGAACGCCTCGTACAGGGAGTCGTACTCGGCGGTCAGCGCCTCGACCACGTCCTCACGCTCGTGGTCCTCGCCGAAGGCGAGCTCCATCCACTTGTCGGCCTTCTGCTGGTTCTTCCACTCCTGGATCGTCTGCTTGCGCTGGTGCTCGTTGACGTCCTTCAGCGAGAGGTCGACCTGTTGGGCCGACTCGTCGACTTCGAGCACCTTCGCGACGACCGTGCGGCCGACGCTGACGTGGTCGCGGACGTTCTTGATCCAGCCCGAAGCGACCTCCGAGACGTGGACCAGCCCGCGGTGCTCGTACCCCTCCATGTCGACGAACACGCCGAAGTCGGCGATCTCGTCGACCGTGCCGACGACGAGCTCACCCGGCTCGGGCCACTCGTTCCCCGCCATCAGGTGTTATCGCGCCTCGACGGTGTCGGCGACCTCGCCGTTGATCTCCGCCTTCCCGCCGGTGGGGGTCGCCAGCGTGGTGCCACAGACGGCGCAGTTGACCGTCGTGGCGGCCTTCTGGAACAGCACCTGCTCGTTCTCACAGTCCGGACAGACGACTTCGAGGAAGCTCCCCGTCATTCCTGGAACTCCAGGCGGCCGGTCCGCCACCCCTCTCGCATGTGCGCCTTGTTGCAGTCCGAGCAGATGTACTTCAGGTGGGTCTTCTTGGTCGGCTTGTTGCCGGCCGGCACCTTCGAGAACTTCCCGGAGTTCCCGATGACCTTCGTGCCGCGCTTCTGCTGGCGGGCGGCCCACTTCATCCCGGTCTGGCGGCCGGATCGAACCTTCTCGACCTCGTGTTCGTGGTGGGCGTCACAGTGCGGACAGTACGTGTTCATGCGGCGTGGCATCTCCATGGATATTCGCCTCTTGTCGGCGAATTCGAGAGCGTAGCTTAAAACCCGTTTGGTCTCGACCGATGGGGGAGCGAAGCGGTTAAGGAGCGAGTGGCCGAACTCCGGCGCATGAAGCAGCTCATCGTCCACGGCGACGCGGGGTTCCGACGCGACGACGTGATCGAGGTCGACGGGGAGGAGCTGGTCTGTTTCGGCGTGAACAAACAGGGCGACTGGCACGGCCCGGACGAGCCCCAGATGTGGTGTACGGTCGGCACCGAAGACGAGCGCGAGAAGTACGACAAGCGACAGTACGTCCCCAACTGGCTCGACACCGAGAGCGTCGACGCCGAGGACGTCGAGATCCTGAGCGAGAAGAACCCGCTGAACGTTTAACGCCGACTACGGCGCGTGACCTATCGAGGCTTCCGTGCCTCGATCGTGGAGCGCCATGCCGTAGTCGTGTGAAGACCGATCGCGGCTGGCGACCTGTCACGAACTCCGTGTCGTAACACCGGAGCGCCACGCCGCGATCGTGTAAGCGACTATCTTTCTCTCGGCCGCCGCATCACGCCGGCAGCTCCTCGGCCGTCACCTCGTACACCACCACGTCGCCGTGGGTGAACACGGGCTCGTACCCGGCCCGGTCCGAGAAGTTCACCAGCTCGTCGCCGTAGCGGTTCCGCTCGGCGCTGCCGACCCAGACGTAGCGCACGTCGTGCTCGCGGATCACCGACGCGGCATCGGCGGGCGACCCCGTGTAGAGCGCGTCGACGGCGTCGACGCGGGCGTCGTACGCCTCGCTGCCGCGGTAGCCGACCTCGTGTGCCCAGCCGACGACCGTGGGCACGCCAGTCAGGCTGGACGCGATCGCGGAGTTCCAGTTGTACATCCCGGGCGTGCCGCCCTGTCCGGGCGCCGAGACGATCACCGTCTCCCCGTCGGCCGTGCGGTCGAGCCAGTCGACCGCCGCCAGCTCGTCATCCTCGTACCACGACGGCATCTCAGTCGCGTCGAGCGTCGGGTCGCTCGCGCCGGCGAAGTGGCCCGAGAGCGCGAACCCCCCGTAGAGCGACGTCGAGATCACGAGCAGCGCGACGAACGCGGGAACCGCGACGCCTCGACCGAACGCGGGACGCTCCGCGTTCTCGACCGCCCGTTTCGCGCCACCGAGCAGCCCGGCGACCGCCGCGCCCGCGCCGACGCTCCACAGCACCCAGACCTGCATGTACGTCTTGAACACCGTGTTCATCCGGAGCGGGCCGGCCTGCTCGCTGACGTAGACGAACTCCACGATCGTCACCAGCCCCGCGCCGGCGACGATCAGCACCGTCTCGTAGCCGGCGTCGCGGAACCGCAGCACCGCCCAGCCGACGACCAGCAGCGGGAGCGTGAACGCCAGCACGTCGAGCGGGAGCGTCACGGCGACGCCCCCGACGCCGAGCACGCCAGTCACCAGCGGCAGTCGCTGGTCATCACGCAGCCGCGAGAGCAGGAACAGCCCGAACACGAGCAGGAACGCCCCGTGGACCGCGAACAGTTCGAGGACGCCACTCCGGGCCGCCGCGGGGAGGAGCGCGATCGTCCGCTCGCTCCCGCCGGTCATCGTCCGCGTCAGGAACGGGAGCGCCAGCACGCCCGCGACCGCGACGAGCCCGCCGACGACGCCGAGCGGGACGAGCAGCCGTTCGAGTTCGGCGAGCGCGCGGTCCCCGCCGTCGCCCAGCGAGTCGGCTGCTCGCTGCCGTCCCGCGCGAACGCGCTCGGCCGCAGGCTCGGGGAGGAGTGCAGTCGGGTCGGCCGGGGCGAGCGCGAGCGCGAGGTAGGTGACGCCGAACACGGAGGGGAAGCTCCAAGTGCTCGTGACGATCTGGAAGAAGCCGAGCAGCGGGACGACCGCGAGCAGTCCGAGCCGTCGGCGACGCTCCTCGGCCGGCGTCAGGTAGAGCGCGAACCCCAGCGCCGCCGCGAGCAGGAGGAACGGGGTGCCCATCATGTGGGCGTGCATGTCGCCGTTGAGCCACGCGAACAGCGGGAACTCGTTGATCGTCGGGAACGTGTTGCCGTCGACGGTGTCGGTGATAACGCGGCTGGCGTTCCAGTAGCTGAACCCCTCGCCCGACAGCGGGAGCGCCTCGATCCCGGGCGCGAGCGACGATCGCAGCCCCGGGGGAAGGAAGCCGAGGAGGAGGCGCCCCACGGTCGCGAAGTTGCTCGCGATTCCGACGAAGAACGCGGCGAACGCGCCGGCGACCCCCGGCTTCCAGTCGCGTTCGGCGGCGACGTTCGCGGCGAGGTCGTACGCCGCGGTCACGAGCATCGCGTAGAACCCCGCGAGCGCGAGGTTGTACGCGAGTTCGGGCGCGCTGCCCGTCAGGATCGTCAGGATCGCCGCGAGCAGGTGGCCGCCGTAGTAGTACTGCACCGGCTCGCCCGCGAACCAGAAGTCCTCCGGCGGGAGCGTTCCCGACCGGAGCAGCGTCCGGAGCATCCCGTAGTCGAGGTACTTCTCGCCGCCGGCGGCGTGGACCGCGGGGTCGACGCTGCGGATCGCGATCAGGAACAGGAACGCCGCGACGAACACGACCGCCGCCTCGGCGACGGCACGGCGATCGACACCGATCCCCTCGGCGAGGCGGAGTTCGCCGTCCCGAATCGCCCCGCGGTCGAGGCCGAGGATGGCGGCGACGCCGACGAGAACCGCCAGTCCCGCAGCGACCGTGAGCGGGCCGAAAGAGAGCTTCCCGAGCCAGTACACCGGGAGCCAGATCGTCACCAGCGCGATCGGGAGCGCGAACCCCGCTCCGCCGCTCCGGAACCGGGAAAACAGCCGGGCCGCGATCGGGTAGCCGAGCACGGCGACCCCCGCGAAGACGGCCAGCCAGACGAGCACGGCGAGGTACTGCATTGCCGGAAGCCGCGGCCCCGACCGGGAAACCCCTTTCGGGTGGCGGCGCCGCCCCGCTCGAAACGCGTAACACGGCCGTCGCCGGACGTACCGGTGGGGATCGCGGAGGGCGACCCGTCCGGCGCTGTTTCTCGGTTCGGAAAGTATTGTTTTCGACTCCCGAAATACTCGGGGGGTGATGCGTAACGTTCATGGGTGCGACAGACCGATGTATGCGTACGAGGCTACGAATGGCTACACTCGAAATCAACAACCTACACGCCGAAGTCGCCGAGAACGGAGAGCGAATCCTCCGCGGGGTCGACCTCGAGGTCGAGTCCGGGGAGATCCACGCGCTGATGGGCCCGAACGGGTCCGGGAAGTCCACGACCGCCAAGGTCATCGCGGGCCATCCGGCCTACGAAGTGACCGAGGGCGAGATCAACCTCCACCTCGACGACGAAGACGTCGAGGACGTCGACGCCGACGAGGAGGACATGTCGTGGGACCTGCTCGACCTCGAACCCAACGAGCGGGCCGCGCTCGGGATCTTCCTCGCGTTCCAGTACCCCGCCGAGATCGAGGGGGTCACGATGACCAACTTCCTCCGACAGGCGCTCAACGCCAAACTCGAGGAGCGCGAGGAGCTCTTCGAGGACGAAGAGGAGGCGGAGGCCGACGACGACGAGGACGAGGGGTACGAGTCCTCGCCGATGGAGGGTCCCGCCGACGAGGGCGAGATCGGCGTCGCCGAGTTCCAGCAGATCCTGAGCGAGAAGATGGAGCTGCTGGACATGGACGAGTCCTTCGCGCAGCGCTACCTCAACGCCGGCTTCTCCGGCGGCGAGAAGAAGCAGAACGAGGTGCTGCAGGCGGCGATCCTCGAACCGTCGATCGCGGTGCTCGACGAGATCGACTCCGGGCTCGACATCGACCGCCTCAACGACGTGGCACAGGGCATCGAACGACTGCGTGACGAACAGGGCACCGGCGTCCTGCAGATCACCCACTACCAGCGGATCCTCGACTACGTCGAACCCGACCGCGTCCACGTGATGCTCGACGGCGAAGTCGTCATGGAGGGCGACGCCGAGCTCGCCGAGACGCTCGAGGAGAAGGGGTACGACTGGGTGCGCGAGCAGGTCTACGCATAAACCATGAGTTCAGACCAGGACCACCTACAACAGACCGACACCGAGGAGCGCTTCGACTTCAAGAAGGACTCCGAGGCCGCCTACGCGGCGGAGAAAGGGCTGACCGAGGAGACGATCCACGCGATCTCCGACGACAAGGACGAGCCCGACTGGATGCGCGAGCGCCGGCTGCGCGCGCTCAAGCAGTTCCAGGCGATGCCGATGCCGACCGACTGGCCGGGCCAGCCCGACCTGACGGAGATCGACATCGACGAGATCGTCCCGTACATCCGGCCGGACATCGAGACCCGCGGCGGGGTCGACGACTGGACCGACCTCCCCGACGAGATCAAGGACACCTTCGACAAGCTGGGCATCCCCGAGGCCGAGAAGAACGCGCTCTCGGGCGTCGGCGCCCAGTACGAGTCGGAGGTCGTCTACCAGAACATGCTGGAGCGCTGGGAGGACAAGGGCGTCATCTTCTGCAACATGGACGAGGCCGTGCGCGAGCACGAGGAGCTCGTCAAGGAGCACTTCATGACGGACTGTGTCCCCCCGAGCGACAACAAGTTCGCGGCGCTGCACGGCGCCATCTGGTCGGGCGGCTCGTTCGTCTACGTCCCCGAGGACGTGACCGTCGACATGCCCGTTCAGGCGTACTTCCGGATGAACTCCGAGGGGATGGGCCAGTTCGAGCACACGCTCATCATCGCCGAGGAGAACTCGGAGGTCCACTACATCGAGGGCTGTTCCGCCCCGAAGTACTCCGCGTTCAACCTCCACTCCGGCGGCGTCGAGGTGTACGTCGGCGAGAACGCCCACGTCCAGTACTCGACCGTCCAGAACTGGTCGAAGAACACGTACAACCTCAACACCAAGCGCGCCCTCGTCGAGCAGGACGGGCGCATGGAGTGGATCTCGGGCTCGATGGGCTCGAAGGCCACGATGCTCTACCCGTCGACGGTCCTCAAGGGCCGCGGCGCCAGCGACAACCACATCACTATCGCCTTCGCGGGCGAGGGGCAGGACATCGACACCGGCGCGAAGGTGTACCACAACGCGCCGGAGACGAAGTCCACCATCGAGTCGAAGTCCATCAGCAAGGACGGCGGCCGTACCAACTACCGCGGCCTCGTCCACATCGCCGACGGCGCCGAGAACTCCTCGACCGCCGTCGAGTGTGACGCGCTGATGTTCGACAACGAGTCGACCTCCGACACGATGCCGTACATGGAGATCAACGAGTCGAAGGTCGACGTGGCCCACGAGGCGACGGTGGGGAAGATCGGCGACGAGGACATCTTCTACCTCCAGACCCGCGGGCTGGACGACGACGACGCAAAGCAGATGATCGTCAGCGGCTTCATCGAGCCGATCACGGAGGAGCTCCCCATCGAGTACGCCGTGGAGCTGAACCGACTGGTCGAACTCGAGATGGAGGGGAGCCTCGGATAATGAGTGCGACCATCCAACAGGGCCTCACCGCGGACACCGTCCGCGAACTCTCCGAGGCCCGCGACGAGCCCGAGTGGCTGCTCGAACGCCGCCTCGACGCGCTCGACGCGCTCGAGGGGCTGGAGCTGCCGGACGTGATCCAGACGCCCGGCCGCCGGTGGACGAACCTCACCGACCTGCAGTTCGGGACGCTCGTCGACCCGCTGAACCAGGCCGACGAGACCGAGCGCGTCACCGCCGAGGGCGTCGAGGTGCTCGACTTCGAGACCGCCCTCGACGAGCACGAGGACCTCATCCGTGAGGAACTCGGTGCGACGCTCGACCCCCAGAGCAACTACCTCACCGCGCTGTCGGCCGCCCTGTTCACGACGGGGACGCTGATCTACGTCCCCGAGGGCGTCGACGCCGAGGACGTGAAGATCCGCACCGAGATGCGGTCGAACTCCCTGTTCAGCCACACGCTCGTGGTGACCGAGGAGAGTGCCTCCGTCACGATCCTCGAAGCGATCGACGACGAGGGGCCGACCGGCGACGAGGGGCGCTACTTCAGCAACCTCGTCGAGGTTTCGGCCGGCGCGAACTCGAACGTCCAGTTCGGCTCGCTGCAGGACCTCTCCGAGGACGCCTACTGCTACACGCTCAAGCACGGCGTGGCGGGCGACGACGCTACCATCGACTGGATCGAGGGCAACTTCGGCACCCAGATCACGCGGTCCGACGTCGAGACCGAGCTGAACGGCGAGGGCAGCGAGTCCCAGATCGTCGGCGCGTTCTTCGGCCACGAGGACCAGCACTTCGACCTCAACGCCCGCGTCTGGCACAACGCCGAGCACACGACCGCGGATCTCGTGACCCGCGGCGTGCTCGACGACACCGCACGCTCGGTGTACGAGGGCGTCCAGGACGTCGGCCGCGACGCCTGGGACACCTCCTCCTACCAGCGTGAGAACACCCTGATGCTGTCAGACGACAGCGAGGCCGACGCCTCGCCGAAGCTGATCATCAAGAACCACGACACCGAGGCCAGCCACTCCGCGACGGTCGGGCAGGTCGACCAGCAGGACCTGTTCTACATGACCTCCCGCGGGATCAGCCCGCGGCAGGCCCGAAACATGCTCGTGGAGGGCTTCTTCGTGCCCGTCCTCGAGGAGATCGCCGTCGAGGAGTTCCGCGACGACGTGCAGGATCTCGTCTACGAGCGCCTCGACTAAGCGGTTCTCGCGGCTCTTTCCCTCTCCGTTCCAGCCCGATTAGCGACGCACGGACGGTCAGCGGATCGCGTACGCGGCTCCGACGCCGGCCGGCTAACTGAACAACTTCTCGCGGCTGATCTGGAGCCTGATGAACGCCGGGATCGCGACCAGCGCGAGCAGGATCTCGGCGCCGCCGGCGAACGCGAACGCGGCGGGGTAGCCGAAGTCGTCGGCGATCACTCCCCCGCCGACGACGCCCGCGAGGAAGCCCAGACTGCCGGCGATGTTGAACCCCCCGAGCGCGACGCCGCGCTCATCGGTGGGGGCGAGATCGACGACCAGCGCCATCGTCGCCGGCGCCATCAGCGCGCCGAGCACCCCGACGGCGACCATCCCGAACTGGACCGCCAGTAGCGCGTCGGCTCGGGCGGGGAACGCGCCCTCCGCGGCGCCGATACCCAGCACGACGATCCCGTAGAACGCCGACCCGGCGACGATCGGGGCGGTGCGGCCGAAGCGGTCCGAGAGCCGACCGAAGGGGTACTGGAGCAGGCCGAACGGGGCGAAAAAGAGCGCGAGCGTGATCCCGGTCTCGGCGGGCGAGAGTTCGAAGGCGGTCCGGAAGTAGACGGTGCCGACCAGCGCGAAGAAGCCCGCAGTCATGCGGTCGGCGAAGCCGAACGCGAACGGCACGGCGAGCGAGGGCGTGCGACGGAGCGCACCCAGCGCCTCGCGGACGCCCTCGTGCTCGCCGGTGGGCGCGCGGTCCGAGACCACGAGCGTCGCCGCGCCGACGAGCGTCAGCAGCCCGGCACCGGTCCAGAGCGGCACGAACGCGCCGATCGAGTAGAGCTGCCCGCCCAGCGGCGCGCCGAGCGCGGTCCCGAGGCCAATCGCGATCCCGGCGGCGCCCATGTTCCGGCCGTTCCCCTCGCCGAGGTCGGCGAGCATCGACATCGCCAACGAGAACGCGCCGACGGTGGCGGCGCCCTGCAGGAACCGGACGACGAGCACGAGCCACATCGCCGGCTCCGTTGGTCCGAGCAGTCCGAGCACGCCGTACCCCAGCGCGCCCGACACGGCGCCGGCGGCGACGAAGGGGATACGCCGTCCCACGCTGTCGCTCGCGGCGCCCCAGACGCCGGCGGCGAGCGCGAACGCGGCGAACTCCGCGGCGAGGAACCACGTGCTCGCGTCGAGGTAGTTCCCGCTGCCCAGCCCCATCGCGGCCACGAGCCGATCCACCCCCGGGTACAGCAGCGTCTGGGAGAGCATCACCGCCCAGACGACGAGGGCGAGCGCGGTCCGGTCGCGGGAGGACACGGGCGCCCGTTGGAACTCCGACGGCTTCGGCGTTCCGGGTTCGACCGGCGGTCGGGGGGACCCCTCGAAGGGCCGGGCTTAAGTCCCTCCCTCACGGAGTCGGAGGCGATGAGGACGGTATCGGTCGCCAACCGGCGGTGGTCGCCGTGAGCGTCGATCAGCAGGTCGGCTCGGACCACCAGCTCGCCCGACTCCTCCAGATCGGCGTGGTGCTGGAGGAAGTCGTCGAAGCGCGCGCGTATCGACACTACCAGAGCCTCGCGGAGGAGGACCGCGACCTCGAAGCCGACGTGGAGGCGCTGCTCGAGGACGCCGCCAAGGAGTCGGCCCGTCACCGCGAGCGGCTGGAGGAGCTGGTGGACGAACTCGACGCCGACTCGATCCCCTTCGAGGACGTCGAGACGCTGGTCGAGGCGCGCTACGGCCGCACCAAGCCCGAGGACTTCGACGGCGTACTGTACGACCAGCTCTGTAACGAGGAGACGGCCTACAAGTTCTACGACGACCTGATAGACGCCATCGAGGCCAGCGACGCCGCGTTCACGCTTGATCGCGACCGCGTGCTCTCCGTGCTAACGGAGATCCGCGACGAGGAGGCCGAGGGCGTCGAGGAGGTCACCCGGATCATGGAGGCTCGCGAATGAACACGGCCAATCAGTACCTGAAAGCCATCTACCTGGTCCAGCGCATGGACGACGGCCCCGCGGCGACGGGCCGTGTCGCCGACTCGCTCGACGTGAGCCCCGCCAGCGCCAACGAGATGATCGGGAAGCTGGAGGACCGCGGGCTCGCCGAACACGAGAAGTACAAGGGCGTCTCGCTCACCGACGAGGGGATCGCCCGCGCCGAGAGCGCGCTCCAGACGTACTGCATCATCGAGCGCTTCCTCGCGAACGTCCTCGGCGTCGAGGAGTTCCGCGACGAGGCCCAACAGCTCGAGCCCGTCATCGACGAGACGGTCGCCGAGCGACTGGATACGATCATCGACCGGGAGGACCAGTGCCCGGACTGCTTCGACGCCGAGGCCGACGCGTGCTGTCACCTCGCGGGGACGTGTGGCGAGGAGGCGTCTGACTGAGGGGAACGGTAATACTCTTGTACGGCGGCCCGCTTTCTCCGGATGCAGTTCCGTGGTGTAGTGGCCAATCATATGGGCCTTTGGAGCCCATGACGGCGGTTCGAATCCGCCCGGAACTATAAACATTCTAACAGTTTGCTGAGGCTCCGGTAACACCCACGTCAGCGCGCACTCAAGTCCCTCCAGCGCCTACGTAGCGTATGGCTGACCCAACACCGACGCCGGGGATCCACCACGTCACCTGCGTCGCCGGCGACCCGCAGCGCAACATGGATTTCTGGGCCGAGACGCTCGGCCTCCGCCTCGTGAAGCGCTCGATCAATCAGGACGATCCGAGCACGTACCACTTCTTCTTCGGCGACGCCGAGGGGACGCCCGGGACGAGCATGACGTTCTTCCCGTGGGAGGACCTCCCGCAGGGAAAGGTCGGCTCCGGGCAGGTCTCCCGGGTGGCGTTCCGCGTCCCCGAGGGGAGCCTCGACTACTGGGCGGAGCGCTTCGACGAGCACGGCGTCGACTACGACGACCGCGTCGAGCGGTTCGGCGAAACCGTCCTGCCGTTCCGCGACCCCGACGGCCTCCCCGTCGAACTGGTCGAAACCGAGATCGGCGACGACGACCCGACGACCGCGTGGACCGAGTTCGTCCCCGCCGACGCCGCGATCCGCGGCTTCCACTCGGTGACGCTGTGGCTCGCCGACCCCGACCCGACCGAGGAGCTACTGGAGACGATGGGGTTCGACCGCGTCGGCACCGAGCAGGCCGCGGGCAACACGCCCGGCGACGAACGAACTCGCTTCGCCGCCGAGGGACCGATCGGAAAGTACGTCGACGTGCTGCCGACGATTCAGGGCGGTCGCAACGGCCACGGGACCGTCCACCACGTCGCGTTCCAGACGCCGACCGACGAGGATCAGGAGTCGATGCGCAAAGCGGTCCGATCGCGCGGGCTCAACCCCACCCAGCAGATCGACCGCCACTGGTTCCGTTCGGTGTACTTCCGTGAACACGCTGGCGTGCTGTTCGAACTCGCGACCAACGGCCCCGGCTACGACAGCGACGAACCGCTCGACGACCTCGGCGGCCGGCTCGTCCTCCCCGGGACGTTCGAGGACCGCCGTGAGGAGATCGAGGCCGGCCTCCCCGACGTGACGGTCCCCGGCGCCGAGCCGGTCGACGCCGACGACTGAGCCGTCCCCGACGACCGCCGTCCGTCGGTTTTCCGACACTGTCTCCTTGGTAGCGACGGCTATCGACCACCGACGTCGCGTTGAAGGAAATTTCTCTTCAAAAGCTGCCTTTGTTCGATAGTTCGGTACTGTTTTCACGTATCGGGGAGAATACGGCTCCACGATGCCGAACCGAACTGCCTCGTTCGCGTGGGGAGCGATCCTGTTCGTGCTGATGGCGCTGGCGATCCCGTGGTTCCTCTGGGGCAACTCGACCGTCGTCGCCGGGCTTCCGCTCTGGCTCTGGTGGCACATCGGCTGGATGGTGCTCGCGTCGCTCGCCTTCGCCGTGTTCACCCAACGAGGTTGGGGAGTCTGGATGGGGGGGTGGTCGGCGTGATCCTCCAGTCCGCGGTGGCGATCCAGATCGGAATCGTCGTCGCTTACCTCCTGCTCGCGCTGGGGGTGGGGCTGGTCGCCTACCGCCTCACCGACCGCACCGCCGAGGACTACTACCTCGCCTCGCGGACGCTCGGTACGGTGGTGCTGCTGTTCACCACGTTCGCCACCCTCCTGTCGGCGTTCACGTTCTTCGCCGGGCCGAACATCGCCTTCGCGTACGGTCCCGAGTGGATCCTCGTGATGGGGCTGATGGACGGCGTGATCTTCGGCGTGCTCTGGTACGTCGTCGGCTACAAGCAGTGGCTCGTCGGCCGCGAGCACGGCTACGTCACGCTGGGCGAGATGCTGGGCGACCGGTTCGGCTCGCCGCTGCTACGCGGCCTCGTCGCCGGCGTCTCGCTGTTCTGGCTGTTTCCGTACGTGATGCTCCAGCAGGTCGGCGCCGGCGGCGCGCTGTCGGCGCTGACGAACGGCGCGGTCCCCTACTGGGCCGGCGCGGGACTCATCACCGCGTTCATGATCGTCTACGTCGTCCTCTCGGGGATGCGCGGCGTCGCGTGGACGGACACGCTCCAAGGGCTGTTCATGCTCACGATGGTCTGGGCGGCGTTCGTCTGGGTTCTCTCCGCCGTCGGCGGGATCGGCGCCGCGACCGACGCGGTGGCGTCGTCGAACCCCGAGTTCCTCTCGCTGGGTGACGGCTCGGCGGCGCCGTCGCTGTTCGGCGGCGGCGTCTACTCGCTGCCGTGGATGCTCTCGCAGGCGATCGGTATCGCGTTCGGCGTCGCGATGTTCCCGCAGGTGAATCAGCGCTTCTTCGTCGCCGACTCCGAGAAGGTGCTGAAGCGCACGATGGCGCTGTGGCCGATCGTCGTACTCCTGCTGTTCGTCCCGGCGTTCATGCTCGGCGCATGGGCGGCCGGCTTGGGCGTCCCGATGCCCGAGAGCGGCAACATCCTCCCCGGACTGCTCGCGGAGTACACGCCGACGTGGTTCGCGGCGCTGGTCGTCGCGGGCGCGATGGCGGCGATGATGTCCTCCTCTGACTCGATGCTGCTGTCGGGGTCGTCGTACTTCACCCGCGACCTCTACCGCCCCTTCGTCGACGCCGACGCGAGCGAGCGCCGCGAGGACCTGATCGCCCGGATCGGCGTCGCCGTCTTCGCGACGCTGGCGTTCCTCGCGAGCCTCTACAACCCCCCGTCGCTGTTCGTGATCGGCGACACAGCCTTCGGCGGGTTCGCCCAGCTCGCCCCGCCGGTGATCGTCGCGCTCTACTGGTCGCGGACGACGCTGTGGGGGATGCTCGCGGGCATTCTCGGCAGCCAGCTGTTCTACACGGTCACGACGTTTACGCCGCCGGCCGGCGAGACGACGACGGTGCTTGGCGTCGTCGTCCCGGGTGTGATGGAGACGTTCGCCGGCTGGTCGTCGTCGGTGGTCGGGATGGTCGTCGGTCTCGTCCTCGTCGTCGGTATCTCCCTCGTCACCGACGCCTCGGTCGCGGAGCGGCCGTCGGTGCTGGCGGGGCCGGCCGACGACTGAACGTCGGGCTCAGTCCCGTCGCCACGCCTCCCGCAGGAACACGAGCACGCCCCCGAGCATCGCGAGGTTGCCGAAGAAGGCGAGCCGCTCGCCGCTGCCGTCCTCCTCGGTCCAGAAGTCGTGCATCGTCGGCGTCACCACCGCGAGGAACGTCGCGGCCGCGCCCGTCGCGAGCCGCGGGAACCGCCAGAGGGCGATCCCCAGCCCCCCGAACAGCATCGTCCCGGAGCCAAGCGGCGCCATCGTCTCGGGCATCGGCACGCCCGCGGACTCGGCGTACTCGACGCTGTCCTCCATGTCCCGGAAGTCCTCACTCGCCTGCAGCGCGAGGCCGAGCCCGAGCGCGATGCGACCCAGCCGCGAGAGCGATCGGTCGTCGTCGGTCATGCGTGGCCGTTTCGACGGAACGGGGAAAAGCGTGGCTGCCGCGACGACGGCGCTCCGGCGTGGATTCGCGGGGCTGGTGCCGAAAACGGTAAGCCGTGATGCATTTCCGAACGTTCATTCTATTTGACGACAAAACGCCGAACGTATGGTAGACGCTACCATCGACGTGATCCACCGCGGCGGGCTGAAGTGTGATCTCAACTATCTGATACAGGGGAACACGCTCGGGAGCCACGACGAGCCCAACCCCGACACCGACTACGAGGAGATCCCGGTGTGGAACCTCGTCATCGACCACCCCGAGGCGACGATCCTGTGGGACACGGGCAACCACGAGGACGCCCTCGACGGCCACTGGCCCGAGGGGCTGAAGCAGGCGTTCTACCCCCACGACGTGCGGGAGCACACGCTCGAGGGCGACCTCGCGGACGCGGGGTACAGCCTCGACGACATCGACGCCGTGTTCCAGACGCACCTCCATCTGGACCACGCCGGCGGGCTGCACCACTTCGACGGCACGGACGTGCCGGTGTACGTCCACGAGAAGGAGCTCAAGTTCGCGTACTACTCCGAGAAGACCGACAAGGGCAGTAGCGCGTACATCCTCGAGGACTTCGACCACGATCTGAACTGGCAGATCATCCACCAGGACCGCGAGAGCCACTTCGAGGACGTGGAGTTCATCCGGCTCCCCGGCCACACCCCAGGGCTGATGGGGACGATGATCCACCTCGACGACCACGGGACGCTCGTGTTCTCGGGCGACGAGATCTACCAGGACGTGAACTACGAGGACGAGGTGCCGCTGGGCGCCGGTCTGCTCTGGGGGAACCAGGAGTGGTTCGAGAGCCTCCAGACGCTGAAGGAGCTCGAACGCTACCACGACGCCGAGGTGGTGTACGGCCACGACCCCGAGCAGTTCGAGGGGATCCGGTCGGGGTGGTCCTGAATGAGCTACCAGCGTTCGGTTTCCGCGGACAGCCGCGAGCTCTCCCCGGAGACGGTCTGGCACATCGACATGCCGGAGATCCGGTTCGGCCGGGACGCGACCGACGAACTCGCGTTCCAACTGCGCGACCTCGGCGTCGAAGGGGCGGCCCGCGGTCTCGTCATCACCGACGAGGGGATCGCCGACGCCGGCCACGCCGACCGCGTCGTCGCCCACCTCGAGGACGACGGCCTCGACGTGGATCTCTACGCCGACAGCGAACGCGAGCCCTCGATCGGGGCAATCGAGGACTGCCTCTCGTTCGTTCGAGACAACACCGACGATGGCTACGACTTCTACGTCGGCCTCGGCGGCGGGAGCTGTATGGACACCGCGAAGGCGACCCGGGCGATCATCGCAAACGGCGGCAGCCCGCTCGACTACATCGCCGAGCCGACGGGTGAGGGCCAGCGCCTCACCGAGTCCGGGCCGCCGCTGGTGCTGCTCCCGACGACGGCCGGCACCGGCGCCGAGATATCGCCGGTCGCGATCCTCTCGGTGCCCGAAAAGGAGATCAAGGAGGCTATCTCGAGCAACCACGTCCGGGCCGACGCCGCCGTGCTCGACCCGACGCTGACGACGACGCTCCCCCCGGAGCTCACCGCCCGGACGGCGATGGACGCGCTCGGCCACGCGATCGAGGGGTACACCACCCACGAGTACGACTCGCTGCTGCGCGCCAGCGACCCGGCCGAGCGCCCCGTCTACGCCGGCCGGACGCCGCTGACCGAGATGTTCTCCGAGAAGGCGATCCGGCTGCTCTCCGGCAGCGTCCGCACCGCCGTCCACAACGGCGACGACCTCGACGCCCGCGAGGACATGCTGCTGGGGGCGCTGTTCGGCGCCATCTCCGGGCTCACCGCCGGCGCGAGTCTCTGTCACGCGATGGCGTATCCGGTCGGCAACAAGTACCACACGTACCACGGCGAGACGATCGCCGTGCTCACCCCCGCGAGCACCATCGACTACAACTCAGCGAGCGACCCCGGCCGGTTCGCCGAGGTCGCGGAGATCTTCGGCGTCGACACCGCGGGGATGACCGACCGCGCGGCCGCCGACGCGCTCAAGCAGGAGTACATCCAGCTCCAGAAAGACCTGAACGTCCTGCCGAGCGGCCTCAACGAACTCGCAGGGATCACCGAAGACGACGTGGACTGGCTGGCCCAGCAGACCGTCGACACGCAGGAACGGCTGCTGCGGTGTAACCCCCGGCCGGTGACGAAGGAGGACGTGGCGGACGTGTTCCGCGACGCGCTGCACAACTGGGAGGAGTGACGAGCCAGTACACACAGCCATGGACGCGATCAACCCCGCGACGGGCGAACGCATCGCGACCTACGAACCGGACTCGGCCGCGGACGTCGAGGACGCGCTGACCCGCGCCGACGAGGCGTTCGACGACTGGCGCGACCGACCGATCCGCGAGCGCGAGGAACTGCTCGCCGACGCCGCCGACGTGCTCCGGGAGAACAAGCGCGACTACGCGGAGCTGATGACCGAGGAGATGGGCAAGCCCATCTCGCAGGCAATTTCGGAGGTCGAGAAGTGCGCGTGGGTCTGTGACCACTACGCCGAGCACGCCAGCGCCTACCTCCAGCCCGACGGCCACCCCAGCCCGCCCGGGGCGGACGTACAGACCGTCTACGAGCCGCTCGGGCCGGTTCTGGCGGTGATGCCGTGGAACTTCCCGTTCTGGCAGGTGTTCCGCTTCGCCGCGCCGTACCTCACCGCCGGCAACGTCGGTCTGCTGAAACACGCCTCGAACGTCCCGGGCTGTGCCGAGGCGATCGAGGACGTGTTCCGTCAGGCGGGCTACCCGGAGGGGGTGTTCCAGACCCTGCTGATCGACTCCGACAGCGTGGACGACGTGCTCGCGGACGACCGCGTGCGCGCGGCGACGCTCACGGGCAGCGGCCCGGCCGGGCGCGCGGTCGCGGCGACGGCCGGCGAGAACCTGAAGAAGACGGTGCTCGAACTCGGCGGCAGCGACCCGTTCGTCGTGCTCGACGACGCCGACCTCGACGAGGCGGCCGAGACAGGGGCGTGGGCGCGCAACCTCAACGGCGGCCAGTCCTGCATCGCCGCCAAGCGGTTCGTCGTCCACACCGACGTGTACGACGCGTTCGTGGATCGACTCGTCGACGAGGTGGAGTCGCTCACGGTGGGCGACCCGACCGACGAGGACACCGAGGTTGGCCCGCAGGCCAGCCCGGACCTGATGGCCGACCTCCACGAGCAGGTACAGCAGTCCGTCGACGCCGGCGCGACCGTGCTGACCGGCGGCGGGCCGATGGACCGTGAGGGCGCGTTCTACGAGCCGACGGTGCTCGCGGACGTGCCCGAGGGCTGCCCCGCCGATAGCGAGGAGCTGTTCGGCCCCGTCGCGGCCGTCTTCGAGGTCGACGACGAGGACGCGGCGATCGAGAAGGCCAACGACACCGAGTTCGGCCTCGGCGCGAGCGTCTGGACTGAGGACCGCGAGCGCGGCCGGCGCGTCGCCCGGCAGATCGACGCCGGCTGTACGTACGTGAACCAGTTGGTGAAGTCCGACCCGCGCGTCCCCTTCGGCGGCGTCGGGATCTCCGGCTACGGCCGCGAGCTCTCCGAGGCCGGGATCAAGGAGTTCGTCAACCGAAAGACGCTCTGGGTGGAGTAGTCGGCTCGGGGAAGTCAGTGGGGCGGCTCTCCCGCCTGTCCCCTCAGTCGAGTTCGAACGTGATCCGTTCCTCGTCGCTTCCTTTCGTCTCCCGGCCAGTCACGGTCACCTCGCCGATCTCCTCGGTGTTCTCGACGTGGGTGCCCGCACAGGCGGTGCGGTCGAACGGCTCGTCCCCGTCGTCGGTGCCGCCGATCTCGACGATCCGGATCTCGGTGATCGAGTCCGGCAGCAGCGAGAGCCGCGTCCGTTCGGGGTCGAGCTCTTCCTCGGCGGTGTCGCGGTCCAGCACGTACCAATCGACGGGGCGAGCCTGCTCGACGAGTTCGTTCATCCGGTCCTCGACGTGTTCGAGCTCGTCGTCGTGGAAGCGCTCGTAGGCGCAGTCGAGCGTCGCCTTGTGCGCCCGGACTTGGTTCCCGGTCGTCTCGGCGTCGTACTCGTTCAGCAGCAGCGCCGACAGCAGATGCTGAGCCGTGTGGTAGCGCATGTGGCTGTACCGGCGCTCCCAGTCGAGTTCGCCAGTGACCGTCGAGCCGGCCGCCGGGAGTTCCTCGTCGGCGACGCCGTCGCCCGGTTCGAGGTAGTGGTGGATCCCGTCGTGTTTCTGTACGTCGACGACGCGCCACTCGCGGCCGTCTTCGGTGCTGATCGTACCGTGGTCGGCGGGCTGACCCCCGCCCTCGGGGTAGAAGTGGGTCCGGTCGAGCACGACGCGGTCGTCGCTGACGGTCCGTTCGACGGTCGCCTCGAAGGCGTCGACGGTGGAGTCCTCGAGGTAGAGTTGCTCGGTCATGTGGCCCGGAAGCACCTCGGGCTACCTAACGGTTCGGACCGCGGGGGCGGCCACGACTGCGGGTCGGCGTCGGTGGCAGACGGCGTCGGGAATCCACGAGACGGCGTGTTTGCCCGTCCCGCAACGACTAAGAGCGAAACGGCCGTCCTCTCTGGTAATGAAACACGAACGTCGTACGACCGAACCCGGGGGACCAGCATGGGCGTCGAGATAAGGGACGCGCCCGTCTCCGCCGAGGAGTTCGCCGCGATGGAGGAGTTCGTCCACGACTACCTCGCCGCCAGCGTCGAGAGCGAGGACGACGGTGGGCGGATGCGCTGGTACCCGTGGCACTCCGCGGAGTACCGCTTCAACCACATCCGCAACGTCGTCGAGATCGCGAGCGAGATCGCGTCGGCGGAGGGCGCGAACGTCCACGTCGTCCGCGTCGCCGCCGTGTTCCACGACGTGGCCAAGCTCGAGGCCGAACAGGACCGGCACGCCGAGGCCGGCGCCCGCGTGGCCCGCGAGTACCTCCAGAGCCGGGGCGAGTTCCCCGACTCCTTCATCGACGAGGTCTGCAACGTCGTCGCGGACCACTCCTACCAGGGGCCGCTCTCGGACGTCTCCCTCGAGACGCAGTGTCTGATCGAGGGCGACGTGCTGGACAAGGTCGGCGCCAACGGCACCGTCCTCATGCTCCTCCGGATGGGGTACGAGGCCCGTACGCACATGGACGCCGCGGAGATGGTCGACCGCGTGCTCGAACGCGGGCAGGAGCACTGCGACCGCGTCGAGAGCGACACCGCCGAGTCGATCGGTCACCAGCGGCTCAAGCGCGTGAAGTGGTTCCGCGAGTGGCTGGAGGAGGAGGTCGCCGGCATCAGCGCGGAGAGCCGGGAGATGGAGTTCTGAGCGGGACACGCGCTCTCGAACGGAGAAAGCACTTACCCGCGGCGAGCGAACGCGCCGTCGATGTCCCCACACTCGCGGCGCGCCCTCCTCGCCAGCCTCGGGACGGCCGCCGTCGCTGGCTGTCTCGACGGCGGTGAAACGCCGACGGCGTCGACGCCGGTGAGTGAAACCGACGCCCCGACCGACTCGGCCTCGCCTGCGCCGGACCCGCCCGACAGCGTCGACTCGACGTGGCGGATGCCCGGCTGTGACCCCGGGTTCAGCAACGCCACCGACGCCGTCGGCCCCACGGCGGCGGTCGGCGAACTCTGGCGGTTCGTCGACGACGCCGCGCTCTCGGCGCCGACCGTCGCGTACGGCTCGGTGTACGTCGGGACGGCCGACGGCGACGTGGTCGCGCTCGACGCCCGATCCAGCGAGGAGCGCTGGCGGCGGTCGGTCGGCGAGACGGCGTTCACCCCCCGGATCGTCTCGGGCACGCTCTACGTGCCGACGGACGCGGGCATCGTCGCGCTGGGCGCCAACGGGACCGAGCAGTGGCGGATCGACACGCCGGGGCGGGACGACTCGACGGACGACAGCGCGCTCCCGCCCCGAGTGAGCGTTCTCGCGACCGGCGACAGCCTCTACTGGATCCAACTGGACGACGAAGGGGCGAATCCGACCGTCGTCGCCGACGCGCTCGCCGACGGGAGCGAACGCTGGCGGACCGAGATCGCGGAGCCGTGGACGCGCCGGCTGTTCGCCAGCCGCGACACCGTGTTCGTCCCCAGCGGCACCGAGGGGGGCCGCGCGTGGCGGCTCGCCACCGACGACGGCGACCGCCTGACCGACCCCGATCAGGGGCACGACTTCCCGGCGGAACGGCTCTACCGCGACGGGACGGTGTACTCGACCGAGCCGTTCTTCGGCGGCGCCTCGGCGACAGCCGTCGACGACGGCGGACAGAGCTGGGACACCGGGGTTCCGCCCGGAAAACACCACGTGAGCGCCGGCCCGGACCGCCTCTACGTCGGCGTCTCGGGCCGGGACGAAACGGGCCTGTACGCGCTCTCGACCAGCGACGGCAGCGAGGCGTGGGACGTGTCCGTGACGCCGACCGCCCGGCCCGTGGTCGCCGACGAGGCGGTGTTGGTCCACGGCGAGGACGCGCTCCACTGCTTCGACCCGACGGACGGGACCGAACGCTGGTCGCGGCCGAACGACGAGATCGGCACGACGATGGCCGTCGCCGACGACCTGCTGTTCGCGTCCGACCGGGAGACGCTCCGAGCGTTCCGCCCGCGGTGAGGGGCGGGCCGCTCAGAGCGTGTCCAACACGTCGAGCACCGCCTCCTCGTTCTCACGGCCCGGATCGTGCTCGCTCCCGTCGCGGTCGGAGTCGCGGTGTTCCGCGACGGTTCGAGCCATCGCTTCCTCGAGCGGCGTCGACTCCCAGCCGAGGTCGGCGAGCTTCTCGGTCGCGAGGAGGTGCGGGTAGTCGCGGTAGAGCACGAAGTCCTCGGGCGCCAGCCCCGCGGCCGCGAGTTCGCGCTCGCCGGCGTGGACGACCTCGACCTCGGTGTCCATCGCGTCGGCGATCAGTTCGAGCATCTCCTCTAAGGTGACCGCCCGGCGGTCGCCGACGTTGTAGAACTCCCCGGGCTCGCCCTCTTCGGCGACGATCCGGAGCGCGCTGGCCACGTCCTCGACGTACGCGCGATGCCAGAGGTTCTGCCCGTCGCCGGGGACGACCACGCGGTCGTGGGTGTCGACGCGGTCGAGCCAGTAGTCCATCCGCTCGGTGTAGTCGTACGGCCCGTAGACGATGCAGGGCCGGACGGACATCGCGTTCACGCCCTCTTCGGCGGCCGCGACGATCTCCCGGTCGCCCTCGGCCTTGCGGTTGCCGTAGGTGTCCCCGGAGTCGTCGACGGCCTGCTCCTCGGTGCAGGGCCGCATCGGCGTCGAGTCCTCGCGTTTGGGGATCTCCTCCGCGCCGTAGGCGTCGCCCGAGGAGATGTAGACGTAGCCGTCCACGTCCGCGAACACGTCGGTCGCGATCGCCACGTCCGCGGGGTAGTACGCGACGCAGTCGATCACGATGTCTGGCTCGACGGAGAGTTTGGCAGCTTTGAGGTCGGTGTCGTCCCGCCGGTCGCCCTCGACGTGGTCGACGCCCTCGCGGTCGGCGAAGGGGTTGTCGTGGTTGCCGCGGTTGAAGATCGTGACGTGGTAGCCGTGATCGAGCAGTTCCTCAACGGTGTGGCGGCCGACGAACCGGGTGCCGCCGATCACGAGCGCGGTGTCGGACATGCGTCGGCGTTGGTGGGGGGAAAGGAAAGCGTCCCGGAAGCCGGCCATTCGTTCGCTCGGTTCGGCGGGGCGGTCACCCCCACTGGCCTCAGTCGCTTCGAACCGACGACCGTCGCCGTTTTCTTGGTTCGTGCTACCGAACAACAGATTCATGAGCGGAAACACGTACACGCTGGTCGTCCGGGAGGCCAGCAACCACGACGCCGTCGACGTCGACGTCCTCGACGAGGACGGGTTCGTCGAGACGGCCAGACAGTTCAGCTACGGGGACTACGGCGTCCGCACCGACCGCGAGGACGACCGACCGGACCGCATCGAGGAGGAGTTCACGGTCGAGGCCGGCAGCGTCGACGTCCGACTCGACAGGGACGGCCACACGTTCGCGTTCCGGGCGGTCGTCGATGGCGAGGAGGCCGCCCGCGTCGAGGTGTCCGACGCCGACTGGGACTTGCACACCTGAAGAGGTCCCGCCCGATCGGAGGTCCCGCCGGCTCAGACGCCCTGTCCCATCAGGTGGCTCCTGAGCACGTCCGGCGCCTTCGTCGCCGCCTCGGTGTTCAGGACGACCGCCTCGTCGTCCTCGCCGAGCGTGCCGTCCTCGGCGAGCGCCCACAGCCCCGCCGCGGCGACGCCGCCGGCCAGCCCCACCTCGACCGTCTCCGTCGACGCCACCGCGACCGCGCTCTCCAGCGCGTCGGCGTCCTCGACGGTCAGCGCCTCGCCGTCGACCTCCTCGAGCGCGGCGAGCGCGAGGTCGCCGCCCGGCGGGTCCGCGACTTCGAGTTCGCCGACGATCGTGTCCGGCGTCTCCCACGGCTCGGTCGCGATCGTTCCCGCCTCCCACGCCGCCGCGATCGGCGCGCAGCCGGCCGCCTGCACCGCGTACACCGTCGGTAGTTCGTCGATCAGGCCGAGTTCCCGACACTCTTGCAGGCCGTCGACGACGCCGACGACCAGTTCGCCCGTTCCCGCGGGGAGCACGACGGCGTCCGGCGTCTCCCAGCCGCGATCCGCGAGCAGTTCGTAGGCGACCGTCTTCAGCCCGTCGTGGCGGAACGGCGAGGCGAACGCGCCCAGATCGACGTACTCCGACTGGAGTTCCTCGGCGAGCGCGTCGACGGCGTCGCCGAGCCGCCCGGGGACGACCTTCATCTCGCCGCCGTGGACGTTCACCATCGCCTTGTTCGAGAACGGCGAGCGCGTCGGCACGAACGCGTACGAGCGGAGGTCGACCTGCCCGGCGTAGGCCGCCATCGACTGGCCGGCGTTGCCCGGCGACGCGCAGGCGACGAGATCCGCGCCGGCGGCGTCGGCGGCGGTCACGGCCGCGGAGAGGCCGCGGTCCAGCACCGACCCCGTGGGGTTGCGCGCCTCGTCTTTGATCTCGACGCCCGCGAGGCCGAGTTCGTCGGCGACTCTGGGGGCGTCGACGCTCGGGGTGCCGCCCTCCGCGGCCGAGAGCGCGGATTCGGCCGGGAACGGGAGCACGGCGTCGCGATCCCACGCCCGCAGACCGGTGCGGACCGCCTCGGTTTCCACGCGGTCGAGGTCGTACTCCGGCACGCGCGGCGCGCCACACTCCGGACACGGGCCGGCGCCGGCGATCGATTCTGGGTCTGCGTCGTCGACCTCGAGGCTGGCGTCGCAGTCGGTGCAGGCGAGTCCGACGAACGCGTCGCTGAACATGGCCGGGGGAACGAACGGCGTCGGGAAGGAACTGCCGGAACGTCGCCGCCGCTCGGCGACTCCGGCAGGCCTTTAGCCGAACCGCTCCAACGCCGAGGCATGACTGGTGTGCGCGTGGCTGGCGTGGGACTCACCCACTTCGGCTCCCACCCCGAACGGACCGGCCGCGACCTGTTCGCCGAGGCCGCGCTGAACGCGCGGGCCGACGCCGGCGTCCCGTTGGACGACGTGGAACAGCTCAACGTCGGCAACTTCGCCGGCTCGCTCTCGGAGGGGCAGGGCCACATGGCGCCGCTGCTGGCCGAGGCCGCCGGGCTCGACTGCCCGGCGACGCGCTACGAGGAGGCGTGTGCCTCCGCGGGCGTCGCCGTCCGCGAGGCGGTCCGGACCGTCCGCTCCGGCGAGGCGGACGTGGTACTCGCCGGCGGCGTCGAGCGCATGACCAACCAAGACACCGCGGAGGCGACGGAGGCGCTGGCCATCGCCGCCGACGAACTGTTCGAGGTCCGCGCCGGCGTCACGTTCCCCGCGGCGTACGCGCTGATGGCGACTGCCTACGGCGAGGCGTTCGGCGTCGACGAGGACGAACTCAAGACCGACCTCGCGAACGTCGCCTCGAAGAACCACGACAACGCGATCCCCAACGAGTACGCCCAGTACCAGCGCGAGCTCTCGGTGCAGGAGGCGCTGGACGCCCCGCCGGTCGCCGAACCGCTGGGGCTGTTCGACTGCTGTCCGATCACCGACGGCGCCTCCGCAATTTTGCTCGTGAGCGAGGAGTACGCCGCCGAACACGACGTGTCGGCCGACGTGGCCGTCGTCGGCACCGGACAGGGGACCGACCGCATGGCGCTGCAGGACCGCGACCACCTCGCCCGCACGCCCGCGGCGGACGACGCGGCCGCGATGGCCTACGGCGAGGCGGGGATCGACGCCGACGACGTGGACGTCGCGGAGGTCCACGACTGCTTCACGATCGCGGAGGTGCTCGCGATCGAGTCGCTGGGGCTGTACGAACCCGGCGAGGGCCTCGGCGCCGCCCGCCGTGGCGAGACTCGTGCCGACGGCGAGACCCCCGTGAACCTCTCCGGCGGGCTGAAGGCCAAGGGCCATCCCGTCGGCGCGACCGGCGGCTCACAGATCGCGGAGATGACCAGACTGCTCCGGGGTGACCACCCCAACAGCGACGCGGTCGAGGATGCCGAGGTCGGCGTCACCCACAACGCGGGTGGGACGGTCGCGTCCGCGGTCGTGCACGTGCTGGAGGTGGCAGAATGAGCGACGCGGGGTTCGACGAGTGGCTGCACGCGTTCGTCGCCGACGACGGCTACTACCTCGAGTGCGAGAACGGCCACGGGCTACTCCCGCCCCGGCGGGTCTGCCCGGACTGTGGCTCGACCGAGTTCAGCGAGGAAGCGCTGCCGGAGACGGGGACGGTCGAGACGATCACGACCGTCCACGTCCCGGCGCCGGCGTTCGAGGCCGACGCGCCGTACGACACCGCGGTCGTCGACTTCGGTCCCGCGCGGGTGACGGGGATCGTCGTCGACGCCGAACCGGGGAACGTCGGCGTCGGCGACGAGGTAGCGGTCGACGTGGGTGCGAGCGAGACGACGGGCGCGGACGTGCTGGTGCTGCGCCCGGTCTGATCGGTATTTGGGGATAGTGTGACGTTTTGTTTGCGTGATAGATCGGTCGTAAGGGCGACGTTGGCTCGATCGTTGGTGTTTGGGACAGTAACTGCAGTTCGATCGTTGGCAACTGAGACAGCACTCTCGACAGCATCTCGGTGCTAGACCACTTGTAACCGCAACCGCCCCACACAGCCCACACTGCTCGCGGCTCACTCCGTTCGCCGCTCGCTTCGAGGCGGTTTGCCTCGCCTTCGGCGAGTTTTCCCGCCTCGCTTCCTCCCCAGCCGACTCGCTCCCTACGGTCGCTCGTCCCTCGCGCGCCACCGCCGGCTGCGGTGCGGTGGCGGTGGACGCCGCGGGCCGGCACCGGTCGCCGGCCCGCGGGGAGGGGTGGGGACTCGGGACTGCGCCGGACCTCGTGTCCGGCGCACTGCGGTTACAAGTGGTCTACGAACGAGCTGCTGTTGCCGTCACAGTCACCGAACGACTGAACCAAAAGAGAACCCACGCCGCTAACGAACCTGAACGACGACGCGATTACTCCTCGTCGGACTCGTCGCCTTCGTCCGTTTCCTCAGTCTCGTCCTCTTCGTCCGTCCCTTCATCTTCCTCCTCACTCGGATCGTACTCTCGGATCACCGAGTAGTCGTCAGGAAGCTCGCCCTCCAGCACGTACCGGAGGAACGCATCAGCGCGCTCGACGTGGGGCAGGAGCTTCGCGCGGTCGAACACGAGCAGTTCCGCGCCCGCGGCGCGTGCGAGTTCCTCGCCCTGCGACACCGGCGTCAGTTCCGTCTCCCGCCCCCAGACGATCGTCGTGGGCACGTCGAGATCCGCGAGCGTGCCCCCGAGGTCGAGTTCGGTGTCGAGATCGCCCGCGAGGAACGCCGCCGGCGCGAACCGGGCGTTCTCTTGGTGGGCGGTCCGCCACTCGTACTCGGCCCACTCCTCGTCGGGACCGTCCGGGTCGGCGTAGCCGTGGTCGGCGTTGAAGTACTCGATCGCCGGCTTCGAACTCACGGTGTTGAACAGCGCCTCGCCCACCAGCGGCGCCCGGACCAGTTCGCGCACCCACGTCCCGCCGCCCGGCCCGGTCGTCGTCGTCGGACAGACGAGCACGAACCGCGAGACGGGGACCGTTCGAGCGGCCGCGACGGCGTAGGACGCCGAGAGCGAGGAGGCCATCACCGTGGGACCGTCCTCGTCGCCGAACTCCCCGAGGAACGCCTCGACGAACGCCTCGTACAGCGTCGCGGAGTAGCGAATCGGCGGCCGGTCCGAGCGCCCGTAGCCCGGGAGGTCCGGTGCGATCACGTGGTACTCCTCGGCCAGTTCGTCGAACACGCCGCGCCACTCGCCCGAGGATCCGGCGGCGTTGAGCCCGTGCAGTAGCACGAGGTCCGGGTCGTCCGGGTCGCCGGCCTCGGTGTAGGCGACGTTCATCCCGCGCCAGCGGTAGGTGCGCTGCATCCCGTCCAGTGCGGGCGGGAGGTCGCCGGCGTCGCGCCGGAGGAGGGCGTTCCCGGCCGCGGCGGCGCCGATACCGAGGGTCACGTAGCTGAGGGCGCGTCGGAGGTTCATTCAGTCTCGGTTAGGAGTCCCGGCGGCTTAACTCCACAGTTCTCGGTCCCCCAGTCGCCGCCACCGGGGATCTTTTGCCACGTCGAAACATATCGTTCGACATGCTGAGCGACGCGATGGAGGACTACTTGAAAGCCATCTACGTCATCCAGCGCGAGGAGGGCGCGCCCGTCTCCACCTCCGCGGTCGCGGAGTACCTCGACAAGACCCCGCCGACGGTGACCAGCATGATGGAGAAGCTGGCCGACCGCGGGCTGATCGACCGCGAGAAGTACAGCGGCGTCGAACTCACCGACGAGGGGCGGACGGTCGCGCTCGAGGTGATCCGCCACCACCGCCTGCTCGAAGCGTACCTCGCCGAACACCTCGACTTCGACTGGTCGGAGGTCCACGACGAGGCCGACACGCTCGAACACCACATCAGCGAGGACCTCGAACGCCGGATGGCCGAGGCGCTGGACGATCCGGCGGTCGACCCCCACGGCGACCCGATCCCGACGGAGACGCTCGACCCCGTCGACGAGGACGCCGGCGAGCGCCTCACCAGCTTCGAGGAGGGCGACCGCGTCGCCGTCTCCCGAGTTCCCCACCGCAACCGCGAGGAGCTCGACTACCTCGCCGAGGCGGGTCTCACGCCCGGGACCGAGGTCGAGATCGTCGACGTGGCGCCGTTCGGAATGGTGACGGTCCGTATCGACGACAACACCGAACAGAGCCTCCCGCAGGAGGTCGCCGACGCCATCCGCGTGCGGGCCGTCGTGGGCGAGGTCGCCTGAGCATGTCCGGCGCGATCGCCCTCCCGCTGCAGTCGGGACTGGACGGCGTCGTCGCCCGGTACGCCGGCCACGGCCCGCTGGCGGCCGCGTTCCTCGCGAACCTGCTCGCGACGTTCGGCGATAAGGGGCAACTGGTGGTGATCACACTGGCGACGCGGTACGACGCCAAGGCGGTGTTCGTCGGCGCCATGGGCGCGTTCTCGCTCTGGTCGGCGCTGGAGGTCGCGTTCGGCCAGTACGTCGTCTCGGTGCTGCCCGCGAGCGTCGTCACCCTGATCACCGGCGGGCTGTTCGTCGTCTTCGGCGTCTGGACCGGCCGATCGGCGGTGAGGGGCCTGCGCGACGGTGACCGCTCGCGTTCGATCACGTCCGGAACGGGGCTGGACGTTGGCCTCTCGGGCCGGCTGGTCCCGGACGCGCTGCTCGTCCGCGTCGGGAGCTACGGCGGCCTGCTGACGGGCTTCCTGTTCGTGCTGTTCGCGGAGTTCGGCGACAAGACCCAGCTACTGACGATCAACCTCGCGGCGACGTTCCCCGACGCGCCCGTCTCGGTGTTCGTCGGCGTCGTCGGCGCGCTCGCGCTCCGGACCGGCGTCGACGCGGTGATCGGCGGGAAAGCCGAGGCGGTGCTGCCGACCGCGTACATCGAGGCCGGCGCCGCCGTCGTGTTCCTCGCGTTCGGCGCCGTCGTGCTCGGCGCGCCGACGGTCCTGCTGTACGCGGCGATCGCGGCGCTGGCCGTGGCCGCGGTCGTCGGCGTGCTCCGCCGACGCTGAATCGGGCGACTTTTCGCATTTTCGGCCCTTCGTCCCGTCGTGTTCGACCTCGTCCCGTCGCTCGTCGCCGGCGCCGCGTTCGGGCTCGCGCTCGCGGCGCCGCCGGGGCCGATGAACGCCGTGATCGCCGAGGAGAGCGTGCTCCGCGGCTGGACCGCGGGCGCGAAAGCCGGGCTCGGCGCGGGGCTGGCGGACTTCGTGTTCTTCCTGCTCGCGCTCGGCGGCGTCGTCGGCGTCGTCCAGCAGTACCCGACCGCACAGGGTGTCATGTTCGGCGTCGGCGGGCTACTGATGTGTTACTTCGCCTACGGCGCCGCGTCGGGGGTCCGGGAGTCGTTCGCGCCCTCGTCAGTCGGCGGAGCGACCGAACGCAGCGGGAACGGATCGACCGAGCCGCCGCTCGCCGACGACGAATCGACGGGGTTCCGCCGCGCGTTCGTGCTCGCGCTCACGAACCCCTACCAGATCCTGTTCTGGCTGACCGCCGGCGTCGGGCTGCTCGACCCCGGGACGCTCGACGTGCTGGCGGTGCTCCCCTACGTCGGCGAGGCGCTCACGGGCCTGTTCGTCGTCGAGACGGGTAGCCCGGCGCTGATCGTCGGCCTGTTCGGTGGCGTCGCGCTCTGGCTGGTCAGTTTCCCGGCGGCGCTGGTACAGGCCGGCCGCCGGGTCGACTCGTTCGCGCCCGCGGTCGCGGCCGTCAGCGCGCTCGTGCTCGCCGGCTTCGGCGTCAGCTTCCTGTTCGAGGCGTGGCGTACGCTGGCCTGAGCGGGCGTCGACTGACGAACCGTTTTTCACCGCCGCACCCGACCACCGGAGCATGTTCGACAAATCGACGTGGATCCGGCTCCCCCGGAACGTCGTCGTCGGCCACGGGGCCCTCGACGACCTCGGCGACGCAGTCGGGGAGCTCTACCTCTCCGGGACGCCGCTGATCGTCACCAGCCCCTCGCCGAACCAGATCGTCGGCGACCGCGTCCGCGAGCAGCTCTCCGGCGCGGAGACGGTGATCGTCGCCGAGGCGGGGTTCGAGCAGGTCCAGAACGTGATCGACGCCGCCCGCGAGGTCGACGCCGGCTACCTCGTCGGCCTCGGCGGCGGCAAACCGATCGACACCGCGAAGATGGCCAGCGACGAGCTCGACGTGGGGTTCGTCTCCGTCCCCACGGCTGCGAGCCACGACGGCATCGTCTCCGGTCGCGGGTCGATCCCGGAAGGCGACACGCGCCACTCCGTCGCCGCCGAGCCGCCGCTGGCAGTCGTCGCCGACACCGACGTGATCGCCGACGCGCCGTGGGAGCTCACGACCGCCGGCTGTGCGGACATCATCTCGAACTACACCGCGGTCGCGGACTGGCAGCTCGCCCGGCGGCTCAAGGGCGTGGAGTACTCGGAGTACGGCGGCGCGCTCGCCCGGATGACCGCGGAGATGCTGGTCGACAACGCCGACCTGATCCGGCCGGGGCTGGAGGAGTCGGCGTGGATCGTGGTGAAGGCGCTGGTCTCCTCGGGCGTGGCGATGTCGATCGCGGGCTCCTCCCGGCCCGCCTCGGGCGCGGAGCACCTGTTCTCCCACCAGCTCGACCGGATCGCGCCGGGACGGGCACTCCACGGCCACCAGGTCGGCGTCGGCTCGATCATGACGGCGTACCTCCACGACGGTCCCGACGGGCTGTGGCAGGACATCCGCGCGGCGCTGGAGAGCCTCGACGCGCCGACGACCGCCGCCGATCTGGGGCTGAGCGACGACGAACTGCTGGAGGCGCTCACGACCGCCCACGAGATCCGCGACCGCTACACGGTGCTGGGCGACGGGATCACCGAGAAGGCGGCGCGGGAAGTGGCGGAGACGACCGGGGTTATCTAACCAGCCACGGCGCGTGACCTGCCGCGAGCTTCGGCTCGCGGCCACGGAGCTCGATGCCGTGGCTGTGTCGGACCTTCTTCGGCGTGTGACCTGCTGCGGCCTCCGTGCCGCAGCCACGGAACTCGACGCCGTGATTATCGACCCAGTGAGCCGTCGCTCGGGGAACTGAGAACGTCCCCGGCCGGGGAGCGAGCGCCCGGGGACGAAGGAACGCCGCGCGACCTGTCCTGGGTCGCGCGACGAGAGTGGTCGGAGAGGCCGGTGGCGCGCCAAGTCCGCCGCGCCGTGGGGGCCACCCCGTCGCGGCGGGAGTCGGCCCGTCCGACCGAGGACGGGTGCGTCGCCATCACCCGTACCTGCCCGTTCCGCGCCATCGGACATAAATCCCGGCACATCGACCCGACGATCCGTACCCGCGACCGCTGTCAGTGCTCAGCGTCGCGGATCCGCGCCGCGAGGTCGGCGGCCGCGTCGTGATCCAACTCCGTCCGATCGAGCGCGAGCGAGACGTCGTCGTCCGCCGCGCGCGGCACGACGTGGACGTGCGCGTGTCGGACCGATCCGACCAGCGGACCGGAGGTGTAGAATACGCTGAACCCGTCGGGGTCGAGCACCCGCCGGAGCGCCTCGGCGACGGCGTCGACGGTCTTGAACACCTCCTTCCCCGTCTCGTCCGCCCCCAGTAGCTCCTCGCGGTGGGCTTTCGGCAGGACGAGCGTGTGGCCCCGCCGGGTTGGCATCTCGTCGAGGATCGCGAGGGTGTGTTCGTCGTCGTGAACGACGTAGGCGTCACGCTCCCCGGCGGCGATGGCGCAGAACTCGCAGTCGGCCATGCCGACCGGTTCAGCCGCCGGCGGCAAAACGTCTCGGCCGGAACCCGAACCACCTTGTCGCTCCGGACCCACCCTCCGGCCATGCTGGAAACCCTCCGATCGCGCGCCCGCGATCGCCCGCGGGCGACGGTCGCGCTGCTCTCGGTGCTCGGCTACGGGCTGGTGATGGGGACGTTCGCCGGGGCGCTCCCGATCTACCCCGACCTGACGAACGCGCAAGTGAACCTGTTCTCCCACGCGATCGCGGCGATCAACACCACCGCGACGGTGCTGCTCGCCCTCGGCTGGAAGTGGATCCGCGAGGGGAACGTCGAGAAACACCGGAAAGCGATGGGGAGTGCGTTCGGACTCATCATGGTGTTCCTCGTGCTCTACCTCTGGAAGATCGGCGGCGGCGGGACGAAGGAGATCGTGGGCGCGCCCGATCCGGTGTACTACGCCTACCTACTGATGCTCGCGATCCACATCGTCCTCTCGGTGGTTGCGGTGCCGGTCGTGCTGTATGCGCTGGTGCTCGGCCTCACCCACTCGCCGCGGGAACTTCGCGAGGAGACGCCCCACAAGCGGGTGGGCCGCCTCGCCGCCGGCTCGTGGATCCTCTCGTTGTCGATGGGCGTGCTGACGTACGTGCTCCTCAACTGGGTGTACAGCTACGAGTTCACCGCCGGCACCGGGATGTAGGCGCGGGCGACGTGTGCCCGCGGCCGTCGCGGCCGCGACCGAACCGTTCAACCCCGGGGGAACGGAACGGCGGGTATGGGCGAGCCACTCGAACCACGCCGCGAACAGGCGGCCGAAGTGATCGACCGCCTCGAAGCCGAGTACCCCGACTCAACGATCTCGCTGAACTTCGACACGCGACTCGAACTCCTGATCGCGGTCGTGCTCTCCGCGCAGTGTACCGACGAGCGCGTCAACGAGGTGACTGCGGACCTGTTCGAGAAGTACGAGTCCGCCGAGGATTTCGCCGCGGCCGACGAGGAGGAACTGGCCGACGACATCTACGGGATCACGTTCCACAACAGCAAGGCGGGCTACCTCAAGAGTATCGGCGAGACGCTCGTCGCGGAACACGACGGCGAAGTGCCGGACACGATGGACGAACTCACCGAGCTCTCCGGCGTCGGCCGCAAGACCGCGAACGTCGTGCTCCAGCACGCCCACGACGTGGTCGAGGGGATCGTCGTCGACACGCACGTCCAGCGGATCAGCCGCCGGCTCGGGCTGACCGAGGAGGAACGCCCCGAGGCCATCGAGGACGACCTGCTGGACGTGGTGCCCGAGGAGCACTGGCAGCAGTTCACCCACCTGCTGATCGACCACGGGCGCGCCGTCTGCACCGCCCGCAACCCCGACTGCGGGGAATGCGTGCTGGCGGATATCTGCCCCTCCGCGAAGGGTGACAGCGAGGTCGACCTCGCCAGCGGCGAGGCGTGGTAGACTCCGGCGATCGTCGGAACCCCGATTCAGAACACGTAGTCCATCAGGAACCGCGCGATCCCGACCAGGTACGCGAGTATCCAGAGGATCAGGTAGCCGAACACGCCGATCCGGAGCCGTCGGCGCCACGCGCCCATGTTCTCGTGGAGTTCGCCGATGTCGGCGTCGGGGTCGGGGTTACGGTAGAGGTCCGCCTGCCGCTTAGCTTGGAAGATCCGGACGATTCCGGTGAGCGCGAGCACGAGCAGCGCGTACGCCTGCAGGCCGAAGAAGGCGTGTATCGCCGCCAGCCCGCCGAACTGGCCGGGCAGTCGCGGGATCATCCACAGCAGCATCGGCGCCGTCGTCAGCACCAGCCCCGTGACCACGAACTTCAGGTGGTGGAGCAGTCGCTCCCACGTCATCACCTCCGTCTCGATCGCGTACCACGCCCCGTAGAGGAAGAAGGGGAGGCTGATCGTGACCGACAGCGCGGCGAGCGTCGCCGCGGTCGACTCGGAGACCATCCCGTCGATGTTCGCGGCGCGCCCGCCTAAAAGGAGCGACTCCGGCGTACCAGACCACCGACTCCAGTCGACCCCTTCGAGCACGGGACTGCGGACGCCGAGTCGACTCCAAGTAATCTACAAAATATGGTCTTTCCGACCGCTCACAAACTGTTTGTACGAAGCTGACTAACCGACTCTTCGATTCTGATCGCCGGTGGGTGGAACCGCAACGAAACTATAAGTAGCAACTGGGAGAGCCAACTGTGATAAGATGAAAGAAGAGGATTTTCTCGAAGCGATCGAAGAGAAGGAACGCAAGGACGAGGGAGATTCTACGGTTCAGTGGGGTCAGTGGAAGGGGAAGTCCGTTTTGAATTGGTATCGATATAGCCCTCTCGACGAATGCCCGAGGTGTGGCGAGTATAAATTAGCACACTACACTTACCACAAGGGTAGCTTGATGGGGAACAAGTATCTCCGAGGGAAACATTGCCGCAACTGTGAATACACTGACGAGGTGGACGAAGACCCCACGAGAAAGTTAACAGACGGGAGTTTTTGGTCCAGCGAGGAGTATTAGTTGTGTTGACGGGAGGTAGCTAGCTCCGGTACTCGAATATCTTGGGTCTACGATGTTCGTTTCCTTTATCGGATTCTGTGGCCGCGAGTTGCGGAACCAACACGCTAAGGAATCTCCCCCACAAACTCCGAGGCAATGAGCGAACCTCCGGACGAATCGCACGCCCAAGAGGACACTAGCGGGTCTGAGTCTGAAGACCTTGAGGCACTGCGTGAAAAAGTCGAGCAGAAGTACGACTTCGACGACTTCGGCCCCGCCGACATGGCCGAGATGGATCGCGAGGAGTGGGAGGCGGCGTTCGACCCCGACACGTGGATCACCGGCGCCGAGCTGATCGACCGGGTCGAGCAGGATCTGGAGAACCGGATCGCGACCCGCGAGGTGTTCGCACGGCTCGAACGCCACCCCAGCCCCGAGGGCGATCGGCTGCTCGCCTACTCCGACGAGGGGTACGCGATCGTCAACCCCGACGGGAGCGTCGAGGGCGAGGGGACGGTGCTCCGGGACGTGGAGCCGACGGTCGCGCTGTGCTCGATGGGGGAGTACGAGGTGCCGTCGCCGCCGGCGGACCCGAGCCTCCCCGACCCCGACGACGTGGAGTCCGGGTCGGGCGAGCTCGGCAACACGATGCTCCAACTGATCGCCGCCGCCCAGATCATCGCCGGGTTCGGGCTGGTCGTCGGCTCGCTGCTGTTCGACCTCCAGCCCGACGTGCCACAGGGGGGCGTGATCGGTCCGGCCGTCGGCGTCCTGTTCGTCCTGGTCGGCGTGTTCCTGTTCACCGTCGTCGCGAACGCGCGGCTCTCGGACCGGTTCCGTGCCGCCGAGTACCGCGATCGGCTCCGCGCCGTCGACGAGGCGGGCGAGCGGCCGGAGTTCGTCCCGCAGTTGAGCGACGACCCCGACGAGGACGGCGGCGACTGAGCCGGCCGTCCGCAGGCGCGTCGTACCGCCGTCGGCGGCGTCGAGGGTGGTGTGAAACGGAGGCTTTAAGCGCTGGCCGTCCCACGTTTTGGCCGTATGAAGAGGCGGGATTTTCTCCGAGCGACCGGCGGCTCCGGCGGAGCCGTCGCCCTCGGCTCGGGGGTCGCGGCCGGACAGGAGGAGACCGGCACGACCACCGGCACCGAGGGCGGCGGGGGCGGGGGACCGACGGAGACGGTGACCGTCGGCCCCGGCGGGAGCCTCGTGTTCGAACCGGCCGAGCTCACGATCGCGACGGGCACGACAGTGAACTTCGTCTGGGACAGCAACATGCACAACGTGGTTCCACAGAGCCAGCCCGAGGGCGCCAACTGGGAGGGTGAAGGCGAACAGGGCGTCACGTTCGACGCGGGCCACGAGTACTCCCACACGTTCACCACGACGGGCACCTACGAGTACGTCTGTACGCCCCACGAGAGTGCGGGGATGGTCGGCACCATCGAGGTCGTCGAGGAGCTCCAGTCCGGAGGCGGCGGTGAACGCGAGCTCCACGAGATCGGCGCCCCGATCCACCCCCACTGGGTGGGCGCGGCGACCATCCTGATGATGTTCGTCAGCCTCGTGTTCACGTTCTACGTGCTCAAGTACGGCGAGTCGCCCAACACCGGCAACACCGGGGGTGGTGAGTGATGTCCACGTCCGGATCCACCTACGGCGACATCCACCGCTACGAGCCGGCGCGTGAGAGCACGGCCGCGGCGATCGCGATCGTGCTGCTGACGCTGCTGGAGATCGTCTTCGTGTTCATGTTCACCTGGGGGCTGGTCTCCGGTTGGGGGCTGACCGCCGACGGGAACATGTTCCTCGGCGGCCTGCTCGCCATCGTGTTCATCGACCTCGCGTTCATCCTCGCGATCTACCGCAAGGAGTTCCTCCCGGACGTGATGGTCGTCAAGAAGCGCCGCCGGAAGTGGGAGGACCTCTACATCCGCGGCGATCAGGCCGACGGCCAACAGCTCGAGGGTGCCGGCGTCTGGGACCAGATCAAGCGCGCCGTCTACCCGTACTACAAACGATAACCAATGAGCCTCAAAGAGAAAGACGAACACGACCACCTCGGCTGGATGGAGGAGAAGCAGCTCTCCCCCATCGAGAAAGGGTACCTGTTCACCCTCATCTGGCTCGACAAGCGGTTCCGCATCGTCGACTACCTGGAAATTCTGGAGACGATGTACTACCGCGTCAACCTCCAGATGCCCAAGAGCCACACCGAGCAGTACAACCTCGACAACAAGTTCTGGTACTGGTACCCGCTGTACGCGCTGGGATCGTTCTCGACGCTCGCGTACGTCGTCGCGGCGCTTTCGGGCGCGCTACTGGGGTTCTACTACACCCCCTCGGCGGCCGAAGCCGCGACCGGGACCGTCGCCTACTCCCAGATCGCGATGATCATGCAGGACCTCCAGTTCGGCTTCATGCTGCGCTCGATCCACCGCTGGTCGGCGCAGGTGATGACCGCGGCGGTGTTCCTGCACATGCTCCGCGTCTACTTCACCGGCGCGTACAAGGAGCCCCGCGAGCTGAACTGGCTGCTCGGGATCGTCCTGATCAGCCTCACGATGGGCTTCGGCTACACGGGCTACCTGCTGCCGTGGGACCAGCTCGCCTACTGGGCGGGACAGATCGGCGTCGAGATGGCGCTGTCGATCCCGATCATCGGCGAGTGGGTCGCCCAGCTGGTGTTCGGCGGCTTCTCGCTCGGCGCACCGACGCTGCAGCGGATGTACATCATCCACGTGTTCCTGCTGCCGTTCGTGGTCACCTCGCTGATCGCGATCCACATCGGCATCGTCTGGATGCAGGGCATCGCGGAACCCCACTAACACAATGAGCGACGACAACCAACCCGACGCACGAACCGACGGCGGCACGGGGATCGTCCCGCCGGACGACGACACGCCGACGTGGAGCGAACGCAAGAGCCGGCGGTCGGGACTCCCCCGTCTCACCTACGAGTACTTCGAGCGGGCCCGCCGTGAGGATCAGGACCTCCGGCAGCAGTCGACGTACGTCGAGCGCGACGTGCTCGCGTTCCCGACCTGGCCCCACGAGCTGATCCGGAACCTCGCGCTGACGAGCTTCTTCGTGGGGATGCTGCTGCTACTGTCGGCGACGCTGCCGCCACACATCGGCAACCCCGCGAACCCCAGTTCGACGCCCGCGATCATCCTCCCCGACTGGTACCTCTACTGGTCGTTCGGCCTCCTGAAGCTGGGTGACCTCAACCCCGCGATCTCGCTGCTGGACGGCCAGAAGCTGATGGCCGACCGAACGTACGGCGTGCTCGCGAACGTGGTGATCGTCGGCGCGATCGCGATCGTCCCGTTCCTCAACAAGGGGAGCGCCCGCCGCCCGGTCGAGCAGCCGTTCTGGGCTGCGGTCGGGGTTGGCGGCCTGACGTTCGCGTTCACCATCTCGCTGCTGTCGATCCAGAACATCATGCCGATGAACGTCAGCCTGCTGTTCGACCTGACGTTCCTCGTGCCGATCGTGATGGCCGCGATCACCTACGCGGTGCTGAAGACGATGCGCGAGGGGTACATGTACGACCTCAACCGTCGCTACTACCGGCTGCGGCCCCCGAAGTAGGCCGTGGCCGACGACGACCGCAGTACCGAGGGCCGCGACGGGCGCGACGTGGCGGTGCCCATGCGGCTCTACAAGACCGTCACCGTCTTCTCGACGCTGATCGCGGTGTTCGCCGTCGTGTTCGGCTTTCTCCTCTTAGACGCCGCCGCGCTCGGGACGGGGCTGCTCCGCCAACTGGTCCGCTCGATACTCTCGGCGCTCTCGCTCTCGCCGGCCGACTCGCTGCTCTCGGCGGCCTTCGCCGTCGCGGGGCTGCTGTCGATCGCGACCGGCGCGGCCGTCTACGTGCTCGGCACGCGGTTCACGGCCGAGGAGATGAGCGAGGAGTCGGCGTAGTCTCGCCGGGATGGGAAACGCTGAAGGGGGCTCGCGGCCCAGATTCAGGTAATGGCTGACGAGTTCATGAAAGGGTTCGGGCTGTTCAGCGTGGCCGCCCTCGTGTGGATGATCTCCGCGAGCTGGTACCGCACGCCCAGTTTCGAGAGCACCCGCCAGCTGGTGGCGGCGCCGCCGGAGGACCCCGGAACCGTGTTCGACACGCTCGGGATCTTCCTCGGCGACCTGATGTTCTGGACCGCCCTGATCGGCGCGTTCACGTTCTGGGTCATCATCCCCGCGGGCAGGCAGGCCCGCGAGGCGCTGGTCGTCGACGAGTAATCTCTTCTCGCGGTCGTTCTCTCACGGCGACGCCGACACGGTCACGTCGTCGTCGGTCGTTCTCCCCGTTCGATCCGCCGACTGACTCTTCCGGGCCGGCAGTCGACCACCGTCGATAACGATCGATCACGGCCGCCCAGTCGCGTCCCCGGCGGTCGCCTTCCATCGTGTCCGGCGGCTCTCGGCCGGCGCTCGGAGCGTCGGGTGAGCGACGGGACGAGAGCGACGACGCTTCGAGTGGCGGGAGGACGACGACAGTAGGGTGCAGAGAGAACGCGGTGCGGGGAGTGTGATCGACTATCGGTACCGGGAGTGTGCACGACGGTACGACGGTGTGGCTCGGAGTACGGAGAACGAAAAGACGACGGCGCTCGGAAACGTCGGCGCGGATCAGACGATCGCCGCCCACTGATCCTCGATCACCCAGAACAGGGCGAGGAACGAGGCGTACAGCAGCATGAGGATCGAAACCGTGATCGCGCCCTTGGGCTTCTCGATGTCGAGGTTGTTCCGGGCCTCGACGTTCCGGGCCTCGAACTCGAAGATGTCGGCGATCACCGTCCCGACCACGAGGACGGAGATCACCATCCCCGAGTGCGGTTCGATCACGAGGTACAGCAGGCTGACGAGCGCGAGCACCGCCGAGACGGCGACGTGGGGCACGTAGCGATCCAGCGTGTCGGCCCCGTTCTCCGCGGCGCGCTTGTAGTGGCTGAACGCGCGATGACGCGTGACGAAGTTGGCCAGCACGAGCGCCAGGATCACGTAGGGGAACGCCCCAGAGACCGATTCGAGCGCCCCGATCGGGACGGCGAACTGCAGTGGGGTCATACCCGCATATCGGCACAGGACGGTTTAGTGCTTTTCCAATTCCGGCGGCTACTCGACCAGCGGTCGGAGGCAGGTGAACTCGCCGACGGCGGCGATCTCGACCGGCTCGTCCGTCCCCACCCGGCGACGCTCCTCGCCGTCGACGAACAGCGACACCGCACCCTCGTCGCGCTCGACGGTCAGCGAGAGCGGGCCGGGGACGACCCACGGGTTCGCACGGGTCGAGAACGGCGAGACGGGGACGACCGAGAGCCCGGCACCGGGGGTGACGACCGGCCCGCCGGCCGCGCGGCCGTAGCCCGCGGAGCCGAGCGGCGTCGAAACGACGACACCGTCGGCGCGTACGTCGAACAGGCGTTCGCCCGACGCGGTGACGGCGTACTCGGAGATCCGGGCGGGCTCACTGGTCATCAGCGTGGCGTCGAACACCGCGCGGTCGACGCGCTCGCCACCCACCGCGACGCCGAGGATCGTGTGAGTGACGCTGCGGTAGGCGCCGTCGGCCAGCGCCGCGGCGGCGGCTGCAAGCCCGTCGCGCGTCGCGCCGTGGCGGCCGTCGTCGGCGTCGACAGCGAGGATCGGCGTGTCGGCGTCAGCGAGCGCGGCGCGTTCGACCGCCGCCTCCCCGACGGCGACGATCGCGTCCGCGTCGTCGTCGGTCACCGTCAGTGGGGAGAGGTCGGTGTCGATCTCCGCGCCGCGTACGCTGACCCGACCGATCGGCGACGACTGGGTCATGCTCGCGTCGTCGGGCGGCGCGGGTAAAACGACGGTGGTCTGTGGCGGTTCGTGGGGTAGGTGTGTCGTGGGTGGGACTCGTCTCGTTCGATCTCTCTCCGACAGTATTGCTCTCCGTTATCAGCGACTGTATCTCGATCGTTGGCTACTGAGACAGCGGCTGCGACAGCAACAGCATCTCGGTGCTAGACCACTTGCGACCGCAACCGCCCCGCACAGCCCACAGACCTCCCCAGCCGACTCGCTCCCTACGGTCGCTCGTCCCTCGCACGCTCGTTCGCGCACGGAGGCGCTCACGTCGCGCGCCACCGCGGTCGCGGTGCGGTGGCGGTGGACGCCGCGCGCCGGCAATCGTCGCCGGCGCGCGGGGGAGGGCTGGGGACTCGGCACTGTGCCGGGCCTCGTGCCCGGCGCACTGCGGTCACAAGTGGTCTACGAACGAACTGCTGTTGCTGTCGCAGTCGCTGTACCAGTCGAAGTCACCGACCCCTCGATCGTACACCCAAAACGAGTGATAACGGCCGTTACTCGAACTCGTACGGCCAGCCGTTGGTCTTCTTCATCCCGATCGCCTGATCCTCCTCCTTCAGGTAGCCCGCCATCGTCTCCGCGTCGGCGTGTTCGATCTCGACGGACTCCGCCGCCACCTCGACCACCAGCTCCGTCAGTAGGATCGCCTGCTCGCGCAGGGTCCGGCTCTCCAGTTTGTCCAGCGTGTCGGCCTCGGTGTGGCCCCACCCCCGGCCCGCGGACTCGGACTTACTCGACACCATGTAGCCCGGGACGCCCCAGCGCACGAACGGCCAGTGGTCCGAGTGGGGGACCATCCGCGGCACCGTCGCGATCGGGTGGTCGAAGCGGTCGCTCACCCGCTGGGCGGCGGCGTCGAGTTCGTCGAACCGGTGAGTCGTGAGTTCGAGCGTCCGGTTCCCCATGTTGGAGTCGACGTTGACGATCGACTTGATCGCGTCGAGGTCGGCGTTCTCCGCCTCCAGTTCCGATCCGACGAGGCCGACCTCCTCGGCGCCGTAGGCGATGCACTTCACCCGGGTCTCCAGTTCGTCCTCGCGGGCCGCGAGCGCGTTCGCGACCTCGACGATCGTCGCCGTCCCGGCGCCGTTGTCCCGCGCGCCCTCCGCGATGTCGTGGGCGTCGACGTGGCTCGAGAGGATCACGTACTCCTCCGTGTCGGGACCGAGTTCGGCGACCGCGTTGCCCGACTGGGTCTCGGGCGTCTCACACTCCACGGCCACCGACAGCTCCTCGCCGTCGAAGCGCCGGGCGAGACGCGCGCCGGTCTCCGCGGAGACCCCGACTGCCGGGATGTCGCCGTACGGACCGCCGTCGCTGCCGCCGACGCTGCCCGTCGGCGGGAGTTCGCCGGGGACGTGGTTGGCGTAGATAAACGCCGCCGCGCCGCCCTCGACGGCGTACTGGTACTTCTCGGTCCGGTGGATGTAGCGGTCGAAGTAGTCCGGCACGTCCGAGGTCGCGAGAACGATCTTCCCTTCCACGTCGGTGTTCTCGAAGTCAGCAGGGAGGCCGGCGCCGAGATCGACCAGTTCGGCGGTCACCTCGCCCGCCGGCCCGCGCGGGAGCGCGATGCAGTCCTCGACGGTCTCGGGGGTCGAGATCGAGCTATCGCCCCGGACCCAGCCCGCGAGGTCGAACGTCTCCACGCGGGCGTCGCGGGCGCCTGCAGCCGCGAACGCGTCGCGTGTGGCCTCCAGCCCCTCGGTCTCGCCGGGCTGGCCCGCCATGCGGTTGCCGATGTCGACCAGCGTCTCGAGGTGATCCCAGCCGGCGTCGCTCCTGAACGTCTCCGCGATCCAGTCTGCCATACCTCCCCCTCACGCGGCGACGGCTATCACCTATCGGCTCCGGCCGCGTTCGCCGCTTCCGCGGGCGGCGGAGCTATGGGCCCGCCGCTCGAACGCCCGGTATGAGCGACATCGCCGTCGCCGGCGCGGGGCTCGCGGGGCTGGTCGCCGCCCGCCGGCTCGCCGAGTCGGGCCACGACGTGACGCTGTTCGAGCGGCGCGAGGACGTCGGCGGCCGGGTCCGAACCCGGAGCGTCGACGGGTTCACCTGCGACCGCGGGTTCCAGGTGCTGTTCGAGTCCTACCCCGCGGTCCGACGCGAACTCGATCTCGACGCGCTCGATCTCCGCTCGTTCGCGCCCGGCGGCGTCATCTGCCGGCCGGGCAAGCGATCGACGCTGTCGGACCCGCTCCGCGATCCGGGCGCCCTCCTGCCCTCGGCGCTCTCCCGCGAGGTGACGATCGCCGACAAACTTCGGACGCTCCGGCTCCGGCGCCGACTCACCGACGGCGACTGGCCGGCGTTCGGAACGCCCGACCAGTCGATCCGGGCGTACCTCCGGGATACGGGATTTTCCGAGGGGTTCGTGGAGAACTTCGCCGCGCCGCTGTACGGCGGGATCACGCTCGACCGCTCGCTGTCGACCTCCGCGAACGTGTTCGAGTACACGTTCCGCGCGATGTCGCTTGGGAGCATCGCCGTCCCGGCGGAGGGGATGGCCGCGATCCCGGCACAGTTGGCCGAGAAGGCGCGGGAGGCTGGCGTCGATATCCGGACCGGCGTCGCCGTGGACGATCTCGACACCGGCGGGAACCGCGTCGCGTTCGACACCGACTCCGGCAGCCCCGAGTTCAACGCCGCCGTCGTCGCGACGGACCCGCCGACCGCGCGCGAACTCACCGGCGTCGAGTCGATTCCGACCGAGGGCGCGGGCGTCGTCACCCAGCACTACCGCCTGCCCGGCCCCGAACTCGACGCCGGCACGCGGATCATGCTCAACGCTGGGGACGAGGCACCCAATACGGTCGCACAGCTCTCGGCCGTCGCCCCCGAGTACGGCGACGGCAGCGACGACGCGCTGCTCGCGGCCTCCTTCGTCGACGACGGCGCACAGGACCGCTCGGCCGAGGCGCTCGCGGCGCAGACCCGGGAGGCGCTGGCGTCGTGGTACCCCGAACGCGACGTGTCCGGACTCGAACTGCTCGCGACCGACCGAATCCCGTTCGCACAGTTCGCCCAGCCGCCCGGTGCCCACGCCCGGCTCCCGGACGCCGACGACCCGGCAGGGCCGGTGTTCCTCGCGGGCGACTATACGCGCTGGTCGTCGATCCAGGGGGCGCTGGAGAGCGGGACGCGTGCGGCCGACGCCATCACGGCGCGGTTCGACGCCTGAGCACCCCGCAGGTCGGGCGGTTTATGTGGCGGCCAGCCCACAGGTCGGCTATGAGCGACGCGCTGGCGGACAAACGCACTGCGAGCCGCTTTCGCATCCTCGCGGAGATCGCCGACCGCCAGCCGGCGGTAAGTCAGGGCGAGATCGCCGAGGCCGTCGGCGTCACCAGTCAGGCGGTCAGCGAGTACATCCGCGAACTGGTCGACGACGGGCTGGTCGAGAAGGAGGGCCGCTCGCGCTACCGCGTCACCAAGGAGGGGGTCGACTGGCTGTTCCGCGAGGCCAAGTCGCTGCGGCGCTACGTCGACCACGTCACCGACGACGTGCTGGAGAGTCTGCAGGAGGACGCCGCCATCGCGGTCGAGGCGGTCGAGGCCGGCGACACCGTCTCGCTCTCGATCCGGAACGGCCTGCTCCACGCGACGCCCGGCGAGGAGGGGGCGGCGACCGGCGTCGCGACCACGGACGCCGAGGCGGGCACCGACGTCGGCGTCACGGGGTTCGAGGGCGTGATCGACATGGCGCCCGGCACGGTCACCGTCTACCAGGTGCCGCCGGTCCGGGCGGGGGGGAGCCGCGGCGTCGACGCCGACGCGCTCGCCGACGCCTGCGAGTCGGCGGACCTCGTGATCGCCAGCGGCGTCGAGGCGGTCGTCGCGCTCCGCCGGGTCGATCACCCGCCCGCGGTCGCCGCGGGCGCGGGCGAGGTGGCCGCCGAGGCCGCGGCTCGGGGACAGGAAGTCGTCGTCGCGGTCACCCGCGACGAGGTGGGTCGGGTGACCGACACCCTCCGGGACGGCGAGACGGAGTACGTCGTCGAGGGCGGCTGATTACTCGATCTGCAGTTCACCGCTGGCTTCACTTCCGCTCTCGCCCTCGGTCCACTCCAGTTCGAACTCGATGCTCTTCTCCGGGCGGTCGGCCGGCCCCTCGCGTTCGACTTTCACTTCGAACGTCGGCCGCTCTGGAGGATTGAGCGTTACCGACTCGCTGCCGGCCTGTAGGCTTATCTCCCCGCCTTCGTCGAGGGAGTCCGCCACCTTCCGGAGGTAGTCGGCGATCTCGCTCCGGCTCCTGTCGCTCTCGGTCTTGAACAGCAGTTCTTCGGGCATATCTCGAAGGAGGCTGCCCACGAGGATAAGTGATCTGGCGGCTCAGCTCGCGTACTCCTTCGCGGTCGAGTACGCCTCCTGCAGGCGCTTGAACTCCTCCTCGCTGCCGCCCTGATCGGGGTGAAGCTCCTTCACCTGCTCGCGGTAGGCCGTCTGCACCTCGTCGGCGTCGGCGTCCCGGTCCAGATCGAGGAACTCGAACGCGTCGCCGACGGGGTCGCCGCGGGGAGCGGCCGCACCGCGACCCCCGCCCGGACCGCCTCGCGGCCCCCTACGGCTACGGCGGCCGCCACGCGGGCCGGCACTGGCGGCTCGCTCGCTCGCGTCGACGCCGAGGTCGAACGGGAGTCGGCGGCCGATAGTGGCGCCCGGAACTTCGTGCTCACAGAGCACGACGTGTGTCGGGCCGTCCGCGAGCCGGAGGTACGCCCGCGGGTCGAACGTGATCGCCACGTCGCGGTCCGGGAGGTAGAACGCGACGGTGGTGGTCCCGAGTTGGTAGTCTTCGAGGAACGGTTCGTCGGCGGCGTCGAACACCGCGCGGATCTCGGCGCGCTGGCGTCCCGGCCCGCCGACGCGGCGCTCGCTCCGGTCGGGGTCGGGGATGTACCGCTCGCCCAGCGCGAACACGAGCGCGACGACGACGGAGGCGGCGACGCCGAGCAGCAGGCCGGAGACGAGCCACGACGGCAGCCCGGTGGAGACGGCGGGGAGCACGCCCCAGCGTTGGGTCGGCAGCCCCTTCAACGACTCGCTGGCGGCCGCTCTCGGGCGGTCACCGCCGGCGAACCCCCACTGGCCGACCGCGACCCGAACTCCCTTGGCCCCGCCCCGCGAACCGGTGAGCCGTGACAACGTACGACATCGAGCGGTACCTCAACGTCCGGAGCGCCTACGGCGGTTCGTTCGGTCCCGACGGCGAGTCGCTGGCGTTCCTGATGGACACCACCGGCACCGCGCAGGTCTGGACCGTCGACGGCCCCGGCGAGTGGCCCGTTCAGCGAACGTTCTACGACGACCGCGTCACCTTCGTCGACTACTCCCCCGAGCGCGAGGAGCTCGCGTTCGGGAAGGATCAGGGCGGCAACGAGCGCGCCCAACTGTACACCCTCGACACCGCGACCGGCGAGATCACCAACCGAACCCAGCGCCCCGACGCGAAACACCGTTGGGGCGGCTGGGACGGCGACGGGGAACGGTTCGCGTTCGCCTCCAACCGCCGCGACCACACGGTGTTCGACATCTACGTGCAGGACCGCGACGGCGTGGGTGACGACGCCGAACTGGTCCACGAGGGCGACGGCTGGCTCAGCCTCTCGGGCTGGTCGCCCGACGGCGACCGGCTGCTCGTCCACGAGGCCCACTCGAGTTTCGACCACGACGTGCACGTCCTCGACGTGAGCGACGGCGGTATCAGCCACGTCACGCCCCACGAGGGCCGTGCGCGGTTCAGCAGCGTCGAGTGGGGACCCGACGGCGACTCGCTGTACATGGTCACCGACCACGACTCCGACACGCTCCGGCTCGAACGGCTGGACCTCTCGGAAGGGGAGTTCTCGGTCGTCGAGGACGGGGGCGAGTGGAACGTCGACGGCGTCTCGATCCACGAGGAGAGCCGCCGGGTCGTCTACACCCGGAACGTCGACGGCTACACCGACCTCTCGGTGGGTGAACTGGTCGATCCCGACCGGATCGACCCCGCGGAGACGGCGTCGTTCCCGGAGGGCGTCGTCGCGGGCCTCGACTGGGGACCGGACGGCGAGGAGTACGCGGTCACCGTCACCGCCAGCACCGACAACACGAACGTCCACGTCGCCGACGCGCGCACCGGCGAGCGCGACCGCTGGACGAACGCCGCCACCGCGGGCATCCCCCGGGAGACGTTCGTCGAACCCCAGCTCGTCCACGTGCCCAGCTTCGACGGCCGGGAGATCCCCGGCTTCTTCTCGGTGCCGGAGGACGCCGAGGGCGAACTGCCCGTCATCGTCGACATTCACGGCGGCCCGGAGAGCCAGCGCCGGCCGTCGTTCCGGGCGGTGAAGCAGTACTTCCTCAACAACGGCTACGCGGTGTTCGAGCCGAACGTCCGCGGCTCCTCGGGCTACGGGAAGGAGTACGCCAGCCTCGACGACGTGCGTAACCGCATGGACTCGGTGAAGGACCTGAAAGCCGGCGTCGAGTGGCTGCAGGACCACCCCGACGCGGACGCGGATCGGATCGTCGCCTACGGCGGCTCCTACGGTGGCTTCATGGTGCTCTCGGCGCTGACTGAGTACCCCGACCTCTGGGCGGCGGGCGTCGACGTTGTGGGGATCGCGAACTTCGTCACGTTCCTCGAGAACACCAGCGACTGGCGGCGGTCGCTGCGGGAGGCGGAGTACGGCAGCTTAGACGAGGATCGGGAGTTCCTGCAGGAGATCTCGCCGACCAACAACATCGAGAACATCGACGCACCGCTGTTCGTGCTCCACGGCGAGAACGACCCGCGGGTGCCCGTCAGCGAGGCCGAACAGATCGTGGAGGACGCCCGCGAGCAGGGCGTCCCGGTGCGGAAGCTACTCTTCCCCGACGAGGGCCACGGCTTCTCGAAGCTGGAGAACCGCATCGAGGCGTACTCGGCGGTGGTGGAGTTCCTCGACGAGCACGTCTGAGCCGGCCAGCACCCCGACCTCTCGGGGAAACTGTTAAGTCATAGTCGCGAGGTGTCCACCCGTACATGCTCGAAGAAGGGCTTTCGTACCCGTTCAACGGGGACAACGCGCTCGGTCGCATCGTCATCGGCGGACTGCTCGGTTTCGGCAGTATCCTGATCATCCCCGCGTTCGCGCTCATGGGGTATCTGGTCTGGGTGCTCGGTGGCGCCGCCCGCGGGGAGGAGGAGCCGCCGGCGTTCGAGAACTGGGGCGAGATGATCGTCGACGGCCTGAAGGCGACGGCCGTGTCGATCGTCTACGGGATCGTCCCGTTCGTCCTGATGTTCGCGAGCATCTTCGTCGCCGGAAGCGGGAGCGCAACGGGGAGTGAGACGGCGACGGGGGTTCTCGGCGGGATCGGCGTTCTCGGTCTCCTCGTGAGTCTGCTCGCGATGTTCCTGCTCTACTACCTGATCCCCGCGGCGCTGACCAACATGGCGCTGGAGGGGAACTTCGGCGCGGCGTTCGACCTGGGGACGATCAAGCAGGCGATCCTCTCGGTCGACTACCTGATCGCGTGGCTGATCCCGTTCCTGCTCGCCGCGCTGGTCAACGTCGTCGTGTTCGTGCTCGCGATTACGGTCGTGGGACTGGTCGTCGTGCCGTTCATCCAGTTCTACGTGCAGGTCGCGGCGTTCTACATGTTCGGCGCGGCGTTCGGCAAGGTCGTCGACGTCTCCGGCACCGTGGGCGGGACGGAGACCGCCGCCTCGGCGTGACCGGGTAGCCGCGCTCACTTCGCTTCTACGACGATCGTCCCCGCCGCCAGATCCCCGACCCGCTGCCCCCGCTCGGTGAGGACGATCAGCACCGCACCGAGCAGGAAAAACGCCGGTAGCGCGTCGACGACCCGGAGCACGTTCCGGGCGAGCGCGTCGCCGTAGCCGATCGGGTCGCCCTCCTCGTCCACGACCACGAGGCCCACCGCACGCTTGCCGAGCGTCTGGCCGTACGCGCCCTCCGTGTAGACGAAGTACGCCAGCCCGGCGACGACGGTGAACGACTGCAGGACGGCCACGACGGTTCCGACCGCGAGCGTGCCGGTCGGGTCGGCGACCACCACGAACGCGAGCGCGGCGACGAGTCCGGAGAGCATCCCGAACACGGCGCCGATCAGCAGCGCGTCGAGGAGGAAGGCGCCGACGCGCTGGCCGAACGTCTTGGACTCGGTGCCGAGTCGCGGCGCGGGGCGGTCCATGGGGACCCGGTCGGCTGGCGGGACCTTCACCGTTGTGACCCACCCGAGTCAGTGGTCGTGATCGTGACCCCCGGCGTCGACCTCCGGGCCGTGGTGGGCGTACTCCTCGGGCGCCGCCTCGAACGCCTCCCTGCACGTCTTCGAGCAGAAGTAGTACGTGTCGCCGTCGTGGGTCGCGCTCGGGACGTCGTCGTCGACGCGCATCCCGCAGACGGGGTCGCGGTACTGGCCGGGCGCGCCGAGGCCGCGGCGGTAGACGACGGCGAGGAAGCCGACGAGGCCGAACGCGATCAGGTTCAGGCCGAGCGTGTAGTCCACCTCGAAGTAGGACTTCTCGGTCGCGGTCGTCCCGCTCGCGAGGTTCGGGACGATCCCGAGCGCGTCGAACAGAAGCTCCATCAGGAACCCCGTGAACGCCATCGTGACGAAAAACACCGCGAGGATATACAGCATCACTTTCCAGCCGTAGTACTTCCGGTAGACGTTCAGCACGGGCACCGTGATCAGGTCGGCGTAGACGAACGCGATCACGCCCGCGAAGCTGATCCCGCCGCCCCAGAGCGCGACCGCGAACGGGACGTTCCCCATGCTGCCGACGAAGCTGAGCACCGCGATCGCGACGCCCATCACCGCGTTCTCGGCGGTGGCGAACAGCCCGTCGCCCCCGAGGAACAGCGCGTTCCACACCGACTGCGGGACGAACACGATCACGAACCCCGAGATCAGGAAGCCGGCGATCACGTCGGTCCAGATCATCGACCACTCCTTGCGGAACTGGTTGGCCACCTTGTACCAGCCCCCCCACGACCGGAGCTCCTCGCGCCAACCGCCGGCGCCGGCGGTCCGCTGCCTGTACGTCTCCAGACAGCCCTCGGAGCAGAACTGCAGCGTCTCCCCGCCGTCGGTGGTGAGGGTGTGCTCCGGGCTGCCCTCCATGCCGCAGGTGGGGTCCTCGTCGACGCCCGCCGCGCTGTCGCGCTCGTTCAGGCGCTCGCGGACCTCGTCGAAGTGGCTCTCGGGGAGCGTGAGGTGGACCAGCAGCGCCATCACCGCGATCAGCACCAGCCCGCCGAGCAGTTCGGCCGCGAGGAACTCCCAGCCGAGCAGGATCAGGATCATCAGGCCGAGTTCGACGATCAGGTTCGTGGACGCGAACATGAACGCGAGCACGTTCACGACCGCCGCGCCCTTCTTGAACAGCCCCTTCGCGATCGCGACGGCGCCGAAGCTGCAGCCGCTGCTGATCGCGCCGAACACCGTCGCCCTCGTCAGCCCGTTCAGGTCGCCCTCGCCCAGCACGTCGGCCATCCGTTCCTTCGAGACGAACGTCTGGACGAGGCTGGTGACGGTCAGCCCCATGATGATCGCCCACGCTGCCGTCCAGAGGAACCCCACGCCGATCCGGAGCGACTCGAGCACGCCCTCGACGATGGTCGGAGGCATGGGTGAACGATCGGCCGCCTCGTCTATTGCGGTTTCCCTTAGCGAACAACGCACCGACACGGGGGCGGACAGGGCGGCCGTCCGCCGTAGATCGCTGCTCCGCGTCCCGATTCGCTTTCGGTGACGAACTGACGCGGTCTCCTACCCTCGAATCGAAAGGAACCCTGGCCGCCGAACGGCGGTTTCCTAAGAACAAACGTGGTAAATCAGTGTCCCGTACGATCACATATGTCCTCGAACACCGACGGCCAACGGCTCGGGCTGCTGCTGCTCGTCGCCCTCGGCGTCCTCGTCCTGTTCCCCGTGCTGTTCACGGGGTTCGGGATGATGGGCGTCGGCGGGATGATGGGCGTCGGCGGGATGATGGGCGTCGGCGGGATGATGGGCGGAACGTGGGGCCACATGTGGGACGGCGGCGGCGCGATGGGCTGGTTCCCGCTCGTGGGGCTGGTGATGCAGCTGCTGTTCCTGCTCGTCGTGGTCGGCGGCGCCTACCTCCTCTTCCGTGCCGTCGCCGGCGACGGGCGCGACCCCGCGATCGAGGAGCTACGCTCGGCGTACGCCCGCGGCGACCTAAGCGAGGAGGAGTACGAGCGGCGGCGCGAGGCGCTGGAGCGCGACGAGGAGGGGTGATCCGCCGTGGCGAGTCGCCGTCCGCTCCTGCCGTGGCTCGATCGGTACACGACCCTCGGCCTGTACGGCCTCGTGGCGGGCACCGCCCTCTGTCTGCTCGCGCTGTTCACCAACGCCGTCCCGGATCCGTCGTTCCCGTGGGTGACGCTGCCGTCGTCGCTCCGCCTCCCGGTTCGACAGCCCCGTATCGAACACTGGCCGGTGAGCTACACGCTGGGGATCTGGCTGTGGGTGTGCTGCTTCCCGGCGCTCTTTTTCGCGGGCTACCGGCGCTTCCCCGACAGCCTCACCCCGACGTGGTGGCTCGTCGGGCTGCCGACGGCGGCGATGCTGGGGCTGACGACGTACTGTCGGTTCTTCTGGCCGAAGCTCTCCCCGCCGACGTGGAACGCGCCCTCCTACACGCTCGTCTGCTGGCTCTACTGCTCCTCCTACGAGCCGCTCTGGAGCAACGCGGCGTACGCGGTCGCCGGGCTTGGCGTCGTCGCCACCGCCGTCGCCGTCCGTCGCTGGCGTGCGGACACACTCGCGCTCGCGGCGTTCGGCGTGCTGGCGTTCCCGCTGGGACTCCCCTCGCTGTTCGCGGCGTACCGCCGACGGGCGACGCGCTGACCGCGGCCGACGGCCGTCCCCCGTTCACTCCGCGCGGGGTTTGGTGATGTTCTTGACGGGACCGCCACACTCCGGACAGCTGGTCAGCCTGTCGGCGCTGGCGTGATGACCGAGACAATCCGAACATTCGTACAGTTTTTCTCCGCTCCGATACTCGTACGACGAGATTTTCATTGGTACATGTTACCAATGATCGCTATCGGACTTCAATCCTTCGGCGGTGTGAGACGCCGTCGGACCGGCGGTCGCGCTCCCCGTCCCGACCGATCGGGCGGCTCTGCCGACCCGTTAGAGTGAAACCGCCGCCGGGCGAAGCTCCCCGTCATGAGCGCAGATCAGGAGCAACGAACCATCCGCTGTCTCGTCGCCAAAGTCGGGCTGGACGGCCACGACCGCGGCGCCCACGTGATCGCGCGGGCGTTCCGCGACGCCGGTTTCGAGGTCATCTACTCCGGCCTCCACCGCGCGCCCGAGGAGATCGTTCAGGCGGCGGTGCAGGAGGACGTCGACGTGCTCGGGATTTCGATCCTCTCGGGCGCCCACAACACGCTGGTCCCCAAGGTGATCGAGGGGCTGAAGGAGTACGACGCGTTCGACGACACGCTCGTGCTCGTCGGCGGGATCATCCCCGACGAGGACAAGGAGAAACTGCTGGAGATGGGCGTCGCGGAGGTGTTCGGTCCCGGCACGCCGATGGAGGAGACCGTCGAGTTCGTCGAGGAGCACGCGCCCGAGCGATGAACGCGGCCGCAGAGACCGAGCTGGTCGAGGAGCTGCTCGACGGCAAGCACCGCGCGCTGGCCCGCGTGATCTCGAAAGTCGAGGACCGCGCGCCGGGCTACCGCGACATCGTCTCACAGCTCCACGAGCACACCGGCCACGCCGACGTGATCGGCGTCACCGGCTCCCCCGGGGCGGGGAAGTCGACGCTGGTGGACAAGCTCGCGGCGCACTACCGCGACCGCGGGGAGACCGTCGGCGTGATCGCGGTCGACCCCTCCTCGCCGTACACCGGCGGCGCGGTGCTCGGCGACCGCATCCGGATGGCGAGCAACGTCGGCGACATGGACGTGTTCTTCCGCTCGATGTCCGCCCGCGGCACGCTCGGCGGGCTCTCGACGGCCACCTCCGACGCAATCAAGGCGCTCGACGCGTTCGGCAAGGACCGCATCATCGTCGAGACCGTCGGCGCCGGACAGAACGAGGTCGACATCGTCCGCACCGCCGACACCGTGGTCGTACTGGTCCAGCCCGGCTCGGGCGACGACGTACAGATGCTCAAGGCGGGCATCCTCGAGATCGGCGACATCTTCGTCGTCAACAAGGCCGACATGGACGGGGCGAGCCGCACCGTCGCGGATCTGGAGGAGATGCTCCACATGGAGCGCGATCCGACCGCGAAGCTGAACACCGGCGGCTTCGAGAAGCCCGACCACCCCGACGAGGACGACCTGACCGTCGGCGGGGGCGACGCGGACGAGCCTGAGGAGGATGTCTGGGAGCCGATGGTGCTCGAGACGGTCGCGAAGTCCGGCGAGGGCGTCGAGGAGCTGATCGGGACGCTCGACGACCACTCGGCGTGGCTCGACGACACCGGCCGCCGGGAAGCGAAGGCCAAGCAGCGCTACGCGGCCGAGATCCGGCAGCTCCTCCGGGCCGACGTGGCGGACCTGATCGACGACGAACTCGACCGACGCGGCGGCGTCGAGGCGATGGCCGAACGCGTGGTCGATCGCGAGACGGATCCCTACACGGTCGCCGACGACGTGCTCGGCCCGATCGAGGACTGTGTCGACGGGCAGCGGGAGTAGGAAGTAAGTCGACGGTTTCGTTGGAGTTCGTGAGACGAGTCGGATTTTGCTTCGGTGGGTCTTTCGACAGCAATAACGTCTCGATCTTTGGCAACTGAGACAGCGACAGCAACTCGTTCGTAGCCCACTTGCGACCGCAGTGCGCCGGGCATGAAGCCCGGCGCGGTACCGAGTCCCCACCCCTCCCTCCGCGGCCGCCGACCGCTGGCGGCCGCGAGGCGTCCACCGCGACCGTACCGCTGTGGCGGTCGGCGCGAAGCAGGAGCGCCCCTCGTGGGCGCGACTAGCGCGAGGGACGAACGAGCGAACAGACGTGAGCGAGTGAGTCGGCTGGGGAGGTCTGTGGACTGTGCGGGGCGGTGCGGTCACAAGTGGTCATGCTCACTCCGCGTTCGTGTTTGCGGTCGAAACAGCGAACACGTACCGACGACGAGCGCGGTGTCAGTCATGGGTAGAACTGTGACGCCGTCGCAAAAACACGCGCTCCGCGGCAGTCGAGGGATTACTCCGGGGTCGACACGCGCTCGCGGAGCCACTCGATCCCCTCGGCGACGGTGTCGGGATCGCTCCCGGTGACTTTCAGGCGGTTCGTCCCTTCGCTGGAGGGGTAGCTGCCGACAACGAGGTCGAACCGCTCGCGGAACTCGGCGAGCGTGTCGGTCAGCGAGCCTTCCGGCGCGGTCGTCGCGAGCGTCTCGCTCACCGCGTCGCCGCCGAACTCCTCGGCCACGAGGTCGAACATCGCCTCGAACTCCGCGGGCGGGCCGGGGAACACGTAGACGTTCTCGATGGCGGCGCCCGGGCAGAGCCCAACGGGGTTGAGCAGGGGTCGCGCACCGGCGGGGGTCGCCCCCCACGCCGCGAGATCGAGTTCGACCGTCTCGGAGTCGAGTTCGTCGGGATCCACCCCCTCGTAGTCGGCCATGTACTCGATCAGGTCCGCTCGGACCTCGTCTTCGAGCACCAGTTCGCGACCGAACGCGTCGGCGACGGCGTCCATCGTCACGTCGTCGTGGGTGCCGCCGAGGCCGCCGCCGACGATCACGGCGTCGAACTCGCGGCGCCAGTCGTCGACGGTCTCCGTGATTAGCTCGCGGTCGTCGGGGATCGTGAGCATCCGGGCGACGGTCGCGCCGCGTTCGTGCAGCCGGCGGGCGAGCCGCTCGGCGTTGGTGTTCCGTGTGTCGCCGGCGAGGATCTCGTCGCCGACGGTGACGATAGCCACCTCCATGCGCGAACGGAGGGCAGCCAGCCCCCTGAGTGGTTCGACACCGGCGTGGGATCACGGGAGCTATGGCCGCCGACCGTCCAGTCGCGGGTATGGCGTGGTACCTCCTGCTCGCTGCGGGGCTGTTCGAGGTGGCGTGGGCGATCGGACTGGAGTATTCGGAGGGGCTGACGAAGCCGATCCCGACTGCCGGCACCGTGATCGCGCTCGTCGCGTCGATGGTCCTGCTCGCGAAGGCGGTCGAGCAGCTACCGGTCGGGACCGCCTACGCCGTCTGGACCGGGATCGGCGCGGTCGGGACGGCGCTGTTGGGGATCGCGCTGTTCGACGAGCCGGCGACGGCCTCGCGGCTGGCGTTCATCGGCGTGATCGTCGTGGGGATCGTCGGACTCCACGCGGTGTCGACCTGAAAAAAGTTCGAGAGGATCGCGATCGCTCAGTAGGACTTCGCGAAGTAGGCGGTCTCGTCGGCGTCGTCGCCACAGACCGCACACTCGGCGTCGCCGGCGAGCACGTCGTCGTGGTGTTTCTCCTCGTCGTCGGGGAACGGCACCATCACGATCTCGGCGGCCATCTGCTCGGAGATCTCCTCCTCGCAGGCCTCGTCGCCACACCACGGCGTCCGGACGTAGCCCCCGTGCTGGCCGAGCGTGCCGAGGATGCCCGCGCGGTCGTCGGCGTCGCGGACGTTCTCCTCGATGTTCTCCTCGGCGGCGGCGAACAGCTTGGCGTAGACGGTGTCGAGTTCGTCACGGACCGACTCGGCGACGCCGTCGCGGTCGAGCGTGACCTCCTCGCCGTCGGGACGGTGGACCGCCGTGATCTCGCCGTCCTCGACCTCGTGGGGACCGATCTCGAAGCGGACGGGGACGCCCTTCAGCTCCCACTCGTTGAACTTGAACCCGGGGTTGCGCTCGTCGCGGTCGTCGAGTTCGACGCGGACGCCGGCGTCCTCGAGGTCGTCGGCGACCTCTTCGGCGTAGTCGATGACTTCGTCCTTGGTGTCGGACTGGTAGATGGGGACGATCACGACCTGCTCGGGCGCGAGCGTCGGGGGGAGGACGAGACCCTGCTCGTCGGAGTGGGTCATGATCAGCGCGCCCAGCGAGCGCCAGGAGAACCCCCACGAGGTCGTGTGGGCGACGCGCTCCTCCTCGTCCTCGTCGCTGTAGGTGATGTCGAACGCCTCCGCGAACGACTGGCCGAGGTGGTGGGAGGTCGCGCCCTGCACCGACTTCCCGTCGGGCATCAGCGCCTCGACGGTCGTCGTCGTGTCCGCGCCGGGGAACTTGTCGTGGTCGGGCTTCTGCCCGCGCATCACCGGGATCGCGAGCACGTCCTCGTACACCTCCTCGTACTGGTCGAGGCGGGTCAGGGTCTCCTCCCACGCCTCCTCGTCGGTCTCGTGGGCGGTGTGGCCCTCCTGCCAGAGGAACTCCTTGGTGCGGAAGAACGGCTTCGTCTCTGTCGCCTCCCAGCGCACGACGGAGGCCCACTGATTGACTCGGAGGGGGAGGTCACGGTGGCTCCGGATCCACTGGGACATGTACGGCGCGATGATCGACTCGGAGGTCGGCCGGACCGCGAGGCGCTCCTCGAGCTCGTCGTGGCCGCCGTGGGTGACCCACGCGACTTCGGGGTCGAACCCCTCGACGATGTCCTTCTCGCGTTCGAGGTAGGATTCCGGGATGAACAGCGGGAAGTAGGCGTTCTGGACGCCGGTGTCCTTGAACCGGGCGTCGAGTTCCCCCTGTACTCGCTCCCAGAGGCCGTACGCCCGCGGGCGGGCGACGATGAACCCGGACATCCCCTCCGGGCCGTAGTTGGTCAGCCCCGCCTTCCGGCAGACTTCGGCGTACCAGTCGCCGGTGGCGTACTCCTTGGACTCGGTGATCCCGAGCGTCTGGTCGTCGTCGTCGCTCATACGCCGACGAAGTGGTGGTCGCGGCTTAAAACGTCCGAAGCCACCGTCAGCGCTCGCCGGGGAACGTCACGCCCGTCTCGACGGTCACCTCCCGCGGCTCGCCGTCCTCGTAGACGAACCGCCCGCGGAACGTCCCGCCGTCGAGCACGACGGGCAGCCACTCGCGGTCGGTCGCCCACATCTCGGCGAACGGGAGGTCGTCGACGGGGAACCACCGCGGATCGGCCTCCTCGGTCTCCTCGGGCGTGCCCGCGTACTCGGTCGCGCGGAACACGTGGACGAGGGCGTCCCAGTCGTCCGAGCGGTAGACGAACTCCCCGGCCTTCTCGGGGTCGAGCACGTCGATCCCGACCTCCTCGCGAACCTCCCGAACCACGCACTCCCGCGGAGTCTCACCGTCCTCGACTTTCCCGCCGGGACCGACCCACTGCCCGCTGCCGACGCCGCGTTTCTTGTGGATGAGGAGAGTCTCGTCGTCGCCGGCCGGCTGTTCGTCGCCGGCCGCACCTGCGACGAGGTGACACAGCGTCGCCGCGGGCAGTTCCTCGACGGGATCGTCTTCGAACACGCTCGCGGGCTTCGCCGCCCGAGGAAAAAGCATGTTGCCACCAGCCACGCTCGCGGTTTGGGAAGGCTTTTACTACCGCGCGGAGATACCTCCGTGTAAGCGGGTTCTCGCTGTACTTTCCCGCGCGGCAACACCGGAGAGAATCACCGCCACTCTCGCGTCGGGCAACGCAGTCGACGCGAGCGTCTTCGACACATGAGTCAAGTAGATACGCAACTCGAGGAGTTGAAAAGTGAAATCGAGGCAGAGATCCCCTCTACGATCTCCATCACTGACGTGAAATACGAGGGGCCGGAGCTGGTGGTCTACACCCGCGACCCCAAGGAGTTCGCCGGCGACGGCAACCTGGTCCGCCAGCTCGCCTCCAAGCTTCGCAAGCGCATCACGGTCCGCCCGGACCCCGACGTGCTCTCCCGACCCGGCGAGGCGCGTGAGAAAGTCATGGACGTGATCCCGGAGGAGGCCGGCGTGGAGGATCTGGACTTCCACGAGGACACCGGCGAGGTCGTCATCGAGGCCGAGAAGCCCGGCATGGTCATCGGCCGCCACGGCTCCACGCTCCGGGAGATTACCCGCGAAGTGGGCTGGACCCCCGAGGTCGTCCGCACGCCGCCGATCGAGTCCTCCACCGTCTCCAACGTCCGGAACTTCCTCAAGCAGGAGCGCCAGGAGCGCCGCGAGATCCTCGAACGCGTCGGCCGGCAGATCCACCGCGAGGAGATGGCCGACGAGCAGTGGGTCCGGATCACCACGCTTGGCTGCTGTCGCGAGGTCGGCCGCGCCGCGTTCATCCTCAACACCGCGGAGACGCGCGTGCTGGTCGACTGCGGCGACAAGCCTGGCGCCGAGGGCGAGGTGCCGTACCTCCAGATCCCCGAGGCGCTCGGTGCCGGCGCCCAGAACCTCGACGCGGTCGTGCTCACCCACGCCCACCTCGACCACTCCGCGCTGATCCCCCTCCTCTTCAAGTACGGCTACGACGGCCCGATCTACTGTACGGAGCCGACGCGGGACCTGATGGGGCTGCTCACGCTCGACTACCTCGACGTGGCCGCCAAGGAGGGCCGGACGCCGCCGTACGACTCCGCGCAGGTACGCGAGGCGATCAAGCACTGCATCCCGCTGGAGTACGGCGACGTGACCGACATCGCGCCCGACCTCAAGCTCACGTTCCACAACGCGGGCCACATCCTCGGCTCGGCCGTCTCCCACTTCCACGTCGGCGACGGCCTCTACAACGTCGCGTTCTCCGGCGACATCCACTACGACGACACCCGGCTGTTCAACGGCGCGGTCAACGACTTCCCCCGCGTCGAGGCGCTGGTGATGGAGTCCACCTACGGTGGTCGGAACGACTACCAGACCGATCAGGAGGACTCCGAGCGCCGGCTGATCGAGGTGATCAACGAGGCTCACGAGAAAGGCGGGAAGGTGTTGATCCCCGCCTTCGCTGTCGGGCGGTCACAGGAGATCATGCTCGTCATCGAGGAGGCGATGCGCACCGGGAAGATCCCGGAGATGCCGGTCCACCTCGACGGGATGATCTGGGAGGCGACCGCGATCCACACCACCTACCCCGAGTACCTGCGTGACGACCTGCAGGACCGCATCTTCCACGAGGACGAGAACCCGTTCCTCGCCGACCAGTTCAACCACATCGACGGCGGCGAGGACGAGCGACAGGAGGTCGTCGACGAAGGCCCGTCGATCATCCTCTCCACCTCCGGGATGGTGACCGGCGGCCCGATCATGTCGTGGCTGCGCCACCTCGGCAGCGATCAGGACTCCACGCTCACCTTCGTCGGCTATCAGGCCCAGGGGACGCTCGGCCGGCGTATCCAGAACGGCTGGGACGAGATCCCCGTCTCGGACTTCGGCTCGAACCGCGACGGCCGGGGCTCGAAGCTGACCCTGAAGATGGACGTCGAGACCGTCGACGGCTTCTCCGGTCACGCCGACCGCGAGGGGTTGATGAACTTTGTCCGGAACATGAGCCCGCGCCCGGAGAAGGTGCTCTGTGTCCACGGCGACGAGAGCTCCGTGCAGGACTTCTCCTCGGCGCTGTACCACGAGTTCAACATGCGCACGTTCGCGCCGAAGAACCTCGAGACGTTCCGGTTCAAGTGAACCGTTTTTGCGGGGACATGTCCTCGGCGGCGTAGCCGCCTGCGGCCAGACCCCCGCAAAACCCGTTCATGCAAAAACGCTCGTTCGTCCTCCGGACTCACTCGCGCCGAAGAACCTCGAGACGTTCCGATTCAAGTAGTGATCGTCGGGGGCGTCGAGTTTCGGGTGAGAGTCGAAACCTGTTCCACCAGAAGAACTTTACTGTGGGCACTGTTCACGAGCGACTGGATCGACGATGGATCTACGACGAGTCACGATCACGTTACTGGTCGTCGTGATGTTGATAACCGTCACGGCGGGGAACGCTGCCGCGACCGGAAACCTAGAGGCCGGTGGCGGGGAGACCGAGGAGGAAGCCACCCACACGAGTCCGCCGAACGACACGGCCGACTACAGCGGCCCGGTGATGGGGTTCGGTCTGAAGGGCGGGGCTGGTGCCCTCGCTGCGTGATAGTCCACCGACGTACCACCCCTCCGGCGCGATCGGTTAATCGTCGGTGACGACCGCCGCCGGATCCACCACGTCGCCGGAGAGTTCGTCGACGCCCACTTGGTCGCAGTACTCCACCAGCGGGCAGGCCTCCGGGCCGTCCAGACACGCCGGCTCGCGGGCGGTGCAGTACTCCCGGCCGAACTGGATCATCGCGGTGTGACCGAAGCCACACTTCTCCCCGGGGACGGCCGCCTCGATCGCCTGCCGCACCTGCTCGTGGTCCGCGTCCGCGGGCGCGAGGCCCATCCGCCGTGCGATCCGGTGGACGTGGGTGTCGACGGGGAATACGCCGTTGCGACCCCCGGAGAACAGCAGCACGCAGTCGGCCGTCTTCGGTCCGACGCCCTTCATCTCCAAGAGCGTCTCCCGGACTTGGTCGGGGTCGCCGGACTTCACGAACTCGTCGAAGCCGTCGGCGCCGCCGTACTCCTCGACGACGCGTCCGGCGAGGCGGACGATGGTCTCGGACTTCTGGTTGTAGAGGCCGGCCGAAGAGATGGTCTCGGCGAGTTCGTCCTGTGCGGCGCCGGCGAGCGACTCGGCGAGGTCGATCCCGTCGCCGCCGTACCGGCTCATCAGGCTGTCGTGGGCCGGCTGGCTGGCCTTGTCGCTGGTGTTCTGGCTCAGGATCGTCCGGACGAGACACTCGAAGCCGTCGCGGCCGCCGTAGGCCTTCTGCCAGTACATCTCCCCAAGTTCGTCGACGACCGCTTCCGCCCGACTGGCCGGCTCGCCGTCGTCGACGGCCGTGACCGCTTCCCCACCGCCGTCCGGGCCGCCGCTGATGTTTCTCGACGGCTCGTCCGCGCGCTCCTCGGCGTCGTCGCTCATACCGAATTGTTCGGACGGGCGACCAAAAACTGCGCGCCGAACGCCGTCAGTTCCCGCCGGAGTCGACGGTCAGCGTCAGCGTCAACGCCGCGCCGTCGGCCAGCGCGTCGATCAGCTCCCGGTCCAGATCCGCGGCGGCGCCGTCGGCGCCGACGAACACGGTCCGGTCGTCGACGTAGTCGCTCGTTCTGCCCACGAGGCTGCGGTCGCCCTCGAACGTGAGTTCGGGGTCGCCGCGGCCGGTTATCGTGTCCGTCAGCGTCTCGTCCCCGGCCTCGACCGCGAACTCGGCGGTGATCGTCGCCTCGCTCGACTGGCAGGCGGCGACGAACGCGTCGTCGAAGTCGGCGGGAGTCCCGTCGGCCTCGACGCCGACGATGCAGTCGCCGGCGGGGGTGAGCCAGTCGTCGGTGGTCACCTCGACGGTGCTCCCGTGCTCGCCGGTGACGTTCTCGTGGCCCTGCGCGGTGATCCGTTCGACGTGGGTCGTCCCGCGGTCGGTCGCGTCCGCGTCGTTCATGTGTCGCCGTCGGCGACGCCCCGGGAAGTGTTTGCCGGACCGACCTGTCGGGGGTGTGCGAGTGCGTGACGGGCGGTAGAGGCCGTGTGACGCAATTACACCCGCGAACCACCGAAGAATTTAACTACGCTACTACCATACTCTCAGGTACCAGAACGCCTCCGGCGCTGGTGGCACCGCACGCAGAATGATCGGGAACTCTTATCCACGATTTACTGCGGTCCCACGAGCGTCCGCTGTGTCCGGAGGGCGGATGGTACAGAGGTTCGATTAGCATGGTAACGAAACAGGACGTACTCGAGAAGTACGACATCGAAGCACTGAGTGAAGAAGACAACGTCGACCTCCCCGAGGAGAAGCTGGAGAACGGCTCGAAGGGCGAGCTGATCAAGCTCGCCGGCCAGCTCCGGGATCGACGGAACGACCTGAACCAGATCGCCTCCGAGCGCGCCTCCAAGCGCGACGACCTGAACGCGGAGACCCGCGAGAAGGTCGACGAGGCACAGGAGCACCGCGAGAAGCGCGACGAGCTCAACGAGCAGGTTCAGGAGCACAAGGAGAAGCGAAACGAGCTCAACGCCGACGCGAACGAGCTGTTCGACGAGGTCGAGGAGATGAAGGAGGACCTCGAACTCGACGACGGCAAGGACGCCGAGGAGCTCCGCGAGGAGATCGAGGACCTCGAGTTCAAACAGCAGACCGAAGTGCTCTCCGCCGAGGAGGAGCGCGAACTCATCGAGAAGATCGAGGACAAGCGCGAGCAGCTCGCCGAGCGCGAGGAGAAGGTCGACCAGAGCGACGAGCTCGAGGAGAAGATCGAGAAGGCCGAGGAGGTCCGCTCGGAGGCCAGCCAGCACCACCAGAAGGTCACGGAGCTGGCGGACAAGGCCCAGGAGCACCACAACGAGATGATCGAGGCCTACCGCGAGGCCGACGAGATCCGCGACGAGGCCGACGAGATGCACGAGCTGTTCGTCGAGGCCCAGGAGGCGGCCGACCGCCACCACGAGGACTTCGTGCGCGTCCAGAAGCGCCTGCGCGAACTCGACAAGGAGGAAGAGGAAGAGCGCAAGGACGAGCGCGAGCAGAAGATGGAAGAGGAGAAGGAAGAGGCCGAGGAGATCTACCAGAAGTTCAAGGAAGGCGAGACCCTCGACACCGAGGACCTGATGAAGCTGCAGAAGACCGGCCTGCTGTAACTTTCCGGAGAATCGCTTCCGTTTTTCGACCCCACGACGAGCCGCCAGCGGCGACGCCGTCGCCGTCGTTTCGGCCATCCTTTTTGTAGCACCGCGCCGCAGTAGCGCCCATGACCGACACGAACGACCGACTGGGACGGTTCCTCCTCGTCGCCGGCGGCACGCTGGTCGCGCTGGTGGCGGCGTGGCTGCTGTTCGTCGAGTTCGCGGCGGACCTCGCGGACCTGCTCGGGATCCTGCTCGCGTTCGCCGTCGCGGCCGGCGCCGTCCGCATGTTGTCCGGTATCGCCGGGAGCCAGTTCCCGCCGTACAACGTCGCGGAGGTCGGCGTCGAGGGGCCGATCACCCGCGACGGCGGCGGCAACAACCCCATCCCGACGGGGCCGGTGGGCGCGACCGCCGACGAGATCGCCGACCAGATCGACCGGGCCGACGACGACCCCGCGGTCGACGCGCTGCTGGTCAAGCTCAACACCCCCGGCGGCGAGGTGGTCCCGAGCGAGGACATCCGCAACGCCGTCGAGCGGTTCGACGGTCCGACGATCGCCTACGCGACCGACGTGTGTGCCAGCGGCGGCTACTGGATCGCCTCGGGCTGTGACGAGATCTGGGCGCGCGAGCCGTCGATCGTCGGCTCGATCGGCGTGATCGGCTCCCGGCCGAACGTCGCCGACCTCGCCGACCGGCTGGGAGTCAGCTACGAGCAGTTCACCGCCGGCGAGTACAAGGACGCCGGCACGCCGCTGAAGGAGATCGACGACGACGAACGCGAGTACCTCCAGAGCCTGATCGACGGGCTGTACGACCGCTTCGTCGACCGCGTCGCCGAGGGCCGGGAGCTGAGCGAGGGCGAGATCCGGGACACCGAGGCCCGGATCTACCTGGGCACCGAGGCGGCGGAGATGGGCCTCGTCGACGAGATCGGCACCCGCGAGGACGTGACCGACAGCCTCGAGGAGCAGCTCGGGGAGGAGGTCTCCGTCCAGGAGTTCGAACCGCAGCGCGGCCCGCTCGCCCGCGTCGGCATGGGCGCGCGCTCGGTCGCGTACGCCTTCGGCGCCGGGCTCGCCAGCCGCGTCACCGGCGAGGACGGCGGGCTCGACTTCCGCTTTCGGGCGTGATCGCGGCTACCTCGATCGGGGGTTCGCGTGATCCCGTGGGGTCGACCCGAAGCTTAACGTCGCGGCGCCCGTCCCTCCGGCCGTGAGCACGCTGGTCCTCTGTGTGGACCGCTCGAACGATGTCGGCGCCAAGACGGGCGCGGCGATGCCCGTCGCCGGCTGGGAGGCGGTGCGCTCGCTCGTGACCGACGTGGGGCTCGCCGACCCCGAGGACGCGAGCGTCAACTGCCTGCTCGAAGCCCTCCGTGTCACGCGCGAGTTGACCGACGGCGGCGACGACGCCACCGTCGCGGTGGTCTCCGGCGGCGCCGACTCGCGAGTGAATGCCGACCGCGCGATCGCCCGACAGATCGACGAGCTGATCGAGCGCTACGCCCCCGACTCCGCGATCGTCGTCGTCGACAGCGCCGAGGACGAGCGCGTGGTCCCGATCGTCGAGTCCCGCGTGGGCGTCGACAGCGTCGACCGCGTCGTCGTCCGGCAGGCCCGCGACATCGAGTCGACGTACTACCTGCTCAAACAGTTCCTCGGCGACGAGGAGATGCGCGAGACGGTGCTCGTGCCGCTCGGCGTCGCCCTGCTCGTCCTGCCCGCGCTCGCGATCCAGTTCTCGCCACAGATCGCGATGGCCGGGCTGGCGTCGCTGCTCGGCGCGGTGCTGCTGTACAAGGGGCTCGCGATCGACGACCGGCTGGAGAACACGCCCGAACAGGTGCGCGAGGCGCTGTACTCCGGGCAGGTGTCCGTCGTCACCTACGCCGTCGGGGCCGGGCTGGCGCTTGTCGGCGCGTTCCTCGGCGGGCTCTCGGCGACGGAGGCCAGCTCCGAGCCGGTCCTGATCCAGTTCGTGCTGTTCGTCTACGACGCGGTGCCGTGGCTGGCGCTGGCGGCGCTGACCGCCTCCGCCGGCCGGCTGGTCGACGAACGTATCCGGGACGACGGGCTCTCCTCGCCGGTGTTGAACCTCCCCTTCGGCGTCGTCGCGGTCGGGCTGGTGATCCGCGGCTTCGCGGGCTACTTCCTCGAACAGCAGACGGACGTTCCCAACCTGACGCTGTCGCTGTGGGTCACCGAGATCACGTTCGAGCCGGGCCAGCGCTTGGTCGGATTCATCGTCGCCGGCATCGTCGTTTCGTTGATCGGTGTGCGGGTGGCGTCCCACGTCACCGACGAGGTCGAGGAGGAGAGCGTCGCCGAGGAGTCGGAACTCGAACAGTCTTAGAACTGGCCGGCGCTGCCGGAGGCGCTCGACCCATCCTGCTGCGGGCGGATCACGTCCGCCAGCGCGACCACGCCGCCGAGCAGCCAGCCCAGCGGGACGGCGATCCCGAACCACATCGCGACGTATGCCGGCCCCTCGAGGGCGAACCGGCTCCGGATCATCTCGTTCAGCCCGCCCACGGTGAGCACGTTGTCGAGGATCCAGATCGCGAGGTTGGTGCTGCCGGTGAGCACGCCGGCCAGCGCCGGCGAGTAGAGCGCGGCCACGACCGGCGGGAGGAACAGCGCGGTCGTCGCGGCGGGGTAGGCAAACAGGACGCTCGTCAGGCGCCCGCCGCGGCGGGAGAACACGACCGCCAGCCCGGCGGAGACGGTCGCGACCCCGCCCGCGGCGGCCACGGCGACCAGCCCGTCAGTCGAGAACTGCCGGACCCACGCGCCGACGGTCAACAGCCCCCACGCCACGGCGGCGACGAGGACGACGCCGACGATCCCCAGCCGGGTGGTCGCGGAGTCGAGCTTGCCGGCGTAGTACCGCGTCGCGAAGCCGAGCAGGAGGAGCGGGTAGCCGATCACCACGAGCGGGATCCCCAGTGCGGCCCAAGCGTAGTAAGCGGCCTTCTGGCCGCCGGTCTCCGGCTCCCAGCGGCCGAGCACGCTACTGGGGTCGAGCTGTCGGGGAAACACCAGCTCCATCCACGTCGCGTGGAGGCGGGCGACGTCGATGCGGATGGCGTCGATCAGTCCGGTTCGCTGCCCTTGCATTGGGCGAGTAGAGCAGTCCCGCCGAGGTGAAAGTTGCGGTGCGAACGACGGGCGTCAGACGACAGTTCTCCGACAGTTCAGCGGTTCCACGGGCCGAAATCCGGATCGACCATCCGCCGACCCTCCTCGAGCTCGTCGATCGCTTCGAGTTCGCCTTCGTTGAGCTGGAGCGACAGCGACGCCCAGTTGTCGTGGAGGTGTGCCTCGCTGGAGGCCTTCGGAATCGCGGTGACCCCCTGCTCGCGGAGCCACGCGAGGCTCACCTGTGCCTCGCTGACGTTGTGGCTGCCGGCGATGTCGCTGATCACTTCGTGGCCGAACACCTCGCCGCGGGCCAGCGGGGAGTACGCGACCGGCTCGATGCCGTGTTCCACGGTCGCCTCGCGGACCACCTCCTGCTGGAGTAGCGGGTGGCACTCGAACTGGTGGGCGAAGATGTCGTGGTCGGCCGCCGCCTGCGCTTCCTCGATCTGCTCGGGCTCGAAGTTGGAGATGCCGATGCGCTCGGTGACCCCCTCCTCGACCAGTTCGTCGAACGCGCGGAACGTCTCGGCGGGGTCGTACGCCTCCGCCGGCCAGTGGACGTACAGCAGGTCGACGGAGTCGACGCCGAGGTTGTCGACGGCGTCGTAGGCGGCGTCGATCGCATCGTCGTACCCCAGATCGGAGTTCCAGATCTTCGTCGCGAGGAAGATATCCTCCCGGTCGACGTCGCTGCGGGCGATCCCGTCGCCGACCAGGTGTTCGTTGCCGTACGCCTGCGCGGTGTCGACGTGGCGGTACCCCATCTCCAGGGCGGTCGCGACCGCCTCGGGACAGGTCTGTTCGTCGGTCAGCTCCCACGTCCCCATGCCGAGCATCGGCATGCCGCTGGCACGCGGACAGTCCTCGGCCGTCGCTATCTCGTCGCCGGTAGGCGTTTCGCTCATGTGTTCGAACAGTGGTTCTTCGGAGGAAAAGCCGTTGCGGCCGGGGCACTCTCGCCCCCCGGCGCGTTCGACGACGGCGCGACGGCCGCAGTCGGTTGCGCGTCGTCGTCGGTTCCCCTACTCGCTGAACCGCTCGCGCGCGAACTTCGCGAGCAGCGGCACGTCGCTGAGGTGGAGCAGCTTCCGCATCGCGCCCACGTCGCCGGCGTTGACCTTCGCGAGCGTCTCCTCCTCGGTGTCGTTCAGGTCGGCCATCAGCGTGTCGTACCGTGAGTTCGGCGCGAGGTAGAGGAGTTCGGTCATCAGCAGCCGCTCGCGGGCCCGCGGGGCGACCTCGCTGTGCCAGAGCTTGTTGTACACCGCCATCGCCGACGCCGAGGTGTCGGGCTCCTCCGGCGTGAGACAGCGGTCGGCGGTCGTCGCGGCCGCGCGGCCGGACTGCATCCCCTTGTGGATCCCCTCGCCCCAGAGCGGGTCGATGCTTGGGACGGTGTCGCCGATCGCCATGAAGCTGTCAGTGCTGAGCTCGCCCGGCGTCTGGATGTGGGCGGAGCCGCGGTGGACCTTCCCCTCGATGCGCTCGGCGTCCTCGAATCGGGGGTCGGTGTCGAGCCAGTACTGGAGGTAGTCGTCGATCCCCATCCCCTCCTTCCCGTGGCGCTGGTGGCTCTCGTTCTGGATGTAGCAGATCCCGACCTTCGCCTCGTCGCCGCCGGTGTGGAAGATCCACGAGTAGCCGCCGGGCGCGAGGTCGTGGTCGAGCCGCAGCATCATCGAGTCGGTCAGGTCGGCGTAGTCGGGGTGGTCGATCTCGACGCCTTCGAGTTCGTACTCGACGCCGATGGCCTGCTTCCCGCGTTTGAGGTCGCTGACGCCCAGATCCTTCGCCAGCGGCGCCGCGGGACCGGTGGCGTCGACGACGATGTCGGCGTACACCTCCTCGTCGCCGTTGTAGCGCACGCCGACGGGGGTGCCGTCCTCCGTGATCGGCCGGGAGACGCGGGCGTCGAACCACACCTCCGCGCCCTTCTCTCTGGCGTCGGCGACCATCCACTGCTTGAACTCGGCGAACTCCAGCACGGCGCCGGGCTGGTTCTGGACGTAGTGGCGGTTCGGCGACTCCAGCACCACGTCGTCGGTGTAGTTCATCACCACGTCGTCGGGGACGCCGAAGGCGGACATCATCGACGGGAACGTGCCGGCGGTCGACTTGTTGCTCTGACGCGGGAACTCGTCCTCCGGTTCGGTCTCGAGGAGGACGACGTCGTAGCCTCGCTGGGCGAGGTCGCGGGCACACTGTGCGCCCGCGGGTCCCGCCCCCGCGATGACCACGTCAAAACGGTCGGACATGGACACACGAAACGCCGTGTCCGTAATGAGTGTTGCTAACTCCGTAGCGAATCCTGCGAGTCCGTCCCGTACTCCGTGGTTTCCGTCGGCTCGCGGGGGTCGGAACGGGACGGAGGAGCGATGCGATCGGCGGCGGAAAAACGGGGCCGTGGCGGTTCAGTAGAACTCGCGGACGAGATCCGTCGCGTCCTCGGGGGCGCCGTCGGGGATCTCGGTCATGTCCTCGGTGACGCCGTGGGCCTCGTGGTAGGGGACGGAGTCCTCGTCCTGATAGAGGATCCCCTGGTACTCGCCGTCGGGATCCATGATGCGGTCCTTGGCCTCGTCGAAGTCAGTCGGGTCGTGGTCGGTCTCCGCCAGATCGGTGAGGTTGTCGCGGAAGTAGTCGTACGTGTCCGTGTCGTTGAACGTGACACACGGCGAGAACACGTTGACGAACCCGAACCCGTCGTGTTCGATGGCCTCCTGCACCAGTTCGGCGTGGCGCTGGGAGTCAGAGGCGAACGACTGGGCGATGAACGTCCCGCCCGCCGACAGCGCGAGCGCGAGGGGGTTGACCGGCGGCTGCTTCGGCCCCTCGGGCGTCGTCGCCGTCTCGAAGTCCTCGCGGCTCGTCGGCGAGGCCTGCCCCTTGGTGAGGCCGTAGATGCGGTTGTCCATCACGACGTACGTCATGTCGACGTTCCGGCGCACCGCGTGGACGAAGTGGCCGGCGCCGATCGAGTAGCCGTCGCCGTCGCCGCCCGCGACCATCACTTCGAGGTCGGGGTTGGCCATCTTCACGCCCGTGCCGACGGGCAGCGCCCGACCGTGGACGCCGTGGAGCGCGTAGCTGTGCATGTACGTGCCGATCTTGCCCGAACAGCCGATGCCGGCGACGACGAACGTGTTGTCGGGGTCGTTCCCCGTGTTCGCCAGCGCCTTCATCATGCCGTTCATCGTCCCGAAGTCACCGCAACCGGGACACCAGGTGGGCTGCTTGTCGGATTTGAAGTCGATGAATCGAGTCTCGCTGCTCATTGGAGCACCTCCGTGATCTCGTCGGCGAGTTCGTCCGCTTTGAACCCGACGCCGTTGTACTTGTTCACCCGATCCACGCGCTGGAGCGTGTCGTGCTCCAGCACGTCCGCGAACTGCCCGGTCGCGTTACACTCGACGACGACGACCTGTTCGGCCTGCTCGAACGCGTCGGTGAGGTCCGGCCGCGGGAACAGGTACGGCACCGAGAGGAACCGGAAGTCCGGGTCGTCCTCGCCCATCAGGTCCATCGCCTCGACGATGGTCCCCTCGTTCGACCCCCACGAGACGACGAGGTTGTCGGCGTCGGCGTTGCCGAACTCCCGCGGACTCCAGTCCTCGCGCTCTCGGGCGGTCTCGACCTTACGTTGGCGCTTGTCGACCTGCTCGACGCGGATCTCCGTGTCCTCGGTCCGCCGGCCGAGCTCGTTGTGTTCGAGCCCGGTGGACATGTGGGCGCCGTCGGTCGTCCCCGGCTTCGCGCGCGGGCTGATGCCGTCCTCGGTGGCGGCGTGGGCGCGGAAGCGCCCCTCGTCGTCGAGCCACTCGTCGATCTCGTCCTCGTCGACGAGCTTCCCGCGGTCGATCTCGACCTCGTCCATGTCGAACGCCTCGGGCGGGAACGTCTGCTCGGTGACCGCCATCTCGAGGTCCGACACCAGGTAGACGGGGGTCTGGTACTTCTCGGCGAGGTTGAACGCCTCGACGGTCTTCCAGAAGCACTCCGAGATCGTCGTCGGCGCGAGCACGAACCGCGGGATCTCGCCGTGGCCGCCGAACAGCGTCATGTCGAGGTCGCCCTGCTCCTGCTTGGTCGGCATCCCCGTCGAGGGACCCGAGCGCATCACGTCACAGATCACCAGCGGCGTCTCGCTCTGGGCCACCAGCCCGAACGTCTCGGACATCAGGTCGATCCCGGGGCCGGAGGTGGCGGTCATCGACCGCGCACCCGCGCGGGCCGCGCCCAGCGCCATGTTGATCGCCGAGAGCTCGTCCTCGGCCTGCACGACGTGGCCGCCGTAGTGCTCGAGGCGCCCGGTCAGGTACTCCATCACGTCGGTCGCCGGCGTGATCGGGTAGCCCGAGTAGAACCGGCAGCCGGCGGCGATGGCGCCCATCCCGATCGCCTCGTCGCCGTTGATCAGGACGTAGTCCTCGTCGGTCGTCTCCAGTTCGTACTCGAACTCGGTGCTCTCGGCCTCGTAGTTGTCGCCGACGTACTCCGCGCCGAGTTCGGCGGCGGTCTTGTTGTTCTCGACGATCGACTGGCCCTTGTCGCTGAAGCGCTTCTCCAGCGAGGACGCGAGGTGCTCGATCGGGAAGTCAGTGACCTCGCAGGCGGCCCCCAGTGCGACGATGTTGCGCATGATGGCGCCGCCGGCCTCCTCCGCCAGCGACTTGAGGGGGACGTCCATCCCGACCATTTCGTCGGGGATCTCGAGGTCCTGCATCGACGTGCGCTCGCCGTCGTAGATGATCACCGACCCCTCGTGGAGTTCGTCGATGTTCTCGTCGACGGTGCGCTGGGTCAGCGCGATCAGCACGTCGAGGCGGTCGACCGTACTCTCCACCTGGTCGATCGAGGTCCGAACCTTGTACGCCGTGTACCCACCCCGGATACGTGAAGCGAAGTCCTTAGAGGTGAACACGTGTCGCCCGGCCCGGGAGAGCGCTCTCGCGAAGATCTTCCCGGTGGAGTCGATGCCATCGCCGGCCTCCCCGCCGATGGCCCAGTTGAAGTCCGCAGGCATACTGGCACGAACTACCAACGGCCCGCGCAAAAACCTTCTGAAGCGTCCGGTCAGTCGGTCAGTTACGACCGTGTACAACCCGGCGAAACTGACCGTTCGTTCCCCCGACTCCCGGAGTCGCGAAGGAAAGCGGCTTTAGCGCGGCGGCGAAAGCCGCGGTATGGACGCGACTGTCGTCGGCCGCGAGTCGGTCGGCCCGAACACGTTCACGCTCACGTTCGACACGCCCGAGGGGTTCGAGGGACTCGCCGGCCAGTTCGTTCGGCTCTCCGGCGAGATCGACGGCGAGGAGTACGCCCGGTTCTACACGCTCTCCTCGCCGGGTACCGGCGAGACGTTCGAGATCACCGTCGAAGTCGCCCCGGAGAGCGGCCCCTTCAGTGACTACCTCGCGGCGCTCCAGTCGGGCGACGAGGTCGAAGTCACCGGCCCCTTCGGCGACGACTACTACGAGGGCGAGGGGCGGGCGGTCGTGCTCGCGGGCGGGCCGGGGATCGGCGCCGCCGTCGCGATCGCGGAGGCCGCCGTCGAGAACGACGCCGAGGCCGCGGTGGTGTACCGCTACGAGGGCGAGCCGGCTCACGAGGCCCGCCTCGACGCGCTCGTCGACGCCGGCGCGGACGTGACGCTGCTTGGCGAGGACGACGCCGAGTTCGAGCGGGCAGTCGATTCGGTCGTGACCGGCGCGGACGAGGAAGGCGTGTTCGTCTACGGCTTCGCCGACTTCGTCGAGGCGGCGACCGACGCGATCGAGGCCGCCGGCGGTGATGCTGAGGGGGCGAAAGTCGAGAGCTTCGGGTAGGACCAGCCGCGGCTGTGTAAGGCGGTCACTGCGCACGAAGTTCGAGGGATGTAGCGTACTCGCGACAGTATTTCTTCCCGCCAGTAGCTCCGACCGCAACAGCAACTCGATGCTTGACTACTTGTGACCGCAGGGCGCCGGACACAGGGTCCGGCGCAGCGCCGAGTCCCCACCCCTCCCCCCGCCGGCGCCGACCGGTGGCGCCGGCGAGGCGTCCACCGCGACCGCACTGCCGCCGCGGTGGCGTGCGTACCCCGTCGGAGACGTGTCCCGCCCGGACCGAACCAAAGTATTCACTATCGGGCGTCTACAAGCCGGGTGTATGGAGAACGACGACGCCCTTTCTCGCCGCTCGTTCATTCGCGCGGGCACCGCCGGCGCCGCCGCGTCGATGGCGGCCGGGACCGCGGCGGCACAGGAGGGAACCGAGACCGCGACGTCGAACGGGACCGCGACCGGAACCCCGACGGGGACCGACGGCGGCACCGCGACCGGCACCGAGGGCGGCGGTGGCGGGGGCGGCGGCCCGACCGAGACGGTGACCGTCGGTCCGGGCGGGAGCCTCGTGTTCGAACCCGAGGAGCTCACGATCGAGACGGGTACGACGGTCCAGTGGGTCTGGGACAGCAACATGCACAACGTCGTCCCGACCAGCCAGCCCGAGGGCGCCAACTGGGAGGGTGAAGGCGAACAGGGAACGACGTTCGACGCCGGCCACGAGTACTCCCACACGTTCGACACTACCGGGAGCTACGAGTACGTCTGTACCCCCCACGAGAGCGCGGGGATGATCGGTACCATCGAAGTCGTCGAGAACCTCGAGACGCCCGCGCCGACCGGGCCGGCGGTGCCCGACAGCGCGAAGACGCTCGGCGTCGGCGCGGCGTTCGCGATGGTCGCGACGCTGCTGATCGCGTACTTCTTCCTCCAGTTCGGCGGCGACAACCCCGGCCACGACGACGAGGAGTAGGGTTAGAACAGTCCCTGCTCCGCGCGGATCTCCTCGTAGCAGTCGACGTACGTCTCGATCACGGCCTCGTGGCCGAACTTCTCGAACGCCCCGTTGTACTCGCGACGCGGGACGTTCCCGGCCGCGGTGATCACCTCGGCCATCTCCTCCGGGCTCGTGACCCGCCGGCCGCGGTCGACGCCCTCGACCAGTTCGTGGGCGCTGGAGTCGGCCTGATACTCCACGACGCCCAGACAGCCACACGCGAGCGCGCGGAGGAGTTCGGTCGCGAACGGCTCCACGCTCGCGGTCTGGGCGAACACGTGGGCACCCTTGTAGATGCTCACGCGCTCGCGCTCGGGGAGCGCGCCGGTGAACGTGATCCGGTCGTCGATCCGGAGTTCGCGCGCGGCGGTCTCGACGGCCTCGCGCTCGGGGCCGTCGCCGATGATCGCCGCCGACCAGTCCCGGCGCCGGCGCTCGGCGAGTGCGAGCAGGAGCGTCCCGACGTTTGCGTGTTCGTCCAGCCGGCGGGCGTACACCACGTCGAATCGGTCGTCGGTCGGCGCCTCGCGGATCGTCTCGAGGTCGATGCTCTCGGGCACGACCCGGACCGAACCGTCGTCGGCGCCGTACTCCCTGACCCGCGTGCGGATCAGTTCCGAGGGGACGGTGACGAGGTCGCCCCCGCTCGCGGCCCGGCTCTGGCTGCCCGGCTCGGCGGCGCCGTCGCCGAACCAGTCGACGAGTACGGGCGTCCGGAGCATCGTGCCGACTTTCTCCGCGACGGCGACGTGTCGTGGCGGCCCGTGGACCGCGTGGATGGCGTCGGCGCCCGCGCGCCACAGCGCGGCCGGGAGCTTCGCGGCGAAGGCGCTTTCGGCGGGCTCTCTGGTCACCCGTCGGTACTCGATCCCCTCGTGTTCGAAGGTGGGGACGGCGTCGCCGCCCCACCACTGCGCACAGAGGTACGTCACCTCGTGCCCGCGGTCGGCGAGCAGGCGGGCGGTCCGGCGCGCTCGCTCCAGCCCCCGGCGGTCGGCGCTGTGGGCGGTCTCCATGGAGACGAACGCGACGTGCACGGCGGGAGGTTGCTTCCCGGGGGGTAAAAACAGCCCCGACTCGTTTCGGCTCCCAGTTCGGCACCGGTACCTAAGTAAGGGGCGAGCGGCTATTGCCGACAATGGCAGACCTATCCACCGAGGACGATCAACGGTACGCGAAGCAACTGTTCATCCTCACCGTGGCGTGGCTGGTGCTGGTGCTGGGGGCCGGCGTGCTGATGATCTTCTTCATCTAAGCGCCGCCTCGCCGGCACAAGGGCCTCGGCAGGACGCCACTCGCGCTCGAAAACAGGGGGCCGAGACACGGAGGTCTCGACGGAGCTTCGCCGTATCGACTACAGCACGATTACGGCAGAGTGTCCGTGGCCGGAGCACGAAGGCTCCGGCAGGAACTTCGCCGTATCGACTACAGCATCCCTTCGGCTTCCAGCCCTTCCATCACGTCGTCGACGAGCGACTCCACGTCGCTGTAGGGGAACTCCTGCTGCCCGCCGAGCTTGGCGGCCAGCTCCATCGCGGTGAACGACACGTCGCCGGCCTCGAACCGCGTGCTCGGCCCCTCGGGGAGCGCGGGCACGAGGTCCATCTGGCTGTCGACCGGGAAGTCGGCGCCCTCGAAGGCGTCGGTGAGCTGTGCGCGGAGTTCGCGTTCGGTTTCGTCGTCGGCCATACACGCCAATGCCGCCGAACGTCGGATAAGCGTTTCCGAAACGTGGGGGAACCCACCGTGGGTTCCCGCGACATGGAGAACCCCCGGCGGTTGGCCGGAACCGCCCCGTTTTAGACGGTACGGCCGGAGCTACGAGCATGGCGTTCGACTTCGACTTCGACCTGCTGAAGGAGCTGACCGAGGAGCGGGGCGTCCCCGGCTACGAGGACCGCGTGCGCGATCTGGTGCGCGAGGAACTCGAAACGAGCACCGACTCCGTCCGCACCGACGCGATGGGCAACGTCGTCGGGACGATCGAGGGCGACTCGGACTACTCCGTCGCCGTCGCCGCCCACATGGACGAGATCGGTTTCATGGTCAAACACGTCACCGACGACGGCTTCCTCAAGATCGACGCGCTCGGGGGGTGGGACGCCCGCGTGCTCCGCGCCCAGCGCGTGACCGTCCACGGCGAGGAGGACGTGACCGGCGTGTTCGGCTCCGTCCCGCCGCACACGCTCGACGAGGAGCCTGACGGCGAGGAGGAGGTCGGCGACCGCGTCGTCGACCTCGGCCGCGACGCCGAGGAAGTCGAGGAGCTCGTGAGCGTCGGCGACCTCGTCACGATGGACCAGACGACGGTGAAGATGGGCGACTCGGTCACGGGGAAGGCGCTCGACGACCGCGTCTGCCTGTTCGCGATGCTCGAGGCCGCCCGCGAGATCGAGAACCCCGACGCGACGATCCACTTCTGTGCCACGGTGCAGGAGGAGGTCGGCCTCCGCGGCGCGACCGCCCTCGGCGTCGACGTCGATCCGGACCTCGCGATCGCGCTCGACGTGACGATCGCGAGCGACATCCCGGGCGTCAGCGCGGACAAACACGTCACGAAGCTCGGTGACGGCACCGCGATCAAGCTGAAGGACAGCTCGGTCATCACGACGCCGAAAGTCCACCAGCGACTCCGTTCGGTCGCCGAGGACGAGGACATCGACCACCAGATCGAGGTGCTCCCCTCCGGCGGCACCGACACGGCGGGGTTCCAGAACACGAACGGCGCCAAGCCCGTCGGCGCGATCTCGATCCCGACGCGCTACCTCCACACGGTCACCGAAACCGCGAACGGCGACGACATCCGGTCCACGATCGACCTGCTGACTGCGTTCCTCGAGAGCGAGGACGGTGAGCACGACTACTCGCTGTAACCGATCACGGCGCGCGGCCGACTGCGGCCTCCGGGCCGCAGTTCCGACGCTCAAACGGTGATCGTGTGTGACCGACAACGGCGCGCGACCGCCGTGCCGGGGTCGACGACACCCCCGTACCACTGTTTCCACCCTGCCACGCGCTGCAAATCAGGGGCGGTTCCTACGCGCTGGGATTTCCCGACACCCACTCCTAAGAGGAAACCCCTTTCTCGGATAGGGTCGAACCACGACTACACCCGCCCCCGAGTGACAAACAGATGAAGGAGTACGAGTACGTCTGTCAGGAATGTGGGCAGCAGATCGAGGTCAACGGACCGATGCGTGAGGCGATCGTGGAGAACGGTTGCCCGGTCTGCTCTGCGCCCGCCGACACCGACCACTTTTCACAGACCTGATCAGGCGTCGCGGTCGACCGTAGTCCGTCGGCCAGTTACGTTCGTCGTCTCGAACTCGTAGAGTCGGATGTCGAGGCTCTCCTTCGGCTCGCCCCAGATCTCGAACAGCGGCCGCTTCGCGTCGCCGTACTGTTCGATCTGCTCGACCGAGAGCTCCGCGGGGTCGATCTCCGACAGCGTCCCCGCGGCGACGACGCTGCGGTACTCCTCCTCGGCGCCCGTCGCGTCGTCGCCGTAGACCACGAAGCGCGCGCTGGTGCTCGCCTTCAGGAACCGACGCTTCTCGCTCTCGGGCGTCGAGACCAGTCGAAAGTAGAACGACCGCTTCTCGGGGTCGTAGCCGTACGAGACCGGCGCCGCGTACGGGTCGTCGTCCTCCGCGAGGGAGAGCACTCCCGTCTCGTTCTCGCCGAGGAACGCGTCGGTCTCCTCGGGTGTCATCTCGGTCTCTCGGGCGAGTGGCATCTGTACTTCGACTCAACGGAGCTTCGGGTTAAGTGATTTCGATCGGGCTGGACGAGGAACCGCGGACGATCTGCGGCTACCCGTCGTCGAACACGTCGCCGAGCAGCTTCCGCTGGGCGGCGACGAGGTGTTCGGTGAACGTCGACTGGGAGATCCCCAGCTCCTCGGCGAGCTCGGTCGCGTTCGCTCCCTTGGGCCGCTCGAAGTAGCCTCGCCGGTACGCCGTCTGCAGCACCTCGAACTGCCGGTCGGTGAGCTTCCCGCGGTTGACGAACCGCCGGTCCTCGTGGCTCCCCGACAGCGGCGGCTGGAGGAGCTGCTGGACGTCCGCGGAGGGGAACTCCTCGCGCAGCGTCGCCATCGCGTCCTGAAGCGTCTCGAACTCCGCGGCGTGGAACACCAGCGTGAGCTCCTCGCCGTCCGCGAGGTAACGGTGGATCGGGCAGTCGAACCCGCCCAGACACGTACACGGGCAGTTCCCGGCGTGTTCGGTCCGGTACACGTCCGCGGTGCCGTACGAGAAGATCGGCTCCAGATCGGCGTCGCCGGCCGACTCGTCGGCGTCGACCAGGAACTCCGTCACCGCTTCGCCCGCGGGCGAGACGCTCGTCGAGATACTGTCGACGGCGGCGCCCGTCGCCGTCGAGAAGCCGGCGACAGGACAGCTCGCCGGGCTGTCGAACGTCACCGTCGCCCGGATTCCGGAACCCATGGAGCCACCTACCGTCCGGGCCTACCTTGAGTGCAGTGGTCCCGCCGGCCGTCCGAACCGTGCCGGGGCGGCCGGGTGTACATAAACCCCCCACGATATGTGTGGTTCACGCTTGTTGGAATAGGGCCCCCACAGTAGAGTATGAGCTACGCCGTCCCGTCAACCCAGAACCGCCGTCCGGACACTGCCGGCGAAGAAGTGCTCCACACGGAGAGCGAAATCACCGACCTGCTCGCGGTTCTCGACGACCCCGACTGCCGTGCCGTCCTTGAGGTCACCGGCGAGCAGCCCCTCTCGGCCAAGGACATCGTCGAACGCTGTGACATCCCCTCCTCGACGGCGTACCGCAAGATCGACCGGCTGGTCGACGCCGGCCTGCTTCAGGAGGGCATCCGCATCCGGAGCTCCGGCAAGCACGCCAGCGAGTACCGCCGCAGCGTCGATCACGTCGAACTGTCGATCGACGACGACGGCACCGAAGCCCGCGTCGTCGCACGCGACCAGTAGCGGCCGACAGCGGGAGTCGTCGACTGACGCCCCTATTCTGTATCGCAGTATCAGATTTATTTCTCGGTCTCGGGGTGTCTCGGGACCCGAACCCTTCATAATCGTTCCGGTGAAAGGGAGAGCCATGTACGACGAGGAGGATCTCGCGGAGATCCGCGAGTCCCGCGAGGAGTGGGAGGCGGGAACGCTCGACCCGACCCTCGACGCCTACGGCGAACGGAAGGACCGCTTCGCGACGATCTCGAACCTCGGGATCGACCGGCTGTACGACCCGTCCGACGTGGCCGACCTCGACTACGGGGAGGATCTGGGCAACCCCGGCGAGTTCCCGTTCACCCGCGGCCCGTACCCGACGATGTACCGCGGCCGGACGTGGACGATGCGGCAGTTCGCCGGCTTCGGCTCCGCGGAGGACACGAACGAACGCTTCCACTACCTGATCGAGGAGGGCCAGACCGGCCTCTCGACGGCGTTCGACATGCCCTCGCTGATGGGGATCGACTCCGACGACCCGATGGCGCTGGGCGAGGTCGGCAAGGAGGGCGTCGCCGTCGACACGCTGCGGGACATGGAGATCCTGTTCGACGGCATCGACATCGGCGAGGTGTCGACCTCGTTCACGATCAACCCCTCGGCACCGGTGATCTACGCGATGTACCTCGCGCTGGCCGACGAGCAGGGTGTTCCCCGCGAGGAGGTCCGTGGCACCCTCCAGAACGACATGCTGAAGGAGTTCATCGCCCAGAAGGAGTGGGTGATCCCCCCGGAGCCGTCGCTGGACATCGTCACCGACACCATCGAGTTCGCGACCGAGGAGACGCCGAAGTTCAACCCCGTCTCCATCTCCGGCTACCACATCCGCGAGGCCGGCTCGACGGCGGTTCAGGAGCTGGCCTTCACCCTCGCGGACGGGTTCGCGTACGTCGAGGACTGCCTCGACCGCGGGATGGACGTCGACGAGTTCGCCCCCCAGCTCAGCTTCTTCTTCAACTCCCACAACTCCATCTTCGAGGAGGTCGCGAAGTTCCGCGCCGCCCGGCGCATCTACGCCCGCGTGATGGACGAGTGGTACGACGCCGAGAAGGACGCCTCGAAGAAGCTCAAGTTCCACACCCAGACCGCCGGCCAGTCGCTGACCGCCCAACAGCCGCTCAACAACATCGTCCGCGTGACGATCCAGGCGCTGGCGGGCGTGTTCGGCGGCACCCAGAGCCTCCACACCAACTCCTACGACGAGGCGCTGGCGCTGCCCAGCGAGGAGGCGGTCCGGGTCGCGCTGCGCACCCAGCAGATCATCGCCGAGGAGTCCGGCGCCGCTGACAGCGTCGATCCGCTGGCGGGCTCCTTTATGGTCGAGAGCCTCACCGACGAGGTCGAGGAGGAGGCCATGGAGTACATCGAGTCGATCAAGGAGATGGGCGACGGGTCTGTCCGCGACGGCGTGCTCACGGGGATCGAGGACGGCTTCTTCCACCGCGAGATCCAGGAGGCCTCCTACGAGTACCAGGAGCGCGTCGAGAACGAGGAGGAGGTCGTCGTCGGCGTCAACAAGTACGTCTCCGAGGAGGATACCTCGCCGGAGGTCCTGAAGGTCGACGAGGAGGTCGCCGAACACCAGCGCGAGCGCCTCGAATCGGTCAAGGCCGAGCGCGACGACGACGCCGTCGAGGCCGCGCTCGACGACCTGCGCGAGGCCGTCCAGAACGACGAGAACGTGATGCCGTACATCGTCACCGCGGTGAAGGCGTACGCGACGATGGGCGAGATCATGGACGTGTTCGAGGCCGAGCACGGCGGGTACCGCGAGAAGATCGGGCTGGCCTGATCGACGCGCACTCTTTCGCTTTCGTCCCGTTGTAGGTGGGTTTATGTCCGCTCCGACCCACGATCGGTGTAGCTATGTCGGACGCTGACACGGAACTGGAAGCACGGCTCGAGGAGCAGGACAGCTTCGAGCCGCCCGAGTCGTTCGTCGAGCAGGCGAACGTTTCGAATCCGGACATCTACGAGGAGTTCGAGGAGAACTGGCCGGAGTGTTGGGAGGCCGCAGCCGATATGCTCGACTGGGAGACCGAGTACGACCAGACGTTCGACGGGTCGAACCCACCGTTCTTCGAGTGGTTCACGGGCGGCGAACTCAACGCCTCGGCCAACTGTCTCGACCGACACCTCGACGAGCGGGGCGACGAGGTCGCGATCGAGTGGGTGGGTGAGCCGACCGACGAGGCCAACCGCACGTACACCTACGAGGACCTCCACCGCGAGGTGAACGAGGCCGCCGCGGCACTCCGGGAGATGGGCGTCGGCGAGGACGACGTCGTGACGATGTACATGCCGATGATCCCGGAACTGCCGATCGCGATGCTCGCCTGTGCTCGCATCGGTGCCCCCCATTCGGTCGTCTTCGCCGGCTTCTCTGCCGACGCGCTCGCGACCCGGATGAACGCCGCCGACTCCGAGTACCTGATCACCTGCGACGGCTACTACCGCCGCGGCGACCCCCTCGACCACCTCGAGAAAGCCAACGAGGGGCTGGACAACGTCGAACACGACACCGAGACGGTCGTCGTCGAGCGCCTCCCCGAGGACGACGCGTTCGACCACGACCTCCGCGACGATCAGCGGCTCTGGGTCGACGCCGTCCACGCCCACAAGGGCGCGGAGGTCGAACCGGTCGCCCGCGACGCCGAGGACATGCTGTTCCTCATGTACACTTCGGGGACCACGGGCGAACCGAAGGGGGTGAAACACACGACGGGCGGCTACCTCTCCTGGGCCGCGTGGACCTCCCACGCCGTCCTGGACATCAAACCTGAAGACACGTACTTCTGTTCGGCCGACATCGGCTGGATCACCGGCCACTCCTACATCGTCTACGGCCCGCTCGCGCTGGGGACCACGACGATGATGTACGAGGGGACGCCGGATCACCCCGAGCGGGACCGGCTCTGGGAGATCGTCGAAGAGTACGAGGCGACCCAACTCTACACCGCACCGACGGCGATCCGCGCGTTCATGAAGTGGGGATCGGAGTTCCCCGACCAGCACGACCTCTCGAGCCTCCGCCTGCTCGGGACCGTGGGCGAGCCGATCAACCCCCGCGCCTGGAAGTGGTACTACAAGCACATCGGGAACGAGGAGTGTCCCGTCGTGGACACCTGGTGGCAGACCGAGACGGGCGGCATGATGGTCACCACCCTCCCCGGCGTCAAGGAGATGAAACCCGGCTCCGCCGGCCCCGCGCTGCCGGGTATCGACGCCGAAATCGTCGACACGACGGGCGAGCAGGTCGAACCCGGACGCGCTGGCTACCTGACGATCCAGAAGCCCTGGCCCGGGATGCTCCGGACGCTGTACCAGAACGACGAGCGGTTCGTCGACGAGTACTGGCGGGAGTACTCCGACACTGACAGCGACGACTGGCGCGACTGGACGTACTTCCCGGAGGACGGGGCGAAGATCGACGAGGACGGCTACATCACCGTGCTCGGCCGTGTCGACGACGTGATCAACGTCTCGGGCCACCGGCTCGGGACGATGGAGATCGAGTCGGCGATCGTCGGCGTCGAGGGCGTCGCCGAGGCCGCCGTCGTCGGCGGCGACCACGAGATGAAGGGCGAGGCCGTCTACGCTTACGTCATCACCGAGGACGGCTACGACGGGGACGAGGAGCTTCGCGACGCGATCATCCAAGGCGTCGAGGACGGGATCGGACCCATCGCTCGCCCCGAACAGGTGATCTTCACGCCCGAACTCCCCAAGACGCGCTCGGGCAAGATCATGCGCCGCCTCCTCGAAGACATCGCTAACGGCGCCGAACTCGGTGACACCTCCACCCTCCGCAACCCCGACGTGGTGGCGTCGATTCAGGAACAGGTCCAGAAGTAAACCGGCAGTCGCGATACGAAAGCGCCGTTCTTTCCACCCGCCGTGGCGCCCTCCCGAACGATCGAAACGGGTTTACCTGTTTAGGTCAGCCTAATCCACATGGCCGACGAGACAGGAACGGACCCGTTCGATCACGACGTGGTCGTGGTCGGCGGCGGGCCGGCCGGCTGTTCGGCGGGCGTGTTCACCGCCCGCAACGGGCTCGACACCGTGATCTTCGACCGCGGACGGTCGTCGATCCAGCGGTGTGCCCACCTCGAGAACTACCTCGGCTTCCCCGCCGGCGTCGACATCGAGACGTTCTACGATCTGCTGCACGACCACGCGGCGGAGGCGGGCTGTGCGGTCGTCCCCGACCTCGTCGAGTCGGTCGAGCACGGCGACGAGGGGTTCGTCGTCCGGCCGCAGTCCGGCGAGGCGGTCACCGCCCGCCGGGTGATCGCCGCCACCCGGTACGACGCCGGCGAGTACCTGCGCGGCCTCGACAGCGAGGGACGAAGTCCCTCTGGCAGTCGGACGAAGTCCGGCGACGACGAGGACGCGATGTTCGAGACTCACGAGTACGACGGCGAGACGCAGCAACACTTCGACGCGGAGTACGCCGACGCCGACGGCTCGACGCCGGTCGACGGGCTGTACGTCGCCTCCCCGTACGAGCCGACCAGCCCGCAGGCTATCATGGCCGCCGGGCACGGCGCCCGCGTCGGCGTCGCCGTCGTCGAGGCTGCCCGCCGGGAACGGGGGTACCCCGAGGGGCTTGCCAGCTACTACGACTGGGTCCGCCCGGAGAGCGAACGCACCGGCGAGTGGAGCGACCGTGACCGCTGGCGGGAGTTCTTCGAGGAGCGGTTCCCCGACGACCACGATCTCTCCCCGGAGCGAGCCGAGGAGATCCGGGAGCGGGAGATCGACCGACGGTTCGATATGTACATCAGCGACGACGAGGCCGAGCGGCGCCGGAAGGAGGGACAGCGCCGTCTGCTCGATCACGTCGACGACGACCTCGTGCTGGAGGCGGCCCGCGAGATCGAGGCCGAGCGCGAGACGGACGACTGACGATCTACACATCCACCAATGAACGACGACCACGACCTGACACGACGGGAGTATCTCACCTACGGCAGCGCGATCGGTGCGAGCGGTCTGCTCGCCGGCTGCATCGGCGGCGACGGCACCGGGACGCCGACCGACGCCGATGGAACTGCCGACCTGACAGAGACGAGCGAGCCGACGGAGGGCACGGCGACGCCGAGCAGCTACACGGCGTCGATGGCGCCCGTCGGCGAAGTCGAGTTCGACGCCGTCCCGACGGACGTGATGGTGTACAGCCTGCTGTACGCCGACATGGCGGTCGCCTACGGCCACGGCGACGCGGTGAACTCGCTGGGGTTCAGCGCCGAGGCCGGCGGCAACACGCTCGACGCCTACTACGAGCGGCTGCCTGGCGTCTCCTTCGACCACGAGGACATCGAACAGCTCAACAGCGGCGAGAGCGGCGTCACGATCGACAAGGAGCTGTTCTACGAGCTGAACTCCGACCTCCACCTTGTCGACCCGTGTCTGGTGACGAGCTTCGACGGCTGGGCGGCGAGCGACATCGAGGAGATCCGTGAGAACGTCGCGCCGTGGTTCGGCAACACGCTCAGCCGGCGCAACAGCGAGCCGCCGGAGTCCTGTGCCGACGAGTACGAGTACTACACGCTCTGGGAGATCGCCGACCGCACCGCCGACGTGTTCCGTGCCGGCTCGACGTACGAGGAACTCGCCGCGGTCCACGACGACCTCCTGTCGACGATCGAGGCCGACCTCCCGCCGGAGAGCGAGCGCCCCTCGGTCGCCTCGGTGATCTTCATGCAGGGGACGTTCTACCCCTCGCGTATCAGCACCGACGGGTTCAGCAACGCCCACGTCCGGCCGCTCGGCGCCGAGGACGCGTTCGCCGGCGACGACGTGAACTACCAGACCTCCTACGACTACGAGCAACTGCTGGAGATCGACCCCGACGTGATCCTCCACCGCTACGGGATCAACTCCTACTACGACGTGGGGTCGATCCGGGGGACCATCGCCGACGACCCCGTCGGCGGGGAGCTGACCGCGATCAAAGACGATCGCTTCTACGCCGGCGGCCACCCCGTCCAGGGGCCGCTGATGAACCTCTTCCAGCTGGAGATGACCGCCAAGCAGCTTTACCCCGAACAGTTCGGCGAGTGGCCGGGCTACGAGCAGGGCGACCCCTACCCGGAGATTCCCGAGGACGAGCGGCTGTTCGACCGCGATCGCGTCGCCGACATCGTCGGCGGCGAGTAGTTCCCGCGGGCGGCGACCACTCTTCTGACGGCGGGCACCGGGCTCAGAACACCGTCCGAACGACCGCTAAACCGACCGAAGAGACCGCGAGTAGCGCGACCAGCACGACCAGTACCGGCCGGTAGCCCGTCTCCCGCAGGTCGTCGAGCCGGATCTCCAGCCCCAGCCCGGCGAAGGCCAGCAGGAACAGCCAGTCGGCGGCGTTGGCGAGGGAGTCGATCTCCGCCCCCGAGAGCAGCCCGAGATTGGCGATCGCGACGACGGCGACGAAGCCGACGACGAACTTCGGGAACGGGGTCCAGAGGCGGGCGACCGTCCCGCGATCGCCGCCCGCGCTCTCACCCGAAGTGCTCGCGTACACGCCAGCGTACGCGACCGCCACGAGTCCGATCGCGGCATTCCGGACGAGCTTCACCAACACCGCCCACTCGCCCGCCGTCTCCGAGACCGCGAACCCCGCGGCGGTCACGGGGCCGGTGCTGAACATCGTCAGCCCGGCCCAGATCCCGAACGTCCGGTCCGGGAGCGCGAGCGCGGTCCCTACCGCGGGGTAGGCGACCAGCGTGACGGCGTCGAACAGGAGGATCGTCGTGGCGGCGTAGGCCACCGTCGTCTCGTCGGCGTCGATGCTCTCGGCGACGGCGACGACCGCCGAGACGCCACAGACGCCCGACCCCGCCGCGAGCAGCGAGCCCGTCTCGCCGTCGATCCGGAACGCCAGCCGGGAGAGCGCCTCGACGAGCAGGACCGTCGCGGTCAGTGCTCCTGCCACCAGCACCAGCAGTTTCGGGCCGGCGGCGACCACGCGGTCGAGCGCGACGCTCGCGCCCGTGAGGACGATGCCCGTCTTGAGCCAGAGCTTGTGGGTGCCGACGCCGGCGCGGACCGTCTCGGGGACGCCGACGAGGTTCCCGACCGCCAGTCCGAGCAGGATTGCCAGCAACAGGTGGTTCAGCGGAACTATCGCGGCGAACAGGCGTGCGCCGAGCCCGAGTCCGACGAGCAGCGCGAGTCCCGGAACTATCGACCCCCGCACGCTCACCACGGGACCGTGAGTCCAAGGCGAACCGCGGCGACGAGCAGCAGTCCCAAGAGGGCCGCCTGCCACCCCTCACCGAGTTCCATCCAGCGTCGCGCCGCGTCGTCGGCGTCGATCACGCCCGACCGTCCGGGGGTGAGCGATATACGGGTTGCGCTGTCGGCCAGCGGAGCCGGTAGCGGGTCATCCGCCGTAGACGGCGTCCCAGCGCATCGCGCGCCGGCGGTTCTCGCAGTCGCTACAGACGAACTCGTCCATCGAGCCGACGCTCACGTCGAGGCTGTCGCAGTTCCCGCAGTGCCAGCCGTACTGCTCCTCGCGGTCGTCGTCGAGGTACGTCGGGTGGAACGGTCCCTCGGACCCCCGTTCGCTCTCGTCGTAGGCGATCACGACCGTCTCCCCGTCCCCGGTTTCGCGGCGTTCGGTGCCGGATCCGGCCCCTTCGGCCGACAGTTCGTCGTCGCCGACGAGCGTCAGTTCGGCGACTCGGTCGCCGGCGATCCGGACCTGTCGGGTGTGGTCGTGGTCGTAGCCGTGCTCCTCGTAGAACGCGCGGCCGGCCTCGTTGGCCTCGATCACGCTGGCCTCGATCCGGTCGGCGCCGCGGTCGGCCAGCGCGGACTCGATCCGGTCGAGCAGCCGGCTCGCCAGCCCTTCCCCGCGCCGGCCCGGCCGGACGTGGAGCCACTCGATCCGGCCGACTCGGGGGGTATCGCCCGCGAGGAACGCCTGTGCGAAGCCGAGTATCTCGTCGTCGTCTTCGGCGACGATCACGACCGTCTGGCCGTCCGCGAGCTCCTCGGCCAGCGTGCCCGCGGCGGCGCCCTCGGCGCCGTACCACGATTCGACCGCCCGCTGGCGCGTCTCGGCGTCGAGCACGTCGTCGTACGACGCCGCGAGCGAGCGGTTGGCCACGTCCCTGATCCCGGGGATGTCGGTCTCTCTGGCGGCTCGGAGGTTCATACCCGCTCGTTGGTCGCGACAGGTGTTCAATCTACGGGCGGGTGCGCTACGAACTCTCCGCGGCGTCGGCTTTCACGAGTTCGACGACGAACACCGCCCCGCGGGGGTCGTTGTCCTCGACCCACGCGTCGCCGCCGAACTGCTCGGTGAGGGTGTACACCAAGTAGAGGCCGATCCCCGATCCCGGGCTGTCGAGTCCCTTCTCACCCTTGCCGAAGATCCGCCGCTTCTGCTCGTCGGGGATGCCGGGACCGTTGTCGGCGATCCGGACCCGGACGAGGTCGTCGGTTTCGACGACGTCGACGGTGACCTCCGGCGTCTCGCTGTCGTTGTGCCGGACGGCGTTCTCGAGGAGGTTCCGGAACACCGAGGGGAGCATCTCGTTGGCCAGCACGTCGACCGCGGGGATCTCGCCGTCGACGCGGAACTCGGCCTCGGCGAACGACTCCCGGACGGCCTCCAGTTCGGTCTGGAGGTGCCGGCGGAGATCGGTCGGCCGCGGCTCGATCGCGTGCTCGCCGGAGAGCGACTCGACGAACTCCCGGACGGTTTCCGTGAGCTCGATCACGTGGTCGGATTTCCGGAGCACCCGATCCAGCGCGTCCTGCCCCTCGGGGTCGACGTGGGGGGTGAGGGTCTCGGCCCACCCCCGGATGACGGCCATGTCGTTCCGGATGTCGTGGCGGACCACGCGGTTCAGTGCCTCGAGCTGTTCGGTTCGCTCCTCCAGCTGTCGGCGGTACGCCTCCCGCTCGGTCACGTCGCTGATTGTCACCAGCCGGCCCGTGGTCACGCCGCCGGTCGTGAACGGCGTCGTCGAGATCTGGTAATACTGGCTCTCCTCGCCGGCGTCGATCTCCAGCACGCCCGGGTCGTCGAGACGGCTCCCGATGGCAGGGACGATCTCCCCCACGCGCTGCCCGACCGAGTCCTCGAGCGACGGGAACAGCGCGGCCGCGGCTCGGTTGTAGTCCCGCACGCGATCGTCCGGGTCGAGGAACACGGCCGGTTCGTCGCTCTCGCCGGTGAGTTGGACCGTCTCGAAGCGGTTGATGTAGACGAACAGCGTGCCGACGGCGAACACCGCGACGCCCGTAGGCTCGTACATCAGCGGGAGGAGCCAGGGGATCTGTTCGCCGAACACGGTCGCCCCCGCCGGGACGGCCGTTATAGTGGCCAGCACGACCAGCGGCCGGCTGTCGGTGCCAGTGTGGTCGAACCGCTCGATCAGCATGAAGAACCCGACCCCGATGACGACGTACGACAGCCCCAAGGTGAACCAGTAGAGGATCCCGTGCTGGATCGCCAAGTGGGGGAACGGGTCGGTCGTCCACTCGGTCGTGAAAAAGAGGTGGTGGTAGGGGTTGGTGAGTTTGAGCACCACGAACAGGAGGAACACGCCGATCATGAGCCGGAGGTAGGGCGCCTGTCGCGGGGGGCGGCCCGTGTAGGCGGCACAGAAGTACACCCACGCGGCGACGGCACCGAACGCGAAGATGAACCCGATAGTGTACGACGCGACCCGCAACGGATCGGTCGGCCCGATCAGGTAGCCGACGTATCCCAGCGACCAGACCGTGACCGAGAGCAGAAGCGCGATCAGTCCCTTCCTCGTACCTGGATGTTCGATCCGCCGTGCCCGCGGGAGCGAGAGGAGGCAGGCGAGTGCGGAGACCGTGAACACGCCGACGTGCCCCAGGAAGAGCAGGTCCATCGGTATGCGTGAGAATGTCTCTTTCGTATCTATAACCTCTTCGGCTTTGAACACAGTCACGGGATCCGCTCCGCGGCGACGACATGGAGGCCGTCGTCGGTCGTTTGCCCCGGTAGGTTTGAACGCAGCCGCGGCGTAGGTTCCGTACTCGCGGCACTGAGGCTGCGAGCGGTCACGAGCCGCGGCTGGTTGGAACACAGCCACGGCATCAGTCTCAGTGGTGCCGACACGGAGGTCGGCACAGTTCGCTCGCCGGGGCTGGTTTGAACACAGTCACGGGATCCGCTCCGCGGCGACGACACGGAGGCCGTCGCGGCTCGCGCCCCGTGACTGGTTTGAAGGAACAGCTTTAACGACGCCCACGGCGGATTTCCGGCCGATGGGACTCGAGGAGGAGATCGAGGAACTCCGCGAGGAGATCGCCGAGACGCCCTACAACAAGTCCACCGAGGGCCACATCGGGCGTCTGAAGGCGAAGCTCGCGGAGAAGAAAGAGAAGCTGGAGAACCAGTCCTCCTCCGGCGGCGGCCACGGCTACGCGGTCGAGAAGACCGGCGACGCGACCGTCGCCCTCGTCGGCTTCCCCAGCGTCGGCAAGTCGACGCTGATCAACGCGCTCACCAACGCCGAGAGCGAGACGGGCGAGTACGAGTTCACCACGCTCGACGTGAACCCCGGGATGCTCAAACACCGCGGGGCGAACATCCAGATCCTCGACGTGCCGGGGCTGATCGAGGGCGCAGCCAGCGGCCGCGGCGGCGGGCAGGAGGTGCTTTCGGTCGTCCGGACCGCGGATCTGGTGGTGTTCGTGCTCTCGGTGTTCGAGATCGACCAGTACGAGCGGCTCTCCGAGGAGCTGTACAAGAACAAAATCCGGCTGGATACCGAGCCTGCCAGCGTCTCGATCACCAAGAGCCACACCGGCGGGCTGCAGGTCACTGTCAGCGACTCGGTGTCGATGGAGACGGAGACGATCAAGGACGTGCTCCGGGAGCACGGCTACGTCAACGCCGAGGTGACCGTTCGCGGCGATCCGTCGATCGACGAGTTGATCGACGCGATCATGGACAACCGCGTCTACCTGCCGTCGATCGTTTCGGTCAACAAGGCCGACCTGATCGACCAGGACTACCTCCCGACGGTGAAGGAGGACCTCCGGGAGTACGACATCGACCCCGAGGAGGCCATCTTCATCTCCGCCGAGGAAGAGAAGGGCCTCGACGGACTCAAGGAGCGGATCTGGGAGGAACTGGGCCTGATCCGGGTGTACATGGACAAGCCCGGCCGCGGCGTCGACTACGAGGAGCCGCTGGTGCTGCCGCCGGGCTCGACCGTCGAGGACGCCTGCCTCGACATCGGCGGCGACGAGTTCCTCGATCGCTTCCGGTTCGGACGAGTCAGCGGGCCGTCGGCGAAACACGACGACCAGCAGGTCGGACTGGAACACGAGCTGGAAGACGAGGACGAACTCCGGATCATCACGCGGAAGTAGTCGGTTTCTTCGATACAGTTGCGGTGTAAGAGGTGCGCGTGAACGGGGATACCGTAGGATCGTCGACCGCAACAGCAACTCGATGCTTGACTACTTGTGACCGCAGGGTGCTGGACACAAGGTCCGGCACAGCGCCGATTCCCCACCCCTCCCCCCGCGTTCGCCGACCGCTGGCGAGCGCGAAGCGTCCACCGCCACCGCGGTGGCTGTCGGCGCGAAACGCGAGTCCCTCCGCGGACGAGCCGGCGCGAGGGATGAGCGAGGCCGGCAGGCCGAGCGAATCGGTTGGGGAGGCCTGTGGACTGTGCGGGGCGGTGCGGTCACAAGTGGTCATGCTCACTCCGCGGTCCTGTTCGTCGTGGAAGTAGCGAAGTCGGAGTAACGAACTCAGTAGTCGCGTTCAGCGTCACACCCAAGCAATCTCACTAACGCACGCCCACGCGGGCGAGAACGACCACACCCGACTCCGTAATCCACCACCGCCTTCGGTACGCTTTTCGCTCTCACGAACCCACCTACGACCGCATGAGTCACACGCTGGATCACGTCATGATGCGGGTCGAGGATCTCGACGAATCGCTCGACTGGTACACCACCCACCTCGACTACGAGGAGAAGGGCCGCTGGGAGGCCGACACGTTCACGAACGTCTTCCTCGGTCCCGAGGACGTCCACGACGACGGCGCGCTGCTGGAGCTCACGTACAACCACGACGGCCGCTCCTACGAGATGGGCGACGCGTGGGGCCACATCGCCGTCCGCGTCGAGGACGTGGAGGAGGCGTACTACGAGCTGATGGACGAGGGCGTCGAGGACTACCGCCCGCCGGAGGAGAACCCCGGCTACGCGTTCGTCAAGGATCCGGACGGCCACGAGATCGAGATCGTCGAGCGCGACCACGGCGCTCGGTGGAGCCTCGACCACACGATGATCCGCGTCGAGGACGCCGACGCCTCGATCGGCTGGTGGACGCGGAAGATGGGGTACGAACCGGCCGGCCGCTGGGAGGCCGACACGTTCGCGAACTACTTCCTCGCGCCCGAAGACGCCGCGGAGGAGGCGATGACCGTCGAACTCACGTACAACTACGACGGGCGCTCCTACGACCTCGGCGACGCCTGGGGCCACCTCGCGGTCGAGTGTGAGGATCTGGAGGGGTTCTGGGAGACGCTGCTGACCCGCGAGGCCGAGGACTACCGCGATCCGGAGTCCTGTGACTACAACTACGCCTTCACGAAGACGTTCGACGGCCACGAAGTCGAAGTGGTGACTGAGTAGCGACGGTCATTTTTCATTCGCACGCGTGAGCGCGTGCCGGCCGCTGCCGGCGTCGACGACCGCCCGCCGCCGACACCACGGATAAAGGCGGGGGGTCACCGGCAGAAAGTACTTAAGCAAGTATATCGCACAGGAACGCTCTCGCGGGCGTTTTCTGCGGTGAGACGTTGTAACACGCCACATGGGTATACACAAGACATTTATAATCAGGTGCGTTTGTTTCCGATACCCCTACCCATGGTGGCAACAGTGAGTATCGCCGTTCGGTTCGGCGAGGAAGTTGGCGCCGCCGACTGCAGTGCGAATCCAACACAACAATGACAGACAACTCAGACAAGATCCGCAGCATCGTTCTGGCTGCGCTGATGGTTTTCTCCGTCTTCGCGGGGACCGTCGCGTTCGCCGGTACGGCTGCTGCAGGGACGACTGATACTACGAACAGTAGTATCACGCCGTCCACGGTCGACGAATCGACGACGAACACACATACGGTAACGCTCATCGCGAGCGGCGTTAACACCAGCGGCAACGGGAACCAGGTCTTCGCTGTTGACCTGCCCGACTCGCTGGACACGTCCAGCTCGGGCGTGACGAACTTCAACGTCAACTCCGGGAACGTCACCTACAGTGGGACCTTCAACGTCAACTCCACCACCGACGTGGTTACGGTGACGCTTCAGGACTCCAGTGGTGTCAACAGCGACACCGTCAACGTCACGTTCGACATCACGAACGTCGCTACCCCGGCCGTTAGCGGTAACACGACGGCCCAGGCCCAGTTCGCGCTGGACGAGAACGCTAACGGTTCCTACACTGACAACAACGACGACGGGTTCTCTGACTTCCAGAGCCTCACCATCGTTGACACCGGCACCTCGAACCAGAACGCGTCTGTCGTGAACGGTTCGATCATCTACCAGGGTCAGCAGGTCAAGGCCATCGGCTTCGCGTCCGGTCAGGACGTGATCCTGTCGACGGGTACGGCTTCGGACCCCGGTACGTTCCAGAACCGGTACACTGCAAACTCGTTCGGCAACGTCACGTTCGGCACGTCCAACCTCCAGACCGGCCAGAACTACTTCCTGCAAGGGAACAACGGCAACGGTGACACGGCCGGCTTCCAGGTTGTGAAGCACCAGTTCTCCGTCGACCTGGAGGACTCGGAGATCGGGAACGCGGGTGGCACGACGACGACGACCGCCACCTTCGACTCGAACCGTCAGAGCTTCAGCACCTACGTCTCCGCTGAGAACCTCAGCGCGGAGGAAGTGCAGAACATCCTCGACGACGGATTCACGACGACGACGCTGCGCGACCTTAACAACGACGGCACCAACGACGCTGTCGAAGTTACTGTCGACCGCAGTACGGAGTACACGCTGAACGCCAGTGGCATCGACGCGGGCGACTACACGCTCGAGTTCGACGTCACTGACACGACCACGACCATCTCCACCAACATCAGCGTCACTGACGTTGGTGCTGGTGAGGCGTCCTTCACCGACAGTAGCTTCACTGTCGACCAGGGCGACGTTGCGGCGATCAACATCTCCCTCGACGGTGCGGCGACCGGCACCAGCGGTACGCTGGTCATCGGCCTCGAGGACAGCGAAGGCTACCAGGCGAACGTTACCTTCGATGACGGCAACACCGACGGTCAGGTCGTCGTCGAGTTCAACACCTACGCTGCTGGTAGCGCTAACAACGGCACGGTCGTTGAGGCCGCCGCGCAGAAGGACTCGGTGACCTTCAACGCCACCACGAACCAGACGACGATCGACGACATCCTCGCGCAGGGCGACTACACGCTCTCCGTGAGCACGTCCGACAACGCTGCCGACACTGTTGACCAGCCGCAGGATCTCGGCGCGCTGGCTATCGGCCCGCGCTCCACCGACAGCATGCAGCTGTGGACCGCACCGAGCGGCGCCGACCTGAACGCTGACGGTGAGAGCGGCATCACCGAGAGTGACCTCGCGACGCTCATCGACGACGGCGTCATCACTCAGGACGACACCATTACCTCGGGCGACCTCGTGGTTCACCAGATCAGCGCGACTGGTCTGGAGGGCCTCGTGCAGGCTGAGGGCAACCTCAGCGCCGCCATCGGTAACGGTACCACGCTGACCATCACGCAGACGAACCCGGTGCAGAACCAGAAGGCGAAGAAGGTTGACCTCTCGGCGTCGTCGGGCGCACTGACGTTCGTCGAGGGTGACGGTGCGTACTACATCGTCGCCAACACGGGCAACCTCGTGCTGCAGGACAGCTCGAAGAACATCGTTGCGGGAGACAAGTTCAAGGCGACCTTCACGGTCACCGACAACCGTCTCCTCGGTAGCAGCGATACCGAAGACCACCAGTCCGTGAACGCGACGTTCACGGTCGAGGCTCCCTCGACCGAGCTCGACGCTGACCCCGTCGAGGTCGCTGCGGACTCCGGTCAGACTGTCACGGGCACGACCAACTACGCGCCCGGGACGGAGCTGACGATCCGCGTCCGTTCGACGTCGGACGTCAGCCCCGGCTTCTTCAACACCGACACGGTGACCGTCCAGTCCGACGGCACCTTCTCGGGCTCCTTCGACTTCAGCGAGCAGTCGGCTGGCGACACCTTCCGCGTGACCGTCCGCAAGGGTGGCACGCAGGTCGCCTCCGCTGACGGTGAGGTCGTCGAGAGCGTCTCCGAGGAGACGCCGACTGCGACGGCAACCGAGCAGCCGGAGACTGAGACGGCCACGGCAACGGCCACGGCCACCGAGGCTCCTGAGACGGAGACCGAGGCTCCGGACACGGAGACTGAGCAGCCCGACACGGAGACCACCACGACGACGACGCCCGGCTTCGGCGTCGCTGTCGCGCTGGTCGCCCTGCTCGCCGCTGCGCTGCTGGCCGGTCGCCGAGAGTAACTGACTCTCGCGACTCCCAGTAGTTACCACCGGCTCACGCCGGTATTCCGCCTTCATTTCTTTCGACCGCTACACTGGACAGCGATAGCTCTCGCAGTTCGTTCTCGGATGGTAACTGTCGGGGCGGAAGCGAATGAGAGAACCGCCCTACTCCCAGACGACGAATATCGGCGTTTTCGAGACTCGTACCGAAATATCGGCCCCAAGACATTTACTCCATAACGCCGTTATTTTTCATGCCCCTACCCAATGGTAGCGCCGGTAGTATCGTTGACTCGGTCAACGAGAAAAATGTCGCTACCCCGTATCTCCGTATTCAACCATGACAGACAACTCAGACAAGATCCGCAGCATCGTTCTGGCAGCGCTGATGGTGTTCAGCGTCGTCGCTGGCACCGTCGCGCTGTCCGGGACCGCTGCTGCGGCTACGGGTGCTTCCGTCACTGTTTCCAATCCAGCTGATGGAAACGTGAACGAAAGCACGACAGTGGTTCACAACAGTGTGAACCTGACAGCACAGAATTTGAACGATAACAATTCGGGTCAGACCGTTGAATTCGAGCTCTACTTCACCAATGGTGTTGACATCATTAGCACTAGTGGTGTGAGCTCTAACATCTCTTCGAGCAATCAGAACGTTCAGAACGGCAATCTGACGTTCGACGCTTCGCCGAGCAGTTCGAACAAAACGGCGTACTTCGACATTAGTAGCCTCGAAGTGGATTACCCGAGCGTCGACAGTAACACCACAACTGAGCTTCGCGTGAGCATCACGGACTCCGGTGGTCAGAACCTCGATACGTCTCTGACGAGCCTGACGATCGTTGACACGTCCGACACCTCCGACCAGAACGCGTCGGTCGTGAACGGCTCGATCGTCTACCAGGGCCAGCAAGTGAAGGCCATCGGCTTCGAGCGCAACAAGGACGTGATCCTGTCGACAGGCACGGCTGCGGAGCCGGGCACGTTCCAGAACCGCTACACGGCTAACGCGGACGGGAACATCACGTTCAGCACGTCCAACCTCGAGACCGGCCAGAACTACTTCCTGCAAGGGAACGACGGCAACGGTGACACGGCCGGCTTCCAGGTTGTGAACCACCAGTTCTCCATCGACCTGGAGGATTCGGAGATCGGAAACGCGGGTGGCACGACCACGACGACTGCCACCTTCGACTCGAACCGTCAGAGCTTCACGACCTACGTCTCGGCTGAGAACCTCAGCGCGGACGAGGTCGAGAACATCCTCGACGACGGATTCACGACGACGACGCTGCGCGACCTGAACGACGACGGCACGGACGACGCCGTCGAGGTCGTGGTCGACCGTAGTCAGGAGTACACGCTGAACGCCAGTGGCATCGACGCGGGCGACTACACGCTCGAGTTCGACGTCGCTGACACGACGACGACGATCTCCACCAACATCACCGTCACCGACGTCGGTGCCGGTGAGGCGTCCTTCACCGACAGTAGCTTCACCGTCGATCAGGGTGACGTTGCCGAGATCAACATCTCCCTCGACGGCGCGGCGACCGGCACCAGCGGTACGCTGGTCATCGGCCTCGAGGACAGCGAAGGCTACCAGGCGAACGTCACCTTCACCGACGGCAACGCCGACGGCCAAGTCGTCGTCGAGTTCAACACCTACGCTGCTGGGAACGCCACGAACGGCACGGTCGTCGAGGCCGCTTCCGAGGACGACTCGGTGACGTTCAACGCCAGCACGAACCAGACGATGATCGGCGAGATCCTCGCACAGGGCGACTACACGCTCTCGGTGAGCACGTCCGGCGAGGCCAGCACGACCGTCGATCAGCCGCAGGACCTCGGCGCGCTGGCTATCGGCCCGCGATCCACGGACGACATGCAGCTGTGGACCGCACCGAGCGGCGCCGACCTGAACGCCGACGATGAGAACGGGATCACGGAGAGTGACCTCGCGACGCTCATCGACGACGGCGTCATCACCGAGGACGACACCATTACCTCGGGCGACCTCGTGGTCCACCAGGTCTCAGCGACCGGTCTGGAGGGCCTCGTGCAGGCTGAGGGTAACCTCAGCGCCGCCCTCGGTAACGGTCTCTCCCTCAGTATCATGCAGACGAACCCGGTGCAGAACCAGGAGCCGAAGGAGATCAACCTCTCGGCGTCCTCGGGTGCGCTAACGCTCGTCGAGGGTGACGGTGCGTACTACATCGTCGCCAACACGGGCAACCTCGTGCTGGAAGACGATACGAAGAACATTGTTGCGGGAGACAAGTTCAAGGCGACCTTCACGGTCACCGACAACCGTCTCCTCCGCAGCGCTGACACGGAAGACCACCAGTCCGTGAACGCGACGTTCACGGTCGAGGCTCCCTCGACCGAGCTCGACTCCGATGTGGTCGAAGTCACTGCCGACTCCGGTCAGACGGTCTCGGGTACGACCAACTACGCGCCCGGGACGGAGCTGACGATCCGCGTCCGTTCGACGTCGGACGTCAGCCCCGGCTTCTTCAACACCGACACGGTGACCGTCCAGTCTGACGGCACCTTCTCGGGCTCGTTCGACTTCAGCGAGCAGTCGGCTGGCGACACCTTCGACGTGACCGTCCGTAAGGGTGGCACGCAGGTCGCCTCCGCCGACGGCGAAGTCGTCGAGAGCGTCTCCGAGGAGACGCCGACTGCGACGGCAACCGAGCAGCCGGACACTGAGACTGAGACGGCAACGGCCACGGCCACCGAGGCTCCGGACACGGAGACTGAAGCTCCGGACACGGAGACCGAGGAGCCCGACACGGAGACCACCACGACGACGACGCCCGGCTTCGGCGTCGCCGTCGCGCTGGTCGCCCTGCTCGCGGCTGCCCTGCTGGCTGGTCGCCGAGAGTAACTGACTCTCGCGACTCCCAGTAGTTACCACCGGCTCACGCCGGTCTTCCGCCTTCATTTCTTTCGACCGCTACACCGAATAGCGACAGCGCCGTCACACGCAGATACCCCACAACGGTAAGGGATTTACCCGCGCGTCGTCTTCTCCCGATATGGCCGGTATCGCGGGCGCCGTTCCGCCGTGGCTCCTCGACGTGACCGACGTGGTGGCGTGGATCGTCGTCGGCGCGTTCGCCCTCGGCGCGGCGCTCGAGATCCTCACCCGACGGGAGGACGGCGGAGCACTGGACGCCGTCGACGACCAGCTCGAGACTGCCCGAACCGTCTCGGCGTCGGCGTGGGGGCTGTTCGCGCTGTTTTGGCTGCTCCTCTTTCCCCACTTCGCGTTCGTCCACAAGAGCTACGTCGAGGGAGTGCTCGCGCTCGTCGCCGTCCCCGCCTGCCTCTACGCGGGCTACCTGCTCTGGCGGGGCCGGGACACGCTGTTTCTCCTCTCGCGCTCGACGGCGATCATGGGGCTGATCTACCTCCCCTTCGAGACGATCCCCGCCGTCGACGTGGCGGGGCTGCACGTCCCCGCGCCGCGGCAGGTGCTGATCGAGGTCGTCGCCGCCCAGACGGGGTTCATGATGAGCGTCTTCGGGTCGAACCCCGAACTCATTCTGGGCCCGCAGGGGTACCAGAACACCTACGAGTTCGTCGCCAGCGACGGGCAGATTCTCCAGTTCTCGGTCGTGCTCGCCTGTACGGGGCTGGGGAGCATCGCGATCTTCGCGGGGCTGATCGCCGCGGTCCGGGCGCCGCTGCGTCGAAAGCTCCGCGCGTTGAGCGTCGCCGTCCCGATTATCTACGGGCTGAACCTCGTGCGGACGACGTTCATCGGCATCGCGTTCGGCGAGCAACTGCTCCACGTGTTCCCGAACCTCGTGCTGACGATGTTCGGCGGCTCGGACCCCTACCGCGTCTCGTGGTACGTCTCCGACCGCATCATCAGCCAACTGCTCGCCGTGGTCGCGCTCGTGGGCGTCACCTACCTCGTGGTCCGCGAACTGCCGGAGATCCTCACCATCATCGAGGACGTGCTGTTCATGGTGACCGGCGACGAGTACGACCTCTCGGAGACGCTCGACCTCCCCCGCAGTCGGGCGCGGTCACAGATCCCCGAGAACGGGGACTGACGGCTACTCCTCGACGAGATTTTCCGGCGCGCCCGCCAGCGACGCCAGCGCCTCCGCTTCCAGGTGATGCGGCTCGGCGGGCACCACCAGCAGGTGGAGCGGGCCGCCGAACTCCCGCTCGGCAAGCGCGGAGAGCCGATCGGCCGCCACGACCGGCTCGGGGCTGCCCGCGCGGGCGACGACGACCGCGAGCTCGTCGGCCCAGTTCGCCGCGAGCAGTTCGGCGGCGCGGTCGCCGGTCATGAACCGCTCGTCTTCCCCCAGCCCCGCCGCGTCGGCGGTCGGGTCGTCGACCTTGATGTCGAGGTAGACGAGCGTGTGGAGGTCACGCTCGCGGTTTGCCTCGATCGTCTCGATCACGCTGTCGGGCACGTCCCCGCCGCCGTGGGCGCTCGGGAACGGCAGCGTCGTCGCCTTCCCGAAGCGGTAGTTCTGTAGCCCCGTCAGCCCCGCCGCGGCCGACTGGGCGGAGACGCCGTGGATTACCCGCGTCTCGATCCCGCGCTCGTGGGCGCGCAGGCGCAGATCCACGTGCGTGGTCGAGATCATCGTGTCCCCCGCGGTGAGGAAGGCCACATCCTCCTCCTCGGCGGCGTCGAGGATCGGCGCCGGGTCGCGCTCGACCCCCGCGCGGTCCCGGAGTTCGATCTCGGTGTCGTGGTACGCCTCCAGCTCCTTGACGGTCGTGCCGACGAGCCGGCTGGTGTAGAACTCCGCGAACGCGCGGTCGGCGGCGGCCAGCGCCTCCCGGCCCTCGACCGTGATCGAGCGCTCGTCGTAGAGCCCCAGCCCGATGAACGTGAGCATGGTGGGAGTCGGCGGTCCCGGCCCAAATCGGTGTCCATCGGCGCCCGGCACACGACGCGGCGACAAGGACTACGTGGGCGCGGCCCACAGGGGAAGCCATGTCCGAGACGGATCCGGTCGAGACGTCGGCGTCCGAGGATCGCGACCTCTACGACGTGGCGACGTGGGAGCCACGGACCGTCGTCGACCGCGCTGCGGTCGCGGTCCACCGTACGCTCGCGGGCAACGCCCGCCTGCTGCTCGTCCTGTTCGCGGCGCTGGTGTTCCTCGGACAGGTGGGCGGGGTGGTCTGGCTGGCGAGTCAGAACCCCGCGCTGGGGATCGTCGCGCTGCTGTCGGCGGTGCCGGCGTTCGTGCTGGTGGCGTTCGTCTGGCGACAGGACGTGGTCGAGAAGGAACCGTTGGGGACCCTCGCCGCGACGTTCGTGCTCTCGGTGCTGTTCGCGAGCTTCGCGGCGACGGTCAACACCGCCCTCGGCGGGCTGTTCCGCGCGGTCGGCGTCTGGGGGATGGTGCTGTACTTCTTCCTGATCGTCGGGCCGGGTGAGGAGCTCGTGAAGTGGTTCGCGATCCGGCTGTACGCCTTCGAGCGCTCGGAGTTCGACGCCGTCATCGACGGCGCGGTGTACGGCGCCGTCGCCGGGCTGGGCTTCGCGACGATCGAGAACACGCTGTACGTCGTGCAGGGGTTCGTCCGGGCTCAGGAGGCCGGCGCGACACGGGCTATCGGCGCTGCCCTCGGCACCGCCACCTCCCGCGCGCTCGCCGGCCCGGGCCACGTCATCTACTCGGCGTGGGCGGGCTACTACCTCGGGCTCGCGAAGTTCAACCCCGAGAACCGCGGGCCGATCGTCGTCAAGGGGCTGTTGATCGCCGCCCTGATCCACGCGCTGTACAACAGCATCGTCGCGGTCGCGCCGCTGGCCGGGCTCTCGATCCTCGGCTACCTCGCCTTCGTGATCGTCTACGACGGGATCTTCCTCTACCTGCTCTACCGGAAGCTGGCGCGCTACCGCGACAACTACGACACCGCCGTCGGCGAGAAGCCCGAGAGCGACGACGCGACCGTCGACGCGGGCGCCGGCGACGACGGCCCCGTCTGGGACGACGCCGAGGCGGCGGAGTCGACCGACGATGTCGAGTCGGAGCGCGACACCGACCGCTGACGACCGGACGGACCGCGGAGGGGTTAGCTCCCGTCTCCCTCCACGCGCGGGTCGAACACGGAGTAGTAGACCTCCTGAAGGGTGTTCACGCCCGCCACCGCCAGAACCGGGAGCAACACCACGGCGAAGATCAGCCCGGGCGCCCGGCTCCCCGCGGCGTCGATCGTCAGCGTGCCGAACCCCGGCGTCTCGGTGACCCACTCGACGGCGTAGATACCGACGAGGACGACGCCGAGCATCTCCGAGGACAGCAGCGTCAGCAGGCGCGCGGCGGAGTGAGGGAACACGTGCCGGCAGATGCCCAGCAGCCCCACCCCCTTCGCGCGGGCGGTCTTGACGAACGGTTCGTTCGCGTACTGCTCCAGATCCGTGCCGGCGACCCGGAGCTGTATCGCGAAGAGGTACAGCCCCATCGTCGCGCCCGGCCAGATCGCCGCCCGGAGGTTCGCGGGGGAGAACGGTCCCGCCGTGTCGTCGTACCCCATGTCGACGATCTCGCCGGAGGCGTCGATCACGAGCACCGGGAGGTACACCTGCAGCACGTACGCGACCAGGAACACCGGCACCGAGATCGCGGCCGCGCCGAGCAGCTTCGTCTTCGCGCTCGCGTCGCCGCGCTCGACGGCGACCGCCAGCAGTTGGATCAGCGTTCCGAGCACGACCGCGACCGCCACCGCGGGGACGAGGTAGATCAGCGTGACCGTCACCGCCTCGACGACGAGCTCCCGGACGACGACGGTCCGATCGCCGAACCCGATCCGGCCGAGATCGAGCGTGAGGACGCGGACGAGCCAGTCGCCGTACTGGGCGAGCAACGGCTCGGCCCGGGCGGCGAACCGCGGCTCCCGGTAGAGCCCCGAGAACAGCCGCGGCATGTACGCCGGTCGCAGCACGTGCGGATTCTGGACGTACGCGAGCGCGCCGAACACGGCCGTGAACACGAGCCACAGCGTCAGCGCCAGCCGGGCGAGCCGACTCGCGAGCGTCGTGAGGAGGCTACGCATCGTCGCCGGGCGGCCGTCGTCGGTTGGAGGGCGTCACGGTCGGAGGGGGGACGATCCGTCGCATGGACGAGTAGTGCCACGTAGTCACAAACTATTAGGTCTTGCTCACCGCTGTTGGGGCTGTTCCCCCGCCATGAGCGAGCCCTCCCCCCGCGAAGCCGGGCGTTTCGCGACAGTCGACTGGAACGAGTTCGACCCCGAGCAGGCCGCGGTCGCGATGCCGCGCTGGCTCCCGATCAGCGCCGTCGCCCTGCTCGCGGCGTTCTGCTACGACTACGTCGCCGGCCTCCCGGTGGTGATGACCGGCCTCGACTGGCTGCTGGTGTTGGGCCTCTACATGTTCGGTTCGATCGGGCTGGCGGCGCTGCTCGGGGCGCCGGAGCAGGTCGCACACTACTGGAGTCAGTTCCGGACCGATCCCCTCGCCGTCGCGTGTCTGGGCTTTCTGACCGCGTTCGTCGCCGTCGGGCTGTTCGGCCCGTTCCTGGTGAGCGAGCCCAAAGTGCGCATCCTCTACTCCGCCCAGCCGCCGGTGTGGGGGAGCATCGACACCGTGTTCGTCCCCAACTGCTACGGTCCCGTCGTCGACGGCCGCTGCCACGGCTCTTGGCAGTTCCCCCTCGGGACGACCGCCATCGGCGGGAAGGACCTGCTCGTGTTGCTGGTGCTGGGGACGCGGACGAGCCTGAGCGTCGCCCTCGGCGCCGCGGCGCTGATCGTCCCCGCGGGCGTCGGGGTCGGCGTCGCGGCGACCACGATCGGCGGCCGCGTCGAGGCGGCGCTGATGTGGCTGGCCGAGTCGCTCCAGTCGGTCCCCGCGATCCTGCTGTACCTCGTGCTGTTCTACTGGATGGTCGAGGGACGGCTCCGGCTCCTGATCGGCGTGCTCGGGCTGGTGAGCTGGGGCGGATTGGCCCGTCTGGTACGCGACGAACTCAGGGTACAGGAGAACGAGCAGTACGCCCAGGCCGCCCGGATCGGCGGCGTCGACGACCGACGGCTGCTGAGCCGGCATCTGCTGCCGAACGTGATCCCGTCGGTACTCTCGAACGTGACGCTGCAGATCCCGCTGTTCGTGCTGATCGAGGCGACGGTGTCGTTCATCCAGATCCCGGTGATGCAGGGCTCCTCGACGCTGGGCGACCCCAGCAACTTCTCGTGGGGACAGCAGATCTACAACTCCCTGTTCACGGTCGGCCTCCCCACGGCGTGGTGGCTCGCCGGGATACCGCTGCTGCTGCTGTCGCTGACGGTGTTCGCGTTCAACGTCGTCGGCGACGCGATGGTCGACGCGCTGGAGCCGCGGGGCGGGTAGGCGCCGACGGTCCGACACGGCCTTTCCGCTCCGGCCCGTCGATCACCCATGACCGAACGGATCGAGGCCGAAGCCATCCACTCCGTCGCGCCCGAGGAGTTCGGCGAGCACGACCTCGACCCCGAACTCGAGTCGCTGGCGGGGGAGCGCCACGTCGTCGTCTGCCGGCGCGGCGGCCACCCGTCGATCTTCGAGCTCGCGTGGGCGATGCTCCGCCGGAAGCCGATCGAGCCGGTGACGCTGCTCGTCGAGGAACGCGTCCCCGAGGGCGAGACGGTCGACGTGACCGTCGAGGAAACGTCGATCGCCGGCGTCTATCGCGTGGTGTAGCGCCGGAGCGGCCGCGCGGCGAGCAGCCACGCCGCGAGCACGTACGCCGCCGTCCCGAGGAGGTACGTTCCGCCGCTGACGGCCGGCGCCGCGCCGACGCCCAGCCCCGCACCGCTCAGCGCCCCCACGAGGCTCGTGACCAGCGGCAGCGCACAGCCCGCACAGGAGCCGAGCGCGACCAGTCCGCCGACCCCTGCCGAGAGTCCCTCATCGACGACGTTTCGGACCGACAGCGACACCAGATAGCCGAGCGCGAGTACGCCGGCCGCGCGGTAGGGAACGACCGTGAGCGCGACCCCGGCGCCGCTGTAGCGCACGACGGGTCCCCACCCCGGCGGGAGCAACACGAGATCGACGCCCGTCGCCGGCCCCATCGCGGGGGCGACGGCGCCGATCAGCCACGCGAGCGCGAGGACGTAGGCGGCGCCAACGCCGGCCGCGATCCACCAGCCCCGTCGACTCACAGTCGGGCGTTCCGCGTGTCGGACCGCGACCGCGGCGACGGTGAACCAGACGAACGGCACCGCGAGAATCGTCGGCACCGCAAGCCCCGCGTCGGTCGCGAGCAGGTACGCCAGCGCGAGCGCGGACTGGACGCCGAGTGCGAGCACCGCGGTCCGGGCCGGCGCGGGGACCGACCACGAGCGCGCGGTCGCGACGCGGCTCACTCGCGCTCACCCCCGTCGGCGACCGCGGCGTTTCGACGGTCGCCGCCCGTCGTCGCCGGCTCCGGATCGTCGTCCGGGCCGAGCGAGCGCGTCGTGTTCCCGACGACGAGCAGGCTCGACGCCGCCATCGCGACCGCGGCGACAAGCGGCGTGATGACACCCAGCGCCGCGGCGGGCACCGCGACCGCGTTGTAGCAGAACGCCCACGCGAGGTTCTCCCGGACGCGCCGGCGCGTGGCCGCGAGCGTGTCGAGCGCGCGGTCGACGGCGGCGAGGTCCCGACCCACCAGCACCGCGTCGGCGGCGTCGGCGGCGAGTTCGGTGCCGGAGGCGACCGCGATCCCGAGGTCGGCCGCCGCGAGTGCCGGCGCGTCGTTGCTCCCGTCGCCGACCATCGCGACAGTGCCCTCGGAACGGAGCCGGCGAACTGTCTCGGTCTTCCCGGCGGGCGGAAGCCCGGCGTACACCTCGTCGATCCCCGGCACCTCGCGGAAGCGGTCGGCCGCGGCCCCCTCGTCGCCCGTCAGGACGACCACCCGGCGGCCCTCGCTCAGGCGCTCGACCGCCTCGCGCCAGCCGGGACGGGGGTCGTCGCCGGCGACGAGCACCCCGCGAACCGCGCCCTCCCAGCCGACGTACGCCGCGAGGTGGCCCGACGACTCGGCGTCGGCGTAGCGCTCCCGGAGTTCGTCGGGGATCGCCGCGTCCGCGAACAGCGACTCCTCGCCGACGGTCACCCGCGGGCCGGCGCCGACGCGGCCCGAGACGCCGCGGCCGGGGTGGGCCTCGTACGCCGCGACGGTCGAGTCGGGACCGGCCTCGGTGTCGGCCTCGTCCGCGGCGGCGACCACCGCGTCGGCGACGGGGTGGTCCGAGCGCGCCTCGACGGCGGCCGCGTGACCGAGCAGCGTCGCCCGGTCGGTGCCGTCGGCGGTTTCGAGGTTCAGCAGCGCCATCTCGCCGGTCGTGAGCGTGCCGGTCTTGTCGAGCGCGACGGTGTCGACCTCGCGGGCCGTCTCGACGGCGCTCCCGTCGGTCAGGACGACGCCGTCCTCGAGCAGCGAGCGAGTGCCCGCCGCGATCGCCAGCGGCGTCGCCAGTCCCAGCGCGCAGGGGCAGGAGACCACGAGCACCGTCAGCCCGGTCAGGAGTGCGGCGGTCGGGCTGGCGCCGAGCAGCAGGTGGGCGACGAACGCGAGCGCGCCGAGTACGAGCACCGCGGGGACGAAGATCGTCGCGAGCGCGTCGGCCAGCCGCTGAGGCGTGCCCTCGCCGCGTACGTCCCAGAGCAGCGAGACCACGCGGTCGAGCGTGCGCTCGGCGCCGTCGACGGCCCGGACGACGAGCCGGCCGTCGGAGACGACCGTCCCGCCGCGGACCTCGTCGCCGCGACTCCGCCGTACCGGGAGCGACTCGCCGGTGACCAGCGACTCGTCGACCGCGGCGGTCCCCTCGATCACCTCGCCGTCGACCGGGACGCGCTCGCCGGAGCGGACGACCAGCTCGTCGCCGCCCTCGACGGCCTCGACCGGGAGCGTCTCGGTTCCGTCACCTGTACGAACGCGGGCCTCCGAGGCGCGGTCGCGAGTGAGGTCGGCGAGTTCGCCGACCGCCCGCCGCTTGATCCGCTCCTCGTAGTAGCTCCCGACCGTGACCGCCAGCACGACGACGATCGTCACGTCGAAGTACACCTCGGTCCGGCCGGTGAGCACCGCCAGCCCGCTGTAGAGGTAGGCCGTCGTGGCCGCCAGCGAGACGAGCAAATCCATGTTGGGCTGTCGGGTCCGGACGGCGACGTACGCCCCGCGGAGCAGCGGCGCGCCGGTGTACGCCAGCACAACCGTCGCCGAGAGCCAGAGGTTGCCGAGCAGGAACCGCCCCGCCCCGCCCTCCAGATCGAACAGCAGCGCCTCCGGCGGCAGCCCGAAGTAGACGGGGTAGAGGAACAGCACGTACCACAGCATCGCCATCATCCCGAAGAAGCCGCCGACGAGCAGGCGGCCGACCGTCCCGTCGTCGGCGTCGGCCTCCGGCTCCTCGCTCGTCGGGGCGGCCGCGTAGCCGACGCCGGAGACCGTCTCCGCGACCGACTCGGGGTCGGTCGCGTCGGGGTCGTAGTGGACCCGCATCGCTTCCGCCGGGAAGTTCGCGTCCGCCGCGGCGACGCCCTCGTCGGCGGTCGCGCGGCGCTCGAGGAACGCCTCACAGCTCGCGCAGTGCATCCCGTCGACCTGCAGGTACGCGGTTTCGGCGTCGTCCGGGACCGAGGCCTCCGTTTCGGGAACCGTCTCGCGAGCCTCGGCGGCGTCGGCCGTCGCCGGATCGTCGAGGCTCCGCGCGACTTCCAGACAGCCCCGGCAGCAGAACGACCCGTCCACGCCGTCGTCGGTCAGCGGCGGGTCGGGCGTTTCGAGCCCACAGAGCGTGCAGTTCTCTGTCGCGCTCACGGCGTCGGCACCTCCGCGTAGTGGGGCAGGTGGATCTGTGGCACCGGGACACCGAGGAGTCCGAGGCCGTGCAGCAGCGGGAGCAGCCCGAGCAGCAGGAACGCGCCGCCGAGCGCGCGGTGGAGCCGCGACCGGACCGACGCCGGCACCGCGCCGAGCATCGTGGCCGAGCCAACCATCGCCGGCGCCGTGCCGACGCCCAGCGTGCCCAGCGCGAGCGCCCCGGCGACCGGCGAGCCGCGGGCGAACGCGTAGAGATACGCCGGGTACAGCAGCGGACACGGCAGCAGCGCGTGGATCGAGCCAAGCAGCGCGATCCGCGGCCCCTCGGCCCACGTCCGTGCTCGATCGATCGCGACCCCCGAGAGTCGCTTGAACAGCCCGGAGACGCCGGGAATCGGGATTTGTCCGGGATCGATCGGCCGGCCGCGGAGGTAGCCCGCGCCGACGACGAGAACGAGCGTTCCGGCGGCGACGCCGAAGAGCCCGCGGACCACGTCGACGCCGGCGAACAGGCTGCCGCCGGCGACGGTCGCGCCCCCGAGCGCGCCCAGCGCCCCGCCCACGAGCGCGTACGTTCCCACGCGGCCGACCGTCAGGAGTCCCTGTTGGCGTACGTCACGGAGCGTCACTCGGCCCTGTGGGCTACCAGCGTCGCCGGCGTAGGCGGTCACGAGCGGTCCACACATGCCCAGACAGTGGGCGCCGCCGAGCAGCCCGACGAGCAGGAACGCCCCGAGCTCGACGCCGGCGCCGAGTCCGGACATGGCTCAGACGCTGCCGACGACGGACTCCTCGTCGTCGTGCGGGCCGAACATGACGTAGAGCCCGCCGACGACCAGCAACACGCAGGTGGTCGACGCCAGTGCGACGGTGACCCCGCCACTGATCTGTAGGGCGTACAGCCACACCGGGACGAGCGCCGCGAGCCCGATGGCGGCCAACCCTCGTGCGGATACGGACATACACCCCCGTTCGGTCCCATTCAGGTAGGCACCTCCGCCGATTCCTACCGTCTGGGAACTGGCGGGCCGGGTTAATCAATCGGGCAACAAGGCGCCCCCATGGCACCGAACGCGGATAGACAGCCACGGCCTACACGGCGACGGCTCCTCGCCGCCGGGGGGACGGTCGCGACCGGCGCGCTGCTCGGCGCGGCCGGCCCCGCGGCGGCCCAGTCGTCGTTCGACGGCTGGTTCGACGGCGTGAGCAACTACGACGGCGTCGTCGACCGGACCGGCCAGTCGGAGGTGACCGTCGAAGTCGGCGTCGACAACGGGGGACAGCCGTACGGGTTCGGCCCGCCGGCGATCCGGGTCGATCCCGGGACGACGGTCGTCTGGGAGTGGACCGGCCGCGGCGGCTCGCACAACGTCGTCGCGGACGACGGCTCCTTCGAGTCCGACCTCTCCTCCGAGGAAGGGAACACGTTCAGCCACACCTTCGAGAGCGAGGGGACGTTCAAGTACGTCTGTACGCCCCACCAGTCGCTCGGGATGAAGGGGGCGGTCGTCGTCGGCTCCGGCGGGGGCGGCGTCTCCGAGCCGGACTACGGCGACTGGTTCGACGGCGTGAGCAACTACGACGAGACCGTCGACGAGCGCGGCAGCTCGGAAGTCACGGTCGAGGTCGGCGTCGACAACGGCGGGCAGCCCTACGGGTTCGGGCCGGCGGCGGTCCGGGTCGACCCCGGGACGACGGTCGTCTGGGAGTGGACCGGCCGTGGCGGCTCGCACAACGTCGTCGCACAGGACGGCTCCTTCGAGTCGGATCTCTCCTCCGAGGAGGGGAACACGTTCAGCCACACCTTCGAGGAGGAGGGCGTCTACCGCTACGTCTGTACGCCCCACCAGTCGCTCGGGATGAAGGGGGCGATCGTCGTGGGGAGCGTGAGCGGCGGCGGCGACGACGGTGGCGGGGGCGACGGCGGCGGCGAGGAGGCCGGCGGCGGCTTCTCCGTCCCAATGCCCTCGGACTTCGTCGGCTGGCTGGCGCTGCTGTTCGGCGCCGGCGGCGGGCTCGCGGTGGCGATGGTGCTCGGCGCGGAGTCGTACGCGGCCTACCGCGAGCACTCGGCGTCCGAACAGCAGTACGTCGGCGAGCAGTCGACCGAGGCCGCCGAGACCGAGCCGGTCGAGGAGATCGGCCAGGAGTACGACCCGATCGGCACGGCGACGCTGGTCGCGGGCTACTTCGTCCTGATCGCGCTACTGTGGGTGTTCATGTACTTCGTCGAGTTCATCGGTGGACCGACGATCACGGGGTGATTTATGCACGTACATCGATTCGAGAAACTCTGGTTCGGCGCATCGCTCGTCCTGATCGTCGCGTTCCTCGCGACCATCGTCTACGGCGCGGTCGGTCCCGGTGTCGCGATGGTCGACGACAGCGGCGGGACGGTCGATCCGTCGGTCATCGCCGACGGGAACTACGATCAGGTAGAGAACTTCCGGGAGCCTGGCGTGTACGACACCGAAGACGGCGTCGACGTGTACGTCGTCGCCCGGCAGTACCTGTTCCAGCCCGGGAGCTCGGAGCCGATCGAGGTGCCCGCGGGCGAGCCCGTGACGTTCCACGTCACGTCGCCGGACGTGACACACGGGTTCAACCTCGCCGGGACGAACGTGAACTCGATGGTGATCCCCGGGCAGATCGCGGAGTTCACCGTCACGTTCGAGGAGACGGGCGAGCACGGGATCGTCTGCCACGAGTACTGCGGCAGCGGCCACCACACGATGGAGGGCCAAGTGGTCGTCGTGGAGCAGTCGGAGTTCGACGGAGGTGACAGCTAATGGCTACTGAACACGGCAGCGAGACGGGGTTCGAGACGGAGCAGGAGTACGTGGAGACCGACGACGGCACGCGCCGCCGACTGGCGTTCGTCGACCGCTTCCCGGAGGCGGCCCGGACCGCCCGGATCTGTCTGTGGATCGCGTTCGCGTCGTTCGGCGTCGGCGCACTGTTCGGCTTGATCCAGGCGCTGCACCGCACGAACACGCTGCGGATCATCCCCTCGGCGGATTACTACACGATCCTGACCGGCCACGGCGTGCTGCTGGGGCTGGTGCTCACCACGTTCGGGATCGTCGGCCTGTTCCACTGGGCGAACACCCGGAGTCTGGGTGTCCCACCGACGAGTAAGCGGCTGACGCAGGGCTGGCTGTGGACGATGACGATCGGGACCGTGCTCGCGGCGGCGACGATCGTCGCGGGGCTGTTCGACGCGATCCCCGCCAGCGCGGACGTGCTGTACACGTTCTACGCGCCGCTCGAGGCACACCCGCTGTTCTACATCGGCGCCGCCCTGCTGATCATCGGCTCGTGGGGCGCCGGACTCGACTGGTTCCTGCAGTACCGCGAGTGGCGGGAGTCCAACCCGGACGCGCGCATCCCGCTGCAGTCCTTCATGGTGATGGCGACGATGCTGATGTGGTACCTCTGTTCGCTGGGGGTCGCCATCGAGGTCGTCGTGTTCCTGATCCCGTGGTCGCTGGGGCTGATCAGTCAGGTCGACCCGCTGCTGACCCGGACGCTGTTCTGGTACTTCGGCCACCCGGTCGTGTACTTCTGGTTGCTGCCGGCGTACCTGGTCTGGTACACCGTCCTGCCGAAGCTCGCGGGCGGCCGGCTGTTCAGCGACCCGCTGGCGCGGGTGACGTTCGTGCTGTTCCTGCTGCTGTCGACCCCGGTCGGGTTCCACCACCAGTACACCGACCCCGGGATCGCCTCCGGCTACAAGCTGGTGGCGATGACGAACACGTTCTTCCTGCTGTTGCCGTCGCTGCTGACGCTGTTCACCGTCGTCGCGAGCATGGAACACGGCGCGCGACAGAGCGGCGCGTCGGGCCGCCTCGCGTGGCTCAAGGATCTCCCGTGGGAGCGGCCGGAGTTCTCCGGCGTCGCGCTCGCCGGGATCATGTTCGCCGCCGGCGGCTTCTCCGGCATGATCAACGCCGGGATGAACATCAACTACCTCATCCACAACACCATCTGGGTGCCGGGGCACTTCCACCTCACCGTGGGGACGGCGTACGCGCTGACGCTGATGGCGATCTCCTACTGGCTGATCCCACAGCTCACCGGCAAGCGGCTCCAGTTCCGCGGGCTGGCGTCGATCCAGCCGTTCGTCTGGTTCGTCGGGATGGTGCTGATGTCGAACGCGATGCACCGCGGCGGGCTCGCGGGGATTCCGCGGCGCACCGCCGAACCCCAGTACGACCAGGTCAGCTTCGACGCCGTCGTCGGGACGGTCGGCGAGATGCGCGTCCAGATCGCGATCGGCGGCACGCTCCTGTTCATCGCCGCGATGATGTTCCTCGTGGTGATGTTCGGGACGTGGGCGTTCGGGAAGCCCAACAGCCGACTACGGGTCAACGGCTCGATCCCCGAACCGCTCTCGGGGGCCGAGGAGTCGCCGCGGGTGCTCGACAACCTCAAGCTCTGGACGGCGATCGCCGTCGCGCTGGTGCTGCTGGCCTACGGCGTCCCGCTGTACGACATGCTCGCCGACGGGATCCTCTCGCCCGGTAGCCTCCCGATCCCGGCGTAGCGCGCACGCTGCTCCCCGCTCTCTCCGACTGACTCATGACTGATGCCGACACACCGACTGACTCCGACGCCGAGACACCGGCGGACGACGCCCCGCCGGAGGACGACGAGATCGATCGCCGTCGGCTGATCCGTTGGATCGCCGTGCTCGCGTTCGGCGTCCCGGTCGTCGTCGAGGCGCTCACGTTCGGCAACATCATCGGCGACGAACTGCTCGGTGGCGGCGACGCCACGCCGACGGCCGCGGAGACGGAGACGGATCGCCCGGACGCGGTTGGCGTCGACGACGAACTCCTCGACGAGACGGCGGCGACGGAGACGATCACCACCTCCGAGGTCCGGCAGACCGATGGCGGCCGGACGTACGTCTTCGGCGTCGATGTGGAGAACACGACCGACGAGCCGGTCGAACTCCGGACCGAACGCCTCCGGCTCCGCGACGGGACGCTCGTCGACGGCGTGTCGAGCACGGGCAGCATCGCCCCCGGCGAGTCGGGGATGGTCACCGCCGCGTGGTCGATCCCCGAGAGCGCGATGCCCGGTGCCGTCGAGGTGACGGCGACCCGGGGCGAAAAGACGGTGTTCGAGGGGTTCCAGCTGGTGGAGCAGCCGGTCGTGGTTGGGTAGGTGTCGTTTCGGTCCGGCTATCTGCCCACCTGAGGAGGGATTGTGAACTACGGTCGTTCCGCTCGCTTCACTCCTTGGTACAGATACCTCTCACGGCTCTCAGTTTCACTACGTTCGACAGAAGAGCCGGAGGAGGGATTTGAACCCTCGACCTATTCCTTACGAAGGAATCGCTCTGCCAGCTGAGCTACTCCGGCGCGTCCATCCCCACGTACCGGCAAGGCGGACATAAGGGTTCCGAAACCCTGCGCAGTCAGTCGATCCGGTCCAGCCGCGCGTCGAGGCAGACGTTCAGTTCGTGGGGCGCGTACGACCGCACGACGCGCTCCTCCAGCGTCGTCACTTCGTACTGGTCGCCGGCCGCGTCCTCGAGCGCGCTGCGGGCGCGCTCGAAAGGGGCGTCCTCGTGCTGGATGTCGTAGAGGTGGACCACACACGAGTCGCCGGCGAACGCGACCGCCGTGTCGGCGAACTCCGCGGCGGTGTGGGGAAGGTTCATCACCAGCCGGTCGGCCCAGTTCTCGTACTCGTCGGTCAGTTCCCGCACGTCGCCGACGTGGGTCGTGATCCGGTCGGCGACGCCGTTGCGTTCGGCGTTCTCCTCGAGGTACCGGATCGCGTCGGGGTTGAGGTCGCAGGCGACGACCTCCGCGCCGGCGTCGGCCATCGGGATCGCGTACGGACCCACACCGGCGAACATGTCCAGCGCGTGCTCGCCGGGTTCGACCTGCTCGACGACGCGGTGGCGCTCGGTCGCGAGCCGCGGGGAGAAGTACACCTCCGCCACGTCGACGGCGAACTCGTGGCCGTACTCGCGGTGGACTGTCTCCGTCGGCGGGCGCTGTTCGCCCTCGTCGGCCAGCACCGCCCAGTCGCGGACGCGAGTCTCGCCTTTCACCTTGGAGTCGCGGTTGAGCACGCTCCGGACCGGGATGTCCGACTCGACGATCGCCTCGGCGATCTCGTCGGCGCGCTCGGGGTCGTCCTCGTCGACGAGCACCACATCGCCCAGTCGTTCGTACGTCGGCTCGAACCCCAGCAGGTCCGCGGGCGTACGTTGGGGGGTGCGCGCGGGCACGTCGTGCCGGACGACGTCGAGGTCCCCGGGAACTGCGTCGGGGTCGGTGACGGGGATGAACAGTTTCGCGTCCTCGTCCGCGGCACCGTCCTCGACCGCGATACCGTACTCCTGATCGACGAGATCCGCCTCGGCGAGACGCTGTCGTGTCGCCTCGCCGTCCTCGCGGGCGACGGCGACGCAGGGCCGCTCCATACCGGGGTTCGGCGCCGGACCCGAGTAAGAGTAGCGATGGGCCGGCCTCAGGTCAGGCTCTCGAGCAGCTCCGGCGCCGACGCCGCCACGCCGGCCTCGCTGCCGCGGAGGGAGCGGTAGCGCTCGGCGGCAGCCTGTGAGACCGTTCGTTCGGCCAGCGAGCGCTCCTCGACGGCGTACACCGGCGTCGCGAGCTCGCCGATCCGGTCGAACACGGGGACGAGGCCGTCGGTGAGGTCGACGTCCGCGACGATCACGGCGTCGGCCGCTGTCACGTACTCCGCGGTCTGATCGAGCGTCGCCGCGTCGATCTCGCCGAAGGCGTCGAACTCGACGGCTTCGATCCCCAGCGCGTCGGCCACCGCAGCGTCACTGTCGCCCGCGGGCACCGGGCCGACCGTCGTCTCCACGCCGGCCCGGTCGAGGCGGGTCAGCAGGGGGCCGGCGCGGCCGCCGCCCGCGACGACGTGGACGCGTTCGACCGGCGGGATCTCCGGGTCGTCGCCGGCGAGGTCGTCGGACAGCGCCGTCACGCGGGGGCGCTGCGTCACGGGGTCGGTCGTCACGACCGCGTCCACGTCGAACGCGTGGCCGATCGTCGAGCCGGTGAGCACCGCCTCGGGCGGCCCGTCGGCGACGATGCCGCCGTCGGCGACCACGACGATCCGGTCGCAGTACCGCGCCGCAGTGTCGAGGTCGTGGATCGCCGCGACCGCGGCCCGCCCCTCGTCGACCAGCGCCGACACCGTCTCGAACGTGCGGAGTCGGTGGTTCGGGTCGAGGCTGGCGGTCGGCTCGTCGAGCAGCAACAGCGGCGTCTCCTGTGCCAGCGCCCGAGCCAGCAGCACGCGCGAGCGCTCGCCGCCGGAGACTTCGGTCACGGGTCGATCCGCGAACTCGGCGACCTCGGTCCGCTCCATCGCGCGCTCGACGGCCGCGTGGTCGGCTTCGTCCATCGATCCGAACCGCGGGACGTGGGGCGTTCGCCCCATCTCGACGATCTCCCGGACGTCGAACGAGAAGGAGATGGAGGTGTCCTGCGGGACCGTCGCGACCCGGCGGCCGACGGCTTTCGCCGACAGCGCGTCGGCGGCCTCGCCCGCGATCTGGACCCGGCCCGAATCCGGAGTGAGCGAGCCGCGGGCGGCCCGCAGCAGCGTCGTCTTCCCCGCGCCGTTGGGACCCACGAGTCCCACGAACTCCCCGCGCTCCACGTCGAGGCTCACGCCCGCGAGCACGTCGTTGTCGCCGAGCGTCACCGAGAGATCGGCGATCGACAGCACTGGTCCGTCGGTCGCGACGTCGCCGTCGATCGGTCCCTCGTCGCTCGGATCTGTCCGACTCATAGCTCGTGAACCCTCCGTCTGCGCAGCAGGAACAGGAAGAAGGGCGCGCCGACCGCCGCCGTCACGATCCCGACCGGAAGCTCCTGGGCGCCGCTCCGGGCGACCGTGTCGGCCGCGACGAGGAACGCCGACCCCGCGAGCGCGGCCGTCGGCAGGAGGATGCGGTGGTCCGGGCCGACGACGAGTCGCATCACGTGGGGGACGATCAGGCCGACGAAGCCGATCACCCCGGAGACGGCGACGCCGGCGCCGGTCATCACCGCCGACACCGCGAGCAGGAGGCGCTTGGTCCGCTCGACCTCGATCCCGAGGCCGGCGGCCTCCTCCTCGCCCAGCAGCATGACGTTCAGGTCACGCGCGTAGGCCAGCAGGAGGAGGAAACAGCAGGCGACGAACAGCGGCAACAGCGGCAGGCCCGCCACGGGGACGAAATCCCCCCAGCCGGCGTTGTCGAGGTGGCCCATCAGCCAGTACACTACTTCCTCCATGCTCTCCCCGGAGTGCAGGAGGAGAAAGGAGGTAACCGCGCCGAGGAACGTCTGGACCGCCACCCCGGCCAGCAGCAGCGTCGCCACGGGCGTTCGCCCGCCCTCGGTCGCGATGGCGTAGACGCCGAAGGCGGTGATCAGCGCGCCGGCGAAGGCCGCCGGCTCCAGCCCCAGTCCGAACGGGATCAGCGCCGGGGCGACGATAGCCGCGACGGCGCCGACGGCCGCGCCCGAGGAGACGCCGATGATCGAGGGGTCGGCCATCGGGTTCCGGAAGAACCCCTGCATCACCGTCCCCGCCGCCGAGAGCGCGAAGCCGACCAGCGCACCCAGCAGGATCCGCGGCAGGCGGATCCGCATCACGATCGCCCGGTTTGAGTCCTGCAGCGAGAACTCGAAGGGACGCCGCCAGCCGAGTTCGCCCTCCGCGAGGCTCGGCACCGCGACCGCCTCGAGCACGGCCTTGACGACCGCCTCGGCGGGGACCGGAACCGGGCCGATCCCCGCACTGAGAACGACGGTCACGGCGAGCGCGCCGGCTAACGCGACAGACCAGCCGGTGGCGCGCCTCGCGACGCTCATGTACTCAAACCTGAGTTGCGTTAGACAAATACTTGTTGCACTAGCCGCGAGGGGGAGGCGATGCGAACGCGAACAACGCTGTTGATCGTACTGTGTACGCTTCTCGTGAGCGTCGCGCCGGCCGGCGCCGTCGGGGCGACGGGCGCGCCGACGGCCCACGCGAGCGTCGACAACGCCGCGGTCCAGCAGTCGGTTCCCGACTGCTCCTACCCGCTCTCTTCGACCGACGCGACGGGCACCGAGGTGACGATCGAGGAGGCGCCCGAGACCGTCACCACGCTGGGGCCGAGCGCGGCCCAGACGATGTGGGAGATCGGCGGCAAGGAGCAGGTCGTCGGGCTGGACCAGAACGCCGAGTACCTCGCTGACGCCGAGAGCCGGACCAACGTCTCCGCGGCCGGCTTCGGCTACAGCACCGAGGCGGTCGTCGGCACCGAGGCCGATCTGGTTCTCGCGGCCAACATCGTCACCAACGACACCGTCGCCGCCCTGCGAGATGCGGGGATGACGGTGTACAAGTTCGAGCAGGCCACCTCGATCGAGGACGTGGCGAACAAGACCGCGCTCATCGGCCAGCTCACCGGCAACTGTGAGGGCGCCGCCGAGGCCAACGCCTGGATGAACGCGAACGTCGACACCGCGACCGAGATCACCGCCGACCTCGACCGGCCGCGCGTGCTGGTCCCGCTCGGCGGCGGCTTCGTCGTCGGCAACGAGACGTTCATCGACGCGATGGTGACCGCCGCGGGCGGCCAGAACGTCGCCGCCGAGCGGTACGGCAGCGGCTACAGCGAGGCGTCCGACGAGGTGATCGTCGAACTCGACCCCGAGATCATCGTGTTCCAGCCGTGGATGGCCGGCTACATCGGACAGGAGCCGTACTCGCTGACGACCGCGGGCGAGAACAACGCCAGCGTCGTCGTGGACGCGAACTACCTCAGCCAGCCCGCGCCGCGCTCGGTGGTGTACGCGACCCGGAACCTCACCGAGGGGTTCCACCCCGACGCGGCCGCGAACGCCGAGTGGACCGCACGGGGCGACGTGAGCGTCGAGACGGCGACCCCGACGCCGACCGAGACGGTCGCGATGACCGAGACCGCGACGGCGACCGAAACCGCCACACAGGAGACCGCGACTGAGGGGCCCGGCTTCGGTGCGGGCGCCGCCGTGGCTGCTCTCGGCGCGGGCGCGGCGCTGCTCGCCCGACGCGACTGAGCGCCACCAAAACCGCTTTCCCCGCCGACGGCTTCTTCTCTCGCATGATCGAGAACGTCGTCTACCCCGCCTACCTCGACGCGGCGTACAGTCGCTCGGAGGGGCGGCGCGTCCCCGAGGACGAGGCCGTCGACGAGCCGACGGTCGACGAGATCGCCAAGGCGGTCCAGCAGGTCGGCTACGACGCCGTCATCGAGCGGGACAAGACCTACCCCCGGGAGTACGAGCAGCGCGGTCGCGTGCTCGTCCAGGGCGCCGAGGACGCCACGAAGAACGACCTCGTGCAGGCCATCGCGGCGTACGTCGCGATCCTGCGGGACTGATGGAGCGAGTCGGCACGGTCGCTCGGACCGCACAGGGGCTGGCGATCGCGCGCTGCCCGGACGGCGACCACCCCGAGATCGGGCAGCCAGTCGTCGACGAGAACCTCGACACGGTCGGGCGCGTCGTCGACGTGTTCGGCCCTGTCTCCCAGCCCTACGTCGCGGTCACGCCGAACGATCGCTCGGGCCTCGCTGCGCTCGTCGGGCAGAAGCTGTACGCCCGCTGACGCCCCGGGACCACAACGGCCAAACCGCTCCCGGGAGAACGGCTGACAATGAGTTCTCGTGCGTTCCGCGGGACGGCGTTCGCGGCTTTCGTTTTCCTGCTCGTCCAGTTGGGTGCGCTGGCGTTGGTCCCCTCCTTCGAGGCCAGCGGCTACCAGCAGTTCGAGAATCCACAGGACCCCACGAACAGCCTCGTCTACATCCTACTGATCCTGGTGATGACGGTGCTGATGCTCGCGGCGTTCAAGTACGATTTCGACTGGGTCGTCCGGGCGTTCGTCGTGTTCACCAGCGGCCTGCTGGCGTGGTACGTGCTGGGCGTGTTCCTCCCCGCGATCGCCGCGATCCCCCTCTCCGCGCTGATCGCGGTCGCGCTGTGGGTGTACCCCGAGTGGTACGTCATCGACGCCGCGGGAGTGGTGATGGGCGCCGGCGCTGCGGGGCTGTTCGGTATTAGCTTCGGCGTCCTGCCGGCGATCGTGCTGCTCGCGGTGCTGGCGGTGTACGACGCCATCTCGGTGTACGGCACCGAGCACATGCTCGAACTCGCGGAGGGCGTGATGGACCTCCGGGTGCCGGTGGTGCTGGTGATCCCGCTTACGCTGGGGTTCTCGATCCTACCCGAGGACGAGGACGGGGATGACGAGAACAGCGAAGCGGACGGCGACACCGAGAGCGAGTCGGTCTCCGACGAGGCCGCCGTCGAGGGCGAGGCGCCGGCGGTGGCCGACCGCGACGCGTTCTTCATCGGACTGGGCGACGCGGTGATGCCGACGGTGCTCGTCGCCAGCGCCGCCCACTTCTCGCCTGCCGCTCCGCTGGACATCGGGATCGACCTCGCGCTGAACCTTCCCGCGCTGGCGGCGATGATCGGGACGTTCCTCGGTCTGTTCGTCCTCCTGCGGATGGTGTTCGCCGGCCGCGCCCACGCCGGCCTCCCGCTGCTCAACGGCGGTGCCATCGGCGGCTATCTCGTCGGCTCGGTCGCCGCCGGCGTGCCGATCCTGACGGCGCTGGGACTGTAGAGACTTTTTGGAAATTGTGAACTTGGCACGAAGCGCTCGCGCCTCCGTGCGCGAGCCAGCGCGAGGGACGACTGACCGAGCGAAGCGAGGGAAGGAGTCGGCTGGGGAGGTTCGTGGGCTATGCGGGCGGGACTGAAAGGGGCTGCCCGCTCGGCGAGCGAGACGACGCAAGCACCGCAGGGAGCGAAGCGACTGAGGAGCGCAGCGAGTCGCAGCCGTCGAGCGGGCAGGGGCTTTCGCGGTGTTGTCGACGACAATCCCGCCAGAAACAGCACTCCAACGAACGAAGAGAACGAACCGACCGAGAACTACGAAGAGGAATCCACGTACTCCTCGACGCCCTCCCGGACCATCACCGCCATCCCCGTCTCGAAGTCCAGAATCTCCGTCGCCGACAGCTCCGCCCGCCCCACGCCCAGTAGCTCCCCGCTCTCGTGGACCACCAGCACCTCGTCTCCCGCCCTGATCTCCTCCCCACACCGGTCGACGAACTTCGCGAACGTGTTCTCCCCCTCCCGCACGAACGGCTCGGACTCGTCGCCGACGTAGACGCGGTACGCCGGCGCGTCGAGGTGGTCGTGGAGCCGTCGCCCGCCCGCGAAGCCGAGCGTGAAGCGGCCGTCGGTGCCCATCGACGCCAGCCGGCCGTCCGGGGCGTGGATCTGGCTCGGCCGGCCGCCGGTGGAGTAGTCGATCTCGAGGTGGGCCTCCGCGGGGAACAGCGCCTGCCCGGCGCCGCGGCCGAACTGGTAGTCGGCCGTGGTCCGCAGGTCCGCACGCGAGGTCTTGGCCATACTGAGAGAGCGAGCGCTCGGCGGAAAAGCGTCTCGAAGCTCGGGACGAGTGGGGTTAGAGCAGGAACTCCTCCTCCCGCTCCGCCATGTCGTGGAACGCGTCGGCGGCCTCGATCAGCTCCTCGGCGGTCGAACTCTCGAAGCAGAACACCTCCACCCGGACGCCCTCGTGACGGAGGTGCGAGCAGAGCCGCGCGAAGTCGCCGTCGCCGCTGGCGAGCACCAGCGTGTCCACCTTCTCCGCCAGCGTCACGGCGTCGAGCACGATACCCACGTCCCAGTCGGCCTTCTGGGAGCCGTCGCCGAACGTCTTGATCTCCTTGATCTTGCGCTCGAAGCCGATATCCTCCAGCGCCTCGAAGAAGGACTCCTCCTCGGGCGAGTCCGCGCGGATCACGTACGCCAGCGCCCGCACGAGCTCGCGGTCCATCACCGCCTTCTCCAGCAGCCCCGAGTAGTCGATGTTCCGCGAGTAGAGGCTCTGGGCCGTGTGATAGAGGTTCTGCGCGTCGGCGAGCACCGCGACGCGCTGGCCCTCGTGGATCTCGGTCATTAGCCGTTCGTTGCCCGGCGTTCGTTAAAAAATGCCGTCTCGATCCCGGCCGGAGTCAGAACCGTTATGAGGGTCGCCCTCCCTCTCCCGTCCGTGACGCGACTGTCCGGACTCGACGGCGCCGCCGCCCGCGGAGCTCCGGCTGTCGCACCCCGCTGCGGGAAACGCGGCAAACGCTGACTTCTCCCGCTCTCGGCCGGCGTGGCGTCCGGTCGTTGGCGACTTTCGACCGCATCGCGCAGCGACCGCTCACGCGACAGCCTCACACCAGATGACGACACCGTTCAGCGGGGTCTACCCCGCCATGACCACTCCCTTCCGGGAGGACCGAAGCATCGACCACGACCGACTCGCTGCCGACGCACAGCGCCTCGAAGCCGCGGGCGTCGACGGTCTCGTCCCCGTCGGCTCCACGGGCGAGTCCGCGACGCTGACCCACGACGAGCACGCGCAGGTCGTCGAGACCGTCGTCGACGCCGTCGATGACGTGCCGGTGATCGCCGGCGCGGGATCGAACGCGACCCACGAGGCCGTCAGCCTCGCCGAGGACGCCGAAGAAGCCGGCGCCGACGCCGTGTTGCTGATCTCACCGTACTACAACAAGCCCGAGGCCGAGGGCTACCTCGACCACTACCGCACCATCGCCGACGCGGTTGATCTCCCACAGATCGTCTACAACGTCCCCTCGCGGACGGGCCGGAACGTCCCCGTCGACGTGGTCGCCGAACTCGCCGAGCATCCGAACGTACAGGGGTACAAGGCCGCGAGCGGCGACCTCGGCCGCGTCTCCGAGGTGATCGAACGCACCCGCGACGAGGCGTTCTCGGTGCTCTCGGGCGACGATGGACTCACGCTCCCCATCTGCTCGCTGGGCGGGACGGGGACGATCAGCGTTGTCGCCAACGTCGAGCCCGAGCGGACGGGCGCGATGGTCGGCGCCGCCACCGCCGACGACATGGGCCGCGCTCGCGACCTCCACTACGAGCTCGAACCCCTGATCCGCGAGCTGTTCGTCGAGACCAACCCCATTCCGGTGAAGGAAGCGATGGCGATCCGCGAGGACCACCCGCCACACGTGCGCTCGCCGCTGACGCGGCTCTCCGAGGAGCACCGTGAGCAACTCCGCGAGACGCTCGCCGATCTCGCGGGCGGCGAGCCGGAGGTGACCGTCTGATGTCGGCCAGCCCGACCCGGATCGTCGTCACGGGCGCGACCGGCCGGATGGGCGAGGAACTCATCGACGCGGCGGGCGACCGTTCGGACGTGCTCGTCACCGCAGCCGTCTCCCGAACCCCCGGCTCCGTGACCGCCGAAGCAGCGGTCGGCACCCACCTCGCCGCGATCCTCGCCGACGAGGACGACGTCGACGCCGTCGTCGACTTTACCGCGCCGGAGGCGACCGCTGAGTACGCCGAGATCGCGGCCGAGCACGGCGTCGCGTTCGTCACCGGAACGACCGGGCTGGAAGACCACGATGCGGACCCGCTGGGCGCGCTCGACGCCGCCAGCGAGTCGATTCCGGTGCTCCACGCCAGCAACTTCTCCCGCGGGATCGCCGCGCTCCGGGGGGCGGTCCGGGAGGCCGCCGCTTCGCTCCCGGGATACGACGTGGAGGTCACCGAGACCCACCACAACGGCAAGCGTGACGCGCCCAGCGGCACCGCGCTCACGCTCGTCGAGGACGTCGAGGCGGAACGCCCGGACCTGACCGACCGCCAGTACGGCCGCGAGGGCGAGCAGCCCCGCGAGACCGACGAGATCGGCGTCCACGCCCGGCGGGCCGGCGACGTGACCGGCGAGCACGAGGTGCTGTTCGCGGGCAACCGCGAGACCGTCTCGCTGTCGCACTCGGCGGGCGACCGCGGCGTGTTCGCGGAGGGCGCACTCGACGCCGCCGTCGCCGTCGCTGACCGCGAACCGGGACGCTACGAGTTCGCCGAACTACTGCAGGACTGACCAGCGACACATCCAACATCTACCAATGAGCCTCGAAACCGAGATTTCGGACCTGTGGAACCGCTACGAAGACGGACTCACCGCCGAGGAGGCGGGCAGCAGCGAACTGGAGACCCTCGACGCGTTTCTCGCCGCGCTGGAGGCCGGCGAGTACCGCGCCGCCGAGAAAGTCGGCCCCGCGGAGTGGGAGGCCGTCCCGTGGGTCAAGCGGGGCGTGCTGCTCAACTTCGGCCTGCGCGAGACCCAACCCCGAACGTACGGCGGCGTCGACTACTACGACGTGCTGCCGCTGCGCTCGACCGACGACCTCGCGGACCGCGGCGCGCGAAACACGCCCGACGGCACCGTCCTCCGCCCCGGCTCCTACCTCGGCGAGGACGTGATCATGATGTCGCCGAGTTTCGTCAACATCGGCGCCCGCGTCGGTGACGACAGCCTCGTCGACTCCAACGACGTGGTTGGCTCCTGCGCTCAGATCGGCGACGGCGTCAAGATCGGCGCCAACACGCTGATCGGCGGCGTGCTCGAACCGGTCGAGGACGCGCCGGTCGTCGTCGAGGACGGCGTCTCGCTGGGCGCGGGCTGCCGCGTAACGTCGGGGTTCGTCGTCGGCGAGAACAGCGTCGTCGGCGAGGACACGCTCCTGACCCCGCGGATCCCCGTCTACGACCTCGTCGAGGAGGAGGTCCACTACGGCCGCCTCCCGCCGGAACGCCGCGCGTTCCAGCGCTACGTCGAGTCTTCGGTCTCCGACGAGGAGCTGATCCCCGGGAAGGCGTACAAGCCCGCCGTCGTCGCGACGGGGCTGGAACAGGAGACGCTCGAAGCGACCCAGCGCGAAGGCGCGCTCCGGGAATGAGCGACGAGGAGCGGGCGGCGGCGTCCGACGGCGGCCCCGCGGTCCGGCGGCTCGACGACTGGGACCGCAGTACGCTGGAAGCGCTCGCCGCGGAGCACGGCACGCCGCTGTACGTGTTCGACCCCGCGCGGGTCCGCGAGAACTGCCGGCGGCTCCGGGCCGCGTTCCCCGATGCCGAGATCCAGTACGCCGCGAAGGCCCACACAGCCGGGGAAACCCTGCAGACCGTCCACGACGAGGGGCTTGCGGTGGAGTGCGCTTCGGCGGGCGAGGTGCGCCGCGCCCTCCGAGCCGGAATCCCGGGCAGCGACGTGATCTACACCGCGGTCAATCCGCCCGCCGGCGACCTCGACAGCGTCGTCGAAGCGTGGCAGGAGAATCCCGAACTCACGATCACCGCCGGCGCCGCGGACACGGTCGACCGCCTCGCCGAACGCGGGTTCGACGGGCGCCTCCGGCTGCGCATCAACCCCGGCGTCGGCGCCGGCCACCACGAGAAGGTGGTCACGGGCGGCCACCCCAAGTTCGGCGTCGGGCTCGACCGCGCGCCCGACATCGCCGCCCGGATCGACGGAGAGTTCGCGTTCGCGGGCATCCACGCCCACGCCGGCTCGGGAATCTCGGGCGACGACCTCGCGAACCACCGCGAGCTGGTCCGCCGGATGGGCGATCTGGCTCGGGAGCTCGAAGCCGACGGCATCCCCGTCGAGACGGTCGACGTGGGCGGCGGCTTCGGCGTTCCGTACCAGGAGGACGCGCCGGCGCTCGACCTCGACGCCGTCGCGGACGCGACCCGCGAGGCGCTGGGCGAGATCGACGGCCGGCTCGCGATCGAGCCCGGCCGCTACGTCGTCGCCGACGCGGGCGTGCTGCTGACCCGGGTGAATACCGTGAAAGAAGCGCCGTCGACCGTCGTCGCGGGCGTCGACGCCGGAATGACGACGCTGCTGCGGCCGGCGATGTACGACGCCTACCACGCGGTGCGGAACCTCGGATCCGAGGGCGACCCCTCGGCGCGTGAGCAGGTCGGCGTCACCGTCGCCGGGCCGGTCTGTGAGACCGCGGACCTGCTCTGTGAGAACCGCCCGCTCCCCCGGCCCGAGCGCAGGGACTTACTCGCGGTCGGCAACGCGGGTGCGTACGGCTACGAGATGGCCTCGACGTACAACTCCCGCCCCCGGCCCGCGGAGGTCACTGTCGACGGCGAAATCCTCCGCCGGCGCGAGACGCTCGCGGACGTGAGTCGGCTCGACGCGGCGGGAGACTCAAACCGTCGGACCGACGAGGGGGACGTATGACGGTCGCGTTCGAGAAGTACGACGGCGCGGGCAACGACTTCGTGGTGGTCGACGCGGACGGCGACCCCGTCGAGGACCGCGCCGCGTTCGCCCGCGTTCACTGCGACCGCGAGGTCGGCGTCGAAAACGAGGCCGGCGCGCGCCACGGCGCCGACGGCGTGCTGTTCCTCTCGCTCGACGCGGACGCCGCCCCGCCGAGGGTGACGATGACGCTGGTCCAGCCCGACGGCTCCATCGCGGAGATGTGCGGCAACGGCGCGCGCTGTGTGGCGGCGTGGGCCGCAGACCGTACGGACGCGACGACGTTCGACATCGACACCCCCGCCGGTACCCGCCGCGCGGTCGTCGACGACGAGGTGGCCGTGGAGATGGGCGTTCCGAGGTTCGATCCCGCAGACGTGCCACTGGCAGCCGACGAACCACTCGTCGACGCAGTGCTCGACGAACTCGACGGCACGCCCGCCGCGGGACTGGCCGTCACGGCGGTGAACACTGGCGTCCCCCACGCGGTCGTCTTCGTCGACGACGTGGACGCGGTCGATATCGACGCCGTCGCGCCGCCGATCCGCCACGCCGACGCGTTCCCGGAGGGGGCGAACGTGACGTTCGCGTCGGCGGCGGACGAGGGGTTCCGCCAGCGCACCTACGAGCGCGGCGTCGAGGGCGAGACGCGAGCCTGCGGCACCGGCGCGGTCGCGGTCGCCGCCGCGGCGAAGCGACTCGGTCGGCTCCACGGGGGCGCCGACTGGATCACTGTCACGCCGCCGGGCGGCGATCTCGCCGTCGCGGTGCCCGAGGACGGTCCCGCACGCCTGCGCGGCCCCGCGAGGAAGCGATTCGAGGGGGAGCTACCCGTCCCCGAGGACGACCGTATCGCGGGCGTCACCGGCGAGGCGGCGCTGGGCGCGGACCGACTCGACGAGGGGAGCGAGCGATGAGCTTCGATCCCGTCTCGTTCCTCGAAGACGCCGTCCAAGACGACTCGACCGAGGACTTGGGCGGCACCCGCGAACTATTGCTCGACGCGCTGCGGGAGAGCGGTCACGAGCCACGCGTCGACGCCGCCGGGAACGTCCGTGCCAGCCGCGGTTCCGGCTCGCCCCACCTCGTGTTCAACACCCACATCGACACCGTGGCGCCGCACGTCCCCTTCGAGCGAGACGGGGGAACGATCCGCGGCCGCGGCGCCTGCGACGCGAAGGGGCCGCTGGCCGCGCTGCTGTCGGCGTTCCTCGACGCCGAGATCGAGCAGGGAACCCTCACGCTCGCGGTCACGCCGGACGAGGAGACGCTCTCGACCGGCGCCCACGCGCTGCTGACCGGCGAAGTGGCCCCGGGCGGCCCGGGCGAGACGGGCGCGACCGTGACACCGCTCTCCGCGTCCGATCCCGAACCTGACGCCTACGTCGTCGGCGAGCCGACCGGGCTGGACGTCTGTACCGCCGCCCGTGGGCGGTTCGAGGGGACCATCGCCGTCGAGGGCATCGCCGCCCACGCCGCCAGCCCGGAATCGGGTGTCAACGCCGTCTCGGCCGCGGGCAGACTACTGGGCGCGCTGGAGTCGTTCGACAACGTCGACGCCCACCCGCAGTTGGGTGCGGCGACGCTGGTACCGACCGGGATCGAGGGCGGCGAGTCGACGAACCAAGTCCCCGCCCGCTGTGCGGTGACGATCGACCGCCGGAGCGTCCCGCCGGAGACGGCCGAGGGGTTCCGTGTGGCGCTCGAAGCGCATCTCCGGTCGGTCCTCGACGGCGAGGACGCGACGGTGTCGCTCTCGCTGACCGAGCGGGAGACGCCGTTCCTCGAGGCGTTCGCGACCGACACCGACGAGCCGATCGTCGACGCGCTCGCGGACGCGGCGCGGAGTGCGAGCGAGGCAGCGGGACTGGGCGAGCGCGGCGAGGTCAGGCCGTTCGGCGCGGCGACGGAGGCGTCGTACTTCGCGCCGGCGCCGACGGTCGTGTTCGGTCCGGGCCGGCTCGCGGACGAGGAGGGAGCGGTCGCCCACGCCGAGCGGGAGTACGTCGACGCCGAGGCGGTGCGGGCGGCGGCGACGGCGGTTCGCGAGGCGGCCGAGCGGCTGCTGGCTGACGGCCAGTCGGGGGGCTGACTCCGAACGTCGCCGGGATCGCCGCGCTCGCCGTCCCGTCCGTGCTCTGAGTCGGGGACGCGGCGCCGCTCTTCGGCAGCGCTCGACCCCCGGTATTGGACGACTAACGGACGCGCCACACGAGGCCCGAACAGCCGAAAATTGGCGGAATTTCTGGCCTGCGCCGGTCGTGGAGGAATTACTGCGGGCCGCTTATGTGGATGGGAGGTGACGTTAGGAGCATGGCTGAGGATGGGACCCCCGACGGTCGACCAGTGTTGGGGACGCTGCTCGACCCCGCGGGGGACACACAGGCACGCGAGCTCTCCTTCGCGCTGGCCCGAGAGGCCGGCACGCCGGTCCGCCTGCTCGCGCCACAGCGTGCGCCGGACGCACAGACGGCGCCGGTGCCGGCGACGTCGGCCGACGGCCCGCCGGTCCAGTTCACGTGTACCGAGAGCGCGGGCGGGGCGGGGCGCTCGCCGGCCGACGCCGTCGCCGAGGAGGCGGCCGAGGTCGACGCCGACGTGGTCGTGCTCGAACGCCCGGCGTCGGAGTCCTCGGGGGTCGGGATCCGCCGGGGGACGACTGACCGGATCGTCGCGAACAGCCCGACGGACACGGTGCTCGCCAACGGCACCGGGGAACTGGACGATCTCGCGTCGATCCTCGTGCCGGTCACCGGCGGGCCGAACACCGAACTCACGGTTCGGGTGGCTCGCGCGCTGGCCGAACACGAGAACGCGTGGATCGAGCTGTTCACGGTCGTCCCGGCTGACGCCGACGCCGCACAGCGCTCCGAGGGTGCGGAACACCTCGCGGAGGCACGGCGCTACCTCGGCGATTTCGAGGAGTTCGACACGTGGCTCTACGAGGCCGACGACCCGACCGCGGCGATCGCCGAGCAGTCGGCGTACTACGACGCCATCGTGATCGGCGCGCCGACGAAGAGCCGCCTCGAACGCGTGTTGTTCGGCTCGATGCCCGACAGCGTCGACGAGCGCGTCGACATCCCCGTCGTCATGGCGGCCTCGAAGTAGCTACCCGAGGAACAGGTCGACCATGTTGCCGGAGCTCGTCCCCTTGTACAGTTCGGAGTAGCCGCAGTTCGCACAGGTCACCACCTTGAAGCTGCGGTTCTGGACGTCGAACATCTTCGAGAGTCCGGTGCCGCTGGTGGCGATCTCGTCGATCTCCGTCTCGCTGTGACCGCACTTGGGACAGCCGCTCTCGTCGTCGCCGAAATCGTCGGTCGGAGGGCACATGCGGCCGGGCGTTCGACCGAGGCCAGCAAAAAGCTACCGCGGGCGGCGAAACCTCTAACGGCCGCGCGGCCCCTCGCTCGGGTATGGCCGCCGTCGGACTGCTGTTCGCCCTCCTGTTCGCCGCGACGATCGCCGGCACGATCGGCCTCTGGTACGCGATCGACCGCGAGACGGACGACCCGCCGCGGATGGATCGGACCCACGCGGAGCGTGCGGCTCGGCAGGACACCGACGAGAACGAGGACCAATCTTCGGACGGCGATGACGACTGGGGGACGGAGACGGAGTGGGGCGTCGACGACCGACAGTGACGACGGCTTACCGATCGAGTTCGTCGACCAGCTCGTCGGCGACGCCGGTGTAGCCCGCGGGCGTGAGCGCTCGAAGCTCCTCGCGGACCGACTCGTCCACGTCGAGTTCGTCGAACAGATCCCGGAAGTCGGCGAGCGTCACCCGCCGGCCGCGGGTTAGCTCCTTCACGCGTTCGTACGCCTCCGTGTCGCCCTCGCGTCGGAGGATCGTCTGGACGGCTTCGCCGATTATCTCGGGGGTGGCCTCAAGCTCCTCGCGCATCACCTGTTCGTTAGGGACGACCTTCTCCAGCCCCGCCGCCGTCTTCCGGTAGCCGATCAGGCAGTGGGCGAGCGCAGCGCCGACGTTGCGCTTGACCGTCGAGTCCGAGAGGTCGCGCTGGAGCCGCGAAGAGGTGACGTAGTCCCGGAGGAACGTGAGGTCGGCGTTGGCTTTCGAGAGGTTCCCCTCGCTGTTCTCGAAGTCGATTGGGTTGACTTTGTGGGGCATCGTCGACGAGCCCGTCTCCGAGTCGTCGCTCTCTTGGCCGAGGTAGCGGTCCGAGACGTAGCGCCAGATATCCCGATCGAGGTCGAGCAGGACGTTGTTCACGCCCGAGAGCGCGTCGAACAGCGCCGCGAGGTCGTCACAGGGGTTGATCTGCGTCGAGAGCGGCGTGTGTTCGAGGCCGAGGTCGTCGACGAACGCCGCCGAGAACGCGCGCCAGTCGACCTCGGGGTAGGCGGCGACGTGGGCGGCGTACGTGCCCGAGGCGCCGGCGAGCTTCCCCGACAGTTCTTCGCTCGCCTCGCGGACGCGCGCCTCCGCGCGGCCGAGTCGGGCCGCGAACACGGCCATCTCCTTGCCGAACGTCGTCGGCGTCGCCGGCTGACCGTGCGTGCGTGCGAGCATCGGCACGTCGCGGTGCTCGCGGGCCATCGCGGTCAGCGACGCCCGCACGTCCTCGATAGCGGGCAGCAGCACGTCCTCGACGGCGCCCTTCGCATTCAGGCGGTTGGCGAGGTTGTTCACGTCCTCGCTGGTGAGGCCGAAGTGGATCCACGGGTGGAGCCGTTCGGGCGTCTCGGTGCGGAGGAAGTACTCGACGGCTTTCACGTCGTGGTTGGTGGCCGCAAAGCCCGCGGCCCCCTCCGTCTCGATCCGTTTGACCAGCGCGGCGTCGTCGGCGTCGAACTCGTCGACGACTTCGCGGAGGTGGGCGCGCTCCTCTGAGGTGACCTCACAGTCGACGCTCTCGTGGTCCGCGAGCGCGAGCAGGTACTCCACCTCGACGCGCAGGCGGGCCTCGATCAGCGCGGCCTCGCTGGCGTACGGCACCAGATCCGCGGTCCGGCCGGCGTACCGCCCGTCCAGCGGCGAGACGGCCGCGAGCGGCGACTCCCGGGAGAGCTCCTTCATGCCGAACGCTCGCCCGGGCAGTCACAAAACCCTGCCGGAGCGCCGCCGCGCATATCGCACCACCGTGCATACGTATGCCTCTCTATTCGCAAACAGGGCCGTAATCTATGCTCGAACATGAGTATCGGCGCTCACACGATCGCAACGCTCTTTGCGCGTTCGGCCCCGGGAACGCACATGAAGATCGCCGGCATCGCGGGTAACCGCGGTCGAAACCTTCTGCACATTGCGGACATCGCGCCCGGCGGCGCCGAACTCTCGGTCGTCGTCGCGAACGGGGAGGACGCCCCGGCGCTCGACGGCGCCGAGGAGCGCGGCATCCCGAGCGTCGCGGTCGAGCGCGGGGACGACGAGTCCCGCGAGTCCCACGAGGAGCGCATCCTCGACGCGCTGGCGGAGTACGAGTTCGACGTGCTCTGTCTGGACGGGTTCATGCGGATCCTGACGCCGGAATTTCTGGACCGTGTGGACACTGTGCTCAACGTCCACCCGTCGCTGCTGCCGGCGTTCCCCGGCGCCGACGCCCACGGGCAGGTGCTCGAGTCGAACGTCCGGACGACGGGTGCGACGGTCCACGTCGTCACCGAGGCGCTCGACGAGGGACCGATCGTCACGCAGGAGTCGGTGCCGGTGTTCGAGGACGACGACGAGCAGTCGCTGAAGGAGCGCGTGCTGTACGAGGCCGAGTTCGAGGCGTACCCGCGGGCGATCCGGTGGTTCGCCGAGGGGAAAGTCGAGGTCGAACGCGACGAGGAGGGCCGGCCCGTCGGCGTCGACATCGCGACCGACACGAAAGGTGACCTCCCGGCGCGGCGCACGGTCGCGAACCGCCGCGAGGACACGCTCCGCTACGGCGAGAACCCCCACCAAGACGCCGCGGTGTACGCCAGCGACGCGAGCGAGGAGCCGAGCGTCGTCCACGCCCCCCAACTGAACGAGGGCGCGAAGGATCTCTCCTACAACAACTACAACGACGCCGACGGCGCGCTGAATCTGGTCAAGGAGTTCGAGGAGCCCGCCGCCGCGGTGATCAAGCACACCAACCCCGCGGGCTGTGCGACCGCCGACACGCTCGCCGACGCCTACCGCGACGCGCTCTCGACCGACGCGAAGTCCGCCTTCGGCGGCATCGTCGCGCTCAACCGCGAGTGCGACGCCGAGACCGCCGCGGAGATAGTCGACTCGTTCAAGGAGGTCGTCGTCGCGCCGGGGTACACCGACGACGCGCTCGCGACGCTGACCGAGAAGGAGAACCTCCGCGTGCTGGACGTGGGCGACCGGACCGAGGACGACACGCTCGGCCCCGCGGACCGCACCGAGCGCTTCACCGAGAAGGCGCTCGTCGGCGGCCGACTCGTTCAGGAGCGCGACCGCTCGACGCTGACCCGCGAGGACCTGGAGGTCGTCACCGAGCGCGAACCGACCGACGAGCAGATCGAGACGATGCTGTTCGCCTGGAAGGTGCTCAAACACGTCAAGTCCAACGGCATCCTGATCGCCGACGGCACCGAGACCGTCGGCGTCGGGATGGGACAGGTGTCCCGCGTCGACGCGGTGACGCTGGCGGCGATGAAAGCCGAGAACGACGCGGAAGGGAAGTCCGCCGAGGGCGCCGTCGTCGCTTCTGACGCGTTCTTCCCGTTCCCGGACGCCGTCGAGGAAGCCGCCGAGGCGGGCGTCGAGGCGGTGATCCAGCCCGGCGGTTCGGTGAACGACGACGACGTGATCGAGGCCGCGAACGAACTGGGGCTGGCGATGGTGATGACCGGCCAGCGCGCATTCCGGCACGACTGACCGGCCGCGTCCGAAACGGCCAAACGCCCACCGGCCGCAACGTCGACCATGCAGTACCACGAGGCCGCGAACTTCCTGTTCGACCTCCGGCGGTTCGGCGTCGACCCCGGGGTCGAGTCGGTACAGGACCTCCTCGCGGCGATGGACGTCTCCCCGACCGAGGGCTCTGGCCCCGCCTACGTACAGGTCGCGGGCACCAACGGGAAGGGGAGCACCGCCCGCATGGTCGAGTCGGCGCTGCGGGAGGCGGGCCTCTCGGTCGGCCTGTACACGTCGCCTCACCTCGACCACCTCACCGAACGGATCCAGATCGACGGCCGGGAGATGCCCCGATCGGCTGTCGCCGAGTTCGTCGATGAGGCAAAACCGTGGCTGGTCGATCGCGCGGCCGACGGCGCGCCGCTCACCTTCTTCGAGGTCGTCACCGCGATGGGGATCTGGCAGTTCGAGCGCGCCGACGTGGACGTGGCAGTCCTCGAGGTCGGCCTCGGCGGCGAACTCGACGCCACCTCCGCGGTCGACCCCACCGCCAGCGCGGTCACGAACGTCTCGCTGGAGCACACCGGCGTGCTCGGGGAGACCGTCGAGGAGATCGCCGAGACGAAGTCACACGTCGCCCCCGAGGGACGCCGGCTCGTGACCGGTACCGAGGGTGCAGCGCTCTCGACGGTCCGTGACGTTGCGGGCCGGGTCGGCGCCAGCGGCGTGATCACCGTCGGGGAGGACGACTGGGCGGGCGAAGGTGCCACGGAAAAGGAAGCGCACCCCGACGTGACAGTGAGCTACGACGGCCGCGTCACCCACCAGCAGGCCGCTGTGAGCGTGGCGGCCGAGGACTGGTCGGTCGACGCAGAGATCCCGTTGCTCGGCGAGCACCAAGCCGAGAACGCCGGGATCGCCTGCGTGCTCGCCCGGCAGGTCGGCGACGAACTCGGCGTCGACGTGGATCGGACCGCGCTGGAGCGGGGGCTGGCCCGCGCCGACTGGCCCGGCCGGTTCGAGGTGATGGGCCAGTCGCCGCTAACCGTGCTCGACGGCGCGCACAACCCCGAGGCCTGCGAGACCGTCGGAGAGACGCTCTCGACGTTCGAGTACGACGACTGCCACATCGTCGTCGCCGCGATGCACGACAAGGACACCGCCGCGATGGCGGCGGCGCTGCCCGACGGCTCGGTGACCACCTGTGCGCCCGCGACCGACCGCGCGGAGGACCCCGAGGTGCTGGCCCGGACGTTCGAGGACGCGGGCTACGACGACGTGCGCTCGACCGGCTCCGTCGCGAACGCGCTCTCGCTGGCCCGCGAGGACGCCGAGGAGGACGATGCGCTGCTCGTGACTGGCTCGCTGTACGCCGTCGCCGAAGCGCGAGCGACGTGGACCCGACTCCAGATCCCCAAACGGATCGAGTCGATCGACGAGGCCGAGACCGTCCTGCGAAACGGGCAGGTCTCCGAGCCGGGGATCTGGCGGATGCGCGGGAAGGCCGATCACCGCGTGCTGCACACCCGGGTTCAGCAGCGGCAGGCCGAGTACCTCAAGCAGGAGATGCTCTCGCTCGACGGCGAGTGCTCGGCGTCGGCGCTGCGCTCCGGCGGCGAACTCCACGACGTGGTGCTCTCGGGCACGATGGCGCAGTTCAAACGCCTCGCCGAGAAACTGCAGGGCCAGCCGTGGGGGCTTTCCGAACTCGGCGAGGAGATCCGCGAGTCGCTGGGAATTCAGTACAGCCCGCCCGAGCGCGACCTCCCGTGGCCGCAGGACCGAACGGCGGTGATGGGCGTCCTGAACGTCACGCCGGACTCGTTCCACGACGGCGGCGAGTACGAACGCGTCGAGGACGCGGTCTCCCGGGCCGAGGCGATGGTCGAGGCCGGCGCGGACGTGATCGACGTGGGCGGGGAGAGCACCCGCCCGGGCGCCGATCCTGTGGAGATCGAGGAGGAACTGAATCGGGTGCTGCCGGTCGTCGAGGAGCTGAGCGAACTGGACGTGCCGATCTCCGTCGACACGCGCCGGCCCGAGGTCGCCCGCGCGGTGGTCGACGCCGGCGCCGACGTACTCAACGACGTGGAGGGGCTGCAGGACCCCGAGATGCGCCGCGTCGTCGCCGAGACGGGCGTCCCGGTGGTGTTGATGCACTCGATCGAGGCGCCGGTCGACCCGAGTACGGCGGTCGAGTACGACGACGTGGTCGAGGAGACGATCCGGGAACTCGGCGACCGACTGCTCGCCGCCGAGAAGGCCGGCGTCGACCGCGAGCAGGTGATCGTCGACCCCGGGATCGGCTTCGGGAAGAGCGCCCGCGAGTCGTTCGAACTGCTCGACCGGCTCGAAGAGTTCGAGGCGCTGGGCTGTCCGCTGCTGTTCGGCCACTCTCACAAGTCGCTGTTCGAACTGACCGGCGAGGAAGCGGGCGACGCGCCGCACTCCACGGTCGCCGCGACGGCGCTCGCCGCGCGTAACGGCGCCGATATCGTCCGCGTCCACGACGTGGCCGAGAACGTCGCCGCCGTGAACGTCGCCGACGCCACCGACGATCCGGAGGGGTTCGAGCCGTGAGCGACACTGGAGGGGAAGCGGACGGCGACGGAAACGCCGAATTCGGTCCGTACGAGGCCGTCTACGCTCACCCCGAAGGCGACGCCACGGCCGCTCGGCAGGTCAAAACCGCCGCGGAGTACGGCTTCGACGGGGTGGTCGTTCGCACGCGCGAAGCCGAGTACGACGCCGGTACGCTGGCCGGACGGCACGGGATCGACGTGGTTCGCGGGGTCGAGATCGACGCCGCGGACCCGCAGGAGGCCAGCGGCGCGGTCGGGAACTTCCGGGGCGACTGCACCCTGCTGCTGGTCCGTGGCGGCACGGACGCGGTCAACCGCTTCGCCGTCGAGCACGACCGCGTGGACGTACTGACGCGGCCGTTCGGCGACGGCGGCGACGTGAACCACGTGCTCGTGAAGGCGGCAGTCGAACACGGCGTGCGCATCGAGTTCGACCTCGGTCCGGTACTGCGCGACGACGGCGGGACGCGGGTCCGGCGGCTCCGGAAGCTCAGGAAGCTCCGGGAGCTGGTCGAGGACTTCGACGCGCCGTACGTCGTGAGCGCGACGCCCGAGAGCCACCTCCGGCTGCGCGCGCCGCGGGAGCTCGCTGCGGTGGGCGAGCAGATCGGCTTCGGCGCCGAGGCCGTCCGCGATGGACTGGCCGAGTGGGGCCGACTCGCCGCCCGCAACCGGGAACGGCTCTCCGATTCCTTCATCTCTCCGGGGGTCCAACGGGGGCGGTACGAGGAATGAAACGCTCGATCGAGGACCACGCCGAGCGGTTCTCCGCCGTCGCGGCGGAGTACGACGAACAGCAGGACAGCGAGGAGTACGGTGCCTGTGCCTCGCTGGTGATCGAGGCCGCCGATCCCGACTCCGACGAGACAGTGCTCGACCTCGGGACGGGCACGGGCGCGATAGCGCTCGCGCTCGCCCCCGAGGCCGGCCGCGTGATCGGTCGGGACATCAGCGAGGGAATGCTCGCCGAGGCCGAGCGGAAGGCCGAGGCGGGCGGCCACGAGAACGTCACGTTCGGCGAAGGGCGGTTCCGCGAGCCGAACGTCGACGAGTCGGTCGACGTGGTCGTCTCGAACTTCGCGATGCACCACCTCGCCGACGAGGAGAAGCGCGAGGCGATCGAGGTCATCGCGGATCTCGAGCCGCGGCGGTTCGTGCTCGGCGACGTGATGCTGTCGGCGGCGATCCCCGAGGGCGAGGAGCAGTACTCCCCGGAGGTCGACGACCCCGCGACCGTCGGCGTGCTGGTGGAGGCGCTGACCGACGCCGGCTTCACCGTTTCCGACGCGACGCTCGTGAGCGAGCAGTACGGGGTGCTCGTCGCCGACCGATGAAACACCTCCCCAAACACCTCCAGCCGCGCTGGCGCTACCTCGCGGTCGCGATCGAGAGCTGGCCCGACGCGGATATCGGACGCCGGGCGTTCCAGCGCGAACTCTGGTACGCCGGGCAGAACCTCTTGGGCGACCCGGGCAGCGCCGCCGCCGACCTGCGCGTGATGCGCTTCGCACTCGGGGAGGGAAGCGGCGGCGCGATCGTCCGCGCCCGGCGCGGCGAGGTCGACGCCGCCCGCGCGGCGATCGCCTGCGTCGACGAGGTCGACGGCGAGCCGGTCGGCCTTCGCGTCTCCGGCGTCTCGGGCAGCGTCGACGCCGCTTCGGAAAGCTATTTAGGCGATCCAGCCGGCAGTTTAACACAGGAAGAGGTCGCGTTCGCGGGTGCCGAGCACCCGGCCCGATCCCGTGACGGCGCCGTCGACATGGCGGCCCCGGCGGGGTGGATCGGCGCGACCGTTCGGGATCTCGAGTGACCATGCAAGGACAACAACAGCAGGCCTACGACCGCGGTATCACCATCTTCTCGCCCGACGGGCGACTGTACCAAGTCGAGTACGCCCGCGAGGCAGTCAAGCGAGGCACGCCCAGCGTCGGCGTCCGGACACCGGAGGGCGTCGTGCTCGCGGCGGACAAGCGCCGGCGCTCGAAGATGATCGAGCCGGACTCCGTCGAGAAGCTCCACAAGGCCGACGAGCACATCGGCATCGCCAGCGCCGGCCACGTCGCCGACGCGCGCAAGCTGATCGACGTCGCGCGCCGGGAGGCACAGACCAACCGCCTGCGCTACGGCGAGCCGATCACCGTCGAGACGCTCTCGAAGACGGTGACGGACTTCATCCAGCAGTACACCCAGTACGGCGGCGCCCGTCCGTTCGGCGTCTCGCTGATCGTCGGCGGCGTCACGAACGGCCGGCCGCGGCTGTTCGAGTGCGACCCCAGCGGCACCCCCTACGAGTGGCAGGCACTCTCCGTCGGCGCGAACCGGAGCGACATTCGCGATCACCTCGAGGCCGAGTACGAGGACGACATGAGCCTCGAAGCGGGCGTCGGCCTCGCGCTCTCGGCGCTCGCGGTCCACGACGACGAGGAGATGACGCCCGACGGCGTCGACATCGCGACGATCGACGTCGACACCGAGGAGTACGTCCACCTGCCGCCCGAGGAGGTCGAGACCCACCTCGAGAAGCGGGACCTGCTGGCGGACGACGAGAGCGGCGACGCCCAGTAACCCCGCGATGGCGTACGAACTCCGTGAATCGCCGCCGACGGTCGACCGGTTTCTCGAACTCCGCGACGCTGCAGGGATGGCCGAACGCTCGCGCGAGGCAGTCGAACAGGGGCTGCCGAACAGCCTGTACGCCGTCACGGTCGTCGACGGGACGGGCGAGACGGTCGGGATGGCCCGGATCGTGGGCGACGGAGGGTCGGTGTACCACGTCTGCGACATGGCTGTCCACCCCGACCACCAGCGACAGGGGCTGGGGAGCCGGATGATGGACGCGCTGATGGAGTGGATCGACGAGGAGGCCCCGCCGGCGGCGTACGTGAACCTGATGGCGGACGTGGACGGCTTCTACGAACAGTGGGGGTTCGAGCGGACCGCGCCGGCCTCGAAGGGGATGTACTACCGCGTGCCCGAGGCGTAGGGACAATACGGGCCACGAGACGACACGGCGGTCGCCGACGCTCACTCGCCGTGATCGGTTAAAAGTACAATCGCGGCGTAGGTTCCGTGGCCTCGACACGGAGGTCGAGACAGGTCACGAGCCGCGAGTTATCAGTACTCCTCGTAGGCGAGGTTCATCAGCCACTGCGAGAACGCGTCGGACTGCGGGTCGATCTCCTCCTCGCCGATGAAGGGGGTGAGCTTGTCGCCGGCCATCAAAAGCGAGAAGTCCAGATCGCGCGTGCGGGGCTTCAGCAGGTACGTGTTGTGTCCGTCGTACACCGCCTCCTCGCGCTGGATCAGCTCCTTCTCGGCGAGCCCCTCCGCGATGCGGCTCCCCTTCCGCGAGGAGATGTCCAGTTCCTTCCAGAAGTCGCTCTGGTAGATGCCGCCGGAGTCACGGATCAGCTCCAGGGCCCGCCGCTCGTCGTCGCTGAGGTCGTACTCGGCCGCGCTCATGTGTACCCGGCTTTACGGGCCGGAGGTTAAAGGCTACCGTCCCCACGGCGCAACCGTTATCCGAGCAAGCCCCCTATCTCGTACCGAAATGAGTACTCAGAGCGAACTCACCGAGGAGGAAGTCCGGGAGCAGGTCGAGGAGGTTCTCGACGAGAACGAGGTCGTCCTGTTCATGAAGGGCAACCGGCTGATGCCCCAGTGTGGCTACTCCCAGCGTGCGGTGCAGCTGCTCTCTCAGCACCGCGCGGAGTTCGAGACTATCGACGTGCTGCCCGCGCTCCCGCAGTACCGGGCCGTGCTCGAGGAGAAGTCCGGCTGGGAGACGATCCCGCAGACGTTCGTCGACGGCGAGTTCGTCGGCGGCAGCGACATCCTCGCCGAGCTCGACGAGCGCGGCGAGCTGGCCGAGACCGTCAACGCCACCGCCTGAACCCCCCGGTAACAACAGCTAAAAGGCTAGCCGGCCTACCTATCGACGTACTACCGCGGTTTCGCCGCCCGCCGCCCACCGAACTCCCACACCAACCCCATCCCACACCTACAAATGACTGGTCGCGTATTCAGACTCCACTCGACCCTCGAACTGCCACTCGAAGACCTCGAAGCGTTCCTCGAGGACCCGGATCTTCCCCCCGAGCTCGACGACGTCGAGCTCACCCGCCGGAACAACACCCTGATCCTGAAAGCGGTCGCGGAGGACGCCGACATCGGGAAGTACACCCCGACCGCACAGCTCAAAGCCAGTGTCTCCGAGACGCGGGTGTACGAGGAGGAGCCGCCCAAGACGGCCCCGACGTGGGGCCAAGAGGAGGAGGAGGAGGAGATCCCCTCCGAGCTCGTGGAGTTCGCCTGCTTCAAGGGCGACCGCGAGACGGTGCTCCAGAACAGCGCGCTGCGGTTCCCGATGTTCCTCGTGCTCCGGGAACTCGCGCTCATCTCCGAGAAAGGCACCCTGACCGCCGTGCTCGAGAAGGACGGCGACCTGCAGGCCGTCCGCATCGTCGAGGGCGAGGAACGTCCCGCGAGCGTCGAAGTCGTCGAGAACCCCCGACAGGGCAACGGCGAGGACGGCGGCGTCAACTGGCGGGACAACGAGTTCATCAGCTAATTCGGGCCTGAATACTCCCGAGCAACGCGTAGTTTTCGCGTCCCACGAGGAGTCTACGGAGAGTATCAGTCGCGGATGTGCCAGAGGAACTGGACGAGTGGCGGCGCGACTAACGCGACGGTGAAGGCTATCGACACCCCCTGAATGGCCGAGAAGCTGAAAAACGCCGAAAGGACGGCCAACGACGCGGCGAAGGATGCGGACGTCAACCACACCCGTTTCAAGTGCTTGTCGACATCCGTGTCCGGCGGGACAACGTAGATCTCCTGTTCGTTTTTCTCGACCACATCGACGATCGATTCGACTGCCTTCGACGTTCGGGTCATCCGCTGTTCGAGGCTGTTGATGTTGCTGTCGATCTTGTCGATGTGTTTCTCCAGAAGCTTCGCTTTCGTCTCCGTCTCGGCCTTCTCTCTGGCCTGTTCCCGAATCTTCTCCCGTTCCTGATGCTGGAGGGAGTTCACGTCGCGAATCTCCTGCCGCGCGTTTTCCCGGGCTTCCTTCCGAATCTCGACAATTCGTTTCCGGGGGAGCTTGACCACTTCCTTCGGGTCGTACCCGTTGATGTCGTCCAGTCCCTCCAGTTGATCCGAGCCGTCCCGATCGGCCATTTCGTCGTGTGACGGCTCTGTGCCATTATAAATGTCCTGATGAATTCGAACGCCCAGACAGAAACCATTTCAGTCCCCCGCTAATTAGATGTAATTACGAATGGCCGAGTTCCCCGACTACTTGGACGTCGACTACACGGACGGCGAGGGCGAGTCCCCCGCGGACTACCCGAGCCTCGAACACAAGATCGAGAAGGCCATCGAGGTCACCCGGCAGGGGCTGGAGCAGTACGAGAACCCCGCGATCATGTGGACCGGGGGGAAGGACTCCACGCTCACGCTGTACTTCGTGAAGGAGGTCGCCGAGAAGCACGGGCTGGAGATGCCGCCCGCGGTGTTCCTCGACCACTACCAGCACTTCGACGAACTCATCGACTTCGTCGAGCACTGGGCCGACGAGTGGGACCTCGACGTGCACTTCGCGCGCAACGAGGACATCGGCGCCTACGTCGAGGAGCACGGCCTCACGCCGGGCGACGACATCGAAATCTCCGCGCTCAACGAGCAGAACCGCCACCACATCCGGAACATCCTCGAGTACGAGGACGACACGTTCCCGTTCCTGCTCGACACCTACGTCGGCAACCACCTGCTGAAGACGGTGCCGCTGAACAACGCCATCGAGGAGCTGAACATCGACGGCATCGTCTCCGGCGTCCGCTGGGACGAGCAGGAGGCCCGCGCCGACGAGACGTTCTTCAGCCCGCGCCACGACCCCGACATCTACCCGCCCCACGACCGCATCCAGCCGATCCTGCAGTTCGACGAGCGCGCGGTCTGGGACTGCTTCTGGCACTACGTCGTGCCGGACACCGTCGAGGGCTACCCCGACGACGGCTACGTCCCCGACGACGCCGACGACCTGCCCAACGGGCTGACCCAGGACGACATCCCGGTCTCGCCCAAGTACTTCGCCGGCTTCCGCTCGCTCGGCTCGGAGGTCTCCACCGAGAAGAGCGAGGAGGAGCCTGCGTGGCACCAGGACCTCGAGAACACCACCGAGCGCGCCGGCCGCGCCCAGGACAAGGAGGACCTCATGGAGCGCCTCCGCGACCTGGGCTACATGTAGACGGCGACCCGGCCCGGCACACGCTTTTTCCGATCGACGCTCCCGAAACCCGGAGTCCCCCGAGCGCGAGCTGGGCCTCATGGGCTCGTTCGCCGACGACGTGGGGGCGTACCTCCGCCGGGAGCTCTCGGCACGTCGCCCCGGAGTCCAGTGGGAGACCGAGTACCGGGTCGGCGGCACGCCCGTCGATCTCGGCGGCCGCGCCGGCGAGCGCCTCGTCCTCGTCGAACTGGAGTGGCGCCGGGCCGACCCCGCGGACAACACCGCGAAGCTCTGCCGACACGTCGCGGAGGGCAGCATCGACGCCGACACCGTCGTCGTGTTCCAACTGTTTACCCGATACTACGACCTCGCCCGCGGCGGCGTCTCCTCGAAACGGAAGAACGCCGAGTTCGTCGGTCGGACCGCCGCCGACCTGTTCGACCACGTGACGTACCACCCGCTCGACTTCGACGTGGCGCCGCCCAAGCGGGGCGGCGAGCGGCCGGACTGGTGGCGCGACGACGCTGACGCGATCGCCGCGGCGATCTGTGATCGCTTGGAGGGGAGTAGCCCACCCGAGGAGTGATTCCCGGGGAAAACCGGCGTCCGCCGCCGAGCCACCCCTGAGCGGCCTTTTCGAAGTCGGTTACCTATCTGAACTCTTAAGATAAATTATTAATTGAACGGGATCACGTGTGGAACATGGAATCCGACAGTTCCAGCACGGCGGCGTACCTCGCAGAGCACCCGAAGATGGTCGGCGTCCTGTTCACGGCGTTGCTGTTGCTCTCGCAGGCCGGCAGCGTCGCGGGCGGAACGGGCACTACGGTCGGTCCGTAATCGACTCGAAGCGCAGCGAGTTCGTCCAGCGCAGCTCCCCGTCGACGACGATCGGGGTGCGCTGTTCCGCGAGTTCCTCCTCGTACGTCTCCGCCGAGAGCAGGTACTCCTCGATGTCGCCCACGGAGACGTACTGCGTGGCGCCCTCCTCGACGTACGGGTGGGTCATCGCGCCGACCTGATACCGAGAGGTGGGGTACGTCCGGTAGGTGACACGGGCCTGCTCACCGACGACTTCCTCGACTTCGAGCAGCAGCGGGGTCCCCGTCTCCGACTGCGAGATCGTCACCCGGCCGTCGCCGACGACCACGTAGTTCTGTCGGGAGATCCGCATCCGCCGGATCACGTCGAGCGCGCCGTGGAAGTCGAAGCCGATGTCGAGCAGCCGCGCCAGGTGGCGGCCGGTCTCGGTGGCTTTCGCGTTGCTCACGCTGGTCAGCGTCACCACGCCGCCGAACGCGCCGGCGTCGACCAGCGCCTGCCCCTGCTCGTAGGAGGTACAGCCGTTGAGCAGGAACGCCTCCACCCCGGTTCCGGAGAGCGTCCGCAGGTCGAGGTGGCCGTCGGCACACTGCACTCCCTCGTCCTCGACGTGGCCGACGTAGTGGAGGAAGCTCGTCTCCTCCCGGAGCACCTCGCGGAGTTCGGCCGTCGTCAGGTCGTGGTGGCTGCGAATCTCGAACCGGAGCATGTCGAGGAAGCCGTACAGCTCCTCGTCGACCTCCTCGAGCATCTCCTCGTCGTTACAGACCAGCGTCACCGTCGTCGTGCTGTCGTCGGCGGGCTGGCGGTCGAGACGGCGCCGGTAGGCGTCGACGGTCGGCTTCGAGGCGCCCATCGGGAACCCCTCGCCGACCCAGACGTGGCCGTACGTCTCGGTGTCGACCGGCGAGCGTACCGACTCGTCGACGCTGTCGGCGTTCTGCGTGGTTCGCGTCGACCGGAGCAGCCCGCGGGCGTCGTCGGTCCGGAAGAACTCCTCGAGTTCGTCGGGTTCGGTCGGCGCGTTCCCTCGGTCCGACAGCGGCGTCGGCGACCGCACGACTGCGAGGTCGTCGACGACGAACGGCAGTATCTCCGCGTTCCGGACGGCCGGCTCGATGTCGGCGGTCAGGTGCCACTCCAGCAGGTCGTCGGTCGCGGATCGCGGCACCGAGAGGTACGCCGCGGTCCGCCGGTCGACGGGCATCCCGTACCAGCGTTCGGGCGCGATCGACGCTCGCTCGGCCAGCACCTCCCGTTCGTGGAGGTCGACCGGGTAGAGGCCCTCCGTCCGAGTGACGCAGTCGAGCAGGAAGCAGTGCCGGAGCGTGTCGGCCGCGGCCGCCGACAGGTCACCGTCCAAGGGGAACGATTCGCCGTCGGCGACGATCCGCGGCGTCTCGGCGCCGGTGCGGACCGCGGCGCCGAGGTAGTACGACAGCGGCGCGACGGTGAACACGCTGCTGTACTCGTCGGGGACGTGGATCTCGATCCCCGTCTCCGGTCGGTCGAGCCCGTCGGCGTCGAACGCGTCGCCGAACTCCAGCAGGGGCGGGTGTCCCCTGAGCGTCGGAAACGACCGCTCGGGCGAGGTGGTCTTGAGCGCTGACGAGAACAGCGAGACGCCGCGTGCGACCCCGGCCGGCGTCCGCGGGACGGTGACGGTGCCGGCGGGCCGCTGGTGGAGCGACCGGGCGCCGACGACGACCGTCGACTCGCCGTCGAAGCTGACGCGGGTGCCGTGTTCGCCCTCCGCGATCGTCGCGGCGCCGTCGATGCGGAGGTACAGCTTCATCGGGGTGTTCGTCGCCTCGAGGAACGTGGGTCCGGTCACCGACTGCTCGCCGTCGACGACGAGCTGTCGTGCCCCGGCCTCCTCCCGGAGGTGGTAGTCGACCACCGTCGGGAGGTAGAGCCGCCCGGTTCGGATCCGGGCGGCGTCGTCGACGGGGACGGGGAAGGGATCGGTCGACGCCGGCCCGGGGTCGACGGGGCCGGCTTCGACGACGTACTCGACCTCCTCGACCGTGTCGACCACGCGGAGCCCGCGGTCGACGGCCTCGAACTCGATCACTGCTCGTCGAGCGCGACCCAGTTCGTGGTGCCCCGCCCCGGAAGGTGCCACCGCTGTTCGGGACCGGCGGCGCCGGTCCGGAGCTCCAGCCGGGCGTCGAACACGAACTGGAGGTCGGCGACGGCGGCGGAGTCGGACGCACGCGGCAGGTGGTAGTGGCCCATCCCGCGGGCACGCCGGACCTCGCCGGTCAGCCGGTAGGCCAGCCGTCGTACCGTCTCGATCCCGTGGGCTTCGAGCAGCGTCTCGAGGGAGTACAGCCCCACGCGGAGCATCGCCGGCGGCAGCGTGTCGCTGTCGGGACACCGGCTCCGGATCTCGCCGTCGATCCGGCGGACGAGGGCGTCCTCGGCGCCGTCGCGGTCGGCCGACGCGTCCACGACCGCGCTGCTGCGGAGTTCGCCCCCGCTGATCAGCGTCGCCCGGTCGTCGGCGGGCGTGCGGTCCCCGGGGAACCACCGCTCGGCCGCGGCGTCGCCGTCGGTGAGTGCGAACACGCGGTGGCGCTCCTCGTCGGGGTGGCCCAACAGCCGCCGGGTCGCCCGCCGGGAGACCGCCTCCGGCACGTCGCCGGTGACGAGCACCTGCGGCCCGCGCTGTTTGAGTTCGCGGAACGTCTCCCGGAGCCCCCCGCCTTCACCCCGGGCCGATCTGACCGGACTGCTCATACGCGTCGATCGGCCCCCGAGGTGAAAAAGTTCGCCCCGTTTCGGGCTGAAACCGCCGGCGAACCGGTGCCCGTATGTTCTCGGACCGGCTGGTGACGCCCATGAGTTGGGTGAGCCTGTTCTCCGGCGGGAAGGACTCCTCGTGGGCGCTGTACCGGGCCCAGCAGGAAGGGCTGGACGTGGAACGCCTGCTGACGGTCCACCCGGCGGGCGACTCGTACATGTACCACACGCCGGCGACACACCTCGCGCGGCTGGCCGCCGAGAGCGTCGGCCTGCCGCTCGTGGAGGTCGAACCCGACGACTTCGGCGCCGACGACGTGCCCGACGCGGGCGCACAGGGCGACGCGGAGATCGAACCGCTGGAGGCCGCACTCCGGGATATTGCGGCAGAGGGCGACCTGACGGGCGTCACCGCCGGCGCCGTCGAGAGCGAGTACCAGACCTCCCGGATCGAGGGCCTCTGTGACCGCCTCGGGATCGACCTGTTCGCGCCGCTGTGGCAGCGCGACCCCGAGACGCTCGCGACGGAGATGCTCGACGCCGGCTTCGAGATCAGGATCGTCCAGGTCGCGGCCGCGGGGCTGGACGAGTCGTGGCTCGGCCGGACGCTCGACGCCGACGCGCTGGCGGAGCTCCGGGCGCTCAACGACGAGTACGGCGTGCACATCCTCGGCGAGGGGGGAGAGTTCGAGACGTTCGTCGTCGACGGTCCCCACATGGACCGCCGGATCGAACTGGAGTTCACGACCGAGTGGGAGGGAACCCGCGGCCACATCGTCGTCGAGGACGCCTGGTTGGAGTAGCTGGTCCCGCTCCCGGTCGGGGTCGGCCTGCTGTACGGCGTCGTGTACGGGATTTCGGAGTGGGACGCCAGTCAGAAGGGGGTCGACCCCGAGGCGTCGACGACCGAACCGACGGTCGCGCCGTCGGACGACTGACTTCCGGCTACCGCGCCGGGCGCCTCACTCGGTGCGGTGCCACGTCGGGAAGTCCCAGCCGTTGAAGTACGTCCGGCTGGGTCCCTCGATGTCGCTGGCGTAGCCGATCGTGTCCGAGGGGAACGAGAGCATCCCCATCGGCTGATCCTCGGTGATGTGCCGGAAGATCTCCGTGAGCGTCTCCTGCAGTTCCGCCTCGCTCCCGGCGGCCCGGGCCTCCTCGAACAGCCCCTTGGCGTCCCAGTCGGGGTAGTAGCCGTACGGGTTGTACGAGTCGTCCTTGACGAAGAAGATGCTCGCGGTCGTGGGGTTCAGCGGGTAGGTGTTCAGCCCCCAGACGATCTCCATGTCCCACGCGTTGGCGCTCGTGACCTCCCGAGGCCCGGCGTTGAACGAGCCGTTCGACCACTCGTAGTCGTCGGGGTTGTCGGGGACCTCCTGCTGCCAGTAGCCCGTGTTGAACGTCGTCGTGTCGATCCCCTCCGGCTCGACGACGATGCCGGCGTTGGCCTCGATCTCGCTGGCGATGAACTGCGCCTTGCTCCGTTCGAGCTTGCTGCCGGCGCTGTAGTAGAGGTCGATCTGACACCGCGACCCGTTGGGGTTCAGCAGGTACTCGTCGCCGTACTCGTAGTCGGTGTCGGCGATTGCCTCACGGATCCGTTCCCGGGTAGGTTCGGGACCGTACAGCTCGCCCACGCCGTACTTCGTGATCTCCTCTTCGTCGGGGTACCACCGCGACCAGCGGGGCTGCCACGTGTGCTCGACGTTCGCGTACCCGCGCTGGATCCCTTTGACCATCCGCTGCTTGTCGATGGCGCAGGCCAGCCCCTGCCGGAACGCCGTCTTCCGGAAGAGGTTGCCGGGGCCGGCGTTCCAGCCGTTGTCCCGCATGTTGTACGTGAGTACGTCGTTGTACGGCTGCGGAACGACCTCCACGTCGACGTTGTCGAGGTCGTTCAGCCGGGAGACCTGGTTCGGCGGGACGCCGGCGCTGTCGGTCTCGCCGGCCTCCAGTGCGCCCACCCGCGAGGACTGCTCGGGCACGACTTCGGAGACGAGCCGCTCGAAGTACGGCGCCTTCTCGAACGCTCGGGGGGCGTCCTCGACGTCCCGCAGGTAGTAGCTGTCGTTCCGGCTGAACACGCGGCTGCTCCCCCGGTTCCACTCCTCCAGCGTGTAGGCGCCGAGGTTCCCGGTGAACGCCAGCGTGAGCAGCTCCTGATCCTGCTGAAGCCCCTGTTCGTCCTTCTCGGCGACGTACGGTTCGAGTAGCGCCTTCGGGACCGGGTACAGGAACGGGTCCTGCGTCTCGGGGTAGAGGAGGTTCGGGGTTTCGAGCTCGATCTGGAACTCCAGCTCCCCGGTCTGCTCGACCGTCACCGAGTCGGGCCAGCTACTCGCGGCGGCGGTCGCCGCCCAGTCGGACTGGTGAAGCTGTCGGACCTGATAGACGAAGTCCTCGGCGGTCACCTGCCCGTACGGCTCGCTGAACTCGAGGCCGTCCCGGACCGACGCGGTCCACACCTCGCCGCGGTCGGACGACAGCTCGTAGAGCTGGTCGAACCGCTCGTTGCCCGGCCGGTAGGTGTAGCCGCCGTCGAGGGCGTAGCCGATGATGGTCCCCGCGCCCCCGGCGCGGTTGTACAGGGGGTTGAGCGTGTTCACGCGGCCCGCCGTCACCGTCCGGTAGGTCCCGCGTACCTCCGGTAGCTCCCCGTCGGTCGCCGTCGGCTCCTCGGTGCCGAACGCGTTCCCCGCCGTCGTCGTCGGCGTGTCTGAGGACTCGGTGCCGTCGCCGCCGGTACAGCCGGCGAGTCCGGCCGCTCCCGCGACACCCAGCGCCTGCAGCCAGCGCCGTCGAGTGCTCGTTCCGTCGTCGTGCCGTCGGTCCGCAGTCGAACGTCTCACTGTACCGCGTTATTCCCAACGGGTATTGAAAGGACTTTCTAAATGCTCGAAGGTAATTCGACAAGTAGCGAACCTCTCACTCGGGAAAACAGTGGTTTGGGAACACAACACACGCAAAAATTCGGCGTCGTCACTCGCTATCGGCGGTGAACAGCGAAAGAGGTCACTTACTCGCCCTGATACAGCGGCGACCCGGTGTCGGTGCAGCCCGGCCGGCCGCAGACGCCGGCCTCGTCGCCCGCGCGCTCGACCCCGGACGCGAGCGACGGGAGTTCCCACGTCGGGTCGTGGCCCGTCTCGGTCCGATGCTCCTCGACGAACGCCCGGGCCACCCCCAGCGCGTCGAACGTCTCGGCGAGGCCACAGTCGTCGCAGGTGACCGTGACTCGATCGTCGCTCATTACCGGTACTACCCGGCCCGAACACTTAGCACCCGCGTCCCCGACTTTGCCGCGCGGTTCGCGAACGTGTTCGGCACAACTGGGAGCCGAGGGCCGGCCGGACTCCCCACGTATGCCAGCGACGAGCGTCGACGCCGAACGCACGTACAGCGACGGTCGGTTCACCGCCCGCGAGGTGTCGAGAACGACCCACAGCAAGACCGTCTGTGGCTACTTCGAGCCCGGGCAGTTCATCCCCGTTCACGCGCCCGACAGCGACGTGACCGTCGTCGTCCAGTCCGGGAGCGGTGTCGTCCGCGACGGCGAGCGGAGCCACGAGGTCGAACCCGGCTCGGTCGTGACGGTGCCCGCCGGCGAGGACCGCGGCGTCAAAGCCGGCGACGAGCGACTGGAGGCCGTCCTCGTGACCGCACCGCCGCCGAGCGATGCCGAGCACGACCCCGTCCGAAGGGGGATCCAGAACGACGAGTTCGAGCCGTAAGCTACCCTTCCTCGACGATCGCCAGCCGACGGGTGTAGCGTCGCACCATCGAGCCGTCCTCGTCCTGCAGCAGGACGGTGAACCGCTTCTCCCCCGCGACGGTCTCGATCTCGCGGTCGTGGATCGTGAACTCGTAGGGCGGATCCTCGTCCGTGAGTAGCCGGCTGTCGCCGCTCCGGACCTCGATCCGGTCGACACCGTCGGTCTCGCTCAGGTGACAGTGAACGGAGGTCCCGTTCTCCGTCGTCGACTTCGTACAGAGCAGGTCCGGGCTCACGTCGGCGCCGCTTGACTCCAGTGCGCTCTGGAAGTCGACGACCATCGGTCCGGCCGGGAACGTCCCCAGCACGACGACGGTGGCGAGAAACACCGCCAGCATCCCGTTGGGCAGTCGCTTCCCGACGGTCTGTCTGAGGCCCGGGGTCCGCCGCCACCGGAACGCGAGCGGGAGCACGACGAGGTGGTGGATCGGCCCGTAGACGATCAGCAGGAAGCCGTAGGCCATCGGGTAGCGCAGCACGCCGAGCCCGGGGTTGTACGAGTAGACGAGGTTCGAGCCGGCCCAGAGGAAGAAGCCGAAAAAGACCAGCCCGCCGGCTTTCAGCACCCGCCAACTGACCGAGTTGGCGTAGTACACAGTCTTGAGCGTGCTCCAGGCGCTGCCGACGAGGTCGCGGACGCCGACCGACGGCTCCTCGGCGTTCGACCCGTCGTCGCCGTCGGTAGAGTCGCCGCTCATCGTTACTCACCCTTCCCCGGCCGGTCGTGCTCCCCGGAGAGCCGGACTCGGAACGCCGCCACCCCGGCGCTCAGCCGGTCGGTGACGGGGCGCCACTCGCCGCCGACCGACGCCGGCACGCCCCGGAGCGACGGCTGTGCGGTCCACATCCCGACGAACAGCGCCGGCACCGCGGCCAGCGCCAGCAGGCCGCTCCACGGCGCCAGCCCGGGGGCGACGCCGCCGACGCCCCACGCCGCGAACAGGACGGCGAGGAACAGGTTCGACGTGAAGAACGCCCGGACGGCCGCGCGCTCGGTGCCGACCCTGAGGAACGGCCGGAAGCCGAGCACGAACAGCGCGCTCCCGACGACGGCGGTGGCGGCGTACGGCGGGCCGGCGAAGAGACCGACGGCGGCGACGGTCGCGACCGTCGACCAGACCGCGTACTGGATCCCGCGCTGGACCGTGGCCGTCGAGACGACGACCGGGAGCGTCGGAATATCCACCGACGCGAACTCGTCGCGGTAGACGTACGCCAGCGCCCACGCGTGGGCGGGCGTCCACGCGAACACGACCAGCGCCATCAGCACCGGTTCGACCGTGAGCGGCCGGACGGCGCTCCAGCCGGCGAGCACGGGGAAGGAGCCGGCGGAGCCGCCCAGAACCACGCCGAGCCAGTGGCGTCGCTTGAGCGCCACCGTGTAGAGGCCGACGTACGACGCGAAGCCGAGCAGCATGTACACCACCGAGCGCAGGGGGAGCAGTGCGAGCCCCAGCGCCGTCCCGACGAGCAGGAGCGCCGTCGCGAACGCGGCGGCGACGCGGTGGTCGAGGCGGCCGCTGGGGAGCGGTCTGTCGGCGGTCCGCTCCATGTGTTGGTCGAGCTTGCGGTCGTACCAGCAGTTCCACGCCGCCGCGCTCGCGGCGACGCAGGCGCCGGCGACGACGAAGCCCGCGAGCGTGATCGCCGACGTGCCGCCGGCCGCGAGCAGCGAGAACGCGCCGGTGACACAGAGCAGCGTCACGATGCGGGGCTTGACCAGCGACCAGAGGTGGGCGGGGAGTTCTGTGTCCATGAGTTAGGGTCCGATCTGCCAGATCGTCGAGAGCAGGTACCAGTTCAGCGCCCAGAGCGTGATGAAGGCACCGAGGAACACGAGACAGAGCACGAACGTCCCGCGCATGCTGTAAGCGTGGGCGGCCTTCCCTTCGCCACCGTCGGCCGCGGCGCGCTGCACGTCACCCACGGGGCCGCCCTCGAATCGCTCCCCGAACAGCAGCGTGGCGAGCGCGACGACGACGAACAGCGCGCCGCCGACGATGGCCAGTATCGCGGCGACGCCGAACACCACGAAGAACGGCTTGGCCGGCGAGAAGCTGAACGCCGTCCCGGGGATGTCCATCACCGAGGGGTGGCGTCGAGGGACGCCGAACAGGATGCCGGTGTACATCATCATCAGGACGGTCAGCCCCATCGCGCCGCCGTAGAGGTACGGCTGGATCTTCGCGAGGGGACCGAGCGACCAGTCACGGCCGAACACCAGCCTGAGGACGTAGTACCCCAGCCCCATGAACGCGAGCGTCGTCCCGGTCGCGACGGTGGCGTGGAAGTGGCCGACCGTCGCGAGCGTGTTGTGCCACGTCATGTTGAGCTGCATCTGGCCCATCATGACGCCGGTGATCCCGCCGAGGAAGCCGAACAGGATGATGCTCAGGATCGTCGCCGAGAACCCGGGGTCGTCCCAAGGGCTGCTCCAGAGCCAGCCGAACAGGCCGCCGGCTTTCCCCTTCGCCCGGCGGCCGACTTCGAGGCCGGCCGGGATCGCGAACGCGTGGATCATGCTCGCCAGCACCGCGCCGTAGGCGGCGTAGGAGGTGTTCCACATCCGCCAGCCCGCCGAGACCACCGGGTCGGACATCAGGTGGTGGGCCGCGCCGAGGTTGATGAAGAACAGGTACAGCACGAACGCCGCCCGCGAGACTTTCTGGCTCGCGACGACGGCGCCGCCGACGACGTGGGTCAGGAAGTACCAGACGGTGATCATCGCCAGCAGGTTGATCTGCTGGCTCCCGTGGCCGATGATCCAGTACATCTGCCGGTAGAACGCCGGGTCGAGGCTCTCGAAGTAGCCCACGCGCCACAGCAGCGTCGGCACGTAGGTGATCAGCCCACCCAGCAGCGCCTCCAGCGCGACGATGCTCGTGATGAACGCGCCGAAAGTGACCAGCGGGAGCGTCTTGCTCGGGTTCTCCTGCTGGTGGTTCCAGATCGTCGCGAGGAACGGCACCGCGGCGACGATGGCGCCGAGGACGAACACGGTCGCGCCGAGGTAGAACTGCCAACTCGAGGGCAGCGGGACGTAGGACGTGAGCAGCGGCGCCTGGTTGGGGTACTCGGTGAGCAGGATGGCGGCGTTGACGAGCACGGCGCCCGCGGCCATCACGACCCAGCCGACCTTCGCGACCCGGGGCAGCGAGAGCCGGCGCCCGAGAACGAACGGGCCGCCGACGTAGAGGATCGCGATCTCCATGAACACCATCCAGAAGATGAGCAGGTTCCAGGCGTGGACGCTGAGGTACGTGTAGAAGTCGCCCGCGGAGAGCAGGCCGATCGCCTCCCAGCGGGTCAGCGCCACGGCCAGCGCGAAGGTGCCCCCGATCGCGAGGGCGAGGATCGCGGTCAGGCCGTACAGTTTCACCATGTCCTCGGCGGACTTGTGGATGGTGAGCCCGGTGACGTTACACTCACGGAAGCCGTCGCTGTCGTACTCGTACGTGCTGAAACCGAACATCTACACCACCTCCACGACGCCCTTCATCCCGACGCCGAGATGGGGCTCGCAGTAGTACTTGTACACGCCGCTCGTCTCGAACGTGTGCTCGACGCTGAACCCCTCGTTTTCGAAGGGTTCGTGCCCTTCCCAGCCCGCGCCGTCGGGCTGGGACTCGACCAGTAGGTTGTGGTTGTTCGACGCCCACTCGAAGGTGACCGTCGTCCCCTGCGAGACGGAGACGGCCGGCGGATCGAAGGCGTACGGGCCGCCGTTGCCCTCGGCACCGACGGTGACGGTGACCTGATCGGCGCCGGTCTCGTCGACGGTCGTGCCGTCGTAGTTCCCCGTCGCGCTGCCCGCAGCGTCGCCGGTGAACCACCCGCCGTAGTCGGCGTCGCCGCCGGAGCCGCCGGAGCCGCCGCTCTCCTCCGGGGCGGTGACGGCGGACTCGTCGTAGTCCTGCACGACGAACTTCCCGTGCATCGAGCGGTGGCCCTCGCCGCAGAACTCGTTGCAGACGACGTGGTAGGTGCCGGGGTCGTCGAAGGACATCTCCAGCACCCACTCGTAGCCCGGAAGCACCTGCAGCGAGATCTGCTGGCTGAGGTTGTCCGCGTTGCGCACGGAGAAGCCGTGCTGGACGTCGTAGGAGCCGAGGTGGAACCGGTACGTCTCGCCGGGCTTGAGCACCGCCGGCAGCCCGTCCCAGCCCCACTGGAGCGCGCCCACGTACACGTCGTTCTCCGGGGGGACGAGTAGCTCCTCGCCCCCGACGGTCAGCGTCCCCGCCGACTGTTTGTAGGCCTGGACTTTCTGCTGGAGCGCCTCGGTGGAGACCTGATACGTCTCCCCGGTCTGGTTCTGTTCGCCGAACTCGGTCCAGCCGATCATCCAGCCGAACAGGGTCAGCGCCCAGACGCCGCTGATCCCCAGCCAGATCGACTCGCGGCGGTTGATCTTCTCGCTCCACCAGTCGCCGTCAGGGGGGGTGATCGGGGAGTCCATCGGCGATCACCCCATCGGAACCGTCAGGACGTCGATGACACCCCAGACGACGTACGCCAACATCCAGTAGATGATGGCGGCGAGCGCGAGCAGCCAGATGCTGTCCAGCAACTGCTGTGGCCACGGGGCGTTCTCTGTCTCTGTCGCCATACTCGGAACACGACGCAACAACCCCCTGAACCTACTCCCGAACGTATTCGCCGTCTCCCGATTCCGGGACGGAAAACGAGTCCGTTACTCCTCGCGGTCCGCGATCTCGGAGTGGGCGCCGACGAGCGCCCCCGAGAGGTCCAGCCCCTCGACGTAGCTCGCGGTGTCGACGATCGAGTCACGCAGCGAGGAGTCGACGACCGTGGCGTCGTCGAACACGACGCTCCGGTCGATCTCGCCACCCTCGACGGTCGCGCCGGACATGACGTGGACGTTCTCGCCCAGTTCGGCGTCGACGGTCGCGTCGTCGGCGATCATGTTCTCCCCGTCGAGCTTCCACTCGACGGCGTCGAGGTAGCTCTCGGGCGTGCCGATGTCGAACCACGCGCCGTCGAAGGTAAAGGCGTGGACGGCTTCGCGGGACTGGAGCCACTGGAGGAACCAGCCGGGTTCGTCGGGGTTGTTCTCGCCGGCGAGGTACTCATCGAACTGCGGCAGCGTCTCCGCCGGGAACGCGTAGCAGGCGATGGAGACCAGCGTGCTCTTGGGCTGGTCGGGCTTCTCCTGGAAGTCGACGATGCGGTCGTCCTCCAGTTCGACGAGGCCGTAGGAGCTGGCTCGCTCCTTCGAGCCAACGTCGTAGGCGGCGAGACAGGGCGTCCCCTTCTCCTCGAAGAAGTCGCCGAACTCCGCGAGGTCGAACGAGATGAGGTTGTCGCCGGCGACGACGAGCAGGTCGTCGTCGATCCCCTCGCGGTCGATCAACTGGGCCAAGGCGCCGACGACGCCGAACTTCTCGTCCTCGTCGACGGTCTCCTCGACGGAGACGACGGGCTTCTCGAACTCGCTGTCGGCGAGGTAGTCGTGGAAGTCGTCGGCGAAGCGCTCGTTGGTCGAGACGTACACCTCGTCGACGCGGTCGTCGGCCTCCAGATCGGCGAACACGTCGTCGATGACGGTCCCCTCGCCGACGGGGAGGAACATCTTCGGGCGGTTGCGGGTGATCGGCCAGAGACGCGTGGCGTAGCCGCCCGCGAGAACGATAGCCTTCATGGCACCGTGGTCGGGGTGGAGACGGTAAACGCTTTTTCAATTCTCCCACGGCGGGCGGAAAGGCGTTTGTTCGCGCCGCCCCAACGGTACCCATGGAGGAAGCGACCACCCGCCAGCGGATCGTCGACGCGCTCCGGGGGGAGCCGGCGACGCCGCGGGAGCTGTCCAAGCGCGTCGGCGTGCCCACGAGCGTCGTCTACGACCACGTCCGACACGTCGCGAAGAGCCTCGCGAACGACGACGAGCAGCTGTTGGTCGCGCCGCCGGAGTGCAAAGAGTGTGGCTTCGCCGGCTTCGACGATCCGCTGTCGGCGCCGAGCCGGTGTCCGGAGTGCAACTGCGAGCGCCTCGCCGAGCCGCAGTTGGTCGTGGAGTCGCGGTAGCAGTTTCACCTCGGGACGGTAAGGTTTTCCCGCACTCACCTACTCCCACGGGTATGGTCACCCGGCTGGTGCTGGGCTGTGGCGCGGTCGGCTTCGATCTCCTCCAGCGGCTCCCCGACGGGGAGACGACCGTCGTCACCGACGAGGAACCCCGCGCCGAGAGCCTCCGCGAGGCCGGCATCGCCGCCGTCGAGGGCGATCCCACCGACCCGGCGGCCCACGCCCCCGACGCCGACATCGTGCTCGTCGCGAGCGACGAGCCCGAGCGAAACCGGGCCGTCGCCGCGGCCGCCCGCGAGACGTTCCCCGACGCGATGCTGATCGCTTACGCCGGCGAGGGGGCACGACCCGACACCGTCGACGCAATCCGCGAGACGGTCGACCGGCTGATCGACCCGACCGAGGCGCTGGCCGGGCGCGTGCTCGACCGGACGGTCGGCTTCGAGAGCGAGCGCGCACGCGGCCTGCGCGGGGCGCTGCTCGCCGCCGAGGAGCCTGTCGCCGTCGTCGCCCACGACAACCCCGACCCCGACGCCATCGCGAGCGCGGTCGCGCTCTGTCGGCTGGCCGACCGGATCGGCGTCGACGCCGACCCCTGCTACCACGGCGAGATCAGCCACCAGGAGAACCGCGCGCTGGTGAACCTCCTCGACCTCCCGATGGTCCGGCTCGAAGACGACGATATCGAGGCGTACGGCGGCATCGCGCTGGTCGACCATTCACGGGCGGGCGTGAACGACAGCCTCCCCGATGACACGGAGATCGACATCGTGATCGACCACCACCCGCCGCGAGGCCCCGTCGACGGCGAGTTCGTCGACCTCCGCAGCGGCGTCGGCGCGACGAGCACGCTGCTTGCGGAGTACCTCGACCGCTTCGACGTGCCCGCCGACACCACGACCGCGACCGCGCTGCTGTACGGCATTCAGGTCGACACAAAGGAGTTCACCCGCGAGGTGTCGAAGGCCGACTTCGCGGCCGCGGCGTCGCTGATCCCCGACGTCGACGCCGACACGCTCTCGCGGGTGGAGTCGCCCAGCCTCTCCATCGAGACGGTGTCGGTGCTGGCCGCGGCGATCGAGAACCGCACCGTCGACGACGGCGCGCTCTCGACCTGCGTCGGCGAGGTCCGGGACCGCGACGCGCTGGCGCAGGCCGCCGAGCGCCTGCTCGACATGGAGGGCGTCCAGATCACGCTCGTCTACGGGTTCATGGACGAGACGATCTACGTCTCCGGCCGGTCACGCGGCTCCGAACTCGACCTCGGCGAGACGCTGCGGGACGCCTTCGGCGCCATCGGCGACGCCGGCGGCCACGCCGACATGGCCGGCGCCCAGATCCCGCTGGGGATCCTCGCCGAGACCGGTCCCGACCGGACCGGCTCGCTGACCGAGATCGTCAGGGAGGTGGTCGAGGAGCGCTTCTTCGACGCGCTGTCGGACGCGCCGGACGCGCCGACGGCCGACGACTCGCTGGAGTACGACTACGCCCCCGAGGGGGCAGCGTCGGTCGCGCTGCCGTACGAGGAGGGCCGCGACGACACCGAGCGCTGAGCCTGTCCCTTTTTCGTCGCCGGGCCCGAACGGTGAGTGATGAGTGCCAAAGCGCGGGTCAAGGAGTACATGACCCGGGAGGTGGCGACGGTCGACGCCGACGACACGGTCGGCGACGTGGCGCGACGCATCGCCGAGAGCGACCACAACGGGTTCCCGGTGACCGACGGCCGGAAAGTCGAGGGGTTCGTCTCCGCGCGGGACCTGCTGCTCGCCGACGAGGAAGCGCCGATCTTCACCGTGATGGTCGAGGACATCGTCGTCGCCCACCCCGAGATGGACGTGATCGACGCCGCGCGGGTGATCCTGCGCTCGGGGATCCAGAAGCTGCCCGTCGTCGACGACGCCGGCAACCTCACGGGGATCATCTCCAACACCGACGTGGTGCGCAGCCAGATCGAGCGCGCCACCCCCGAGAAGGTGGGCGAACTGATGGAGACGCTGCAGCACATCCACGACGTGACGGTCAGCGAGGAGCGCCGCCGGGTCCGCCTCGACGACCTCATCCCCACGCAGGACCGGGTGTACGCCGACGAACTCGAGGGGCGCCGCTACGAGCTCGAACACGGGCTGGCCGAGCCGCTGGTCGTCATCGCCAACGCGACCGGCGACAAGGAGCTTCTCCTGTTGACCGACGGCCACCACCGCGCGCTGGCCGCCGACCGATCGGACATCGAGGAGATGGACGCCTACGTGATCGTCGTCGAGGCCGACGAGCCGATCACGCTGGGGATGGAACGCACCGCCGAACAGGAGGGGCTGGACTCCATCGACGACGTGGCGGTGGTCGACTACGCGCGCCACCCCCTGATCGAGACGACCAAGCGCCTGCAGTAACGGGCCGTTCGTTCCGTGCGTCGGTAGGATTATGTTCTCTCGGGGAACTCCGATAACTAATGTCGGCCGAGACGATCGTCGATCGACTCAGACAGCCCGCCTACACCGGCGAAAACCGGTGTACGCCCTGTACCGTGGTCAACGTCGGCGTCGCCATCGTGCTCGCAGTAGTCCTCGGCGTCGTCGTCCCGGTCGCCGGCGTCGCCGCGCTCGTCCTGTCGCTGTCGGCCATCTACCTGCGTGGCTACCTCGTTCCCGGCACGCCCGAACTCACGAAGCGCTACCTGCCCGACCGCGTCCACCGCCTGTTCGGGAAGGCTCCCGACCTGCCGGACGCGGGCGAAGCCGTCGACGTGGAGGCGTACCTGCTCGACGCCGGCGTCCTCCGGGAGACGGCGACCGGTGACGAACTCGAACCGACCGACTCCTTCCGGGCGGCGTGGGACGAACGGATCGACGAGGTGCGCGAGCGCCCGGCCGCGGCGGCCGGCGAACTGCTGGGGCTGGACGATCCCGGCGTCGAGGAGCGCGACGGCGCGACGGTGGTGACCGACGAGGGGATCCACGTCGCGGACTGGCCCTCGCGCGCGGCGCTGCTCGCGGATCTGGGCGCGGCGGCGCCCCTGCGTGCCCGCGACCCGACGTGGCCGAGCCGGAGCCGGGAGGAGCGGGGTCGCATCCTCGCCGGCCTGCGGCTGTTCGTCGAGCGCTGCCCGGCCTGCGGCGGGACGCCCGAACTCGGCGAGGAGACCGTCGAATCCTGCTGTCGACGGGCGGAGGTGTACACTCATCAGTGCCGGGACTGCGGCGCGCGCCTGCTGGAGATCGAGCAGTAACGGGAGCGGCAGCTATTCCTCCCCGCCGGCCGACCCCCCCACATGACCGCCGACCGCGACGCGCTCGAACGCCGGACCAGCGACGCCCAACAGCGACTCCGCGACCGCGGCGACGACGGCCTCGTCCTGTTCCCCAGCCTGAACCTCCGCTACCTCGCCGGCTACTCCGAAGACCCCGGCGAACGCCACTTCCTCCTCTTCGTCCCCGCGACGGGCGAGCCGGTCTTCCTCGTCCCGGAGCTCTCTGGCGAGCAGGTCCGCGAGGCGTCGTGGGTCGGCGACGTGCGGACGTGGAGCGACGCCGAGGACCCCGTGCCGACGATCGCCGAGATCGCCGGCGAACTGGGGATGGGCGAGGGCCACCTGCTCGTCGACGACACGATGTGGGCGCTGTTCACGCAGGACCTCCGGGAGGCGCTCCCCGGTGCGACGTTCGGCCTCGCGAGCGAGGTGCTGGGCGAGCTCAGGGTCCGGAAGGACGACGCCGAACTCGACGCGATGCGCCGGGCCGGCGCCGTCGCCGACGAGACGGTTCGGGACCTCCGGGCGATGGGCGAGGAGGCACTCGGGCTGACCGAGGCCGAACTCGCCGCAGAGATCGAGGAACTGCTCGAGGCCAACGGCGGCACGGGCGTCGCCTTCGAGACGATCGTCGGCGCCGGCCCGAACGGCGCGAAACCGCACCACCACCACTCCGACCGGGAGATCACCCCCGGCGAGCCGGTGGTGCTCGACTTCGGCACCCGGGTGGACGGCTACCCCTCCGACCAGACGCGGACGCTCGTGTTCGGCGGGGAGCCGAGCGAGCGGTACCGAGAGGTTCACGAGGTCGTCCGCGAGGCACAGCAGGCGGGCGTGGATGTAGTGGCGCCGGGCGTGACTGCGGAGTCCGTCGACGCCGCGACGCGGGCGGTGATCGAGGACGCGGGCTACGGCGACGAGTTCATCCACCGCACCGGCCACGGCGTCGGCCTCGACGTGCACGAAGAGCCGTACATCGTCGAGGGGAACGACCGCGAACTCCGGCCGGGGATGGTGTTCAGCGTCGAGCCGGGGATCTACCTCCCCGGGGAGTTCGGCGTCCGGATCGAGGACCTCGTCGTCGTCACCGAGGAGGGCTGCGAGCGGCTGAACGACACCGACCGCGGCTGGCGCTGCTAATTAGATCAGGTCGTCGGGGTCGTGCTGTGCGGCCATGCGCTCGGCCTCGGCGGCGTACTGCTCGCGCTTGTCGTCGCCGGTCTCGCCGAGGTTTCCGGGGTCGGCGTCGATGGCGGCGGTGGTGTCGCGGTGGTCGCCGAAGGAGGTGAGCGCGCGCTCCTTCCGGAGGTAGCGCTCGCCGTCGGGGGTGGCGTAGACGAGGATGACGATGTTCTGCTCGTCGTCGGAGTAGGTACGTTCGACGAGCCAGACGCGGACGGTGTCGGCGTCGCTGTCGTCGGCCATGTCGACACGGACGGTCGGCCTCGTCAAAACGTTTCAGGCCGGCCTCGGCGTGTGAGAACGCGGGCGGGGCCGGCGACCTTACTCCTCGTCGACGGGCTTGCGGGGGACGATCGTCGGTCCCTCCGGGCCGAACCCGACCTCGGCCTCGACGCCGAACACGTCCTCCAGCAGGTCCGGCGTGACCACCTCGTCGGGCGGTCCCCACTCGTAGGGCTGGCCGTCGCGGAGCGCGATGAGGTTGTCCGCGAAGCGGGCGGCCTGCCCGATGTCGTGGAGGACGACGCAGACCGTGACGCCGCGCTCCTCGTTGAGTTCGCGGGCGGCGCGCAGCACCCGGAGCTGGTGGTGGAGGTCGAGGAACGTCGTCGGCTCGTCGAGCAGCAGCGCGTCGGTCTCCTGTGCGAACGTCATCGCGAGCCACGCGAGCTGTTGCTGCCCGCCCGAGAGCCCGCCGACCGGTCGGTCGGCGAGGTGGGAGACGCCGACGCGTTCGAGCGCGCGGTCGATCGCCTCGTGGTCCTCCTCGCTCAGCGACTCGAAGAAGCCGCGGTGGGGGTAGCGCCCGTGGGCGGCCAGCTCCCGCACCGTCGTCGACGCCGGGGCCTCGTTCTGCTGGGAGAGCAGCCCCAGCTTCCGGGCGAGCTCGGTCGTCTCGTACTGCTCCACGTCCCGGCCGTCGAAGTAGACCATCCCGTTCTCCGGCGAGAGCTCGGCGTTCATCGACTTCAGCAGCGTCGACTTCCCGCTGCCGTTCGGGCCGACGAGCGCGGTCACTTCGCCGGCTGGCACGGTCAGCCGGTCGAGTTCGACGACCGGCTCGCCCGGCTCGTAGGCGAGGCTGAGGTCGCTCGCCTCGATCCCGGGCGGTTCCTCGTCGCCGTCGGTCGTCTCGCCGCTCGGTCCGACAGTGCTGTCCCCGTCCGGGGTGGTGTGCTTGCTCATAGTTGACCGACCTCCGTTCGCCGCATCAGGTAGAGGAAGTACGGGCCACCGACCAGCCCGGTGACGATCCCGACCGGGAGCTGCGTCCCGGGGATCGCCAGCCGCGCGCCCACGTCGGCGACGACGACCAGCGCCGGGCCGGCAAAGGCGCTGCCCAGCACTACGCGCTTGTAGTCCGAACCGACCAGTTGACGGACCATGTGCGGGACGATCAGGCCGACGAAACTGACGATCCCCGCGACGGCGATGGCGGTGCCGGCCGCGAGCACCGCCACGCCGGAGAGCAGGAACCGCACGCGCTCGACGGACATCCCCAGCGAGCGTGCGGTGCGCTCGCCCAGCAGTAGGACGTTGAGTTGGCGGGCGCCGGCGAGGGTGATCGGCACCGTCGCGAGCGTCCACGGCAGCGCGATCCGGACCTGCTCCCAGTCGACGCCGGTCAGCGAGCCGGTCGTCCACGAGATCGCCGACTGGACGACGCCCAGATCGTCGGTGAAGAAGAACAGCCCCGTCTGGAGGGAGTTGAACACCGTCGAGACGATCACGCCCGCGAGCACCAGCCGGACTGGGTTGGTGCCGCCCTTCCACGCGATCGCGTAGACGAGGCCGAAGGCGATCGCGCCGCCGCCGGCGGCGATCAGCGGGAGGAACGACGCCAGCCCGGTGAACACGACGAGCGTGAGCAGGATCGCCAGCCCCGCGCCCGCGGAGACGCCGAGGATGAACGGGGAGGCGAGCTCGTTGCGCGTCACCGCCTGGAACACCGCCCCCGAGATCGCGAGGTTCGTCCCGACCATCATCGCGACGAGCACCCGCGGCAGGCGGATCCCCCAGACGATCAGCGTCTCGCGGCCGAGCTCGACTTCGCTGGTCGAGAAGCCCAGCAGCTCCGCCGTGCGCGTCCCCAGCCCGTCGCCGAGCAGCAGGCGTAGCGGATACTGGGGGTTGGTCCAGACGGCCGGGTCGAACACGGCGCGCCACGCGTCGAGAATGGACATCGTGTACGTCCCGAAGCTCACCTGTACCAGCCCGCCGACGCCGACGATCAGACAGCTCCCGAGGATCAGCGTCGCCACCCGGGAGTCGATCCACGAGACCGCGGCGCGGAGCTCGGGGACGATCTCGCCCGTCTCACTCGCCACGACGATCTCCCCCGCGTTGCATATGCTTTAGGCAGCCCTAAATGGGGATAAGGGTAGCGATCCGACGCCACCCGATCGCGTCACTCGGTGAACGTGACGACCTTGGCGTCGGCCGTCTCGCGGAGCCGTTCGGGAGCGATCGACCACATCGACGTGGGCGTCCCCGCGGCGGCCCAGACGATGTCGTACTCGAGCAGCGCGGGATCGAACAGCGTCGGCAGGTCGGACTCGTGGCAGATCGGCGGGACCCCGCCGATCGCCCACCCCGTCGCCTCCCGCACCAGGTCGGGCGAGGCCATCGAAACGTCCTCGGCGTCGACGCCCGTCCACTCGGCGATCGCCGCCTCGTCGACGCGCTCGGCGCCGGAGGTGAGACAGAGCACCGCGTCGCCGTCGTCCTCGCCGGCTCCCTGTGCCGGCGAGCCTCCCACATCGAACACGAGGCTGTTCACGATCTGCCCGATCTCGCAGTCGACCGCCTCGGCGGCGTCGGCGGCCGTCGGCGTCCCCTCCTCGGGGAACTCCACGGGATCGATCGCCAGCCCGTGGCGCTCCTCGGCGAACTCTGCGAACTCCGCGACGCGTGCGTGCATACGCCGTGGCTCGCTCTCGGGGGGTATGTGCCTGTCGGGGGCGCCTGCCGATAGATTGATAATCGTGTGCATTGTTAATGAGGGACATGGTTCGATCGGCGAACAACGCGACCGACCAGCGGCTGAGCGCCCTCGAATACGCCTGCCGGGGCGTCGTCGGCGACCGGCTCCGCAGCGTCAGCGTCGACGGCCCGGAGTACAGCGGGACGCTCTACCGCCGGAGCGATCTCGCCCCCGGCACCGACGGGCCGGTCCACGAGGCGATGGCCGAGGGCGCTTCCTGCGAGTCGCCGGTGTTCGCCGACGGCGGACGGTCGCCCGCCACCGACTCCGACCACAGCCGAACGGTCTGTGAGTTCGACAGCGGCTACGTCGCCCGGGTCCGGATCGGCGACACCAGCGTCGTCGCCACTACCGACGGGCTGAGGATGGATCGCGAGTCGGAGCTATCCGCGGCGGTGAAGGGCGTCTTCGAGTAAAAGGTGCGGTGCCGGTCAGGCGAACAGCGCCGTCGCGGCTTCCTGTGCGGTCTCGATCACTGGCCCGAAGCCGGGCAGCAGCAGGACCGTCCCGACCAGCGCGATCGCCAGCGCGGCGTACAGCGCCGTCGGCGTCGCGCCGAGATCGTGCTCGCCCTCCTCGAACCACATCGCCCGCACGACGCGGGAGTAGTAGTACAGCGAGAGCGAGCTATTGATCACCGCGATCACGACCAGCCACCAGAGGCCGGCCTCGACGGCGCCCGCGAAGAGGAACAGCTTCGAGAAGAAGCCGCCCAGCGGCGGGACGCCCGCCAGCGAGAACAGGAACGCCGTCATCGCCACCGCGGCGAACGGCTTCTCGGCGCCCAGTCCGTTGTAGTCCTCGAACCGGCGCCCGACGCCCCAGTTCTCGGCCAGCGCCACGAACAGGAACGCGCCCGTGTTCATGAAGCCGTAGACGAACAGGTGGGCCATCGCGGCGCCCATCACGTCGCCGTTGGTGCTGGCCTCCGCGGAGATCGCGGCGAGGCCGATCAGCACGTAGCCGGCGTGCCCGATCGAGGAGTACGCCAGCATCCGCTTGACTTTCTCCTGGGTGGCGGCGGCGAAGTTACCGAGCACCATCGTCGCCACCGCGAGCACCTGGAACAGCAGTGCCCAGTCGATCCCGGCGCTCGTCGCGGCCCCCAGCGGGAAGCCGACGACGAACACGCGGAACGCCAGCGCGAAGCCGGCGGCCTTCGAGGCCGAGGAGAGGTACGCCGAGACCGGCGCGGGCGCACCCTCGTACGCCTCGGGCGCCCAGAAGTGGAACGGCACCGCGGCGGTCTTGAACAGGAAGCCGCCGGCGACCATCAGGACGCCGACGCCGGCGATCCCGGTCCGGCCGCCGAGCCCGGACTCGAACGCCGCCGCCACGTCGGGCAGCAGCAGCGAGCCGGTGGCACCGTAGATCAGCGAGACGCCGAACACGAAGATCGCCGAGGAGAGCGCGCCGATCAGGAAGTACTTCAGACCGGCCTCGCTGCTCCCGCGGTCGTCCTTCAGGAACGCGACCAGCGCGTACGACGGCAGGCTGACCAGTTCGAGCGCGACGAACGCCGTCGCCAGCGAGTTCGCGCTCGCCATCAGCGACATGCCCGTCGTCGCCAGCAGCACCAGCCCGTACAGCTCGCCGCGGTTGCCGTCGTCGAAGTAGTCGTAGGCCGCCAGCGCGACAAGGATCGTCACCGCGGCAAACAGCGCGGTGAAGAACAGCGACATCCCGTCGACGACGACCGCGTCGGCGTACAGCGAGATGCCCTCGGTCGCCAGCCCGGTGTCGGCGGACAGGAACCAGCCCGCGGTCCCGAGCGAGGCGAGCGAGCCGATCACGGAGATGCCCGCGAGGACGCTCGCGTCGCTGGAGTCGGGCCACACGCTGTCGTAGAGCAACACCGCAAGCGCCGTGAGCCCCAGCAGGAAGGTCGGCGTCAGCGGCGGTGCCGTCACCATCAGGCACCACCTCCGACGAGCGGGGCGATCGCGTTCTGGATCATGTCGAGGAACAGGTCAGGGGCGACGCCGAGCGCGATGACTGCGAGCAGCAGCACCGCAAGCGGCGCCACGTCGTGGAACGGGGCCGGGCCGACCTCGTAGTCGGCGTCGAGGCTGAACGGCCCGAACAGGGTGCGCTGCATCGCCAGCAGCAGGTAGCCCGCCACGATCACGATCCCGAACATCGCCGCCGCGGTGAACAGCGGCGCGCTCGGGATCACCGTGGAGTGGAACGAGCCGACGAAGATGAAGTACTCCCCGGCGAAGCCGGCCATCAGGGGCAGCCCCATGTAGCCGAACGCGCCGGCGACGAAGATGCCCACCGTGACGGGCATCCGGTCGGCCAGCCCGGACATGTCGCCGACCATCCGGGTGTGGGTGGTGTTGTAGATGACGCCGACGGCCATGAACATCAGCCCCGAGATCAGGCCGTGAGCGATCATCTGGAACGTCGCGCCCGCCACGCCGAACTCGGTGTAGGCGATCAGGCCCAGCAGCACGTAGCCCATCGACGACACGGAGGAGTACGCGACGATGCGCTTGAGGTCCTCCTGTGCCAGCGCGAGGATCGCGCCGTAGATCACGGAGAACGCGCCGAGGGCGGCGATCAGGACCGCGAGATCGCCCGCCACGTCGGGCAGCATCGTGAAGTTGAACCGCAGCATCGCGTACGTCCCCATCTTCAGCAGCACCCCCGCCAGCATCACCGACGCCGGCGTGGGCGCCTCGACGTGGGCGTCCGGCAGCCACGTGTGCAGCGGCGCGACGGGCACCTTCACCGCGAACCCGACGAACATCGCGAGGAACGCCGCGAGCTTCAGCGTGTCCGGGGCGAGTCCCATGAACGAACTCACGTTGCCGCCCGCGTTGAGCGCCATCGCGACCTCCGGCAGCGCCAGCGTGTCGATGCTGTCGCCGAGGCCGCCGAACGTGAGCGCGACGAAGCCGACGAACATCAGCAGGCTCGCCACGTTCGTGTAGACGAAGAACTTGATCGCCGCGTACTTGCGGCGCGGGCCGCCCCAGACGCCGATCAGGAAGTACATCGGCAGCAGGGTGGCCTCCCAGAAGACGAACCAGACGAAGAAGTCCAGCGCGGTGAACATCCCCAGCAGGTTCGCCTCCATGAACAGCATCAGCCCGTAGAACTGCGACTGGCGCGTGTCGATCGGCGTCCACGCGCTCACGATCGCGAGCGTCGTCAGGAACGCCGTCAGCACGACCAGCGGCAGGCTGATCCCGTCGAGCCCGGTGAACCACTGCACCTGATAGCCCGACAGCGTCAGCAGGTCGAACTTCGTCTCGAAGGATAGCGTCCCGCCCGTGAGGGCGTTGCCGCTCCCGTCGAACTGTGTCCACATCCAGAGCGTCCCGACCAGCGGGACGAGGCTCAGCGCCGCGCCGACGCGGTTGGCCACCTCGTCAGGGACGAGGAACGTGACCAGCGCGGCGACGAACGTGAAGCCGATGAGCGTCTCGATGATCATTCAGAACCACCCTCCGTAGATCGCGAACCCGACGAGTAACACGGTCAGGCCGATCGTGAGCATCGCGGCGTAGTGGGTCACCAGCCCGTCCTGGATCCGCTTGATCCGGGAGCCGCCGAACAGGCTCACGCTGGAGACGCCGTTGACCACGCCGTCGACGACCGCCTGATCGAACGTGTCGGCGACCTTCGACAGCGGGAGCACGACGCTCTCGGCGATCCAGACCTGGTACTCGTCCTGGTAGTAGTTGTTGTACAGCACCTCACGCAGACTCCCCAGCTTCTCGGTGTGGGGTTCGGGGTCGGCGCCGCCGTAGAGGACGTACGCCGCGCCGGCGCCGAACAGCGCCAGCGCCAGCGAGAGCAGGCCGACGAGGTACGACGGCAGCTCCGCCGCCGTCATGCCGGCGCCGTAGTCGGCCACCAGCAGGTGGTGGTAGTGCTCGCCACCGGTCCCGAGCGCCGCGGCCCAACCGGAGCCGGGGTTCCCGTAGAGCCACTGGTGCAGGAAGTCGATGTGTGCGCCCGTCAGATCCTGGACCGGGACCATGTTGACGAACCCGACGGTCGTCGCGAGGATCCCGAGCACGACCAGCGGGAGCTTCACGTTCCAGCCCGGTTCGTGGGCCTCCTCGGCCGTCTCCGAGCGGGGCTCACCGTGGAAGGTGAGCATCACCATCCGGAACGTGTAGAAGCCGGTGAACAGCACCGCGATCAGACCCATCCCGTAGGCGATCAGCAGCGCGGTACCGAGGCCGCTCGTGGTGCCGAGGCCGTGGACGAGCGCCTCGTACAGCACCTCGTCCTTCGACCAGAAGCCGGCGAACGGCACGATGCCCGCGAGCGCGAGCGAGCCCGCGAGGAACGTGTAGTAGGTGACGGGCATCTTCTCCTTCAGGCCGCCCATCTCCCACATGTCCTCGTTGTGGTGCATCGCGATGATCACCGAGCCGGCGCCGAGGAACAGCAGCGCCTTGAAGAACGCGTGGGTGAGCAGGTGGAACGTGCCGGCGACGTAGCCGCCGGCGCCAAGCCCCAGCATGATGTAGCCGTACTGGGAGATGGTGGAGTACGCGAGCACCTGCTTGATCTCGTTTTTGACCAGCCCCATCGTCGCCGCGAACAGGGCAGTGAACGCGCCGACCAGCGCCACGACCGCCAGCGCGGTCGGGGAGAGCGCGTAGAAGCCGTACATCCGGGCGACGAGGTAGACGCCGGCCGCGACCATCGTCGCCGCGTGGATCAGCGCCGAGACGGGGGTTGGGCCCTCCATCGCGTCGGGCAGCCACGTGTGCAGCGGGAACTGGGCGGACTTGCCGATCACGCCGCCCAGCACCAGCAGGCCGACCGCGGTGAACCACGCCCGCGGGCCGAGCCCGAGGAACGTGTTCACCGTCGCCTCGCCGTGGATCGCCTGCTCGGCGAGATGCGGGAACGAGTGCTCGCCCGCGAACTGCGCGGTGCCGAACGTCGCGAACACGGCGACGACGCCGATCAGGAAGAAGTAGTCACCGAAGCGGGTGACCAGGAACGCCTTCTTCGCCGCGCTGGGCGGGCCTGCCTGCCGGAACCAGAACCCGATCAGCAGGTACGAGCAGAGCCCGACCAGCTCGAAGAACATGAACGCCATCAGGAGGTTGTCGGCGACGACGAACCCCAGCATCGAGGCGGTGAACAGGCCCAGCCCGGCGTAGTACCGGGGCAGCCCCGTCTCGCCCTCGTCGTTCATGTAGCCGAGCGAGAACACGTGGACCAGCAGCGCGACCAGCGAGACGATGAGCAGCATCATCGCCGACAGCGGGTCGAGCAGCAGCCCGAACGTCAGTTCGAGCGGCTGGCTCAGGCTCCCGGTCGCCTCGGTCCCGGCGGCCCACGTGTATATCGTCTCGTTGTACGTCTCGCCGCCGCTGACGGTGAGGAACACCCACGCGGAGAGCAGCAGCGAGCCGGCTGTCGCCGCGATCCCGGGGAGCGCGCCACCTTTCGGTAGCAGGTCCCGCCCGGAGAGGGCGACCCCGACCGCGAGACAGAACGAGAGGAACGGTAGCAGTACGATCGCCGGTGCGTAGTCGAATGCTCCTACCATCTTACCACCTCATCGACTGCGGAAGGGTCACGTCGACGTCGTTGAAGTTGCGGTACAGCACGAGGATGATGCCGATGCCGACAGCCACTTCGGCCGCGGCCAGCCCCATCACGAACAGGCTCATCACCTGCCCGGTGAGGTTCCCCCACTGGACGCTGAACGCGACGAAGTTGATGTTCGCGGCGTTGAGCATCAGCTCGACCGACATCAGGAACAGCAGCGCGTTCTCCCGGGTCAGCAGGCCGTAGAGGCCGATGGAGAACACCGCCGCCGACAGCACGAGGTAGTACTCGATGGGGACCATCAGTCGGCCACCTCCTCGTCGCGTTCCGAGGAGCGTGGCTCCTCGCTGTCGGACGCCTTCCGACCCCCGTCGGTGAGGGCGGTGACGTACGAGCCGTCGGACTGTCGACGTGCCAGCGTCACCGCGGCGACGGTCGCGACCACCAGCACGAGGCCGATGATCTCGAACGCCGCGAGGAACCCCTCGACGGCGACCGCCGACATGGTCTGTAGGTCCATCAGCGCGTAGCCGATCCCCGCGACCAGCGACGCGTCCTCGGCGAAGCCCGCGGCCTCGCCGAAGTTGCTCGTGAGGAACACCGCCGCGAGCACGACGAATAGCACCGCCGCCGCCAGCCCGTTGGCGTAGTTACCGTCCTCCTTGAGCTCGGGTCGCGTGACCATCTAGCTGTACACCTCCGATTTCGGCTGCTGGGTTCGCGTGAGCATGACGGCGAACGTGATGAGCACGAGCACGCCCCCGATGTAGACGAGGATCTGCATCGCCGCCGGGAACGTGGCCTGCAACATCACGTAGTGAACCGCCAGGCTCGTCAGCGCGCCGCCGAGCAGGAGTGCGGCGTGCCAGGGGTCCTTCACGAGGACGACTCCCAGCGCACACCCCACCGTGAGGGCGGCGAACAGCGCGAACGTGATTGTCTCTGTGACCATTGTGTTACTGGTAGTCGACCTCGCCCGCGCCCTCGCCGACCCACGCGGACCGGTCGGGGTTGCGGGCTTCGAGGGGGTCGCTCCCCTTGTACCACGGGACGTTCTTGAGCTGTTCCTTGTTGTAGGCGAACTCGTCTTTCGTGTCCGCCGTGAACTCGAAGTTCTGGGTCAGGATGATCGCGTCGACGGGGCAGACCTCCTCGCACAGCCGGCAGTAGATACACTGCCCGACGTGGAGGTTGTACTGCTCGCCGTTGCGCTGCTCGTCCATCACGATCTGGATGGTGTCGTTCGGGCAGACGTTCTCACACTGCCGACACCAGATGCAGCGCTCCTGGCTGAACTTGTGGACCCCGCGGAACCGCGGGCTGACTTCGGGCGCGACCTCCGGGTACTCGACCGTGAAGGTGTTGCCGTCCAACGCGTGCTTCATCGTCGTTGCCATGCCTTTCAGGATTCCGATCATACAACCACCCCCACGATTAGGGCCGTGAGCACCAGATTGAGGAAGGAGAGCTCGAGCATCCCCTTCCAGCCGACTTCGATCAGCTGGTCGATACGCAGTCGCGGCGCCGCCGAGCGCAGCCACTGGGTGAACAGGAAGAACGCCCAGATCTTCACCACGAACCAGAGGAAGCCGATGCTCTCCGGCCCGGGGCCGGCCGCGCCGCCGAGGAACAGCACCGCGGTGATGGCGCCGCCGAGGAAGATGTGCAGGAACTCACCCAGGTACAGCAGCACGAAGTACACCGAGGAGTACTCGGTCTGGAACCCCGCGACGATCTCCGTCGGCGCCTCCGGGATGTCGAAGGGGTTCCGCCCCACCTCGGCGACGTTGGCCGCGAGGAACAGGACGAAGGCGAAGGGATTGACGATCGCGAACCACGACGGGATCGCGAGGCCGCCGATCGACACCAGCGTCTCCTGCTGGACGGCGACGATCTCGCTCATCCGGAGCGAGCCGGTAAACAGCACCACCGACATCCCCGTCACGACCAGCGGGATCTCGTAAGCGAGGTTCTGTGCGACCGCACGCAGCGCGCCCAGCATCGAGTACTTGTTGTTCGACGCGTAGCCCGCCATCACCATGCCGAGGCTGGCGATCGACGCGACCGCGAACACGTACGCCAGCCCGACCTCGGGGTCGGCGAGCTGGATGCCGCTGCCCATCGGGATCACCGCGAAGCCGAGCATCGCCGAGCCGGCGACGATCAGCGGCGCCACGTCCCACGCGGGGCGGTCGGCGCCCTCGGGGACGATCAGCTCCTTCGAGAGGAGCCGGAGCGCGTCGGCCGGGATCGTCCCAAGCCCCTTCGGACCGATGCGGTCGGCGGCGATGCGGTCGGTGAACTTCGCGGTGATCTTCCGCTTGGCCCACGGGCCGGCGACGCCGGTCATCGCGAGCATCACGTTGCCGACGATGAACGCCGCCAGCAGCGCGGCGACGAACTCGCCGACGACGCCGAAGCCGCCGAGGCCGAGCAGGTTCGCGAGCAGGTCCGGCAGCGGGGTCTCGGCCTGCAGCATCAACGGTCCACCTCCCCGAGCACGATGTCGAGGCTCCCCAGCGCGGCGATCATGTCGGGGATGTACTCCCCGTTACTCATCTCCGGTAGCGTCTGGAGGTTCGAGAAGCACGGGCTCCGGATCTTGAACCGGGCGGGCTTCTCGGTGCCGTCGGCGCGGATGTACACGCCGAGTTCGCCCTTCGCGCCCTCGACAGTACGGTAGATTTCCTTGTCGTCGTCCGGGCGCAGCGTCCGCGGAACGTTGGCCTGGATGTTGCGCTCCTCCTCGGGCCAGTCCTCGAGCAGGTCGACACACTGCTCGATGATCTTCGCGGACTCCTCGACCTCGCGCATCCGGACGAGCAGGCGGCTGAAGTTGTCACAGCCGTCCTCGGTGACGACGTCCCAGTCGAGCTCGTCGTAGTAGCCGTAGGGATCGTCGCGCCGGATGTCGTAGTCGATGCCCGAGCCGCGGGCGACCGGACCGGTCGCACCGTAGTTCTTCGCGACCTCCGGCGGCAGGATGCCGGTGTCGACGGTCCGCATCTGGAGGATCTCGTTGCCCGTGATGAGGTCGTGGTACTCCTCCAGCGCCTCGGGCAGTTCGTTGACGAACTCCCGGACCTTCTCGAAGAACTCCTCGCGGGGTTCGGGCAGGTCCCAGACGACCCCGCCGAGCCGGAAGTAGTTGAACATCAGCCGCTGGCCCGTGAGATCCTCGAGGATGTTCTGGGCCTTCTCGCGGTCCCGGATCGCGTACATGAAGATCGCGGTGAAGTCGCCGTAGATGTCGAGCGCGAACGTCCCGACGGCGAGCATGTGGGCCGCGATCCGGCAGAGCTCCGCGCCCATGGTGCGGATGATCTGTGCGTACTCCGGCACCTCGATGTCCGCGAGGTCCTCGGCCGCGCGGGCGTACGCCCACTCGTTGAGCAGCCCCGCCGAGATGTAGTCCCAGCGGTCCGGGTACGGCATGATCTGGTGGCGGTAGGTGCTCTTCTGGGCCATCTGCTCCTCGTTGCGGTGGAGGTAGCCGATGTCCGGCTCCACGTCGATCACCTGCTCGCCGTCGAGCGTGGTCTCGAGGTGGAGCACGCCGTGAGTCGCCGGGTGGTGGGGACCGATGTTGACGAACATCGTGTCCGAGTCGGACGCGGCGCGCTGGTCCTCCTGCAGCGGGTTCGCGTTCTCCCGCAGCGGGACCATCTGCGGCCGGTCCTGGTCGTAGTCCCGACCCATCGGGTGGCCCTGCCACGTCTCGGGCAGGAGGATCCGGCGCAGGTCGGGGTGGTCGTCGTACTCGATCCCCACCAGGTCGTACGCCTCCCGCTCGTGCCAGTCGGCGGTCCGGAACACCGGCTCCGCCGACTCGCTGACGGGGTTCTCCGAGTCGGTCGGGACGACGACGCTGACCTCGTCGGTCGGGTCGTCGAACTTCTTCAGGTGGTAGATCGACTCGTAGCGGTCGGGGTACTCCTCGGCGGTGACCAGCGAGAGGTGGTCGTAGCCCGCCTCCTCCTTGAGTCGGCCGAGCGTCTCCTGCACCGTGTCGGGCCGGATCACGAACGCCGGCGCGTTCATGTGGTCGTCGCGGTCGACCACGAGGTCGCCGAGCAGCGCCTCGAGGTCGGTCTCGCCGGACTCGATCTCCGGGGTCGCCTCGCCTTCCTGCAGGCTCATGGTGAATCAGCCCAGTTGTAGCGCATCACGAGGTCCTCCTCGTCGATCTCGGACGCGAGTTCGTCGACGATCTCGTCGCGTTCGAGGTCGCCGAACTGTTCGAGCTCGTAGGGCTTGACCGTCACCGGCGACGCCTCGCCGTTGGCGATCCGCTCCTGGAGCTTCGCGACGCCGTACACCAGCGCCTCGGGGCGGGGCGGGCAGCCCGGGACGTGGATGTCGACCGGGATGACCTCCTCGGCGCCCTTGATCACGTTGTACCCCTCCTGGAACGGGCCGCCGGAGATGGTACAGGAGCCCATGCCGACGACGAACTTCGGCTCGGGCATCTGGTCGTAGACGCGCTTCATCCGCGGGGCGAACTTCGAGACGATCGTCCCCGGGACGATCATCACGTCGGCCTGCCGGGGCGAGGCCCGCGGGACGCCGGCGTGGAAGCGGTCGAGGTCGTGCTTGACCGCGTAGGTGTGCATCATCTCGATGCTGCAGCAGGCGATCCCGAACTGCAGCATGAACATCGACGAGCCCCGGACCCAGTTCATGAACTTGTCGAACTTCGTGAGGATGAACGGCGAGGAGCCGAACGCCTCGCGAAGCTTGGAGTTGAACCGGTCGCCCTGGCCGCTCATACGGGCGTCGCGGGTCTCGGTCTGTACTTGTGCGTCGTCGGTTCGGAAGAGTTCTCGTTCGCTACTCATTGGTTTGCCTCCGTCTTCTCCTCGAGCGCGCGCGGACTGGACACCCACTGCACGGCGCCCTGCCGCCACGCCCAGACGAGCCCGACGACCAGCACCCCGATGAACACCAGCATCGGCGCGAGCACCTCCATCATGGAGGCGCCCCCTTCGAGGGCCGGTCGGTAGATGACCGTCCACGGGAAGATGAGGACGGTCTCGATGTCGAAGACGACGAACAGCAGCGCAACCATGTAGTACTGGATGTTGAACCGGATGCGCGTCGTCCCCGTCGGGATCTCGCCGCTCTCGTAGACGGCGCTTTTCCCCTGTTCAGGCACGCTGGGACGAAGCAGTGCCGACACCACCATCATCGCAACGGGGATGCCGACCGCAACAAGCGCCAGCGCGCCGATAGCTATCCATGGATTCATATCGGGTTCTCCGTAACGTTTCCGGGGTTCGACCCCACGGCTCTTAAGCGTTCATTTCCCCACGCGGGCGAGCGTGCGGACCAGTACCGTGGAAGTCGGGGAGTCGAACGGACGCGACGGCCGGCCCGGAGCACCCCGAGGCGGGTCACTCCTCGCGCTCGCGGAACCCGCGGACGCCGAGATCGTGCAGTGCCGCAGATACGTCGCCGACGCCCTCGCGGCGTTCGTCGTGGAGTTCCTCGAGGCGGTCCCGGACCTCGGGATACTCACGGGCGAGGATCTGGGCCGCCGACAGCGCGGCGTTGTACGACTTGCCGGCGTCGACGGCGGTGATCGGCGCGCCGGTGGGCATCCCGATCACGGAATCGACTGACTTCTCCTGCACCGGGACGCCGATCACGGGCAGCGGGAACGCGATCGAGGCGGTCATGTTCGGCAGGTCCGCGGACTTCCCGCCCGCGCCGGCGATTACCACTTCCAGCCCGCGGTCCTCGGCGGTCTCGGCGTAGGCGTACATCAGGTCGGGAGTTCGGTGGGCCGAGACCACGTAGGACTCGTAGCTGAACCGTCCCTCGGGCGGGTCGGCGTGGTCGGTCTGCTCAGAGAAGCCCAACGCGTCGAGCGCGTCGAACGCGCCCTGCATCGTGTCGAGGTCGGAGTCCGACCCCATGATGATCCCCACGTCGGGGGTGGATTCGTCCGGGCGGTCGGCGGCGGCGTCCGATTCGAGTCGGTCGATCAGGTCGGTAACTGAAGGCATGGTTACTCGGTGAACGTGAGGCGGTCGCGCAGCGATTCGGCCGTCGTCAGGGCGTCGGTCGCGTCCGCGGCGCCGGGATCGGTGACGGTGAGGTGGCCCATCTTCCGGAGCGGCCGGGCCTCCCGCTTCCCGTACCAGTGGAGGCTCGCGTCCGGCTCAGCGAGCACGGCGTCGACACCCGACAGCGTCGCCTCCTCAGGCTCGGCCACGTCGCCGAGGACGTTCGCCGACGCCGTGGGGGCGACGCGGTCGACCGGCCCGAGGGGCCAGCCGAGCACGGCGCGGACGTGCTGCTCGAACTGCGAGGTCGCGGCGCCCTCGATCGTCCAGTGGCCGGAGTTGTGCGGCCGGGGCGCGATCTCGTTGACGAGGATCTCCCCGTCCACGTCGAACAGTTCGACGCCGAACACGCCGCGGCCGTCGAGTTCGGCGAGCACCTGCTCGACCACCTCACGCGCTCGCTCCCGAGTCTCGTCGTCGACTCGCGGCGGCGAGACGGTCCCGCGCAGGATCTCCTCGCGGTGGATCGTCTCGGTCACGGGGAACACCCGCGTTTCCTCGTCGGCCCCCCGAACGCCGATCGCGGCGAGTTCGCGGTCGAAGTCGAGTAGCTCCTCCGCCACGGCGTCACCGCCGACCGTCTCCAGCGTGTGCTCGGCGTCGTCGATCTCGGTCACCGGCTCGTTCCCCCGGCCGTCGTAGCCACCTTCGCGGGCTTTCAGCATCGTCCCGCCGAAGCGGTCGACGGCGGTCTCCGCGGCGGCCGGCGAGTCCGCGGGGACGAACCGCGGGACGGGGATTTCCGCGCCCGCGAGCATCTCCTTCTCCCGGAGCTTGTCGCCAGTGACCGCCAGCGTCTCGGGGTCGGGGTGGACCGGCGTGCCCGTCTCGGCCCGCACGTCCGCGAGCAGGTCGGGGTCGGCGGTCTCGATCTCGAACGTGAGCACGTCTGCGCGCTCGGCCAGTTCGCGGACGGCGTCGGGATCGTCGAGTTCGCCCTCGATCTGGTCGGCGACCCGCGCGGCCGGGCAGTCGGGTGTCGGGTCGAGCACGACCACGTCGACGCCCAGCGGTGACGCGGCCTCGGCGAGCATCCGGCCGAGTTGGCCGCCGCCGACGACGCCGAGCGTGGGTCCGGGTAGCGTGACGCTCATGCGCGACGCTTCCGGACGAGTGTGTATAAGGATTGCTGGATCGGGATCGATATAGGCACGTTCGTGATTATACCCTCGACAGTGCGTCGCGGTCGAGGAACACGACGATATCCTCGCCCCAGAGCTTGAAGCGGTGCTCGCGAACCGCGTAGCCGTCGAGTTCGGCGGCGATCTCCTCGCGGGCGTCGTCGTGGGCGATCACGACCGGCGGCGCATCCACGAGCGCTTCGTCGGGCGGCGTGTCGGGCGCGCTGGAGTTCACGGTCGCGCCGGCGCGTTCGAGGTACCACGGCAGCGGCAGCCGGGAGTGCCACGACGGCCCGCCCGGCGGCGGCTGATCGAGGCTCGACTCGTTCGCGACGTAGAACTGTGTCCCGCCGCCGACACTGGTACCGTAGAACAGTACATCCGTCCCGTCGGTCCCGTCGGCGATGGCCGCCACGTCGTCCATCGTTCGCTGGAGGTCGTTCTCGGGCTGTGCCCACTGGAGCACCGCCCGGTCTTCCTCGCTCGCGCTGTTCCAGTAGTCGACGTTCAGGCCGACGACGCCGACGGTGCCGGCAGTGAGCAGGAGCACGGCGACCAGCGCCGACGCGCCGAGTTCGAGGCGTTCACCTCCGGCAACGCGTCGGAGCGCGTCGACGATCCTCTCTCCCTCGGTCGTCACCCCCCGCTCGACGGTGCCGACGAGCGCGGCCGCGCCGACAGCGGCCGGCACCGTCAGCGGGAGCACCGCGTGGGTCACGGCCCACGGCGCCTGAATGTCAGTCGCGATCGGGTAGCCGACGACGCTGGCGGCCGCCCAGTACAGGCAGAACGCGACGAGCAGGCGGCGGCGCGGTTCGCTCCCGCGACCGGCGGTGACCCCGTAGCCGTCGGCGAGGTATCCGACGAGCGCCAGCCCGAGAACGACGGGTGCGCCGAAGGCCAGCGTCTCCAGCGTGTCGTGGAAGAAGGCGAGGTAGGAGCGGTCGCCGCCGTCGCGCTCGAGCCACGTGCTCACCAGCTCCTCGCCCGTCTCCACCAGCGCGGCGTCGAGTACGTCGAGCAGATTTCCGACGCCGGAGAGCGCGCCCCAGATCTCCGGCCGGGGCGCGTACATCAGCACCGTGACCGCGAGGAACGTCCCCGCCAGTGCCGCGAGCGCGCCGCCGAGCCAGATCACGGCGGGGAGCGCGCCCGAGCGGCGATCAAGCCAGTCTCTAACGGCGGCGAAGTCTGCCCGAACCCGGGCCGTAGCGCCCGGTTCACCGCCACCAGTCGCAGCCCGGACCAGCCGGTGGTCGTAGCAGACGGCCGCGGCGCCGCCGAAGCAGGCGACGTAGAGGATCGCGTTCTCCTTGCTCGCGAAGCCGAGCGCGAGCGCCGCGCTCGCGGCGACCGCAGGCCCGAGTCGGCGGGTGTCGGCCGCCCGCACGAGCAGCGCGAACGCCGCGAACGCGAACGCGCCTACGAGCATGTCCGAGCGCATGAACCGCGAGTAGTAGAGCAGTAGCGGCTGGACCGTCAGTAGCAGCCCCAGCGCGACGATCTCCCGGTCGTCGAGGTGGCGGCGCAGCAGCCACGCCGACAGCGGGAGCGCGGCGGTGACGACCGCGACGGGGAACCGCGCCCAGAAGTCGGTCACTGGGACGACGTGGAACAGCAGTGCGTCGGCGTGCTGGACGAACGGGCCGTGGATTATCGGCCGGTAGTGGAACTGCCCGGTCTCGTGGTAGCGCAGGATCCAGTAGCCGACGCGGCCCTCGTCCCAGTGGAACACCCGGCTGCCGAGGCCGGCCAGTCGGAGCGCGAGCGAGAGGACCGACAGCCCGACCAGCGCCCGGAGCGCGCGGCGGCCCGCGCGATCGCCCCGGCTCGACGGGTGGTCCCCCCGTGACATGGACGGGCGTTCCGAGTGGAGCTATGAAGCTCTGTGGGTTCGGTTCGCTACTCCCCGTCTCCCTCGTCGGCCTGCTCCTGAAGCCCCTCCTTGACGCCGCGGACGATCGCCTCCAGTTCGTCCGAGTCGGCGTCGATGTCGACGTTCAGCGAGAGCGTGTGCGGCTGGGACGCCGCTTCGGAGTCGCCGGTGGCAGGCTCCCCGTCGGCGCCCTCCGCCGCCGCGGCCGCCTTGGCCTCCTCGGCGGCCGCTCTCGCCGCCTCGGCCGTCTCCGTGATCTCGTCGATCGCTCGTTGGACCGACTCCGGCGGCTCCCCGCCCTCCCCGGCTTCCTCGGCCGATTCAGCCGCGTCCTCGGTGCCCGATTCGGCCGCCTCTTCGGTCCCCTCGGCGGCGTCTTCAGCCGTCTCTTCGGCCGCTTCGTCCGTCTCCTCCGCAGTTTCCTCGGCCGCCTCTTCCGCAGTTTCCTCGACCTTTTCCCCGGTCTTCTCGACTTCCTCGGCTGTCTCCTCGACTGCCTCGGCCGCCGCTTCGACAGTCTCCTCCGCTTCCTCGACCGCCCTTTCCCCGGTTTCTTCGCCTCCCTCGGCCGACTCCTCCTCCCCTTCGTCGCCGCCGGACTCCCCCTCGCCGACGGAGATAGTGATCCCCGGGCCGTCGTCGATATCGATGTGGACGGTCTCGCCGTCCTCGCCGAGTTCGATCGAGCCGCCGTCCGGGATCGGCTCCCCGCCGTCGGGTTCGAGATCCGAATCGTCGGACCCTCCGGTCCGGATGTCGATCCCCTCAGGGAGGGTCACGTCCGACAGCTCCGTCCCGTCGTCGACGCTGATCTCCACGTCGGCGTCCTCGTCCAGCGTGATCTGGAGCCCGCCGTCGTCGTCGATCGAGACGTCGACACCCTCCACGCCGTCGAGCTGGTCTCCCGCCAGCGCCTCGGCGGCTGCTTCCAGCCCCGAGGGGATCTCGGCCGACGATTCCTCCGTCGGTTCGTCAGCCGATTCGTCCGCCGAATCCTCCGTCGATCCCTCCGCCGACTCGGCTCCAGACTCGCTCTCCGTCTCGTCCTCGGTTCCCTGCTGTGCCTCGATATCCGACGCGACGCTGTCGATCGTCTCGGCGGCGTCGGCGACCGTCGACGCGATCTGTTCGACCTCGCCGGCGGTCGCCTCGATCGACTCCTGTGCCGCCTCGCCCGCGGCCTCCTCGGCGACCGCTTCGGCCTGCTCCGTGGCCACCTCCCGCGCGGTCTCCTTGGCGACGCGGGCGGCAGTCTCCCGAGCGACCGATTCGGCCGCCTCCTCGGCGGCCACGCGGGCGATCTCCTCGGCGGCGTCCTCCGCCGCTTCGCGGGCGACGGTTCGGGCCGTCTCTGCGGCCTCGCTCTCGGCGGTCTCCGTCGCGACGTGTCTCGCGGTCTCCTCGACGTTCCCGGCCGCCACTTGGGCAGTTTCGGCAGCGCTCTCGGCTTTCGCGGCGGCAGCGTCCGCCTCGTCGGCCGCGTCCGCGGTGGCCTCCTCCGCGACCGCTCCGGCCTGCTCCTCCGCGACCGACTCGGCCACCTCCTCGGCCGTCTCGCGCGCCACCGTGCGCGCGGCCTCGGCGACGGCCCGTTCGGCCGCCTCCTCAAGCGCGGAGTCGTCGATCGACGGTTCTGGCTCGGACGCGGAGTCGGCCGTCTCCTCGGCGCCTGCTGCTTCGGCGTCCGCCTCGTCGATCTCGCCGTTCCCGTCTCCCTCACCGCCGGCCTCCTCGGGAAGCCGGTACCGGCCTTCGTCGTCGCGGTCGAGCAGGCCGGTCCACTCGTAGGCGTCGAGCAGCGTGGACAGCCCCGGCTCCACGCGGGTGGCGTCGACGTCCTGCTCGGTCAGGTCGGCGAGGATCGGGACGAGCGTCTCCTCGTCGGTCGGGTTCTCGGCGAGCACGCCGCGGAGATCGTCGGTGAGCGGCCAGTTCGCGAGCAGCTCTCGGGCCTCTTCGCGGGCGCGTTCGTCGTCGCCGGCCGCGAGCGCGTCGGCGAGCGCCGCGCCGGCCCCGGTGAGTCGGTGTTTCTGTCGGTGCGGTTCGAGGACGCCCAGCTCCTCCAGAAACCGCGTCTGTCGGCCGACCACGTCCGAGACGCCGGTATACTCTTCGACCGCCGAGGTGTACCGTGGCTCCTCGTCGGCCCCGGCTTTGGCCCACCCCGCGAGGATCTCCTTGAGGGTGTCGAGGTTGACACCCTTCGGGATGTTGTGTTCGGACATACCGAAAACGATAGCTCCGGTACACGAAAATCCACCGGCCGTTCTGCCGCCAGAGCGGCGCGTGACGTGATCTCAGTCCTCGCCGACCGTGATCACGGGGACGTCGGCCTGCCGGACCGTCTTCTCGGCGACGCTGCCCAGCAGCACGCGGTCGATCCCGTCGCGGCCGGTCGCGCCCATCACGACCGCGTCCAGCCCCGCCGCCTCGACCGTCGCGAGGATCTCCGCGTCCGGATCCCCCGTCTCGATGTGGGTGGTCACGTCCCCGATCCCGCGGGCCTCGGCGGCCTCGACCACCTCGTCGACGGCCGTCCGTGCGGCCCCCTCGCCCTCGCTGACCACGTCGCCCGCGCTGGCCAGCAGCGAGTCGTCGTTCACCGTGAGGACGTGCACGTCCGCGTCGAGTTCGGCCGCGAAGTCGAGGCCGTGTCGGGCCGCCCGGAGCGCCTGATCGCTGCCGTCGGTGGGGAGCAACAGCCCGCCGTAGGGGAACTCGAACGCCTCCTCCTCGATCGGCGCGGTGAGCACGGGCATGGGTGCGAGCCGGACGACCTTCCCGGTCACGCTGCCCAGCAGGTACCGCGAGAGCCCCTGACGGCCGTGGGTCGGCATCGCGATCAGGTCGTGCCCCTCGTGTTCGGCGTAGTCGACGATGGTCTTCGCGGGCGTGCCCTGCTCGACGCTGGTGGCGTACTCGACGCCGAGCGAGTCGAGCACGCCGCCCGCCTCGTCGAGCACGTCCTCGCCCTCCCGGACCAGCGTGTCGACCACGTCGCCGTCGCCGGCGACGGTCACGCTGTCCCGCCCCGTGTTGGCGACGTACAGCAGTTCGACGCTCGCGTCGTCCCAGTTCGCGAGCTCGGCGGCGTGGTAGAGCAGGCTGCTCTCGACGGCAGCCTCGTCGACGGGGAGGAGGATACTGTCGTACATGGGCCGACGTTGGAGCGGGGGGTAGGTAAGCGCTGTTGCGGCTGTCGGGCTACCCGTGGCTGACGCCCTCGCGCTCGTCGGCGGTCTTCCGCCGGATCGCGGCCTGGGCGTTGCTGGCGTCGTAGCCGAAGAAGGTGTCCTTCCCGTAGCGTTCGGCGACCTCCGCCGCGTGGATCAGGTTGTCCACGTCCACGTCGACGGCGTACAGTTCGATCGAGAACGGCGTGCCCGCCTCCGGCGTCTCCGGCGACCAGCCGAGCAGGTCCTGAAAGCCCGAGGCGATCGTCTCCAGCCAGTACGTCGTGCTGTAGTGGGTGTCGTACACCGGCACGACGTACTCGTCGACGTAGGCCGACAGCACCGAGAGGTCCAGCCCCGCCCGCTCGAACAGGTGGCCCGGGTACGGGTCGGGGTAGAGCGTGAGGTAGGTCCGCCCGGGGATGCGCTCGCTGGCCTCCTTCACGAACTCGGTGATGACGCTGCCGCGCCAGTCGAACCGGTCCTCGTACTCGCTCTCGGCGAACAGCCGCTCACAGCGGTCACACCGGCAGTACTCCGCGCGCGGGAACCCCACGTCGTCGAGGCGCACGTCCTCGTTGACGGCGGCGCAGTCCGAAATCGTCTCCAGCAGCCCCTCGCGGTACCCCTCGTGTGTCGGGCAGACGTACCCCCAGTCGAAGTAGGGCTGCTCGCGGGTCGCCTCGTTCCCCTCGTCGTCGACCGGGAGGAGTTCCGGGCTGGACTCGCCGGCGGCGGTGTCGCCGAAACAGGAGACCATGTTCACCGCGTTCGGCAGCGGCTCCGCGGCCCGGCCGGTCACGTCCTTCACCTCGTAGAACCCCCGGTCGAACGCCGACCACTCCACCTCCTCCTCGTTGCGCGTGACGACCCCGTACATGGGGGAGAACTGGGCGCGGCGGCGGGTAAGTGGTTCGCTCCCGGCGGCCGCGGCGCTCGCGAGGAGAGTGGCGAAAGAACGTTACGCGACGGAGCGCGCAGTCGGTCGCGCGCCGTAGTTGGGTTACACAACTACGGCATGGGTTCCGTTACTGCGCGACGGAGCGCGCAGCAGGTCGCGCGCCGCAGTTGGTGACACAACTACGGCATGGGTTCCGTTCCTGCGCGACGGAGCGCGCATCAGGTCACGCGCCGTAGTTGGCTTACTCTTCGGACTCGACTTCGACTTCCACGGGTTCGGCGTCGCCGCCGACGAGGAAGTAGACGAGCGTCACGAACGCGAGCACCAGCAGCAGTTTGGCTTTCGTGGACATACGCGACCGTTGGAACGTCCGGGACATAAAGCCGCCGACCCCGATTCAGAGCTCCCGCCGGACGTAGTCGTCGACGGCCAGCGCCTGCTCGGGATCGCTGGTGAAGAAGCCGTCCCAGACGCCGTCGTCGCCCTGTATCGCCAGCAGCGCCAGCGGGTCCGGCTCCTCGGGCTGCTCGGCGTCTGGCGGGCGGTGGACCACGAACCACGAGTCGCGGTAGTCGGCCGACTCGCCGGCGTGGACGGTGACGCCGAGTTCGGCCGCCCGCTCGGCGCCGCCGTCGTCGTCGACGCCGTAGACGTGCGTGTCCACGCCGCTCTCGCCCAGCCGGCGGTACACGCGCTGGGTCCCCTGCTCGTCGACGATCCGGGAGAGCTGCTGGAACGACGCCCGGTGGGTGCCGGCGCCGCGCTCCCAGGCGGTCCGCTCGATGTGGCGGGAGACGGCGATCAGCAGGAGCTTCTCCTTGTGGGATTGGGGGTAGCCCCGGAGCCGGAACTGCACGCCCTCCAGTCCGGTGATCACCGCCGGGAGGTTCGTCTCTTCGAGGCTCGTCGAGCCGGTGACGAACGCGTCGGAGTTGGTGAACAGCAGCGACTCCGACACCGCCGAGAGCGGCGACTGGGCGAGTACCTCCCCCTCGCCATCGAGCAGCAACACCGTGTCCTCGGGGACCCCTTCGACGGCGGCCTCGTCGACGGTCACCGACTGCTCGGCAAACATCCCCGCGAGCAGCGCCCGGAGCTGCTCGGGCTGGCTCCGGTTCGCGAGCACGAGTGCTCGCTCGGCGCCCTCGTGTTCGTCGACGAGCCGGCGCAACGACATCTTGTCATCGATTTCGGTGGTCGCTTGTATATGCCCTTCGGCGGACCGAGCCGCGACGCGGGGGAAAACGCCTTGTCAGTCGCCCCGCAACCGCCGACCATGGCCCTCCGACCGAATCGACACGCGAGCGTCCTCCTCGCCCGTGTCACGCTCGGCGTGTTCGCCGTGACCGGCGCGGCCGTCGCGCTCTCGGAGTGGGGAATCCTCCCCCGGCAAGCGCTTCTCGTCGCCGCGCCGGCGATCGCCGCCGCGCTGCTGCTCGATACGTTCCTCTACAACGAGTTCCTGATCGGCGGCGGCACCCAGTGGCTCTGGGTGGAGATCTACGCGTTCCTCTACGTCCAAGCGGTCATCGTCGGCGCGGTCGCCCGCGGGCTCCGGGCCTACTGGACCGAACCGATCGACGGCTGAGCCCGGCCTCAGTCCCCCAGCGCCGCGAGGATCGGCTCCAGCTTCAGCCCGACCTCCTCCCACTCCGCCTCGGGATCGCTGTCGGCGACGATCCCGTTGCCCGCGAACAGGGTGGCGCGCCGGCCCCCCGCGACCGCCGAACGAATGCCGACAGCGAACTCGCCGTCGCCGTCGGCGTCGAACCAGCCGACTGGGGCGGCGTACCAGCCGCGCTCGAACGTCTCCGTCTCCCGGATCACGCGCTCGGCGGTCGCCGTCGGCAGGCCGCCCATCGCGGGCGTCGGGTGGAGCGCCTCGACGAGGTCGAGGACGTGCCGGTCGCCGTCGAGGTCGGCCTCGATCGGCGTGTGGAGATGTTGGACGGTCGCCAGCTTCCGGACACCCTGCTCGGCGACGGTCACATCACCCAGCGGCGAGAGGTGTTCCTCGATGGCCTCGGTGACCAGCGCCTGCTCGTGCTGGAGCTTCTCACTTTCGAGCAGCGAGTCGGCGAGCGTGGCGTCCTCCTCGGGCGTCTCCCCGCGTGCGACCGTGCCAGCGAGGGCCTCCGTGCGGGCGTGTCGGCCGTCGAGGCGGACCAGCCGCTCGGGCGGGACGCCGAAGAAGCCCGCCTCGTCGGACGGCTGGGTCAGGAAGCGGAAGCAGTCGGGGTAGGAGCGCCGCAGCCGTTCGAGCGTGTCTGGGATCGTGAGCTTCTCCTCCAGCGTGACCGCCAGCGCGACCGCGAGCACCACCTTCCGCAGGTCGCCGGCCTCGATGCGCTCGATCGCCGCCTCGATACCCGCGGCCCACTCGGCCTCGGTGGTCGTGCGTCGGCTGGCGACGATCCCCGGCGGGTCGCCCACGGGACGCATCGCCGGCAGTTCCGCGATCTCCTCGGCGACGCGCTCCACGTCGCGTTCGAGGGCGTCGCGGTCGCCGTCCACACGGACGACCGTGAGGTGGGTCGCCTCGTCGGTCCGGACGAGTTGGACCCGTGGCAGCACGAACGCCGCCGGCGGGAACCCCTCCCACGGCGGCGCGGGCTCGTGGTCGTCGTGGAACGCGGCGCCACCGAAGAAGCGGGGTCTGGCGGCGCCGTCCGGGGTCTCCGCGCCGGCGAACGTCGTCTCGGCGGCGTCCCGAACCGTCTCGAACCGCTCGGCCCCCTCGCCGGTCAGTCGGACGGCCTCGCCGGCGCCGACCACTTCCAGCCCGTCCGGGGCGGCCCAGTGGACACGCGGTGCTCTCCGGCCGGCGAGGAACGCGCGGAACGAGGCGTCCGGCACCTCCCGGCTCTCGGCGACGAGCGTCGTCTCGGCCGGGTCGACGCCGGCCTGCCGCGGTGACTCCATCTGCTCTCTCTTTTCGGTGGGCGGCCCTAACTGTACCGCTCCTCGTTCCACGGGTTCGCGGAGTCGGAGTACCCCCGCTTCTCCCAGTAGCCGAGTTCGGGCTCGGTGAGGAACTCGACGCCGCTCACCCACTTCGCGCCCTTGTAGGCGTACTTGTGGGGCGTGACCACCCGGAGCGGCCCGCCGTGTTCGGCGGGGAGCGGCTCGCCGTCGAACGCCCAGACGAACATGACCTCCCGGCGGTCACACTCCGCGAGCGGGAGATCGGTCGTGTAACCGTCGTGGGCGTGGAACATGACGTGCTCGGCGTCGTCCTGCACGCCGACCGCGTCGGCGAGTTCGGGGAACGGCAGCCCGGTGAACTCGCAGTCGAACTTCGACCAGCCGGTGACGCAGTGGAAGTCCTGAATCTGGGTCTCGGGCGCGAGCGCTTTGAACTCCGCGGCGGAGAACTCCCGCTCGTCCTCGACGGCGCCGGAGACGGTGAACGTCCAGTCGTCGTCGACGGCCGGCGTCTCCCCCTTCGACAGCACCGGGAAGCTCTCGGTCTGCCGTTGGCCCGGCGGGAGGCGCTCGCCGTCGAACTCCTCGTGGAGCGCCGTAACGTCCGTAGTCATACTCGAACCCAGTGGGTCCGTTCACCTATGGTTATCGGAATCGGCGGGCCGAGAGGTGATCGCGACGACACCGCGAACCGGAAGGAAAGCGCTTCTACGGCACGTTCTCCGTTCGGGGGGATGCGCCAACGAACTTAAATACCCGCTGTGCCAAACCCCCCTGACAGATGCCCAAGGTCGATCTCACCGTCCCCGAGCACCTCGAAATGCAGATCGCACAGCTCGTCGAGCAGGGCGAGTTCGTGGATCGGAACGAAGCCGTCGAAGAGCTGCTCTCGACGGGACTGAAAGCCTACAAGACCAGTGGCCCGATGGACGACGAGGAGCCCGAGTACGAGGAGGAGGGCATGATGGGCCACGAGGACGAGTACGTCTTCTGACGCCGTTTTCCGCGAGTATCGCTCGCAGCCCTGAGTCTCGGCCGTCCGTGTGAGACATCACCCCAATAACGTTTAACCGCCGGAACCGCGTGGTTCGGGTATGCACAAGGACGAACTGCTCGAACTCCACGAACAGATGGTGATCATCATGGAGAACTTCCGGGACCGCGAGGACGTCGAGGAGGGGACGTTCGACGAGTACGACGAGCTCGACGTGGACCCCTCCCACGTCCACAAATCCAAAAGCGAGCACAAACACGCCGTGTTCGTGCTCGGTAACGCCCTCGCCAACGCGATGAGCGACGACGAGTTCTCCTCGGCCGGCCGGATCGGTAAGCGGATGCAGGAGCTCGCCGAGGACGCCGAGAGCCGACTGTAAATGAGCGAGCCGGCTCGGCTCGCCCGGGCCCGCACGGTCGCGGAGCTGCTGGACGCAGCCGTCACGCTCCCGCTGGTCGGGGACGTCGGGATCGACGGCATCGTCGGCCTGCTGCCCGTCGCCGGGGACTGGCTGATCGTCCTCCCATCGACGTACATCGTCTACCAGGGCTACCGACTGGGGATGCCCAAACGCACCTGCCTCTGGATGCTGCTGCTCGTTCTACTCGAAGCGGCGCTCGGGAGCGTCCCGCTGTTCGGTGACCTGCTCGACGTCGCGTGGAAAGGCAACCGGCGGAACGTCGCACGGATCGAACGTCACGTCTCCGCCGACTGACCTCACTCGTCGAGCCACGTCTCGGCCCACTCGGCGATCTCGTCGAACGCGCCGTGAAGCTCCTGCCCTTTCCGCGTCAGCGAGTAGTACACCGCGACGGGGCTGCCCTCCGCGACTCGGCGCTCGACGTACCCCTGCTCCTCCAAGTCGTCGAGCACGCGCGAAAGCGTCTGGGAGTTGGCGTCGGTGGCGCGCTTGAGTTCGTTGAACCGCAGTTCGCCCTCCCTGAGCACGTGGATGACGGTCATCCGCCAGCGGGAGCCGATCTGTTCGAGCGTCTCGATCACGGGGCAGTCCCGGTACTCGGCTTCGAGGTCGGCGGTCGATGACATCGGTGTAACCTGGTCACGCCGACGTTCGCGGAACTATTTGTCGGTCACTCTCCAACATCAGGTGTGACGACGTAACCACGTCGTCGTGACACCCACCATGGACGTACTCCTACTCGGCGCGAGCGGACGGATCGGACGACGAACCGCGACGGAGCTTCTCGACCGGGGGCACCGCGTCACTGGCGTCTCCCGGAGCGGGGCGGTCGAGGGCGTCGACGACGACCAGTTCGTCGCCGTCGCCGGCGACGCCACCGACGCCGCCGCGGTCGCCAAGCTCGCGGCCGGCCACGACGCCGTCGTCTCGGCGCTCGGCCCCAGCGAGGACGAGGACCCCGAGGTGCTGACGACGATGATCGAGGCCGTGATCGAGGGGATGCGCCGCGGCGGCGTCGACCGCCTCGTCTGGACCGGCGGCGCGGGCATCCTGCGTGTCGGCCCCGACACCCGCCTCATCGAGACCGACGACTTCCCCGAGGAGTGGGTGCCGGTCGCCAGCGCCGCCATCGACGCCTACGGGCGCCTCGAGGAGATCGAGGACATCGAGTGGAGCTACGTCGCGCCCGCGGCGCTGATCGAACCCGGCGAGCGGACCGGGGAGTACCGCACCGCGGTCGACGAACTGGTGACCGACGAGTCGGGCGACAGCTACGTCTCGATGGAGGACTTCGCGATCGCGCTCGTCGACGAGCTGGAGTCCGGCGACGGCGTCCACGAGAAGTTCGGCGTCGGCTACTGAACACGCGAGGCGGGACGTTTTTGCTCCCGCCAGCCGACCGCCCGGCCATGTCCTCCACCGCCGAGGAACCGAGCGATCGGTTCCTGACGATGCTGGGCGTCGGATCGGCCCTGATGCAGATCGTCGCCTTCACCGCCGTCGGCGTGCTGACGCTCGAAAGCGTCCCCTACGGCGTCGCCGTCGGCGGCCTCTCCGGGGTCGGCGCGTTCCTGTTCCTCCCGTGGTTCGTCGGACTCTCGGCCGCGATGGACGACGGCGAGCGGTTCGCCGCGGCGACGGACCGCGTCGATCGGAGCGCCGGCCCGGGGCTGCTCGGGCTCGGCCTCGAAGTCGGCGCGATCGGCATGCTCGCACTCGGGTTCGCTCGCGGCCCCGACCTGCTGCTGGGACTCCCGGCCGGGCTGGCCGTCGCCGTCGGCGTCTACCTCGTCGGCTCGTTCCTGCTCGCTCGGTAGGCGTGTCCCCCCGGTTCACAGCGTCCGGGACATCCGGTGAGCAGCGCCCATCGGGCTCACCGTCGAGAAGCCAGCGTGGCTGTAGAATCGCTGAATCCCGCGATTCCGTGATTCGACGGTCAGCCAGACGTACCTGACGCCCTGCTCCCGGGCGTACCCCAGCCCGTTCGCCATGAGGCGGCTGCCGACCCCGGCGTGCTGGTACTCCTGGTGGACGAAGATCGCGAGTTCGTGGCGGTCGATACCGTCGGGGACGAAGCTCACGTGACCCACGGGCTGCCCGTCGTGGATCGCGACGACGTTCACGCCGTCGAGGAGGTCGTCGATCCACGCCTCGATGTTCTCGGTGCCGACCGGGGGCGTCCCCTGTGCCCGCAGTTCCGGGTCGAACTCGTGATACATCTCGACCAGCCCCGCGAAGTCCTCCTCGCGGTACGGCCGGACCCGTACCTCCCGCCCCTCGCCGTCGACGAACGTCTCCGGGGGCGCAGTCGGGCGGATCCGCGACGGCCTGATGCGATCGAGGAGTCCGTCGACGCCCCAGCGTAGCTTTCCTATCACGACTCTCCACCTGTGGTACTTGTGCACATATCACGAGTCGATCCGTATAAACGCTCTTGCCGGGGGATAGCCCCCGGAACTAAGCCGCCGCCGGCGCAGGAGGGGGTATGGACGCGAGCCTCGTTGCGGAGAAAGTCGAGCAGGCCCGCGACGCCGTCGCCGAGAGCGACGCCGACGTGTGGCTGATCTTCTGCCGGGAGACCGACGAGATCCACGAGCCGACGCTGCCGTACGTGCTCGGGTTCGACGTGGTCTGGCCGACCGCGATCGTGATCGGATCCGAGGAGTCGACGGTCGTGCTCGGTCAGCACGACGCGCCGACAGCGGAGGAACTGGGCGTTCACGAGGTCCGGCCGTACGACGAGTCGATCGAGGAACCCCTCCGGGAGACGCTCGCGCGGCTGGGCGCCGAGACGGTCGCGGTCAACTTCGATCGGGACGACAACGTCGCCGATGGGCTGACCCACGGGATGTACCTCCGACTCGACGACCTGCTGCCCGACCGGGAGTTCGTCGGTGCCGGCGGGATCGTCGCCGACGTGCGCGGGATCAAGTCCGGGACCGAACACGAGCGCGTCGCGGCGGCCGCCGAGACCACGTTGGATCTGCTCCACGACGCCGCCGACGAGTGGACACTCGAAACGACCGAGGAAGAGGTAGCCGACTACCTCCACGGTCGGATGCGCGAGGCCGGATTCGACAGCGCGTGGTCGTGGGAGTACTGCCCGACCGTCCACGCCGGCGGCGACGCCGACGTGGGCCACACGCTCCCCGGCGATCGGACGGTCCCCGAGGGCGAACTGCTCCACGTCGACTTCGGCGTCGTGCGCGACGGCTACGCCGCCGACCTCCAGCGGCTCTGGGTTCGGGGTGAGCCACCCGAGGGGCTGGTCGAGGCGTTCGAGGACGTTCGCGCCGCGATCGAGGCGGGGTACGAGGAGCTACAGCCCGGCGTCGTCGGCCATCGCGTCGACGCCCGCGCCCGCGCGGAACTGGTCGCGCGGGACCGCGAGCTGTTCGACCACGCTTTCGGCCACCAGGTCGGGCGGAGCGCCCACGACGGCGGCACGCTGCTCGGCCCGGAGTGGGATCGCTACGGGGAGTCCGTCGAACACGAGGTCCGCCCCGGCGAGCTGTACACGATGGAGCTCGGCCTCGACACCGAGTGGGGGTACGTCGGGCAGGAGGAGATGGTCCGGGTGACCGAGAACGGCGTCGAGTACGTCGTCGAGCCTCAGACGCAGCTCTGGCGGCTGGAAGAATAGTACCCCGCGGGCGAGCTTTCAAGGGCGGTGACGGTACTACTACGCCCATGGCCGCCTCGCCCGCCCTCCAGTTCGGCGCGGTCCCGTGGGGGCTGCTCCAGCGCGCCTTCGTCGTCCTCGCGCTGCTCGCCGGCAGTGCGCTCGCGCTCCGACTCGACGACGGCCGCCTCCCGACCCGCCTCCGTGAGCGGTTCGTCCTCGGCGTCCCGTGGGGGACGCTCGTCACTCTCTCGGGGGTACTCGCAGTGTACCTGTTCCTGCAGGGCGGCTACTGGCACTGGTACCGCCCAGTCGTGCTGCCGTTCCGCGCGTGGTCGTACGCCGAGCCGCTGGGGATGCTCGTCGCCGGATTCGCCCACGCCGGCCCGGGCCACCTGCTCGGAAACCTCTTCGGCGCGCTCACACTCGCGCCGATTGTGGAGTACGCGATCGGCCACTACCCCGCGACGAGCCGTCCCGTCGATCCCGAGCCGTCGACTCGCCGCGAGCGCCTCGCCGCGCTCCGGTACGATCCGATCGCCCGCGCGTTCCTGCTGTTCCCGCTCGGCGTCGCCGTCGTCGGCGTCCTCCTCACGCTGTTCACGGTCGGCGCCGTGATCGGCTTCTCGGGCGTCGTGTTCGCGTTCGCCGGGTTCGCTCTGGTTCGCTACCCGCTGGGTACCGTGCTGGCGCTGGTGGGGTCGGACCTGCTGAACCTCCTCTACAACGCGCTCCGGGATCCCACGCTCACCGCCTCGGGGCGCTCGCGGTTCGTCACGCCGTGGTTCGCCGACATCGCGATCCAGGGCCACGCGATCGGCCTGCTCGCGGGGGTGGTGCTGGGCGCGCTGCTGCTCCGTCGCCGTCCCGCCGACGGGCCGTCGCCGGTCCGGCTGTTCACCGGCGCGCTCCTGCTCGCCAGCGCCCAGTCGCTCTGGGCGGTGTACTGGTACCGCGGCGGCACCGAGTACGTGCTGTACCGCGCGGTCGGCCTCGGCCTCGTCGCGCTGGCGGCGGCGCTGATCGTCGTCGCCGTCGCCGGCTCCGACCGCCGCCCGTTCGCCCGTCTGGGGGGTGGAGAGCCGGACGACGCCGGCGACACGCGGCTCGTGGACCTCCCCGTCCGACAGCTCGGGGTCGCACTGCTCGTGGTCCTGGCGGCGGTGCTGTCGGGGCCTGCGGTCGCGGTCAACCTCGTCTCCACGGAGGGCAACCTGCCGGGGGAGCCAGTCACCGTCCGGGGGTACGAGGTCACCTACGCGGAGGGTGTCGAGAACGAACTGGTGTCGGCCATCCCCGTCACGCTGTTCGGCGAGACCACGCAGGTCACCACCTCGGGGGTGATCGTCTCGAACCGCGACAGGGGGATCTGGCAGTCCGTCGTCCCCCGGGGGCGGCTCGCGTCCAACGGCCGTGCGAGGGTCGTCGTCGGGGGCGTCGGCTGGCGCGAGACGGTGACCGCGGTTCGTCGCGGCTGGACCGCGGTGGGCGGCGGCACCGCCTACGCGGTCGCGCTCGAAAACGGCGACGAGCGGCGGACGGTGTTCACCTCCGCCCCCGCCCGGGCGGAGCCACAGATCGCGAACCAGAACGTCTCGGTCGTCGCCGGAAACGAGTCGTTCTACCTCCTCGTGAGCGAGGACAACGACACAGTCCGCCGGCCGCTGCCGAGGGCCAACGAGTCGGTCACCGTCCGGAACGTGACGTTCCACGGGGGGAACGGCCGCGTCGTCGCCATCCACGACGGAACGCGGGTGACGGTGTTCCGCGTCGAGACGTACGACTGAGGCCCGGCCCCGGTTAGACTCGATACTTCGCCGCCAGCTCGTCGAGGTGCTCGTGGCGCTCGACCGAATGCGGCGCCGCCAGCGGCGAAACGCTGATCTCGCCGTCGACGACGGCGCGGCGGTCGGTACCCTCCTCGTCGGGGATGTCGCCGCGCTGCATCCGCTGCCAGATGTTGTCCTCGAGCCGGATCGTCTCGCCGTCGAACTCGGCGCTCATCGCGTACAGCGGCGACGGCTCGGTGACGGTCATCGGCGGCCGGCCCTCGGTCGCGTCGGGCGCGGGGGCGTTGACGTTGAGGTAGTCCGCGCCATCGAACACGGCCGAGCCGAGCGACTCCTCGACCAGGTACGCCGCGGCGTCGCAGGCGTCGGCGTACGCCTCCTTCGGCGGGGTGAGGTTCTCGAACTCCTCGTCGTCGGTCGTCGGGACGTACTGGGAGACGGCGATCGCCGGCACGTCGAAGAAGGTGGCCTCGACGGCCGCCGAGACGGTGCCGGAGCGGCCCATCACGTACGATCCGAGGTTCGCCCCCTTGTTGCAGCCGGCGACGACCACGTCCACGTCGGGGCAGAGCGCCTCGACGCCGGCGATCACGCAGTCCACGGGCGTCCCCTCGACGGCGTAGCCGAGTTCGTACTCGTGGACCGTCGCCTCGAACGACCGGGCGCGGCCGACGGCGCTCTGGTTCGAGTACGGCGCGACCGCGACCGGATCGCCCACGTCCTCGAGTGCTTCGTACAGCGCCCGGAACCCCGGGCTCTCGATCCCGTCGTCGTTGGTCACCAGAATCCGCGGCTCGCTCATGTCCGGCGATGCGGCGGAACCGCGGTTAAGCGGTTCGACTCCGGCTCAGCCGTACCGCGGGGCAGTTCCGTCGAGCACCGATTCGATCCCCGAGAGGTCGTCGACGACGTAGTCCGGCGTCACGGGCGAGCGTTCGAGCCGCGCGTCGTCGGTGACGCCCGAGCGCACGAGCACGGTCGTCATCCCCGCGCCGGCGCCCAGCGCGATGTCCGTATCGAGGCGGTCGCCGACGACCAGACAGTCCGCGGCGTCGCAGTCGAGCCGGTCGAGCGCCAGCTCCCGAGTGATCGCGTGGGGCTTGCCGAGCACCGCGTCGGCCTCGCGCTCGGCGGTGCCGGTGACGGCCGCGATCATCGCCCCCGACCCCGGCACGTCGCCGTCGCCGGCGGGGATCACCGCGTCGGGGTCGCTGCCGACGATCGGGAGCTCCTCGCTCCTGATCGTCCGCGCGGCGGTCGTGAGCGTGTCGTAGTCGAACTCCCGGTCGATCGACACCACCGCCACGTCGACGCCGCGCTCGGGGTTGCCGTGCCTGCCGGCGACGACGGTGTCGAACCCCGCGTTCTCCAACTGTTCACGTAAGCCCCGCTCGCCGACGAGGTACACCGTCTCGCCGGCGTGGTGGCGGCCGAGGTACGCGACCGTGCTCGCGCCGGCGGTCAGGATCTCGTCGCTGGCGGCGTCGATACCCGCACGCCGGAGTTTCTCGGCGTAGGCGGTCGGCGGCCGCGTGGGGTTGTTGGAGACGAACAGCCGCCGGATCCCCCGCTCGGCGAGCGTCCCGAGGCCGGCCTCGGCGCCCGGGAGCAGCCGCTCGCCCCGGACCACCGTCCCGTCCACGTCGAGGATGGCGCCGTCGTAGCTCATGGAAGCCCCTACGGCCGGCGGGGTCGAAAAGGCGCCGCCCGGCCTACTCCGGCGAGGTGACCGGGATCGTCACCGCGTCGTCGCCCTCGTCCCGCTCCTCGCCGAACAGGTCGTCCACCGCGGCCTCGACGTTCCACTTGTTCGATTTGAACGCGGCGTCGAAGACGGGCCCGACGAACGGGATCGAGCCGCCGGCGAAGTCGACGGTGATCCGGGCGAGCATCCCTAACAGCGTCCCGAAGGAGACGCCCAGCCGGGCCGACTCGACGACGATGTACAGCGAGATGCCGGCGCTGAGCGCGTCGCCGACCCCGGGGAGCATCGAGAGCAGCGGATCGACGCCGATCCGGTACTCGATCACCGGGATCTCGACCGACTCGTCGAGCACCATCGCGACCGTGCGCATCCGCTCCAGCGCCGCGCGGTCGACCGATTCGGGCACATCGGCCGGATCGACACCGTCGAACGCCGCCGCGATCTCGTCGCTCATGGCTCACGGTAGGGGCGTGGGCGGGGTAAGCGCTGGGGCGAGGTTCCCGGGTCCGGTGGCGTAGTCGAGCGGACGAACGACGCTCCCCCCCGGTCGATTGCCCGAAGAGGGGCCTTTATCTGCCGGAGGGAGGTACGGTGGTGCATCCCGATGGTGTCACCGGTGAACTACTGCAGTTCCTGCGGCCACCTCTCGCCGCCGGACTGGGAGGAGTGCCACCACTGTGGCGACGACTTCGAGGGGGAAACCGTCTGGTCGGAGTCCCGGCTCACCGACTACTACGAGCGGATAGAGGCCGGCTACGGCCGGTATCTGGTCCTCGGGTATCTCTCGACGTTCGTCGTCCCCGTCCTCACGTTCGTACTCGCCACAGTCGTCTACAGGCTGGCCCCGGGGATACAGCTCCTCTGGGGCGGAACGCTCCTCCTCGGCGTCGCCGGAGCGATAGGCGGGCTGTCCTTGGCGCTCGGGAGCTGGGCCATACTCGACGGCGAAGACCTCCTGTTAGGGGGCGAACCGACGCTCCCCCGGACGATACTCAGTGGGTTGCTACTGTTGGTCGTCCTGACCGTGATCCTCCTGATCATCTCGATCATTCCCGCGGTGAACGCGTTGGTCGGGGTCGCGCTGGTGTTCTACGCGCTCGCCACTCCGTGGTTCGTCTACAAGACCTACAAACGAACTAAGGTCGACCGCGCCACCGCGGTGGACAGCCTGCTCGCCGACGACGTTCGCGATCAGGACGTCCGAAACACCGCCCTCGCTGTGCTGGCGGCGACGCCGGAGGGCGACGTGACGCCCGCCGATCGGGACGTGCTGCAAGACCACCTCGATTCGCGCCTCCGGCTGGCGGTCCCGCTCGTGCGCGCCGAGACGTTCCTCGAAGCCGCGACCGTGACCCATCGGGACGCTCCCGAGGCGGCCAAGCGGGAGCTCGTCGAACGGGTCATCGAAATCGGCGAGACGCTCCGAAGCGAGCGGGAGTACGAAGACGCGGTCGCCGTCTTCGACGCCGCCGACGGGCTTCGGCAGGGGATCGACCTCGACGACTACCCCGAGGAGATCGAGGACAACCGAAGACAGATCGCGACCGCGGTCATCGCGGACCGGGTCGGGAGCCTGGACCGACTTCAGAAACGGACGCTACAGGCGGGGGAGGCACTCGCCGACGACGGGGAGTTCGAGCAGTCGATGGCGTGCTACCGGAGCGCGGAACTGCTCGCGGCCGCGCTCGACCGCGACGACGAAGTCGACGAAATCACGCAGCGGCGGAGCCGACTCGAAACCGAGATGACCGTGTCACGGTTCGAGGAGTCGGTCGACGAACTGTTCGACCTGCTCCGGTCGGCCGAGCGCGCCGTCGACGCCGGCCAGTACGAGACGGCGATCCAGCGGTTCCGGACGATCGACGACCGGCTGGCGCCGAGTGCCCCCGACGAACACGAGGAGAGTCACCGAGAACTGACCGATCGGCTCGACAGCGGGCTCGCGACGGCCGCCCGGCAGCGCTTGCTCGGTTTGCTCCCCGAGTCGCCGACGCCGTTCGAGCGGGAACTGCTCGCGGAACTCCTTCCGGCACCGATCGGCGATCGGCTCGATTCGATCTACGACGGGACGCTCGACGAGGGGCGCTACCCGGAGTTACTCGACGAGGACTGGCTCGGAACGGCCGAGCGGGCGACGGAGCTGGTCGAGCGCTATCGAAGGGTCCGAGACAGGATCGAGGCCGCGACGGCGCCGAGCGAGCCGTACCTCGACCGACTGGACGAGATCGTACGGTCGGCGGAGCAGTCGCCGGACGACGCGGTCCGCAGCGGGGAGCTGTTCGCCGCCGTCCTCGAACGGCTCGACCGACTCGCCGCCGACGATCCCGACCAGTCGATCGTCGAGTGGGCCGACGCCGTCAGGACTGCGCTCCGCCACCGCGAGTCGCTCCGGGAGGGGTCGGAGCTCAAGCGGGTGCGAACGCTCGTCGACTCGATGGACACCGTCGAGGAGTATCAGTCGGCGTTCCCGTCGCTCTCTATCGACGCCATCGTCGACGAGATGCGTGAACGGATCGAGGACGGGGTTCCGCTCGCTCCCGAGGCGTTCTCGGCCGAGTTCGACCGGATCGATCGCCTCGTCGAACAGGAGATCGAGACGCTGACGGGCGAACTGGCGGCGTTCGTCGAGGAGTGGCGGCGACATCCCGCCGTCGACGCCCGGGAGTGGCGCCGCGCGATCGAGGAGGCGCGTGAGAGCGGCGACCCCGATCCGGTGCTGGAGCCGTACCGTCGGATGCAGCAGATGCAGGGGTCGATGTGGTCCCGTGACGAGCTGTATCAGTTCTCCTGGGAGGCGTTCGAGCACCTCGTCGCCAACCTCTACGAGCAGAAGGGGTACGAGACGACCGTCACCGCCGGCTCCCGGGATCTGGGCGTCGACGTCTGGGCGGAGAACGGCGTCGAGCGGATCGCGATCCAGGTCAAGCAGTTCGCGGAGGGGAACACGGTCGGCCGAGAGGTGATCCAGAAACTGGAGAGCACGATCGCCCGCGGCGACGCCGACCGTGTCGTCATCGTCACCAGTTCGTCGTTCGCCACCACCGCCGAGCGATACGCCGCGAACTCCTCGGCGGTCGAACTGATCGACGGCGACGAGCTCGTGGCCGACCTGACGCGGTACAACGTCCCGTCCTCCGGGCTGGAGTAGTGCGGCGTGCACCTCCCCGGGCAAGCTCGGCGCCGTTCTCGGCGTGGCTACGTTCGGGGCAACGCGACTGCGACGCGAACGGTCACGAACGGCCAACCGAACCCACGGGTCCGGTGCCGGGGATAGTTAAGCCGCGGGCGATCCAACGTCCGTCCATGGCTACTCTGGAAGTCGTCGACCGCTGGGACGGCGGTATCAGTTGGACGCTCGCCGAGGAGGTCGGCGAGATGCACCGCACCAGCCACGCGGTCGAGACCGACGACGGCCTCTGGGTGATCGACCCCGTCGACGCCCCCGGACTCGACGACGAGCTCGCGGACCTGGGCGAGGTTGCGGGAGTGACGCTCCTGCTCGACCGGCACAAGCGCGACGCCGCCGCGGTGGCGCAACGCCACGACGTGCCCGTCTCGCTCCCCGAACCGCTCTCCGACGTCGCCGACGACCTCGACGCCGAGACCGAGAGGTACAGTCGGACGCTCCCCGACACCGAGTTCCGGGCGATCACGGTCGTCGACAACCGACTCTGGCACGAGGTGGCGCTATACGACCGTGACCGCGGGACGCTGATCGTCCCCGAAGCAGTCGGCACAGCCGAGTTCTTCACGACGGGCGTGGAGCGTCTGGGCGTCCACCCCGCACTGCGGCTGTTCCCGCCGCAGACCGCGCTCGGCGGCCTCTCGCCCGACAGCGTGCTCGTCGGCCACGGGCCGGGCGTGTTCGACGACGCCGCGAACGCGCTGCGGGTGGCGCTGGCCCGCTCGCGGAAGAGCGCGCCGAAGTACTACGCCGGGCTTCTGTTGTCGCCGCTGCGGTAGCGTCACGCATTCGGGAATACCAAACTACAACTGCGACAGCCGACCTACTTCAGGTAACGTGACCCGTCCGCAGCTTACCCATATCCAGATCGACAACTACGGCCCGTGGACCGTTGAGCCGGAACCGCGCCGCGAGATGGACCTCCAGACCCTGCAGTCCCGACTGTTCGCCGACATCGCGCAGTTCGTCGGCTCGCGGGACGGCTACGCCTTCTTCACCCGGTTCGACAACATGGTCGCCGTCACCAACGGGCTCGACCGGACCGACCACGAACTCCTGCAGGAGTCGATCGGCAACCGCTACCCGATCTCCGTCAGCCTTGGGACCGCGGTCGACCCCGTCCCCATCGAGGCGCTCGAGGGCGCGACCGAGCGCGTGCAGGCGGCCGGCAGCGCGCAGGATCGCGCCCGACGCGAGGTGCTCGGCGGCGAGTACCGGCCACCCGAGGCCGGCGACGTGTCGATCGCCCACTTCGACGTGAACGACGCGACCGGGAAGTACACCGACCGGCTGAACGAGTTCGACTCGTTCATCCGCATCGAGCAGGCGTACGCCAGCCTGATGCGGTACATGCGCGAGGCCCACGGCGCGCTCTCGTTCTTCGTCGGCGGCGACAACGTGATTTCCGTCGTCCCGGAGATGACCGAGGCGGAGTACCTGGAGGCCATCGAACACGTCAGCGACGACGCCGGCGTGGAGCTCAAAGTCGGCGTCGGCTTCGGCCCGACTCCCCACGACGCGGGGATCGACGCCAAGCACGCCCTCGAAGACTGCCGGTACGACGGTACCCGGGTGGAGTTCGCCGGCGACGAACACTGACGCGGTGCCAGACGGCGCCACCCTCCGACCTCAGAGGCGCGTCACCAACAGGTAGCCGACGAGCGCCAGCCCGAGCAAGAGTCCGACGAGGTAGGCGACGAACCGGTGGTTCCCGCCGCCGAGGGCGGCGTCGAACAGCACGCTGGCCGCACCCCACACGGCGAGTACGACGCCGACGAGGAGGACCGTCTCAGCGGCCGTCACCGTAGGTCACGTCGGTGAGCGCGGGCCGACGCGGCTTAGCCGTTGTGACACGCCCCTTCCGCAACCGCTTTTTCTGTCGGCCCCGTCGCACAGGTAATGACTGAGCCGGTACCCGTCGCGGTTCCCCGGAAGGGGCGGCCGCTGGAGGCGGTGCTGGAGCGGGTCGCCACCGTCGCCGACACCCCCGACGCCGACGCGACGGTCGACGAAGTGACCTCCGTGCTCCGCTACGAGAAGGCGATCACGAAGGGGGAACAGACCGCCGAGAAGGGGAGCTACGAGCGGCTGCTCGAGTACTCCATGCCCACCGACCCGCTGGGTCCGGAGTTCACACTGATCCGTGACGACCGCGAGGGGAAACCCCGCCGGATCGTCTTCGACAGCCTCACCGTCGAGCTCGACGGGACGCCGGTCCACCTCGTGGGACGGGAGGAGCCGTTCCGCGCGCTTCGCACCCACGAGTTCGCGCTCGGCTTCGACGCCGCCGATCTGGTGCTGGAAGAGGTCGTCTCCCTCGGTCCGGAGGGGGTCGACAACCTCGCCGCCGTGAACGAGCGGATCGACCCGACGGAGTCCGACGTGCGCGTCGTCACTGGGCTCGGTGATACGGTGTACCACACGCTGCTCGGGACGCCCGAGACCGTCCCCTCCGGCACCGACCTCGACCGGGCGTTCCTGGCCGACTACGAAGGCCCGCTCTGCATCTCGCCGCGCTACGAGCGGCTGGTGGAGGCGGTGCTGGGGATGGACGCCCTCGACGGCGTCGAGTTCGTCTACCCCGAGAACGGGCAGGAGGAGGAGGCCGCCATCGCCGAGGCCGGCGTCGGCGTCTACCTCACCGTCACTGGGAACACCGCTCGCGACCACGGCCTCGTGCTGGGCGAACAGCTGTTCCCCAGCGAGACCGTGTTGCTGGAGAACACTGCCGAAGTCGACAGCGAGATCGAGGCCGTGCGCTCGATTATCACCGGCGGCCTCCGCGAAGAGACGGAGCTCTGGGCGTAGCCCGACCCGGAGTCGTCAGAGCTTACCCGAGTCGGTTCGACGCTCGGCTATGGATCTCGAAGCCACGTTCGGACGGAGCCAGCCGATCGTCGGGATGGTTCACCTCGACCCGCTGCCGGGCGCGCCGAAGTTCGACGGCGACCGCGCGGCCGTGATCGAGCGGGCGCGTGCCGACGCCCGGGCACTCGAGGCCGGCGGCGTCGACGCCGTGATGGTCGAGAACTTCGGCGACGCGCCGTTCTACCCCGACGACGTGCCCAAACACGTCGTCGCCTCGATGACCCACGCCGCGGGTGCGGTCGCCGACGAGGTCGACTTGCCGGTGGGCGTGAACGTGCTCCGGAACGACGCCGCGGCGGATCTCGCGGTCGCGCAGGCCGTCGGCGCGGAGTTCATGCGGGTGAACATCCACACCGGCGCGCGCGTCGCCGATCAGGGGATCATCGAGGGGAAGGCCTACGAGACGATGCGGGAGCGCGAGCGCCTCGGCGCCGACGTAGCGGTGTTCGCCGACCACGACGTGAAACACTCCGCACCCATCGCTGCCGAGGACTTCACCGCCGAGTCCTTCGCCGACAACGTCGAGCGGGGGCTGGCCGACGCCACGGTCGTCTCGGGGATGGGCACGGGCCACGCCGTCGACCGGGAGGAGCTTCAGCGCGCCGCCGACCGCCGCGAGGAGTTCGGACTGGACGTACCGCTGTTCGTGGGCAGCGGCGTCACCGCCGACACGGTCGGGGAGATCCTCTCGATCGCTGACGGCGTCATCGTCGGCACCGCGCTCAAGTCGGGGTCGGCCTCCGGCGAGCCCGTGAGCGAGGAGCGGACCGGGGAGCTGGTCGCCGCCGCCGACGAGGTCCGGGAGTAGGTCGTCGACTCTGGCGCTGCTGCTGAGGCGGAGTAGCGAACAGGCGGCCGTCGCGTGCCCGAGGCGTGTGGCCGCACACCCGCAGACGCCCCGGGTCGGTTCTCAGCGCATCGACGGCCCTGCCTGCGCTCTCGTTCAAAAGAGTTCGCCCGATCAGTCGAGCAGGTCGTCGAGGGTGGCCCGGACCCAGTCCATCTCGTCCTCGTTCACCTGGTGGCCGAGCCCCTCGTAGAGCCGTTCCGTCACCTCGGCACCGCGCTCGCGGTAGGCGTCGGCGGACTCTCGGACCCGTAACGCGGGGATGTGCGGATCGGTTCGGTCGCAGCCGAAGAAGGCGGGCGTCCCGTCGAGGCTCCCTTCCTCGGTATCGGGCGGCGTCGTGTTCTCCGGCCCCATCAGGCAGCCGCTGAGTGCGGCCAGCCCGCCGTAGCGCTCGGGGTTCCGGTAGACGTACTCGGCGGCGAGGCAGGCGCCTTGTGAGAAGCCGAGTACGACCACCTTCTCCCGCGGAACGCCGGCGTCGAGCGCCAGTTCGACGGCGTCGCCGACCGCTCGAAGCGCCGAGTCGAGGTGTGGCTGATTCAGTTCCCGCTCGGCCGTGGCGGCGTGGGGGTACCAGGTGTCGTGGTACGCCTCCGGAGCGATGTGGGTCACACTGGACCGGTCGAGTTCGTCGGCGAGGTCGAGCACGGTGCCCGGACGGGCGCCGCGGCCGTGGAGCAGGACCAGCGCAGCCTCGGCGGCGGCCTTCGGCGCGCCGGCGGTCAGGATCGGCTGGCCGGCGTGGGGGCCGTCGCCGCCGACGGTCGGGAGATCACTCATCCGTCGCTTCGCGGCGCTCCGGATCGGCGTCGTGCTGTACCGGTTCGTCGAGCGGCGGGAGCTGCTCGCGGAGCATCGCCTCGTCCTCCCGGAGCCACGGCGGCAGGCGGAGGTCGCTCCCGAGTTCGTCGGTCGGCTCGTCGCGCGTGAGTCCGGGACCGTCGGTCGCGATCTCGAACAGCACGCCGCCGGGGTCGCGGACGTACACCGAGTCGAAGTAGTATCGGTCCCGGGCCGGCGACGGGGAGAGCCCGGCGTCGATCAGTCGGTCGCGCCACGCCTCGAGCGCCGCGCGGTCGGGCACGCGGATCGCGACGTGGTGGCCCGTCCCGGCGCCCTCCTTCCCCCACGGCTCCTCGCGGGCGTAGAGGTCGACGACGGTCCCCGGTGTGGGGTCCCGCGCGAGATCAGTCGTGTCGGCGTCCAGCCCCTCGGTCTCGACGCCGTCGGCGCCGGCGACGTAGCGGACGCGGTCGCCCGCCTGCCCGACGAGGCCGAACCCGAACAGCTCCAGCACGCGCCCGGTGACGTAGGGACTGTTCGAGCGCAGCGTGACCGAGTGGACGCCCCGAATCGCGTGCTCGCTCGGAACCGTCTCGGCCCACGGATCGACGGCGAGTTCGTCGGTCCCGAGGACGCCGGCGGCGGCGCTCTCGACTAACGCGAGGTCGAGGCCGTCCGGGTCGGTGAAGGTGAGAGTCGGCTCGTCGAACCGTTCGGTCGGTTCGTCGGTCGCAACGCCGTGGTCCTCGAGGCGGTCGCGCCAGTAAGCGAGGCTCCCTTCGGGGACCGCGAACGCCGTCTCGCTCGGCTGCCCGGCACCGCGACGGCCGCCGGCGTCGAGCGGGTAGGGGAACGCGGTGAACGTGGTTCCGGGCGTGCCCGTCCCGTCGCCGAAGTAGAGGTGGTGGACCGCCGGCTCGTCGTGGTTGACGGTGCGCTTGACCAACCGCATCCCCAGCACGTCGCGGTAGAACGTCAGCGTCCCGTGGGGATCGCCGCTGACGACGGAGACGTGGTGGATCCCCGGCGTGTCCGGGGCAGTCGTCTCGCTGTCACTGCCCGCGTCGGGCGAAAGCGTGTCGAGTTCGGGCTCCCGCTCGCTCACAGTCCCCCCGTCCCGGAGGACGCCGTCGTGGGGATCTCGATCTCCTCGATCGGGATGTCGAGCTCCTCCAGCGCGGCGCGCATGTGCTCGTCCTTCACGTACTCGTCGCCGGCGTCGACGCGGTGGGCCTGCGCGTGGGCCAGCACCTCGCCCCGGCGGTCGTCGGGGATCTCGAACTTGTCGGCGGCGAGTTCGATCGTGAGCCCGTTGTGGTCACGGGTGTACAGCGAGTGGAACGCGCCGCGGTCGAACTCGTTGTAGCCGTAGCCCGCGTCCTCCAGCCCTTCGGCGATCTCCGCGAGGCGCTCGCCGTCGACGCTGAACGCGAGGTGGTGGACGCCGCCCATCCCGACGCGCTTGGGTCGGTTGTCCGAGGGGCGGTCGTCCTTCACGAAGAACGTGATGATCCGGCCGTCGCCGGCGTCGAAGAACAGGTGGGTCGCCTCGGGGTCGTCGAGGTTCGGCTGGCGCAGCACCAGCGGCATGCCGAGGATATCCCGGTAGTACTCGACGGTGTCCTCCTCGTTGCTCCCGATCAGCGTGATGTGGTCGACGCCGGTGACCCCGACGGGGCTGTCGGGCTTCTCGGCGGTCACGGGGATGTCGCTCTCGTCGGCCTGCGTGGGTGCGTCGGACATAATTGTCTCGTGTTACTGACTTCTCGCCCCACGGGTAAATCCGTTCCCCGACGTGGCTCCCACCCGGTGACGCGAGTGTTAGCGGCCGATTCGGGGCGGGGTCAGATCCCCAGCCACTCGTCGTTCCGCACCTCGTAGCCGCTCTCCCGCGTGAGCTTCCCCGCTTCCCGGCGCACGTCGCGCGAGCCGGGGAGCTTCCCCTTCTCCTCGATCCGCTCGACGATCCAGTCGGTGATCGCGCGGACGCCCTCGTCCTCGTCGAGCGTGTCGACCGCCTGCAGCGCGCGGAGCGTCTTCTCGTAGGCGTCGCGCTGGCTCGCCGAGTACTCCACGTTCGGGATCGTCTCGCTCGCTTCGACGATTCGCTTCATCGCCATCGCGATCGTCGGCCGCTGGATCCTGCTCCGGACGACCGCTGGCGACTCGTACGTCTCGACTTCGGCCTCGGGGAGTAGTTCCTCGACGGCGTACGTCTCCTGCCCTGCGGCGACTCGACGCCTACCGACGGTGTCGACGATCTCGGCGCCGGTCGCGGGGAAGGAGACCGTCTCGAGTTCGGCCTCGATCTCGTCGAGTTCGGCGTCGTCGATCGGCGGCTCGGCCTCGTCGTATCGCTCCAGTTCGGTTCGAAGCGCACGCTCGCGCTGTCGTCGCTCCTCGTCGGCGGCCTGCTTCTCCCGGCCTTGCTTGTCGTCTGCCATTACACTCGTTAGCACACCGATAGGGATAATCCTGTGGGCGGGACCGAACGCCTCGGCGATCAAGCGTCCCGGCCCGCCAAGAACGCCCGAACGGCGTCGCGGTCGGGTAGCCCGCCTCTGGCGCCCGCGGCGCGGCAGTTCAGCGCCGCCGCGGCCGCCGCGAACCGTCCCGCCGGCTCGGGGTCGGCGTCGCCGAGCAGCCAGCGCTCGGTCAGCGCCGCGGTGAACGCGTCGCCGGCGCCGGTCGTGTCCGTCGCCTCGACGTCGAACGCCGGGATCTCGGTCGTTTCCTCGCCGTCGAACAGCGTCGCGCCCTCGGTACCGAACGTGACCGCGCCGCGCGAGCAGCCCCGGTCGCGGAGCGCGTCGACGGCCGCCTCGGCCGGGCAGTCGAGGTACGACTCTGCGGCCACCTCGGCCGTGACGAACAGCGATGCCGTCTCGACGACGTGGTCGATCGTGGACGGCTCGGTCCCGCGGCCCCGGAGTTCTTCGAGCGGCCCGGAGAGGTCGAACGCGAGCGCCGGCCCGTCGTCCTCGGTGGCGATATCGACGATCTCCGCGGTCACGGGGTCGGGTGCGTACGCGGTGACGAACACCGCGTCGGCGGCCCGGATCGCGGCGCGGTCGTCGTCGTTCAAGCGGAGCCGGACCGTCGAGTCGCCCGCGGTCACGATCATCCGCTCGCCGGCGTCGTCGCGGAGGATCACGCAGTGGGTCGTCGTGCCGGCGGCGCGCCGGACCAGCGCAGTCGAGACGGGGCCGGCTTCGAGATCCGCGAGCACGCGGTCGCCGAGGTCGTCCCAGCCGATCCGTGCGATGAGGGCGGCGTCCCGCCCCAGTCGGCCGAGGCCGGTCGCGACGTTGGCGCCGACGCCGCCGAAGCGCTCGGTGGCCTCGCGGGCGAACGCGCCGCCGTCCGGGTCGGGGAGGTTCGTCACGTCGTAGAACCGATCGACGGTCGCGGCGCCGACGGCCACGACCTCGGGCGAGGGGTCGGCTGAGTCGGCCATACCCGGGCTGGGTCGGCCCGGGGGAAAAGTCCACGGCGCGTGGCGCACCATGACCCGACGGCGTCGCCGGACGAACGAAGGACTAAGGCGGTGTCGACCCCACTTCGACGGCGTGAACGACAACGCGATCCGACACCGGAGTCCGAGCCGATCCGCCGTAGGGGTGGGGCGATGACGGTCTCGCTCGAGGACGTGCGCGCGGCCCGCGAGCGCCTCGCCGACGCCGAGGGGATCCGCGAGACGCCGGTGATGCACAACCAGACGCTCAGCGAGCGCGTCGGCGCCGACGCGTGGCTCAAGCTCGAGCAGTTCCAGAAGACCGGCTCGTTCAAGCCCCGCGGCGCGTACAACCGGATCAGCGAGGTCGCCGAGCGCGGCGAGGCCGACCGGGTCGTCGCCGCGAGCGCGGGCAACCACGCACAGGGCGTCGCCTACGCCGCGACCGAGCGCGGGCTCGACTCGCTCGTGTTCATGCCCGAGACGGCGCCGCAGGCCAAGATCGACGCCACCGAGGGGTACGGCGCGACGGTCGAACTCCGCGGGGAGACGTTCGCGGAGGCGATGGCCGCGGCGCAGGATCGCGCTGACGAGCCCGGGACCGCGTTCGTCCACGCCTACGACGACCCCGCGGTGATCGCCGGGCAGGGGACGCTCGGCCTCGAACTGCTGGAGCAGGTGCCCGACCTCGACACCGTGATCGTCCCGATCGGCGGCGGCGGGCTGATCTCCGGCGTCGCGACGGCGATGGAAGCCGCCGACCACGACGTTCGCGTCGTCGGCGTGCAGGCCGAGGACGCCGCGACGGCGCCGCAGAGCCTGCGGAAGGGTGAGCCCGTCGAGAACGAGCACCCCGACACGATCGCCGACGGGATCGCGACGGGCAGCCTCTCCCAGCGCACCTTCGAGATCATCGAGGAGCGCGTCGACGAGGTGGTGACGGTGTCGGACACCGAGATCGCGACCGCGACGCTGTGGCTGCTCGAACGCACCAAACAGCTCGTCGAGGGGGCGGCCGCGGCGTCGGTCGCGCCGCTGCTCTCGGAGACGATCGAGGTCGACGGCACCGTCGCGCCGCTGCTCTGTGGCGGCAACATCGACATCGCGACGCTGCAGGACGTGCTGACCCGCGCGCTGGTCGACCGCCGGCAGTTCGTCACGCTCCGGGTCCGGATCGACGACCAGCCGGGCGTGCTCGGCGAACTCGCCTCGCTGATCGGCGAGCACGACACCAACATCCGGAGCGTGCGCCACGACCGCTCCGAGGAGGGGCTACCCGTCGGCGAGGCGGACCTCGTCATGCGGCTGACGACGCCCAGCGAGGCGGCCATTCAGGGGATCATCCGGGACATCGAGGACGCCGGCTACCGCGTCCGGGATCTGGTCCCCTCGTAGCTCGCCGGCGCCGCGGTGTCGGCGTTCGCCGTCCTGCTGCTGCTGGCCGTCGCGGGCCCGCTCGTGCTGTCGGCGATGGGCGTGGAGTCCCTCACCGTCGGGACCGAGGAGACGATCACCTACCTGTTCTCGTTCACGGAGACGGCCACCGAGATCTCGATGGGCGTCGGGCCGGCGGTGCTGGTGGTGGGCGCGCTGCTGGGCCTGCTGTACGCGCTGATCCGGAGCTATCTCCGGGTCGCGCGGGCCTGAGCCGTCACTCGTCGACGCGCTCCCACGCCGCCGCCGACGCGAGCGCCGGGCGGGCCTCCCGGAACTCCGCCTCGATCGCGCCGTAGAACCGGACCCGCCCGACAGGGGTCCGGAGCCGAAGAACGAGCGTCTCGTCGGTCGCGTCGAACGCCGTCAGCGTCCAGCGTCCTTCGGTGTGGCGCCACTCGCCGACCCGTTCGGCGCCGTCGACGATCCGGCTGCCGAGCTTCCAGCTCTGTCGCGTGAGGTTCCGGAGGTCGAACGGGACGGCGTCGGGGAGCGACGCCGGGGTCGGGCCGTCGCGCTGTGCGTGTGTCGCCATAGCACGGAACAAGTGACGGAATGACAAAAATCGCTCCCTTCGTGGTCACGGCAACAGGCTCCGTGGTCGCGGAACGGAGTCCGCGACAGGTCACGAGCCGTGGTCGGCCTACAGCACGGTCACGGCAGCACGCTGCGTGGTCGCGCGACGGAGCGCGCGACAGGTCGCGAGCCGTGACCGGCTACAGCACGAACGGGCCGCGCTGATTAATCGGCTCTTCGTGCGGCTCACCGGCGACGGCGACGAGCCGGAACTCACCCTCGACGGTGACGCCGCCGGCGTCGGTCGCGGGCAGCACGTCGCCTTTCCCGAACGCCTCGCCGTCGACGATCCCTTCGCCGTCGACGCCGTAGAGGAATCCCGCCCACCCCTCGGGCGTCGTCCACTCCCACGTGCCGTCGACGCGCACGTCGTGGTACGTCATCGGCGTGTGCAGCGAGAGCGGCGAGCCCTCGCCGACGACGGTCGTGATCGTCGCGCCGTCGACCTCCTCGGTGGGGAGTTCCTCGGCGTCCGCGTCCGCGTAGTCGGCCTCGATATCCTTCTTCTCGCGCGGGAGGTTGACCCAGAGCTGGAGGCCGTTACAGCCCGCGCCGTCGGCGGGCATCTCGGAGTGCTCGATCCCGCCGCCGGTGGTGATCCGCATCGCGTCGCCCGGGTAGGCGGTGTGGGTCACGCCCAGCGAGTCGCCGTGCTCCATCCCCCCTTCGAGCATGTAGGAGACGATCTCGAACCCCCTGTGGGGGTGGGTCGGGAACCCGTCGTCCGGCTCGATGTAGAACCGCTCGAACAGCACGAACGGGTCGAGGTTGTGAGGATAGCCGTCGGTGGGGAACGCGCGGTTGGAGTTCACGCCCGTCCCGTGCCGGACCGTTTCGCCCGGCACCGGGGCGTTTACCGTTTGGTCGAAAGACATGGTTCGATCCAGTCGGTGCGGACGGTTAACCGTCACGGCGGCGGAACAGAAGAAACACCAGTTTCTCGAGGTATTTTTGAGGAAAGTCAGTCAGGAGGTTTGTAGCGACAACTATCTCGGGATACCTATCTCTCGACTATCGAACTTGAATCCGTTTCAGGGAACGCTCTTACCGTCCCGGCCCGTACGATGGAGTGCATGACGGATTACGAACTGCCGCCGCTGCCGTACGAGTATGACGCACTGGAACCGTCGATCTCCGAGCAGGTGCTGACGTGGCATCACGACACGCACCATCAGGGCTACGTCAACGGCTGGAACAGCGCCGAGGAGACGCTCGAGGAGAACCGCGAGAACGGCGAGTTCGGGTCTTCCCCCGGCGCCATCGGCGACGTGACCCACAACGGCTCGGGCCACATTCTCCACGATCTGTTCTGGCAGTCGATGAGCCCCGAGGGCGGCGACGAGCCGTCGGGCGCCCTCGCGGACCGTATCGAGGAGGACTTCGGCTCCTACGAGGCCTGGAAGGGCGAGTTCGAGGCCGCTGCCGGCGCCGCCGGCGGCTGGGCGCTGCTCGTCTACGACTCCTACAGCAACCAGCTCCGCAACGTCGTCGTCGACAAGCACGACCAGGGCGCCCTCTGGGGCAGCCACCCCATCCTCGCGCTCGACGTCTGGGAGCACTCCTACTACTACGACTACGGTCCCGCCCGCGGCGACTTCGTCGACGCGTTCTTCGAGGTCGTCGACTGGGAGGAGCCGTCTGCCCGCTACGAGCAGGCCGTCGAACTGTTCGAGTAACGACTGAACTTCGGCCCTCACGCGGTCGCGGCCGACGCCGCGATCCGGCGCGCTCCGGCGACGGCGACACGCACGACGGTTGGCACCCCGCCGCCGCGGAACGCGTTTTCCCCGTTTTCAGCTTCGACAGCCGTGGCTCGACTCAGAACGAGAGGTGGGAGGTCGAACTCGGCCCCTCGTCGTCGTCGAGGCCGCCGTCCTTGAGGTAGGTGTAGCCGTCGTCGACGAGGAACACGTCGCCGTCCTCGACGGCGATCTCGACCGGGCGGAGCGACGAGCCGGCGGCCGGACCGTTGCCGCAGTCGCCCTCGCAGGCGTCGAACAGCGAGCCGTGTTTCGGGCAGATGATCTCGCCGTCCCGCATCGCCGCGCCGTCGCCGCGGTCGAACCGCTGGTCCTCGTGAGGGCAGTTGTTGAGCCACGCCTCGACGCCGGGCTCGTCCTCGCAAGGGACGAGGATCGCCTCGCGCTCGTTGGTGAACGCGTCCTCGACGCTGAACAGGTAGGAGCCGCGCTCCGGCACGGCGTCGACCGCCGCGATCCGTGTTCCCTCGGGCATCGCCGGCACCTCGTCGCCGCGAACCAAAAGCGTAGCGCCCGTGGCGCTCGGCCGCCCGTTCACTGTCCCCGCGGTACGCGACTCACCCCCGAAAGGACACCGTCGGTAGCGGTCCCGACCACCGTCGCCGTGTCGCTTATCCGGGTCTTGACCGTACGGTAAATCACCGATGAGCACCGAGTTCACTATCGACGCCGACTGGGCCAGCCAGTACATCGACGGCGAGTTCGTCCCGAGCGAGAGCGGCGAGACCATCGACGTCGAGGATCCCTCGACCCGGGAGATCGTCACCGAGGTCCCCGCCGGCGTCGAGGCCGACGTGGACGCCGCCTACGAGGCCGCCGCCGAGGCCCAGGAGTCCTGGGCCGAGCAGCCGCCCGCGCGGCGCGCGGAAGTAATCCAGAACCTCCTCGGACTGCTGGAGGAGTACGAAGAGGAGATCACGTCGCTGCTGACCCACGAGGTCGGCGGCTCGCCCGCGATGGGCCAGACCTCGATCCAGATCGCCACCGACCACGCCGGCGAGGCGGCGACGCTCCCCCGGCGGATGAAGGGCGAGACCGCCGCGTCGAACATCCCGGGCAAGGAGAACCGCCTCTACCGCGAGCCGAAGGGCGTGGTGACGGTGATCTCGCCGTGGAACTTCCCGTTGAACCTCTCGATGCGGGCGGTCGCGCCCGCGATCGCCGCCGGCAACAGCGTCGTCCTCAAGCCCTCGACCAACTCCCCGATCACGGGCGGGCTGCTGTTCGCGAAGCTGTTCGAGGAAGCCGGCCTCCCCGAGGGCGTGCTGAACGTCGTCGTCGGCAAGGGTAGCGAGATCGGCGACCGCGTGGCCAGCCACCCCGAGAGCGACGTGGTCGCGTTCACCGGCTCGACGGAGGTGGGCCGCCACGTCGCCAGCCTCGCCGGCGAGAACCTCGCGGTGCCCGCGATGGAGCTGGGCGGCAACAACGCCCACGTCGTCACCGGTGACGCCGACCTTGATCGTGCGATCGACGGCGCCGTCTTCGGCAGCTTCGTCCACCAGGGGCAGGTGTGCATCTCGATCAACCGCCACATCGTCCACGAGAGCGTCTACGACGAGTACGTCGAGCGCCTGACCGAGCGCGCCGAGGAACTGCCGGTCGGCAGCGCCCACGACGAGGGCACCGTCGTCGGCCCGATCATCGACGAGTCCCAGCGCGACGAGATGCTCGACTACGTCGAGCGGACCGTCGAGGCCGGCGCGACGCTCGAGACCGGCGGCGAGACGGTCGATCTGGAGGGCGTCGACGACTCGCTCGTCGTCGCGCCGACCGTGCTCTCGGACGTGACGATGGAGATGCCGGCCGCGTGCAACGAGCACTTCGGCCCGATCGCGCCCGTGATCCCGTTCTCGACCGTCGACGAGGCGATCGAACTCGCGAACGACACCGAGTACGGCCTCTCGGGCTCGGTCCACGCCGGCGACCTCGGGGTCGCCGAGGAGATCGCCCACGGGATGGAGACGGGCAACGTCCACATCAACGACCAGCCCATCAACGACGAGGCACACGTCCCCTTCAGCGGGATCGGCGCCTCCGGCGTCGGCGGCTACAACAGCGACGCGTTCCTCGACGAGGTGACCGAGACGAAGTGGATCTCGGTCCAGACGGAGCCTCGCGACTACCCGTTCTGAGGTCGCTGCGGCCCCGACCCGCACGGGGAGAGAGACCACCGTTTCCGGTGCTCTCGCTCTCGGAGCACGATCCGGCCGAGTCCGCGGCGCGATACGCGCCCCGGACCGCGGGAGAGGACTGCCGTACGGACTAACTCTCCCACCCGCCTAATCAATCCTTCCGTATCCACCGATCGTTCGGCGTCGCCCCCCGCAGCCCGTCCCGGGAAAGCACTGGAAACGGTGGTGTCTCTCTCCCCCGGGCCGAACCGCCGGTTCGGGTCGGTCCGACAGCTACTTACAGCATCGGAAACCCCACTCCCGTAGGAAACTGCGGAAACGGTGGTCGGCGGTTCGCCACCGGAAACTTCGCCTGCTAACACATGCCAGACATCAGCTTCAGCCCGGACGACTCGCTCTACCGCGACCGGGACCGACTCTCCGAGGAGTACACGCCGACGGAGCTGGTCGGCCGCGACGACGAGATCGCCCGGTACCACACCGCGCTCCAGCCCGTGATCAACAACGAGGACCCGAACAACATCTTCGTCTACGGCAAGACGGGGGTGGGGAAGACCGCCGTGACGCGGTACCTGCTCGAACAGCTGGAGGCCGACGCCGGCACCTACGAGGTCGACCTGACGACGGTCGAACTCAACTGCGAGGGACTCACGAGCAGCTACCAGGTCGCGATCAACCTCGTCAACAAGCTCCGCCCGCCCGGCGAGAGCATCTCCAACACCGGTCACCCGATGCACGAGGTGCTCTCCCAGCTCTGGGACGCGCTGGAGGGGATCGGCGGCACCGTCCTGATCGTGCTCGACGAGGTGGACAACATCGGCGGCGACGACACGCTGCTCTATCAGCTCCCCCGCGCCCGATCGAACGGCAACGTCGAGGCCGCCCGCGTCGGCGTCATCGGGATCAGCAACGACCTCGCGTTCCGGGAGAACCTCCGGGCGGAGGTCAAGTCCTCGCTGGCGGAGGTGAACATCCGGTTCCCGCCGTACGACGCCGGCGAACTGGAGCAGGTGCTCGCCCAGCGCGCCGACGCGGCGTTCTACGACGACGCGCTCGCCGCGGAGGTCGTGCCGCTCTGTTCGGCCTACGGCGCCAAGGACGGCGGCGACGCCCGGAAGGCGCTCGACCTGCTGCGGGCCGCGGCCGACCTCGCGCGGGCGGACAACGCCGACACCGTCACCGCCGAACACGTCGAGGAGGCCCGCCGCGAACTCGAACGCGAGGAGGTGATGGACGGCATCGCCGACCTCGCCGACCAGCACAAGCTGGTGCTGTACGCGCTCGTTACGCTGCAGGCCGCCGGCGAGACGCCGGCCCGCTCACAGGACATCTACGAGCGCTACGCCGAACTCTGCAAGAGCGCGCCCCACGACGCCCGAACCACGCGCCGGGTCCGGGACTTCCTCGGCGAGATCGAGGGGCTGGGGATCACGGCTTCGAGCCACCACAACGACGGCCTCGCCGGCGGGCAGTACCGCGCCCACGAGCTCTCCCACGGCGCCGAACTGGTGCTCGCGGCGATGTCGGATCTGGTGGATCAGGTCGGCGTCCACGAGGCGATCGTCGACATCGTCGAGGACTCCGACCGCATCTCCGTCTCGCTGGCCTGATCCGACGACTCGCTCCGGGCGCGGATCGGCAGTGGCAGTCGCACTGTCGAGCAACCCTTTTAGCCGTGCCCGCCCTGGAAACCACAGATGCAACGGGAGTCGGTACTTCGCGTCGACCTCACCCGCGGGGCGGTCACTGAGGAGCCCGTCCCCGAGCGGTGGCGCCGGCGCTACCTCGGCGGGAAGGGGCTGGGCGCACGCTACCTCTACGAGGAGCTGCCGGCCGGCGCCGACCCGCTGGGGCCGGAGAACCGGCTCTGTTTCGCGCTCGGTCCGCTGTCGGGCTACCTCCCGGGCGAGACGCGCTACGCCGCGGTGACGAAGTCGCCGCTGACGGGGGGCTTCCTCGACTCCTACGCCGGCGGGCAGTTCCCGCTCGCGCTCGCCGGCGCGCTGCCGAACTGTCTGGCCGTGATCGTGCAGGGGGTCGCCGACGAGCCGACGACGCTGGTCGTCGAGGACGGCGACGCCGAACTCGTCCCGGCCGAGAACTGGGGCGCCGACACCGTCGAGACCGCCGAGGCCTACCCCGACGCGAGCGTCGCCTGTATCGGTCCCGCGGGCGAGAACGAGGTCGCGTACGCGACCGTCGCGTCCGACGCCGGCGACCACCACGCGGGCCGCGGCGGCGTCGGCGCCGTGATGGGCGCGAAGCGGCTGAAGGCGGTCGTCGCTCGCGGCGACCGGCCCGAGATTCCGCCCGCGATCGAGGAACTGCGGGAGCGGACCGACGCGGAGTACGCTGACCACGCGACCGGTCGCTGGCAGGCCGCCAGCGGCACCCTCGAGTCCGTCGAGTTCGCCGACGAGGTGGGCGCGCTCGCGACCGAGGGCTGGCAGGCCGGCCGGTTCGACGGGAGCGAAGGCGTCGGGATCGGCGCCGCGCGCGACGCCGCGATCGAGCGCGAGCGCGAGGACGACCGCGTGCCCGGCGGCTTCCGAGTCGACACCGAGGAGGGCGAGAGCGTCCCCCGCGGCGCGACGCCGATCAGCCTCGGCGCCGGCCTCGGGATCGACGACTTCGACGCGGTCGCGGCGCTGGGCGCGGCGTGTGACCGCCTCGGCGTCGACGTGATCGAGTCCGGCAGCGCCGTCTCTTGGACCGTCCTCGCCGCGGAGGCCGGCGTCGTCGACGAGTCAGTCGAGTTCGGCGACGACGAGGCCGCACGCGAACTCGTGGAGCGGATCGCCCGCCGCGAGGACCCGCTGGCGGACGCGCTCGCACAGGGGGTCGCCGAGGCCGCCGCGTTCGTCGAACGGAACGGCCGAGACGGCGCCGACCCTGACGAGGACACCGGCGACGCCGACCTCTCCGGCGAGGAACTGGTGCCGACGGTGAAGGCCATGGCGCTGCCGGGGTACGACCCCCGTGGCGCCGAGGGGATGGCGCTGGCCTACGCGACCAGCGACCGCGGCGGCTGTCACCGCCGCGCCCGGCCCGTCGAGGAGGAGGTGTTCCACGACCGGAGCCGCGCCGAGACCGTCCGCGAGGTCGCGGAGGCACAGACCGCCCGCTCGGTGCTCTGGAGCCTCGTCGCCGACGACTTCCTCGGCGACGTGCTCCGGGAGGATCTGGGCGCAGAGTGGCTCCGCGCGGTCGGCATCGACCACGACGCCGCCTCACTGGCCCGAACCGGCGAGCGCATCTGGACGCTGGTCCGACTGTTCAACGCCCGCGAGGGGTTCGACCGCGCGGACGATGAACTGCCCGCCCGGTTGCGACAGGCCCGCGAGGACGGCGCCGCGATCGACCCCGCGGCGTTCGAGCGCACCCTCGAGGCCTATTACGAGTACCGCGGCTGGGGCCGCGACGGCCTCCCGACCCGGGCGCTCGTCGCGGCGCTCGACCTCGACGACGTGATCGACGCCGAAACGCCGCTCTCGACCGACGCCCCGGCGCCCGCCGGCGACGCGACAGTACCCGACGACACCCAGACAGAATGACCGACAGGATCGATCTCGACGACGTCGAACAGCCCGAGGAGGAGCGCGACGAGGACCGACCCAACCCCGGCGACTGGCTCTGGCGCGGCGAGGGCTCGCCGGACGAGGAGCCGGCGCCCCCCGAGCGGAGCGTCGACATCGGCGCCGACGACTTCGCGGACACCGGCACCGCGACCCCGCGCATCCCGCGGGAGAACGACGACAAGCCGGTGGGCGTCCCCGTCGACAGCGGCGGCGCGGGCGGCGGCCCGGCGAGTTCGGGCGACGCGCCGACCGGCGGCGTCCCGTCGACCGACGACGCCGAGCGTGAGGAGGCCGAGCGGAGCGGCGACCCCGCGAACACCGGCGACACGCCCAGTCGGGCGTGGGGGGAGGCTGCCCGGGAGCACGGCGCCTCCGGGGACGCGACCGAGGCCGACGCCGACAGCCCCCAGCCCGGAACGCCGGGGGGCGGCGACGGCGCGACCCCGAGCGCGAGTCGGACGAGCGCGGGCGGGCACTCCCGCGGCGAGGAGTGGGAGAACGCCCAGCCGGTACAGCAGTCCGAGTCGACGCCCGGCGCGGCCTCCCACGGCTCGGCGCCGACCCGGACCGCGGACATGACGATGGCGTTCTCCTACCGCGCGATCCGGCGGCTCGCGAACGTCCACGCCGCGTTGGCCGACGCCGAGAACTGGACGGACTACCTCGGCATCGTCGGCGACGTGGACGCGTCGACGATCAACAAGTACCAGCGCGACAACGTGCTGGATCTGGACTTCTTCAACGGCTCCGGCACCGGGCCGGCCGAGCGGCTCGCGGCGGTGGGGCCGAACTCGATGTTCTACGCCGAGCGGATGGTGCTCGTCGGCGTCGACGAGCGCGAGCAGGCGTGGGCGCAGGAGGCCGACTGGGAGTTCGTCCCGCTGGAGACCGCCGCGGAGGAGGCCGGCTGGGAGTTGGACGAGAACTGACCGTCCGCGACCCGTGGGTTTTTGACTCGACAGTCCAATTGGGTGGGTATGAGTCTGAAAGAGGCGTTCGAACAGTCAAGCTTCCTGACGCTGGCCGTTCTGGCCGCTATCGCGTGGACGGTGTTCTCCACCGCCCGCGTGCTGGGTCAGTTCGACTACTGGAACCCCGAGCCGTTCGGCATGACCCCCGGTGCGGGGATCGTCGGCGTGCTCGTGATGGGTATCGGCATCGTGCTCGCGATCGCGCTGCTGGGCGCGATCGAGCACGACGAGCCGGCGCCGGAGACGTGGCCGCCCGAAGACGCATAATGCAGTACGTCTGTACCGAGTGCGACTCGATGGCGCGGTTCGGCGGCGAGACCGGTCCCGTGGACACCCAGTGTCCCGTCTGTGAGGCGGTGACGCGCTGGGAGCCCGCCTTCGAGGGCGAGGCCCAGGGGGTGTCGTTCTGATGGCGCTGGCAGTCGAAATCGGCGACCGGCTCGCCGACGCGGCGTCGGAGTGGGCCGACCAGCGGATGCTCGACGACGACGACGCGCTGGAGCAGAAGCTCGAACAGGCGCTGCTGGAGGTTGAACACCTCGCCTCCGGCACGACCGAGATCGAGTTCGAACTCGACGATCGGACGCTCCACTACGCGCCGAGCGACGAACTTGAGGCGTTGCTCGAAGAGCAGGCCGAGCGCGTCGACGCCGACCCGAGCGCCGTGCTCGGGCTTCACCTCGAACTGTTCGCCCGGACGTTCCTCCCCGAGGACTCGATCCAGCCGGGTGCCGGTCCGGGCGCGCCGGTCGACGCCGACGACTGGTGAGGGAAAACGACTAAGCCCCGTCGGCTCTTGACCCCGTGTATGGCTTTCAAGGATAGTGGCTGGCGTCCGGAGGGCGCGATGGATGCCTTCGGCGACTACGAGGTCTGGGAGTACGAGCGCGGCCCACACGAGATCAACACGGGCGAGGTCGACGGTACGATCGACTTCGAGAAGTACGAGGACGGCGACTTCGCGACCTCGGTCGACGACCTCGAAGACGACGACGAGTAACGCGGTCGACGGTTCGGCTTCGCCGTCCCGTCGTTTTTGCGGATCGCAGTTCGACTCGATAGCTTCTGGAACGGCGATCGCGTTTCGGTCGTCGATTTCTGGAACAGCGACCGCGATAGCGTCCCGATCGTTGGCCACTGAAGCAGCATCCGCGACAGCATCTCGATGCTTGACCACTTGTAACTGCAGTGCGCCGGGCATGAAGCCCGGCGCAGCCCCGTATCCCCACCCCTCCCCCCCGCGGGCCGGCGACAGTCGGCGGCCGCGAGGCGTCCACCGCGACCGCACCGCGGCTGCGGTGGCGCGCGACGTGAGCAGGGCGAGACCGAGGGTCTCGCTGGCCGTGCGGGCGACGCATGGGTCGCCCGCACGACGCCTCCGTGCGCGAACGAGCACGCGAGGGACGACCGACTGAGCGAAGCGAAGGAGGGAGTCGGCTGGGGAGGAGTGAGGGCTGTGCGGGGCGGTTGCGGTTACAAGTGGCCATGCTCACTCCGCGGTCGCATTCATCGTGGATGTAGCGAAGATAGAGGCAGCCAACTCCGCGGTCGTGATCGCCGTTAAACGAGCAACTACCGTGCCCACTCACGAACGAAGTAACGAAACGAAGACCGAGAACTACAGCAACTGCGCCACGATCTCGTCCTCGAACGCCGCAGTCCCGGCGGCGATCCGCGCGCCGGCGACGAACAGTTGCTCGTCGGTCTCCTCCGCGATGTGGTCGGTGAACTGCTCCAGCCACGTCAGCAGGTGCTCGTCGAGGAACACGCGCTCGAAGCCGACGGTCTCGTCCTGCCCGGCGCGCTGGCGCTCGATCAGGTTCCGCAGGAACGCGAACTCCACGGCGATGTGGTCGTTCTCCTCGCCGTACTCCTCCGGCGGGTTCCAGCCCGCAGCACCGTAGCTGGCCTCCACGTCGGCCAGCCCCTCGCCGATGAACTCGGTGTCGTCCCGGTAGTACGTCTCGTGGGGGAGCACGTTCGGCCGGGGACCGACCATCAGCGCGGTGTACTCCTTGGCGAGTTCGTTTGTCACCTCCGCGGGATCGCGCCCCTCGTTTTCCTCGATGAACTCCTCCAGCGCGGCGAAGCCGGCGTCGAGGTGGTCGTTGACTTCGTCGCCGGGCGTCTCGATCTCGCCCGCGAGCAGGCGTTCGATGAACGCCTCGTCGGGCGTGTCGTGGAACACTTCGATCACGAAGTCGACCAGTTCGATACGTGCGTCGTAAACGGCGGTTTCGTCCATTAGTTACCCCTGAAACACGATCTGCGCGCGGCACTCGTCGCAGTACTCGAAGATACTGTGCTCGGTGTCGCCGGCGACGCCCTCGACGAGGTCGCCGACCTCGTCCTGCACCTTCTCCATCGACCCGCGGCTGGTGAAGGGAGTGCCACAGCGCACACACTCGATCATCTCGCCCTCGAAGACCGGCTCCCACTCCTCGCCGTCGCGGTTCTCCGGCAGGCGCGAGCGCTCCAGCCCGGGCTCGATGGTGATGGCGCCCTCCGGACAGCCGCTCTCACAGAGCCCGCAGTTCACGCAGTCGGCGTGGTTGAACTGCAGTTCGCCGTCGCCGGTCCGCTGGATGGCGTCGGTGGGACAGAGCGTCGAACAGGTGGGCGTGAGGTTGCAGTCGTCGGAGACCTCCATCCGGCCGAACGTGTCCAGCCCGCGGATCACGTCGCGGTCCGGGTCGGTCGCGGCCAGAATCCGGCGCAGCGACTCCAGCGCCCAGTCGTGGGTCGTGAACGGCTCGCGGGGGGAGTCCGGCCGCCCGGTGCCGGTGGCCTCGTGCTCGCCGGTCGGGAGCGGCGACGGTTCCAGCCCCTCGACGAACCCGTCGAGCTCGTCGGCGAAGCTCGCGGGGTCGTCGCCGGCGGGCGCGAAGAACGCGGTCCGCGCGCCGAGCTCCAGATCGTTCGTGGCGATGTTCATCCGCTCGACCAGTTCGGCCTTCGGGTCGGGACCGGAGTGGAGACAGTCGTCGCCACAGCCGACGATCGCGACGCCGTCGGCGCCGGCCGCGAGCGCGTGGAGCACCTGCGCCTCGCCGACCGTGTCCGTACAGTTCACGCGGACCGGGAGGATCGGCTGGTAGGAGATGTCCTCGCCGCGGCCCGCGCGCCGCCCGTAGCTCTCCAGCGCGTCGGCCGCCTGCTCGGAACAGACGAACGCGATCACCGGCGACTCGATACCGCTGTCGCCGCCGAAGAAGCTCGAGAGCCGACCTCCCTCCTCCATGTCGAGCAGGGATTCGACCTCGCGCGCGAGACGTTCGTTCGACGGCTCCCGGAGTTCGACCGCGCCCGTGGGACACGCGGACGTACACGCGCCACAGTCCATACAGGCGGTCTCGTCGAACGCGACTTCGTCCACCGCGGGCCGGGAGACGGCCTCGTGGGGACAGGCCTCGGTACAGCGCGTACAGCCCTCGACGCCGGAGTCGCCCGAGGCACAGAGATTCATGTCGATGTCGAGGTGCTGGGGCTTGGAGATCCCGCCGAGCTGGCTCTCGACGGCCGCGGCGACGCCGCCGTCGAAGTGCGAGAAGTAGCCCAGTTGGCCCCCGCGACCCCGCGTCGGCCCGCCGGGGTACACCACCTGATCGGCCTCGATCGTGCGCTCGACGCCTTCAGGCTCGATGGCGTCGACCGGGCAGCAGTCCAGATACTCCCCGTCGGGCGCGTCCGGCGCGATGTCGACCGGGTAGGAGCTGACCGCCTCGTCCGGGCCCTGCTTGACACACTCCATGCAGCCGATGCAGTCCTCGGTGACGCGGGCCTCGACGGTGAGTTCGAACTCGCCGAACGATCCCGAGAGGTCGCGCACGCGGCCGCGCTCGACATCCACGTCATCGAGGTCGTGTTCCGGCTCGCCGAAGTCCAGCCCGTTGGCGAGCAGCGTCACGTCGGCGCGGCCCGACAGCGACTCCGCGGCGGCGGCGTCGCCGACGACGACCACGTGGTCGCCGGCCTCCTTCGACACCGTGCGCGAGGGCGCCTCCTCGCGCAGGCCGGCCACGGTCGCGTCGATGGTGCGGGCGGTCTTCTCGGTCGCTTCGGCGGTGTCGTGGACCCAGCCCGACCCCTCGCGGTGGTCGACGAACGCCGTGGCGTCGGGGTGGAGTCCCTGCGCCTCGGCCATCTCTTGGATCCGCCGCTGACAGCCGGCGTCGGGGGCGGTCGCGACCACGTGATCGAGGTCGTACTCCTCGACGACGGCGGCGGCCTTCCCGAGGCCGTCGCCACAGAGGTGGCTCGCGCTCGCGACCACCTCCACGTCCTCGTCGCCGACGCCCTCCCTGACGCCCTCGGCGTCGATGGCGTCGGGGGCGCCGCAGTCGCAGACGAACGCGCCTACCTTCATCGTCCGAGCGCTTACCCACCGCTCCCAATAGGGCTTGCGACACGGGCAGTTTTGATTTTGGCTGGCCGAAAAAATACCCGTGGGGTTCGGCATACCCGTTTCGCGATAGCGGAAATCGGGGACGATGTTGCGGTAAACAGTTTCATTTCGAGCGAGAATCGTGTCGATTCGTCTCCAAACCCCGGTACTGCCGTGCGATGGATTGAAGGAGTACCCGTTCATGTATCCGTTAATTCGCACCGGCACGCATCGTCGGTGCGACATGATACAACAATGAGTTCACAACCAGTCTCCCTCGACCTGGACCGCAGGTCGTTCCTGAAGGCGAGCGCGCTGGCCGGCGCAGTAGCCCTCGGGGGCGGCGGCGCGGGACAGGCACTCGCACAAAGCGACGGGGAGGTCGACGGAACCGACGAAGAGGGCGAACTCACCAAGACGGTCTGTAACTTCTGTGCCGTCGGGTGTGGGTTCCGGGGCGAACGCAAGGGCAACGCCTTCGTCGGGCAGGAGCCCTGGCACGAGAACCCGATAAACAACGGCTCGCTCTGCTCGAAGGGCGCCGCGATCTACGGGAGTGAACACTCCGAACGCCGTCTCAAGCATCCGCTGATCAAGGACGGCGACAGCTGGCGCAAGGCCGGCTGGAGCGAGGCGCTCGACAAGGTCGCGGACGAGATCAACCAGATCCGGGAGGAGCACGGTCCCGACTCGGTCATGTGGATGGGGTCGGCCCACTTCTCCAACGAGGAGTCCTACGCGTTCCGAAAGCTGAGCAGCCTGTTCGGGACGAACAACGTGGACCACCAGGCCCGGATCTGTCACTCCACCACCGTCGCCGGCCTCGCGAACACGTGGGGTTACGGGGCGATGACCAACACGATCAACGACTACCGCAACTTCGACCTCAACATCATCATCGGCCAGAACCCGGCCGAGGCCCACCCGATCGCGATGCAGCACATCCTCGAGGGCCAGAAGCGCGGGGGCGACATCGCGGTGGTCGATCCGCGGTTCACCAAGACCGCGGCGAAGGGTGACTACTACTACCGGATGCGGCCCGGTACCGACGTGGCCCTGATGATGGGGCTGATGAAGTATCTCCGGGACGAGCAGAACCTCGACCGGGAGATGCTCGAAGAGCGGGTCATGGGCTGGCCGGACGTCGAGGCCGAACTCGACCAGTACGACCTCGAAACCGTCGAGGACATCACCTGGGTCAGTCAGGAGCAGATTCGGGAGCTCGGCGACCTGATCGCCGAGAACGCGCCGAACGTCCAGATCGAGTGGGCGATGGGCGGCACCCAGCACAACAACGGGACCCAGAACATCCGTTCCTACGCGCTCACCTCGCTGGCCTCCGGGAGCGCCGCCCGTTCCGGCGGCGGCCTGCAGGTCATGCGTGGCCACGCGAACGTGCAGGGGGCGACCGACCTCGCGGTCGCGAGCCACATCCTGCCCGGCTACTACTCGGTCGGCTCGCCCGGCTCGTGGCGCTACTGGACTGACGTCTGGAGCAAAAGCCCGTACACGAGCGGGGAGATCACCTTCGAGGAGCTGTACGACGAGTACGACCTGATGCCGGAGGAGAAGTACGCCCGGCAGTCGGGTGAAGGGGAGGTCGACGAGACGTTCCCGAACGACCGCTCGATGATGTTCCAGAAGGGGATGACCGTCGCGCGGTGGTTCGACGGCGGACTCCCCCAGGAGGAGCGGCTCAACGAGACGCCGCTGTACCAGCCCGACGAGCTGAAGGCCGTCGTCATCTGGGGCCACTCGCTGAACTCCATCTCGGAGATGCAGAAGATGAAGGACGCGATGGACCGGATGGATCTGGTCGTCGTCGTCGACGTGTTCCCCTCGGTGGCGTCGGTGCTCTCCGATCAGGACAACGTCGTGATCCTCTCGGCGGCCTCGCAGTACGAGCACCACCGCTCGCTGACGAACTCCCACCGTTCGGTCCAGTGGTCCGAGCCGGTGCGACCGCCGTCGCACAACACGAAGCCGGACCTCGAGATCATGCAGGAGCTCGCGGCCCGCTTCGGCTTCGGCGACCACTTCGACTGGGGCTCCGGCCCCGGGCTGTACAACGGCAAGAGCACCTACGAGGAGGTGCTCCGGGAGGTCAACCTCGGCGTCCGGACGATCGGCTACCAGCAGGATCCCGAACGCCTGCAGGAGCAGCAGGAGTACGACTACGCGTTCTCCACGGACAACCTCCGCTGTGAGGAGGAGGGACTCCCCGTCTCCGGGGAGTTCTGGCAGCTCCCGTGGCCCTGCTGGGGCGAGGGTCATCCCGGCACCCCGATCATCTGGAACGACGACCTCGACCCGCGAAACGGCGGGCAGGACTTCCGCGCCCGGTGGGGGGTACAGGCCCCGACACCCGAGGAGTGGGAGGAGATGGACGTCGGGGACAAGGAGTACCCGATGCAGGAGACGTACGATCAGGACGGCGAAGAGGGCCTGAACCTCCTGCGTGACCCCTACGAGCCCGAGTGGGAGTCCGACTTCGACGGCGAGGTTCAGGGCGTCCCGCAGTACCCCGGCTTCGCGACGACGCTGCCGGAGGACTACTCCAACCCGGACCAGCTCTCGCTGCCGTACGCGTACGCGCTCGATCCGAACCAGTCCGTCTACGACACGGCGGTCGCGATGAACGAGCGCTACGGGACGGACTTCGACGAGGACTGGTACGAGCAGTACGACTACGCCCAGCCGGACGCGCCGACCGGGCGTGGCCGCGCACGCGGTGTGGTCTGGGGTTTCCTCGACACGGTCCCGGTTCACCGGGAGCCGGTCGAGAGCCCCCGTCCCGACCTCGTGGAGGACTGGCCCGCGAACGGGCAGCAGACCAACTTCTACCGGCTCGACCAGAACAACGCGGCGGTCCAGGAGCGCGCGACCGCGGCCGCGAACGATCCGGGCGACGAGTCGGCGTTCAGCACGGTCATGACGACCGGGCGGCAGGTCGAACACCAGGGTGGCGGGGCAGAGTCCCGCTCCAACGAGTACCTGGCCGACCTCCAGCCCCACATGTACGTGGAGATCCACCCGAACATGGCCGAGGAGATGGGGATCGACGGCGGCGACCTCGTCGTCGTCTCCACGACGGACCGCGGGTCCGTCTTGGTGAAGTCCCGCGTCACGCCGCGCCCCGGCCACGGACCGGAGGAGGAAGAGATCTTCCTCCCGTACCACTGGGGCGGCATCGCGAAAGGTGAGAGCCTGCTCGATAAGTACCCCGACGGCAACGAGCCGTTCGCCATCGGCGACTCGGTGAACTTCATCACCTCGCGCGGGTACGACGTGGAGACACAGATGCAGGAGACGAAGGCGGCGCTGGCGAAAGTCCGCCCCGCCACACAGGAGCTGGTCGACGAGCTGAACATGGACGTCGATCTGGAGACGTTCACGTTCCCGCAGGACGAGGCGGGCTTCGGCCAGCAGAAGGACTTCGACACCCGCGACAACACGACGGTTCAGTAAAATGTCTACCAACGAATCAAACTCCGAAGTCATCGGCCAAGGGGTGATGAGCACCGGCGAGGATACGCGCATCTTCCCCGACGTGGCCGCGTGTATCGACTGTGGCGGCTGTGTAGTCGCCTGTAACCGAACGTGGGACATGCCCCGCGACGAACAGCGGATCAGCATCTCCACGATGCTCGAGGGCGAGGAGGGCGCCGAGGGTCTCAACGCGAATCCCTCGCAGGCGATGGCCCAGGGCGAGAGCCCGGGCGAGACCAGCGTCCCGATGCAGTGTTACCACTGCGAGAACGCGCCCTGCGTCTCGGTCTGTCCGGTCGACGCGCTCGTCAAGAAGGACGACGGGTTCGTCGACGTGCGCGACGACGTCTGTATCGGCTGCCAGTACTGCCTCTCGGCCTGTCCGTTCGGCGCCCCGCAGTTCCCGGGCTCGAACGACGGCGCCGCGGAGATCTTCGGTACCGGCGGCACGATGGACAAGTGTACGATGTGTCAGGACCGACAGGACGTCGGCAAGGGTCCGGCGTGTGCCGAGGAGTGTGCGACCGACGCCATCCTCGTGGGCACGACCGAACAGATCGCCGACGAGCTCGAGAAGCGTGACTCGGGGACGTTCTTCAACGACGAGGCGATGGAGATCGTCTTCGGTGAGGACGAGGCGAAGGAGGCGTTCGGCGTATGAGCAACTCGACCGCAGAGAACGGCGCCAGCAGCTACTCGGGGACCGTCGTCGCGGTCAACGCCGTGATCTCGGTGGCGGTCGCGCTCGGGTTGGTCTGGGTCGTCAACGGGTTCAACGTGTTCTACGAGCGGCTGGACCGCGTCTCGCCCACCGTCGAGGGCGGCGGGATCGGCAGTGCGTTCGTCACCGGCAACGAGATCGAGTGGCTCGTCTTCCTCGTGGAGGCGATGCACGCGATCGACGTGCTGATGGGGCTGTTCATCCTGGTGATGGTGTTCCTCCACTGGGGGGCGTTCCGACGCCTCGCGGGGCGGATGCGCCAGCCCGGCGAGTCCCGCGTCGCGACCGACGGAGGTGAGAACGAATGACGAACCTCGATCACGGGAAGTTCACGCGCATGACGACAGTGTTCCACTCGCTGCTCGCCATGGACGTGTTCTTCCTGTTCTTCACGGGGTACGCCATCATGTTCAACGACGAGCTCTGGTGGATGCTCACCCTGATGGGTGGCTCCGGCTCCGTCGCCGCGCTCCACCGCGCGTTCGGCGTCGGCCTACTGGCGCTGGTCGTGTTCTGGATGCTGATGATGGTGACGACGGACACCGGGCGCTCGAACTTCCGTGAGATCATGCCGACGCCCGGCGACGCGAAGGCGTTCGTCCAGGACATCCAGTTCGTGCTGGGCAACGCCGAGGAGCGCCACCCCAACGCCCGACAGTTCGCTGGCGGCACCGCCGACGAGATCCCGCTGCTGAGCTACGTCGGCAAGGGCGTGGTGTTCATCTTCGCCGCGGAGCTGACGCTGCTGTCGATCTCGGGCCTGCTCATCTGGAGCAAGACCGGGCTGATGCAGTACTTCGCGACCCGGACCGCGGCGATGGCGTTCGTCGTGTTCCACGGCCTGCTCGGGGTCGTGATGCTGATGGGTGTGATGTTCCACATCTTCGAGCACGGGTTCCACCCGGCGTTCTTCCCGGTGGAGACCAAGGCGTTCATCCCGCGCTCGATGATCCCCGAGGAACACAGCGACGACGTCGAGGGGACGGGCATCCAGCACCTCGAGCTCTCGCCCAACTGGGCGAGCGCGTCCAACCTCGGCGGCGCGGCGACGGTGATCGGGATCGTCAGCGTGCTGACCGCCAGCATCTTTGACACCGGCTACCCGGTGTCGCTCGAACTGCTGGTCGGCGGCGGCCCGACGAACCTGCTGCTGACCGTCGGCGTCAACATCGGCGTGCTCGTGCTGTTCCTCGGCATGGTGCTGTCGGTGTACGGCAACCTCGTCCGCATCCGCTGGGAACAGCGCATGGCCGAGGAGGAGGAGGCCGACAGCGTCGAGGCCGAAGCGGCCGACTGACGCGACACTCGCGGTTTTTCCTTTCTTTCCGATCGAACAGCCGCCGCTCCCGGGTGCGAGGATGTGCCGCCGACGGAGAAAAAAGGGCGTTAGGAGATCAGTTCCGCGCTCTCCGTCGACAGTTCGACGGTCACGTCCTCGGTGGCGTGCTGCTGGATCTGATCGATGTTCCGCGTGAGCACTTCGAGCACGTCCTCGGGCTCGGGGTAGACGAGCATGTTGCCGTCGTCGTCCTCCATCACCAGCTGGGTGTCGGAGAGCTGGATCTGGCCGTCCTCGATCGAGGCGACGATCGACGACAGCGCCTCCGAGCCGCCGGGCTCGCCCTCGACCACTTTCGTGATGTAGAGGCTGTCCATGCCGATCAGGTCTTTGTACTCCCGAATCCGCTCGGCGCAGCTGACCATGTCGCGGGTCACTGCCGTCTTCTCGGGGTTGCCGTGTTCTCCTTCGTAGCAGTGTTTGCAGACCCGCAGTTCCATCCGCATACTCCGCTGTGAGGGATGAGGGCGGATATAGCTGTCCACCTCGGACGACCGCTCGGCGACCGGGGAGTTATTACGGGTGCGCCGTAAGGGGGAGGTATGGCTGGCGAGCTACTCAACATGGCGTACGCGTGGGCGGCGGTCGTCGTCGCCGTCGTGGGCGTTGTCGGAACGATGCAGTTCACTGACGGACCCGAGAACGACAAGACCGCCTCAGGCATCACCGCGATCGCGGTCGTGGTGTTCGTCGTCGCCGTCGTGGCATCGATAACGCTGTAACCAGGCGCTGACACGCCGCCGAACTCCGGTAGCGACACCGGCGGCGACAGCACGCCTTCTCCCGTTCTCTCACCGTCGCGTAGCACCGCTCAACCGAAAACTACCGCTGGCAGTCCCAGCGCCGGTCCGCGAGCCGGTCCAGCAGCGTGCGAACGTCGTCCGCCCCCGCGGTGACGGTGGCGCTCTCCCGGTGGGCGCCGACGGTCGTCACGGTCGCCGTCACCGATGACAGTCCCTGTCGCTCCAGCAGCCACGCGTACGTCGCCGCCTGCAGCTCGTAGCGATCACGTAGTTCGGGCTCCGGCGGCCGCAGGCCGACCTTGAACTCGTCGACGTGCCACTCGCCGTCAGCATCCACCGAGACCACGTCCGCACGGCCGCCGAGCTCGACGGCCAGCCCCGACACGCGCACGACGGCGTCCAGCGGCTCCTCGACGTACCGCCGTTCGCTCCCCGCCAGCCGCCCGTAGCTCTCCGTCGCCGCCAACTGCGGGCAGAGCGTCCCCTCGACGTAGCGCCGGAGTTGCTCGCGCTCGTCGGGCGCGACGCCGCGGGCGTGTTCGCCGATCGCTCGATCCAGCGCCGCCGGCAGCGGCCCCGAACAGTCCCGGAGCGTGTCGGGATCGATCCCCGCCGACAGCGCGGTCGCGAACACGTCGTGGGCCACGTCGCCGACGACCTCCGGTCCCATCGTCTCGAACGGCAGCGGGACCGTGACGCCGTCCTGCTCGGCGTGGAGCGGTTGCCCGCTCAGGTGAGCGAGCACGCCCTCTTCCGGCGCCGCGGCGAGTTCGTACACCGTGCTTGGACTGACGAACCGGGGCGTCCACCCGCGCTCGGGGAGAGGCTCCGGTCGGCCCGACGGCTCGGCCTCTTCCTGCTGCTCAGCCGACGTCGGCCGCTCGCCGTCCGCGCGGTGGACCGCGACCGTGAACGGGTCGTGGTCGCCGGGCGCCTCGACCGTGTACTCGCCGGCGCGCTCGGCGTCGAACGAGAGCGTCTCTCGGAGCGTGTCGACCCAGCGATCCCGCGGCGTCGGCGCCGAGCGCCGCCCCGGCAGCGGGAGCACGAGATGGTCGCGTGCCCGCGAGAGCGCGACGTACAGCAGGCGCCAGCGCTCGGCACGCGCGGCCGCGACCGGCGCCCGGAGCGGCGGCGGGCCGGCGAGCCGCGGCGGATCACCCTCGACCCACTGCTCGCTCGCCCATCGGAGACCCGCGCTCCCGTCGCCCGGCGAGGCATCCGGATCGTACGGCCCGCCGGCGACCACCGTCCCGCCGAGGTCGGGGTACGCGTCCCCCACTTCGGGATCCGGGGGCGCCAGCGCGACGTGGCGGCCGTGGGCGACGAACCGATCGAGGTAGGCGCCGTACCGGCCGATCCCAGTCCCGAGGTCTGCGACCGCGATCACGTCGTCCTCGTCGCCTTTCGCGCCGTGGATCGTCCGGAACGTCACGTCGGTCTCGGCGGCGGTCGGGAGGCTGGGGCCGCCTCTGGGGTTCCGGCGCGCGTGATCCAGTGCCCTCGCGAGTTCGCCCAGCGAGTACGGCTGCTCGCCCTCCCAGTCGGCGACGACGCCGACCAGCCGGTCGAGCACCGCGGCGTCGTCGACCGCGGTGGCGCTCTGGTTCAGCGGGTCGTCGGCCAGCGACAGCGTCTCGATCACGTCGCTCACCACGTCCGCGCCGGCCATCGCGAGGTGGTCGGCACGCCGGCCCGCGAGCTCGGCCAGCCCGTCGACCACCGCCGCCTTCTCGCCCCGCATCGCGCCCGACTCGGCCACGGCGGCGATCGACCAGTCCGAGCGCATGAGCCGGTCGACGAGGCCGTCGATCGGCAGGTCGTCGTCGTTGACGAGGTCGAGCGTCGCCGACTGCGTCGTCGGCGCGCGGAGCCACTCGACGACCGCACAGACCGCGCCGACGAGGGGGTGGTCGAACAGCGCGCGGCTGGTGTCACGCACCGAGAGCCCGGCGTCGGCGAACGCGTCGACGTAGCTGTCCATGTGCGTCCGGCGGTGGAACAGCACCGTCACGCCCGGCGCCTCGCCGTCCTCGCGCTCGAACCGCCCCGACGCCAGCCCCGTCGCGACGCAGTCGGCCAGCGCCTCGGCCTCGCCCAGTCCCTCGGACGGATCGACCCACGTCGGTGAGCCGGGGCGGCCGTGCTCCGGGAACGCGGCGACGTGGACGCTCGGCTCGGGGGTCGACTCGCGAACGGCCGAGAGACGGTCGTACGCGTCGGTCTCGCGGCCGTCGGCCGCGCCCTCGGCGCCGCCGCGGGTCGGGTCCGAGAACGTCGGCTCGAACACGGTGTCGATCGCGGCCGCGATGGACGGCCGGAAGCGGTACGATCTGGTCGCACTCCGGCGTTCGTGGGGCGTCCAGTCGACGCCGAAGTACTCCCCCTCGGTCGCGGCCCGATCGAACAGGCTCGGCTGGGCGTTGCGCCACGCGTAGATGCACTGCTCGCGGTCGCCGACCAGCAGGACCCGGGTGTCGGCGTCGATCAGCGGCGCGAGCGCGTCGTGCTGTGCCCGGGAGACGTCCTGTGCCTCGTCGACGATCACCGTCGAGAGGCGGTCGGTCCAGCGCCGGCGCAGGCGGTCCCGGAACGCGCTCCCGTAGGCCGCGTCGTCGAAGAATTCGGCGACCCAGTGGGCCACGTCGACGTGTGCGAGCACGCCCGCCGCCCGGCACGCCTCGTCGTAGGCGTCGAGATAGGCGGGCAGCACCGTACAGAGTGCACCGACGGCCTCGTCCCATCGCTCGTGACAGCCCGCGTCGGCGGCGACGACTGCGTCGGGTTTTCCGTCCGACTCCGCCAACGCGCGCTCGACCGCCTCGCGCTCTTCGGCGCCGAAGAACTGCTCGGTGTCCCGCAGCACGTCGGCCAGCGAGTCGGGCGGCCCGTCGGGGTACGTGCCCGAGACGACGGCGTCCAGCCGCTCGCGTAGCTCTGCCACCGACAGGCGGCGTTCGCGACAGGCGCTCCGGGCAGCCGCGAGCAGGTCGGCGGCGTCGGCGTCGTACCGCCCGCCGGGGTAGGCGTCGTCCAGCGTCGCAAACGCGTCGTCGAGCGACTCGTCGTTCCGGACCGTTTCGAGCGCGTCACCGTGGACGCCCGCGAGCGCGGCGCTGTCGCCGACTTCCGGCACCTCCTCGAAGCCGACCTCCCCGGCGATCGCCTCGAACACCGTGCCGAGGACGCTGTCGATCGTCCCCACGCGGTCGCTCCCGCGGAGTGCGGTCCCCAGCTCCGCGGCGGTTTCGTCGTCGAGATCCACCGGCGCGTCGGGGTCGTCGGCGAACCCCCGGAGCGCGCGCTCGACGCCCGGGAGGATGCTCGCGGCGTCGTCACGGGAGAACGAGGTGAGACAGAGCGTCTCCGTGGGGCTGTCGACGCCGGCGCGGGCCTTGCGCGCGAGGTCCTCCGCCGCGATGCTGTCGGCGGTGACGGACTTCCCGGCGCCCGGCCCGCAGTCGAGCACGAACAGCCCCGAGTCGGCCGCGAAGAAGGCGTCGCGGATCTCGGCCTGTGCGCCTTCGAGCCGCCGGTAGCCGTCCGTCCCCTCGTCTCCCCCGCCGGCCGACTCCTTATCACTCATCGCGCACCACCCCCGTCGGCGGCGAGGGCGTCGGGGAGCGTCCCCGCCGTCAGTAGCGACTGCGCCGCCGCCTCGTCGACCTGCCGGGTCGACACCTCCGCGAGGAGCCGCGAGCGCTCCCGCGCGGTGCCCTCGCGGTCCCGGCGGTACCGGGTACAACAGAGCGTCTCGGTCGCGGCGCCGAGCCCGCTGGCGAGGTGGTCGGCCTCGCGGGCGGCGGTCCACCGGCCGGGGACCGCCAGCCGACGAGCGGCGGCACTGTCACCCGCGACGACGGCCTGCCGGAACGCGTCGGGGAACACACTCTCGACCCGGCGCGGCCAGACGCCGTCGACCAGTCCCACCGCGACGACGTGGGGCGCCTCCCGGAGCCACGCGTCCGTCGCGTCGATCACGTCGACTGCGGCGGCGTTGGCGTGCTCGCGCCGGCCCGGGCGGGTGGTCACCACGCGCTCGGCGAGGTCGGCGATGGCCAGCCACGAGCGCAGCACGTCGCCGGCGTCGAGCCACTCGCGGTACTTCGCCCGCGTGTCGGTGAGGAGCTCCTCGATCCGACTGAGTGCGCGGGCGTACCGCGATGTCCGGCCGAGGTCGGCGCTGTCCTCGGCGAACACGCTGGGCAGGGCGAGTTCCCGTCCGGCCTCGACCAGCGGCTCGAACGTCTCGTGAACTGCGACGGGTTCGGGCGTTCCCGGCTGTTCGCGGGCCCAGTCGAGGAACGTCCGGAGCGGGCGCGCCCGCTCTGGCTGGATTTCGCCGGCGTCGACGACCGCCCCGAGTCTGTCCGCCCACCCAACGAGGGAGCGTTCCGTCCCCGAATCGGTCGCGAGCGCCGTTCGGAGTTCGCCGATATCGGCAGTGGACAGCGGCCAGTCATCCATGTCGGCGTCCTCGACCGCGGTCGCCGGCGGGACCCAGTGGAACTCCAGCGGTTCGAGCAGTCGATCTACGTCGAGTTCGTCGGCCGCGAGGACGGCACAGGTTGCCGCGAACTGGCGGTAGGGGATCGTCCGCTCGACCGGGAGCTGTGCCCAGACGGCGAGGTTCACCCCCTGCCGGCCCATCGCCCGCCGGAGCGGGCGCTCGTACTCGGCGGCGTCGCGGGCGACCACCAGCACGTCGCTCGGCGACACCCCGTTCCGGAGGTGAGCGGCGACGACGCCGGCCGCAAGTCGGGCTTCCGCCTCGGGCGTGTCGGCGACGAACTCGGCGGCGGCGAGGTCGGGGGCGATCGACGCGTCCCGCCCGTCGGCTGAGAGGTCGGCCTCGGTTCGGTCCGGAAGCCTGTCGACGATCGATTGCCCCGTCCCCGGTCGGAGCGATAGCGTCACGTCGACGCCGGCAGCCGTGGCCGCGTCCAGCAGCGAGAGCAGCGGGGCGTCCACCGCGCTCACGCCGGCGACGGAGATTCGCTCGGCCGTCGGGAACGTCTCCGACCAGAGCGCTGGACGGTCGCGAAGCGCCGCGGCGGCGGCCGGCAGCAGCGTCTCCCGGGAGTGGACGGCGCCGACACGCTCCGCGAGCCCCCGCTCCAGCGCGCGGACGCCGGCGAGCAGATCGGCCGTGTCCCGGGCAGCGACCGACGGGAGTCCCTCGGCGACTGTCGATAGCGCGTGCAGGCACTCGTCGTCCCAGCCGGTCATCTCGGCGACGCGGGTCTGTGCCGCGGCGATCGTCTCGGCGTGGGCGGGCAGGTCGCTGCCGACCGCGGCGCGCAGCCGTTCGTTCGCTTCGGTGTCCCGCTCCAGCAACGATTCGAGGTGCTTGAGTCGGTCGATCCGGTCGATCGTCTCGCTCGGTTCGCCCGCGGCGTCGAGCAGCCGGCTCGCGATCGCCGTCGCGTCGGTGAGCCGGAGACTGCTCCGGGGCGTCGCTCGCTCGGCGAGCCGACGCTTCAGGTTCCGCCGGTGGAGCCGCTCGGGCGTGACGACGAACTCGGCCGGCTCGGCGGCACGGCTCGCCCGGTCGAGCAGTTCTTCGGGGCGCCCGACGACCGCTCGGAGCGAGCCCCGGTCGGTGGTCTCGGTCATGCGGGGAGGATATCCCCGACGTGGCTCCCGACCGGTAAGTATCCGTGGGACGGCAGCCCGGTCGTGCGGTGGTGGCGGCAACCCTCGCCGGAATCCCGCGGCGTATCGCCCGTCGGTGTCCCGGTCCGGCATGGACGTCACGCTACTGAGTACGGGCGGGACGATCGCCAGCACGGACGGCGACGGCGGGAAGACGCCGTCGAAGGAGGGCGAAGCGCTGATCGAGGCGGTTCCGGGCCTCGGCGAGTTGGCGTCGATAACCGTCGAGCGCGTCGCGAGCGTCTCCGGGTTCGACGTGACGTGGGAGCGGGCGGCCGCGCTCCGGAATGCGGCCGAAGCGGCGGCCGAGGCGTCGGACGGGATCGTCGTCACCCACGGCACCGACACGATGGCGGAGTCGGCGTACCTGCTGGACCTGACGACCGATCTCGACGTCCCGGTGGCCTTTACCGGCGCCCAGCGGCCGTTCGACGAGGTGGGAACCGACGGCCCGCCGAACCTGCTCGCGGCCGTCCGGACGGTCACGCACGACCGCGTAGAGTCGGGCACGTATCTGGTGTTCGACGACGAGGTCCACGCCGCCCGCGACGTGGTGAAATCCCACACCAGCGCGCTGTCGACGTTCCGCTCGCCCGAGCGCGGGCCGGTCGGGGAGTTCACGCCCGCCGGGCTTCGGCTGTTTCGGGAGCCGCGGAGCTATGCGGCCGGTGTGCCGGGAGTCGGCGATGTCGGCGCGGCGATCCCGATCCTCACCTCAGGACTCGGCGCCGGCGGCGACGCGCTCCGGCGGGTGGTCGGGGATCCGGCCAGTTCTGCCGTCGATGGTGTCGTCGTCGGGGGAACGGGACTGGGGAACACGACCGGCGCGCTCTGTGACGCGATCGAGGAGATCCGGGCGGCCGAGGTTCCGGTCGTGATCGCCTCCCGGTGTCACGAGGGCGCGACCGCACCGCTGTACGGCGGTGCCGGCGGCGGCACGACCCTCGACGAACTGGGCGTGCTCTGGGCGGGCGACCTCCAGCCGTGGAAGGCGCGGATCAAGCTCGCGGTCGCGCTGGCGGTCGGCGGCGATGGCGTCGACGAGGCGTTCTTCGAACGCGGGCTCCGCGAGCCCGGGCGGTGAGCGTCGGCGTGGACGATTTCCCCGTGCAGTGTGAACGGCGAACGTGAGCGAGACGACTGCCGATCGGGTCGTGCTCTCCGTCGAACCCGACGACGACGCCACCGCGACGGCGCTCGATTCGGACCGCTACCGGGCGTTCCTCCGCCGTACGCACGCCGGTCCCGTCGCTGTCGGCGATCAGTGGGCGGAGTTCGTGAGCCGTGGCTGTGGGTCGACGCGGGACGTGACGCTCCGCGTGACGGCGGTCGAGGGCGGCGAAGAAATCGGGGCGGAGACGGCGTTCGCGTTTCGGCGCGATTAGGCTTCGGGCGCGGCGTCGACGGTCGGCACCTCGACGGAGTCGAGCACGTCCTCGATCACGGCCGCCTTGTCGACGCCGTCGACCTGTGCCTCCGGCGTGAGCACGAGGCGGTGGGCGAGCGCCTGCTCGGCGACGGCTTTCACGTCGTCGGGCGTGAGGAACTCCCGGGAGCGCAGCGTCGCGTGGGCGCGGCTGATCTCGAACAGCCGCTGGGTCCCGCGGGGAGAGACGCCGACCTCGACGCGGCGGTCCTCGCGGGTCGCCCGAGCCACGTCGGCGACGTAGTCGAGCAGGTCCGGATCGGCGTGGACTTCCTCGGGGACGTGCTGGAGCGTTTCGACCATCCCGTCGTCCAGCACGCGCTCGACGGAGGGCACCTGCTCGGTCCGGCCCGCACGCCGGCGGAGCAGTTCGATCTCGCCGTCGCGCTCGGGGTAGCCCATCGAGTCCTTCACCGCGAAGCGGTCGACCTGCGCTTCGGGCAGCGGGAACGTCCCCTCGCTCTCGACGGGGTTCTGGGTCGCGATCACGATGAAGGGGTCGGGCAGCTCCCGGGTCTCCCCCTCGACGGTGACCTGCCCCTCGGCCATCGCTTCCAGCAGCGCGGCCTGCGTTTTCGGCGGCGCGCGGTTGATCTCGTCGGCCAGCACGACGTTCGCGAAGATCGGACCGGGCTGGAACTCGAAGTCGCCCTCGTTCTCGTGGAACACGTTCGTCCCGGTGATGTCCGCCGGCAGCAGGTCCGGCGTGAACTGGATGCGGGAGAACGAGAGGCCGAGCGCGGTCGAGACGCTCTGGGCGGTCAGCGTCTTCCCCGTGCCGGGGACGTCTTCCAGCAGGACGTGCCCGCGGGCGAGCACGCCGACGAGGACGGTTTCGAGGAACTCGCGTCGAACGATCACGGCTCCCTCGATGGCGTCGAGCACCGCCGCACAGCGCTCGCCCGCCTCCGAGGCGGAGGGCGTGTCAGTCGTCATTCACCCGTAGATTACGCCGGGGGGCCAAAGTTCCTGTCCTCGCCAACGGCCAGCGGGCCAATCACCTCGACTGGATCGGCGCTCACCGGACGGATCTCCAGCGTTCTATCGATCGAAATCCGGTTTACGGCCCTCCCGGAACGCGGCCACCCCCTCCTCGTGGGCGGGCGTGTCGTACGCCATCGACTGGAGGGCCGCTTCCCGCTGGAGGCCGTCGCGCCACTGCTGGCCGAGGCTGTCGTGGATCGCCTCCTTCGCGAGCCCGACGTTGGCGGTCGGCTTGCTCCGGAGCGTTTCGAGCAGGTCGTCGACACGAGCGTCGAGGTCGTCGTCCGGAACCGCCTCGTTGACCAGATCCATCGCCGCCGCCTCGTCGGCGCCGACGAGCTCGCCGGTGAACGCGAGCTCCTTCGTCTTCCGGAGGCCGATCAGGCGCGGGAGGATCGCCGTCGCGCCCATGTCGGGAATCAGGCCGACGTTGACGAACGAGGCCCCGAACCGGGCGGATTCGGCGGCGTACGCGAAGTCGGAGACGGCGACCAGCGACAGCCCAGCGCCGACGGCGTCGCCGTTCACCTTCGCGACGATCGGTACCGGCGCCGACAGGGCGGTCTCGGCGACGCGGCCGAACGTCGACTGGACGCGCTCGTACGCCTCCGCGGTCGTCCAGTCGCGCTCGGCCATCGAATCGATGTCGCCGCCGGCGCTGAAGGCGTCCCCCTCACCCGTGACCACGGCGGCGTCGTGGGTCTCGGGGTCGAGGTCGGCGATCGAGTCTGCGAGCTCGGCGGCCACGTCGGTGGTCATCGCGTTGTACACGTCGGGCCGGTCGAAGGTGATGCGCTTGACTGCGCCGTCGTCGATCTGCATGAGTAGGTCCGGGGCCGGCGGCGTCTTAGTTCCCGCCGCTGGAACCGTGGCCGCTCAGCGCTCGACGTCGAACACCTGCGAGAACAGCGCGTTCTGCCCGCGACGGAGGCGTTCGAGAAAGGCCGTCTTGCTGATCCCCATCGCGTCGGCGACCTCGCTCGCCGTGACCGCACGCGGGACCGTGAAGTACCCCATCTCCACCGCGGTCTCGATCGCGTCGGCCTGCGCGGGTGTGAGATCCCACCGCTCGGGGACGGTGCTGTCCTCCTCCGGCCCGAGCGCGTACACCCGCTCCAGTTCGACGCCGACGGTCCCGCCGGCGGTCTCCATGACCGCCTGCAGGATCTCCTGCCCGACGACGGCGCCGGTCAGCAGGGCGTCGCCGCGCTGGTAGCGCAGCGACTCGACGACGAACCCCGCGCTGACGAGTTCGTGGACGACACTCCGCTGGAGCGAGAGGCAGCGGTAGCTGTGGCGGCCGTCGACGGCCGCGCGGTAGAGGTAGCGGATGCGGTCGTCGGCCTCAAGTGCGGCGGTGAACGCCTCGTTCGGCGCCGCGCTGAACCGTAGGAGGACGTTGCCGTCGTCCCGGAGCAGCGGCGGCGCCACGTCGACGACCGCGTCGGCCGCGCGGGAGGCGTCCGCGAGCGGGCAGTCGTCGCCCCTGATGCGGAACTCCGCCATCAGGCACTCGTCGATCATCGCCGAGAGGAGGCGCCGGGAGTATTTAAAACCCGTCTATGAACTGCCGAACCGGTAAGGTCCGGTGACGGCAACAGTTGACTATGAACATCGAGGAGGTCAAGGAGCAGGCCGAACCCCGCGCGTTCAGCCCGCGGGACGACCTGCCCCGGGAGTACCGCGAGGCGGCGACGCGGATGCTCGAGTTCCACGCGAACAGCGAGATCATGGGCGCGTATCTGGAGCGCCCGTTCATCCGCAAGGCGCCGAGCCTCGAGCGGAAGATGGCGTTCAGCGCCAAGACGCAGGACGAGATCGGCCACGGGCAGATGCTCTACCGGGCCGCGGAGTCGCTGGGGATCAAGACCCGCGACGAGATGCTCGACGACCTCGCCAACGGCGACGGGAAGTTCCTCAACTGCTTCCACTACCCGATGGAGCGCTACGTCGAGACGCCGATGATCGCGTTCTTCGTCGACGGCGCGGCGATGCGCCGGCAGGCGACGCTGAAGTCCTCGAGTTGGGAGCCGTACGCCCACGCGATGGACAAGATCTGCTTCGAGGAGGGGATGCACGTCAAACACGGCGAGTCGATCCTCCGGGAGCTGATGAGCGGCTCCAAGCGGGAACAGGAGATGACACAGGAGGCGTTCGAGGAGTGGTGGCCCCGCATCCTGCAGTTCTTCGGGCCGACCGACGACCAGAGCACGCACCACGACTTCGCCGAGCAGGTGGGGCTGAAGACGAAGTCCAACGACGAGCTCCGGAACGCGTTCCTCAACACGTACATGCCCAAAGCCGAGAAGTACGGGCTGGAGATTCCCGACGAGCCGCGAATCCGGGACAACGGTGACGGCACCTACGAGGTCGTCGAGGACGACCTCGACTGGGAGGAGTTCTTCACCGTCTCGAAGAACGAGTACGCGGGCAGCAAGCAGCAGATCGACAGCCGGGCCCGCGCCCAGGAGGCGGTCCAGTGGGTCCGAGACATGATGGACAGTCAGGCGACCACCGGCGACGGTCCCAACACGCCGCAGGCGGCCGACTGACCATGATCTGGGAAGTGTTCCGACAGGCGGCACCCGGCGAACCCCACGAGCACTGCGGCAACGTCCACGCGCCCGACCGCGTGATGGCCAAGCAGTTCTCGGCCATCCAGCACGGCCGACGCAAGCCGACGCACTCGCTGTGGGTCGCTCCGCAGGAGAAGGTCAGCGGCGTCTACGGCGACGAGGACGCCGGCCCCGTCGACGGCGAGACGGTGTGGACGGTGTTCCGTCAGGAGAAGGCGGGCGGCTACCACACCTACTGCGGCGACGTGTCGACCGACAGCGTCGACGGCGCGAAGGCGGCAGCGGACGAGCAGTACGGCGCCGACGACCCACACAGCCTGTGGCTGGTTCAGTCCAGCTACATCGGCGAGATCACCGCCGATCAGGTGGCGTTCGGCGGCACGACGAACAAGGCCTACCGCTTCGCCCAGACGTACAACGTCGACCCGGCGGCCGAGGAAGTGGCGGCCTCCGAGGACGAGCAGGTGGCGGCCAAACAGCGACGAGGGAAGAACTGATGGCGACACGAGAGACAGACCTCGGGAGTCCGGAGGAGCTGAGCGAGCGGGAACAGCGCGCCGTCGAGGCCCAACTGTTCCGGCTCGCCGACGACGAGTACATCCAGGCCGAGCGCTACACGTTCTGGCAGGTCCGCGCACCGACGCTGGAGTCGGATCTCGCGGTCGCGAACAACGCCCAGGACGAACTCGGCCACGCCCGACTCTGGTACGACGCCATCCAGATGTTCGGCTACAGCGAGGAGTCGCTGCTCTGGGAGAGCGACCCGGACGACTTCCAGCACAGCACCCTCGTGGAGCGCCCGTTCTCGGAGGGCGACTGGGCCGACGCGGTCGTCCGTGGCTACCTCTACGACGTGGCCGAGGATATCCGCCTCGCGGCGCTCGAGGACTCGAGCTACGAGGTCATCCGCAACCGCACCAGCCGGATTCAGGGCGAGGAGGACTACCACGTCGAGCACGCCCAGAGCTGGCTGGAGCGAATGGCCGACGACGGGGAGGCGAGCGAGCGAGTACAGGCCGCGCTGGAAGATCTCTACCCCTACGCGCTCACCCTGTTCGAGCCACTCGGCGAGGTCGAGGAGGACATCGAGGAACTGGGCATCCGGACCGCGAGCCTCGACGAGATGCGCGAGGAGTGGGAGGAGCGAACCACGGCGTTCCTCACCGATCTCGGCTTCGAGGTGCCGACAGATGTCGAACCGGCGACACCGACGGGCCGGGACAACGAGCACACCGAGCACTGGCACGACCTCCACGAGGAGATGGTGTCGGCGTACCGGAACCTCGGTCGCCACAAGGCGACCACACTCATGGACGATGAGTAGCGAGCCCGACGGTCCCGAGGAGTTCGACCGCCCACGAGCCGACCCCGACGCCGGCCCGTGTGGCTACACCGAGTACGAGACCAAAGAGCGCACCACCGAGGAGGTGCCCGCCACCGGCGAGGGCGCCGAGGGACTGGAACGCGAGGTCTGGGCCGCGCTGTACGAGGTCGAGGACCCGGAGATGCCCGTCAGCGTCGTCGACCTCGGGTTGATCTACGGGCTCGAAGTCGCTGACGGCGAGGCCACCATCGACATGACGCTGACCTACAGCGGCTGCCCGGCCCGCGAACTGATCCTCGAGGACGTGGAGGCGGCCGCCGAGAGCGTCGACGGCGTCGACGACGCCGAGGTCCGCCTCGTCTGGGCGCCGGATTGGTCGCTCGATCTCGTGACCGAACAGGGGAAGGAAGCGCTCCGGGAGTTCGGGATCAGCGTGGAGCGATGAGCGACGAGCCGACTTCGGGGCCGAGCGCCGACGCCCCCGAGCAGGACCCGAGCGTCACGACCAGCGGCGAGACGACGGGCGCAGAGTGCCCGTACTGCGGCTCGGAGAACACCGAGCGCGAGCACCCCCGCGGGCCGTCGCGCTGTCAGTCGATCCACTACTGCAACGACTGCCTCCAGCAGTTCAAGAAGTTCGAGTAGCGGGCGGGCTATTCGGCGTCCTCGTCGGCGCTTTTCCGCTTGATGAGGAACTTCATGTCGCCCTCGAACACCACCGTGTCCTCCTGATTCTCCATCACGCAGTCGAGCACGACCAGCCCGGCGTCGTCGCGGCTGAGCTCCTTCTTCTCGGTGACCTCCATCTCCAACTGCAGCGTGTCGCCGATGGTGACGGGGTTCGGGAGGTCCATGTAGTTCATCCCGAGGAACGCGACCGCGGTGCGCTCGACGATGCCCGTCCGGTAGACGAACCCGGTGGCCTGCACGAACGTCATCGGGCCGTGGGCGATGCGCTCGCCGAACTCCTGCTCCTGGGCGTACTCCTTGTTGGTGTGCAGTTCGGTCCAGTCGCCGCTGAGCGCGGAGTGCATCACGAAGTCCGACTCCGTCACCGTGCGCCCGACGCTGATGAACTCCTCGCCGACCTCGAAGTCCTCGAAGTAGTGCGGTTCGTAGCTGTAAGCCATACCCCCGGGTTCGCCCAGTCGGGGTAAATAGCTCCCGGAGGCACCGGCCCCCGCTACCGGTGGTCGTAGACGCGCTGGACCTTCCCGACCTCGCTGCGGGCGATGCCGCCGGACTCGACCAGCGTAAGCTCGTCGGGGGTGAACCCCAGCACGTTCGACAGCCGTTCGCGGATCTCCGTCTCCAGTTCGACGTGGCCCCGATCCGCCCCCTCGGCGCGCTCGACGGTGAGTTCCATCACGTCGAGGTTCTCCTCGCGGTCGAGGTCGATGCGGTAGTGGGGTGCGACGCCGTCGATGTCGAGCACCACGTCCTCGATCTCGCTGGGGTAGAGGTTCACGCCGCGGACGATCAGCAGGTCGTCGGCGCGGCCGGTGACGTTGTCCATCCGGACCATCGTCCGCCCGCACTCACACTCCTCGTAGGTCAGCGTCGTCAGGTCGCCCGTCCGATAACGCAGGACTGGCAGCGCCTCCTTCGACAGCGTCGTGAGCACGAGTTCGCCCTCCTCGCCCTCCGGGAGCGGTTCGCCGGTCTGTGGATCGACGACCTCGGGCAGGAAGCGGTCCTCCCAGATGTGCAGCCCCTCCTGTGCCTCGTGGCACTCGTTCGAGACGCCCGGACCGACGATCTCGGAGAGCCCGTAGATGTCGATCCCGGTCACGTCCAGCCGCTGTTCGATCTCCTCGCGCATCGGATCGGTGCAGGGCTCGGCGCCGAAGATGACCGTCGAGATGGGCAGTTCCCGCGGATCGTGACCCATCTCCTCGGCCGTCTCGGCGAGGTAGAGCGCGTAGGAGGGCGTGCAGGTGAACACGTCGCTGTCGAGGTCGATCATCAGCTCGATCTGGCGCTGAGTCTGCCCGCCGCCGACGGGGATGACCGTCCCGCCGAGCTCCTCGACGCCGTAGTGGAGCCCGAGCCCGCCGGTGAACAGCCCGTAGCCGTAGGCGTTCTGGACGGTGTCGCCGGGCTCGACGCCCGCCGCCGCGAGCGAGCGCGCGACCACCTCGCTCCACACGTCGACGTCGTCGTCGGTGTAGGCGACGATCTTCGGCTTGCCCGTCGTCCCCGAGGAGGCGTGGATCCGGGTCACCTCGTCGTCGTCGACGGCGAACAGCCCGTCGGGGTACTCGTCGCGGAAGTCTTCCTTCGTGGTCGTCGGGAGTTTCGTCACGTCGTCGACGCTCTGGATGTCGGCCGGTTCGACCCCGGCCTCGTCGAGCGTCTCCCGGTAGAACGGAACGTTCTCGTAGGCGTTCTCGACGGTCTCCCGGAGTCGTTCGGCCTGGAGGTCGCGGATCTCCGCGCGGTCGGCGCCCTCTATGGGCTTGTGTACCATACTCGCCCGCTGGACCGACGACAGTAAAAATCATGATGGTTCCGACGAGGTGAAACCAACCGACCGGGCGCCGGTCCGTGGCCGCCACGTCGCCCACGGGAAGGCTTTTCGTCGGACCGGCGGAACCGTGGGCCAATGCGCGAGGCGTACATCATCGGCGCGGGGCAGACCCCCTTCGGCGCGATGCCCGGCGAGAGCTATCGGTCGCTGTTCACCGACGCCGTCGACGCGGCGCTCAACAGCGTCCCCGACGGGATCGACGCCGGCGAGATCGACGAGGCGGTCGTCGGCACGCTCGGCGTCGGCGGGCGACAGATCGGGCTCTCCGGGCCGGCGGTCACCGAACACGCCGGCCTCCACGGCATCCCGAGCACGCGCGTCGAGAACGCGTGTGCGGCCTCGGGGTACGCAGTCAGACAGGCCGTGCAGGCCGTCCGGAGCGGGATGGCCGACGTGGCGCTCGCCGGCGGCGTCGAGGTGATGACCGACATGAGCGGCGACGCGGCGAAGTACTGGCTCGGCGTCTCCGGCGAGACCGAGTGGGAGCGCCTGACCGGCACCACGTTCGCCGGCGTGTACGCCCAGATGGCCAGCGCCTACTTCGACCGCTACGACGCGACGCCGGAGCATCTCTCACAGGTCGCCGTCAAGAACCACAAAAACGGCGCGAAGAACGACGACGCCCACCTCGGCTTCGAGTGTTCGATCGAGGACGCCCGGGACGCGCCGGTCGTCGCCGATCCGTTGAACCTCTATCACTGCTGTCCGACCTCCGACGGCGCCGCCGCGGTGCTCGTCGCGAGCGAGGACGCCGTCGGGGAGTACACCGACGAACCGATCCGCGTTGCGGGGGTCGGTGCCGCCAGCGAACGCGTCGGCCTGTTCCAGCGCGACACCTACACCGGGATCGACGCCTCGATGGAAGCCGCTGCGGAGGCGTACGACCGCGCCGGGATCGAACCGGACGACCTCGACTTCGCGGAGGTCCACGACTGCTTCGCGATCGCCGAACTGCTGGCGTACGAGGATCTGGGGTTCTGTGGCCGCGGCGAGGCCCACGAACTGGTCGACTCCGGCGCCACCGAACTCGGCGGCGAACTCCCGGTGAACGCCTCCGGCGGCCTGAAGTCGAAGGGCCACCCGATCGGCGCGACCGGCGCCGGGCAGATCGCGGAGGCGGTCAAACAACTCCGCGGCGAGGCGGGGGACCGCCAAGTCGAAGACGCAGAACTCGGCCTGACTCACAATGTTGGCGGTAGCGGCGGCGCGGCGGTCGTCCACGTCCTCGAACGGGAGGTGGGACGATGAGCGGCGGCGGCGCGGCCGACGAACCAGGAATCGCCGCGATCGGGGCGTACACGCCCAGACTGCGCATCGACGCCGCTGAGTTCGAGGCCGCGTGGGGGCAGTTCGACGCGGCAGCAATCGAGAAGAAAGCGGTCCCCGAAGCCGACGAGGACGCGCTCACGATGGGGATCGAGGCGGCCCGGCGCGCGCTCGACGCCGCCGACCGCGACGGCGACGAGGTCGCCCACCTCGCGTTCGCGACCACGACGCCGCCGATGGCCGAGGAGGATCTCACGCCCCGGCTCGCGAGCGTGCTCGGCGCACCCACGGACGCCGACACGCGCACGCTCACGGGCAGCACCCGCGCCGGCGCACAGGCGCTCGCCGGGGCGCTCGACGCGGGGACGTGGGGCGGTTCCGACCCGGAAGACGGCGTCGGCCTCGTGATCGTCGCCGACTGCCCGCGCGGCGAGCCGGACAGCGAGATCGAACACGCCGCGGGCGCCGGTGCGGCCGCGCTCGTCCTCGCCGCCGACGGCCCCGGAACAGTCGTCGACCGCGGCTCGCACGTCGAGTCCTCCCCCGGAACGCGGTTCCGCGAGGTCGGAAGCGAGGAGACCACAGGGCTCGGCGTCACTCAGTACGACCGCGAGGCGTTCACGACGGCGCTCGGCGGCGCGGCAGCCGCCCTCGACCTCGATCCGGCGTCCGTCGACGCCGCGGCGGTCCAGTCGCCCGACGGCAAGCTTCCCTACCGCGCCGCGGGCGCGCTTGGCGTCGACACCGAGACGATCGCGGCCGCGGAGACCGTCAGCCAGCTCGGCGACACGGGCGCGGCGAGCGCGTTCCTCGGCGCCGCGTCGGCGTTCGACGACGGCGCCGAGCGCGTGCTGCTCGCGGCGTACGGCAGCGGCGCGGGCGCGAACACGCTCGTGATCGACGGTTCGATCCCCGTCGATGCGGCGCTGTCAGGAACGACCGACCTCTCCTACGCCGAGTACCTCCGCCGGCGCGGCGAGATCACGACCGGCGAGCCGGAGGGCGGCGGCGCGTACGTCAGCGTCCCCTCGTGGCAGCGCACGACGCCGCAGCGCCACCGACTGGTCGCGGGACGGTGTCCGGACTGCGGCGCGCTGAACTTCCCGGCGGGCGGCGCCTGCGGGGACTGCCACGCCCAGGTCGAGGAGTACGAACGGGTCGAACTGCCCGGAGAAGGAACCGTCGAGGCGACCACCACGATCGCCCAGGGCGGCGCGCCGCCGGAGTTCGTCGAGCAGCAGTCCCGGAGCGGCCCGTTCGTGAGCGCGATCGTCGCGCTCGACGGTCCCGACGGCGGCAGCGTGAGCGTGCCCTCGCAAGTGCTCGCTGATGGGGAGGACGTCGAGATCGGCACGCGCGTCGAGGCGACGATCCGTCGGATCTACACGCAGGAGGGAGTGATCCGCTACGGGTTCAAACTACGGCCGGTCGAGCGACGGCGGTAGTCGGCCGAGCGCCTCGGCGATCTTCAGCAACTCCGTGTCACGCGGTTTTTTCTCGGCTCCGGCCCCTCTCCGGCGCATGCACGTAGTCGTACTCGGCGCCGGCACGATGGGACACGGGATCGCCCAGGTATCGGCCATGGCGGGCCACGACGTGTGGCTCCGGGACATCGAGCGGGAGTTCGTCGACGACGGGCTCGACGCCATCGAGGCGAACCTCCAAGGCGGCGTCGAGCGCGACAAAGTCACCGAGGACGAGAAGGCGGCGACGCTCGATCGCATCACCGGGACGACCTCGCTCGAAGACGCGGTCGGCGACGCCGATATCGTCATCGAGGCCGTCCCCGAGCAGATGGAGATCAAGCAGGAGACGTTCGAGGACGTGGAGTCCCACGTCGCTGACGACGCGATCATCGCCTCCAACACCTCCTCGCTGTCGCTGACGGAGATCGCGAGCGCGCTGGACCGCCCGGACCGCGCGGTCGGTCTGCACTTCTTCAACCCCGTGCACATCATGGAGTTGGTGGAAATTGTGGTTGCTGAGCAGACGAGCGACCGAACCGTCCAGCGTGCCCACGAGTTCGTCGAGGGGATCGACCGGACGCCCGTCGAAGTGACCGACTCGCCGGGCTTTGCCTCCTCCCGGCTCGGCGTCGCGCTGGGCGTCGAAGCCATGCGGATGGTACAGGAGGGCGTCGCCTCGCCCGAGGATATCGACGCCGCGATGGAGCTGGGCTACAACCACCCGCAGGGGCCGATCGCGCTGGGCGACGTGGTCGGGCTGGACGTGCGGCTGGACATCCTCGAACACCTCCGGGAGGAGCTGGGCGAGCGGTTCCGGCCGCCGCAGATCCTGAAACGGAAGGTCCGGGCCGGCAAGCTCGGGAAGAAGACCGGCGAGGGGTTCTACGTCTGGGAGGACGGTGAGATCGTCGGCACCAGCGGCGACTGGGGTGGAGAATGACGCTCGAGGAGATCGCCGCCGACTGCGAGACCGTCGACGCCGAGGTCGGCGCTCGGGGCGACCGCGTGGCCACGATCACGCTCCGGCGCCCGGACGCCCGGAACGCGCTGAACGCCCAGCTACGCGAGGAACTCGCCGACGTGATCGACGCGGTGGAGGGCGAGGAGGTCCGGGCAGTCGTGCTCACCGGCGCGGAGGAGGCCGGGGCGTTCGCCGCCGGCGCCGACGTGACCGAGCTCCGGGAGCGCGACGCGCTCGAACAGCGCGAGGCCAGCAAGCGCCCGCGGGTGTACGAACACGTCGCCGACTGCCCGATGCCGGTGATCGCCCGGATCAACGGGCACGCCCTCGGCGGCGGCTGCGAACTGATCCAGGCCTGTGACGTACGCCTCGCCCACGAGGACGCCAAAATTGGCCAGCCGGAGATTAACCTCGGCATCATGCCCGGCGGCGGCGGCACCCAGCGGCTCCCCCGGCTGGTCGGCGAGGGGCAGGCCATGCGGCTGATCCTCTCCGGCGAGCTGATCGACGCCGACGAAGCCCGGGAGATCGGCCTCGTCGACGAGGTCCACGGCGACGACGACTTCGACGACGCAGTGAATGACCTCGCGTCGTCGATGGCCGCGAACAGCCCGGTCGCGCTGGAGTTCGCCAAGCAGTCCGTGCAGGCCGCCTCGCAGATGGGGCTGGAAGACGGCATCGAGTACGAGGCCGAACTGTTCGCCCAGCTGTTCGCGACCGCCGACAAGGACGAAGGGATCGACGCGTTCCTCGAAGACCGCGATCCCGAGTGGCAGGGGGAGTAGCTCGCTGAACCCACTTCGTAAACCACTAATAGCGATATCGAAACCCCGAATCCGTCCCGGATCCAGTGTTGCCGGCGGGACTGGCTTTATGCCACACTGACCCAAGGTAGAGCCATGTCTACCGAACGGACGGACGTGGTCGTGATCGGCGCCGGGCCGGGCGGCTACGTCGCCGCGATCCGTGCCGCACAGCGGGGCCTCGAAACCACCATCGTCGAGCGCGGCGAACCGGGTGGCGTCTGCCTCAACCACGGCTGCATCCCCTCGAAGGCGCTGATCGACGTGGCACGCGCCGCGGGCGGGGTCGGACGGATGGCGGATCGCGGCGTCCACGCCGAGCCGACGGTCGCGTTCGACGAGCTGAGCGAGTGGCAGGACTCCGTCGTCGACCGGCTCACCGGCGGCGTCGAGCAGCTTCTCGACGCCAACGGCGTAACCTACCGGGAGGGGACCGCCCATTTCCAGGACGACCACACCGTCGAGATCGACCCGCCGTCGCTGACCGTCGACTCGACGACGCTCTCCTTCGAGCACGCGGTGATCGCGACCGGGAGCCGCCCGATCGAGCTTCCGGGTTTCTCGTTCGACGACGAGCCGGTGTTGAGCTCCCGCGACGTGCTCGACCTCTCGGAGCGACCCGACCGGCTGGTCGTCGTCGGTGCGGGCTACATCGGGATGGAGCTCTCGACGGCGTTCGCCGAGCTGGGCACCGACGTGACCGTCCTCGAGGCGCTGGACGACCCGCTGCCGGGCTACGCCGACGAACTCGTCGAGCCGGTCGCCGAGCGCGCCCGCGAGCTGGGGATCTCCTTCTCCTTCGGCGAGGCCGCACAGGAGTGGTACGAGGACATCACCGGCGCGCCCGTCGTCGTCACCGAGACCGAGGACGGGGACCAGCAGGAGTACGAAGCCGACGCCGTGCTCGTTGCCGTCGGTCGCCGCCCGGTCGCCGACACGGTCGACCCGGACGCCGCGGGCGTGACGGTCGACGACGACGGGTTCGTCGTCACGGACGAGAACGGACGGACCAGTCAGGAGCACATCTACGCCGTCGGCGACGTGGCGGGCGAGCCGATGCTGGCTCACGAGGCCAGCCACGCGGCGCTCCACGCCGTCGAGGCGATCGCCGGCGGCGATCCGGGGCCGGTCGGCCCCGTCCCGAGCGTCGTGTTCACCGAGCCCGAGATCGCGACCGTCGGGGTCGCTCCGGAGGCTGCGGAGCGGGAGGTCACTGTCGGCCGCATGTCGTTCCGCGGGAACGGCCGCGCGCTCACCGCCGGCGAGGAGGAAGGGTTCGTGCAGGTCGTCGCCGACGCCGACGACGGGACGCTGCTGGGCGCCCAGATCGTCGGCCCGGAGGCGTCGGAGCTGATCGGCGAACTGACGCTCGCGGTTCGGAACGAACTCACCGCGGCCGACGTGGCTCACACCGTCCACGCGCACCCGACGCTGGGGGAGGCGTTGATGGAGGCCGCCGCGAACGTCGACGGCGAGGCGATACACACCGTGAACCGCTGAGGCGGCTCAGAGCGTGCGTTCGATCGCGCGGCGCACGTCGTCGGCGTCGGGCACGACCTCGTCCTCCTGTGTCGGCGAGAAGGGAATCGGCGTGTCGGGGACGCCGACGCGCTGCAACGGCGCGTCGAGGTGCCAGAACGCGTCCTCGGCCGACCGCGCGAACACTTCTGCGTGGAACCCGTAGGAGAGCGGGCTCTCGTCGGCGACGACCAGCCGCCCCGTCTTCTCGATACTGTCGGCGATCGTGTCGGTGTCCAGCGGGTAGAGCGAGCGCGGGTCGATCACCTCGATGCCGAGGTCGTCGAACTCCCGGCTCGCCGCGAGCGCCTCGCCGAGCAGTCGCTGGGTGGCGACGACGGTCACGTCGTCGCCCTCCTGTTCGACGCTTGCCTCGCCCAGCGGGACGGTGAACTCCTCGTCGACCGGCACCTCGCCCCGGCGCTCGTAGATCGTCTTGTTCTCGAAGAACACCACCGGGTCGTCCGACCTGATGGCGGACTTCATCAGCCCCTTCGCCGCCTCGGGCGTGCCCGGGGCGACCGCCTTGATCCCCGGGAGGTGGGACACCATCGAGTGGACCGTCCCGGAGTGCTGGGCCGCGGCGTTGAGTCCGGCGCCCTCGATCGCCCGGATCGTCATGGGGACGGAACTCGCGCCGCCGAACATGTAGCGGGTCTTTCCGGCCTGATTCATCACCTGGTCGTAGCAGACGCCGATGAAGTCCGAGAAGCTGAGGTTCACGACCGGCCGAAGCCCGGTCGCGGCGGCGCCGACGCCCGAGCCGATCTGTGCCGCCTCGCTAATCGGCGTGTTCCGCACGCGGTCGAAGCCGAACTCGTCGTGCAGCCCGGCGGTCACCTCGAAGGAGCCGCCGTCCTCCTCGTCCTGACCCATGATGAACACGTCGTCGTCCCGGAGCAGCTCCTCCCGGAGCGCCGAGCGGATCGCCTCGCGGAGGCTCAGTCGCTCGGTCTCGCCGCTCATTCTCCACCCCCGTCGGCGCGGAGCCGATCGTGGAACCGCTCGACGTCGTCGACGGGCTCGGCGAACACGTCGTCGTAGGCGTCCTCCGGGTCGGGCTCGTCGGCGTCGCGGGCGAACTGGATGGCGGCGTCGATCTCCTCGACGACCGACTCACGTAGTTCCTCGAACGTCGCCTCGTCGATCACGCCCTCCGCGAGCAGCCGCTCGCGGTAGTTCTCGATCGGGTCGCGTTCACGCTTCCACTCCTCGACCTCCTCCTCGGACCGGTAAGGCTCCTCGTCGCCCTCGAAGTGGCCGCGGTAGCGGTACGTCTTGGCCTCGATCAGCGTCGGCCCGTCGCCGGCGAGCGCGCGGTCGCGGGCATCGTTGACGAGGTCGTTGACCGCCTCCACGTCCTGCCCGTCGACGATCTCACCGGGGATCCCGTAGGACGCGGCCATGTCCGCGAGGTCCTCGATGTTGTGCTGCTCGTCGAACACCATCCCCTCGGAGTACTGGTTGTTCTCGATGACGAAGACGATCGGCAGCCCCCACGTCGCCGCGAGGTTGATCGCCTCGTGTACCTGTCCGGCGGCCGTGGAACCGTCGCCACAGAACGCGATCGCCATCCAGTCCTCGTCGCGGAGGTGGGCCGTGAGCGCCGCCCCGGTGCCCAGCGGGACGCTGGCGCCGACGATGGGCTGGGCGCCGAGCATCCCGGTGTCGAGGTCGGCGACGTGCATCGACCCCCCTCGTCCGCCACAGTAGCCTGCCTCCTTGCCGTAGAGTTCGGCCATGAGCCGATCCGATTCCAGCCCCTTCGCGAGGCTGTGACCGTGGGCGCGGTGGGTGCTCGTGACGTAGTCGTCGTCGTCGAGCGCACCGCAGGCGCCGACCGCGACGGCCTCCTGCCCCTGCGAGAGGTGGACGAACCCGGGAATCTCGTTGTCCGCGAACCGCTCGCTGACCCGGTTCTCGAACTCCCGTATCAGCAGCATCTTCCGGAGGGCCTTCCGCCTGTCGTCGGCTGAATCCAAGTCGAACTGTGGCATGATAATGATTAACGCGTAGGAATGAGCGGAGATAGCATAAAAAGCTTGGTAGCGGGGCGATTCCGGCCGATTCTCGCCTCACTCCGAGAGGAGCTGTCCCCGGGTGTTGACCATCCCGCCGTCGACGACCAGCGACGAGCCGTTGACGAAATCCGCGCGGTCGCTCGCGAGGAACACGGCGGCGTCGGCAACGTCCTCGGGTTCGCCCATCCGTCCGCGGGGGACCCCTGCGAGAAACGGGTTCTCGCCGTCCGGGTCGGTGCCGAGGTCCTCCCGCATCAGCCCCGTGTCGACGGGGCCGGGGTGGATCGCGTTGACCCGGACGTTCTCGTCGCCGAGCGCGTCGGCCAGCGCGTACGTCATCAGCCGGACCGCACCCTTCGAGGTGGAGTAGGTCACGTAGTCGCCGGCGCCTTCGAGGCCGGCGATGCTGGAGATGTTGATGATGCAGCCACCGTCGCCCTCGGCCATCCGCCGGGCGGCCCGCTGGGCGCCGAAGAACGTCCCCTTGACGTTCACGTCCATCACCTGATCGTACTCCGCTTCGGTGACCGACAGCAGCGACTCCACCCGCACGACGCCGGCGTTGTTCACCAGCACGTCGACGCCGCCGAACGCCTCGGCGGCGTCCATCGCGCCCTCGACGGCGTCCGGGTCGGACACGTCACACTCGACGAACGTCGCGTCGGCGTCGGTGTCGTCGCGGATACGCTCGGCGGTCGGCTGCCCGCCCTCGCGTGGTTCCGCGTCGAGGTCGGCGACGACCACGTCCGCGCCCTCGCCGGCGAACGCGAGCGCGATCGCGCGCCCGATCCCGCTCGCCGCGCCCGTCACGACCGCCGTCTGGCCCGTCAGGAGTTTCGTCATCGTCCGGTCGTGTGACTGACGGCGCATAAATCTACGTTGCGTGGTACCACACAACAGAAAATCCGGGGGCGATCAGTCGAGCAGTTTCTCCGCGTCGGCAAGCGTCTCGTCGAGCGTGACGAGGAACCGCGCCGCGTCGGCGCCGTCGACCACCCGGTGGTCGAAGGAGAGGCTGAACGTGATGTGTCGGGGGAACTCGATGCCGGCGTCGGTGTTGACCGGGCGCTCGCGGACGCGGTTGACGCCGAGGATCGCGATCTCGGGGGGGTTGATGATCGGCGTGAACGAGTCGCTGCCCACGACGCCGAGGTTCGACACCGTGAACGTCCCGCCGCTGAGGTCGTCGCCGTCGTACTCGCCGTCGAGCACGCGCTCGGTCAGCCGGCTTCGCTGTCGGGCGAGTTCGTCGATCGACTTCCCGCCCACGTCGGGGATGACCGGTGTGACGAGGCCGCCTTCGAGGTCGACCGCGATCCCGATGTTGTGCTCCTCGTACAGCGTGTGCGTCTCGCTGTCGGCGTCGAAGGTGGCGTTGAACTCGGGGTGTTCGTCCAGCGTCGCCGACACCGCGAGCAGCAACACGTCGGTGAGCGAGGCGTCGTCGCCGGCGGCCTCGGCCGCATCGAACGCCGCCTCGACCTCGACCTCCCGATCGACGGTGACGTGGGCGGCCTCGCGGTAGCTGGTGCTCAGCCGGTCGGCGATCGTCGAGCGCATCCCCGAGAACGTCCGCTCCTCGCGAATCGTCCGCCCGCCGGCGTCGCCCGCCGCGGCCGCCACGTCGTCGGCGACGATCCCGCCCTCGGGACCGGTGCCCTCGACCCGGGAGAGCGTCACCCCGAGCTCCTCGGCCCGGCGCTTGGCCCGCGGGCTCGCCCGGACGGTCCCGTCGTCGACCGACGGCTGTGCGGGCTCGCCCGCCGACCCCGGCGTCCCGTCGTCCTCGGTGGCCTCCGGCGTCGCCTCGGCGTCAGCCTCGTCGTCCTCGGTTTCGTCCGGCTCGACGTCGACCTCCGCCCGGAGCGACGAGATGTCGGCGTCCGGCGGCGCGAAGATGCCCATCGCGGCGCCGGGCGGCCCCTCCTCGCCGGCGTCGAGGTAGCGCTCCCGGAGCGCGCCGTCCTCGCGTGCCGCGACCTCGGCTGTCGACTTCTCGGACTCGATCTCGGCGATCACGTCCCCCTCCTCGGCCGTCTCACCCACGTCGAGGTACCACTCGATCACGATCCCCGTCTCCATCTCGACGCCGAGCTTCGGCATCCGGACGACGTATGGCATATACTCTCAAGAAGAGGCGAATACCGACAAAAAGCTGTTCGTCCCGGCGACTGAGGGGACGCCGGGAGTTATGCGGCTGCGGCCGCCAGTCCGTCCATGGTACTCACTCACGTCCGAGTGCTCGACAGCGTGACACAGCTCTCGGCCGACGCCGAACCGGGGGTCGTCGTCGCCGCGAGCCACGGCGGCGCCTACGCGGGCTACCTCGCGGCGCGGGCCGGGGTCCGCGGGGTGATCCTCAACGACGCCGGGGTCGGGAAGGGCGCGGCGGGCGTTAAGACCCTCCCGGCGTTCGACGAGCACGGCACGCCGGCGGCGACGGTGGCCCACGACAGCGCCCGCATCGGCGACGGCGCCGATACCGTCCGATCGGGGCGGATCAGCCGGGCCAACGACACGGCCGCCGCGCTCGGCTGCTCGGAGGGCGACGCGGTCGTCGACGCCGCCGAGCGGATGCGCGACGCCGAGCCAGCGCCGTCCCCGGCGGCGCGTTCGCCCGGCCGGTTCGAACTCGACGACGGCGACCCCGCAGTCTGGGGGATGGATTCGCTGTCGCTGATCCGGCCCGAGGACGACGGCCGGATCGCGATCACCGCGAGCCACGGCGCCCGACTCGCCGGGGAGGGCGACTCCTACATCGCGGGCGACGTGGCCGCCGCGGTGTTCAACGACGCCGGCGGCGGAAAGGACGGCGCCGGCCGGAGCCGACTCCCGTTCCTCGACGAGCGGAGCATCCCCGCGGCGACGGTCGCTCACGACACCGCCCGCATCGGCGACGCGCGTTCGACGTGGGAGGACGGCGTGGTGAGCGCAGTGAACGACACCGCGGCCGCCCGCGGCGCCTCGACCGGGATGGACTGTCGGGCATTCGTGGCGGCGTTGCGGGAGACGATAGATTGATGCCGCGAGCGCCGACGTGTGAGGTATGTTCACGCGCATCCACCACGTGGCGTTCGTGGTCGGCGATCTGGACGCGGCGACGGCCGCGTTCGAGTCACAGTTCGGCGTCGATCGGCTGGCTCGCGAGGAGATGACCGGGGAGTTCGAACTCGAGGTCGCGCTCTACCCGGTCGGCGACGCGCTGGTCGAGCTCATCACGCCGACGACCGAGTCCGGTTGGGTGTACGACCACTGGCGCGAGCACGGCGACGGATTCTTCCACATCGCCTTCGCCGTCGACGACATCCGGGAGCGGATGGCCGAGCTCCGGGCGGCGGGGGTCGGGTTCGCGAGCGAGGAGCCTCAGCAGGGGTACGACTGGCTGGTCGCGACGATGGCTGAAGCCGACACGCTCGCGCCCATGCAGTTGGTCGAGGACGACACGCCGCCGGAGGAGCGCCGGCGGCGGGCTACAGGTACTCGAGAATACTCAGACTGAGCGGCGGGTAGTAAGTGATCACCAGCAGCGCGATCGCGAGGATCACGTAGTAGTCCCGAGTCTCCCGGAACACGTCCCAGACCGGCTCGTCCGCGATGTCCGCCGAGAGGTACACCGAGAGCCCGAGCGGTGGGGTGAGCAGCCCGAGCATCAGGTTGAACACCATGATGACCCCCGCGTGGACCGGATCGACGCCGACCTCCGTCAGCGTGGGGACGACGATCGGCGTCATCATCACCAGCGCCGCGATCGGGTCGAGGAACAGCCCGATGAACAGCAGCACGAGGTTCACCAGGATCAGCACCACGATCGGGTTGGTCGACACCGACAGCACGGTCGTCTCGAACAGCCTGTCGACCCCCTCGACGGAGAGCACGTAGCTGAACACGCTCGCGGCGCCGAGGATTATCACGATCGTCCCGGTGGTCTCGACCGTCTCGGTGGCCGCGTTCCAGATGTACCGGAGGTTCAGGAACCGGTAGACGACGGTGTTGATCAGCAGGATGTAGAACACCGTCACCGCCGCGGCCTCGGTCGGGCTGAACAGCCCACCGAGCATCCCGGCGATGAGGATCACCGGCGTCAGCAGCGCCGGGAACGCCTTCGCGAACGAGGAGGCGATCTTGCTCAGCGAGGCCCGGTGGGAGTTGCTCGGGAGTCCGCGGGTCTTCGCGATGACCGCGGTGCCGAGCATCAGGAACGCGACGGTGAGCAGCGCCGGCAGCGCGCCCGCGAGCAGCAGCGAGACGACGGAGACCTCCGCGATGATCCCGTAGAGGATCAGCGGGATGCTCGGCGGGAAGATCGGGCCGGCCGTCGCCGACGCGCTGGTGACCGCCGCCGAGAAGTCGCCCTCGTAGCCGGCGTCCTTCATCGAGTCGATCAGGACGCGCCCGACGCCGCCGATGTCGGCGAGCGCCGAGCCGCTGATCCCCGAGAAGATCAGGCTGGTGAGGATGTTCACCTGCGCCAGCCCGCCGTCGTAGTGGCCGACCACGTCGTCGGCGAAGTCGAAGATCTTCTCGGTGATCTCGCCGTGGTTCATCAGCGAGCCGACGTAGATGAACAGCGGGATGGCCAGCAGCGTGAACGAGTCCAGCTCCCGGACCATGTTCACCGCGGGGAACAGCAACGGCTGGCCGCTGACGAAGCTGTACAGCGCGGCCGGCACCAGCAGCGCGATCCACACCGGCACCCGCATCGAGGCCAGCGCCACGAACATCAGCACCGCGATCAGACCCAGCACCGCCATCAGCGACGCACCTCCTGCACCGCGGAGTAGATGCGGTAGGCGTAGATCGACAGCAGGAACCCCGCCCCGAGCGTCGACGCCGCGTAGTAGAACGGGATCGGGATGTCGACGGCCGGCGACGTGGAGTCGGCGAACGTCACCATCGCGATTATCGAGCCGACGAAGATGACGTACGCCGCGTACGTGCCCACGAGCGTCACGAAGATGTCGTGGAGCGGCTGCCAGCGCTCGGGGATGCGGTCGGTGAAGTAGTCGATCTCGATGTGGCGCCGCTCCCACTCCAGGGCGCCGACGATCATGAACGTGAGCCAGACCGCGGCGGCCTGTGCGACGATCTGGAGCCCGCTGATGCCGAGGCTCAGGTTCCGTGAGACGACACGGACCAGCATCAAAACGAGGATGAGCAGCAGCGCTACCGCCGAGCCGCGATACAGCGCACTCGTCGCCCGGTCGAACGCGCGCTCGACCCGCGACATCTATTCCGCGGGGTAGCCGTTGCCGTGCAGCTGTTCGATCGTGTCGATCAGGTCGGGGAACTGGTCCCGGATGCGCTGGCGGGTCGCGCTCCGGAACGCGTCCATGTCGAGGTCCTCCGGCGGCACGATCGTGAGGCCGTTCTCACGCATGAACGAGCGGTGGTCCTCGAGGTTCGACTGGAGCGTCTCGGTCGCGCGGGACTGGTTCTCGCGCACCGCGTCGTACATGATCTGCTGTTGGTTGTCGGTGAGGTCGTCCTGGAAGATCCCCTCGTTGATGATGATCGCCAGCGGCACGTGCATGTGGTCGGTCTCGATGATGTGGCTCTGGTTCTCCCAGATGCCCGAACTCCGGATGATGTTGTAGGGGTTCTCCTGCCCCTGGATCGAGCCCGAGGCCAGCGCCTGTGGCACCTCCGAGAAGTCGATGTTCGTCGTCTCGGCGCCGAGGCCGACGAGCGCCTGCTCGTACATGCCGATCGGCACCGCACGCATCCGGTACTCGCCCAGTTCCTCGGGGTTCGTCGGCGGCTCGCCCTCGACGTTCAGCGTACACCGGCGGGTGCCCTGCACCACCGCGCCGAGCGACCGGATGTTGGTCTCCGAAGCGAGGTTCTCGATGACGTTCTGTGCGATCTCGCTGTCCTGCGGGTCGGTCTTCTCGTAGATGTCCTCGTAGGGGTTCTCCGGGTCGTAGAGGTACGGCGCGTCGAACACCTGTGCCGGCTGGTACTGGGTCCCCGTCAGCGCGTAGGGGATGACGTACATCTCCAGCGACCCCGAGGAGACGTTCTCGATCGACTCGATCTGGCCCCCCAACTCGCTGTTGCGGTACACCTCGATCTCGATGTCGCCGTCGGTCTCGGCCTCGACGTACTCTTTGATCCACGCCCCGGCGTCGCCGTGCACTGAACCCTCCGCGGCCGGCGAATTGACCCGAAGCGTCGTCGTCCCTCCGGTTAGCGAAGAGACACACCCGCTCAGTCCGGCGAAGCTACCGACCGCTGCGCCCGCTTTCAGGTACGTTCGTCGCGTGGTCGTTGGCTGATTGTCACCATCTACCATGGGCTATGGGCGGGCTAATGGGGTAAATAGCTTAGGCAAGCGTAAGTCAATATACGTCTCAATAGATGATAGATGTTTGATGCTATTGTCGGAATTCAATAATGAGTATCCGAGAGCGCCGCTACGGGGCGAATACACTTCGTTACGGGATCCGAGCGGCGTTGGATCGAACGGTATACACTCAAACTGTCAGTTCCCCCCGGTTCCAGTCGCGGCCGACGCCGGGCGAACGGTCGGGAGGCGGTCCTGCGGCGCTTCTGTGAACTGCTGGCCGGCGACGGGGCGCCGAACGAGACGCTGCCGTAACGGCGTCGACGACCGGGGCGACTGCCCTCAGGACTGCGGCCCGAGGTACCCCCACGCCTGCAGTCGGTCGCCGTCGCCGTCGATCCAGCGCTCGCCGATGTCGTCGCGGTAGTACATGTTGGGCATCACGATGTCGTCGATGCGGTCGTACGCCTGCTCCCGTGCGGCCGCCATCGTCTCCCCTTTCCCGGTCACGACGATCGGCATCCCGTTGTCGCCGGCGACGCGCCACTGCCCGTCGACCTTCTTCGCGTCCTCGATGTGGATCCCGTCACGGCTCTCGGTCTCGAACACGACCGCGGCGTTCCGGGAGCTCTCGTCGTACGTCTCCTCGTCGTCGAACGGGAACGGCGGCAGGACGATCCGGACCGCGATCTGGTAGCCGCCGTGTACGTCGAGGTCGGGGTCGTTCCCGTGGGCGAGGTCGTAGAAGAACTGCCCCGTCGAGGACTCGAACGACTCCTCCTGCAGCGCGATCGTCGGATAGCCGAACCGAGGGGTGAACTCCAGCGGGTAGATTCCGTTCTCGTTGACGATGCAGTTGATGTCGATACTGCCGACGTACCCCTCGTTCGCGAGCCAGCCTTCGAGCCTCCCGAACGTCTCCTCGAACAGTTCGTTCCGCCCGGCCCAGAACATCGACGTGCCCATCTCGCCGGTCGAGGGCCCGATGTTGCCCGGGAACAGCTTCTTGTGCTCGAAGTTGAAGTTCACCCGATCGACGAACTCGTTCCCGTCGAAGAACCCGCAGATGGCGACCTCGACGCCTTCGACCTTCCGCTGCAGCTGGAACCCCTTCATCCGGTGGCCCCACGCCTTCTCGTACGCCCGCAGGACGTCGATCACGTCGCTGCCGTCGTCCTCGTTCCCGACGTACAGCAGGCGTTTGACGTTCTGGACTTCACCGAGCGGTTTGATGACGTACGGGGCGGGGTTCTCCCGGACGTGCCGAATCCCCTCCTCGAAATCGTCGAAGACGTGGTGCTCGACGGTGTTGACCCCGTGGTCCTCGAGGATCTCCATCGCGTACCCGCGGTCCTCCTCAAGCCGGTCGGTGTTTGGTGTGCCGCCGACGACGGCTTTCCCCTCCTCGCGGAGCTCCTGCGCGAGCTTCCCCGTCCCGACGCTGTCGCCCACCCAGATGTCGTCGAAAATGATCACGTCGGCCCAGTCGACTTCCGCCTCCCAGTCGTCGGTCTTGGGGACGAAGCCGTCGCCGATCTCCTGATCGCTCTCGGCTTCGATGTGGTACTTCACGTCGTGGCCCTCCCGGTGGACCTGCCACGCGAGGTCGGTGATCAGCGCGGCGTCGGCCGAGACGAACAGGAACTTCTTCGTGTCCATACCGGCCGTTCAGCCGCCGGGGTAGAGGCTCTTTCGCCGATAGCGGAGAGAAACTGCCGCTTACAGCCGGCGGTCCCGCAGCGCCGGGAACTCCTCGCGGACCGCCTCGACGCGGGAGGGCGACAGCTCGGCCGTCACCAGTTCAGGGTCGTCGTCGCAGGTCGAAATCGGAGTCCCCCAGGGGTCGTACACCGTCGAGCGGCCGACGAGGCGGTCGTCGCCCATCTCCCCGGCGCCGTTGACCGCGGCGACGTAGGCGAGGTTCTCGATGGCCCGCGAGCGCGGGAGCGTCCGCCAGTGCTCGACCCGGGGGTAGGGCCACGCGCTCGGCACCAGCACCAGCGAGACGCCGTCGTCGGCGAGCTTCCGGTAGAGCTCGGGGAACCGCAGGTCGTAGCAGGTGGTCATCCCGACGGTGAACCCCTCGAACTCGACGGTCGGCAGCGACTCGCCGGGCGTGAGCAGTTGGTTCTCCGCCGAGTCGTAGCCGAACAGGTGCTGCTTGCGGTACACCGCCTGCACCTCGCCCGCGCGGTCGAGGAACACCGAGGCGTTGGCCAGTCCCTCGGAATCGGGCGTCGAAAACCCCGTCTCGGCGCTGACTTGGAGATCCTCGACGATGCTGCCGGCTTGGACAGCGACGCCGTGGTCGGCGGCGACCGCGGCGATCCGCTTCAGCGTCGGCCCGTCGAGTCCCTCCGCTTCCCGGGCGTAGGAGTCGAACGCGAAGTAGCCGACGTTGAACATCTCGGGCAGACAGACGAGGTCGGCGCCGTCCGCGGCCGCGCGCTCGATCGCCGCGACCGCGCGGTCGACGTTCGCCTCGACGTGGCCCGCCTCGACGCGGTGCTGGGCCAGCGCGACCGTGATCGCGTCGTCGCCGTCGCCGATCTCGCTCATGCTTTCAGCCCCAACTCCTCGCGGAGTGCGGCTTCGAGGTTGTCGAGTTCGGACTCGAAGTTCTTCTTGAAGAAGCGCTCGACGCCGGGGAGCCGGCCGTCGACGACGAACTCGTTGTGCAGCGTCGTCGTCTCGCCGTCGGACTCGATGGTGTGGGTGCCGGTCACCCGCAGCGCCGTGGACTTACCGACGAACTTGACGCGGTTCGGCGGGTCGCGCTCGACGTCCTCGGTCTCGATTGCGACGGTCGCGCCCACGCCCGGGATCGGGAGGCTGACGTGCCACGTCGCCTCCCGGCCGGCTTCGTCGGCGACTTCGTACGATTCGACGACGCTGATCGCCTCGGCGCGCTTGGCGGGGTCCGCGATGAACTCCCACACCTGCTCGGCCGGGGCGTCGAACGTGAAGGTCCGTTCGACACGGACGGTCATACCCCAGGCTACGGGTCGGGGGGTGATAACGGGTAGGGACTGCGGCCGACGGTGTCGCCCGACGTCCCACCACAAAACCCTTTCCGGGGTCAGCCGACCCACGGCCATGGACGAGCAGGTTGCGGACGCCCTCCGGCGTGCGTTCCCGGACCGGGAGATCGCCGAAGTAGGATCGACCGGACCTTCCTGGAACGATCTGAACCGGACTGTCGAACTGACGTTCACCGACGGCGAGACGATCTATCTCAAGATCTCGACGACCGGAGACGGCGAACGTGTGGCCCGCGAGCGATCAGTCATCGGTTACGTCGCGGAGAACGTCGACGTGCCGGTGCCGGCGATCACGGCTGCGGAGCCGGAGTACGAGGTACCGTATCTCGCGACCGCGGCAGTCGACGGCGATCCCCTGATCCGGCGTTGGGCCGACGCGAACACGGAGGAGCGGTCGACGCTCGTCACGGAAGCCGCGCGGACGTTCGCGACGCTGCACGCCGAGCGGTTCGACAGCCACGGTCGGATCGTCGGCGGCGGTCCCGACGGGCTCGCGCTCGAGGAGGGGTCGTGGACCGACGTGCTGATCGGGCAGATCGAGCAGATGCGCCGAATCGCGCCGGCGGAACGGTTCCCGAACTGTTTCGACGCAGTGATCGCTGCCGTCGAGGCGAATCGAGAGCGACTCGACGGGGCGCCCGCGGCACTGCTTCACGGCGATCCAGCCCACCCCAACGGATTCCTCACCGACGGGCGTGTCGGCCTGTTGGACTGGGAGATCGCCCACGTCGGAGACCCGGCACGCGAGCTCCACCGGGCACACCGTCAGCTCCTCGGTTCGCAGTACTTCGATGTCGCGGACGAACTGGAGGCTGTGCTGCTCGACGCCTACCGGGAGACTGCAGGCTCACTGCCGGAGGGGTTCGAGGCCAGGCGGGAGATCTACGAAGCGGTCGGCTACCTCGGACGGGCGGGCTTCTTCTCGAAGTGGGCGCCCGACGACGAGCGGCCGGACGAGGAGCTCGCGGCGGAAGTCGGGGCGGAGATGGAGCGGCGGCTGGCGAAAATTCGCTAGGCTGCGGTGCTGCTACCCCTGGGGCTCGACACGCCAGGTCGTGGATTTCGAGCGTCCCCACTTCTCGATCTCCACGTCGTCGGACTTCTCCGCCAGCGTCGGCAGTCGGCTGCCGACCTGCTTGGCCGAGAGGCCGATCGACTCGGCGATGTTCTTGGCCCGGAAGTACCGATCCCCAGAGGAGACGCTGTGGCGTAGGTACGCGACGATGCGTGCCTCCTCCTCGGTGTACTCGGTCATTCGTCGTGGCGTAGGGCGTTCGCGTTCTTAACGGTTTCCCGGCTACTCCCCCCAGAACAGGTGGATCGCGGCGACGGCGCCGACGCCGACGGTCATCGCGACCGCGAACGGCACCGCCGCGGCGTGCATCCCGCTGTCGAACGTCGCGCTCGGGTCGACCAGCGCCAGCCACGCCGCGGCCAGCAGCGCGACCACGGAGAGGGTGACGCCGATCCCGAGACCCAGATCGGACGAGTTTTCGTGTGCCATACTCCCGCCTCCGGGGGGCCGAAACGTAGTTCTTGCGACCGACCTCTTGCTGCGCGGCGCCGATGGAACGCTGTCCACACTTCCGCCGCAGATGCGGTGGCGCGAAGCGGGCGCGCCTCCGTGCGCGACCCGAGCGCGAGGGACGAACGAGCGAACGGAGTGAGCGAGTGAGTCGGCTGGGGAGGCGTGTGGGCTGTGCGGTCGGGTAGGACTGAAAGGGGCTGCCCGCTCGGCGAAGCACGGCGACGCAAGCACCGCAGGAGGGAACGAAGTGACCGACGAGGAGCGCAGCGAGTCGCGCGAGCCGAGCGGGGAGGGGCTTTCACGGTGTTGTCGTACTCACGCTTCACAAAACAGGTGGACCAATTGATCAATAACCGACTGAAACGCCCCCAACCACGACCGACCAATAATCGAACCGCAACCCCGAAACCCCACGGTGGTAATCGAGAGCCATGGAGACGACGCGCCACTTCACTGCCACCGTCTACATCGTCAACGACGGCGCCGCGGCCCTGCACTACCACCCGAAACTGGGAATTCACATCCCCCCGGGCGGCCACGTCGACCGCGACGAACTCCCCCACGAGGCCGGCCTGCGCGAGACGCGCGAGGAGACCGGCCTCGAACCGACGCTACTCGACGACACCGAGCCAGTCGGCGCGCCCGCGGGGCGAACCCTCCCCACCCCGCGGGAGCAACTCCTGTACGACATCGACACCGACGGCGAGGACGTGTTCCACCAGCACGTCGACCACATCTACTTCGCGACGGTCCCGAGCCGAGAGATCGACCCCGCCCCAGGTGAGGCCGGTGCCGACGCGTGGGACTGGTACGACCGCGACGACCTGCAGGAGAGCCACGTCGACGCCGACACGCGGGCACTCGCGCTGCGTGCGATCGAGGCCGCCGAGGAGAGCTAACTACGCCTCGCCCGCCACGAGCGCGTCGATGTACTGCCCGACGTGATCGTCCATCCGGCGCTTGTAGCCGGCCTGTCGAGCCAGCCGGTCCAACTCCCGTGCGGCGTAGGTGCCGTACTGGACGGCCTTCTTCTCGGCCCCGCGAACGTCGTCCGGAACCACGTCCGCGACCGCTCGGCGGAGCGCGATCTTCCGCTCCTCGTCGGTCGCGAGCAGGTCCGCGGGCAGTCGGAGCGCGGCGTCGACCACGCGGTCGTGGAGCAGCGGCGCGACCGGCTCGACACCGGCGGCCCGGAGCGTCAGCACGTCCCGCGGGAGCTGGTCGGGCAGGCTCCGGACCACCTCCCGCGTCGCGCCGCGAACCGTATCGGCGTCGACGCGGTGGTCCTCGGCGGGGTCGACGACCTTGCGGTAGCCGCCAAACAGTTCGTCGGCGCCCTGCCCGACCGCGAGCCGGTCGAAGCCGTCCGCGGCGGCCCGCTCGGCGACGAAGTACAGCGGGAGGGCGATCCCCACGTCCATGGCGTTCGAGCGCCCCGTCGCGCGGACGATCTCCGGGACCGCGCGCTCGATATCGTCGTGGTCGAACGCGACCACGCGGAGGTCGCGATCCATCGCGTCGGCGGCCTCGCGGGCCGCGTCCACGTCGTGGGACTCGGCGTCGGCGAAGCCGGCGACGTAGCAGGGCGCCTCGGGCACCCCCGCGGCGACGGCCGCGGAGTCGACGCCGCCGGAGAAGGCGACTGCGAGTCCGTCGGGACTCGGCTCGCGGACGCTCGTGAGCACGGCGTCGCGAACGGCGTCGACGGCGGTCCCGTGGTCCGTCTCGGTCGTTGGGTTCGGGAGCGACCACACCTCGCCCCGGGCGTCGTCCGGTTCGATGACCGTGCCGGCGTCGAGCAGTTCGGGGTCGGTCAGATCCGTCGGGTCGAAGCTCCACTCTCTGCCGTCGCTCGCGGCGTCGAGGTAGAGCGGTTCGCGGCCGAGGACGTCACGGACGAGCCGACCGTCGACTTCGCCGGCGAAGCCCCCCGTTCCGGGTAGTGGATCGCCGGACTCCATCGCCGCCCAGACCGTCGACGCGTCGGCGCCGCGGAGCGGTTCGGTCATCGGAACAGTTCGCGCACGCCGCGCTGGACCCGGCGTTTCACGCCGCCGGCGGCCTGCCGGAACGAGATGCGCCACGGCGTCTTCTGGCCGACGACGCTGGTCCGGCCCTGCTGGATCGCCCGCAGGATCGCGTCGACGTTGCGTTCGTCGATCCCGATCTCCGTGATCGCCTGTCCGACCATCTCCGAGATGTGGGCGTCGCTCCCGGCGGTCTTGGGCACGTCGTGGGCGGTCGCGAACCGCTCGGCCTGTCGGTTCGACCGACCCGTGAGGAGGCGGGAGTTGTACACCTCGATCGCGTCGGCGCTCGCGAGCTGTTCGTCGGAGACGTGGGCGGCGACGCCGTGGCGCGAGCTCTGGAACGGATGGGGGACGATGGCGATGCCGCCCTGTTCGTGGATGCGGTCGAGCGTCTCGTCGTAGTCAAGCCCCGAGGGGATCGCCTCCTCGATCCCCAGCGCGAGCACGTGGCCGGCCGCGGAGGTGACCTCCATCCCGACGATGCCGACGAGCCCGTACTCCTCGGCCAGCGCGGCGGCCTCGTGGCTCGCGTCGATCTCGTCGTGGTCGGTGACGGCGATGGCGTCGAGGCCGACGGCCGCGGCCTGTTCGACCAGCAGGTCCACTGGGTCACGGCCGTCATGGGACAGCTCGGAGTGACAGTGCAGCTCGGCCGAAAGCACGGGCCGGGGTTGGCGGCCGGCCGTAAAAAGGCGTCCGGTCCGGCCGGGGGGACTGTGGCTTTAGGACGGCCAAAACTATCGGATATCTGAAAAGAGTTATGCCGGTCGAGACGAAAGGTGAGACATGGGACTGGCCGGGAGCCTCGCGTTCGTGTTCGTCGCCGGACTCGTCACGGATCTGGCGACCGGGCTCGGAGCGCTGCCGTTCTTCTACACCGACGAGATCAGCGACCGCTGGAACGTCGCGCTGTGGGGGCTGGCGTCGGGGATCATGGTGTCGGCGTCGCTGTTCGGCCTGTTCAACGAGGGGCTGGCCTACTCCACGGGGCTTCCCCTCCTGCTCCTCGGCGGCATCGTCGCCGGCGCGGCGCTGGTCGAGGTCTCGGACCGCATCCTCGACCGGATCGACATCGGAGGCGACGACGCCGAAACCGACGGGGGCCACAGCCACGATGAGGCCGACGGCGGTCACAATCACGACGACGCCGACGGCGGCCACAGCCACGACGAGCACCGACTGGAGGCCGAGGCGTTCGCGGCGGGCGACATCAAGAAGCTCGCGCTCATCCTCGGCATCCTCACGATCCACAGCTTCCCGGAGGGCGTCGCCGTCGGCGTCTCCTTCGCGGAGTTGGGGCTGGAGGGGGGTGTCCCGATTCTCGGCTTCTCGGTCCCCGTGCTCGCGGTGTTCATGACGATCGCTATCTCGATCCACAACGTCCCCGAGGGGACGGCGATCGCGATCCCGATGCGGGCGATGGGCCTCTCGAACTGGCGGATGGTGGGTGCCGCGGTGTTCTCGAGTCTCCCCCAGCCGGTCGGCGCGGTGATCGCGTTCGTGTTCGTGCGCTGGGCGCAGTCGTTTCTCCCGTTCGGCTTCGGGTTCGCCGCGGGCGCGATGGTGTATCTCGTCGCGACGGAGTTCGTCCCCGAGGCGCTCGAAACGGGGACGGATCTCCCCGGTGGCGGTCGCCGGGTGCTGGTCGTGGGGTTCGCTGCCGGCGTGGCGGTGATGCTGCCGCTGCTGTTCGTCTGACCCTGCGCCGCCGACCGTGAGTATCCACGAACGCGCACAACGAAACCCCTTTGGACACCGGCGCTGACCACACGGGTGAATGCCTCTCGCGGATGCGGACCACGACCTCGTCGTCGACGAACTCGGCCGCGAGCCCACCCGGGCCGAGGAGCACCTGTTCGAGAACCTCTGGAGCGAGCACTGCGCGTACCGCTCCTCGCGCATGCTGCTCTCGGCGTTCGACAGCGAGGGCGAGCACGTCGAGATCGGCCCCGGCGACGACGCCGCGGTCGTCCGGGTCCCCGGCACCGACACGCTGCTGACGTTCGGGATCGAGAGCCACAACCACCCCAGCTACGTCGACCCCTACGACGGCGCCGCGACCGGGATCGGCGGCATCGTCCGCGACACGCTCTCGATGGGCGCCTACCCCATCGCGCTCGCGGACTCGCTGTACTTCGGGCCGTTCGACCGCGAGCACTCCCGCTACCTGCTCGACGGCGTCGTCGAGGGGATCGCCGACTACGGCAACGCCATCGGCGTCCCGACCGTCGCGGGCAGCGTCGCGTTCGAGGACGGCCACGTCGGGAACCCCCTCGTGAACGTCGCCTGCGTCGGGAAGACGACGCCCGACCGACTCGTGACTGCCGAGGCACAGGAAGCCGGCAACCGTCTCGTCCTGCTGGGCAACGCCACGGGCCGGGACGGACTCGGCGGCGCCTCCTTCGCGAGCGAGGACTTAGACGAGGACGCCGAGACCGAGGACCGGCCCGCCGTGCAGGTCGGCGACCCGTACTCGGAGAAGCTACTGATCGAGTGCAACGAGGCGCTCGTCGACGAGGGACTGATCGAGTCCGCGCGGGACCTCGGCGCCGCGGGACTCGGCGGCGCCTCCTCCGAACTGGTCGCGAAGGGCGGCTTCGGGGCCGATATCGACCTCGGCGCGATCCACACCCGCGAGCCCGGGATGAACGCGACGGAGATCCTGCTCGCGGAGTCCCAAGAGCGGATGTGCTACGAGGTCGCGCCGGAGAACGTCGAGCGCGTGAAAGCGATCGCCGAGCGCTTCGACCTCGGCTGTTCGGACATCGGCGAGATCACCGAGGGGAACTACGTCTGTCGGTTCGAGGGCGAGACAGTCGTCGACGCCGACGCCGACTACCTCGCGGAGGGCGCGCCGCTGAACGACCTCGCACGCGAACCACTCACCGCCCCGGAGCGTGACTTGCCCGACTTCGACCTCGCCGAGGCGTTCGAGGCGGTCCTCGCGGACCCCACCGCCGCGAGCAAGGAGTGGGCGTACCGCCAGTACGACCACGAGGTCGGCCTGCGAACCGCGGTCGAACCGGGCGACGACGCCGCCGTGCTCGCGCTCCACGACGCCGGCGACGAGGACGAACAGCACGCGATCGCGCTCTCGGCGGGCGCGAACCCCCACTGGACCGACTGCGACCCCGAGGCCGGCGCCCGCGCGGTCGCGGTCGAGAACGCGACCAACCTCGCCGCGAAGGGGGCGACCCCCCTCGCCGCGGTCGACTGCCTCAACGGGGGCAACCCCGAGGACCCCGAGACGTACGAGGGGTTCGCGTCTGCGGTCTCGGGGCTGGCCGACGCCTGTGCCGACCTCTCGGTGCCGGTCGTCGGCGGCAACGTCTCGCTGTACAACGACTCCGAGAGCGGTCCCGTCGCTCCGACGCCGACGCTCGCCGTGCTGGGCACGCGGCGCTCGCCGGCACAGGGGGCCGGCGAGGCCACGAAATCGGGGTACGGCGCGCCGCCGGCGACTGTTTCGGGCGAGGGGGAGTTGGTGCTCGTCGAGCCTGCCGAGTACGTTGCCGGCTCCGGTATCGGCAGTGACGAGTCCCACGCGCTGGGCGGTTCGCTACTCCTCTCGCAGTTCGGCGGCTCGGACCGATTCCCCGCACTGCCCGCGGCGCCGGGCGCGCTCGTGGACGCGCTCGTTCGCGTCGCCGATCTGGACTCGACGCTCGCGACCCACGACGCCAGCGACGGCGGGCTCGCGGTGGCGCTCGCGGAGATGGTCACCGACGACACAGGGGTCGCGGCCGAACTCGACGACGCGGCGGCGCTGTTCGCCGAGACGCCGGGTCGGGTCGTAGTGGAGACGACCGACGCCGACGCGCTCCGTGACGCGGCCGGCGACGACGCGGCGGTGACGGAACTGGGCACCGCGACCGAGGACGGATCGCTGTCGCTCTCGATCGGGGACCGATCGATCGAGTACGCGGCCGACGAGATCCGGGATCTGCGCGGCGTGCTGGCCCGGGAGCTGGCGTAGAGCCGGAACGGTTCGCGGACGCCCCGGCTACGTCGGTTTTGTCGAATCGTGTGTTTAGATCGTAATAACACGGCTAACTGTCCGTTTAATATTTAAATGAAGTAAAAACCTGTCGACAGTATTTTCACTTTCCCGTTCCATCCGGGAGCCGTATGCGTCTCGTCCCGATCGCCTGTGCCCTCCTGCTCGTGCTCGCCGGCTGTGGTGCCGCGCCCGGGGCGCCATCGCCGACGGCAGCCCCGGACGCGACGGCGTCGCCGACGACTGACGCGGCCGCCACGCCGACACCGACCGCCGGAGTGACGCCGGACGGCGACGGCGTCTTGATCCCCAACGACGGGCTGCCCGTCGATCCGGACCCGGTGTTCGAGCGCGTCCTGAACCTCACGGGGCAGGACGTGGAGCCGCCGACGGTGTACACCGCCGAGAGCGGCGATCTCCCGCCACAGGACGCCTCGCCGTTCTACGCCTCGCTGGGAATCACGCCCCCCGATGAGCGAGTCGGGGCGGCCGGCGCCGCGACGGACCCCTCGACCGTCTACCTCTTCGACCCGGCGCTACGCGATGAGGCAGTCACCGAGCGGACGCTGGCCCACGAGTTCGTCCACACCGTCCAGTTCGGAATGGGGTGGAAGAGCGATCTCCTCTCCACGCTCTCGGAGGACCGCCAGTGGACCTACGACGTCCGCAAGACCAGTCGCCTCGTGATGGAGGGGGCGGCGACCGAGTTCGAGGGCCAGTACCAGCGGGCCTACATGCCGTCGACCGAGCCTGTGACCTACACCGATCGCTACCGGAACGCTTCGGCGTGGAACCGACTCCTGCTGGCTCCCTATCGGTACGGCGCTCCCTACGTCGAGGAGCGACTCGCCGCTGGCGACGATCTCGCCGCGATACACACCGACCCGCCGATCTCGACCGAACAGGTGCTCCACGGCACTGACGACCCGATCGCCCCGTTAAACGTCACCGCCGGCGCGGTCGGCGACTGGGAGCGGACCGCCGGCGCCACGCAGGGCGAACTGTTCCTCCGGGTCGCGCTCCGGACGGAGCTGAACAGGTCCGCCGCCGCCGACGCTGCGGCCGGCTGGGGGAACGACCGACGAGTGACCTACGAGCGCGGCGAGGCGACCGCGACGGCGTGGGTGCTGCGGTGGGACGACGCCGCGAACGCCACCGAGTTCGAGCGCGCGTTCGAGCGCTACCTCGACGCGAAAGCGACGCGAGCGGGGAGCGTCTGGACGCGGCCTGACGGGAACGTGACCTACCGGCTGGAGCGCGCGAGTGAACGGACCGTCGTCGTCTACCTCGGCAACGAGTCGTTCGTCCGGGCGGCGAACGTGACGGCGGCGGACGGTCCACGCGTCACGGTCGGGAACGCCTCGGCGTCGTAGCGTCGCCGCCGTGGCCAGTCAGAACCCGAACCCCTCGTGGCTCCCGCGGGCGGGCACGGCGATCGGGCTCCGCGGGAGTTCCGGCGGGAGCGACGCCTCGTTGTAGACGCTGGGCGCGAGATCGTTCGGCCCGTCGGGGTAGAACAGCGACGCGAGCTCCTGAGCCTGCCCGCGGCCGACCGAGAGCTCGAACTGGCCGCCGCCGTACAGCGTCACGCCGTTGTCGAGCGCCCAGCGCACCGTCCGGAGCAGCGACTCGACGGTGCCAAAGCGGGAGGGTTTGACGTTGAGCCACGACGGCTCCCAGGGGAGCGCGCGCACGTCGTCCAGCCCGTGGATCGGACTGTCCCACGAGACGCGTCCCTCCTCCCCCTCGAACACCGGCCGCGTTTCCTCGGTCACGAGCGGGTCCTCGACCACCGATTCGGGGAAGCCGTCGACGATCCGGCGGTAGAACTCCGGGTCGGCCTCGGTGTCCACGTCCGTCCCCTCGTAGTGGCCCTTCAGATCGACGACGCGGACGGCGTCGCGGGCCCGCAGATCGTCGATCAGGTCGTCGTCCCACTCCGGCGTGGGGTCCAGTTTGAACCCGATCCCCGGGGTGCGCGACCGGACTTCGTCGACGCGGTCGGCGCTCGGCGGCTCGCCCAGCCGCGTGCTCGCGACGAACCGGACCGGCCGGTGCTCGCGGTCGAGCAGGTCGGGGAGGTCGGTGTCGTTCTGTCGGAGCGCGAGATCCAGCGCCGCGGACTCGACCGCCCAGCGTCGGTAGTCGTGTGAGTCCTCGCGCTCGGGACCCTCGCCGGGGAACAGCTCCACCTCGTCGAGCGACGCCGAGAACTCCTCGAACGTGAACGAGCCGGTCGGGAGCGAGAGTTCGCCCGCGTCGAGCGCGCTCGCGAGGCGCTCGTGGTCCGCCGTGTCGTAGGTCACGTCCTCGCCGCGGCCGGTCGCGCCGTCGCCGCGGAGTTCGAGGACGGTCGTGACGCGGGTGAACCCCGAGGAGGTGTCCTGCTCGAACTGCTCGTAGCCGACGCCGTCGACCGTCAGCGGGAGCGCCGCGATCGCGCGGTACTCGGCCGGAACGTGGCTGTCGCTCATGGTCGGAGCAAGCGGCCCGCAGGGGTTAACTCCGGTGGGCGGCGGGACGTTTCACCTCGGTCCGTCGGTCCCCGCGGTGTGACGCCTCGGACGCTCAGTCGACGCCGTGTTCGGGCGCCGCGATGATCTCGTCCTCCCTGAGGTGGTGGTAGAAGCCGTACAGCATCGAACCGGTCCCGACCGCCGCGAGGAAGACGGTCGTATCGCGGGGCAGCCCCGACGTGCCGGCGACGATCAGGAGGACGAACGACGCACAGACCGCGGCCGGCCAGTGGAGCGTGTGGGTCACTCTACCCAGCCCGAGCCGCCGCAGGAGGTTCCCCTCGCGGCCGAGCCACAGCACGAGCAGGAACAGGTAGAACGCCGGGACGGTCCCCGAGGGGAGCGCCAGCGCCCGCTCGGCCCCCTCGGCGAGGAGTCGGGCCCGGGTCGCCAACAGTTGTTGGAGCAACAGGCCGGTCAACACGCCGATGCCGACGAGGTCGAACACCCGGCGCGGCTCCGAGCGCTTTCGGTCGATGTTCGGGAGGGTGAGCCCGGCGAGCAGCCCGCAGTAGACGAGCGCCAGCCCGGCGAGCAGCAGCAGCCCCGACTCCGTCACGACGAGGCCGGCGACGAGCGCCGGGACGCTCAGCCACCGATACTGCGCGGTCCAGTCCCGGACGTACTGCTCGTAGCCGTCGAACTCGCGTTCGTCGGGCGACGGCACGACCTGGTCCTCCTCGTCGTCGATATCGAGGTGGCTGTAGAACCCGACGAAGCAGTACGCCGCGAGCGCGGCGCCGACGGTCGCCGCCGCGGCGACGCCCCCGCGATAGATCGAGAAAAAGCCCGTCGCCCCGAACGCGACCGACAGCGCCGCCCCCCAGACGATCGAGTGGGTCATGCTCCGGTGGCGCGACGCCAGCCCGGTCCAGAGCAGCAGGAGGACGAACAGCGCCGACGGAGTGAACCCCACCGGGAGCGCGGACAGCACGCCCGCGAGCAGCGGTCCCGGCACGACGAGATCGACCGACGCGAGGAAGAAGACGAGCAGCACCCAGACGGTGAGCAGACGGCCGAGCTTCCGGCGAGGGATCGAGTCGTGGCTGTCGATGTCGGGCACCACCGCACCCGCGCGGACGATCAGGCTCCCGAGCACCAGCGTCAGGACGACGAGCGTCGGGTCGTTCGTCCCCACGTAGACGGGGACCACGAGCCACAGGCTGGCGACCGGAAAGCGACGACTCCCTGCCGCGTAGTGGTCCTCGAACTCTCCCATCTCAGTTCGCCCCGGGGCTGTCGGGCGTCGACGTCTCGTGCTCGCCCACGTACCCGTAAGCTGTTCGACATGGGAGTAAAATCCATCGCCGGCGGTCCGCCGGCGAATCGATTTCCCGTCGGACGGCGCCCGCCGAAGCGGGCCGGCTTAGAACCCGACCAGTCCCAGCGCCAGCCCGAACGTCAGCACGAGGCCGACGACGAGCACCGCGGCGCCGACGCCGGCCTCCCCGGTCGTGAACTCCTGCATCGGTGCGGTGACGCGCCCCTCGTCGCCGTCGTCGTGATCGTGGTCGTCCATACGGGCGACTGTGGCCGGCGCGTACTTTGGCCTATCGGAACGACGCGCTCACCGGTCCAAGTAGCCGGAGTCCCACACCAGTAGCATCCCCGCCACGGCGGCGAACATCCACCCGCCGAAGGAGAGCAGGAACATGAACCAGCCGACGTGGGTCCGGCCGGTCGCCAGCAACAGTATCGTCCCGACGGTCATCCCGATCACTGTCAGTCCGACTGCGACCGCCGCGGCCGTCGCACGCCTGCTGAGGCCGAACGCCATAACCCGACAGTACGACGCGACAGGCATAAACGACCCGAAGGTGGCGGATGGGGCAGCGTCAGATCGATGGTTCCACCGCGTCGAGCGCCCGCTCGAAGTGCTCGCCGGTGAGCAGAATCTCCTCGGCGTGATCGTTGGCTTCCTCGCCCGCGTAGCGGTTCGTCACGTCCTCGACCGCCAGCAGCGTCGCCTCGCGGACCACCGCGGCCACGTCGGCGCCCGTGTACCCCGCCATCGACGCCGCGACGGCGTCGAGGTCCACGTCGTCGCCGAGGGGCTTCCCCTCGACGTGTACGGCGAGGATCGCCCGCCGCGCCTCCTCGCCGGGCGCGGGCACGTGGACGTGGGACTCGAACCGCCCCGGCCGGAGGAGCGCGGGGTCGAGCGCGTCCTTGCGGTTCGTCGCCGCCAGCACGACGAGGTTGGGGTTCTCCGCGGCGCGGTCGAGTTCGGTCAGGAGTTGGGAGACCACGCGCTCGCCGACCTCGGAGTCGCTCCCGCCGCCGCGGGCGGTCGCGATGGCGTCGATCTCGTCGAAGAAGACGACCGCCGGCGCGGCCTGTCTCGCGCGCTCGAACAGCTCACGGACCGCCTTCTCGCTCTCGCCGACGTAGCGGTCGAGCAGCTCCGGCCCGGCGACTTCGAGGAAGTTCACGCCGCTCTCGCCGGCAATCGCTCTCGCGAGCAGCGTCTTCCCCGTCCCGGGCGGGCCGTGGAGCAACACTCCCGTCGGCGGTGACGCCTCGACCGCGTCGAACAGCGGGCCGTAGGAGAGCGGCCACGCGACTGCACGTTCGAGCGTCTCTTTCGCCTCCTCCAGCCCGCCAACGTCGTCGAAGCCGACCTCCGGCGACTCCGCGACGTACTCCCGCATCGCGCTGGGTTCGACCGCCGCCAGCGCCGACTCGAAGTCCGACCGGGTGACGGTGAGGTCGGCGGCCGCGACGGCGGTTTCAGGCTCGCTATCGGCGGTTTCGGTCCCCTCCCGGCGCGCGCGCCGGAGCGCCGACATCGCCGCCTCCTTCGCCACCGACGCGAGGTCCGCGCCGGTGAAACCGTGGGTACGCTCGGCGAGCCGGTCGATCCGGACGTCGTCGGCCAGCGGCATGTTCCGCGTGTGGACCTCCAGCACCTCGCGGCGTCCCGCCTCCCCGGGGACGCCGATCTCGATCTCGCGGTCGAACCGGCCGCCACGCCTGAGTGCGGGGTCGATCTCGTCGACGCGGTTGGTCGCGCCGATCACGACCACCTCGCCCCGGGCGTTCAGGCCGTCCATCAGCGAGAGCAGTTGGCCGACGACGCGGCTCTCCACGTCGCCGCCGTCGTCGCGTTTGGGCGCGACGGAGTCGATCTCGTCGAAGAAGATGATCGCCGGGGCGTCGTCCTGTGCGGCCTCGAACACCTCCCGGACGCGCTCCTCGCTCTCGCCTTTGTACTTGCTCATGATCTCGGGGCCGGAGATGCTGATGAACGTCGCGTCGACCTCGTTGGCGACGGCTTTCGCGATCAGCGTCTTCCCCGTCCCGGGCGGGCCGTGCAGCAGCACCCCCTTCGGCGGGTCGATCCCCAGCCGCGCGAACAGTTCGGGGTTCGACAGCGGGAGTTCGACCGTCTCTCGGACGAGGTCCAGTTCCTCGTCAAGCCCACCGATGTCCTCGTAGCTGACGCCCGTACCGGTGGCGCCGCTCCCGGTCACGTCAGCGGCACCGGAGGCGTCGTCGCTCGTGCCCCCGGGTGCCTCGTCGACCCCGGTCGTCGACACTCCACCCGTCCCCCCAGTCTGTCCGACGCCGCCGGAGTGGCCCGACTCGACGGAATCGCCCTCGATCACCAGTCGGACGTCGGTGTCGTCGGTGACGCGGACGCGCCCGTCGGGGTCGGCCTCGTCGACGGTGAACGCGATCTCCGAGAGCCGTTCGAGGTGGAGCCGATCGCCCGGTGCGACCGGGCGGTTCCGCACGTCCTCGCTCACGAGGCGCTCGATCGACTCCCGATCGACGTCCACCTCGCCCAGCGCCGCCGGCGCGCGGAGCGTGATCGACTCGGCTTCGGGCAGGTCGGCGGCGGCGACGCGAACCGTCTCGCCGACTTTCACGCCGGCGTTGGCGCGGCTGTCGGCGTCGATCCGGATCACGCCGTCGGGAACGTCGCCGCGGGCGGGCCAGAGCTTCGCGACGGTTTCGCGCTCGCCCTCGATCAGGACGGTGTCGCCCGAGAGGAGTCCCAACTGCTGTCTGGCGGCCTCGGGGAGCCGCGCGATACCGCGGCCCGCGTCGCGCTTCTCGGCGGCGCGGACCGTCAGGCGGAGGGAGTCGCTCATGGCCGCGGGTGGGAACGGGTGCCCCAAAGCGTTGCCGGAGACGGCGCCGCCGACCGCCGAGCGGGACCGGCAGCGGTCCCGGTCGCCCGCCCGGGGGGTCGACGACGGGTCCGAGGCTGAACAACGGGAGGGACCCCGATTTGGTATCGCTGTATATGATTTATCAATGCGTGTTCGGGCCGATATCGGGGAGGAAAACCCGATGTGACGACGGAGCCGGGTTTCACGGAGTTCCCTAACAGGTGTACTGGTGTTATTCTTCAGCCCACAAGCCTATACTCGTCGGCGGTGTGCGTGGGGGTAGTGAGCGACTCCGGAACGTCGAACGGCGCGGGCAGGCGGGGGAAGGTAGTCAAACTGATAGAGGCACACGGGCTCGACGGCATCGGCGACCGCTTAGAGCGGCTATGGACCGCAAGCGGCGACGAGCGACGGAGCCTGCGTGACCTCGCCGACGAGTTCAACCGCGAACTCCTGCGGAGCACGATGGCCGAGGCGGGGATGCAGCCGCTGGACGGCGAGGTCGACAACACGTACCGCCTGCTGACGGACGAGGAGGTCGGCGGCGGCGACCGGACCCGGACCGAACGCCGGCTCCGGCGGGAGGGCGTCGACGTGGACAGCCTCCGCGAGGAGTTCGTCACCTACCAGGCGATCCGGACGTACCTCAAGGGCCACCGCGGCGCGTCGTACGACGCGGAGTCGGTCGACCGCGCCGAATCCGAGAAGAAACACATCCAGCGGCTTCGGGGCCGGGCCCGGACGGTCACCGAAAGCAAACTGGAGCAGCTACGGGACACCGACGAGATCGAGTTGGGGTCGTTCCGGACGCTCGTGGAGGTGAACGTCCTGTGTGAGGACTGCGGCGCGCAGTACGACGCCGAGGCGCTGCTCGACCGCGGCGGATGTGACTGCGAAGACACCTAACGGTTCGGTTCTCCCGGCTCGGCCAATATTTTTTATAGGAGTGCCGCTGACAGCACGCCCATGCAGCGACCACAGGCCTCGGCATCCGCGGCGACGGTACACGCCCGAAACATCGGGGGAATTCAGGAGACGACGGTCACGTTCGACCCCGGGGTGACGATCCTCGTCGGCCGCAACGCGACAAACCGGACCTCGTTCCTGCAGTCGGTGATGGCGGTGCTGGGAAGCGAGAACGTCTCGATGAAGGGCGACGCCGACGAGGCCGAAGTGACGCTCGAACTGGACGGGGAGACGTACACCCGGACGTTCACTCGGCGGAGCGGCGGCGTCGAGCGTAGCGGAGCCCCGTACTGCGACGACCCGACGTTGGCGGACCTGTTCGCGTTCCTGCTCGAGTCCAACGAGGCCCGGCGCGCCGTCGCGACGAACGCGGACCTCCGGGAGCTGATAATGCGGCCGATCGACACCGCGGAGATCGAGGCCGAGATCGACCGACTTCAGGACCGCCGGGACTCCCTCAACGCCGAACTCGACGCGATCGACGAACGGAAGGGGGAGCTCCGCGAGCTCGAGGAGCGCCGCGAGACGCTCGAAACGCAGATCGAAGCGACGAGGGCCGAACTCGAGGAGACCGAGGCCGAGCTCGACGCCGCCGACGCCGACATCGAGGCGCGCCGGGAGGAGCAGTCGGAGTTGGAGAGCCGACTGGCCGACCTCCGCGAGAAGCGTGCGGAGCTGGAGGACGTCCGGTACGAACTCGACACCGAGCAGGAGAGCCTCACGGCGCTGGAAACCGAGCGCCGGGAACGCGAGGCGGAGCTGGAGGAGCTGTCCGACCCGGCCGACGCCGACCCCGAGGGGATCGACGACCGGCTCCGGGAGCTCCGCGAGCGGAAGGGGGAGCTGGAGTCGCAGGTGAACGAACTGCAGAGCGTGATCCAGTTCAACGAGGGGATGCTCGACGACGAGGGCGCCGCGACCCCGCCGGAGCTGGCGTCGGACGGGGCCGACAGCGTCACGGAGAAGCTGGTCGACGACAGCGTCACCTGCTGGACCTGCGGCACCGACGTCGAGCCCGGTCAGATCGAGGCCACAGTCGAGCAGCTCCGGGAACGCAGCCAGTCGAAAGTCGGCGACGTCGACCGGCTGGAGCGCGAGATCGAGCAGCTCAAAGAAGAGAAAGACGAGATCGAGCAGGCTCGCCGCGAGCGCGAGCGGCTCGTACGCCGCCTGCGCGAACTGGACGAGGAGATCGAGCAGGCCGAAGCCACCATCGAGGAGCTACGAGGCCGGCGTGAGTCGCTGACCGGCGAGATCGAACGGATCGAGGCCGCGGTCGACGAACTGGAGGCGGCGGAGTACGGCGACATGCTCGAACTCCACAAGACCGCGAACGAGCTGGAGTACGAACTCGGTCGGCTGGAGAGCGACCGCGAGGACGTCGAGAACGAGATCGACGCGGCCGAGGAGCGGATCGCCGAGGAGGCCGACGTTCGCGAGGAGCTGGAGTCGGTGAACGACCGAATCGAGCGGCTCCGCACCCGGATCGAGCGGATCGAGCGCGAGGCCGTCGAGGGGTTCAACGACCACATGGAGTCGGTGCTCGGGCTGCTCGACTACGACAACCTCGACCGAATCTGGATCGAGCGGGTCGAACAGGAGACCCGGAAGGGACGCCGGAAAGTGACCGAGCGGACGTTCGAACTCCACGTCGTCCGCACTACGGAGTCGGGCGCGGCCTACGAGGACACCGTCGATCACCTCTCGGAGAGCGAGCGCGAGGTGATCGGGCTGGTGTTCGCGCTCGCGGGGTATCTGGTCCACGACGTGGCCGAGACGGTCCCGTTCGTGCTGCTGGACTCGCTGGAGGCGATCGACTCCGCCCGCATCGCGGCGCTGGTCGACTACTTCGCCGACTACGCCGACTACCTCCTGGTCGCGCTTCTCCCGGAGGACGCCGCCGCGCTCGACGACGAGTACGAGCGGATCACCGAGATCTGAGCCCGCCGGCGTGCTGCCGACGACACTGTTAACACGCCCCCACCGACAGGGAGAGTATGAGCGAATCGCCGTTCGACGCGTTCGACGCGATCGACACGCAGATACTGGTGATCCTCTCGGAGGACCCCCGGATGTCCTACCAACAGCTCTCCCGCCGGCTCGAGGACGAGGGGTACCAGATGAGCGCCGAGGGGGTCCGCCGGCGCGTGACGGACCTGATGGCGGCGACGACGCCGTTTTTCCTGCTCGATCCCGAGCAGTTGGCGTGGGAGATCGTCCGGATCTCGGTCCGGGCGACGGACGGTCCCGGCGACAAGGGCGAGGCGTTCGACCGCATCGCCGAGATGCCGTTCTGGCACGTCACCAGAGGGGTCGGCACGTACGACATCTACGGCGTCGGGATGGCGCCGACGATGGCCGACATCGACGCGATGGTCACCGAGATCCGCGGCTACGACTGCGTGGCCGAGATCGACTTCATCGTCGTCACCGACCGCCGGAGCGACCTGCAGGACTACTACCGGCAGGGACTCCGCGAGGGCGACGAGGAGTGAGGCCGGGGGTATTTCTCCCTCCGGCCGGTAGCGGGGCGCGATGACCGACCACGGCTGCAAGGTGTGCCGCGTGCTCGACGAACGGGGACTCGACCGGCTCGACGACGAGCTCGTCACGCGCTGGCGGGGCGAGTCGGGCGAACGGATGGGGTATCGCCGGCTCGCCGACTGGCTCAACGCCACGCTGCTGCGCCGCGAGATGGAACGCGTCGGCCTCCCCACGGGCGGCGGCGAGGCGCGCTCGCGCTACGAGCGGCTGACCGGCGACGACACCGCCGACGCGGTCGCCGCGCTGCTCCGTCGGGCCGGCGTGAAAGTCGGCGAACTCCGGGCCGACTTCGTCTCTTACAGCGTCGTCAGGACCCACCTCCGGGACTGCTTGGGGGCGGAACGCGACCCCGAACCGCCGTCGAACTGGGAGGCCGACCGACTCGACGGGCTCACGGAGTACGCGACGGCGGAGGCCGCCGAGGCCGTCCGGTCGCTGGTGAACAAGGGAACGCTCTCCGCCGGCGGGGCGGTGGAGCCGACGGTCACGATCAGCGTCCGCTGCTCGGCCTGCGACACGGCCGTCCCCGTCGAGGAGGCGCTCGCGAGGGGGGCGTTCTGTGACTGTGTGGAGTGCGACTGTGGGTCCGAGTGACACGTTTTCCGCGGTGGCGATTGGCATTTTGCGTGGAACGGCGGCACGCTAAAACTCCTATGGGTGTTTTTATCTCTAATTCTACTATGTATACTTGTTCGGTTCAAAATCCTGTGTAGAGATATTTACCGACGGGGGTGCGTCGCCAGCGCTGCCGCTCAGGGGTGGAAAAGCGGGAGAAACGGTGGGGTGGTCCTACCAGACCTGTTCGAGCGCGCGGAGCACGTTCCCGCCGAGCACCTTCTCGATCTCGTCGTCGTCGTAGCCGTTGGCGACCAGCCAGCGCGGGATGTTCTGCCAGGCTTCCGTGGGGTTCTCCAGCCCCTCGACGTACTCGCTCTGGAGGGTGGACTCCGGGAGTTCCATCCCGTGGTACTCCGAGAGCACGCGCAGCAGTTCGGTGTGATCGCCGTACAGCACGTCCGGCCCGAACGCGACGTGGTCGATCCCGATCAGGTCGACGACGTACTCGAAGTGCTCCATGTACGTCTCGATGTCGGGCAGGTGGGTCGAGGAGAGCAGGCCGACGACGCCGCCGGTGTCGGCGATCGCCTCGAACACCTCGTCGGACGTGCCGCGGGCGCCCATCCCCGCGCCCTTCGCGAGCGCGTGGGTGTCGAACACCGGCTTCTCGCTCACGTCACACACGTCGAGTGAGGTCTGCGGGCTGGCGTGGCTGACCGAGACGGCCATCCCCACGTCGTTCATCCGCTCGACGGCGTTGGCGCCAAACCCGGTGAGGCCGCCGTCGCGCTCCCGGATGTCGCCGCCGCCGGTGCCGAGCGCGTTGGAGCTGTTGTAGGTGATCCCCATCGAGCGGACGCCCATGCCGTACAGCTGTTCGATCCGGTCGAGTTCGTTCTCGATCATCGCCGCCGACTCGATCGACTGGACGACCGCGAGCTTCCCCTCCTCGCGGGCTCGGTGGATGTCGTCGACGCTCCGGCACTGGAACGCGTAGTCGGAGTGGGCGAGGTCACAGGCCCGCATGCTGACCTCGTGAGTGATGTCGTCCCACTTCCAGCCGTGCAGCGAGTGGACGCTGGAGAGCCCGTCGAACTGCATGTCGAAGACGGCGTCGAGGCTGGTCTCGGCGAGGAACTCGTAGGCGGTGTGGATCCGCCCCTCGCGGATGTAGTCGAACAGGTCCTCGTCGATCTCCGCGGGGAACTGGAACGCGTGGTCGTGCAGCGAGAGCACGATCTCGTCGGTGAGCTCGTCGACGCGGGCCTCCTGTTCGTCGGTAAGCTCGATCGTCCGGGGTTCGAACCCCGCAGTCTTCTCCGCGAGATCGAACGCTCGGTAGTCCTCGCCGGCGTCGAGATAGTCGTACGGCTGGTACCCGTCGAACTGCTTGTCTGCACCCATACGTCCCACACGGACCGGAGCGCTACTTAGCCGTTTGGGTCGCGGGAACAGTGCGCAGGTCGGCCGCGATCAGTCGTCGGCCGGCCGGTCCGCGGTGGCCGTCCAGCACGCTCCCGCCCGCAGTGCCGTCGCGTCCGCGCCGCGTTCGGCGACGAACTGGAGGCCGACCGGGAGTCCGTCGAGGCTGCCACACGGGACGCTGACCGCGGGGTGGCCGCTGACGTTGAACGGACCGGTGTTCGCGAGCGCGCCGAACAGGTCGTCGACCGCCTCGTCCCACGTCGGCGCGAGCATCGGTACCGTCGGCGACGCGAGCACGTCCACGTCCGCGAGCGCGTCGTCGACCCCGGCAGCGAGGCGGCGCCGTGCCTCGTGGGCGGCGACGTAGGCGGCGTCGCCGTCGGTCCGGCTGCGGTGTTCGGCGTACAGCATGGCGGCTTTCAGCGGCTCGCCGAGTTCGGCGTCGCCGGCGCGGGCCTCGTGGAGGCGTTCGACCAGCGCCCGCTCGCCGGGCGAGAGCGCCCAGTAGTTCGTGGTGTCGGCCGCGAGGTAGTTCCCCACCTCGGTCATCCCGATGGCCAGCCACGCCGGGAGCCAGAGATCGTAGCTCTCGATCGAGACCGACCGGACGGTCGCGCCGGCGGCGGCGAGCTCGTCGACGGCGTCGCGGACGACGCGCTCGATCCGGGGCGCCGCGCCGAACAGCTCCTCGGGGAGGCCGATCGTGAGCGTCTCGGGCGCCGGATCCCCGAGGGCGTCGGCGGTGGCCGTCGGCTCGCTCCCCCGTGTCCGCTCGTCGCGCGGATCCGGGCCCGAGACGGCGTCGAGTCCGAGTGCGAGGTTCTCGACCGTCGGGGCGAGGAAGCCGACGTTGTCGAGCGTCTTGGCGTACTGGACGAACCCCGCGTGGCTCACCAGCCCGCGGGTGGGTTTCAGCCCCGGGACGCCGGACCACGCCGCAGGGAAGCGGATCGACCCGCCCGTGTCGGAGCCGATCGCGAGGTCGACCTCGCCGGTGGCGGCGGCGATACCGCTGCCGGCCGAGGAGCTGCCGGGCTGGCGCTCCGGGTCGTGGGGGTTCCGGGCGAGACGGAGCCGCATGCTCTCGCGGCTGCCACCGAAGGCGAACTCGTCCATGTTGGTCTTCCCGACGATTCGGGCGCCAGCGTCGAGCAGCCGGTCGACGACAGTCGCGTCCCGGGCGGGGACGTAGGCCGGGTCGGTCAGCAGGGGCGAGCCACAGGTCATCGGCACGCCCGCCACCGCGACGTTGTCCTTCACGCCGACGGTCAGCCCGTCGAGCGGGCCGGAAGCGCCCTCGCGCCCCACGTCACAGCGCGTGAGCCACGCGCCGAGCTCGTCCGTCTCGGGGTCGGGGTCCCAGTGCTCCCGCTCGGGCGGCGCGGCGGGGGCGACCGCGTCGAGCGCGTCGAGCACCGCATCCTGCTCGGCGAACTGTTCGGCGAGCGCGTCGGCGTCGGCGACCGACAGCGAGAGCCGGTCGGCGTACGCCGCCACGTCCTCGGGGCTGGGGGAGTCGGACATACGCGTGCCAGGTTCGGGGCGGGGCGCTTCAAGCTGACGCCGGCGGCGACGGATCGCGGTAAACGTGACCTGTACACAAGCTATTTGCTACCCCGGCCAAGTGGGTACGCCGAGGAGATGTACGCAGAGATCAACGGGGCCGACCTCTACTACGAGGTCCACGGTCCGGACGACGCGCCCGCCATCGTCTCGCTGCACGGCGGGCCCGGCATCAGCGACCACCAGAAGGGAAAGGAGGCGTTCGAGGCGCTCACCGACGCCTACCGGCTGGTGGTGTACGACCACCGGGGCTGCGGGCAGTCGAGCCTGACCGAGCCCTACTCGAACGAACAGTACGCGAGGGACTGCGAGGGGCTGATCCAGCATCTCGGCCTTGACGAGGTGGTGCTCGTCGGCGGCTCATACGGCGGCTTCATCACCCAGGAGTACGCGACCCGGTTCGGCGACCGGGACCACTTCGAGGGGTTCGTGCTCCGGGACACCGCGGCCTCCCACGCCTACGAGGACAACTCCGTCGAGAACGCCCGGGAGTCGTGGGACGAGATGAAGGCCCGGAACTTCGACCTGCCCGACATCACCTGGGAGGAGTTCATGACGGTGATGGACGGCAACGTCGAGTCCGACGAGGAGTTCGAACGCATCTGGCTGGGGATGCTGCCGCTGTACGCCCCCAACCTCGACGCGTTCGACGTGGAGGCTGCGAAGGAGTCGACCGCCGAGCGCGACTTCCACCACGAGACCCACAACGAGATGTTCACCAACGCCTACCCCAACATGGACTACACCGACGACCTGCCCGACGTGGACGTGCCGGCGCTCGTGACCGTCGGCCGCCACGACTGGATCACGCCGCCGGAGGCCAGCGTCGAGATCGCCGACCTGCTGCCGGACTCGCGGCTGGTGATCTTCGAGTCCAGCGGCCACTCGCCGAACCTCGACCAGCACGACCAGTTCATCGCTCGCGTCCGGGAGTTCTTCGACGAGATCGGCTACGGCGAGCCGTACGCCGCGGCCGACGGGGGTGAGCGACGATGACGGAGACGAGCGACCCGGACGTGATGAACCTCGCCGACGCGCTCTCGGTGTCGTGGCGCCCCGGCGAGCCCCGGCGGCTCACCTACGTCGAGCGCGAGCGCGGCGCCGACGCCGTCTACGACTACCGCTTCGACATCGACGCCTCCGAGCGCGTGGTCGCGTTCGACGAGCGCATCTCCGGGCGCTGGGGGCAGGTCGACTGGGGTCCCGACGGGCGGTATCTGCTGTACACCCGCGGCGGGGATATCCGCGTCTACGACACCGAGACCGGCGAGGAGTCGACGCCGGCACCGAGCGAGGCGTTCGACAACGCGCCGCGGTTCTCGCCCGGCGGCGAGCGGATCGCGTTCATCTCCGGCCGGGGCGAGGCGGGGAACGACATCTGGGTCGTCGACCGCGACGGCAGCAATCTCGAACGGATCACCGAGGGTGCGAACCCCCACGACGACAAGCGCTGGGAGCCGGCGTGGTCGCCGGAGGGCGACCGTATCGCCTACGTGGGCGCCGCCGACTGGCACGGCCGCGACTGGGCCGACGAGGCACACGTCGTCCACGTCGGTACGGGCGAGGTCGACCGGCTCACTCGCGGGCTGAGCGTCACCTCGGTCCCCTCGTGGGCGCCCGACGGCGACAGGGTGGCGTTCTTCGCCAAGGAGGTCGCCGAGCCGTGGTACCGCCACTCCGAGGATATCCACGTCCACGACCTGCGCCGCGGGACCCGTGAGATCTACCCGGTCGAGGCGTCCCACCAGTACAACGTCCAGCAGCCGATCTGGGACGGCACCGACCGGCTGTTCTTCCCGACCCGCGAGCGCGGGAAACAGCAGTTGGAGGCGATGCTGCTCCACGACGAGAGCGACGCGCGGGGGATTCCGACCCGCGTGACCGTTCACGAGGGCGTCTTCGGTGCGGGGCCGATATCGCTCTCGCCGGACGGCGAGTATCTCGGCTTCTCCTACGCCGAGGCGGAGCTACCGCCCCACCCGCGGGCGATCCCGACCGCGGGCGGGCAGGAACAGCAGCTCCGTGACCCCGAGGTGCCCGACGGCGTCGTCGTCCCGGAGAACGTCACCTACGAGAGCTTCGACGGCCAGTACGTCAACGGCTACCTCTACAAACCCGACGGCGTCACCGAGGACGACCCCGCGCCGGCGCTGGTGCAGGTCCACGGCGGCGGCCACTTCCAGTACGGCGACGGCTGGCACCCCATCGAGCAGTACCTCGCCGCCCACGGCTACGTGGTGTTCGCGATCGACTTCCGGGGCTCGGGCGGCTACGGGCGGGCGTTCCAGGAGCTCTCGATGGAGGACTGGCACGGCGGGCAGGTCGACGACGCCCGCGAGGCCGCGCGGTTCGTCCGGTCGCTACCGTACACCACCGACAGCGTCGGCATCTACGGCGGCTCGTGGGGCGGCTTCATGACGCTGATGAGCCTCACCCGCTACCCCGAGGTGTGGGACGCCGGCGTCGAGTGGTACGGCGTCTCGAACCAGTTCACCGACTACGAGGAGGTCGACCGCGTGGGTCGCCTGCTCACCGAGCGGGACATGGGCGGCACGCCCGAGGAGGCCGAGGAGCTCTACCGGAAAGCCAGCGCGGCGTTCGACCTCGACCGCGTCGAGACGCCGCTCCGGGTGCTCCACGGCGCCGAGGACGAGCGCGTCCCGATCAATCAGGCCGAGGAGCTGATCGACGAGCTCGACGACGGGCCGGTCCCCTTCGACGCCACCATCTACGAGGACGAGGGGCACGGCTTCCGCGACGAGGCAAACCGCCGCGACGCGATCGAGCGGACCCGCGGCTGGTTCGACGAGCACCTCTGACGCCCCGCCGTCGAACCCCTCCCGCCTGACGCATCGGGACGCTATGCTAAGACTTATGGTGGGAGGGTCGTTCCCGTGAGACAGAGACCCATGAGGGACGACAACCCAGACACGGAACCGCTCGTCGACCGTCGGTCGATCCTCCGATACGGCGCCGTCGGGGGAGCGATCGGGCTCGCCGGCTGTACCGGCGGCGACGGGACGGACACGGCGACGGACGCGACGGACACGCAGAGCAGCACCGCCGAGGGGACGCCGCTCTCGACGGACGAGGACATCGAGCGCGGCGGGAAGCCGGTGGTCGGACTCGGTGCGGAGCCGCAGGCGTTCAACCCGCTGGTGACCTCCGACTCGGACGCGTGGGCCATCATGGACCGCATGTACCCGTACCCGACGGTCCGGGACCCCGCCGACGTGGAGAACACCCACCCCTACGTGTTCAACGACTGGTCGTTCGACCCCGACTCGCTCACCGGCGAGGTGACGATCACCGAGGGGTTCCAGTGGTCCGACGGCGAGACGCTCGACGCCGAGGGCGTCGCTTGGTGGTTCCAGTACCTGATGGAGCAGTCGGGCCACCGCTACGAGTCCAACACCAACCAGCTCGCGAGCATCGAGGCCACGGGCGAGTACTCGCTGGAGTTCGAACTGGAGAGCACGACCGCCGCGGTGTTCACGCCCGAGACTGGCGTGTTCGCGGTGCCGATCCTGCCGGCACACGTCTGGCAGGACATCGACGACTACACCCAGTACTCCCCGGACGAACTGATCGGCGCACAGGGGTTCGAGTGGGCCGACTCCAACCCCGGGAACTGGTACGAGCTGAACGCCAATCCGGACACGCTCCCCGACGAGATTCACGAGGGGCCTTACATCGAGTCGCTCCGGTTCCGCGTGTTCGGCGACATGACGACGCTGATTCAGGAGCTCCAGCGCGGCAACGTCGACCTGACGTACAACTCCATCACGCCGAACCGCGCGTTCCAGCTTCAGGACGCCGACTCGGTCAAGGTCTGGAACTCCCGGGCGCGTGGCTACAACTACATCGCCCACAACATGCGCCGGGTGCCGTTCGACGACAAGCCGTTCCGGCAGAGTCTGGGGTTCATCTACCCGTTCAACTACCTCCAGAGCCAGCTCCGTCGCGGCCTGACCGAGACGGGCGACTACGTGGCCGCGGGCGTGTACGAGCCGTGGCGGCCCGACAGCTTCGACGAGCCGATCGAGCACGGTCCGTACATGACCGACGACGGCCAGCTCGACGTGGAGCAGGCGCGTGAGTTCCTCCGCAACGCCGACGGCGAACACGACTACACGTTCGGCCCCGTCGAGTCCGAGCAGGTCACCGGCGATCAGGAGATCCGCGTCGACGGCGAACTGCTCACGGACGCCCACACCAACAACGACGGCGAGGGCGGGCAGGGGCCGATCAGCCTCGTGATCACGCCGCCGAGCACCGCGCCCGTGGAGGCTCAGGCCGGCGCCCGGTTCGTCGAGAACCTCAACGAGGTCGGCATCCCCGCGGAGACCCAGCCGGTCGCCGAGGGCTCCCAGAACTCGCTCATCTGGGTACAGGAGGACTTCGACATGTGGTCCTCGGGCTGGATCTGGATGCCCAAGCCCCACATGTACATGGGGTTCTGGCTGACCAGCGGCAGCGTGGACGCCGACTCCTCCAGCGACGAGGTCCACCTCAACCCGATGGGGTACACCAACGCCGACGACCTGATCTCGGCAGTCCAGACGACCTACGAGCCGGAGGCCCAGCGGCAGGCCACGAAGGAGGCGCTGGCTCGGGTGTACGAGGACCAGCCGGTGCTCGTGACGGAGTACCCCAACCGGCTCCACGCCTCCTCGAACACCTTTGAGGGGTGGGTGAAGGTGCCCGGCGGTATCACGCAGAACCCGTGGACGTACCTGAACGTCCGCGAGGCCTAACCTCCCCGCCACCTCCATGGTTCGGATTACTGGCCGCTATCTGCTCCGCCGAGTGGCGATCAGCGTCGTCACTATCTACATCCTCGCGAGCCTGCTGTTCGTCCTGATGCACGCGATGCCGGGCAGCCCGATCGACGCGCTGGTAGGCCCGGGGATGACGACCGAACAGATCGAGAACATCGAGCAGCGGTTCGGGCTGAACCAACCGATCTGGCGCCAGTACATCGAGTTCATCACCTCGGTCACGGTGTTCGACTTCGGCTACTCGGTCCAGACGCTGGAGCCGGTGCGCGATCGCCTGCTCGACCGGTTCGTGCCGACTATCGTGCTGTTCGCGCCCGCCTTCATGCTCCAGTACTCGTTGGGGACGATCATCGGTACGTTCCTGGGCTGGAAACGCGGGACGAAGACCGACCTCGCGGGGTTCACCACCGGCCTGTTCATGTACTCGATCCCCTTCTTCTGGCTGGGGTGGATCCTCGTTGGGGCGTTCTCCTACGAGCTGGGGCTGTTCCCCAGCGGCTCGATGATGCCGCCGTACACCAGCAGCTTCCACTGGCTGGACGCGGTGATCAACCTTGTCTGGCACATGACCCTGCCCGTGCTCTCGCTCGCGCTGGTCGGCTGGGCGGGGCCGATGCTGATCATGCGGACGACGATGCAGGACGTCGTCGACGCCGACTACGTCGACTTCGCCCGCGCACAGGGGTACGACGAGCCGACGGTGATGACCCGCTTCGGCGCGCGCAACGCGCTGATCCCGGTCATCACGCAGGGTATCATCGGCATCGCGTTCATGATCGACGGCTCGGTCATCGTCGAGACGGTGTTCTCCTGGCCCGGGATCGGCCAACTGCTGGTCGACGCCATCTTCGCGAAGGACCTCCCGACCGCGCTCGCGGCGTTCTACACGCTGGGGGTGTTGATCGTCGTGCTCAGGCTCGTCACGGACGTGGTGTACACGATGATCGACCCGCGGATCGAGTTCGGGGGTGAGGCCTGATGGCGACCGAGACCAGAGAGGTCGACGCCGACGCCGACAACGGGATCCGAGAGCGGCTCTACCCGCTGATCGTCGGCGTCCGCCGGACGTGGGGGCAGTTCACCGAGTCCCGACTGGGCGTGCTGGGGCTGCTGATCATCGCCGCCATCGCGTTCGTCGCGGTGTTCGCGCCGTACATCGCGCCCCACTCGCTCGAGTGGCAGGCGTTCGGCAACAACCCGACGTTCAGGCAGGCGAGCCAGCTCCCCCACCCGCCCGCGTTCGGCGACCCGTTCTTCGCGCCGCTCGGCACCGATCACCTCGGACACGGGATCCTGACCCAGCTGATCTACGGCTCCCGGACGGCGCTGTTCATCGGGCTGGCGGCGGGGGTGCTCTCCTCGCTGGTGGGCGTCCCGCTGGGAATCATCAGCGGCTACTACAGCAACACGTGGGTCGACGAGGGGATCCAGCGCGTCGTCGACGTGATGTACGGCCTGCCGTTCCTGCCGCTGGTGATCGTGCTGGTGTTCATCAACGGCGTCACGACGACGAACATCATCCTCGGCATCGTCGCGAAGTCGTGGCTGAACAACGCCATCGTCATCCGCGGACAGGTGCTGTCGCTGTCGAAGCGGCCGTTCGTCGAGGCCGCGGAGGCCAGCGGCGCCAGCGACTTCCGGATCATGTGGCGACACCTGCTGCCGAACGTGCTGCCGCTGGGGTTCATCTACCTCGCGCAGGACGCGGCGTTCGCCATCCTGATTCAGGCGAGTCTGGCGTTCCTCGGCCTCGCCGACTTCACCCAAGTCTCGTGGGGGACGATGCTGCAGTGGATACAGGTGCAAGGATACATCTACACGGCGCCGTGGTGGCTGATCCCGCCGGGGATCATGATCGCCCTGCTGGCGGCGTCGTTCTACTTCATCGGCTACAGCCTCGAAGACGTCATGAATCCCGGTTCGAACCAATGAGTAGCACGACCACACCGACGGCCGACGAGTCACAGGGGACGGTCCTCGACGTCGAGGACCTCTCAGTCACCTACCGGATGGAGGACGAACCGGACGTCAACGCGGTCCGGAACGTGAGCTTCAGCGTCGAGGCCGGCACCACGTTCGGGCTGGTCGGCGAGTCCGGCTGCGGGAAGACGACGGCGGCCCGCGCGCTCATCGACCTGCTCGACGAGAACGGCGAGATCACGAACGGGAGCGTCCGCAAGGGCGGCCGCGACCTTACGGCGGTGAGCGACGCGGAGCTTCGGGACGCCCGCTGGAACGAGATCGCGACGATCCCGCAGAACGTGATGAACGCGCTCAACCCCGTCGAGACCGTCGGCTCCCAGATCCTCGACGTGATCCAACTCCACACGGACCGCGACCGGGAGGCCGCACGGGAACACGCCGAGGGGCTGTTCGAGCAGGTCGGCCTCACGCCCGACCGGATGGCGGACTACCCCCACGAGTTCTCCGGCGGGATGCTCCAGCGGGCGGTGATCGCGATGGCCATGTCGTGTGACCCGGACCTGATCATCGCCGACGAGCCGACCACGGCGCTCGACGTGGTCGTACAGGACGAGATCCTCGCCGAACTCGAGGAGCTTCAGCGGGAGATGGGCGTCGCGATGTTGGTGATCAGCCACGACATCGGCGTGATGGCCGAAATCTGTGACGACGTCGGCGTGATGTACGGCGGCGAGCTGATGGAGGTCGGGAGCGCGACCGACGTGTTCGCCAACCCCTCGAACCCCTACACGCTGGGGCTGGCGAACTCGTTCCCGGACATCACCGACCCGGACCGCGAGCTCGTGGACATCCCCGGCACCGCCCCGGAGCTCACGGGCGAACGCCAGGGCTGTCCGTTCGTGGAGCGCTGTCCGTTCGCGACCGACGAGTGCGAGCAGTACCACCCCGACCTGACGGCGGCGCCGGGCGCGCCCGACCACCGCTCGCGCTGTCACTTCGTCGACGAGGTGGACCGCCTCCGCGAGGAGGCCGCCGACCCGGCGACGTGGGGCGGCGCCCCCGGCGGCGACGAAGCCGCGGCCGAACCCGGCGACGAGGCGGTATTCGAGGCCGAGGGGGTCCGCAAGTACTTCGACACCGGCAGCGGGCTGCTCGACTCGCTGCTGGGCCGGGAGTCGACGCCGGTGAAAGCGGTCGACGGCGTCTCCTTCGACGTGAGCGAGGGGGAGATATTCGGCATCGTCGGCGAGTCCGGCTGCGGGAAGTCGACGCTCGGGCGGACGATGCTGAACCTCCACACCGCGACCGACGGGACGATCTCGCTGAACGGCGAGTCGATCGACGAGATTCCCAACGAGGAGTTCCGCCGCCGGGCCCAGATGATCTTTCAGGACCCGTTCGAGAGCCTCAACCCCCGGATGACGGTCCAGCAGACGATCACCGAGCCGCTGGCGTTGCTGGGCGAGGACCTGACGTACTCCGAGCGGGTCGCGGTCGCCGAGGAGACGCTCGCGGAGGTTGGGCTCTCCCCGCCGGAGGAGTACCTGCGGCGGTTCCCCGACCAGCTCAGCGGCGGCGAGCGCCAGCGCGTCTCGATCGCGCGGGCGCTGGTCGTCGACCCGAGCTTCCTGCTCGCCGACGAGCCGGTGTCGATGCTCGACGTGAGCATCCGGGCGAGCGTGCTCAACATCCTCCGGCGGCTCCGCCGCGAGGAGGGGCTGACGCTGTCGATCATCAGCCACGACCTCAGCCTGATCCGGAACGTCAGCGACCGGACGGCCGTGATGTACCTCGGCGAGTTCGTCGAGGTCGGCGACACCGACCGGATCGTCGAGGACCCGAAACACCCCTACACCGAGGCGCTGGTCGACTCGGTGCCGGTGCCGGACCCGACCGTCGAGCGGACGCCGGTGGACATCAGCGGCGAGCCGCCGTCGCCCCGGGATCCCCCGTCGGGCTGTCGGTTCCACACGCGCTGTCCGGCGGTCATCCCGCCCGAGGAGTTCGAGTTCGCGGACGGACGGTTCCGCGAGCTCATGGACCTCCGGCAGGACCTCGACGCCGGCTCGGTCCGCGTCGACCGCGCCCGGGAGCGAGCCGAGTCGCCGGACGACCCCGAGTCCGTCGCCGCCGCGATCAAGGAGCGGCGCTTCGACGGCACGTTCGTCGACGCGGACGCCGAGGCGATCGTGGACGAGGCGCTGACCGCGCTCGCCCGCGGCGAGAACGAGGCGGCGGCCGAGCGGCTGGCCGACGCGTTCACGACGCCGTGTGAGCTCGACGAGCCCGAACTCGCCGAGTTGGAGGACGGCCGACAGGTGGCCTGTCACCTGTACGACTGAGCCGCCCGTCCCCGACTGGGGGACGACGACGGCCCGAACGCCGTTTCGGCTCGGCGTCGGACGACACAGTTATGTGGCACCGATGTACACGGTTACTCGATGGCCGAAAGCGCCAATCCCGTGAGTCGTCTGATCGCTGCCGGCGGGCAGAAACTGTTCATGCTCACGCTCAGCCTCGCCGCGGTACTGGCCGCCGTCGGGTTCTCGATCGCCGTGTTCGGCGCGTTCTCCGATCTGGTGGCGACGACGTTCGATCGCGTGCTGATCGCCGCCGTCGGCGCCGCGTTGATGAGCCTCGCCGGCGGGCTCGGCTACTCGGCGCTGAACTGAGCCGGGCTGCGGTTCGGTGCGATCCCGCGGGGCGAAAGCGTTCACGCTCGACAGCGCCGACGCGGTCCCCGACGGGCTACCAGACCGCTTCGAGCACCCGGAGGGTGTTGCCGCCGGTGACCTTTCGGATCTCCTCGTCGGAGTAGCCCTCGCGGACGAGCCACCGGACGATGTTGTGCCACGCCTCCGTGGGGTTCTCCATTCCCTCGACGTACTCGAACTCGACCTCCTGCCAGTCGGGGTACTTGTCGTAGTTCTTCCCCATGTACTTGTGGAGGCCGACGTGGTCGCCGTACAGCGTGTCCGGCCCGAACGACACGTGGTCGATCCCGACGAGATCCTTCACGTACTCGAAGTGGTCCATCACCGACTCGATGGTGTGGGTCGGGTGGTCCGGGGAGGCGACGTTGTGCGGTGCGGACTGGATACCGATGACGCCGCCGGTGTCGGCGACGGCTTCGAGCACCTCGTCGGCGTCGAGGCGGGTGATGTCGAGCAGGTCCCGGGCGCCGTTGTGCGAGAGCATCACGGGGTCCTCGCTCGCCGCGCAGGTGTCGAGGGTGGTCTGCCTGCTCGCGTGGCTCGGGTCGATCAGGATGCCGAGCTTGTTCATGCGCTCGACGGCGTCCTCGCCGAAGCTGGTGAGGCCGCCGTCGCTGTCCTCGTCGTTGATCCCCGTCCCGAGCGCGTTCGACTCGCTGTAGGTGATTCCGAGCGCGCGGACGCCCAGCCCGTAGAGCACGTCGAGGCGGTCGAGCTCGTTCTCGATCATCATACAGCCCTCGATGCTCGGGACGATCGCGACCTGCCCGTTCTCGTGGGCCTCGCGGATGTCGTCGACGCTGCCGGCGCGGGTGACGAACTCCTGTTTCGCGATGTCGGCGGCTCTGATCCCCAGATCGTGGACCACCTCCGAGAACTTCCAGCCGTTCTTCGAGTGCATCCGGAGCACGCCGTCGAGGTGCCAGTCGAACACCGCGTCGAGGTTCGACGCCGCCAGCGCGTCGTAGGCGGTCATCGCCCGGCCCTGCCGGCAGTAGTCGTCGATCTCCTCGATGTTCTCGGGAAAGTAGAACGCGTGCTCGTGGAGCGAGACGATCGTCTCCGCCGCGGAGAGCCGTTCCGCACGGGCCTCGTCCGCCTCGTCGAGGGGGATCTCGTACGGGTCGTCGAAGTAGTGCGGGCCGTCCTGCGTGTCGAACGCCTCGTAGTCCTCGCCGGCGTCGAGGTAGTCGAACGGCTCGTACCCCTGATACTGCTTGTCAGTACCCATGGGTGGCGGTGTCACCAAACCGGCATAGTTCTTTCGAGGGGGTGTCCGCTCCCGGGACAGGGAACAGATATTTCGGCGGCGCCGAGCCGCCCGCTTCGAACCAGTGGGAGGATCGTTCCGGTTGGCGGAACCATTAAGCCGGCCCCATGTGAAGCGTCGACAAGACCATGGCAGACGGTTCGAACCCGCTGAAGTCGGTCGAACGATCGTTTCAGATCCTCGAACACGTTCGGGACAACGAACCGGTCACGCTTACGGAGGTTTCCGAGGCGCTGGCGCTGTCGAAGAGCACGATCCACCGGCACCTCTCGACGCTCGTTTCCGTTGGATACGTGAGCCGAGAGGAGGGACAGTACCGCGTCTCCTTCGAGTTCCTCAGCTACGCCAACCGCATCCACCTCCGGGACCCCTCCTACCCGATGATCAAGCGGAAGGTCCGCGACCTCGCCGACGAGTCCGGGGAGCTCGTCCAGTTCACGACACACGAGGACGGCCGGCTGGTGTACCTGTTCAAGGAGACGGGGCGGAACGGTCTCGTCTCCCGGTCGGACGCCCGGACGTTCCGCCCGCTCCACGCCACGGCCGGGGGGAAGGCAATCCTCTCGACGTGGCCGCGTGAGGCGGTCGAGGCGTACATCGATCGGAACGGGCTGGACGCGATCACCGAACACACGATCACCGACTCGGCCGTGCTGTTCGACGAACTCGACAAGGTCCGGGAGCGCGGCTACGCCACCAACGTCGAGGAGACGGTCGAGGGGCTGGGCGCGGTCTCGGTCCCCATCGAGACACAGGACGACAGGGTCGTCGGCGCCTTGGGCATCTCGGGACCGATCAACCGCGTCGGCGCCGCCGACGGCGAGTACACCCAACTCCTCCTCGACGTGAAGAAGGAGCTGGAGCTGAACATCAGGCTGCTGTAGAGTGTGTTAATTGTTACCATGGTAAACGCCCGTTCCGGTGTGAGAAACGATCACGCTCGACTGAGGGAAATCCGGATATCTATCACAACCGTACTGCTGTGATAGTTCGGGGAACGATTCCCGGATCACGGAACACAGCTACCGGAGAGCGGTAACGGCGTTCGTCTCACGATACTCCTCGTACGGAGTCGCTCGGACTATCGCACACCAGCGGCGGCCGGCCGCTGAGACAGGCCGGAGCCGTTCCGATACGGACTGCACGTTCGTTCGATTTTCGGGGAGAAACGTTCTGCAAAGCGGGAAATTCGCCCGCTCGGTCGGTCAGTTCGGGAGGTCGTTCCGGGCCTGTCGGAGCTCGTACACCGTCTCGTTCTGTGCCCGCTTCAGCTGGACCTGGAGGAATCGGGCGTCGTCGCCGTCGACGCGGGCGAAGTCGTAGGCCGGATCGTACCGCGGGACGGGGTTCCGGCTCGTCGCCGGGTCCTGCTCGAACTGCCCGTCCTCGACGAGGTAGAGCCGGGTCAGGGTGCGCGAGAGGTCGGTGATCGCGCGGTTCGCGGTCTCGGGATCGATCTCCCCCGCCTCGGCGCGCTCCCGGAACGACTCGATCTCCGCTCGGAGCGCCCGGAGTTCGTCGAGGGTCGGGCCGAAGTCGAAGGCGTCGCCGGCGGCGTCGTCGTACTCCTCGACCTGATCGATCAGGCGGTCGGCGTACCGGGCGTGGTCGAACGGCAGCAGCTCGGCGTTCAGTACGCGCAGGATGCTGACCGCGTAGATGCGGATGTCCCGCAGGAGTTCGTCCTTCCCGGCCTTGTCGAGGGTGTCGGTGGAGACGTGCCAGGCGTCGGAGTTGCCGCCGCAGCCGCCGACCGGGTGGTACCCCCGTTCCTCCCTGATCTCCTCGGGGATGTTCGAACCGAGCATGAAGAAGCCGGTCACCCCGATGTTGTCGAAGGAGTAGTCGCCCGCCCGCGGCGGGAACTGCTCCGCGGAGGGGATGCCGGCCACGTCGTCGATGGCGTCGGTCACGAGGCCGTGGGCCTCGGGCGTCCAGCAGGACATGTCCGTGTACTCCGCGGAGTCCTTCGCCCCGGGGCTGTCCATGTTCACCTGTGCGACGCAGCGCTCGGCGATTTCGAGCGCGTGTTCGTCGGTGTACCACGTCGATCCGGCGTAGCGCCCGGTCGAGTGGGCGGGCCACCAGCAGATCCGGATGTCGCGTTTCAGTTGGTCGCTGTGTTCCTCGAACACCCGGGCGAGTTCGAGCATCCCGGCGTCGCCGGTCGCGTTGTCGGTGATGCCGACGTACCAGGAGTCGTAGTGGCCGTGCAGCAGCAGGAAGTCGTCGTTCTCGGGGTCGGCCTCGCCCTCGATGCGTGCCTCGACGATCGGACACGCCATCCAGTCGGTCGTGAGGTCGGTCGAGAGTTCGAGTTCGAGCCCCTCGTCGCTCTCGGCCCACTCCCGGAGGATCTCGCCGTCGTGTTTCGTGACGTTGGCGATCGGCACGTCCGGGATGCGGTCCCGCTCGTCGTAGGGGGGTGCGCCGCCCCACACCGGCGTCGCGATCCCGTCGTGTGGCTCGCGTCGGTGTTCGTGGATCGCGATGACGCCGCCGGCGCCTTTCTCCTCCAGTACGGTCGTGGCGCCGATGGAGAAGCTCCCGCCGTCGACCAGCGCGATCCGCCCCTCGAGGTCGTCCAACTCCGCGAACGGCTCGCGGGGACCGCCCTCGCCGTCGTCGACGAGGTCGCTGCTGGCCGTGCCGACGTACTCCACTTCGGCTTCGACCGTCGTCGACGCCGAGAAGCCGACCGTCTTGACGATGCCGGGCTCGAACGTCTTGTTGATCGTCCGGATCGACGCGTCGTGGGGCTGGCTGATGTACAGTTCGGGATCGTAGCGCTCGTACTCGACGCCGAACGCGTCCAGCCGCCCGGTGAGGTACTCGGCGGCCGCCCGCTCGTCCTCCGAGCCGGAGAGCCGTTCCAACTCCGAGAACTCCTCCAAGAGAGCCCACGGCTCGTCGATCGAAACCTCGTCGACGACCCGCCGCTCCACGTCGCTCAACGCGCTCCTGTCAGTGATTGCCTCACTCATGCAGGCTGGTGTTGCGAACCGAACTATTTCAATACTCGCTTGGGGGTGAGTATCGGCGGAACCGGCACAACGCTTAATTGACTCGTTCGCACTGGTGTTCGCATGATAACGAGTGTCGAGGTCGTGAGCCGTGAGATCCCCTACGCCGAGGCGTTCCCCACGTCGTACGACGACCAGAGCCCGACCCAACACGTGTTCGTGCGGGCGCGGACGGCCGACGCGACCGGCTACGGCGAGGGGTCGGCGCTGAAGTGGTTCACCGGCGACACCGCGGCCACCATGGCGTCGATCGTCCGATCGGAGTTCGTCCCGGCGATCGAGGGGAAACCGGTCACGGCGGCGCTCGGAGCCTGCCGGGATCTGGCCGACCGCCTCCCCGGCAACCCGGGTGCGAGCGCGGGCGTCGAGATGGCGCTGCTCGACCTCCGGGCGAAACAGCTCGGCGTCCCCCTCCAGGAGCTGCTGGGCCACCCCCGCCGGGAATCGATCCCGCTCGCGTTCGCCTCCGGCGCGCTCCCGGCGGAGACGGTGGCGGAAAACGTCGTCGACGCCTTCGAGGCGGGGTTCCGGACGTTCAAGATCAAGGTCGACGGCGACCTCGACGCCGACGCCGCGCGGATCAACGCCGTCACCCGCGAGCTAGCCGACCGAGCCGACCCAGAGGAGGTGTTCGTCCGCGCCGACGCGAACACCGGCTGGGAGTCGTACGAACGGGCGGGTCGGGCCATCGACCGGATCGAACGGCAGGCGTTCGTCGAGTACTACGAGCAGCCCGTGGCCGCCGACGCCGTCGGCGACCTCCGGTCGCTGCGGACCGTCCGCGGGGTGCCGGTGTTCGCCGACGAGGCGATCCACGACGCGGCGGACGTTCGCGAGCTCACGCGAGAGCCTGCGGCGGTCTCGGGGGTGTGTGCGAAGCTCGCCAAGGCGGGCTCGCTGACCGAGATCGTCCGGATGGGCGAACTGGCGGCCGACGCCGGCCTCCCGGTGACGCTGGTTAGCGCGTTCGAGACCTCCCTCGGCGTGGCGGCGAACCTCCACGTGGCGTCGGTGCTCCCGACGCTCTCCTCGGCGGCGGAGCTGGGCGCCAACCTGATCGCAGAAGACCCGGTCGATCGACCGATCGAGCGGGCGCCGGACACCCCGGTCCCGGACGGTCCGGGACTGGGCGTCGAACTCGACGACGCGCTGTTCGACTGAGCCGTCGGTGCCGCCGTCAGTTCGGTAGCTGCTCCCGCAGCCGCGACAGCTCGAACACCGCGTCGTTCTGTGCCCGTCGCAGCTCGACCTGCAGGAACCGGTACTCGTCGTCGTCCTCGTCGTACGCCTCGAACAGCGACGTGTGCTCGAAGCGCGGGTACGGCGGTCGGTTGTACGCGGGGTCCTGCTCGAACTGCCCGTCGCTGACGAAGTTGAGCCGTGTCAGCGTTCGCGACAGCGTCTTGATCGCCTCGTTCGCGGTTTCGGGGTCGATCTCGCCGGCCTCGACCGCGTCGTAGAACGACTCGACCGCGTCGGCGAGCTCGTCCAGCGCGTCGAGCGTGGGGCCGAAGTCGAAGGCGTCGCCAGCGAGCTCGTCGTACTCAGCGACGATCGAGCGGTGGCGCTCGACGTTGCGAGCGTGGTCGTGGGGGAGCACGTCCGCCCGGAGCAGCCGCGACACCAGCACGGCGTACATCCGGATGTCCCGGACCAGCTCGGGCTTGCCCGCCTTGTCGATCGTGTCGGTGCTGAGGTGCCACGCGTCGGCGTTCCCGCCGCAGCCGCCGACCGTGTGCCAGCGCATCGTCTCCCGCACGTCGGCGGGGATGTTCGAGGAGAGGGTGAACGCGCCCGAGACGCCGAGGTTGTTGAACGAGTAGTCGCCGGCGCGTCGGGGGCGGTTCTCGCTGTAGGGGGCGCCGGTGGCGTCCTCGATCGCGCCGGCGACCACGCCGTGCATCTCCGGCATCCAGCACGCCATGTCGACGTACTCGGTGGAGCCTTTCGCCCCCGGGCTGTCCATGTCGACGTGGGCGACACAGTGCTCGGCGAGCTCCATGGCGAACTCGTCGGCGTACCACGTCGAGCCGGCGTATCGCCCCGTGGAGTGGCCGGGCCACCACGCGACACGGAGGTCACGCTGCAGTTCGTCGGCGTGTGCGTCGAAGACGCGGGCCAACTCCAGCAGGCCGGCGTCGCCGGTCGCGTTGTCCGCGATCCCGACCGCCCACGAGTCGTAGTGGCCGTGCAGCAGCACGAAGTCCTCGTCGTCGGGGTCGGCGTCGCCGGCCTCGATGCGGGCTTCGACGATCGGACACGCCATCCAGTCGGTCGTCACGTCGGTTCCGAGCGTCACCTCGTGGGTCGCCTCGGCGTCGGCGTACGTCCGCAGTTCGTCGCCGTCCGGGCGGGTGACGTTGGCGATCGGGATGTCCGGGATGCGCTCCTTCTCGTCGTAGGGGGGCGCGCCGCCCCAGACGGAGGTGGCGATCCCGTCGTGTGGCTCGCGCTCGTGTTCGTGGATCGCGATCACGCCGGCGGCGCCCTTCTGTTCGAGCACTCGGGTCGCCCGGATCGAGAGGCTCCCCGCCGCGGTGAGCGCGACTTTCCCGTCCAGATCGTCCACGTCGGCGTAGGGGCGGGTGACGTTCACGGCGTGGTACTGGCTCCCCTCGTCGGCGCCGACGTCGCTCTGCTCGGCCTCGCCGACGTACACCAGTTCGCCGGTCACCTCCCTCGACGCCGAGAACGCGACGGTCTTCACCGGTCCCGGCTCGAAGGCGCCGTCGTCGACCGTGATCGACGCGTCGTGGGGCTGGCTGATGTACAGTTCGGGGTCGTAGCGCTCGTACTCGACGCCGAACGCGTCCAGCCGCCCAGTGAGGTACTCGGCGGCCCGCCGCTCGTCCTCGGTGCCGGAGACGCGCTCCAACTCCGAGAACTCCTCGAGCAGCGCCCAGGGCTCGTCGATCGACACCGCGTCCGTGAGACGTGATTCGTACCGGTCTAGCGACTTCTCGCCGGCGCTCTCCTGAGACATCGTATTGGTAAGTCAATCCACGGCACAAAAATCTTCGCGTGCCGACCACCGGATGGCTCCCGGGTCGGCGCCAGCCGCTCACTCCTGTGGCGTCACGACGACCTTGCCGAACACCTCGCGGTTCTCGATGGCGCGGTGGCCCTCCGCGACGCGGTCGAGCGGGAGCACGCGGTCGACGACCGGCGACACCTCACCGCGGGCGATCAGGCGCCCCACGTCCCGGAAGTCCTGCCGGCTCCCCATCGGCGTCCCGAGGATCCGCCGGTGGCGCTGGTACACCGAGCGGATGTCGATGTCGGGGTCGGCCCCCGAGGTGGCGCCGCAGATCACCATGCGCCCGCCGGTCGCGAGGCTGTCGATCGACCGCTGCCACGTCTCTTCGCCGACGTGGTCGGCGACCAGATCCACCCCGCGACCGTCGGTGAGTTCGGTCACCGCCTCGTCGAACGGCGTCTCGGTGTAGTCGATCACCGCCTCCGCCCACGCCGCCGCCCGCTCGGCCTTCCAGTCGGCGGAGGTCGTCGCGTACACCTCGGCGCCGATCCGGTCGGCCAACTGGAGGGCGGCGTGGCCCACGCCGCCGCTGGCGCCGAGGATCAGCGCCGTCTCGCTCGGCTCCAGTCCCCCGCCGCTCACGAGCATCCGCCACGCGGTCGTGAACGAGGACGGCCACGCGGCCGCGGTCGTCATCTCGACGTGGTCGGGCACCGCTTCGAGGTTCGCCGCCGGCACCTCGACGTACTCCGCCAGCCCGCCGGGGAAGTCGCTCCCGAGCTTCCGGTCGTGGGGACACATGGTCTGTTCGCCCCGCTCGCAGAACTCACACTCTCCACAGCTCACGTGGTGGTAGACGTTGACCCGGTCGCCGGGTGACCACCCCTCGACGCCGTCGCCGACCTCGTCGACGACGCCGGCGATCTCGGTGCCCGGCCGTTTCGGGAACGACTCCTCGATCTCCGGGTGGCCGACGCGGGCGAACACGTCCGCGTGCTGGAGCGCGCACGCCCGCACCGCCACCGTGACCTGCCCCGGACCGGGATCGGGTCGCGGGAGTTCGCGGATCTCCAGTACCTCTTCCGGTGCCCCACTGTCGACGATGTGAACTGCCCGCATACCCCGTCCGTCGGGATCCATCCCCATATCTCTATGCACCCCCCTTCGGGATTAGTTCGGTACCGTGACGGACTGTGTGTACTGTCGGTATTGTGACTTCAACCCAAGATACTATATACCATGACAGATAGAACCAAACGTCAGCCCATGACCGACCAGAGACCCGACAACTCGGTACAGAGACGTAGCTTTCTGAAGAGGACGAGCGCGCTGGGAGCGACGGTGACGCTCGCCTCCTTCGCCGGCTGTGCGGGCGGCGACGGCGACGACGGCGGCGACACCGACACCCAGACCGTCGCGGGCGGCGGCGACAGCGATACCGTCGACATGGACGGGTTTCAGGTGCCTTCCGAGAACGTCGTCCCTCAGAGCGAACTGGACGACGCACAGGCGATCCCCGAACTCACCCTGATCGTCAATCCGCCGGACGCACAGCCCGACGACCACGAGACGTCGATGTTCGTCACCGAGGAGATCGCCAAGCTCGGCATCGACACTACCGTCGAGACGATGACGTGGCCCTCCCAGTCCTCGACCGTCTGGGACGGCGAAGACTGGGACATGACGTTCTGGCAGATGGTCGGGCGTCCGTCCCGGCTCGACCCCGACGAGTTCTCCGTCCAGATGGGCCACTCGGACTTCCAGCAGGGGTACAACTACTACTTCTGGGAGGACGAGGAGTACGACGAGAAAGTGATGGCCCAGCGCGAGGAGCTGGACCAGGACACCCGCGAGCAGCTGATCAAGGAGTGTCAGCAGATCTTCCACGACAGGGGACCGAGCACGTTCCTGATGTACCCCCAGAAGACGATCCCGTGGAACAGCGACCGCTGGGAGGGGGTCGTCGAGCTCAACGGGATGGGCGCGGTGAACATGCTCACGTTCGCCAACATGGAGCCTACCGGCGACCGGACGGAACTCAACATCGCCTACGACCAACAGCTCCAGGCGCTGAACCCGTTCGACCAGTCCGGTGAGATCGACATGATCCAGCACCGGATGATCTGGGACCGTCTGGCCTGGCCCAACGAGTCGGCCCTGCCGGAGCCTCGCCTCGCCGAGGAGTTCAACTGGAAGGACGACACCACCCTCGAAGTCCCCATCAAGCAGGGCCACACGTTCCACGACGGCGAGCCAGTCACCGCCGAGGACGTGAAGTACAGCTACAACATCCACCGCGACTACTCGACGTACTTCTCGGGCCCGGTCGAGCCGGTCAACGAGATCACGGTCGTCGACGACCACACCGTCGAGTTCAGCTTCGACTACCACTTCGCGCCGTTCCCGATGGCGGCGATGGGCCGCATCGCCATCATCCCCAAGCACAAGTGGACCGACATCATCGAGAACCGGATGGACGTCGACAACCCGATGCTGTACCAGGAGGACGAACCCCTCGGGTCGGGACCGATGGAGTTCGTCCACTGGAACAGCTCCGAGGAGGTCCGTCTGGAGCGGTTCGACGACCACTTCGACCCGATCGCCTACGAGGCGCGTAACTCCCGGATCATCCCCAGCGTCCAGACGATGCTGACTCAGTTGGAAAACGGCACGCTGGACATGCTGGCGAACTACCGCGGCGACAAGAACGTGCTGCGGGAGCGCGTCGACCAGAACGACAGCCTCACCATGGCCGCGACGACGACGGTCGGGTTCAAGCAGATCTCCTACAACAACGACCGGCCGCCGTTCCACATCGATGGGTTCCGCCGCGCGATGAACCACCGCTTCGACAAGGAGACGATCGTCAACGACATCTACAGCGGCTGGGGATCGATCGCGCCGAACACGCTGGTCTCCTCGGCGCTCGAGAACTGGCACAACGACGAGCTCGAACGCTACGAGTTCAGCCTGCAGGCCGCCGCGAACGAGCTCATCGAGGCCGGCTTCGTCTGGGACGAGAGCGACGGGATGCTCTACATGCCCGCCGACAACACCGAGATCGACGGGGACGACGAGCCTTAGGCCCGCTCCTTTTTCCAAAAAATGGGACTAAAAGAATTCGTCACGAGGCGCATCATCCAGATCGTCGTTCTCTACTTCGCGATAGCGACGATGCTGTTTTTCCTGTTCCGGGCGGCGCCCGGTGACCCGCTGGCGGCGTACATCGGGACCGGGTTCACTCAGGAGCAGGCGGCCCAGATACGGGCGACGTTCGGGCTCGACCAGCCCATCCACGTCCAGTACTGGAAGTACATGACCAACTTGGTCACGTTCAACTTCGGGCTATCCTACATCACGGGCGATCCGGTGTGGGGGATCATCCAGGATCGCATCTGGAACACGCTCGCCCTGATGGGGACCTCGGTCGTGTTGGCGTACCTGATCGGCGTCCCCTTCGGCGCCTACCTCGCGTGGAACCGCGGGACCAAACGCGAGCGCTTCGGCGTCGTGTTCGCCCTCATCTCCCGGAGCGCGCCGGTGTTCTGGACGGGACTGCTCGGCATCTGGCTGTTCTCGTTCAAGCTCGGCTGGCTCCCCGCGGGGTCGATGTCGCAGCCGGGGGTGACCTACTCCAGCAAGCTGGCACAGTTCACCAGCCCCGACTTCCTGCGACACCTGATCCTGCCGGCGCTGGTGCAGGCGTTCTACTTCTACAGCCTGCCGGCGCTGCTGATGCGCAACAGCATGCTCGAAGTGATGAACGAGGACTTCGTCGACTTCGCGGAGCTGAAGGGGATCAGCGACTTCTCGGTGATGCTGAAACACGCCGCTCGGAACGCGCTGCTCCCGATCGTGACGGCGTTCGCCGTCGCCGCCGGCTTCGCCGTCGGCGGCAGCGTCGTCCTCGAAACCGTGTTCGCGTGGCCGGGGCTGGGCCGGGAGATGGTCAGAGCGGTCATCGCGAACGACTACCCGGTGGCACAGGCGACGTTCCTGATCCTCGCCGGACTGGTACTGATCGCGAACTTCCTCGCGGACTTGGCGTACGGCTACCTCGATCCGCGGATCACCTACGACTGACTCATGAGTGACCAGAACACGACCACCCTCGATTCGCAGTCGTCCGACGGCTCCCTCGACTCGGAGCTCTCGACGTGGCGGGAACGACAGGTCGACGCGTGGCGCCGACGCCTCGCCTTCCTCAAACAGGAGCCGATGGGGCTGGCGGGGATCCTGATCCTGCTCGCGATCATCCTCGTCGCGATTTTCGCGCCGGTGATCGCCCCCTACGAGCCGACGGAGACGGACTACGGCAACTCGCTGGCCCCGCCCAGCGCCGAGCATCCCCTCGGCACCGACAGCGCGGGCCGGGACATCTTCAGCCAACTGGTGTTCGGCGCGCGCCCGGCGCTCCAGATCGGCCTGCTCAGCGCGATCAGCGTCGCGTTCGTCGGTATGAACGTTGGGTTGATCGCCGGCTACTACGGCGGCTACGTCGACGACGCCCTGATGCGGCTGGTCGACTTCGCCTACGGGATCCCGTTCACGCCGTTCATCATCGTGCTCGTCGCGCTCTGGGAGCCGTCGAAGTGGACCATCGTCGGCGCCATCGCCTTGCTGCTCTGGCGCCAGACCGCACGCGTCGTCCGCTCGCACGTGCTGAACCTCAAGGAGAAACCGTTCGTGAAAAGCGCCCGGACCGTCGGTGCCAGCGACCGGCGGATCATCTACCGACACATCGCGCCCAACGTCCTCCCGCTGGTGTTCCTCTACGGGAGCTTCGCGATCGCGTGGGCCATCCTGACCGAGGCCTCGATCAGCTACCTCGGCTTCGGTGACCCGACCGCGGTCACGTGGGGGCAGATGCTCCAGTCGGCACAGCAGTCACAGGCGCTGGCCCGCGACGCGTGGTGGTGGTTCACGATGCCCGGCATGGCGATCATGCTGACGGTCATCTCGGCGTTCCTCATCGGTCGCGGCTACGAAGAGCAACTGAACCCCGAACTCCAAGAACAATGACACTACTCGAAGTCAACGATCTACACGTGACGTACGCGGGCGATCCGGACGTCGAGGCCGTCAGGGGCGTCTCGTTCACCCTCGAAGAGGGAGAGACGCTGGGCATCGTCGGCGAGAGCGGCTGCGGGAAAACGACGCTCGCGCAGGCGATCATGGGCGCGCTGCCGGACAACGGCGAGATCACCGGCGGCGAGATCATCTTCGACGGCGAGGAGATCACCCATCTCTCGAACCGCGAGCGCCGGGAGATCCGCTGGGAGAAGATGTCGATGATCAGCCAGAGCGCGATGAACAGCCTCGATCCGGTGTACCGGGTCAAAGACCAGATCAAGGAGGCCATTCAGGAACACCGTGAGACGTCCGACGCGGAGTGTTACGAGCGCGCCCGGGAGCTGATGGGGCTGGTCGGCCTCGACGCCGACCGCGTCGAGGACTACCCCCACCAGCTCTCCGGCGGAATGCGCCAGCGGGTCATCATCGCCATGAGCCTCGCGCTCGACCCGGATCTCATCATCGCCGACGAGCCGACGACGGCGCTTGACGTGATCATCCAGGAGCAGATCCTCTACCGGATCAAGGAGCTTCAGCGCGAGCTCGGCAACTCGATGGTGATGGTCACCCACGACATCAGCGTCGTCGCGGAGACGTGTGACAGCATGGTGGTGATGTACGGCGGCGAGCTGATGGAGTCCGGCAACGTCGACGAGATATTCAACAACGCCCACCACCCCTACACGCTGGGGCTGCAGAACGCGTTCCCGAGCGTCGAGGGCGAGAAGCGTGACCTCACCAGCATCCCGGGGTCGCCGCCGGACCTCTCGGAGTCGATCGAGGGCTGCCCGTTCGCCTCCAGATGTCCGTTCGCGACCCCCGAGTGTGAGGAACAGGTGCCGGTCCAGGAGCCGGTCGAGGGCCACAGGGTTCGCTGCCACGAGCCGGTTCCGTTCGAACAGATCCGCGACCAATCCCGCGAGGACGACACATGGCTATCAGAGAACAAAGTTTGAACTGGGACTACGACGGTCCCATCATCGAAGTGACGGGGCTGGAGAAGCACTTCCCCCAGAGCACCGGGATCATCCACCAACTGATCGGCGGCGAGACGAGCCACGTCAAGGCCGTCGACGGCGTGGACATGGCCATCGAGAGCGGCGAGACGATGGGGCTGGTCGGCGAGTCCGGCTGTGGGAAGTCCACGCTGGGCGAGGTGCTGATCGGCCTGCAGGAGGCCACCGGCGGCTCCATCAAGTTCCTCGGCACGGAGCTCGAGGAGATGTCCGACGCCCAGCACAAGGAGTTCCGCCGGAACGTCCAGATGATCTTTCAGGACCCCTACGAGTCGCTGAACCCCCGATTCTCCGTCGAACAGTGGATCCGGGAGCCGCTCGAAGTCCACGACATCGACGATCAGGACGAGCGGATCTATCAGGCGCTCGAACGGGCGGAGCTGACGCCGCCGGAGAACTACGTCAACGAACACCCCCACGAGCTCTCCGGCGGGGAGCGCCAGCGTGTCTCGATCGCCCGCGCGCTCGTCCTCGAACCCAAGTTCATCGTCGCCGACGAGCCCGTCTCGATGCTCGACGTGTCGGTCCGTGCGAGCATCCTGAACCTCCTCCGCGACCTCGTCGACGACCTGGACATGGGCGCGCTGTACATCTCCCACGACCTCTCGCTCATCCGGCAGATGTGCGACCGGACCAGCGTGATGTACCTCGGGAAGGTGGTCGAACGCGGGCCGACGGAGCGGCTCATCAAGGGGCCGAAACACCCCTATGCGAGGGCGTTGCTCGACGCCGTCCCCGTTCCGAACCCCGCACACGAGATCGCCGAACCGCAGCTCGAAGGGGAGCCGCCGGACCCGGTACAGCTCCCGGAGGGCTGTAACTTCCGCCCGCGGTGTCCGTTCGCCGCCGAGGAGTGTACCGAGGAGCCCGGCCTCGACGCCTTCGAGACGGCCGACGGTGAGCACGCCGCGGCCTGCTGGCGGGTCGAGACCGCCGAGAACACGTAACCCCGTCGGCGTCGCGCCGTCGGGGTCGTCGCCGGCTACAGGTCGTAGATGTCGGCGTACTTCTCCTCGATGCGGTCGACGAAGTACTCCGTCGTCAGCCGCTCGCCGGTCGCGACTTCGGGCAGTTCGTCGGTCCGGTACCGCTTCCCGTGGCGGTGGACGTGCTCTTCCATCCACTCGCGGATCTCGTCGAACCGGCGCTCGCGGACGAGTTCGTCGAGGGAGGTGCCGAACTCCGCTTCGAGGTAGTGCTGGAGCTGGGCGGAGAACACCGTCCCCAGCGAGTAGCCCTGGAACGTGCCGATGCGGCCGATGCTCCAGTGGATGTCCTGCAGGCAGCCCTCGCTGTCGGTCTCCGGCCGGATGCCGAGGTACTGTTCGTACTTGTCGTTCCAGACCTCCGGCACGTCCTCGACTTCGAGCTCGCCGTTCAGCAGCGCGCGCTCGATCTCGAACCGGACGACGATGTGGAGGTGGTACGTAACTTCGTCGGCCTCGACGCGCGTGAGGTTGTCCTCGTACACCTGATTTGCGGCCTCGTACGCCTCCCGCGGCGTCACGTCCGAGAGCCGGGGGAAATGCTTCCGGACGATCGGCAGGAACTGCTCCCAGAACGCCTCGGAGCGGCCGACGTGGTTCTCCCAAAAGCGGCTCTGTGACTCGTGGATCGAGTGGCTGCGGGACTGGCCCAGCGGACCGGGGAACCCGTCGGGGTCGAGCCCCATCTCGTAGGTCGCGTGCCCGTACTCGTGGAGCGAGCTGTCCAGCCCGTCGACGGGCGAGTGGTCGTGGAACCGGGTCGTGATGCGCATGTCGTACCGGTTGCCGTAGGAGAACGGGTGCGGCGACGTGTCGAGCCGTGCGCGGTCCCAGTCGCAGTTGACGAACGAGAGCGCGTCCTTCGAGAGCGCCATCTGGGTGTCCTCGTCGTAGGGGCCGCCCTCGACGAACGGACCCGAGGGGTCCACGTCGCTCGCCCGTATCTCCTCGATGAGCGGGACGAGCGCGTCCTTCAGGTTCTCGAGCACTCGCTCGGCGGTTTCGACGCCGACGTAGGGCTCGTACTCCTCCAGCATGACCGCGAACGGCTCCTTGTCGGGGTCGATCTGGTTCGCCTGCTCGCGTTTGAGTTCCAGCAGCTCTTCGAGGTAGGGCGCGAACGTCTCGAACTCGTCGTTCTCCTTCGCCTCCTCCCAGGCGTCGTTGGCCTCGGAGATCACCGCGTTGATCTCCTCGGTAAGCTCCTGATCGACCGCCGCCGTCCGCTCGTGCTCGCGGCGGACCTCGCGGACGACGGCCTGTTCGTCCTCGTCGAGGTCGGCGCCGTCGACGGCGTCGAGCCACGCCTCCACGTCGTCACCGGTGAGCGCCTCGTGCTGGAGCGAGGAGACGAGCCCGCGCTGGGTCGACCGCGCCGGCGTCCCGCCGGACGGCATCATCACCTGTTGGTCCCAGAACAGGAGGTTGTCCATCGTTTCGAGCGTCCCGACCCGTTCGGCCCGGTCGAGGAGTCGCTGGTACGCGTCAGCCGGAGATATCTCGGCCATAAAGGTACGTTACCGTACAACAATGAAAACAGTACCCATACCCGTCACTCTGGCCGATACCTCCCCGTCGAGCGCCGCTCCGGGGCGGAGGTAGGTTTATCGTGGTACGACCGTCAGATCAGGGCGTGACAGAGATTGCCTACCTCGTCCCGGGGCGGGGACTGGCGGCCGCGGAGCTCGACCGCCGCGAGGGGATCGCCAACGAACTCACCGACGCCAGCGTCACCGTCGTCGACGCCGACGACGGACCGCTCTCGATCGAGAGCGAGGTCGAACACGAGTGGTGCGTGCGGAGCCTGCTCGGCCTCCTCAGGGAGACCGAGGACGAGTACGACGCGTTCGTCGTCGGCTGCTTCGGCGACCCGGGGCTGGCGGCGGCGCGGGAGTTCGTCGACAAGCCCGTCGTCGGTCCCGCGTCGGCGACGTTCCACACCGCGGCACAGCTCTCCGATCGGTTCTCCTGTCTGACGATCCGCTCGACGCCGGCCTCGAAACGGCGGCAGATTCTCGCCGACGGGCTCGGCGAGCGGTTGGCGAGCGTGCGCGTCGTCGAACAGGGGGTGCTCGACGTGGATCACGAGTCCGAGGAGATCGTCCGGAAGATGGTCCGCGAGGCCGAGGCGGCGGTCGAAGCCGACGGTGCGGAGTCGGTCGTCCCCGGCTGCATGAGCCTTGCGTTCATGCAGGTCCACGACCGCGTCGCCGAGGAGCTCGGCGTGCCGTTCCTCGACCCCGTCCGGATCAGCCTCGGGACGGCGGCGATGTGGGCCGAACAGGGACTGACCCAGAGCCGGGTCACCTACCCGGCGTTCTCAGCGGAACGCGAGGCGAGCCTGTTCGAGTAGGGTGCCGGCTACTCCCGGTGGAGGTGGCAGGCGGCGAAGCGGCTCCCCGTCCGGCTCGACTCGAGCTCGTACGCCGGCTCCGCCTGTGCACAGATGCTCTGCTCGGCGAAGGAGTCGGTGAGTAGCTCGGCGGCGGTGTCCCACTCGTTCGCGGCGACGTGGTCCAGCGCCTCGTCGACGACGGCACCCGGCTCGCCGTCGACGGTCACCCCGTCGAAGAACTCGGCCTCGACGGCCGCACGGTCTTCGAGGTCGAACGCGCGGCGCCTGACCGCCCGCATGAACTCACGGACGGCCGCCCACGCGTCGTCGTCGAGGTCGTACGCGTCCGGCGGGATGAGCTCCGGGCAGCGCGTTCGGAACCGACAGCCAGACGGGGGGTTCACCGGGTCCGGAACGTCGCCCTGCAGGATGGTCCGGGAGCCCGCTTGGCTGGGGTCGGGAACCGGAATCGCCGACAGCAGCGACCGGGTGTAGGGGTGTTTCGGGTCCTCGAACAGCTCCTCCTTCTCGGCCAGCTCCACGATCTGGCCGAGGTACATCACCGCGACGCGGTCGGAGATGTGGCGGATCACCGAGAGGTCGTGGCTGATGAACAGGTAGGTGAGGTTGAACTCGTCCTGCAGCTCCCGCATCGTGTTGAGCACCTGCGCCTGAATGGAGGCGTCGAGCGCGCTTGTCGGCTCGTCGCAGACGATGAAGTCCGGGTCGACCGACAGCGCCCGTGCGAGGTTGATGCGTTGGCGCTGGCCCCCGGAGAACTGGTGGGGGTAGCGGTTGTAGTGCTGGGGGTCGAGGCCGACCGCCTCCAGCAGCTCCCGCGCCCGCTCCTCCCGGCCCGCCTGGTCGTAGAGGTCGTGGGCCTTCATCGGCTCCTCCACGATCGGGCCGACCTTCATCCGGGGGTTGAGCGAGGATTGGGGGTCCTGGAAGATCATCTGCTGGTCCTTCCGGGTCCGACGGAGTTGGCCCTTGTCGAGGTCGGCGATGTTTCGCCCCTTGAAGTAGATGGCGCCGTCGGTCGGTTTGAGCAGACGGAGGATCGTCCGCCCGAGCGTCGACTTCCCGCAGCCGGACTCGCCGACCAGCCCCAGCGTCTCGCCGCGCTGGATCTCGAAGGAGACGTCGTCGACGGCGCGGACGTGCTCGACGGCCCGCTTGAGCGGGAACCCGCCGCTGAGGTCGAGTTCGACGCTGTCGAACACGCCGCTTCCCGTCGAGAAGTGTTTCTTGAGGTTCTCGACGCGGAGGATCGGCTCGCCGTCGTCGGCCTCGCTCATCGGCTCCCCTCCGTCACCTGCAGGTCCTCGCCGAACTCGTCGTCGTCGGACTGTATCGGCGCGCTGTGCTCGTAGTCGACGTCGAAGGCGTCGTGTTTCACACACGCCGCGTCGTGTCGGGTGTCGGTGTCGCTCACGTCCCGGGGTTCGGGGTTGATCTCCCGACAGACCTCACGAGCGTCCGGACACCGCGGGTGGAACCGACAGCCCGACGGGGGGTCGATAGCCTCGGGCATCACCCCCTTGATCGGCGTGAGCGACTCGACGGTCTTGTCGGGCCGCGGGACGGAGTTCAGCAGCGCCTGCGTGTACGGGTGTTTGGTGTCGTCGAACAGGTCGTGGACGTCGGCCTGTTCGGCCATCTGCCCGAGGTACATCACGTTCACGCGGTCGCAGATGTCCGCGACGACGGCGAGGTCGTGCGTGACCCAGACGAAGCTCGTGCCGTACTCCTCCTGGAGGTCGGACACCAGGTTCAGGATCTGCCCCTCGACGGTCACGTCCAGTGCCGTCGTCGGCTCGTCGGCCAGGATCAGCGACGGCTGGCAGGCGATCGCCATCGCGATGAGCACGCGCTGGCGCATCCCCCCGGAGAACTCGTGTGGGTAGTCGTCGAACCGGTCTTCGGGTTTGGGGATGTCGACCTCCCGGAGCGTCTCGATCGCCACGTCGCGTGCGTCCTTCGGCGGGAGATCCCGGTTGATCTCGATGAACTCCTGAAGCTGGCTACCGATCGTGAAGACCGGGTTCAGGCTCTCCATCGGGTCCTGAAAGATGGTCGCGATCTCCCGGCCCCGGATGCGTTCACGGAACTGTTCGTTCGTGAGCGTCTCCGGGCTCCGTCGGCGCTCGCCGTTGGGACCCTCCTCGAAGCTGAGGAGCGTCTCGCCGCGAAAGCGGATCTCGCCGCCGACGATCTCGCCGGGCGACTCGACCAGCCGGAGGATGCTGGAGATGGCGACGGACTTCCCCGCGCCGGACTCGCCGACGAGGCCGACGGTCTCCCCTTCGTGTACGTCGAAGGAGATGCCGTCGACGGCCCGGACGGTCCCTTCGGCGGTTTCGAACTGTGTCTGGAGGTTTTCGACCGAGAGTAGTGGTGTGTCAGTTGTCATTGTGTTAGTCGTTCAGCCGCGGGTCCAGCGTGTCGCGGAGCCCGTCGCCGAGGATGTTGAACGCCATCACGGTGATCAGGATGGCCAGCCCCGGCCAGACCGAGAACCACGGCGCCGGGAGCATGTAGTTACGCGCGATCGAGAGCATCTGCCCCCACGACGGCGTCGGGGGCTGAGCGCCGAAGCCGAGGAACGACAGCCCGGCCACGATCAGGATGTTGGTCCCCATCTGGAGGGTCGTCTGGACGACGACCGGCGCGAAGCTGTTCGGGATGACGTGACGCAGCAGGATGTTCCGGTCCTTGACGCCCGCCGCCTGTGCGGCTTCGACGTACGTCTCCTCGCGGATGCTGAGCACTTCCGAGCGGATCAGCCGGGCGAAGATGGGGATCGAGATGATGCTCACCCCGATCATCGCGTAGATGAGTTCCCGGCCGAACGCGGCCATGAACGCGATCACGAGCACCAGAAACGGGATGGAGTAGAGGATCTCCACGAACCGCATCAGCACGTCGTCGATCCAGCCACCGTAGTAGCCGGAGACGGCGCCGACGGCGGTGCCGACGACCACGCCGATGGTAGTCGAGACAAGCGCGATCTGGATGGCGATACGGGAGCCGTACAGCAGCCGGACCGCGATGTCCCGGCCGCGGGTGTCGGTGCCCAACGGGTGGGCGAGCACCCCCTCGCCGAACTGGTTGCTGAGCCCGACCGGCGGCAGGAGCGGGCGGGTGCCGGCGTTGTTCCGGAGCGGATGGTAGAGGTACGTCTCCGCCAGCCGGTAGTCGAGCAGTTCGGCATCGACGAACGCGAACAGCGCCATCCCGGAGATGATCGCGATCAGCACCAGACTGATCCGGGCGGTCGTGTCCTGAAGCAGCCGAGAGAGCGTGTAGGAGGCGCCGACGCGGGACTCGTACTCCTCGCCGTCGGCCTCCTCGGTTTCGGCCGCCATCACTCCTCACCCTCGTAAGTCACGCGGGGGTCGAGGTACGCGTAGGTCAGGTCGGTCAGCAGCGTGCCGATCACGAACATGACGCCGAAGAACAGCGTCGTCCCCATGATGAGCGCGTAGTCCTGTGTGCGGACCGCCTGAATGATCAGCCGGCCCATCCCGTTGATGTTGAACACCGTCTCGGTCAGCACGGCACCGCCCAGCGCGGAGGTGAGCTGGAGGCCGATGATGGTCACGACCGGCAACTGCGCGTTGCGGAACGCGTGTTTTCGGGTGATGACCGACTCCTTCACGCCGAACGCGCGGGCCAAGCTGATGTAGTCCCGGCCGAGCACTTCGAGCATCGACGACCGCTCGATGCGGGAGACCGCCGCCATCTGGAGGGTCCCCAGCGCGATCGTCGGCATGACGAGGCTCCGGGCGGTTTCGACCAACACGTCGAGCCGTGAGGTGGCTCCCTCCACCTCCGAGATCGGAGTCAACGGCATCACCAACCCGTTCGAGGGGAGCACCTCGAGGTGGTAGCCGAACACGATGATGAGGAGCAGCCCGATCCAGAAGTTGGGGGTGCTGACACCGATCAGCGAGACGACGCGGGAGGCGTGGTCGACCGGCTGGTTCCGGCGGCGCGCCGAGACGATCCCCAGTGGGATCGCGACGCTCAGGGCGAACGCGAAACTCGACGCGAGCAGCAGGAGCGTCACCGGTAGGCGCTCCATGATCTTGGTCGTGACCGGGACGCCGTAGTGGATGCTGCGTCCCAGATCACCGCCGATCGCCGCGAGAATGTACTTGACGTACCGTACGTGGAGGGGTTGGTCGAACCCGTAACGCTCCTCGGCGGCGGCGATGAGTTCCTCGCTCGCGGTCGGACCGAGCATCACTTCCACCGGGGAGCCGGGCATCGCGTTGATCAGGAAGAACGTGATCGACGAGATGCCGATGAGCACCGGGATCGCCTGAAGCAGCCGTTTGAGGGTGTATCGTAAGTGTGACATCTATGTCGTCGTGGGTGCGAAAACGGTCGTCGGGGGGAGGGTTACTGATCCATCCAGACGTTCGAGCCTTCCGCCTCGCCGTTGGTGTTGTTCCGCTCGCCGTACAGGTAGGGGTTGTACGTCGAGACGGGGTGGGTTTTCAGCCCCTTGACGTAGTTCTTCACGCCCATCGAGATGGAGGTGTAGTACAGCGGGAGGTGGACGCGGTCCTCGACGAAGAGGTTGATCGCCTCGATGTACATCTCGCGGCGCTGGTCGCGGTCGGCGGTGACTCGCGCCTCGGCCAGCAGTTCGTTGAACCGGTCGTTGTCGTAGTACTGCCCCTGGAACGCGCCGTCGATGTGGAGCAGTTCGTACAGGAAGCGGTCGGGTTCGGGCGCACGCGTCCAGCCCAGCAGGTAGATGTTCACCTGACTGGCGTCGCCGGAGTCGAACTGCTCGAGCATCGTCGCGAAGTCGAGGTACTGCACCTGCGCGTCGTAGCCGGCCTCCTGGATCCCGTTGGCGATGGAGACGGCGACCTGCCGGCGCTTCTCGGTCGATGAGACGATGATGTTACAGGTCCAGTCGTCGGGCACCCCGGCGCTCTCGAACAGCTCCTGTGCGCGGTCGATGTCCTTCTCGGACCAGCTGTTCTGCCACTCGTCGAGGGGCATGTCCCACGCCTCCGCGACGGAGGCGGGCAGCGGGCTGTAGATCCGGCCCCCGCCCGGCTTGATGTACTGGTCGATCGCCTGATCGAGGTCGACACAGTGGTCGATCGCCAGCCGCACGTCGCGCTTGGCACACTCCCCCTCGTTCTGGTTGAACGCGGCGAACTGGTAGCTCAGCGACGGCCCCTCGATCACGTCCGCGTCCGACATGTTCTGGACGGTGTTCCAGAACTGGGGCGGGATGCGGTTGATCACGTCCTGCTCGCCAGTCTGGAGCTGGGTCACGCGGTTGGTCGGCTCGTTGATCGGCGTGAACGTCACCTCGTCGAGGTTGGGGCTGCCGCTGCCCCAGTAGTCGTCCCAGCCCGCCATCGTGACGTGGTCGTTCTCCTCGAACTCCGTCACTTCGAACGGCCCGGAGCCGACGAACGTGTCGATGCCGAACCCCTCGGGGTCCTCCTCACGGACGCTCTTCGGGGCGACCGGGTGCGCGATGGCGTGGAGGATCGGGACGTACGGCTCGGTCAGCGTGAAGTGGGCGGTCTGGTCGTCCTCGACGTCGATGGACTCGACGATGCTGAAGTTGGAGGCGTAGCTGGTCTGCTCCTCGACGGTCGCCTCGAACGTGTACTTCACGTCCTCCGCGGTGACCGGGTCCCCGTTGTGGAACGTCGCGTCGGGGTCGAGGTTGAGCGTGAACTCGTTGCCGTCGAGCGTGGGGATCTCCTCGGCCAGGATGGGGACGAGGTTGGTGTTCCGGTCGTAGCCGAGCACCGGCGAGTACACCAAGTTCTTCAGCATGATGGAGTAGTTCCCGCCGTTGTTGTTGACGGGGTCCAGCTCCACCGGCGACGAGGTCTGGGCGAAGTTCAGCGAGCCGCCTCGCTTCGGCATCGCCGTCTGGGTGTCCGTGTCGCCGCCCCCGGAGGAGCCGGGGTCCGCGTCGGTCGGGGTTTCAGTGCCGTCGCCACCGGTACAACCGGCAAGTCCGACGAGGCCCGCCGACGCCGCGGCCTGGAGGAACTTGCGACGATTGTCTTGCCAATCATTCTCAGGCATGGGTGTAACCTACTCCCAAGCTTATTTAAATGTTTGTCATAGCGCGATCCGTCCCCGAAATATACTTCGAAGAGATTCAAATAGAACTTAAAAATAGGCCAGTAGAATATATAACACTCTTGGAGGAACTATCACGCGACGGCGGGACGGACCGAGGGTCCCGACACGCGCCGGTCGTTCGCCGGTTCGCGGGCGGTACCGCGACCGCGGACTGATCCCGGAGGTTCTACCGGTTCAATGTCACTTACGAGAAACTATTACGGACGGGGTGCCGAAGGTGGCGTATGGGTCAGCGACTCTACGAGGACGGGAAGCCATCGCTGTCGGGCGTCGACGCCGCCATCGTCGACGACGTGTCGGCCGAGGAGCCGTGGTCGCTCGTCGAGCGGTTCGCCGAACTCGAACGCGTCTCGGGCAGCGAGGACGAGCGCGCGGCGGCCGCGTACGTGACGGATCGGCTCGAACAGTTCGGCGTCGACCACGAGCTGTTCGAGCCGTCGCTGTATCTGAGCACCCCCGGCGAGGCGAGCGTCGAAACCGACGACGGTTGGACGGCAGCGTCGGCAAAGACGGTCGCGTTCTCCGCGAGCGACACCGTCTCCGGCGAGCTCGTCTACGTCGAGAACGACGACGAGATGGACTCCATCGAGGCCATGCTCTCGGTCTCCCTCGCCGGACTCCCCGCGGACCTCTCCGGGAAAGTCGTGATGAGCGAGTCGATCATCCCGATCAGCGCGATCTCGGAGCTCGCCGACCGGGGCGCCGAGGCGTTCGTCGGCATCCACCCACACGAGCGCGAACCCCACGAGGGGATCGTCACCCCCGTCTGGGGCGGCGCGCCGCCGTACGACGAACGGGAGCGGATACCCGACCTGCTCGTGGCGAACGTCTCCGAAAGCGACGGCCGCGAACTCCGCGAGAAGGCCGCCGCCGGCGCCGAGGTCACCGTCTCCGCCGAGACGACGACCGAGTGGCAGACCGCGCCCCTCGTCGTCGCACGCATCCCCGGGGAGTCCGCGCCGGACGTCGACGAGTTCGTGCTCGCACACGGTCACATCGACTCGTGGCACGAGGGCGTCACCGACAACGCGACCGGCGACGCCACCCTACTGGAGCTCGCCAGAGTCCTCCAGAGCCATCGGGAGGAGCTTCGGCGGGACGTGTGGGTCGCGTGGTGGCCCGGACACTCCACCGGGAGATACGCCGGCTCGACGTGGTTCACCGACGAGTTCGCCCACGATCTGGCCGAGCGCTGTGTCGCGCACGTGAACGTCGACTCGCCGGGCGTCGCCGACGCGACCGAGTACGACGAGCGCGTGAAGTGGATGGCCGCGGTCCACGACGTGGCGGCCGAAACCATCGGCGACGTGAGCGGGAAAGCGACTCGCGAGTTCCGGCCGGCGCGTGCGGGCGACTACTCGTTCAACAACCTCGGCATCCCGGGCATGTCACTGCAGTCCAGCATCCCGGAGTCCGTCAGGGAGGAGCGGGGCTACCACCCCGTCGGCGGATCGGGCGGCCACGCCGACGCGTGGCACCTCACCACGGACACGATCGAGAAAGCCGACCCGGAGGTGCTGGAGCGGGATACAGAGGTATACACCCTCGCCACCGCCCGGCTGAGTCGCGTGGCCCGCCCCGCGGACCCGGTTCGGGCGATCGACCGACTCGCGTCGGCGGCCGCGGAGTACGACGCCGCCAGCGGCTTCGACCTCCGCCCGGTGATCGACGAACTCGACGCGCTCCGCGAGGCGACGACCGCGTTCCTCGACGACGCCGACGGCTACCCCGACGCCGCCGACAGGCTGGTGAAGCGACTGACGCGCCTGCAGTTCGTCACCGAGGGGCCGTTCGAGCAGGACCCTGCCGAGAGCCGGGCGCCGCTGCCGCGGCTGGCGCCGGCCGAGCGACTCCCCGACCTCGACGGCGACGACGAGCGCTTCCTCGAACTCCAGCTCCGGCGTGCGCGAAACGAGGTCGTGGCGGAGCTCCGGCGGCTGCGCCGGTCGCTGTAGACGGTGCCCGCCCGTTGCCGGGGGTAGTTCTTTACCCGTGGTGGGGGATAGTGGAGGTGATGCGGTTCGCAGCAAACATTCCGACTGCCGCCGGCGCCTCGGAGTACTCGACGCTGGCGTTCTGTGACTCGATCTCGTGGGAGAAACAGCGGTCGTTCGCCCGCGCGACCGAGGCCGCGGGGTTCGACGGCCTCGGCGTTCCCGACCACCTGCTCGCGGGTGACGGCGCGACCACCGAGTGTTTCACGACCCTGACGGCCCTCGCCGGCGCGACCGAGGAGGTGACCCTGTTCCCCAAGACGGTGAACAACGAGCTCCGCCACGGTCCCCTGCTGGCGAAGATGGCCGCCGAGGTCGACAACGTCAGCGACGGCCGCCTCAAGCTCGGGATGGGCGCCGGGTGGAAGGCGGACGAGGCGGTGGCCTACGGCTACGACTGGCCGGACGCGCCCGAGCGACTGCGCGCGATGGAGGAGACGATCGAGCTCACCAAGCGCCTCTGGACCGAGGACGACGTCGACTACGACGGCGACTACTACCAACTCGACGGCGCCAGCTGTCGCCCGGGGCCGCGTCAGGAGCCTCGGCCGCCGATCATGGTCGGCGGCGGCGGCGAGGAGTTCACCCTCCGCATCGCCGCCAAACACGCCGACGAGTGGAACTACTGGGGACCGACCGAGGTCATGTCCCACAAACTCGACGTGCTGCGCTCCCACTGCGAGACGTACGACACCGAGTACGACGAGATCGACGTCTCCTGGTTCGCCCGGTGTATCGTCCGGGAGACCGAGGCCGAGGTCGAGGCGATCCTCGACGAGGTGCCGCGGTTCCGTGATCCGGACCCGGACGACCCGATGGCGTCGTACAACAACCTCATCGGCACGCCGGAACAGCTGATCGAGGAGCTGGAACCCTACGCCGAACTCGGCGTCGACGAGGCCGTACTGGAGTTCGTCGACTTCCCCGACGCGACCGGGGTGGAGCTGTTCGCCGACGAGGTCGTTCCGGCGTTCAGCTAGCTACGCCCGGTCGTCGAGGAACGCCTCCACGGCGTCGGCCGCCTCCTCGACGCCGTGGGCGAGCTTCGAGACGCCGCGGACGGCTTTCGTCCGGGCGAACCCGGCCCGCGCCCCGGTCCGATCGGGGAGCGACTCGGCGACCCGGAGGTACGGGAGCGGTTCGTGTGGCAGCGCCGGGTCGTGTTCGTGCGCCGGCGACTCCATGTACAGCGCCGGGATGAGGCAGTTCCCGAGCCGGACCTGTACGTCCTCCACGTCGGCCGCGACGCCGTCGTCGTCGACGGCGTTGACAACTTCGACGAACGCGTCGAGCGCGGCGTCGAGACGGTCGAGGCGATCGTACACCGGCGAGAAGTCGATCTCCCCCTCGGCGTCGGCGTCGATCTGCTCGGTGAGCGCGCGAATCTCTGCGGCCGTCTCCCGGTGGTCGTGCGGGAGCACGGGGGAGTTCGAGAGCCGGGAGACGATGGCGGTGTACAGCCGAGCCTCCTCGACCATCAGGTCCACGTCGATCTTGTCGCGGCCGTCTTCCGGGGTGTGCCACCACCAGCCGCCGCCGACGGGGCCGGCGTCCTCGTGGTCCGCGCTGAACCGCGCGCCGGAGAGCAGCGAGGAGAGTCCGGCGCCCCAGAACGACTGGTCGGAGTTGCGCCCCGGCCGACGCCCGCCGCCGATCAGCCCGTCGTCGTCCCTCGCCGCGTCCAGCGGGAGGGGACCGCCTTCGAGCACGTCGAGGTGCTCGTCGCCGACCTCGGCCATGTGCTGGGCCCAGAGGTGGTCAGCGCCGTCGAGGCCGTTCAGGTCGATGTGGATGTAGGCCACCCCGTTCTCGCGGAGGTCGAGCCAGTTCCGGTCGGCGTACCGGGCACTGCCGGCGTACCGGCCCATCGAGTGGCCGGGCCAGAACCCGACGACGACGCCCCGTTTCGGCGGGTTCTCCGCGAACACGCGGGCCAGCTCCATCGAGGTCGCGACGGCCGAAGCGTTGTCGGTGACGCCCTCGTGCCAGGAGTCGATGTGGTTGCCGACGACGGTGTAGCGGTCGCTCTCGGTCCCCTCGATGCGCGCGACCGGACAGGGGAGTTCGCGCTGCTCGGTCCGGGCCTGGGTCTCGACGGCGACCGACACGTCGTCGCCGGCCAGTCGCTCCGCCAGCCACTCGCCGTCGGCGTGGTGGATCTCCGCCACCGGGAGGTCCGGAAGCTCGTCCACGTCGTCCACCGACGGTGAGCCCCAGACGGGGGAGACGATCATCTCGTGGAGTTCGCCCTCGGTCGGCGACTGGAACACCGCCGCCCGCGCGCCGGCCTCGTCGATGGCCCGCACGGCTCCCGGGGTGGGCAGTCCCCGCGTGAACACGACCTTCCCGGACACGTCGGGCAGGTCGCTCGTCCCGTGCCCGACTGAATCCACCAGCACGAGTTCGCCGCTGACGCCGCCCGGGGGCGTACTCGCGCTGAACGCGGTGGTGATCGCGTCGTCGAACTCCGCCTGCACCGGGCTGGTGACGGTCACCGTCGCGGACACCGGCACGCTCGTGTACGCCTGTACCGTCCGCAGTTCGGCGTCGACGCCGTCGGCGCCCAGTTCGTCGACGATGTACTCGGCCGCCTCCCACTGGTCGTCCGTCCCCGGATACCGTCGGAGGTCGGCCAACGCGTCGATGTGTGCCGCCAGCGCGTCCCGATCGATCTCGTCGACGAGTCTCTCCTCCGTCGTTCGGTCGACTGTGTCAATCACAGGCAAAGGGAGGGAAGTAGTGCAATAAGCGTGGCGGGAGTGCCGACAGTCCGGAGCCGCGAATCGGGCTCGCTGACACGGAAGGCGCCGCCTACCCGTCGATCAGCTCCCAAATCGCCGCCGCGCGGAGGGCGGTCGCGTCGCCACCCCGCGGCCCGACGAACTGCAGTCCGACCGGGAGGCCGTCGATCGTCCCGCAGGGCACCGAGACGGCGGGGTGGCCGGTGAGGTTGAACGGTCCCGTCGTCCGGACTGCCTCGTCGAGCGTGCTGTCTTCGAGGTAGCTGTCGCCGTCCCACGCCGGCGCGACCATCGGCGTCGTCGGCCCCGCGAGCACGTCCACCGCCGCGAGCGCCTCGTCGACGCCGGCGGTCACCAACTCCCGGGCGCGCTGGGCTCGGGCGTAGTACTCCGGGCCGTCCGTCGCGAGGAGGTGCTGCCCGTAGAGGAGCACCTCCGCGGGGTAGTCGCCGAGCTCGTCGGAGCGCGCGGCGAGCGCCTCGTCGACGGCTGCCGCGAACCCCGGGTCGCCGACCGATCGCTGCCAGAAGTTGACCCCGTTTCGCTCGACGTAGGCGGCGATCTCGATCATCGCGATGGCCCACCAGGCCGGGATGGCGTACTCGAAGTGGGGTATCGACACCTCCCGCACGGTCGCGCCGGCAGACGCGAGGTCGTCGATCGCGTCCCGAACCGCCCGGTCGACCGCCGGATCGCCCCCGAACAGTTCCTCGGGGACGCCCACGGTGAGCGACTCGACCGCGGCAGCGTCGACGCTGGCGACCGCGTCGACGTACGCCTCGGGGGTCGCCCCGTCCGTGGCGGCGTCCCGCGGGTCCGGCCCTGCGATCGCGTCGAGCGTCCGGGCGGCATCCTCGACGCCGCCCGCGAGCACGCCGATCTCGTCGTTGAGCTTGGAGAACTGGACGAACCCCGTCGTCGGGACGAGCCCCCGACTGGGTTTCAGCCCGACGACGCCACAGAACGAGGCGGGGAAGCGGACGGAACCGCCGGTGTCGCTCCCAAGCGCCACGTCCGCGAGCCCGTCCGCGACGGCCACCCCGCTACCGGCCGAGGAGCCGCCGGGCTGGTGGTCGGTGTCGTTTGGGTTCCGCGCCAGCCGGAACCGCATCGTCGCGGCGTCGCCGCCGAGCGCGAACTCGTCCATGTTGGCCTTCCCGACGATGCGCCCGCCGGCGTCGAGTATTCGGTCCACGACGGTCGCGTCCTCGGCCGGGACGTGATCGGCGAACAGCGGTGACCCGGCGGTCATCGGGAGGCCCGCGACCGCGACGTTGTCCTTGACGGCGACCGTCAGCCCCGACAGCACCCCTTCGTCGGTTCGCTGCAGGTCACACCGGGTGAGAAACGCCGCGTTCGGGTCGTCGTCGGTCGGGTCCCAGAACTCCCGATCGGGCGGACTCGGCGCTTCGAGTTCGTCGAGCCGGGCGACGAGGTCGTCCTGTGCCGCCATCGCGGCTGCCTGCTCCGCCGGGTCGAACCGGTCCGGGTCGAACCGTGCCCGCCGGGCATACGCTCCGATATTGTCGGCCGTCACGGACTGGTCGTCGTCCATACGGGTTCCTCACGACGGATCCACCAAATAGCTTCGCGGGGGCCAAGCGGCCGGGTGTCTCGGCGCTCTCTCCGAAACGCGGCTGCCCGTCGCAGCGATTAGTCATCACCGAAACGCGGCTGTCTGCCGCCGCGTTTCAGTCGTCACAGAGGCGCGGCTGGCCGTCGCCGCGCCTCAGTCGTCGGCCGCGGCGGCGGACCCACCCAACAGGTCGCCGAGCTTCTCGAACTTCGGCTCAGGGTAGGTTTTCGAGCTCTGGGCGACGCCGTGGCGTGCCCACGCGGCCGCCTGTTCGAGCGCGATGCTCGCGGGGTCGAGGAACGGCACGCCGACGCGCTCCTCGATCTCGTCGTGCCGCTGGGCGAACGAGAGGCTCATGCAGCCGGGGAACAGCGCCTCGGCGCCGTCCTCCTCGACGGCGGCCTTTCCCTCGCGTACCATGCGCTCGACGAGGTCGTCGTCGCCGTGATCGATCGACTCGACGGGGGCGTCGACGGAGCGGACGCTCACACAGCGGTCCGAGAGGTGGTGCTCGTGGGCCTGCTCGTAGCTCATCGGCGCCGTCGCTTCGAGGATGGTGAGCCAGGTGAAGCGGTCGGCGATCATCGCGGCGGTGTGGATGGTCGCTTCCGCCGGCCCGACTACCGGGATCGAGAGCAGTTCGCGCAGCGCGCGGATGCCCGGATCGCCGAAGCAGCCGATCACCAGCGCGTCGAACTCCGACTGGATGCGGTGGGCGGTCTTCATCGACCCGACGACACACCAGTACTCCTCGACGGCGCTCTCGATGCTGGTCGGGCCGGGACCGTCGGCCTCGACCACCGTCACGTCGACGTGGTCCGGCGTGAGTTCGTTCGCGACGCGCTCGCGGCGCGCCTGCTCGTCGTTCGGCAGGCCGACGCCGGGGACGAGGTAGCAGACGTCGACCATCAGGCACCACCCCCCATCGCGTCCGCGACGATAGAACGCGCCCGTTCCAGTTCGCCGACGACCGTGTTCTGCTCACGGGTGAGCTGTGTCTCGACGAAGCCGACCTCGTCGCCCTCGACGACCTCGAACTTCCGGGCGACCGAGAAGCGCGGGAACGGCTCGCGCCCCGTCGCCGGGTCCTGCTCGAACTGTCCGCGCTCGACGAGGTAGAGCCGAGTCAGCACTCTGGAGAGCGACGTGATCGTGTCGTTGGCCGTCGTCGCGTCGATCTCGCCCGCCTCCGCGGCGTCCTGGAACGCCTCGATCTCGGCTTTCAGCGCGTCCAGCCGGTTGAGCGTCGGCGAGAAGTCGAACCGGTCGCCCGCCGCCTCGTCGTAACGCTGGACGGCCTCGCGGAGCTTCGCGGCGGTCCGGGCGTGATCGAACGGCAGCACGTCCGCGTTCAGCACGCGGGCGACCGAGATCACGTACAGCCGGATGTCCCGCAGAAGCTCGTCCTCGCCGGCCTTCTCGAGGGTGTCGGTGGAGACGTGCCAGGCGTCGGAGTTGCCGCCGCAGCCGCCGACCGGGTGGTACCCGCGTTCCTCCCTGATCTCGGCCGGGATGTTCGAGGAGAGCATGAAGAAGCCGGTGATGCCGAGGTTGTCGAAGGAGTAGTCGCCCGCACGGTACGGGAAGTGCTCTTCGTACGGCGCGCCCGTCACGTCGTCGATCGCGTCGCCCACGAGATCGTGGGCCTCGGGCGTCCAGCAGGACATGTCGGTGTACTCGGTGGCGTCTTTCGCGCCGGGGCTGTCCATGTTGACCTGCGCGACGCAGCGCTCGGCCAGCTCCTGGGCGAACTGATCGGCGTACCACGTGGAGCCGGCGTATCTCCCGGTGGAGTGTCCGGGCCACCACGCGATCCGGAGGTTCCGGTCGAGTTCGTCACTGTGCTGCTCGAACACTCGGGCGGCCTCCAGCAGCCCGGCGTCGCCGGTCGCGTTGTCCGTCACCCCGACGTACCACGAGTCGTAGTGGCCGTGCAGCAGCACGAAGTCGTCGTTCTCGGGGTCGGCCTCCCCTTCGATCTCGGCGACGACGACCGGACACTCCATCCAGTCGGTCGTGAGGTCCGTCGAAAGTTCGATCTCGAGTCCCTCGTCGCTCTCGGCCCACTCCCGCAGCGTCTCGCCGTCGGGGCTGTTGACGTTGGCGATCGGCACGTCCGGAATCTTCTCGCGCTCGTCGTACCGGGGGGCACCGCCCCAGATCGGCGTCGCGATCCCGTTGTGAGGCTCGCGGTCGTGCTTGTGGATCGCGATCACGCCGATCGCGCCCTTCTCCGAGAGCTTCCTGACCGCGCGGATCGAGAGGCTGCCCGCCTTCGTGAGGGCGATCCGGCCCGAGAGGTCGCCGACGTCGTGGTACGGCTCCCGGGGGTCGTCCTCCTCCTCGAGCAGATCGCCGCCGGCGCTCCCGACGTACTCGACGGGACCGGAGACGGTCGTCGACGCCGAGAACGAGACGGTCTTGATCGGTCCGGGCTCGAACTCCTTCCCGATCGTCTCGATGGTCGCGCCGTGGGGCTGGCTGATGTAGAGTTCAGGCTCGTGGCGCCGGTACGTGACGCCGTTCGCGTCGAGTCGGTCACAGACGTAGTCCGCGGCCGCGACCTCGTCGTCGCTGCCCGACACTCGGTTCAGCGTGGCGAACTCCTCGAGGAGGTCCCACGGCTCGTCGATCGATACTTCGTCGTACAGGCGCTGCTCGAACTGGTCGAGGACGCCCCTATCGGTGGTCGGCTGGCTCATGCGTGGCTCGCGTTCGCGCGGTAGGGGAGGGCTCGGCATAAACATTGGTAAACGTCAACACGGGATCCGACATCGGCGCCGGTATCCCGAAAACGCCCGAGGGAAGTCGCTCGCGGGACAGAAACTGTGCCGAGGCAGATCGCGAAGGAAGTCTGTGGCAGTCAGTGGGCTCGGCGGCCGATCGAGATACTGTCGATCGAGGTTCCCGTTACTGCGGGGCACAGACTGCCCTTGAGGGGCCAGTTCGAGCAGTTTCTCGTTCGAGACCCAGTGATAAATCACATATCGCGATAGCAATTTCTACCGCGCCGAGGTCCGAGACGGGATGATGCAGAAGAGTGGATACAGACAGTTCGAGCGGAGAGCGTACAGATCAGCAGGGGAGCGGTCCAGATCTGACCGAGAGCCGAGTCACCAGAAGCTCTTGGTCCGTGCGTACTGCCGCTCCTGCTCCAGAATGTCCCGGTAGAAGTCGGCTTCGTCCTCCCGGAACTTCGCGATGATCCGCGCCGCCGTCTGCGGGCCGACCCCGCGGGCCGCCAGTGCCCGGACCGCCTTCATCCCGTGCTCCTGCACCAGATTGGCGGACTTGAACGCCTTCCGCGTCATACGGTCCTGCTCTTCGTCCTTCTGCTCGGCCCGGGTCGCTTTGACGACCTCGTCGGCCCAGGGGTTGAGCGCCGCGATCCGGGTCGAGCCACAGTTCGGGCACTCGATCGGCTCGCGGATCTTCCCCACCTCCTGCCGGCGGTTCCAGTCCTTACAGTGGACACAGAACAGCAGCACGCGGTCGCCCTCCAGTCGGTCACGGACCGTCTGGATCACGCTCGCGTCGGCGTCGTCCGGGACGAGGAACTCCCCGCCGGTCGAGCGCCCGCCCGCGCCGATGGGCGTGCGCTCGCGGGCGGTCGTCAGTTCGACGCTGCCGTCCTCGGACTGGATCGCCTCGAGCAGGTCTTTCGTCTCTTCGAGCGCCAGATCCTCGTGGAACACCTGTCGGAGCGCCTCCTCGTAGACGGGCGTGTCCTCCAGCGCGGCGAGCAGCCGATCCGCGCCGAAGCGCCCCTGTCCCTGATAGCGCTTGAGCGCGCCGAACTTGGCGGCGACGTGGCTGAGCGTGAACTTCAGCGCGTCGGAGTTCTTGAGCGCGAGTTCGATGATCGCCTCGACGTGGCTCGGGTCCGTCTCGCGTAACACCTCGTCGAACGCCGCGATGCCGACGCCGCTGGGGACCTCGAACTCGACGCGGTACGGGTCGACCTCCATTCCGACCGAGGAGCCCGTCCGCTGGCCGACCAGCGCCGAACAGAGCTTCCCGAGCGTCTCGTTCACCTGGTGGCCGTACGGGCTGTTGAGCACGACTGTCCGGCCTTGGGACTCGAGCACCAGTCGCTCCGCGGTGGGCACCGGCGCACCGGCTTCGACCTGCCGTTCGACCGGCTCCAGTGCAGTCTCGGCGGTCCCGACGTCGACCGGGTAGCGGGTCGTAAACTCCGACGCCACCGCGGAGAGCCTCGCTCCGTTCTCGAACTGCTGAGCCGCCACCTCGCGGTGGTCGCCCACCTCGTTCGCGACTGCCGCGGGAACGGGGATCTCCGACCCGACCCACGTCGGCACTTCGCCGCCCGGGTCCTGCACGGGCGAGACTTCGACGCGCTCCTCCTCGTCGTCGACGCGGTCGACGCGCCACATCTCGCCGCGCTGGACGAACACCGACCCCGGCTCGGCGAAGTTGACCACGAACCGCTCGTCCAACGATCCGATCCCGCGGCGGGAGGAGACGTCGTACACTTCGTACTTCTCCTCGTCGGGAATCATCGAGAGGTTCGCGTAGTAGTACTGCCACGTCCCGCCGGAGCTCTCGATGCGGTCGTGGTCCTCCTCCAGCCAGAGCAGCCGGTTCGAGGAGAGTTCGCGGACGACCTCGCGGAACGTCTCCTCGGGGAGGTCGCGGAACGGGTACGCTCGGGTGATCCGCTCGTACGCCTCGCGGGCGTCGATCTCCCCCTCGTCCATCAGCAGGCCGACGATCTGGTTCGCGAGCACGTCGAGGCTCCCCTCGTGGATACCCGCGGGTTCGACCTCGCCGGCGACGGCGCGGCGGGCGATCGCCATCGCCTCGCTGGCGTCGTCGGGGTCGGAGACGACGACGGTCCCGTTCGAGACCTGATCCCGGCGGTGTCCCGCTCGCCCAACGCGCTGGAGTAGGCGTGCGACCTCGCGCGGGGAGCCGTACTGCACGACGTGATCGACCCGTCCCACGTCGATCCCCAGTTCCATCGACGACGTGCAGACGAGCCCGTCGATCTCGCCGGCCTTGAACGCCTCCTCGACCTCGATCCGGGCGTCCTTCGAGAGCGAGCCGTGGTGGATCCCGATCGGCGCGTCGAGGCTCTTGAACCGCGAGCCGAGCGCCTCGGCGGTCTGTCGCGTGTTGACGAACACGAGCGTCGACTCGTTTTCGGCGACCACGTCCCGGACGAACCGGACGTGGCTGGCGATCTCGGGCTCGGTCGCGAGTTCGCCCGCCAGCTTCCGGTCGGACTCGGTGATCTCCGGGCGGACCACGTCGATGTCGATCTTCGAGCCGGCGTCGACCTCGACAATTCGGTAGTCCCGCTGCGTGCGCCGCTCGCCCTGTACGGCGCCGGTGAGGAACTTCGCCACCTCGTCGGGGTCGCCGACGGTCGCCGAGAGGCCGATCCGCTGGAACGGCCCGGAGAGTTCCCGAATCCGCTCCATCGCGATCGTCAACTGTGCCCCGCGCTTGGAGGCGGCGAGCTCGTGGACCTCGTCGACGATCAGGTGCTCCACGTCCGAGAGCGCCCGCCGGAGCTTCTCCCCGGTCAGCATCGCCTGCACCGTCTCGGGGGTGGTGATCAGCACGTCCGGCGGGTCGTCGGCCTGCTTGCTCCGCTGGTAGTCGGTGGTGTCGCCGTGGCGCACGTCGACCTCGAGATCGAGCGTCTCGCCCCACCACTCCAGCCGTTCGAGCATGTCGCGGTTCAGCGCACGGAGCGGGGTGATGTACAGCGCCGAGATGCCGTGTCGCTCCTCGCTCGCGGCGATCTGATCGAGCACCGGGAGCATCGCGGTCTCGGTCTTGCCAGTCCCGGTGGGCGCGATCACGAGCGCGTTTTCCCCCGCCGCCAGCGGCGGGATCGCCCGCCGCTGTGGCTCCGTCGGCGTCGAGAACCCCTGTTCGGAGAGGGCTTCCCGAACCGCCGGGCCGAGGTGGGTGAACGCGTCGACGCCGGCGTTCTCCATTCGTTCCGAAGGAGGCGGTCGCCGGGGTTAAGCACCACGCCTCCGGTGGGCCGTCCGCCGCGAGAGGTACTGGTAAGGCGCCCGCCCCGTCACAGTCGGGCATGGAGATCGACGCCGACCGCCTGCGGAGGGATATCGAACGCAACGCGGAGCACGGGGAGATCGAGGTCGACGAGGGGCGCGGGCGGACCGTCCTCACCGGGACCGACGCCAACCGCGCCGCTCGCGAGATGCTGGTCGAACGGATGGAGGATGTCGGACTGGACGTGACCGTCGACGCCGTCGGGAACGTCGCGGGGACGTGGGTACCCGAATCTGCCGACCCCGACGCCGCCCCCGTCGCGGCAGGGAGCCACGTCGACTCCGTTCCGGAGGGCGGCATCTTCGACGGCCCGCTGGGAGTGTACGCGGCGCTGGAGGCGGTGCGGGCGATGCAGGACGCCGGCGTCGAGCCGTCGCGGCCGCTGGTCGTGGTCTCCTTCACCGAGGAGGAGGGACAGCGCTTCGCCGACGGCTTACTGGGTTCGTCGGTCGCGGTCGGCGAGCGGTCGGTGGAAGAAGCGCTCGCGATCAAGGACGAGGAGGGGATCAGCCTCGAGGAGTCTCTCGAACGGATCGGCTTCCGCGGCGAGGGGCGACTCGACGCCGGCGACTGGGAGGCGTGGTACGAGCTCCACGTCGAACAGGACACCCAACTGGAGCGCGAGAGCGTCCCGGTCGGCGTGGTGACCACGATAACCGGGATCACTCACTGCGAGGCCGAGATCGTCGGGGAAGCGAACCACGCCGGCGCGACGGCCATGGACGAGCGGACCGACGCGCTCGCCGCCGCGTCGGAGGTGGTGCTGGACGTTGAGGCCGCCGCCAACGACGTGGTCGAGTCCGAGAGCGAGACCGCGGTCGGAACCGTCGGTTCGCTCTCCGTATCGCCGAACGCGACCAACGTCGTGCCCGGGAAGGTGGAGATGGGCGTCGACATCCGGGACGTGGAGTACCAGTCGATGCAGACGATCGTCGAGGCAACGCGATCCAGCCTCGCGATCGTCGAAGCCGACCGCGGCGTCGAGACATCGTTCTCGCGACCGTTCGACCTCGAACCGACGCCGATGAGCGAGTCGCTCCGCGCGGCCGCTCACCGCGCGGGCGAGGAGGCCGGAATCCGGACGATGGACCTCCACTCCGGCGCCGCACACGACACGATGCACGTCGCCGACGTGACCGAAGCGGCGCTGCTGTTCGCGCCGTCGGCGGACGGAATCAGCCACAACCCGCGGGAGTGGACTGACTGGGACGACTGCGCGAGCGCGGCGCGGGTGCTGGCCGGGGCGATGGCGGAGTCGGCAGGCGCCGACGTCGCTGGGGAGTAGGCACTGTCGACGCCCAGCGCAGTCGCTGGCGGCCTTAGCGAACAGGCGGCCCGGATCGACGCGAGACGGCTGGCCGCACAACCGCGAACCATCTCGCGGCGGTTCTCAGATCACACAGGGGGTGGTCCCGACATCGTACTTCAAAAACCGGCTCCGGTGGACTCATCCCCCCGGCAGTCACAGGGGGGAGCATGAAGCAACACGTCTCCCAATCTCGGGTCGCCGGCCGCTGTCGCGCACCGCCGTCGAAGAGTTACACGCACCGGGCGATCCTCGCCGCGGGCTACGCCGACAAGGCGACCGTCGAGAGTCCGCTCGTCAGCGCCGACACCCGGGCGACGATGCGCGCCGTCTCGGCATTCGGCGGCACGGTCGACCGCTCGCGACTCGAGGCGGGAACGCTCACGATCGAGGGGTTCGACGGGCGCCCCGCGGTGCCCGACGACGTGATCGACTGCGAGAACTCCGGGACGACGACCCGACTGGTGACGGCTGCGGGGGCGCTCGCCGACGGACTGACAGTCCTCACGGGCGACGACTCGCTTCGCTCCCGCCCCCACGGACCGCTGCTCGACGCGATCGAGGACCTCGGCGCACGCGCAGAGAGCACCCGCCGGAACGGGCAGGCGCCGCTGGTCGTCGGTGACTCCCTCTCGGGCGGGACGGTCTCGATGCCCGGCGACGTGTCCTCGCAGTTCATCACCGCGCTGCTGATGGCCGGCGCGGTCACCGACGAGGGAATCGAGATCGACCTCGAAACCGAACTCAAGTCGGCGCCGTACGTCGAAATTACGCTCGAGGTGCTCGACGCGTTCGGCGTCGACGCCGAACACACCGACTCGGGGTTCCGCGTCCCCGGCGGCCAGCAGTACGCCCCCTCGGGGGGAAGCTACGCGGTGCCGGGCGACTTCTCCTCGATCTCCTACCTCGCCGCCGCGGGGGCAGTCGCCGCAAACGGGGGCGAGGGCGTCGTCGTCGAAGGTGCCCAGCCGAGCGCGCAGGGTGACACCGCGATCGTCGAGGTCCTCGACCGGATGGGTGCCGAGATCGACTGGGATCGCGAGGCCGGCGAAATCCACGCCGCGGGCGGCGACCTCTCCGGGGTCGAGGTCGACGTGGGCGACACGCCGGATCTGCTCCCCACGATCGCCGCGGTCGGCGCCGTCGCCGACGGCGACACGCGGATCGTGAACTGCGAGCACGTCCGGCTGAAGGAGACTGACCGCGTGAGCGCGATGGCCGAAGAGCTGGGCAAGCTCGGGGCCGAGGTGACCGAAGAGCGGGACACGCTCACGGTCCACGGCGGCGAGTCGGAGCTCGTCGGCGCGGCAGTCGACGGCCGCGGCGACCACCGGATCGCGATGGCGCTGGCGGTCGCCGGCCTCGTCGCCGAGGGGACGACCACGATCGCGGGCGCCGAGCACGTCGACGTGTCGTTCCCCGACTTCTGGACGGTTCTCGACGGCCTCGGCGCGAACGTTACCGACGCCTGAGAACCCGCGCTCGGTCGGTGTCGGTACCGCTTTGTCGGTCCCTGCGGGACTGCCTCTGTGACCGAGTTCGCACCCGACCTCCGCGAGGAGTACGAGGAGGACGGCTACGTGTTCCCGGCGTACCGCGACCGCTGTTTCGCCGACGCGACCGAGAGCGCCCTCTCGTTGCTGTCGTCGGATTTCGAGCGGAACCTCCCCGAGGAGGCGTTCGGCGACCTCCCGGCGGGCGTCGAGAACGTCGTCCTACTCGTCGTCGACGGCTTCGGGCTGGACCAGTGGACGCGGCTCCGCGACGACCTCCCGCTGCTCGACGCCTTCGAGGCAGCCGGGACCGTCACGCCGCTGACCTCCACCTACCCCTCCGAGACCGCCGCGGCGATCACGACGCTCCACACGGGACTGCTCCCGGCCGAACACGGACTGCTCGGCTGGCACCAGTACCTCGACTCCGTCGGCGAGTCGGTCCAGACACTCCCGTTCCTGCTAGAGGACGGCACCCCGGTTCGGGACGAGTACCCGCTCGCGGACCCGCGTGAACTGTTCGAGGGGGAGGCCATCTACGGCGACGCCGAGGCGGCGGGCATCGACACCCACGTCACTCAGCCCGAGCACATCGCCGGCTCCGTCTCCTCCGAACTCACGACCGCCGGCGCGGAGACACACGGCTACTGGAACGTCGCCGACATGGCCGTCACGGTGCGCGACGCCGTCGCCGAGGGCGGCCCGACCCACGTCACGGCGTACGTTCCGAACGTCGACAGCATCTCCCACGTGACTGGGACCGAGGCCGATCGGTACGACGCCCAAGTGCGGATGGTGACCGAGGCGTTCCGTACGGGATTCCTCGACAACCTCGACCCCGAAACCGCCGAGGAGACGGCCGTCCTACTCACTGCCGACCACGGCCACACCAACGTCGACGAAGGTGTCGCGGTCGATCTTTCCGTCCCCGAGGTGCAGGACTACCTCGCCCGAAACAACGACGGCCAGCCGATTCCACCGATGGGCGGCCCGCGGAACGTCCAGTTCCACGTCCGCGACGGGCGGGTCGAGGAGCTTCGAGAACACGTCGAAACCGAAGCCGGCGGGGACGTGCTGACGTTCACGGAAGCCGAGTACCGCAATCGCGGGCTGTTCGGCAGCAACCACGCCGCGACCAGCGCGACCTTCGACCGCCGCGCCCCGGACCTGCTGGCGGTCCACCGCGATCACGTGATGTGGTACGAACCGGACGACAAGATCGGCGTCCACGGCGGAATGACTCCCGAGGAGATGCTGGTCCCCTTCGCCGCGGCGCGAGGGAGCGACCTGCGGGACTGACCTCACCGCTCGGCTGACTTCGACAGCGTCGGCGCTCGGGCGGCCGCTTCTGCAACGACTAAATGCACGGCTCACTACCACCACCCATGAACGGCAATCGCTTCGGTCGCCTGTTTCAGGTGACCACCTACGGTGAGAGCCACGGTCCGGGGATGGGCTGCACCGTCAGCGGCGTCCCCGCCGGCGTCGAACTCGACGAGGAGGACATCCAGCGCGACCTCGACCGGCGCAAGCCCGGCCAGTCGATGATCACGACAAGCCGCGGCGAACCGGACGAGGTGTCGATCCAGTCGGGACTGCAGGACGGCTATACGACCGGCACCCCGATCGGGATGACGATCCAGAACAAGGACGCCCGGTCGGGCAAGTACGAGCCGTTCGTCACCGCGCCCCGACCGAGTCACGGCGACTTCACCTACTCCGCGAAGTTCGGCACGCGGAACTGGGGCGGCGGCGGCCGATCCAGCGCCCGCGAGACGGTGAACTGGGTCGCCGCGGGCGCGATCGCCAAGCAGGTGCTCGAACAGAGCGAGCACGACGTGCGGATCAAGGCACACGTCAACCAGATCGGCGACATCGAGGCGCCCGAAGTGAGCTTCGAGCAGATGCTCGAACATAGCGAGGAGAACGAGGTCCGTTGTGCGGACCCGGAGACCGCCGAGGAGATGCGGGCGCTGATCGACGAGTACCAGGAGGCCGGCGACTCCATCGGCGGCAGCGTCGCGTTCGAGGCTCGCGGCGTCCCGCGAGGCCTCGGCGCGCCGCGGTTCGACAGTTTTCCGGCCCGGCTCGGGCAGGCGCTGCTCGCCGTCCCGGCGTCGACGGGCTTCGAGTACGGACTCGGCCGCGACGCGCGTGAGGTCACCGGGAAGGAGCGAAATGAGGACTGGGAGTTCCCCGACGACGAGGCGGATCCGGACCCGACGCCGGTCGGCAACGACCACGGCGGGCTTCAAGGCGGGATCACGACCGGGCAGCCGATTTACGGCGAACTCACGCTCCACGCGCCGACGTCGATTCCGAAGACCCAGCGAACTGCGGACTGGGAAACCGGCGAGGAGAAGGACATTCAGGTCGTCGGCCGGCACGACCCGGTGCTCCCGCCGCGGGCGGTCCCCGTCGTCGAGTCGATGCTCTACCTGACGGTGCTCGACTTCATGCTGCTCGGCGGCCGGATCAACCCGGATCGACTGGACGACAACCCGGGCGAGTACGACACGCCGTACCACCCGAGCAGTCCACGGAACGACTAACCGCAGAGTTCCTGCGTCACGAACACGGTTCCGTTCTCGTCGACGAAGACGCCGATTCCTTGGGTGTCGTAGTTCGAAGAGAGGGCGTTTTGGCGGTGAGAGGGTGAGTCAAGTAGAAAATCGACAGCTCCGGTAGATACCTTTCTCTCATTATTAAGAAAATCATAGGTATCGTCGACTATCTGTCGAGTCGTATGCTTGTAGATATTCTGTCCTGAATGATTGCACTTCAACTTATACTGTGATCGAACCTCCGCATGGGTCGTCCCGTTTGGTCCAGTGTGCGCGAAGTAATCCTGCTGTGCCATGTCCCACGACTTATACCGAGCGACGGCGTCCAGCGTTTCGTTCCGCTCAAGCGGCTCTACACCGTTCTGGACCCGACGCTCGTTCATCTTCTTGTGGATGAGTTCCTCGATCTGTTCCACATCGACATCGTACCGCTCCGATGACGGTGTCGTCGGCTGTCGGGGTGTCGACTCCGTATCGGCTGTCGTATGCTCGGTCCCGTCGATGGCGTCAGGGACAGTCCCAGCCCCTCCGCAACCGGCGAGGAGTACCACCACACAAACGGCGACGACCAGAACCCTCATTCAGGTCTCACCGTTACAGGCTGTCGGTTCGTCCGCGTTCGGATCTGCGCCACACTCCTTCACGATCTTGGTCACGTTTCGAACGTCTCCCGTCGGTTCGCTGAATGCACGGACTTGCTCCCAGGTGTACGTAATTTTTTGCCATCGGTAGACCTCTGTCGTCTCGAACACTGGGCGTTTCCACTGCACGTACTCGGTGCCGACCCGCACCTGCTTCTCGTACTCGTGGACTGCCTCCTGCTCGTACGTCGCGCGGCGGTACCGATGAGAGTACTCCGTTTCTTCGACGGTTCGTTCCCACTCGTAAACTGCGTCGTACTCGGGAACGCGGTACTCGTACCGATAGTCGTACTGCGGATCACGCTCGGTTTCCGACTTGATGCAGACTGGCGGATCGAACCGATACGAGCGCTCGACACAGTACTCCGTCTCATCATATCCACTGACGTATCTATCGGACCGGCGGTACTCCCAGTGCTCTGGTGCACGGTAGTGGGAGTAGACCCACTGCGTGTGGTAGCCAGCTAGTGTTCGACCGACTCGGTCCCCTCGCTCCCAACCACTCCCGGCGGGCCGGTCCGCTGACCGCTTTGTTTCGCCCCGCTCGACGGTTCGGGGGACGGCTTCGACGTACTCCCAGTCGTCACCGAAAGCGTCACGCTGTGGCATTGTGGTGTACTCCCACCCGTCGAACACCCGCCGTTGGTCGACATTCTGCTCCGCGATCTCCCATTCACCGCCGGGATGATCCGTGCTCCTCGTCGTTCGCCGTTCGGTGTCGTACTCGGTCGTCGTTCCGACGCGGTACCACTCCTGACCGGGACTGAGAGTTCCGCGCCCGCTGTCGGCTGGGGTCCGCATCGTCTTGGTATCGATCTGCTCACGGTCGATCCGCGCGATCCCCTCTCGCGTCCAATTTTCCCCGGGACTCTCGAAAGCCTTGGTTCTGTGCACTTCGGTCGTGTTCCGCTCGTACACCCAGACATTGTACTCCGCCTCGGATAGCCTCACGGGGATCGACGCCTTGTCTGGTGACCACGCAGGATGCACTGAAATGTGGTAATTTCCACCGGAGGCGTATCGATGTCGGAAGTAGTGATAGTTCGTTTCCTTGATCGTATGGGTTGTGACGTTCTTGTCGCCGAAACCGATCACCACCTGCTTTCCCGCGTGCATGGGGTCTATCCGGTACCGCCCTTGGACGGTTGTTCCGTCTACCTCTGTGAGTTCGATCGGGATAGTCAGCCCCTTGCTACTTTCCGTTGGGGTCCCCCGATGCACGTCGAAACTCTCTTTGACCGACTGTTGGTGTCCGTTTTGATCGGTGACGGTGAGTTGTACCCCGACCGTCCCGTCGTCGAACTCCATGTTTTCGAGGCCGTGAGAGACACTCGCCCGTGCGGGACTCCCCTCCTCACGAGTACTAAACAGGAGTCTGTCGTCGACTTTCCACTGGAAGTGTAACCGATCTGAGTCGTTGTCGTTCGCGATCCCAGTCAATATGACCTGTCTCCCGCTGATTCCATCAGGTGCTTCTCTCAACGAGATATTTAAATCGAGGATTTCAGGTGCCTGTTGAGAGACTGGATTGGCCATCTCCGACTTCGTAGTTTCTCCAACCACCGTCACCTCCTTCTCCACTTTCGTCACCCCGCCATGTTCGTCGCGAACCGTCGCTTCGATCGTCACCGTCCCGTCACGTTCCGGAATCCCGTCGAAACGGAACGACCGTGCCCACTCGCCGCTGCCCGACGAGACCGTTCCGACTGGTACGACGCTCCCGGCGTCGTCGGCCAGACTCACCGAGATGATCCGGCCGCCGGGGTCGCTCGCGACGACTCGATACTCCTTGGTCGCGTTGACGACTGCGATGTTGTCGCCTTCGATCCGAGCGGTCGGCGGCGTGTTCCGGATCTCGACGGTCTTCTCCAGCGTCGACGTCGCCCCGTCGTCGTCGACGACGATCGCGGTCACCGTCGCGGTCGTTCCCGGCGTCCCCCCGACGGTCAGCGTTCGTGTACCGCTCCGGAGAGCAGCCTGATTCGGGGCCGACGCGGCGATCGAGGTGGGGAGCCACCATCGGTCCACGATCTCGCCGTCCGGATCGCTCGCGTGGATACTGTAGCCGACCGTCGATCCCGAAGTCACGTGTGACGGTCCGTCGATCTCCCCCGACGGCGGCCGGTTCGTATCCGCAGTCGGGCCATCAGGTGAGGTCGGCGTCGATGCGACGGTTTCGGTCGGTGTCGGCTCTGTAGGATTCGCCGGCTCGGAGGGTGGCGAGGTGTCCGTCGACTCCGGTGTCGGTGTGGACGTTTCGGTCGGGGTCCCCGCCGGCGGCTGCGTCGACGCCTCCTCCACGTCGACGTACAGCATGTCCGTATGCGTCTGCCCATCGTCGCCGGTGACCGTCAGCCGAACTTCGTACCGGCCGGTTTCGTCGGGGACGAACCGCGTGGTCACCGCGTCCGGATCTGCGGGCGTCACCGTCTCGCCGCCGGGCGTCCGGATCGACCAGTCGTAGCCGACGATCTCGCCGTCGGGATCGACGCTTCCGCCGCCGTCGAGGTAGACCGTACTCCCGACCGTCGTCGACTGGTCGAGTCCCGCGTCCGCGAGCGGGCGTCCGTCGTCGGTCGCCGCCACTGCGGGCGTCGGCAGGCCCGCTACCACGAGCAGCACTACGAGCATGAGAGAGACTCGTTTCATCTGACAGTGGGTTCCTTCATCTCTCAATAGTACTTAAATTTCATGTGCAGACTTTCCTATTTGATAGGTGGATCGGTCGGAGAATCTTCTGGAGGCGCGTCCGTGCGTTATTTATCACTCGACACCCGGAATAGGGGTATGCTCGAGAACGAGTCCTCGATGCCCTACCTGCTCGCGGGCACGATGACGATCGGGACGGCCGTCCTGCTGGTCGGGGTCACGCTGGGCTCCGAACTGGTCCACAGCGAACAGCTCACGCAGCTCGGTCAGCCGCTCCAGCTGGCCGGCGGCGCCGTGCTCGTGTTCGCCGTCCTCCTGTTCGCGCGCTACCTCGACGCGCTCCCCGATCAGGAAGCCGGTCACTGAGCCGTCGGTCGCGGTCGGACGCGGCGACGCCGCCCGGTCTGTCACGGTCTTTTCTTGACAACTGATAGCAAGTGCTTTGGGCTCGGCGATGGAATGCCCACGAAGACGCGACCGGCCGTCGGTCGCCGTACCACTCATGACTGACGACGAACTCATCTGGCGGATCGCAGGCGGTTCCGGCGACGGGATCGCTTCGACCAGCCAGAACTTCGCGAAAGCGTTGATGCGGTCGGGGCTGGACGTATTCACCCACCGACACTACCCGTCCCGGATCCGTGGCGGTCACACGTACACGGAAGTCCGGGCCGCCCCCGAGGACGTGACCTCGCGGGGTGACGGGTACGACTTCCTCCTGGCGCTCGGGGACTCCTTCGCGCGCAACCCACAGGAGGAGGCGTACTACGGGAAAGAGGAGATCAAGCCGCTCTCGGAGAACTTAGACGACCTCCGGGAGGGCGGCGTGATCGTCTACGACTCCGGCCTCATCGACGCCGACGAGGTACCGAACTTCGACCAGCGCGTCGAGGAGAACGACTGGCACGTGTTCCCGCTGGACCTCCGCGGGCTGGCCCGCGAGAAGGGCCGCGAGGTGATGCGCAACACCGCCGGCGTCGGCGCGACCTGCGCCATCGCCGACATCCCCGTCGAGGCCATCGAAGACCTGATGCGGGACGCGATGCCCGAGAAGATCCTCGAACCGAACCTCGAGATCCTCAACGAGGCGTACGAGGCAGTGCTGGAGGACTACGACCTCTCCGGGATCGAGGTCTCCTGTCCCGAGGGCGAGCACGAGGAGGAGCAGGTGCTCGTCAACGGCTCCGACGGGATCGCCTACGGCGCGTTCGACGAGGGCTGCCGGTTCATCTCCGGCTACCCGATGACGCCGTGGACGGAGGTGTTCACCATCCTCTCGAAGAACCTCCCCGAGGTCGGGGGGATCGCCGAGCAGGTGGAGGACGAGATCGCCGCGGCGTCGCTGGCGATCGGCGCCGCCCACACCGGCGTGAAGGCGATGTCCGGCTCCTCCGGCGGCGGCTTCGCGCTGATGTCCGAGCCGCTCGGACTGGCCGAGATCTCCGAGACGCCGATCGTGCTGCTCGAGGCCGCCCGCGCGGGCCCCTCGACGGGGATGCCGACCAAGCCCGAGCAGGCCGACCTGGAGCACGTCCTGTACACTTCACAGGGCGACTCCAACCGCGTCGTGTTCGCGCCCGCGGACCCCGCGGAGGCGTACGACCACGCGCGGAAAGCGTTCCAGATCGCCTACCAGTACCAGATCCCGACGATCATCCTCTACGACCAGAAGCTCTCCGGGGAGTACCGCAACGTCCCCGCGAGCCACTTCGACCGGGACCCCAACCCGGACATCGGCAAGACGCTCACCGAGGACGAGATCACGGAGGCACCCCACGAGCCCGGCGGGAAGCTCCACCGCTTCCGTCACGACCCCGAGGACGGCGTCTCGCCGCGCTCGGTGCCGGGACAGAAGGGCGGGCGCTTCCTCGCGTCCGGTAACGAGCACAACGAGGCCGGCCACATCAGCGAGGACCCCGACAACCGCGTCGCGCAGGTCGACCGGCGGAACCGCAAGCTCGAGTCGATCCGCGCAGAGCTGAACGAGGACGGCCTGAACGAGACGTACGGTCCCGAGGACGCCGACTACGGCATCCTCGCGTTCGGCAGCATGGTCGGCACCGTCGAGGAGGCGGTCGACCGACTCAACGCTGACGGCGAGTCCGTGAAGGCGCTGGCGGTCGGCGAACTCGCACCGTTCCCGGAGACCGAGGTCCGGGAGTTCATCGAGAGCGTCGACCGGGCGATGGTCGTCGAGATGAACTCCTCGGCGCAGTTCCGCGGCCTGACCCAGAAACACCTGGGCGAGTACGGGCCGAAGCTGTCGAGCCTCCTGAAGTACAACGGCAACCCATTCGAGCCCGCGGAGGTCGTCGAAGGGTTCCACAACACCGTCGGCGGCGAGGAAGCGACCGACCACCAGACGACGTTCGTACCCGCGGCAGGTGACTGACCAATGAGTGCATTCAGCGCAATCGGCGACGAACGCGAGATCGAACAGGAGGAGTACACGCCGGGGATCGAGCCTCAGCCGACGTGGTGTCCGGGCTGTGGCGACTTCGGCGTCCTGAAGGCCCTGAAGGGCGCCCTGCCCGAGGCCGGACGCACGCCCGACGAGACCCTGACGGTGACGGGGATCGGCTGCTCGGGCAAGCTGAACTCCTACTTCAACAGCTACGGGTTCCACACGATCCACGGGCGCGCGCTGCCCGTCGCGCGAGCCGCGAAGCTCGCGAACCCCGGACTGGAAGTGATCGCCGCCGGCGGCGACGGCGACGGCTACGGGATCGGCGGGAACCACTTCATGCACACCGCCCGGGAGAACCACGACTTCACCTACATCGTGTTCAACAACGAGATCTTCGGCCTCACCAAGGGCCAGACCTCGCCCACCTCCCCGAAGGGCCACAAGTCCAAGACCCAGCCCCACGGCTCGGCGAAGGAGCCGGTCCGGCCGCTCTCGCTCTCGCTCACGTCGGGAGCGTCGTTCGTGGCCCGGACCGCGGCGGTCAACCCCAACCAGGCCAAGGAACTGATCAAGGAGGCCATCGAACACGACGGGTTCGCCCACATCGACTTCCTGACCCAGTGTCCGACCTGGAACAAGGACGCGAAGCAGTACGTCCCCTACATCGACGTGAACGAGAACGACGACTACGAGTTCGACCCGACCGACCGGGACGAAGCCGCGGAGATGATGCGTGAGGCCGAGGGTGCCCTCAACGACGGCGAGGTGCTCACCGGGAAGTTCTACGTCGACGAGAGCCGCCCGTCCTACCAAGAGGAGAAACGACAGATCGGCGAGATCCCCGAGGAGCCGCTGGCCGAGCGCTACTTCGACGACGACTACGAGTGGGAGCGCTCCGCGGACATGTTCCTCGACGACCACAAGTGAACGTCGGCGGCCGGTAGCGGCCCCCGCCCCGTTTGGGTCCACGGAGACTCGCTTTCCGCTTCGCAAGGCATTTTTCCCCGGACCGCGAAGCGAGTTCCATGACTACGTCGGCCACCGAGGACCGGATCCTGCAGATCCTGGAGGAGGACGCGCAGGCGTCGGTCTCCGAGATCGCCGAGCGCGCCGACGTCTCCAAGCCGACGGTTCGGAAGTACGTCCGCCAGCTCGAGGAGGAGGGCGTGATCGTCGGCTACTCCGCCGAGGTCGACCCCAAGAAGCTGACGGGCCAGTCGATCGCGCTGGTGGGGATGGACGTCGACAGCGAGCAGTACGTCGACGCCACGAACGCGCTCAAGGATCTCGACGCCATCGAGTCGCTGTACAGCTCGTCGGGCGACCACATGCTGCTCGCGGAGGTCCGCGCCGCCGACGGCGACGCGCTCGGCGACGTGATCAACGACCGGATCCTCGAAATCGACGGCGTGACTGCGGCTCACCCCTGTTTCCTGCAGGAACGCCTGAAGTAGTTTCTCGCGGCGATCCGGCCTCACGCACCGCCCTCTTCCTCGACGACGGTCACGGACTCGTCGACGACCAGCGTCAGCCGGTCGTCGCCGAACGTCACGTCGACAGCGACCGCCCACGGATCGGTCGAACGGACGGTCGTGTGCCGATCGGTGGCCGCGAACTCGATCTCCCAGATCGGCGTCCGTGTCACGTCCATCCCGTTGTCGAGGCAGAACGAGATCACCCGGGGCTCCCGGAGCAGCAGTTCGCCGACGGTGAGGTTGTCCTTGTTCCCGCAGTGTGAACAGCCCCGACGTATCAGCGCCGCGCGGCGGTCCCCGCGGGGGTAGCCAGTGTCTTCGGGGTCCTGGAACTCCGCGTCGACGCCGTTGCCGCAGTACGGGCAGACGCCCCGGGCGAACGCGAGGCGGACGGTACGGTTGTACTCGGCCGCCCGATCGAGCACGTCGGCGTCGTCCACGTCGCCGAACTCGTCGTCGACGCCGGTGAGCACGCCCGGCGGCGTGAGGTTGTAGTCGTAGAGGTACTCACAGCCCGGGCACTCGATGGCCAGGATCGCGTTCTCGTAGCGCGCCGTCAGCGTCGTTCCGCAGTAGTCGCAGTCGTGGTCGATCGCCAGTTCCCGGTCGGTCGCTGCCTCCGCGGACCACGCGCGGATCGTCCGGATCAGGGTCGTCCCCTCGGGAGTGAGCTGGTAGCCCACTTCCGGATCGCCCGCCATCCGGGGGATCGGCCGGCTGGCGTTCCCCCACTGCTCCTCGGTCTCGACGCGCTCGACGTAGGGGCCGACGAGCTCCTGGAGGTGGTAGTTGAACCGACTGCTGTCGGCCTCGGGCGCGGCCAGCGCCTTGAGTTCGGAGAACGACAGCGTCGGCGGCGGCCCGTCGCCGCCCCGGGCCTCGCTGAGCTGCCAGAGTATGCTTGCCCGCACCTCGTTCGACAGCAGCGACAGCGTCGTCTCCGGGGGGAGACGGCCGTGCGTCCGCGGCTCGTCGCGGTCCCGCATGGCTGTCGCTTGGGGAGCCGCGAGGAAGCGTTTTCGGTAGATCCGGCGACGAGCGGCTTCGCTACGGGTCGGTAGCGCCCGAGGACCCCTCGGTCCTCCCGACCGAGGCCGGGGTCGCGGTGGCGGGGTCGTCCCGCACCGGCGACGTGAGCAGCCAGAGCACCCCCGCGACGGCGGAGACGGCGACGCCAGTCACCGCGAGGAACGTCACGGGGCCGATTCCTTCCGCGACGCGGCCGCCGAGCACGTTCGCGGTCCCGGAGGCCAACGAGAGCGCCATCGAGACGCCGGAGAGCACCGTCGCACGGCCGACGTTCTCGAGCCGGTCGTTGAAGTACTCGTTCCGGACGGGACGAACTAACTGCGAGACGGCCCGCCGGGCGAACACCGCCGGCACGAGCAGGAGGGGGACGACTGCGAAACTCGCGTAGAGCACGCCGAAGATCGGAATAAGCGACAGCATGACGCCGCGCGTTCCGAGGCGATCCTGTACGGCCCCCGCGGCTCCGGTCGCGGCCGCCGAGACGAGCTTGAACCCTGCGTACACGACGCCGAGCCCCGCGACCGGCACGCCCACCTCCCGTAGCGCCGGCTGTTCGAACACCCGCGTCACCGAGAAGACGACGTTGAACAGGGCGGCGTAGACGATCAGCCAGCCGATCGAGGGGCGGGTGAACTGCTCGCGGAGCAGCGAGACCGCCCGGAGGACCGTCATCGTCGGCTCGTCGTCGGTCGTACCCCCAGTAGGGGGCAGCGTGAACAGGATCGGGAGTCCCAGCCCGGCGGTGACGGCGTTCGCCACGAACGGTAGCGCCGGATCGGCGGTGTACAGGAAGCCAGCAGCGAGCGCCGCGCCCGCGGAGATCACTAGCAGCACTGACTCCGCTCGCCCGCTGAGCCGCGCGAACTCGTCGTCGAGATCGTTCTCCGCCAGCAGTTCGTACAGCCACGCGTCGCTGGTGCCGCTCCGGAGCGTCCACGCCACCGCCCACAGCAGGAACAGCCCGGTGAACGCCTCCGTCGACGACGCGAACACGAACCCCGCCATCACCGTCGCCGTGACGGCGTTGCCCAGCGCGAGCGTCCGCCGCCGACCTAGGTAGTCCGCCAGATAGCCGGTCGGGAGTTCGCCGGCCACCATCCCGAACAGGAACACGCCCTGCACGAAGCCGATCTCCGCCAGCCCCAGCCCCTGTGCCTCCATGTAGATCACCGAGACGGGGAGGTAGAACCCGTTCGTGAGCGTCGCGCGGTACGCGTAGTACCGCCTGACCACAGAGACCATACTCGACTGTGGCGTCGCCGGGATCAAGTGTATTCCCGGCAATCATTTTTTGTAACGTAGATGACTCTATTCTGGTCGACACCGACGGCTGCCGGCGCGGTCGAGTGGGCCACGCTGAGCACGCGCCCGCCGCTCCACTTTCACCGTGGCTGGGCAACCCTCTTCTCCGTCCCGGCCCGAACGCCACCTATGAGCGGGAGCACCCTCCCCGGGACCGGCGACGACGAGTCGCCCGACAGGGTGGTGCTCCACGTCGACATGGACTGCTTCTACGCCTCCTGTGAGCGCCTGCGGGAGCCGGAGCTCCGCGGCCAGCCCGTCGTCGTCGGGATGGGCTACGAGGAAGGCCAGACGATCGGCGCCGTCGCGACCGCCTCCTACGAGGCCCGGGAGTACGGCGTCGACTCCGCCCAGCCCATCTCGCAGGCTGTCGAGCGGCTGCCGCCGGTCGAGCGCCCGGATCTGGGCGACGAGGGCGACGACCGCGGCCACTACCGCCCGGTGGACATGGAGTTCTACCAGTCGGTCGCGAGCGAGGTGAAGGCGATCCTGCACGACTGCGCCGAGACGGTGCGGGAGGTGAGCATCGACGAGGCGTACCTCGACGTGACCGACCGCACGTCGTGGGAGCGTGTCGACGCGCCCGCGCGAGCGTCGGGCGCCGCCGAGCAGCGCACGCTCGCGGAGGGGTTCGCGCGCCACGTCCGCGAGCGCATCGCCCGCGAGGTGGGCGTGCCCGCCAGCGTCGGCGTCGCACCGAACATGGCGACTGCGAAGATCGCCAGCGACCACGACAAGCCCGACGGGCTGACGGTCGTGCCGCCGGGGACGGTCGCCGACTTTCTCGCGCCGCTGCCCGTCGAGGAGATCCACGGCGTCGGCCCCGTGCGGGCGGGCGAACTCCGCGATATGGGCATCGAGACCGCCGGCGACCTCGCATCCGCGGATCCCGGCCGGCTACAGGACCGCTTCGGCGACCGCGGGGTCGAACTCCACGAGCGCGCTCGGGGGAACGACGATCGCGAGGTCACGCCGACGGGGCTGCCAAAGAGCCTCTCCCGGGAGTCGTCGTTCAGCGAGGCGACGAGCGACGCCGCGGCGATGCGCGAGAAGGTCCGCGCGCTCGCGGCCGCCGTCGCGGAGCGCGCGCGGTCGAAGGACGCGCTCTACCGGACGATCGGGATCAAGGCCGTCACGACGCCGTACGACGTGAACACCCGCGCCGAGTCGCTCTCCGGCCCGGTCGACGACCCCGATCTGGTCGAGGAGACCGCGCTCTCGTTGCTGGCGGAGTTCGAGGACGAGCCGGTCCGCAAGCTCGGGGTGCGGGTGTCGAAGCTGAGCTTCACCGCCGGCGAGCAGGCCAGCCTCGACGGATTCGACGGCCAGCCCCGCGACGGTTCGGCCGCCGGTTCGACAGAGTCCGGCGACGCCGTCACGGACGGTAGCGGCGAGGACGGCGGCGCCGGTGGCGGTTCCGCCGACGAGGACCGGTCGGGACAGTTCTCGCTCGAGGAGTTCGAGTAGCCCCGTCGGAAACCCTATGTGGGGCCAGTGGGTCTGTTACGACGATCACGGCGACCGCTCCGGTCGCCCATCGTGCCGCCCGACCGACGTCGGACGGCGGCGACGCCCCCCACTATGACCGACGACACCGATTCCGACGAGCACGAGAACGAGCGTGCCGTCTCGCTCCCGCTCATCGACACGTACGCCGCGCTGACGGCCGAGATCGACGCGAAGGCCGACCGGATCGAGCGGCTGGAGAGCGAGCTCGACCGGCGCTACCTCGACCCCGCGGATGGCGATCCCGAGACCGCTGCCCCGGCGGGCGAGACGGCCGACACGGGAACGAGATCGCACGAGGACTGGGACCCGGCGACCGACCCGCTCGAGGACACCGGCACCGCGACCGCCGACGGCGATCACGAGGGCGTGCGACCGACCGTCGACGCGGCGGGATCGGCTCCGGACCGGGAGGCTCCGACCGCAGATAGCCAGCGCGAGGAGTCGGCCGACACCGGCGTGAACGCCAGAGATTCGGGGATCTCGCCCGTCAAGACGGCGTCCGCGGCCGACGCCGAGGCGGGCAGCGGGGAGTCCGACGACGGGGACACGGACGAGTCGTTCGGCGTCGGGATGGAGACTTCCTCGGATCTCACGGGCGGATCGCTCGACGGCTCGCCGCTGACTGAGAACGCGGAGTCGGAACCCGACTCGGACGGGGTGGACGAGGAGCCGCCCGATCCGACCGCCGACCGCGGCGAACGCCTCAGCCGGCTGGTCCGGCGTGCCGAACTCCGGGAGGAGGGGGAGGTGGTCGAGGCGTTCGTCGAAGGGATCGACGCGCTCGACGAGGTGACCCGGGAGATGCTGGCCCACTACCGCGAGGTCGGCGACGCGACCCCCCTCGACGCCCACGTGGCCGCCGGCGGCTCCGGCGAGCGCCGGTACGCCTACGCGCGCAACCGGACGCTGCGGAAGGCGGGCGTGATCGAACACGACGGCGCGGGCCGGTACCGCTACGCGCTGCCCGACCTCGTCAGGGAGGCGTTCGACGGCAACGCCGCCGCGGGAACGGTGACCGACGCCGTCGAGGCGATCGAAACCGCGACGGATATCGACTGATGCGGGCGCTTCCGGAAACCGGCGACGGTCGCTGGCGGCTCGACCGCCACGCCCGGCTGGTGGTGTACGAGGCCGACGCCGGCGACGAACTCGTGACCGTCTACGACTGCGGCGCCGCACAGAAACCGCCCTCGGCGCAGTTCATCGGGAACCTCGTCCGGGTGCGTCCGCCCCACGAGATGGAGCGCTCGCCGACGGGATACGTCGTCACGCTGAAAGAGGGTGGCACGCTGGTCGAGCAGGGCGACGATCACTACGTGATCGAGGAGCGGGAGGGCTGAACATCGACCTCTTTCACCGGGGGTCTCGCTAAAACGGACGCTACGCGTTGTTCATCCGCTGGACTTGTTTCGTTCCGCACTCCGAACAGGTGCTAACGCGATACGGTTCCCGGGAAAACTTGATGTTTTCCTCCTTTTGACTCTCCGTTCGTACCTCTATTCGAACGGTATGCTCCGTCTTTCGGTCGCACCGATCACAGGTGTTCGTACGTGATGTTGTTGTCATGGTTCCGAAACCGTCGTCTCGGTACCCGTCCGACCTGTTCCATCCATGATTCCGATATATGCACGTAGAACGGCCTCTCGGAAGGGTGTCCAGCATGGTATACCATCGTGAATATCCCCCCCTGCCAGTTTCCGGCCGCGAGAAGACGGATCTCTTCGGGGGTGATCTATCGCGGAGTACGACTCGCCGGCCGTTCGCTGTTCCCTTCGAGTGTTACGGCACAAGCTCGACGACCATGACTTCCATGTCGGGCATCTCCCCGTCGGTGCGATACTCCCATGCCCCCTGTAGGTCGATATCGTTCTCGAGGCCGGCGAGAATTACCCGGCCGAGCGCGGCTTCGAAGTCCTCTGTAGTCGTTATCTCCTCGTTGGACGTAGAGTCGGTTGTCATAATGGGAAGACGGCCTGACTGTGATTCGAAACCTCACAGCGATCAGGACCACAGCCGTAATCGTCTCTATCTCTTCGTACGGGGACACGTCGGATAGGAGTATCGGAAAGCATGGTACACCAAGCCCAAACCCGCGCCGAGAACGCCTCTACCGAGCCTTTATCCTCGTTGCGATAGATTCTATACATATCTATGGCTGTTATCGTTGATCTGACTCTCCCAGCTGATTCATTCGAACTGGGACAAATCCTTCGGATAGAGGGGACGACAGAAATTACCGTAGAGACGATGGTGCCGTTAGGCGGGAGGCCGACGCCGTTCATCAAAATTCAAAACGGGACGCGAGAGGAGTTCGAACGCACCGTCCGGAACCATCCGTCGGTCGATGGGCTTCAACTCGTCAACTCACATGACGGGGAACTGTTGTACTCACTCGATTGGCAGTCGTCGGACTTCTCGCTGTTGCAGACGGTTCTCGATCTGGAGGGGGTGCTCCTGAGCGCGACGGGGACCGCTGACACGTGGAGCCTCGAACTCAGGTTTCCGACCCACGAGACGCTCTCGAAGTTCCAAGAGTACTATCTCGAAGCGAACATCCCGGTGTCGATCAAGCACATCTACAACCCGACGAAGCCCGACGCTGGCCCCTGGTTCGGAGTGACGCCGGTTCAGCGCGAAACGCTCGCGTACGCGGTGGAGTCGGGGTACTATTCGCTGCCGCGCGCCACATCGACAGAGGAGTTGGCGGAACGGTTCGATATCTCCGATCAGGCGGTAACTGAGCGGCTCCGCCGTGGTATCTCCACTCTCGTAGCAAACACGCTGTTGGTCGATCCGGAGGACGAGTAGTTCGCGCAGCCCTGCTATCTGAACGCCACCTCTGAACTATCTCTCGGCGAGGCGTAACACCCCCGGAGAGAGGCCTCGGTCTTCGCGCTGAGGCTCTGCTTTAGGTGTTCGACTCCCCGAAGAGATCGCACCCCGTTCGATCGGTACTCAGAGCGGGTCGACCAGATCGCGCAGCACCGCTTCGGGATCGTTCGCGAGCGCCACCCCGGAGGCGAGCAGCACGCCGTCGGCGCCGAGGTCGCGCGCGGCCGCGACGTCCTCGCCGGTCGCGATGCCGGCGCCGCAGAACACGTCCACGTCGTCGTTCACGTCGCCCGCGGCGTCGACGGCGTCACGGACGATATCCGGGTCGGCGGTCGCGACGGACTCGTCGCCGCCGATGAGTTCGGGCGGTTCGACCGCGACGGCGTCGGGACCGAGCGCCGTGGCGGCGGCGATCTGGTCGGGGTTGTTCGCACAGACCACCGTCTCGAGCCCGGCCGACGCCGCGGCGTCGAGGCCGGCGTCGATGTCTGCGAGCTTGAGCCGCTTCTCTGAGTGGTTCAGCAGCGTCCCGACGGCGCCCGTCGTCGCGACGGCGTCGGCGTGAGTGCTGCCGGTGTGGCTGCCGTGGCCGACGGGGCTGACGTGCTGGGCCCACGTCTCGACGCCCGTGGCGGCGACGGCGCCGAGGCGGGCGGCCTGCGGCGCGACCGCGATGCGAGCGCCTGTCTCCTCGGCCACGTCGGCCGCGGCTGCCGCCACGGCGACGGGGTCACAGTCGTACGCTTTGAGGTTGACGAGGACGAACACGTCGGGAGGCGGGTCCCGACCGGCAAATAGGTAGGCGGTTCGGCGGCGTTACTCGCCCTTGCGCTCGACCACGTCGCCGAGCGTCTGGGTCATCGAGGAGTCGGTCTCCCAGTCGGAGGTGTCGTCGCCCGAGCCTTCCGCCAGCGAGATCCCGAGACGCTTCTCGAGCTTCTTGCGCACGTCGTCGCTCGGGAGCACGTCGCCGCGTTCGAGCTTGCCGATCAGCGAGGCCTTCTCGTTGAGTTCCTTCGCGAGATCCTCGCGGCTCAGCCCCTCGTCCTCGCGGGCGGCCCGGATCTGCTCGTCGTAGTCGCCCGCGATCTCGTCCATCTGGTCGAACATGTCGCGGCGGCGCCCGCCACCGCCTCCGGTGCTCCCACCGCTCGTCGAGGACGAGGAGCCGTCGGAGGAGGACGTCGAGTACTTCGTCGACGTGGTCGACGTCGACTCGGTCTCGACGGTCGTGCCGAAGTCCTTGCAGTCGTCGCAGAGTTCGAGCTCCGCGCCCTCGACTTTCGTCGTGGTGAGCGAGGACTTCTCCGCGCCGCACATCTCACACTGGGCCATACCCGACGTAGCGGATGGGGTAGTAAAAAGGAACCGGCGGGCCGTCGGTTGGGAGTGTTGGTGGCCGTGACAGGAGCCGTGTTTCGATCACCGACGGCCGCGAGGCGTCCGCCGCACCGCGACAGCATCCGCACCGCAGTGAGGAACGAAACGGTCTCAGGAAGAGGGCTACTCCGCGAGCCGGCACCGCAGGAACGGCCAATCGACGCCGTCCATTTCGCTGTGGACCCCGTAGCGATCCGTGATCGTGAACCCGGCCTCGGCCAACAGCCGCTCGGTCTCCGCCATCGGCGGGAACGACCACGCCATCCGCTCGCCGGCGTCGAGCCAGTCGTCGTTCTCACCGGCCCAGTCGTCGCCGATGCTGAACAGGAACTCCCCGCCCGGTTCGAGCACCCGCGCGACCTCCGCGTAGCAGTCGCCGTGGTCCTCGACCGGGAGGTGGATCACCGAGTAGAACGCGGTGGCGGCGTCGAAGCTGTCGGCCGCGAACGGGAGTGCTGTCATGTCGCCGGCGACGAGGCCGGCGTCGACGCGTTCGCGTGCGAGTCCTAACTGCGCCGTCGAGATGTCCAGCCCGACTGCGCGCTCGGCGGGGAGGAACCCGAGCGGCCCCTTGCCGGCGCCACAGCCCAGATCGAGCACCCGCGGCGCCGCCGGTAGCGACGCCTTCAGCGCGACGAGCGCGTCGTTGTCGGCCGGGTCGCCCCCTCGCTGCTCGTCGTAGGCGTCCGCCATCGCGTCGTAGCCGTCCCGAACCGTCGCCCGCTGGTCGTCCATGGGCGGCGTTCCGACCCCCGAGTGAAACGCGTTCCGGATGCCTGTGAACGTACCTCACACAACTCCTATCAGATCTCGTAACTGGAGCGTACGATTATTGTGGGCGGCTCACGAACGACGGGTGTGACGCCGGCTCTGGAGTCACCGTTCGCCCGCAATCGCGTTCTCGTTGTTGGGAACGGCGACAGAGCCGCAGCACTCGAGAGCAGCCTCGCCGCCGACGGGATCGAGACGACGCGGGTGGCGTCGGCGCCCGAGGCGCTCGCGACGCTCGACGCGGTGGAGGTGGCGCTGCTCGTCGTGATCGACGGGATCGAGAGCCGGCCCGCCGACGTGTTCGGCGCCGCCGCGCGCCGGGGCCACCAGCTCCCGGGCGTGTTCGTCGGGTCGAAGGCGCGACAGCTCCCGCCGGGGGTCGAGCAGGCGCCCGCGGGCGCGGACGCGGCGGCGTCGGTGATCCGCCAACGCCTGCTCGCCGCGAGCGCGGCCGACGCCGAGCCCGCGGTCGAGAACGACCCGCTGGCGGCGTTCGGCGACACCGTCTCCCACGAGCTCCGGAACCACCTGAGCGCGGCCCGGCTCGCCGTCGACTCGCTGGAGGGGCCGACGATCGAGCAGGCACGGGACGCGCTGGACCGGCTGGAGGGGCTCGCCAACGAGGCGGAGGCGATCGCCGCCGGCGAGGTCAGCGACACCGAACCCGTTTCGCTCGCGTCCGCCGCCACGGACGCGGCCGACCGCGTTCGCGCGCCCGAGGCCTCGATCCGCATCGACGCCGAGGAGACGATACAGGCCGACCCGGAGCTGTTGACGCTGTTACTCGAGAACCTCGTTCGCAACGCGGTGGAGCACGGCGGCGACGACGTGACCGTGCGCGTGACCGACACCGACGCCGGCTTCGCGGTCGCCGACGACGGCCCGGGGTTCGGCGACGGGAACCCGTTCGCGTGGGGCTACTCCGGCGACGGCGGGCAGGGCGCCGGGCTGGGGATCGTCCGGCGGATCGCCGAGGCTCACGACTGGGAGATCGTCGCCGAGAACGACGGCGGCGCGCGGATCGAGATCCGGAGTTAGTCGTCGGCCGTGGCGGCCTGACAGCTCTCCATCCACTCGTTGGCCCAGGACTCGATCTCGTCGAAGACGGGCGCCAGCGACTCGCCCTTTCCGGTGAGCGAGTAGTACGTCGCGACGGGGGCGTCCTCCTCCAGTCGCCGTTCGACGAACCCGGACTCCTGCAGGTCGTCGAGCACGCGCGAGAGCGTGCGGGCGTTGGCCTCCGTCGAGCGCTTGAGCTCGTTGAACCGCTTCTCCCCCTCGGTCAGGTCGTGGAGTACCACGAGCCGCCACTGGGAGCCGATCTGTTCGACGGCGTCGACGACGGGGCAGACCTCCGTCGCCTGCCCCTCGGTCACCTGCTCGTCCGCGGTCACGCCGGCGTCCTCGATATCGGTAGACATCTGTTACCCGGTTCGGTCCGGATACCTATAACCGCTTCCCCTCCACCGGCAGCGCCGCTCCGGAGCGGTACTGTGCCATGGGGAGACACAACACGAAAAGGCATATATCGGCCGCGGCGCCTACCCCGCCCCATGAGCGCAGACCGGGCCCCCCTGCAGCGGGCCCTGGAGCGCGGCGAGGAGGAGGGCGGTCCCGTCGAATTCAAGACGCGGCTCACCCGCGACACCCACCTCGCGGACGGTCGGATGGAGTCGTTGGCCGCCCAACTCCGCCACCGCGTGCTCTCTGGCGACGGTGAGGCGACGTACGTCGTCGGCGTCGACGACGACGGCGCGATCGCGGGCATCTCCCCCGACGCCTTCTCGGAGTCGATGGACGTGCTCTCCCTGTTGGCCGACGAGGCCGACGCTCACATCGAGGACGTGGAGACGTGGGGGATCGACGGCGGCGATGGGACCGAGGGACTCGTCGGCGTCGCGACGGTCCGCGAGGGCGCGATGCTCGAACGCGAGGACGACGAGCACGTCGTCGTCGGTACTGCGGGCCACGTCGACCACGGGAAGTCGACGCTCGTGGGCACGCTCGTCACCGGCGAGCGCGACGACGGACAGGGGAACACCCGCTCGTTCCTCGACGTGCAGCCACACGAGGTCGAGCGCGGCCTCTCGGCGGACCTCTCCTACGCGGTGTACGGGTTCGACGGGGAGGGTGACACGGTCCGGATGGACAACCCCCACCGCAAGAGCGACCGGGCACGGGTCGTGCAGGAGGCCGACCGCCTCGTCAGCTTCGTCGACACCGTGGGTCACGAGCCGTGGCTCCGCACGACGATCCGGGGGCTGGTGGGCCAGAAACTCGACTACGGGCTGCTCGCGGTCGCGGCCGACGACGGCCCGACGAAGACCACCCGCGAACACCTCGGCATCCTGCTCGCGACCGAACTGCCGACGATGGTCGCGATCACCAAGACCGACGCCGTCAGCGACGAGCGCGTCGAAGACGTGGAGGACGAGGTGGAGGCGATGCTCCGGGAAGTGGGCGAGACCCCACTACCCGTCGACCGCCACGGCATCGACGCCGCGATCGAGGAGATCGGCACCGTGGTTCCGATCCTCCGGACCAGCGCGGTCGCCGGCGACGGCCTCGACGATCTGGACACGCTGTTCGAGGCGCTGCCCAAGCGCGACTCCGACGCCGACGCGCCGTTCCGGATGTACGTCGACCGCTCCTACAGCGTCACCGGCGTCGGCGCCGTCGCCTCGGGGACGATCAACGCCGGCACCGTCGAGGCCGGCGACGAACTCCTGCTCGGGCCGATGGCCGACGGGAGCTTCCGGGAGGTGGAGGTCCGCTCGATCGAGATGCACTACCACCGCGTCGATCAGGCCCGCGCGGGCCGGATCGTCGGGATCGCGCTCAAGGGCGTCGAGGAGGCGGAGATCGAACGCGGGATGGCGCTGCTCCCCCGCGACGCCGACCCCGACCCCGTGCGGGAGTTCGAGGCCGAGGTCGTCGTGTTGAACCACCCGACCAAGATCGGCGAGGGGTACGAGCCGGTCGTCCACCTCGAGACCGTGAGCGAGGCCGGAATCTTCACGCCGGAGGGCGGTCGGCTGCTCCCGGGTGACAACGGCCGGACGACGGTCCGGTTCAAGTTCCGCCCCTACCTCGTTGAGGAGGGTCAGCGCTTCGTGTTCCGCGAGGGCCAGAGCAAGGGCGTGGGCACGGTCAGATCGATCGACACGTAGCCCGAACCCTTTTCGCGCCGGACAGCCTCGTTTGAAGGGATATGGAGTCGACCGGGAAGCGACGGCTGGCGCGGTTCGGCGCCGGCGCCCTGCTCGCTACGGCCGTCACGGCGGTCGTCCAGAGCCTGCTCGTCGGCGAGGGCGTCGCCGCCGCGGAGCCGTACGCCGTCGCGGTCGGCCTCGGGGTCGCGATGCCGGTGCTGCTCTCGGGCGCGTACCCGCTGACGAACGTCGACGACCGGCGGACGCGGGCGACGCTCGCGGTCGCCGAGAGCGCCGCCGGAGTCGCGGTCGGCGTCGCCGCGGTCGCGGTGCTGCTCGCGGTCGAACTGCCGGCCGTGATCCCGGTCGGCGGCGCCGCTGCCGGGGCGTACCTCGGCGGCGTCGCGGCCCGCGCGCTCGTGCTCGGCCGCCTCGCGGCCGACGGACTCACGGCCCGCGAGTGATCGGTCAGGCGGCGACGTAGCCGTCGTCCGTCCGCTCGGCCAGATCCAGTAGTACCAGCCAGTCGAGCAGCCGCTCGGTGCGGTCGGTCCAGTGGTCGACCCACTGCCGGCGGCGCTCGCGCTCCCAGCCCGGAACGGTGTCGCGCAGGCGGTCGAAGACCGCTTCGGCGTGGAGCGGTTCGCCTGCGTCCTGCAGGACTGAAAGCGTCTCGCTCGCGCCGAACACGCGCTCGCGGAACGACTCGCGAATATTCTCGGGCGTCGGCTCGCGCTGGGTGCGCTTGAACCCAGAATCGGTCTCCACGACCAACTCTAACGCGCGGAGGAACGTGAGCCACGTCCGTGCCACGTCGCGGCTCTCGTGGCCCTCGCGGCGCATCAGCCGGGCACAGCAGTCGTTCTCCGAGCCGGGGACCAGCGGCACCGCCGACTGGGCGTCGGCCACTGCGTCGAGGTCGGTCGGCGCCTCGGGGAGCGGTTTGAGCCGCACGGCTCAGAAGCCGAAGCTCTCCGCCAGCAGCGCCTCGTTGCGCTCGCCGAAGCGGTACGTCGGCCCGTCGACCACGTCGACGGTGGCCGCCGCGGGGCCGAACACCGACGCCGGCAGCGCCTCGAAGTCCCAGTCGTGGGCCCCGAAGATGTCGGCGAATGGGCGGCCGAACTCCTCGCCGGCGGCGGAGGTGATCGACTCGAACGCGTCGGCGTCGTCGCCGGTGACGGTGAGGTGGACCTCGCCGCCGTAGGCCAGCGCGTCGTTCGTCCGGGCCATCGCCTCGCTCTCGTCGTAGCCGACGGGCGCGACGGGCGCGGTGCCGGAGACCGACAGCACGTCGTTGGGGTCGTAGCCCGCCTCGAACAGCTGCCAGACCGCCATCTCCGGGGCGCGGGCGCCGGCGGCGACGCTGCCGGCGATCGAGCCCAGCGCGAACGTCGGCAGGAACACGCCGCTCTCCTCGACGCCAGCGAGGTCGGCGACGTGGGCCGCGATCTGGTCGTCCGGGAGTTCGATGCTCTCGACGGCCAGCACGGTCAGGTCGAACTCGTCGTAGTACCCCACGGCCTCGAACTCGCTCTCGCGGCCGACCAGCGCCCGGGCGGGGCCGGAGCCGAGCCCGTCGAACACGTCGAAGTCCAGTTCCCAGCCCGCCTTCTGCGAGCACAGCAGCGCGATCCCGGGGTGGTCAGTCGACAGTTCGACGTGGGGGACGGGCGCGCCGTCGACACGGCCCATCCGGGTCGTAATCGTCGACAGCCCCGCGGTCTGGATCTCCGCGAGCAGCACGCCCGCCTCGATCCCGCCGTCGGCGTCGACGCCGAAGTCCAGCACGGTCGCGCCCGAGTCGAGTTCGTAGGGCGCGACGTTGAGCTCGTCGGCGAAGTCGAGCGCCTCGTCGACCAGCTCGACCGCCATCCGGTTGATGCTCTCCATACGCCTTACTCCCGCGTCACCGCGTAAAGGGGTTTTCAGTCCCTATCGCTTGGCCGCTCGCTCCGTGCCGCCCGGCCCAGCGCGTCCTCCACGGACTCGACTTTCGACGCCGCGCTCGCGTCGCTGTCCCGCTTGTCGTCGATCTTCAGGAACGTGCTCACGCGGTCGCCGTCGACGGCCTCGTGGGCGGCCTGCGCGGCCGTGAACAGTTCGCCGATCTCGTCGGCCTCGATGGTGGTCCCCATCGGCGTCGTTTCGTAGGAGACGTCGAAGTCTTCGAGCGCGTCGACGGCTTTCGCGACTTCTGGACCCATCGACTCGTCGGTCGCCGGTGCGACGGAGAGGAACGCAACGACGGTCATGGCCGGCCGTTGGCCCCCGCGGGACTTCGCTCTACCGGCGACCGGAACGCTGAGGCCGACGGCCGCACACGCCGGGACCGTGACCGACGAGATCGAGGCCCCCCGGGACGCCGCCGCGGTCGCGCGGCGCTACCTCCGCGTCGAGCGACTGGTCAGCGGCGCCGTCGCGCTCGGGATCGGGATCGCCGGCGCGGCGGCGTTCCTCTATCTTCCGCCGCTGTGGGCGCTGGTCCCCATCGTCGCCCTCGTCGCGCTGGCGCGGGCGCCCGTGTTCCGCTCGGGCGGTCGTGCCCGCCTGCGAACCGACGACGATCCCGAGGGAGTCCGCGACGCGTTCGCGGGGCCGACGCCGCCGCCGCTGGCGCTGCAGTGGGGGGTCGCCGACGACGTTCGGGCCGACGACGGCGGCGCCGCGTACGACCTCTCCTACCTGTTCGGCCTCCGGAGCGTCGAGATGCAGGTCGATAGCGAGGTCGTCGAGAACGTGACCGAGCCGGACCGCGTGGAACTGAGAGTGACGGTCGACGGGCAGCCGTGGGGCACGTACACCGCGTGGATCGAGCCTGTCGAGGGGGGCACCGGGATCACCGTCGAGGTGCAGTCCGACCGGAAGTTCGGCCTCCGGCGGCTCCCCCAGCACCTCGTCGCGCGGCGGTATCGCGACGACGCGCTGGCGGCACAGGGGTACGAGACGGTCGAGCGGTCGTTCTCGCTCTCCCAGTAGCGCCGGTGGGGCGCCGGGACCGCGCGGCTCCCGAGGCGCTCTTAGAGGAGTACGGAGGAGTATATAGCCTCCAGCATGGGACCGTACCACACGGAGGGTAAACGGACCGCTGTAGGGTTATTGTACCATCAAATACTCCTATTATAAACTGCTTTACTAATCCCCCCACCCGACTCAGGTGATGGCACCCGACCCGGAGGCAGGACGAGTATCGCGGCGGAAATTCATCGCGGCGACCGGCGTCGCGGGCGTGGCCGGCGTCGCCGGTTGTTCGGGCGGTAGCGGAACCGACACCGAGGCCGGCGGCTCCGGCGGCTCAGGCTCGGGGAGTTCGAACGGGCTGGACACCTCCGTTCTGACGGGCGACGGTTCCTCGACGGTGTTCCCGATCACGAGCACCGCGTCGAGCTACTGGAACTCAAACCCCGAGGCCGGCGACGAGGACTACTGGCCCCAGGAGTGGGCCGACGAGTACGGCACCGACATGCGGCTGGCGGACTACTTCGCGAGCGACTACGGCTACGAGGCGACCGAGCAGCGCTCGGTGCCGCCGTTCCGGGTCAGTATCGCGCTGAGCCACTCCGGCACGGGGATCGAGGGCGTGATGGAGGGTCGCGTCGACATCGGCGACTCCAGCGCGCCGGCCGCAGCCGAGCTCGCGGGCAGCGACCCCTCCGAGGAGACGCTGAACAACTTCACCGACCACGTCGTCGGCGTCGACGGCCAGCCGATCGTCGTCAGCCGCGAGATCGCCGACGCCGGTGTCGAGAGCATCACCATCGAGGAGCTCCGCGCGATCTACCGGCAGGAGATCACTAACTGGAACGAGGTCGGCGGCCCCGACCGGGAGATCCTCGCCCTCGGCCGCGCGGAGGGATCCGGGACCGACACCGCGTTCCGGAACAACGTGTACGGTGATCCCAACGCGCCGATCAGCCCCGACCAGCGCTTCGGGCAGAACCAGCAGCTCCAGCAGGCCATCGGGCAGGCCGACAACGCCATCGCCTACATCGCGCTGGCGTTCGTCGAGCCGGACGGCGCGACGCCGCCGATCGGCCTCGAGATCGACGGCACCCTGTACGAGTACGGCGAGAACCTCGGCTCCCAGGACTACCCGCTGTCGCGTGACCTCCACGCCTACACGTGGGAGGGAACGTCCCGGAAGGAGGCCGCCTTCCTGAACTTCGTGCTGAGCGACTTCGGGCAGGAGAACTTCGTCGCCGCGAACAACTACTTCCAGCTCCCCGACGACCGGCTCGAAACCCAACGGGAGAAAGTCGCGGCGTCGAACTACGAGTAACGCCCCGCCCCGCGCGATCGGCCCTCCCGATTTATCACTGATGCATCCATGACGCAGCTACTCCCGCCGCCACGAGAGGTACCGACGCGGCTCCGCGGGGCCGTCGCCCGACACACCGAACGCACGAGACAGCGGGCACGCGACTACCGATCCCGGACCGACGACGGCGCCATCGCGATGCACGGCCTCGTCGCCGCGTCGGTGCTCACGACGTTCCTGCTGTTCCTCGCCGGCTCGCGGTGGACCGTGCTCCCGGTGCTGACGTTCCTCGGGACGATGAGCGTCGGCTGGCTCCGCTATCAGGCGGAGGCCGCCAAGGCCCTGACGTTCCTCACGACCGTCGCGACGGTCTCGATCCTGACGCTGATCGTCGCGTTCCTGCTCTACGAGTCGATCCCCGCGGTCCGCGCGATGGGGGTGGACCTGTTCACGCGGGTCCGCAACCCCGCGATGGAGACCCCCACCCTCGGGCAGGGGCTGTGGGGCCGCGGCGGCGTCTGGTCGCTCACGCCGATGATGCTCGGCACCGCGATCACGACCGTCGTCGCGACGCTGATCGCGGCGCCGATCGGCGTCGCCGGCGCGGTATTCGTCAGCGAGATCGCCCCCGGGCGCGTCCGCGAGGTCGTCAAACCCGGCATCGAACTGATGGCCGGGATCCCCTCGATCACGTACGGGTTCATCGGCCTCACGATCGTGAACCAGTACTTCTACGCCGAGTTCGGCACCCCGACCATCGGGACGTACTTCGCGGCCGGGCTGATGATCGGCATCATGGCGCTGCCGACGGTGGTCACCGTCGCCGAGGACGCGCTCAACGCCGTCCCCGAGTCGATCAAAAGCGGCGCGCTCGCGATGGGATCGACGAGCTGGCAGACCACCAAGAGCGTCACCATCCCCGCCGGGCTGTCGGGCGTCTCCGCGGGCGTCCTGCTCGGCGTCGGCCGGGCGATGGGCGAGACGATGGCCGCGACGGTGATGCTCACCCACACGAAGGGGTTCCCCTCGCCCGTGTTCGACGTGTTCTCGCGCTACGGCGAGACGCTCACCACGGTCATCGCGTTCGAGGGCGGCAACGCCAGCGGCATCCACATGAGCGCGCTGTTCGCGGCCGGCGTCGTCCTGTTCGTGATGGTGATGCTGTTGAGCGTCACCTCGCAGTACGTCGAGTGGCGGATGCACCAGAAGCTCGGAGGTGAGCGATGAGCAACGTCGAACGGACCCGGCTCGCCGGCGCTGACTCGCCGGTCGGCGACCTCGTGTCGACCGGGATCCTCGCCGTCGCGGTGCTCACCTTCCTCACGTCGTGGGTGCTGCTGCTCCAGTGGGTCGACGAGACGGCGACCGTCGCCGGGCTGAGCGTGCTGAAGCTGCTGGGCGTCGGCCTCGTCGCCGTCGGCGGCGGCCTCGCGTTCCTCGGCGTTGGCTCGCGGTTCGACTACGTCGATACTGCGCCGTCGTCGACGGCCGGGGTCGCCGTCGGCGTCGTGTTCGGGCTGCTCTGGGCGGTCGTCGGCGGTCTCGCGGCCACGTCCGCCCTCGGGAACGACACCGCCCTGTGGCTCCCCGTCGCCGTCCTCGTCGGGGGAGCCGGCTTCCTCGCGTCGGTGCTGCCGAGCGAGGACGTGGGCTCGACGCTCCCGGTCGCGGGGATACTGATCCTGCTCGGCGGCTTCGTCACCGTCGGCGGCATCAACGCCGGCTGGACCTGGTCGCCGGCGTGGTCCTCGGCGGAGTTCCCGGGGAGCGAACTCGTGCCGATCCTCGTCGTCTTCGGGACGCTGCTCGGCGCCTGGAGCGCCGGGAAGGCGAAGGCGGGGTTCGGCGCCGAGGGGCGACAGACGGGCGCGTACTACCTCGTCGGCTCGGTCGTGTTCGGGATGCTCGGCGTGCTCGTGCTGCTCGTCGCGTTCGTCGTCACCAACGGGCTGGAGACGATGCTCACGGGGGCGAGCCTCACCGGCGGCCGGCTCACGCTCCCGGTCGTCGGCGTCCGGCTCCCGTGGCCCGAGTTCCCGTTCCTGCTGAACCAGACCGGCGGGCTGTACGTCGAGATTCCGGGCGTCCTGCCCGCGCTGATCGGGACGCTGTGGCTCGTCTTCGGCGCGGTGTCGTTCGCGGTCCCGCTGGGGATCGGCGCCGCGGTGTTCCTGACGGAGTACGCCGAGCGCGGGCGGTTCACGCAGGTCGTCGAGGTCGCGACCAACGGGCTCTGGAGCACGCCGAGCATCGTGTTCGGGCTGTTCGGGCTGGCGTTTCTCGTCCCGCGGATCAGCGGCGGGAACTCGATCATCGTCGGGCAGTTGGTGCTCGGATTCATGCTGCTGCCGCTGGTGCTCATCACCAGCCGGGAGGCGATCCTCGCGGTGCCCGACGCCCACCGCGACGCCAGCGCCGCCCTCGGCGTCACGAAGTGGCAGACGATCAGGAGCGTCGTGCTCCCGGCGGCGATGCCGGGCACCATCACCGGCGTCATCCTCGGCGTCGGCCGAATCGCCGGCGAGACGGCCCCGTTGCTGTTGGTGTTCGGCGGGGCGCCGTACCCGAGCGACTCCCCGAACGTCCTCGGCAGCTTCCAACTCAGCGCTCAGCCGCCGTTCGTGACGAACGAGGCGCTGCTCTCCCCCGCGAGCGCCCTGCCGTACCAGCTGTACTCGACGATCAAGGCCGGCGTGTTCCCCAAGGAGATATTCACCAACACCGAGTTCGGCTGGGGGACCGCCCTCGTGCTGCTGCTGGTCGTCGTCGGCCTCTACGCCGTCGGCGTCGGCAGCCGACTCTACTTCCGGAGGAAACTACATGAGTAAGACAGACACGCGCGACCGCACCGAACAGGGACTGACGACCACCGGCGAGACCAGCGAGCGGGTCCGCGAGGCGTGGACGGAGTACGAGTTCGCGGGCGACGCCAAGCTCGCCGTCGAGGACCTCGACGTGTACTACGGCGACGAGCGGGCGCTCCAGAGCGTCTCGCTGGACGTCCCCGACGAGTCCGTGACTGCGCTGATCGGCCCGTCGGGCTGCGGGAAGTCGACGTTCCTGCGCTGTCTGAACCGCATGAACGACCGGATCGACAGCGCACGCGTCGACGGCTCCGTGCGGCTCGACGGCGAGGAGATATACGGCGACGGCGTGAACCTCGTGGCGCTCCGCAAGCGCGTCGGGATGGTGTTCCAGGAGCCGAACCCCTTCCCGAAATCGATCGCGGACAACATCTCCTACGGGCCGCGGAAACACGGCGACCTCGACACCGGCCTGCTGGCCCGGCTGCTCGGCCGCGACGACACCGAGGAGGAGCGCGAACTGGTCGAGCGAGCGCTCCGCCGCGCCGCGCTCTGGGAGGAGGTCGAGGACCGGCTCGACGACAACGCGCTCGGGCTCTCCGGCGGGCAGCAACAGCGGCTCTGCATCGCGCGCTGTCTCGCTGTCGACCCCGACGTGATCCTGATGGACGAGCCGGCGTCGGCGCTGGACCCCATCGCGACCGCGAAGATCGAGGACCTGATCGAGGAACTGGCCGAGGAGTACGCCGTCGTCGTCGTCACCCACAACATGCAGCAGGCCGCCCGGATCAGCGACCAGACCGCGGTGTTCCTCACCGGGGGCCAACTCGTCGAGTACGGCGAGACCGACCAGATCTTCGAACACCCGCAGAGCCAGCGGGTCGAGGACTACATCACGGGTAAGTTCGGCTGATGGAGACCAGAAAGATCCAGCAGGTCGGCGGCGGGACGTACACCGTCTCGATCCCCATCTCCTGGGCCGAGGAGCACGGCGTCGAGGCCGGCGAGACCGCGTACCTCTACACCCACCGCGACGGCTCGCTGATCGTCCGGTGGGGCGAGCGCGAGGAGACTGCCCTCGGCGCGGTCGACGTCGAGGTCGGCGACGCCGACGCGGCCGCCGATCGGACGCTCGACGCCGCGTACACCGCGGGGTTCGACCGCATCACTTTCCACGGCGTCTCGGCGGCCCAGCGGGAGTCGATCACCGCGCGGGCCCGGACGCTGGTCGGCGTCGACGTGACTGAGGAGTCCGATGATAGCGTCGAAGTCCGGTGGCTGCTGGACGACAGTGACCTCACCGTCCGCCGGTCGGTCGGCCAGCTCCGGTTCGTCGCGGGGTCGATGCACGACGCGGCGATGGCCACGCTCGCGGGCGCGACGGCCGACCCGCGGTCGGTCGGCGACCGGACCGAGGAGACCGACCGGCTCGCCCGGCTGGTCGAGCGCCAGTGCAGCCGGGCGATGGTGCTGTTCGCGGCGCTCGACCGGCTCGACGCCACGCGCCCCCAGCTGTTCGCGCAGTACCGCGCCGCGCGCGAACTCGAACGGGTCGGGACCGACGCCGCCGAGATCGCCCGCGCCGCCCGTCGGTTGGGTCCGACCGTGTCGCCCGACCTCGCCGCCGAGGTTCGGACCGTCGGCGACGACGCCCGCGAGGCCGTCGAGATGGCGGCCGACGCGGTCGTCGACGGCGGCTCGACCGCGACGGCACGCGAGGTGCTGCGCCGGGCCGAACGCGCGGCGGACGCGGCGCGGGGACTCCGCCGAGCGGTGGCGGTCGAGGGACCGCCGGACGGGATCCTGCTCACTCGGGCGCTCGACAGCGTGGTCCGGACCACCAGCCGCGCGGAGACGCTCGGCGAGGTCGCCCTCCAGCGCGGCGTTCGGTCCTGACACCGTTTCCCTGCCTCGTGTTAACACGACCACCGCCAACGGCGGGCTTAACACCCACGGCGTGAACTATCCACACACATGCGAGAGGACTTCCTGCTTCTCAACCCCGGGCCAGTCCCGATGAGCGCCGAGGCGCGCGAGGCGATGAGCGAGCCGATGGTCTCCCACCGCTCGGCGGCGTTCGAGGCGGTGTACGAGCGCGCACAGGACGGGCTGGAGTACGTGTTCGAGCGCTCGACGCCCGAGGAGGCGCGAGCGGCCCAGGGCGGCGAGGCGCTGGTCCTCAACGGGACGGCGACGATGGGGATGGAGGCCGCCGTCGCGAACCTCGTCGACGGGGACGACGAACTCGTCGCGGTCGTCAACGGGAAGTTCGGCCGGCGGTTCAAGCGCATCGCCGAGCGCCACTGCGAGGTGTCGGCAGTCGAGTTCGACTGGGGCGACCCCGTCGACGTGGACGCGGTCGCCGACGCGGTGACCGACGAGACTGAAGTTGTAACGGTCGTCCACAACGAGACGAGCACGGGACTGCTGAACCCCGTCCCGGAGATCGGCGAGATCGCCGCGGAGCACGACGCCCGCTACGTCGTCGACGGCGTCACCTCGATCGGCGGCGACGAGTTCCGGATCGACGACTGGGGGGTCGACATCGCGGTCACGGACGGGCAGAAGGCGCTCGCGGCGCCGCCGGGAATCTCCGCGCTGTACGTCGCCGACGGCGTCGACGCCCACGTCGACGGCGAGGGGGCGCCGTTCTACGAGGACCTCGACTGGCACAGCCGGAAGGCGAGCCAGCACCAGACCCCCTTCACCAGCGCGGTGCCGCTGTTCCGCGGGCTCGCGGTCGCGGTCGAGGAGATCCAAGCCGAGGGGATGGGCGACCGCATCGCCCGCCACCGCCGGCAGTCGACCGCGTTCCGCGAGGCGATGTGGGCGATGGGGTTGGAGTCGTTCCCGGAACTGAACGACGAGAGCAGCTACTCGAACACGCTGACGGCGATCGAACTCCCTGAGGGTGCACGCGAGGAAGACAGCGGCGCGTTCTTCGACGCCGTGGTGGAGCGCGGCGTGTCGATCTCGGGCGGGCAGGCCCACCTCGGCGGCGAGATATTCCGCGTGAGCAACATGGGGAACCTCACGAGTGACCAACTGCTGCGGGGGGTCCGGACGATCGGCGAGGCGTTCGAGCAGGTCGGCGTCGACGTGGACACCGAGGCGGGGGTCGAGACCGCGCGGCGGGAACTGGACGCGTAAGCGTCAGTCGAGCAGCCCGGTCCGCTCGAACAGCCCTTCCAGCGCGTCCATCGTCGTCACCACGTCGTCGCAGTGCGGTTCGACCGCGTCCTTCGGCTCGAACCCGACCGCGTGGCCCGCCGCCTTCAGCATCGGTAGATCGTTCGCGCCGTCGCCGACCGCGACGGTGGTCGCGAGATCGGCGCCGTACTCCGTACAGAGATCCGCGAGCGCGTCGTCTTTCGTCCCCTCGATCAGCGGTCCCTCGACCTCGCCCGTGAGTTCGCCGTCCGCGGTCGGGAGGTCGTTGGCGACGATCCGGTCGACGCTTGCGCCGTCGCGTTCGAGGGCCGCCTCGACGCCGGGGGTGAAGCCGCCGGTGAGGATCGCCGTCGTGTGGCCGGCGTCCTGCAGCCGTTCGAGTACGTCGGCGGCGCCCCGCCGGAGCGCGGTCTCCTCGTACGCCGCGGCGGCCTCGTGGTCGGGCAGCCCTTCGAGCATCGCCGCGCGCTCCCGGAGGCTCTCGGCGTAGGAGAGTTCCCCGCGCATCGCGCGGGCGGTGATGTCGCCGATCGCCTCGGCGACGCCGTACCGTTCGCCCAGTGCCACCAGCATCTCCGCCTCGGAGAGCGTGCCGTCGAAGTCGAACGCGACGAGGGTCACGGGCGTACTGCGTCGTCGGGGGTAATCGGTGTTTCCCTGTGGACGTTTCTGTGTATCGGACTCATCCAGTCTGACAATCTATACACGCACCTGTATATTTATCGTGGGTGTCGGTGTCACGCTGGAGAAAGCGTTAACCCCCGTGGAGAGTTCACTCGGGGCATGAAGGTACTCATCACGGACCCGATCGCCGACGCCGGGATCGAACGGCTCCGGGCGGCGGGCCACGAGGTCGTCACCGCCTACGACGCCGCCGGCACGGCGCTGCTCGACGCCGTCGCCGACGCCGACGCGCTGATCGTCCGCTCCGGCACCGACGTGACCGAGGAGCTGTTCGCGGCCGCGCCGAAGCTCCAGATCGTCGGCCGCGCGGGCATCGGCGTCGACAACATCGACATCGACGCCGCCACCGACCACGGCGTGATCGTCGCGAACGCGCCCGAGGGGAACGTCCGCGCCGCCGCCGAGCACACCGTCGGGATGACGTTCGCGACCGCGCGATCGATCCCGCAGGCCCACGGGCGCATGGTCGAGGGCGCGTGGGCGAAAGGGGAGTTCCTCGGCACCGAACTCAACGGCAAGACGCTCGGCATCGTCGGCCTCGGCCGCGTCGGGCAGGAGGCCGCCAAGCGCCTCGGCGCACTGGGGATGGAGCTGGTGGCCTACGACCCCTACATCAGCGAGGAGCGCGCCGAGCAGATCGGCGCCGAACTGGTCGAACTCGACGAGTGTATCGACCGCGCGGAGTTCCTCACGGTCCACGTCCCACTGACCGACGAGACGGAGGGGCTGATCGGCGAGGAGGAACTCGCACAGATGGAGGACGGCTACGTGATCAACGTCGCCCGCGGCGGCGTCGTCGACGAGGCGGCGCTGGCGGACGCGGTCGAGGACGGCGTCGTCGCCGGCGCCGCGCTGGACGTGTTCACCGACGAGCCGCTCCCGGAGGGGTCGCGCCTCCGGGAGGTCGAGGACATCGTGCTGACCCCCCACCTCGGCGCCTCGACCGCCGAGGCGCAGGAACACGTCGCCGTCGCGACCGCCGAACAGGTGCTCGCCGCGTTCGCGGGCGAGCCGGTGATGAACGCGCTCAACGCCCCCTCGGTCGACGAGAGCGCGTTCCCGCGGATCGAGCCGTACATCGGCCTCGCGGAGACCGCCGGCCGGGTCGCCGCGGAACTGTTCGACGGCCGGATCGAGACGGTCGAGGTAAGCTACGCCGGCGAGATCGCCGAGGAGGACGTGGAGCTGGTCACCGCCAGCGCGCTGCAGGGGGCGTTCGCGCCGCTTGAGTGGCAGGTGAACGCGGTCAACGCGCCCCGGGTCGCCGAGGAGCGCGGCGTCGACGTGACCGAGACGAAGACTCGAAGCTCCGAGGACTTCCGGAGCCTGCTGACGGTGACTGTCGGCGACGGGACCGACGAGCTCGCGGTGTCGGGGACGCTGTTCACGGGCGAGGAGCCGCGGCTCGTCTCCATCGACGGCTACCGCGTCGACGCGCTCCCGCACGGCCACATGCTCGTCGCGCGCAACGAGGACGCGCCGGGCGTGATCGGCCTGATCGGCACCGTGCTCGGCGAGCACGGCGTCAACATCGCGGGGATGTACAACGCCCGCGAGACGATCGGCGGCGAGGCGCTGACGGTGTACAGCCTCGACGACGACGTGCCCGAGGACGCGCTGGCGGAGCTGACCGGCGACGACCGGATCATCGACGTGCGGCAGCTGTCGCTCTGACTTCCGGCCCGCTTCGCAGATCGGCCGGGTTAGCACCGTTTCCGTACTGGTTCGTGACGGCATTCATTGTCCCGCAGCCACAAGCGCGAGCGATGGACGGACTCCCCGAACACGACGTCCCCGACGAGGTCGAGACCGATGACTGGGCGCTCGCGGTTCGCGGGAGCGTCGGCCAGCCCCGGACGTTCGACGCCGCCGACCTCGCCGACCTCCCGATGGAGACGTTCTCCGAGGACTTCGACTGTGAAGCCGGCTGGGTCGCGGAGGGGCTGTCGTGGCGCGGCGTCCGTGTCGGCGACCTCCTCGACCACGTCGAGCCGTCGCCGGAGAGCCGGTTCGCGCTCGTCCACGCGATGGACGGCGACTACGCCTGTGCCTTCCCGCTCGATCGGCTCGAGAGCGCGGTGCTGGCGCTCGAACTCGACGGCGAACCGCTCCCGACGGTACACGGCGGGCCGGCGCGGTTGATCCCGACCGGCGACGGCGACTGCTGGGAGAGCGTCAAGTGGGTGGCGGCGATCGAACTGGCGGCCGACCGGCCCGAGGACACCGCCCGCGAGATCGCGCTCGGCCGGGTTGAGTGACGCCCACAGGTCGCCGGGTCCGATAGGGATATGCCCCTCCCCGTGCCACCGACACGCATGATCGGTGAGCGTCGATGAGCGGGGCGGCGGAACAGTACGTCGACGACCACGAGGACGAACAGTTGGAGGACCTGTTCTCGCTGCTCGCCCAGCCCTCGATCAGCGCGACCGGGGAGGGCGTCGCCGACTGCGTGGAACTGGTCCAGTCGCTCTGTCGGACGTACGGCTTCGACGACGCGATGCGGGTGGAGACGGCCGGCCAGCCGGCGGTCATCGCCCGCGCCGACGCGGACGAGGAGGCGGTCGAGGGCGAGGAGGCCTCGACCGTGTTCGTCTACGGCCACTACGACGTACAGCCGGCCGACCCCGACGAGTGGACGACGCCGCCGTTCGAGCCGACGATCCGCGAGGGGCCGGACGGCCGTGAGCGCATCTACGCCCGCGGCGCCGGCGACAACAAGGGGCAGTGGTTCGCCCACCTCTGTGCGGTGCGCGCGCTGCGGGAGACGACGGGCCTTCCGATCAACGTCACCCTCCTGCTCGAAGGCGAGGAGGAGAGCGGCAGCCCCAACCTCGACGACGTGGTCCGGGAGTACGCCGACGTGCTGAGCGGCGCCGACCTCGCGTTCGTCGCCGACGGCCCGATCGACGCCTCGGGGCGCCCGCACGTCCTCATGGGCGCCCGCGGGATGCAGTACGTCCAGATCGACGTGACCGGGCCGAACCGCGACCTCCACTCCGGGAACTACGGCGGGCCGGTCCCCAACCCCGCGTGGGAGCTGGTCCGGATCGTCGCCTCGCTGAAGGACGAGTCGGGCCGGGTCGCTGTCGACGGCTTCTACGACGACGTGCGCCCGATCGAGGCGGAGGACCGCGAGGCGCTCGACGCGATGCCGTTCGACGCCGAGGCGATCAAAGCCGACCTCGGCATCGACCGGTTCGCCGAGGGGCCGGGCGACAGCTACCTCGAGAAGCTGCTGTACTACCCCACCTGCAACATCTGTGGCCTCTCCTCGGGCTACGGCGGCGAGGGGAGCAAGACCGTCCTCCCCTCGACGGCGACGCTGAAGATGGACATGCGCCTCGTCGCGGATCAGGACCCCGACGCGATCTACGACGCCTTCGAGGAACACGTCCACGAGCACGCGACCGGCGTCTGTGACGTGGCGGTGACGAAGATGGGCCAGATGCACCCCCAGCGGACGCCGCTTTCCCACCCGATCCGCGAGCCGGTGATGGAGGCCGTCGCGGCCGCGTGGCCGACCGAGCCGATCCTGAAGCCGACCCTCGGCGGCTCGCTGCCGACCGCGGTGTTCGAGCGGGAGTTGGGGCTGCCCTGCGTGACGGTGCCGTACGCGAACGAGGACGAGAACAACCACTCGCCCGACGAGAACCTCGCGCTTTCCTGCTTCCGGAGCGGGATCCGGACCAGCGTCGAGCTGTTCGAGACGCTTTAGAACGCCAGCCCGTCGTCGACGGGCCGTTCCTCGGTCGCGACGACGACGCCGGCGTCCGTGCTGATCTCGGGGTCGGCGTAGTTCAGCACGCCGACGGAGGCGTCGGCGCTCAGCCGGGCTTCGACGGCCGCTTCGGGGTCCGAGACGGTGTCGGGCAGGACGAAGCCGCTGGTGAGGCTGACGCGGTCCTCCTCGGTGTCGGGGACGCCGAACCCGAGTGCGACGGCCGTGGGCGTGGTCTCGCCGACCTCGATCCCGACGTCGTCGCCCATCGAGATCTGGGTGTAGGACTCCTGACCGACCGCGGACTGGATCGAGGCGAGCGGCCCGTCGTTGCTCGTCCGGCGCGCGCCATCCTCGCGGGCGTCGATCAGCGACTCGATCGCCGCCCGGTCCCGGTCGCCGTTCGAGGAGATGGCGATCCGGCTGTCGCCGACGCCGACGAGGTAGGAACTGAGCGTCGCGTCGACGCGGTAGAGCTCGTAGCCGCTGTACGTGCTGTTGACGGTCTCCGCGTCGAGCTCCTGTCGGTAGGCCTCGATCATCGCCGAGCGGTCGAACTCCGCCTCGACGCCGTACAGCGAGGTGGTCCACCCGCCGTTGTAGTAGACGGCATCGAGTTCGCCGAACTCCATGGTCGGCACCGGCGGTTCGAGGAACGCCGCCATCAGGTCGTAGCGGTCGCCGAGCACGTAGCGTGCCTCGGCCAGATCGACCGGCTCCATCGCCCGGATCGACTCGCCGCTCCGGTTGGCGCCGCTGCCCTCCCGTTCGGGGGTCCACCGGCCGTAGACGGTCGCGCTCCCGCCGAGAACGCCGGAACAGCCGGCGAGGCCGGCGAGGGCGGCCGCACTGCCGGCTCGGAGGGCGTCACGTCGCGTCAGCGTGGATCGGTCCATAACGAAGCGTTGCGCTACCGATTCAAAAACGTTTGTCGGTGGAAACTACGAAAGAAAGTCACACGCGTTGTCTCAGACGACGTCGTCGAGCAGGGCGACGAACTCGTCTGAGTCCAGATCGTTGAGATCGTCGCTGAGCACGTCCTCGAGCTCCGCGATCCGGTCGGTGAGCTGTTGGTACCGCTCGTCCTCGGACAGCACGTGGTCGGGGTTCTCGGACTCCAGCGTCGCCCGCTTCTCGACCAGCCGGTAGTACTCCCGGAGCTGGTCGTCCTGCTTGTCCCGGTCGAGCAGCGTCCGGACGGTTTCGTTGAGCTGATCGTGGTCGACCGGCTTGGAGAGGTAGGCGTCGAACGGCATCTCGACGATGTCGAGGTCGGGCGTGACCGCCGTCATCATCACGACCCGGGGGTCGGCCTGCCGGTCCTGCATCGCGTCGAGCACGTCACGCCCCGAGAGCCCGGGCATCATCCGGTCGAGCACCACGACGTCGACTGCCGGATCGAGTATCGATAGCGCCGTCTTGCCGTCCGCGGCCGTCCGCACCTCCCACTCGTCGTCGAGCCAGAGGTCGTAGGTGGCTCGAACGTCGTCGTCGTCCTCGACGACGAGCACGACGGGAGTTCTCGAGGACTCGGTAGGCGCCATCGTACTGTAGAGTGTTCACCCGGCTGACTAAAAGGAATGTGGCCGATTCGGGGAAACGAATCAGGCGTCGTGCTCCCCGTCGTCGCTCCGCGGGAGCGTCACGACGAACCGCGCGCCCTCGGGGTCGTTGTCCCCGACGTGGACGTCGCCGCCGTAGCTGTCGACCATCGTGTCGATGAAGAAGAGGCCGAACCCGGAGCCGCCGGGACCGCCACCGGCCGCGTGGGAGACGCCGCGGCGGAACACCTGATCGCGCTCGGACTCGGGGATGCCCGGGCCGTTGTCGGCGACCTCGATCCGTACCTCGTCGCCGTCCGCGATCGCCCGGACCTCGACCTCTATCTGCTCCTTATCGTTGTGTTCGACGGCGTTCCGCAGGAGGTTCGTCAGCACGTCGTCGAGGATGTCGTCGGCCTCCGCCCGGAGACCGTCCTCGATCGCCGTGTCGACGACGACCTCGGGGTAGTTGCTCCGGAACGTCTCGATCCGCTTGGTCAGCACCCCCGTGAGGTCGACCGGCTCGGTGTCGGTCCCCTCGGCGAGCGTGTCGAGGGCGGTCCGGATCCGGTCGATCTGGTCGGATATCTCGCGGGACCGCGAGAGGATCGTGGTCGCGAACTCCCCGTTGCGGCCCGTCAGCTCCTCGCGCAGGATCTCGGCGCGGGAGTCGATCACCATCATCCCGTTCTGGACGTCGTGGCGAAGCAGCGAGTGGAGGAACTCGAGCTGGTCGGTGCGCTCCTCGAGCTCCCGTTCGCGTTCGCTCTTCTCGCGGGCCAGCCGTTCGGTGCGCTCGCTCAGTAGCTGCTCCCGCTCCTTCCCGGCGGTGATGTCCGGTAGCACGGCGAACGTCTCGTCGTCGGCGACGTGGACCGTCCGCAGGTCGTAGAACCGCCCGTCGGTCAGCCCGTCGTCGTTCCGCGTGCTCGGCGACAGGATTTCGGGCGGGACGCTGATCTCCTCGTGGTAGGGCTCGCCCCTGAGCGTCGCCTGCACGAACTGGTCACGGTCGAACGCGCTGCCTGCCGGGGCGTCGGCGGCGTCGAGCAGTTCGGAGAACCCCACGGTGAACGTCTCCTCGAACGCCGGGTTCTCCCGCCCGGCGCTGAGCCCGCCGTCGTGGTGGTCCAGCGCGACGATCCGGACCGCGGTGTCCTCGAAGAACGACCGGAACCGATCGCGTTCGGCGGTGAGCGCGCGGTGCTCCTGCCGTCGCTGCACGTCGTAGAGGCCGGCGCCGAACGCCGCCACCGAGCCGAGTAACACGCCGTCGGCGGCCAGCACGTACGGCTTGAGTCGCCCCATCGCCCAGAGCTGGAGCAGGATCACGATCGCGTAGATCCCGGTCGCGAGCAGCGTCGCGCCGAGGGTCCACTTCGCCGCGAGCAGCACGTCGCGCTCCGGCCACTCCTGCCGGGAGAGCCAGACGCCGCCCCCCACCAGCAGCAGTGCCAGCGCGATCAGCACGGCGTTCTCTACCAGCGTCGCCGCGACCCCCCAGCCGAGGTTGCTCGTGTCGTCCCAGATGTCGTACGCCGGCACCCCGAGCAGCGCGACTCCGACCGCGCTCACCGCGGCGGCGGCGAGCCGAGCGCGCCGACTCCCCGCGTGTACGCTCCCGTCCGCGGGGAAGTCGACCCAGCCGCTCCCGGAACTGTCACCGCTCATACTACTCCGTCGAATCCGGAGCCGGATAGTTTTCGGGGCCGTCACCCCCGCGTCGGCGCCCGCCGGGCGGACGTCGGGCCGCCCGGGCCAGTACGGATAAATCACTGGCGGAACGAGCCGTGTACCCGCGCCCGATCATGCTCGACACGACGCTCGGACAGGTCGCGACGGTGCTGCTGACGGTCGTCGGCCTCTGGATCGGCGCGCGACTGCTCGTCGACGCCGTGATCCGGCTGGCGAAGCGCTTCGGCCTCTCCGACCTCACCATCGGCCTCACCGTCGTCGCGGTCGGCACGTCGACGCCGGAGTTGGCCGTCTCCATCGACGCGGCGCTCAAGGGGCTCGGCGACATCGCCGTCGCGAACGTCCTCGGGTCGAACATCTACAACCTCGCGTTCGTCCTCGGCGTCGTCGCACTGATCCGGGTGATCCCCATCGCGAAGTCGCTGGTCCACAGGGACGGGATCGCGCTGCTCGTCAGCACCGGCCTCGGCGCGCTCGTGCTGTTCGACCTCGGCGTGAGCCGGCTCGAAGGCGGCGCGCTGGTCGCGATATTCGCCCTGTACACGGCGTACCTGCTCCGGTCCGGGGAGAGCGAGCCCGCGGCACCGACGACGTCGGCGACGGCGGCGACCCGCGACCTCCCCACCGAACTCTCCTTCCGCGGGCGCGACGCCGTCTACCTCGTCGGGGGCCTCGCGCTCGTACTCGTCAGCGGCGACCTGCTGGTACAGGCCGCGTCCGACCTCGCCCGCGGCGCCGGCGTCTCCGAGTGGGTCGTCGGCGGCACCATCGTCGCCGCGGGCACGTCGACGCCGGAGTTCGCCGTCTCGCTGGTCGCGCTCCGGCGCGGGAGCCTCGGCGTGTCGGTCGGCAACGTCGTCGGCAGCAACGTGTTCAACCTCCTCGCGGTCGTCGGCGTGGCGTCGCTCGTCCGGCCGCTGTCGGTCAGCGCGACGGCGCTGTCGACGCTCGCGTGGCTGGCCGCCGTCTCGCTGGTGATGGTCGCCGCGTTGTGGACCGGGCGGGAGCTCTCCCGGCTGGAGGGCGGGCTGTTCGCCGGGTCGGAGGTCGTCCGCTGGGTGCTGGGGCTGCTCGGCTGAGCCGGTCGCCGATCCCGCCACGGGTGGCTTTATTTCCCGGCGGCGACGACTCCCGCCATGACCGAGCCACGCGACGACCGGTTCGACCACCTGTTCGCGTCGACGGTGCGCGAACGCCTCGGCCGCGAGGGGTACGGCAGCAGCGCCTCCCCGAACGCCGAGGACGCGGTCCCCCTGACGTACGGCTTCCCCTACCCGGACTCCTTCCCGACAGCGGCACTGGAGGCTGCCACCGAGACCGTGCTCGAGGAGGAAGGCGCGGACGCCCTCCAGTACGGCGGCGGCGAGTACGTCGACCGCCTGCGCGACGGGCTGCTCGCCCGCGAGGAGGCCCGCGGGATCGACGCCACGCGAGAGCAACTGCTCCTCACCAACGGCGCCACCCACGCGCTGGACGCCGTCTGCTCGACGTTCCTCGATCCCGGCGACGAGGTGCTCGTCGAGGCGCCGACGTTCGTCTGGAGCCTCGCGGTGCTGGACAACCGCGGTGCCGCCCTCACCGGCGTCGAGATCGACGAAAACGGCCTCGATCCCGATGCGCTGGAAGCGACGCTCGAAGCGCGCGAGGCCGCCGACGAGCCGACGCCGAAACTGCTGTACACGATCCCGGAGTTCCAGAACCCCACGGGCGCGACGCTCAGCCGCGAGCGCCGCGAGCGCGTGCTCGAACTGGCCGAGGAGTACGACTTCCTGATCGTCGCCGACGACGCCTACGGCGAACTCCGCTTCTCGGGCGAGTCGCCGCCGCCGCTCTCGGCGCTGGACGACTCGGGGCGAGTGATCCGGCTCGGCACCGTCTCGAAGACGATCGCGCCCGGGGTGCGGACGGGCTGGATCGTCGCCCACGAGGCGCTGGCCGACCAGATCGGCGGGATGGCCGCCGGCGGCACCAACACGTTCACCCAGAGCGTGCTCGGCCGCTACTTCGACGCCGGCCACTACGAGCCGACGCTGGACGACCTCTTGGCGGGGTACGAGCGTCGCCGCGACGCGATGCTCGACTCGCTCGAACGCCACCTCCCGCCCGGATCGTCGTGGACCGAGCCTGCGGGCGGCTTCTTCCTCTGGGTCACGCTGCCGGCGGGCGTCGACACCGAGGAACTGCTCCCGCTGGCGGCCGAGGAGGGCGTGACGTACCTCCCCGGCGAGCGTTTCTTCGTCGAGGACGGCCGGGGGACGCGCTCGGCGCGGCTCTCCTTCAGCCACTGCTCGCCCGAAGATCTGGAGGCCGGCGTCGCGGCGCTGGCGCGGGCGACCGAGACGTATCTCGAGTAGCGGGCACGGAGACGTATCTGGAGGCGCGAACGGCGTAACACATTTGTCCCCCCGGCTCAACCATATTCCTGTGACTCACGCGACCACCGCCGTCGACGGCACGCACGCCGCCGACGCCACCGCCGTCGCCGCTGCCCGACAGCGGCGGGTCGCGTTCCGGCCGCGGGCCGCTTAGGCCCAACTCCACCTCATTCCCTCGTCACCGTTTCGCCGTTGTTCTCCACCTCTTCGTCCGGTTAGCGTGTCGTAGCACATTTTCTTACAAGCTCTAAAACGATGTATTTATCGGGTAGCGACTATCAGACGCAGATATGACGAAAGTCGCGCTCGCGTTCAGCGGTGGACTCGACACCACCGTCTGCGTCCCGCTACTGAAAGAGGAGTACGGCTACGACGAGGTGGTGGCCGTCACCGTCGACGTCGGCCAACCCGAGGCGGAGTTCGCGGAGGCCCGCGAGACCGCCGACGCGCTGGGGCTGGAGATCCACGTCGTCGACGCCAAAGCCGAGTTCGCGTCGCTCTGCTTCGATTCGGTGCGTGCAAACGCCACGTATCAGGGCTACCCACTGGGCACCGCACTCGCCCGTCCCGTGATAGCCGAGGCGATCCTCGAAGTCGCCGAAGAGCAGGACTGCGACGCGATCGCTCACGGCTGCACCGGGAAGGGGAACGACCAACTCCGCTTCGAGACGGTCTGGCGCGGCTCCGACCTCGAAGTCGTCGCGCCCGTGCGCGAACTCGGCCTGACCCGCGAGTGGGAGGTCGAGTACGCCGCCGAGCGCGACCTTCCCGTCGAGGCCGGCAACGAGGGGACCTGGAGCATCGACACCAACCTCTGGTCCCGTTCAGTCGAGGGCGGCGACCTCGAGGACCCCAGCCACGTCCCCAGTGAGGAGATCTACGAGTGGACCCAGACGCCCAGCGGCGGTGAGGAGCTGGTCGACATCGAGTTCGAGGACGGCTACCCGATCGCGCTGAACGGCGAACTCCTCGATCCGGTGGACCTGATCGAGAACCTCAACGCGCTCGCGGGCGTCCACGGCGTCGGCCGCACCGACATGCTCGAGGACCGCATGCTCGGGCTGAAGGTGCGCGAGAACTACGAGCACCCCGCGGCGACGGTGCTGCTCACGGCCCACGAGGCGCTCGAGCAGTTCGTGTTCACGAAGACCGAGCGCGACTTCAAGCCGCAGATCGACCAGCAGTGGGCCGAACAGGCCTACCGCGGGCTGGTGTTCTCGCCGCTGACCGAGAGCCTGAACGGCTACCTCGACGCCTCACAGGAGAAAGTCACCGGCACGGTGACGGTCAAACTGCAGGGCGGGGGCGTCCGCCCGGTCGCCCGCGACTCCGAGTACGGCGTCTACTCCGAGAACGCCGCCTCGTTCAACACCGAGACCGTGAACGGGATCGAACAGGCCGACGCCACCGGCGTCGCGAAGTACCACGGCTTCCAGGAGCGCCTCGCGAACCAGGTGAAGGAAGCCGCCGAGAAAGAGGACGACCACGAGAAAGCGACGCTCTCGACCGACGGCGGGGAGTAGATGTCCGGAGAGTCGACCGACGGCGCGGAGACCGTGATCCGCCGCGAGCGCTTCGCGGACGGGCCGGCGCGCTCGTTCATGTCCAGCCTCGACGCCGACCAGCGCATCTTCGCGGCTGACCTCGCGGTCGACCGTGCCCACGTCGTGATGCTGGCCGAGCAGGGGATCGTCGGCGACGACGACGCCGCGGCGATCCTCGACGCGCTCGATGGGGTCGAAGCCGCCGGCCACGACGCCCTCCCCGAGGGCGAGGACGTCCACGAGGCGATCGAGTCGGCGGTCGTCGCCGAGGTCGGACCTGCGGGCGGGCGGATGCACACCGCGCGTTCGCGCAACGACGAGGTCGCGACCTGCATCCGCTACCGCTTCCGCGAGGACCTGCTCGCCGCCGCCGAGGCCAGCCTCGAACTCCGCGGCGCGCTGCTCGACGCGGCGGCCGCAGAGGCCGACACCGTCGTCCCCGGCTTCACCCATCGCCAGCACGCCCAGCCGACGACGGTCGGCCACCTGCTCGCGTCGTACGCGGGCGCGGTGGCGCGTGACACCGAGCGCCTGCTCGCCGCCTACGAGCGCACGAATCGCTCGCCGCTCGGCGCGGCGGCCTTTGCGGGCACCACGTTCGACGTGGACCGCGAGCGAACGGCGGAGCTGCTGGGGTTCCACGACGTGATCGAGAACAGCGCCGACGCCGTCACCGCCCGCGACTTCCTGATCGAGGGCTGTTCGGCGTTCGCCGCGCTGTCGGCGACGCTCTCGGGGCTGGCGACCGACCTGATCGAGGGCGCGAAGGACGGCCATGTCGAACTCGACGACGCCTACGCCTCCACCTCCTCGATCATGCCCCAGAAGAAGAACCCCGACTCGCTGGAGCTGGTCCGCGCGGTCGCCGGCGACGCCGTCGGCGACCTGACGGGGCTGCTCACGACGCTGAAGGGGCTGCCCCGCGCGTACAACCGCGACCTCCAGCGCGCCACCCCCCACGCGTGGGACGCCGTCGACATCGTGACCGAGGCGACCGAGGTCACTGCCGGCGCCGTCGCGACCGCCGAGTGGGACGCCGAGGCCTGCGCGGCCGACGCCGGCGCGGGGTTCTCGACGGCGACGGGCGTCGCGGACGCGCTCGCGAGTGCGGGCGTGCCGTTCCGCACCGCTCACGAACTCGTGGCCGACGCGGCCGCGGGGATCGACGACGACTCGACCGTCGACGAGCAGATCGACGCGCTCGCGGCGGCCGCCGAGGCCGTGCTCGACGACCCGCTCTCGGCGTACGTCGACGAGGCGACGCTGGCTGACGTGCTCTCGCCCGCGGGGAGCGTCGCGGCGCGCGACTCCCGCGGCGGCCCCGCGGCCGCGGCGGTCGCGGACTCGCTGACCCGCCTCCGCGACACGCAGGAGGAGCACACCGCGGCCGTCGACGCCCACCGCGAGGCGCTCGCGGCCGCGGATGACCGGCTGACTGCGGCGGTGACCGAGTATGTTTGAGAACGTCCAGCCCCCGGCGACGCCAGCCCCGCGGCGACAGCCACGGCTACGGCGGGGCCGGCGACGACGCCCGCGGCCGGTCCCCACCCGACTCCGGCGGGGGCCGCGACGGCCCGTCCGGGCCACCACTCACTTCGCGCCGTCGCGGTCGGTTTTGCGCGGCACCGATTCGGCAGAATTTGACGGATAGAAGCGTCTAAGAGTTTATTTTACGGGGATTAAATAGACGGATTAAAGTACACCCGTCGCCTCCCTCGGAGTACGATGTCAGAAGCTGACTGCGTCACGTGCGGCGACAGCGTCACACTGCCCGGAGACGTCGAGATCGGCGAGATCGTCGACTGCGGGAGCTGTGGCACCGAACTCGAAGTCGTGGGCGTCGAGCCCGCCGAGCTGGACGAGGCGCCCGACCTCGCGGAGGACTGGGGGGAGTGATGGACGTCGGTCTGCTCTACTCCCGCATCCGCCCGGACGAGAAGCTCCTGCTGACGGAGCTGCGCGACCGCGGCCACGAGGTCCACAAGGTCGACGTGCGGAAAGCGACGTTCGGCCTCGACGCGCCGCCCGAACCGCTCGGGGAGTGCGACGTGGTGCTCGACCGCTGTCTGGCGACCTCGCGCTCGAAGTACGCGGGCCGGTTCGTGGACCACTACGACGTGCCGGTCGTCAACGGTCCCGAGACGGCGAAGATCTGTTCGGACAAGGTGGAGACGACGCTCGCGCTCTCGAAAGCCGGGATCCCGACGCCGGAGACCACCGTCGCGTTCACGAAGGAGTCGGCGCTGGACGCCATCGAGGAGTTCGGCTACCCCTGCGTGCTGAAGCCGGTCGTCGGGTCGTGGGGCAGACTGATGGCCAAGATCGAGTCGCGCTCGGCCGCCGAGGCCGTGCTCGAACACAAGGAGACGCTGGGCCACTACGAGCACAGCGTGTTCTACGTCCAGCAGTTCGTCGAGAAGCCCGGGCGTGACCTGCGCGTGCTGACCATCGACGGCGAGCCCGTGGCGGCGATGAGCCGCAGTTCGGACCACTGGCTCACCAACGCCGCGACGGGCGCCGAGACGGACTCGTTCGACCTCGATCCCGAGATCGAGAAGCTGGCTCGCGAGGCCAGCGCGGCCGTCGGCGGCGGCCTGCTCGGCGTCGACCTGATGGAACTGCAGTCCGGCGGCTACACTGTCCACGAGGTGAACCACACGGTGGAGTTCAAGGCGCTGAACGCCGCCGTCGACGTGGACGTGGCCGGCGAGATCGTCGACTGGCTGGAAGGGACGTTCGCGGCCCCGGACCCGACGGCCGCGGGGGTGGAGTCGTGACGCTCGCTGCGAGCGTCGTCGGCGCCTCCGGCTTCGCGGGCGGGGAGCTACTCCGCCTGCTCTCGGCACATCCGGAGTTCGAGGTCGTCCAGGCCACCTCTCGCGAGTACGAGAACCACACGGTGGGGTCGGTCCACCCGAACCTCCGCGAACTCGATCTGCGCTTCACCGACCCGACGGACCTCGACTCGGTGGACGCGCTGTTCACGGCGACGCCTCACGGCGTCTCGATGGAGAACGTCCAATCGTACCTCGCCGCCGCCGACACGCTGGTCGACCTCTCGGCGGACTTCCGCCTCGGCAGCGAGGCGGCGTACGACGAGTGGTACGACGGGCACAGTGCGCCGGCGTACCTCGATTCCGCCACGTACGCGCTACCCGAACTCGGCCGTGACGGACTCGAAGACGCGGATATCGTCGCCTCGGGCGGCTGTAACGCCACGGCGACGATGCTCGCACTCAAACCGCTCGTCGACGCGGGCCTGCTGACCCCTGAGGATCAGATCGTCGCCGACCTCAAGGTCGGCTCCTCGGAAGGCGGCGCCGGCGGCGGCGCGGCCTCCTCCCACCCGGAGCGCTCGGGCGTCGTCCGCCCGTACGCGCCCACGGGGCACCGCCACGAGGCCGAGATCGAGGAGCAGTTGGGGCTTTCCCTGTCGTTCACGGTCCACGCGGTGGACATGGTCCGCGGCGCGGCCGCGACCTGTCACACGTTCCCCACGGGCGGCGACGGCGGGATCGAGACGCCCGACCTCTGGGGTGCCTACCGCGACGCCTACGAGGACGAGCCGTTCGTCCGACTCGTCGCCGGCGGCAGTGGCGTGTACCGCTACCCCGAACCGAAGTCGGTCGCGGGCACCAATCTCGCGGAGGTCGGCTTCGCGGCCGACGGCGAGCGCGTCGTCGCGTTCGCGGCCATCGACAACGTGATGAAAGGCGCCGCGGGGCAGGCGGTTCACGCCGCCAACATCGCGTTCGGGCTCGAGGAGACGGCCGGACTCGACCAGCAGGGGCTTCACCCGGTGGGATCGCCATGAGCGAGTCCAACACCGCAGTCGGCCCGGAGCAGCCTCCGCTGGTGGTAAAGATCGGCGGCGCCCGCGCGGTCGACCCGGCGGGCGTGATCGAGGACGTGGCCCACGTCGTCGCGGCCGGCCGCGAGGTCGTCGTCGTCCACGGCGGCTCGACGGCCGTCGACGACACGCTCGAAGCGATGGGCGAGGAGCCGGAGTACGTCACCACGCCGTCGGGCGTCTCCGGACGTTTCACCGACGAGGGGACCTTGGAAGTGTTCGAGATGGTGCTGCCCGGCAAGCTCAACACCGAGCTCGTGACCGAGCTCCGCGCGGCGGGCGTGAACGCGGTCGGGCTCTCGGGCGTCGACGGCGGCCTCGTGACGGGCCCGCGCAAGTCGGCGGTCAGGATCGTCGAGGACGGGAAGAGGAAGATCCGTCGCGGCGACCACGCGGGCACGCCCGAGCAGGTCAACGTCGACCTGCTCCAGTCGCTGCTCGCGGACGGCTACGTCCCGACGGTCTCGCCGCCGATGCTGGCCGACGACGACACCACGGCCAACGCCGACGCCGACCGCGTGGCCGCGCTGCTCGCTGCCGAACTCGGCGCCGAACTGGTGCTGCTGACCGACGTGGCGGGCGTCTACGCGGACCCGAACGACCCCGACACGCTGATCGACGAGGCGTCGACGCCCGCGGAGTTCGCGGCCGTCGAGGACGCCGCGGCGGGGTTCATGAGCCGCAAGGTCCACGCCGCGAAGGAGGCGCTTTCCGGCGGCGCCGAGGGCGTCGTCGTCTCCGACGCGACGCTCCGCAAGCCCCTCCTCGCGGCGCTGGAGGGTCACGGGACGTGGATCGCGAAGGAGGCTGTCGTGGATGGCGACGACGCAGCGGCCACAGCCAACGGAGGTGAGTCCGCGTGACCGGCGAGGGGTTCGTCTTCTCCGAGAAGCCGATCACGATCGAGTCGGGGTCGGGCGTCACGCTCACCGCCGAGGACGGCACTGAGTACCTCGACTTCGGCGCGTCCTACGCCTGCACGCCGCTGGGGCACTCGCCGCCGGCGGTCGTCGACGCGATCAGCGAGCAGGCCGAGGATCTGCTGTACGTGCAGGGGTCCTACCCCGTCGCCGCCCGCACGGCGCTGCAGGAGCAGCTCGGCGAGGTCGCGCCGGGCGACCTCTCGAAGGTGTGGCTCTGTAACTCCGGGACGGAGGCCAACGAGGCCGCGCTGAAGTTCGCGCGTTCGGCGACCGGTCGCGAGAAGGTCGTCGCAGCCACCCGTGCGTTCCACGGGCGCACGCTCGGCGCGCTCTCGCTGACGTGGAAGGACGAGTACCGCGACCCGTTCGGGCCGCTCCCGGGCGGCGTGGAGTTCGTTCCCTACGGCGAAGAGGACGCGCTCGCCGACGCAGTCGACGAGGAGACCGCGGCCGTCTTCCTCGAACCGATTCAGGGCGAGGGCGGCGTCCACCCCGCGGGCGACGCGTACCTGCAGACCGCCCGTGAGGTGACCGCTGAGTCGGGCGCGGCGCTCGTGCTGGACGAGATCCAGACCGGCGTCGGCCGTACGGGGACGATGTGGGCCTGCCAGTCGGCGGGAATCGTCCCCGACGTGCTCACGGCCGCGAAGGGCGTCGCGTCGGGCCTCCCCCTCGGCGTGACGCTCTGTGCGGACTGGATCGCCGAGGACGCGGGGAACCACGGCTCGACGTTCGCGGGCAACCCAGTCGTCGCCGCGGCCGCGAGCGCGACGCTGACGCAGTTGCAGACCGACGACGTGCCCGCGAACGCCGCCGCAGTCGGCGAGTACCTTCGCGCGGAACTCCGTGCGGCGGTCGACGAGCACGACCTCCCCGTCCGTGAGGTGCGCGGTTCGGGACTCATGATCGGCATCGAAGTCAAGCGCGGCTCGATGCGCGTGCTCCGCGACCTCGCGATCGAACAGCAAGTGCTCGCGCTCCCGGCCGGCCGTTCCGTGGTGCGCCTGCTCCCGCCGCTGACGATTGACGAAGGGCACGCCGACAGCGTCGTCGACAGTCTGATCGAGGTGCTCGGCTGACGATGCCCGACCTCGAGGGCGGTATCCCGGACCCCACCGGCGCGCTCGACACGCCGGGCCGCGAACTGCTCGCGGCGCTCGTCTCGATCCCCTCGCCCTCGGGCGACGAGTCCGAGGCGGCGGCCCACCTCGCGGACTTTTTCACGGCCCACGGCCGCGAGGCGTGGATCGACGACGCCGGGAACGTCCGCGCGCCGGGCGACGATTCGGTGCTGCTGACCTCCCACGTCGATACGGTGCCCGGGGAGATTCCCGTTCGCGTCGAGGACGGGGACGACGAACTGGGTGTCGAGGGACCCGTGCTCTGGGGCCGCGGCAGCGTCGACGCGACCGGCCCGCTGGCGGCGATGGCCGTCGCGGCCGTCGAGACCGGTGCGTCGTTCGTCGGCGTCGTCGGCGAGGAGACCGACTCCCGCGGCGCAGGTCACCTGCTCGCGGACCGGGACGCCCCCGAGGTCGTGATCAACGGCGAACCCTCGGGCTGGGACGCGATCACGCTGGGCTACCGCGGGATCGTCGGCGGCGAGTACGCCGTCTCGACCCCCGCGGGCCACGGCGCCCGCCCGGACGCGAACGCGATCGACCACGCGACCGCGTGGTGGCAGCGCGTCCGCGCGGCCGTCGCCGACGAGAACGGCGACGCCGAGCCCGGAAGCTTCGACACGATTACCGCGACCGCGGCGTCGATCGACGGCGGGCTGTCCGACGACGGATCGACCGTCACGGCGTCGATGGCGGCGCGCTTTCGCGTCCCGCCAAGTGAGACGCCCGATTCCGTACGCGACCTCGTCGACGGCTGCCTCGACGCCGGCGAGATCGAGTGGGGGGCGTCGATCCCACCGCACGTCGCGTCCCCGCGCGGCACGCCCGCGGCGGCGCTCCGGCGGGGGATTCGCGCCGCCGGCGGCGAGCCGACCCACCTGCAGAAGACCGGCACCGCCGACGCCAACCTCTACGCCGACGCGTGGGACGTGCCCGTCGTCACCTACGGCCCCGGCGACTCGGCGCTCGATCACGCACCCGACGAGCGCCTGCCACTCGCCGAGTTCGACCGCGCGGTGACGGCGCTGACGACCGCCTGCGAACAGCTCACCGACTGACCGACAGACCCATGCACGACAACACCGCGACCACGTTCCCGACGGACCTGCTCACGATCGACCAGCTCTCGCCGGCGGCGCTCCGGCGGCTCCTCGACCGCGCAGCCGCGATCGAGGCCGGCGAGGACCCCGCGCGACTGGGCGACCGGAGCGTGGCCATGGTGTTCGAGAAACCCTCGACGCGCACTCGGACGTCGTTCGAGTCCGGCGTCGCCGAACTCGGCGGCCACCCGACGTTCCTCGGGCAGGACGACATCCACCTCGGCCACGGCGAGCCGCTGAAAGATACCGCCCGCGCGCTCTCGCAGTACGTCGACACGCTCGTGGCGCGGCTGAACAGCCACGACGACCTCGAGGAGTTGGCGGCGTACGCCGACGTGCCAGTCGTGAACGCGCTGACCGACGAAGCCCACCCCTGTCAGACGCTCGCGGACCTACTGACGCTGCGCCAGATCGCGGCCGAGTCGGGCAGGGCGCTCGACGACATCACCCTCGCGTGGGTCGGCGACGGCAACAACGTCGCGCGCTCGCTCGTGGTCGGCTGTGCGCTCGCGGGCGTGGATCTGCGCGTCGCGACCCCCGAGGGCTACGGCGTCGACGACGACGCCATCGCGGCGGCGGCCGCGGCCGGCAGCGAGCCGACACAGTTCGACAGCCCGGAGGCCGCCGTCGCGGGCGCGGACGTAGTGTACACCGATGTCTGGGTCAGCATGGGCGATAGCGAGGAGAAACTGCCCGCGTTCGAGGGGTTCCAAGTCGACGAGGAGCTGCTCGGCGACGCCACGCTGATGCACTGCCTGCCCGCCGATCGCGGCCGCGAGGTGACCGATGGCGCGCTGGAGAGCGAGCAGTCGGTGGTGTGGCAGCAGGCCGGCAACCGCAAGCCGACGCAGCAGGCGCTCCTGCTGGAACTCCTCGGCGAGTAGTCTCAGAACGGCGAGGAGACGTGCTCGCTCGGGATCGCGTTCCGGACTGTCACCAGCGGATCGACGACCTGCGAGATCTCCAGCCCGCCGACGAGGCTGCCGAACGTGTGGGCCTCCGTGGTGCTGTAGCCGTGTTCTGCCGAGAGTAGTGCCATCGCGTCCTTGTGAGCGAGCCGGGACGCCTCCTCCATCGTCTCCGCGCTCGCGACGGTTTTCCAGTGGTCGCCGGTGTCGATCAGCGGCCGCTGGAGGTCGAACTCGGGGTCCGAGATCACGTCGAGAGTCACGTCCACGTCGGTCGCGATCTCCGCGCCGGTGCCGCACATCTCGCCGTCGGCCATCACCGCCTTCGAGTCGCCCATCGCGAGCAGCCCGCCGGACTGGAACACCGGGAGGTACAGCGTCGACCCCGTCGTCACGTCGTTCGTGTCGAGGTTGCCGCCGTGGTCGTGGGGGACGAGCGTCGAGTGGGTCTCGCCGGCGGTCGCGACGCCGATCGTCCCGATACACGGGTCGGCGGCGATCTCCCGGCCCTGGAACCGCACCCGCGGCCGGCCGTCCGCGTAGTTCGACCCCTTCTCGACCGGCGTGACCCGGGTGAACGGCGCCTCCACGTCGGGGTCGTCCTGCATGAGTCCGAACCCCGGCGTGGTGACGACGCGGCCGCGGTCCTCCGCCAGCCGTACGTCCTCGATCTCGACCCGGAGCACGTCGCCCGGCTCGGCACCCTCGACGGCGACCGGGCCGGTGGCGGCGTTGACCTCCTCGGGGATCTGTTCGAGCAGGTCGTCGTCGTCCTGAATCACGCCGTTCAGGCTGTCCCGCGTCTCGAAGGTGAGTTCGGTGCCGGGCTCGACCGTCCGGACCGGCTTCATCTGTGGGCTGAACTCGTAGACGACGCCGTGGGTGTCGTCGCTGATGGTCTCTCTGGCCATACGCGTCGGTTGGGACGTGTTCGCAAAAAGCTGCTGTCGGACCGCCGCCGCCACACGATTTTTGGGCCGCCACGAACTACCGGCGAGCGTATGTCGGACTTCGACACGTACGACTGTGTGGAGTGTTCGACGACGTTCCGCGCGTACCCAGACGCGAACGCGACGGCGGGACCGTACTGCTCGCCGACCTGCGAGATCGAAGCGAAGGACCTCGCGTAGGGGGATTCTGTGGCGTAAATCCCATCGATCACGTGATACTCACCCGTGGTAGCGTCCCACACATATTTATTCGAGCGGGCGTAATCTCCCCGCCGGAGATACCGATGGCGACAGGCACGGTTGCGTTCTTCAACGACACGGGCGGATACGGCTTCATCGAGACCGAGGACGCGGACGACGACGTGTTCTTCCACATGGAGGACGTCGGCGGTCCCGACCTCGAGGAGGGTCAAGAGGTGGAGTTCGACATCGAACAGGCCGACAAGGGACCCCGCGCGACGAACCTGCAGCGGCTGTAACCGTCGCGGGGCGGGTCGATTTTTCGGCGGCGATCAGCCCAGATAGTGCACCGTCACCTCGTGGTCCGTCCCCGGGAGCGTGAGCCGGTCCCGGAGGCGGTCTTCGACGCGGTCGCGCCACCGATCCACCGCTCGCTGGTGGGCCTCGCGGTGGCGGTCGAGGTCGTACTCGTCGGCCGCCCGGAGCCGGTCCTCAGTCTCGTCGACGCTCGGGAACGCTGGCGGGTCGGCAACGAACGTCGCCGGTTCGATGTGGATCTCCTCGGGACCGGCGTCCTCGCGGGCCACGTGGAGGCGGGCGCGCATCCGGCCGGAGAAGGGGGCGACGAGGCGGAGGACGGCGGGATCGCGGTCGCGCGCTCGGGCCTCCAGCGCAGTGAGCACGTCGTCGCGGTGGACCGCGAGCGAGCGGATCCGGGTGGGGTCGGTCGACACCTCGCTCACGTCGCGCGGCGCTGTCGGTCGAGTTCGCCGCCGCAGTCGGGGCAGTTGGCGCGGTACGAGCGGTTACTCACCGTCCGGGCACACTCCTGACAGACGAACTGGGGACCGACCATCGAATTACCGTGGGAGTTCTACCGTGGTAAATGTTATCGTGGGTTTGCGACCCTCTCTCACGCACCGTTTTCACGCGCCGGCAGTAGTGGGTGCGTATGCTCGACGACGGGACGATCGACGCGCTGGCGGCACGCACAACCTCGATGGTCCCTGCGGGAACGGACGCCGAGGCAAGGTCGGCCGCGGTTCCGACGCCGCTCGCCCATTCGCTCGGCGACGCCCGGATCGTCGGTCTCGGCGAGGCGACTCACGGTACACGGGAGTGTTTCGAACACAAACACCGCCTGATCCGCCACCTCGTGACCGAACGGGGGTTCCGAACGGTCGCGTTCGAAGCCGACGCGGCGGCGACGACGGCGCTGGACGCGTTCGTCCGTGGCGGGAGCCCGTTCGCTCGACTGTCCGCGGACGCGGAGTCGGCGCTCGCCGAACTCGACATGTGGCAGTGGCGGACCGAGTCGGTGCGGGCGCTGCTCGACTGGCTCCGGGCGTTCAACGACGGGCGCGCGCCTGCGGACCAGGTCCGGATCCGTGGCGTCGACCTGAGCACGCCGTCGGCGCCGGCAGCGCCGCTGCAGGCGTACTTCGAACGGATCGACCCCGACGCCGAGATCGAACAGCTCCGGACCGTCGCCGACGCGACGGTCAGCGACGACGATGATCGCGAACGCGTACTGGAGACGGTGACTGCAGCCGCGGAACAGATCCGCGAGCGGCTGGACGCGACCCGCGACGCGGACGAAGCGTCCCGCGACGCGTGGCGGACGGCCCGATGGCTCTGCCGCGTGATCGAACAGTCCTGCGAGTGGGCCCGCGTCAGGCACGAACAGCCCGGCCCCCACCCCGCGGGGATGGCGGCACGGGACCGCTTCATGGCCGAGAACGCCCGCCGGGCACTGGAGCGCGATCCCGGAATGGGCGTGGTGTTGTGGGCGCACGACGGCCACGTCCAGCGCGGATCGTTCGACGACGGCACGGTCTGGGCCGACGCGACGACGATGGGCGAGCGACTCGCGCGGGCGCTCGGCGACGACTACCGGCCGGTCGGGTTCGACTTCGCTCGCGGGTCGTTCCGTGCGGTCGGCCGTGAGAGCGGCGAGGTGGAGACGTTCTCGGTCGGCTCGCCGACCGAGGACAGCGCGACGGCCGCGTTCGCGGCGGTCGGAGACGCCCCCTACGCCCTCGATCTCGACGCCGTCGCCGACGACGATCGACTCGCCCAGTGGGCGACTGCAGAGCAGCGGAAACGCTACGTCGGCTCGGTGTTCGATCCGGCGGAGGAAGGGTACGCCCGTACCGATCTGCCGGGATCGTTCGACTGGCTACTCGTCCTGCCCGAATCGACGCCGACGATCGCAGTCGACGGGGAGCGGCAAAACCCTTAGCGCGCTCCCGCCCCGAGGGTGGGGTGATGCGCGCCGTCTCGTTCGACTGCTTCGGCACGCTCGTCGCCGTCCCGCGCCCCCCGGACCCCGCCGCAGCGGTCGCCGAACAGCTCCGGGGCCGCGGCGTCACAGTCCCCGAGGACTGGCACGAGGCGTACACCGAACCGCACCTCGACTCGCCGGCCGGCGCCGAGGTGTCGCTGCCCGCGCACGTCCGCGCGGCGCTGTCGAGCCGCGGGATCGAGGCCGACGAATCGGTCGTCGAGGCCGCCGTGCTCGACGCGTTCGACCGCGAGGTGGTGCCGGTTCCCGGCGTCGAAGCGGCGATCACCGCCGTCGACGCGCCCGTGGGCGTGCTCTCGAACTGCTCGGTCCCGGGACTGGTCGATCGAGTCCTCGCCCGCGCGGGGCTGCTCGATCAGTTCGATACCGTCGTGTCGAGCGTCGAGATCGGCTGGCGGAAGCCGGACCGGCGGGCGTTCGCCGCGGTCGCGGACGAACTGGACGTGCCCGTCGAGGCGCTGACCCACGTCGGCGACGACCACGACGCGGACGGCGGGATCGACCGCCACGGCGGGCGCTACCTCCACGTCGACGGCGATCTCACCGGGCTTCCGGATCGACTCGCCGGTCGCGAGGAGTGAGCCGTGACGGCGCCGGGTGGGAACCACTAAGACGCTGGCCCGCCCGGATCGGGCTATGACCGACGACCCGACCGGACCGCTGGAGGGCGTCACCGTACTCGACGCCTCGCGCGTGCTCGCCGGCCCGTTCTGCGGGATGCAGCTCGGCGATCTGGGCGCCGACGTGATCAAGGTCGAACGCCCCGACGGCGGCGATCAGACCCGCCACTGGACGCCGCCTGCGTTCGGGGACGACGTTGCCTCCTACTACGCCAGCATCAACCGGAACAAGCGCTCGATAACGCTGAACCTCACTATCGAGGAGGGTCGCGAGGCGTTCCGCGACCTCGCGGGCGAGGCGGACGTGCTGCTCGAGAACTTCCGGGTCGGCAAAGCCGCGGAGTGGGGGCTGGACTACGAGACGCTCAGCGAGGCGAACCCGGGGCTGGTGTACTGCTCGATCACCGGCTACGGACAGACCGGTCCGAAGGCCGAGCGCCCGGCGTACGACCTGATGATGCAGGCCGAGGGCGGGATGATGAGCATCACCGGCGAGGAAGGGCGACCGCCCGTCCGTGTCGGCGTCGCCGTCGCCGACCTCGCGGCGGGCATGTACGCGACCCAGTCGGTGCTCGCGGCGCTGTTCCGCCGTGAGTTTGCCGACGAGGGCGGCGACCGCATCGACGTGGCGCTGTTCGACGCGCTGCTGGGCTGGCTCTCCTACATGGGGACCGACGCGTTCGCCTCCGGCGAAGCGCCCGAGCGGATGGGCTCGCGCCACCCCAACATCGCGCCGTACCAGGCGTTCGAGGCGGCGGACGGCTACGTCGTCGTCGCCTGCGCGAGTCAGGCGATCTGGTACCGGCTCTGCGAGGCGCTCGACCGGCCGGACCTCGTCGACGATCCGCGGTTCGAGAGCAACGAGAAGCGCGTCGACAACCGCGAGGCGCTGGAGTCGATCCTCACGGATGCGTTCAGGGGCGCGCCGGTCGACGAGGTGGTCGATCTGCTCCGCACCAACGACGTTCCCGTCGGCCGCATCCGGGACGTGCTGGAGGCGTTCGACGACCCGCAGGCCGAGGCGCGGGGGATGGTCCAGCGGGTCAGCCATCCGACGGCGGGCGAGATCGAACTCCCGGGGTCGCCGATGCAGTTCTCGGAGTACGCGGCGACCGCGCGGCGGCACCCGCCGCTGCTGGGCGAGCACACCGAGGCGGTGCTGACGGAGTTGGGGTACGGCGAGGCGGAGATCGAACGGCTCCGCGAGAACGGCGTCGTCTGAACGTGGTCGGTGTCGACTGGCGGCTCAGTCGTCTCTCTCTTCGTCGTCAATCCCCTCGTCGGCCTACTCCGTCTCACCCTGGGTATCCCCGGACTCCCTCCCCCCTTTATCGGCGTTCCCGCCGCCCTTCTTCGGATTCTTGGGGCAGTCGGCCTTCTCCGACACCTGCGCGGTCACGGTGGCGTCGAGGCCGCCGGTCACGTCGACGGTGACCGTCCCGTCGGCGGCGTCGGCAAAGGCGTTGTTGAACGTCGTCGACTCGCCGGGCTGCAGGGTGCGCTCACGATTCAGGTCGCCCCACGAGACGTCCTCGATGGTGAACGATCCGCTGAACTGATTGGTCACCGTCACCCGCGCGGGCCGACTGGTCGCGTTCCCGTTGCTCTTCTCGCAGGCCGAGACGTTCACGTACGCGTTCTCCGACTCGACGACGTTGACGGCGACCCCGCGCTCAGCGCTGACGCTCGTGAAGCCGAAACTGCCCGTGACGAGCATCGTCGCGGCGACGGCTGCGAGCAGGACGCTGACCGCGCGGCGGGAGTTCATTCTTTCCTGAGTTCGGGCGGTTTGTCGACCTCCCCGATGCGCTGGCCCCGTGCGTAGTACGTGTGAGCGACCGCGGAGACGGTGAACATCGCGGTGATGGCGGTGGCCCACGCCACGTCGGGCAGGAGCGTGAACGGCCACGCCCCCAGCCACACCGCCGCCGTCAGCGAGGCGGCCACCCCCGAGAGTCCGAGATAGTAGACGCTCCAGGGGATCTCGTTGCCTTGGACGACCTCCATGTACACCTCGATGTCGTTGAGGGAGTCGGTCGGCTCGACAACCCCCCGGTTCTTGTTGAACTCGACGACACCCGCGTCGTCCATCATCGGCAGATGGGACTGCTGGAGCGCCGTGTACACCCGCTTGCGCTCCTCGTAGGACACCTCCTCGACGGCCACGTCGTACTCCCAGGCAGCCACCTGTTCGGCGACGTCGCCGATCTCCGCGGCGCCATCCGCCGCCTCCAGTGCGTGTACCGTGTATCGACGACGACGGTTCGACAGCACCTCGAACAGCTCGTCGTCGGAGAGGCTCGGTGACTGTTCGCCCGCTACCGAGCCCGCGGTCATGTCGCCGGCAGCCTCCCCTTGCTGCTGGCGCGGAGTTGTGGATGACACAGGGAGAGTGTTAGTACAATGCCATATAAACCCTATGTATATTTTAACAGACTGGTCAGAATACTGTCTCCAACGAATTCGGAGTAAAACCACTATATAGGGGTTGAGAGTACATATTTCCTATTATAATTCCAGAACTATAACCTGATACAATGTCGGGAAACGCCGCCCTTCGGAGCGGTCAGGCGACGTTTGTTGTACGGATCCGGCGCGACAGGAATCGTCAGACGCATATTTGTTTACTGTCACTTTCGCGGATAGCTCGGACTCGCCCGTGGCCTCGTTCAGTCAGGCACCGACACGTCGGGGCGACCGGGAGCCAGCCACGAGACCCTCCGATCGATAGACAGCGTGGCCGTAGGGCGATCCTGAACCGGCTCAGACGTACCAATACTACGGGAGTTGGTGTCTACACGACAGGTAACGCCCGGTCGGAGGGCGCCGGGAGGACAGTGAACCGCCGAACACTCACGCTCGTCGTCGCGTTCGTCGTCGCGGGAACACTCGCGTTCCCCTCGGCAGCGGCGCCGCTGTTCGGGGGCCAGACCGACCAGGTCGGGAACGACGTGGTTCTCGCCCCGAGCAGCGACTACGCGTACCTCGACGGCGACGGCGAGCTGGTCGTCGACCTCTCGGCGTCGAACCCGGCCCTCGACGGCGACGGCGTCGCCGCCGACGGGCGGACGACGATCGGGGACGCCTTCAGGGTCCGGTACAACGGCTCCCGCTACGCCGACGTCTGGCTGACCCACGGCTCCGACGCGGTGACCTTTACCGTCGACGGCCGGCCGATCCAGTCGCCGGAGAACAACGTGACGCTCGCCCCCAACGAGTCGGCCGCCGTCTCCATCACCGTCGACACCACCGGCGGTGCCGCCGACGGCCTCGTCGACGACGTCACGATCCACGCCCGGGTCGCCGAACCCGAGGAACAGGAGGTGGACGATGAGAGCGCCGGCGTTTCGACCCTGTCCAGGGCGCCCACCGAGGACTCCCGGCGATTCACCGCCCTCAGCATCGACCCGGGCCGCCCGGTCGACTTCGACGCCGCCGGACTGCCGCTCGACCGTGTCGACGGCGAGGCGCTCACCTTCGACGAACTCTCGGCGAGCAGTTCGAACCGGACGTTCTCGGTGACCGCCGAGGCGGCGGGGACCGACGAGGTGCGGTCGTCGGTAGTCGCCGACGGCTCCGAGCCGTTGGGGGCGGTCCGGATGACCGTCCGCACTGGGACCGTCTCGAACGCCACGCTGCGGTTCAGCGCGCCGGCGGCGTACTTCGAGGCCCGGGGCGTCGATCCCGCGAACCTCGCCGTCTACCGCCACGCCGACGGCGAACTCTCCCGGGTGCCCGTCAGGACGCTCGGCGAACGGGACGGCCGACTCGCGTTCGAGGCGGAGACGGCGGGGTTCTCGACGTTCGTCGTGGCCGTCGAGCGACCGCGGTTCGCGGTGACGGACGCGAGCCTCGACACGGACGCCGTCGCGCCCGGCGAGGCCGTCACCGTAAACGCCACCGTCGCGAACGACGGCACGCTCGCGGGCGAGCGAACCGTGCGCGTGACCGTCAACGGCACGGTGGCCGCCGAGCGGACGGTCGCGGTGTCCCCCGGGGAGAGCGAGACGGTGTCGGTCCCGATCGTCCGGAACACGACCGGCGAGTACGCCGTCGCGGTCGACGGGAACGAGGTCGGAACGTTCCGCGTGATGACCGAAACGAGCGCCACGCCGGCATCGAGCGACGCGGAGGCGGCCTCGCCGGCGTCGACGGCAGAGCGCACACAGTCCCCCATCGGCGAGGCCAGCGGCTTCGGGCTTCGGGCGCTCGTGGGGCTGGTAGGGCTGCTGACCATCGTTGCCGTCACGCTGGCGCTGGCCCGGCGGACGCCCCAGCCCTGAACCCTTGGGAGACAGCCTTTTGCCGTTCAATATCGATCACTGACACATGGGCAGACCGGACGACGACTCGTTTCTCGCGGCACTACGTGACGCCGTCCGGCTCCGGGACTGTCTGGCGCTCGCGCTCGTGCCGGCGATCGCCGTCGCCGCCTTCACGCTACCGGTCGCGCGCCGGGAGTCGCTCGCGTTCGCGTACCGCGACCCGTCGCTCCTGACGGCCTACACCGCGCAGTTCGTCCACTTCGACGCCGCCCACCTCGCGGCGAACGCGCTCGGCTACGTGCTGGTCGCGGGGCTCGGCTACGTGCTCGCGGCGCTGTCGGGCTACCGGCGGCTGTTCGGCGTCGCCGCCTCGACGTACCTGCTGGCCTTTCCCCCGGCGCTGTCGTGGCTGAACCTCGCACTCCCTCGCAACGCCGTCGGCTACGGGCTCTCGGGGCTGAACATGGCGTTCGTCGGCCTGCTCGCGCTCGTGCTCGTCGCGTACGGGGGCCGGCTGGACGACCGGATCAGCGTCCGGTACGCGCCGGGGCTGTTCTTCGCGGTCGTGGCGCTGATCGCGCTGATCGTCCCGCGGGCGGGGACCGTCACCGGGATCGGCGCCGCGAGCGTGTTCGTCGCCGCCGGCTACGTGGTCTCGGCGCGGCGATCGTGGCCCGAGAGGCCGGGGACCGGTCGTCGCCGCCTCGACCGGGCCGGCTGGCTCGATGCCGGGATCCTCGGCACGGTCACGCTGTTCGGCTACCAGTTCGTCGGCTTCGGCAGCCTCGCGACCGGCAGCGGGATCGTGAACGTCTACGTCCACCTGCTCGGGTTCTGTCTGGGCTTTATCGTCCCGTACATCGCGCTCGTGCTCGGCGTCCTCGGCGCCGACCGAGGCTTTTTGTCAGACTGACACCACTCCTCGCGTACCGTGTCCCCCAGACGGTTCCTGACGGTCGGCGCCGAACTGGCCGTGGCGCTGGTCGTCGCGTCGCTGCTGCTCGGGCAGGTGCTCGGGACGCCCGTGCTGCTCGGCTACGTCGAGACGGGGAGCATGGAGCCGACGCTCGAACCGGGCGACGGGTTCGTCGCGGTCCCCGACGCCGTCGCGGGCGACGTGGAGGAGGGCGACGTGATCGTGTTCCGCGCCGAGGAGCTGCAGGGCGGCGGGCTGACGACCCACCGCGTCGTCGGGGAGACCGAGCGGGGGTACATTACGCAGGGCGACGCCAACCCCTTCACCGATCAGGACGGCGACGAGCCACCGGTGAAGGAGGGCCAGATCGTCGCCGAGGCGCTCCAGATCGGCGGGAGCGTGGTCGTGATCCCGAACCTCGGGACGGTGGTCACCGGGCTGCAGAGCTCCTTCGGCGCGGTCCAGCAGCGGCTCGCCGTCCTCACCGGCTCGCGAGCGCTGCTCGGCACGCAGGGGCTCGCGTACGCCCTGCTGGGGCTGTCGGCGCTGCTGTACCTCTACGACCTCGTCGCCGGCGGTGGGGAGGCTCGGGACCGGAGCCGGGATCGGGATCGCGACCAAGGGATCTCCCCGGCGCTGGTCGTCGTCGTGCTCGCCGGGGTGCTGGTGGCGTCGGCGACGGCGGCGATGGTCGTCCCGGCCGGCACTCAGCAGTTCGGCGTCGTGAGCGCGGAGTTCGCCTCCGAGAACCCGACCGTGATACGACAGGGGGAGTCGGCGACGGTCCCCTACACCGTCCCGAACGGCGGCCTGCTTCCGATCGTGACCTACCTTGAACCGGGTAGCGAAGGGGTCACCGTCTCGCCGGACCGCGTCCGGGTTGCCGGCCGCGAGCGGGCCACCGTCGAGATGACGCTCTCGGCGCCCGACGAGACGGGGTACTACCGGCGGTTCGTGACCGAGCGCCGGTACCTCGCGGTGCTCCCCGGCCCGGTGATCGACACGCTGTACGGCGTCCACCCGTGGCTCCCGATCGTCGTCATCGACGCCGGCCTCGCCGGTTTCGTCGCGCTATTGGGGCTGGTCGTGCTCGGGGGCCGGCGGGTGCGGGTCAGGGAGCGGGACTCCCGCCACAGCCGCGCCGGGTGGCGCCGACTGCTCCGCTATCTCACGCGGTGATTTCGTTTCGGATGACCAATAGTTCTATGTGAGACCACCGCACAGGAACGGGCATGACAGAGGGGACGAGCGGGCTTCGGCTCCGTGCGATCGTGGGGTCGTGGTTCGCCGTGTTGGCTGCCGTACTCGTCGCGGTCACGGTGGTAGGGGGCGCCGCGGCGTACACCGCCCACGTCGCCCCGGGGACCGAGGCCGAGCAGGTCGAACGGACCCACTGGCGGGCCGACGGGGGATTCCGACACAGCGCCGACGTGACCCGCGAGAACCCCGTGTTCCCGGTCGGATCGACGCTCTCGGACCGCTCGACGTACTACGTCGGGCCGTCGCCGGTGCTCGACGGGCAGTACAGCCTGCGGTACGCCGGGGGCACCGAGCCGGCGACGGTCGAGATCGACGCCGCTCTCGTGATCCAGTCGAGCACGGACGGGACGGTGCTCTGGTCGGATCGGACCCCGCTCGGCGGGACCCGTACCGAGTCGGTCGCTCCGGGGGAGACGGTCGAACTCAGTTTCTCGGTGAACGCGACCGAGGTCGCCGAGAGGCGGGCGACGATTCAGGAAAGCCTCGGCGACACGGAGGGGGAGATATCCACGTTCGTCGCGGTCGAGGCCACGGTCGCCGGGAGCCTGAACGGCCAGCCGGCCAACCGCTCGTTCACCCACCGGCTCCCGATCACCGTCAACGACGAGACGTACGTCGTCGGCCCCGCGGAGGCAGGGAGCGAGCCGGCGACCACGACGCGGACGGTCCGGACGACCCGCGAGTACGGCCCGTTCTGGTCGGTCGGCGGGCCGCTCCTGCTGCTCCTCGGCGTGGTCGGCGTCGGGGGACTCGTCGGTGGGTGGCGCGAGGACGCGTTCACCCTCTCCGAGGCCGAGCGCGACCTGCTCGCGTTCCGGGCCGAGCGTGCGGAGTTCGACGAGTGGGTCGTCCGGGCGCGGCTCTCGACGGCGTTCGACGACCGGCCCCGCGCCGAGGCCGAGTCGCTCGGCGACGTGGTCGACTTCGCCATCGACGCGGACACCGGCGTGATCGAGGAGCCGGACACGGGGCTGTTCTACGCGGTCGCCGAGGAGCTGGTCGTGGTGTACGAGCCGCCGGCGCTCGCGCGGCGCGAACCACGAGGGAGTGACGACTCGAGTGGCGGGGGCGACGGACTCGGATCGCTCTTGGGCGACGGGCTGACGCTCGTCGACGACGGAAGCGACGATGGCGAGGACGGCGACGGGGCGGCGGCCGACTCCGACGAGGATGACGAGGTTGCGTCTCCGCCGGGCGAGGGTGAGTCGGAGCCGACAGAGGAGTAGGAGGAGGCGTCTCCCGAGCCGTCGTTGTTCGTCGAGAATAGTTTACCCGATCACGGCATCGGCTCAGCGGCCGCACGACGGAGCGCGCGGCAGGTCGCGCGCCGGGGGTTATCTACACGATCACGGCATTGGCTCCGCAGCCGCGCGACGGAGCGCGCGGCAGGTCGCGCGCCATGATCGGTTTCTCACTCCGCGACGAACCGCGTCTCCTCCTCCATGTACAGCACCTCCCCGGCGTCCTGATCGGAGAACGCCTCGGCGTCGGCCAGCAGCGCCTCGCCCGCCTCGGAGTCGAACGCGGCGCCGAGCTGCTCCATGTCCTCGAAGTACACCTCCGCGACGCCGTCGTAGGCGCTCTTCTCCGGCTCCGTCGGGTGGGAGGTGACGTAGCGCTCGACCCCCGGGAGATCTTCGACCAGCGGGACGTGCTCCTCTTTCCAGTGGGTCAGGAACTCCTCGTAGTCGAGCGACTCCTTCCGGACCAGCAGGACGACCATCTTGACCATGTGCCGGACTGTCGGCGGTGCGACCTTCGATCTGTCGGTCCGCGGACCGATCCCGCCGCCGTTTGCCGATCGTGGGAATGGCCGGGCAATTGAAGTGGCTCCGAGTCAGTTGTTCACACACTCAAATGCCCGCTTCGTACGGTTTCTCCCCCGACATCGAGCAGGAAGTCGCGGCCTGTAGCGGCGCGTTCGGCTGTGCCGAGGCGGTCGCGGGCTCGCTGATCGCGCTGGTGCTGTGGGCGGGGCTTTCGACGGGGCTGTTGTTCGCCCCGCGGGCGAACGTCCGGGCGGCGACGGAGGCGATCCGGCGGGAGTACGAGGCAATCACCGCCGAGCAGGACGCGCTGTCGTCGTTCGTCTCCCGGGTGCGGGAGCTTTCGGCGGCCGGCCCGGCGCCGACGGTTGAGGGCGGCGGGGTCGGCGTCGTCGGCGCCGCCAACGGTCAGTCCGGCGGGATGGCGCAGGTGCGGGAGGCGTACCGCGAGACGATGATGGACGTGGAGCACTTCGAGCGCGACTACGGGGAGTCGCTACCGGTCAACCTCGCGAACGAGTTCGGCGACGGCGTCGCCGGCGCGGTCGTCGCGAACGACGCGCTCTCCCCGCAGGTCAAGCGTGCGGTGATCGCGAGCGCGGAGGAGAGTTGCGCTCGCCGGGATCGCTACCTCGACACGCTCGACGACGAGCGCCGCCGGCTCGAACGGGCGGGCGACGCGCTCGACGACGCCGCGGCCCGGTGTGCGGAGCTGGACGGGGACCGACTCCGGCGGGAGTCGTTCGACGACCTGCAGGCGCGCTTCGAGTGCCTCGACGAGACGCGGGAGTCGCTGGAGGCGACGCTCGCCCGCCGCCAGGAGCAGATTCAGGAGGGGGTGACGTTCGGCTGGCAGCGAGAGGACAGCGAGTCGGTGTACCGCTACCTCTACCGCGACCTCGACGCCACCTACCCCGTACTCGCCGACGGCACGCGCGTGCTGGCGCGGATGGACGACGTGGAGAGCCGTATCACGACCGCGCTGACCGCACAGGCCTGACCGCCACCGTTCGTTTTCTGCCGGCTGGCTCGCGTCAGTAGTTCCAAGTCCTCCGAGCGGCCACGGTGGGTATGGTCTCTCGCAGACGGTCCCTCCAGTTCGCCGGTACTGCCGTCGCGGCCGCGCTGGCCGGCTGTTCGGGCGACGTGCTCGGCAACGACTCCTCTCGAACGGAGTACACGCTACAGGTGTATCGGATCGCGACCGAGCCCGTCCCCTGGGCGCTGTACGAACCCCCCGAGAACGAACTGTTCGGCGACCCGGCGCGGGCCGCAATCGACGCGGTCGTCCCGACGGGGCGGCACGTGACCCGCGGCTACACGCCAATCAGTGAGGGCGCCTACGTCGAACACGACGGCCAGTACTACCGGATCGACCAGTTCGTCAGCGGCCGTGCGGTGCGTGAGCGCCCGTTAGTCCGGGTCGACACCCTCGACGGCGCCCCCGACGACGCGGTGCTGCTCGACAGCCTCGAACAGCCCAGCGCGCGACCGGTGAAGATCCTCCACACCTACGCCGTGAGCGACGGCGCGTCCTCGTCGGCGTCGCTGCTCCGTGGCGACGCCTACGTGATGGCTCGGCCGGCCGAACGCGAGAGCCGACTCGTCGACGAACTGGACGGCCGAGCCGTCAGGATGGCGGCCGACGGCGAGCTCGCCTACCGGGTCCACGTCGAGCGCGGGCGGGTCACGCTGACCGAACACACCACGTTCGCGACCGTGGTCGCCGACGACCGCGAGGCGTTCCGGGAGGTCGTGCTGGGGTCGGCAGTCGACACCGACCTCGGTGCCATCGACCTCTCCGAGGACGCCCGGACGCTGCTGGACCGCGCGATCCAACGAGAGGCGTACCGGGAAACCGGCGAACCGTCCGATGCGTTCGAGACGCTGCTCCGTCGGCTCGGGTTCTCGGCCGACGAGTCGGAGACGGGACGGATCCTCTGGGACGGGCAGAGCCTGTACCGAGCAAGCTTCTACGTGAACCGGACGGACTGAGCCGTCACGGGGGCGTGGCTGCCGCGCCGATCGGGGGTTCCCGCCGGCGAAACGCTCAATAAACCCCCGTGTCCAGCGCGACGAAACCCTCAAGTAGGCCTCGTCGGCCACGTCCGGCGCTCTACCCGGTCGGAAGGATTCGGAGTAATTCGGCTGTCTCAGCGGTTCTTCCTGATTCCTCTCCGTCCATTCGGGCGAGAAATCAGACGGCAGATTTAAGTAACACCGTACGGTACCCGAAAGTGAGACGACTGCAGTCCAGACGCATCTGTCTCTCCCCACCCCACACCCAATGAGCGACAAAGTACAAGCGTACACCAGTGAGCGTGCCGAGGCCGCACAGAACGAGGAACAGACCGAGGAAGAGGAGGAGTCCGTCGACGAGCTCCAGTGTCCCGAATGTGGCGGCAGCCTCGCCACCGACACCGAACACGGCGAGACCGTCTGTCAGGACTGCGGCCTCGTCGTCGACGAGGACAGCATCGACCACGGTCCCGAGTGGCGCGCGTTCGACTCCCGCGAGAAGGACGAGAAGTCCCGCGTCGGCGCCCCGACGACGAACATGATGCACGACAAGGGGCTGTCGACCAACATCGGCTGGCAGGACAAGGACGCCTACGGCAACCAGCTGTCGGCCAGCCAGCGACAGAAGATGCAGCGGCTCCGGACCTGGAACGAGCGGTTCCGGACACGGGACTCCAAGGAACGGAACCTCAAGCAGGCGCTCGGCGAGATCGACCGGATGGCCTCCGCGCTCGGCCTCCCGGAGAACGTCCGCGAGACCGCCTCCGTCATCTATCGGCGTGCGCTCTCGGAGGACCTCCTGCCGGGGCGCTCGATCGAGGGCGTCTCCACGGCCAGTCTCTACGCCGCCGCCCGGAAGGCCGGCACCCCGCGCAGCCTCGACGAAATCTCCGCCGTCTCCCGCGTCGAGAAGGACGAGATCGCCCGCACCTACCGCTACGTCGTCCGCGAACTGAAGCTGGAGATCCAGCCTGCCGACCCCGAGCAGTACGTCCCCCGGTTCGCCAGCGACCTCGGCCTCTCCGACGAGGCCGAGCGCCGCGCGCGCCAACTGCTCCAGACCGCGAAGGAGCAGGAGGTCCACTCGGGCAAGTCGCCGGTCGGCCTCGCGGCCGCCGCCGTCTACGCCGCCTCGCTGCTCACCAACGAGAAGGTGACCCAGTCCGAGGTCAGCGAGGTCGCGAACATCAGCGAAGTCACGATCCGCAACCGCTACCACGAGCTGCTGGAGGCCGAGGAGAGCATCCACATGCCCTGAGACGGGTGGGGAGCTCCTTCACCGACGACTGACGGCTCGTTTTCGATTCTCCGACCGTTTCTGTACCGCGTTCGAGTAGCGACGCTGACGACCTTCGAGCTCTCAGAGCCAGTCGCGGACCGGCTGGACGGCGCCGAGGGAGGAGCCGACGACGTAGAGGCCGATCGCGAGCAGCCAGATCCCGGCAGTGAGGAACCCGATCGAGAGCCCGCTCTCGGTAGCAGTCCGGACGAAGAGGCTGGCACCGGCGAACGCCAGCGCCCCGCCGACGGCGACCAGCGCGATCGTCCCGACGGCGTCGAGGATGGCGTCCTGAACGGCTTGCCGCACGGTTCGATACAGCGCTTCCTGATCGAGATCGGACACGTCGACGGCCGTCCGGCTGTCCGGCTCGGTGTCGCGTGAGCGATCGGAGGGCACGCGGGGTCGAACGGTCGCTCGGCAGTTAAACGTACACGTCACCGTGGTAGCGCTCCGGCGGCCGCGGTACCACCGGCGGCGACGGACCGGCGGGGTTTTTGCCTGCTTCGTCCGTACGCCCGTGCATGAGCGAGCAGGGTCTGCTGGACGTCGTCGACAGCGAGGAGCACCGGATGATCCGCGACACGGTCCGGGAGTTCTGCGAGGAGGAGATCGAACCCATCGCACAGGAGATCGAGAACGAGCACCGCTTCCCCGAGGAGATCTTCGAGCAGTTGGGCGAACTGGACATGATGGGCGTCCCCGTCTCGATGGAGTACGGCGGCCTCGGCGGTGACCAACTGATGTACTCCCTCGTGACAGAGGAACTGGGCCGCGTCTCCGGCGGGATCGGCCTCTCCTACGCCGCCCACGTCTCGCTCGGCTCGAAGCCGATCGAGATGTTCGGCAGCGAGGCCCAGAAGGAGGAGTGGCTCGAACCGCTCGCGAGCGGCGAGGGGATGGGCGCGTGGGCGCTCACCGAACCCGGCAGCGGCTCCGACGCCTCGGACATGGACACGATGGCCGAGAAGGACGGCGACGAGTACGTGCTCAACGGGACGAAGCAGTTCATCACCAACGCCAACGTGGCGAACAGCGTGCTCGTGAAGGCGGTCACCGACCCCGACGCGGGCTACGACGGCATCTCGACGTTCATCGTCGACCCCGAGAACGACGACGGGTTCGAGGTCACGACCGTCTGGGACAAGATGGGGCTGAACTGCTCGCCCACCTGTGAGATCCAGCTCGACGACGTGCGCATCCCGGAGGACCGCCTGCTCGGGGAGGAGGGCGAGGGCTGGGAGCAGACGAAGAAGACCCTCGACGGCGGCCGCATCTCCATCGCGGCGCTCTCGACGGGGCTCGCACAGGGCGCCTACGAGGCCGCACGCGACTACTCCACCGAGCGCGAGCAGTTCGGCCAGCCCATCTCGAAGTTCGACGCGATCCGGGACAAGGTCGTGGACATGCACCGGAAGATCGAGCGCGCCCGGCTGCTGACCCACAAGGCTGCGTGGGCGTACGATCAGGGGGAGTCCGTCAGCCGGGAGTCCGCGCTCGCGAAACTCGACGCCAGCGAGGCCGCCCGCGAGGTCGCCGAGGAGTCGGTCCAGACCCTCGGCGGCTACGGCTACACGGAGGACTTCGCGCCCCAGCGGTTCTACCGCGACGCGAAGCTGATGGAGATCGGCGAGGGGACAAGCGAGATCCAGCACCTCGTGATCGGCCGCGAGATCGGCCTCTGAACGCTCGGTTCTCTTCCTGCCGTTTCACCTCGACCCGCCCTCAGGCGGCGTTTCGCGCCGGAACGACCGCAGCGGCGGCGACTGCGCCACCGACGAGGACGGTCACCGCCGCCAGCCCGAACGTCGTGAGGGGGTTCGTCGCCGCGGCGACGGCGCCGCCGACGGCGTTTCCGACGCCGCCGCCGATCCCGGTGATCGCGACGACCAGCCCCAGCGCCTCGCCGCGGACGCGTTCGGAGGCCAGCCGCGCGACGATTCCGGTCGTCGTGACCGCGACCACCGCCCACGTCACGCCGATCGCCGCGAGCGCGCTCCCGACCAGCAGTTCGACGGCGAGGAACGCCGTGCCCACGAACAGCACCGCACGGGCGATCAGCGCGCCCGCCTGCAGGCGCATCGCCGCGTAGCGCTCCATCAGCCGGCCCACGGGGTCGTAACACACCGTCGAACCGAGCGTGTTCGCGAGGAAACAGAGGAACACGACGCCGTCGCCGAACCCGATGTCGGTGAGGTGGGCGGGCATCGGTCCCCAGAACACCGCAAAGCCCGCTGAGAACAGCGCCGTCCCCGCGAAGTAGCCGAGCAGCGGTCGACCGAAGCGCTCGGAGAGCCGCCCCGACCGCAGCGAGCGCAGCGCCCAGTACATCCGGCTCGGGCCGTACGGGATGCCGCGGAGGAACCGGTCGCCCCGCCAGCTCTCCCGCGACAGCGAGCGGTAGCGGCGCAGGAACCGCTTCTCGGAGACGTGGGTGGCGTCCGGGTAGAAGTGGACGAACAGCAGCGTCGCGGCGACCGCGAGCAGCCCCAGCCCCGTCAGGAGCGTGCGCTGGGCGGAGACAGCCGTGTAGCCAAGCCGCGGCGCGGCGGCGGTCCAGACGGTGCCGACGACCAGCCCCGCCAGCCAGCCCCAGCCCTGCAGCGCGTTCAGGCGGGCGATGCGGCCGTCCCACGCCGACTGCTCCACCCCCTCGACGACGATGAGGTTGAGCACCGGCGACGCGGCGGTAACGGCGAACCAGAGCGCGGCGTTGGCGGCGACCAGCGCGATCGGACTTCTGAGTCGCGGCGACACCAGCAGCACCGCCGCCGTCGCGATCAGCGCGAACAGCACGAACGGGCGTCGACGGCCGGCCTTCCCGGCGATCCGACCCCACAGGATCGCGCCGGGGACGCCCGCGAACGCCGCGGTCGATGCCATCAGTCCGACGAGGAACGCGCCGCCGTCGAGGCTCAGCGCGTACAGCGGGAGCAGCACCGACGCGCCGCCGACGGCCGCGTAGCCGACGGCCCACGCCCGGAGCCAGCGGTCGTCCGTCGGGGTGTCGGTCGCGAACGGGAGGTTCACACCACCGCTGTCGAACGGTTCCGGGAAAGACGTTCTGGGAGCGGGCTCGGGGCTCACCGAAACCCTTACTCCCGGTCCGCGGCGACCGAGAGGTATGAGCGACGGAGACGAGCCGGCGGTCACCGGCGAGGAGGTCCGGAAGGTGGCGGACCTCGCGCGGGTGGACCTGACCGACGAGGAGGTCGAGCAGTTCGCCGAGCAGTTCGAGGACGTGCTCGCGGACTTCGAAACCTTGGACGAGGTGCCCGAAGTCGAGAGCGAGCCGGACCTCGTGAACGTGATGCGGGCCGACGAGGTCGAGGAGGGCCTCAGTCAGGAGGCAGCGCTCAGCAACGCCAGCGAGACGGAGGACGGCTACTTCAAGGGGCCGCGGGTGTCGTAATGGCCGAGCTGAACGCCTACATCACCGAGGAGCGCATCGAAGGCGCCGACGACGGCCCGCTCGCGGGCAAGACCGTCGCGGTGAAGGACAACATCTCCACCCAGGGCGTCGAGACCACCTGCGGGTCGAAGATGCTCGAGGGGTACGTCCCGCCGTACGACGCCACGGTCGTCGAGCGCCTGAAAGAGGCGGGCGCGACGATCAACGGCAAAGCGAACATGGACGAGTTCGGGATGGGGACGACGACGGAGACCTCCCACTTCGGCCCCACGCTGAACCCCGTGGACACCGACCGCGTGCCGGGTGGCTCCTCCGGCGGCTCGGCGGCGGCCGTCGCCGCGGGCGAGGCCGACCTCGCGCTTGGGAGCGACACGGGCGGTTCGGTCCGCGCGCCCGCCGCGTTCTGCGGCGTCGTCGGGATCAAGCCCACCTACGGCCTCGTGAGCCGCTACGGGCTCGTGGCCTACGCGAACTCCCTCGAACAGATCGGCCCGATCGCACCGACCGTCGAGGAGGCGGCGGAACTGCTGGACGTGATCGCCGGCTCGGACGACCGGGACGCGACGACCGTCGACGAGGGCGACGGCTCGAACTACGCCGCGGCCGCGGACGGCGACGTCGAGGGGATGACGATCGGTATCCCGAACGAACTGGTCGAGGGCGCCGACGAGGGCGTCGTCGAGACGTTCCGGGACGCGATCGACGAGCTCGAGGCGCAGGGTGCCGAGACGGTCGAGGTGTCGATGCCCTCCGTCGAGAAGGCGGTCGCGGCGTACTACGTGATCGCGATGTCCGAGGCCTCCTCGAACCTCGCGCGCTTCGACGGCACGCGCTACGGGCTGAACGCCGTGGAGGCCGGCGACGCCGACGACCTCTCGGAGGCGGGCAACTGGAACGAGGCGTTCGCGACTGCTCGGGAGGAGGGGTTCGGTCCCGAGGTCAAGCGGCGGATCCTGCTCGGCACGTTCGCGCTCTCGGCCGGCTACCACGACAAGTACTACGCCAAGGCACAGGACGCCCGCGAGTGGATCAAGCAGGACTTCGACGAGTCGCTGCAGGAGGCGGACGTGCTCGCGTCGCCGACGATGCCCGTGCCGCCGTTCGAACTCGGCGAGGGGCTTGAGGACCCGCGGACGATGTACCTCGCGGACGCGAACACGGTGCCGGTGAACCTCGCGGACCTGCCCGCAATCTCCGTGCCTGCGGGGGAGGCTGACGGCCTGCCGGTCGGGCTGCAGCTGGTCGGACCGAAGTACGGCGAGGAGACGATCGTTCGGGCCGCGAGCGCGCTGGAGTGAGGTTGTAGCGTATTTTTGGTTCGTTTTGTTGTCGACGAGCAGTAACTGAGACAGCAATGGGAGCTCGGTCGTTGACAACTGGAACAGCAACAGCAGCTCGATCGTAGACCACTTGCGACCGCACCGCCCCGCACAGCCCTCGATCCTCCCCAGCCGACTCCCTCCCTCGCTTCGCTCGGTCAGTCGTCCCTCGCGCGCTCGTTCGCGCACGGAGGCGCTCACGTCGCGCGCCGACCGCCACAGCGGTGCGGTCGCGGTGGACGCCTCGCGGCCGCCAGCGGTCGGCGGCCGCGGGGGGAGGGGTGGGGATTCGGTGCTGCGCCGGACCTCGTGTCCGGCGCACTGCGGTCACAAGTGGCCAACGAGCGAGGTGCTGTTCCGGTCGCTGTTCCTCCGAGAAACTACGTGATCGCTACTCCCCCGAGAAGCTACGCATCGAAGCCATCCTGAGCACCTACCCACTCCCAGCCCGCCGGAGTACCCGCGAGACGTACACCTGCTTCCACACCAGCCACCCGCCGACGGCGACCGCCGCCAACCCCAGAACCGTCACACCCACCGCGCCCCAGTTCGTCGTCTCGAGCGCGCAGGCGAGCGTCTCCCGCGCGCAGGAGCCGAACAGCTCCTGGCCGAACGCGCCGACGTTCACCAGTCCGACGCCGACGAGTATCGACGCCGCGCCGGCCAGCGTTCGCAGCAGTCGCTCGCGGCTGCTCGGCGGGTCGGCGACGATCCGCTCGCGAACGCCCGATTGCGGGCCGGCGGCCTGTGCCGCGATCGCGCTCCCGAGCAGCAGGAGCGCGGTCGGAACGAGGAACAGCCCGATCGACAGCATCCCGACCAGCGAGAGGCCAACCGAGAGGAGCGCCGCGACCCACACGACCACGGTCCGCTCGGTCCACGCGCCGGCGACGCCGACGGCCGCGAAGAGTGGATTCAGGAGGACGATCCCAGCGAAGAAGGCGTCTGAAAGCGGCGCCGGGAACAGGAGGACGGCCGACGCGAGCACTGCGGCGAGCAGGGCGACCGCGGCGAGCAGCCGACTCGTTTCGCGGTTGGAGGGGACCATACCCTCGTATTTGGAGCGTTCTACACTTAGCTCCTCTGTCGATCGAAATCGACGCGTTCCCGAAAACACTTACCGGCGACGGCGCCCCGCCACGTATGGAGACTGCCCCGCTGTCCGACGCCGACGACGCCCTCCTCGACCATGCGAGAGCCCTGAACCGGGAGACGTACGATCCGGAATTTTTGGACGGTGCACACATTGTCAGCGCGAGCGTCCGCACGGTCGACGGCTCCGTCTACGACGGCGTCAGTCTGCCCGCCAGCATCGGTCGGGCGTCGAACTGCGCCGAACCGGGCGCTGTGAGCGCCGCGATCGCCGCGGGCCACTCGGGGGCCGACATCGAGGCCTGCGTCGCCGTCTCCTACCCGCTCCCCGAGCACGACGCCGACGAACAGCGACCGGTCCCGCCCTGTGGCGTCTGTCGGGAACTGCTCGCGGACTACAACCCCGAGATGCGGGTGATCGTCCCCCGCGACGGCGAGATCCGGACCGTCCGGGCCGGTGACCTGCTCCCGGTCCGGCCGTGGTGACGCGGCCCCGAAATCCGCCGGGAGCCGGAGTTCTTTACGCCGCCGCTCCCAGTTCCCCGCCACAGCCATGAGTCTCGACCTTCCCGACATCGGCCTCGGTACCTCCGGCACGAAGGGTCACGAGTGCGCCGACGCGGTCGCCACGGCGCTCGACGCCGGCTACCGCTTCGTCGACACCGCACAGATGTACGACAACGAGCCCGCGGTCGGCGCGGGCATCCGCCTCTCCGAGGTGGACCGCGAGGACGTCGTGCTCGCAAGCAAGATTCTCCCCGACAACCTCGGCTACGAGGACGCCAAACGGACGGGCCGGGAGAGCCTCGACCGGCTCGGCGTCGACGAACTCGACCTGCTGTACGTCCACTGGCCGACGGGCGCGTACGACCCCGAGGAGAGCCTGCGCGCGCTGCAAGAACTCCACGACGAGGGCGTGACCCGCAACGTCGCGGTGTCGAACTTCACGCCCGAACTGCTCGACGAGGCCCGCGAGATCCTCGACGCCGACATCGCCGCCCACCAGGTCGAGTGCCACCCGCTGCTCCCGCAGGACGAACTCCGCGAGTACGCCGCCGAGCACGGCCACACCCTCGTCGGCTACTGTCCGCTCGGACAGGGCGACATCTTCGACACGCCCGAACTGCAGGCGGTCGCCGACCGCCACGACACCACCCCCGCGGCGGTCTGCATCGCGTGGGCCGTCGAGACGGAGGCGCTGGTGCCGATCCCGAAGTCCGCCACGCCGGAGCACATCCGCGCGAACCTCGAGGCCGCGAGCCTCGACCTGACCGAGGAGGATATGGCCACTATCGACGGGATCGAGGAACGGCGACGGCTGGTCGACCCCGACGGCGCGGCGTGGAACCAGTAGCCCGGCGCCCGGAGTGAGATACAGTTTTCACATCGCGGACCGGCACACCGATCATGACGCTCGCCGCCGCCGTGATCGACCGACTCGTCGAGCACGGGATCGACACCGTGTTCGGCATCCCCGGCAAGCAGACGCTGCCGTTGAACGAGGCCGTCGACGGCCGCGACGACGTGCAGTTCGTGATGGCGCGCCACGAGACGGCCGTCTCCCAGCAGGCGTGGGGGTACGCCGAGACCTCCGGCCGGCCCGCCGCCACCGTCGTCGTCCCCGGTCCGGGCGACATGAACGCGATGAACGGGCTGAAGAACGCGTACAACGACAACACGCCGCTGGTCCACATCGCCGTGGAGACCGACCCCGAGGTCCGGGGCCGCGACGGCATCCACGAGACGCCGCCGGAGACGTACGACACCGTCACCAAGGCCAACCGCGTGGTCAAGAACCCCGACGGCGTGCTCGCGGAGGTCGAGCGTGCAGTCGAGACGGCCACGACGGCGCCGAAGGGGCCGGTCCGGCTCGGCATCCCGAAGTCCTACCTCCCTGCTGCGGCGCCCAAGGGCGGCGTCGCGGTGACCGACACCGGCCAGCCCGAGGCGCCGCCCGCGGGGACGGTCGCCGACGCGGCTTCGATCCTCGAGGGCGCCGACGCGCCGGTCGTGATCGCCGGCGGCGGCGTCCGGAGCGCCAACGCCAGTGAGGAGCTACTCGCGTTCGCCGAGCGCTACGACGCGCCCGTGCTGACGACGTACAAGGGGAAGGGCGTGATCCCGGAGGACCATCCGCTCTCGGCGGGCGTGCTCTGTGGCGCGACCACGCCGGAGATGCACGAGTACGTCGCCGAGGCCGACGCGGCGCTGGCGATCGGCACCGACTTCGACGAGCTGGTCACGCGCGGCCGGACGCTCGAGGTGCCCGACGCGCTGGTCCACGTCACGCTCTCCCCGGACGACCTCGGGACGAACTACGAGCCCGCGGTCGGGATCGTCGCCGACGCGAAGTCGACGCTCGCGGCGCTGACGGCCGAGATCCCGGCGGGCGACCACGACGCCGAAACGGTCGCCGATCGGCTGCGTGCGTCGGTCGCCCGACGCGTCGACGAGCTGGTCGACGGCGAACCGCCGCTCACCTCGCCGGGCGCACTGCGAGCCGTCCGGGAAGCGGTACCCGAGGACGCGATCGTCGCGGCGGACGCCGGCGGCTTCCGAATCTGGACGCTCGCGACGTTCCCCGCGGCGGGACCGCGATCCTACGTGAACCCGGGCTCGTGGGCGACGATGGGCAGCGGGCTTCCCTCGGCGCTGGGCGCGCAGGCCGCCAACCCCGACAGCGACGTAGTCGCACTGGCGGGCGACGGCGGGCTGATGATGGCGATCCACGAACTGCACACCGCCGCGGCCGAGGGGCTGCCCGTGACGACGGTCGTGTTCCGCAACGAGGACTACGCGATCATCAGCGACGGCGCCGAGCGCGAGCACGGCCTCCCGAAGGGGACGTACGCGTGGGGCGAGTCGCCGATCGACTTCGTCGCACTCGCGGAGTCGATGGGCGTCGACGCCGCCCGCGCCGCGACGCCCGCCGAGGTGCGCGAGGCCGTCGCCGACGCCGTCGACGCCGACGAGCCGCGGCTGGTTGAGGTGCCGACCGACCCCGACGAGCCACAGGCCAGCGACTACCTGACGCGGTCGGACTGAGGCGGCTGCTGGCCGATCGCCGGTACACCTAACCGGGCGACGCTCGTCCGACTCGGTATGAGTACAACGACAGGCGGCGCGGACGACCCCTCGCTCGCGGTCCGTGCAGTGTGGTTCCTGCTCGTCGGCTGGTGGGCGACGGGGATCTGGCTCGGCGTCGCGTGGTTCCTGAACGTCACCATCGTCGGCCTCCCGCTGGGGATCAAGATGATCAACGCGACGCCGAAGGTGCTCTCGCTGAAGGAGCGCGACTTCGTCGACGAAACGGGGAGTCCGGGCGAGCAGCGGTACGGCCTGCTCGTCCGGGGCGTCTACTTCGTGTTCGTGGGCTGGTGGGCCAGCGGCGTCTGGATGTCCGTCGCCTACGTGTTCACGCTGAGCATCGTCGGCATCCCGATCGCGGTGGTGATGTACAACAAGCTACCGTTCGTGGTGTCGCTGTACGAGTACTGACAGTTCTCGATTTTCGCGTCACAGCACCCGTTCCCGTGCGATCCACCACGCGACTCCGGCGAGGAACGCGACGCCGACGTTGGCGAGCAGGCCGAGCGCGCCGACTGCGAGCGTCGTGGGGAGGTGGTCGGTGTCGAACGCCGACCGCCCGAGTTCGACCGCGACCAGCGCGAGCACGACGCCCAGAACCGCCATCGGGAACGCCGTCACCACGGCGGTTCCCAGCGCCGCGACGCCGTAGAGGCCGCCGAGCAGGACGTTCGAGCCGGCGGTCCGGGCGCCGAAGGTGTACTTCCCCGCGACGCCGCCGCTGCCGTGACACATCGGCAGCGCGCCGAAGGGGACCGCCGCGAGGTTCATCGCGCCCATGCTGGAGGCGAGCTCGTCGGGCGTCACGTCGGCGTCGTAGTACTCCGAGAGCAGCAGCGCGGTCGCGACGGCGGCGTTGCCCACGGTCATCGCCAACTGCGCGGCCGTCGCCTCGGCGGCCGAACGGGTGAGCCCGCTCGGGTCCGGGAGGGCGAAGCCCACGGACGGCAGCGTCGGCTGTGGGATCCCGGTGGTCGCGAGCGCGATCGCCAGCCCCACGGCGAGCACGACCAGCGCGCTCGCGCGGCGGTAGCCCGCGGCGACGACGGCCGCCGCCGCGACGACGCCGGCCAGCGCGAACGCGGGATCGCCGAGGCTCAGCTCGACGCCGGTCTGGAGCAGGAGCAGCGCGACCGCCAGCTGGATGCCGCGGGTGACCGGCTCGCCGACGTACTGCGCGACCCGGCCGAGCGCCCCCGTCGCGCCGACGCCGAGCAGGACGACGCCGGCGAGCAGGCCGGCGATCGCGAGTTCGTCGGCGCCGAGCGCGCCGGCGATGGTCAGCGCCGCCAGCGCCTTCATCGGCTCGACGGAGATCGGCAGCCCGTACCGCAGCCCCCAGACGATCTGGAACGCACCGAATCCCAGCAGCATCTTCGCGAGCGACAGCTCCGTGAGCGCGCCGACCGCGACGACGATGGGGAGGACCGTAACCGAATCCCCTAACGCCCCGGTCAGTTCGCTGGCGGAGAACGAGAGGGACTCCGTGACGGTCGGGGTCGTTGTTCCGTCCACTACGACGACAGTGGAGAGACGGGCGTATCAACGTTTCCGATGAGGCATATCGACGCCGAGCGGAGAAACCGATATCGGTCACAAAACTCGAACGACGTGGTCGGTCGTGGAACAGCGCGTGTCGGCGGCGTGCTCGACCGGGGCGGCTACGCGGTCGCCGACGCCACGTTCGTGCGGATCCGCTCGACCATCCCCTCGTCGTTGGTCCAGAACCCGGTGAACCCCTCCCCCGGGCGTTCCCTGCCGACCAGCCCGGACGCCTGCGTCTCGTCGGGACCGCCGTCGAACGCGAGCACCCAGTAGGGCGCAAGCTGCTCGTCCTGGTGTGCGTGGTAGTGGATCCCCGAGCGCTCCGGCGGCGTCCAGTCGTCGACGCCGTGGACGTGGATGTCCAGCGCCGTCTCGGTCGCGATCCGCTCGTACACCTCCTGCTGGGACCGGAACATCGACAGCCGCTGGAAGCTGACGTGGAGGCTGCCGTCGCCGACGCGGCGGGCGCGGTCCTCGATCTCCCGGCTCACCGCGAGCAGCTCCCGCCGGCTGATCGAGGTGAACACAGTCCCGGCGAGCGCGTCGAAGAACTCCCGGTGGCCCGGCGAGAGCTCCTCGCGGGACGCGGGCGGCTCGATCGGCGGTTCGAGCAGCCGTTCGACCTCCGCGAGGTCGAGCACGCCCACGAACTCCCCGTCCCGCTCGACAACGAGGAACGGGCGCGGGATCCCCTCGGGAAGCGGCCGATGAGCCACGTCGACGTCGTGGTTCCGGAACCAGTCCGCCGCCGCCGTTTCGGGGTCGTCCGAGTGGATGACGAACTGGTGGTCGCTCGATCGGGCGTCGGCGAGCAGGCTGTCGAGCATGATCAGCGGCCTCCTACACGGTCGTCCCGTGCTCGGTTGGTACGCATCTGTTCTCCGGGGAGTTTCGGGGACGAACGAGTATAGTACTTCTGTACGACGGGGTCCCCGCCGATCCGACCCCGTCGGGAGCCGCCGACCGCTCTTCGCCCCAGCGACGAAGCACCTATGCCGTCGGGCGGCAACGCGGAACTATGCAACTCGCCGTTCTGGGCGTCGGCGGCGCGGGCGGTCGGGTGGCCGCTCGGCTCGCCGCCGCGGAGTCCGAGGACCGGCCGTACGTCGCGACCGTCGCGGCCTTCGACACCGACCCCGAGGCGATCGCCGACCTCGACGTGCCACAGGAGCGCCGGCACGCGTTCGGGACGACCTCGCGGTCCACGGGGGACGCCGCGGCCGTCCGCGCGGCCGCGGAGTCGAACGTCCGCGAACTGAGCCACGCGGCGACCGACGCCGTCCCCTCGACCGTCGACGGCGTGCTCGTCGCCGTCGGCGTCGGCGGCGCGACCGGCGCGGGCGCCGCGCCGGTGCTGATCGACACGCTCCGGGAGACGATCGAGGTTCCCGTGTACGCGCTGACCGTGCTCCCGGCACCCGAGGAGGAGGGCGTCGCCGCGAACGCGCGTGCCGGCCTGCGCGGCCTCGAAGCGACCGTCGACGCGCAACTGCTGTTCGACAACGGAAATCTTGACGCGCCCGCGGAGCGCCCGCCCGACGCGGAGGCGGCCGACGCTTACGCCGACGCGAACGACACGATCGCCGAGTGGATCGCGACGCTGTTCGGCGCCGGCGAGGCGGCCGACGCCGCCGCGGTCGGCGAGAGCGTCGTCGACGCCAGCGAGATCATCGCGACGCTCGGCGAGGGCGGGTACGCGACGCTCGGCTACTGGCGCCAGCAGGTCCGCGAGAAGCCGTCGCTGTTCGATCGCCTGCGCTCGAAGACGGAGTCGCCCGACGAGATCGAGAGCTACAGCACGATCGAGACCGCCGTCCAGCGGTCGCTGTTCCGCCAGCGCTCCGCCGGCGGCGATCTCTCGCGGGCGACGCGGGCGCTGCTGGTGACGATGGGACCGCCCGAGTGGCTCAACCGCGAGGCGATCGCCGACGCCCGACGCACGCTCGACGAGACGATCGGCGGCGGCGCGGTCCGCGCCGGCGACACCCCGATCGATGGGGGTCTCGACCTGACGATCCTGTCGGTCTGTGCCGGGATGGACCGGCCCGACCGGGTCGTCTCGCTGATCGAGGCGGCGTCGCCGGCGAACGAGGATTAACCGAGAACTGTGTAGCCGGCGTCTTCGATCGCGTCGGCGACGGCGTCGGTGTCGACCTCGCCCTCGATCTCGACGGTGTCGGTCGTGTTGTCGGCCTCGACGGACTCGGCGCCGTCCAGCGCCGCGACCGCGGACTCGACCGTCTCTTCACAGCTACCACACGCCATTCCTTCGACGGAGATAGTCTCCTGTGCCATGGCTGGTCGTTGGGCGGCGATACCCGAGAACGTTACGCCCGGGGCAGTCGGTGAGTCCGATCCCGTGAGAGCCGACGCACGGACCCTCGGCCGGTCAGTTACGGACTACTCCCGGTCGGTCCAGAACTCGAAGCCGCGGCCGGGCGCGAACACGTCCAGTCCGACGGCGCGCTCGTCCGTCTCGTTCTCGACGCGGTGGGACTCCCACGCGTCGAGGTGGACCGAGTCGTTCTTTGAAAGCGTCACCGACTCCTCCTCGGTGTGGACGGTGAGTTCGCCCTCGAGACAGACACAGACCTGCTCGTTCTCGTGGTCGTGCATCGGCGAGGAGTGCCCCGGCGGCTTCTCGAACCACTCGAAGGTGAACTGATCGCTGCCGGCGAGGGCGCGGCGCTGCCACCCCTCGTCGGGTTCGTACGTCTCGGCCTCGTCGAACGCCACGTACTCCATACCCGCCCGATGGGCGAGGGGGCACATCACCTTTCCGCGTCGGGGCCGCGCGGCGACGGCTCCGGAAAATCGCCCGCCTCGTTCACTTTCGCCGTATCCTTCACTTTCACTCCGGGGATGGCTCACTCCCTTTACCCTGCGCGTCCGACGGTGGTGTATGGCTACCCGAACGCGCACGACGACGCCGTTCGACGCGCTCGTCCGGGCGCTGCGCCCGCGAACTCCCGACGTGTCCGTCCGGAAACGGACCGCCGACCTGCTGTACGATGCCGACGTCGGGAACCGCACGCTGATCGGCGTGCTCTCGGGCGCCGACGAGGCGGTGTACTACTCAACGCGGACGCGGTGTGTCGCCGCGGTCCCCATCACCGACGTTGGGCCGGATCTCGGCGGCGCCCGACCGCTCGGACAGGCCGTCGACGACCCGAACCGCGCGTTCGAACACGTGGACGAAGAGTGGGCGTGGACGAACCCCGAACTCGCGGGTCGACCGCGAACGCACTGATCCCGACCGCTCAGAAGCGTTGGGACGGGAGTCGAAGTTCGTCCAGCCCCGGGAGGTGTTTCACGTTGTACACGACCTGTAGCTCGTCGCTTCGCGGGCGACAGAGGCAGGAGAGCCGGATCCCCTCCTCGACCATCCCCTCGGGTAGGACGTGGCTGTCGGCCATCTCGACCTCGCCCTCGCGCAGCAGCACCGCACAGTTTGCACAGGCCCCGCCCCGGCAGGCGTACGGCCACGCGAACCCGCAGCGCTCGGCCGCCTCCAGCAGCGTCTCCTCGCGGTCGACGAGCAGGCGACCGTACTCCCCGGGCTCGAGGTCGGCGTTCGACGCCGCCTCGAACAGGTCGTCGTCGTCGATCTCCCAGCCGTGGTCCGACAGCACCTCGAAGTCGAGATACTCCATCCGGGCGGTGCCCGGCGGCGGCCCCTGATCGTGGGTCGCGGTCGGCTCCGTCGCGGCCGTCGACTCCGCCGAGCCGTCCTCGGCCACCTCGACGTTGCCGTTCCGGATCGCGGCGTAGGCCTGCTGGATCCGCATGAACGCCTCGCGGGACCCGCCCTGATCGGGATGGGCCTCCTTCACGCGCTCCCGGTACGCCCGGGAGACGTCGGACTCGTTGGCGTCGGTTTCGACGCCCAGAACGTCGAACGGGTCCACACGCCGGCTTGCGGGTCCGCGGAGTTAAGCGAAGCGAAACCGGGGTTCGGGCGGCCGCCTCGGAACAGCTATCGCTCCCGGGTGACTGCGTGCCGTGACGCTCAATCGTCGTCGTCGACGGGTGCAGGACTGCCGCCCTCCGGCGCGTTCGCGGAACCGACCGACGGCTCGCCGACGATCCGGGCGTACGCCTCCCCGTCTGGGGGTCCCCCGGCGTCCGACGCCAGCACGGCGTCACGAACCTCGCGAGCGCCGCCGGGATCGACGCGGGTGAGGCGCCACGGGGCCTCAGTGTCGGCCTCAGCGGCGTGCTCGTCTTCGGAGGTGCTCTCCTTGACGATGTCGGCGTCGGCTCGGACGCTCTCGGGGAGCGACCCCGACCCCTCGTTCTCTGCGTCGTCCTCCCCGACCGGCGGGTAGACCCCCGACTCGGGGGCGTCGGAGGTCGTCTCCGGTTCGTCGCCTCCCGAGAACACGCGACCCTCTCGGGCTGCCTCCTCGGGATCGGGCCACTCCTCGTCGCTCGTCTCGAGCGTCGGCCCGATACCGCCGTCGTTCTGCCCGACGTCCAGCGCGTCGACGATCCGCTCTCGCGTGGCCTCGACGCGCTCGGCGTCGGCGTGGCCGGCGGCGGGCTCGTAGTTCTCGACGCGCACGTCGAGCACTTCCGTCGCCAGTTGGTGGAACGCCACCATCGACTTCACCGCGGTCTCGAACTGCTGCTCGCGCTTCTCGTCGAGTGCGCCGTACTCCGACTCGTGGATGGCGTCGAGTTCGTCGAGCGCCTCGTCCAGCCTCGACTCCAGCCGGTCGGTCGTCTCGCGGAGCGCTGCGACCTCCTCGGCGAGTTCGACGCGGTCGTCGGTCGCCGACTCCGATTCGGTCGCGTCGTCCGCCGTCTGTTCTTCCAAGCGCTCGATCCGCGCTTCCAGTTCGGCGATCCGGTCGCTCTCCTCGGCTGTCTCGTCCGTTCCAGTCTCGGCGGGCGTCTCCGCCCCATCGGACGAGTCCTCGATCTCCCGGATCGCCCGCAGGAACGCGGCGTCCTCCGGGCTGCGTTCGTCGTCCCCGTTCGTTCCCCCAGTCACGCCACGGGGTACTTCAGCCGGACGTATAATGGTACGCCCGGCGGCGGATCACGCGCTCGCCACCGCGAGCATATGCCCCGAGAGGTCGGCGACGCCGGGGTCGCCGCGCAGCGCCGCGACGGTCCCCCGGATCGCCTCGCGGTGGTCGTCGCCGAGCGCGTCGAACTCGTCCCGGCGCTGGGAGGCGACGCTCTCCAGCCCGGTCAGGGTGTGGACCGTCAATCCGGCGCGCTGGAGGAGTTCGCGCAGTTCGTCGGCTCGGAACAGATGCATCGGCGGCCCGGACGGCTCGAGGTCGAACGCCTCGAGCAGGTCGGCGTCGTAGTCGCCGGTCCGAGCGAGCCGGGGCAGTATCTCGGTTTCGTCGGCCGCCGGATCGACCCGGCCCGCCATCCGGGCGATGGTCTGGAGCGCGGCCAGCCGGCCCATTACCGAGACGAACACCGGGCCACCCGGGTCAGTGACTCGCTGGAGCTCCGCGGCCGCAGTCTCCCGTTCTCCGGCGTCGAGGACGTGCGAGAGCGGGCCGCCCAGACAGAGCGTCGCGTCGAAGCTGTCGGCTTCGGCATCGAGGTCACGCACGTCGCCGGTCCGGGCTGTCACCGCGTCCGCGACACCGTGTTCGGCGGCGTTCTCCCGGGCGAGCGCGACCTGCTCGCTGCTCCGGTCGACGAGCGTCACCTCGTACCCTCGATCGGCGAGTTCGACGCTGTACCGGCCAGCGCCGCCGCCGGCGTCGAGGACGCGTCCCGACTCGGGGAGGTGGCGGTCGAGATAGTTCCACGTCTCGTCGTGTTCCAGTTCGCCGTAGAGGTCGCGGTCGAGCCGGTCCCACTCGCGCTCGCCGTACTCGTCGTAGTACGCTTCCGGCGTGAACTCCTCGGGCATACGCTCACAGTCGGACGACTCCCCCATCCAGCTACCGATTCGGCAGCCGAACTGTCTGACTGCCTACCGGCCGATGCCGCAGCCCGACACCGTGTCGCACTCCAGCCCTTCCTCCTCCAGCGCGTCGATGAACTCGTTCATCCCGATCGCGTCGCTGGCGATGTGGCCGGTGACGACGAGGTTCTTCCCCTCGCCGCCGTACTCCTCTTTGAGTTCGGCCGTGTCGCCCGCGCCGACGTGGATGTACAGCACCGTGTCGACGCCGTTGTCGAAGTAGGCGCTGGCCACGTCGCTGCCGCCGTTGGTGCCGGCGGCGTGGTGGATCGCCACCTCGCCGAGGTCGTTCTCGCGCTCGCCGAGGCGCAGTTCCACGTCGGTGATCGCCTCGTCGATCTCTGGGATCTCGCCCAGCGCGTCCGCGAACGCGCCGACGGTCGCGTCGTCGGCGAGGTCGTCGGCGACTTCGCGGAACCGCCGGCGGCCGAGTTCGTCCGGTGCGAGGTGGACGTTCATGTACGGCTGGTCGAGGTGCTCGGCGATACTGGGGTCGTGGCGGTAGTTCGCGCTGTGGCCGGCGTGCTCCATCCCCGAGATGATCGACGACGCGGCCTCCTCGGCTCGTTCTTCGGGGACGCCGTGGTCGGTCATGAACTCGATCTGCTTGTCGAGTACGGGCGCGAAGTTCACCCGCGGGTCGCCGCCGGGCGGGTGGTGGGCGAGCACGAGGTCGTACCCCTCGCGGTGGGCCAACTGGATCTCCGGCGACTCGAGGTCGATCCCCACGAGCGCGGTTTCGACGGCGTCGGCGGGGACGTGAACCCCGCTGTCGGCCGGCACCTCGTCCCAGCCGACGAGGTCGAGACTGATCTCCATGATCTCGGACGTCGAGAGTGCCATGCGCTCTCTCCCCGCGGTGGCTGTGAAAAGCTCCCGAAGCCGGCACGGACCACCGGAACGGAGAGCGGCGACCGCGAAATCGGCAATCCGTACATCGGTCGACAGCGCCTTTTCCCACCCTACCGAACGTCCGCTGTGAACGCCGAACTGTTCGAACCGCTCACGCTGCGTGAGACGACGATCCCGAACCGCGTGATGGTGTCGCCGATGTGCCAGTACTCCTGTGACGACCGCGACGGGCTGGCGACCGAGTGGCACCACGTCCACCTCGGCAGCCGCGCCGTCGGCGGCGCCGGCGTCGTGATCGCCGAGGCGACGGCCGTCGAACCCCGCGGGCGCATCTCGCCGGAGGACCTCGGGCTCTGGAGTCAGGAGCACGCCGACGCGCTCGCCCCGACCGCCGAGTTCATCCGCGAGCAGGGCAGCGTCCCGGCGATCCAGCTCGCCCACGCCGGTCGGAAGGCCAGCACCCGTCGCCCGTGGGAGGACGGTCCCCGCCTCGTCAAACCGGACGAGGGCGGCTGGACCCCCAAGGGTCCCTCGGAGAAGCCCTACCCCCGCGACGAGGAGAACACGGCGCCGACCGAGCGCATGGATCAGGACGACATCGACGACGTGATCGACTCCTTCGAGCAGGCCGCGGAGTACGCGCTCGACGCCGGCTTCGAGGTGCCCGAGATCCACGCCGCCCACGGCTACCTGCTCCACGAGTTCCTCTCGCCGGTCTCCAACGACCGCGACGACGAGTACGGCGGCGACTTCGAGGGCCGGACGAAGCTGCTGCGGGAGGTCTGTGAGCGCGTCCGTTCGGTCTGGCCGGACGAGAAGCCGATCTTCGTGCGCATCTCCGCGACCGACTGGCTCCCCGACCGGGAGTCGTGGGACGTTGCCCAGTCGGCCCGCCTCGCCGGCGATCTCGCCGAACTCGGCGTCGACTTCCTCGACGTCTCCTCGGGCGGCATCCACCCCGACCAGCAGATCCCGCGGGCCGGTCCGGGCTATCAGGCCCAGTACGCCGAGACCATCCGCGAGGTGCTGGCTGAGGACGGGCAGACGCTCTCCGGCGACGCACTGGATGCGGGCAGTGACGAGATCGCAGTCGGCACCGTCGGCGGCATCACCGACGCGACTCACGCCGAGGCGCTGGTGGGCAACGAGCGCGCCGACGCGGTGCTACTGGCCCGCGAGCACCTCCGGGACCCGTACTTCACGCTCCACGCCGGCCGCGAACTCGACGCCGACAACGCGCCGGAGTGGCCGGATCAGTACAAGCGAGCCTGAGCGGTCCGAACGTCTCAGACGGTTCGCACATTGCGGAATTTTTCGAACGTCTCGGTCGCCGAGCCGTCGGCTCGCGAACTGAGAACGGAATGAATGGCGGACGTCCGGGATTGCCCGGCGTTCCGACACGGGGAGTCTCGGTTGCCTCCTCCACCCCGCGACCCGACGAGCGACGGGCGTCCGACGGTGGGCTGCTCGCTTCCGCGCCTGACCCAGTGCCGTCGACCAACCGCGGCGGATCGCCCCTGCGGGCGAGCGTCGCGGACCGCTGTCCCCGGCGGACGAGGCTTCCACGTCGGCTCCCGAGGCCCGTGCCGGTCTGACCGGACGCGCCCGGGGTTCGGTCCCCCCTGAAGACTATCTCGGGGGTTGCGAGCGGGGCCTAACCGCCCGACCTAGTCCACCAAAACGTAGCGCGGTGCGACTTAAGGCCCTTTCGGGTCGTACATCCCGACGCCGGCGGCGCGTTCGACACGACTCAGAACTCGACCCGCGAGAGCGTCTCGGTCCGATCGGCGACCGACTCGTTGTACGCCTCGACGAACGCGGGGAACTGCGGGACGTACCGGCGGATATCGCTGGCTTCCGGCGGCGCGTACTGGGAGAGCAGGTAGACGCCGTCGCTGCCGCCGATCCGGAGGTAGGAGACGCCGTCGCGGTCCCAGTTGAGCTCCCACCGCTGGCCGTCGATCCGGCTCTCGTAGGTGCCGTACTCCCCGCCTTCGAGGCGGTGGAGCTGGCCTGCGATCTCGTCGCAGATTTCCTCCACGCGGTCGAGGACACGCCGGCGCTCGTTCACGGCCTCCTCGGTACTCGCGGGCTCCGGGAACTCGGTCGGGGCATTCTCCAACTGCTCCTCGGCGGCCCTGACGTGGTCGTTGAACGCCCGGACGAACGCCGGGTAGTCTGCGAGTGCCGTCGCGAGCGCGCCGGGTTCGGGCTGGCGCTTGGTGGAGACGACGTACACCTCCGAGCCGCTGTCGGGGTCGAACAGGAGGAACTCCAGATCGCCGGCCTCGTACTTGACGGTCCACGTACCGCCGTCGGTCTCGAACTCGACGCGGCCGTAGTCGCCGCCCTCCAGCAGCGCGAGTTCGTAGGCGATCCGCCCGGCGTGGTCGCGGACGGCCTCGACGACCGCGTCGCGGCGCTCGGCGACCGCCGCGGCGTCGGTCAGGTCGACGGGCGGCCAGTCGGTCACAGCGCCGTCCGGGCTTGCAGGCCCGAGGCCGCCGTGAGGACGACCGCCCCGGCGAGCACGGCCCAGCGGTGGTTCTCGATCCACGCGTACTCGGCGGGGAAGCCGAACAGCACCGTCGAGTCGAGCGTGAGCAGCCAGACGGCCGCGGTCAGTACGGTGCCGAGCGCGACGACGACGCCGACGCCCGACAGCGTCAGCGCGTCAGTGTGGGGCTGGCCGACCGAGAGGAACACGACCGCGGCGACGATCGCCAGCAGGCCGACCGCGGTGAGCCCGAACGGGCCGGCCGCGTAGTAGGCGCCGAGGGTGTCCCCGGCCCCGGTCACCAGTACGAGCGGCGCGAAGGCGACGACGGCGAGCAGCGCCGCGACGGCCGCCGTCAGTTTCCCGGCGTCCGCGGGGTCCGCGAGATCCATGGCCGGGAGTCGCGCCGGCGCGGGCATAAATCGCTCGTGTTCGGCGAAGGGAAACGCGTAAGCGACCCGCGTCCGGGCAACGGGTATGGACCGAGTCGCCATCGTCGGCGCGTCGATGACCCCCTTCGGCGATCGCGAGGGGGAGTGGCTGCGGGACCTGCTCGCCGAGGCCGGCGCCGCGTGCCTCGACGACGCCGGGGTCGCCGCCGACGCCGTCGACCACCTGTACGTCTCGAACATGGCCAGCGGCGAACTGGAGGGGCAGACGGGCGCCCCGAACATGCTCGCCCACGATCTCGCCGCTCAGCCGGCCTACACCGCACGGATCGACCAGACATCCTCCTCGGGGGGTGCCGGCATCTACGCCGCGTGGCAGTCGGTCGCCTCCGAGGCCAGCGAGATGACGCTGCTCGTCGGCGGCGAGAAGATGACCCACAAGACCACCGGCGAGGCGACGGACGTGATCGCTTCCCTGACCCACCCGGTGGAGTACAAACACGGCGTCACGCTCCCTTCCTTTGCCGGGCTGACGGCGCGACTCTACCTCGACGAGTACGACGCGCCGCGGGAGAGCCTCGGGAAAGTCGCCGTGAAGAACCACAGGAACGGCGTCGACAACCCCAAGGCGCAGTTCCGGAAGGCGGTCGATCTCGACACCGTCCTCGACTCGCCGATCGTCGCCGACCCGCTCCGCCTCTACGACTTCTGCCCGATCACCGACGGCTCCGCGGCGCTTTTGTTCTGTCCGGAGTCGGTCGCCCGCGAGATCACGGACGAGTACGTCGTCGTGAGCGGCGTCGCGGGCGCGACGGACACCCACGTCGTCCACGAGCGCGCGGACCCGACCACGATGCGCGGCGTCGTGGAGTCGAGCGATCAGGCCTACGAGATGGCCGATCGATCGCCCGAGGACGTCGACTTCGCCGAACTCCACGACATGTTCACCATCCTCGAGTTCCTGCAGTTCGAGGACCTCGGCTTCGCGGAGAAAGGCGAGGGCTGGAAGGCCATCGAGGAGGGACGCACCGAACGCGACGGCGACCTGCCGATCAACACCTCCGGCGGCCTGAAGTCGAAGGGCCACCCCCTCGGCGCCTCGGGCGTCGCACAGGCGGTGGAGGTGTACGAACAGCTTCTCGGCGAGGCCGGCGACCGACAGCTCGACGATCCCGAAGTCGGGCTGGCCTGCAACGTCGGCGGCTTCGGCAACTGCGTGACCACGACGATCCTCGAAACCCCGGAGGCAGAATGACCGATCAGAACTCCGACCCCGAGATGACCGCGTACCGCTACCCCGACGGCAGCGTCACCTACCCCGGCCACCCGCGCGGCCCGGGCGGCGAGGAACCCGTCGGTACCGTCGACCTCAGCGAGTACACCGCCGAGGTCGTGACGTGGACCACCTCGACGGCGACGCCGCCGGGCGTCCGCCAGCCCAACCACCTCGCGATCGTGGAGTTCGACGTGGACGGCGTGCCGGTCCGCGCGCTGGGACAATTGGAGGACGCGAACGTCGAGATAGGCGACACCGTCGAGCCGTTCCACGTCGACGAACTCCGCGATCCCGAAAAGGGAATCCGCGAGCCGGAGAGTCAGGACTGGGACGGGTTCCGGTTCCGCCCCGTCGAGGAGTAGCTACTCGGCCGCGGTGTCCTCGGCGTCCTCGCCCGGTCCGGAGTCGGCCGATTCGTCGGCGTCGTCACCCTCGTCCTCGGACCCTCTGACCTCCTCCCGGATGGAGTCGAGTTCGGCGTCGACGTCCGGCTCCGGCGAGTCGTCGGACTCTGCTGTCTCTTCCGTCGCGCTGTCGGCCTCTCCTTCGCTGCCGTCGGCCACGTCGATCGAGACTCCGTCACCCTCGGCGCGGTTGCCATCCCGTTCTCGATCCGCGTCGGCGGCCGCGTTCGCGTCCCGCAGCCGCTCCTGAATCTCCGCCGAGAGCGCTTCGGCCTCCGAGAGCAGTTCGCGGGCCTCGGGGTCGGGCGCCTCGGTGCCCGCGATCGCGTCGTTCAGTTCCTCCAGCGTGCTCGCCAGCCGATCCGTCGAGAGTCCCCGTCCGGCGTCGATCGCCCGCTGGACCGCGCCGTCCTCGGACGGCGCCGCCGACCGCTCGGGGTCGAACGCACGCAGCGCTGCGCCGGTGAGTCGGAGCAGCCGGACGTTCGTCTCCAGGATCGAGATCAGCGTCGGGATGGTGTACTCCTCGGTGAAGCGCAGCACCTCCCGTAGTCGGGGCGGGCGCGGCGGTCGCCGACCGCCGCCCGGGAGGCCGCGGGGGATCGTCGGCGGCTGCCGGCGGTCGTCGTCCAGCTGTTCACGGAGCGCCGTCAGCGTCGATTCGAGTTCGTCGAGGCGGTCGCGGAGGTTATCTTCGGAGGGGTCCCGACGGTCGGTCATGTCCCCGCGTTGGGGCGGGCGCCCCATAAGCCTGCACCGCGGCCCACCGACACCGATGGGCCTTACTCCCGGGCGGTCGAATCGCCGGGCATGAGCGACGACGACGGCGAAACCGAACTGACGGCGGGTGGCGTGAGAGCCAGCTACGTCGAGGAGGCGGGCGAACGCCGACTGGACTTCGTGTACGAGGGCCGGACCGCCTCGATCGCCCAGAACGTCGACGGCTACGCCATGCTGAAGGTCCGAACCGCCCCCGACGGCGACGAACTCGAACGCTACTACGGGTTCGACATGGCGCTCGACCACGCCGCCGAACTGCTCGGCCTCGCCGTCAACGACCTCCCCGTCCCCGACCCCGCCGAAGACATGGGGATGTAGCGACCGGGCGAGCCTTTATCACCGATAGCGGGACCAGCCGTCCCGTGGCGCGACAGAACTGCTCACGGGAGCGTTCGTTCCCGGGCGCGTTCGCCGTTCGCCTGCTCCTCGTGAGCCTGTTGCTCGTCTCGCTGGTGGCCGGGAGTGGTCACGCAGCCGTTGGACGGAGCGCCGACGCCGTCGAACCCACACTCGAAACCGAGTCAGACGACGCTGCGGTGCTCGAACTCTACCCGGACCCGATCCGGAACGGCGACGCCGGGGAGTACGTGCTGGTCCGACTCCCCGAAGCCGGCAACTGGAGTCTCTCCGACGGCGATTCGACGGTCCCCCTGCGGAACCGATCGGGGAGAGTCCTGATCACGCCGGATCCCGAAGCCATCAGTGGCAACGCCGGCAAGGGCGCGACGGTCGTCGAAGGCTCGCTCGCGCTCGCGAACACCGGCGAGACGGTCGTGCTCCGCCGAAACGGCGAGCCGGTCCACCGCGTTCGCTACACCGAGACGACCGAGGGCGAGCGCTACCTCCCGGCGGTCGACGAGTGGCGGCCGCGCGGGCTCGACCCCCGACCGCCGATCGCGACCGGGCCAGCCAACGCGACCGCGTTCCTGCTCCCCGATTCGCCCGACGTGCCGATCGAGACGCTCCGACGCGCCGACGACCGCATCCTGCTCGCGGGGTACAGCTTCACGTCCAAGCGCGTCACCGAGGCGCTGCTCGCCGCCGAATCGCGCGGCGTCGACGTCCGAGTGCTCGTCGAGGCAGAGCCCGTCAACGGCGCCTCGGCACGACAGGCCCGGCTTCTCGACCGTCTCGCCGACGCGGGCGTCGAGGTCCGAGTCGTCGGTGTGGGCGCGAGCCGGTTCGCATTCCACCATCCAAAATACGCCGTCGCCGACGGCCGGGCGCTCGTGCTCTCGGAGAACTGGAAACCCTCGGGCGTCGGCGGCGCGTCGAGCCGCGGCTGGGGCGTCCGCGTCGAGAACGGCAGCACGGCCGACGAACTCGCGGCGCTGTTCCGGAACGACAGCGACGCGCCGGACACCCGGGCGTGGACAGCGTTCCGCGAGAACCGTCGGTTCGAGCCGATCCCGGCGGCGAACGGGAGCTACCCGACCCAGTTCCCCGCCGAGCAGGTCACCGCGAGGAACGTCACGCTCCTGACCGCACCGGGCAACGCGGAGTCGGAGTTGATTGCGGCGATCGACGCCGCCGAGACGCGTGTCGACGTGCTCCAGCCGAGCCTCGGCCGGGAGGACAACGCGCTCGTGCGGGCGACGCTGCGGGCCGCCCAGCGCGGCGTCGAGGTCCGGATTCTGCTCTCCGGGGCGTGGTACTCCGCCGAGGAGAACGAGGCGCTGGTCGCGTGGCTGAACGACTGGGCCGACCGCAACGACGCCCCGCTCACCGCGCGAATCTCCGAGCCTGACGGGCGGTACGAAAAGATCCACGCCAAGGGGCTGTTGATCGACGACGACCTCGCGGTCGTTGGGTCGCTCAACTGGAACGAGAACAGTGCGACCCGGAACCGCGAGTTGGCGCTCGCGCTTCACGGCCCGGAGCCGGTCGCGTTCTACCGCGAGAGCTTCGCGGCGGACTGGCGGGGCGGCAGCGGGGCGGGCAGGACGTGGCTGTTCGCCGCCGGCGCCGTCGCAGCAGTGCTGGTCGCAGTATTGGTCGCGACGCGGTCGCTCGACTTCGCGGCGGTGGAGAAGTGGGAGGAGTGAGCGTCGTAACCGTGGAGAGAATCGGCTGCCCAGTCGTCCAGCGCGGCTGACAGCGTGCCGCGCTGCCTAATCGTCCGTCGCGGCAGGCCGACGCCGCGACGATCAGTCGTCCAGCGCGGCGGCGGTCGAGGAGAGCGCCTCGTCGATCTCGGCGTCGGCCATCTTCTCGACCAGCGCGTCGATCACCTGCTCGCGGCGGCCCTTCACGAACTTGATCGAGCCGACGACGAGGTGGCCGCCGCCGGAGACGCCGGCGCCGGGCAGCTCCTCGTTCAGTTCCTCGACCATCTCGGGGATGTCCAGCCGCACGCCGTCGCTCCGCAGGACGGCGAAGTCCGGCCCGTAGCCGATCGTGATCACGGGGTCGCCCGTCTCCTCGACCTTCGTGTCGTGGAGTTCGCCGGTGGTCTTCCCCGGCGCGGGGTAGGTGAAGCGGTGTGCCCACTGATCGAGGTCGATCCGGTAGAGGTGGGCGTCGCTCTCGAGGGTCTCGTGTTCGACGTGGTCCTCGACGGCGTCGAGCTGTTCGGCCACGTCGCGCTCGGCGCGGTCGGCGAGGAACTCGACCAGCTCCTCGTGGCGGTCGCGGTCGTCACAGCCGACGTTGAGCACGTCGTTGACGACCGAGTGGCCGCTGGAGTAGCGCAGGAAGTGGGCGGCGTAGTCCAGTGCCTCGCCCACGTCGTCGAGGTCGTCGCGGTCGTACCCCTCCGCCTCGGCGAGTTCGACGTAGTCGCTCATCGCGTCGGCCCGCGAGCGGTCCGAGACGCCGGCGACCGCGGGGACGTGACGGAGGTCCTCCGTGATCTCGGGGTCGATCATGCGGGCGAGTTCGACGCACATCATCCCCGTGGTGATGCTGTAGTCCTCGTCGTAGAGGTAGGGGTTGACGTGGGCGTCGAGCAGCGGGTCGACCGCGTCCGGGTCGGGGTGGTGGTGGTCGACCACCGCGATGGGCATGTCGTAGTGGGCGAGGTTGCGGTACGCCGGGGTGTCCTCCTCGGTGCTCCCGTTGTCGAGCATCAGCAGGAACGGGAGCTGCTGGCCGTGGCGGGCCCGCCCCTCGAGCGCGAAGTTGAGGTCGCGGGTCACGTCCTCCATCTCGTAGAACGGTGCCTTCGCGGGGAGGCGCTTCAGCAGGTGGCGGCCGGCGTCGGGGTCGGCGTGAACCGACTCGATGAAGCTCTCAAGCGCACGCTGGACCGGGATCGCGGCACACATCCCGTCGCCGTCGGCGTGGTGACGCACCCGGATGGGGCGCCCTTCGAGCACCGTCCGGCGGAGCAGGCGGGCGAGCTCCTCGAGGTCGGGTCGGAGCTTCTCGAAGGCGTCCCACTCGATCAGCGGCTCGACCGACTCGGGGGCGGCGTGCTCGGCGCGGGCCTCGTCGAGGCGCTCGCGGGCGGCCTCGGCTTTCTCGCCCGCCAGCACGCTGATGTCGTCGACTTCGAGCTGGCGGACGCCGTCGTGGAGGCCGACCTCGCCGCTCACGCGGACCACGTCGCCGATCTCGGCCTCGGGGTAGGCCCGGACACCGGCCTCCTCGAACGCGGCGGCGGCGACGATACCCGTGTCGTCGCCGACGTGGAAGATGGTCGGGCCGCCGGTCTGTTTGATCTGGGTGAGCTCGCCCTCGACGGTGACCGCCTCGCCGCGGCGGAGCTCCTCGACGGCGGTGATCTCGGGCTCGTGCTCGACGCGGACGACCCGGTTCTCGGCGGGATCGACCTCCTCGAACGCGATGTCGCCGTTCTCCCGAATCTCGGTCAGTCGGACGACCAGCTCGTCGCCCTCCTCGTACTCGCCGTCGAGGCCGGACTCGTGGACCAGCCCGGAGACGGTGTCGGAGACGTCGACGAAGACGCCGTAGTCGACGACGCCGTTGACGGTCACGAGGTAGCGTGCGCCCTCCGCCACGTCGTCCATCGTACAGTCGTCGTCGAGATCGTAAACCACGGTCGCGTCGTCGGGAACATCCCGACGGTCCGAGGGCGAACCGCCCTCGGGAGTGCCGGCGTCCTCGCCGGCTGAGTGCTCGGTCATACGGAAAACTCGGCGGTCGCGGGTGTTAAGTCTTCCAGTTCGAACACGACGCGCCCCCGCGGGCGTCCCGGAATCCTTAGTTAGCGCCGCCACCGAGTACCCGGAGATGGGACTGTTCCGGTCGGGCGATGTGGTCGGCATCGCCGACGACGCCCTCACGTTCGCGCTCGAAGCGTCCCGCGAGACACACCCCGACGAGTACATGGGGCTGCTGCGCGGGGAGCCGGCCGAGGAGTTCGGGATCGACCACGAGGGGCTGCTCGTGACGGACGTGCTGATCATCCCCGGCACCGAGTCCAACCCGATCAGCGCGACGATCAAGACCAACATGGTCCCCAACGACTTCTCCTCCGTCGGATCGATCCACTCCCACCCCAACGGCGTGCTCCAGCCCTCTCAGGCCGACCTCGCGACGTTCGGCAAGGGGCAGGTCCACATCATCGTCGGCCACCCCTACGGCCGCGACGACTGGGTCGCGCTCGACCGCGAGGGCAAGCGCCGCAGCCTCCCGGTGTACGACGTAGAACTCGACGACCCCGAGGAGTTCTTCGACTTCACGCAGGAGGACATCGACGCCGAACTCGGCCTCGACGGGGACGAGCCATGAGCGGGGACGGTCGGGAGACGACGGGCGGCGAACCGACCCGCGCGGTCGCACAGGGCACCTTCGACCTGCTCCACCCGGGACACGTCCACTACCTCCGCGAGGCCGCCGACCACGGCGACGAACTCCACGTCATCGTCGCCCGGAGTTCGAACGTCTCCCACAAGGAAGACCCCGTGCTGCCCGCCCGCCAGCGCCGGGACGTGGTCGGCGCGATCGACGCCGTCGACGAGGCACACCTCGGCCACGAGTCGGACATCTTCGTCCCCATCGAGCGCATCGACCCGGACGTGATCGTGCTCGGCTACGACCAGCACCACGACGAGGACGCGGTTGCGGCCGCGCTGGACGACCGCGGGATCGACTGCGACGTGGCCCGTGCGGGACCGCGGGAGCCGAAGTACGAGGACGAACTGCTCTCGACGGGCCGGATCGTCGACCGGATTCTGGAGCGGCGCGGGTAGTCGACGGTCGCTGTCGATCGATTTTCGCTCGGACGGTGTCCGTGGCTCCCAGCCGTCGGGCAGACGCGAAGCGGATAAGTATCGCCGGGCGCTACCTCGCGTAGTGACTTCAGACCGCCAGTTCGCCGGCCTGCTCGCGGCCGCCGCGATGGGAGTGTACCTCCTCGTCGCCGTCGGCGCGACGACGGCGGTGACCGACGCCGCCACCGCGTGCCGCGGCTGGCCCGCCTGCGGCGGCGGCTTCGCGCTCCCGACCTCCGCCGACGGCTGGTTCGCCCTCGGCCACCGGATCGGTGCCGTCGGCGCCGGCCTCCTGCTCGTCGGCGCTACTGCGCTCGCGTTCCGCCGCGGCGAGTCCCGGCGCGTGAAGGCCGCCCTCCTGTTCGCAGTCGTGTTGTTCCCGCTCCAGTCCGCCGTCGGCGCCGTCATCGCCACGACGACCGTGGCGCCGACCGCGGCCGTCTCTGCGCTCCACCTCGCTGTCGGCGTCGTCATCTTCGGCGGGGTGCTCGCGGCGTTGACGTGGGCGCTCGAAGCCGCCACGGGCGACCCCGACGACGAGCCGGAGGACCCGCTCGACGACGAACTCCCGCCCGTCGAGGACGCGCCCTCGCCGGCGCTCCCCGAACCGGGGTGGCCCCGGACGAAGGCGAAGATTCTGGCGTACGCCCGGCTGACCAAGCCCCGGCTGATGTGGCTGCTCTGTCTGGTGGCGGCGGCGGCGATGGCGCTGGCCGGCGGCGAGAACTTCACCGTCCCCGTCGTCGCGAAGACGATGGTCGGCGGCGCGCTCGCGATCGGCGCCTCCGGGACGTTCAACCACGTCCTCGAACGCGACGTGGACCGCCGGATGCAGCGCACCAGCGACCGCCCGCTCGCGGTCGATCTGGTGCCGGTCCGCAACGCCGTCGCGTTCGGCCTCTCCCTCGCGGCGATCTCCGTCGGGCTGTTCGCGTCGATCAACGTCCTCGCGGCGGTGCTGGGGCTGATCGCGATCGCGTTCTACAGCGTCGTCTACACGCTGATCCTCAAGCCCAACACCGTCCAGAACACCGTCATCGGCGGCGCCGCCGGCGCGCTCCCCGCGCTGATCGGCTGGGCCGCAGTGACCGGCGAGATCGGCTGGGGCGGCGTCGGGCTGGCGGCGGTCGTGTTCCTCTGGACGCCCGCCCACTTCTACAACCTCGCGCTCGCCTACAAGGACGACTACGAGGCCGGCGGCTTCCCGATGATGCCCGTCGTCCGCGGCGAGACGACCACGCGCCGACACATCCTCTGGTACCTCGGCGCGACGCTCGCGGCGACGGCCGCGCTGGCGCTGATCCCGGGGCTGGACTGGCTGTTCGTCGCGCTCGGGATCGCCCTCGCCGGGGTGTTCCTCTGGGCGGTCGTCCGCCTCCACTTCGAGCGTACCGAGGCGGCGGCGTTCCGCGCGTTCCACGCCTCGAACGCCTACCTCGGCGGCGTGCTGCTCGCCGTCGTGCTCGACACGCTGGCGCTGTGACGATGTCCGTCCTCGACCGCGTGGACGCCGACGTTCTCCCCGAACCCCGGACGATCCTGTTCTGGACGGGCGTCCTGTACGTCGAGGTGATGGCGCTGACCGGCTACTGGCTGTTCGGCGACACCGTCTCGGTCAGCCAGCCGCGCTTCGCGCTGTACGGCCTGCTCTGGATCAACGTCTCGCTGTGGGTGGTCCTCCGGACTGACGCCCCCGACGCGAGCGCCTCGGCGGTCCGCCGCGCGGGCGTGCTCGCCCTCGGCTACCTCGCGGTGCTCGCGTACACCGGCGGCGTCGTCGCCCCCGGGATCCCGGCGACGTTCGACTACTCGGCCGGCTTCTCGGTGCTCTGGCTCCCGCCGGGTTGGGGACCGGCGCTCACGTTCAAAAGCGAGTTCGTCCGGCTGGTCCTGATGCCCGCCCGCGTCGTCGGCTACCTCGCGCTCGCCTACCTCGTCTACGTCACGGTGCTCGACGTGTCCGGGTCGGCGGTGTCGGGGCTGCTGGGGTTGTTCTCCTGTATCTCCTGTTCGTGGCCGATCCTCGCGTCGGTGGGGACGGCGGCGCTGGGCGGCGGTTCGTTCGTCGCGGCGGCGACGACGACGTACGCCTACGACGTGTCGACCGCGGTGTTCCTGGTGACGGTCGTGCTGCTGTCGTGGCGGCCGTCGCTGGGGTCGCTGCGGTGAGAGGTCGTTCTGTCAAAATCGGAGGACAGGGACGAGGGAATCCGACCGGTCTCAGTCTCTGTGTTTCCGGACGATCTTGGAGAGGCGGGTCTCGAGATCTCGCGGCTCCTCGACGGTGCCGTCGCCGAACGTCTCCACGCCGTCGTATTCGATCCCGGTGCCGCCGGTGTCGGGTGCTTCTTCGGGACTCATCCACTGCCGAATCACGTACCGCTCGGACTCCGACTCTCGAACGTTGACGTCGGTCGTCCCGAGCACCCAGTCCGTGTCGGCTTCGACCTCGACGCTTCGGTCGGTGCTGTTGGGCGTACGGATCACGACCTCGTAGAAGGGGATGTGGAGACGCTTGCTCTCCTTCCAGTGGCGGTTTATCATGTAGGCCGTGCCGAAGAAACTCAGAATGAAGCCGAGCGCAAAAACGGGCTGAGTGAACACGTTCATCAGGACGATGAAGACGAGCATGGCCCCGCCCCCTATTCCGATCTCACGTAGCCGAGAGGTGTCCACTTCGTAACTGAACACGTCCGTCTCCCGGTCGATCGTCGTCACCGCGTCGTAGTCCACCTCGGCGAACCGTCCGTTCTGATCGAGGATGACGAACCGGCGGTCAGTCGCCCCGAACACGTATAGCCCGCTTCCCGCCCCGCCGAAGGACGTTCCGATCCCGGAGTAGACGGCTTCGAGAGGCTCGTCGGGCTCCAGATACTCCTCGAGTTGGTTCCGAATACTGCCGAGATGCTGGGTCACTTCTTCGTTCGAAAGCGCCTCCCCTCTCTTTCGAAGATAGTACTCGGGGATTCGAATACCGGACCCCAACACTTCAGGACCGTCGGATTCTGCCGCTTCTGACATACTCCAATGGTGATCACTAAATGACAAATAACTTTGGGAGAGAGTGACAGTCACGCGCGGACTCCACCTCGGAAACGGTATAAATCACGGTCAGTGTCGAAAAACTCCTGCGACGCCTCAGGCCACGTCCAGGTGGTCCGCGATCCCTTCGCGGATGATCTCTTCGCAGTAGCCACAGCGCACGCCGTCGTCGAGCACGTCGAAGCGGCTCTCGACCGGCTCGTCGGCGTTGGTGATGCAGCTACTGTTCGGGCAGGCCAGCACGCCCGACACCGACGACGGGCGTTCGGCCTGCTTCTTCTCCCGAACGTCGTACTCCCGGACGATGTTCACCGTCGCCCGCGGCGCGATCAGCGAGAGCACGTCCACTTCGGCCTGGGAGAGTTCGCGCTCCTCGACTTTCACCACGTCCTTGGTGCCGAGGCGGTCGGAGGGAACGTTCATCGCGACGCTGACGCCGGTGCCCTCGCTGCCGTCGATCCCCAGCATCGCGAGCACGTTCAGCGCGCTGCCGCCGGGGAGGTGGTCGAGCACGGTGCCGTCGCGGATCTTCGAGACGCGGAGTTCGTGATCACTCATGGTTCTGGAACAGGAGATCGAGCAGTGCCATCCGGACCGGGACGCCGTTGTGGGCCTGCTCGAAGTAGTCGGCGTGCTCGGTGTCGTCGATCTCGGGGGCGATCTCGTCGACGCGGGGCAGCGGGTGCATCACCGTCAGGTCGTCGCGGGCGGCGTCGAGCGTCTCCGCGTCGATCCGGTACTCCCCGGCGACTTTCTGGTACTCGTCCTCGTCGGGGAAGCGCTCCCGCTGGATGCGCGTGACGTACAGCACGTCGAGTTCGGGCAGCACCTCCTCGAGTTCGGTGTGCTCCCGGACCTGTGCGCCGGCCTCGTGGAGGTCGAACCGGACCGATCGCGGAAGCCGCAGCGACTCCGGGCTGACGAAGTGCATCCGCGCGTCGAACTCCGTCAGCGCGGTCGCGAGGGAGTGGACCGTCCGGCCGTACTTCAGGTCGCCGACGATGCCGATCGTGAGGTCGTCAAGCCCCGCGGACTCCCGGATGGTGTAGAGGTCGAGCAGCGTCTGACTCGGGTGGTGGCCCGCGCCGTCGCCGGCGTTGATCACCGGCGCGTCGACGAACTCCGCGGCCATCTTCGCGGCGCCCTCGCGGGGGTGGCGAAGCACGAGGCCGTCGGCGTACCCCTCGATCACCCGGACCGTGTCGGCGAGGCTCTCGCCTTTCTTCACCGAGGAGGCGTCGACGCCGCCCATGTCGACGACGTCGCCGCCGAGCCGCTTCATCGCGGCCTCGAACGACATCTTGGTGCGCGTGCTCGGCTCGTAGAAACACAGTGCGAGCAGCTTCTCGGGGTAGCTGGCGGGGAGGTCGCCGCCGGCGTCGAGCGCGGCGTCGAACTCGGCCGCGCGGTCGAGCAGCCGCTCGACGTCGGCCCGGGAGAGCTGTCCCGCGGCGACGAGGTGGTCCTGACGCATCGGTGGAGAAGGGGATAGGCACGACCTTGAATCCCTCGGCTCTGGCCTCGACGCTGGTGTACACGTCGATGGGTCCGGCCGCCGGGGACCGTTACGAATCTCGAAGCGGCGGCTCGCGGTCGGCCGCGGGGAACCGCATCCGGATCAGCGGGTCGCCGTCGGCGTCGCCGAGGGTGAACTCGCCGCCGGACTGTTCGACGGCCCAGCGCAGCAGCCAGAGCTCGAGTCCCTGTAAGTGCTCCAGCGGCGTCTCCGACCGGGCCGACACCAGTTCGAGTTCCTCCGGCGGGATCGCGCCCCCGCGGTCGCGCACTTCGAGGCGGACATCAGTACCCTCCCCGACCAGCGTGATCTCCGCGGCCGGCTGGTCGGCGTCGCCGAGTTGGTAGAGGAGGTTCTGGAGTGCTGCCCGGAGCGTGGGGTTGGCGTGGACCGCGACCGAGCCCGAAGCCCGGAACTGCACGTCGGCGCCGGGGAACTCCTCGCGGAGCGCCGCCACTCCCTCGCCGACGACTGCGTCCAACTGCACCACGTCGATCGATTCCTCGGTGTTCCGGACGACGGTGTCGAACTCGCGGACCTGCTCGCTGATCGTGTACAGCTCGTCCGCGGCGTCGACGATGCGCTCGGCCGCCGTCACCGGATCGGCTTCTCCTTGGGCGATCGTCTCGGCGTACCCTCGGATGACGTTGGTCTTGTTCCGGACGTTGTGTCGCAGGATGCGGTCGAGCACCGCGAGGCGCTGTTCGTTCTGTATCTGTTCGGTGATGTCGCGCTGGAGGCCGAGGTAGTAGGACAGCTCGCCGTCGTCGTCGTGGATGGGGACGAGGTCCAGCCGGTTCCAGAACGGGGTGCCGTCCCGGCGGTAGTTGAGCAGGTCCTCCGAGGCGGGCTCGCCGGCGTCGATCGCGGCTCTGAGCCGATCGACCGTCGACTGGTCGGTGTTCTCCCCCTGCAGGAACCGACAGTTCCGGCCGAGGACCTCCCCGAGCGGGTAGCCGGTGATCCGGGTGAAGCCGGCGTTGGCGAAGATCAGCGGCTCGTCGTCGGCGCGTACGTCGGCGACGGTGATCCCGTGGTTGGCCGCCTCCACCGCACGGCCGAACAGCTGGAGCCGGTCCTCACGGCGCCGGGCGTCGGTCTGGTCGCGGACGAGCAGTTGGACCACCTCGGTGTCACGGTAGCTGACCCGGATGCCGGCGGCTTCGCCGTCGATGTGCCGGCCGTCGACGGTCTCGAACCGCACGTCGATGAACTCAGAGGCGCCCTCACCGGCGGGCGGGACCGCGTCCAGCAGCGCCGTCAGCGCGGTCTCACCCGCCTCGTCGACGAACCGGGTGACGTGCTCGCCGCGCAGTTCCGTGCTCGCCGCGTCGAACAGCTCGACCGCGGCGGCGTTGGCGTAGACGATCCGCCCGTCGTCGACCAGCAGGACCGCCTGCGGGGTGAGCTCGACCAGTTGCCGGTACTGCAGTTCGCGGTCGGCCAGCGCGACCGACGCCCGGCGGGTCGCGAGGAGGTTCTCGATCCGGCGGACGAGCGTCCCCTCGTCGACGGGGCGGCTCAGCACGTCGTCGATGAGCGGGTCGTCGATGGGGTCCTCGGACGCCGACGGTTGGGGCGGCTCGGTGTCCGCCCCGTCCAGCAACAGGTGTGGGAGGTAGGCGTCGGCGTCCCGCTTGCGCTGCCGGAGGGCGTCCTCGTACTGTTCGAGGGAGTCCCCGTCGATCAGACAGGCGTCGTACGCCGGGAGCGTCGCCGACTCCGTCGGTGTCAGCACCTCGTAGCCGCCCCCGGTTTCGAGCCGATCGCTGAGGAGATCGCGGTCACGGCCTGAAGCCATGACCAGCAACACGGTGTCGGTCCGATCCCGCGACTCGTACACGCGGCACTGTTGGGTAAACAGTCATATGAGACTACCGCCGAACGGCGCTACTCCCCCAGCAGCTCCAGCGCGATCGCGACGGTGAGCACCGCCACGCCGCCGACGAAGAACAGCAGGCCGGGCGCCGCGACCGCCTCCGCCAGCCAGGGGAGGACCGCGTCGTCGGGAAGCCCCGGCGAGGCCGGTTCGAACACGCCGCTCCCGCTGCCGACGAGTCGGACGGCGAGCAGTTGGATGGCGACGCTCACCAGCCCGATGGCGGCGACGCCGGTGGTCCAGTCCGCGAGCAGCTGCCGGAGCGTTGAGCGCTCCTCCGGGGTCGCGCCGGCGGCCAGCACGATCGGGTCGGCGGCGACGCCGTAGACGTCCATCTCGTTGCCCTTCTCGGAGTAGTCGCTGCCGACGACCTGAACGAGCCCGGCCGCTTCGAGGTTCGAGAGGTGGTAGTGGACGTTCTGGACCGAGCTGTCGAGCCGCCGCGCCAACACCGACGGCGGGGCCGGCTCCTCGTCGATCTCGCAGTACAGCGCCCGCGCGGTGTCGGAGCTCAGTGCGTCCAGCACGGCGTCGGCGTCGTCGCCGCTCACGTCGACCACTGTCGGCTCGGTTTCGCCACCGAACGACTGCGAGCCGAGCCGGGCGATCGGAGACGACATACCGGTACTGTGGGCAGCGGCCACATCAATCCCGGTGTGGCTCAAAACGTCGTTTTAGTCGGATCGGCGCGCGCGGCGGACCGCCGCCAGCGGATCGACGACGCCGTGGCCGGTGGCGAACGTGGGGCGGGTCTGGTCGTCGGCCGAGGTCGCTGTCGCCCGCAGGAACGCGCCGACGGGTTCCGCCCCCTCAGCCTCGTCTCCCCGGGCGTCGGCGACCAGCGCCGCCACGCCGGCGACCTGTGCGGCCGCGCCGGAGGTCCCGGGGTCCTCGGCCGTCGGCCAGGAGCGCGGCTCGGCGACGAGATCGACGCCGAGGCCGCCGTCCGGCGCCGGCCCGCGTCCGCTGTAGGCCGCGGCGCCGTCGGCACCGAGCGCGCCGACGCCGACGACCCCGGGGGCGCTGGCGGGCGCGGCGACGCTCCCGGCCGGCCGCGCGGGCGAGAGTCGGTGGCTCGGCGTCGTCACCGTCACGGGCGCCGTCGACAGCTCCTCGGGGACCGACGACCGCTCCGGCAGCCTGACCTCCAGTGCGTACCGACCGGGTTCGAGTTCGGCCGTCAGCCGCTCCAGCCCCGGCCGCTCGGCGCTCGAGAGCGCGATCAACTGCCGGCCGTCGCCGGTCTGGGTTCGGCGGACGAGCGCGAGGGAAAGCTCCGGCGGCTCCGCGGTTCGACAGCCCAGCCACGCGGTGAGACTCCCCACCGGCGGCTCGTCGCCGTCGCGTGACTCCACCTCCAGCAGCGCCGAGGACTCGCCCGTCGACGCGATCGATCCGAGCGGCCCCTGCCAGTGCCCGCGCGCCGCGTTGCCCGTGGGCGCGACGAGCGTGATTCCCGCCTCGACTGCCGCCGCCGCGGCGCGGTTCACCGCGCCGCCGCCGACGGCGGCCGGGCCGTGGGCCGCGACGGGCGCGAGCGCCACGTCCACGCTCATCTCCTCGAACCACTCGAGCGCACGTCCGAACCCCGACGCGCGCTCGAACCCTGCGAGCAACAGGTCGGCGTCGGGCGCGGCGCGGGCGACCGTCGCCGCCACCGCGGTGCCGTGGCTCCCGCCGTCGACGACCACGGGGGAGCCGTCGAACGCCCGCAGCCCGGTCACGGAGTCCACCAGCGCGGGGTGTCCGGGGTCGAACCCGGTCGGATCGAGCACGCCGACGCGGACGCCCTCCCCGGTGACGCCGATGCCGTGGATCCCTTCGACGGGGTTCGACTCGTCGGCGAGTACCCCCTCGGACCGGGCGGACCGGCCCGGGAGTCCCACCGCCGCGAGCGCCGCGGCGACGGCGCCGCCACCGAGCGTGATCGCCCGACGGCGGCTGAGTCGTCGGCCGGAGTCCTCGGTCCAACGGGACGCCATCGCCGGGCGAACGATCCCCGGAGCTATCAACCCTCCGAACGGTGCCAGTAGCGTAAAATCGCGTCGAAGCTATCGGCCGTTTTTCGGTAACCCGGTCCCACGATTCGCGTATGCCCTCCACGGCACAGCCACGGACCACACTCGAACCGGACACACCGACTACCCGCCAGCGGCGGAGGTGGGACCGATGAACGGACGGTACCGTGCGCTCGCCCTCGCGGGTCTCGTGGCGCTCTCGGTGCTGCTACCGACGCTCGTCGCGCCAGCCGGCGCCGACACACAAGCCGGCGTCGGCATCGACTACGAGGGCGAGTCGGTCACGGTAGCCAACGGGAGCGCGCAGACGATCTCCGGTACGGCCGACCTCCCCGAGGGCGAGTCCGTCGAAATTCGCATCCGTGCGACCGGCGACACTCAGCCGAAGTTCTTCAAGACCGAGTCGGCGACCGTCGACGGCAACGGGACGTGGAGCGCCACGTTCGACTTCTCGGAGCAGACCGCCGGCGGGACGTTCAACGTGACCGTCGAGGCGGGCGACGCGACGGCCAACGCGACCGGCGAGATTGTCGCCTGTGACGGCGGCTGTGTCGAACCGACGCCCGAACCCGACGACGGCGTCGCCATCGACTACGAGGGCGACGCGGTGACAGTCGCCAACGGCAGCACGCAGGTCGTCTCCGGCACGGCCGCGGAGCCGACGGGGACCGAGATCGTCGTCTCCCTCCGGTCGACCGGCGACACCCGGCCCAACTTCTTCCGCACCTCGACGGCGGTCGTGACCGAGGACGGCACGTGGGCCACCGCGTTCAACTTCTCGTTCCTCGACGCGGGGGCGACGTTCAGCGTCGAGGCCAGCACCGAGGACGGGACGAACTCCGCCACCGCCGAGGCCGAAGTGGTCCGGTGTGGCGGCGACTGTGCGGACACGCCGCCGAGCGACACGCCGACGCCAATCCCCGAACAGACGACGACGGCGACCCCCGGCTCGAACGGCTCCGACGAGGGCGCGGCCGTCGAACTGACCGAGTCGGTGGTCGACACCGTCCGCGGTGACGTGGCCACGATCGATATCCGGTTCGACGGCGCCGATACTGCGACGCTCACCGTCGGTAGCGAGGCCGCGGGCTACGTGCTCGATCTGCAGGTCCGCGACGCCGACGGCGACGGGGAGGCGACCGTCTACTTCGACACCGAACTCGCCGGTCGCGAGGGCGAGACGGTCAGCGTCTCCAGCGGCGACGAGCTCAGCGTCCGCTCGGAGGACAGCCTCCCGGCCGCACTCGACGCCGGCGAGTACGACCTCCAAGTCGCGGCTGCCGGAGCGGACGGCAACAGCGACGTCGGGACGCTGTTCGTCTCCGAGGCCGACCCGAGGGCCACCGACTCGACGACGCCGACCGACGCGCCCGCCGGCAACGACGACGTGACCGGCCTGCTCGTCAGCGGCGGGATCGTCCTCGGCGGCGGCGGGCTCGCGCTGGTGCTGCTCCGGCGCTAATCCTGCCACTCCGCGTCCGACAGCGTCCGCTGGACCGCCTCTTCTCCGACCGCGGCCGCGAGCGAGCGGAACGCCGCGCGCTCGTCGCGGTCGCCCGCGTTCGCGACCAGCCGCGAGACGATGAACTCCGGCGTCGAGCGCCCGACGGTGCCGAACCGGGGCTGGTAGTCGACGCGCAGGCCGAGGTCGTCGGTCAGCCCCTCGGCGAAGATGCCGTCGATCCGAGCGGTCTCCGGCAGCGGCGAGAGGTCCTCCGCGAGGTGGGTGACGAACACGCCCAGCGCGCCGCGGTCGACGGTCAGATCCACCAGCCCGTTCAGCAGGTCCGCCGCCCGGCCGGGCTCGGTGATCGCCTCGAACTCGTCGACCAGCATCAGCGCCCGGCCCTCGCCCGTCAGCGGCGGCACGACCGAGCGCAGCGTCGACTCCAGCACGCCCGCGTTGAACGAGGCGTGCCGACGGTGGAACACGACCGTGTCGAACCTGCCGACCTCCGCGCGCTCGGCGGGGACGGGCAGCCCCATCGCCGCCAGCAGCGCGACGCCACAGAGCGTCTCCAGCAGCGTCGTCTTCCCGCCGGAGTTCGCGCCCGTCAGGACCGCCACGCGGTCGCCCGAGGGCGGGTCCGCCTCGCCTCCCGACACAGAGTGCGTCCCGACGCCGTAGGTGACCGGCTGGACCTCTCCCTCGACGAAGAGGTTCCGGGCGTTCCGGACCGCGAGGCCGTCCTCGACCAGCACGGGCCGCGTCAGGTCGTGTCTCGCGGCGAAGCGGGCGATCGAGAGGTCGAAGGCGAGTTCGCCGACCGCGTCCACCGCGGCCTCGATCCCCCCGCCGGCGTCGTCCAGCGTCTCCCGGAGGTCGGTCGCCACGGCCGCCTCGCGGTCGGCGACCTGCCCCTCCAGATCGGCGACCAGGGCGCGCAGCGTCGCCGAGACGAAGTCGGTCTCGTCGCGGGCCTCGTCGGGTGCGACCGACCGGACCTCGCTCGCGGTCACGCCGGTCTCCTCGGCGACGTAGGAGATCACCGCGCGCTGGAACTCCTCCAGCGACCGGACGCCCTGCCCGCGGACGGTCTCCAGCACGTCGAGCGCGGCGTCGTCCAGCCGCCTCGCGGCGGCGAGTTGGGTCCGGAGCGTGTCGAGCCGGTCGTCGGCGCCCTCCCCGACCGACAGCGGCTCGTCACCGTCGCCGAACTCGCCCTCGACGGCCGCCAGCGCGTCGACGGCGGCCTCGAGCGCGTCGGCGTCGAGTTCGGCCAGCCGCTCGAACGGGCCGCCCTCGCTCGTGCCCACGCGCCGGAGTTCGAGCGCGGCCTCGACGGCCGCGCGGCGGCCGCCGCCGGCCTCGTCGTAGCTGTCGAACGCGTCGATCACGCGCTCTTGGTCCTCCTCCTCGAGTCCGGACCACACCTCGCGTGCTCGGTCGATGCGGTCCAGCCGTTCGTCGGCGGCCTCGTGGCTCGCAAGTGGCGTGAGCACGCGGATTCGGTCGGCCGCGCCGTCAGTCAGTGCCTCGCCCGCGGCCAGTTCGAGCAGGTCACCGTACACGTCGCGGGCGTCACCGGTGCCCAGCGTGTCCAGCCCGGCCGCGCCCGTGGCCCGGCGGAGGATGCGCGTCGCCCGGCCGCGCGGGAGCCCGGCGTCGACGAGCGTGCTCACGTCCGCGGACTCGATCGCGCGCACCGCACGCTCGACCCCCAACTCGGCTTCGAGCAGGTCGGCCGTCTTCGGGCCGACGCCCCAGTACTCCTGCAGTCGCATAGGTGCTCATGCGGCCGGGGGTCCTTCAGCGTTGTCAGAACTCGACGGGGACCTCGATCAGCGTCGGCCGGTCGCGGTCGAACGCCGCGGTGAGCGCGTCGGGCAGTTCGTCGGCGGCGTCCTCGAACTCGATCCGCCGTGCGGCGGCGCCGAAGCTCTCGGCCATCTCGACGAAGTCGGGGTTCTCGATGTCGGTCGCCATCGTCCGGCCGTAGTCCCGGCGCTGGACGTCCTCGAGGATGTCGTAGGAGTCGTCGTTGCAGAGGACGATCGGCACGCCGAGGTCGTACTGCACCGCGGTCGCGAGGTCGCCGATCGTGAACAGCGACCCGCCGTCGCCGACCAGCGACACTACCTGCCGGTCCGTGCCGATCGCGGCGCCGAACGCCGCGGGCGCGCTGAACCCCAGCGTCCCGAACCCCCGCGGGAACAGGAACGATCTGGGCGCGCCTGTCGGGAACCGCGTCCGCGCGGCGTAGCTCACCTTCGTCATGTCGTTGACGACCACCGCGTCGTCGTCGAGCGCCTCCCGGAGCACGGCGAGCAGATGCAGGCGGTCGTCCTCGACACCGATCGAGAGCGGCTCCGGCCCCGCGTCGGCGGCCTCGGCCGGGCCGTCGAAGGAGAGGCGGCGCTCACTCACTCGCTCGGTGAGCGCGTCGAGCGTCGCTCCCGCGTCGCCGACGATCCCCATCGCCGTCTCGTGGTTGTTCCCGATATCCGTCGGGTCGATGTCGACGTGGATCAGCTCGTCGGGGAGGGGGGTGTCGCCCGTGTCCTGTGCGCTCAACTCCGTCCCGACAGCGAGCACGAGGTCCCGGCTCGCGACGAACTCGGCCGCCGGCTCGTGGCCCAGCGCCGTCGCGACACAGCAGTCGTGATCCGCGGGGACGACGCCTTTCCCGGCGGCGGTCGTGATTACGGGCATCTCGGTCTCGTCGACGAACGCCCGCATCGAGTCGGCGGCGTCGACGGTGCCGCCGCCGACGACGAGCAGGGGACGCTCCGCGTCGGCGAGCATCTCGGTCGCGGTTTCGACGCGCTCCGTGTCCGGGCCGGGCGGCGTGGCGGGCGTCCGGTCGACCAGTTCCACCGGCTCCGCGCGTTCGAGCACGTCCGTCGGGATCTGGACGTGGACGGGCCGGGGTCGGTGGCGGTCGAGGTAGTCGAACGCGTCGGCGATCGCTTCCGGCACGTCTGCGACGCGGTCGACGTGGTAGCTCTCGGCGGCGATCGACTCCATCACGCCCTGCTGGTCCTTGAGCTCGTGGAGGTGGCCTTTCCCGCGGTCGGCCTCGTTGGTCGCGTTCGTCGTGGAGATCACCAGCATCGGCGAGGAGTCGGAGTACGCCTGCCCGACCGCGGTCGCGACGTTGGTGAGGCCGGGACCGGTGATGACGAAGCAGACGCCGACGCGGCCGGTCGCCCGCGCGTAGCCGTCGGCGCCGAACCCCGCACCCTGCTCGTGGCGGGTGGTGACGTGGTCGATCCCGCTGTCGAGCAGCGCGTCGTAGATCTCGAGCGTGTGGACGCCCGGGATGCCGAACGCCACGTCGACCCCCTCGCGCTCGAGCTGTGCGACGACCGCCTCGCCGCCGGTGAGCGTGTCCATGGCCCTACCGGACGTGGGAATCACCGTAGTTCTTTCTCCGGGCGGCGGCGGGGATACGGAGCTTTTTGCCCCTACAGAAAGAGTCGCCGCTATGGGTGAGATCGACGCCGGGACGATCCACGCCGCCCTCGCGGACCGGCTGGGGACCGCACTCCGTGGGGTCATCAGGTACGACAGCGGGGAGTTCGATCACTCCCTCCGGGAGGACGTGGCGGCGCAGTACAGCGACGACGAGATCAGGGCGGTCGTCGACAACAGCATCGTCCACCAGCTCGACGCGCCGGCCGTCGAGTCGTCGTTCCGGCTTGGGAGTCTGGAGGCGGTCGTCCGGACGTTCGAACGCTCGTGGGTGGTCCGGGTCAGCGATGGCCCGAAGCGGGGCTGTCTGTTCTCCGTCGAGCGCGACCGCTCGGTGTCGATGGCGGCCGTGCAAGACGGGATCGAGATCGTGCAGGACGAACTCGGCGTGTGAAAACGGACGGGGAAGGAGCGACGCCTACCGCGGCGTCTGGCGGTATATCAGGTTCCGCTGGATCTCGTTGGCCCCCTCGTAGATCACGGGGATGCGGGCGTCGCGGTACGCGCGGGCGATCCGGCGGTCGGTGAAGATCGAGCGGCCGCCGTGGAGCTGCATCCCGCGCTCGGCCACGTCGACGGCGACCTCGGTGGACTTCGTCTTGGCCATCGCCGCCCAGTAGCCGGGGTTGTCGTGGTTCTTGACCTTCTCGGCGGCCTGCCAGTTCAGCGCGCGGGCCGCGCGGAACTCCGTCTGCATGTCCGCGAGGATGTGCTGGACCGACTGAAACTCGTTGATGTTGCGGCCGAACCCCTCGCGCTCGTGAACGAACGCCTCGGCCTCCTCGATCGCGGCGGCGGCGATCCCCAGCCCGTGGCCGCCGACGACGACGCGGCCGTGGTTGAAGAAGTCCGCCAGCGCGTAGAAGCCGCCGCCCTCGCTGCCGACGAGGTTCTCCTCGGGGATCCGGCAGTCGTCGAACACGATATGGCCCTGCTTGGAGGCGCGCATCCCCATCTTCTCGGGGATGTGCTCGGCCTCGTAGCCGTCGGTGTCGGTCTCGACGATGAACAGCGAGTAGTTGCCGTAGCGGTCGTCGCGGTCGCCGGTCTTGGCGTAGACGGTGAGCCAGTCGCCCTCGACGGCGTTGCCGACCCAGTACTTCTCGCCGTTGAGCACCCACTCGTCGCCGTCTTTCTCCGCGGTAGTGCTCATCCCCGCGAGGTCGGAGCCGGTCTCCGGCTCTGACACCGCGAGCCCGGAGATCTGGTCGTTCTGTGCGACCGGTCGGAGGTACTTCTCGTGTTGCTCCTCGCTGCCGTACTGTTCGACCAGCTCACAGCCGAAGGAGGCGAGCATCAGCGTCAGCCCGATCCCGGCGTCGGCGCGGTAGAACTCCTCGGCGATCGCGAGGATCTGCTGGATGTCGAACCCCCGGCCGCCGAGTTCCTCGGGCAGGTCGGCGGCGACGAGGCCGGCGTCCATCCCGGCCTCCAGCACGTCCCACGGGTACTCGCCGGCGTCGAACTTCTCGGCGGCGACGGGCATGATCTCGTCCTCCGCGAACGCTCTGGCCTCGGCTTTCGCCTCGCGTGCGTGCTCGGGGACGATCCCCTCGTCGAGCAGATCCATACCCCACGATGGGCGCGAGCGGGCAAAAAGCCACCCAGAACTGCCCCCCCGTGGTCCGCCGTTTCCGGCTACGTGCCGTCCGAGGCTGGGTCCTCGGCGTCTTCGTTCGCGGCGTCACCGTCCGGGGCGTCCCCTCCGTCGGCGTCCCAGTCATCGACCTCCCCACCTTCGTCGTCGCGTCCGTCCTCCTCCGGTTCGCGGTTCACGGTGTCGGCGTCGACTGTCACTCCCTCGTCGTCCGTTTCGATCTCGTCGTCGGAGCCTGACGGCTCTCCGACTGCACCGCCGGTGAGTCGATCGCTCGCTGCGTCGACGGTGTCGTGCGGCGAGGAGAGCGCGGCGCCGCCCAGTCGCGTCTCCTCCGCGGCGTCGGTCACGTCGAGCGCGCCGTCACCCTCCCGATCGTCGCCGAGCGGCGGGCGAGCCGAGCCGGCGTCCTCGGTCACGCTCTCCCCGGCGGCGGCCGGCTCCCGATCCAGCGCCGGCTCCGTGTCGGCGGCCCGGTCGGAGTCGTCCGTCTCCCCGTCCGACGGCTCCTCGCTCTCGGGGAGTTCGGTCGGTTCGTCCTCGGACGCCTCGCGAGCGACCGCGCGGACGCTCTCGGCGTCGCTTGCGGCACGGGCACTCGGCTGGTCGCGGCCGATCGAGACCGTGTCGTCCTCGCGCAGTCGCTCCCGGACGGCGTCGCGTTCGACGGTGCCGGAGACGGTCCGGGGGAGTTCCTCGGCGGTCCCGATCGTCCGCGGGAGCTTGAAGCCCGCGAGGCGCTCGCGCAGGTGGGCCTCGAGGTCGTCGACGTCAACGCCGTCCTCGGTCGGGACGAGCAGCGCGGCGACCTGCTCGCCCCACTCCTCGTCGTCCAGCCCCACGACGGCGGCGTCCTCGATGCCGGGGTGGGTCCGGATCGCCTCGACGACCTCGCCGGGGTCGACGTTCTCCCCGCCAGTGAGGATGCGGTCGTCCAGCCTGTTCAGCACGTACAGCCGCCCCTCCTCGTCGCGATACCCCACGTCCCCGGTGTGGAGACCGTGGGCGCCGATGGCCTCGCCCGTCGCCGCGGGGTCGCCGTAGTACCCCGGCGTCACGGTCGGCCCGCGGACCACCAGTTCGCCCGACTCGCCGGGCTCGACCGGGCTGCCAGCGGAGTCGACGACGGTCACGTCGGTCCAGAGCAGCGGCCGACCGACGGTGTCGGGGTGGTCGTACGCCTCCTCGTGGCGCGCGGTCGCGACCTGCGAGGCCGTCTCGGTCATCCCGTACGTCGGACAGATCGGCACCGAGTAGTCCCGGCAGCGCTCGATCAGCTCCTCGGGGCAGGGCGCGCCGCCGACGAGCACGAACCGCAGGCTGTCCGGCAGCGTGCCGCGCGACTCCAGCATTCGGCGCAGCATCGTCGGCACCAGCGAGATGCAGGTGGCGTCGTACTCGCGCAGGTCGTCGACGGTGCCGCCCGGGTCGAACGACTCGCGGACGATCACCGTCGTCCCGTACAGCGTCGAGCGGAGGACGGGGGCGATCCCGCCCATGTGGTGGAGCGAGAGCGGCACCAGCCAGCGGTCCGCCGGGTCGATCCCCAGCCGGAACGCGCTGGCGGTGGCGCTCGCGAGCAGGTTCCCCATCGTCAACGTCACTGCCTTGGCGTCGCCGGTGGTTCCCGACGTGAACAGCAGTAGCTGGGTGTCCCCTCGCTCCCACGTCGCCGGGGTGAACGACCCGGGCTCGGCGTCCGAGAGCGGCGTCGCGTCGCTCCAGTCGGCCTCGTCGATCGTGAACACGGGGAGCCACGGCTCGGCACCCTCGACGGCCCCGCGGACCTGCGACTCCGTATCGGCGTCGCAGACGACCGCGTCCACGTCGGCGCGGTCGAAGCGGTCGGCCAGCTCCGGCGGCGTGAACTCCGGCGGCAGCGGCACCAGCACCGCGCCGAGCCGCATCGCGGCGTGGATCAGGCAGACCTCCTCGACGCCGGTCTCCATGACCGCCGCGAGGTGGTCGCCCTCGGCGACCCCCAGCGCGGAGAGCCGCCCCGCCATCTCGTCGACCGTCTCGTCCAGCGTCGCGTACGTCCACGCGTTGCCCGAACTCGCGTTGACGAGGGCCTCCCGGTCGGGCGTGCTCCGCGCCCGCTGGGCCAGCCAGTCGTGCATGGTCACCGAAGGGGACTGCTGGTACTTCCGTCTTGGCACATCGCGCCGGCCGGCGGTTGGCGGCTCATCCGTGATCGAGTTCGGCGAACAGTGCGTCGACGGAGTCCCGGCTCTCGGGAGCCTCCGTCGAGTAGAGCCCGACCGCGAACACCGTATCGCCGCCCATCGTCGTCCGCGCGACGACGAGCCGGGGGGCCTCCCCCTCGACGGCGTACTCGCCGGCGGTCACGTTCTCACCCCCGAGATCGACGGTCGTCTCGCCCGCCCACGTCACCGGGGGCGTCTCCATCGGCAGGTACGGTAGCACGCGGTTCACGGCCTGTTTCAGCGGCGCGTACGTCACCGGGTTCAGCGACACGCCCCCGACCGTCCACCCCGGGAGGCTGACGGTCACCACCGCCGCACCCGTCTCCTCGTTCGTCGTCGTCATCGTGTACGCCGAGAGGTCGACCGCCTTCTCGACGCCGGCGACCTGCAGGCGTTCCTGGAACTGGACGGTCTCGACGCGCGGCTCCGCGAACCCGTGCTCGGCGGCGGTCGCGGTGTCGACGGTGAGCGGCGCGGCGGCTTCTCCTTGTAGCGGGCCGCCGGCCACGAGCCAGCCGCCGCCGACGGCGGCGAACAGCAGCGTTCCGACGACGGCGAGGCCAACGAGCTTTCGAAGCACACACCGGGGTTACGAACCGGCCGCCTTAACAGTTCGTTCGCGTGACACGCGACGGCGCCGGCAAAAAAGTCAGGTCGACGCGATCGGTCAGTCGGCGTGGCCCTTCCCCTTGCCGTTACCCTTGCCGCTGCCGGGGTCCTTGCCGCTCTTGCCCGGTACGCCGGGGCCGCCGCGGGGACCCTTGTAGTTCGCGTCGGCGTCGTAGCCACCGAACAGGCGGTACCAGTCGTCGAAGTTCGCCGTCGTCGGGAGGCTCGCACGGTCGGCGAGGTTCGACGACTCGTCGATCACACGCCCGCTGCCGAGTCGGAGGTCCGTCGCCAGCCCCTCGGCGACGGCGTCGAGGTTCTCGCGGTGCTCGGGGGGCACGTCGCCGCCCAGCAGGACGACGCCGCCGCCGTTGGCGACGAACTCACGCAGCGCGGTGATCTCCTCCTCGGCGAACGACTCGGCGGGCGCGGAGATCAGGATCGCGCGGCCGCGCTCCAGCAGGTCGCCGGTGAGGTCGTTCACCTGCTCGAAGCCGAGGTCGACGCCTTCGAGGTAGCGCAGGTAGGGGGCGGCGTCCTCCGCCCCGATCGAGCCGTCGGCGCCGAACTGGCCGTGGCCGCCGTCGATCAGCACGTCGCCCTCGCGGTCGGAGAGCCGGTCGAGCAGGCTGGTGAGGAACGCGTAGTTGCCGTACCCGCTCACGTCGTCCGGGAACTCCGAGTCCTCGAACTGCTCGTCGACGAGCGTCGACCCCGCCATCGCGACGCGGGCGTGCTGGTCGATCCCCACGAGCGGCACGTCGCCGTCGTACGTCAGGTCGGCGTCCTGCTGGGTCGCGGTCGGCGACGCCGCCACGGGCACGCGCTTGGCGTCGATCTGGCCGTCGGTCGTCCGGACGCTGGCGGCGTACGGCGCGTAAATCTCCGTCACCTCGCCGTTCCGGATCGTCTCGGAGGCGTCGGGGTCGCTCTCGGCCCAGAGGCGCAGCCCCTCGTCGCGGGCGGCGAACTCCTCCTCGAGGAAGCTGTCGTGCTGGCCGAAGCCGGAGTCGTAGACGCGGGCGTACCCCTCGCGGACCGCGGCACGGTTGTAGGGGTACTCGTAGGTGCCGTCGCCGTCGCGGTCCACGTCGATGTACGCGAGCAGCCGACCGAAGTCCCCACGCAGCGGCTCCTCGTCGTCGAAGCGGATCGAGACGGTCTCGTCGCCGAGCAGGTCGTCGGCGAACGCGGCGGCGTCGTCGCCCCGATCCTTGAGGTAGGACTCGTCTTCGAGTCCCTCCCACTCGTCGAGGTTCTCCTCAGTCTCGCCGGTCTCGGGGGTGTCGAGCCCGAGGATGCGGACCGTGTCGACCCAGCCGTTGGAGAACCGCACGTCGGCGGTGTCGCCGTCGGTGACCGAGATGACGTCCACCTCGTACTGCTCGCCCTTCTCCAGCTCCGGCGGGGCGATTCCCGGCCGGTCGGCGAAGTAGTCGAACGTCTCGGCGTCGAAGCGATCGGTCGTCGGGACGAACCCGATCCCGTCGTTGCTCCCCTCGTCGATGACCTGATCGTCGTTGAACCGGAAGCCGAGACCGATCGCGTCGGCGATCTCGTTGAGGTTGGCCGTCGCGTCGTAGTCGCCGTAGTCGGACTGGTCGAACAGCAGGAGCGCGCCGCCGCCGTCGACGAACGTCGCGAGCGCATCGAGTTCGTCGTCGGTGAACGCCGTCGCCGGCGAGGTGACGATCGCCGCGTCGGCGTCGGGCAGCGCACCCGCGAGATCCGTGGTCGCGCTGGTCTCGTAGCCGTTCGCCTCGGCGTAGTTGAGGAACTGCGAGAAGCTATCGCTGTCGTAGAACTGGCCGTGGCCGTCGTCGAACGCCACCGCCGACCCGTCGGCCTCGGCGTCGAGGACGTTCAGGACGAACTCCTCGTTGCCGAAGCCGAAGTCGGTGCCGTTCTGGACGATCGGCGCGCCGAAGCCGACGACGCCGTCGTCGCTCGTCACCAGCGGGATCGACGCGTCCTCCGGGTAGATGACCGCGTCGTCGTTCCCGTCCTCGTCGACGGTCGTCGCCGTCTCGGCCGCCCAGACCGCCACCAGCGAGTCGTCGGTCAACGGCTCCTTCTCCGCGTTCAGTTGGCTCGCGGTGGAGTCGAACACCAGCGAGTCGATCGTGCCCGTCGCCGCGAGCGCGCTCGTACTCGTGCTCACGCCGACGCTCCCGAGCAGTGCACCGGCCGCCGCCGTCTTCAGGAGTGCCCGTCGTTGCATGCGGGTCGACGTGCTGAACGGTCCTGCATAAATCGCTCGATAGCTCGTCGGATATATACACCACCGAGGATTATGTGAGGGTATATACCACGACCCGGCTCAGTGCTCCACGAACTCCACCAGCACCCCTGCGGTGTCCCGCGGGTGGAGGAACGCGATGTCGTGGCCCCACGCGCCCGGCCGCGGCTCGTCGTCGATGGTCTCGACGCCGAGGTCGCGGGCGTGATCGAGCGCCGCGGCCGCGTCGTCGGTCGCGAACGCGACGTGGTGGAGGCCCGGGCCGTCCTCGGCGACGTAGTCGGCGAGGGTGCTCGTGTCGTCGAGCGGTTCGATCACCTCGACGTAGCCGTTGCCCAGATCGAGGAAGACGAAGCGCATCCCGCGGTCCTCGTCGGTCTCCTCGTGGACGCGCTCGGCATCCAGTAGGTCGGCGAACAGCGCGGCAGTCTCGGCGGCGTCGTCGGTCGCGACGCCGGCGTGGTCGAACTCCATAGACGGGGGTGCGGTCGCGGCGGGCAAAAGCGTGGGTCTTCCGGGCAGCGCGCGTGGCGGGGCCGGCGACACGATTATGAGCCAGTCGGACACACGCCCGGCCATGCAGACCTCCACCACCGAGACGATCGCGGGCGAGGAGATCGCGGAGACGCTGGGCACCGTCCGGGGGAACACCGTCCGGGCGCGGAACGTCGGCCGGGACTTCACCCAGAGCCTGCGGAACCTGATCGGCGGCGAGATGAAGGCGTACACGGAACTGCTGTCGGACTCCCGCGAGCAGGCCGAGGAACGGATGCTGGAGAAAGCCGAGGAGATGGGCGCCGACGCCGTGGTGTGTATGCGCTTCGAGACCTCCGAGATCGCCGGCACCGGCGCGGAGATGCTGGCCTACGGGACAGCAGTCAAACTGGAGTAGCCCGCCTCGGAAACCGCCCGACTGGAGCTGGGTCGGTAAAACGCGTATCGTACCCTCCGTTACTGTCAAATATTCATCGCCCCTACGAGTGACCGTCAGCGGATCCCCGCTGACGAAGGCAGCCCCCGAACGAGGCGGGCGGTCGGCGTAGACCGATCGTCCGCCGCTCCCCACCCAACTCCCCCTTCTCCGAACGGCGCTCAGACCGAGACGCCCTGCTGGTACTCGCCGAACACGTCGCGGAACACGTTACAGACCTCGCCCACCGTCGCCTTCGCTTTCACGGCGTCGATGATGTACGGCATCACGTTCTCCTCGCCCTCGGCAGCCGCCGCGAGGTCGTCCAGTGCCGCCTCGACGGCGTCGTCGTCGCGCCGCTCGCGCAGGTCCTCCAACTGCTCGATCTGTCGCCGCTCGTCCTCCTCGTCGACCGACTCCAGATCCATCTCCGGCTCGGCGTCCTCGACCTCGAACTCGTTGACGCCGACGATGATGCGCTCGCCCTCCTCGATCTCCTCCTGCCGGTCGAAGGCGACCTCCTGGATCTGCCGCTGGACCCACTGCTCCTCGATCGCGCCGCGCATCCCGCCGCGCTCGTCGACCTCGTCCATGATCTCGAACGCCTCCTCCTCGATGTCGTCGGTGAGGCTCTCGACGTAGTAGCTGCCCGCCAGCGGGTCGATCGTGTCGGCGGCGCCGGACTCGTGGGCGAGGATCTGCTGGGTCCGGAGTGCGGTGCGGACTGACTCCTCCGTCGGCAGCGCGAGCGCCTCGTCCTTCCCGTTGGTGTGGAGGCTCTGCGTGCCGCCGAGGACCGCCGCGAGCGCCTGATAGGAGACGCGGACGACGTTGTTCTCGATCTGCTGGGCGGTCAGCGTCGAGCCGCCGGTCTGGGTGTGGAACTTCAGCTGCTTCGACTTGGGGTTCTCCGCGTCGAAGCGCTCCTCCATGATCTGGGCCCACATCCGCCGAGCCGCACGGAACTTCGCGGCCTCCTCGAAGATGTTGTTGTGGGCGTTGAAGAAGAAGCTGAGCTGGGGGGCGAACTCGTCGACGTCGAGGCCGGCGTCGATGGCCGCCTCGACGTACTCGATCCCGTTGCCGAGCGTGAACGCGACCTCCTGCGCCGCGGTGGAGCCGGCCTCGCGGATGTGGTAGCCCGAGATGGAGATGGTGTTGAACTTCGGCGTCTCCTCGGCGCAGAACTCGAAGATGTCCGTGATCAGCCGCATCGACGACTCCGGCGGGTAGATGTACGTGTTCCGCGCGGCGTACTCTTTCAGGATGTCGTTCTGGATCGTCCCGCGGAGTTCCTCGCGGTCGACGCCCTGCTCGTCGCCGACGGCGATGTACAGCGCGAGCAGCACGCTCGCGGGGGCGTTGATCGTCATCGACGTGGACACCTCGTCCAGCGGGATGCCGTCGAACACCGTCTTCATGTCCTCGATGGAGTCGATGGCGACCCCCGAGCGCCCGACCTCGCCTTGGGCCATGTCGGCGTCGGAGTCGTGGCCCATCTGCGTCGGCAGGTCGAACGCCATCGAGAGCCCGGTCTGGCCCTGATCGAGCAGATAGTGGAACCGCTCGTTGGTCTCGGAGGCGGTCCCCATCCCGGCGTACTGCCGCATCGTCCAGAGCCGGCCGCGGTGCATCGTCGAGTAGACCCCGCGGGTGTACGGCTCCTCGCCCGGGAAGCCGATCTCCGCCTCGTAGTCCTTGTCGGCGATGTCGTCGGGCGTGTACAGCGGCTTGACCTCCTGGCCGCCGGTGTCGGTGGTGAACTCCTCCTTGCGCTCGCCGAAGCGCTCGACGGTCGGGCCGTAGGTCTCCGCCTCCCAGGACTCCTTCCCCTCGCGGATCTCCGCGAGGTCCTCGTCGTCGAACATGCTCCGAACTGGGGACGGTTCGGACTTAAGGATGGGGAGACTGCGGCGGCCTCCGCGGCCGGTCTGAGGCTCCGGAGTCACCCGGCTTTATCGGCGACCGGGTACAGGGGACGCACATGGCAATCATCGACACCGCGTTCAGTATGCTGCACGTGCTGTTCGCCGGGATCTGGGCCGGAACGACCGTGTTCTACGCGTGGCGGATCCACCCGCTGCTCTCCGACGGCGACATCGGCGCCACCTCGGCGATGTCGATCACGACCGGGCTGCGCTGGCTGACCCGGATCGGTGCTGTCGTGTTCGTCGTCACCGGCGGCCACATGGCAGCGACGGGCTACCCCGACGGCGCGCTGTTCAGCACCAGCACGGGCCACGCAGTGCTCGGCATGCTCGCGCTCTGGCTGGTGGTCACCGGGCTGCTCGAAGCCTCCATCGGCCGGATTCAGGACTCCCTCGGCGACGGGAAGATCCAGACCGCCGGTCGCGAGAACCAGACGTTGATCCGGCTGGCGGCGACGTTCTCGGTCGTGCTGCTGCTGCTCGGCGGCTTCCTCGCCCGACCGCTGGTCTGATCGGGGCACCGCAGCCGGTTCGCGCCGACGCCGCAGCCGAGTTCGCCGGACCAAACGCTTACTTCTCAGCCGTCGAACCGACGCGCATGGATCTGGAGACCGTCGAACGATACATTCGTGCCACGGGCGCGAGCCACAGCGAAATCCAGTCGGAGATGGCCGACTACGCCGACGAGAACGGGTTCCCGATCATCGGTCCCGACGCGGGCGCAGTCCTGCGCATGCTCGCACGCCTGACCGACGCCGAGCGCGTGTTCGAGTTCGGCTCGGGCTACGGCTACAGCGCCTCGTGGTTCCTCGACGGCGGCGCCGACGAGGTGGTGCTCACGGAGATCGACGAGGACGAACTCGACATGGCCCGGACGTTCCTCGACCGCGCCGGCGACGCCGACCGCGCGCAGTTCGAGCACGGCGACGCGCTGGAGACCGTCGACGCCTACGACGGCCCGTTCGACGTGGTGCTGATCGACCACGACAAGCCGCGCTACGCGAAGGGGTTCGACAAGGCGCGGGAGAAAGTCCCCGAGGGCGGCGTGATCGTCGCGGACAACATGACCCGCGGGCCGATCGATCTCGACGCGCTGACGGCCTATTTCGCCGACGACGAACCGCTGCCGGAGGACGCCAGCGACGGCACCGAGGGGATCGCGAACTACGTCGAACACGTCCGCGCCGATCCGGCGTTCGAGTCGTTCGTCCTCCCGGTCGGCTCGGGGCTCTGTCTGAGTACGCGGGTCGCCGAGCGTTAGAGTTCCGTCGCGCTCCCGGCGTCGACGTGCTCGCGGGGCATCAGGTCGGAAAACCGTTGGTTGGCGAGCCACTCGGCCAACTGGATCAGTTCGTCGCATGCCGCCTCGAAGATCCGTTCACCTTTCTCTGCGCTGGCGTCGGTCGGATCGCCGAACGCGCCGTTCGCGGAGTTATCGATCGTGTCGTAGTGGACGCGGGCGCCGTGTCGGCTGTGACCGGCGCTCGCGAGGTCCTGCAGTCCGCCGTCGCGGGCGTTCTCGAACTCCCCTTCCTTCACCGTCTCCGGAGCGAGGTGGAGCAGCATCGAGGTCTCCTTCGGGCCGGCGTGGGGACCGTTGGTCTCGAACACCTCGTTCACGAGGTCGGGGATCGACTCGTCCCACATCCACGGCGTCGCGAACGCCGTCTCGTCGGCGCGCACGCGGCGGCCGACCTCCTGCAGGTGCTGTTCGTTCCCGCCGTGGGCGTTCACGAACACCACGCGGTCGATCCCGTGGTACGCGAGGTTCCGGGTGAGGTCCTCGACGTAGTCTCGGAACGACGAGGGCGAGACCCACATCGTGCCGTGGAACTGTCGGTGGTGGTCGCTGACGCCGACGTTGACGGTCGGCGTGCAGAGGAAGCCGGTCCTGTCGGCGGCCGCGCGGGCCAGCCCCTCCGCAATGACGTGATCGGTCGAGAGCGGGAGGTGGGGACCGTGCTGTTCGGTCGAACCCAGCGGGACGAACGCCACGGGGCCGGCCTCGGCCGTCGCGAGGTCGGGCCACGTCTGCTCGGCGAGGTACATACTCCTCCGAGGATCGGCGGGAACCTAAAGCCTGCTTCGGCGGAGTGCGACGCTATCGGGGATAGCGGGGGCTTCGCCACGCTTTTGACGCCGCCCCACCGACTCACGACCATGTTTGGAGGCGGCGGACTCAACCCGCGCAAGATGCAGCAGATGATGAAGCAGATGGGGATCGACGTCGAGGAGCTCGACGCCGAGGAAGTGATCATCCGGACGGGTGACGAGGAGCTCTACTTCGACGGGGCACAGGTCACCAAGATGGACGCGCAGGGGCAGGAGACCTACCAGATCGTCGGCGAGCCAAACGTCCGCGAGACGGGCGCCGGCGACGCCGAGGCGATCGAGAGCGGCGAGGAGGAGTCCACCGACGACGGCGGGATTCCCGACGCCGACGTGGAGATCGTCGCCCAGCGAGCGGGCGTCACGGAGTCCACCGCGCGTGAGGTTCTGGCGGAGAACGACGGCGACCTCGCCGCGGCCGTCGATCAGCTGGAGTAGTCCTGTGGGCGCCTTTCTGCTTGTTCACGGGGACCGCGAGTACGTACGCCGTCCCGGCGAGGAGCTCCAGACCGATCTCGGCGTGCTCGACGTGCCCGAGGACGTCGAACACGGCGACGAACTCGAAACCCACCTGGGCGAGCCGTTCACGGTCCGGGAGCTCCGCGGGCCGGACCTGTTCGAGCACTTCGAGCGTACCGGCGCGCCGATGATGCCCCGCGACGCGGGGCTGGTGATGGGCCACACCGGCGCCGGCGGCGGCGACCGCGTGCTCGACGCCGGCACCGGGACGGGCGTGCTCGCCGCCTACCTCGCCCGCGCCGGCGCCGACGTGACGACGTACGAGACCGACCCGGAGTTCGCCGAGGTCGCCCGCGAGAACATGGAACTTGGCGGCGTCGCCGACCGCGTCGACGTGCGGGCCGGCGACGTGACCGAGCACCTCGACGAACTGGTCGCGGAGGGACCGTTCGACGTGCTCACGCTCGACACTGGCGACTCGCCGGACGTGGTCGAGCGCGCGCCCGAACTCCTGACGGCCGGGGGGTTCGTCGCGGTGTACTCGCCGTTCGTGGAGTCGGTCCGCGAGACCGTCGAGGCGGCCCGCGGCGGCCTCACGGACATCCGGACGTTCGAGACGATCCAGCGCCGGATGGACGTGGGCGACCGCGGCACGCGGCCGTCGACGGCCGGCGTCGGGCACACCGGCTATCTCACTTTTGCTCGGAAGGAGTAGTTAGCGAGACGCGGCTCGCTGTTTCCGAAAACGGTTCTCGGTCGGCTTTAGTGGTCGTCCTCGCGCCACTTGTGGCCGCACTCCGTACAGGTGAAGAAGCGCGTCTCGGACTCGTCGGCCGCGCGGATCTGCTTCATCTCGTAGCTCGCGCGGTCGTGGCCGCACTCGGGGCAGCGGATCTCCGTCGTCGGCCCCAGCGCCTCCTCGTCGACGTCGGACATGTCGACGATGTCGCTCTCCTCCTGATCCTGCTGTGTGGTCATCCCGGACTCCTCGGCCTCGTTCCGGGCTTCGGTGGCGCCACAGCTGCCACACACCCACTCGTCGCCCTCGGCTTTCATCATCGAACCGCACTCGTCGCAGAACTTCATTGGCGGCACCGTAGCGGGTCACCCGGTTTAAGCGTCGGGGTTCGCCGTCGTTCCGGACCGGTCAGCCGAACGCCCCCGGCCGAACCGTCGTCGGCGCGCCGAAGCGGCGGAGCGAGGGGAGCGCTCCCCAGAGCAGCCCGGTCGCGGCGATGCCGACGCCGCCGCCGAGCAGCACCGCGGTCGCGCCCACCGCGTCGCCGACGACGCCGCCGAGTAGGAGTCCGAGCGGGCCGACGACGTTGCTCAGGCTGCTGACCGTCGCGGTCACCCGTCCGAGCCGGTCGTCCGGTACGCCGGTCTGCACCGTCGCCTGCACGCCGACGTTGTAGACGCCGATCGGGACGCGCGACGCCGCGAACAGCGCCGCGGTCACGGCGACGCCGCCCAGTTCGACACCGGCGATCCAGAGCCCGCCAGCGAGGGAGAGGCCGACCGCGTTTGTCACCCCCAGCGGGCGGTCCTCGACGACGGGCGCGAGCAGGGAGCCGACGATGACGCCGGCCGTCGTCGCGCCGAGCAGGAGGCCGTAGCCTGCCGCGCCCGAAATCGACGCGGCGTACGCGGGGAGCACCGCGAACGCCGCGCTCGTGAGGAAGTTCGCGAGCAGGCTCGCGAGCAGCATCACTCCCAGCACCGAGCCCGTGAGGACGGCGATCCCCTCCCGGAGTTCGCGGCGGTAGGTCGCGAGATCGAGCGGGTCCGACTCGTCGTCAGACCCCTCGGCGGCCGGGATCGACACGCCGAGGAACACCACGGCGGCGACGGCGTAGGTGGCGGCGTCGACGGCGTACAGCGCGACCGCGCCGACCGCGGCGACGAGCGCGCCGCCCAGCGCCTGCGCGCCGGCGTCGACCCCGCTCGTGACGACGGAGAACGCGCTGTTGGCGCGGACCAGCGACTCCCGGTCGACGATCCGGGGAAGCGCGGCGGTCTGGGCGGGCGCGGCGAACAGTTCGGTCAGCGCCATGAACGGGAGCACGCCGAGGACGACCCAGACCGAGAGTTCGCCGAGGACCGCCGCCAGCGGGACGAGCAGCGCCAGCGCCGCGCCGAGCAGTTCGGAGCCGACGAGCACCCGGCCCAGCCGCGAGCGGTCGACCAGCGGCCCGGCGAACAGCTTCAGCGCGTTCGGCGCCCGGAGCAGGAAGCCGGCGAGCCCGGTGTACGTCGTCGACCCAGTCAGTTCGAACACGAGCCACATCACGGCGACGGTGAACAGGCCGTCGCCGAGGAAGCTCGTCGCCCTGCCCGCCAGCAGCCGCCGGAACGAGCGGTTCGCCGGGATCGAGAACTGCCGCCGCAGCGCGTCGTGGAGGGACACGGCCGAGGTGTCGGCCACCGGGATAGTGAACGCTCGGAGAACCGCAGTTCAGTACGCTGGCTGATACGTCGGCCGTAGTTTGAAGCCCGATCAGCCGGTAGGGCAGCGCGTGCAGGAAGCGGATCCGACCGACGCGCTGGCGGTGCTGGGCGACGAGACGCGGATCGCGATCCTCCGGGCGCTCGCGGCGGCCGACGAGCCGCTGCCGTTCTCCGAACTCCGGCGACGCGCGGACGTTCGCGACCCCGGGCGGTTCAACTACCACCTCTCGAAGCTCCGGGAGTACTTCGTCCGCGAGGTCGACGGCGGCTACGCGCTCCGGGAGGCGGGCAGCCGCGTCGTCGCCGCTGCCGGGGTGGCCGGTACGAGTGCCGCGGAGCCTGATCTCGTCGACGACTCGCCGGACTCGGAGCCGTCGACGTGTCCCGTCTGTGGGGAGACCGACTGCGAGCGCCTGTTCCACGTCCACCTCTCGGTGCCGTGGCGGTGACGATCGGCGGACGGCTGACGCTCGAACCGACCGATAACACCGCTGTAACCGGGTGACGACGGGGTTTGCGAGCCCTCAAGTGGTTCGCGCTCGTAGCAGGTGACGTGACGCAACTACATTCACACAGCGAATCGACGATGACCGCACCGACGGAGGGTGACCGATGAGCCTGCTGCAGGCCGCCGCGCTCGACGGCGCCGCGGGGACGATCTTCCTCGTCGCGCGCCTCGTCTTCGGTCTCGTGCTCGCGTTCATGGGTCTGAACCACTTCATGAACCTCGAGACGATGACGGGGTACGCCGGCGCGAAGAACATCCCCGCGCCGGCGTTCGGCGTGATCGCCTCCGGGCTGATGCTGATCCTCGGCGGCCTCGGCATCGCCGCCGGCGCCTACCCCGTCCTCGCGGCGGGCGCGCTCGCGACGTTCTTCGTCGTCGCGACGCCGACGATCCACGACTTCTGGAACGCCGAGGACACGCAGGGCGAGATGACCCACTTCCTGAAGAACGCCGCGCTGCTGGGGGCCTCGCTCGGCTTCCTCGCGCTCGGCGGCGCCGACTGGCCGCTCGCGCTCAACGTCGGCCTGTTCTGATCCGACCGTAACGGCCCGCTCACGCGGGATACCCGACCGAGCGAGACGACGCCGTTTCTCGCTTCGTTTCTTCGAGAGCCCGGAGACCGCAGTCTCGCGAACGATAGCCGGGCCCCGATCTTTTTCCGGAACGACGGAGCAGTTCGGCCCATGATCCGTGCCGACGGGCTCGAGAAGCGGTACGGCGAGTTCGTCGCCGTCGCCGGCAGCGAGTTCGCGGCCGACGCCGGCGAGATCTTCGGCATCGTCGGTCCCAACGGCGCCGGCAAGACGACGACGCTGAAGATGCTCGCCGGGCTGGTCGAACCGACCGCCGGCGAGGCCACCGTCGCGGGCTACGACGTGGACGACCCCGAGATGCGCCGGGCGCTCGGCTTTCTCCCCGAGGAGTCGCCGCTGTACGAGAACATGACCGCCCGGTCGTACCTCTCCTTCTTCGCGGACCTCTACGACGTGCCCGGCGACGTCGCGGAACACCGCATCGAGTCCACGCTCGACCGCCTCGACCTCGAACACCGCGATCGCCGGCTCGGCGACGTGTCGAAGGGGATGAAGCGGAAAGTCGCGATCGCGCGCTCGCTGGTGAACGACCCCGACGTGCTGGTGTACGACGAACCCGCCTCCGGGCTCGACCCGCTGACGACCCACGAGGTGCTCCAGTTCGTCCGGGAGTTGGCCGACGACGGGAAGACCGTGGTGTTCAGCGCGCACAACCTCTACCACGTCGCCGACCTCTGCGACCGCGTGATCGTGATGAACGAGGGGTCGATCATCGCCCGCGGGGGCGTCGAGGAGATCCGGGAGGCCCACGGGCGGACCACCTACCGCGTGTACGCCACGGTCGCACTCCCCGAAAGCGAGCCCGCGGGTGACCGCCACCTCGTCGAGGTCGAGAGCCTCGACGCCGCCGACGCGGTCCGCGAGCGAGTGCAGGCAGCCGGCGGCGAGGTGATCGACGTGCGCACCGACGAGCCGAGCCTCGAGGACGTGTTCCTCGAACTCACCGGCGAGCACAGCACGCACCGGCGGCGCGAGGGAACCGAACCACCGGAAAGCGAGGGCTCAGGGTGAGCGACGACGACCGGGGGGTCCGGGACCCGCGCCGACGCCTCCGCAAGATCGTCCGGATCGCGCGCTGGGAAGTCGCACACTCCGTAGGCACCGTGGACCGGCGGACGGCACTGCTCGGACTGTTGGCCGTCGTCATCGCGCTCGGCGCCGGCGGTGCGACCGCCGCCACCGGCGGGGTCGCGCTCGACGCGGACCTCTACCGCGTGGCGGTCGACGAGGAGAGCCCGTACCACGAACCGGTCGCTGCAGCCTCCTCGTTGCAGCCAGTTCCGCCGGGCGCCGAGTGGGACGCCCGGATCGTCGACGCCAACTACTCGGACCGCACGGCCGCGTTCGAGGCACGCGACTCCGGGAAGGGGGAGGCCGCGCTGGCGGCGCTCCGGAGCGCGATCCGGAGTCAGAACGAGCGCCTGATGCGGGCGGAGCCGAACGAGTCGGCGGCGTTCCCCGTCGCGGTGACGCTCGAGTACGCCGACCGGGCGACTGCGCCGGCGGGCACGACCTCTGGCGGCGCCACTGAACCAACCGAGACCGCCACGCCGGGCGTCGGCGGAACGGGCGAGCAGGAGACCGCGACGGCGACGCCTGCCGACGCCGAGAGCGACGGCGGCGGGTTCGCGATCCCGAACGTCGGCGACGCGCTGTTCCCCGACCCGGCGAGCGGGTCGCCCGCGGACATCCGGCCGCCGTTCCCGTTCGCGTCGCTGATCCTCGCGTTCGCCTTTCTCGTACCGCTGAACTTCGTCGCGCAGGCGTACGGGAGCACGATTCTCGACGAACGGATCGGTCGCCGGGGCGAACTCCTGCTGGTCGTGCCCGTCGAACCCGGCGACGTGGTGGCCGGGAAGACGCTGCCGTACCTGCTCGCGTCGGTCGCGCTCTCGATCGTCGTCGCGCTCGCGGTCGGCGGCGGCGAGATCGGCGCGGCCTCGGTGCTCGCGGTGGTCCCGCTGGCGGTGCTGTACCTCGCGGGCACCTTCGTCGGCGGGATGTTCGCCCGGTCGTTCAAGGAGCTCACGTTCGTCACCGTGACGCTATCGGTGTTCCTGACGGCCTACGCGTTCGTGCCCGCCATCTTCGCGAACGTCACGCCGGTCGCGTTCATCTCGCCGCTGACGGTGGTGGTCCGGGACCTGCAGGGGATCGCGGTCACGCCCGCGCAGTTCGCGTTCTCGACTGGCCCGCCGCTGCTGGCCGGCGGGACGCTGTTCCTGCTCGGGCTGGGCGTCTACCGTGAGGAGGACATGTTCACCCAGCGCTCGGTGCCGCTGAAGCTGCTCGACGCGCTCGACGCCCGGTTGGCGGGCGCGCGCTCGGCCGCGACGCTCTCCGCGCTGGCGATCCCGTTCGTGTTCGTCGCGGAGCTACTCGTCGTCGCGCTGCTGTTCGCGCTTCCGATATCGGTGAGTGTCCCGCTGCTGCTGGTCGCGATCGCCGGCATCGAGGAGATCGCGAAGTCGGCCCATCTCTACGCCGGCTTCCGGACCGGGACGTTCGCCCGGACCGGGAAAGTGACGCTGCTCGTCGGCGGCCTCTCCGGGCTGGGCTTCTTCGTGGGCGAGAAGCTCACTGCGGTCGTGCAGGTGGTCGGCCTGCCGGAACTCACGCTCGGCCGGGCGGCGTTCTCCGCGACCGGGACCGGCTTCGTTGGCGTCGCGAGCAGTCCCCTCGCCGTGCTCGCGCTGTTTCTCGCGCCGCTGCTGCTGCACGCCGTCACCGCGACGGTGTCGGCCGCCGGCGCCGCACGCGGGCGGCGGGCGTACCTCCTCGCGCTCGGGACGGCGACGCTGCTGCACGCCGGCTACAACCTCACGGTGGTGAGCGCCGTTGTCTGAGCCTCGCCCCGAACCCGGCAGCGACGCGGCGAACGGAAGCGACGGCGCCGAGCAGCGCGACCGTAGCCGCCTGCGCGCGCTCTGGCATGACCCGCGGGCCGTGCTCGCCCGGAAGGAGCTCCGCTCGCTGGCCGACGAGAAGACGATCGTGCTTGCGCTGCTGATCCAGCTGTTCGTCGCGGCGTTCTCCTCGTTCCTCGTGGTCGGGCTCGTCTCGATGTACCAGCCCGGCGGCGTGGGCGGCGTGAGCGTCGACGCCGCGGTGTCCGGCGACGCGGCCGACGAGCTGCTGGCGACGCTCGACGACCAGCCGGGCGTCGACGCCCGCGAGTACGACTCGCCCGACGCGGCAGCCGCGGCGTTCCGGCGCGGCGCCGTCGACGCGACGTTCCGCGCGAGCCACACCGACGAGAACCGGATCGAGGTGGCGGTGACGGTGCCCGACGAGAACGTCCGGACGACCGTGACCGTCGTGCAGGTCCGGGACGCGCTGCGGGCGTTCGAGCGCGACCAGCGGGCGGGCCGCGTCGAGTACCTCGGCACCGCGCCGCTCTCGCTCCCGCCCGAGCCGGCGAGCAGCCCCTACTTCGGCTTCAGCTACACCGTGCTGGTGCCGTTGCTGTTGCTGCTTCCCGCCTTCATCGGCGGCTCGATCACCGTCGACTCGCTGACCGAGGAGATCGACCGCGGGACGATGGAGTTGCTCCGGGTGTCGCCGCTGTCGCCCGCCGGCATCGTCGACGGGAAACTGCTGGCGTCGGTGTTACTCGCGCCCGCGCAGGCGGCGCTGTGGATGGCGCTGCTCACGTTCAACGGCACGCCCGTCGCGAACCTCCCCGCACTCCTGCTGCTGACGACGGCGTTCGCGCTCGCGGTGTCGGCGCTGGGTGCCGCGGTCGCGCTGCTCTCGCCGGAGCGTCGCGCCGCGCAGTTCCTCTACTCGACGGGGGTGCTGGGGCTGTTCGGTGCCGCATCCCTGCTGCCCGGGAGTCCGCCGAACACGATCGCGCGGCTGGCAGTCGACTCCGCGTCGATGGGGACGTACGCGGTCGTCGCGGGCTACGTCGCGCTCGGGGTCGGTGCGTACCTCGGCGTGCGGCTGCTGGTCGCTCGGCGGGGCGACGCCGCGCTCGGGTAGCGGTCGTCGCGTCGACTACTCGATGTACGGCCGCTCGATGTCGCTCTCCCCCTCGATCACGCGGTTCAGCCCGCGGGTCACCCAGTCGAACAGCGAGATCAGCGGCGAGAGCACTCGCTCGACCAGCGCGACGACAGGGGCGACCGTCAGCGACCACTCGGCAGCGTTGCCGAGTCCGTACGCCTTGGGGACGATCTCGCCGAATACGAGCACGAGCGAACTCGTGACCACCGTCGCGGCGACGACCGCCGGGCCGGGGGGGAGGCTCCGCGCCACGAGCACGGTGATGATGCTCGAAATCGCGACGTTGACGACGTTGTTCCCGACCAGCAGCGTTACCAGCAGCCGGTGGGGGTCCTCCCGGAGCGCGGTGAGCGTCCGTTCGCTCGGGTCGTCGTCGCCCGGGACCGCGTCGTGGTCGGGCGGCAACGAGAATATCGCTGTCTCGGAGCTGGAGAAGAAGGCGCTGCACGCGAGCAGTACGACTGTTGCGCCGACGCCGCCGACGACGAGTGGGTCGACCATGGACCGACGCTGGACCGGGAGGCTATTCACAGTTCCGCGTGGCGCCAGTCGTGCTGCCTGCCGTACACTTTTGGGGAGGCAGTACGATGGACGCCCCATGCCGGCCAAATCGGGCGCCGCTCACTCGCTCGGCTACCTCGTGTGTATCGTCGTCAGCGGCTTTCTGAACAAGACCATCCTGACGTACCTCCCGCCGTTCGAGCGGCTCTCGCGGATCGCCGGGAACCTCCTGCAGGCGTACCTCGAAGTGCCCGTCGAGGAGGAGATCGCGGGCGTGATGCTCGTCATCGGCGTACTGCTGGCCGTCTGGGGCGCGGGCTACCACGTCTACCGGAGCTGACGCCCGCGGCACGGCACCGACACGTCTAACCCGGACCGCCGAGCAATCCCGACAGAGATGCCGCTCAAGGCCACCGCGCGGGCCCACCCGATCCAGGGGCTCGTGAAGTACCACGGGATGCGCGACACGGAGCTTCGACTCCCGTACCACGACTCGATCAGCGTCTGTACCGCGCCGTCGAACACCACCACGACCGTCGAGTTCCTACCCGACGCCGGCGACGACACGTACATCATCGACGGCGAGGCCGTCGACGGCCGGGGCGCCGAACGCATCCGCCACGTGCTCGATCACGTCCGCGACCTCGCGGGGTTCGACCACGGGGTCCGGATGGAGAGCGAGAACTCCTTCCCCTCGAACGTCGGCTTCGGCTCCTCCTCCTCCGGCTTCGCGGCGCTGGCGACGGCCGCCACCGAGGCCGCCGGGCTCGACCTCACCCGCCCGGAGATCTCGACGGTTGCCCGCCGTGGCTCCTCCTCGGCGGCCCGGGCGGTCACGGGCGCCTACTCCGACCTCTCGGCGGGGCTGAACGACGAGGACTGCCGCTCCCACCGGCTCGACACGGGGGAAGGCGAGGACGGGTTCGACCCCGAGGAGGACCTTCGGATCGTCACCGCGCTCGTCCCCGCGTACAAGGAGACCGAGGAGGCCCACCGTGAGGCCGAAGCGAGCCACATGTTCGACGCCCGGCTCGCCCACGTGCAGGACCAGCTCGTGGAGATGCGCGACGCGCTGCGTGAGGGCGACTTCCACCGCATCTTCGGCACCGCCGAGCACGACTCGCTGTCGCTGACGGCGACGACGATGACCGGTCCCGCGGGCTGGGTGTACTGGAAGCCCGAGACGATCGCCGTGTTCAACGCCGTCCGCGAACTCCGGGAGACTGGCGTCCCCGTCTACTTCTCGACGGACACCGGCGCGTCGGTGTACGTGAACACGACCGCGGAGTACGCCGACGTGGTCGAGGAGAAAGTCGCGGAAACGGGCGTCGAGACGCAGATCTGGGAGGTCGGCGGTCCCGCCGAGGTGCTCGCCGAGAGCGAGAGCCTGTTCTAAGACTCGCCCGAGACGGTCACGTTCCCGCCTTCTCCCCTGACCGAAACCGAATCGACGAACGTCTCATTCCCCGTGACGACGGCGACCGTCCGATCGTCGACAGTCGCGAGCCGGTAGCGATCGTCGTCGACCCGCCAGCCGTCGGCGGTTCGGTTCCCGCGGGCGTCGAGGTAGTCCGCGAACGCGTTCTCGAACTCCGTTGCGTCGGCCGCCGTATCCCACCGTAGCACCCAGACGTACCCCTCCGTCTCACGGCTCACGCGGACGACTCGGTCGTTCCCCCAGCCGGCCGCAGCCTCGGCCGCCCGGTCCTCGGGGAGTTCGGTGCCTACCACCGTCCGGACGAACAGTTCGCCCCGGCGCGGGTACGACGCGGGCGTGGACCAGTCGGCTGGTGTCTCGTCGACGACGGTGAGGTTCGCTGGTGGGTCGCTCGTCCCGGGGTGGAGTAGCTGCTCGGTCGTGTTCGGTAGCGTGACGTTCGACGACAGCAGTTCGCTCGGGGAATCAAGCTGCGTCGCGAAGTACCGCCCGCCGAAGCAGTACGCCTGCCCCGCGTACCGCTCGTAGGCCGTCCCGTTCCGGTACTCCGCACAGCGCCGCTCGATCGCCGAGAAGCCGAGGAACCGCCGGGTGTACGCGTCCTCGACGTAGACGGCGCTCCCCTCGATCAGCGCGCGCCGGATGCCGAACGAGTCGCGTTCGGTGACCCGGTCGAGGAACGTCGTTCGGTTCTCCGAGGCGCGCTGGAACTGGACGGCGTGAACGTACTCGTGGGCGAGGATGCGGGTCACCTGTGCCGTCGAGCCGTTGCGCGGCGAGATCCGAACCCTGCCGGTCCGGCGCGAGTAGCTCGCCCGGACCCGGCCGTCGTCGAAGCTTTCCAGCCCCGCGTCGAGACCCAACTGCGTGGCGAACGAGCCGGCCTGTGCCGGCAGCGACGTCTCCCGGACCGAGACGATCGGCGGCTCGTACTCGCCGCCCAGCGAGGACGCGACGCGCTCCCAGACCAGCGTCGCGTTCACGGAGAGGTTGCCGTACACCGTCACACCGCCGTCCGGCGTGGGCGTGGGGGTCGCCGTCGGCGCGTCGGTGGGGGTGGCAGTCACGGCGGGCGATTCGGTCGGCGTGGCGGTCGGCGACGCCGGTCCCGCTCCCGCGCTCGGCGAGGGGTTCGCACTCGGGGCGCTACAGCCGGCAATCACGAGGAGTCCGACCGTCAGGAGAGTCGCGGCGGCGTGGCGGCTCACGGCCACCACCGCCGTGGCGGGCGCTCGGCCATCGGTTCCGCGTACACCAGTCAGTAACTAATCAGTATCGCCGGCTCAGACGAGCTTCATCATCCGCGTCTCGAACTTCCCGACCCGGACTTTCCACCAGCCCCGAAGCGCCTCGTCCAGTTCGGGGTCGTCCGTGTCGGCCCGTAGCACGTTCACGCCGTCGAGCTTCGCCCGCGAGGCGACGATCGTCACGTCACACTGCCGGATCACGTCGGGCGAGAGCTGTGGGTTCCCGCGGCCGAACACGAACCCTTGCCCGCCGATGGGTGAGACGACGATCACGTTCGCCTCGCCCAGCGCGTCGAGGATCTCCTGCTCGGTTGCGTCTCTCACGACCACCTCGCCGTCGCGCCACACGTCGACGCCGATGGGCGACCCCTCGAAGCCGAGTTCCTCTTTGATCGTCCCGACCGTCGATCCCGGCCCGAGCACGTACGTCTTCTCCGGCTCGGCGCGGATGTCGTCGGCGACGCCCGCCGCGAGCGCGTCGACGGTGCCCCCGCCCAACTGCTTCGAGGACTGCATCGCCTCCGCGACGGGCACCCGTGCGACAGCCCGGAGTTCCGGGTTCACCTCGCCCTCGCGGTACTCGTCCTCGTCGATGTCCATCACTTCGCGGCGCTCGGTCCGCTCGTAGGACGCGACGATGTAGGCGGCGTCCTCCGGCGAGACGGCGAACACCGAGGAGTACACCTTCACCCCCGCGGGGATGCCGAGCATCGGGGTTCCCGTCCCCTCCAGCGCTTCGGCGACGTCCGCGGCCGTGCCATCGCCGCCGACGAACAGCACCATATCGACGCCGGCGTCGACGAACGCCGCGACGGCCGCTTCGGTGTCCTCGGGGCCGGTTTCGTCGCCGTCCGGCCGGCCGAGCACGTCGGGGTCGAAGTCCGCCGCGCGGACCGCCTCCTCGCCCATCGGCTCGCCCCACGTCGATATCTCGGCGTCGGGCAGTCGCTCTTGGAGCTCCGTCAGCGCGCGCTCGGCGCGGTCGGGGGCGCGTGGCTCCGCGCCACGGGCGCGGGCCTCGGCGACCTTCCCGTCGGTCCCCTTCAGGCCGACGCGGCCGCCCATGCCCGCGATGGGGTTGAGGACGAAACCTACGTGCATACCTCGGCTTCGGCGGGCAGGGGGAAAACGGCCGCGGACGCCGCGACCGACCACCAGAGCTAAGCGCCGGCCAGTCGAACGCGGGGGTATGCTTCAGGCTACGACAGTCGAGGGCGTCTCGCTCGACCCGGCGCTGACCGGCGCCGTCGGACTCGTGCTCGCGATCGCGCTGACGGCGGCGTGGACGCTGGCGTTCTACCGGTAGCTATCGCCCGTCGTCGACGGGTTCGACGTGATCGGCCAGCCACTCGGCCGCCCGACGCGCCGTCTCGGGCTCGGTCGCGGTGAGCTTCAGCGTCACCGTCTCCCCGGGATAGGAGCCGACGCTCACGTCGTACCGATCTTGGACCTCCGAGAGCCGGTCGAGCAGCGCGCTCTCGGGTTCGGGCGTCTCGACCGTCTCGCTGTACGTCCGCTCGCCCTCGAACTCCCCCGCGACGCCGGCGAACATCGCCTGCATCTCCGCGGGGACGCCCGGGAGCACGTAGCAGGACTCGACGACGGCGCCGGGTGCCACGCCCTCGGTGTTGTGCAGCGGCCGCGCGCCGGCCGGGAGTTCGGCGGTGCCGGCCACGAGATCCTCGGCCGCGTAGCCGCCCTCCTCGCGGAGCCACTCGACGGCTTCGTCGTGCAGTTCCACGTCGCGGCCGAACGCGGCGGCGACGGCCTCCATCGTCACGTCGTCGTGCGTCGGGCCGAGCCCGCCGGTGACGATCACGGCGCCGTACTCGGCGTGGTACTCGTTGACGACGCGGGCGATGTCCGAGACGCGGTCCGGAACGGTGGTGACGCGCTCTACGTCCACCCCGCGGTCGTCGAGGCGGGCACAGAGCCACGTCGCGTTCGTGTTCTCGGTGTCGCCGGTCAGTAGTTCGTCGCCGACGGTCACGATGGCGGCGTCCATTTGTCGGCGCTACGCGCGAGCGGGGGAAAAGCGCGACGGCGGCGGTTACGGCCCGACGACCGCGTAGCAGTTCCCACTGGAGAGTTCCCACTCGATCAGTTCCAGTTCGCTCTCCCGCAGATCCGCCTCGAACTCCGCGGGGTCGTACACGTGGTAGAACCGCCCGACGGTCTCGCCGCCGGGCAGCGTCCAGTCGATCTCCGTGTCCAGCCCCGAGCCGTCGGTCTCCTCGTCGGCGAAGCGGTCGTGTTCGGTGCTCCACGCGCTCACGAGCGCGCGGCCGCCGGGGGCGAGCACGCGAGCCAGTTCGTCGAGGCTCTGGCGGCGGCGTTCCCGTGGCCGGAGGTGGTGCAGCGTCGCGACGTACACCGCGAGATCGACCGTCTCGTCGCGCAGCGGGATCGTGGCGGCGTCGCCGGCGACCAGATCGGCGTCGAACTCCCGTTGCGCGGCGCGGTCGGCGGCCTCCGCGAGCAGCCCCGTGCTGGCGTCGACGCCGACGACGCGGTCGGCGTGGTCGGCGAGCACCTCGGCGTGGCGGCCGTTGCCACAGCCGAGATCGAGGCCGAGTTCGCCCGTGCGGTCGTCGAGGAACGACTCGATCTCCGGCCACGCGTGCTCGCGGGTCTTCGAGAAGTGGGCGGCGATGCGGTCGTACGTGTGGCCGGCGTGGGTCATGGCTGGGGGAACGACCGCCTACAGGAAGAGGAACGCGATCACCGTCAGCGTCAGCAGGACGACGACGTGTTTCGCGCCGTCGGCGAGCGACCCCTCGCCGAGTTGGCCCGCGACCAGCCCCGAGAAGATCGCCTGCATCACGGCGGCGTGGAAGAACAGCAGCGTGTAGGCCGACGTGTCGACGCTCCCCAGTCCGGCGAACACGCTGGAGGAGACGCCGCTGGGGAGGCCACTGCCGCCGGCGCCGCCGAGGTTCGCGCTGTCGATCGCCGGGATGAACGACGAGGAGAGCGCGAACACGATCCCGATGAACACGAAAAAGGAGATGTAGATCACCATCAGGTACGTCAGCATCTCCTGTCGGCGCTCGCGCTGGAGCCGGCGGCTCGCGCGGGCCTCGTCGGCGGCGATCTCCAGCACGGGCGCGATCTCGCCGCTCGCGGTCATCGCGTTGGTGATCAGCACTGTCGCGCGGGTCATCATCGGCGAGTCGATCCGCCGCTCCATCCGGCGGAAGGCGGCGCGCACGTCGGCGCCCCAGCGAACGTCCTCCCACGCCCGGCGGAGCTCCGGGCTCAGCGCGTCGAGGTCCGAACGCGTCAGCCGCTCGATGCTCTGGACGATGCTCACGCCGGCGTCGTTGATGCTCGCGAGCCGGTCGAGGAAGTCCGGGATCACCCGCTCGATCGCCTTCACCCGCCGCTTGTTGATCTCGTACAGTAGCGCGAACACGCCCGTCGCGAACAGGATCGCCTCGACGACCGGCGTGTCGACCGTCCGCAGCGCCGCAAGCGGCGAGAGCGGCACCGACCCCGACCGGAGCCCGACCCACCAGAGCCCGACCGGGACCGTGACGAGGAAGCTGTACTCGGGGTTGCGGAGCACCAGCTCCCCGGGGCTGCGGATCCACCCGAGGGCGCTCTCGAACTTCGTGTAGAGTTCGAGCCGCTCGCGGCTGGCCGCCCACTCGTCGGCGACGCCGCCCTCGGTTGCCGGCGACGCCCGCCCGCCGTCGGCCAGCATCCCGTCGGGCCTGTCGGTGATCCCGCTGATCTCGATCGAGGGGATCTCGGAGCGGTCCTGTCCCAGCGTCTCGCTGATCGTCTTCGTCGAGCTGTCGATGTAGGCGATGAAGGCGATGCTCGACAGCGGGACGCCGAGGTACACCACCACGCGCAGGAGGTCGAGCGTCTCCTGTAACACCAGCCCGATCACGACGAGGATCGTGATGAGAAAGAGCGGTCCGGCGACCAGCACCGTCACGTACGCCTCGGCGAACGTCGACAGCAGGTCGAGGTACTGGCGCTGCTGGGCCTCGGCCTCCTCCTGATAGCGGTCGTACTGGTCCTTGAGGAAGTTCGAGAGCGACTGGCCCGAGCCGAGCACCGAGGCGAGGTTCTCGCCGAACTCCTCCATCCCCTCGCTGGGCGTGCGGTCGGCCATCCGGTCGAGCGCGCTCAGCACGTCGGTGCCGAACGTGTTCATGTCCCGGACGGCGACGCCGATCTCGACGGCCGCCTCGCCGTACACGTCGCGGTTCCGGGTCAGCGTGTCGAGGATCGCGGGGAACGCCATCCCGGACCGCGAGAGCGCGTAGATGAACGCGATCGTCCGGGGGAGCGTCGCCTCGATCTCGCTCCCACGCGCGTCGGCTTTCTCGTCCAGCATCGCCCACCGGAAGTAGTAGACGCCGAACGCGAGCGCGGTGCCGACGGTCGCGCTGGAGACGAACACCAGCACGAACAGGTTCGTGAGCCCGAGCTCGGTCACCCGGGTCAGATTCGCGAGAAACGCCAGCGCGGTCGGGAGCTGTGCCCGGACCGTCTCGCCGCTGATCCGGAGCACCCAGAGCAGCACCGCGGCGCCGTAGACGCCGAAGATACTGCCGCTGATACCCAGCAGCAGGCTGTACAGCAGCGTCCGCGCGGCGTAGACGCGGTGGGTGGTTTCGACGTGGGCGGCCCGCAACCGGGACTGTTGATCCTGCTTGCGCGGGCTCTCGTTGGCGACGTAGTCGCCGAACAGCGAGAGCGAGACCCGGGAGAGCAGGAGGTTCGTCCCCTGACTCACCTGCTCGGCCAGCAGTGGACCTAACAGCGCGGCGGCGAACAGCAGCGGGAGCACCCACAGCATCTCACTCCACCGTGTCCGCGAGCTCCTCGCCCGCCGACAGCTCCACGTCGGCGCTCTCGACCCGTTCCATCACCCGGTCTGGGTTGGCGTAGTACTCGTTTATCAGCGCCGTGAACGCCCGGTAGTCGGTGATCCCGCGCTTCAGGAGGAACTCGAGGAACCGCTCGCGGTCCCGGATCTCCGCGAGCAGCTCCGAGCGGCTCCACCCCCGCTCCTCTTGGATGTCCTCGAGCAGCGCGGAGTCCTGTCGGCGCACCGTGTCGGTGTCGGCCTCCCACGTGAACGCCGCGGAGTAGTCGAGCTCGCCCGTCCGCTGGTCGATCCCCCCGATCTCGCCGATCGCCTTCGCCCGGCGGACGCGCTCGTCGCCCTTCCGGGTGAGCACCTGTATCGAGATCATGTCGAGGCTCTGGACCATCGCCCGGGGGACGTTGATCGGCTCGTTCTCCAGTCGGTTGATCACCGTCTCGATCGAGTCGGCGTGCATCGTCGAGAACGTCGTGTGGCCGGTGTTCATCGCCTGGAACAGCGTGACTGCCTCGGCCCCGCGCACCTCGCCGACGACGATGTACTCCGGGCGGTGTCGCAGCGCCGAGCGCAGCAGGTCGTACATGTCGATGTCGGTCCCCTCGTCCAGTCGCTCGCGGGTGACCGAGGAGAGCCAGTTGTCGTGGTACAGCGAGAGCTCGCGGGTGTCCTCGATGGTGAGCACCTTCGCCCGCGGCGGGATGAACATCGAGACGGCGTTCATCGACGTGGTCTTCCCCGATGCCGTCCCTCCCGCGAAGATGAGCGACTTGTTGTGCTCGATGCAGAGCCAGAAGTACGCCATCTCGCCGATCGTGAACGTGTCGTACTTGATCAGGTCGATCGGCGTGAACGGCTCCTCGGCGTACTGGCGGATGGTAAAGGCCGACCCCCGCGGGGTCACTTCCTCCCCCAGCGCGAGTTCGGCGCGGGAGCCGTCGGGCAGCGTCGTCTCGACGATGGGGTCGCCGACGGAGATGTGCCGGCCGGACTGCTGGGCCAGCCGGATCACGTAGTTGTCCAGCGCCTCCGCCTCGAAGGAGATGTTCGTCTCGATGTCGGTGTAGTCGTCGTGGTAGACGAAGATCGGGAGTTCGTAGCCGTCACACGAGATGTCCTCGATGTGGCGGTCGTTGAGCAGCGGATCGACCTTCCCGAACCCCCGGAAGTCACGCACGAGGTAGTAGAGTAGCGAGTGGAACGTCCCCATGTCGGCCTCGACGCCGTACTGTTCGAGCAACCCGGCGAGTTCCTCCCGCAGCGTCTCCTCGTCGGCGTCGGTGTGGGCCGCGCGGTAGAGAAGGGGGTCGCGGATGTCCTCGACGATCCGCCGCAGCAGCAGCGTCTCGAACTCGTCCAGATCCGGCTCGACCGCGTAGTACTGGTGTTCGCTCGCCTCCGGGTCGTGCGTGATCACCACGTAGGCGTAGGGGGCGTTGACCCAGTAGCGGTCGATCTCCTCGTGGCCCTGCGGCACGTCGAAGCTGGCCAGCGGGCCGTCCTCGCCGGGGCGGAACGGGCGGGTCCGGAGCTCGGAGCCTCGGAGCATCTCCACCGTTCGGGAGATGCGACGCTTGAGGTCCGAGAGCGTCTCCCCGAGCTCCGACCCGTCGATGAACTCCCCCGACATCCGTAGCTATCTGGGGTACCGTCCGGGCGGACATAAATATGTACGCCCTGAGCAGTACCGCTCGGGCCGATCGCCTCACCGGAGTATCGCGTAGAAGACCGCACCGAGGCCGGCGATGTCCGCGATCTGGCTCGCCGACGCCACCGCGAAGGCGAGCACCGGCCCCTCGGCTCCGAGAGCGGGGACGACGAACGTCAGGAACAGTTTGAGCCCGGCGTGGCCCACCGTCAACAGGAACAGGCCGCAGCCGAACAGCACCATCGAGGGGTCGTCGTTGCGCCGGTAGCCACGGATCGCCTGATAGGTGAGCAGCGCCCCGATCGCCGCGAGCGCGAGCAGGAACGCGATCTCGATCGTCGAGGTGGCGCCCTGTTCGACGGAGACGCTCTGGAGCGGCCCGAACGCTGCCCCGAACGCCGCGACGGAGCGGCTCCGCCGGCGGGTCCGGGGGGCGGCACGGTCGTCGGTGGTGTGTTCAGCGGTCATAGATCGCGTAGGTGAGGACGGCCGCGCCGGCGAGGCGGCACAGTTCGGTCGCGGGACCGATCAGCGCCGTCGACGGCAGCGTCGACGAGAGGGCGATGTTGACGAGCTTCGAGACCGAGACCAGTAGCAGGAGGCCGACGCCGAACAGCAGGAGCGACCGGCCCCCGGTGCGTCGGTACGCGCGGAGCGCCCGGTAGCCGACGACGGCGCCGACGACGATCGAGGCGATCGAGCCGGCGAAAAAGAGCACGCCGACGGCCGCGCCGGAGTCGGATAGCTGGAGCGGGATCATCTGAGTTGGTTGAGCAGGTCGGTCATGCGGTCGGCGGGGTCACGCGTCCGGTCGAGGTCGACGACGAACTCGCCGTCGACGAGGCGGACGCGGAGTTCCTCGAGCGTCGCCGCGTACACCTCGTAGTGGTGGCCCTCGGGGTCGTACTCCTGATAGCTCTCGATCAGGTCGTGTTCCCGCAGCCGGTCGATACGGCGGTACGTCGTCGCCTTCGATGCGTCACAGCGGTCCATCAGTTCGTTGGCCGAGAGGGGCCGTTCGCTCGTGTGTCGGAGGATCGATCTGGCGTACTCGTCCTCGATCAACGAGGCGATCGCCGCCAGATCCTCCTCGCTCATCCTCTCCTCGGTGTTCCCGTCGTCTGTTAAATCGCTCGCTACTCGCCGCGGGCGCTCGTGGTCGGTCGGGGGCGACGACCGGGGCATCAGCCCAACTCGGCCGTCCGGAACCGCCAGTAGCCGATCGTGGGGACGGCGACACCCCACAGGAGCAGCATCTCGAGGCCGAACCACGGGACGGCGTCGGCTGCACGGGCGGCTCCCCCCGGCGCGAACGCCAGCTCCATCGCCTCCAGATACGCGCCGACCGGGCTGAGTGCGGTGACGAGTGCGGCGTCGCGCGCCGACACCGTCAGCCCGACGACGCCGCCGACCGCCTCGACGGCGTCGACGACGTAGCCGCTCCCGACCAGCCACAGCACGTCGCCGACGACGTAGAACCCGGCCGCGAGGCTCATCGCGCGGGCCCGCGACGCCGCGACCGCCGACAGCCCAACCGCGACCGCGGCGTTGGCGAGCGCGAACACGGTCGAAATCGCGACGAACCGAGCGAAGACGCCGGGATCGACCGAGCCGAACGTGGCGATCGCCAGCCCGAGCGCGACCGCGAAGCCGGCGCCGAGGCCCAGCACGACGGTCACCCCCCGCGAGAGGAGCTTCCCGGCGACGACCGCAAGCCGGCTGTCGGGGAGGCCGAGCCGGTAGGTGATCGTCCCGTCCTCGCGCTCCCCGGCGATCGCGAGGTAGCCCGCGACGATGCCCACCACCGGGAGCACGACGGCGGTGACGCCCGTGACCCCGACGAGCAGTTGGGTCGCGCTCGTGATCTCGCTCGTGGCTCCCGAAACGACGAGCAGGACGGTGAACAGCGCGTAGGCCACGACGACGCCCCAGAGCAGCCGCGATCGACGCACGTTCAGGAAGTCGTGCCGGGCGATCCGGAGCACGCTCCCCCTCACGCGTCCACCTCCGGCGGGCGGGCGTCGGCGGCGCCGTCGGCCGCCGTGACCGTCTCGAACAGGTCGTCGAGCGAGGCGTCGTCGATCGTCACGTCCCGGATCGTCGTCGTCGCGGCGACGCGGCTGATGACCGTCGCCTTGGCCGTCGGCTCCGTACAGGTCACTCGTAGCTCCGAGCCGGTCGCCGTGGCCGCCGAGACGCCCGGCACGTCGAGGAGGTCGGCCTCGGGCTCGCCGTCGACCTGTAGCGTCACCGTCGACTCGGTCCGGAGCGTCTCCCGGAGGCCGTCGACGGTGTCGACCGTCGCGAGCCGGCCGTCGCGCAGGATCCCGACCCGGTCACAGACCGCCTCGACCGCCGGGAGGAGGTGGCTGGAGAAGAACACGGTCGTGCCGTCGGCGGCCTCCTCGCGGACCAGCCTGCGGACGTCCGCCATCCCAGATGGGTCCAGCCCGGAGGACGGCTCGTCGAGGATCAACAGGTCCGGGTCGCCGACCAGCGCGATCGCCAGCGCGAGCCGCTGCTGCATCCCCTTCGAGTACCCACCGGCCCGGCGGTCGCGTGCCGCCGGCTCCAAGCCGGTCCGGTCGAGCAGCGCGTCCGGGTCGTCGTCGGCGCCCTTCGCCGCGATCGCGTAGTCGAGGTGCTCCCTCGCGGTCAGTCGGTCGTACGTGCTGTACCCCTCCGGGAGGATGCCGATCCGGCGGCGGAGCTCGCGTGACTCGGAGCGAACGTCGTGACCGAGGACGCGGCCGCTCCCCGCCGTCGGCCGGACCAGCCCCAGCAGGATGTTGATCGCCGTCGACTTCCCGGCGCCGTTGGGACCGAGGAAGCCGAACACCTCCCCCTCCCGGACCGTGAGGTCGAGACCGTCGAGCGCCACCACGTCGCCGTAGCGCTTCGTCAGATCGTGCGTTTCGATCGCTGCCATCGTTGGCGTCGACTCGTTGGCCCGGCCCCATAACCCGGGCCGCACGGTTTCAGAACCAGAAACCGCGAGCGGCGGCGGTGACGCGTGCCGTCGGTGCCAGCCGGCGGACCGACGGGCGTCGACGATCACGTAAGCGCGTGGACGCCGGCGGCGTCGCCGTAGTAGACGCGGTCGCCGGCCAGCGCGAGCGGGTAGCTCCCGTAGGACGCGCCAGGCTCGACGGTCCACAGCCGCTCGCCGGTCGCGGCGTCGAACGCGCGGAGCACGCCCGACTCGGCCGCTGGCTCGCCGCCGGAACACGTCTCTTCGGCTGCCCTCTCCGTCGCCGGGGTTCCGTCCGACTCTCCCCCATCACCTTCGGAGACGCAGACGCTCGGCGATCCGGGGTGGGCGCCGCCGGCGACGACGACGTCGCCGCCGACGGCCGGTGCCCCGAGCAGTTCGCCGTCGTCGTGCCACTGTTCGGTCCCCGTCTCGCGATCCAGCGCGACCACCGAGGACGCCAGCGGGTCGAGCGTCGCGTGGTAGGGAACTCCGTAGACGCGCTCGTCGTCGACCGCGAGCGCGCTCACGCCGCTCCAGTCGTACGGCGCCACCCAGCGTTCGTCGTCCGTCATGCGGTGGAACTGCCGCGCGGTCGCGTCGAGGTCGGCGACGCTGTCGCCGAACTGGCCGAGGTAGAACGCGCCGTCGACCAGCGTCGCCGAGACGATCTCCGGGTACCACCCCGGCTCGAGCGCCTCGACGACTCGGGGTGTAGGGTCCCGGAACAGCCCGTTCTCAGCCTCCCCAGGGGCGAGAAAGCGGACGCGGTCGCCGGTCACGACCCCTACGTGGCTGTCGTCGGCGACGAGCCGGGGGTAGCGAGCGGTGTCGATCCGCCAGCGCTCCGCGCCGGAGTCGGCGTGGAGTCCCCGGAGCCGTTCCCGCTCGGTGACGTACACCGTCCCGTTGGACTCGAACACCGCGCCCGGCTCCAGCCCGTCGGGACCGCGCCAGATCTCGTCGCCGGCGGTGTCGAGCGCGACCAGCGTGTCCGCGCTCACGTACAGCCGCCCCTCGACGAACGCGAGGCCGCCGCCGAACTCGACGCGCCACCGCTCGGTGCCGTCGAGCGCGACCGCGACTGTCGCTTCCTCGGAACTCGCGTAGATTGAGTCGGGACCGACGACGACCGAGGAGACGACGCCCGGGAGCGGGGCCGACCACTCGGTCGTCGGCGTCGATCGCGGCGGGGCGGCGTCGGGGTTGTGACGCGTGTTCCGCGCGCCGTAGTCCTCGGTCGGCCACGTGTCGGCGGGCGGGGACGTTCGGTGGTCGATCCGGCGCTGTGCGGCGTCCTGTGCCGGATTCGATCGACCGAGACAGCCGGCGCTTCCGAAGGCGCCGGCGGCGGCGCTCGCCCGGAGGAAGCGGCGACGGGAGCGGGAGACCATACCCCACGCTCCGGTCCGACAGCACTTCGTTCCAACGCCCGGCTGTCGGGAGCGGAGTGGCTCACGAACGCATACGGGCGTTACGGTTTTAGGTGCCCGTCGCTAACTGTCCAGTATCGAATGAGGCGCGACTACTTCGAGCTAGACGTGACGAACGTCGACTGGGCGGAAGACGGTGGTGAGCCCGCCCAGCCGCTGGTCGAGATCGACTTCAGTGGGCCGGGGGAGACGCTCCGGGAGCGCCTCAGCGACGCCGACGGCGATCTGCTCGACGGCGAGGACGTCGACGTGGCGTTCCGACTGCAGGACGAACTCGGGAGCGACGACGTGGTCCCCGGAGTCGTCGCCGTCACGAACCGCGTGACCGGGGAGTACGTCCTCGAACTCAACGAGGAGTCCGACGACGTGCTGCGGTTCATCGAGGCGGCCCGGGCGTACGTCGACGCCGAGGAGGAGGGCGGCTACCGCGTCATCGTCTCCATCGACGGCGACGAGATGGTGGAGTACGAGAAGGAGACGTTCCTGGTGTACGACGCCGACGGGGAGTTCCTGCGAGAGCGGAGCCTCATCCCGCCGGGCGTCGAGCTCTGAGTTTTTGCGGGAGAGGGATGTTTTCGGGTCGGTAGTGGTGTTTTCGGGAGAAGCTTGTGAGCAGTCGGGATAGGGTAGAGTTCGTTCGGATTCTGGACATTGTGGAAATTCTGGATCTGTTGGGCTGTTTCGACGTTCTCTCGGTTCTGGACTGGAGACGCGGAGTTTGTTTGCTTCAGGACGAACAGGACCGCGGAGTTCGCTGCCTCTACGACGAACAGGACCGCGGGGTGAGCATGTCCACTTGTGACCGCACCGCCCCGCACAGCCCACAGACCTCCCCAGCCGACTCGTTCCTTCGCTGTCGCTCAGTCACTAGTCCCTCGCGCGCTCGTTCGCGCACGGAGGCGTCGTGCGGGCGACCCAAGCGTCGCCCGCACGGCCAGCGAGACCTTCGGTCTCGCCCTGCTCACGTCGCGCGCCACCGCCGCCGCGGTGCGGTCGCGGTGGACGCCTCGCCGGCGCCAACGGCGCCGGCGGGGGGAGGGGTGGGGACTCGGCGCTGCGCCGTCGACGAGAGCGAAGCTCTCGTCTGCCAATCAGAAATCTCTGATTTCTGATGGCGGGCCTTGTGCCCGGCGCACGGCGGTCGCAAGTGGTCTAGCACCGAGATGCTGTTGCGGTCGCTGTCCCGGTAGCCAACGCAATCGAGTGTCGCCGCAGAGTTGCAGCCAATCCCAACACCGATACCAAGTACGACAAAAAGAACCGAAAACTACCTACCTAATTCCCGCGGCCCTGCAGCTTCTCCTCCTCGGGCAGATCCACGTTCGACTCGCCCTTCATGCCGCCGCCCACGTCGGAGGCGATCTCCAGCAGCGCCTCGGGGTCGTCCCAGTTGTTGACCGCTTCGACGATCGCGCTGCCCATCTTCTCGGGGTTCTCCGCGCCGAAGATCCCCGAGCCGACGAAGATGCCGTCGCAGCCGTGGTACATCATCAGCGCGGCGTCGGCGGGCGTCGCGATCCCCCCGGCCGCGAAGTTGACGACGGGCAGCCGGCCGAGGTCGGCCGTCTCGTGGACCAGTTCCCGCGGCGCCTCGTGCTCGCGGGCCCACATCTCCCGTTCCTCGTAGTTCATTCCCTCGAGCTTGCGGATCGCGCTCTTGATGTTGCGCTGGTGGTGGACCGCCTGATTCACGTCGCCGGTGCCGGCCTCGCCCTTGGTGCGGATCATTGCCGCGCCCTCGTCGATGCGCCGGAGCGCCTCGCCGAGGTTGCGCGCGCCGCAGACGAACGGGGCGGTGAAGTCCCGCTTGTCGATGTGGTACTTCTCCTCGGCGGGGGTGAGCACCTCGCTCTCGTCGACCATGTCCGCGCCGGCGGCCTCCATGATCTCGGCCTCCTTCCGGTGGCCGATCCGGACCTTCCCCATCACCGGGATCGAGACCTCGTCGGTGATCTCCGCGATCTCGGCGGGGTTGGCCATCCGGGCGACACCGCCGCGCTTGCGGATGTCCGCCGGGACGGCTTCGAGGTGCATCACCGCGACGGCGCCGGCGTCCTCGGCGATCCGGGCCTGCTCGCGGTTCACCACGTCCATGATGACGCCGCCTTTCTGCATCTTCGCGAAGCCGCGCTTCACGAGGTCGGTGCCCCGTTTGAGCTCCTCGATGTCGTCCACTTCGTCCATACCCACACTTGCGGCGGGCGGGACTTAAGGGGGGTGGCTTCGGCCCGTTCGCCCGCGAGTCGACGCCGACGACCCACATCGGCACCGGCAGCCCTTTGCCATCGCTGCCGGTTTGCCCGCACCGTCACCGGCAGCCCTTTGCCACCGCCGGTCTGTCGCCCCAGTATGACTCTACCGGGCCTGCTCCCCCGCTCGCGCCTGCCCGACCGCGACGCGCTGCCGCGCTGGCTCGCACCGCTCCCCCGAGCGGTCGAGGATTTCGGGCTGCGCGCGGTGTGGCTCGTCGTCGTCACCAACCTCCTCGGCACCGCCTTCGGCTTCTGGTACTACGGCGTCCACCCCCTTCCCCTGTCGGACCCGCTGATAACTGGCCAGCTTGCGGCGGAGCCGGCGGCGTTCTGGCCGCTCGTGCCGGACAGCCCCGTCGCGACGCTGTTCATCGCGCTGGCGTTCGGCGCGTGGGCGCTGGGTAGCGCGAACGAGTACCTCTCGGCGCTCGCGTTCTTCGGCTGCTGGAAGCTCGGGCTCTGGACGCCGTACGTGCTGCTCGTCTTCTCTGACTCGTTCCGCGCGGTCAACCCCCTGCCGATGTACCTGTTCCTCCTGTTCAGCCACCTCGCGATGGTGGTGCAGGCGTTCGTCCTCCACCGCATCTCCGACTTCCCGGTCCGGGCCGTCGCCGTCGCGGTGCTGTGGTACGGCCTGAACGACCTCGTTGACTACTTCGTCCCGGTGCTCGGCACCCCCCACCACACGCTCATCCCCGGGCAAACTATCGGGGTCGACGGCTTCTTCACCCACCCGCCGGAGATCCACGCACTCGCGGCCGCCGGCGCGGTCGTGCTCACGCTGACGGCGACGGTCCTTACGCTCGCGACGCGAGTGAAGAAGCTGGAACTGCGCGCGAACGTGAGTCGTTAGAGCCGCCGGATCACGGCGTCGGCCACTTCGTCGGTCGACGCCGTGCCGCCGAGATCCGGCGTCCGCGGCCCGCCTTCCAGCGTGCGCTCGACCGCCGAGCGAACGTCGGCGGCCGCGTCCTCGTGACCGAGACTGTCGAGCAGCATCGCCGCGCTCAGGATCGCCGCCGCGGGGTTGGCGACGCCCTCGCCGGCGATATCGGGCGCGGTGCCGTGGACCGGCTCGAACAGCCCGTTCTCGGCGCCGACGTTTGCGGACGGCAGCAACCCCAGCCCGCCAACGAGTCCGGCGGCGAGGTCGGAGAGCACGTCGCCCGCGAGGTTCGGGCAGACGATCACGTCGTACGCCGTCGGGTCGAGCAGCAGCTTCGTCGCCAGCGCGTCCATCAGTTCGGTCCCGTACTCGGCGCCGCGTTCCTCGGCGACGGCGTCGACCGCGTCGAGGAACTGCCCGTCCGTGACGCGCATCACGTTCGCCTTGTGCGTGACCGTCACGTCCGCGCCACGCTCGTCGGCGTACTCGAAGCCGAACTCGGCGATTCGGCGGGAGGCGGACTCGGTGATCACGCGGGTGAGCGTCGTCACGCCCTCGCCGAGATCGCTCTCGTGGCCCGCGTAGACTCCCTCCGTGTTCTCCCGGACGAACACGAGATCCGTCTCCGGCCGGAGCGCGTCGACGCCGGGGTACGCGCGGGCGGGCCGGACGTTCGCGAAGCTGCCGACCGCCTCCCGGAGCGGGAGGATCACGTCGGCCGCCGTCTCGCCGGCCGCGCCGAACAGCGTCGCGTCGGCGGCCTCGACGGTCTCGACGGTCGGTTCGGGCAGGGGGGTCCCCCGCTCCTCGGCGACCGCGTCGCCGGCCTCGGCGTGCCGGACGGTGAACTCCGGATCCACGGCCTCCAGCACCCGAACCGCGGCGGGGACGACCTCCTGCCCGATCCCGTCGCCGGGGATCACGGCGATCTCGTCGGTCATCGGTCGGTGTAGGGCAGCGAGGCGGCCGTCTCCGCGACCGCCTCGGGGTTGGCGCCGAGCAGCGCGGTGGTGTCCCACTCGCCCGCGACGAGCGACTGGCGCTGTGCCGAGTCGACCGCGGCGTCGATCTCGCGGCCGTCGTAGCGCACCGTCTCGTCGGCCACGTCGACGGTGATCTCCGTGTCAGGATTGGCGTCGATATGGTCCTGCAGCGCCTCGATCGCCTCGCTGTCGGCAGTCACGGTCGGGATTCCCAGCGCGAGACAGTTACCCGCGAATATCTCCGCGAACGACTCGCCGACGATGGCGTCGATCCCCCAGCGCGCGAGCGCCTGCGGCGCGTGCTCCCGGGAGGAGCCACAGCCGAAGTTGGCGTTGACCACCAGCACGTTCGCGTCCCGGAAGCGCTCGTCGTTGAACGGGTGGTCAGTGGGCTGTTCGGCGACCTCGCGCTCGGCGGCCAGCCCGTCGCCGCCCGCGTCGGGACCGGTGTTCTCGTAGCGCTGATCGAAGAACGCGAACTCCCCGAGCCCCTCGAAGGTGAGCACCTTCAGGAACCGCGCGGGGATGATCTGGTCGGTATCGATATCGTTCCCGCGCACGGGGACGCCCGTCCCCTCGACGCGCTCGATCGCGGGTACGTCGACGGGATCGCCGTCCTTCCGGGTCACCGCGCCACCTCCGGCGCGGCGTCGAGTTCGCGCACGTCGGTCACCTCGCCGGTCACCGCGGCGGCGGCGACCATCTCGGGGCTCATCAGGACCGTCCGGCCGTCGGCGCTGCCCTGCCGGCCGACGAAGTTCCGGTTCGAGGAGGAGGCACAGACCTCGTCCCCGACGAGCTGGTCGTCGTTCATCCCGAGACACATCGAGCAGCCCGCGCCGCGCCACTCGAACCCCGCCTCGCGGAAAATATCGTCCAGCCCCTCGGCCTCGGCGGCGGCTTTCACGCGCTGGCTTCCCGGGACGACGAGACCCCGCACGCCGTCGGCAAGCTCTCGTTCTGCGACGACTTCGGCGGCCGCACGCAGGTCCGAGAGCCGCGCGTTCGTACAGGAGCCGAGAAACGCCACGTCGACCGGGAACCCCGCCATCGGCTCGCCGGGCGTGACGCCCATGTGTTCCTGTGCCCGCTCGGCGACCGCGCGGTCCTCGGGCGGGAGATCGGCGGGATCGGGAACCGGCTCCGAGATGCCGACCGTCTGGCCGGGCGTCGTCCCCCACGTCACCGTCGGCTCGATCTCGCTGGCGTCGATCGTCACCACGTCGTCGTAGGTGGCGTCCTCGCCCGAGCGGATCGACTCCCAGTACTCCTTTCGCTCGGCGAATTTCTCGGGATCGTCGGCGAACGCGTCCGTCCCGGCCATCCACTCGTAGGTGGTCTCGTCGGGGTTGACGTAGCCCGCACGGGCGCCGCCCTCGATCGACATGTTGCAAACGGTCATCCGGCCGGCCATCGACAGCGACTCGACCGCCGGGCCGCCGTACTCGTACACGTAGCCGACGCCGCCGTCGGTGCCGAGCGCGCCGATGATCGTCAGAATCAGGTCCTTCGCGGTGACGCCCTCGCCGAGCTCGCCCGTCACCTCGATCCGGCGGACCGCCTGCTTCTCCATCGCGACGGTGCCGGTCGCGAGCACGTCCCGGATCTGGGAGGTGCCGATCCCGAACGCCAGCGCGCCGACGGCGCCGTGGGTCGCGGTGTGGGAGTCGCCGCAGACGACGGTCATCCCCGGCTGGGTCAGCCCCTGTTCCGGGCCGACGACGTGGACGATCCCCTGTCGGCCCGTCTCGGGGTGGTCGAACAAGAGGCCGGCGTCGGCGACGTTTGCCTCCAGTTCGGCCATCATCGACTCCGCGGCCTCGTCGTCGTAGGGGCGCTCGCGGTCGTCCGTCGGGACGATGTGGTCGGCGGTGGCGTGGGTCCGTTCGGGGTACGCCACGTCGAGGTCGCGCTCCTCGAGCATCCCGAACGCCTGCGGGCTCGTCACCTCGTGGATCAGGTGGAGGCCGACGAACAGCTGGTCCTGCCCGCTGGGGAGCCGCCGGACGCGGTGGCGGTCCCACACCGCGTCGTACAGCGTCCCCTCGCTCATACGGCCTCCTCGTCGGCTCCCTCCTCTGTGTCGGCCGCCGTTTCGGACTCGTCGTCGCTCGCTCCCTCGCGGTCGACGCCGCGAACGTACGCGTCGTTCGCTTCGGGGGCGTCCTCGCGGGGCGTGTGGTCCACGTCGCCCATCGGCTCCGGATCGTCGTCGCGCTCCTCGGGGGCCTCGCCGCCGTCGACCATCGCGACCGTCCCCCGCTGGAACACCTGCGAGTCGCCGAAGCTCTCCCCGGTCGTGGGGTTGGTGTGGCTCACCTCGCTCATCGTCCGCCGGCTGGTCTCTCGTCGGTTCGTCTCGTCGCGCCGTCGGCTCGTAGTGTCGGTGTGTCGGGTCATCGGTCTCAGTCGTCCGCTGGGGTGTTGGCTGGCTCCCGGTTCTCCTCGGCATCGCTCCAGGCGAACAGCGCGCGGAGCTCCTCGCCCACCTCCTCGATCTCGTGGTTCTTCTCGGCGGCGCGGCGCTGGCCGTAGGACGGCCGGCCCGCCCGGTTCTCGGTGATCCACTCCGTCGCGAACTCGCCGTTCTGGACCTGCTCCAGCACGGTCTCCATCTGCTCGCGGGTGTGATCGTCGACGACCACTTCGCCGCGGGTGATGCCGCCGTACTCGGCGGTGTCGGAGACGGAGTCCCACATCCCGCCCATCCCGCCCTCGTACAGCAGGTCGACGATGAGCTTCAGCTCGTTCAGGCACTCGAAGTACGCCATCTCCTCGCTGTATCCGGCGTCGGTCAGCGTCTCGTACCCCGCCTTCACGAGTTCGGTGACGCCGCCACAGAGCACCGCCTGCTCGCCGAACAGGTCGGTCTCGGTCTCCTCGCGGAACGTGGTCTCGATCACGCCCGCGCGAGTGCAGCCGATCGCGTCCGCGTACGCGAGCGCCTCCTGTCTCGCCTCGCCGGTCGCGTCGCGGTACACCGCGATCAGTCCGGGCGTCCCCTCGCCGTCGGTGTACTGCCGGCGGACGATGTGGCCCGGCCCCTTCGGCGCGACCATCGTCACGTCGACGTCCTCGGGCGGCTCGATCTGGTCGTAGTGGATGTTGAAGCCGTGGGCGAACTGGAGCGTGTCGCCGGCGTCCAGTTCGGGCGCGATGTCGTCGTACACGTCCGGCTGGACGTTGTCCGGGACGAGCATCGACACCACGTCGGCGGCCGCCGCGGCCTCCGTCGGCGTCGCGACGGTGAGGCCGTCCTCGCGGGCGGCGGTCCGGGAGGCCGACCCCTCGCGCAGGCCGACGATCACGTCGATCCCGCTGTCCGCGAGGTTCTGTGCGTGTGCGTGGCCCTGACTGCCGTAGCCCAGCACCGCGACCGTCTTCGGTTCGATGTAGCTGTGCGTCGCGTCCTCGTCGTGGTAGATCGTGTTCTCTGTCATCGGTGGTCGGCGCCGGAGGCGCCGTTGGTCTGCGGCTGGTCGTCGTGTCGTTCCGCTCGGTCGTCGCGCCGGGATGGTGCCGCGGCGCGCGCTGACTCGCTCGTCGTGTGACTGCAGGCTCGCCGGTCGAGTGCTGCGACGGTCGGTGGAGAAGTGGTGGCTGTAGGGGTCAGACCCCTACGATGACGAGCGAGACGCTGACGCCGAGCGAACCGGTGTGGCGTCGACGCGTCATGGCCGGAGCGATGACACCGACCGTGATAACTCTTTCCGCGCCACGTCACACCGTGGCACGATCGCGAGCGCCGCGGCTGGCGCGGCGCGCCGTCGCGGGGAGCCATCAGGCCGGCCCCTCCGGGACGCGTTCGCGCTCGCGGTCGACGTCGTGTGCTGCGGCGACGGCTTCGAGCGTCTCGGCGGTGATCTCGTCGCCGTCGGCGCCGCGGTCTTTCACCTCGCGGGTGACCGCCCGGACCTGCTCGTCGGTCGGGTCGTAGCCCGCCTCGCGCAGGCGCTCGCGGACGGAGTGGGTGCCCGTGTGCTTGCCCAGCACCAGCTCGCGCTCGGCGCCGACCATCTCCGGCGTCATCACGCCAGGCTCGAACGTCGCCGCGTTCTCGATGACGCCCGCGGCGTGGATGCCGGACTCGTGGGCGAAGGCGTTCTCGCCGACGATCGGCGCGTTGGCTGGCTGGTCGACGCCGCTGCGCTCCTCGACCGTGCGGGCGAGGCCGGTGATCGCGGTGGTGTCGATCCCGGTGTCGGCGCCGTAGACGCTCTCTGCGGCCATGACGACCTGTTCGAGCGCGGCGTTGCCGGCGCGCTCGCCGATGCCGCCGACGGAGACCTGCGCCTGCTCGGCGCCGGCCTCGAAGCCGGCGAGCGCGTTCGCGCTCGCGAGTCCGAAGTCGTCGTGGGTGTGTACGTCGATGCGGGCGTCCGTGTGCTCCTTGACCGTCCGGATCAACTCGGCGAACCGCCCGGGGGTCGCGACCCCGCAGGTGTCCGGGACGTTGATCCAGTCGACGCCCACGTCGGAGACCGCCTCGACCACTTCGGCGAGGTAGTCGGGATCGGTCCGGGTGGCGTCCATCGGGGAGAACATCACGTCTACACCGGATTCGGCGGCGCGTTCGACGCTCTCGACCGAGCGCTCGATCACGGCCTCGCGGCTGGCGTGCATCGAGTCCTCGATCTGGACGTCGCTGGTCGACGCGAACACGTGGACCAGATCGACGCCGGCGTCGAGCGCGGCCTCGACGTCCTCCTCGACGACGCGAGCCAGCCCGCAGACCGTCGTGTCGGCGGCCGACGCGACGTCGCGGACCGCCGTGAACTCCGCGTCGGAGTTCACGGGGAAGCCCGCCTCGATCACGTCGACGCCGGCGCTGTCGAGTGCGGCGGCTATCTCGCGTTTGTCGTCGTAGGAGAACGAAGTCCGGGGCGACTGTTCACCGTCTCGCAGGGTGGTGTCGAAGATCCGAGCCGTGGCGAACTCGGGATCAGTTCTCAGCGTGCCCTGGGAGAACTCGATCCGCCGGGGTTTCCGACGCTCCCTCGGTGTCGTGAGACATTGCGTCCCACGCTACTTGGTGGCACTTGATAAAGCTGCCGGCGAGAACCATCACGATTAATAGGGCGTGTTACGTAGATGAAATGTTACGCACCACACCCGGAACGGAGTTAAGTGCCCCCGGGCGTGGGTAGTGGTATGAGTCGCCAAGACACGCGAGGCGGGGAGGGAGACAGCGCCGGGGAGAAGCCCCCCAATCTGCGGAGCCGCGAGGTGACTGAGGGGCCGGAGCGCGCGCCGCATCGCTCGATGTTCCGCGCGATGGGGTTCGACGACGACGACCTCGCCTCGCCGATGGTCGGCGTCGCCAACCCCGCGGCGGACGTGACGCCATGTAACGTCCACCTCGACGACGTGGCCGACGGCGCGATCGACGGCGTGGACGACGCCGGGGGGATGCCGATCGAGTTCGGCACGATCACGATCTCCGACGCCATCTCGATGGGGACCGAGGGGATGCGCGCGTCGCTGATCTCGCGGGAGGTGATCGCCGACTCCGTCGAACTGGTGGCGTTCGGCGAGCGCCTCGACGCGCTGGTGACGGTCGCGGGCTGTGACAAGAACCTCCCCGGGATGCTGATGGCCGCGATCCGGACCGACCTCCCGAGCGTGTTCCTCTACGGCGGCTCGATCCTCCCCGGCCAGCACGAGGGCCGGGACGTGACCGTCCAGCACGTGTTCGAGGGCGTCGGCACGTACGCGCAGGGGGAGATGAGCCGCGAGGAGTTGGACGAGCTGGAGCGAAACGCTTGCCCCGGCGCGGGCTCCTGCGGCGGGATGTTCACCGCGAACACGATGGCCTCGATCAGCGAGGCGCTCGGACTCGCGCCGCTGGGCAGCGCCTCCCCGCCCGCGGAGAGCGAGGGCCGGACCCGCGTGGCCGAGCGCGCGGGCGAACTCGCGCTCGACGCCGTCGAGAACGACCGCAAGCCCTCCGACATCCTCACTCGCGCGTCGTTCGAGAACGCGATCGCGGTGCAGGTCGCGATGGGCGGCTCGACGAACGCAGTGCTCCACCTGCTCGCACTCGCAGGGGAGGCGGGGATCGACCTCTCGATCGAGGATTTCGACGAGATCAGCCGCCGCACCCCCAAGATCGCGAACCTCCAGCCCGGCGGCTCGCGGGTGATGAAGGACCTCCACGACGCGGGCGGCGTGCCGGTCGTGATCCGCCGGCTGGTCGAGGCCGGCCTGTTCGACGGCGACGCGATGACCGTCACCGGCCGGACGGTCTCGGAGGAACTGGAGACGCTCGACCTCCCCGCCGACAGCACGCTCGACGAGACGGACTTCCTCCGGCCCGTCGACGACCCGTTCCACGAGGAGGGCGCGATCAAGATCCTGAAGGGAAACCTCGCGCCCGACGGCGCCGTCCTCAAGGTCACCGGCGAGGATCAGTTCCACCACGAGGGGCCGGCGCGCGTCTTCGAGAGCGAGGAGGACGCGATGAAGTACGTGCAGGAAGGAGGGATCGAGTCGGGCGACGTGATCGTGATCCGCAACGAAGGCCCGCGCGGCGGCCCGGGGATGCGCGAGATGCTGGGCGTCACCGCGGCCGTCGTCGGCCAGGGCCACGAAGACGACGTGGCGATGGTGACTGACGGGCGGTTCTCGGGCGCGACCCGCGGGCCGATGATCGGCCACGTCGCCCCGGAGTCGTTCGTCGGCGGCCCGCTCGGCGCGCTCGAGGACGGCGACCACGTCACGATCGACATCCCCGAGCGCAGCCTCGACGTGGCCCTCCCCGAGGAGGAGATCGAGGCCCGGCTCGACGACCGGGAGCGACCCGACCCGTCGTACGCCGGCGGCGTGCTCGGGAAGTACGGCGCGCAGTTCGGCTCGGCAGCCGACGGCGCGGTCACCAACCCCGGGCTGGAGCGGTAGTCCCGCTTCGGCCGCCTCGGAGCGCTCGGAAGGGAAACGCCTTAATCAGTTTCGGACCCACTCACACGTATGACTGACGAGGAGGAGCCGACCGAGGCCGAGGAGGAGGCGCTCCAGCTCTCCGCGGAGGAGATGGAGTCACGCCTCGACGAGGCGAGCGAGGCACTCGAGGCGGCCGAGACGGAGGCCGACCTCGACGACGTCGAGGCCACCGTCGACCGCGTCGCCGAGGCGTTCGAGACTGCCGAGTTCGACGAGGACGACGAGACGGCCGAGGAGATCGAAGGCCAGATCGACGAGCTCCGCGAGGGGATCGAGGAGCAGCGCGGCCCCTACGCCGAGGACGTGCTCGAGGATATCGAGGCGGCCCAGACGAAGCTCACCGAGACGCGCTGGACCGCGAACGGCACCCCGGCGACGCAGGCGGCGGTCGACGCCTACCTCGACGCCGCGGGCGACGCGCTCGACACCGAGTTCGGCAGCGCCGAGGACGAAGAACCCGAGGCGCTCGCCCACGAACTCGACGCCGTCGCCGACGCGATCGAGGACGCCGAACTCGACCCCGACGCGGACGCCGACACGCTCGCCGCGCTGGTCGAGGCGACCGACGAACTGGACTCCGGGCTGGAGGAGGCCGAGGAGTGGGACGACCTCGAGACGAACGAACAGCTCCGGGCGGAGGGGTTCTACGACGTGCTCGGCCACTACAAGGACTACCCCGTCGAGTGGGCCGCGCTGAAGGAGCACGAACAGCAGGGCAACGTCGAGCAGGTGCTCCGCGCGCTCGACGCGCTGGACTCGGAGTTCATGGAGCGCCACTGCATGGAGACGCTGACCCGGATGGGCGACCCGGCCGCGTTCGACGAGATGCACGCCCGCGCCCAGAAGCGTGACAAGCCCGGGATCGAGGCGCTCGGGAAGATGGGTGCCGGCGCCGAGGACGCCGTCGACACGCTGCTTGAGTACGTCGACGAGGACTCGGACCCGCAGCTCCAGAAAGTCACGTTCCGCGCGCTGGGCGAGATCGGCAGCGAAGAGGCAACCCAGGCGCTCGCGAACAAGCTGGAGATGGACAACGACAAGGTCCGCCCGCTCGCGGCCCGCGCGCTCGGCCTGATCGGCGACACCCGCGCGATCGAGCCGCTCGCGGCCACGATCGAGGAGGACGAGGAGCGGACCGTCCGGACCGCCGCGGCGTGGGCGCTCCGACAGATCGGCACCCGTGAGGCGCTCGAAGCGGTCGCCGAGTACGAGGACGCCCGAGAGTACACGCTGCAGGCCGAGGCCGAGAAGGCCCGCGAAACGCTCGCAGCTGACGACGACGCGGCCGCCGCCGAGGCCTGACCCACCGCAGTACGGCCATTTCTACCGAAGAAGCGATCTATTAAGACCCCTACCCGCGAGGAGAACGTGTGAACGAACGGTACCAGGGGCTCGTCCGACTCGTCCAGGAGCAGGCCGGTGAGAACTTCCGCTCGGCGTTCCGCTACGACGAGGACGACTGGACCGCGCTGTACGTCCGTGAGGATCTCGCGACGCCCGACCTCCAGCAGGCGGTGCCGGCGCTTGCACGGCGCGCACGCGACGCCGAGCCGTTGATCCGCGAACGGGACTATCAGGGGCTCGGCCCCCAGCAGGCGTCGATCTCGCTCCACGCGAAGGCGGTACTGATTCACTTCCGCGAGGGCGAGGACGCCGGCGTCATCGTCACGCTGGACAAGGACGTGGCCCGGAACCTCGCCGACTTCGTCGCACGCTGTGAGGGTATTCTCGAGCCGTCGGCCGACTGACCACGGTCAGCGCCGCCAGTAGAGCACCGGCCCCAGGACGAGGTACGCGAGGGCGACGTACAGCAGGCCGAACGCGAAGCCGCGGCCGTACAGCCCCGGAAGCAGGACGGCGCCGGCCTGTACGACGCCCATCACCAGCGCGTCCTGCGCGTGGAGGTCGGGGTAGACCACGTCACAGAGCATCAGCGGCGTCAGAACCGCCGCGAGCGCGAGCAGGAAGCCGGCGTCGTGAAAGCCCATCAGCACGGTCCCGGCGCCGCGGTAGCCCGTGAGCACGATCGCGCCAAAGATCGTCGCCGCGAGCGTCGTCGGGACGCCGACGGTCTCGTCGCTGTCGGTGTCGTAGGCGGTGTACAGCCCCAGCCTCGTGACCGCGGCGGCGACGTACAGCGCGGGCACGACGACGCCGGCCAGCGCGAGTAAACTCTCCGTCGAGACGCCGGAGAGCAGCGCGGCCGGCGTCCCCCACTCCCGGCGCGCGACGACGGCAACGAGGGTCGCGGGTGCGACGCCGAAGGTGGCAACGTCGGCCAGCGAGTCGAGGTACGGGCCGGCCTCGGTGCCGCCGTACTTCCGGGCGACGACGCCGTCCAGCCCGTCGGCGATCGCGCCCAGCAGGACGATCCGGGCCGCGAGGCCGATGTCGACGGTCGCGGCGACGACCGCGAGAAAGCCCAGCGCGGCGTTCCCGACGGTGACGGCGTCGGCTGGACCGAGACGGCCGAGTGACCGCAAGCGCATGGGCGATTCGACACACGGCCGCGGTTTACGTGTTTACCTTCGGGGTGACGGAATCGCGTCGCCTAAACCGCTCCGGGACCGAGGCCGACCCATGGACCGCCGACGATATCTCGTCGCCGCGGGCACGGCTGCCGCGGTGAGTCTCGGGGGCTGTCTCGGCCTGACTCGCGACGAGAACACCGACTTCGACGTGGGGATGCGCCCGACCTCGTTCGACCCGCAGACGATCACCGTCGCCCCCGGCGAGGAGGTCGTCTGGGAGAACACGGGCACCCGCGACCACACGGTCACCGCCTACGAGGAGTCGCTGCCCGACGGCGCCGCCTTCTTCGCCTCCGGCGGCTACGAAAGCGAGGCGGCCGCCCGGGAGGCGTGGACGAACAGCACCGGCGGCGGGCTGAGCAACGGCGACCAGTTTACCCACACGTTCGAGATCCCCGGCGAGTACGACTACTTCTGTATCCCCCACGAGAGCGGCGGGATGGTGGGGAGAGTGATCGTCGAGGAGTCCACGCCGACGGCGACGCCGAGCGAGTAGGCGTCGACGCACCGATCGGCGACTGCACCGATGGCGTTCCAGCAGCGTGGCCGGCGCCGCCGCTCGCGATCGGTGAAAAAGACGAAAAGCGCGTGAATCCGCTGAAGCGAGGACTACTCCTCGATGTCCTCTTCCTCGACGTCGACAGAAGCCTCCTCCTCGGCCGCGACCTCCTCGGGTCGGGCCTCGAGGGTGAGCTTCTGGACCTCGACGCGGCGCAGCGGGTAGATCTCCTTGGCCTCGCCGTAGATGGCCGAGGAGACCCGGCCCTCGACGACGCTGTCGACCAGCTGCTCGAACGTGCGCTCGTCGGCGGCCTCCTCGACGATGTCGGTCATCACCGAGCGGATGGCCTGCTCCTGGGAGCGGTCGGCCTTCTGGGTCGTCAGCGCCACCGGCTGGATCTTGACGCGGTAGTCGTCAGTCGTCAGCAGCGTGACGGTGGCGGCGACCTTCGAGGCGCCGCGGCGCACCAGCGAGCGCAGGTAGTCCCGCGTGAGTTCGTACTTGATGAACTCGGTGTAGGCGGCGTCGCTGCCCACGTCGTCGATCTTGAACGTGAGCTTGCTGTTGTTCTGTCCCTGGTCGCCCTCCATCTCGCCCAGCGTGGTCTCGATGGTTCGGCCGACGACCTGGTTCGGTTCCTCCGCGACGGTCTCACCGATCTCGGCCCGGTCGAACTGCTCGGGCGCGAGCACGGTGTACCATCGTTTGCCTTCGATCTTGGTGGATGTCTCGCTCATGGTTGAGTGGTGTCCCGAGCCGTCTCGCAGACGGCGTCGGCGACGGTGAGGTTGACGACGTAGTCGTCGACGGAGGCGGCCAGCCCGCCGGCGTCCTCGCGGACGATGGCGGTCCGGACCGTGTCGCCGTCGACGGTCGTCGTCATCGCATCGGTGTTGTCGGGAGCGAGCGCGGCCGCCACCGTCCCCGCGTCGTCGTGGGTGGTGGCGATCGTCGCCTCGTGGCGATCCCCGCTCATAGCGCCTCCCGGAACGCGTCCGTGAACTGTTCGGTGTCGCTGTCGAAGCGCGCCCAGCCGGTCGTGTCCGTGCCGTGGCCCGTGCCGTCGACCGCGCGCGTGGCGGCCGCGACGGCGTCGTCGATCCCCGAGTCGCCGGCGGCGGCCGCGGCGCCGTCGGTCACGGCGAGCGCGACCGGCTCCGGCGAGTGGAACGCCAGCGCGAGGCGGGCGACCGCCGGCAGGACCGCGGGGTCGGCGTCCCCGAGATCGAGGAGCCAGACGCCGTGGTGCCGGCGGGTCGTCGCCGATCGCAGGCCGTCGTGGACCGCCGCGCCGTACTTGCGCCACGCCGCGAGCGCGGCATCGGTCGCCTCGTCGGAGCCCTCCTCCAGCGCCAGCGAGATGCCGGCAGCCGGGGCGGTCCGGGCGACCGCGTCCAGCACGTCGGCGTAGCCGCCGAGCGTGCGGAACGGCGCGTCGGGCGTGACGTACGGCCGGAGCGCGCGCTCGACCTGTGTCGCGGCGCGCTCGGTGGCCCCCTCGGCGGTCACCGTGTCGACGGCGACCAGCGAGGCGAGCCGGCGGTCGAACGCCTCGTCGCTGTCGGCATCGTCGCCGGCGTCGAGTTCGGCGACCAGCGCGGCCGCCGCGTCCTCGTCGCCCGAGAACGGGCCGTGCAGCAGCGTCGACGCCGCGAGCCCGGTCGGCACGTCCGCCGTCGGGAGTCCCAACCCGGGCTGTCGGTCGATCAACGCCGACTCGCGTGCGGCTTCGAGCGCCGCGTCGGCCGACTGGACGGTCTCGCCCGCGGCGATCGTGCCGGCGAGGGCGAGGACCGGGTCCGGATCGGCGCCGAGGTGGCGAGCCAGCTCGAACGCGGTCGGGCTCGCCGGTCGGTCGAGCGTCGCGTCGCCGTCGACGGCGGTCGGTCCGACCGTGACGGTGACGGCGTCCTCGGTGTCCGGCGCATCGTCGAGGCGGAGCTGGAACGGGGTGTCCGTCCCGGCACACGCCCGGGCGAGGAGGCCGGCAGCCGCGAGGCTGTCGCCGTCGCTGGCGGCGGCGACCCGAACGAACGGGGCCGCCGACAGGGTCTCGGCGAGTGGCTCCTCGACTGGGCGCGCTTTCGACATTTAGCCTTCGAGGATCTCTTCGGCGGTCTCGTAGTCGTACTCGAAGTCGGCGTCGAGCTCGTCGCCCTGGTAGTAGTTGACCAGGCGACGGATCTTGGACTCGGTGTTCTGCAGGGCGCGCTTGTTCTGGGCGTCCTGCGGGTTCCGGTCCATGTGCTTGCGCAGGCGGACTGCGCGCTCCATCAGGTTCCGCAGATCCTCGGGGAGGTCGGAATCGGCGTCGTTCTCCTCCAGGATCTCGGTGACTTTCTTCCCGGTCGCCAGTTTGACGTCCGGGATGGGCGTGCCCTTCACGCCCTCGTCGCGCAGTTTCAGGCCGATCTGACTGGGGTCGTGGCCCTGCTCTGCGAGTTCGACGACGCGGGATTCGATCTCCTCGGCGTCGACGTCGCTCCACTCCGGCGGCTCGTCTGCCACGGGGGCGTCCGAACCGGACGACCCGCGGCGGCGTGTATGCATTCGTGCCATTGTCTGAGTTGGAACGGCACTGACCGCGAAAAGACCGACTACACGTCGGTACACTTCCGCAATCCCAAGCTCGGTCGGTCCGAGCGAGTCAGATTTGCGGCCGTGCTGTTCCCATCGGGGAGTGGCCGGCGAGGGGCTTAATGGCTTTCCATCCGCGTCGACAGCGCCGGCCACCTGTCACTCGGTCGCATCCGGTTCCGAGAGAGAATTCGCTTGGGCGACTCTACAGACATGAAATAGCGGCAATATTGATGGAACAATTAGGTTTATTAATTACTGCAGCAACTGGTGTAGTAGTTGGCATAAGCCAACATACACCAATGAAAGCAACACTACTCAGATTCCTAGTGATCGTCTCGCTGCTCGGTCTCGCAGTCAGTGGTGGCGCCGTTGCTGCTCCTGCCGATGCCACGACCTCGGTGACGGAGTCGATCGAGGACCCGACGGTGGAGAGTTCCACCGACGAGGTCACGACGAACGGCTGTTACCAGATCGGGTTCGGCCAAGTTTCCTACATCCGCTGTCCGTGAAGCAGTAACGTTCGGTCGGGGGAGCCTACCCCCGACGTTGCGGTGCACCACCGACCGCGAGACAGCATCGAGATCAGTTTCGAAGCCCTTAATTACTGGACAGCGGTATCATCGAGTGCAGCGAGGGCTCGTAGATCAGTGGTAGATCATCCCCCTGGCACGGGGAAGGCCCGGGGTTCAAATCCCCGCGAGTCCACTCCTTTCGTTCCTTCCCTTCGCTCGCGAGACCCCCGCGAGTCCGCTCGAATTTTACCGGAGTGCAGAGGATCGCCCGTTCAGCTACCATCCAGAGCCGTGTTTTCGCCGGAATCGGTTTTCAGCAGACTCCATCTCCAGAGAGGTAGCTCCCCAGTGGAGTGTCGGGTCGCCGCCGTCTGGTCCTGTGCTCAGGGGACGGAGGTGCGCCGCGCTCGAAGAGGAGAGGTGTGAGCCATGCGCCGCGGTCGCTACCCAGGGGTCGACTTCGGCGCGTGCTCGTTCGAGGCCGCCTACTGTGTCCCTTGGCACGCTGCCGTCGGCGATATCACCTACATGCATTAAGCCGCTGAAGTCTGTCGGTTTCTCGCCGTATTACGGACCGACGACGACGGTAATCCGGCAGGGAAGAGAATTCGTGATCTCCTTTCAGGTAACAGTTATGTATGCGATCACAGTAGTGTGCGCCGGAGCACTGCATGCCGAACCTCACACTCCCGTTGGATCCGGACGTGTACGACTGGGTGGCTGCCCAAGCAGCCGAGAATAACCAGACGAAGGAGGCCTTTGCGGAGTCGCTCATCGAGGCTTGGTACCGACAGCAGTCGAGTCGCTCCGAACAGGTTCTCAGACACTTCAGAGAGGACCTAATTACCGGGCTCGACCCCGACGATCCGAACAGCATCTATCAGGGGATCCTCGACACCACCTGGGAGGCCCTCGTAGACGACGATCGTCGCACCCAGGTCCAAGACGCACTGCTGAATGCGGACGGAACCGTCTACCTCACCGGCCAAGGCTCCTCGCTTTCCGTCGCCTACTGGCTGGGTCAGTACCTCTCCTCGAAGGGGGTCGAGACGTACGTGGACACGACCGACCTCGTAGACGTCTCAGTCATCGGGCCCAGCGACACGCTCGTGGGAATCTCCCAGAGTGGCGAAACTTCGAGCGTCGTCAACACGGCGGAAGCCGCCGATGACGTGGGGGTGATGGTGGCGGTGTGCGAACCCGGATCCTCGTTGGTCGGGACCGCGGACGTTCACGTCCCCGTCGTTCCGATCGGAGATCCGCAGGACGAGGGAAGCATCGACCGTCACGTCGACGAATACGCGGTTAAGAGCCTCTACGCACAGCTCACGACGCTTCACACAGTCCTCGAGATGGGGGGTGCCCCCTCGAAGTCGGCCCTGCAGTCGCGGTTCGCGGACCTCTCGAGTTGGGTAAGCCAGCAGTTCTCCGAGACGGGGGGACTGACCAACGAGAGCGACTTCGCCCAAGTGGCTTCGGAGATTCAGGAGGATAGTGACGTCCCCGCTATCCGTCCGGCCGGCGACGCCGGCCAGGGTGGCGCCCAGATCGCGCCCATCGTCGCATCGCTCGGGGCTGGGCATGCCTACGGATACGAGATGGCGCTCAAACTCACAGAACTACTGCACGTGAACGCCGCCCACGAGGATGTCGGCTCCATCAAGGACCGGTTGCTCAACGTCCTCTACCAGAACCGCGGGTACCTCCTGACGATCATCCCACCGTCGGAGGACCCAGAAGTCAAGCAGCGCCGACTCGACTATCTCGACGGAAACTCTCACTCCATCAACAACATGCTGGCAACCGAACGGCGCTACCCACGTCCGTTCCGGCTCGTGATGCTCGCCTTCGGTGAACTCACCGAGGAGGAGGCCAGTCTCCGTGGCAAGGGGGCCTGGGGCCGGGCCGGAACTATCCAAGTCTCGCCCGACCTGAGCGGCGGTGTCGACTCTATCTCGTCGGCTCCGCTCCCGACACAGGATCTGTTCGTCTACGCGGCGCTGCACCTGTACGTCCTTGCGCTGCTGGAAGCCAGCGAAGAGCGGGCCGACGAACAACCGATCGACGAAACGTACCGCGATAACTAGTAAGATGTTTGCCCCGTGGCGAGAATCCACGAACAAGAACAATGAGCCCCGATGATTCTCTACAAGAGGAGTACTTCGACGAAAAGTTCGAGGAGGAGGACCCTTGGTCGTTCCGGAGTTCGAGCTACGAGCAGGAAAAGTACCGCCGGCAGACCCGAGTCGCCGAAGAGCGCCTTACGGACGTGGACCGCATCCTCGAGTTCGGCTGTGCAGAGGGGGCGCACTCGGAGATGCTGCTCGACCGGTTTCCTGACGCGGAGTTGCTCGGCATCGACGTCGCCGAGGACGCGGTCGAGCGTGCACGCGAGTCGGTCGGGGAGGAACGGGCGGAGTTCATCGCGGGTGACGCGGTCGAGCGTGTCGACGAGTTCGGTGGCGGCTTCGACTTGGTCGTCTGGAGTGAGACCATCTACTACATGGGCAACCAGCTTAGCGTCCCCGAGATGAACGAGTACATCCAGACTGTATTCGACTTGATGACCGACGGTGGACTCGTCGTGATGGCGAACATCATCGGCCAAGAGGGGAGCGAGGAGGACCGACTCACCCGACCCGAGGTCTTAGACGCGTACTACGGGATGCTCGGTGCACACGGCGAGGAAGTGAGTCGCGAGGTCTTCGTCGAAGCAAAATCGGAGTCGGGCGAGACCCACGAGTACGAGATCCGGGCCTTCCGGGCGTAAACTGGGCTCGCTCCTCAGGCACTCCGACTCAGAGCAACGCCCCAGCCAGCAGTTGCAGGCCGAATCCCAGTACTAGGAGGACTGCACCGACGCGCAGGAAGGTGCGTTCGATGATCTTATCGAGGAAATCCTGGATCTGCGGGCGGGTACCTTTGATGCGAACCACGGACGCGGTTTCTTCACTACCGATGTCGATAGTGTTGACCGTCCAGGGGCGGCTCTGATGCGAGAACTCCACGCTGGTCGCTTCCACCCCGTAGTTCTCTGCGATCTGTGCGGCTACGCGACTGAACGCGTCGTCCTCCGAGTTGAGGGTCGGGTTGTTCGGGATGTCCGTTTTGAGCCGCTCGACGGCTGCCAGGGAGCGGAACGGTTCGGATGGGATCGCCAACAAAGGGCTCTCGATCGCTCGTAAGTACGGTGCGAGCAGGACCAGCGCCCCGCAGAGGTCGAGAAACAGTCCGACTCTTTCCGGTGGAAAGAGGTAGAGTGCCGCCGCGAACGCGAGGCTTACTGCGACCCAGACAGCCGCATCCGACGACCGGTTCGGAATCTGGACGGAATCGAGCACATCGTCGTGGAGCGACCGCACCCACAATACGTTTCTGTCTCGTGAGGGTTACGACAGGCCCTACTTACGAACTCTCGCAGGCACCGCCTCAGCCGTCCTCCGGACGCGGTGCCGACGTCCGACCGTCGCCGATCAGAGACGCCGTTTCGTCTCTTCTGACGGATCCTTCACACCCACGTGTGCTCCCATCATGACGACCGAAGTCATCATGACCACCACCGGGAGTACCAGTAGTGGCGGTGTCGCCACGAACAGTACCGTGCCGATAAACGCGAGTACGAACCCTATGACTCCATGCAGTAGTCGGATCGATATCTGCCGGACGGACACGTACGTGTACACGTTCAGCGTCTCGAACGGTCCCCAGGAATCCCGATCCGGATGGTCGCGGATATCCGCCAGTGGAGCTAACAGTAGGACCGCTGTGTACATGCTCCAGACGAGTGCTCCGACGACCCACAGTACGGTGGCACCCAAAAACGAATCACCAACCAGTGGGATATCCGCGAAGACCGCGAAAATGGGTAACTGAGCGAGCAGTACGAGCAGCACCGCACTGAGAGTTGCCGTGCGTGAATCTTGGATCCGCTTCGATGTCGATACGAATTCCATAGGTGATGTACTGCGGTGTGAGTCAGACCTCTGCCACGATCGCCAGTTGGGTTTGGTCGATTCGGGTCTCTGTTTCAGCGCGGCGCGTTTGTACTAACGATGGCATCACCTGCGATGAATTTTTGCATTGCTGTCCCATCGCTGTTCCCGTTCTCTTGTTTCTCTCCGTCGGTTCCGGTGGTTCCTACGGCCGACTCAGCGAGCTGGTTCAAGTACATTCCTCGAGGGCGGCGGCCAAGACGATCCTGATGACGACGGCGCCGACGATTTCGATACAGCTCATCGGCGCGAACCCATCCTCAGCGTCCCTCCCTCCGCTTCCTCAACCGATTTGTTCGTTCAGCCACAACAGCCGCTATGGAGTTCGACTTCACGCGCTCGGTCGCCCCGCTCGTCGTGATCGTCGCTGTCGCGACGGTCGCGCTCACGTCGATGATGACCCCCTCGACGGTGTTCATGATGGTCCTGCCGTCGATGATCGTCTTCTCGGTCGTCGCGTTCTTCCTCGGACTGAAACACGGGGAGTTCCGCGCCCGTCAGTAGCGGAGAACGAGCGATCGACCCCACCGGTCGCGGGCAGTCCACTTCTTTCACACCCTCCAACGTCCTCCGACAGCCGCCTGCCGGCGTCGCGTATCGAACCTCTTACAGAAACATCGTTCTGACACCTTTTTCGTACCCCGCCGTCCACCACGCTCTCATGGACGACCGTATCCAGCGACACGCGGAGATCCTCGTCGACCACTGCACCGACGTTTCCGCCGGCGAGAACGTCGCCGTCAGCGGGCCGCCGGTGGCCGAGGAGCTGCTGATCGCCGTCGCCGAAAAGCTCGGTGAGGTCGGCGCGAACGCGTCGACTCGGCTGGTCAGCCAGCGGGCGAGCCGGGCGTACCGGCGGGCGATCGACCCCGACGACGTCGAGCTCTCCGAGCACGTCCTCGCGATGGCCGAGGAGACCGACGTGATGATCAACGTCGGCGGCGCGACCAACACCCACGAGACGGGCGACGTGGACCCCGAGACGAACGCGGCGTTCGCCGCGGCCAACAAGGCCGTTCAGGAGGCGCGCATGGGGAGTCGGTGGGTCACGACCGCGTTCCCCGCCCCCGGCAACGCGCAGGATGCGGAGATGTCGACGCCGGCCTACGAGGAGTTCGTCTGGTCGGCCATCGACAAGGACTGGGAGCAACAGCGGGAGTTCCAGGCCCAGATGGTCGAGATCCTCGAGGACGCGAGCGAGGTCCGGATCGTCTCCGGCGACACGACCGACGTGACGATGCGCGTCGACGGGATGCTCCCCCAGAACGACTACGGCGAGAAGAACATGCCCGGCGGCGAGGTGTACACCGCCCCGATCAAGGACAGCGTCGAGGGGGAGGTGCTGTTCGACAAGCCGCTGATGGCACAGGGCCGAGAGGTCGAGGGCGTCCAGCTCACCTTCGAGGACGGGAAGGTCGTCGACCACGCCGCCGAGAAGAACGAGGACGTACTGACGGAGATGTTGGACACCGACGAGGGCGCGCGCTACCTCGGCGAGCTCGGTATCGGCATGAACCGCGACATCGACCGGTTCACGTACAACATGCTGTTCGACGAGAAGATGGGCGACACCGTCCACATGGCGATCGGCCGCGCCTACGAGTGGACCGTCCCCGAGGACCGCGAGCGCAACGACAGCGCGGTCCACATGGACATGATCGTCGACATGAGCGAGGACTCCCGCATCGAGGTCGACGGCGAGGTCGTCCAGGAGGACGGCACGTTCGTCTTCGAGGAGTGAGCCGTCGGGGGCCGGCGTCCCGCCGACTCAGACCCGTTTGTACTCGACGACGCTGGCCGATCCGTCGACGACGACGGTCAGCGCCTCGCCGTCGATCTCGAAGGTGAGCCGGAGTTTCGGTGGGTCGCGGTCGACGACCGTCGCCTCCGGGTCCAACAGCGACTGGATCTCCCAGACGTACGTCTCCCGGAGGTCGACGCCGGCGTCGTGGAGGAACGAGACGACGGCGGGGTGGTCGAACAGCACTGCCGCGACGTTCAGCCGCGGCTCGGCGCCACACTCCCGACACGTGAACCGAACGTCCAGCTCCGGCCGGAACGTCGTCGCCGTCTCCGCCTCGGGGGCCAGCGTCGCGTCCACCCGGCCGTCACAGAGCGTACAGAAGCCGCGGCTCAGGCGTTCGGTCCGCGTCAGGACGTGCTTGCTCACCACCGACGGGAGCCGTTCAGGCTCCGTCGACGCGACGACGATAGGCGGCGTCGACATCTTGACGACCAACTGCTCACACGCCGGACAGTCGACCACGAAGAAGCCGTCGTCGTACGTCGCCTCGGTGGTCTCGCCGCAGTGCATGCAGTCGCCGGCGGGTACGGGTCCCACGTCGGCGGCGTCGGCCGCGCTGAAGCGGCCGGAGATCACGCTCCCGACGGCCTGCCGACCGGCGTAGCTCAGTCGGTAGCCGTCCTCTTTGGTCACGAACGCCGGCTGCAACTGATCCAAGTGGTAGTTGAACGTCCCGGAGTCCTCGACGCCGACTCGGTCCCGGAGCTCGGAGAAGGCAACGGGATTGGGGGCGGCCGCCCAGAGCGCCCGGAGGATGTCGATCCGGACGCCGTTGGCGAGGAGGCCGAACACGTTCTCCGCGCCGTCCGGGGTGCGGCGTTCGAGAGCCATGGCGCCGACGTTCCGCCTCGCCGACAATCAGTATTCTGGAACCGCCTCACGGCGGCGGCCGATCGGGGCACACCGCGTTCCGACAGTCCTCGCTCCGGGCGATTTGTGTGTATGTTTCCCAATAGTAGAATGACGAACAGGAAATCGTTCCTGCGAGCGCTTACGGTCCCCCGGCCCGTACCGACTTCGCGGGAGAACTCGCAGCAGGAACCCCGTTCGGCCCTCCACCGAGGTCCACGCTGAACGCACCGGCCGGCGCCGTCGAGTAACGGCGTTCGAACCACCCGACCCTCCACAGCGATGCCAGAGAACACACCAGACGACCGGACCGACGACGAACCACGAACCGACGGCGCGGGGACGAACGTCGTCCCGCCGGACGACGACACGCCGACGTGGAGCGAACGTAAGACCCGGCGGGCGGGACTCCCTCGCCTCACCTACGAGTACTTCGAGCGAGCACGGCGCGAGGATCAGGACCTGCGTCAGGAGTCCACCTACGTCGAGCGCGACGTGCTCGCGTTCCCGACGTGGCCCCACGAACTGATCCGCAACCTCGCGCTGACGAGCTTCTTCGTGGGGATGTTGCTGCTGTTGGCGGCGACGCTGCCGCCACACATCGGCGACCCCGCGAACCGAAGCGTGACGCCGGCGATCATCTTGCCCGACTGGTACCTCTACTGGTCGTTCGGCCTCCTGAAGCTCGGCCCGCTGAACCCCGATCTGGCCGTTCTCGGCGGCGAGAAGGTGGTGAGCGACAAGACCTACGGCGTGTTGGCGAACGTCGTCGTGGTCGGAACGATGGCGATGGTCCCGTTCCTCAACAAGGGGAGCGCCCGTCGCCCGGTCGAACAGCCGTTCTGGGCGGCGGTGGGCGTCGGCGGGACCGTGTTCGCGTTCACGATCGCGGTGTACTCCGCGAAGAACCTCGTGCCGATGTCCCCGACGCTGCTGTTCGATCTCACGTTCATCCTCCCGCTCGTGGCGGCGGCGATCAGCTACGCGGTGCTGAAGACGATGCGCGAGGGGTACATGTACGACCTCAACCGTCGCTACTACCGGCTCCGGCCGCCGAAGTGATCGGCCCTCACTCGGCCAGAAACGCGTCCACCAACGCCGCTTCCGCTTTCCGCAGATGGGCGCCCGCTGTCGACGACGAACAGCCGAGTTCGGCGGCGACGTCCGCGACCGCGCCCGTCCGCGGCACGTCGTAGTACCCCACCCGTTGAGCGGCCCGCAACGCCTCCCGCTGGCGGTCGGTCAGGTCGACGCCCGCGAGTCGGCGCCCGCCGGCGTAGGGTCCGAGCCGTTCGACGTCGGCATCGATCGGGTCCGGAACCGACTCGAGCGCGCCACGAAGCTGTGCCGGCGGCCCGACGACGCCGAAGGAGAGCCGGCCGCCCGACCGGTAGACGATCGGCGGCACCGAGAGGAACTCCGTGTCCGTGAACGCGCCGAGGAACGACTCCAGCGGCCCGCCGAGCCGCTCGTGGGCCTTGAGGTAGAACTCGCTGTCGCCGGGCGCCGTCTCGAACCGATCGATCGAATCGATCCCGCGCAGTCGGTCGAGGTACGGCTCCCGCGGCGCGGTCACGCGGAACAGCGTCACCAGCGTTTCGTCGGGCAGTCGTCGCCAGGTCAGGAGCTCCGAGCGCCACTCCTCCCCCTCGTCGAGGTAGGCGTGCATCGGGTGTCTGAGGGCGGGCGGGAACCGGAACTGGACGTGGGCGTACCGCATGTCGCGACCGTGGGGCGCCACGGCCTTCACTTTTGAAGACACGGATACGTCCGTGCGAACCGTCAGCCGTCCCGCTCCCCGACCGACAGCTATGACCGAGACAGTGCCCGACGGCGAGCGCGACCGGGAGCCGGAGAGGCCGGCCGACGGCGATCCGTCGGCCACGAAACCGCCGGGGCCGGACGGCCTCCCGGTGCTGGGTAACGTCCACTCGCTGGCCGACGACGCGCTGGCGTTCTACGAGCGCCAGTCGGCGGAGTACGGCGGCCTCGCCCGGTACAACGTGTTCGGGACTGAGGCCTACGTCGTCAGCGACCCGGCGGCGATCAAGCGAATCCTCGTCGACGATCACGACCGGTACGTCAAGGGGGAGATGCCCCGGGAGCAGCTCGGCCGGCTGCTCGGTCAGGGGCTGTTCCTCGCCGAGGGCGAGCGGTGGCGCGAGCAGCGAACCGCCGTCCGGTCGGCGTTCTTCCGCGAGCGGATCGAGGCGTACGGCGACTCGATGGTCGAGCACGCGCGGGCGACCGCGGACTCGTGGCGCGACGGCGACGTGATCGACGTACACGCGGTGGCCACCGACTACGCGTTCTCGGTGCTCGCCGAGAGCCTCCTCGGCGATGACATCGACGCCGAGCGTGAACCAGTCCGTGCGGCCGCCGAGAGCATCACCGAACGGTTCGACACCTCGCGACTGGGGTCGTTCCTGCCCGAGTGGGTGCCGACGCCGACCCGGCGACGCTACCACCGGCGCCTCGACACGCTCCGGGCGACGATCCGCGATCTCGTCGCCGAGCGACGCGCTGCGGAGCCGCCATCGAACCCACGCAAGGCCGACGACCTGCTCGGGACGCTCGTCGCGGCCGCGGAGATGGGCGCCATCGACGACGAGGAGCTGGTGGACAACGCCGTGACGTTCCTGTTCGCCGGCCACGAGACGAGCGCGTTGGGGCTGACGTACACGCTCTACTGTCTCGCCGGCCGGCCCGAGATGCAGGAGCGGGTCCGTGAGGAGGTGACCGCGTTCGACGACGACCCGACGGCGGCCCAGATCCGCGACTGCCCCACGCTGACCGCGGCTGTCGACGAGGCGCTCCGCCGCTACCCGCCGGTCCACTCGTTCTTCCGCGAACCGACCGAACCCGTCGAGCTCGGGGGCTACCGAATCCCCGCCGGCGTCGTGCTCACGCTCTCGCCGTGGACGGTCCACCGCGACGAACAGTGGTGGGACGACCCCGAAAGCTATCGCCCCGAGCGCTGGCTCCGCGAGGTCGACGGCGAGGTCGTCCACGGCGACGACAGTTCCGGCCCCGCGATCGGCGAGCGCCCGGAGTACGCCTACTTCCCGTTCGGCGGCGGCCCGCGTCACTGCATCGGGATGCGGTTCGCCCGGCAGGAGCTCCGGCTCGCGACCGCGACGCTGCTCCGGCGGTTCGTGTTCGAACGGGAGACCGAGGACCTGTCGCTGCAAGCGAGTGCGAACACCCGTCCCGCGGAACCGGTCCGACTGCGGCTCCGCGAGCGGGCGCCCGAGTGACGGCGGCGGCTCAGTCGATCGCGTGCCAGGAGCGCGATGCGCCCGGCAGCCCCTTCACCCGGACCTCGCGGCCGTCCTCGGTCTCCCTGAGTTCGACTACGCAGTCGAACTCGCTGGTGACGGTGTTGGTCGTCTTGGGGTCGTGGGAGACGCTGTCGAGCGTGAACACGCCCAGCCCGCCGGTGTCCTCGATTCGGGAGGTGTAGATGTGGAGGAACTTGAACACCGTCTGGAGGTCGAGGTACTGGATCAGCGTCGAGATCGACACCAGCCCGTGCCGGACCTCCGAGATGTTCTGCCTCGAGAACCGCTGGAGCAGCTTCGCGGTGCCGATGCTGATCCCGGTCAGGTCGCCGGGCGAGGAGACGCGTTCGGTCGCGATCTCGCGGATGGTCTGTTGGCTGTCGCTCCCCGAGCAGTCGACGATCGCGACCCGATCCCGGTCCAGCGTGGGGACCTGCCGCTCGAACTCGTCGAGCATCGTCGACGCCGACGCGCTGGTCGTCACACACAGCACGCCCTCCCCCTCCTCGTGGCCGACCGCCAGCAGCTTGAAGGCGAGTTCGCGTTTCCCGACCATCGGCGGCCCGGTGATCAGCACGTTCGTCCCGGCCGGTAGCTCCGCGATCATCTCGTCGGGGAGCACGTCGTCGATGTCGTACACGCTCATTCGCCTTCCCCCTCGCCGTTCATGATCTCGCGGACGGCGCCGACGAACGCCGTGTCCGACGCCATATCCCCCAGCTCCTCGTCGACGGCGTCGCGTTTGGCCTCGATCCGGTCGGTGAGCGCCGAGTACTCCTCGCTCGCCTCGAGCTCCGCCTCGCTTTTCTCGGTCTGGAGCGCGCTCTGCCGTGCGACAAGCGAGTAGTACTCCTGGAGGTCGCTGTCGAGTTCGGCCCGGCCGACCAACCGCTCGATCGTCTCGAACAGCTCCTCACGGTCGGGCGGCTTGGTGAGATAGGCGTCGAACCCCATCTCCACGATGTCGAAGTCGGGGTCGACCGCCGACACCATCGCCACGCGGCAGTCGATCCCCCGGTCGCGGATCTCACGGAGCACCTCCTCGCCGGACATCTCGGGCATCATCCGGTCCAGCAGCACCACGTCGACCGACTCGTCGAGTTCGTCCATCGCCGCCGCCCCGTCGGCGGCCACGCGGACGTCGTACGTCGACTCCAGCCAGCGCCGATACGTCTCGGCGACGTCCGGCTCGTCTTCGACGACGAGGACGACCGGCGGACCGGTGTCAGTCATGGGGTACCATCCCGCGGCCACACGCATATAGGTGGTCACTCGGGCGGCGGACACGGCGTTACGCCCTCGAGCCCTCGTCGAGGCCGACGAGCCGGACCACGAACGTCGCGCCGCCGGCGTCGTTGTCCTCGATCCGGATCTCGCCGCCGTACTCCTCGACCATCGTGTCCGCGAAGAAGAGGCCGAACCCGGAGCCGGTGGATTTGGCGTGGCCCGTCTCGCCGCGCCGGAACACCGTCTCCTTGCGCTCGTCGGGAACCCCTTCGCCGTTGTCGGCGATCCGGACGAACACGTCGTCGCCCGCCCGCTCCACGCTCACCGAGATGCGAAGCCCCTCGGTGTCGTTGTGCTCGATGGCGTTGGTGACGATGTTGCCCAGCACGTCGCCCAGCAGGTCGTTGGCCAACACCGGGACCCCTTGTGGGATGTCGGTCTCGAAGCCGACCTCCGGGTACGTCGAGCGGACGCGGTCGACTTCGTTCCGGAGTTCGGCGCCGAGGTCGATCGGTTCGAGTTGGGGGTCGCCCTCGCCGGTCAGCGTCTCCAGCACGGTCCTGACGCGCTGGACGATGTCGGTCACGTCGTCGCTCCAGCGGAGGATCGTCTCCGCGTCCTGTAGCTGTTCGCCGTCGAGCTCGTCGGCGAGGAACTCCGCGCGCGAACGGATCACTGTGACAGCGTTGAGCACGTCGTGGCGCAGGATCGAGTTGAAGAACTCCATCTGGGCGGTCTGACGTTCGAGCAGCCGCTCGCGCTCGCCGCGGCCGAGCGCGACCTGCGTGTTCGCGGCCAGCAGCTTCGCCAGCGCCACGTCGTTGTCGCTGAACGCGTCGGCCTCGCGGGCCACGATCTTCAACACGCCGTACTCCCCCAGCGGGACGAGGAGTTCGCTCCGGACGGCCGTCTCCGAGTCGTCAAGCTCCGCCCCCGCGTCGAGGTCGTCGACGACGATCGACTCCCCCTCGGCGTACGTCCGCCACGTGGGGCTGTTCCCCCGCGTGTACGTCGGCAGTTCGCCGAACAGCTCCGCGGCTGCGTCGGTGAACACGGCCGGCTCGAGTCGTTCGCGCATCTCGTCGGCCAGCCAGATGCCACTGATGGAGTGGTCGAGCACGCTCTCGGCGGTCTCGACGGCGACCTCGGCCACGTCGCGCTCGTCGCCGGCCTGTACCATCTCCCGGGTCGCGTCGTGGAGCGCGGCGATCTGTCGCTCGTGCTCCTTGCGCTCGGTCACGTCCCGGCTGTTGATCACGAACCCTTCGACGACCGACTCCTCGGGGGGTGTGAGGCCGCGGGACTCCAGCCAGCACCACGAGCCGTCGGCGTGGCGGAAGCGGTACTCGACGACCAGATCCTGCTCGGAGTCCGTGAGCGCCCGCTCGAACGCCGCGGCCACGTCGGCGCGGTCGTCCGGGTGGACGTACTCGAACGCGTTCTGACCGACGAGATCGTCGGGTTCGTACCCCAGAACTCGTCGGGACGAGGGGCTTTGGTACTGGTAGATCCCGTTCGTGTCGAGCACGGTGAGGATGTCGTTGGACTGCTCGACGAACGCCCGGTACCGCTGTTCCTGCTCCTTGCGCTCGGTGATGTCGGTCACCGTGCCGAAGTGGTAGGTGGTGCCCTCGATCTCCGCACAGGTCGTCACCGTCTCGACGGGCACCGCCTCGCCCTCGTAGTCGTAGACGGACTCCTCGGTGCGCGTCTCCCCCTCCGCGAACGACTCCCAGTACGCGGTGAACTCCTCGCGGTCGAGGTCGGGCTTGATCTCCCAGAGCGCCGCCCCCTCGAGCGTTTCCTCGTCGGAGCCGAGTATCTCCGCGAACGCCTCGTTCACGTACTCGAACGCCCCGTCGTCGCCGTAAGCGGCGACGCCGACGCCGATCGTCTCGACCATGGCTTCGAGGAACTCGAGTTCCCACTCGCGCTCCTTGCGCTCGGTGATGTCGCGAACGAACGCGAGCATCCGTAGTTCGCCGCCGATGCGGGTGCGTTTGAGGCTCACCTCGGTCCAGAGGACGCTGCCGTCCGCGCGTTCGAGGGGCCAATCGAACTGCTGTGCGCTCCCTTCGAGCACCTCTCGGATCCGCTCCATCGCCGCCGCCTGTCCGAAGGCGGCGTCGTCGATGCTGATGGTTCCGATTGACGAGCCGGGGAGGCGGTCGGCGTCGTACCCGACCATCTCGGCGAACCGTTCGTTCACCTGCTCCAGCGTGCCCGCCTCGGGGTCGACGATCGCGATGCCGTCCTCGGCCTTGTCGAAGATGTCGCGGTACTCCGCCGGCGTGAGGTCCCACTCGCCCATCCGGGCGCGCTCTGAGACGTCGCGAATGATCCCGATCAGCCGTAGCTCCCCGTCGCGCTCGAACTCGCCGAACGACACCGACACCTGCACCGGCGAGCCGTCCTTGTGGCGCGCGGTGAACGGCAGGTTCGACCAGTCCGTCGTCCGCTCGCCGGTGTCGGCGTACTCCTCGACGGCGTTCAGGTGCCGCTCTCGCAGCCGCTCGGGCATGATCTTCGTCAGCGACTCGCCCTCGAGTTCGGCCGGCGAGTAGCCGAACACGTCCTCGACCGCCGGGTTCGCGAACTGGACCCGACTGTCGCCGTCGATCGTCACGATGGCGTCGGCGGAGTGTTCGGTGATCGCCCGGAACTGCGTCCGGGTCCGCTCGGCCTCCTGCTCCGTCCGGTCGCTCTCGACGGCGTTGGCGATCCGGTTGGCCAGCACCGCGTACTGGCCGGAGCCGCTCTCCTTCTGGAGGTAGTCGGTGACGCCCGCGGAGATCGCCTCGCTCGCGATCGCTTCCGACCCCTTCCCCGTGAACAGGATGAACGGGAGGTCCGGATCGCGGTTGCGGACGGTCTCGAGGAACTCGATACCGTCAGTGTTCGGCATCTCGTAGTCCGAGACCACGCAGTCGAACGCCTCGTCGGCGAGCCGTTCCAGCGCCTCGTCGGCACTGCTGGCCGTCTCGACGACGATACGGTCGTCCTCCCGCTCGAGGAACGTCGCCACTAACTCCGAGAACTCCGGCTGGTCGTCGACGTGGAGGACCCGGATCGAGTCTGCGGAGTGCTGCATCGTAGAGTGCCCCGTTGTCCCAGAGACTCTACGGACAGGGAAAACCGTGTGGGCCGACGGACGAGGCGACGAACGAACGGGAGCGTCCTGCTACGGCGACGAGAGCGTGTCTTCGGCGACGGGACTCCCCGCGAGATACTCCCGGGCGGCCTCCCGGATCACCTCCTCCGGACCGACCACGCACTCCCGGCGGAGGTCCGGAAACTGGCCGTCGAGCATCGCCGCGACCTCCCCCTCCATCTCGGCGGCGTCCTCGACGGTCCGCCCCTCCAGATACTCGCTGATGAGGCTCGCGACCGCCCGGCTCACCGCACAGCTCTCGCTCTCGAAGCCGACGGCCTCGATCGTGCCGTCGGGCGCCACGTCGACGTGGAACTCCCCGTCGTCGCCGCAGGTGGTCTCCTCGGAGGACTTCACCAGCGACGGCTCGGCGAGGCCGCCGTTGTCGGGGCTGCGGTGGTGGTCGTACAGCCGGTCCGCGTAGCGGTCCCGCAGGTGGGCGTCGACTTTCGCCTCGGCGTCGTCGATCGCGTCGAGCAGGCGGTCGATCTCCTCGGTGGTGTTGTAGACGTAGAACGACGCCCGGACCGAGCCGGGCACGTCGAGGCGGTCGTGGAGCGGCTGGGTGCAGTGATCGCCCGCACGGACGGCGATCCCGCGCTCGTTCAGGATCGAGGAGAGGTCGTGGCCGTGGACGCCGTCGACGTTGAAGCTCACCAGCCCGGTCCGCTCCTCGCCCGGGCCGGGACCGTACGTTTCCACGTCGTCCCGCGCCCGGAGGCGTTCGAGCGCGTACTGCGCGAGGCGGTTCTCGTGGTCGCGCACCCACTCCATCCCGAGGTCGTCGAGGTACTCCACCGCGGCCGCGAGCGCGATCCCCTCCGCGATCGGCGGCGTGCCCGCCTCGAACTTCCAAGGCAGCCCGTTCCACGTCGAGCGGTCGAACGTGACGTGCTGGATCATCTCGCCGCCGTAGAGGAACGGCTCCATCCCCTCCAACAGCTCCTTCCGGCCGTAGAGGCCGCCGATCCCGGTCGGCCCGGCCATCTTGTGGCCGGAGAACGCGAAGAAGTCCGCGCCCATCGCCTCCACGTCGACGGGGCGGGTCGGTGCCGACTGGGCGCCGTCGACCACCAGCACCGCGCCCGCGTCGTGGGCCAGATCGGCGAACGTTCGGACGGGGGTGATCGTCCCGAGCACGTTCGAGACGTGCGGGATCGACACCAGTTCCACGTCGTCGTCGATCAGGGACTTGGCGTGCTCCACGTCGACGTGGCCGTCGTCAGTGAGGCCGACGAACCGCAGTTCAGCGCCCGTCCGCTCGGCGACCTGCTGCCACGTCACCAGCGAGGCGTGGTGCTCCATCTCGGTGGTGACGATCGCGTCGCCGGGACCGAACTCGGGGAGGGCGAGGCCGTGGGCGACGAGGTTGATGCTCTCGGTCGTGTTACGGGTGAAGATCATCTCCTCGCGGCCGCCGCCGGCGCCGACGAACTCGGCGACGCGGTCGTGGGCGTCCTCGTACGCCAGCGACGCCTCGTGGCTGAGTTCGTGGATGCCGCGGTGGACGTTGGCGTTGTAGCCGGCGTAGAACTCTTCGAACACCTCGTACACCTGCCGGGGGGTGTGGGTGGTCGCGGCGTTGTCGAGGTACGTGAGCGGTTCGCCGTTCACCTCGCGGTCGAGGACGGGGAAGTCCTCGCGGACGTCGGCGACCTGTGGGGACATGGGACGACTATTCTTTCCAATCGTGTTAAAAGTTCTCGCAGAACGACTCGCGCTGTCGGAGCCGGTTGGGTAACGCCTATGCCCGCCGGCGCCCACCTCCCGCCGATGGACGACGACCGCGCGTTCGCGCTGGAGTCCCGGCTCACCAACCACGGCTGCTACCTCCAATCGATCGCCGTCGAGGACGGCGTGTACCGCCTCAGCTACCAGTCCGCCGCCGCCGACCAGCACGGCGAAATCCCCCACCAGCAGGTCGGCGACGTGGTCAACGACTTCCGCGAACTGTTCGAGCAGCGCGACTGGCCGGTCAGGGACGTGACGGCGACGGTCACCGACCTCGACGACGAGCCGTTGGGCGAGTGGCGCGCCGACGCCGACTGGTTCGCGGCGCTCGACTCGGGAGAGATGAGCGAAGTCGAGTTCTCTCAGCGGGTGCTCGACAGCCTCTCGGGGTAACTACCCGCCCGCCCGCATCGCCTTCCGCGAGAAATCCTCGATCAGTTCCTCGAAGCGATCCTCGCCGAGCGCCTCGTCGGCTTCGAACGCGATCGTGACCTCCGTTAGCTGGAGCGACGGGCCAATACTCACTTTCTCAGCGGAGAGGTCGGCACGCCAGCCGTCGCCCTCGACGGTCGTGTCGTCGACGGCGGTGCCGCCGAGGTTCTCGAGGTAGTTCCGTGCGAGACGGACGGAGATGCCGCGGAACTCCTTGGTCCGCTCCATTTCTACCCGCCCGCCACCGGCGGGAAGATGCTGAGCCGGTCGCCGTCCTCCAGTTCGGTCTCCATCCCGTCGAGGTGCAGCGCCTCGCGCCCGCTCTTGAGGACGTTGATGTGCGGGCGGAGATCGCCGTCCTCGATTAGTTGACCCGCGAGGCCCTCGTACTCGGCTTCCAGATCGTAGAGCGCCTCGCCGATCGTCGTGCCCTCCGGGTACTCCCGCTCGACCACTTTCTGCCCGACGGCTTGCCGGAACGTCGCGAAGAACCGGAGTTCGACGTTCATGACCCTCCGAACCGGATGCCGTCCTCGACGAGTCGCTGATTGCGCCGGCGGTCGAGCGCGTCGCCGAGGTCGTCGTGGTCGTACAACTGGGCGATCAGTTCGGCGTAGAGGTTCCGCCACGAGATGGCGTAGATCGGCGACTGCCCCCACGCCCGAAGCTCCGGGACGAACTCGTCGAACCGCTCCATCCGGCTCTCGAGGCGCTCGACGGCGTCGAGGACGTACCCCACCGCCTCGTCGTCGTCCTCGGCGGCCTCGATGGCGTCGTTGATGCGGCGCTCCCAGCCCGCGACCGCCTCGCGCATGTCCTGTCGCGCGTCGTCGTCGCCGGGCAACGAGTCGAGGATCGGTTCCGGCGCCCCGAGTGAGACCGTCTCCATACCCCCGAGTGGCACGCCGACGCGGATAAAGCTCCCGGCAGGAGAAACCGGCAGAGGGCGGCGGGAATCTCCGGGCCTCACCGCCGAATATTGTAACGGATACCAGTTACACCGTCGTGAGAACGACTAACACCGAACAGACCCTATGTAAGGAACGAGCATTACCTATGACAGATCTCGGCGGCTTCCAAGACCGCGTCGCCCGCATCGATCTCGGTGCCGGTGACGTCGGCTACGAGAGCATCGACGACGAGGACGCCCGCAAGTACATCGGCGCGCGCGGCCTCGGCGTGAAGTACGTGTTCGACAACGGTCCCGACGTCGAACCGCTGGGCGAGGAGAACCTCCTCGCCTTCATGAACGGCCCGCTCACGGGGACCCAGACCCCGATGAGCGGTCGAATCGCCGTCGTCACCAAGTCCCCCCTGACGGGCACCGTAACCGACTCCCACCACGGTGGGTGGAGCGGCGCCCGGCTCAAGTGGGCCGGCTTCGACGGGCTGCTGTTCGAGGGACAGGCCGACGAGCCGGTGTACGCCGTCGTCGAGGACGGCGAGGTCGAACTCCGTGACGCGAGCCACCTCTGGGGCGAGGGCATCCACCACACGATCGACACGCTCGAGGAGGAGGTCGACGGCGCCTACGGCAAGAACCTCTCGGCGATGGCGATCGGTCCCGGCGGCGAGAACGGGGTCCGCTACGCCTGCATCATCAACGAGGACGACCGCGCCTCGGGCCGGGGCGGCACCGGCGCCGTGATGGGCTCGAAGAACCTCAAAGCGGTCGTCGTCAAGTCGGGCACGGAGATGCCCAAGCCGGCCGACCGCGAGACGTTCATGGAGGGCCACAAGGCGGCGATGCAGGCGATTCAGGAGTCCGACGTGACCGCGCCCAACGAGGGCGGGCTCTCGGTGTACGGGACGAACGTCCTGATGAACCTCACCGAGGAGATGGACGGGCTTCCGACCCGGAACGGCCGGTTCACCTCCACCAGCATGGAGGCCGAGGAGGAGCCTGACGAGCCGAACATCGACTCCGAGAAGGTCTCGGGGGAGAACGTCGAGGAGAACATCCTCGTCAACGACCCGACGTGTCACTCCTGTCCGGTGGCCTGCAAGAAGGAGGTCGAGGTCGACGTCCACCACAAGGGGCAGGACCTCAACGTCCGGATGGAGTCCTACGAGTACGAGTCCGCGTGGGCGCTGGGCCCGAACTCGATGACCGACGACCGGGACAAGGTCGCGCTGCTGATCGACCGCTGTAACGACTACGGCATCGACACCATCGACAGCGGGAACATGCTCGCGTTCGCGATGGAGGCGGCCGAGAAGGGGTATCTCGACGAGTTCGACGAAAGCCTCGAGTGGGGCGACGTGGACGCGATGGTCGAGATGCTCGAGAAGATCGCCCACCGCGAGACCGACCTCGCGGACGTGCTCGCGGAGGGGCAGAAGCGCGCAGCCGACGAACTCGACGCCCACGACTGCCGCCTCGACGTGAAGGGGCAGTCGATCGCCGCCTACGACCCGCGCGGCCTGAAGGGGATGGGAATCGGCTACGCGACCTCCAACCGCGGCGCCTGCCACCTGCGCGGCTACACGCCCGCGGCGGAGATCCTCGGCATCCCGGAGAAGGTCGACCCGACCGAGTGGGAGGGGAAGGGCGAACTCACCGCGACGTTCCAGGATCTCCACGCCATCTCGGACTCCTTCGACATCTGCAAGTTCAACGCCTTCGCGGAGGGGGTCGAGGAGTACATCGACCAGTACAACGGGATGACCGGCCGCTCCGTCGGCGAGGAGGAGCTAATGGAGGCCGGTGAGCGCGTGTACAACCTCGAACGCTACTACAACAACCTCGCCGGCTTCGACGGCGAGGACGACTCGCTCCCGGACCGCTTCGTCGAGGGCGCCGCGGACGCGGTGCCCGCCGGCGGCGGGATCGAGGGCGAGCTCTGCGAACTCGACGCGATGAAGGAGGAGTACTACGACCACCGCGGCTGGGTCGACGGCGTCGTCCCCGACGAGAAGCTCGACGAGCTGGGGATCGACATCGGACCCGGCACCGGCGTCTCCGCGGGCGGCGCGGCCCCCGCGGACGACTAACGGTGTCACCGAGGCGAGCAGCCGGTGACGACTGACGGTGTCGCCGACGCGAGCAGCCGGCGACGGCTGAAAAGATCCGAGGTCGCTACTCCGCGGCCTCGTCGGCGTCGGCGCCGCGCTGGAACCGCTCTTTGAACTCCTCGGCGGGACCGACCTTCTCCGCGATCGTCGCGCCGATCAGCGCGCCGAACCCGGCAGCGGTGCTCGCGGCGTTCTTCCCGACCAACCCCCCGAGACCGCCACCGATGGCGGCGCCCGCGGCGGCGAACTGTGCGCGTCGGATCGCTTTCTGAATGCGTTCTTTCACACACGACAGTATTCGCCGACGGATCAAAAAGCCGTCGGCGGTCCGTCACACCGTCGATCGCCTCCACCCACGCCTTTTTGCCCTCTGTCACCCAGGCTGGCGGTATGCGAACTGCACACATTACCCAGTACGGCTCCCCCGAAGACGCGCTCTCGGTCGTCGAGACCGAGACGCCCGAACCCGGCCCGAACGAGGTCCGGATCGCCGTCGAAGCGGTCGCGCTGAACCACCTCGACGTGTTCGCCCGGAAGGGCCACCCCGAGGACGACGGCGAGTTCCCCAAGCGGACGGGCAGCGACATGGCCGGCGTCGTCGACGCTGTCGGCGAGGACGCCGACGAGTCGTGGATCGGCGAGCCGGTCGTCGTCTACCCCGGCGTCACCTGTGGGGAGTGTGAGTACTGCCTGAACGGCGAGCACACGATGTGCCACGAGTACGAGATCATCGGCGAGGACCGCCCGGGCGGGCTCGCAGAGTACGCCGTCGTTCCCGAGTGGTGTCTCGAACCAAAGCCCGACTCGCTCGACTTCGTCACCGCCGCGGCGACGCCGGTGACGTTCACGACGGCGTGGCGGATGATCGTCACCACCGGCGAGCTCCGGCCGGCGGAGACGGCGCTGATCCTCGGTGCCAGCGGCGGCGTCGGGAACGCCGCCCTCCAGATCGCCGACCGCCTCGGCGCGACGACGTACGCCGCTACGTCGACCGAGGAGAAGGCCGCGGTCGTCGGCGAGCTCGCGGACGAAGTGATCGACTACACCGAGGTGGCGTTCGAGGAGGCGGTGATGGAGCGTACCGACGGCCGGGGCGTCGACCTCGTCGCCGACCACGTGGGGCAGGCAACGTGGCAGCAGTCGATCGACAGCCTCGCGATGGGCGGGCGGATGGTGATCTGCGGCGCCACCTCCGGCCCGGACCCCGACATCGACATCCGCTCGGTGTACCAGCACCACCGACAGATCCGCGGCGCCCCGATGGGGAACCGCCAAGACTTCCGGGACGTGCTCTCGCTGGTCGCCGACGGCGAACTCGAACCCCGGCTCGACCGGGTGCTCCCGCTCGACCGCGTGGCGGAGGGCCACGCCGCGATCGAGGAACGCGACGTGATCGGGAAGGTGGTGATCCGCCCCTGAGCAGTCGGCGTGTCCGAGACAGGCCGACGCGTTCGGAAACGTATCCGTTCGAGTAACTTAGTTGTATATCACAACTTCTCGGTTGTTTTTGGTCGTTCAGGCCTGAGAGATAGGGTTTTGGGCACGGTGCGAACCGGACCCCGTCCCCAAATATCCGTACTCTGACCAAAACGTATTTGTCAGGACGATAGCCATGGTGTGGTGTAACGCACCGTGGAAAACGATGATTCACACACGCCACACATGATCGATCGAGAGAACAGTCGAGCAGTCCTCACCACGGCGCTCGTGGCAGCGGTCCTCGTCGCCGGGCTGGCGCTCGGGCCGAGCGCGGCGGCCGCACAGGCCGACTCGCCGTCGGTCGATCTGACGGGGGCGTCGGTGTCCGTCGACGGCGGGGAGACGAGCACCGTCACCGCCGAGTACGAGTTCGAGGTTGCCGAGGCCGGCAGCGGCGAGAGCGCGCTCACGTCGATCAGCGGCACGATGTGGAAGCTGCCCGACCGGGAGATCGGCGAGATCTCGGCCACGGTCGACGGCGAGAGCGTCGACGCCTCGATCACCGAACAGGACCGCCATCTGGTGGTCTCGGTCCCCGTCGGCGAGGTCTCCGACGGCGACACCGTGACGGTCACTCTGACGTACGAGGTCGCCGGGCCGGCCGGCGAGGTCCGAACGCCGCTGTGGGTGCCGGAGTACTCGACACCCGGACAGTCGAACGTCGTCGACGTGACGCTCACGCTCCCCGAGGGGACGACCGTCTCCGGCGGCGCGTTCCCTAGCCCGTCGAGCGTCGACGGGAACACCGCGACGTACGAACTCCTCCACGTGCCGGGGTTCGTGGCCGCGGAGTACGGCGAGTCGGGGCCGGGCGCCCTGACCGAGGACACCCTCTACTCGGTGGTCGGCGTCGTGGTGATCGTCGGCTTCGTCGTTGGTGGACTGGCAATCGACCGCAAGACAGCCTGACAGACATGGCATCACTAATCGCAATGCTCGCACCGTTCGTCGTCGTCGGCGTCGTGTTCGTGACGGCGGCGCTGCTGTGGGCACGATACAAGGGACAGGAGGTATCGGAGCAGGAGATCGGGAACGACGACCTCGAACGTGGGGGTGAGAGCTGATGGCGGTGATCGGCACCGTCGGCTGGGTGTTCCTCATCACCCTCGCGCTGTACTTCCTGGTGATCTTCGGGATCGGCGTCTACGGCTACCTCAAGACCGACGACGAGACCGACTTCCTCATCGCGAACCGGGAGATCGGTCCCGCGGTCGGGGCCGCCACGCTGTCGGCGACACAGATGAGCGCCGGCACGTTCGTCGGGACGCTCGGGGTGCACTACCTCACCGGCGTCAGCTTCGTCTACATCTGGATCGGCCTCTGGCTGGGCTGGCTGGTGTCGCTGGTGTTCGTCGCGCCGCAGATGCGCCGCTTCGGGGAGATCACCGTCCCCGACTTCATCGCGGTCCGGTTCGGCGACGACGGCACCGGCGGCGACCGGATGCGGGCGTTCTCGGCGCTGCTGATCGTCGTCGCCTACACGGTGTACATCAGCGCACAGTACACCGGTGCCGGGCTGATCTTCCAGTCCATCTTCGGCGTCTCGACGGAGGTCGGGATGGCGATCATGGTCGCCATCATCATCGCCTACACCGCCTTCGGCGGGATGCGCGCGAGCGCGCTGTCGGACTTCGTCCAGATCATCATCATGACCGTCGGGGCGATCATCTCGATCCCGATCCTGCTGGGCAACATCGGCGGCGTCGGCGAACTGGAGATGATGCTCACCTCGCTCAACCCCGCGCTGCTGGGCTGGGCGATGACCCCGCTCGAAGTCGGTACGATCGCGCTCGCGTTCGGCTTCGGGATGCTCGGCGCGCCGTACGAGATCGTCCGCGTCTACTCGATGCGCGACGAGCAGACGGTGCGCTACGCGATCGGCACGACGCTGATCTTCCAGATCCTGATCGGCGCCGGCGTCGCCGTCGTCGGGATGGGCATGCGCGTGCTCTACCCCCAGCTCACGACGCCCGATCTCGCGAGCGTGATCATGAGCATCGACGTGCTGGGGCCGATCCTGGGCGCGCTGGTGATCGGCGCCATCCTCTCGGCGATGCTGAGCACGGTCGACTCCATCATGATCGTCTCGGCGGGCGCGATCGCCCACGACATCTACGGCGAACTGCTCAACCCCGAGGCGAGCGAGAACCGGAAGCTGTGGGCCAACCGCCTCTCGGTGATATTCGTCGGCATCGTCCCGTTCTTCCTCGCGCTGTACGGCGAACTGCTCGGCGGGCTGGTGCAGTTCATCGTCCTGCTGCAGTCCGCGATCATCGGCGCGACGTTCTCGATGCCGCTGCTGTTGGGCTTACACTGGGACCGCATCAACACGCCCGGCACGTTCGCCGGGATGCTGCTGGGGTTCCTGTCGGTGCTCGCGTGGCACTTCGGCACCGACGCCGGCGTCGTCACCGGCGTGCTCGCACAGATCGACCCGGTCGTCCCGGGCGTCATCATGTGCCTGATCGGGATGATCGCCGGCTCCTACCTCACCTCGGCGCCCTCGCGGGAGGCGCTGGCGCCGTTCTTCGACGTGTAGGGGCGATTTCCGTCGAAGACCACGCGTCCTCCGTTTTTCACCACCGCCACCGGGTCGGCGAGCCGGACACGATATCCATGCTAACGTACTGCAGGAATGCTGCTGGCTCCCAAATAGCTATGGCGCCGTCGGTCCATCGCTGCGTATGCTCGACCCGGTCGATAGGGAGACGGAAGCGCGACTGCGAGAGCGTGTCGACCCCGAGAAGCTCGAACGCCACGTCGACGCGTTCGAGGGCACCGAGCGCGTCTCCGGCACGGACGACGAGTGGGAGGCCGCGGAGTACGTCGTCGAGACCCTCCGGGAGTACGGCTGTACGGCCGAACTCCACGAGTTCGAGGGGTACATCAGCGTCCCCGAGGACGCTCGCCTCGACGTGACCGCGCCCACCCGGGAGACGTTCGACGAGGCGATCACGGCCTCCTTCGGCGCGAGCACGCCGCCCGACGGCGTCTCGGGCGAGGTCGTCCGGCTCGACGACGTGACCGAAGAGTCCGTCGCCGGCGCCGATCTCGACGGGAAGGTCGTGTTCACGACCGGGCTTCCCACCCCCGAACCGATCACGCTGCTCGACGCGGCGGGCGCGGCGGCGGTGATCTACCAGTCAGTCAACCCCGAGCAGCTCCACGAGATGATCGTCACGCCGGTCTGGGGGACGCCCGGGCTGGACGACGGCGACGAACTCCCGTCGCTCCCGGTGGCCCAGATCGGGCAGGACGCCGGCGACTGGCTCCTGACGCGCTGTGAGGCCGGCCCCGTCGAGGCGACGGTGACGACCGAAGTCACCACCGAGCTCACGACGCTGCCCTGCCCGGTCGGCCGGGTCGAGGGGACCGAGAGCGACCGCTATCTGGTCGTCGGTAACCACGTCGACTCGTGGTACGAGGGTATCACCGACAACGCGACGGCGATGGCGGCGACGCTCGAACTCGCCCGGATCGCCGCCGACGACCCCCCGGCTCGGGGGCTGGTGTTCGGCTTCTGGCCCGCCCACTCGACGGGGCGCTACGCCGGGAGCGCCTGGTGGGCCGATCGGGAGTGGCTCGACCTCCGGGAGAACGGCGTCGCCTACTACCACCTCGACCTGAACGGGCTGGACGGCGCCGATGGGCTCTGGCACCAGGAGATGGCCGAACTCGGCGACGAGCACCTCGACGTGCTGGAGACGGCAGGCGAACTGCCGCTGCTCGACGGCGGCGAGGCGGGGTTCCTCGGCGACGACCGGCCGGCACGGAACTCCGACCAGTCGTTCTGGGGCGCCGGGCTCTCCTCGCTGCTCTCGGGCGCCCGGCTGGAGCCCGGCGGCGAGGGCGGCCCGATCGGCGGCGGCTGGTGGTGGCACACGCCCGAAGACACCCGAGACAAGGTCGACATCGACGTGCTGGCCGAGGAGACCCGGATCGCGGTCACGCTGGCCAGCCGGCTCTGTGAGTCGCCGTCGCTCCCCCACGACTACCGCGCGACGGCCACCGACATCCGCGAGCAGGTCACCGAGATCGAGGCCGAGACGGGCCGGTCGTTCGACGGCGTCCACGAGGACCTCGACGCGCTGGAGGCGGCGCTGGCGGCGGCGTACGAGCGGATCGAAGGGGTCGACGCCGTCGGCTCCGACGCCGCGGCGGCCGCAGAGGACCTGCAGGTCGAACTGGGGAACGAGCTGATCCCGGCGCTGTACACGAGCGTCCGCGACTACGATCAGGAGCCGGCGCTCCCCCACGAGCCGCTGCCCGAACTCCGCCGCGCGGCGGGCGTCGACGGCACGCGCCGCAGGGAGCGCTTCGCGGAGACCACGCTGACTCGGGAGGTCACGCGGCTGCGCCACCGGATCCGGAACGCGACGGACGCCGCCGAGGCGTTCGCGGCGCGGGACTGATCCCCTCAGACGAGGCCCGCGCCGCCGTCGACGTCGACGACGGCGCCGGTCATGTAGCTCGCCCGCTCCGAGCAGAGGAAGTCGATCAAGTCGGCGGCCTCCTCCGGCTGCCCGAGCCGGGCGAGCGGCAGCTCCTCGGTGAACTCACGGATGCCCGCCTCGGTCCAGAGCCCCGAGTCGGTCGTCAGCGGCGTGTCCATCAGCCCCGGGACGACGCAGTTCACCCGGACGTGGGGGGCGAGCTGTTTGGCCAGCCCCTTCGTGAGGCCGAAGACGCCCGCCTTCGAGGCCGAGTAGTGGACGCCGCCGCTGGCCGAGCCCTGCTTGCCGGCGCCCGAGGAGACGTTGACGACGGCGCCGCGCCCCCGCTCGTACATCCGCGGCGCGGCCGCGTGGACGAGGTTGTACTGGCCGGTGAGGTTCACGTCCAGCACCTCGTGCCACTCCTCGGGGCCGAGGTCGCCGATCCACACGTCCCGGGAGATGGCGGCGTTGTTGACGACCGCGACCACGTCGGCGTCGGCCTCCACGTCGTCGACGATCTCCTGAACGCGCTCGTGGTCGCGCACGTCACCGACGTACCCCCGTACGTCGTCGAACTCCGCGGCGACCTCGCTGATCGCCTCGTCCACGTCGATGCCCGCGACGAGGTCGTAGCGCTCCCGGAACAGGTCGACGGTCGCGCGCCCGATCCCGCTGGCCGCGCCGGTCACGATCGCTGCGTCGGTCATACGCCCGCGGTTGCCCCGGACCGACTTACGTGTTCGCCCCGGCGGCCGGCGACGGCCCGGCCGGGACCCGTGGATTTATGCCGTTCTCTCGGTTACGTACGGCCGTCGACCGACACGGCGCTTTTCTCGCCGTAACGTCGACAATCCAACACAGCGCTCGACCGCGTGGCGAGGGGTCCGCCACCATCGGCGCACCGTCGGACCGACCACGGGGGCCACCCGGTCCGACACATCCGCCTCCCCCGCCCTCTCCACCCTTCCGACGCCGATCAGCGCCGGGTGAGCGTCACTCGCTCGCCCGACTCGGCCGCCTCGTAGATCGCGCCCATGATCGCCACGTCCGTCAGCCCGTCGTGGCCGTCGGGTTCGGGCGGCGTCCCCGTCAGCACGCAGTGGGCGAAGTAGTCGAACTCCTCGCGGGTCTCGTCGGCGCCGATCCCCGAGAGCTCCACCTCGCCATCGCCGGTGGTCACCCGGACCGTCCGGTCGCCGCCGGGCACGAACGCGTTCTCGATCCGGACCCGGCCGTCGCTCCCGACCAGTTCCAGCCACGAGTCCGCCTCGCCGCTGAAGCTCGCCGTGAACTCGCCGACGACGCCCTCCGGGAACGACGCGAGGACGTGGACGTGCTCGTCGGCGAAGCGCGGGCTGTCGGGGTCGTCCGGACGGTCGCCGAACGGCTCGCTCGCGCGGGCCATCGCCTCGACCGCGCCGGGGTCGGCGCCGAGCAGGTACCGCGTCGTGTTGAGCGGGTAGACGCCCACGTCCATCAGCGCGCCGCCGCCCGCGAGTTCGGCGTCGAGCCGCCACTGGTCGGGACCGTTCGACCCGGCGAGGACGGGGAACGTGAACTCGCCCATCGCCTTCGTCGGCTCGCCGATGCCGCCCCGCGAGACGAACGAGCCGAGCGCGCGGATCACGGGGTCGGCCTGCATCCGGTAGGCGGTCATCAGCGTCACGCCGGCGTCCTCGCAGGCGTCGACGGCCGCCGTGGCGCGCTCCGTCGTCGCCTCCAGCGGCTTCTCACAGATCACGTGCTTCCCGTGGTCCGCCGCGGTGCGGATCTGGTCGAGGTGGATGCGGTTCGGCGTCGCGACGTAGACGGCGTCGTAGGCGTCGACGGCCTCGCCCTCGGCGTACCCCTCGTAGCTCAGCGGGACCGCGCCGTGTTCGTCGGCCACGCGCTCGGCCTTCTCGGGGTCGCCGGAGACGACGGCGCCGACCTCGGCGTAGTCGCCCGCCTCGATCGCCGGGATCGAGACGTTCCGGGCGTAGTTCCCCAGCCCCACGACGGCGATCGAAACCGTTCCCTCCGGGTCGGTGTCCCAGTCGCGGGTCGAAGCCGCGTCGACGAGTGCCTGCAGGTCCATACCTCCGGGTGGGGACGCGGCCGGGAAAACGGTTGGCGAAAGGGAAGAACCGAGTGGAGTTTTGTCGGTTCGAACATGGCTTCCCCGCATGGAGCCGGTGAACGAGGCCGACCTGTCGTGGACGGAGACCGAGCACGGGGAAACCGCGTTCCGGCGGAAGAAACTCGCGGCCGCCGCGACCGAGGAGGGGGACGACCCCGATCTGGGCTGTAGCCTCTACGAACTCCCGCCCGGGAAGCGCTCGTGGCCCTACCACTACCACACGGGGAACGCCGAGGCGTTCTACGTGCTCGCCGGGCGCGGGCTGCTCCGGACCGAGGACGGGGAGCACGACCTCCAGCCGGACGACTACGTCGCCTGTCCGACGGGGGCGGCGGGCGCCCACCGCGTCGTCAACGACGGCGACGAGCCGCTACGCTACCTCGCGCTGTCGACGATGCGCGAACCCGACGTGACCGTCTACCCAGATTCCGGAAAAGTCGGCGTCTACGCGGGTTCGCCGCCCGGCGGGGAGGACGAGCGCGACGTGTCGGGCTACTACGACCGCGACGCGACCGTCGACTACTGGGCCGACGAGGAGTGAGTCGGTTCCAGACATCGCCCCGAAGAGTCCGTGAAATCCGTTTCAGTAACGCCGCTTACAAAAATGTAATTCAGATTATCTTAATGGTGCCGGCAGTCGTAGCACGACGTGTATGACGGGACCCAACCCACCAACCCCACGATCCACGACTCCCGGCGCGCGCGAACCGAGGCTCGGCACCTCCTCGGGGATGCTCGTCGGCACGCTGTTCATGGGCGTCGTGCTGCTCGGCGGGCTGTTCACCGCGGTCACGTCGCCGGCGCTGTTCACGGGGCTGGCGGTCGGCCTCGGCGTCGGCGCCGCCGCCGGCGTCGTCGCCACCCGCCGGCGGGCGTCCCGGGACAGGCAGTTCTGCGTGCCGCGAACGGGCGCCTGTGTCCGGCTATGACCCGCAGAGTCTAATCAGTATTTTTACATAAGTGCAGTTCACCGAACACTTTTTCGGGTTCGCCGCCGGATTTCCCCTATGAGCGAACGGATCGGGCCGATTCAGGGCGGTGGCGAGGGCGTCGAGCCCGCCGACGCGTTCGGGCTGGTGGCCAACGAGACGCGGCTCGCGATCCTCGAAGCGCTGTGGACCGCCGACGACTCGCCGGTACGGTTCTCCGCGCTGCGCGAGGACGTGGGGATGCGCGACAGCGCGCAGTTCAACTACCACCTCGACAAGCTGACCGACCAGTTCGTCAGGAAAGTCGACGAGGGGTACGAGCTGCGCCACGCCGGCGAGAAGGTCGTACAGGCGGTGCTCGCAGGGTCGTTCACGGAGCACCCGACGCTCGACCCCATCGACGTGGGCGACCCCTGCGTGAACTGCGGCGCCGACCTCCGGGCGACCTACGAGGACGAGCGGCTCTGTATCGAGTGCCCCGACTGCGGCTACGGCCACGGCGAGTACGCGTTCCCGCCGGGCGGGCTGACCGACCGGACCGACGAGGAGGTGCTGGCGGCGTTCGACCAGCGCGTCCGCCACCTCCACTGCCTCGCGAAAGACGGCGTCTGCCCGGAGTGTAGCGGCCGGATGGAGACCACCGTCGAGCGCGCCGAAGACTGCTGTCTCGGGGGGTCGCTCACCGCGATCCACCGCTGCTCGCAGTGTAACCACCAGCTCTGCTCGGCGGTCGGCCTCGCGCTGCTGGACGACAGCGTCGTTGTCGGCTTCCACCGCGAACACGGCGTCTCGCTGTCGGAGCGACCGTACTGGACGCTGTCGTGGTGTGTCTCCGACGACGCGATCGAACTCGTCGGCGAGCAGCCCCAGCGGTTCGAAGTGACGATCGAACTCGACGACGAGGCGCTGACGGTGACGCTGGACGACGACCTGAACGTACACGACACCGAACGCTCCGCGGTCTGATTCTCGCTCCGACTTCGTTTCGCCGCCGCACGCTCCCCAAAGCCTATGCCACGACCAGCCGGCCGTCCCGCCATGGCGACAGAGTCCCCGCCAGCCGTCGAAATCGACGGCCTCCACAAGCAGTTCGGCGACGTGACCGCCCTCCGCGGCATCGACCTCACCGTCGAGCGCGGCGAGGTGTTCGGCTTCCTCGGCCCGAACGGCGCCGGGAAGTCGACGACGATCGACTGCCTGCTCGACTACCTCCGGCCGACCGAGGGCCGTGTCGAGGTGTTCGGTATCGACGCCCAGCAGGAGTCCGGTCGCGTCCGCCAGCGCGTGGGCGTGCTCCCGGACGGCTACGACACCTTCGCTGAGTACACCGCCCGCCAGCACGTCGAGTACGCGATCGCCTCCAAAGGCGCCGACGCCGACCCCGACGCCATGCTCGACCGCGTCGGACTCGCCGGCGAGGAGGAGCGCGTCGCCGACGACTTCTCGAAGGGGATGACCCAGCGGCTCATGCTCGCGATGGCGCTCGTGGGTGAGCCCGACCTGCTCGTCCTCGACGAGCCGTCGACCGGGCTGGACCCCAACGGCGTCCGGTTGATGCGCGAGATCGTCCGGGAGGAGGTCGACCGCGGCGCGACCGTGTTCTTCTCCAGCCACATCCTCGATCAGGTCGAGCGCGTGAGCGACCGCGTGGGGATCCTCGCCGACGGCGAACTCGTGGCCGTCGACAGCGTCGACGGGCTGCGCGGCGCGGGCGCCGTCGCGGAGCTCACGGTCCACTGCGACGCGCTGTCCGAGAGCGCCGTCGCCGCCGTCGAGGCGCTCGAAGGAGTCGAGTCGGTAGAAGCCGAGGACGGTCGGCTGACGGCCACCTGTGCCGGCCCGGCGAAGCTCCGAGTGCTCGACGCGATCCGTGACGCCGGCGCCGAGATCCGCGACTTCGAGTCCGACGCCGGCTCGCTGGAGTCGGTGTTCGCGGCTTACACCGGCGAGGGTGGCGACGGGACGGGAGCGACGGTCGAGACCCCGGAGGTGGCCGAATGAGCCTCCGGACCCTCGTCGAGAAGTACGCGCTGGACACCCACCGGACGAAGTCCGCGTGGGTCGTCGCCGCGCTGTTCGTGATCGTGTTCGGCTTCATCGGCTGGTCGACCGGTGGGCCGACGTACCGGGGGGAGATCCGGCCGCTGGTCGTCGGCGGCGTCCAGAACTCCGCGGGGATACTGGTGGTGCTGACGACGCTGGCGCTGGGCCACGGCGTCGTCGCCGGCGCCCGAGAGTCCGGGTCGCTGCGGGTGCTGCTGGCGTACCCACACTCCCGTCGGGAGGTGGTGTTGGGCGCGTTCCTCGGGCGAGTCGGCCCGCTGCTGGCGGCGATTTCGGCCGGGCTGCTCGCGGCGCCGATCGCCTACAGCCTCAGGACGGGCCAGCTTCCGGGAGCGAAGTACCTCACCCTCGTGGGGTTCGTGCTGCTGTGGACGGTGTTCTGTACCGCCCTCGCGGTCGGGATCTCGGCGCTCGCGTCGACGGGCCGGCGGGCCATCGGCGCCGCGTTCGGCGTGTTCCTCGGCTTCCTGTTCGTCTGGGACTGGCTCCCCACCGAGATCGTTCGCCGGACGTACCCCCCCGAGCAGCAGCGTCCCCGTCCGGAGTGGGCACAGCTCTGGGCGAACCTCGACCCCGTCACGGCGTATCAGCGCGGGACGAGCATGCTCTCCTACCCCCCCGAGGGGCCGCTGGCAGTCTACGAGACGCTGCCGTTCTTTGCGGCCGTGCTGGCGGTCTGGGCGGTCGTCCCGATGGCGCTGGCGCTCTGGTGGTTCCCGAGGACCGATCTCTGAGGGGACCGCGGTCGCTACCGGTCGACCTCGCCCATGATCGTGTCCAGACTGCCGAGCGTCGCGATCAGGTCGGGGAGCATCCCGCCGGTGGCCATCTCCGGCAGCGCCTGGAGGTTCGAGAAGGAAGGGCCGCGGATCTTGAAGCGCGCGGGCTGGTCGGTGCCGTCGCTGCGGATGTAGATCCCGAGTTCGCCCTTCGCGGCCTCGACGGTCCGGTACACCTCGGCGCCGTCGTCGGGCTTGATCGTCCGCGGGACGCTGGCCTGAATCGTCCGGTCGGCCTCGGGCCACTCCTCGAGCAGGTCGACGCACTGGTCGACGATCGTCGCGGACTCCTCCAGTTCGCGCAGGCGAACGAGCAGTCGAGCGTAGTTGTCACAGCCGTCCTCGGTGACGACGCTCCAGTCGAGTTCGTCGTAGTAGCCGTAGGGGTCGTCCCGGCGAACGTCGTAGTCGATCCCCGAACCGCGCGCGACCGGCCCCGTACAGCCGTACTGCTTCGCGGTTTCGGGCGGGAGGCGGCCGGTGTCGACGGTCCGCATCTGGAGGAGTTCGTTCTCGGTCAGGAGGCTGTGGTACTCCCGGAGCCGTTCGGGCAGCCCCTCGAGGAACGCCCGCACGTCGTCGAGGAACTCCTCGCGGGGGTCGGGCAGGTCCCAGACGACCCCGCCGAGCCGAAAGTAGTTGAACATCAGCCGCTGGCCGGTCACGTCCTCCAGCAGTTTCTGGATCCGCTCGCGCTCCTGGATCGCGTACATGAACGTCGCCGTGAAGTCGCCGACCACGTCGAGCGCGTAGGCGCCGACCGCGAGGAAGTGGCCGAGCATCCGACTGAGTTCGGCGGTGAGCGTCCGGAGGACCTGTGCGTACTCGGGCACCTCGATGTCGGCCAGCGCCTCGGCAGCCCGGGCGTACGCCCACTCGTTGCAGAGGCCGGCGCCGCTCCAGTCCCAGCGGTCCGGGTACGGCATGATCTGGTGGCGGTACGTTCCGGACTCGCACATCTGCTCCTCACAGCGGTGGATGTAGCCGATGTCCGGCTCCACGTCGACGACCTGCTCGCCGTCGAGCGTGGTCTCCAGATGCATCACGCCGTGGGTCGCCGGGTGGTGGGGACCGATGTTCAGGAACATCGTCTCCGCGCCGTCGGCGGCCTCCCGCCCGCCGGCGTCCGTGAGCCGCCCTTCGTTCTCCCGGAGCGGCACGATCTGCGGGCCGTCGCCGTCGTAGTCGTGGCTCAGCGGGTGGCCCTGCCACGTCTCGGGGAGGAGGATCCGCCGCAGGTCGGGGTGGTCCTCGTACTCGAACCCCAGCAGGTCGTACGCTTCGCGCTCGTGCCAGTCGATCGTCCGGAACGCGTCCGCGCCGGACTGACTCACCTTCTCGTCGAGCGGGACCGGGACGGCGACGCCGAGCTCCCGGGTCGGCTCGTCGTACGCTCGGAGGAGGTAGACGCTCTCGGCGTGGGTGTCGTACTCCTGTGCGACCACACAGGAGCAGTGATCGAGGCCGAGCCCCGTCCGCAGCGCGTCGAGGACGGCCGGGACGCGGTCGCCGCGGATCTCCAGCGTCGGGATGTCGCCGATCGCCCGCGAGTCCACGACCGCGCCTCCCAAGCCGGCGTCGGCGATGGTCCGTCGGGCGTCCGCGAGCAGCGGGTCCGGCTCGGCGTCGACCGTCTCGATGACCGGCGATTGCTGAGGCACGGGCCGGGGTTGGGGCGCAGTCCACTGGCGCGTTCTGCCGCACTCGACCGGGTATTTTTAAGCGCCAGCGAGCGGACCCCGTGGTCGATGAAGTACGTCCGGCTGCGTGTCGCGTTCTCCGAGGAGACGATCAACCCAGTTCACGAGGCGATCTGTGACTCCGAAACCGTCGAGCGGGACGTGCTGCTCCACGAGGACCGCTCGGGACCGGACCGGGACACGCTGCTGTACCGCGTCGACGGCGAGCCAGAGGCGTTCGACGGGATGCTCCGGGCGGCGCCCTCGGTGCTCGAGTGGGCGTTCACGCCGGCGGAGAACGGGACGTTCTACGCGTTCGTCGAACAGGAGACGCCCGACCGGGACGCGGAGATCCTCGACGCGATCTCCCGGACGGGGATTATGGCGGTCCCGCCGATCGAGTTCGACAGCGACGGGACCGCGACGGTGACGCTGGTCGGGACGGCCGGAGCGATCCGGCCGGCGCTGGAGGAACTCCCCGACGAGATGCGGACCGAGGTGCTCCGGGTCGGCGAGTACGACCGTCGACGCGAACTGTTCGACTCGGGGCTGACCGACCGCCAGCGCGAGGCGGTCGCGGCCGCGGTCGACGCCGGCTACTACGCCAGCCCTCGCCGTGGCTCGATCGAGGACGTGGCGGCGGCGCTCGGGGTGGCGCCGTCGACCGCCGCCGAGCACCTACGGAAAGCCGAGAGCCGAGTGATGGCGGCGGTGCTGGACGTGGAGGCGTGAGTCAGGGCTCGTCGACGCCGGTGAACTCGAAGCGCGCCCCGCCGTCCTCGCTCCCGACGAGCCGGACCGACCAGTCGTGGGCCTCGGCCACCTGCTCGACGATCGCGAGGCCGAACCCTGTCCCGTCGCCGGTGGTGTAGCCCGTCTCGAACACCGATTCGCGTTCGCTCTCTGGGACGCCCGGCCCGTCGTCCGCGACGAAGAAGCCGCCGTCGAGGTCGCCGACGGTGATGGTGACCCCCGGGGCGCCGTGCTCGACGGCGTTGCGGAAGAGGTTCTCGAACAGCTGTGCGAGCCGGCTCCGGTCGGCCACCACCGTTCCCTCCGCGGGCAGTCGCAGTTCGGCGTCGCCGGTGACGACGCCCGCCCACGCGTTCGCCGCCTCCTCGGCTATCTCGACCGGCTCCGGGTCGGTCACGAACTCGCCCTCCCGGGCGAGGGTGAGGAGGCTGTCGATCAGCGCGTTCATCCGCTCGTGGGCGTCGGCGACGTGTTCGAGGTGCTCGCTGTCACACTCCTCGGCGGCCAGTTCGAGCCGCCCCTCCGCGACGTTCAGGGGGTTTCGCAGGTCGTGAGAGACGATCGAGGCGAACCGTTCGAGCCGACGCTCCCGTTCCTTCCGCGCCGAGATGTCCCGGCTGATCACCGCGAACAGCGGCTCGTCGTCGGTGGCGATGCGCCGGATGTGGACCTCGACGGGGAACGTCGAGCCGTCGGCCCGCTCGTAGTTCCCCTCGAACCGGCGGCTGTCGCCCGGCTCCATGCGTTGCCAGATTTCGGCGGCCGACTCGGAATCGATCGAGCAGTCGACCTCCCAGACCTTCATCCCGATCAGCTCCTCGCGGTCGTAGCCGGTCTTCTCACACAGTCGGGCGTTGGGTTCGTAGATCGTCCCCTCGACGTCGTGGACGTTGATCATGTCCGGCGACTGCTCGAACAGCGCCTCCAGCCGCGCGGTGGTCTCCGCCAAGCGGTTCTCCCGGCGCTCGCGCTCGGTCACGTCGGTGATGAACCCCTCGATGGCGACCAGTTCGCCGTCCTCGTACGCGCCGCGGCCGCGCTCCCACACCCAGCGCGTCTCGCCGTCGCGGGTCCGGATCCGGTAGTTCACCTCGAACGTCCCCCGGTCGTCGATCGACGACTGCACCCGCTCCCACATCTCCTCGCGGTCCGCGGGGTGGATGACCTCTTCCCCCCAGACCACGTCGCCGCGCTCCAGCGCCTCGGCGTCGTAGCCGGTCAGTTCCTCGACCTCGCCCTCGACGGTCTCCATCGGCCAGTCGGGCTCGTTCCGGCAGCGGTAGACCATCCCCGGGAGGGTGTCGATCAGGCGCTCCAGCCGCCGGGTCCGACGGGTGAGCAACTGCTCGGAGCGGGCGGCCTCGACGGCGTTGACGATACGGTTGGCCAGCACCGCGTACTGGCCGGTGCCGCTGTCCTTCTGGAGGTAGTCGGTGACGCCCGCGGAGATGGCGTCGCTGGCGATCTCCTCGCTCCCCTTCCCCGTGTAGAGGACGAAGGGAAGGTCGGGGTAGTCGGCGCGTACGGCTTCGAGCAGTTCGATCCCGGACCGACCCGGTAGCTCGTAGTCGGCGACGACGCAGTCGACGTCCTCGCCGATCCGTTCGAGCGCTTCGTCGGCGTCCGCGGCCGTCTCGACGGAGATCCGGTCGTTCTCCCGTTCGAGAAACGTCGCGGTCAGAGCCGCGAGATCCCGGTCGTCGTCGACGTGGAGGACACGGATCGCGCCGCCGAACTCGTCCATCGCTGTTCGCCGTAGGGGAGAGGGCGTGGCGGCAAAAAGGCGGGGGTGAATCTGTTACGGTCCGACAGCAACGGGAAGGCGCGCTCGAACGCGCACCGGCGGCGTCAGTCGTCGCTGGTCTTGATATCCGCGCTCAGCCCCTGTGCCATCTCGATCTCCTTCGAGTTGTTCAGGGTCCAGGCGGTGCGCTCGGTGACGGCCTCGATGACCTCACGCGCGCTGGGGTAGCCGTTGCCGGACTTCTTCACGCCGCCGAAGGGGAGTTGGACCTCCGCGCCGATGCAGGGGAGGTTGCCGTAGGCCAGCCCGACCTCGGCGTTGTCGCGGTAGTAGTTGATCTGCCGGTAGTCCTCCGAGATGATGGCGCCGGCGAGGCCGTACTCGGTGTCGTTGTGGATCTCGACGGCGTCCTCGATGTCGCCGCTGTACTTCAGCAGCGCCACGTGCGGGCCGAACACTTCCTCGTGAGTGCAGCGCAGGTCCTCGTGGGGATCGGCCTCGTAGACGAACGGGCCGACCCAGTGGCCGTCCTCGTGACCGTCGGGGATCTCGTCGTCGTCGAGTTCCTCGCGGTCGACGAGCACGTTCACGCCCTCGTCCTTCGCGAGTTGGTTGTACTTCGAGACCTTCTCCTTGTGCTCCTCCTCGATCAGCGGCCCCATGAACGTGTTCTCGTCGAGCGGGTCGCCGACGGCGACCTTCTTCGCGTTCTCGACGAAGCGCTCCTTGAACTCGTCGTACACGTCCTCGTGGACGACGAGCCGCTCGGAGGAGACACAGCGCTGGCCGGTCGTCTTGAAGCTGGACATGACCGCCGAGTGGACCGCCACGTCGAGGTCCGCCTCCTCGGTGATCACGATGTTGTTCTTCCCGCCCATCTCGGCGGCGACCAGCTTACCGGGCTCGCCGCCGACCTTGGAGGCGATCTCGTGGCCGACCTCCGCGCTGCCAGTGAAGAGGACGGTGTCGATCCGGCCGTCGTCGGTGATCGCCGCGCCGGCGTCGCCGAACCCTTGGACCATGTTGAACACGCCGTCCGGGATGCCCGACTCCTCGAACATCTCGGCGATGATCTGGCCGCACCACGGCGTCTGCTCGGCGGGCTTCCAGACGACGGTGTTGCCCTCGACCAGCGAGACGGCCATGTGCCAGAACGGGATCGCGACCGGGAAGTTCCACGGCGTGATACAGCCGACGACGCCGCGGGGCTTGCGCCGCATGTAGGCGTCCTTGCTCGCGATCTCGGAGGGAACGACGTCGCCCTTGGGGTGGCGGGCGTCGCCGGCGGCCCACTCGACCATGTGCCACGCCTCGGTCACGTCGGCTTTGCCCTCGGAGATCTCCTTGCCGCACTCCTTGGTGACGATCTCGCCGAGCTCCTCGTGACGCTCCTTGAGCTCGTGGTAGATGTCCCAGAGGTACTCCGCGCGGTCGATGTGGGAGAGCTCCTTCCACTCCTCGAACGCCTCGTCGGCGGCGGCGATCGCCTCGTCGACGTCGTCCTCGGTGCCGCGGTGGAACTCCCCGAGCGTCTCGCCGTTGGCGGGGTTCTCGCTGGTGAACGTCTCGCTGCCGGTGCCCTCGACCCACTCGCCGTCGATGTAGTGCTTGTAGGGTTCGCTGCTCATGTGTACGGAGAGTGGGGGCGTCTGCGTGAAAAACCCTGCCGGTCGGTGGTTGGCGTCGGCGGGAACCGAGTGGCTGGTCGGAACGCCGTCGGCGGGGCGTCGATGCCAGATGACTTATTGTGGAGCCGTCTGTGCGCTCGGCGTATGGCAGTCGGACTGCTGTTCGGCGCGTTCTGGGCCGGCCTCGGGATCCTCATGTGGTGGTGGCCTGCCGCGATCTTCGTCGCCTTCAGCTCTGACGACGTGACGCCGGGCGCACGGGCGTTCGCCGTCGGCGCCATCTTCGTCGGTATCGCGTTTCTCACCCTCGAAACGTCCCGAGTCGGGATCGGCGACAGTTTCCCGGCGACCGCAGTGGTCGTCGGCGTTCTGCTCCTGATAAAGCCGGTAAACGTCCTCGGAGCGGACGAGGAGGGCACGGTCACCCCGCGACGGCTCGGAGCAGCGCTGACCGTCGGCGGGACCGTTCTGCTCGTCACGTCCGTGGTGTAAACGCTACCGGCCGCGCTCGGCCTCGCCCGCCCGCGTCTCGATCTCGCCCTTCAGCGCCGTCGCCGCGAACGTGTGGTCCGGGCGAACCGAGACGAAGTCGAGGAACTCCCGGGCCGCCAGCAGTTCGCTCTCGTCGTAGTGTTCGAGCGCCGCGCCGACGGCGGCCTTCGCGCCGATCAGCGGTTCCAGCGCCGCGAGCGCACACGCGAGGTCGTAGGACCGCGCGGCGGCCATCGTCGCTCCGCCGCTCTCGTCCTCCCGGACGTTGGTGGCGTCGATGACGTAGATCTCCCCATCGACCACGAGCACGTTCTCCGCGCGCAGGTCGCCGTGGGCCAGCCCGTGGTCGTGCATCCGGCGGAGCGCCGCGAACACGTCGGGGGCGAGTTCGCGCTCCCGCGCCTCGTCGAGTTCGTCGAGCGTGTCGAAGGCGGGGATGTACTCCATCACCAGCACCCCCATCCCCTCGACCTCCAGCGCCTCGATCGGCTCGGGGGCGTTCACGCCCACCTCGCGCAGGCGCTCGGTCGCCTCCAGTTCGTGTTCGGCCATCTGGTAGGGGGTGCCGTAGTGGCCGAAAAACCCCTCCGTCCCCGAGGAGAACGCCCCGAGGTTCCGGGTCGCGGTGAACAGCGCGTGGACCAAGGAGTTCTGCTCGGTCACCAGCTTCACGAAGTACTCGCCGTCGAGCACCAGCGGCGTCGAGAGCCAGTTGTCGGCGTCGAGAAACCGCACGTGGACCGACTCGCGGTCGTACCGCTCGGCGAGCTCGCGAACGACCGTCTCGATCCGCTCCCAGTCCGGACTCCCCCGGACGACCCGCCGCAGTTCCATCACGTCGGCGTTGGAGGGGGGAGGAGATAAACGACCGTGGCCGACCGGTCAGTCACAATTTCCAAACATCCCGAGAATCCCGGCCCGGGCACGAACTCCACCCGGCCCGGACTACCCGCCGGCGCCCAGCCGAGCGTCGATCGACCGCTGCACCAGTTCGTTCACGTTGTACAGCAGGATGCCGACCGAGAGCAGCGTGGTCGCGAAGTAGACGACCAGCGCGGGCGGGCCGCCGACGGTGGTGCCGAGGACCCCGCCGGCGAGGCCGACGACGGTGAGCTCCGCCCACGTCACGACGATCCGGGAGCCGAGGCTCGGGGACTCCGACGCGGCGTCGGCCTCAGCCATACGACGCCTCCGCGTCGATCGGGCCGCTGAACACGGAGTAGAGCACGCCGAAGTACGACAGCACGATCGGTAGCAGGAATGCCATCATGATCGTCATCAGGTTCAGCGGCAGGGTCGAGACGATCCCCTCCGAGACGGGGATGCCGGCCGCACGGTCGATCGCGGGGAACATCGCCGTGGCGATCACGCCGACCAGCGCGGCGACCAGCCCCGCGACCGTCGCGAACGCGACGTGGTACTGCCCCTGCCGCGTGGCGACGACGTAGCCCGCGGCCAGCGCGATCGACAGCAGCACCAGCCCGATCACGGGGGCCGAGAGCAGCGCCGACTGCAGGCCGGGCGTGGTGACGTACACCGCCGCGAGCGTGAGCGCGACGAGGCCGACGTAGGCGGCGACCGCGCGGATCCCGTACCGGCTGGCGTCGTCCCGGAGCGAGCCGCGGGTCTTCAGCCCGAGGAAGGCAGCCCCGTCGGCGACGGTCAGCGCGACGACCGCGAGGCCGCCGAGCAGTCCCGGGATCGAGACGATGCCGCCGACACCGGTGAGCCAGTTGATCGCGAACATCCCGAGCAGGAACGGCGTCAGCGCGCTGCCGGCGACGAAGGAGTAGCCCCAGTAGCGCCGCCACTGCTCGTCCTCGCGCTCCTCGTACATCTCCGGGGCGAGCCCTCTGAGTCCGAGCGCGGCCAGGATCGCGAACATCAGCAGGTAGTAGCGGCTGAACAGGTTGGCGTACACCGACGGGAAGGCGGCGAACAGCGCGCCGCCGAACACCACCAGCCACACCTCGTTGCCGTCCCAGAACGGGCCGATCGCGGCCAGCAGCGTCTCCTTCTCGTGGTCGTCCTCGCGGGTCGCGAACAGGATGCCGATCCCGAAGTCGAACCCGTCGAGGAAGAGGAACATCCCCAGCACGAAGAACACGAGCCCGAACCAGATCGCGGGCAGCGGCAGCCCGAACAACGGCTCGCCGGCGAGGTCAATCATCGACGCTCACCTCCGCTTCCGGCGGGGCGTCCGTGCCCGCGTCGCGCTCGACGCTCCCCTCGTCGATCTCGGGCGGGCCGTGCTTGATGATCCGCCGGATCACGTAGGTGTACAGCACCAACAGCAGCGCGTAGCCGCCGACGAAGCCCGCAAGGGTGAACGTCGCCTCCGCGCCGGTCAAGTTCGTCGAGACGCCCTGCTCGGTCAACAACACGTCCTGAATCAGCCACGGCTGGCGGCCGACCTCGGTGACGATCCAGCCCGTCTCGACGGCGACGATCCCCAGCAGCGACGAGCCCATGAACGCCTTGTGGAGCAGGTCGTCGTCGACCAGATCCCCGCGGTACCAGCGGAACGCCGCCCAGAACGCCAGCAGGATGAACCAGAAGCCGAGGCCGACCATGATGCGGAACGCCCAGAACACGATCGCCACCGGCGGCGCCGCCGCCTCGAAGGAGTTCAGCCCGCGGATCTCCGCCTGCGGGTTCCCGCCGCTGGCGAGCCACGACGCGCCGCCGGGGATGCCGATCCCGAACAGCTCCTTCGCCCGCGGGTCGAGGATGTGCGAAGGATCGGTCGGGAACGCGATGATGTACTCCGGGACGTACGTGTCCGTCTCCCACAGCGCCTCCATCGCGGCGAACTTCTGTGGCTGGGTCTCGTACACGTGCCGGGCGTACAGGTCGCCGTGGAGCACCTGCAGCGGGGCGGTGATCACGAGCGCGACGATCGCGATCTTGAGCGTCTTCACCCAGAACGCCGCGTTCTCCACCTCGTCGCCCCGGACGTGGTGTTTGTACACGAAGTAGGCGGCGACGCCGGCCATAAAGAGCGCGACCGACTCCACCGCCGAGTTCTGCATGTGGATGAACATGTACTGGAACCGGGGGTTGAGGTACGCCGCCATCGGATCCGTGAGGTGGACGACCTCCTGCCCGCCCTCGTTGACGAGCTCGTACCCCCGCGGAGTCTGCATCCAGGAGTTGGCGATCAGGATCCACACCGCCGAGAGCCACGTCCCCAGCCCGACCGCGACGCTGGTGAGGAAGTAGAACGTGTCCGAGACGCGCTCGCGGCCGTAGAGGAAGATGCCGAGGAACGTCGCCTCGAGCATGAACGCCATCATCCCCTCCGTCGCCAGCGGGCCGCCGAACAGCTCGCCGGCGAACGTCGAGAACGCCGCGAAGTTGGTGCCGAACTCGAACTCCAGCACGAGCCCGGTGACGGTGCCGACGACGAAGCTGACCGCGAAGATCTTGACCCAGAACCGCCGTAGCTGCTCGTAGACCGCCTCGCCGGTCCGGATCTCCTTCCAGGTGAAGTAGATCAGAAACGGTGCGAGCCCCATGCTCATCACGGGGAAGATGATGTGGACGATCGTCGTGACGGCGAACTGGAGCCGGCTCGCCGCGACGGGGTCAACCATGTCGGTCCCCCCCTTCGCGGCAGCCGGCGCCGCCCCCGGCCGGCCCGACGCTCCCGTGGTCGACGACGTACCTGTTGGTCATTGCTCTACTGGCCGTTGTGTACGACGCGAAGTTAACTCTGGCCCGTCGGATCGGACGCTACGGCTTCACTAACACTTTCACCGCGTCGCGCTCGTCCATCGCGCGGTACCCCTCATCGATGTCCCGCAGGTCGACCTCCTTCGTGAACACCGGCGAGGGGTCGAGCGTCCCCTGCAGCACGTCGGCCATCAGTTCCTCGGCGTACGCCCGGACGGGCGCGACGCCGCCCTCGAGGCTCACGTTCTTCCCGAACGCGGTGCCGATGAACTCGGCGTTCTCGACGCCGCTGGGGACGCCGACGTAGCCCACGGTGCCGCCGGGGCGGGCGACCTCGAAGGCGGTCTCCATCGACGACTGCGCGCCGACGCACTCCATCACGTGGTTCGCGCCGCCGTGGGTGAGCTCTTTGGCGCGCTCGACGGCCTCCTCACCGCGGGCAGCGATCGTGTCGGTCGCGCCCAGTTCCTCGGCGATCTCGAGGCGGTCCTCGTGGTGGCCCATCGCGATCACGCGCTCGGCGCCCAGCCGCTTGGCGGCCGCGACGCCACACAGCCCGACCGCGCCGTCGCCGATCACGACCGCGGTGTCGCCGGCCTCGACGCCCGCGCTGACGGCGGCGTGGTGGCCCGTGCACATCACGTCGGTCAGCGGGAGCAGCGACCGCAGGGTCTCCTCGTCGTCGGCGTGACGGTCGGGCACGCGGATCAGCGTGCCGTCGGCGTGTTCGGTGTGGACGTACTCGGCCTGTGCACCGCTGTTCGGGCCTGTCCAGCCGCCGCCCTCGACACAGGAGGTGTGCAGCCCCTTCCGGCAGAACTCACACTCCCCGCAGCTCGTCGAGAACGGGCCGAACACGCGGTCGCCCGGCTCGACGCTGGTCACGTCGTCGCCGACCGCCTCGACGATCCCCATCGGCTCGTGGCCGATCCCCGTTCCCGCTTCGCGGTCCTGATAGCCGCGATAGGGCCAGAGGTCAGAGCCGCAGACCGCGGTGTGGGTCACCCGGACGACGGCGTCCGTCGGGCTCTCGATTTCGGGTTCGGGGCGGTCCTCCACGCGGATGTCGCCTTCGCCGTAGAACACTGCAGCGTCCATGTTCGGACGTGGTGTCGGAACGCGCAAAAATCCGTCCGTCCCGGCGGTCTGGGTACCGACGGTTACGTATCTGCAAACGCCCCCGCCACCAACAGCGGGAACACGAGCGTCGCCTCGGCCTGCACCTGCGTGTAGTTGGTCTCCTCCTCCTTGATCTTCCCCCACGAGACGGCCTCGTTCGGCGGCGCGCCCGACAGCGAGCCGTCGCCCTCCATCCCGGTGGAAATGTAGACGGCGTAGTCGGCGCCGCCGCGGAACAGGTTCGTCATGATCGCGTGGTGTTTGGGGACGCCGCCGCCGACGACCAGCAGCCCGGTGGTGTCCGCGAGCATCCCGTTCTCGATCAGGTCGTCGTAGTCGGCCATTATCTCGATGCCGATGTCGGTGTCGTGCTGCTTGCGGTAGTAGTAGAGGAAGTTCCCGACCTCGGCGTCGTTGAGCGCCGGGCAGTAGACGGGCACGTCGTTGTCCGCGGCCTGCTTGAGCACGGAGTCGGGGTCGTCGAGCGTCTTCCCGAGCTCACGGGAGAACTCCGTCGGCGTGCGGACCTTCTCCTCGGCGAAGAAGTCGTCGAAGAAGTCGTAGAGGTACTCTTCGAGCCAGACGTAGCGGTCCGAGGGGACGTAGATGTTCCCGAGGCGGTTGATCCCCTCCTCGCGGAGTTCGGCCTCGTCGGCGTCCCACTCGCCCATCTTGAACGGCTTCTCGGTCTTGATCACGTCCTCGGTCAGCGAGCCGGAGGTGGTGATGATCACGTCGACGAACCCCTCGCGAACGAGGTAGGCGACGACCTCCCGCAGCCCCGAGGAGATGATGTTCGACGTCAGCGTCAGGTAGATCTTCGCGTCCTCCTCGCGCATCTGTTTCGCGATGTCGACCGCCTCGGCGAGGTGGGTGGCCTGAAAACCGGTCGTCGCGTACGCCTCCAGCATCTCGCCCAGGTCGAACTCGCCGCGGAAGTCGTAGCCCCGCACCGCCTCGCCGCCGGGCTCGGTCTCGCTGCCCGGAACGACGTGTTCGTGGCTCTCGTCTTCGTCCATACCGGCGGTAGCTGGCCGGGACTCTTGAACTGCGTGGGTTGGCCCGGCGAGCGCGCCTGTGGGCACCGACCCGGGACAGCCACGAGCCGTCGATCTGCCGCGAAGCGAAGGCCGAAAGGCGCCGACGACGTACCGCCGGTGTGAGCCTCTCGATCCGCCGCTTCCGCCCCGCCGACCGCGACGCCGTCGACGAGACCGTCGAGGCCGCCCTCCGCTCGGCCGACGCCTACTTCGAGGACGTGCCCGAACTCGAGGACGACGACATCCTCGCGGAGTACGTCGACGCCGGCGGGGAGTTCCTCGTCGGCGAGGACGGCGGGGCGATCGTCGCGACGGGCGCGTTCCGGCCGCCGAAAGGCGTCGTCACTGAGTTCGTCGACCCCGCGGGCGCCGCGGAACTCAAGCGGATGCACGTCCACCCCGACCGCCACCGCGAGGGGATCGGGCAGGCGATGTACGACGAACTCGAGGCCCGCGCTCGCGAGCGCGGGTACGAGCGGTTCGTCCTCTCGACGACCGGCCGACAGGAGCCGGCACACGCGTTCTACGAGGCCAACGGCTTCGAGCGCGTTGGATCGACGACCGCCGACGTGCCGGGAACGACGCTCGAGATCCTCGTGTTCGAGAAGTCGTTCGACTGAGGCTCCGTCCGGCGGTATCTTGATCACGTCGCCGCCCCTCCGTCCCCGGCAATGCCCGCGATCCGGACCGACGGCCTGACCAAGTACTACGGCGACGTGCGGGGGATCGAGGACCTCTCCCTCTCCGTCGAGGAGGGGGAGGTGTTCGGCTTCCTCGGCCCGAACGGCGCCGGGAAGACCACCGTCATCCGGACGCTGCTGGGGTTCCAGTCGCCCACTCGGGGCTCGGCGACGGTGCTCGGCGCCGACGTGGAGGACGCCGAGGCGCTGCGGGAAGCCCGATCTCGTGTTGGCTACCTCCCGAGCGAGCCCGGCTTCGACGAGCGCGTCACCGGCCGACGGCTGCTGGAGTACCACGGCGAACTCCGGGGCGACACGCGCAGCGACGAACTGCTCGAACTGTTCGACCCGCCGCTGGATCGCCCCGTCGGCGATTACTCCCGCGGGAACCGACAGATGCTCGCGATCGTGCTCGCGTTCATGCACGACCCCGACCTGCTGATCATGGACGAGCCCACCTCGGGGCTGGACCCCCTGAAACAGGAGACGTTCCTGGAGTTCGTCCGGACCGAGCGCGAGCGCGGGACGACCTTCTTCTTCTCCTCGCACGTCCTGAGCGAGGTCCGGAAGGTCTGTGACCGCGTGGGGATCGTCCGCGACGGCCATCTCGTCGAAGTGTCGACCGTCGACTCGCTGCTGGACCGCAGCGGCAAGCAGGTCCGGGTCACGCTGGGCGACAGCCCCGACAAGGGGGCGTTCGACCTCCCGGGCGCCCACGACGTGACCGTCGGCGGTCGGACCCAGTGGGATGACGACGAAAACGCCAGCCGGGAAGACGGCGTCACCACCGTCTCGTTCACCTACACCGGCAGGTACGAGCCGTTGCTCCGGAGGTTGCTCGAACACGACCTCCGTGACCTCGCCATCGAGGAGGCGCCGCTGGAGGACGTGTTCATGCGGTTCTACGACACCGACGCCGAGGAGACCGTCGAACGGGTCGAGGCGGAGGCCGAGGATGCTTGAGACGGCACGCTACGAGGCGGAGAAGCGACTGCTCGGCTCGCTCGCGCTCGCGGGCGGGCTGGCGGCGTTCGCCGCGCTGATGGCGCTGCTCGCGCCGGGGCTGCTCGGCGAGGTCGACATGGCCGTGCTGGCCGAACAGCTCCCGCCGGCGTTCGTGGAGGCGTTCGACCTCGAGCGGATGGGGACGATCGAGGGGTTCCTCGCGATCGAACTCTACCAGTTTCTCTGGCTGATCGGCCTCGGGGCGTACGTGGCTTACGCCGCTGGCGGGGCGATCGCCGGCGACGTCGAGACGGGACGGATCGACACGCTGCTCGCGGCGCCGATCTCCCGGGCGCGCCTGCTGGCGGAGAACTACCTCGCCCTCCTCTCCCCGATCCTGCTCGCGAACGTCGCGGTGTTCGTCGCTGTCTTCGCCGCCACGCGGTTCGTGGGCGAGCCGATCGCGACCGCAGACCTCGTCGCCGTCCACGCGCTCTCGATCCCCTACTTCCTCTGCTGTGGCGCGTTCGGAACGCTCGCGTCGGTGACGGCGCCGGGACGGGTCGTCGCCGAGGGCGTCGCCGCGGGCGGGGTCGTCGGGACGTTCCTGCTGGAGACGATCGCGACGAGCACCGACCTCGACTGGCTGGGCGCCGTCGCGCCGATGCGGTACTACGACCCGACGGCGATCCTGACCGCGAGCGAGTACGACCTCGCGGGCGCCGGGATCCTACTCGTCACGACGGGCGTCCTGCTCGTAGCGAGCGCGGCGTGGTTCCGGGAGGTGGACCTCTCGTGAGGGCGCCGGAACGGTCGACGGTGTGGACCGTCGCCCGGTTCGAGGGGCGGGAGCGCCTGCGGACCAGCGCCGTCGTCGCGGCGCTGCTCTCGGCCTACGGCGCGCTGTTCGTCTGGGTCGGGCCGGAGCTGGTCGGCGGCGAGGAGCTGCAGGCCCTGCTCGACGCGATGCCGCCCGTACTGGTCGAACTGCTGGGGTTCGAGAGCCTCGCGTCGCTGTCGGGGCTGCTCGCCGGCGAGTACTACACGTTCGGCTGGCTCGTCGGCCTCGCGGGCTACGTGGCCTACACCGCCGCCGGCTCGATCGCGGGGGATATGGAGACCGACCGGATGGACACGCTGCTCGCGGCGCCGATCTCGCGGGGGAGCGTCCTCTCGGGGAACTTCCTCGCGCTGCTCGTGCCGATCGTCGTCGCCAACGCCGTAGTCCCCCCGGTGCTCGTCGTCGCGGCGGCGGCCGTCGGCGAATCGCTCCCGATCGGCGCGCTGCTCGCGCTCCACGCGCTCTCGGTCCCGTACCTGCTGTGCTGGGGGGCGGTGGGGCTGCTGCTGGGCGTCGTGATCGGTCGGAGCCGGCCCGCGGGCCGGATCGCGATCGCGCTCGTGTTCGCCTCGTGGCTGTTCGAGTCGGTGCTGGACGTGAGCGACTACGCCCGGGTCGGGGCGGTGACGCCGACGCGGTATCTCGACCCGTCGGCGGTGCTCGTGAGCGGGGAGTACGACCTGCTCGGGGCGGCGGTGTTGCTCGCCGCGACCGCGCTGCTCGTGGCCGCGAGCGCTCGGCTGTTCGCGGGTCGTGACCTCTAACTTTCGGCGACCGCCGGCTCGTCGCCGTACTTCTCGCCGAACTCGCCGATGAGCTGGCCCATCTTCGCGTACCAGTCGTTCAGCGTGCGCTGCATCTCGTCGGCGATCTCCTCAGCGTCGCGCGGGTAGTAGACGTGGTGGTAGCCGCCCTGTTCGTAGTTCACCTGCTCCTTCTGGATGAACCCCGCCGTGAGCAGCCGCTGGACCGAGCGGTACGCGGTGGAGCGCTCCCGGTCGACGGCGTCGGCGATCTCGTCGACGGTCACCCCCTCGCCGCGCTCGTTCAGCAGGCGGAACACGTCCTTGTCGATCTCCTTCAGGTCGTGGAAACACTCCAGCAGCCCCTCACACTCCATGTCCGACTGGAGCATCTCCCGCATCGAGTTCGCCATCCTTGGCTCACGGTAGCGGCCATTCGGGTAAAAGCGTTTGCGTGAACGACACAATACTGCGCTCCGAGGCCGTGAGCCGGCAGAGCGTGCCGCTCGTCTCTCTGCGGAGCCGGCAGACCGCAGCCAGCACGACGGCGCCGCTGACGAGGAACGCGGCGCCGAAGATCGGGACGGTGCTGCGGGTGTTCAGCGCCTCGATCCTGACACCGTCCCAAGCTTGTTGGCGGGACGGCGAGCAGCATCGCGGCGAAGTACCTCCCGATCTCGCCCTCGTCGACGAAATCGGTCGCGCCCGCGCCGACCCGCGCGCCGAGCGCGCTCCCGAGATGGTGAATCTGGAGGACGTCCGTACCGACTGCGACCGCGGCGGGCACACCCAGTTCAATCGGCAGCATGGCCCCTCGTCTTCTTGTTTTGTTTAGTGATCTCCACACAATTCTACTGCCGAACGAGTGGAGTCGGATGGGTCGTCGTGGTCGTTCAGGCGGTCGACCCCCGCGATCGGACGTAGCCCTGTACGTACGCGCCGACGAACATCCCGACGATCGCCCAGAGGATCGGGAGGTTCCCGATCCCGACGCTGGCGTAGGCCGCGCCCGGACAGATGCCCGAGACGCCCCACCCGACGCCGAAGATCACGCCGCCGACGACGACGTTGCTGTCGAACTCCTTCAGTCGGCGGGTGTACTCGGCCCCGGTCAGCGGAGCGGTAGCGTCCAGTCGGGTCGCGACGGCGAAGACGACCCCCGTTACGACCGCGGCGCCGCCCATCACGAACAGCAGGCCGAAGTCCTCGAACTGGAGGAAGTCGAGCACGACCTCCGGCCGGGCCATCCCGCTGATCGCGAGGCCGAGCCCGAAGATCAGCCCGCCGACGTAGATGACGGGCAGGAACAGCGGGTGGCGGTCGTCGGCGCTCACGGCGCCACCCCCACGGCCTGCACCAGCTGTGCCGTCCCGATCGCGAACGCGACGAACGTCGCGACGTTCACGAAGGAAGTGTTCGACAGCGAGCCGACGCCGCAGACGCCGTGGCCCGAGGTACACCCCTTGCCGAGGCGGGTCCCGATACCGACGAGGATACCCCCGCCGAGCAGCCGCCACCACTGTACGTCGGTCGTCCATACGCCGGGATCCGCTGCCGGCCCGAGCGCCGAGGAGAGCGAGGGCGTCGCGGTCGCCAGCACCGGCGCGAGCGCGAACGCCCAGAGTACGGCGCCGCTGACGATCCCGGCGGTGAAGACGAGACGCCAGCCGCGGGACTGGACGTACTTGAAGCGGTTGAAGCGATCCACGTCCGAGACGTACGACAGCGTCGACTCGAGGAACGTACTCGCGCCGGCGATGATCCCCGTCGAGAGGTAGATCGCCGCCGTGCCGGCGCCCACGAGCAGGCCGCCGAGCAGGTACGCCAGCATGCCGCGGGGGAACGGCTCTGCCGGGAGCAGGAGTGGTGTGGCTTCGAGCATCAGTCGATCACCGCCGCCTCGTCGGCGGCCAGTTGTGGCAACATATGGTCGACAACGTGCTCCACGAACTCGACGTTGTCTATCCGCTCCGAGTGACTACCGGGTCCACAGACTCGACTTCTCGCCGAGTTCGGTGATTGCTCTCGTTGTCGGGACTCCCGAGGTGGTGAGCGCCCCCGCAACGCATTCCGACCGTTGGGTTCCCGCGACGATCGAGTGAATCCAGCCGTCGCGGTCCGTGGACAAATATGAACAGTTCATACAACCGTTAGCGGAGCGCTCAGAGGTATTCAGCGCTCACAACCAGCTTTAACGGACGTGGTATGTATTCTCGTACTGAGTGACAGTGTGTACCAACCAGTTCACGCAGTCCCGCAGTTCGACTACCACGACCACCGCTGAGGAACATTAACACAATGACCGACGACATCACCGACGAGATCAACCTCGACCGACGCCGGTTCCTGCAGGCGACGAGCGCGAGCACCGCCGCGGCGATGCTGGCCGGCTGTGCCGGCGACCCGGGCGGCGAGGGCACCGGAACGACCGAGGGGACGCCGACCGGGGGGAGCGGCTCCTCCGACGACGAACTCTCGGTCATCTGGCCCGGCGGCGTGAACAACATCAACCCGCTCGGGTGGCTCACCATCCCAGACTACGACGCCGCCCGGATGATGTACGAGCCGCTGACGAGCGTCGACGCCGAGGGGCAGGCCATCGGCCACGTCGCCGAGGACTGGGAGACCTCCGACAACGGCGCTACCTACACCTGGACAATTCAGGACGGGATCACCTGGCACGACGGCGAGCCGCTGACCGCGGAGGACGTGGCGTTCACGTTCCGGTCGATCAAGGAGTACGAGTGGCCCTACCTCGGCTCGCTGTCGAGCGTCATCGCGGAGCCGAGCGAGATCACCGTCGAGGACGAGCACACCGTGACGACGCCGCTGACCCAGCCGTACGCGGCGCTGCCGCTGGTGCTCGCCGACCTCGGGCTGATCATTCCGAAGCACATCTGGTCGGAGTTCGACAGCCCCACCGACGTCTCGAACACGGAGAACCCGATCGGCAGCGGGCCGTTCGTGTTCGAGGAGCGCCAGCAGGACCAGTACATCAACTTCTCCGTCGACGACGACTACTGGGGCGAGGTGCCCGACTACGACAGCGTGAGCATCCAGATCGTCTCCTCGACGGACTCGCAGGTGCTGACGATGAAGGAGGGCAGCGGCGACATGCTGCGCCTCCAGCCCGGCCAGTACGTCGAAGAGATCGAGAGCGCGAACAACCTCCAAGTGGTCGAGGGCGGCTCGACGTACGTCACCTACATCGGCGTCAACACCAACCGCGCCCCTCTCTCCGATAAGGCGCTCCGGAAGGCGATGGCGTACGCGGTCGACCGCGAGACCGTCGCGGAGCTGGTCAACGCCGGCTACGCCACGCCGGGCTACTCCCCCGTCCCCCCGGGACTGGAGTTCTACCACAACTCGGACACGAACAGCTACGCCCACGATCTGGAGCAGGCTCGGAGCATCCTCTCCGACAACGGCTACGAACAGCAGGGTGACGGCCGGGTGACGCCCGACGGCGACCCCCTCGAACTCGTCCTCTCGATCCAGAACACGGGGAACTGGCCGCGCATCGCGGAGGTGCTCTCCCGCCAGCTCGGCGAGGTCGGCATCAGCGTCGAGGTCAACTCGATGGAGTCCAACGCCCACACCCAGAAGGTCTCCGTCGAGCAGGACTACGACCTCACGCTCAACACCTGGCGCGTCTGGTTCGACCCCGACCCGTTCCTCTCCCCGGTGTTCGAGGAGGAGGGGACGCTCAACACCAGCCAGTACCACAACGAGGAGTTCGACGAGCTCATGCGCCAGCAGCGTCGGGCGACCGACCCCGAGCAGCGACAGCAGCACCTCTACGACGCTCAGGAGATCCTGACCGAGGAACTCCCGTGGGTCGTCCTCTACTACCCGCAGCTGCTCCACGGCATGCGCTCCAGCGCGTGGGAGAACTTCAACCCGATCCCCCGCTACGGGATGCAGAGCCCCTACGGGCTCGAACCCGGGACTGGCCCGATGGTCCAGCTCGACCCCAAGTAGCGTCTCCCTCCACTCTCTAACGAATGGCAAACACCTCTTCGAAGAAAGCGTACATCGCCACACGAGTCCGGAACTACCTCGTCGCGTTCACCGCCATCCTCGCGGTGAACTTCGCGATCCCGCGGGTGATGCCCGGCGACCCGACGACACGGTTCGTCGGCCCGGGCTTCACGGAGGCAGCCCGGCAGGAACTCCTCCAGGAGTTCGGCCTGAACAGGCCCCTCTGGGAGCAGTTCCTGCTCTACCTGGCGAACACTCTCACTGGCGACTTCGGCGTCTCGTTCGCTCGATACCCGACCCCGGTCATGGACCTCATCGTCGAGCGGCTGCCGCGGACGCTGTACCTGATGGGCGCGAGCGTCACCATCAGCGTCGTGATCGGCATCCCGCTCGGCGCGTTCGCGGCCTGGAACTTCGGGGAGCGCGAGGACCTGTTCATCACGCAGTCCTCGCTGTTCTTCCGCTCGATCCCGACGTTCTGGCTCGCGATCCTGCTCGTGTTCGTCTTCGGCTACGTCATCCCGATCTTCCCGATCTCTGGGGCGACGGGCAGCGCGACTCACACGTCGTTTTTGGCGTACTTCGTCGACCTGACGTACCACACGGTGCTGCCCGTGGTGACGATGTCGGCGTACTTCCTCGCCGGCTACACGTTCCTGATGCGGGGGAGCCTGCTCGACATACTCCCGGAGAACTACATCAAGATCGCCGAGAGCAAGGGACTCTCCGAACGACAGGTGCTGTTCGGCCACGCCGTCCCGCCGGCGTTCCCGCCCGTGCTGACCCAACTCGGGTTCCAGATCGGGCGGCTCGCCGGCGGCGCGGTGCTGGTCGAGACCGTGTTCAGCTACCCGGGGATGGGACAGCTGATGTTCGAGGCGGTGTTGGCGCGGGACTACCCGGTCATCCAGGCGACGTTCTTCTTCCTCGCCGTCATGGTGCTCGGGTCGATGTTCCTCGCGGAGATCCTCTACACCATCATCGATCCACGGATCGGAGGCGGCGAATGATTGGGCAACAGACGACAACGACGGAGGTGAACAGATGAGCACGACCGAGGAGACGACCGACGGGAGTTCGAGCCGGCTGTTCGAGCGCTTCCGGCGGTTCCTGCGGGCGTTCCTGACCAACCGCAAGGGGCTGTTGGGAACGCTGCTGTTGGGGACGATCGTCTTCATCAGCGTCGCGGCCCCGCTGATCGCGCCGTACGATCCGGAGGCCTACGGGGTCGGCAAGGCGCTCGCACCCCCGTCGGTCGAACACCTGTTCGGCACCGACGACTTGGGCCGGGACGTGCTCTCCCGGTTCCTCTACGGCGGCCGGATCTCGCTGCTGGTCGGCGTCACGAGCGGCGTCGTCGCCACGCTGGCGGCGACGCTGATCGGCGTCCCGGCGGGCTACTACCGCGGCCGCGTCGGCCGGTGGATCACGACGGCGATCGACATGAGCCTCGTGTTCCCGCCGTTCGTGCTGGTCGTCGTGTTCGCGGCCTACGCGGGCAGCAGCGTCTGGAACATCATCCTGATCCTGTCGCTGCTCTCGTGGCCGATCCCCGCCCGGACGATCAAGGCGAAGACGCTGAGCGTCCGCGAGAACGACTTCGTGGAGTCGACCGAGGCGCTGGGCGCCTCCGACTTCCGCATCATGCGACAGGAGGTGCTCCCGAACATCCTGCCGGTCGTGTTCGCGAACGGCATCCTCCAGATGGTGTACACCATCCTGATGGAGGCCGCGGTCGGCTTCCTCGGACTGGGCGACACCGCCCGCATCTCCTGGGGAACGATGCTGTACTTCGCCCAGAAGCAGGCCGCACTGAGCAGCGGCGCCTGGTGGTGGATGATCCTCCCCGGGTTCGGCATCGTGCTCGCGGCGTTCAGCTTCATCCTCGTCGGCAGCGCGCTCGACGAGGTGCTCAACCCCCGCCTCCAGCGGCGGACGTGGGGTGACGACTGATGGACCGACAGCAAGGGACGAGCGACCGATCACGCACACAGGACATGAGCACGCAGACGCAGGAACGACCGACCGACGCCGCGGAGACGCTGCTGTCGGTTCGGGACCTCTCGACGTACTACAGCGAGGACGAGACCGACGTGCCCGTCCGGGCCGTCGACGGCGTCGACTTCGAAATCGCCCGCGGGGAGACGTACGGGCTGGTCGGCGAGTCCGGCTGCGGGAAGTCGACGCTCGGGCTGAGCCTCATCCGGGCGCTCCCGCCGCAGGGTGACATCGTCGAGGGCGAGATCCGGTTCGAGGGGCGCGAGATCGGCCAAATTCCCAAGTCCGAGGTGAAGGACGTGCAGTGGGCCGACATCTCGATGATCTATCAGGGCGCCCAGAACGCGTTCAACCCCGTCAAGACCGTCGGCGCGCAGATCCGGGAGCCGCTCCGGGTCCACGACATCGTCCCGGAGGAGGAACGGGAGGGGCGCGTCCGCGAACTACTGGAGAAGGTGAACCTCCAGCCCGACGTGGCCGAGCAGTACCCCCACGAGCTCTCCGGCGGAATGAAACAGCGCGCCGCCATCGCGATGGCGATCGCCTGCGAGCCGGACCTGCTGATCGCCGACGAGCCGACGACCGCGCTCGACGTGATCGTGCAGGCGGAGGTGCTCAACATGCTCCAGCGGCTGCAGGAGGACCTGAACTTCGGGATGCTCGTCATCTCGCACAACCTCGCGGCCATCATGAAGCTCTCGGACCGCATCGGCGTGATGTACGGCGGGAAGATCGTCGAGAGCGCGCCCGCCGAGACGCTGTACGACGCACCGAAACACCCCTACACCGCCTTGCTCCTCCGGAGCCTGATCGACCCGCGGCGGCCGCCCGAGCAGGTCGAGACGATCGAAGGGACGCCGCCGGACCTCCGGGACCCGCCGACCGGCTGTCGGTTCGCCGAGCGGTGTGCGCTTGCCACTCAGGAGTGCCGGGACGGCGAGCCGCCGCTCGAGTCGGTGGGGGAGGCCCACGAGACCGCCTGCTTCCACCACGAGGAGGTGTCGGAGCTATGAGTTCGGAACCCACCCCCACCGCGACGGCGACGAGTGAGGAACCGATCCTCGAGATCCGGAACCTCGAGAAGCACTACGTGAAGAGCACGGGGTGGCTGGAGTCGTTCTTCGCCGACGAGAAGCGGGTCCGCGCCGTCGACGGCGTGAACCTCTCCATCGAGGAGGGGGAGATCTTCTCCGTCGTCGGCGAGTCCGGCTGCGGGAAGACCACGCTCGGGAAGACCCTGCTCCGGGTGATCGAGCCGACCGCCGGCGAGATCCGGTTCAAGGGGACCGACCTCGCGTCGCTGTCGGATAGCGAGATGCAGGAGATGCGCCAGCACCTCCAGATCGTCTATCAGGACCCCTTCGAGGCGCTCAACCCCAAGCGGACGGTCCGGGGGCTGTTGCGCCAGCCGATGGAGATCCACGGGATCACGGACGACGAGGAGCAGCACGACCGCATCCACCGCGCGCTGGAGGACGTGAACCTCCTGCCCGCAGCGGACTTCCTCGACCGGTACCCGGAGGAGCTCAGCGGCGGCCAGCTCCAGCGCGTGCTGTTCGCGCGGGCGCTGGTCCTCGATCCGGAGTTCATCGTGGCCGACGAGCCCTCGAGCATGCTCGACGCGAGCGTTCGCGCCCGCGTGCTCGACCTGATCGACGAACTCCGCGAGGAGCGCAACATCTCCTTTTTCATCATCACGCACGACATCGGCGCGGCGCGCTACCTGAGCGACCGCATCGGCGTGATGTACCTCGGCCGGCTCGTCGAGATGGGCGCCGCCGACGGGATCGTCGACGACCCGAAACACCCCTACTCGAAGGCGCTGATCGACAGCATCCCCTCCCCGGACCCCCGGGAACCGCTCGGGAGTTCGGGGATCGGCTCGGAGGTGCCCGAGCCGGTCGACCTGCCGAGCGGCTGTCGGTTCCACCCGCGCTGCCCGATCGCGACCGAGCACTGCCGCGAGGCCGACCCCGAGTGGCGCGAGGTACCCTCCGAGGACGAGGCGATCCGCATGACCGAGTGCCACGAGGTCGAACCGAAGCAGACGCCGTCGGAGTAACCGATACGGCGCGGTTCCTGCCGAGACCTCCGTGTCTCGGCCACGAACACTCCGCCGTAATCGTGTCGTAACCAATACGGCGCAGTTCCTGCCGGCGCCTCCGTACGCCGGCGACGAACACTCTGCCGTAATCGTGTCGTAACCAATACGGCGCAGTTCCTGCCGGCGCCTCCGTGCGTCGGCCACGAACACTCCGCCGTACTCGTGTAGTAGCCAACGCCGCGAATCGTCGCGCTCGAACGCCGAGCACCGCGAAGAACGCCCGTTCCTCGAAGGATCAGCGATCGACCGCGGTCCGTTTCCGCTCGCGGTAGATCGCCTCGCCGTCGCGGTCGAGGGCGTACTGCATCGTTGCGAACGACCGCGTCACCGAGCTGTTGACTTCGGTCTGGATCGACTCGGTCGGGAACGAGAGCGTCGTCGTCGTCCGCCGATCCACGGTCTCCGTCCCGAGCGTCCCGCGCTGGACGCTCGCCGTCGTCGCGGTCTCGTAGTCGAACGTCGCCCCCGAGAGCGACTTCGAGTAGGACTGCGCCAGCGATACCGTCACCGTGTCGTCCGTGTGTGAGACGGTCGTCGCCCAGTCCGGCGCCGTCGGCTCGCCGTACGCGTCCTGCGGCGGGTCGAACGCGTAGCCGTCGTCGAACGTCGGGCTGCCGTCGTGGAACTGGCCGGGAAGGTGACACGCCGCACCCCCCGTCCGGAGTTCGAAGCCGGCGCTGCCGTCCGGCGGCGAGACGTAGGGGAAGAACGCGCCGCTGACGGCGACCCGGAGCGTGTGCTCCGGCTCGAACACGTGGGAGGTCGGCCGCAGCGACACGTCGACGCTGTGTGGCTCCCCGGGCGTCAGCGGCTCGACGGCCGCGCCCGGCTCCCCCGGCGGGTCGATCTCGCCGTCGAGCTCCGCGCGGGTCACGCCGTGGGTGACGAGCCGTCCCGTCCCGTCCGGCGCCACGTCGACGACCCGGACCGCGAGGAGCTGAGCCGGACCGTCCGGAACGATCTCCAGACTCACCTCGCCGCTGCCAGTCAACTCGAACGCGTCGTCGAGCGGGCCAGTCTCGTAGGTGATCGACCGGTCGTCGTCGGGCGTCGTGTCCAGATCCGTCCCGCCCGGGATCTCGAAGCCGATCGAGGCAGCCCCGACGCTGTAATCCGCCTCCCAGCGGTCGGTGGTAGCCGCCGACGAGCCGTCAGTCGAAAGCCCGTCCGGGCCGAGATCGAACGCCACAGCGTCGTCAGCCGTCGGCCACGCTTCGCGGGCCCGCCATTCGCCGGCGAGTCGGTCCTCGTCGGTAGGCCGCTCGGTCCAGTAGCGGATTTCGGGGCGGGAATCCCGATCGCCCCCGTCGCGGAGGTGGTGGTCGAACCACGCCTCCATCTCGCCGAGGAAGTCGATCCGGGCAGTCTCCCCCTGCTCGGGCATCGCGTGGCGCCACGGGCCGAGGATCACTTCCGTCGGCGCGTCGATGCGGTCCGCGTAGTCGAGCGTCCCGCCGCCGAAGGCGTCGCGGTAGCCGCCGACCGCGAGCGTGGGGACCGAGATCTCTCCGACCGGAACGTCCTTCTCGGCCCAGCAGTCGTCCTTCTCGAGGTGGTCGAGGTACTGGAACAGGAACGGCTCGCGATCAGTCAGCCCGTCGAGGCGGTCGGTCCAGCGCTCGGCCCAGCCGTCAGTATCGCGGTTCGCGGGCGGCTGGAGCGGGAGGTACTCGAAGTTCGGCGCCCACTGGCCGCAGGTGCGCAGGAACGCCAGCGCGCCGCCGTCGAAGTAGGCGTCGTAGATCCTTGCGGGCGCGTGGATCGGGACGATCGCCGCCAGCCCGTCGGGGTCCCGTGCGGCGATCTCCAGCGACGTGGTGCCGGGGTAGGACTTCCCGACGAGACCGACCCGGCCGTTCGACCACTCCTGCTCGGCCAGCCACTCGACGACGGCGGCGCCGTGGCGCCCCTCGTCGGCGGTGAACGGCTGCTCGACGAGGCCATCGGACGCCCCCGTCCCGACGGCGTCGGCGACGACGACCTCGTAGCCCGCATCGACGAGGTAGTCCACCATGGGGTCCGAGCGCGTGTCCGAGAGGTCGTCCTTGTGGTACGGCGTGTAGACGAGCACGACCGGCTGCGGGCCGTCGGCCGCCGGCTCGTGTCGGGTCGCGCGGACGGTGCCGTCAGCGAGCGGGATCGCCACGTCGTCGTGGACGGTCGACTCGCTCATGCCTCGCCCCCCTCGATGGCCTCGATGTAGTCGGCGGCGCTGGCCACCAACTCCGCCCAGAGCGCGTCGCCCTTCCCGGCGCTCGCGAGCGTCGGATCGCCGACGTGACCGAGGTCGCCTTCCTCGGGGGAGTGGGCGGTGCTCGGGGTCAGTACCCGATCGTCGTTGCCGACGAGGTTCAGCGTCCCGTACGGGCCGGGGTCGGCGGTCTCCTTCTCGAAGGCGTCCTCGTCGACGAGTTCGGGGTAGCGCGCGAGCATGAACGAGGTCTCGAACTCGCCGCCGTGCATCCCGTCCTCGGGGTCGCCGTCCCGGAGCCGCTCGTGGACCGAGATGCCGAGTCGGAGCGGGTCGATCGCCGCGAACGACGTGTCGGGGTGCTGTGCCGCGCTCTTCTGCATCGCAGTCTCGATCGCCGGGAGGTTCGCGATCCGGTGGCCGTTGACGGTCACGACGTTCTCGAAGCCGTGGCCGGCGAGGCTGGCGTACACGTCCGTCAGCACGGACACCACCGTCTCCGTCGACAGCGAGATCGTCCCCGGGAAGCCGAGGTGGTGGTTCGCGTCGCCGTAGGGAATCAGCGGCGCCGTCAGCACGTCGGCCGCGACCGCGATCTCCTCGGCGAGGTCCCGCGCCTGAAACGCGTCGACCGCCAGCGGGAGATGCGGCCCGTGCTGCTCGGTCGAGCCGATGGGGACGATCACCGTCGGCGACTCGCGCTCGGTCAAGTACTGTTCGACTGCCGGCCAAGGGAGTTCTTCCAGTCTGTGTGTGTCGGTCATCGCTCCTCCGTGTCGTCGGTCACTTTCCCGTCCAGTCGGTCGGCCTCGCGGTCGGCTTCGGCCCGATCGTCCGGGTCGCCGTACCCGCCGCCGCCGGGCGTCCGGACCGTGACGGTGGTGCCCGCCTCGATCTCCCGGGTAGTCTTCGCGGCCAGCGGCTCGCCGTCGACGAGGTTCTCGCCCAGCGCGCCCGGCTCGCCGCCCGCCGCGCCCTGCGGACGGTGGCGCCGGCGCTCGGTCAGCAGCGAGACGACGGCGTCGGTTTCGACGGTGAGCGACCGCGTGAGGCCCAGCCCGCCGCGGTACTCGCCGTCGCCGCCGCTGTCCTCGCGGAACGCGTACTCCTCGACGGTGAAGGGGTACTCCGCCTCCAGCGCCTCGATCGGCGTGTTCAGCGTGTTGGTCATCCCGACCTGCACGCCGTCCATCCCGTCCTTGTCGGGGCGGGCGCCGAACCCGCCGGCGATCGTCTCGTAGTAGGTGAAGCCGTCGCGGTCGCGGTTGCCGATGATGAGGTTGTTCATCGTCCCCTGCGAGCCAGCCGGCACGCGCTCGGGCACGGCCTCGGCGAAGGCGGCGAACACCACGTCGGTGAGCCGCTGGCTGGTCTCGACGTTGCCGCCGACGACCGCCGCCGGCGGGTTCGGGTTCACGACGGTCCCCTCGGGCGCGGCCACGTCGATGTCGGCGTAGCTCCCGTGGTTCGGCGGAATCTCGGGGTCGGTGATGCTCCGGACGACGAAGTACACCGCGCTCTTTGCGACCGACAGCGGCGCGTTCATGTTGCCGGCGCACTGCTCGGCGCTGCCCGCGAAGTCCACGTCGACGGTCGCGCCGTCGACGGTGATCGACACCTCGATCGGGATGTCCGCGTCGGTCACGCCGTCGCCCTCGAGCACGTCGCTCGCGTCGTAGGTGCCGTCGGGGAACGCCGCGAGCTCGTCGCGCATCCGAGCACGGGAGTAGTCGATGATGGCGTCGAACGCCCGCTCGACTCGGCCGCGGCCGTGCTCCTCGATGAGCTCCGCGAGGCGGTCCTCGGCGCGGTCGTGGGCCGCGAGCTGGGCGCGCAGGTCGGCCCGGCGCTCGGTCCGGTTACGCACGTTCGCGAGGATCACCGCCATCAGGTCCTCGTTTAGCTCGCCGCCCGAGCGCAGCGCCACGCCGGGCAGGCGCATCCCCTCTTGGTAGATGTCGGTGGCGCCCGCGGGCATGCTGCCGGGGGTCATCCCACCCACGTCGGCGTGGTGGGCGCGGGTGACGGCGTAGCCGACGATCTCGCCCGCCGGCGCGATCGTCGAGACGATCGTCACGTCCGGTAGGTGGGTGCCGCCCTCGAAGGGGTCGTTCAGGATGTACGCGTCGCCCGGCTCGGGGTTCTCTGCCATCACGGCGGCGACGGCGTCCGGCATCGCGCCGAGATGGACCGGGATGTGTTCGGCCTGTGCGACCATCCGGCCGCCGGCGTCGAACAGCGCGGTCGAGCAGTCCTGTCGCTCCTTGATGTTGGGCGAGTAGGCGCTGCGGATCAGCACCTGCCCCATCTCCTCGGCGACGCTCTCCAGTTCGTTCCGGAACACCTCGAGCGTGACCGAGTCGATCCCCTCGGTCCGCGGCTCGGCGCCGCTCATCGCTCCACCTCCGTCAGCACGAGCGAGCCGTTCTCCCGGACGGTCGCCTCCCACGCCGGCGGGACGACGGTCGTGCTCTCGTCCTGTTCGAGCACGGCCGGCCCGCCGAACGTGGTACCCGGCGTCGTCGGCCGGCGGTAGACTGGCGTCGTGTACTCCTCGCCGCCGAACACCGCCGTGTGCTCGCCGAGCTTCTCGAACGTGTCCTCGGGCAGCGCCGTCTCGGGGACGCTCCGGGGGACCGCGGCGGCGACCCGGAGGTTCACCACCTCGACTGGCTCCTCGGCCGCGTAGCCGTACACGCGTTCGTGTGTCGCCTCGAACGCGCTCCGGAGCGCGTCGGGATCGACCGGGGAGCCGGCGTCGACTTCGAGCTCGAAGCTCTGCCCGCGGTAGCGGAGGTCCGCGGACCGCCGGACGGTCACGTTGCCGTCGGCCTCGTCGACGGGTAGTTCTCCGACGAGCTGTTCGTACACTGCTTCGAGCTCCGTTCCCGTCGTCTCGGATAGCGGCGTCTGGTAGGTGCGGACGGCGTCGTACGTCTCGTCGGCGTCGAGCAGCCCGTACGCCGACAGCACGCCGCCGACGTGGGGAACGACGACGGTGCCGATGTCCAGTTCGCCCGCGAGCGCGGCGGCGTGCATCGGCCCCGCGCCGCCGAACGCGACGAGGCCGAACTCCCGGGGGTCGTGGCCCCGCTCGACTGTCACCGAGCGGATCGCCCGCGTCATGTTGGCGTTCGCGATGCGGAACACCCCCTCCGCGGCCTCGCGCGCCGAGCCCAGCCCGGCCTCGTCGGCCAGCCGCTCGAGCGCGGCGACGGCGGCGTCCACGTCCAGTCCGAGCTCGCCGCCGAGCTGTGTCTCCTCGCTGATGTAGCCGAGCACGAGGTTCGCGTCGGTCACCGTCGGCTCGGTTCCGCCGCGGCCGTAGCAGGCGGGACCTGGCTCCGAGCCGGCGGATCGGGGACCGACGCGCAGCGCGCCGCCGGCGTCGACCCACGCGATGCTCCCGCCGCCGGCGCCGACGGTCGTCACGTCGACCATCGGCACCCGGATCGGGTAGCCGTCGATCTCGTTGTCGGTGGTGCGCTCGACGCTGCCGTCGCGGACGAGGCTCACGTCGCTCGACGTGCCGCCCATGTCGAACGTGACGAACCCCTCGAAGTCGTTCTCCTCACCGGTCGAGGCGGTGCTGCTGGCGCCGACGACGCCCGCCGCGGGGCCGGAGAGCACCGTCTGGACGGCGTGGCGCCGGATCTCGCTCGCCTCGGCGATCCCGCCGTTGGACTGCATGATCCGCGGCTGGGGCAGGCCGAGGTCGGCCGCGCGCTCCTCCAGTCGGCCGATGTAGGAGTCGATCGCCGGCGTGACGTAGGCGTCGACGGCCGCCGTCGACGTGCGCTCGTACTCGCGGAACTCGTTGAGCACCTCGTGGGACGCCGACACCGAGGCGTCGAGTTCTTCCCGGAGCCGTTCGGCGACCGCCTGCTCGTTGCTCGGGTCGACGTAGGCGTGCAGGAACGAGACGACGACGCTCTCGACCTCCCGCTTTCGGAGCCGCTCGATCAGGTCGTCGATGGCCTCGGGATCGGGCCTCGTCCGGACGCCGTCGGTCGTCGTCCGCTCCGGGATTTCGAACCGGTTCCGGCGCTGCACCAGCGGCGTGGGTTTCTCCGCGTCGAGGTCGTAGAGGTCCGGCCGGGTCTGCCGGCCGATTTCGAGTACGTCGCGGAACCCCTCGGTCGTCACCAGCGCGGTCTCGGCGCCGTCGCCCTCGAGGAGGGCGTTGGTCGACACCGTCATCGCGTGGGAGAACTCGGTGATCTCCGAGGGGTCGATCCCGGCCTGTTCGCAGGCCTGCTCGATCCCGCGGACGACGCCCTCGCTCTGGTCGGCCGTCGACGGCACTTTCGTCGTCGTGAGCGTGCCGTCCGCGACGAGCACCACGTCGGTGAACGTGCCGCCCACGTCGACGCCGACGGCCGCCGTCACGATCCTGCCTCCCGCCGGCTACCGGGTCGTCCGTTGGCGTCGGCCGGCGACAGACGGTCGGCTCGTGTACCGTTCGTCATTGATACTCTCTACCAATGATCCGGCCCGGAAAAGGGTGATTAAGAGGTCCACGTACGGCGTATGCAGCCGTGTGAACTTACACCTCGGAGATAAGGACTTTTGAGACACCTTCCGAGACCTCGACCTCGAAGTCGAGCTTCTCGGTGCTCCGCTGGATGAAGCGGGTCATGAACCACTTCACCTTCTCGGTCGGGAAGACGACGTGGTAGGTGCCGTCGTCGGCCTTCCGGGCGGTCAGGAACCCGCAGAAGGAGAGCCAGTCGAGGATGTCCGCGAGGCTGCTGAACCGGGTCCGGTACTCGTCGGCGTGGAACTCGGCGACCCGGTCGATCACCTCCTGGAACTCCGGGCTTGGCTCGCCGTTCTCCAGTTCGACGTTGTCGAGCAGCCCGTGGAGGAAATCGATGTCCAGCAGGACGTGCTCGCCGCCGGAGAGCATCCTGTGGTACTGCTCCAGATCCACGTCGGTCTCGGAGTTCGCCACCTGGAAGTTCGCCGCGTAGAAGATGATCGCGCGCCGGACCGTCTCGCTCTGACCCTCCCCGGTCAGTTCGACGAGTTCGTCGAGGGCCTCCCGCGACTGCTCGTCGAGGGAGACGGTGAGTCTATCTCCAGCCATACGGCACCGTAACGCGGCCCACGGGAAATACGCGCTGGTGGGCCGTCGGGAGCTACGACGCCGCGCCGTCGGTCACCTCGGGGCTGGACCGGAACGAACCGGCTTCAGTGTCGTACCGCGATGGGGGTCAATCGACCGCGGTTTCCCAGCGTCTGGGATTCCGCCGAAGTCGCCTTTCGGTGGAGCACCAATCCGGGGTATGGATCGCCGACAGGTACTGAAGGCTGCTGGGTTCGCCGCGACCGCAGGACTGACCGGGCTCGCCGGCTGTAGCGCGCCGTCGGACGAGACGGACACGCCCTCGGGCGACGGGACGGACACGTCGAGTGGGGGCGGGTCGGGCGGCGGCACCACGACCGTCGAGATGGTCACCAGCGACGACGGGAGCTACTACTTCGACCCGATCGGGCTGTTCGTCGAGGCCGGCACGACCGTCACGTTCGAGAACGCCAGCGGGAACCACTCCGCGACGGCGTACGCCGAGTCGAACGACGCCGCCGAACGCATCCCGGAGGGGGCGACGGCGTTCGACAGCGGGATTCTCAGCGAGCAGGGCGCGACGTTCGAGCACACGTTCGAGACGACCGGGACGTACGACTACTTCTGTCTCCCGCACAAGAGCCTCGGCATGGTCGGCCGCGTCGTCGTCGGCGAGGCGGGCGGCCCCGCCGAGGGGAGCATGCCGCCGGACGGCGACGTCCCCGAGAGCGGGACGATCGTCGATCAGGGGTCGGTGAGCTACGACGAGTTCTCGGGCTGACGCCCCGTCGCCGTTCCGCGTTTCTCGCCGTTCGCGCCGTGTCGATTAGCTCTCCTTGTCGTGCCGGGACCGGGCAGCATTTCCGGCACAGTCCCCGATTTCTGGTGATGGTTCGCCTGGCTCCAGAGGACGTGTCGTCGCTGGAGGCAGTCCTCGAGGCGCTGGACGACGGCGACTGCCGGACGATCCTGCGTGAGACGGCCGAGCCCACGACCGCGACCGAGCTGGCCGACAGCTGTGGGATCCCCAGGTCGACGCTGTACCGGAAGCTCGAACTCCTCACCGACGCCTCGCTCGTCCGGGAACGCGAGACGATCAACCCCGGCGGGGGCCGGACCACGCGGTACGAGCGCGACTTCGACGACGTGACCATCGCCCTCGGCGAGGACGACGAGTTCTCCGTCACGGTCGAGCGACCCGCCCGGGACGCCGACGACCGGCTCGCGGATATCTGGTCGAAGATGGGTGAGGGGCTGTAAACGGCGGTCGTCCGCTCCTCGCTCTGCCTCGAACGGGAGTGAACGCGCCAGCCCGAAGGGTTTTGTACTGACGGCACAATACTGTACACGAATGACGCTCCCTATCGATCCGAGCCAGATCGACCCCGACGACATCGGCGAAGCGCAGACGACACTCGAGATGGACCACGACGAGGCGGTCGAACACGTCCGCGAGGTATTCACCGACGCCGGGTTCGGGATCCCGGTGGAGTTCTCGCCCTCGGCGATGCTCAACGAGAAGATCGACGCCGGCCGCGACCCCTACTACGTGCTCGGCGCCTGCAACCCCGAGATGGCCGACCGCGCGCTCGACGCCACCGACAACGAACTCGGCGCGCTGATGCCGTGTAACGTCGTCGTCTGGGAGGAGGAACCCGGAAAACAGCGCGTCTACCACGTCTCGATCATGCGCATCGCGCGACTGCTCGGCATGGCGCCGGACGACGAGGAGATGGCCGACATCGTCGCCGACACCGGCGAACTCGTGGACGAGGCGTTCGAGAACCTCTAAGTTCGACCTTTTGCTGCGGGGCTCGGAGCGCCCTTGCAAACGCTCGACCATCACCAGAAGCCTCCTCGCTCCCGTCGTCTGCGGGCGACCCACGCGTCGCCCGTATGGCCTGAGAGACGGCTCCGCCGACTGACGCGGATCCTGGGATCGACCCCCTCGACTCTTCTTCAGCGATCGACCACGCGAACCACTTCCTGCTCGAACCCCGCATCGTCGCCCTCCCACCGCCACGACCCGAGGTACGGGTAGCCGTCGAACGCACAGATCGCGTAGGAGTAGCCCGACCACGCCGCCCGATCGGCGTCGGTCTCGCTGGGCTCGGTCGGCCCGGCGGGGTGGGTGTGGTAGAACCCGACGACCTCCAGCCCGGCCTCTTCGATCGCCTCGATGACTTCGAGCTGTTCCTCGGGGTCGATGTAGTACCGGATCTCGGGCGTGTCGGCGACGTTCTCCGTCGGGTAGGCCTCGACGACGGTGCTCTCATCCTCGCCGTACTCGCCGGCGAGGACGCCACAGACCTCCTCGGGAGCACCGTCGTAGCCGGCGTAGACGACGTCGTCGTACGCCTCGCGTGCGAACTCGATCACGGTCGCGTTTCCGCGGGCGGGAAGAAAACCCCGGCGCCACTGGCGACGCACTCTCCGTCGAACCGCGTGCGCGTGATCCCCCCGCCAGCGGCGGCCGGTAGAACGGACCCGTTTTCCGCGTCAGTCGTCGCCGTCGAGGTACTCTTCCCAGAGCGGGATGTCGGCGTACTTGTCACCGCGATCGCAGAGCGGGATCACCACCACGTCCTCGGCGTCGAGTCCTTCCTCCTCGTGGAGTTGGTGGACCGCCTGCACGCCCGCACCGCTTGAGGTGCCGACGACGAACTGGCCGTCGACGCGCAGGTGCTCGCGGACGGTTTCCTCGTCGTGCTGGCCCGTGTCTCGGATCGGAATTTCGCGGTCTTGGAACCGATCACGGAGCTCGCGGGCGCGCTCGTAGGCTGCCTCGGTGTCGACGTACAGCTTGTCGTCGAGCACCGACTCGTCGTACGTCTCGGGGTGGTACTGGTCGCCCGAACGGAGGTACTTCAGCCCGTCAATCGCGTGCAGCGGGTTCGCGGGCTCGAAGCCGACCACTTCCACGTCGCCGCAGTCGTGGAGCCCGCGGCCGGTGCCGGTGACGGTGCCGCCGGTGCCGACGCCGGCGACGAAGTGGGTCACCTCGCCGTCGGTCGCCTCGTCGATCTCGGGCGCGGTCGTCCGCTCGTGGGCGCCGGGGTTGTCGGGGTTCTCGTACTGGTTCGGGCGGTAGTACCGCTCCGGGTGCTCGTCGATCAGTTCTTCGCAGCGTTCGATCACCGCGTCGTAGCCCAGATCGGCGTCGACGAAGTGGATCTCCGCGTCGGCGTCCCGGATGGCGTCGACCTTCCCGCTGCTGGCGTCGTCGGGGACGACGATCTCCACGTCGTACCCCCGCGCGGTCGCGACGCGGGCGAGCTCGCTGCCGGTGTTGCCGCTGGAGGGCTCGATGACGGTGCGGTCGCCGTCGAGGTCGCCGCGTGCCTCGGCGCCGTCGAGCATCTCGCGGGCGATGCGGGACTTCACCGATCCCCCGCCGTAGTCGGCGGTGTAAAGATTGAACCACTCGGCTTTGCCGTAGACGGTCGCCGGCACGTCGACAGCGAGCTCCACCAGCGGCGTCTCGCCGATAGTGGACTCGTCGACGGTGGTCTCGGCCATACGTGGAGTAGGCGACGGAGCGGTGAAGGCTCTGACGCAAGCGATGTCAGTTACGTTACCTCACGGCGCGTGGCCCGCCGTCCGTTCCGCCACCCGGTCCCGGGATCGACGCCCGATGGTGCCGCTCCGAGGTAAGGGAGAGGACTGCGGGCGGCGAAACCGGTATATCCCGCTGTGTCGTGGTTTCGATCATGAGTCACGCAGACTGGGAGGCCGTCGTCGACTCCCCCGAAGAGCTCGACGACGAGACCGCGGAATCGCTCCTGTCGGAGGCGGCGACGGTGCAGGACATGACAGGCGAGGTGTGTCCGTACCCGCAGATCGAGGCCAAGAAGGCGATCCAGAGCCTCGAGGGGGGTGAGCTGCTCGTCCAAGAGACCGATCACGTCCCGAGCACCGAGAACGTGCCCAAGTCCGTCGATGACCAGACGGAGGCGCAGGTCTGGCGCAGTGGCGACGGGCTCAACCGCATCTTCCTCAGGAAAGCGTAATGGTCGACGAAATCACCCCCGAGGAGGTCAACGAGAAGCTCGGCGAGGACGGCGTGCAGGTGATCGACATCCGCCCGCCCGCGGCGTTCGAGCAGGGGCACATCCCGGGCGCGATCAACATCCCGATGTCGGAGCTTCCCGCCCGCGTCGACGACGTGGAGTGGGGCGACGACGTGATCGTCGCCTGTCCGATCGGCCAGTCGTCGGTGCAGGCCGCCCGGCTGATCGACTCCTTCGAGGGCATCGAGGCCGACGACGAGGTCCGGAGCATGGCCGGCGGCTATCAGGACTGGGAGTACGAGCTCGAGACCGGCGAGAACTGATGGGAGCACGCGCCGCGAGCAGTCACCGTTTCTGTCGCTCGGACTGAATCTCCGAGAACGATCGTGAACCGCTACCTCTTTTACCCACGTCGTCGACGCCCCCGACAGAGGCGTCGATGTACCGCCGGCTCTCGGTTCGTCCGGTGTTCGATCCGACCTCGCCGCCGGCCGCGCGGCGGGCCCGATAGCTGCAGCACTCGGGTTCGCTTCGCTACCACGCCGGTAGCCGCACTCCTTCGATCGAACACGCCAGATGCCGAACGCCACCGAGCCCGCGGCACACCGCCCGGGCTCACACGACGCCGAACCGCTCGCCGACCGTCAGTCGCATCGCTCCCGTCCGCCGGGACGCGAACCGAACGCTCCACGCAGTCTGCGCGGTCCCCACGGGGGTGATCGCCGATGATCCTGCCCGACATCGGGCGGGACCACCCGCTGCGGGCCAACCGCGACTTCCGGCGGTTCGTCGCCGGGCAGTTCGTCACGAACGCCGGGGACAGCCTCTACACCGTCGCGGTGCTATGGCTCGTCTTCGAGCTCTCCGGCTCGACGACGCTGGTCGGCGTCGCGAACGCCGTCCTGCTGCTGCCGTGGCTGCTGCAGGCGGTCGCCGGCCCGATCGTCGATCGCTTCCCGGTGAAGCCGCTGCTCGTCGGCTCCCAGATCGTGCAGGGGGTCGTCGTCCTCGTCTTCCCGCTGGCGGCCGCCGCAGGCCGGCTCGACGTCGACCTCCTGCTCGCCGTCGTGCCGATCCTGATGCTCGCGACGCTGGTGATGGGACCGATCGAGGCGACGCTGGTCCCGCGGATCGTCGCCGACGACCGGCTGCCGCAGGCCAACTCCGCGCTCGCGACGGTGACGCTCGGGCTGGACATGCTGTTCGACGCCGTCGGCGGTGGGCTGATCGCGCTCGTCGGCCCGACCGCGCTGTTCCTCGCCGACGCGGTCACGTTCGCGCTCGCGGCACTCCTGTTCGCCCGGATCGGGATCCCGCGGGTCTCGCCCGACGACGCCGACGGCTCGGTCGCCGCGGCGGTCCGGTCCTACGTCGACGACATGCGCGAGGGCGTCGAGATTCTCCGCGGCACGGCGTTCGTCGAACTCGTGCTCACCACGGCGGTCGCGAACTTCGCGACGGGCGTCACCCTCGCGGTGCTGCCGGCGTTCGGCGATGCCGTCGGCGGCCCCGCGGTGTACGGCCTCCTGCTCGGCGCGCTCGGGACAGGCCGGCTGCTCGGATCGGTCGTCGGCCCGCGGTTCGAGGGCGTCCGCTACGGCCGATTCCTGATCCTCGGCAACGGGCTGGGCGCCTGCGCGTGGCTCGCGTCGGTGCTCGTCCCCTCGACGCTGCTCACCGTCGGCCTGTTCGCACTCGCGTGGATCCCGGCCGGCGCGAGCGGCGTCCTCACGGCGACGCTGAACCAACGGCTGTTTCCGGCCGACCGGCTGGGCCGGGTGTCCGCGATCAAGGGGACCGCCTCCGGCGCGACGCTGCCGCTCGGCTCGCTGCTCGGCGGCGCACTCGGCGACGCGATCGGCCACGGGACGGCGATGGCGCTCGCCGCCGCCGGGTTCGGCTTCACCGCCGCGTACGTGCTCGTCCGCCCGCGACTGCGTACGCTCCCGACCGTCGCGAGCGCGGAGCCGGCCGACTTCGGCGTGACGGTGGCCGACGAGTCGTAGGGTTCCACGCCGACCACCGCCTTCTTGGCGGTCTGCCCACATCGTCGACGCGGGATGGTCCCCAGCGAAACGACAGCCTCCAAGACCGCGAGACGGAGTTTCCTCACGGGCGCCGTCGGCGTCGCCGCGGCGCTGGCCGGCTGTAGCGGCTCCGAGAGCCACAGCTCCCCGCCCGAGGACGGCACGATCGTCACCGATCACGTGACTGCGACGACGCGATCGACGGGCGATCGCCCGCCGATCGTCGCCCCCCGGGAGGACGCCGGGGGGAACACCGACGACGGATCGACGGCCGAGCCGATCACCCTCCACACCGTCGAGAGCGAGGACGGCGCCGAGGCGTTCGAGTTCGCCGAGGACGCGACGAACGTCGCCGCAGCCCGCCGGCTCCTCGCGGAGACGGACTACGACAGCGAGTCGGTGTTCGTCTTCCAGACCCGCATCGGCGAGTGCTACCGGCTGAAACTCAACTACGTCACCCGCGGCGACGACGGCGACCCGAACATCCAGTTCTGTCGGGTGATCCGCGACGCCCACACCGCCTGCGAGCGCGAGGCGTCCGACCACACGGCCGCACTCGTCCGACTCCCGTTCCCCGCTGACGGGTACGACGGGCTCTCAGCGGGCAGCGGCGGGAGCTGTGACCCGATCCCGGACCGGTACAACGGGAGTGATTCGTCGTGAGCCGGCTCACCCGCCGCTCGGCGCTCGCGGTCGTCGGGACCGCGCTCGCTTCCGGACTCGCTGGCTGTAGCGGCACGGGTTCGTCGGAGTCGACCGTCGAGTACGACAGGTCCGCGATCCGGGCGCTCCCGGGCGATCTCCCGCGGGTCACCGCCACGATCCCCGTCCAGCCGACCGAGGAACACCTCGCGGCCGCCCGCGAACGCGTCCGGTCGCTGCTCGACGGGGCAGACGTCTCGGCGGTTCCCAACGCCGCCGTCCGGCACGAACTCGCCGCCGAACGCGACGCCGCACGGGGCGCGCTCTCACAGGATCGCGACGGAGAGACCCGCGCCGACGCACTCGCCGGGCTCACGCACCCCCGCTCGGAGGCGATGTTCGTCCACGCCGGCCTCGCCGCGTTCGACGGCGAACTCACCGCGGCCGACGTGACCGAACGCCGCGAACGCCACCACCAAGATGCGACGGCGTTCCTCGACGACTACCGCCACGCTGGGCCGGCTGACGACCCCGTCGCCGCACTCGCCGAGCACGCCGAGATCACTGACTGGGGCCACACTGGCGTCCGCCTCACTCGAGCGAACGAACGCCACGAGTACGAGAACACCGTCCTCCGCGTCGCCGAACTCGCACAGGGCGTCGAGTGGGGGCGGGCCTACGCGGCGGACGCTCGCCACCTGCACGAGCACTACGTCTCGACGTTCGACGACCCTCGCGATTACGGGGCGCGTTTCGAAACCGTCGCGGCGACGCTCGTCGAGGAGGTCGAACCGCACGCGACGCCGCCCGACTGGGACGCGGTGGGGAGCGAGATCGACCGCGACATCGCTGACACGGCGGGCGAGACGCTCCTCGAGGAGCTGACTCGGAGCCGGTGGACCGGCGCACGGAACGCCGTCGATCGCCGCGACGGCGGGCGCCCCGCCGGCGCGATCACCGCCGTGATGCGTGCCCTCGCGGCCGACGGCGCGCTCGCGGACGCGGAGGCGGCGGTCGCCGACGGCGAGTACGGCGTCCCCGAGTCGATCGACCCGATCGCCGCCGAACGCACCGCCGCCGTCGACGGCCTCCGGACGCTCCTCGATAGCTCGCCCGCGCTGCTGGCGCGACGGCTGGCACAGATCGTCCATAGCCGGATACAGAACGCCGACGAACTCGTTCGGTCGGGCGCCGTCCCCGAACCGGGGCGCTCCCTGTACGCGGAGTACGCCGCCGCGAACCTCCTCGCAACTGCCGCGCCGACTGTCGCCGAGCGAGTCGGCGATGCAGTGACCGACTGAGAAGACTCGGCGAGAAGTGTTTTCGTCGAGTACGACGACGCGGAACGGTCCGCGACGGCGGTACGATTAAGCCGCCGTTGGGCCACTGTTCCGGCATGAGCGACCCTCCCGACGACGGCACCGCTGAGGACCCCCCATCGGCGAGCATGGCGGAACCGTCGTCGCCATCCGAATCCGGACCGGACGCGGACGACCAACCCTCCGTCGCGGCCGAGGCGGGGATCGACGAGTCGGTCGTCGGCGTCCCCCGCGAACTGGCGTCGACGGTCCGCCTGCAGTGGATCGTCGGGTCGACGATCGGCGCGCTCGTCGCCGGCGTCGTGCTCGGGGTGATCGCCTACTTCGTCGGCACCCGAACCGATCTGCTCGCCCCGGGTATCGAGTCCGCCGCCCGGATCGGGATCGCCGTCTTCGCGCTGTTCGCGCTGTTCGGCGTCGTCCGGGCCGTCCTGCTCTACCGCTCGTGGGAGTACGTCGTCCGCGCGGACTCGCTGTTCCTGAGCCGCGGCGTGTTCACCCGTGTCCGGACGGTCGTCCCATACGTTCGCGTCCAGCACATCGACACGACGCGGAGCCCGCTGGAGCGCCTGCTCGGCCTGTCGACGCTGGTGGTCTACACCGCCGGCTCCCGCGGCGCGGACGTGACGATCCCCGGACTGACGCCGGACCGCGCGTCGACGCTGCAGGAGCGCCTCGAACGGCTCACCACCGAGTCCGAGGAGGAAGACGCGGTATGACCGACGGGGAGACGACGGGCGAGGCACCGCTCACCGGGCGCGTGTTCCGGCTCCACCCGCTGTCGGTCCCCTACCGGCTCGTCGAGAACGGGCTGGGGCTCGTCGTCGCCGCGCTGTTCATCGGTCCCCCGGCGTTCGGCGCGGTCGCGGGCGCGGTCGGCGTCACGCTCGCGCTCGCGCTCGCCGGCCTCCTCGCGGTCGCCGCCGTCGTCTACGGGATCGCCTACTACCGCCGCTTCGAGTACGAACTCACCGCCGACACGTTCGACATCCGCTCGGGCGTGTTCGCGAGACGCGAACGGGAGATCCCGCTGGGCCGGATTCAGAACGTCGACATCAGCCAAAACGTGGTCCAGCGCGCGCTGGGGATCGCCGAACTCCGCCTCGAGACCGCCGGCGCGAGCGGGAGCGAGGCCCACCTACAGTTCGTCGGCGAGGATCGCGCGGGGCGGCTGCAGGCGGAGATCAGCCGACTGAGCCGCGGCGGTGAGGAGACCGCGGAGGAGACCGACCGGTTCGAGACGGTGTTCGAGATCGCCGACCGCGAACTGGGCGTGCTCGCGCTGGTGTCCGCCGACGCCCAACTGCTCTCGATTATGTTCGTCGTCGGCTCGGTGTTCATGCCCACGATCGGCTCGATCGTCGGCGCCGAGTGGTTCTTCGGTGCCGAGGCGGGGCTGACCGGACTGATCGGGCCACTGGCCACGCTCGCGGGGATCCTCGCGCTGGGACTTATCTACGGCGCCATCAACGCGACGCTGTACTACGGCTTCACGCTCCGCCGCGGCGACGAGGAACTCCGCTACGAGCGGGGCCTGCTCCAGCGCTACAGCGGGACGATCCCGCTCGGGAAGGTCCAGTCGCTCACCATCGAAGAGAACGTGCTCGCGCGGGCGCTGGGCTACGCCTCGCTGGAGATCGAAACCGCCGGCGGCAGCGGCGGCGAGGGCGGGCAGGACACCTCCCAGTCGGCGGTCCCGATCGCCCGGCGCTCGCGGGTGTTCGAGCTCGCGAACTCGATCGAACCGGCCGGCGAGATGGCGTTCGAGCGCCCCCCCAAGCGGGCCCGCGAGCGCTACGCGGCGCGCTACGCGGGCGTCGTCGCGCTCGCGACCGGGCTGCTCTACGCGATCCAGAGCGTCCTCGAAGCGTCGTTCGCCTGGTGGGCGCCGCTCGGCCTGCTGCTGCTCGTCCCGGTCGCCGCCCACCTGAAGTGGCGATCCCGCGGCTACTACGTCGGCGAGAATCACGTCGTCACCCGGAACGGGTTCTGGGTCCGCCGGCTGAAAGTCGTCCCGTACTACCGGGTGCAGACGGTGTTGAGCTCCGAGACGGTGTTCCAGCGGCGCCGGCGCCTCGGGACGGTGACGATCGACACGGCGGGCGCGCGCAGCCTCATCGGCGACGACGCCGCGGCCGTCGATGTGAGCAGCGAGACGATCGAGCGACTCCGCGAACACGTCGCGGACGCGCTGTACGAGTCGCTTCGGCGCCGGCGCCGGTCGGAAGCGGACGAGCGTTCGGCGGAGCGTTCGGCATCGGCAGAACGTTCGGCGTCGAGCGAGCGGTCGGTGACGACGGAGTATCCGGCCGACGAGCGCGAATGAACCGTCGACGCCGGACCGTGCTTTTCAGGTTCGTGCCCCGCGAGAGCCACACCATGAGCCACAGCGCGACCCCGATGGAGGGAGCGTGACGTTCGTCCTCGTCGCCGGCACGACCCAGACCGCGGCGATCGACGGCATCAGTGCGGCCGGGGAGACGCCAGCGTCGATGGCGCACACTCCCGCGGCCGACGCCGAGATTCTCGCGTACGGCCGGCCGGTGTTCGCGCCGATCGTCCCCGTGAGTCCCGCGGGCTGCCCGACCCCCGGGCTCGTCACCCGGGCAGTCCGCGACCTCGTCGATTTCGACCTCGTCGTCGCCGACGCCGGGATGGCCGGGGAGACGGCCGCACCGACCGTCGCGTTCGGCGACGAACCCGGCGGGGATATCCGGACCGCCGAGCCTGTCGCCGACGCCGGCACGATCCGGGAGTCGGCCCGAGCGTTCGCCGCCGCCCACCCCGACGACGAGTTCGTGATCGGGGAGACGATCCCCGGCGGGACGACGACCGCGATGGGCGTCCTCCGGGCGCTGGGCGAGTCCTACGGCGTCTCCTCGTCGCTGCCCGCGAACCCCCTCGACCTCAAGCGCGAGGTCGTTTCGGACGCGCTCGCCGCCAGCGACCTCGACGCGGGCGATCTCGGCGGGCAGCCGACCGAGGCGATCCGGCGTGCCGGCGATCCGACGCTCGCGGCCACCCTCGGCCTGCTGGAAGGCGGCCTCGAACGTGGCGCGTCGGTCACGCTCGCGGGTGGGAGCCAGATGCTCGCCGTCGCCGCCCTCGCCCGCCACGCCGGCGTGGCCGAGCCGTTCGAGATCGCGACCACCTCGTTCGTCGCCGAGGACGACGGCGTGGCGATCCGCGCGGCCGCCGACGCGCTCGACGTCTCGCTGCGGGTGACCGACCCCGGGTTCGAGCCGGGCGAGCACGTCGCGACGGACCACTACCTCGACGGCGTCGCGAAGGAGGGTGTCGGGATGGGCGGCGCGCTCAGGCTCGCCGACTCGGCGGGCGTCCCGACGAGCGCGGTCAAGGAGCAGTTGTTCGAGCGCTACGGCGCGCTCGTGGGGGACGATGGCGTTTGAGTCGACCGTCCGCGAGGCCGTCCTCCGAGTCGACGCGTCCGGCGCGCGCTGGCTGTCGAGCGAGCCGGACGGTGGGTTCCGCGACGCCGACGCCGCGTACAACGTCTCCGTGCCGACCGGGTCGGACCGAACCGACCTCGACGCCTACGCCGCCGAACGCCGGGACCGCGCGGGGTTCGACACCCCCGGCCCGACGCTGTTCACCGGCGTCGACATGGAGCACCTGTGCGGCGCCCGGGCCGGCTCGGTCGTCGCCTACGCCACCGCGGGGATCTCCAACCCCGCGGCGCTCCCGATGGCGCCGACCGATCGGGAGGAGAGTACAGCCGAGGGAGACGAGGACGCCACCGAATCGGACGATGACAGACCCGTCGGGACGGTGAACCTGCTCGTCGGGACGACCAGAGCACTCGACGACGGCACGCTCGCGAGCCTCTACGGCGTCGTCGTCGAGGCGAAGGCGGCGACGCTGCTCGCCGAGACGGGGTTCCCCGGGACGACGACCGACGCCGCGGTCGTCGGGACGCTCCCGGCGGGCGAGCCGGCGGCGTTCGCGGGCAGCGGAACCGACGTGGGGGACGCCGCTCGCGCCTGTGTCCGGGAGGCGCTGCGCGGGAGCCTGCGATCGCGCTACGCCGAGCGGTCGCTCCCCGACTCAGCCAACGATGCCGAGCACGGCACGGCCACTACTCGGCGCGCGACGACGTTCGACCCCTGAGCCGCAACGCTTAGCGCCCACCCGTCCAACGCACGAGCATGCGCGACGACGAGCGTTCCGGATCGACACCCGCCGCCGAGCCGATCGAGCCCGCCGCGCCCGAGGAGTTCGGGCTCACGCAGGTGTGGTGGGGCGACGGGAAGGGGAAGACGACCGCGGCGCTGGGGATGGGGTTCCGGGCCGCTGGCCACGGCTACCGGGTCCACCTACTGCAGTTCATGAAGGGCGGCGCCGCGAGCGTCGACCCTGTCCGCGGCGAGTACAACGCGATCGCGGCGATGCCTGGGTTCAGCTACGAGACCACCGGCCAGTTCGGCTGGCACGGCTTCCGCGACGGGACCGAGGACGAGGAGCACGCCGCCCGTGCCCGCGCCGCGCTCGCTCGGTCGGAGGAGCTGATCGACGCTGCCGCCGACGCCGCCCTCGACGAGCCACTCCCGCTCGACGGTAACCCCGAGAACGGCGTCCACATGCTGATTCTCGACGAGGTGCTGTACGCCGCCAACCGCGGGCTGATCGACCCCGAAGGCGTGGTCGATCTCGTCGAGCGCACCCCCGACGACCTCGAACTGGTGCTGACCGGCGGCCACGACGAGCCGACGTATCTCGAGGACGCAGCCGACCTCGTGAGCCGCGTGTCGAAGGAGAAACATCCGATCGACGCCGGCCAGCGCGCCCGACGGGGGACCGAGTACTGATGGGTGAGCGCGACGGGCGCACCGGGAGAAGCGACGACGCCGCGGCACCGACGCTGCTGGTCGCCGGGACCGCGAGCCACGTCGGGAAGTCGACGGTCGCGGCGGGGCTGTGCCGGCATCTCGCCGACCGCGGGCTCTCCGTCGCCCCGTACAAGGCCCAGAACATGAGCAACAACGCCCGCGCGGTGCCGTCGACGACCGGCGAGGGCTGGGGCGAGATCGGCGTCTCGCAGTACGTGCAGGCCCGTGCGGCCCGGACGCCGGCGACGACCGACTGCAACCCCGTGCTGCTCAAACCCCGCGGCGACGGCGAGAGCCAGCTCGTCCTCGACGGCGAGGCGGTCGACCACTACGCCGCCGGCGAGTACTACGACGAGCACTGGGGAGATGCTCGGACGGCCGCCGTCGAGGCCCACCGACGGCTCGCGGCCGAGCACGACCTGATCGTCGCGGAGGGCGCCGGCGCGGCGGCCGAACCGAACCTCGCCCACCGCGACCTCGCGAACGTCGAGACTGCCCGCTTCGCCGACGCCCAGATCGTCCTCGTCGCCGACATCGAGCGCGGCGGGGTGTTCGCGAGCGTCGTCGGCACGCTCGAACTCCTCCCCGACGACCTCCGCGAGCGCGTCGCCGGGATCGTCGTCACGAAGTTCCGCGGCGACCCCGAACTGCTCGCGGACGGGATCGACTGGCTGGAGGAGCGAACCGGCGTCCCCGTCCTCGGCGTGCTCCCCTACGACGATCCGGGGCTGCCCGAGGAGGACAGCGTCGCCCTCCCCGACACGGGCGAGCGCCACGTCCTCGGTGCGGACGACGGCGTCTCCCCAGAGCAGTCGGTCACCGTCGCGGTCCCGCGCCTTCCCCGGGTGTCGAACGCGACGGACGTGGAGCCGCTGGCCCGCGTTCCGGGCGTCAGGGTCGCGTGGGTTCCGCTCGGAGCCAGCCTCACAGACGCCGACGCGGTCGTGCTCCCCGGGACGAAGAACACCGTCGACGACCTGCTGGCCTGCCGCGAGGCGGGGCTGCCCGACGCGCTCGCGGCGTTCGACGGTCCCGTCGTCGGCCTCTGTGGCGGCTACCAGCTGCTCGGGCAGCGCCTCCTCGGCGCCGACGTGGAGGGCACCGGCGACGTCGAGGCCGTCGACGGAGTGGGCCTACTGCCCGTCCGGACCACGTTCTCGCCGGAGAAACGCGTCGAAGCCGTCGAACGCGAGCTCTCGGCAACGGAAGACGCCGGGCACCCACTCGCGGGCGCTACGGGCACGGTCGCCGGCTACGAGATCCACATGGGCGACAGCCGGCTCGCTGACGGCGTCGACTCCGAATCCGTGAAGCGCCCGCTCGGGCCGGAAAGCGTCGCTTTCGACGGCGTGCTCGGCACGTACCTTCACGGCCTGTTCGAGAACCGAACCGCCCGCGAGGCGTTCGTCGCCCGGACGTTCGCGGCGGCCGGAGTCGACCGGCCGACCGAGGCGGCGGATGAACACGATCCCTACGAGGCCGCGGCGGCGCTCGTCGCTGACAACCTCGATCTCTCGCCGCTCGAACTGCCCGAAACGGGGGGAGAGGTGGTTCAGAGATGAGCCTGCTCGGACCGGCCGGCCTCTCGACCGCCGTCGCAGTCGTGGCCGCGGGCGTCGCGGACGCGCTCGTCGGCGAGCCGCCGACCAATGTCCACCCAGTCGCGTGGTTCGGTCGCGCGGTCGGCGCGATCGATCGCGAGTGGCGGCACCCACGGTTCGTCGGACTGCTCGCGGCGATCGGCTTACCGCTGGCTGTCGCCGGCGTCGTCGCCACAGTGGTCAAGGTTGGCGGGCTGCTCCACCCGGCAGCGGCCGCGCTGGCCGCCGCGGCGACGCTGTTCGTCAGCCTCAGCCGCCGGATGCTCCGCGAGGAGGCCGTCGCCGTCGTCGACGCGAGCGACGACGACCTCGCGGCGGCCCGCGAGCGCCTGCCCGCGCTGGTGGGCCGGGACCCGAGCGCGCTCGACGCCGGCGAGGCCCGCAGCGCGGCCGTCGAGAGCGCGGCCGAGAACCTCGCCGACGGGCTGGTCGCGCCGCTGCTGGCGTTCGCCGTCGGCGCCGCGGTGTCGCTGCCGGCGGCGGCCGCGCTGGCGGCGTGGGTCAAGGCCGTTAACACGATGGACTCGATGCTCGGCTACCGCGACGAGCCGACCGGCTGGGCGCCCGCGCGGCTCGACGATGCCGTCATGTTCGTCCCCGCGCGGCTCTCGGCGGCGCTGCTCGCGATCGCCGCGGGCCGGCCCGGGGGCCTCGTCGCCGCGAGACGGTACGCCCGCGCGCCGCCGTCGCCGAACTCCGGCTGGCCGATGGCGGCCGCGGCGGCCGCGCTCGGCTGTCGGCTCCACAAGCCCGGGGGGTACGACCTCTTCCCGGAACGGCCGCTCCCGGATACGGAAACGGCGGCCGACGGCGTCGCCCTCGTCGACCGCGCCGGCGGACTCGCGTTCCTGTTGGCGGCGGGCTGGTGTGGCGTCCTCGCCGGCCGGCTGGGGGGTGGCGCGTGGCTCTGAGCGCGCTCCGAGGGGCGGTCCGCTTCCTGACCCGGCTCCCAGTTGGCGGCGACGCTGGTGACTGGCGGGCAGTCACGGAAGCGCCGTGGACGTTCCCGGCGGTCGGCGTCGGAACAGGGCTACTCCTCGCGGTTCCCGTGGTCGCGCTGGGCGGGCGATCGCTCCCGCTGCTCGCGGCTGTCGGCTACCTCGGTCTCTGGATTGGACTGTCGGGGATCACCCACCTCGACGGCGTCGCCGACCTCGGCGACGCGGCAGTCGTCCACGGCGACGCCGACGAGCGCGTCGCCGTCCTGAAGGACAGCGAGGTCGGCGTCGGCGCCGTCGTCGCGCTGCTGCTCGCGACGCTCGGAACTGCACTGGCGGTCGCATCAGTCGCCGATAGTTTCCGCCTGCTCGTCGTCGGCACGATCGTCGGCGCTGAGGTGGGTGCGAAAGCCGCGATGGCGGCGCTGGCCTGCCTCGCGACGGCGCGCCACGAGGGGCTGGGCGCACAGTTCACCGAGTCGAACGGGCCGCAGGATCTCCTCCCGGTCGCGCTGGTGCTCGGGGCGACCGCCGGAGGCGTGTGGTACCTCGTCCCCGCAGCGCTCCCGGCCGCGACGCTCGCCTGCGCGGCCGCCCTCGGCGGTGGCTGGCTGCTCGCTCGCTGGGCGAACGGCCTGCTCGACGGCGTCAACGGCGACGTGTTCGGCGCCGTCGACGTGGCCGCCCGGCTCGCGGGGCTGTTCGCCGGTGCCGTCCTCGCCGGAGGTGGGCTGCCGTGAACGCGATCGTGCTCTGTGGCGGCCACGGCAGCCGCCTCGACGGGGAGCGAGAGAAGCCGCTCCGGCGGGTCGGCGGGGTGCCGATGGTCGAACGCGTTCGCGAAGGCCTCCGGGCGGCCGACTCCGTCGAGACCGTCTCCGCGGCCGTCTCCCCGAACGCGCCGGCGACGGACGAGTGGGCCAGGTCGGCCGAGGGCGTCGACGTGATCGAGACGCCGGGCGAGGGGTACGTCGCGGATCTCGGGGTCGCGCTGGACGCCGTCGGGACGCCCGCCGTCACCGTCGCCGCGGACCTCCCGCTGCTCGCGGGCGAGCACGTCGACCGGGCCGTCGCGGCGAGCCGGCAGACCGATACTGCCGGCGACGGAACGGCGTCCATGCGCGTGCTCACTCCTGCACGGCTCAAGCGCCGACTCGGCGTCAGCGCCGATGAGTCCGCCGACGACGGCTGGCTCCCGACCGGACTGAACGTCGTCGGCGACGGCGACCGGTCGGTCGAGCGGCGCAGTTGGGACGCCCGGCTCGCGGTGAACGTCAACTACGAGCGCGACCTCGCGGCCGCCGAGGCGCTGCTGGAGGGAGGGGATCGATGAACCCCGACGACGTGCGCGAGGCCGAGCGCGCGGTCCACGGCGGCAGCGACGACCCCAACCTGCTCGACTTCAGCGCCAACATCAACCCCCGGAGTCCCGAGGGGACCCGTTCAGTGTACGAGGGCGCTTTCGAGGAGTCGCGGCGCTACCCGGACGACGGCTACCCGGCGTTCCGCGAGGCGGCGGCGTCGGCGGTCGGCTGTCAGCCCGAGCAGGTCGTCCCGACGCCCGGCGGGCTGGCGGCGATCCGGCTCGCGATCGCGACCCGGATCGAACCCGGCGACGACGTGTTGCTCCCGGCGCCGTCGTTCGCGGAGTACGCCCGGGAGGTGACGCTGCAGGGCGGGAACCCGGATTTCGTCTCGCCGTCGGCGATCGTCGACGAGGACCCCTCGCCGTACGAGACGGCCGTGGTCTGCCAGCCCAACAATCCGACGGGGGAGGCGCTCCCACCGGCGCGGCTGCGGGCCTTTGCTGACCGCTGCCGCGAGGCCGGGACCGAACTGCTCGTCGACGAGGCGTTCCTCGACTACACCGCGCTCGACTCGCTGGCCGGCGAGCCGGGGGTCGTCGTCGCGCGCTCGCTGACGAAGATGTACGGCCTCCCGGGGATCCGGGCGGGGTTCGCCGTCGCGACGGGCGACCGGCTAACCGACCTCCGGACCGCCCGACGGCCGTGGGCACTGTCGACGCCGGCGGCCGTGGTCGGGGCGCACTGTCTCGCCGACGAGGCGTTCGTCGCGGCCACGCGCGAGCGCGTCGCCGACGAGCGCGAACGCCTGCGGGCGGCGATCGCCGAACGGTTCGACGTCCGGCAGTCAGACGCGCCGTTCCTGCTGTTCGACGCGGGCGACGTGGGCGTCGACGCGCTGCTCGAACGGGCTCGCGAACGCGGGGTCGTGCTCCGCGACGCCCGGAGCTTCCGGGGCCTGGACAGCCACGTCCGCGTCGCGGTGAAGGACCGGGCCGCGAACGACCGGCTGCTGTGGGCGCTCGGGCTGGCTCCGGAGCCGGAGACGTAGCTGGGAATCTGGCGGCGTTCCGCGCGCCGAGGCGTCGCCGTCGACGCCGTTCGGCGGGTTTCAGGACTCGAAGTGAGTGAGGAGGGAGTCGATCACGCGGTCGGGCCGCTCGTGCGGGAGCCAGTGTGTCGCGTCGGGGAACCGCTCGAGCCGGCCGTCCTCACAGTAGTCGACGCTACGGGGCGCCATCTCCGGGATCAGGGCCTGATCGTTCTCGCCCCAGAGCACGAGCGTCGGGGCGGTCACCGTCTCCCGGGGCGGCTCGTCGTTGTGCCGGAACAGCGCCCGGTACCAGTTCAGCATCGCGGGCAGCGCGTCCGGCTCCGACCACGCACGACGGTAGCGCTCGAAGTCCGTCTCCTCGAACGTCCCGGGGTTCGACCCCTCCGCCATCGCGGTGACCATGAACTCGTACTCGTTGCGCCCCGCGTACCAGTCCGCCAGCCCGGAGAGCTGGAAGAAGAACATGTACCAGCTCTTCCGCATCTGGGTGAGGTTCGACCGGAGGGTGCTCTCGAACACCGTCGGGTGCGGGACGTTGACGATTCCGAGCCGGTCGACCGAGTCGGGGTGTCGCAGCGCGAGGTCCCACGCGACCGCCGCACCCCAGTCGTGACCGACGACGTGGGCGCGCTCCCGGCCCTCGCTGGCGATCAGGTCGACGATATCGCCGGAGAGTTCGGTGATCCGGTAGGCGCGGACCCCGTCGGGTTTCTCGCTCCAGTTGTACCCCCGCTGGTCGGGCACGAGCACGCGGTACCCCGCCTCGACGAGCGGCCCGACGTACTCCCGCCACTCGTACCAGAACTCCGGGAAGCCGTGCAGCAACACCACGAGCGGCGCGTCCGTCGAGCCGGCGGCGACGACGTGCAGCGAGACGCCGTTCACCTCGCGGGTGGTTCGCTCGATCCCCTCTACGTCCGGTAGCGGTGCGTTCGCGTCGGTATTTCGGCTCATCGTGAATTGTGTGTCGCGTCCGGAGGTCAGGGCCGAACCGTCCGCCACACATTCCGCGGGCGGAGCAACGCTGTCGGCGGCTTCTCCATCCCGACGACGCGGTAGTACTCCTCGGCGAGGGCGCTGTCGGTCCGTGCGCGGCTGACCAGTCGGGACAGGTATCTGTTGAACAGGCCGGCGCCGGTCGGCGCCGGACCGGTCGTCGCTTCGAACTCGCTGTCGGCGCCGACCGCCATCGACCACGCGATGTCGACGACGTCCTCGGCGGCCGCGAAGAACCGAGGGCCGATCGCGTCGGTGGCGCCGGACGCGAGCAGGTGGTGGAGCTGCACCGCCTCCAGTGCGGCGACCGACATCCCCTGCCCGTAGATCGGGTTGAAGCTCGCGATCGCGTCGCCGGTCACGACGAGGTTCTCGGGGAAGCCGTCGAGCGCCGCGTACCGACGGCGTCGGTTCGACGGGAACGGGTAGCGATCGACGCCGTCGGAGACGACCTCGCGCTCGGCGACCAGCTCCCGGATCCCGTCGATCGGGAGCTCGTCGGCGAACGACTCGAACCCCGCGACCGTCGACGGCGGGTCGGTGTCGTGCATCCCGCCGAGCGTGACGAGCCACTCGCCCCCTTCGACGGGGAACGCCGCCCCGCCGTGGGTCCGAGGCGCCGACTGCGGCGCGAACAGCATCCGGCGATCGCCGGGCGGCCGGTCGATCCGGATCGTGCTGTACGTGAAGTCGATGTCGACCTCGACGGTGGGCGGCGACTCGTACCCGTTGTCGGCCAACCACTGCGGCGTCCGGCTGGTCCGGCCGGTCGCGTCGACGACCAGATCTGCCGGTACCGTCTCGGTGTCGCCGCGCTCACGGATACGAACGCCTTCGACGCGGGCGGCACTGTCGTCCGTTCGGTAGTCGACGAACTGGCACTCCTCCCGGAGTTCGACGCCGTCGAGCGCCGTCAGCCGGTCCCGTACGACCCCCTCGAGCAGCGGCCGGCTCGCACAGTACATCTCCATCCGCGTCGCCGGCGAGGCCAGAAGCCCGCCCGCCTCGTACTGCTCGAGGTCCTCGCCGACGTTGATGATCAGCGCGCCGGCGTCGATCAACTCCTCGCCGTAGCCCGGGAAGAGGTCACAGATCGTCGCCCGGCCGGCCTCCAGCAGGACGTGCACGTGGTGGCCCTGCGGGACGCCCCGCCGCGGCGCCGGCGTCGACGGGATCGAGTCCCGTTCGACCACGAGGACCTCGTCGTACGCGTCCGTGAGGACGCGTGCGGCCAGTAACCCGGCCATACTGCCGCCCAGCACGACTGCGCGATCGCCCTGTCGGTGCACTCGGTCGGGGTCGTAGCGTGTGGTCTCGGCGAGCGTCATAGTCCTCAAGTCGTCATAACTCGGCGCGTAGTGTGTGAGTGTTTACCAATCTACTATAAGGATTATTTAAAATTTCAACGAGATACCGACCGAGCCTCAGCGGGGGCAACCGAGCGGGCGGAGCTACCCCGGACCGACTCTCCAAGCATCGGTCGATTCGTCACGCACGTCAGTACACCGTCGTGTTCGACCGCTGACGACCGCGTACGCCGGTAACAACACCGCTTTCGGTGTCCGTCGTACACCTCTGTTCACCAATGGCCGATCGAGACACGTGGGTATCGAGCCTCGGGTTCGTCCTCGCCTCCGTGGGGAGCGCCGCGGGGCTGGGCAACGTCTGGCGGTTCCCGTGGCTGACCGCCGAGAACGGGGGGAGTGCCTTCCTCGTGGTGTACCTGCTCGTCGTCGTCGGCGTCGGCGTTCCGGGGCTGCTGGCGGAGTTCGTCCTCGGTCGGCGGGGCCGACAGACGCCGATCGGCGCGTTCCGCTCGCTGATCGGCTCGAAGTGGGGGAGCGCGCTGGGCGCGTTCAACGTCGTCACGACGCTGGCGATCCTCTCCTTCTACTCGGTCGTCGGCGGGTGGATCCTCCGGTACACGCTGGCGTCGCCGACGGGCGCGTACTTCGCACAGCCACAGCAGTACTTCGGCGCGATGGGGTTCGGGCCGGCGGCGGTGGGGTTCCACCTCGCCTTCCTCGGGATCGTGGCCGGGATCGTCTTCTTCGGCGTGGACCGCGGCATCGAGCGCGTCTCGAAGGTGATGCTGCCCGCGATCGCGGTGCTGCTGGTCGGGCTGGCGGCGTGGACGGCGACCCAGCCGGGTACCGCGGCGGGGTACGAGTACTACCTGCGGTTCGACGCAGGCTACCTCGCGGCGAACCTCCCGTCGGTGCTCGGTCCCGCGGCCGGGCAGGCGCTGTTCACGCTCTCGCTGGGCGCCGGGACGATGCTCACCTACGCCTCCTACATCGACGACGACACGTCGCTGCCACGGGACACACTCGCGATCGCGATATCGAACACGTTCGTCGGCGTGCTCGCGGGGCTGGTCGTGATCCCGCTGCTGTTCTCGCAGGGCGTCGACCCCGGCGGCGGCGGGCCGGGCGCGCTGTTCGTCGCGCTGGCTGGCGCATTCGGGTCGCTGCCGGGCGGCCCCGTCGTCGCGACGGCCTTTTTCGGGACGGTGCTGCTGGCGGCGGTGACCAGCGGCATCAGCCTCCTCGAAGTGCCGGTCGCGACGCTCGTCGACACGTACGGCGTGCCGCGGCGACGGGCGACGCTGCTCGTCTCGCTCCTGCTCGCAGTGACGGGGGGCGCGCTGGCGCTGTCGAACGGGGCCTTCCAGTTCGTTTCGGGCACTCTCGCGGACCTGCTGCTGTCGATCGGACTGCTGGCATTCCTCGCGGTCGCCGGCTGGCTGCTCCCGACCGATTCGGTCGCGGAGTTCCGAACCGGGGCGGGCCGTTTCGCGCCGCTGGCGGGGTCGTGGATCGCGATCGTCGGCTGGGTGCTGCCCACGGTCGTCCTCTTCTCGCTGACGAGCAGCGTCGCGCCGCTGGTCGGCGCCACGCTCGGCCTCGGCGGGCGGGCGCTGGTCGCAGTCGCCGTGACGCTCGCGTGTCGGCTGACCGTCGCCGTCGTTTCCGGGCGCTGAGGTCGGCTTCGCTGGTCTGGAGCGTCGCCGCCTACTCGGCGATCTCGTCGAACAGCGCGGCGACGCGCTCTGCGATCTCGTCGCGGATCGCCGCCACCTCGGCCGGCGGCCGTCCGTCCGGGTCGTCGAGCGCCCAGTCGCGGCTCTCGCCGCCCCAGCCCGCGGGGCAGACCTCCGCCGCCGAACAGCCCATCGTGATCGCGTAGTCGCTCGCCCGCAGTTCGTCGACGGTGATCTCGCGGGGGGTCCGGTCCGAGATGTCGATCCCGACTGCGGACATCGTGTCGACCACTTCGGGGTGAACGTGGTCGGCAGGTCGTGTCCCGCCGGTTAACAGGTCGATCCGGTCGTCGAGACCGCGTTGCTCCCGCTCACGGCGGGCGAACGCGTACGCCATCTGCGAGCGGCCGGCGTTCTGGACGCAGACGAACGCGACCGTCGTCGGCTCGGTAGCGTCGGCGTCCCGTCCGTCGGTAGAGTCAGACACGATTAGTCCCCCGTAATCGGGCTGCTCACGCCGACGCTCTCGGGGAACAGCCGGTCCTTCGTCGCCAGCGCCACCCGGACCAGCGCGAGCATCACCGGCACCTCGATCAGCGGCCCGACGACGGTCGCGAGCGCGACGTTGCTGCCGACGCCGAACACCGCGACGGCGACCGCGATCGCGAGCTCGAAGTTGTTCGAGGAGGCGGTGAACGCGACGCTGACGCTCTCGGTATAGGAGAACCCCAGCAGCGCGCTGGCGCCGTAGGCCATCGCCCACAGACCGGTGAAGAAGACGAGCAGCGGGATCGCGATCAGCACGATCTCCCCGGGGTTGGCGACGATGTAGTCGCCCTTCAGCGCGAACATCACCACCACCGTAAAGAGCAGGCCGAGCAGCCCGAACGGGCTGATTCGCGGGATGAGTCGGTCGTAGTACGCCTCGCGGCCGATCGTGCGGAACGCGGCCTTCTGCGTCAGGTAGCCGAGCAGGAGCGGGAGGCCGAGGAACACGCCGACCATCTGGGCGATCAGCGACATCGACACGTCGACCGCGGTGCCGCGCATAACCGTCAGGAACAGGAACGCGTAGGGGACGAACAGCGCGATCTGGAGCAGGCTGTTCACGCCGACACAGACCGCACAGAGCTCCTGATTGCCCGCCGCGAGTTCGTTCCACACCAGCACCATCGCGATGCAGGGCGCGATCCCGACGAGGATCAGCCCCGTGACGAACTCGGGGTGGCCGCCGAGGAAGAACGTCGCGAGCCCGTACATCACGAACGGCGCGATCAGCCAGTTGAACGCGAGCGTCAGCCCGATCTCCTTCCGCGCCGTGCGGGTCACCTTGGGCACCCGTCCGTAGTCGATCTCGGCCATGATCGGGAAGATCATCACGAACAGCCCGAGCGCGATGGGGAGGCTGGTGCCGTGCCACGTCACCGCGTTCAGCACGTCCACGACGCCCGGGGCGAACCGACCGACGCCGACGCCCAGCACCATCGCCAGCCCGATCCAGACCGTGAGGTAGCGGTCCAGAACGCCAAGCGAGTCGCTCACGCCGCCTCCCCGTCGGCGACCGCGAGCAGATCGTCGGCGAGCGCGGTGCTGTCGTAGTAGCGCCAGTTCCCCGCCTTCCGCCGGGTCGCGAGTCCGGCCTCGACGAGATCGGCCAGTGCGTGACTGACCGCGCTCTCGCTCACGTCGACGACAGGCTCCAGCTCACAGACACAGAGTTCGCCGTCGGCCGCGGAGAGGATGCGAGTCAGCCGGTGGCGCGTCTCGTTCCCCAGCGCGGCGAACGCGTCGCGGCCGCCGTCGCTCGCCGACGCCGCGAGGTCGTCGAGTTCGGCGAGACGCTCCCGGACGTCGGCGTCACAGCACTCGCCCACCTCGTCCTCGATCCGCCGTCGCAGGCGCGGTTGGGTGTCGCTCATCGAGAACTGCTTGAGCAAGTGTTCAGATAGCTGTTTCGGTATGAACGACTGTTCAGATAGTTCGGAAGGTGGCAAGCGATAGCGACCGAAAGGGGGGCCGGGAGCGTCGGTGCGGTCGGCGTCAGCGCGGGCGAATGGAGGGTCGGAGAAGCGTCAGCGGCGGAGCCGGCGGTCGAGGAACTCGTCGACGATCGCCAGCGGCTCAGGCACGCCGTCCGTGGCGCCCCAGTGACCGCTGTCGGCGAGTTCGTGGTACTCGACCGTCCCGTCCGGTCCGGTCTCGTTGCCCAGTGCCGTCAGCCGGTCGCGCATGATCCGGGCCTGTGAGACCGGCACGCGCGGGTCGTTCTCGCCGTGGACCAGCAGCAGCGGCGCGTCGACGTTCTCGGCGTGGGTGACGGGACTGCGCTGCTCGTAGAGTTCGGCGTTCTCCTCGGGCGTCCCGAGATATGTCGAGAGGAAGCCCGACCGGAACTGCGGCATCGTCTCGCGGTACATCGCCTCGAGGTCGGTCATCCCGACGACGACCGCGCCCGCGTCGTAGAGATCCGGGAACTGGACCATCTGCCACGCCGCACTGTAGCCGCCGTAGGAGCCGCCGTACACCGCGACGCGGTCCTCGTCGAGAAACGAGTACCGATCCAGCGTGTGTTCGACGGCGACGGCGATGTCGCCCTGTTCGGCGCCGCCCCAGTCCCCGTGGAGCGCGCGGCGGAACGCCCGACCACGGCCGGTGGATCCCCGGTAGTTCACCTGTAACACCGAGTACCCCCGGCGACAGAGGAACTGGACGTAGGGCTGGAACGTCCGCTCGCTGGCGAGGTCCGGGCCGCCGTGGGGGAACACCACCAGCGGCGACGGTCGCTCGCCGCCGTCCCAGAACAGCGTCCCGACCGCGAACTCCTCGCCGGGTTCGTGCTCGACGGCCGCCTGCGGCGTCTCGGGCACGCCGTCGGACGGCACCCGCTCGTAGGTCACGTCGGCGAGCATCCCGGGCTCGAACGGCCCGAGGTCGCGCTCGAAGATCGGGGTGGTCTCGTCGCTCGCGAGGTCGTAGCTGAGCAGTTCCGCGGGCCGGGTCGGCGTCGCGTGGGCGACGAGCACGCGGTCCCCGTCGAGGACGCGGCTCGGCCACTTTCCGAGGCGGGCGACACCCGCCGGCAGGTCGAACTCCCGGGACTCGCCCGTCTCGGTGTCGTACACGACGGGAACCGAGAGCGCGTCCCGACTGCGAGAGGCGACGAACCGCCGGCCGTCGGGGAGGAACGTCTCTGCCTCCTCGACGTGCTCGCCGTCGCCGAACCACTCGGTCTCGCCCGTTTCGAGGTCCAGTACGCCGGGACGGTTGACGCCGGACGCGTCGCTCTCGACGAGCAGTCGGTTGCCGTCGGGCGCCCAGCCGACGGGAGTGGCCGTTCCCTCGTCGCCGCCGACGCGGAACTCGGCGACGACCGATCCCGCGGCGTCCAGCACCTCGATCCCCTCGCCCGTTGGGAGCGCGACGCGGTCGCCGTCGGTCGAGAGGATCGGGTAGTAGACCGGCTTCTCGCGGTCGGTGAGTCGGGTCCAGTCGCCATCGTCGACAACGTAGGCGTCCATGCCGCCTTCGTGGCTCGACCGGACCAGCAGCCGAGCGTCCGGGCCGACCCCGCGGAGTTGGGTCGAGCCGTCCGTGTCGGTCAGGCGCTCTACCTCCCCGTCGCGATCGACGGCGAACACGTCGTACGCCTCCCCGCCGTCGGCGTCGTCCCGGTGGAACAGCACGCGCTCGCCGTCGGGTCCCCACGCGAGCGGCCAGATGTTCGTGTCGCCGGCCTCACCGTCGGTCCAGCGGTCCGTCTCGCCGCTCGCGTGGTCGAGCACGTGGATCTCGTTGCTGCCCGATCCGGTGTAGTAGCACGCGACCCGGCTCCCGTCGGGGGCGACCGCCGCGTGTTTCAGCGTGGGGAGCCGATGGATCGCCTCGGCCGGGGGATCGCGGTCGGTCGTCTCGGAGGGTGTGTCCTCGGCCATCGTCAGTTCCCCAGGTCGAACGCGTCGGCGTTCTCGGCCAGCCACTTCGCGTTGCCGACCTGCCTGTTGAACGCCTGCAGGTGTTTGGACACGTCGCCGCGGTGGTTCGGCCCCTCGGCGCCGGTGGCGTCGACGATGTCGCCGTAGCTCAGCCCCTTCTCGCGGAGCGCGACGATCTGGGCGCGGCGGTCGGGCACGCCGTGGTCGCGAAGCTCCATCGCGCGCTCCTCGGGATGCTGCTCGCGGACGAGCACGCTGTGGTCGTCGCTGTCGGTGTCGTGGACGTGCAGCACGGTGTAGCCGTCGAAGAACCACCGGTTCACGTAGACGCCGCCGTCGGGGTCGTGGCGCTCGTGGTCGGCGCCGTAGTCCTCGACGGGGTACACCTCGAACTGCAGGCGCCCCTCGGGCGTGTCCACGTCCAGGCCGTTCGACTCGGCGTGGGCGTCGTCGCCCACCTCGACGGCGAACTCGCCGTGCTCGGCGAGGGCGGCCAACAGCTCCTTTGCCGGGCCACCGTCCGGTTGGACGGGTGGGGGATCGTCGCTCATCGTGTGTTGGCATCTACACCCCAACTTCTTAGCTGTTGGGGTAGATTAGCCAACACCCACACGCCGCAGTACGGGTCCCGAACCGCAGTTCGACCTACCCATCGCTCGTCGTGAGAGCCTACACGTCGAAAAGTCGGGAAGACCGGGGTCTCAGACTCGCTCGAACCGGTGTCGAACGATCTCGCTGTCGTCGTCCCACTCGAACTCGTCGTGGGACATCTCGAGGATCTGCTTGTAGTGGTCGAGATCCCGGGCACCTTCGGCACGGGCGTCCTCGTCGGTGAGATCGCCCAGCGTTCGCTCGGTCACGTCCGTGATCTCGAAGGTGGTGCCGTCGATCTCGAAGCGGTCACCTTCCTCGGCGTACGCCTGCCCGCGGTGGATCTGTGTGACCTCGCCCTCGAGTGCCTGTTCGCGCATCCGTTCGGTCGGAAGCAGCGTGTCGGCGTGTGCCTCGCTCATAGAGGAATCTGGGGTCGCACGGGGTAAATAGCCCCGGGCGCCGGCACTCGGGGCGTCGACGGCGGGTCGCCGCGGGCAGGAGACATATCCCCCTCCAGCGCCTCTCTCCGGTATGAGCGAAGCGTTCCAGAAACCGCACCGACTCGACACCGGCGAGGAGCTCAACGAGCTGACCGCCGAGCACGACGTGGTGCTCGTCGACTTCTACACCAAGGGCTGCACGCTCTGTCAGTCGATCGAGCCGGTCGTTGGCAACGTCGCCCGCGCGACCGACGCGACCGTCGCGATGCTGAACCCCCAGACCGATCTGGACCTCGTCGACGAGTACGAGATCAAGAGCGTCCCGACGCTGCTTCTGTTCGAGGACGGCGAGGTCGTGGGTCGAATGGCCAGCGGTTTCGAGGGGACCGAGTCGGTCGTCGAGTTCGTGACCGAGAACAGCACCGCCGAGCGCCGGTGAACCACCGAATTCACCGCGGGATTCATGCCCGCGGATCACGAACGTCGACCATGGACGAACCGTCGATCGCGAACGGAACCGGGGTGACCGACAGCCATTCCGACTGATCGAGCAGTCGTCGCCAAGCGCGTCGACGAGGGCGAGGCCGACCTCGAGGAGATCAGCGAGCTCACCCGCTCGGCCGGGTACGAGGTCGTCGGCGAACTGACCCAGCGGCGGACGCAGGACGCCGCCTACCACTTCGGCGAGGGGAAGGTCGACGAGCTCGCCGCGCTCGTGCGGGAGACCGGCGCCGACACCGTCGTCGTCGACAACGAGATGGGGCCGTTCCAGACGTACAACGTCGGGGGGAAGCTGCCCGAGGGCGTCGACGTGCTGGATCGGTTCACCCTGATCCTCGAGCTGTTCGGCCAGCGCGCCCAGACGCGCAAAGCCCAACTGCAGGTCGAGCTCGCGGAGCTACGCTACGAGCTTCCCAGAGCCGAGGCGAAAGCCAGCCTCGCGAAGCGTGACGAGCGCCCCGGCTTCATGGGACTCGGGGAGTACGACGAGTCCCGCGAGCAGGACATCAAAAACCAGATCGCCCGGATCTCCGAGGAGCTCGACCGGATCGCCGAGAAGGAGGAGAAGCGGCGGGCACAGCGCCGCGATCAGGGGTTCGATCTCGTCGCGCTGGCGGGCTACACCAACGCCGGGAAGTCGACGCTGCTGCGCCGGCTCGCGAGCGAACTCGACGTGGACGAGAACGAGGAGCAGCACCCGGACCTCGACTCCACCGCCGAGTCGGAGGACCGTCTGTTCACAACGCTCGGCACCACCACCCGGAAAGCCGACACGGGTACGCGGGAGGTGCTGCTGACCGACACCGTGGGGTTCGTCTCGGACCTCCCCCACTGGCTGGTGGAGTCGTTCAAGTCGACGCTGGATTCGGTGTACTACGCCGACCTCGTGCTGCTGGTCGTCGACGCCTCCGAGCCGGTCGAGGAGATGCGCCAGAAGCTCGTGACCTCCCACGACACGCTGTCGGACCGCAACGAGGCGCCGATCGTCACGGTGTTCAACAAGGCCGACAAGCTCTCGGAGCCGGAGATCGAGCGCCGTGAGCGCGCGCTCTCGGGGCTGGCGCCCAACCCCATCGTCGTCTCGGGGAAGACCGGCGAGAACGTCGACCGCCTGCGCGAGCGCGTCGAGCGCGAACTGCCCGACTGGGAGCAGGAGCGACTGCTCCTGCCCGTGACCGACGAGGCGATGAGCGTCGTCTCCTGGATCCACGACAACGGGAACGTCCACGAGGAGTCCTACGGCGATCAGCAGGTCGTGATCGAGTTCGAGGCGCCGCCGGCGGTGGTGTCGAAGGCACGCTCGAAGGCCGCGGATCTGGATCCGGTAGCAGCCGAGGCCGGCGAGGTCTGAGTTTTCGGGGTCTCTTGCGGATTCGTCGGTCAGTTCCGTGACTTCGTGGCCGATATCGGTGACAGCGACGGCATCTCGATGCTTGGCACCTTGCGACCGCAGGGTGCCGGACACGAGGTCCGGCACAGCATCGAGTCCCCACCCCTCCCCCGCGCGCCGGCGACGATTGCCGGCGCGCGGCGTCCACCGCTACCGCACCGCGGCAGCGGTGGCGCGTGACGTGAGCCCCTGCGTGGGCGAACGAGCGCGCGAGGGACGAACGAGCGAACGCAGTGAGCGAGTGAGTCGGCTGGGGAGGCCTGTGGGGGGCGGTGCGGTCGCAAGGTGCCAACGATCGAGATGCTGTTACCGATCTATCAGCCAACAATCGAACCATGCCTACCACCCGACCAACGAACCGCCCTCAGAGCTCCCGCTTCTCCTTGCTCACGACCTCCACGCCCGAAATCTCCGTCCCGGGGTAGCCGCTCGCTTCCACCTCGTCGGACGCCTCGACGACCTCCTTCTCGGCGGCCTTCACCATGTCCCAGACGACGTTCAGCCCGGTCGTCACGCCCTGCAGCGCCTCCATCTCGCAGCCGGTCTTCCCGGTCGTCTCGACGGCGACCTCGAGTTCGATCCGGTCCTCGCCCACCGAGAACTCCGTCTCCACGTTCGTGATCGGGATCTGGTGGCACATCGGGATCGTCTCCCAGGTGTGCTTGACCGCCTGAATCGCGCCGATCCGGGCGGTCGCGAGCACGTCACCCTTCCCGATTTCGTCGGCCCGGACGGCCGCGATCGTCGACTCGGTGAGGCGGATCTCCCCGCGTGCGACCGCGCGCCGGCCGGTATCGGGCTTCTCGCCCACGTCAACCATCTGCACATCGCCGTCGTCGGTGGTGTGGGTCAGTTCGTCGTCGGAGTCGGCGTTCTCACTCATCGTCGCCCCCTTCGAGCGCCGCCGGGATGGTCTCTTGGAGTTCGGTCGCGCGCAGGCCGTCGCCCCGATCCAGCATCTCGGCGGCGCGGCCGTTGACGTAGCTGCCGACGCAGGCCGCCTCGAACGGCTCCGCGCGGGCGAGCAGCGCCGCGACCACGCCCGCGAGCGTGTCGCCGGTGCCGCCGACGGTCATCCCCGGCGTGCCGGCCCGACAGCGCCGGACCGTCTCGCCGTCGGTGATCACGTCCACTTCACCCTTCGCGAGGATCGTGTGGCCGAGATCGGCCGCGAGCTCGCGGATCTCGTCGGCGTGCGCCACGAGGTCGTCCGCCTCGGGGCCGCCCAACTCCGCCAGTTCGGAGCGGTTCGGCGTGAGTACCAGCGTCGCGTCGGTGTCGACCTCGGGCACCAAGGGGAGCGCGTCGGCGTCGACGACTGCGGTGCCGGAGAACTCGGCGAGGAACTGCCGGGCGGCGTCTTCGGTCTCGGGATGTCGGCCGAGGCCCGGGCCGAGGATCACCGTGTCGTCGTGGCGCTCGGCCGTCTCGACGAGCTCCGGGACGTGTTCTGGTTCGAGGTGGTCCGTGGCCGACTCCTCACCGTCGCCGTAGGGCTGGACGATCAGGTCCTCGGAGTAGCCCGCGATCGGATCGAACACCGACGCGGGGCAGGCGACGAACGCGAGACCCGCGCCGGCCGACAGCGACGCGCCGGCGGCGAGTGCGGGCGCGCCGGTGTAGGGGCCGCCGCCGATCACGAACGTCCGGCCGCCCTCGCCCTTCCTGCTTCCCCCGTCGCCCAGCACTGCCACGTCTCCGGGACCGACTACCTCCTCGGCAGCTTCGGGGATGCCGATATCCGCGACGGTCACGTCCGCGTGCTCGGCGAGCCCCGGCTTCAGGTCGTGGAACGTGACGACGTGCTCGGCCTCGACCACCCCGCCCGGAGTCGCGCCCGTATCCGCATCGACGCCGGAGGGCACGTCCACCGCAAGGACTGGCGCCGCGCTGTCGTTGATCGCGCGGGCCGCGCTGGCTTCCGGCTCCCGGAGTTCGCCCGTAATTCCCGTCCCGAGCATCGCGTCGACGACCAGGTCCGGATCGTCGAGGTCGAACGCGCGGGAGTCCGTCACGGTCTCGACGTCGATGTCGGCTGCCTTGAGCGCGTCCCAGTTCGCCCGCGCGATCTCGGTCGTGATGCTCTCGGGCCGACCCAGCAGTTTTACCGTGGCCTCGCGGTCGTCGAGGAAGCGTGCAGCGACGAGCGCGTCGCCGCCGTTGTTCCCCCGGCCGCAGACCAGCGTCACCGAGTCGCCGGGGGCCGTCAGTTCCCGGACTCGTCGGGCGACGGCGTTGCCCGAGGACTCCATCAGCACCCGGAGCGGCACGCCCAGCGCCGCGGCGTTGCGGTCGACCGCGGCCATGCGCCTGCTCGTGATCATGCCGACGGCTTCGGTGTGGGCCGGATTAAGGGTGGTGGGCCGCCGGTCGCCGCCGGAACCCATACCCGGCCAGCCGTCCGATCGCACGTGTGCAGCAGTATCCGCCCATCCCCGCCATCGACGACGAGGCCGTCCCCGAGTTCGCGGGCCACCTCTGGCTGCTGGAGGCGGTCGAGGGGTCGCTCCTCCGGTTCCGGATCGGGGAGTCGGGCGCGATCCGCTTCGGCGGCGAGCAGCGCGTCTACCGCGACGACGACGCGATCCCGCGACAGTGTCGCCGCGCGGTCCGGCACGTCCGGGAGCGACTGGACCGTGCGGCGCTCCGAGATGCCGTCGACGACGTGAGCAGCGTCACGTTCGTCGGCTGGGCGACCCACCGCGAGCGGATCGACTACGACTGGGACAGACTGCCGCCGTTTCTCGGCGCCGATGTATCCGCCGGCGATGCCGACACCTTCCGGCCACCGGCCGCTGCCGAAGCCATCTTCGACCGCCTCGGCCTCGACCCGGCTAACGCTGTTGAACGCGAACTCCACAGCCGGGACTTCGACCCCGAACGCTACCGGTTCCCCGAATCGGCGTGGTACGACGGCGCCGCCGCGGGCGTCGTAATTCGCGACAAGCGTGGCGGGCGCGCACTGCTCAGAAATCCCGAAATTTCTGGAGAGTCCGAGAATCCGATCGACGCCGAGGGCGGGGACTCGCTGGCGGCCGCGGTGGCGACGGATCGCCGGTTCGAGCGCGTCGCGACACGACTCGAGGAGTGCGGGCAGGCGCCGACCGTCGACGAACTCCGGGAGCGCGTGCTGGAAGACGTGTACCGCGAGGAGCACGGCCGGCTGTTCGGGGGCGGACGAGCGATCGACGAGTCGGCGTTCCGAACGGCGGTCGCGCGGCAAGCCCAACGATTCCTGCGCGGATAGCCGCAGTCGTCGCCCGGCGCCGCGCAGTGGTAGGCGCGAAGGCATCGCCGCCCGGCCACGCCGTGACGAACTCCCCCACCCCGTGAACTATCGGTCCGGGAGCGCCGCCGTTCGATCGAAGCCGCGGCCGGGGCGCTCCAGCGGCGGGCCCGACGGACCAGCGACGCAGCGCGACCGCCCCGGACCGGACCGCGGCCGCGGCTGACCCTTCTCAGAACGCGATATCTCCGTCTGGCAGCGAACTTCTCCCCCGGGCGGGTACTGGCGGGGGCGTCGGCTACTCCCCCCTCGTCCGGCGAGTGACGGTGCCCTCCGACCGTCGATCAGACCTCGACGACGGGGTTCACCAGCTCCCCGATCCCCTCGATGTCGATGCGGACCGTGTCGCCGGGCTGGAGCGTGAACTCGCCCTCGGGGACGAGCGAGGTGCCGGTGAGCAGTACGCCCAGTTCCGGCACCGCGTTGTGGGCGCGCCAGCAGTCGGCGAGTTCCTCACAGGTCCGGGCCATCTCAGCGGTCGAGGTGGCGTCGTCGTACACGGTCTCGCCGTCGCGCTCGATGCGCATCGACATCCCGAGGTCGTGGGGGTCGGGGACGCTGCCGGCGCCGACGACGCAGGGACCGATCGAGCAGCAGCGGTCGTACACCTTCGCCTGTGGGAGGTAGAGCGGGTTCGCCCCTTCGATCTCGCGGCTGCTCACGTCGTTGCCGACGGTGTAGCCGACGATCTCGCCGTCGTACAGCACCAGCCCCAGTTCGGGCTCGGGGACGTTCCAGTCCGAGTCGCCCCGGACGCCGATCGCGCCGCCGGGGCCGACCGTCCGGCTCGGGGTCGCTTTGAAGAAAATCTCCGGGCGTTCGGCGTCGTACACGTCGAGGTAGACGTCGGCCATCCCGCTCTCCTCCTCGCGAGCCTGCTCGCTGATCTCGTAGGTGACGCCGGCGGCCCACACCTCCTCGGGCGCAACGGGGCGTTCGAGTTCGACGACGGAGAACTCGACGACCGGCGCCTCCGCGAACAGGTCGGCGGCCATCGCGTCGACGCCGCTGTTCGCGACGTCGGCGGCCGCGGCGAGGTCGCGGAACGACGCCAGCCGGGGTTTGATCGCCGTCAGGTCGCGGGCCTCCCCGTCGGCGACGGCGAGCAGGCGGGCGTCGCCGTCGCGCTCGTGGCGGTAGTAGCGCATGCGGGGACTGCGGCGCGTGGGGGGCATAAATCTCCGGGGGGAAGCCGCAGCGTAAAGGGTTATCCGCCGACCGCTACAACGGTCGGACATGGCGAGCAGATCGAACCTCATCGACGGCGAGTGGATCGACGCCGAGAGCGGCGACACGTTCGACACGCACGACCCCGCCAACCCCGACGAGGTCGTCGGCACCTACCCCAAGTCCAGTGCGTCGGACGCCGAGCGTGCGGTCGAGGCCGCCGCCGCGGCGACCGAGGAGTGGGGCAACACGCCCGCTCCGAAGCGGGGTCGGATCCTCTCGCGGGCGAGTCAGATCCTCGCAGACAAGAAGGAGGAACTGACCGAACTGCTGGTCCGCGAGGAGGGGAAGACCGAGGCCGAAGCCGGCGGCGAGGTCCAGCGCGCCATCGACATCTTCGACTACTACGGGTCGAAGGCCCGCGACATCGGCGGCGAGGTCAAGAGCGCCAGCGGCGGCGACACGGTGCTCCGAACGAAGCAGGAGCCGGTCGGCGTCGCGGGCCTGATCACGCCGTGGAACTACCCGATCGCGATCCCGGCGTGGAAGATCGCGCCCGCGCTGGCGGCCGGCACGACCGCGGTGATCAAGCCCGCGACGCTCGCGCCCGGCCCGACCCACGAGATCGCCGCGGCGCTGGACGAGGCCGGTCTCCCCGACGGCGCGCTCAACGTCGTCACCGGTCCCGGCGGCGAGGTCGGCAGCGTCGTCGCCGGTCACGAGGCCGTCGACGCCGTCTCGTTCACCGGCAGCGCCGCGGTCGGCGACATCGTCTACGACACCGCGACCGAGGACGGCAAGCGCGTCCAACTCGAGATGGGCGGGAAGAACCCCACGGTCGTCTCGGACTCCGCGGACGTCGAGAAGGCGGCCAAGATCGTCTCCTGGGGCGCCTTCGGCGTGACGGGACAGGCCTGTACCGCCTGCTCTCGGGCGATCGTCTACGAGGACGTGTACGACGAGTTCGTCGACGCGATCGTCGAGCAGGCCGAGGCGATCGAGCCCGGTAACGGTCTCGAGGGCGGCGACATGGGCCCGCAGGTCAGCAAAGACGAACTCGAGAGCACGCTGGAGTACGTCGAAGTCGGGCAGGAGGAGGGCGCGACCCTCGCGACCGGCGGCGACGCGATCGACCGGAAGGGGTACTTCGTCGAGCCGACGGTGTTCGCCGACGTGGACAACGACAGCCGGCTCGCACAGGAGGAGATCTTCGGGCCGGTGCTGTCGGTGATCCCCGTGAGCGGCTACGACGAGGCGCTCGAGGTCGCCAACGACGTGGAGTACGGGCTCTCGGCGGGCATCGTCACGGACGACCACACCGAGGCCAACAGCTTCGTCGACGACATCGACGCAGGCGTGGTGAAAGTGAATCAGCAGACCACCGGCGTCGAACTCCACGTCCCCTTCGGCGGGATGAAGGCCTCCTCCAGCGAGACGTTCCGCGAGCAGGGCGAGGCCGGCCTCGACTTCTACACCATCTCGAAGACGGTGTACGACAGCTACTGAGTCGGCCGCGGGTAGCTCCCGTCCAGCCGTACAGTATTTCGACTGATAACGAGGGACGAGCTTTTTTCAATGGTCGGGCGGCAGCCGACGAGTGTGACCGACGACTACGATCTCGAGCGGATCGAACTCGCCGATGACAGCTACACCGTCGAACAGGGCCTGATCCGGAACAAGTTCCGGGCGCTCGACGCCGACGGGGACGTGGTACTGCGCGGGAAGCAGAAGATGCTGAAGCTGAAAGAGCAGTTCCCGTTCGTCGACGCCGACGACGAGGAGGTGTTCGAGGTCAACGCCGGAAGCATGCTCGACGTGGCGGGCGACTACACGCTGACCGACGCCGCGACCGACGAGGAGGTAGTGATTCTGGACAACGACTACTCGCTGCTACAGGACACTTGGAAGATCCGTGACGCCGACACGGAGGCCAAGCTCGCGGAGATCAACTCCCGCGGCGCGCTCACGACGATGGCGCGAAACTCGCTCCCGTTCGGCGAACTCATCCCCCACAAGTACGAGATCACCGACGCCGACGGCGACCACGTCGGGACCATCGAGGGGCAGTTCTCGCTTCGGGACCGCTACGACGTGACGATCGACGACGCGAGCGACGTGCCGACCGAACCCGTCGTCGCCGCCGCGATGGTGATCGACGCGATCCAGGGGAACTGAGCGCCGCCCGTCTGCCCCGTCCGGCGCCAACGATTTGCCCTCGCCCACCGAACCCCCCTGCCATGGTTCACTCGACGTGGGACGACTGGTTCGTTCGCGAGGAGATCGAGGCGACCGACCCCGGCGACGGCGTCGTCGGCTGGTATCTCGGCTGTAACGGGTTCGTGCTGCGCTCGGCGTCGACGACGCTGTACGTCGACCCGTACTTCGGCGACGGCGACCCGCCGAACATCGTCCGCATGATCCCGGTGCCGATCGACCCCGCCGACGCCACCGACTGCGACGCCGTGCTCGTCACCCACGAGCACATCGACCACATGCATCCGCCGTCGTACGGGCCGCTGGTGAACGACCTCGACGCGTCGCTCTACGCGCCCGAGGCGTCCTACGAGTCGCCGGACTACGACGGCGACCTCGACGCCCCCGAGGACCGACGGAACGTGATCGAAGCCGGCGAGACGTTCGAGGTCGGCGACTTCACCGTCCACGTCCGCGGGGCGAACGACCCAGACGCGATCGAGCCGGTGAGCTACGTCGTCGAACACGAGTCAGGAACGTTCGTTCACGCCGGCGACAGCCGTCCGGCGGCCGAGGCGTTCCCGGAAATTGCCGCGGAGTTCGACGTCGACGTTGGGGCGCTGGCGTTCGGATCCGTCGGGGAGATCTACAAGTACGACCTCGGCCGCGGGGAGCGGACGCGCTGGTACATGGACGAGAACCAGATCGTCGAGGCGGCGAACCAACTGGAACTCGACCGGCTGCTCCCCACCCACCACGACATGTGGCAGGGCGTCGGCGCCGACCCGAAGGTGCTCCACGAACACGCCGCCTCGTTCCGCTACCCGCGGGTGCTGGAGGTGCCCCACGTCGGCTGCTCGTTCCGGCTCGACGAGCCGGGGATCTGGCGGATGGGCGCGCTGGAGGGGTAGCCCCCCGTCGGGTCGGCCTCGGGGGGATTTTTACGCGCCGCCCCCACAGTGGGCGGGCATGGCTCCCACCATCACGAAGATCGAGAGCCGGGAGTTCGAGTACCCACTCGAGGACGTGGGGACCGACGAGCACGGCTTCAACCTCGTCTACGAGCCGGGCGAGACGACCTACCGCAAGCTGTTCGGCGTGAAGATCCACACCGACGAGGGGATCACCGGCGAGTACGTCGGCGGGAACTCCCCGGCGGCGGCGCAGTACAACATCATCGCGGAGTACCTGATCGGGAAGGACCCGCTCGAACGCGAGAAACACTGGTCGGAGATCAAGCGGGCGCTCCGGAAGTACGACCGGATGGGGATGGGACCGATCGACATCGCGCTGTGGGACTTCGCGGGCAAGTACTACGACGCGCCGATCCACGAACTGCTGGGCACCTACCGCACCGAGATCCCCGCCTACGCGTCGACGTACCACGGCGACGACGCCGGCGGGCTCGACTCGCCGGAGGCGTTCGCCGACTTCGCGGAGGAGTGCCGCGACGCGGGGTTCGGCGGCTTCAAGATCCACGGCTGGGGCGGCGGGGACGCCTCCCGCGACCTCGGCCGGGAGGTCGAGGCGGTCCACGCGGTCGGCGAGGCCGTCGGCGACGAGATGGACCTGATGCACGACCCCGCCTGCGAACTGGAGACGTTCGCCGACGCGCTCGAACTCGGGAAAGCGTGTGACGAACAGGACTTTTTCTGGTACGAGGATCCGTTCCGCGACGGCGGCATCTCCCAGCACGCCCACCGGAAGCTCTCCCAGAAGCTCGACACGCCGATCCTGCAGACCGAGCACGTCCGCGGGCTCGAACTCAAGTCCGACTTCGCCGCGAACGACGCGACGGACTTCCTCCGTGCGGATCCGGAGTACGACGCCGGGATCACGGGCGCGATCAAGGTCGCCCGCGTCGCCGAGGCGTTCGGGCTCGACATCGAGTTCCACGCGCCCGGGCCGGCACAGCGCCACTGCATCGCCGCCTGCCGCAACTCCAACTACTACGAGATGGCGCTGGTCCACCCGCACTGTCAGAACACCCAGCCGCCCGTGTACGAGGGCGGCTACTCGGACATGATGGAGGCCGTCGAGGGGGGGACCGTCTCCGTCCCCGAGGGGCCGGGGCTGGGCGTCGACTACGACTGGGGGTACATCGAGGAGAACACGACGGGCGAGGTCCACACGTACCAGTAGCGGGCGTCGCCGCCTCCCGGTTCGGGGGAGCCGCCGACGGATATATCGCCCGTTAGGTACAAATCAGGCTGCATGAGCTCCGAGAAAGTCATCGACCTGCTGCGGAAGGCGTACGGCGACGAGATGGAGACGGTGATGAACTACCAGACCAACGCCATCGTCCTCGACGGCGTCCGCGCCGAGGAGATCAAGGAGAGCCTCAAGACGGACATCCAGGAGGAGTTGGCCCACGCCGAGCAGCTGGGCAACCGCCTCAAACAGCTCGACGCTCGGCCGCCGAGCTCGGCGGAGTTCGTCTCGCGGCAGGACTCCCTCCAGCCGCCGGAGGACTCGACCGACGTGCTCTCGGTGATCCGGGGGGTGCTCGACGCCGAGGAGGACGCCATCGACACCTACCGTGCGCTCATCGACGCCGCCGAGGCCGCGGACGACCCGGTGACCGAGGACCTCGCGGTCACGATCCTCGCCGAGGAGGAGGCCCACCGCACCGAGTTCCGCGGCTTCGAGAAGGAGTACCAGCAGGACTGAGAGGGGGAAGCGGCGCACGCGTCACCACTTTCGTTTCACTCGATCGCCGTCACTCGACGGAGACTTGCGGGTCGAGGTAGCCGTACAGCACGTCCTGCAGGAAGCTCCCACCGATTCCGAGGAAGACGATCACCAGCGTCGTCCACGTGATCAGCGACATGTCGCCCTGATCGACCGCGACGAGGCTGGCCCGCGCCAGCCCGTCGATCGGGAGAATCTCCTCGATCACGTAGATGTTCAACACCAGCACCGCCAGCAGTTCGCTCAGCGACAGCGAGACGATCGGCAGCGCCGCGTTCCGGAGCACGTGTCGCACGAGCGTGAGCCGGGAAACTCCCTTCGCCCGGAGCATCTTCACGAACTCCCGACCGGTCTGATCGAGCACGGCCGAGCGGCTGAACCGGAGTTGCCCGGCCAGCAGGCTCGCCGCGACCGCGCCGGCGGCGATCACCTGCGGGTGGACGTACGGCCCGTCGCCGGCCAGCGGGCCACCCCGAACGGGAGAGACGACCGCGAGGAGGTACGTGATCACCATGAACACCGGAATCCCCAGCAGCGCGTACGTGCTCAGCCGGGCGGTCCAGTCGACGGCGCCCTCCTTCTCGAACGCCGCCAGCACGCCCAGCGGGACCCCGAGGGCGACGGCGACGACGACGCCGGGGACGACGTACTCGAGCGTCGTCACCACGCGTCCGTCGAGCACGGCCGCGACCGGCTGGTCGTACGCGATCGACTGCCCCCAGTTCAGCGTCGTGAGGTCGACGAACCAGTCGGCGTAGTGTTCGTACAGCGGGCGATCCAGCCCGCGCCGGGCGAGATACGCCTCCCGAAACTGTTCGATCTGCCACTCCTGTGCGCCGTTGTACCGCAAGAGCGCCAACTGCTTCTGGAGGATCAGCCGCGCCTGAAGCACCGTGAACCCGAACATCACGGACGCGGCGGCGTACACCGAGAACACGGCGAACGCGAACCGCCGGAGGAGGTAGCTGACGTAGCTCACGGGGACCACCCGACCACGGGTCGCTCGTCCGAGGTCATCGCCATCATCTGCAGCAGAAAGTCGTATAAAGTTTCCTGTGACCTCCGGAACCGCAGGGGGCGACACACCCCGGCGAGTTCGGTCGTCGCCGGTCCGGTGAGCCGGGACGGACGTGCCGCGGAACCCCGTTCGTGTTCACTCGACGGAGACCTGCGGGTCGAGGTAGCCGTACAGTACGTCCTGCAGGAAGCTCCCGGCGATTCCGAGGAAGACGATCACCAGCGTCGTCCACGTGATCAGCGACATGTCGCCCTGTTCGACCGCGACGAGGCTCACCCGGGCCAGTCCGTCGATCGGGAGGACCTCCTCGATCACGTAGATGTTCAACACCAGCACCGCCAGCAGTTCGCTCAGCGACAGCGAGACGATCGGCAGCGCCGCGTTCCGGAGCACGTGCCGCACGAGCGTGGTCCGGGAGACGCCTTTGGCTCGCAGCATCTTCACGAACTCCCGGCCCGTCTGGTCGAGCACGGCCGAGCGGCTGAACCGGAGTTGGCCGGCCAGCAGGCTCGCCGCGACCGCGACGGCGGCGACCACCTGCGGGTGGACGGACAGCCCCCCATCGCCGCCCGGTACGTACGGGACGGCGGCGAGGAGGTACGTGATCAGCATGAACACGGGGACGCCGAGCAGCGCGTACGTGCTCAGCCGGGCGCTCCAGTCCACGGGTCCATTCTTCGCGAACGCCGCCAGCACGCCCAGCGGGACCCCGAGGGCGACGGCGATCACGACCCCCGGGACGACGTACTCCAGGGTGGTCACCACTCGCCCGTCGAGGACGGCCGCGACCGGCTGTCGGTACGCGATCGACTGGCCCCACTCAAGCGTCGTGAGATCGACGAGCCAGTCGAGGTAGCGCTCGTGCAGCGGGTGATCCAGCCTTCGCTGTGCGATGTACGACTCCCGGAACCGCTCGATCTCCTGTTCGGTCGTGTCCGACCCCGCCCAGTTCATGAACGCGAGCTGGTGGCGGAAGATCAGCCGTATCTGGAGGACGGTGAACCCGAACATCACCGTCGCAGCCGCGTACACCGAGAACACGGCGAACGCGAACCGACGGAGGAGGTAGCTGACGTAGCTCACGGGGACCACCCGTCGACGGATCGCTCGTCCGAGTCCATCGGCATCATCTGCAACATAAAGTATTATAAAGTTTCCTGAGGGTTTGCAGAACCGCGAACAGCGATGCCCTCCAAGGACTTCGAGTCAGCGGCGTTCACCGAGGTAGACTGGGCGGCCCGCGACCGTGGAGTCACGGTTCGAAAGCGGACGATCGGACTCGTCGGCGCCTTCCTCGCGCTCGGCGCGCTGTACGCGTACGACGCGATCGTCGCCCCCGAGGAGCTGGTCGCGGCCCTGAACTGGGACGTGACGCGTGCGGACTGGCTGCTCCTCGTCGCCACCGTGTTCTTCGCACGCTACGGGCTGTTCCCGCTGGCGGCCGACCTCGATCGGACCCGGCGGCTGCTCGGACGCCTCCGCTCGCACCCGATCGGGCTGGCCGCGCTGCTCTCGCTGGCCGTGCTCACGGCGATCGGACTGCTCGGGCCGGGGCTGTTCTTCGACACGGGCTACCCCAAGCTCAAGTACCGGCTCCAGCCGCCGGTGTACACCAGTGTCTTCGTCGGCGACGTCCACTACTACAACTGCGTCGGGAAGGTCGTCGACGGCTACTGCCACGGGACGTGGCGCTACCCGCTGGGGACGAACCGCTACGGCGAGAACGTCCTCGAACTGCTCGTCTACGGGATCCGCGTCGCGCTGCAGGTCAGCCTCCCGACGGTGGTGCTCATCGGCGTCGTCGGCACGGTCGTCGGCGCGCTCGCGGGCTACTACGGCGGCTGGGTCGACGACGCGCTGATGCGCTACGTCGACATTCAGCAGACGGTGCCGGCGATCGTCGTCTACATCCTGCTCGCGACGTTCTTCCTCGGGGAGTACTCCGGCGTCACCGACGGCGGCCTGTTCGCGTTCGTCGGCGTGTTCGGCCTCCTCAACTGGGGCGGCGTCGCACGCGTCGTCAGGAGCGACGCCCTCCAGCAGCGGTCGGCGGGCTACGTCCGGGCGGCGCGGGCGACGGGCGCGAGCGACCTGCGGATCCTGCGGGACCGGATCGTCCCGAACGCCCGAGGGACGATCGTCACCGAACTCAGCCGCCGGGTACCGCTGCTCGTCCTCGCACAGGTCGCGCTCGCCTATCTCAGCCTCAGCCGGATCGCCTCGCAGTCGCTCGGTCGGGTGATCCGCGTCGGGCTGGAGTCCGAGGTGATGCCGTGGCACCAGAAGTGGTGGGTGACGACGTTCGCGGTCGCGCTGCTCGCGTTCGCCGTCGCCGCGTTCAACGTCTCCGGGGACAGCCTCCGCGACGCGCTCGACACGCGGCAGGGGGGAAGCTCGTGAGCGACCCGCTGCTCTCGGTGCGGGACCTCCGCACCGAGTTCGACACCGACGCCGGCGTGGTGCGGGCCGTCGACGGCGCCTCCTTCGACGTCGAGGCCGGCGAAACCGTCTGTCTCGTCGGCGAGTCCGGCTCCGGGAAGACCGTCGCCTGCGAGTCGATCACGCGACTGATCCCGACTGACGCCGGCGAGATCACCGGCGGCGAGGTCCGCTTCGACGGCACCGACCTGACCGACTGCACGGCGTCGGAGCTGACCGAGTACCGCGGCAACCGGATCGCCCACGTGTTCCAGAACCCACAGGGCGCGCTCGACGACGTATACACCGTCGGCGAGCAGGTCGTCGAGACCGTCCGCGCACACCGTGACCTCGACAGGGAGGCGGCGCGGGAGGAGGCGATCGACCTGCTCGATCGAGTCGGCATCCCCGACGCCGCCGACCGGATCGACGACTACCCCCACTCCTTCAGCGGCGGGATGAAACAGCGCGTCGTCCTCGCGATCGCGCTCGCGGGCGACCCCGACCTGCTGATCGCCGACGAGCCGACGACCGCCCTCGACGTGACGATACAGGCCCAGATCCTCCGCCTGCTCGCCGAGATTCAGGACGAACGCGGGATGGGCCTGCTGTTCGTGACCCACGACCTCGGCGTCGTCGCTGAGATCGCCGACCGCGTGGTCGTGATGTACGCCGGGAAGGTGATGGAGACCGGCGAGGTGTACGAGCTGTTCGAGAACCCCGCCCACCCCTACACCCGGGCGCTGCTCGACTGCCTGCCGGGCCACGGGGAGGCGTTCGACACGATCGACGGCAGCACGCCCGACCCGACCGATCCGCCCGACGGCTGTCGGTTCCACCCGCGCTGTGACCACGCAGTCGAGGACTGTCGATCCGGCGAGCAGCCGGCGTTCCACCCCGTCGGCGACGACCACGACGCCGCCTGCGTCCTGTACGGCGACGATCACCAGCCACCGCTGTCGTTCCCCGACAAACACGATGACTGACGAACCCCTCCTCTCGGTCCGCGATCTGGAGAAACACTACCCGGTCCGGAGCGGCCTGCTGCGGCGGGTGACCGACCACGTGAAGGCCGTCGACGGGATCTCCTTCGACGTCGAGGCCGGCGAGGTCGTCGGCCTCGTCGGCGAGTCAGGCTGCGGGAAGTCCACCGCGGCGACGACGCTGCTTCACCTCGAGGAGCCGACGGGCGGGGAGGTCCGGTTCCAGGGGGAGGCGGTGGCCGACCAGTCCCGGAGCGAGCGGAAGGCGTTCCGCCGGAACGCACAGGTCGTGTTCCAGGACCCCGACTCCGCGTTCGATCCGCAGGCGACCGTCGGCGAGTCGATCGCCGACCCGCTCGCGACCCACGGGCTGCGCGACGAGGAGCGCCAGCGGGAGATCGTCGCCGACGTGCTCGAACGCATCGGGCTCTCGGCCGACGACGCCGACCGCTACCCCCACGAGTTCTCCGGCGGGCAGAAACAGCGCATCGCGCTGGCCCGCGCGCTCGTGCTCGACCCGGACCTGCTGGTCGCCGACGAGCCAGTCTCCGCGCTCGACGTGAGCATCCAGGCGGACATCCTCTCGCTGCTGGCGGACCTCCGGGACGAACTCGATCTGGGCATCCTCCTGATCAGCCACGATCTGGACGTGGTGCGGCAGATCTGTGACCGCGTCGCGGTGATGTACCTCGGCGAGATCGTCGAAATCGGGCCGACGGAGGCGCTGTTCGAGGACCCACAGCACCCCTACACCGAGGGACTGCTCGCCGCGATCCCGGACCCGGACCCGCGGAACCGGGGCGGGACGGTCGAACTCCGCGGGGACGTGCCCGACCCGATCGAGCCGCCGTCGGGCTGTTCGTTCCATCCGCGCTGCCCGCGGGTCATCCCGCCCGACGACTACGCGTTCGACGACGGCGAGTACCGGGCGGTGCTCGACTTCCGACTCGCGCTCCGGGACGACGACATCGACACGGAGCGCCACGACACGGCGACGGCGCTCCGAGAGGCGTACGACGTTCCCGAGACGCTCACGGACGACGACGCCGAGGCGGTTCTCGACGGCGCGATCGACGACGTGCTCGGCGGCGACCGCGAGCGCGCGCTCGACCGACTCGAAGCGTTCGCGACGCCGTGTGAGCGCGACGACCCGGTGCTCCGGTCCACGAACGAGCGGCAGTCGGCCGCCTGCCTCCGGCACACGCGGTGATCGGTTTCCGGGGTGAGTAGGTTTACCACGGAACGGTCCGTAGCAATAGACGGCATGACGAGCGTCGAAATCGAGTACTGCGTCCCGTGTGGCCACCGCGACCGAGCACAGGACCTGCAAGGGGCGATCCTCGAGGAGTACGGGCTGCAAGTCGATCGCGTGTCGCTGGTCACCGGCGACGGCGGCGTTTTCCAAGTTCGCGTCGACGGCGACGGGGTCTTCGACATCGACGAGGACGAGTACGACGCCGACGCGATCGTCGAGAGCGTCGGCGAGTACGTGAACTGACCGGCGGCGGGGTACCGAACCGAGATCGCCGTCCGTTTCTCAGTCGAGGATGGCGTCCACGTCGGCGTGGGCGTGGAGCAGTTCCTGCATCCGCTCGACGGTCGCTTCGTCCCGCACGCGGCCGCCGTGGATCAGGGACTCGATCCGCTCGATCGTCGTGATCGTGTCCGTCTGGACGGTCAACACCGGCATCCCTTGCTCCTCGGCCTCGCCGAGTATCGCGCCCGAGGGGCGGTGCCCGCCGGTGAGCACGAGACAGTTGACGCCGGGGGCGTCCAGCGCCGCGGCTTGGACGTCCGCCCGGTCCCCGCCCGTGATGACGGCGGCGTCCTTCGTGCGCCGGAAGTGCGTGAGCGCGCTCTCCCCGCTCATCGCCCCGACGAGCACGCGCTCGATGAGGGCGCCGGTGTCGGCGTCAGTGAGCGATTCGGCTCCGAGTTCGTTCGTGAGGTCTTCGACCGAGACGCCGGCCATGGAGCGTTCCCACGGGAGGACGCCCAGAACCGGGATGTCGCGTGACTCGAGGAACGGGACCACGTCGGTTTCGACCTCGTCGTACGCGGCGCTGGAGACGGCGTTGAACACGACGCCGAGACAGCGGTCGCCGAACTGCTCGGCGGCCGTGAGGATGCGGTCGACGTCGCCGGGTTCCTCGTACCGGGCGACCACCACCGCGCGGGCCTCCAGTAGCTCCGCGAGGTCGGCGTCAGTGAGGTCGACGGCCGCACCCGTGTCGCGGTCGCCGGCGCCCTCGAGGACCATCAGCTCCTTCCCCTCGGCGAGCCCGTCGAAGGCGTCACGCACGCGGTCACGCAGCGCCGACACGTCCTCCTCGCCGCGGATGGCGCCGGAGATGAACGTCGGGGAGTAGACCACCGGCTCCATCTCGTGCATCTCGGCGTCCAGACCCAGCAGCTCCCGGGCGAGCATCGGGTCGGCGTCGAGCGTCTTCCCGACGTTGCTCTGGAGGCGGGTCCCCTTCGGTTTCATGTAGCCGACCGCCGCGCCGCGGTCGGCGGCGAGTCGCGCGAGCGCGAGCGCGACGGCGGTCTTCCCGGTGCCTTCGTCCGTCGAGGTAACGAGTAGCGAGTTCATAGTTCGTCTGGGTCGATGGTCAGTCGTACGTCGAGCGCCTGCACGCCGTCGGCGGTGGCGAGCAGGGGGTTCACGTCCAGTTCGAGGATGGCGTCGAAGTCGGTCACCAGCTGGCTCAGCCGCTGGATGGCTTCCTCGATCGCCGCCTCGTCCGCCGACGCCCGGCCCCGTGCCCCCCGGAGCAGGGGTGCCGAGTCGAGTTCGTCGATCATCTCGCCCGCCTCGCGCCCGGAGACGGGGGCGATCCGAACGCTCGTGTCTTCGAGCACTTCGACGAAAATCCCGCCGAGCCCGAACAGCACCATCGGGCCGAACTGCGGGTCGCGGTTCATCCCGAGGATCGTCTCCGTCCCCGCGTCGGTGTCCACCATCTCCTGTACTTGGACGCCGAGGATCGTGGCGTCGGGCTGGTAGTTCCGGGCCCGCGTCACGAGCGTCTCGTACGTGTCGGCGACTTCTGACTGGGGGACGCCGACGGCCACGCCGCCGATATCGGACTTGTGGAGGATGTCCGGGCTGACGATCTTCATCACCACGTCACCGTCGATGCTCGCCGCAGCCGACACGGCGGCGGCCTGATCGTCGACCAGCTCCGAGTCGGGGGTCGGGAGACCGTACGCGTCGAGGATATCCATCGCTTCCACGCCGAGCCGTGTCGCACCGCGCTCGGCGCCGTCGACGAGTATCTCCCGGGCTCGCTCCCGGTCCACGTCGAAGGAAGCGGGCGCCTCGTAGCTCCGGGCTTCTACCTCCCGCTGGACGGCGAGTGCGTCCAAGCTGCTGACGGCCCGCGCCGGGTCGAAGTAGTTCGGGATGCCCGCCTCGCTGAGAAGCTCTGCCGCGCGGTCGGTTCGCTCCCCGCCCATCAGACACGCGACGACGGGCGTCTCGTGTTCGGCCTGCCGGTCGGCGATCGCCGCGGCGAGCTCCCCGAAGTCGACGACCGCCGTGGGCGCGGAGATGACGATGGCACAGCCGACGTTGTCGTCGGCGAGGACGGTGTCCAGCGCCGTCTCGAACCGCTCGATGTCGGCGTCGCCGATCACGTCGACGGGGTTGTAGATGTTCGCCTCCTCGGGCATCGTCGCCTCGAGTTCGGAGAGCGTCCCGTCGGTGAACGACGCCATCGAGAGCCGCGAGTCGCCGACGGCGTCGGTCGCCATCACGCCGGGGCCGCCCGCGTTCGTGACGACGCCGACCCGTTCGGAGTCCGGGATCGGCAGCCCGTCGAGCGCACGAGCGTAGTCGAACAGCTCCTGGACGTTCTCGGCGCGCACGACGCCCGCCTGCTCGAACGCCGCCTCGTAGGCCGCTTCGCTGCCGGCGATCGTCCCCGTGTGGGAAGAGGCGGCGTCGGCGCCGGCCTCGGTCCGCCCGGACTTGACGACCACGACGGGCGTCTCCTGTGTCACCTCGCGGGCCGTGTCGATGAACGACCGACCGTCCTCGACGCCCTCGAGGTAGCCGAGGACCACGTTCGTCTCGGGGTCGTCCCGCCAGTGGGCGAGGAAATCCGACTCGTCTAGCACGGCCTTGTTCCCGAGCGAGACGACGTCTTTGAACCCGATACCCTGGTCGTTGGCCCAGTCCAGCACCGCCGTGATGAACGCGCCGGACTGGCTCATGAAGGACAGCGAGCCGGGGAGCGCGTTCGACGGCCCGAACGTGGCATTGAGTCCCGGCGGCGTCGAGAGCACGCCCAGCGAGTTCGGCCCGACGAGGTTGAGGTCGTACTCCGCGGCAACGGTGCGGAGCGCCTGCTCGCGCTGTGCCCCCTCCGTCCCGGTCTCGCTGAACCCGGCCGTGATGACCACGACGTTCTGCACCCCCGCCTCGCCGGCCCCGCGGACGGCGTCGACGGCTACCGGCGGGGGGACGACGACCACCGCCAGATCGACGGGGTCCGGAACGGACCCGACGTCCGGGTAGCACGGCTCCCCGAACACGGTGTCGCGGCTCGGGTTCACCGGGACGACCTCGCCCGCGAAGTCGTCGAGGTTCCGGAGGATGGCGGCCCCGATCGACCCCGTACGCTCCGTCGCACCGACGACGGCGACGCGTTCGGGCGCGAACAGCCCACCGATATCGGCGTCCGAGTTCACGTCGTCTATCTCGCGCGGACGGTGCTTAAAACCGGGGACGGGGACTCACAGTTCGAGAGTCGCAGGGTGCCCTGTGCTCGTCGCAGACTGCGGTGGGGTGGGTCAGTCCTCGTTGGGTGTGGGTCGCTGGTCGAGTCGTCCGGACCCTCACATCGACTCACGATCTACCACCCGAACGTTGTTCCGCCGGCGTCACTTCCTCGGCCGACTCGTGGATCGTCACCGGCTCCACCGCCAGCGTGTGCCGCGTCGACGCCGGCACCATCTCCACGGTCCCGCGGTCGTCGACGGGCTCCCACGTCGTCGGCTCCGCGTTCAGTCCGTGCTCCGCGAACGCCTCGGCGACCGCCTTCGCTTCCGCCATCGTCGAGAACAGCGGGCCGACCGTTCGACCCATCATCGCCGGCGACTTCTGGACGGTTCGGTAGACAACAGTTCCTCCTGTGGTACTCCCTTTCGACGCCATGCTCGGTCCTGCGAACGTCGGAAGCATGAACCTCGTGTGGAGGGTTCCGGACTGTTCCGATCGGTCGAGAATTGGCAGAGTGCGACGGGGTTCTGGTGTTCCGGTCGGAATGGGTATCTCGCGGCGTTTGGGAGGTTCAAGCCCCCGCGTTTGCGAACGGAATCGCAGGACGCGCGGGGGCCGCGCAACGAACCGTGATGGTATCAGAATATGGCCGTCTCTGAGAAAAGCGAATTCCGGCGAAATCACCGCGAAGAAGGACTTTTCTCCCCGAAATCAGTTGTTACTGGTTCGGGTAAGTTTCAAGTGGGCGCTGCAGGACTTGGTCACTCGGCGTGACAGCGCTTCCTTTTGGTTATTTCGGGCGTTCCGTCCGTTGGAACGGAACGGGGAGTAACCGGGACTCGTGGGGTTCGCCTGACCGGAGAAAACTGACCATGAGTCTCGAATCAATCGATGCCGAAACCGCGCTTGAACTGTACCTCGCAGATAAGGAAAACGAACTCTCGGAGGCCTCGCTCACGGGCCACAAGTACCGGCTCGGACACTTCGTCCGCTGGTGCGACGAAGTCGAGGGAACCTCACAACCGGCGCTCTGGTTGACTTTACAGGCTTATCCAGACCTACAGTCACGAAGCGTTTGGATAGGCTCTATGCTGCTGATTGTGTGGAGTATCTGCATGAACCAACCGCTCTTTGGCGACTAGTCGAGGATCCACGATAGCCGGTGTTCAGATAAGGATGAATACAGAACCTCAAACGTATCTTTCGAGAATAAAACGCCGCACCAACCAGTTCTCAAACTGTTTCAGCCACCCGACACAAATACCGTCGAAGATTGGCTTCAAACGTTCGCCTTCACATGGAATCAGCTTATCTGAACACTACCTAGAGCAGGGTAACTAACGATATTTTCTTAGAGCGCCTATTAGCTAGCTTTTGAACCGAATCGGGTGGATCGAGGGGAATTCGACGACGGTGTCGTGATACGCAGTCGTGATATCCCGCTGATCGTGCTTACCGTTCACGACAACAACGGTGGGTATGGTGGGGGTCGAGACATGCCGAAGGACGTCGGAGTCCACCTCTGAGCCGTCCCCGATAAAAAACGGCACCTGAACCTCATACCGATGGCCAAACATCCTGAACGCAATGGACCAGTCTACGATAGGCGGAGAGAGATGATCACGGACCGTTGCACTTGTCTCGAATTTCGGCGCAAATCGGTCGAACCAACTCTTGAACTCCTCGTGCATGACCCCCTCGGATATCGAATGGGAATTAGCGAGTTGATTCGCCCGGATGCCGATGATCTCATATCGCATTGATTCGACAACCCGATCGCGACTTGTCGCTCCAACAACTGGCCATTCGAGGTGGTATTGATACTCAGTATCGTCGTGTCGTGCGGCGAACTTCTCAAAATCGGATGCGGCGCCGGCAAAGGTCCCTTCCAGCTCAATTAGTACGGGTAATGGTTGACAGTTAAGTCGGTCGTCCGCCGGTCGGAGCCAAAACACGGAATCGGGGACACCGCGTTGTTTATCGAATCCGCGACGTTCGCCACGATACTCTACACCAGCCTCGCATGCAGCGACCACGTCGTCTATAGGTGCGTCAGTTGCCACGTAGCACCACGCTAAGTGGAAGCCGGTCAGCCAACGCTAAGATAGCCTCTTTATCTTCCTCCGTCAATTCGACTTCCTCACCTTCACTGAGGTCTACCCAGATGTCGAGTAGCTCATCTCGCTCAACATCCTGGCCAGACGTGTCTAGCTGGTCGGCGATCCATTCGTCGTGAGCCTTACAATCAGTGAGTGCCTGAAAAAGATTCTCCTCAACATGGACAGGGAGGATTGGCCCTCCAGCCCCGATATTGAGCTCTGGGAGGTCATCGTGTTCCTCACTTTCGAGTGTGTTGACCATATTCCGCTGTGCCTTCAGGCGGGTCTGAACCGTCCCGATGAACTGGTTGATATCGGCGTCTAATTCATTAATACTCGTTTCGAGATCGGCAAGGGAGTCGTAGGGGCCGATCCCCAGCTCTCTGTGGTGGGCAAGTAGACTGTCTATTTCTTCTTCGAACAGACCCTCTTCAGTCCCAAATGTATCGAGCGTTTCGATGTGTTGGTCAACGCTCTCGTACCTCTCTGTGAGCGATGTCACCTGGGTTGCGATGTCAGTGATGGCCGAATCGATATCGTCCCCAGATGCATTGCTGAGCGCCTCTTCAAGTTCTGACGTGACGAGGGATTCGACAGGAAGCCCCGCATCACTCAAGGTCTCCCCTTTGGTCTGAATAGTGTCGAGTGATGAGTTGATCCGATCTACAGGGATTGTCTCGTCTAGATCGTTATAGAAACGGTCCGTCGTTGAGAAGGTGATCGACGGTGTCCAATCACTGGTCTCATCGAAAACCGTGTCGAGTCGTTGAAGCTGCTCATACCGCTGTTCGAGCTTCGTAACTTGCGGTTCGATATCCCGGGTTGGCGTCAAGAGGCCTGACGGTGTTTGTTCAACATATGTTGCAAGCGAATCGCGCAGGTGTGGTGGCAGGTCACCGACGCGTGGCGTTAGTGTTTGGTACGTCTCGGCGATGGTTTCGAGATCTTCCGGGATACGATCGGATAGTCCCTCGAAAAGCTCCTCTTTGGTCGAGTCCGTCAGCTCAGGCTCGACTTCATCCAAGAACTGTTCGAGTGATTCGGTTGCGACTCGCTCGAGCGGGGTCCGGATCGCCGCTTCCACTTCCCCTTCAAGCTCCAGGACATCATCGACAGTCGTAGCATCGTCAACTGTCTCCAAAAGGTTCTCAGCACTATCATAGAAAGCCGACTGCTCTGACTCGCTCATATTTTCCACCCGATCCTCGTACTCCGTGATCGTCATCCGGAAGTCCTGGAGCTCGTTTTTCTGCTCTTCGAGTGACGTGGCCACCTCACTCACGTCCGTGACAATAGCGGGAGGATCGTCAGTCATTGATCGTCACCTCCTCTGGCTCTAGGAGGTCAACTAATGCTCGTTTGGTTTGCTCCAATTCTTCGGCGACAACATCGGACTCGTCTTCGATCATTTTGAGGTCGTTATTGAGCTGTGTGAGATACTGTTTGTGGGTCTCAACACTTCCATTGAGCTCTGATAGGTCCTCTCTATCTTCGGGGATACTCAGCGATGTTGCTCCAAGATGCGATTCGAGATCGAACACATCGTTCCCGTAGTCTTCGAGTCGTTTGAGGAGTGATTCACGAGAGGAGAAATGCATTGACACGGTCCCCGAATGTTCTGCCCTCGAATAGACTTGGTCGAACAGCTGTACTGCTTCATCGATATCGCTCACACTTGCACGGCTAATTTCCGACTGAAGGTCTTCGATCTGATCCGAGATATCGTCCAGGTAGATTTGCAAAAGGAACCAGTAGTGATAGCCGATCGGCGCCGCAGTTGAATCCACCTGACACTTGTCTATAAGATCCGTGACTCCATTGATAACCTCCTTGAGGTTCGTCTTGTACTGCTCAAGCCGAGCTGCAGTGATCTCAATCCATGTGCCAACAGATACCGATTCAGGAGGCGTCACCCTCTCGTCAAGCGATTCGACCTGCTCGATGTATCCCTCGACAGTTTCTTTTTGATCTCTGAGATTGTCCGTGATATTCTCGAGCCGCTGCGGGACGTCGATGGCAGGATCGGACCCAGTTGTCAGCCCCCGTATCAGGAGCGCTCGGAAGAGACCGTATGCAAGATCCGAGAGCCCAGCGACACCGACAACAGGGACATTCCCATCGGCGACGTCGACATCAGGGTTGTCTATTTTTGAGACTATGCTCGAGGTGTCATTCAGCTCTGCAAGTGCGGTAAGAGCGGATTGAGTCTGTTGCACGGCCGGCGCAATCTGTCCACCTTCGCGATAGTGTGCTCGTTCCGTCGTGACGTTGCCACTATATCCGCTCTGGGTGAACATATCACTGAAGTATTCCTTGAATTTGAATCCATTCGCGCCCCCACTCACGAGATCATTCGAAATAGCGTTACTCAACTGGTTGTGCAACCGACTGTAATTTCGACCAGATTCGTATTCCGGGCCGAAGACTGGCAGGTACGAAATCGCGATCGTCGATTCGACGAACCGCCCGTTCGACCAGTAAGGAGTGTCGTCTTGAAGCCGCTCTTCCTCCCAGAGGAGCGTCGTCTTCGTTGATAGTGAATACGTGTTCTGATAGTCGCTTGCGAACGAGTCTGCCTCTTCTGTGGCAACTTGTTCGAGCTGATCGTAGAGGGTTTCAATCGTGTTCCTGACTTCACGTTCTGAGATGCGACCGAGGAGGTCCGATTTGATACTGTTGTTGACTGTGTAGGGATCGTCGAATCCTTCGCTTCGGAGCCGGCCAAAGAGATTGAGTACGAAGGACCAGAACCGATTGGACTGATATTCCCTGACTTGGAGCAGAGAGTGTCGCTGATACACCTCTGCGGCTTCGGAAAGGGATGCATCGAATTCCTCGTCAGCTGGAACGACGAGGATTGCTGGGTCAGTGATATCAAATCCGTTTGTGAGCTCGGTCAGTTCCGACCGGAACGTCGTCTCCGTGGGGCAGAACTGGATGCTGACCGTCTTGTTCGTGGTGGGTGCCGTTTGAAGCGTGAGCCCGCGCTCCATCTCTGGGCGTAGGTCGTCACTTGGGGTCGCACTCACCCGCTCCGGATTGACGGCTATCGGTGGGAAGGCGTCCCGGATTTGTACTGGTGCTGCTGTTGCTACGGACGTTTCGACGACATCTGCGTCGGATGCCCGCTGGACCCAGTGAGTATCAAATCGGCCCTTCAGTTCGTCGAGAGCGTCGATAGCCATCCGTCGCTCTTCGCCTGCCGGCTCGAAGGAAACGGTCATGTTACTAATGAGGTCCAAGAACGCGTCCGCTTGGGCATTGTCCTGGAGTCCGAACTGAGGGAACTGTTGGTCCTCACCGACGGCGAGCCCCTGAACAACCCGTTCAACGTTCCGTTCGAGTATTGAAAGCGCGTCCCGACCGGTGTCCGTGTCCTCGAACTCGTATTCGTCTTTGATGATGTTGATCGCTATCGTCAGACAGGTTTCCGAATTTAGGGCCTTTTCCCCCTGAACCCGCCAGCTCTCAAGCCCCTCGGGTTGGAAGAGTAGCGACGTGATCGCATCGTCCCAGCTCTCGTGAGGGAGTTCCGTCCAAAGATTGTTGATCAATCGTGTATCCTTGAAATTGGCATCGGCGAGATCTCGGACCCACTCGCCCGCCTCCTCTTCGGGGTTATCCGGAAGTTCTTCGATTAGCTTGATGATAATGCCGGTACGACCGCGAGAAAGCCACCAAATGATGTTTGCGAGGTCCGTAGCATCGGGCCGGCGTTCCGCAAGGAGAGTTCGGACGTCAGCCACTGACAACGGTGGAATACGAATCTCCTTCATCCGACCCCAGTCTGCCTCGCCAATGAACTCGAACGCCGAGATCATGCCGAAGCTCCAGACCTTGATCGTGTCCTGGAGCCCATCGTTGATTTTCCGGAGTGGGTTGTCGTCGTCCTTGTCGGTTGCCTGGATGAATGCACGGTAGGACTGCTCGACCTCGTCGAAAAACAATGCCGTCCGGGACGTATCTCCCGACGCAACGGTATCGGCATGTGCCTCCACGAAATCGCGTTTGGACGCTGAATCAACGTTCGGGAACCAATCTATCTCGGGGGCAGCCCCGTTCTCGAATGCCTCGAGTTGTGCCTGGATCCGGCTGTCGATCCACTCGTTGAGATCAGATTCGTCGCTCGCTTCGAATTCAGAGAGCATCGCGCCCGGATCGCCGACGTAGAACGCCGGAATCCCTCGGTTCCATGCCTCGTTGAAAAGGTGGTAGATGAGCTGCGTTTTGCCTGAGCGATAGGCTCCAACAAGCGCAAGGGGGTCAACTGTGTGGCCTGACTGGAACTGCTCGAAGCTGTCGATAGCGCGAGCCAGTTCTCGTTCGTGGTTACTCGTTAGTGCCTCCCATTCCCGATCCAGCGACGCCTTACGAGTCTCCATTATCATAGTGTGAACACTTTACGGACTGAATAACCTTGGGGTCCGTAGTGCACGGGGCCGTCGCAATCTTTCAATCTATGATTAGTGAAAAATGTTGGGTGAGAAGAATTATATGATCTGACTATCTCAACCGTTTATGGCGCTTCGCGCACGGACCGATTCATTCATCGAATATCTCCAAGCGCGCTCGGAGGCCACGAACCGTACACCTGCCCGTCACCCGCAAGGGATGTGTATCCTCTCCGGACAGTTACTCAGACAAAATCTGAAGGACCACCTCGACCGGGAAGGGATCCCAACGGCCCCACTCGCTCACTTCACAACGATCGAGGAACTCGCGACCGATCTTTTGGAACCTACGGATGATCCCCACCGCATGCTGGCTGGGGGCGTTCGTGATCGACTCGTCGAGGGGATCCTGGCGGCCGTCGATCCGCAGCCTCCCGACGAGGTCGTCCCGCCCGAGGATGATGACGTCCTTGGCTCAAGAGAGCGCAATGCTCTCGCGGAGCTCGCGTCCCGCCTCCCATATACAGAAGAGGATACGCGAGAAACGCTGCTCACGGAGCTTGATGACTACTTCCGATGGACGGACGCGGCTACAGATGTGTCACCCGCGATGGAAGCGCTTGTAGCCGCTGACAACAGATTTGCCCAGCAGCAAACAAACCGGTCCATGTCTGCGTTTCGGGGTATCGAGCGGTTCATCAAAGCGCGGCTTGAGACCCATTCGATAGACCGACAGCAGTCACGAAGCCATCTCGTTCACGCCGCCCGTGACCATGTCAGTGAGCAATGGACTGCGCAATTTTCCCACGTCGATTGGATCGCTGTCAGTGGCATCAGTGTATTTGACAACCCAACCCTCCGGTTCCTTGCAACGATTGCTTCCGAGCCGTCCGCACCGGACGTTGTCGTTTTTAACGGCTCCGGGAGCAACCAGTACAATGCCGCCCGCTTCGATGCACTTCCGGTAGAGACTTCTCACGAGACGCCTGAGCAGGTTCTTCCTGACTTGGAGTCATCAGCCGCAGCCACACTGTTCCGTGCGACGAGTGCCGCTCCAGAGGATGTTCCGGAGGCCGTCTCCTTTACCGAAGCTCCGACGGACCAACGAGCGGTTGAGCGTGTTGCGACCGAGGTCAGAGAACTCGTTCAGGAGGGGGTACATCCGCGAGATATCCTGATCGTAGCTCCTGATGCCGGCTCGTATCAATCGCTGATCGAACAGGCATTCGAAACGGTCGAAGTCCCAGTCCACGTCGAAACCAGACGCCCATACGTGAACATCCCGGCGTACAGGTGCTTCCAGACGTTTGTTGAGGTCGTCGACGCCGTCGCTAACGATGAACCAATCACATTCGATGAATTGGTCGACCCGCTCCGATTGGGGTACTGTCCTCGAGGCAGCCAGGGCTATCGCTGGCCGATCGATGGCCGGTCATTTACAAAAGTAGAACAGGAGATCCATCGGAAACAGCAGTTCTACAACCGGGATCCCGACAGATACGAGGATCAAGGGATCACTTTTGAGACGTGGCGGGACCTGATAGACGAGATCCCACACTGGACCGGTCCATGGGAGGCCGTCAACGAGTACCTCGAGGATATCGCAGCTCTCGCAGATAGCCCACCCGAGACAGGGGAAGCCCTTACCGACCTATTTGGCCGGTATCTCGGGACGTATGTTTTCCAGACGGTGGACCACGAACGGTCACTCTATACTGGGCCGGCGATCGACACCACTCGAACCACACTCTCCGAGATCCATCCGACGAGTGAGGCTGAACGAGTCCGGAACGCGCTGGACGACGTCGGCGCTCATTACGATCGAGTGCAGACACTGTTCGATGCACCTGCAAGCTGGCAAGAGATTGCCCGTGCGTTTGCCACGACGATCGGTGGGCAGACGTACGGTAAGCGCCACCTGGACCAGTACGCCGTTCCCGTTGTGGATGCTGGGAACGCCTACTTCAGGGAGGCTGACCACCTTTACCTGCTTGGCATGGACGCGGACGTCTTCCCGGGAGAGGCTCCGACTTCGACCTTCCTTCACAATGAGGTCCGACGCACAGTCCATGACCGTGCTGCAGGGGGAGAAACGCCGTATCATCATCTCGATAGCCGGGAGACAGTGTATAGTGAAGCACTGGATTTCTACCAGGCAGCACTCTCGACGGCTTCACCCGAAACTGAAATCACGCTCGTCCATACCTACCATGACGGACGAGGAAATGACATCTCGTGGTCGCCGTTCGTCGATCTCTTCGATGTGGACGAAGAACCAACTGATGAGGGCCCAGTTGACCGGATTTCAGTTGGCGATTGGATCCCCCAACGTGAGTCCGGCGGGGAGAGTTGGCAAGAACTCGCGAACAGGATCGCACCACGTGAACGATTGCGGATGCTGCTGTATCAAGCCCATCGGGACACGCCTGAGGATGATCCGGAGGTGACGGCTGCCCATCTCGACACAATAGTTGATACACTTGCGACACAGCCGCTCTCCGATCTAATCCTGCCTCGGGTCGACCGGTACCATACGCCGCCAACAGCAGTCACCATCGAGCCGGACGAACCTGCCTTTGCCGATACGTCCCTAGAAGCCGTCACTGGCGATCCTTTATTCCCACACGAATTGGACCTGGCCTCACAGTGTGGCTTGAAATACTATTACTACCAGTTCCTCTATAACTACACGGGGGGCGAGCCTGAGCGGGCGAAGATCCCGAAATACTACAGTGGGAATCCCCACTACCGGCTCGGGGAACTCCCCTATATCGTCCGGGAAAACTACGCCGACCCGCGTTACGTCGAGAAGTGGAAACAGATCGTGACGAACCTTCTTCCGGACAGACAGAGTCGCACGGACGGGCTTGCACAGTTCGATTCCGATGAAGAGCTTCGGGAATGGGTCGAACAAGAGCCGACTTTCGACTCGTATGACCTGAACACGATTTATCAGAACCTCCAGGGTGAACGCCAGCTTGTCGAGGCGGAACTATCGGCCGGCATCACCCGTACGTGGGACTGGCGCGATGGCGGCACCGTCACTGTCGATGGACATGTGCTCGGCGTTCCGGCCTATCGAGTGGACACGATCGATGATGGGGAGAGTACCTATGCGATCCCGACGTTCTTCACGAGGTTCTCAAAGCGTGGCATGAGTGCGCTCAAAGCCTGCTTTGATGGAGCGATCTGGGAGGCCGACGAACGGACCGGCGAACTGTGCTTAAACTGCGGGTCAGGGGATAGCTGTCAATACCACTCGAAATACGTCATCGACCATCGCATGCTCGCCGGGCACCGATACGAGACGGATGTTCATGACCAGACGGTTATCGGGATCGCCATGCAGGAGCAGTACGCTGGACCAACCGACGGGGACCGTGTCGTTGCACTTCAGACCAATCACACGGATCGCATCCACGGTGATGACGACACCGAATTCGAACAACTCGTCGCCCGTGGGTACCCCAACGGCTGGACAGACAACGTCAGCGACTGGGAGCAGAATTTCACCACGATGGCCGACACGCTTGAAGCGGATGGGCCGATTACGCTCGAGGCGAATTCAACACTCGTCAACCAGGACGACTGTCTCGATTGTGTGTACCGTGATCTGTGTGCGATTCCAGATTCGGGGGTGAACATCCAATGAATCACGACGAGGTGAGCGACCAGTTGTCGCTCGCGCTGGACCCCGAATTCGAGTTCACATCCGACCAGGCGAACGTCATGCATGCGTTCCATGAAGGATCCGGTCGCGTAGCCGTCGGATCCGGGGCAGGTACGGGCAAGACGACGACGCTAACCCGTGTGGTCGCTGAGACGGTTGTCCGGATGACGAGTCCCAATCCAGGTCAGATCGACACCAACCCGTTCGACGAAATCCTGGTTACGACGTTCACTAGAGACGCCGCCGGCCAGCTCAAAACGAAGATCAAACAGCTGCTTCGAGATCACGAAACGTACGGGGAGGATGAGTTCGATCCGGCACTGTGGCGGTGGATCGAAACCGACAGCAATATTTCTACAATCGACTCCTTCGTCGGCGATCTTCTGCGTGAAATCGCACCCGAGGCGCATGTCGCACCCGATTTCGACGTTCGGGACGAGTTGGAAACGGAAGATCTCCTTCGGGATGTCGTTCGGACACTCCGCGAAGACGACGACTATACCGATGCGCTCGAAACGCTCGAAAACGAGCTCGACGGGACGACCCCGCGGCAGTATCTGTACGACATCCACCAGAAACTCCGAGAGGTTTGCTATCGGTTCCCTGATCCGGATGCTGATGAAGGGACAACTATCTTCCAGGATGGGATCCGCGATGACATATATAACGAACGTGACCCTCCGTTTTCGGAAGCCGATATTCGGAATGTCGTCTCGCACGTCACCGGAGAAGCAGAATCCAGCGTGTCGGTACCAGACGACGACGGGGTACAACGAGGAATCGAAGCGGACTACCGACACAGCATGGGCTTTGCCGCGGCCGTCGACGACCTCATTGACGCTTTCGACGCCGAATACGACGCGATAACCCGAGAAACCGGTCAACTCTCGTATCAGGATATCACCTATATCGTGTGGTTGTACCTCGAGGATGATGCGAGTCCGGCGCTCACTGAGAGTCTCGCCAACCGCTTCTCGAAGATATTCGTCGACGAGTTCCAGGACACGAGCTATGCGCAGTGTCAGATCCTGAACCGACTCGTCGAGCCAAGCGAAACTGGGAGTGATATCCTGGTGATCGGGGACGTGAAGCAATCGATCTACACCTGGCGATCGGCTGATCCAGAAATCTTCGCCCGTATTCTGGCGCATGCAGATACGGAATCGGACGAGCCCGATCCATATCTCGAGGCAGCCGGGTGGACGCGGACGGAGTTGGTGACCAATTTCCGCAGCCACCCGCATCTCGTGTACGCCGGCAATCACCTATTTGACCGCGTGTTCCGGGATCCGGGAATGGGCGCGATCGGGACCTTCCCGATAGAGTACCAACCGCTTCAACCGCATCGTCCGGGGCAAGATGATGAAGCCGCACACCTCCATGTACTGCCGCTCGACCAAGATACTGCGGATGAATGGCGAGATCGGGATCCGGAGGTCACGGCAGCTGCCATCCGTGGCATGGTTGATGGGGACGAGGTTATGGTCGGTGATGGAGAAGACGAACGCCCGGTGCAAGCCGGCGACGTCACGATCCTGTTTCGGCGTGGAACCCACATGCAGTCGTTCCGCGCGGCACTCGACGATCACGGGCTTGACAACGCGATCGTAGCCGAACGAGGGCTCTTCAAGACCGAAGAAATCGGGTTCCTTGTGGACGTTCTCGACTGGTTTGCAAACCCCCACTCCAAGGATTCATTACTCCGGATTCTCCGTTCGCCAGTAACGGCACTGGCAGACTCGACCCTTCGGTTCCTCGCGAGCCACGACTGGAACCTCCCCCGTGCGCTCGAAGAGTGGCCCGATGGATCCCTACCAGCCAGTGACTACGACCGACTCGAGGGATTGGTTGACCTTCGGGGCGATCTCCGCTGGGACCGCGAGGGATCGAAGGCGGAGCTCATTCAGAAGATCATCCAACACACCGGCCTCGAGGCGATCCTGCTAGCCGGTGACGATGCGATGCAACGGTACGGCAACCTCTGGATGTTGGTTGAGCTGGCTCGCGACTGGGAGGACGAAGAGCTACTCGCCTACCGAGAATTTGTCGACCGGCTCAAGCGCTACCGTCGTATGGCCCGGTCGAACGATGAATCGTTCGAAGTCGCGCAGATTGCCGACAGCAGTGCCGAAGACACGGTCAAGCTCCGGACAGTTCATAGCGCCAAAGGCCTCGAGTTCGGTGTGGTCGTGCTTGCAGACCTTCTCGCAGGGCCTGGTGGCCGTGTACAAGCACGCGACACCGTCAGTTTCCGCGATTCGATGACTGGCGAGCGGCGGTTTGCCCTTCGACCGCGGCCAGCCAGTGATCCAGTGCCGTTTGACGATGGGCCAGGATCGGTCTGGGTCCAGGATGACTACCGTTCAACGATCTGGCTGGCACCTGACCGCGACGACCAGGGCCGTTTCCAATATGACCATCCGTACAATCCGGCGATTCAAGACGAGTTCGCGGAGTTCTGGCGACTGCTCTACGTTGCATTCACGCGAGCAGAAGACCACCTCCTATTGCCACTCGGTCACGAGATCACCCATCACCACAAATGGACCTCCTGGGCGCATCCACTGATCGACGTGTTCCAGACTGGCGACGGGTGGACGGAATCAGGTACCGGTGGGACGTCCTTCGACCTCGACGCGAGTGCGATGTACGCCGAGGACGAACCACCTGCAACGATCCCACTCGATATCGGACAGCTCGATCGCCCCGACCCAAAAGAGACAGCTCCGATTGGCCTCCCAGAGATCGAGACGTCAGCAGATGAGCCAGCCACGGACCTCTCGACATGGGAGGGAGTGCCGTTCGCCCCACGCGAACTCAGTCCATCGACGCTTCATGACCTCGTTGCTTGTCCTCGCCGTTATCAGTATCGAGCTCTGCAGGAGGTGAGTGAAGCTCGTGGCGATTCGCCACCCGGAAGTAACGCTCCGGAGGACCACTCCCCGAGCTACTGGGGAACTGTCGTCCACGAAGCTTTCGAGGCTCTTCACAACGACAGCCATTCTGCCGACTCGGACGAAGGGGTGTCATCGAACTTGGATTCGGTCCTGGACCGGCACGATGGTGTTCGCGAGCAGCTCACCGAGCTCATCGGACAGTATCGGGAGTCAGAAGTCTGGAACACGGTCCAAAACGCGACGACGGTTCTTCCCGAGTACGAACTCTCTGCTATCCACCCAACTGAGCCGCAGGTTCACATTTCGGGGCTCGTTGACCTACTCGTACAGACCGAAGATGGCTGGGAAATCATCGATTTCAAAACTGGTGAGCAGCCACGCTCGGGGTCGTATTTGGCGAACCAGTACCGGTGGCAACTCGCTACGTATGCTTGGATGCTCAACGAAGAGTACGATATCGAAGTCACTCGGACACGACTCTTCTACGTCCAAGACGGGTCGGTCCACGACATCACCACCGACTGGAGCGACTTTGAGACGTATCTCCACCAGTTATCCGACGACCTGAAGATCGAACCCGAGGCAGGATTGCCAACCGATCCGGACCCGGCGCCGTCAGAGACGGAAGCTCCCGAGAATCCACATACACGATGCGGAAGCTGTCCATACAAGAGCATTTGTCCAGTGTGGAAGGAGAAGTAATCTGAGTGGACTGGCAAGTTGATCGGGCGGTGACGGTATGAACGCGACCTTGACGCACATGACGCCGACGACATCTTTGAGAGCCGTAGATTTTCCCTGTAGGTAGCTTCCCGACCGGCTCGCCATCGGACCAGCGCACGGTCGTGAACACTCCAATACTGATCGTCTAGCCCTATTCGGTCCTCTCCGAGTCGTATACAGAACGAACAACAGTGCCCGTTACAAGGTTGCCTCGAATGTCTTCGAGAAGCTGCGACCGGTCGTTATATTGGGAGGCCCCGTACACGCTGGCTGCAGCGATTCGTTAGCACGTTGTTCTGCTGTGTCTCAAATTCGGAAGAATACGACCTACCATGGCCTGCTCGACGAACTAATCGAGATGTCACGTATCAGCCAGGATCTTGAATTATCTGAGCTTCCTATCGGATCAACGATCTGAAAGGCGTTCAATCGATTTGAGATGGCTGTTGGTGTATCTTATTCACTCTCTCAGCGGCGCTACTTCTGACAGCAGACGTTGTTGGGATGATGCGTCAGGGTTTGACCGCAGTCACGCCTCGAAAACTGCACAAAACATACTGAACTCACGATTCAACAGTTCAAAGTGAGGCTATTGGTCGATACGAAGGTGAACGCAATTCTCGATCTCCACGTGACTACAACACGATAGTCAGATCGCCCCATCGCTGATCAAGCGCAAACCCGAGAGTATTGACATTCTTCTCGGTGACGACTACGACGATCAGAAAATCAGGCGACTTGCCCGTCAATACGAGGTTCGTTCACTAATCAAGCATCGTGAGTTCACATCACTTCACAAGGGACTTCGATTGAAAATGGACGAACGTCTTTTGAAGATTTACTTTACTAGACAGTACTTTGAAGCCAAACACCTAATTAACCAGCAGCTTACGAGATGTTGAGATAGAACATGAGAGGACCGAACGCTTTTCTACTGGACGATCACAAAACAGATTAATAATGGCTCAGCGGCACGAAGATTCTGCTCCCCAAAGGGCTCGACTTCTACCGACAAAGAATACTCTCACCGCACTGAAATCAGACGTTAATCTAGAATCTGCCTGTCTAGAACTCTGCGATAATGCGCTTGACGCGTGGAAGCGGACAAACAATCGTCAGGGTGATATGACGATTGATATTGACGTCAACCAATCTGGAAAGGCAACGACTCTAACGATTCGAGATAATGCCGGTGGAGTTCCGCGTGAAGATGCTGCGATGTTGTTTGGCCTCGGCCAAACCGCAAAGGAACACATCTCTGGTTCAATTGGAACCTACGGTGTAGGGGCTAAGAAAAGTCTTGTTAATTTAGGGGTCCCTTTTGAGATTTCTTCTCGTGCGTCAGATGCCAACGAAGGATGGTCATATAGAATCACTGATGAATGGTTTGAAGATGATCAGGATTGGACAGTCCCGATCCGTGAAAGGAAGGACATCGAACCAGGGGTTACGGAAATCAAGATCGAGGATTTGAATTACGAATGGACTGACGAGACGGGAGAACTTCTTCGGGAAGAGCTTGGTGAGGCCTATAATCTATTCCTAAGTGATGAACTACAATGTTACCACGGGAACAGCTATAATCTCACAATTAGGGTAGATGGTGAATCTGTTGACCCCGAAGGTATCCCGAACTGGTCATTCAGTCCCTTCGATGGAATCCACCCACGCCGATTCGAAAACATCGAAATAAATGTTCCAGGGATGGACGAACCTGTGACCTTACATATTACGGTGGGATTGCTAACAAAAAAGGACGCTCAAAACTCTGGGACGGATATCTACATCCAAAAGCGAAAAATCGCCTCTAATCTCCGTGGCACAGAAGGTGGATTCGGAACAGGGAAAGAGTCGCTTGGCCAATTTAGTGCCCGGCATGAACGACTGAAGATTATTCTTGAATTGGAGACAGAGGGTGATGGCCAGAAGTTGCCATGGGACACGCAGAAATCCTCTATCGACCCACATAATCCGGTTATGCGCGGGTCAACCGATACGCGGGGTGTTTACAATTGGGTTCGGCGAACGGTTAAGGACTACTTCAATTTAGACGCCGACAAGGTGGCGACGGCCTTCGTTGAACCGTACGACTCTGAGAGCCAATTTGCAGTAAATGATGGATGGCCGGTCCGACTAGACTACTCTAATAGGACTCGCATCGTCACCGATCATCGACCCGACACAGATCTGACCGAAATTGAAGATATCAAGAAGCAAGCGGCTGCTCACGCTACACTACGAATATCCTGCTCAGATGTCCTCGACTCATGGCAGCTTCCGGCATACAAGAGCCAGCTAGATCGAGAGACTGACCGGAATCTGGATAATCTCGTCTCAATATCTGAACTCCCACCAGATCATGTGGTAGATGACCCCCATGAAGTGGCTGGCCGGATTAATGAACTTGCGCGGATTCATCTTGAGAACGGTGTCTATTATCCGGACGAACTAACGGAATGGCAGGAACCTCGCTATCGGGAATACATTGAACGACAGGAAGAAAATGTCCCACAGCGACAGGATATTAAACAGGAATTGCCAGCCACACCAAGTGAGATCGGAACAGATCAGAATGAACTGAATTCAGATCCCAACGATGTTGGTCCTACCGGCTATGTTCATACAGATCGGACCGCGGATAAAAAAGTAAAAGACGAAACAGCTGAGATTTTCCTAGTTCTTGGGGGTGAATCAGACGATGAGCGTGGAGCAAAAGTACTCGAGTTAAATCGCCCCGAACTTTGTCGCTTGCTTGGCATCGAGACCGATGCTGTCGATGAAATCATCTGGGGTAATCTTGAGATGCAATTCAAAGAATTGGTTCAGGACACCCAATCTAAATGACCTGAGGTGATCGATACCGAGCGGTTTTAACCATCTCCGAATGTACGTCTCTTTACTATATGGCCGACCCTATTCTTGCGTGGGCGGGTGGAAAGCGCCATATTCTAGATGATATATTGCGGCGTCTTCCGCCAAAAGATAGATTCGATACCTATTTCGAGCCGTTTTTTGGTGGGGGTGCTGTCTTCTTTGCATTAGAACCCTCTAACGGAAATATAAATGACATCAACTCTCGTCTGATGAATTTTTATGAGCAAATCAGGGACGGGCCAGAGCAAATTATTGAAGCAAACCGCGAATTGGACGAGGAGCTAGAAGGGCTTTCTGAGGGCGAACAAAAGGAGATCTACTACAAATATCGCGACGAGTTCAACTCACTCCGAACGGAGTCTGGTGAGTGTAAGGACAAATTCCGGGAGGCAGTCCTCATGCTGTTCCTGAACCGGACTTGTTGGAATAGTCTCTATCGAACAAATCAGGATGGGGAATTCAATGTGCCAATGGGGTCACGGTGGACGCGGATATCTAACATCGAGGACCAAATTCGCAAGAGCTACCGCGTTCTTCATGATACGAAGATCCATTCTCAGGACTTTATGTACGTCCTCGACGAGGCTACCGAAAATGACCTCGTTTTCTTCGATCCACCATATCCAGAAGAGTCGAAGACGGCGCAATTCAACCAGTATGACCCCAGTGGGTTCAATGAAGCTGAGCAGATCAAGCTCCGTGACTTAGCTTTAGAATTAGACCGACAAGGCACGGACGTACTTATTACGAACGGACCATCTGCTGAGGAATTATACACAGAACACGAGGAGTTCTATAGTCGGTTCCATATTAGTCATATCGAGGGTGAACGGCGGATCAACAGCGATGAAACCCAACGAAGTGGGATTGGTGCGACTGATATTATCGTCTCCAACTTCGATCCATTTATTCAACAACGGACGTTCGACGAATATCGGTAAGGCAAGGCTGTAGGATCTACGGTACATACTCTGTTTCGCAGAACAATGGACCTCCCACCGGGTAAACCCGATAGCGTCCGCTATACTACTCCTGACCTTCTGTTCAGAGTCCCCATACAACTTTCAAAATCGTTCTCTAGCTGTTGGAAAACTCGGAGATTCGAGCCATCTTTTCGGGATCGGGGAGGTTTCAGCATCTGAGGTATTATCGGATGGTTCTTCTAGGCTATTTACTGCCTATAATGATTGGATGGAGTCGGATACGTATCGTGAAGAAACAGGATGGGAATACAGTGACCTATGTATCAACTAGGACGGATAAGTCACAACGCATCGCGCGATATATCGAGCAGACACTTTCGCTGGATCTGGAATAGTTCTTCTGTGGAAGACAGGCGCTGAGCAGGTGTCCAAATTCAACAGGTATTGATGATTGACAAGTTGATACTGCCCGGTGTAGCGGGTTATATTGACAATGGTTCGAAATACGAAAGCGCTTTCCGACTAACCATTATTTAGTTCGACAGATGGGCACGCATGACGATCTCTCCCCTGGGGACTCTTGGCCTCATCACTACCGAGGATATCGGCTAACAGTTAGTCCTGACAAGACGATCTGGTGGCAGCTCTACAATGGGACTGACCGACTCGAGTTAGAGCCAGGGTACGCGGAAATCGCAGAGAACCTCCTCGACGAAAAACGCCAAGGAGGGCGCATTCACGTCACTGAGCAAGGTGATGTCCTCACGCGTGTGGAGGACGACGATGAATACTCAGGTGTCTATCTTGGTAATGTCGACCTAGATGGACATCTCCTCCCGGAAGGACAGTCAGAGTATCGTGTACCTGTTCGACCGCAAGATCTCGAACCTGGGGACCTCTGGCCGAGTGTCTATGATGGAGCGAGATATTCCTTCGTCGACGAACGTGTCTGGTGGAACAACGGCTCCACGAACCGACGTCATACCGTCGACAACGGACTGCCAGCATCCGTCCTCGGGCGGCTGCAACAATACAAACGGCAGGGTGGGTCATTCCGGATCACACCGTGGGGTGACGTAATTACACTCATCCCGAGCCATCCGGCTCCGAACCTCGTTCAAGAGCAATTCAGCGATCTTCCACGAGTCGTCCAGAACATCATCAAGCTCCGGAAAGAGCGGGGCGTCGAAATGCTCCCAATCTACATAGGCAACATCGGGGATTGGTCCCCGGAACTTTCCGACCCCCGGTCGCTTTCGGACGCTCTCTCAGAGGAGGAGCAAGAAGATCTTGCGTCGTGGGCAAGTAGTCTCGGTTCAACTTCAACGACAACAGCAAGCAGTCACAAGGCTACCAACGGTTCTGATAGTGGCGAGTCGTCTTCGGATTCAAGCGGGGCAGAAGAATCTGAGGATGACAATGAACCCCGCCCCGAATTCGAAGACGATCCCATGGACTGGATTCGACGCGATATCGAAGGAGGACCTGAGTAATGGGTGCAACGCTGGAACCAGATTCGACGACCGTCCCGATCGCAAATGGCCAAAGCGTCGAAATCCAGGCCGGTGATCCGTGGCCGTCTGCCTATCGCGGATCAAAATACAGTGTCATCGATTCTCGAAGACACAACAGGACTGTCCTCCAGTGGAAGTACCATGACCTCAACGTCATCGTCGAACCGCCGGAAGGTCTACTTCGACAGATGACCGAGTTAGGCAAGTCCAGAGGCAGTGGCAAAGGGTCCATTCGTATCACTGCCGACCGTGAAGTGCTTACCAAAATCCGCCATGGCAGCTACGTCAACGCATCAAAAGCCCCGGCGGATTCCGGTTGGATCCCTGTTTATCTTGGGAGGCTCAATGGGGATCTCGGATTCGACATTGACAACGACCCTGATGTTTCTGAGACGACGGTCTGGGGCGGATTCCCCTTCAACCACGGTGAAAGATGGGCCGTTAGCTACGATGGCAACCTCATTTGGAAATGGCAGGATTACCGCTTTGAGTCTGCCTTCGATCACCCGGAACTCATCGAGGCTTATGAGCAGTTCCGAACGACTGCCGGTCGACTCTACATCAACGAGAACGGCCACGTGTTTGTAAACGTTCCAAGACAGGAAGTCCCGTCGTCGATGAAGACAAAAATCGATCAGATATACACTGATTGGCAGTCGAGGGCGGAACGAAATGGCGACCAGGCAGCCCGGCGACTAGTCCAGCGCCGATTGAAGGTTACTGGTGATGGGGATCCAGAAGCGGGACACCTGCCACTTTACCTTGGCCACCTCTCGACCTTTGATGATGGCGCTATCCCCCGCCCAGTTGTTGAAGACGAGACGTATTATGTTGCCTGTGCCCGAGCTGAGGAACTCTCCGACCAATAATCGATGACTCGACGGTTTCCGACTCCGATTATCGGCGTTCCAACGGACGTATCCCGATATCGAACCGTTCTGGATGTCCTTGCTGACGAGTCCACAGGAATGGACTGGGAGCGCTTCAAGGAGCGATGTCACGAGCAGATCCGGAAATCGGATGGCGATCGATATTCGGTTTCCTATATTCGTCGGATACTGTCGACGTATGCTGAAATCGGGGTTATTGAACGCGAAGATGATGTTGTCCGAGCGGCGCCATTCGCGGATGAGTACCGGTCCGGTGAGATCCCATTTGCGGAATTTCTCTGGAGATGCCTCAAACGCAGTTGGGTTGCGAAAGCCAAGAAGCCGGAAGGTATTGAGGGTCTCTCGGCGGTAATGGAAACGGTTGAGGATACCTCAGGCGGCCTCAAATTGGGCGAGATTGAATCCCGACTAGCGGCCGAAGACGACTACGAGTTCAACGATCAGGGCATCCGTGGATATCCAGACTTGCTAATTCTCCTGAGAATATTCGAGAAGGAGGGCCACACGTACTCGATAGCAGACTCAGAGACTGTTAAACGGTATAAACGTCGGTTCCGATCGACAGACGTCTTTGATACCCTTGAGGCACATCTGAAGCGAGAGGGATCACTCGTCACGCCCCCTAGTGACACGGCAAAGCGGGATTTGATGAAGTACTACATGTACCGTGAATCGGGGGGCTGGTCTAAGCGGGGCCAGTGGTACCGGACGTTTTGGAAGGATTACCTCAAACCAGAGACTCGGAACGGAAACACTGGATCTGAACTCCGCCGGAAAGACAAATACCGAAATGTCGATTCAAAGCGAAAATCCCTCCGTGACCAGATCGTTTCCCGGTATGATTCCTTCGAGAGCCAAGATCTGAGTGGCCTATCGACCAGCGTTCTAGAGCGAATTGAATCCGCAAACTCGCAACAAGAAGCTCATCGGATCCAGTTGTCCGCAGGGAGCGGCATGTCGAAAGCGGATCTTGAACTCCTTGCTACAGACGATCGCCCTGCTTACACGTTTGATTCGGAATTCAGCCTGTACGATTGGCAGAAAGAAGCAGCTTCCGAATGGTTCCAAGCTGGGCAGGGCAGCGAAGCACAATCTGGTATTGCACAGGTAGTGACAGGCGCAGGCAAGACAGTCATGGCACTGGAGGTTGTTCGAAGGTGGCTTCAACAATCCGATGAGGATCGTGTGGTGACCGTCGTTGTCCCTACGAAGGTCCTCATGCACCAGTGGCTTACAGAGCTGGTTTCGACACTTAACGTCCCGATCGACGATATCGGATGGGCCGGCGGCGGAACGAAACACAACTTCGAGGACTGCAAAATCCTTGTCAGTATTGTCAATAGCGCCGTTAAAGACGATTACCTCGGCAATGCATTGGAAGCGGTTGGAACACCAGAACATCTGCTGATCGCCGATGAGTGCCACCGCTATACTGGTGATAAATTCTCCAATATCTTCACCTATCCACGAGCGGCTTCCCTCGGTCTGTCTGCGACACCCCTCTCTCGTGAAGATGACCTAACGGACTCCGATAAGCTCCTTCTCAGGGAGTTGGGAGACATCTACTATCGGCTCCGCTATGATGAAGGTATCAATCGAGGGCTTATTCCCGAATTCACTATCCAGTATGTCGGGTTCGACCTTGCAGGCCCTGAACGGAATGAATATGAAGAGTTGTCCCGGCAGGTTTCTGATGCGGTCAAGGAGATCCAAGAGCGATACCAGGGGCGGCTACATGAACTCCCGGGCGGGTTTTCACAGAAACTTCAGACCATCCGCAACGAGGTCGAGGGACCAACTGGTGCGATTGCAGACTACTTCCGATTCACACAGGAGCGTCGCGAGTTAGTAGCTAATGCCGTCTCTCGGCAGGCGATTACGCTTCAATTACTGGACAATGCGGTGGAGAGAGGAGACAAGACCATCGTGTTTCAGGAGCGTATCGAACAGCTTGAACAGTTGGTCGCCCCGTGGGAGCACCGAGGTATCGACGCCGGGACAAAGGAGGTCGCCGATACCGAATCGGCCTCTCGACAACGCCTCTACCAGACGTTCGACGGGTTAGAGGAAGTCGATCAGGAGATCGAGAACCTATTCGCACAGTCGGATTTCTGGCCCGTGATGTACCACTCCGGCCATCGACGTGACGTCTGGAACGATATCTCGATGGACTGGTTCCGTGAAGACGACATGGCTAACGTGATGTTGAGTGTGAAGGCATTGGTGGAGGGCGTCGACGTCCCGAGCGCAGACGTCGGGATCGTCCGTGTCTCCAGTAGTAGCATTCGACAGCGTATCCAAACCCTCGGCCGAATTCTTCGGACGGGAGAAGACGCGAGTCAGGAGTCGACGTTATATGTTCTGTATGCCCGGGACACCGTCGATGAACGGATCTTCCGTGAATACGACTGGAAAGAAGAATTGGCGAGTGCGAAAGTTGAGCACCGGGTCTGGGAGCGTGACGATGACTCCTTTACGTCAGGGACTATTCGGCCAGCAGAACCCGATGAACTCCCACCACGACCGGAAAAGGTTCCACCTGCTGAAGACCTAGACTTCGGTGAAGTCTACGACGGTCCGTGGGAACAGGCCCGCGAATTGAGCGTCGACAGTCGGGGGAAACTATTCAGGAAGGGCCGGGCCGGACGCGAATATCTTGAGCCGGGCCCCCTGGAAGACGCCGTCGAGTTCGTTCTTCGGGAGAAAGGAGGCGGCCGTATCAAGATCACAGAACATGGATTCGTCCTCTCATTTATCGATGGTGAGCCGATCTTCCTCGGCACCGTCGACGACGATTACGAATTCCAAGAAGAGGACACCCCTACACGAATAACGGACGATCCAGAGACTGATTCTCAAGAAGATTCTTCCAGCAGTCTAACTGAAGAACCCGATGATTATGACGATATCTTCGAGTAGAGTTATGGTAGCATTAGGACGGAGGAGTCACTGCCTGTAGCAGGGATACATTCGAACGAATATCGTCGGTTTTCACCCCGGATAGTGCTTTCAGCGTTGAATAATTGAGATCGTAATCGGCTCGCCGTGCACCGACCATCACTATCGCCATTCCCCACCGTAGCGGTTTCTCGTCCGGTTCATCGTCAATTTCTTCCGACTCGTGAACCAACTCTTTGGACTCATCAACAAAATCGAGTACAAAACGGATTTCAGACCTGACCTCGGGCTGGAGCTTGATACGGTCGATTGCCCATTCTACGACCTTTGTGACGTCATCTTCTGGCCGTTCAATCTCATTTACTACTTCACGCTGCTCTTGGTAGCGATTACGAATTGTTAACTCCGACACTTCTGCGACATCGCTGATTTCTGACTGCGTTATATCGTAATCCTGCTCCCTGCAAGCGTTGTAGATTGCAGCTGCCGCCAGCCCAGTTGGACTTTTTCCACTTGTGATTTCTGCTTCATTACAGTAGTCCAGGATTTGCTTTGCCCGAGGACCGACTGCTGGAACAAGATTCAGTTCTTCACAAAACCGGCCTACGTACATCGAGGCGTCGAAAAACGCAGTTGGGTCGAGCCCTAGCTCTGAGACGATTTCTTTCGATGTTCGCAACAGGATCTTTCTGGTAACCATCTCATTACTCGTCCGAACGATATCTTCCGGCGTAATGGGGTACTCGTTGAGCTTTGCGGATGAATAGACTATCCCGGCGACAACAAGCTCAATGAGGAACTCATCTGTGGTTGCCGTATACTGTTTGAAGGTTTGTTCAGCCATCTGTTTCACACTCTTTGGAAGATCGAGAGCTTCACAATACCGGTCGATCTCACGGTTGGCGAGCTCAAGTTGCCGCTCCGCGGTTACCCCATGGCTCGGATGCCAATTCGACACCCGCTGTTGCCAGGTGGTAGGACTATCAGCGGAATCGCTACGTGGCTCCTCAGGAGGATCTTCCAGTGAGATACTATCTGGAAGGAGCTGATCGAGCTCCTGGTCAAATTCCTCATTTAGCTCCGAGCTATCTGCCATCCCCAGACATATGTTCAGACTAGACAATGAGCTTGCTGGTAGTACCACTTCCCCGGTTCGCTGTCCGATAATACTAGTTTAGCCCCCACCAATTGGACCATATCGTGACCTCTGAGTTTACTCGCCCAGATTGGGTGGAAGAACGACCGTATCAATCCCGTGCTGTCGAACAGTGGGTTGACGGCAATGCTCAGGGGATTCTCAAAATGGCTACGGGCACGGGGAAGACTATCACCTCTCTTCTCGCTGCCGAGCATGTGTCGAATGTATTCGATGGAAATATCGCGCTAATTGTCGCAGTTCCATATCAGCATCTCGTAGAGCAGTGGGCAGAAGATGTGCGTGAATTTGGGGCCGACCCTATCCTGGCCTATAAGTCACGAAACTACTGGCAAGAGCCGTTCCAACAGCAGGCTCTAGCGTTCAATACTGGCGCCCGGGAGACCTTTACCGTCATTACAACTCATAATACGTTCGCTACCGAGGCGTTCCAAAGCGAACTTAGCCGAATCAGCCAGGCGAATCAAATGCTGATCGCTGACGAGGTGCACCACATGGGCGCTCCACATCTCAAATCAGCTCTCCCAGATCAAATCCCAATGCGGATGGGTCTCTCGGCGACGCCTGAACGGTGGTATGATGAAGAGGGAACCGAGGCGCTGAATCAGTACTTCAGTGGTGGTGTGGTATATGAATACTCTCTCGCGGAAGCAATCGAAAATGGCGCACTATGTGAATACTACTACATTCCGCATATTGTCGAATTGACCGATGAGGAGGCGTTGGAATACGAAGAATTGTCAAGCAAAATTGGTCGGCTCGCCTCGCGTATTGATGATGATCTAGGGGATGCTGATCTACAGTCGAATTACAAACTCAAACAAGCGCTATTCAAACGCGCTCGACTGCTGGGAACCGCTGAAGGGAAACTCGAACGGCTATCGAGACTTGTCCCCGAACAGGGAGACGTTCACCATATGCTGGTCTACTGTGGTGACGGTTCTGTTGAGAGGGAATCTAGTGGCCGGACGAAGCGGCATGTGGATGCAACAGTTGAATTGCTCCGGAAAGACTTGGGTGTCAGAGCTAAGCGGTTCACGGCTGAGGAAGACCAGAACGAACGGGAAGAGTTGCTGGCCGAGTTCGAACGCGGTGATTTAGAGGCCCTCGTTGCGATTCGCTGTCTCGATGAGGGCGTCGATGTTCCAGCGACAGAAACCGCCTATATCCTCGCTAGTTCATCCAACCCTCGACAGTTTGTCCAGCGCCGGGGACGGATTCTCCGACCACACAAGAACAAGGAGTTCGCAGTGGTCCATGACTTCATCGTTTCACCACCGCAGCGCCTAGCGGATGGTGATGGCCCAGTATTTTCGGCTGAGCGGTCCCTCGTGCGGAAAGAGCTAGAGCGAGTGATGATGTTCGCTGAAAGTGCCCGCAACCACCCAGATGCTGATGTTGATGGGATTCCCACCAGTGAGGCAAGCCTCCAAGACCTCAAACGACGTTTCAATTTACTCGATCTCTGAGGGGTGTTGAGCTCACACAATGGTTTAGTAAGTTGAGGACTAGAATCTAGGCTATGGCATCGGGTGCATCCAGCGTTGAGGGGGTCTCTGAAGAAACGCTTGAATTCATCAAAGCTCGTGTTTTGGAGAAGGAAGAGGAATTACTGGATTACAAGCGACCACCAAAGATTCGTCCTGATCTGAAGGAGATTATCGAGCAGGAGATCACTGAGGAGAACCTACAAGAATGATCCTGAAATCGCTCGAAGCACGGAATTTCAGACAGTTTCGTGATATCGAATTAGAATTCTCCACGGACTCTGATCGGAACGTCACTGTCATCCACGGGCAGAATGGCTCGGGGAAAACTACTCTCATGAACGCGTTCCTGTGGGGCCTGTACGAGGATCTCCGCTCACTTGAGAATCAGGACCAGCTCGTTAATCAGGGAGCGTTTCTAGAAACCGACCCTGGTGAGTCGGTTCAGATAGAGGTTGTTCTCGAGTTTGAACATGATGGCCGTCACCACACGGTGACTCGCCGACATACAGTTCAAAAGCGGTCCGAGGACGACCAAATTGGACAGGTTATCGATGAAGAACTGACGGTCGAATATCTGAATGAACAGGGGGAAGTCGTCGAACCGAACACAGAGTTGCGGTATATCCGGCAGATCATCCCCCGTGATCTCTCAGACTTGTTCTTCTTCGACGGCGAGTATATCAACGATCTCAGCGGCATCGACAATCAAGGCGAAATCCGTGAGGCAATTCGGAAAATGATGGGCCTCACGATTTTAGATCGCTCGACTGACCACCTAGAATGGGTCGAGAAACAGTTCCGGGAGGAGCTCCAGAACGCTGGAGGAGCGGAACTTCAGGAGCTCATTAACAAACAAGAAAGCAAGGAGGAGGAACAGCAACAAATCGAGCAGAAGCTCGAAGACAAGAAACGGAAGAAGGCGAGGATTCAGGAGGAAATCAACGATATTTCTGCCGTTCTCGAACAACTCGACGAAACCGCTGAGCTTGAGGAGAAACGGCAGAACCTCCAGGATCGAATTTCTGACCTCGAAGACCACAAGCAGTCTATTAATTCGAAACTGGAGGCGCAGTTATCGAAGAACGGCTTCCTCACCTACGCGATGCCGGCGTTCAAAGAGACGGCCGAAGATCTGGATGAACTCCGTGAAGCCGGCGAAATCCCGAGCGAACTAAGCAACGAATTTGTCGATGATTTGTTGGAGTCTGGAGAATGTATCTGTGGTCGTGAGCTCGTCGAGGGAACACCCCACTACGAGGAGGTCAAAGGCTACAAATCGACCGTCAATGCTGACGGACTCGACCAGACGGCTATCAAGCTAATCAGTCACTTTACTCAAATCGAATCGGCAACAGAGGAGTTTAAAAAGGATACTGACGAGCTTATCGAAGAGCGTGAGCGGGTCGATGCGAAAATAAATGATCTTCGTGGAGATGTTGATGACATCGAAGTCAAGATCGAAGAGCTAACCGACGATTTCGACGACTATGCAGATGAAACGGGGATTGACTGGGATGAGCAGGATATCCAGTCCCCGAGTGACCTTCAAGCAGCTAGACAGGAAAAACAAGAGGAAAAGAGCTCTGTTGTCAAAGAAATCGGCAAGTTGGAAGACAAGATCGAGATTCTTGATGAAGAAATCGAGGACCTCCAAGAGGAGATTGACGCCGCAGAATCCGAAAAGCGGGAGGCAAACTTAGCCAGAAAGCGGATGCAGACGGCGAAGGCCGTTCGCCAAGACATGGAAGAGACGTACGAAGGCTTCCAGCATACTGTTCGCGAACGGGCCAACAAACGTGTCTCTGAGACCTTTGAGGACGTGATCACATCCGACTATGAGGCCCGAATCACCGATGACTTTGGGTTGAAAATTTACGACCCCAACTATGATCAGGCGCTTCCAGTCAACAAATCTCGGGGGGAGCGCCAGGTTGCGAGCCTGTCGTTCATTGGAAGTCTCGTCGATATTGCCAGGGAACGGTACGAGGCTGAAGAGGACTACAAGTTCTTCAGTGGCGGTATCTACCCAATCGTGATGGACTCTCCCTTCGGTAGCCTTGACAACCAACACCGGCGGGATGTTAGCGAAACGATCCCCCAGCTCGCAAACCAGGTTATTGTTCTGGCGACTGACTCGCAATGGGAGGGTCCCGTGAAAGAGAGCATGCTGGACAGAATCGGTCGCCAGTTCTACCTTGAATACGAGCAACACGGTGGAGCACACGGAACGCCAATGACAACGGTCAGGGAGGAAACGGTGGCTGCAAAGGAGGTGCAGTAATATGGCAGACGTTCGAATACATTACCGGAAGACCGACATTTACGAACGACTCGTGGACGAAGAGGGGATATTCGACAGCTATGTCGACTTGTTCGTCTTCGCAGCATGTCGTGGATACGCCGAGGGTGAACGCGATCAGTCGGATTACAAAGGCGATGCCGAGATGCTCTGGATGCACTTCGGAAACAAAGATTTCCATCGTGCCGCTGCCGCCTGTATCGCCTACCAGACGACGAACGATCCGAACTCATTGATGGACCACGAAGAGCAACTAGATATTTTAGCACAATATGCCTCCGCTGGGGCAGACATTCTGCAGGATGATTACGGTGAGGTCAAGGGGTCGCCATTGAACAGTCTCCTGAACGACGTGAAGCAGTACGAACCTGATTCCGATGAGGAGGAAGGAGGAGTTTCCGCACTCGAGAAGCTGCGGAAGGACATGAATATGTAGTACACCAGGACTCCGATTATCTCACTACCTGTTGTCTAATTTCTCTGACGGGACATTGATAGATCTCTCATACTGCCACCCAAATCGACCGTCGATACATTCATCCCACCATTCCTATGATGTGTTTCGATCCAACAGGCCCGCGCGATTGATGAGCTTTACAATTTCGTGCCAGATTTCGATATTGCGATCTCTACAGAGGGACCGCTAACGCTCATTCTAGACACGCGAGTTGATGAGCTTCAACTTGGTCGCATACTGCGACGCCAAGGAGTCATGCATCCGGTGGGATGGAGTTTGGACAACGGAACCATGACCTCGCAAAAACAATTGCGGAGGAAGTACCTGACACCGAACTAGGCGATCGAAGGCCAGCTTCTTAGGTTCTTCAATTCGATCGACGGTGACTTCATCGCCAAGGAGAACGCACACTTGTCCCTCGAGACAGATGTAGGTCTACCTAATAGCCGGGATTATCACCCTATTAGCGGTTACCGAAACTAGTGTGCAATCAACATTGGTCATTGTCTGGATATCGGTCTAGATGGTTACCTGGCCATACGGATACAGCAAGGCTGCAATCTCTGGGTTTCGTCAGCTCGATTTTAATACGTCCCGAATCTCCTTTTCCATCGTAGCGAGGATATCTGACTCCTTACCGGGCTCTGAGTCGGTTTCTCCAGGGTTCGAACTTGCAGTGTCATCGGCTTTTGTTGGTTCAGAAGATTTGAGGTCCTCTCTATCGGAGCGAGACTGCATCGATACATCCAGTTCCCTGCCATCGGGAGCCTCGGCGATCTCTACCCTCTGGACATCGTCTGACAGATGAAGTCGTTCCCGTGGTCGCCCCACCTCAACGGGAACCGATTCGGTCACGATAACGCCGTCATCCACCAGATTAGACTTTCGCCGTGAGATAGTGGCTTTGCTTGCTAGACCAATATCTTCCGCCCACTTCCCAAGGTTATATTGGAGTGCTCCACTCTGTGCGGCCGCAATTACGGCAACCGATACTTCATCTAATGCCCCCAGCTCCTCAAGATGTGCTGCCAGTATGAGTCGTTCAAATTCGAGCCGTGTGTTTTCTCCAACTTCCTCTTCAAGTCGAGAGAGAATGGTTTCCCAGCCAGGAGTATCGAACTGAGCTACTGTAGCCTCTGTAGCCAGTGAATCGAATTGCTCGACGAGATCCTCGAACTCCCTATCCCGCGGTACATCTACGAGCTGTCCGACCGAACCGAGAAGAATTCTAAAATGGATTGTATCCTCAGAGATTAGTAAGGTCGGTAGCTCACTCTCTTCGATACCATAGACGGAGAGTTCGGATTCGTCTATCAACTGCCGGAAAAACGAATTAAGCGGGAATGTGTTTTTTACCTCATCAATAGTTGACTGGGGAATTAGAATATCTGCCCCCTCCACCGAGATTGATTCAAGTGATTCGAGGATATCGGGCACCGAAACTGAGCTAGCAATGGAGATTCGACCATCTACAAGTGATTTCTCCACACTTATTGCGGGCATTATATATCTTGTCGGGGGTTGAACGCTGAAAAAGATACTCCTGAAGGAACCAAACCATTCACAGTAAATTAGGAAGTGCGATTTCAGAACTCTTTGAACTCTGCGTTTAGTTGAGCAAGGATGTCCTGCTCTTCTTCCGAGTCAGATCCTGCATCATCCTCTCTCTCGTCGATATCCAATTCCTCGAAAATTGCTCTGAGTGTCGACGCCCGAGGGTTCACGTCGTCGTTTTCGATCCGTGAGATCAGTGGTTGAGAAACGTCCGCGGCATCGGCGAGTCCCCCTTGTGTGTATCCTGTACCCTTTCGGGCATCACGGAGGGCTCCAGGCAACATCACGGAGATGTCCTTGGCGTCAATGGGTAGCTGGGCCTCATTCAAGGCGGTTACAATACAATGGACCGATTCAAGGGTAGGGTCAACATCTCCGTTTTCGATACGTGCTATCAGTGGCTGTGACACTCCCGCCTCATCTGCGAGTTCACTTTGGGTCATCCCCCGTTCTTTCCGAACATCTCTGATTTCCTCACCAGTCGGGATTACCACATCCCCCTCATTGGCTTTTGGATACAATTACATTTCGTTACCAGTAGCAGTCGACAGGAATGGGCTGAAGAAATATGGTAGCAAAAGGGAAACCGAGAGAGTTTGTTGGTTTTGATGTGAAGAATCGGCCATGAATTGCCGAAAGAGACGTTGGACATAGCGAATGTTGAATATTGAGAGCGTGATTGGACAGTGAACCACCGGCGGCGAAGCCGTCACGGGCTACCGTTGATGGGTCGAATATCAGAATCAACGGCGAATAGTCTCCGTCCTATATTTCGTTCAGTACGGCAACACTGGAATCGAATGTGGTGTGTTTTCACTAGAGAGTACCCCGTACAATTGAGTTAATGCTATGTCGATGTAGATCGGTTACTTGCTTGCCTGAATCGTTTGGTTGCATGCTAGCCGGGGACAACAGACCATTGAATAACAGTCTCGATGAGAGATATACGTTTAAGACCGTGATGCAATACCGATGCTCTACCTCGAGCTAGCAATTCGGAAAAGTGAACCGTGCCGTGGTCATCACACCTTCGTAACGATACTCTCGATCCCGAAGGGCACCGTGTCGTTAACGCGCTACCCAGTATAACGGGGATTACCGTACCATAGTGCTGATAAGTACTGATTTCATCGCTAGTCGTAATGCGACGGTTTTCGAAAGGTGATCGTGTCAGGATCGATATTCCTGATGAGAGTGATCCCGAACATGACGAGTATCACGGAGTGCATGGCCAGATCGTCACTGTGTTCAAGGATGATGCGGCGAGTGTGACCGGGCAATCGCAGGATTCAAAGTTGTATCGAGTTGCACTGGAAACTGGCGAAGAGGTCGATTTCCGCGGGCGGGATCTCCGTACACCAATCGATGAATGACGGTTCTAACCGAGTACCGTGAAAGAGATGGGAGTGTTTGGAGTTGCGTGAGAATAATTTTCGCCCACTCGAATTTTCGTTCGACTGATGCGCGGCTTAGCGTGTCGTCGTACGGTTCGATCGGTGGACCGTTAGGATTGATGACTCCGTGTTTTGTGGAGAGGATGTACCAGTCATCGTGGTTCTCAATAGCGAATTGGTGTGCTTTCCGGAAGAACACTGACTCGTCGTACAGGTCCCGTGGCGGTGCGGCGTGGCTCCGCTCGCTCTTCGTGCAACTAGACGAGCCCGATTTCCATACTGAGACGCGTAACGCCGACCAGAAATAAGTCAGGTAGCGGTCGCCAATAGAACGGGTGCAGTGTTAGTTCGTCGCGGTGCCAGGTTTGACTGAGTGGGCTAACGCCCACGGGTTCGAGAGGACTTCGTCCTTGTCGTCTGTCCCGGCGTCTGTAAGCAGGCCGACGTGGTACAGGTGGTATTTGAATTGGAAGTGGATCCCAGATTTGTACACGGTCGGATCAGCCAATGCTGATTCGTCGATGTCGCCGTCGGGGCCGAGGACGTCTGCGCGTCTGGGTTGGGTGAAGAAGACTTCGACGGCGAGGGGTTGGTTGATGCGGCAGGCTTCGCGGGCGACGGCGTCGATTGACGGGTGAGTAATGCCGCGGTTGTGGAGTCGTTCGAGGGATTCGATGATGAGTTGTGTGGGGTCGTATTGGATGGCGACTGACCGGGCGAGTTGCGCCCAGCGCGGGGCGAGTTCGGTGAATCGGGTGGGTCGGCCTTTCCACGATGCGAATTCGTCAAGGGCGGCGGTGATGCTGCCGTGCTGGTCGCGGGCGAACCGGACGGCGTCTGCACCGAGGTGGGTGAGCGTGTCCCCGTCGGGGTGGTCGGCGACGAGGCCGAGGAGGAGTGCACCGCGGCGACCGCTCGATACACTGTTGATGACGTTGTCAGTGTACACGACTCGCGTGTCTTGGTCGGCGGCGAGTGCGAGGACGTACCCGAGGTAGTTTTTCGGGTGGTTGACGGGGAAGCTGCCTTCAGTGAGGCGGTGAGTTGTGGCTTGGAAGCGGACGGCGTCGATCGTCGTTGAGAAGTCACCGGCACCGGTGACGCGGGCAGGTTCGATGAGTGTCGCGTCGGTCGCGGTGTCGACGGCGATAACGCCGATGTTGAGGTCGCGTGCGAGGGCGCGGGCCGTGTCGGTAATCGCTTGGGTCGGGGCGGCGACGTACCCGAGGTTGGCTTCGCCGAGGTGACTGTGGGCTTGCGTGATCCCGGTTTGCACGTCGGCGGCCGTCGGGTCGGTGTTGTCGCCTTTGGCTTCGATGACGGTGACCGGGGTTGTAGCGGCGTTGGCGTTCAAGACGTCGACGGTAGGCATGCCGACGCCGAGCAAGTCAGGTTCGCCGTCTGCGAGCCGGATCGTGTTGTACGGGGCGAGGCGACGCCGAACGGCGTCCGGGATCGGCCAGTCACCCCACGTCGGTTGCGTGAACTGCGTTTCCGTGACGGCGTACTTGTTCGAACGGTTGTCGAGATCCGGGTAGAGCGTGTCTTTCGCCGCAGCAAGAACCGCAGGTTCCGGGAGTGACGCGGCCATTAGGTACGTCATTTCCGTGCCAAGCTGATTAAACCGGGGGTATCAGGTAATCAGGAGAAACCATGATGCGTTCCGGCACGTTGTTCACGTCGGACGAACGCAGCAAAGAACCGACGTGCGGGACGTACGACGCCTGTGCGTTCCGGCTGCAAGCGTTCCAAAACATCGGCGCCGAGGACCCGATCGAGTACGCTGAGCGGCCGGGCTATACCTCAGAAGAAAAACCTGCGCCGACACGCTGGTACTTCGGAAACAATAGTCAAAACCTCGGCTAGAGGGACATTTCGACTTCTGCTAAGGCGAACGGGTGGACTGTTCCGCTCCCGTCGTCTCTGAGTACCATGCTTGCTTCAGTGAGTGTCCAGCGGGAGTCGACGATGTCGTCGATCAACAGTACGGGTTCGGACATCACGGGCCCATTCGTATCCATACTTCCATCGATGTTCCACCGTTTCTGATACGAATTGGCGAGTTCGTGTTGCGGCTGTATTTCTTCGGTCTGTTCGAGAATGTTCAGGTACGGGAGTCCCAGTTCGTCTGCGATTCGGTCGGCGAGTGACGATACTTGGTCGCTGTTCTCTCGTGTTGGGATGGCTGTCACCCACTCAGGTGCGGGAGATGGATCCCACGTTTTGATCTGTTCGACGGCTGCGTCGACGAGGTTATCGTCGTACTGATCACTGCCGCGCTGTGCTTTGACGCGTGCCCCCCAGCCGGGGTCGCCGTACGTACACAGTACACGCCCGTCTTCGGGTTTCCGGCTCTCGGAGATTTTCGACCGGCCGTTTTCCTCGGGCATGTAGTAGCGTGCGGATATTTCGCTGGCTGCTTCCTCGCGGTAATGCTCGACTGCGTCGTCTACGAGATCGTGGTTCTGCACTGATCGGGGGACGAAATCCCCTGCACAGTTAGCGCACTGTCCGCAGTTAGTGTCGAGTGACCCGTCTAACTCGTCGTCGATGAATCGGGTCAGGCACTCGTCGGTGGCGACGAACTCTTGAATTCGTTCGAGTTCGTCCCAGCGGTGCTGGGTGACGGATTCGATTCGGTCGTGGTCGTACGACCAGTCTTTGCTCGTCCGTTCAAACCCGTTTTCACCCTTGATGATCGCGTTCTCGACCCGGAGAATGTTCAGGCAGGTTGTCGCTGCCTTCCACGCGACATCCACTCGCTTCAAGAGTTCGTACTTGTAGAGTTGCTCGTCACTATTTTCGAGCGTAGTGAGAACGGCGTGGAAGTCTTCCGGGTCCGGGAAGGCGTTCTCGATGAAGTACTTCGCAATACGGTCGTCCTCGTCGCCGCTCAACAGGACGGCGTAGGATTCATCGAGGTCACGTCCGGCCCGGCCGATTTCTTGGTAATACCGGATCAGGTTCGGGGGGCGCTGGTAGTGAATCACCCACCCGAGATCGGGTTTGTTGAACCCCATGCCGAGTGCGTTCGTCGCAACGAGCGCATCGACGTCGTTGTCCATCAGTCGGGCTTCCAGCGCTTGGCGTCGGTCACCGTCCATCCCGCCGTGATACGGTTCGACGTCGTACCCGGTGTTCTGCAGCCACGCGGCGACGGTTTCGACCTCACCGGTCGTCAAGCAGTAGATGATTCCGGCATGCTCGAAGCCGCCGATATTCTCTGCTACCCACGCCATGCGTTCGGCCCGCGAGTCGAGTTCGATCGTTTGAATGTGGAGTGAGTCGCGGACGAGTTCACCGCGGATCGTGTGGAGGTTTGGGACTTGGTCGGTGATGTCGTCGACGACGCGGTCGTTCGCTGTTGCGGTCGTGGCTGCGACGGGGATGTGGTCCGGGAAGTTCTGTAGGATCCGTCGAATCCGCCGGTAATCAGGGCGGAAGTCGTGCCCCCAATCGGAGATGCAGTGGGCTTCGTCGACGACGAGGAGCCCGAACTCGTCGTCCATTTCGAGGAGAATATTCTCTCGGAACTCCGTGTTCGCCAGGCGTTCAGGCGAGATCAGGAGGATGTCGCATTCCCCGTTGACGACTGCTTCTCTCGCCTCGTCCCAGTCCTCCGTGTTGTTGGAGTTGATCGTCCACGCGTTGAGTCCGAGTTGGTTCTCTGCGTCCTGGATTTGGTTCCGCATAAGGGACAAGAGGGGGCTCACGATGAGCGTCGGTCCCGCGCCCTGCTCTCGGAGCAGCTTCGTGGCGATAAAGTAGACGGTGCTTTTCCCCCACCCAGTCCGCTGGACTAACAGAAGTCGTTGGTTGCGATCGACAAGCCGGTTGATCGCCTCCCATTGTTGCGGCCGGAACTCGGCGTCAGGACTGATGCTCCGTTCAAGTAATGCTTGGGCCCTCGATTTGAGATCGTCGCCCGTCCCGGTACCCATCGATACCTGTGTAGTCTCGATGTCTCATCATATACTTGGTGTTCGATTGAATTCGGGCTAGTGGTTTCGACAGCCTCTGGTAACTTCTCTAATTCCCGAATCCTAGTGGATTCGTTGGTCGATCCAGATAGACTGTAGAATCTTGTCTATCTCGCTTAGAGGAGTGTGTCGTCAACCTCTTCGTCGTCGTCGTAAGCATTCGTAACACCCCGCCGCTGTTCTTCTTTGTGTTCGCTCCAACTGTCCCGCCACTCCTGCGTCACGGGGAGGCTTTCTGCTCCATGTTGGGTGTGGCGTTCTCGTATCCGAGTCAGTACGGGCGTGTTCATTGCGTCGCCGGCGATGACGGCTTGGCCGGGTGTTAGTCCGGGGAGTTCGTCGAGGACGTCTTCGCCGGCGCTTTCGACGGATTGCCGGATTGCTTGCTGGTCGTTCGGGTTCTGGATTTGCATGATGATTTGCGTGCCGCACTGGGAGAGGACGTCGGCGTCGAGTTTGGATGGGCGTTGGGAGATTATGCCGACGCCGAACCCAAATTTCCGGCCTTCGGAGAGGATTGTTCGGAGGATGCTGAGTGATCGCGCATTGCCGTCGGGTGCGAATCGATGGCCTTCTTCGAGGAGTGTGAACAGGGGGAAGTCGAGTCGGTCGTCGTCGCCGCGCATCGCGTCTTCGCGGGCTTCGTAGAGTTTCCGGAGGAGTGCGGCGGCGAGCATCTGCTGGTCTTCTTTTGACAATCGGTTCAGTTTGAGGACGGTGACTTGCCCTGGGGCAACGAAGTCGGTCAGTTCGTCGCGGGCAGCCCGGACGAACAAGTCACGGTCGAGCGCCCGATGAAGTCGCCATTCAAGCGCATTTGCTGTATCGCTGTTCTCACCGTCGACTTCGTAGCATTCAGTGACGATGTCGTGGACGCTGATGTCGTTGCTCTCCTCTTGGAGGTTCCGCCAGGCGTCGTGCAGGACGTACTTCATCTTGTCACTCGGGCTGTCGAGCAACGCGAGTAAGTCGCCGTAGTTGAGGTCGGGGATGGCGATGTTGATCTCGTCTGGTTGAATGATGTTGACTTCGGGTGTGTAGTCGTCGTCGCGGAATACTGACGCGTGCTCGTCTTGCCGCATGTCCGGGAGGGTGTCGTACTCGCCGTGCGGGTCGAAGATGAGCATCGCTGCCCGTGACTGTGGGCGCATCATTTCTTCGATGATGACGCTCGCCGTGTACGATTTCCCGCTCCCCGTCGAGGCGAGGATGGCGAGGTGGGTTGAGGAGAATGCGTCGACTGGGAGGTAAACGTTCGCGTCGCCGGCGGGGCGGTTGAGTAGCCACCCGGCGTGGGCGATACCGCTGTTGCTCTCCCAGTCGACGTTCGGTAGGACGGCTTCAAGGAACTCGTCGGCTGCGAGGTAGACTCTTGACCCGGGGGCGGGGAGTGAGCGAGGGTTTGCAAACGTCTCCAAGTCGGCGTCGAAGTACCCGATGATCCGGGCGGTCACTCGATCGATTTCGATGTCGCCACTGGGAATGCCGAGTGCGCCGGCGATCGCCTCTGGTTCGACGGCCGGGTCAGCGAGGAAGTCACCGGGAAGGCCACGTTCCTGTTCCGTGTTCGTGACGCGAGCGAGGATGTCGCGTTGGTCGCCCTCCACGACGGTGTCGGACACGATGAATTCGCCTGTCCGGACGTCGATGTCGTTCGGGGCGATGAACTGGAACTCGTCGGCGGAGTCGCCGGGCTTCTCGACGGTCCCGATGACAGTTTCGGACGCAGCGGTGACGTCCCGTCCTTCGGGTGGCGTGGGGACGTTGTCGGTCATCGGAGGACCCCTCTGTCGGCGTTCGCTTCCCAGCGGACTTTCTGTTCAATGACGTCAAGCATGTTTTCGTCTGCTGGCGTGTCGGTCCTGAGTCGATCGATTAGGGAAAGTGTCACTTCGGCCCCGAAGCGGTCAGCAGTCGAGATGAGTCGGTCGTAGTACTGCACGTGAAGCGCGTCGTTGGGGAAGTGGAACTGCCTGAACCCTTCGGGCGAGAGTTTGGAGATCGGGTCGTCGATGTCGAGGGTCCATCGCGGCATCGCTTGTTCGACGGCTGTGAAGTCGTGCCCGTCCCCATTGGGGGACGGTGAGAGTTGGGCGAAGCCGAGGAATGCGACGCCCAGCAGCGTTCGCTTCTCGTCGACGTACCCCGGCACGAACATTTCTTGGTCGGGGTTTGAGAGGCGTGGGCCTTCGCGTCCTTGGTCAGGATCGACGAGTTGTGAGTCGTACACGACGCCGACGACGGCATACTCGTCACCGCGGACTGTGGTCGTACTGTACACTGGCTGGCCGAACTCGTAGTCTTGTTTCTCCGGCGGCCGTTCGCGTTCGCGTTCCCGGTACACTTCGACGACGTAGTCCATTTGCGACCGGGACTGTGCGACGGTGCCGAGTGTAAGGTCGTGCTCTGTGAGTGCTGGGTCTTCGGGAGGCGGGGTGTTTTGGGTCATGGTTGGTGTTGGGTGAGGCGGTTGGATTGGCTGTTCAGCGGCGGCGGCGTTCTTTGCTCAGGTTCTTGGCGTTCCACTCGATCGGCAGGTCTTCTTCCTCGGCGAAGTTCTGGACAAGGGCGAGGAACCGTCGCTTCGCGCCGGTGTCGAGCACGGCGTTCGCGTCCGCTTGCTGGACGATCTCCGGGTAACCACGGCCGACGCCGGCCTCTGCGCGGACGACGTCGAACACGTATTCGAGAAGATCGTCGCGAAGTACCCACCCGGGGAACTCGAGGTAGTCCATTGCGTCCCCGTCGGGGATGTCGAGGTAGCCGAACAGGACGTCAGTCCCAAACTCGTACTCGTCGCCGCGGTACCGGCACTGCATGGCGTCGACGGTTCCGTCTTGTCGGTGGATGAAGGCTTGGGAGCGGTCGCCCCAGTTGTCTGTGAATCCTTCGAGGATGCGGGAGTCTGCGACGAACGGTTCATCCCCGAGTCGGTCGCGGTACGTTCGCCGAAGGAGTTTCGCGATGTTCGTCCGGCTGCTCCCAGCTGAGTACCCGACGACGGGAACGCCGTGGTGTTCGCTTGCGGCGAGAACTCGGGCCATTGTCCGCCGGTAGTAGTCGTCGCGTACGTCTGGCGAGTACGTGTTGGCGAACGTCGGGACAAGCGGGCCGTCGTAAATGACGACTGGCGGAGGATCGCAGGTGGAGAACTGTTCGATGCAGTCGATGACTGTTTGTCCTTCGTCGCGGTAGCGTTCGTGCCCTGGTGCTCGCCCGTCCGGGTACCTGATACCGTCCTCGTCATCGGATTTCTCGGTGACGGCATTCGGTCCCAGGATGCGTGTGTTGAGGCCTTCCTCGTAGTCGCCGTCCTCGTGATGATGATTCGCGTTCCACGCGACTTGTACAAGTCCGAGTGGAACCGTGAATTCGTCTGTCGGTCCGAGTTCTGACCCGTCAGCGGCGATTGTCGTTACGCCCTCCAGCACGTTTTTTCCGTACTCGTTCACCGCTTCGTGATTGTCCCACGCGGCGGATTCGTCGAACGTGATGATGGGTGAGTCGGCGTCGTCCCACTCGGTGGTTGGCAACGCGCCCGGATACCGATCAGGGCCGAGTACAGCTCGAAGCGGGGACGCGCTGTGTTCGTCAAGCGCGTCGCGGAGGGCTTCCCGATACTGTTCGACTGTTTCTTCCTCGTCTTCAGCGAACTCTCGGATCTCCGCTGCGTGGTCGCGAAGGTCGTTGAGGACTGCCTCCGGGTAGAACGGCATTACTCCGACACCACCCGCGTCACTTCCCGATCTTCGTCTTTTTCGAGTTCGATGGTTCGTTCGGTCATCGATTCGAACGTCCGGTCGTGGCTGACAACGAGGAGTTGGTTGAGTTGGTCGAGGTCATCCAACTGGCTCACGAGGTTCTGTTTCTTCTGCCGGTCGAGGTTCGCGGTGGGCTCGTCAAGGAACGCCACGCCGACGGACGCCAGTTGTTCGAGGATTGCGAGCCGGACGGACAGCGCGGCGGCCATCTTTTCGCCGCCAGAGAGCGTGTCGAAGGGCTTGTTCTGCCCGCGGACGCGAACCCGCAGGTTGTACGTCTTGTCCCAGACGAGCGTCTCCGTCGGGTTGCCGCGGAGCTGCTGGAAGATGCCGTTCGCGCGGTCGCCGATCTCGCTGGTGATGAGGTCGCGCAGGTCTTCAGCACCCTGCTGGAGGCTGTTGCGCGCCCACCGAGCAAACTCCTGGTCGCGCTCTAACTCGGTGACTTCGTCTTCGAGACCTTGCTTGCGCTCCTGCTTCTCTTCGAGTTCCGCGAGTTCATCTCGAGCCTCTTCGAGGTCCTCCTGCGCATCGTCGAGTTTCTGTTCCGTTTTGGCGTGTTGCGTGTTCAATTCCCCGAGCTCTTCCTGGACCTCGTTGGGCCGTTCGGCGTCGAACTCATCCTGAAGTGACTCGACGCGATCCTCAACGTCGTCGCGTTCCGATTTCAGTTCCTCGAGTTCCTCCTGTTCGTCTTCAACTTCCTGCCGGCGGTCGGGGAGCTCCTCCGCCTTGTCCACGTTCTTGACGTACTTCGTGTGGGCGTCCTCGGTCTCATCGATGACCTCTTTAACGCGGTCGATCTCGTCGTCGAGCCCTTCGTACTCCGCTAAGTCGTCCCGGAGTTCGCGGTACTCGACGCGTTTCTCACCCAGCTCGTCCCGAGTGTCGCGGAGTTTCCCCGGGACGTCGTCCGCGCTTTCGACCGTGGCCTTCGCCGTGTGGTAGTCATCGACGACGCCTTCGAGGTTGTCCAGTTCGTCTCGCTTTTCCGGCAGTGCTGCGACTTCGTCCTCGAGTTCGTCTTGCTCGTCTCGGAGGTCCTGTTTCTCCTCGCGGAGGTCGTCGATCTCTCCTTCGACACGTTCGAGTTTGTCTTCCAACCGCGGGATTTCATCGACCTCTTCCTTAGCGTCTTCTGCCGACTCGATTTCCTCCTCAATCTGTTCGCGTTCGTCCGCTACCTCGGGGAATTCTTCCTCGGTGATTTCCTCGATACGGGCCTCGTTTCGCTCGATGACCTTCTCGCGGTGGTCGGGAGTGACCGGCCGGTCACACGTCGGACAGGACACTTCCGACTCCTCGTCCAGGTCGAGCCCGCGGAGTTCCTGATTCTGGTCGTGGAGATCCTCTCTCTCGTTCTCCAGCGTCTGCTTTCGAGCGATGAGGTCTTGCCGCTCGTCTTGGAGGTCAGAAAGCCGGTCGGCTTCCTCGCGCTTCGCCTCGGCGTCTTCTATCTCCGCTTCGATTCCGTCAGCTTCCTCTTCTAGTTCCTCTATCTCGTCGTCTATTTCTTCTAGCCTCTCGTCTATCTCCTCGATTCGGACCTTGTCGTCTTCGAGGTCGCTGATCTGCTCCTCGAGTGATTCGTACCGCTCTTTCTTGGGTTCCAGTTCCTCGACCGTCCCCTGTGCCTCCCTCGCCTCTCGTAAGTCCTGCTTGTGGCGACTGATCTGGTCTTTCAGACGGTCGATCTGACCCCCGACGTCGGAAAGATAGTCTTCCAGTTGGTCACGCTCGTCGCGTTTCTCCTCGAGATCGTCGAGCCGATCCTGCGCGTCCTCGTGGCGCTGGTAGTCGTCCTGGACGTCCTCGATGATCTCCTTCGCTTCTTTCGCCTCCTCACGCTGTTCCTCCGCGTTTTCGAGAGCATTCCGCTGTGCGGGGATCTTCGTCTCTTCGAGAGACTCCAGTTCCTGTCTGGCCTCCTGGAGACTGTTCTCGAGTTCTTCTAACTCCTCTTTCTCTTCCTCGAATTCCTCGATCTCTTCGGTGAGCGACTGGAGTTCCTGCTCCAGTTCTTCGACGGCTTCCTCGTGCTCCTCTACTTCGTCCTTTACCTCGGGAAGATCCTCGAGCTTGGCTTCGAGTCGCGTAATCTCCTCTTCGAGTTCGTTGATGTCGTCCTCGAACTCGTCCTCCAGCCCGCTCAGCGACTTGTAGGCTTCCCGATACCGCTCGATGTCGAAAAGCGGGTCGAACGTGTCGATGCGGTCCTTCTCGGTCTTCGTGAAGTCCGAGAGGAAGTCCGTCTGGGGGACGCCGACGCTCCGCTCCCACGCCTCGGACAGGTCGTCCGGATCATCGATACCCAATTGGTTGCAGATCCAGTCTTTGACCTCGCTGTTCGTGTCCAACCCCAGGTTGTCGCCGTTCTCGTCCAAGACGTCGTACTTCGACCGCCCCGCCCAGCGGCGAACGGTATACGTCTCCCCCGTCGCTCGGTTCGTGAACGTGACCTCGACGTGTCCGGAACTCTCGCCGTCGCGGACCAACCGATCCTGATTTCGGAAGGGATGGGTATCGAAGAGGGCGTAGCCGACACCCTCCTGAATGGTGCTCTTTCCAGATCCGTTGTCGCCGAGGATGGCCGTCACGCCGTTCCCCAGGTCGATCGTCGTCTCGTCGCCGTAGCTCTTGAAGTTCTCCAGTGTGACTTGATCAATGACGATGCTCATTCGGAACTCACCTCGTTCGTCGCTTCGTTTGCATCCCCTGTGTCGGCTGTTTCACCTGGCCCATCAGGGAAGAGCTCTCGGCGCCGCTCTCTGAGGTAATCCGCGACTTCAGAGACGTTCTGCTCGTCTTCGTTGACCAAATCCTCTACCTGGTCTAACGTTGCGGCGACCTCTTCTGCTTCCCCGCTGTATCTGGACTCGCCGGCGATCGTCGTGAACACTTTCTCCTGCAGGGCATCCGTGTTGACGGTTCCGTCCGGATTGAATGCCTCATCGCGTTCGAGATCACCGAGTAGCTCTTGGACTGCTTTCCGCTCAGTGTGGTTCGTCGGTTGGACGTACAGTGCATCCAACTCTTCTTCGGCGAGGTCGGTGAGTGTCTCGACGTCGAATGTGGTGTGGTCGAGTAGCAGCGTGCCGTCGAAGCGGACGTTGATGATCGGCTCCCGCCGGTTCCCTCGAGCATCAACATGAATGTCGCGCTGACAAACGTCCTCGACGTCTGGCTGTGCGTTTTCCAGTTCCGTTTCGAAGTCGGTGCGGAGGTCTTCGAACGTCCGGTACCCTGAAACGTCGAAATTCAGCGTATAATACGGACGACGCTTGGAGAGGTGATGATCGGCGGCATCCGACACGGTGTCGTAGATGTAGTAGCCGTGGCTGTCCTCCCAGCGGCCTTCTTGGATGTCAAAGGCTTCGAGGCTACCGGGATTTCGAGCTCCCGTCCCGCTTTCAAACTGTTTGTGGATGTGGCCGAGGGCGATGTAATCGACGAGATCTTCGAGGTCGGTGAGGGCTGCTCGCGCGACGTTCGCCCCCAAGTCGGGGACAGCGTCATCGATGCCGAAGTGAGCGAGGAGAACCGTTGTGTCCGGTTCGTCTTCGCTCTGGTTTACTGCTCGGATGCCGTCCACGACGTTCGGAAGGTCTCGCTCGATGTACGCGCCTCGGTATTGAAGGCCGAAGCAACGAACGAGCTCGTCGTCGCGTTCGAGATCTACGTAGCCGCCACCGCCCTGCCGCGGATCAGTCACATCAGTCGGTGCGAACGTCGCTCGGTCGTCGGCCAGTTCCGCCGACAGGAGTGTTATCAGACCCTTATTGTTCAGGTATTCCAGCCACGTCAGGTCTCGTCGCCGACTCATGTTCTCGTCGTGATTGCCGGGCGAGACGATAACAGGCTGTGAGACCGTTTCGAGTACCTTTTCGGTCTGCTGTAGCGTCTGCGGACGGATATCCCGAGAATCGAAGAGATCACCCGGAATCAGAATCGCGTCCGTCTCGCGTTCACGTGCTTGTGACAAGAAATGCTGGAACGATAAGCGAGCGTCCGTTGCCCGTTGCTTGAGTCCATACTGATGATGGCCAAGATGGATATCGGCCGCGTGTGCCAAGCGCATAGTTCAGAACCCCCCAGCTGATGATGCTTTGCCGATCAGACGATAACTCGTCGCTGATGTAGTCTCGCCACGCATGCTTTCGATAACCATAGTATAGGAAACAGAACTGTTAAAAGTAGCTACACCGCGGTGAAAGTAATAACTCACGAGGATGCGTTTCAGGTATAAATGCGTGTAGCTGGGTCCAGTAGCCCTCGATAGGTAACCGTGACCACTCGCGAAGGTACGATTGTGCCTATGTTGTCCGAAGGTGATCTTCGACAGGTTCGTACAACTCTCCTTTATTTCGGAGGCTTTCGATCTCTCTCTGAACTTTATCGACGCTCATACCGACTTCCCCAGCACGATCAAACACTTCCTCGATAGGCGCTCCTGCGTCGTATTCCTCCTCAATGTCACCGATTAGCGCTTTTACACTCTTGATCCGGTCTCGTTGAGACTTACTCGCTCCCGTCTCAACCACTTCTGCATCGAACTCTCCCGCGTCAGGATCGACGCCGATATCTTCCAACGTTGAGCGAACGATTTCGATGACGCGCTCGGCGTCCCGCTCTTCAACGGTATCGGATAACCGCATCCGTGCCGAGGCCTCGGCAAGCCGAACTAATCCTTCTAGCTTCCGCGCGCTTACCGGCACGGGGGCATCTTCGTCGGCTCCTTTTGCTCGCATGTCGACGTAGAACTCTTCGATTGCCTCCTTCGCTGCTTCAGACATCGTTGGGTAGACGTTACGTTTGGCGTAGGCGATGTACTTCCGCAGTAACTCGGCGTCGATGGCTGGGGTCACTGCTTCGATGCTCTCGGCGGCTGAGTCAGGGACTTCACCGTTCTGCCAGTTCTCTTGTTGGGCGGTTATCTCGCCGGCTTGGTTGGTCGTAAGCACATGCTCGGCTAACTCGCTGTCGTGTTCCGGGTCGGGCTGGTCGGTGAACGTGAAGATCAGGTCGAACCGGGAGATGAGTCCTGGCATGAGGTCGATCTGCTTGCCGATTGGTTCGTACTGGTCGAACCGCCCGTACTTCGGGTTCGCTGTTGCCAGTACGGACGCTTCAGCCGGTAGTGTTTCCGTGACACTGGCTTTGCTCATGTTCAGGACCTGCTGTGCCATCGGTCCCTCCAATGCGATCTGTGCGTCTTCAGGCAGCCCGTCGAGGTGGTCGATACACGCGAGTCCGTGGTCGGCGAGGACGATGGCTCCGGCTTGGAGTTCCCACGGGTCGGATTCGCCGCTTGAGGGTGTCGCGGCGGCAGTGATCCCGACCTTTGTTGACTGGGCTCCGTTGACGTTGACGGAGCGCGGTGCGAGGTTTGACGCTGCTTTCAGGAGTGTCGTCTTTGCCGTGGCGGGGTCGCCGATGAACAGGAGGTGAATGTCGCCGCGGATTAGTGAGTCGTCGGGGAGTCGTTTTGTGACGCCGCCGAAGAGCTGCATCGCAAGCGCTTGCTTTCCTTGGTCGTAGCCGTAGACGGTTGGGGCGATGGATTGACTGATCTTCTCGATGACGTCGGGATCGTTTGAGAGTTCGACGATCGCGGCGATGTCCTCGTCGGTGATAGTGAGATGCGGGTACTCGGCTGCGTCTGCTGTCGAGACGACGTCGATGAATTTGTCGTGGATCGTGGCGTCGTAGTAGTTGTTGCTGTCGCTGATTCGTGTGAGAATGCCGGTTATCGAGGCTGTCTCACCGGGTGTGAGTTCGTCGACGAGGTCATCGGCGAGGTGGATGACGATTGATTCGCGGTTGAGTTCGTCGCCGTCTCCTGGTGTTCGTTCGAGGATCCGTGCTCGCTGGAAATCTTTGATCTCGGATTGGTCGTCGTGGATCTCGAATGGGCCTTGTCGTTCACAGCCTTGGCACTCGTGTGGTTCTTTCTCTCCGAAAGCCGGTTGCGGTATGTAGGTCATCGTCCCACAGCGCTGGCACTCGAACGCGGCTTCGACGACGCGGCTCTTGATTCGGGAGGTTGATTCGACGGTTCCAGAGATGCGGATGAGGTCGTTAAGATCATCGCTGCGAATGTCGGTGAGTCTCCGCTCGTGTTCTGTCGGGAGGCTATGTAGTCGGACGTGGACGTCGTGGAGGCTCACGTCTGCTGAGAGGGTGTACTGGCGGAGTGCTTCCTCAGCGTACTCTCGCATTCGCGCTGGTTTCGCTTGGTAGTCTTCAGCGAGATCACGGTCAAAGGTGAAGAGGTCGGTGTAGGAAATGTAGAGTGAGCGTCGGTCGTTCGGGTATGCGTCAGCGAGTTCCTCAATCTCGTCTTCGTAGAAGTGCTGGTAGAATTGAGTGAACCGTTCTGTGAGTTCCTGTGTTTCCTTGGGGGGCATGGTTCGAACGAGAACTGCTGCACAAATAAACAGTCTCCTCGAAGAGAGTGTCACTACTCCCGATGGCTCTTGAGGGGCTGCCTATTTGACCGAGAAGGCGAATCCGGGGTTGTAAACTCAGTTGGATGTGGTTGTTTCGACTTGGTTGATCGCTTTTCGGAGGAGACTCACGGCGGCTGGTCGGTGGAGTGGTTCGTTTTGGTTCCCGCATTGGTTGCTCATCAGGCAGGCGGGGCAGCCGACATCACGCCCGCAGTCACAATCGTCGATCCGGTCAAGGGTTCGCTGTGCGACTGCTTGGAAGTTTTCGTAGATGCTGTGGGCGAATCCGATGCCGCCTTCGACGGCGTCGTGGATGAACCATACGGGGGATTCGACCTCTGGGTGGTGAAGGGTAGATAGTCCGCCCATGTCGCTGTTGTCTAATCGGAGTTCGAGGGGGGCCATTTTGATCATGCCGTGTTCGCCGCCGTGAAGGCCGCCGGTCATCGTGTACTCTTCTTCGCCCAGCGATGCGAACTCAGATTTCTCAGTCGGCTGAATGTAGGAATCGGCTGGGATTTCTCGAAGGACTTGGGTGATCGCTTGGTCGGGGAACGCAATCCACATGAGTTGCGTTCGGATTGAGATCGGGTCCAGGTCGATGGGGACGAGCGGTTCGACGACTTCGCCGGTGTGAATGTTGATGACGTTGTAGGCGCTGTAGTTGATGTGCACGGTCCCCATGCCGGCACAGAGCTGGTACCCGTTTCCGAGGTCGTACGAGCGGTCGACTTCTAGGTCGGTGATTTGCTTATCGTGGATTGCTTGCGTGTAGTTCGGGGAGTGGGACTTTTTGACGGTCACGTGCGGGCGGATGCGGTCTTCAACGACGTCTTGCACCTCGTACTGAACACCATCGTGGAGGATTAGCGCGCCGGGGTAGAACTCGCGGTAGACCCGTTCTTTGTCGAGGGGTTCCATGTCGATGTCGCCGTCTTCCTGCCGGACTTCGTACTGTTCGTCCGTGGTGGCGTACATCGAAATGTCGCTTTGGGGCCGGGCGGACCCGTTGTACTGCGCTCCGCGGTCCAAATCACCGACCATCTGCCCAGCCGCCTGCCACATGTCGATGGCCTGGGCGAGCCGGTCTTCGGACCCGAACCACTCCGCATCGGCTTCTGTGAGTGGGTGTTCGGAGGCAGCACAGAGCACGTGCTTGGCGTAGACGGGGTTGTTTGAGAGGTCGACGACGGCATCCTCGACGTTTTCTTCGAGGACGTACGCCGGGTTGTTCAGGATGTACTGGTCGATCGCGTCGGATTGCGGGACGAATACGGAGAGGGAGTCGGTGGTGCCGCGGCCGGCGCGGCCGATTCGTTGCCAGAAGGATTGACGGGTGCCAGGGTACCCGGCGAGTACGGTGGCGTCCATCGATCCGATGTCGATTCCGAGTTCTAAGGCGCTCGTTGAGATGACACCGTCGAGATCGCCGCTGCTCAGTTTGTTCTCGATGGCGCGGCGTTTCTGTTTGCTGAGGCCGGCGTGGTACGGGTCGATGTCGACATAGTTACTGTCTGGATGGTCCCGGGCAGCCTCGATCGCGCGTTTCACACCGATTTCTGTGCCTTGGCGTGAGTCGGTGAACATCAGTGTCTGCACGTCGTTTTTAGCGAGGTGGACGAGGGCGCCTGCGGCTTCGTCGTCGGCGTTCCGACGCATCGACGGGAGGATTTCGTCCTCTTCTAACGCATCGACGGGCCCGTCTGTTTCTTGAAGCGGTGGCTCCCAGAACGCGATTTCCCGGCGGCCGTGCGGGCTGCCGTCGTCGTCGATGACCTGAAAATCGGTCCCAGTCAGGAGCTCGGAGTGTTCGCGGGGGTTCCCGATGGTGGCTGTTGAGCAGACGAGCTGTGGGTCGGAGCCGTAGTGGTCGAGGAGTCGTCGGAGTCGCCGGATGACCCATGCGACGTGCATTCCGTGAACGCCGGTGTACGTGTGGCACTCGTCGACGGCGACGAGTTCGCAGTTCTGGAAGACGTCCCGCCACTTCATGTGGGACTCCAAGTACTGGTTCATCCCGGCGAAATTGGAGATGACGACGTCGACGCGGTCCCTGATGAGTTTCTTCCGGTCGTCTTTCGTATCACCGTCGTACGTCTCGGCGAGGGCGTCGATGCCGAGTTGATCGAACAGGTCGTTAATCGCTCGTTCCTGATCTGAACTCAGTGCTTTCGTTGGGTACAGGAATAAGGCGCGGGCGTCCGGGTCCTGCAGTTTCCGAAGGCAGAAGTACAGCGTGTAAATCCACGTTTTCCCGGAGGATGTGGACGTGGAGACGGTGACGTTGTTGCCGGCCTGTAACTCCTGGATCGCCGCGGCCTGATGACTGTAGAGGTCGTGTTCGAGTGAGGCTGCGAGCGTCTCGGGGAGCACGTCGGTGGCGGGGACTCGGTCTGCCTCTCTCGGTGGGTCTGTGATCGTGTCGACGAGTTGGCCTTCGTACTCGGGGAACGTTTCTTCGAGCGTGTCGGTGTTCAGGACCGTGTCGAGTGAAGGGGTGGTGTTGCTCATTGTTAGAAGTCGTCGAGTGTTCCTTGGGACGTGCTGTCTTCGGTTGTTGAGGTGGATCCGCGGCTGCTGGTCGTCAGTCGCTGCGTTGCTGTTTCGACCTGGTCATAGATGTGGGCGAGTGCACGAACGTCGTCCTCGCAGTACCGTTTGTGTCGCTCCCAATCCAGCTCGGTGGCGGGGCACGGATTCGCAGCGTATCGTTGGAATAGCCGGCCGACTTCAGCGCCCGTGAGCCCGGTGTCGAGTGGGTCCCAGCCGAGTGCTGGCGCGACGTCGTCGAGTTTGTTCGTTAACCCGGGGAGGAGTGCGTTGTTCTGTCTAACTGCCCAGTCGTACAGGTCGAATCGGTGTGTGCTGTCCCAGAAGTCGAAGTATTGGGGGCAGTGCTCGACGATGTGTTCCTCGATGACCGGGAAATCGAAGTCCCACCCGTTGTAGGCGACGATCGGCCGGTTGGCACCGTGTTCGGACAGCCAGGAGAGGAATGCTTCGAGCGCCGCTGCTGGCTTCGCCGGGTCGGTCTCAATGAACGGCATATACCGGTCGTCTTGTGACGGGAGGTAGACGCCGATGAGCCAGATGACCGTTGGGTTGAGGCCATCCGTCTCGATGTCGATGAAGATCGGGTCGTTCGCGGGAAGGCTTGCTCCCGGTGCTTTCCGGATCTCGCCGTGTTCGATGACTTGTGCGGATTCGATTGCTGTTCTGGCTGTTTTCTGCCCGAACTTCGAGAGCTGGGAGATTTCGTGTACTGAGGCTGATGCGAGGTCCTGTCGGGATTGAATGCCGGCGTCCCTGAGCGTCGCGGCGCGTGCCCGGCCGACCTGGTCGACGGCTTGAAGCCCGAAGTTCCCCAGTTCTCTCGTCCTTTCCCCGACGACACCATCGTCCTGTAGTTCGAAGTGTGCGACGCCTGCGCCGCTGGCTCCTTGCTGTTTGTTTGCCCCGGGCATTACGCCTTGAACATCGATGCCGTCCCACTCTGCGCGGTACTTCGGGTTCGCTTCGATAGTGAGGTGCGTGAACGCGTCAACGGCATCGTGCTCGTCGAACGGGGCTCGGTACTCTGCGAGGCCGTCGAGATGGGCTTCCAAGTCGATTAGATCGACGGAGACGCTCAACTGATCGGAGAGGATATAGCACTCCGGGCGATCCTCGGGCGCACCAGTTTGTGTTAACTGGATGGTTTCCTCCAGTTCGGCCGGTGTCGAGGCCCAGACTATCCGCGTATCGTCATCGCACGCGATCTGAGTGGCCCGGCCACGGGCAAGCGGTTGGGTCATCACCTCCACGGAATCCGGGAGCGTGTCTTGGAGAAACGGTTCGTGGACCTGGTCCGGGGTGAAGACGATCTCAGAGTCGAAGTAGTGGACGATGTCTTTGAGTTGGGTTCTTCCACACCGTTCGATCGTCGTCCCGGGGAGGACCGTGAGACCGATCATGGACTACCTCCAGTTACTGCTGGTCGGAGTGTTGGCTCCGGTGCTTGCCTTCGACTGTGCAGTATTCGGCCGATCGGCGTGTGTGCATTCATGAGTGGTCACCCGCGGTGGTCCCCGTCTACGAGGGCTAAGTCACACTGTGCGCGGAAGCGACAGCTTGCACATTGCTTCCAGTGATTCGCACCGTCAGGGTCATCGCCACCGTCTCGCCAGAACGCTGCGTACGCCCGGAGTTGCTTCCCGCGTTCACTGTCCCGTTCGTACGTGATCGGATGGCGGCGAATGTTCGGATGCAGTGAGGAGTCTTCGTCGAGTTGGACGGTGATGTCGTCACCGTCTTCGGCGGCGAGCAGAAGCTGTGCTCTGCTCACTTCGACGGCGTCGAACTTCGACTGCGGGTACTTGAGGTACCGAACCGAAAGGTCTGAGACGTCGAACCCGATCCGGTCCAGCAAGTTACCGTGACACCACAGCAGGAACTCCTCGTTTGGGAAGAGTCGTTCCGTGTACGGGTCTTTGGTGACGCCGCGAACGAGCGTCAGTTGGGATGGTTGACTCTCGGTGAACCGGAGAAACATCGGGCGGCCCACCAGTACCATGTTCACGAGTTCGTGTGCGAATGGGGGGTAGATCAGCGACACATCCCCTGACTGGATCTCATCCCATACGTCCTCAAGCGTATACTCGTCATCGGTTGCGGCCGTTGTTTCGGCGAGTTCGCTGTGTTGTTCGCGGCCTCGAACGAGCCGCTCCGGGAGTGACTCTTCATCCCAGCCCTGGTCACGTTGGAACTGTGCTTTCTGCTCACAGTAGTGCTGTGTCTCGAGCATGCTGAGCGGGAGGATCCGCTCTGGATCGGCGTCCGACAGCGAGTCGAACAGGGATAACTGGTCTTGGGCGATCTGCGAGGGCGCTGGTTTGTGGCCCGTGCTCCCAGCCATGTCACATCATAGACTCGCATATACCATAGGGTTCCTCATTTCACGAAATCCGCCGCCGTATAGCGATAATGGTAATCATATTGACTGTTTATTTAAGTAGTAGTGAAGCCACAGGAGTGCAGGCTACTCAGTTGCTTATCCGCAAATTCTCAGCGTCGCTATTGTTCTCGTTCCGCTTCCAGACTTGCTTCGACTTCCTCAGTTTGCTCCCCGAAGATCGCGTCGAACTCTCCCGGCTCGTCGTCAATGAACGTCGCGAGCGCGTCGAAGGACGTGATTTCGTATTCGAATGCGAGGTAGTCCGCGGTCGCGGGCCCGATGTGCTGTATTGCTTGTAAGTCGTCGGTGAATTCGAGCTGGTTGTCCACCAACCATTCGTGTGCGTTTTCGAGTGCTGCCTCTGGATCGAGTTCATCCGCATCGCTCACCGATGGGGACCAGCCTTTCCGGTACCACGAATGCCGGTGGTCATCAGGTGCGTTCGTCGTGATCGTTGTTGTCCCGTCAGGTGTCGGTGTGGCCGTCAATCGGAAGCCGCCAGTGGATTCCCAGCGGATGCGGCTCGAACTGTTGGCCGTCAACTCCCACCCGTGGAATTCGTCTTGCGGGTCAAGGCCGGCTAATCGACCGCCGCTCGTGAATGCGTCGCCGGTGGAGAATCCACCGACGTGGTTCGCTGCGACCGATTGGATGATGTCACGGTCGACACCCGTGTCTCGTTCAATGTCGACGGCGTCGGCTGTACCGAGGAGGTCGTCGACGCTCGTGTACCCAGCGTCTGCGAGTGCGACGAGGCAAGTCCGGTTGAGTTCGGTCTCAGCGTGGAGTGTGTCGCCGATCTTCCCGGCTTGGCAGTATTCGAGGTACTGCGCTGCTTCGTCGCTGGCGATGCGGATCGGGACTGGGCCAGCCTTGGCAGTGGTTGTTTCTGTATCGACAAAATCTGACAGTGAGTACGGAGAGGCTCCGAGTGGTTCCCACGTGTCGTCGTCTTCGTCGTACACCTCGAGATCGTGACCAGGAGCAAAGTACCGGGGTTGCTGGTCGTGTGCGAAGGTGAGCAGGGTTCTGTTCACGGGCGAGTGATGGAAGCGTGATACGAAAAACGTAGGGGCTCAGGTACTGACCGGCCGTCAAACTGCTCGGCAGCGAGGACGCGTTCAGTATCATCGAAACACAGGCCGAAGCGTTTGAGACTAGCCGCATTGATGCTGGTGAGGCAAGTTGCGTCGCGGCGACGCGAACCCGGGACACATCGTTTCTTGTCACCGACGACTATCGAGCGCTCCCCGAGCTTCAAGAATTGGTGGACGCCGATGTCATGTTGTCCCCTATCGTGCTCCGAGCGCTTGTCAATCGAGGGACGTGGTCCGAACAACGAGCGCAAACCGCCTTTGAGAAGATCCCAGAGGGACATGACTGGCTCGGTGCGCCGATCTATCGGTACGCACGACAGCTCTTCGAAGATTGACGGTCGGTCTCTCTTCGTCGAACAGTGGGCAACACCTGTTGACTCGGTCGAGAGTTGTTGAGATTTGGCGCGGCAACTTTGCAATTTTTTAAGTGGATTCTCGACTGTCGCCCGTATGAAGCAGTTCCGACATGTGAATGCACGACTCGTGAAAGTACGGCTCACCGGGGGTGTTTTCCACCAAGCAGGCTGTTCAACTGCCTCCCAGGGGGTGGACGGCGATGCCTGAGGACCGGCGACCTATCGACGCGACCGGGATCACGAACAGCGACACGGCTGGACGCGTCGGCGGCATCCACGTGCTGGGAGTCCTGCACAGTACTCCACTTGCGATCGCTCGGGTAACCGGGGCGATCACGCGGTACGGGCCTGATGTCGTCGCCGTCGAAGCGTGTGCCGACGCGATCCAGCAGTACCACCCGGATGTGCAGGACGCGCGGCGGCCACCTCGTGACGAAGTCGAGGCTGCGGCGTACATCACGGACCGTTGGTACGACCTGCTACTCGCCGGGATCGACACATGAGAGTACGAGAGCACGGCGGACTTCGCGGAAATCGACGCCGAGGCGTTTACCGAACTCGGGTACCTTGACTCGCCGGAGGAGTTGACGCGCTCTACGTACCGCGAACTGAATCTTCCGGCGATTCGCCGGTGGCGCGAGATAACGGAACAACGCGTCCCGGATCAGTTCCAGACCGTGATTGCTGACCGCGACGCCGTGATGGCGGGTCACCTGCACGCGCTCGCGGAGCAAGACGAGGGTGAAACGATCGTCGCCGCAGTCGGCGTCCAACATCTGACTGGGGTGCTCGATCTGCTGCGCGATCCGGCGAGTATCCCTGATGACCTCATCGAGAACCCGCCGGTGGTCGATTATCAGTTGTTCCCGCGGGACTCGCCGTACTCTAGCGCCTCATCAACACAGCCGGGCGGGATTCGATAAGCTTCGCGGCGGAACCGATCTTCGACCTCGTTTGACGACCGCGAGTAGGCGCAGATCGACTGCCACCCAAGTATTATGTGTCCTGAGTGATATTCAAATGTAGGCGAATCGCATGACACCGGCGACCCCCGTTCCGGAGCGTGATGAAATCAACACGGCCGCGGAGGGGTTACTTTATAAGGGTCGTACCGCCGTCTGCCAAATGTTGATCGTCACGCAGAAGGATGGGCGCTGCAGGATTTGAACCCGCGACAGCTTGGTCCGAAGCCAAGTACTCTGTCCAGGCTGAGCTAAGCGCCCGACACGCCTTCGTACTGCAGACCCACAGTTAAGTCACTCGGTTCGGAACGGCAGTTCGCCCGCCGGCGTCGGCGTCGTCGGCGCCCCCGATCATCCACCAATCACAAAGAATAATAACGCCTCAGGGCATCGTCTAACCATCCGATGACTCCTGGGCAGATTGGGTACCGCGTCACCGTAGGATCTACCCGCTGTCCGCTCTCCGCCGCCTAATGTACGATCTCCAGCCACATCTCGACGCGACCGTTGAGCCCGGGACCAACATCCTGTTCACGGGACCGCCGCTCTCGGGCAAGCGGGCGCTCTGTCTCGATCTGTTGGCTGCGGGCACCGAGAACGGCGAGGGGTCGATCATCGTCACCACCAAAGACAGCGGCGACGTGATGCTCGAACGCTTCGCCGAGCGGACGAGCTACGAGAGCCGGCCGGTCGCCGTCGTCGACTGCGTGACGAAACAGCAGGGTGACGACGTGCCCGAGCGAAACCGGGTCAAGTACGCCTCATCGCCCGTTGACATGACCGGCATCGGGATCCAGCTCTCGGAGTTCCTGCAGGCGTTCTACCAGGACCGGAACATCACCAACAACCGCGTGATGCTCCACTCGCTGACGACGCTGCTGATGTACTCGGACCTCCAGACCGTGTTCCGCTTCCTCCACGTGTTCACCGGCCGCGTCCAGAGCGTCGACGGCCTCGGACTCTACTGCATCGACGAGACGGCCCACGACCAGCAGACGCTCAACACGCTCAAACAGCTGTTCGACGGCGTCGTCGAAATACGCGAGGACGAGGAGCCGGTGATCCACCTCGCGGACGCCTGAGCCGACCACCTATCACCGTGGAGCCACAACCGACAGCCATGCCCATCACCGACGACGACGGCCTGCGCGAACTGCTCGACGCCGACACCATCGCGGTCGTCGGCTGCTCCACGACCGAGGGGAAGGCCGCCCACGACGTCCCGAACTACCTCCAGCAGCACGGCTACCGGATCGTCCCGATCAACCCCTACGCCGACGAGATCCTCGGCGAGCGGGCGTACGACTCCCTCGCCGACGTGGACGAGGAGATCGACCTCGTCGACGTGTTCCGGCCCAGCGAGGAGACGCCGGGCGTCGTCGAGGACGTGATCGACCGCCACGAGAGCCGGGGCGACGCCGACGCGGTGTGGCTCCAACTGGGAATCGAGAACGACGAAGCCGCCGAACTGGCCGAGGAGGCGGGCCTCGACTTCGTGCAGGACCGCTGCATCAAGATCGAGCACGACCGACTGATCGCGTCAGCGTAGAGCCGGGCTACTCTGCTTCGGCGATCGCGTCCTCGACGACCGTCCGCGCCGCCTCCGACAGCGTCTCCACGTCCTCGCTCTCCGCGTAGATCCGGAGGTACGGCTCGGTCCCGCTCGGTCGCACGAGTACCCACGACGCGTCCGGGAGCTCCAGTCGGACGCCGTACTCGTCGTCGACAGTCGCCTCCGGGAACCGCTCCGGCAGCGTCTCCGCGAGGCGAGCCATCGCGTCGACCTTGGCGTCGTCGGCACACGGGACGCTCACCTTCCTGTACGGGCGCTCGGGGATCGGCTCGCGGCGCTCCGCGAGCGGGATCTCCGCGGCGAGGCGGGCGAGCACCGCCGCGGAGGCGACGCCGTCGATCCAGCCACCGAAGCGCGTGTGGACGTGTTTCCACGGCTCCGCGGCGAACGCCACATCGGCGCCCCCATCCCGCGCGTCGGCGATGCCGTCGTGGAGGTAGCCCAGCGCGACGCGCTCGACGCGGCCGCCCGCGGCGCGGACGCGCTCGTCGATGCGCGCGGAGGCGTTGGGCGTGGTCACGACCGTCGGGTCCTCGCTGTCGGCGTCCGCGACGTACTCCTCGGCCAGCATCGCGAGTACGGTGTCCTCGTGAACGACCTCGCCGTCGCCAGTCAGGACGACGATCCGGTCGGCGTCGCCGTCGTGGGCGATCCCGAGGTCGAACGCACCGTCCTCCAAGAACCGGATACAGTCACCGAGCGTCTCCTCGGTGGGCTTGCTCCCGCGGCCGGGGAAGTGGCCGTCGACGTTGCCGTTGAGCGTGACGACTTCGGCGCCCAGTTCGCGGAGCACCTGCGGCGTCGCGAGCGACGCCATCCCGTTGCCGCAGTCGACGACGACCCGGAGGCCGTCGAGGGCCGCGCCGAACCCCTCGGCGTAGTCGACGACCGCGTCGCGGTAGTCGTCGAGCACCTCGGCACTCTCGTGGCTACCCCAACTGTCCCATTCGGTCGGCTCGGTGCCCTCCGCGATCCGGCCCTCGATCCGGGCCTCCGCGGCGCCGCTGTACTCGACGCCGTCCCTGAACAGTTTGATCCCGTTGTCTTCCGGGGGGTTGTGGGAGGCCGTGATCGCGACGCCGTAGCGACTCCGGCTCGCGTACGCGAGCGCTGGCGTGGGCGCCTGCCCGATCTCGACCACGTCGGCGCCCGCCGAGGTCAGCCCCGAGGCCATCGCGTCGACCAGCGCCCGTCCCGTCTCGCGGCCGTCGCGGGCGACGACGAACTCGACGCTTTCCTCGTCAGCCTGCGCCCGTGCGTCGGCGGCGGCCGCCTGCCCCACGCGCAGCGCCAGCGACGGCGTCACCGTCTCCCGCGCGTCGCCACGAATACCGGCGGTTCCGAACAGTTCCATGGTCGGTCGGTCGGCGCGGGGCTACTTTGCCTGCCCGGTTCCGGACGCTCGCGGGCGTCGCAGTTAAGTATCGCTCCGCGGATCGTTCCGGCATGAGCGATTCCGACTACGTCCGGGCGCGCGTCCACGTCAGCGGGACCGTTCAGGGCGTCGCGTACCGAGCCAACACCGAGGAGACCGCGAAGAAACGCGGCGTCAACGGCTGGGTCCGGAACAGGGATGACGGCCGGGTCGAGGCCGTGTTCGAGGGCGACTCACGGTCGGTGGAGTCGATGATCGGCTGGTGTCACACCGGTAGCCCCCGTGCGGACGTCGAGAACGTCGAGGTGGTCTACGAGGAGCCGCAGGACGCCGACGGGTTCCACGTCCGCTGGTCGGGGTGAGCCGGATCGTCGGAGTCGGATCACCGGAGCCGGAACGACTTAGCGGGGCGGGACCGACCGACACGGTGATGCGACACGCACGCTTCCGAGATCCGAGCGGCGCGGTTCGAAACGGCGAGTGGCACGGCGATTCGGTCAGCTTCGCGGGCGAGACGTACGATCTCGACGAGGTCGAACTGCTCGCACCGAGCGAGCCGAGCAAGGTGCTCTGTGTCGGGCGCAACTACGTCGCCCACGCCGAGGAGCACGACGCCGACGTGCCGGATCGCCCCCTCCTCTTCCTGAAGGGGCCGAACACCGTCGCGGGCCACGGCGACACCGTTACGCTGCCCGCGGGGAAGGAGCGCGTCGAGTGGGAGGCCGAACTCGGCGTCGTGATCGAGAAGCAGGCGAAGAACGTCGACAAAGAGGACGCGATGGAGTACGTCGCGGGCTACACCTGCGTCGACGACGTCTCCAACCGCGACGACCAGCGCAGCGAGTCCCAGTGGGTGCGCGGCAAGGCGTTCGACGGCGCGGCGCCGATCGGCCCCTGCGTGGCCGACCCCGAGCACGTCCCCGAGGACGCGACGGTCCAGACCCGCGTCAACGGCGAGGTGCAGCAGGACGCCACGATCGACCAGATGGTGTTCGACGTGCCGACGCTGATCGAGGAGGCAACCCAGTACATGACGCTCGAACCGGGCGACGTGATCGCGACCGGCACCCCCGAGGGCGTCGGCCCGTTCGATGACGGCGATCACGTCGAGATCGAAGTCCAGGGCGTCGGGACGCTCGAACACGAGGTGCAGCGGTGAGCGGGAGCGACGAGCCGGCCGCGGGCGACGACGGGGCGATCGTCCGCGTCTGGCACGGCTGGACCGACCCCGCAGACGCCGACGCCTACGAGCGGTTCCTCACCGATCCCGAGGAGGGGCTGCTGGAGACGCTCGACGGCGACGGCTACCTCGGCTACGACCTGCTCCGGCGCGAGGCCGGCGGGGAGGTGGAGTTCGTGACCCAGATCCGCTTCGCCGACTACGACGCCGTCGCCGAGTTCGCCGGCGAGAACTACGAGCGGGCGCACGTCCCCGAGGAGGCGCGGGAACTGCTCGCCCGCTGGGAGGACGAGGCGACACACTACGACCACCGCGGCGCGGCACGGACGGCGTAGCGACTCGGCGACCGGCGTTCAGCCGGCCGGTCACTTCCCCCACACCGCGGCCGCCCATCGGGAGTCCCCCGACCGGATGGCCGCGCTGGTCCGGGCGAACGTCCGTCGGATCGACCGGGGCGGGCGGCTGGCGAAGCAGGTCGTCTGAGCCCGAACCACCGGAACCGACACAAACCCCCGTCCCCATTCCCCGGATATGGTTGGACTCGGAAGCACCGCACAGAAGCTCCAGACGGTCGCGGAGAAAGCCGAGAAGCTGTACGAGCGAATGAACAAGCTCCGCGAGGAGGTCGAGGAGACACAGCAGACCGTCGACGAAACTCAGGAGCGCGTGGGGCGCATCGAGGAGGAGATGGCCGAACAGCGCGCCGTCCTCGACGCGATCGCCGAGGAGCACGACGTCGACGTCGACGCCGTCGCCGCCGAGGCCCACATCACCGAGGCCGAAGCCGACGACGGGGACGCGGCGACCACCGACGACTGACCGCCCCGGACGGGGGGTTTCTCGCAGATGGTAAGCTACACAAACGCCACTCCCCACGTTCGAGTATGACCACTCATCGGGAACCGCTGGACTCGGTCCTCGACACCATCGGCGAGACGCCGCTGGTGCGGGTCCACGATAGCCCCGACGCCGTCCCCGTCTACGCCAAGCTGGAGTCGTTCAACCCCGGCGCCAGCATCAAAGACCGCATCGGGAAGTACATGCTCGAAGGGATGCTGGAGCAGGGCGACGTCGACCCCGGCGGGACGATCATCGAGCCGACCGCGGGCAACACGGGGATCGGGATCGCCGTCGCCGCCGGGCAGTTGGACCTGAACGCCGTGTTCGTCGTCCCCGAACGGTTCTCCGTGGAGAAACAGCAGCTCATGCGCGCGCTGGGCGCCGACGTGATCAACACGCCCAGCGAGGACGGGATGGGTCGCGCGATCGAGCGCGCCCACGAACTCGCCGACGAACTCGACAACGCCGCGGTCCCCCAGCAGTTCTCGAACCCCCTCAACGCCGAGGCCCACTACGAGACGACCGGTCCCGAGATATACGACGCGCTCGACGGCGAAGTGGGGGCACTGGTCGCCGGCTGTGGCACCGCGGGCACGCTGATGGGGATGGCCCGCTACGGCCGCGAGCAGCATCCGGACACCCACGTCGTCGCGGTCGAGCCAGAGGGGTCGCTGTACGGCACGCTGCTCGGCGAGGACCGCGAGGAGGGCGAGTACAAGACCGAGGGGATCGGCACCCACGACGTCTCGACCAACGAGCTGTTCGACCCCGAACTCGTCGACACGGTCCACGCGGTGCCGGACCGGGACTCCCACGCCGAGGTCCAGCGGCTCGCCGCCGAGGAGGGCCACCTCGTCGCCTCCAGCGCGGGCGCGAACGCCGTGGCGGCGAAGAAAGTGGCCCGACGCATCGCCGACGGCGAGGTCGACGCCCCCTACGACGCGGTGGTGACGGTGTTCCCCGACTCCAGCGAGCGCTACCTCTCGAAGGGTATCTACGGCGAGTTCGAGGAGTGGGAGGGCTGATCGGGCCGGGACGCGGCCGGAGGCGGCGCGCGCGACCCCATAGCGGGGTGTGAGTGCCGTAACCACGGTGCGGCGGCCGCGTCGCTCCGTGTCGGGACGGCTGTCGAGTTCGTAGCGGCGATCCAGCGAGTACCCACAAACGTGTGTACTCGTTTGGTGGACAGTGTCCGAATCGGGGGAAAATCGTACAGATCCGTGCGACAGACCCCCAGAGACGTGTCAACGATCGGTCTCGAGTGCGCCGCGAAACGACGGGCTTAACCCCGGTTCACAGAGAGAAGCGCACAACGATGCGCGACCAGATCGATCGGCGGACGTTCGTCGGCGGCGCGGCTGGCATGGCACTGACCGGACTGGCTGGCTGTCTCGGCGGCGGGGGCAGCGGCGCCGAGACGAACGTCGGGATGGTGTACGCCCTCGGCGGGCTGGGCGACGAGGCGTTCAACGACATGGCCCACGCGGGCATCCAGCGCGCCGAGGAGGAGCTGGGTATCGCGTACGACAACACGGAGCCGACCGGACAGAGCGAGTTCGGAACGTTCCAGAGCCAGTTCGCGTCGTCGACGGACCCCAACTACGACCTGATCGGCTGTATCGGGTTCGCCCAGCGGAGCGCGCTGCAGGAGAACGCCTCGGAGTACCCCGACCAGAACTTCATGCTGGTCGACGCCGAGCTCGACGCCGACAACGTGGCTTCCTACACGTTCCGCGAACACGAGGGTTCGTTCCAGGTCGGCCACCTCGCCGGGCTGCTGTCGACCCGCGAGTTCAGCCACGAGGGCACCTACAGCGGCACCGAGAAGACGTTCTCCAGCAACCCCGACGAGAAGGTGGTCGGCTTCGTCGGCGGGAAGGAGAACCCCCTGATCAAGAAGTTCGAGGCCGGGTTCATCGCCGGCGTCGAACACGCTGACTCCGAGATCGAGGTACGCACGGCGTACGCCGGCTCGTGGAACGATCCGGGCCGCGGGCAGGAGATCGCCGGCTCGATGTACGACGAGGGCGCCGACATCGTCTACCACGCCGCGGGCGCCACCGGCGGCGGCGTGTTCAACGCGGCCGGCGAGCGCGGCCGGCTCGCGATCGGCGTCGACAGCGACCAGTCGCTGAGCAGCGACGCCAGCCACACGATCGTCGCGAGCATGGTCAAGCACGTCGACACCGCAGTGTTCAACGCGGTCCAGAACGTCGTCAACGACGAGTTCCAGGGCGGCTCCACCATCGCGCTCGGGCTGGACGACGAGGGCGTCGAAGCCGTCATCGGCACCGAGTACGAGGGCGAGATCCCGCAGGACGTCCTCGACGCGCTCGACAGCTCGCGGCAGGCGATTCAGGACGGCGAGATCGACGTGCCGACCGAGCCCGAGAACTGAGCTCGCGACGACGGGTCGCTCGCCCCGGCCCCGGGGCCGAACCACCCTCCACCCCCCCGAACCAACACAGATGAGCGCGCCAGCGGTCGACCTCAGACGGATCACCAAACAGTTCCCGGGCGTCCTCGCGAACGACGAGGTCGACCTCACCGTCGAACGCGGGAGCGTCCACGCCCTCCTCGGCGAGAACGGGGCGGGCAAGACGACGCTGATGAACGTCCTCTACGGCCTCTACAAGCCCACCTCGGGCACCGTCGTCGTCGACGGTGAGGAGCGGACGTTCGACTCCCCCCGGGACGCGATCGACGCCGGCATCGGCATGATCCACCAGCACTTCATGCTCGTGGAGCCGATGACCGTGACCCAGAACGTCGTGCTCGGCGACGAGCCACGGAAGTGGGCCGGGCTCGCGGTCGATCGCGAGGCCGCCCGCGAGGCGGTCGCCGAACTCGCCGACCGCTACGGGTTCGACGTGGACCCCGAAGCGACCGTCGGCGACCTCTCGGTGGGCGAACGACAGCGCATCGAGATCCTGAAGGCGCTGTACCGGGGCGCCGACATCCTGATCCTCGACGAGCCGACGGCGGTGCTCACCCCGCAGGAAGTCGAGGAGCTGTTCGACGTGTTCGACGAACTCACCGCGGCCGGGAAGACGATCATCTTCATCAGCCACAAGCTGCGCGAGGTGACCGCCGCCGCCGACGAGGTGACCGTCCTCCGGGACGGAAGAAACGTCGGCACCGTCGAGACCGACGCGGTCGACGACACCGAACTCGCGGAGATGATGGTCGGCCGCGAGGTGCTGTTCGACACGGAGAAATCGCCCGTCGAGGCGGGTTCGATCGGCCTCGCCGCGCGCGACCTCGTGGTCGAGGACGACCGCGGGGTCCGCGCCGTCGACGGCGTCGATATCGAGGTCGCCGAGGGCGAAGTGTTCGGGATCGCCGGTGTCGACGGCAACGGCCAGTCGGAGCTTGTCGAGGCGATCACCGGCCTGCGGACGCCCGCCAGCGGGCAGATCTCCCTCGACGGCGAGGACGTGACCGACGCCTCCCGCCGTCACCGGATCGAGTCGGGGATGGCGTACGTCCCCGAGGACCGACAGGCCCGGGGGCTGGTGATGTCGTACGACCTGACCGAGAACGGGCTGCTCGGCAGCCAGCGGGCGCCGCAGTTCGCCGACGGTGGCCGCATCCGCTGGGACGACGCCGAGGCCCACGCCGACTCGATCGTCGAGGAGTACGACGTGCGGCCCGCGGACGCGAACGCGGAGGCCCGCTCGCTCTCGGGCGGGAACCAACAGAAGTTCATCGTCGGCCGGGAGTTCGCCCGCGACCCGGAGGCGGTCGTCGCCTCCCACCCCACCCGCGGCGTCGACGTGGGGAGCGTGGAGTTCATCCACGACCGGCTGCTTGACCTCCGCGAGGACGGGGCGGCGGTGCTGCTGGTCTCCTCGAAACTCGACGAGGTCCGGAGCCTCTCGGACCGGCTGGGCGTGATGCACGACGGCGAACTGGTCGACGTGGTCGATCCCGCCGCGGTCACCGAGGAGCAGTTGGGGCTGCTGATGGCGGGGGAACGGCCGGACGACGTGCCGCGGGCGACCGTGCGGGCCGGGGGTGAGCGATGAACCCCGACCGCCTGCCGGACCCCATCGCGGGTCTACTGGGGCGGCTCGTCGACGCCTCCGCGGGCGAGCGGCTGCTCGTCAGCGTCGCCGCGCTGGTGACCGCGATCCTGCTCGGCGGGGTCGTCACGCTGGTCGCGGGCGTGTTCGCGGAGTGTGCGACGCCGATCGTCGGCCCGTTCTGTTACAACCCCCTCGCGGTGTACCGCTACCTGTTCCTCGCGCCGCTTTTCGACTCGTTCGTCCTGCAGGAGACGCTGAAGAACTCCGCGCTGCTTTTGTTCACGGGGCTGGCCGTCGCCGTCTCGTTCCGCGCGGGGCTGTTCAACATCGGGACGCAGGGCCAACTCGTGCTCGGCGCGCTCGCGGCCGCACTCGTCGCCGTCTGGGTGGGGCCGGCCGCGCCTTCGGGGCCGGTCGGCGGCGCGCTGATCGCGGTCGTGGCGATGGTCGCCGGCGCGGTCGTCGGCGGCCTCTACGCCGCGATCCCGGGAGCGCTGAAGGCGTACGCCGACGCGAACGAGGTGATCACCACCATCATGCTGAACTTCGTCGCGAGCGACGTGGCCTTTTTCCTCGTCTCGGCGTACTTCCAGAAGCCCGGCAGCGGGAGCGTCGAGACGCGTGACGTGCCCGCCGCCGCGCGGTTCGGGCCGGAGATCGCGTTGGTGATGGCGATCGCCCTGACGCTGCTGATTACCTACCTGCTCTGGGGGACCGCGTTCGGCTACGACCTCCGGACCGCCGGCATCCAGCCCGACGCCGCGGACTACGCGGGCGTCGACGCCGAGCGCATGGTCGTCACGAGCATGACGCTCTCCGGAATGATCGGCGGCCTCGGCGGCGCGGTCTGGGTGCTGATGTCCGTCGGGCGCTGGGTCAACGGCGTCCCCTCGCTGGGGTTCGACGGGATCACGGTGTCGGTGCTCGCGAGCAACAACCCCCTCGGGGTGCTGTTCGCCGGGCCGCTGTTCGGCACGATGCAGGCGGGGAGCCTCTCGATCGACTTCCAACTGGGCGTGCCCAGACAGCTCGTCGGCGTCATTCGGGGGCTGGTGATCCTGCTGGTCGCCATGCCCGAGTTCTTCCGGACGCTCGGCGTGCGCTGGGGGATGGGGGGTGGCCGATGAACGCGATCAAGCGCCTCGCGCTGCTCGCGGTCAGCACGCTCGCCGTGGGCGCGGTGGTGCTGGTCGGCCAGCTGTTCCCGAACACGCCGGCGGGCGAGCTCGCGAACGTGCTCGACGCGGGCTACGCCGCCTCCGCGCTCCGGCTCGCGGTCCCGATCGCGTTCGCCGCGCTTGGCGGGATTTTCGCCGAGCGCAGCGGCGTGATCAACATCGGCCTCGAGGGGCTGCTGATCGTCGGCGCGTTCACCGGCGTCGCCGTCGCCCACTGGACGATCGGCGAGGGCGGCGTGAGCCTCGGGCCGGGGGTCGTGCTCCTGCTCGTGATCGCCGTCCTGCTCGCAGTCGCGGGCGCGATGCTCGGCCTGCTCGGCGACTCGCTCCGGGAGATCGCAGTCCGCGGCGGTGGCGGTGTGCTCGCGGTCGCGGTGCTCGCCGGACTCACGGTCGCGCTCGTGGGGCCGACGCTCGCGGCGACGTGGATCGCGTTCTACGTCGCGGTGCTCGTCAGCGGGGCGTTCTCGCTGCTGTTCGCGGTCGTCACCATCGAGTACCGCGCGGATCAGGTGATCGCGGGGCTGGCGGTCTGGCTGATCGCGCTCGGGGCGGCCCCCTTCGCCAGCAACGTCATCTGGGGCAGCGTGAACTCCCCCGGCGTGGACACGCTCGGGACGTGGACGGTGCCGCTGCTCTCGGAGCTTCCGGCGGTCGGCTCGGTGCTGTTCGACGCCGAGCCGGTCGTCTACTTCCTGCTGATCGCGACGCCGCTGTCGTGGTACGTCCTGACCCAGACCTCCTTCGGCTACTGGGTCCGCGCGAGCGGCGAGAACCCCAAGGCGCTCGACACCGCGGGGGTCGACGTCCGGCGCGTGCGCTACGCCGCCGTGTTGATCTCGGGGGTGTTCTCGGGGATCGGCGGCGCCGGCCTCTCGCTCGGTCGCGTGGGCAACTTCGTCGGCAGCGGGACGACGATGGTCGACGGGCGCGGCTGGATCGGCATCACCGCGATGCTGTTCGGGAACTACAACCCCTTCGGCGCGTTCGGCGCCTCGCTGTTGTTCGCGGCGCTGGACGCGCTCCAGTTCCGCCTCCAGCAGCTGAACTACGCGATCCCCGACTCGCTGATCCAGACGGTGCCCTACATCACGGTGATCGTCGTGCTCGCGCTGGTCGGACGAACCAGAACGCCCGACGCGGCCGGCGAGCACTACGACGCCGACGAGGACTGATCGGCGACGGCCCGTCCCCCGCCGGGGGGCCACGCTCGTGATAAAGAGTTTTGCACCCGCCCACCCGAGGGTTGGCAAATGAGTACCCACGAGTACGACATCGTCGTCGTCGGTTCCGGCACCTCGGGCTGCTACGCGGCGGCGACGGCCGCTCGCGAGGGGCTCGACGTGGCGATCGTCGAGCGCAAGAGCGAGTCGGAGGCCGGCCACATCGCCTGCGGCGACGCGCTGAAGGGCGCGGACTCGTTCCCGGACGCGATCCCCAAGTCGAAGATCGAGTCCTCGTTCACCAACACCGGCGTCGATCACGGGCGCTTCGAGATCCCCTCGGAGGACACCGTCCTGAACATCCCCGTCCCCGGCGAACTCGCGGTGATCGACCGCTGGGAGTACGGCCGCAAGCTCATCGAGGGCGCCGAGGCGGCCGGCGTGGAGTTCCACTACGACGTGGTCGTCAACGACGTGCTGCAGGAGAACGGCCGCGTGGAGGGCGTCCGCGGCAAGCGCAACGGCGAGGTCGAGACGTTCGAGGCCGAGATCACCGTCGACGCCGCGGGCGCGCTGTCGGTGCTGCAGGACAACGCCGACTTCTCCGACGCCACGTTCGACACCAACGTCTCCTACACCCAGTTCTGCTCGGCGTACCGCGAGATCGTCGAGGTGCCCGAGCCCGTCGACTGGGACGACGCGCTCGTGTTCAAGCCGACCGACCGCGCCTCGGGCTACCTCTGGTACTTCCCCCGCACGCCGACGGAGATCAACGTCGGCCTCGGCTTCCAGATGACCGAGGAGCCGATGAAGCTCGTCGAGGACCTCAAGAAGGATCTCCGGAGCCGCCCGGAGTTCGAGGGCGCGAAAGTGGTCGACAAGCTCGGTGCCGCGCTGCCGACCCGCCGGCCGTACGACTCCGCGACGGCGCCGGGGCTGGTCGCGGTCGGCGACGCCGCCGGCCTCGTCAACCCCACCACCGGCGGCGGGATCGCGGGCGCCGCCTACTCCGGGCAGTACGCCGCCGAGGAGGCGATCTCGGCCATCTCGGCCGGCCGGACCGACGAGGAGCTCTGGCGGTACAACGAGCGCGTGATGGACCACTTCGGCGCGCGCTACGCCGCGCTCGACGTGTACAACGTGCTCTCGACGGCCGTCGAGGTCGACGAACTCACGTCGATGCTCGCCTCGCTGCCCGGCGAGCCGATCGCGGAGGCGCTGTACTCCGGGAAGACCTCGATCGGCCCGAAGACCGCGCTCAAGACGCTGCGCGGCGCGGTCGGCCACCTCGACCAGCTCTGGGAGATCTACCAGGTCCGCAACCTCGCGGAGGAGCTACTCGAACACTACGAGGCCTACCCCGACCGCCCCTCGGCGCTGCCGCGCTGGCAGGAGCAGCGCGACTCCATCATGGAGCGCGTCTACGAGCGGACGGGCGCCGATCCGAAGTACTGAGCGGACGCGGTTTTCTCACTGCCGGAAACGACCAGCGCGACCCCCCCGTTCAAATGCTGTGGCGCCGAGGGTGACGCCATGGACGCGCCACTGGAGGGGAAGACGATCACGTTCGAGCGGACGTTCACCGTCGACGACGTGCAGCGGTACGCGGAGCTGTCCGGCGACGACCAGCCACGGCACACCGAACCGGACGAGGACGGGCGGGTGATGGTGCAGGGGCTGTTGACGGCGACGATGCCGACGAAGCTGGGCAGCGACCGCGAGGTGCTCGCTCCCCGTATGGATTTGCGGTTCCGCGAACCCGTCTACAGGGGCGAGCAGATCACCTGCTACGCGACCTACGACGAGGTCGTCGAGCGGGACGACCGCTACGCGTTCACGTGGGACGTGGTCTGTGAGAACGACGACGGAGAGACGGTCCTCGAAGGCACCGACGACGGGATCATCTGGAAAGACGACTGACGGGTGAGGGTGTGCGGCTCTACGCGTCGGTCTCCGAGAGTGCCTCGATCGCGCCCGCGAGCGTCTCGACGCCGATACGCAGCGACGCCTCGTCCACGTCGAACGTCGACGTGTGGTGGCCGCCGGGGTGGTCGGTGCCGAGGCCGACGTAGCAGGCCCGCCCGCCCTGCTGTTCGACGCGGTTCATCAGGTACGTCGCGTCCTCGCTGCCGCCGAGGTCGTCGTGGTCCATGATGGAGTCGACGCCCTCGACACCCTCGGCCACGTCGGCGACGATCGACGCGAGTTCCTCGTCGCTCTCCGCCGAGGGCGCTCGGGAGTTCAGCGTGCGCTCGACTTCCACGTCGTGGGTCGTCGCAGCGCCGTCGAGCACGCGGCCGGTCTTCTCCCACATGTACTCCATCAGGTCCGTCGTCTGGCCCCGGACCTCACACTCCATCCGCGCGCGCTCGGCGACGATGTTCGAGGCGGTGCCCCCCTCGACGACGCCGGCGTTGACCCGGGTCGGTCCGTCGGCGTGGCGCGGGACGGCGTACATGTTGGAGATCGCGTCGGCCATGGCCTGGATCGCGTTGTCGCCCTGTTCTGGGTGGGCGCCCGCGTGGGCGGAACTGCCCGTGAACTCGGCTTCGAAGCCGGAGACGGCGAGGAAGCCGCCGACGCCGGCGACGATCTCGCCCGTCGGGTGGTCGAGTCCGATGTGGACCGCGTACAGCGCGTCCACGTCGTCGAGGTGGCCCGAGCGGGACATCGGGCCGCCGCCGGCGACGCGCTCCTCGGCGGGCTGGAAGAACACCTTCAGCGTACCCGAGAAGTCGCTGTGGCGCACTGCGTCGAGCACGCCAAGCCCGAGGGTCGCGTGGGCGTCGTGGCCGCAGGCGTGCATGTACCCCTCGTTCTCCGAGCGGAACCCCTCGGCCGCGGGGACGTGGTCCTCGTCGTCGGACTCGGTGATGGGGAGCGCGTCGATGTCGACCCGGAGGCCGACCGTCGGCCCCTCGCCTTGCTCGATCACGGCGACTGCGCCCGTGTTCCCCCCGTCGAGGCGGCCGAGGAGGTCGGGGTCGGCGCCGGCCTCGACGGCGCGGTCTTTCCACTCGGCGCGCGTGGCCTGATCGGGGAGGGACATCCGCGGCTCGTCGCTCTCTTCCAGCGCGTCCGGGCCGACGTGGAGTTCGTCCACGTCGCGGGCGCGGAGCGCCTCGACGATGCGGGCGGTGGTGTAGAACTCACACCACGCGGGCTCGGGGTGGCGGTGAAGCTCCCTGCGGAACGCGGTCAGGTCGTCGGCGTCTACGTGCACGGCCGACCGGTCGGCCCGCGAGTGCTTAAACCCCCTCTCGGGGGCGACCAGTGATTTTTATTACCACGCCTCGCGGCAGCATGATCCGTGAACACTGACCAACCGACAGAAACGGGCGGGGAATCGACGCTCCAGTTCCGGGGCGGGCCGGCCGTCAGCGCCGTTCCGATCACGGTGTTCGTCGTCTGGGCCGTGTTCCAGTCCGGCGTGCTGGGGATCGGCGACACGTCCGGCCTCGTCGTCGGGATGCTCGTCGGCCTGATCGCCGGACTCCCGTTCGTCCGGGGGGACTGGAAGGCGTACGCCGACGCCATCTTCGAGGGGATGACTCAGGAGGTGGCGGCGACCGCGGCCGTCGCGTGGCTCTGGGCGGGGATGTTCGCGAACACGATCCAGGCCGGCGGCTTCGTGGACGGCCTCGTCTGGCTGGCGGGCGCCGCCGAGGTCGGCGCCGCGCTGTTCCCGGCCGTGACGTTCCTGCTCGCGGCGGTGCTGGCGACCGGGATCGGCACCGGCTACGGGACGACGATCGCGTTCGTGACGCTGGTGTTCCCGGCCGGGCTACTGCTCGGGACGAACCCGATCCTCCTGTTCGGCGCGATCCTCTCGGGGGCGGTGTTCGGCGACAACCTCGCGCCCGTCTCGGACACGACGATCGTGAGCGCGGTGACGCAGGACGCCGACATCGGCGGCGTCGTCGCCTCCCGCGTGAAGTACGCCGTCATCGCCGCGGTGCCGGCGCTGGCGGCCTACCTGATCGCGGGGGCGACGCTGCCAACCAGCCAGCCCGCCGCGAACGCGGGCGTCGAGGCGGGCGCAGCGTGGGGGCTGCTCCACCTAATTCCCGTCGCGATCGTCATCGGCACGGCCGTCACCGGCCGCCACATCGTCGAGGCGGTGTCGTGGGGGCTTGCGACGGCGTTCGTGCTGAACGTCCTGCTGGGGTTCTTCGGACTCGTCGATGTGGGCGTCAGCGACGTGCTCGTCTTCTCGGCGCCCGAGAGCTCCGGGATCGCACAGTCGCTCGACACGGCGCCGCTGATCGGCGCGATCGTCGAGACGGTGCCCGCCGCGGAGGCGGGCGTCGGCGGCAGCCTCTACACCGGCGCGGTGGGCTTCTTCCCGCTGATCGTTCTGACGCTGCTGATCGTCGCCGGCGCACAGATCATGCGCGTCGGCGGCGGGTTCGAGGCGCTCCAGACGTGGCTGCTCGACACCGTCGCGACCTCCGTGCGCCGCGCCGAGGTGACGATGGTGCTCGGCACCGCGGCCGTCAACGCGATGGTGACGATCAACACCGCCGCCGAGATCGCGGTCGCGCCGTACATCCGGACGCTCGGCCGGCGGTTCAACATCAACGGCTACCGGCGGGCGAACATCCTCGACGCCAACACCTCGGCGCTGGGGTACATCTTCCCGTGGGGCGGCGGCGTGCTCGCGGGCTACTCCGCGATGCAGACGCTGCCCGGCGAGTACGAGTGGTTCACCGCCGAGATGGTGGTCAACCCCGCCGCGGTGTTCCCGTACGTGTTCCACGGCTGGTTCCTCGTGACGGTGTTCCTGCTCGCGGCCCTGACCGGCTTCGGGCTTGAGTACGTCAGCGACCGCGAGAGCGAGGAGGTGAGTCGCGTATGAGCCGGCTCGACGCGTTCCTCGCGGGGTTCGAGTTCCGGACGGCGACGCCGACGTACAGCCCCGGCGACGAACTGACCGCCATCGTCACGGGTCGGGACGGCGACGACGCGGTAATCCGGATCGGCGATACGGTGCTCCGGCTGCCCGGCGCCGCCGACGACGTGACCGTCGACGAGGAGGCTCGCGTCCGCGTCACCTCGTTCGACGAGGGGAGCGCGACCGGCGAAGCGGAGCTGCGCTGAGCGGTCGCTACCGACTTTTTCGTCCGGGGGAAGAACACAAGGAGATTAGCGGTACGCCTGGCTCGCGCGGCGCTCCACGTCGACCTCGACGCGGATGGAGTCGGGGAGGTCGGTCGCGACGACTTCGCGGGCGATGTGATCGGAGCCGTGGATCTCCAGCCAGCGGGTGTAGACGGTGTAGTTCCATGGGTCGATCTGCTCGCCCGGCTGGCACCGGCTGTACAGCGGGACCGAGTGGTGTTCGGGCTGTTCCTGGTGGGGACCCTTGCACTCGGCGCCCTTGCGCTCGACGCGCTGTTTGAGCCCGTCGACTGTGTCGTCCAGCACGTCCCGGTCCCCGCTCCGGAACGTGAGCGTCGTCACGAAGGTCATACTCGGAGATTGGGTTCGAGCGTGAAAAGCGCATCTACCGGGGCCGCGGGTCGGAGCGTGAACGCCGCTTTTGACCCACCGAAGCCAATTTAAGAGCACGACGCTTACCCGAACGCAATGACGGTCGAAGCGACGTCTGCCGGAGCCATCCTCTTCCGCGACACCCGCGGCGAACGGGAGTACCTGCTCCTGAAGAGCCGACCGGGGGACTGGGAGTTCCCCAAGGGCGGGGTCGAGGGGGAAGAGGAGCTTCAGCAGACCGCGATCCGTGAAGTGACGGAGGAAGCCGGTATCGAGGACTTCAGGCTCATCGACGGCTTCCGGAAGGAGTACGACTACGTGTTCGAGGCCGACGGGAACACGATTCACAAGACGGTCCACCTGTTCATCGCCCGGTCGTTCGAGGCCAGCGCGGAGCTCTCCGCCGAGCACCGCGACATGCAGTGGCGCGACTACGAGCAGGCGCTGAACACGATCACGCAGGACGGTCCCCGCGAGATCCTCGAGGAGGCCCACGACTACCTCGACGAGGTCAAGGAGGCCGACGGCGAGGGGTACGTCGGCACGCCGGCGTAAGCGGTGCCGACCCCCGCTACCGACTCGGAGTTCTCCTTCGAGCTCCTGGTCTGTCGCTGGGCGGAGCTGGGCTGGCCGCCCGGCGGCGACGCGAGCGACGCCGACGCAGGGAGTGACGACGCCGCGCCCGTGATCGTCTCGCGCCAACTCGGGACGAAGAAGCGCCGCTGGGACACGATCGTGATCGAGTGCGACCCCGCGGGGCTCGCCGCGCGTCGCGAGTTCGGCGACCGGACCATCGACGGCGACCTCCTCCCGGTGGTCCGCCACGCGCCCGCCGAGTGGGCGTACTACCGCGACGCGCTCCCCGATCCGGGCTACCCGTGGCGCTACGTCCGGGAGGCGATCCACCGCGCCGCCGCCCGCGGGCTGGTCGAGAAGCGCAAGAACGGCAACCGTATCGAAATCCGGCGGAAGCGACCCTACCCCGACTGGGTATCGCGAATCATCGCGATCGAGAACAAGCCGGACCTCGACGCGAGCGCCGCCGCCGCGCTGTCGGACCAACTCGAACACGACGTGGACACCGCGCTGGCCGACGAGGTGTGGCTGGCGACGGGTCGGACGGGCGAACGGGTGGAGCCGGCGCTGCTGCGACAGTTCCCCGTCGAGGCGGGCGTGCTCACGTTCGACTTCTCGGACGGCACCCACGGCGACGCAGCGACGGTGGACTGGCTCCCGTCGACGCTCGACCCGGAGAGCGACAGCGGGCGATTCGACGCCGCCGAGAAGGCGCGGCGACGACGGCTGATCGCGGAGCGAGCCTACGGTAAGGGCTGGCGCTCGTTCGCCGAGACGACCCGGCCCGACTGCCGGTGGTTCGAGCTCGCACGCGCCGGCCGCGGGACAGTGCCGACCTGTGCCGCGAAGGGTCGCTGCCAGAGCGAGGCGGAGTGTGGGCGCCGCTGTGGTTCGTTCGAGCCGGAGCCGCCGCAGTGGCGGACGAACGGCTGGCCGATCGACGGCGGGCCGGGGCAGGGCGTGCAGCAGCTTCTGGAACGCCGACGCGAGCGCGCCCGGGAGCGCTAAGGTTCACGCTCGCGGCGCTCGCAGAACCACGGAGGCGTCACCGCTGCCGCTCGGGATCGGCCGCGATCTGGTCGTACAGCTCCATGTAGTCCGCCTCGGCCCGCTCCAGTTCCTCTCTGAGCCACTCGTTCTCCTCGACGAGCCGGTCGATCGTGCTCTCGGCGTCGACGGCGTCGTCGTCGGTTCCGAGTTCGAGCGAGAACTCGGTCACGTCGCGGCTGAAGTGCTCGTCCATCGCCTCGAGGACGGTCTCGGCGATCTCCGCGTCGGAGGCCCCCTCGTCTTCGAGGTCGATTATCTGCTTCCGGAACCGGGCCATCAGTTCGCTCGTCCCGCGCAGGAACTGCTTGTGCTCGCCGTCCTCCAGATCCTGCGCCAAGGACTCGGCGACGAGGCAGATCTGTTCGACGAGCCGCTTCGCTTCGTCGACGTTGCCGTGGTTGAGCCGGTAGATCAGGACCTCGGTGTCCTGGACGAAGCGGTTCTTCCCCTCCATCGGACGTGTGGTGACGCGGCGGCGAGTTAGTTCTTCGGCTGTCGCATCCTGTGCCAGCGGCCGGCACTGACTGTCGAACGGAGCGAATCAGTGGACGCGAACGGGACCGCTCACCGGCCGTCGAGTTCGCCGGCGATGGCTTCGAGTTCCGACTTCCGGAACCCGGTGCTCTGGTCGCGGCTTTCGTCGACTCCGTCGACTGTCTCGCTGATCGCCCGCCGCATCACGTCCTTCCCGGGGATGTCGTCCGTCTCCACGTCCGCGTCCAGCGAGTCACAGATGGCAGCCAAGGCTTCCTTCGTGAACCCGGAGGAGACGAGCCGTTCGTGTCGGCCGACTTCAACGCGGATCTCGTTGCGTAGCTCGTCGACGGTCTTGGTCATACAGCCTCTCAGGAACTCTACGGACCTGTACCTCCCGGTCCACCGTTTCCGCCGTGCCAGTCCGGGGCCGGCTGCTGCCCAGCGCCGGTACAAGGGATACGAACGTGCTGTACGCTATCACACCCTGAAGAGGCTTTTACCGCTGGATACGCTACTCACAGTCGAGGTGACGACGACGTGCAACTACTCACTCCCGTGAACACGCTTCTCCCGGCCAAGGGGGGCCGACCGCTCGACCGGTTGCCGGTCGGTGGCCTCGGCCTCCGAGCCGGGGTTTCCCGCGTCGTCGTTCCCGCCGTCCCGCGGACGATCTGACGCAGTTCGTCCCCGACGGCCCCGTCCCGATTCCGAATCCCGCTTTCGTGCGCTCGGACACGGCGACGTGGCTCGTATCGCTCTACTGACGCCGACTCGACCCTCCACAGACTATGCACCCACCGACGCAGACCCAGGAGTATCCGACGCATCGCCGCCCGCCAACGTTCGAAACGACGCTGCTGCTTGCCGCCCTGCCGCTGGCCGTGATGTTCGCGGCCACGTTCCCGACGGCTGCCGCCGGCTTGTTCGTCGGCGCGGCTGCCGGGGCGGCCCTGCAGCGATGATTCGTCCCCTTCACGGGGATTGGCGGTGAGCTACCCGTTTTCGTTCACGTGAACTGCCGTAGAGCTGCTCTCGTCGATCGACAGACGGGTCCGCAGAGTTGACAGCGACGCCCGAGTCTCCGCGCGAACCAGAGAAACCGCAGGAGAACGTTCGGTATGCACCGACCGGGATTTGAACCCGGGCCATGAGCTTGGAAGGCTCAGGTCCTGCCACTAGACCATCGGTGCGCAGTCGGAGTAACCACACGCAGAAATAAGGGCGTTCCCCTTCGGCCCGATCCTTCAAGTACGATGCCAGGACCACCCGGCCCGTGCGCTGACCGTCGACGCCGACGGGGGAGCGGGAGCGCGGTGTGTCCGTCGGCGACGCCCAGCACCGCCTGTCAGCTAGTCGTCGGCAGCCGTCGGCTCGACCGCCTCGCGGCGTCGGGCAGCCTCGCGGAGTTCGTCGGAGATCGCCGGCGTCGACGCCGGATCGACCTGCTCGCCGTCGATCTCGTCGAGCGACTTGGGGAACGTCCGGAGCTCGTAGTGCAGCGCGATGCCCGCCTTCGCGCCCTCGCCCATCGCGACGGGGACTTGGTTGTGGCCGGGCGTGAGGTCGCCCACCGCGAACACGCCGTCGACGGAGCTTCGGCCGTGGTCGTCGACCGCGACGTTACCGTCGTCGGTGCGCTCCAGCCCCAGCGCGTCCGCGAGGTCGGCGTTGTAGTCCGAGCCGTACATCGGGAAGCCGCCGCGGTACTCCCGGACGGTGCCGTCCTCGAACTCGAACGACTCCAGCCAGCCGTCCTCGCCGGTGTTCATCCCCGAGATGTCGGTCTCGACCACGTCGACCGGGTGGGCCCGGAGCTGGCGGTCGGTCTCCTCGCTCCACTCCGGCTCGTCCCCGCGGAGCAGCAGGTCCACCTCGTCGGTGAAGTTGAGCATGATCATCGCGACGTGGGCCGCGCTCTCGCCGGTCCCCATCACGTACACCGGTTCGTCGACGAACATGTAGGCGTCACAGTGCAGACAGTAGTGGAGGCCCCGCCCCGTCCGGGGGAGCGGCGGCTCCGGGCGCTCGTCGGCGAACCCCGTCGCGAGCACCACCCGCTCGGCGGTGTACATCTCCTCGCCGACGGCGAGTTCGAAGCTGCCTGCCGAGCCGTCGATGTCGGAGACCATCCCCCGGACGGTGTCGGCGCCGTAGGACTCGACCTGCGCCTTCGCGGTCTGCAGCAGTTCGTTCCCGGAGGTTTCCTCGGTGATCCCGATGACGTTGTGGGTGTCCTGCATCATCGCCGCGCGGCCGCCGCCGCGGTCGATCAACACCGTATCGTGGCCGAGCCGTGTCGTGTAGAGGGCGGTCGTCAACCCCGCCGGGCCGCCGCCGACGACGGCGACCTGATAGTCGGATTCGCTCATAGACGTACTCGGGGCGTCGGACTGAAAAGGGCACCACTCGTGTGCGCGGCGGGCGGGAAGCCGCGCTCGGGAGCGGCCGGCGCCGGCCGCGAGCTACTGCTCGGGGAATAGCTCCTCGACGTTCGGCTCGTCGACCACGAGACGGTAGTCGGTCGCCTCCTGTTCGACGATCCCGTGGCGTTCGAGGTGGTCGAGGTGCGCGAACGCCTCGCCCGGCCCGTGGAGGATGTGGATAGTCTCCAGTTCGCCGAACAGGTGGTGGCTCACGGTCCAGGCGTCACACGCGCCGTGGCGGTCGAGCACGTCGATCACGTTCTCCGTCCGCTCGCGGTGGTGGCCGAGGATTTCTCGCGCGCGTCCTACCGGGTCCTCGATCGGGTCACGGTGGCCGGGGAGCGCACGGTCCCAGTCCCGATCGACGATCTCGACGAGGCTCTCGACGTACTTCGCGAGCGGCGCCTCCACCCGCACGTCGGCGCCGCCGACGTTCGGCGTGTACTTCGGGAGGATCGCGTCCCCGACGAACGCCTGTCGCTCGCCGTTCTCCTCGAACGCGAACGCGGAGAGCCCGGCCGAGTGGCCGGGGAGGTGGACCGCCTCGAGTTCGATCCCGTTCACGTCGAACCGATCGCCGCCCGTGAACGGCGTCACGTCGACGTCGTCGCCGGCGAGTTCGGCGTGGCCGCCGAGGAAGGAGATCAGCTCCTCGCGCGGGCCGTCCGGGATCTGCCACGCCTCGAACGTCTCCTGTTGGAGGGATCGGTCCTCCATCAGGGACGGCTCCTCCCCCGAAATCAGTCCGGCGTCCGCCTCGTGGGCGTGGACGGTCGCCCCGCCAGCGTCCTGAATCATCCCCGCCAGCCCGGCGTGGTCGTAGTGCCAGTGGGTCAGGAACACGCGGTCGACGTCCGCGGGCGTGACCCCGAACGACGCCAGCCCGTCCACGAACTCCTCACGCGTCGGCTCGGTGGCGACCCCGGCGTCGACGAGCACGGTCTCCTCGCCCTGCAGGAGGTAGACGTTGTTCTCCCCTTCGAAGACGGTGTTCCCGAGACGGATCCGTTCCATAGCGGAACTGTTCAGCCGTCACCAAAGAGGGTTCCCACTTCCTACGGCGGCGTCCGCGACCGTGGCGAACGGAGGGCGGTAGATTCAAACACGGACTGGGCGTATCGGGAGCCATGCCGGCGGACCTCTACGACGTTCTCGGCGTCCCCGACGACGCCGCCGCCGAGGAACTGAAGCGCGCGTACCGGGAGCGTGTCCGAAAGTATCACCCGGACGTGAACGAACACCCCGAAGGCGAGGCGCAGTTTAAACTCGTCAAGACGGCCCACGACGTGCTCTCGGACCCTGCCGAGCGCAAGACGTACGACCGGCTCGGCCACCACGAGTACGTCGAGAAACACCTCGACAGTCTCCCGCCGGTGTCAGTGTTCCCCGACGAGGACCTCCCCGACGATACAACTACTGACGACGGATCGACGGATAGCGGTCCGGCCACCTCCGAACCGATGGACGGGGCGGCGAAGTCGACGACGGGCAGCGCCGCGGATACGTCGACCGACACCGCCACGAGCGAGCGATCCCGCGGCTCGACCGCCTCGACTGAATCGACCGGTGGCTACGGCAGTACGGGAAGCGGCACGTCGACGACCGACGGCAGTTCGTCGGCTACCGAAACGACGACAGAGCAGTCCTCGACCGGTCGCAGCGAGGAGGGCGCCGGGACGGATCGGGACAGTTGGGATGCCGCCGCCAGCTCGACGCGGACGGCGACGGCCGACGCCTCGGTGCCGGAGGGGGTCCGTCGCCGGCGGGGGCTGAAGCGGTGGTACGGCGTCGTCGTGCTCTCGCTCCTCCTCTATGTGGGCGGCCTCGGCGCGTACGCGCTCCCGCGCCGGGCGGCGATGCGGTCGTTCCTCGGCGACGTGGCGGCGTCCCCGGTCACGACGCTCCTCGGGACGTTCCCGCTGGACTCCCCCACCGAGTACGTCCTCGGGGCGGTGCGGACGGCGACCGCCGGCACGCCGACGCTTGGGCTTATGCTCCTCGCCGGGACGGTGCTGCTCCCGCTGGTCGTGCTGACGACCGTCGGGCGGTTCGGGCGCGGCGCCGCGTGGGTGTACGCCGTTCCCTCGATCGCGCCGGCGCTCTGTCTCGCAGTCTGGCCCGTCGTCGCGATCCCGACGTGGGGGGCGCTGCTGGGCCTGATCGTGCTGCCGCTGTTCAGCGCCGGTGGATTCCTCGTCGACGTGGGGCGGTACCTGCTCGCGACGCGGTGAGTCGCGCTATCGGACGTAGTAGCTCTCCCCGCCGGGGAGGAACCGCCCGAGGTCGCTCTCTCGCCGGTAATCGGTCGACTGGAGTTCTCCGAGCGCTTCGACGAGCCGTTCGGCCTCGTCTCCCTCCCAATCGGCCGGGTCCTCGATCGGGAGCACCAGCCAGCCGCTGCCCAGGATCTCCTGCCCGTGGAGGTTCTCCATCTCGATCTCGGTCCGGTGGGCGCGGGCGGTGAACGTCTCGACGACGTGGCGGGTCGCGCGTTCGCCGACCGGCAGCAGGACGTGGGCGGCGATCGCGCGGAGTTCGGCGTCGAAGTACCGCTCCATCTCCGTGTACTCGGTCTCGGTCGGTGTGGCGTCGTCCGCCGGGACGCACATGTGGAGGTACGAGAGGAACGTCCGATCGATCTCGGGTTCGCCGCCGACGGTGTGGAGCAGCCCCGCCTCTCGGAGGGCGTCTTGGAGGCGTTCGGCCGCCGCCGTACCCGTGAACGGGACGCCGGTGTCGGCGCCGCCGTGGACGCCGGGATGGTCGCCGATCACGTGGAAGTCGGCGTTTGCGTCGCCGTAGCCGGGGACGAAGCGGTCACAGGGCGGCTCCATCCCGAAGGGGTTTGACACCCGGTCGGTGACGTTTCGCACGGCCGTCCGTAGCGGGCTCGCGGGCTTAGCTGGCGCGGTTCCGGCTCGCGCCCCGCCGGGACCGGAATAGCCATACGCCCCCGCCCCCCAGCCACGGCCGATGAGTCTGAGCGACGAGGCCAGAGAGCGCCTCGCCGACATCGTGACCCTCCAGCCGACCAAGAACAAAGAGTTACAGGACCGCTGGGGGATGGAGTCGGGGAGCGACGTCCACCAGTACCTCGAATCGGAGCTGAGCGACTACTACTACCGCGACGACGACAGCCTAATCCGGGCGACCGCCGAGGGCGTCGATCTCGTCGACGTCGAGCCCAGCGTCCCCCCCGAGGAGGAGGGCGGGGTTCCGGACCGGATCAGGGTTCCCGAACTCCACGCGCAGGTGCTCGACGTGCTCGCGGGACCCGAGGAGCGCTCCGAGAGCGTCGTGAGCGTACTCGGGAAGCTCCGGGAGGAGTTCGGTATCGATCCCGATGTCGAGGAGGTGCGGGACGCGCTGGGGAGCCTCCGCCGGAAGAACGTGGTCGAGGTGGAGTACCGGACGGTGCCGACGTTCCGGCTGGCCGCCGAGCGCAACGAGTTCAAAGTAGAGGTCCTCGAGGAGGGATTGTCGACGAGGAGTAACGACGGGGATGACGGAAACGATGAACCGAACGAGGAGGATTCGGATGTGCTGGAATCGATCGAGGACGAGCTTTCGGACCTATAGAGGCCGATAGTTAGCTTCCCTCAACCACGCTCTCGGTGTCTCCCGACATCGTGTGGGTGAACCAGAACACGCCCGTCGCGAACACCACGAACGCCGACGCGGTGAGGAACGCCTGCACGGTGCCGAGGAAGTCCTTGATCAGTCCGACGCCGAGCGGGCCGGCTGTCTGGCCGATTTTCCAAGAGATCGAGCGCAGCGACATCGCGCTCGCGACCGAGTCGTACTTCTCGCCCTCCTCGACGAACAGCGCCATACTCGCCGGCAGGCGTATCGAGTCGCCGATGCCCAGTATCGCGTAGGCCAGAAACAGCACGACGAAGCCGCCGCCGAGCTCCTGTCCGTGGCCGAAGTAGCCGAGGTAGAACCGCCCCATCGTCTCCTCGGCGGGCAGCGACAGGGGGATCAGCGCGATCCCGAAGCCGTACACCAGCGCGCCGGCGGCGACGAACTTCGCGCGGTCGCCGATCTGGTCGGTGAGGTCGCCGACGTACCCCTGGAAGAGCGACTTGGTGAGCTTCCCGCCGGCGAGGATCCAGCCGATCGCGAACGCGTCGATCCCGAACTCCGTGCGGGCGAGGATGGGGAGGAAGATGATCACCGCCATCTTCCCGACCGAGAAGGAGAGTCGGAACAGCACCAGCGAGCGCAGCATCGGCAGCTTCAGCAGCTTCTTGATCGTTCCGATCCCCGACTGCGCCTCGGGGTTGTCGACGCCGCCGCCGGGGTTGTCACGCAGTTCGGCGTAGACGAGGACGAACGCGACCATCGTGACCGCCGCGAGCACGATGAACACGACCCGCGACTGGAGCGGGTCGTACATCGAGAGCAGCAGGCCGCCGACCAGATCGCCCGCCAGCGAGGAGAACGCCGCGACCTGATTGTACGAACCGAGCCAGCGGCCGCTCTCGTCGTCGGGGGAGATCTGCCCGACGACCGTCGAGCCAGTGATCCAGAGGATGCTGGCGCCGATCCCCTGCAGCATCCGGACGAGGACGACCTGAAGCGAGCCGTTGGTCGTCCAGAGCGCGCCGGCGCCGACGCTCTCGAGAAGGGCGACGATCTCGGCGTTGATCGGGTCGCCGATGAACATGTACCCCACGAACACCAGGACGTTGATCAGCAGGCCGCCGAGCAGCCAGTGTTTGGCGTTCCCGGTGTCGATCTTCCGCCCCAGCGGGAGGACGATCAGCAGTTGGACCGACGCGAACGCGGTCCCCCACAGCCCCTCGATGAACCCGGAGGTGCCGAACGCGTCGGCGTACAGCGCGAGCGCGATGATGATGGTCGAGTACGCCTGACTCCGGGCGAACGCGGTGCCGGCGAGCGAGAGGAACTCCCGGTTCCGGAGCAGTGCGACGGAGTTGCCGAAACGGGCCACGTTTCGTCGGACCGAACACGACACCGACGCATAAAGGAATCCATCGCCGCAGCCTTTTCCGGGAGGAACGGGCGACGCACGGATCGATCAGATTTCCGAGGAGATTGTCCCGCTTCAACAGATACATCCCTCTCACTTCACTGGACACCGGCCGGATGCACGCAATCCGCGTGAATTCGCACGAATCTGAGACGATCGCGTCGGCGAACGGTGTCGAACGACAGGCTGTGGTTCGGACCCTCCTTCCACACTCGTGAGTGTACCGTCGCAAGTCGTCGGTGCAGTCGAATCGTTCCGGGAGAAATCCGACGTGGCCGTCTTCTCGCTGTCGGTGGCCGCGCTGCTGGGGATCATCGTCGCCGTCGTCGCGTTCGCCGACACGGTCGCCGCGGCGCTGGCGACGGCGAACGAGTTCATCGTCGGGAACCTGGGGTGGCTCTACCTCTGGGTCGTGTTCCTCGCCTTCGTCTTCGTCGTCTACGTGATGATCGGCCCGTGGGGGCGGATCAAGTTGGGCGGTCCCGACACGGAGCCGGAGTTCACGTTCTGGCAGTACCTCGTGATGACGTTCACCGCGGGGCTCTCCTCGGGCGGGCTGGAGTTCTGGGGACCGGTCGAGCCGCTGATCCACTACGGCACGCGCCCGCCGTACTTCGACGCCTCGGCCGGCACCTGGGCGCGGATGGCCGACGCGCTGCAGTACGCCATCTACCACTACGGGCTGTCCGCGTGGGCCACGTATCTCGTGTTCGCGGTCGCCATCTCCTACTACGTCTACCGGAAGGGCGCGCCGTTCCGGCCGGCGGTGATCCTCGCGCCGTTCGTCGGCGTCGACAACGTCGACGGCCCGCTCGGGAAACTGGTCGACGCGTTGGCGGTCGTCGTCACCGTCAGCGGGATCACCGTCTCCTTCGGGCTGGGGATCAGCCAGTTCGCGTCCGGCCTCTCGTTCAAGTGGGGGGTCGGCCTTGGCCAACTCGGCCGGATCGGGCTGATCCTCCTCGTGGGGGTGCTGTTCCTGCTGTCGGTGATCGCCGGCATCCAGAAGGGGATCAAGCGGTTCGCCGACCTCAACGTCGTCCTGCTGATCGGGCTGATGGCGGCGATGTTCGCGTTCGGGCAGGCGACGACGCTGGTCAACCTCACGACGCAGGCGCTCACGGGCTACGCGACCGACTTCGTCGGGATGAGCCTCTTCTTCGCGCCCAACGGTGAGGCCACGGCCTGGCTCGGCTCGTGGACGCTCTTTTTCTGGCCGTGGTGGCTCACGTTCGCGCCGATGATCGGCATCTTCATGGCGCGGATCTCGAAGGGGCGAACCCTGCGTGAGTTGGTGTTCGCCGGGCTGTTCGGCTCGTTCGCGCTGACGGTGCCGTGGTACGCCGCCACCGGCGGCTCCGCGCTGCTGCTCCAGACGTCCGGCGCCGCGGACCTGCTGGGCGTCTACGAGTCCTCGGGGCTGGAGGCCGTCGGCTTCGCGCTGTTCGAGCAGCTACTCCCCTACCCGGCCGTGTTCTCGGCGGCCTTGCTGCTGCTGGTGGTGAGCTTCCTCATCACCACGCTCGACTCCTCGACGCTGAGCATCGCGATGATGGCCGCCGGCGGCGAGGAGTCGCCGTCGACGATCAATCGGCTGGTCTGGGGGCTGATGATGGTGCTGCTCACCATCGCGCTCAGCCTCGCCGGCGGCATGCCCGTGCTCCAGTCGTTCACGATCCTCGTCGGACTCCCGACAGCGGTGCTGTGTGCGGTCGCGATGCTCGGGATGCTGATCGAGTTCGAGCGCGAGTTCCCGATCCTCACCGAGAGCGACAACGAGGAGAGCGAACGGTCGACGCCGACGGGACCGTCGGTCCAGCAACAGCGCCAGTCGGCGGGCACCACCTCTGACGACTGAGCCGCCTACAGTTCGATCCGCTCGACCAGATCGTCGTCGCCCTTGGTGTTGACGGCGACGATGCGGACGTCGTCCTCGAGCATCGAGTCGCGGAGCTTGTCCTTGAGGAGGTTGTCGACCTGGTAGACCCCGGCGGCGTTGATCATCTCGATCTCGACGAGCACCGGCGTCCCGTTGCCCGGCTGGAGCGTCACTTCCCGGATCGCCTGACTGGAGAGGGTGTTGATCCCCCGGCCGCCCTCCTCGTAGGGGATGCGCGAGCGGCCGCGCTCCATGTCGAGCGCGTCGGCGACCCGAATCACGCCCGCCTCCCGTGTCAGCGGCGTCTCCGCGGTATGGTGACAGAGGATCGCGTGGAGCACCTCCGCCTTCACGCGCACCTTCTCGGGCGTGTCGTAGAACTGGTCGAGGAAGCGGTCGAGTAAGTCCGCCGCCAGCGGGATCGAGTAGTAGGCGTGCTCGTCGCGGTGGACGACGTGGCCAACGTCGTGCAGCGTCGCCGCGAGTGCGACGATCACCGGCTCGTCGGCCTCGTCTAGCCCCTGATCGCTGGCGCCGTTGAACTCCACGCCGCCGGCCTTCAGCAGGTCGTACAGCCGGAGCGCGCGGTTCCGGACGATCTCGATGTGCTTGCTGCCGTGGTCGTTGTACCCCTTCCGCGTGACCGCGTTGACGTTCTGGGCCTCGAGGTAGGCGACGACCTCGGGGTCCTCGACCAGCGCCGGGAGCACCTCGTTGAGTCGGTCGTCCGGGAAGGCGTGCTCCTCCTGCGGGTCGTACTCGTGATCGGAGACATCCGTGGCCATACGCTTCGTCTCACGGAGCCGACGGAAAAAGGTCGTCGGGTGGTCAGCCCTCCGCGGCGTCCCGGACTGCCTCCTCGACCGCCGCGTAGTCCGGTTCGTTCCCGGGTTCGTCGGCGAGCCAGCGGTACGTGACGACGCCGTCGGCGTCGAGGACGAACACCGATCGGCGGGCGACGCCGTCGATGCCGAGACGTTCGTAGCGCGTCCGGACGCCGTAGTCGGCACAGATCACGCCGTCGTTGTCGGCGACGAGCGGGAACGGCAACGACTCTGCATCGCGGAACTCGGCGAGCGCCCACGGGAGGTCGGTACTGATCCCGAGCACCGTCGCCGCGTCGCTGGCCAGCGGGCCGAGTCGGTCCCGGAACGTACAGAACTCCTCGGTGCAGGTGCCGGAGAACGCAGCGGGGAAGAAGGCCAGTACGGTCGGCGTTCCGTCGAGGTACGCATCGAGCGATCGGGGCGTGATGCCGTCGCCGTCGGCGACGGGCGCGGTGAACCCCGGCGCGTCGTCGCCGACCGCCGGCGGGGTGGTGTCGTCCATGGAGTACCGTACGCCCTCGTCGGGAAAAGCGCTCCCCCCGATTTCCAAAAGGCCTATAGTCGGGAGTGGGGTACATCCGCATAGAGATGTTCCAGACTGCGCCGCTTCAAGTACCGATCCCCGGGGGGCCCGAACTCGTCATCATCCTCCTCGTGCTCGTGCTCCTGTTCGGGGCGAACAAGATCCCGAAGCTGGCTCGGTCGACCGGGCAGGCGATGGGTGAGTTCCAGAAGGGCCGACAGGAGCTGAACCAGGAGCTCGAAGAGATGAAGGAAGGGCCGGACTCGGACGACACCACCTCCTCGACGACCTCGGACACCGAGGACGAGGAGGAGACGGCGACCGAGACAGAGACGTCCAGCAACTAACGCCGAAGCGGGTTCTTTTGCCCCCCGGGCCGGTAGCGGCCAGTAGGGCGTGTGGCCTAGCGGACAAGGCGAGGGGTTCCTAACTCCTCGATCGTGGGTTCGAATCCCACCACGCCCGTTTTCCGGCGAACGAAGTGAGCCGTGAAAACGGCTCGGTGGGGTTCCGAAACAGGGAGGTCGCGCGGAACGAGCGACCGCGAGCGAGCACGTCCGACCGTGGTTCGAATCCCACTATGTTCACCGCCGGTGTCGACGCCAACCTCGATAGACATCGCCGAGCCGTCGCGACCGCCACGCCGACCGATTCTTAATAACCCAAAGGAGGCCATTTACCAAAGTAGCGCATACTGACCCGTCTATTTAGCAGCGGGATTATTAACCGACGAGCGACTACGCTCGGATATGACCGCCGACGACTCAGACGACCCGCGGGCGCCGCCCGACGGCGGGGAGTCACTCGAACTCGACGTCCCGGAGATGGACTGCCCGTCCTGTGCCGGGAAAGTCGAGAGTAGCGTCCGCGAACTCGACGCCGTCGACGGCGTGGACCCGCAGATCACCACCGGCACGGTTACCGTGAATTACGACCCCGAGAAGACGAGTCCCGAGGACGTGGCCGACCGGATCGAGCAGGCGGGCTACGCGGTCGAGTCCGGCGTCGGCGAGACGACGGAGACGTTCACCGCCCCGGAGATGGACTGTGCCTCCTGTGCCGGCAAGGTCGAGAACGCGGTCGGCGCCGTCGACGGCGTCACCGCCTATCAGACCCAGCCCACGACGGGGAAGATCACCGTCACCTTCAACCGGGAGCAGACTACCGCCGAGGCGATCACGCGGGCGGTCGAGAACGCCGGCTACGAGGTGACGGAGTCGACCGCCGACGGCGACGACGGCGGCGTCGCCGAGGTCGGAAGCGTCTGGCGGAGCCGCCGGGCGATCAAGACGTGGATCAGCGGCGTGTTCACCGCGCTCGGCCTGCTGCTGGAGTTCCTCCTCCCGGGAGTGAACCCCGAACTCCTCGCCGCCGGGGGAGTGACGCTGTCGGCCGCGGACGTCCTGTTCCTCGCCGCAGTCGTCGCCGGCGGGCAGGAGATCGTCCGCGGCGGCTACTACTCGCTGCGGAACCGCAACCTCGACATCGATCTGCTGATGAGCCTCGCGATCGGCGGCGCCGTCGCCGTCAGCCTCGGCTTCGGCGAGGCGCTGTACATGGAGGCCGCGACGCTGGCGTTCCTGTTCAGCGTCGCCGAACTGCTGGAGCGGTACTCGATGGACAAGGCGCGGAGCTCGCTGCAGGAGCTGATGGATCTCTCGCCCGACGAGGCGACGGTCCGACGCGACGGCGAGACAGTGACCGTCCCGGTCGACGAGGTCGAGGTCGGCGACGTGGTCGTCGTGAAGCCGGGGGAGAAGATCCCCCTCGACGGCGAGGTGATCGACGGCGAGAGCGCCGTGAATCAGGCGCCGATCACCGGCGAGAGCGTGCCCGTCGACAAGACGCCCGGCGACGAGGTGTACGCCGGGACGGTCAACGAACAGGGGTATCTGGAGGTACAGGTCACCTCCGCGGCCGGCGACAACACGCTCTCCCGGATCATCGAGATGGTGGAGGACGCCCAGTCGAACAAGACCGAACGCGAGCAGTTCGTCGAGCGCTTCGCGGGCTACTACACGCCGGTCGTGGTCGTCTTCGCGGTGCTGGTGACGCTGGCGTCGCCCTCGCTGCTCGGCGTCTCCACGACGCAGGCGATCGTCTACGGGCTGACGTTGCTGGTGCTCGCCTGTCCCTGCGCGTTCGTCATCTCCACGCCCGTCTCCGTGGTCTCGGGGATCACAAGTGGCGCGAAAAACGGCGTGCTGATCAAGGGCGGGAACCACCTCGAAGCGATGGGCGCGGTCGACGCCGTCGCGCTGGACAAGACGGGGACGCTCACGGTCGGCGAACTGCGCGTCACCGACGTGGTCCCGCTCGGGGACCACACCGAGGCTGACGTACTTCGGTGTGCGAAGGGGCTGGAGTCCCGGTCGGAACACCCCATCGGCGAGGCGATCGTCGAGCGCGCCGACGAGCGCGGCGTCGACGACCGCCGGGTCGAGGAGTTCGAGAGCATCACCGGGAAGGGCGTCCGGGCGGATCTCGACGGCCGGACCCACTACGCCGGAAAGCCGGGGCTGTTCGAGGAACTGGGCTTCGACCTGAACCACGTCCACGCCGCGACCGACGGGGGGATGGTCACCAAGAAGAGCCAGCAGCTCTGTGAGCGCAACGACTGCGTAGACCTGCTGGAGACGGTCGTCCCCGACCTCCAGTCGGAGGGAAAGACCGTCGTACTCGTCGGGACCGACGAGGAGATCGAGGGCGTGATCGCCGTCGCCGACGATGTGCGGCCGGAGGCACAGCGCGCGGTCGCCCGGCTGCACGAACTGGGCATCGAGCACGTCGTGATGCTGACTGGCGACAACGAACGGACCGCCCGCGCGATCGCCGAGAAGGTGGGCGTCGACGAGTACCGCGCCGAACTGCTCCCGGAGGACAAGGTCGACGCGGTACAGGAGCTCGACGAGGCGTACGGCGGCGTCGCGATGGTCGGCGACGGGATCAACGACGCGCCCGCGCTCGCGACGGCGACCGTCGGCGTCGCGATGGGCGCGGCGGGGACAGACACCGCGATCGAGACCGCCGACATCGCGCTGATGGGCGACGACCTCTCGCGGCTGCCGTACCTCTACGAGCTCTCGGGCGACGCCAACGGCGTGATCCGGCAGAACATCTGGACCAGTCTCGCGGTGAAGGCGGGGCTCGCGCTGGCGGTCCCGTTCGGGCTGGTGCCGATCTGGGCCGCGGTGCTGATCGGCGACGCCGGGATGACGCTGGGCGTGACGGGGAACGCGATGCGGCTCTCCCGCATTCAGCCGGAGGAGTTCGGGAAGTAGGCCGGTAGCTGGACCGACACCGAGCGCACCGCAACGAAGATTGCTGCGTTTCTCTCCGACCACGACTCGGTCACCGCGGGCAACTATTCCGGGATCGAAAGCCACCCGCAACACGGTCTCGCGGCCCGATAGATCGGGGACTACGACGGTGCGGTTTCCTTCGAACCCGACGGAGACGGTGCCGAACCCCGCGCGTTCGTCGGAGAGTTGGAGGTGGTCACCCTCGCCGTGGGTCTCAGCGGTGTCGACTCTCTCGTCGAACACACCGCGAGTCTGTCGGCTATATCGCCCTCACCCGGAACTGATTCGGCGGTTCGCAGTCAGCCCCTCAGATTTCTTCGCCGTCCCGCACCTCGTAGTGCTCCACTCGTTCGTCGTAATCGGTGAGCAGTTCCCGAGCTTTCGGCGGGACGTATGCTTCTTCGGGGTTCTCACCGCCGAACTCTTCGACGGCCTCCCACGAGTCGAACCGCGTAATGGTGACGTACTTGATTTCGTCGCCGTCCTGTTCACGGCGAGCTATCTCGAACCCACGGTATCCGTCGCCGGTTCGTTCGGCGATAGTTTCGTAGTTCTCTTCGACGACGAGCCGTTCGTACTCCTCAGCGTTCTCGGGCGTCGTCCATCCGTGCCAGATGCGTATGATCATGCTGTTTGTTGGTCGGCCTCTGGCAATTAGTGCTGCCGGTATCCGGCTGATCCCTACCGAGAAGATGTTCGGTGAGTATCTCGTCCGTAGGCCGCTTGCGACCGCAGTGTGTCGGACACGAGATCCGGCATCAGAAATCGGCGATTTTCTATTGGCGAACGGGAGTGCTACGAGAGAGCTTGCTCTCTCGGAGGACGAGCGACCGACGGGAGCGAGCCGGCTGGGGAGGAAGCGAGGCGGGAAAAACTCGCCGAAGGCGATGCAAATCGGCTCGAAGCGAGCGGCGAACGAATTGAGCCGCGAGCAGTGAGGGCGGTGCGGGGCGGTGCGGTCACAAGGTGCCAACGATCGAGGCGCTGTCGCTGTTACAGTAACTCCGAACCACGAAAAGCCGAAAATCACCTAATCAACGACCCAACCACGATCACTCCGCCCCTTCCTCCATCCGTTCGTAGCGCTCCACGAACCGCGAGCGACAGGAGGGACAGCAGAAGTGGTACACGTCGCCGCCGAGGCGCTCGGTCTCCCCCTCGCTGTCGACGGTGTTGCCGCACTCGTCACACGTCAGCGCGAACTCGACACCGCCCAGCGCGGGACTCCACTCCATCTCGTCGAGCACGCGCACCTCGCGGTCGCGCACGTCGGCGTCGCCGACGAGATCGGTCAGCCAGTCGCGCACGCCGTTTGCCTCCGCGCGGGCGGAGAACAGCAGCTCCTCGTCGGCGGTGACGAACAGGTGCTCGACCGCGCTCGCCGCCGAGACGCGCTCCCGGAGTTCGGCCAGCCCGTCGTCGACGACGAGGCGGACGAACACCGGCACGCCGGCCCGGAGCTGCGAGCGGTCCACGTCGACCGTGAACCGCTCCAGCACGCCGGAGTCCCGCAGTCGCTGGACGCGGTCGGACACCGCCGGTCCCGAGAGTCCCACGTCGTCGCCGATCTCGCTGTACGGCCGGCGGGCGTCCGCGGCCAGCAGTTCGATGATCCGCAGGTCCGTCTCGTCGAGGTCGCGCATGGGCGGAGTGGGGGACCGGAACCCCAAAGAGCTTCGTCGTTGCAGTTCTCCGTGTTGATACTCCGGGGGGAGAGTTTTTGCGTGCGGAGTTTGTTGTCCAAGTAGTCAATGGCTACCGACGAGGGGGACTCGACCCCGAGCCCACTCGATGGAGACGTGGACGACGGGGTCGAACCCGGGGAGGGGACCGGGACGGCTCCGGACGCCGTCGTCGGCTCGTACACGTGGGACGATTTCCTTCGGGAGCACGGTGAGAGCGAGGCGGCGAGAGCGCTCTACCGGCGGTTCGACGAGACGCCGGGCAGCGAGCGCTGGGGCGAAGAGGAGCGGGAACTCACGCCCGAGGACTGGGAACGGACCGACGTGGACCCCGAGGAGTATCTGGGGTTCCCGCCGTGGGAGATCGAGGCCCGGATCGGCGCCGCCGGCCGGGTCGCGGCGGACATCACCGACTACTCGGAGCTGATCGGCTACGACGAGACGCCGGTCATCAAGGACATCTACGGCTGGGAGGACTACAAGCGCGAGTATTTCTACGACGATGAGGGGGAGGCGCCGACCGACAGCGACGGTGAGCCGGTCGAGTTCGACCCCGGGACGGCGCTTGGCTTCCCCGCCGAGACCATCGACCAGACGATGGCCGACTGTAAGCGGGCGGGCGAGGAGCTCAAGGAGTTGGTCGACGAGCGCACCGTCGACGTGGACGAGGAGATCGACGAGGACGCGTTCTTCTCGGACACGCAGGGACGGACGACCGTCGCCAACCGCTACGACTTGGAGAAGACCGTCCCGCTGGCGAAGAAACAGCACTTTCGGGAGCGGGACCGCTACTGGGTGAACAAACCCTACTCCTACGTGGTGATCTTCCACTCCACGAAGGAGAACGAGATCAAATACTACGTAGTCGAGCCTCACCTCACCCAGATCGAGGACGAGCTCAGCGACTACCTGACCGACAAGCTCCGGGCGTCGATCAAGTACGAGGACGAGGGCGGCACCGCGGGCGACGAGGACCACCGGCGGTCGGTGATCGAGAGCCGGACGCGGGAGCTGCTCAAGCGCTACGACCTCTACGATGATCCGGACGAGCCGGGCGAGCGCGGCGGGCTTGGCAACCGCGTCGCCGACGCGTTCGGCCTCGACCCGAGCCGCGGCATCTCCGGCCGCGTCGTCGACCTGCTGGGCTACGAGGAGCCGGTCGAGGGCGTCCGGCAGCTGGAGGGGATCGAGGTCCGACCCGAGCCCGCGCTGCTCGAGGAGGACGAGGACACGCTCAACGAGTATCAGGTCGAGAAGCTGCTGTACTTCCTCGAACGGGACTTCATCGGCTACGAGCGCATCGACGGGATCAAACACGACATCAACGTCGAGGACATCTCGTGTGACGGCTACAACTCCCCCGTCTTCGTCTATCACTCCGACTACGAGCAGATCATCACCAACGTCTACCACGGCGAGGACGAGCTCGACGACTTCGTCGTGAAGCTGGCACAGCGCTCGGGGAAGGGTATCTCCAAGCGCCGCCCGCAGGTCGACGCGACGCTCCCGGACGGCTCCCGTGCCCAGCTCACGCTGGGGAGGGAGGTCTCCGACCACGGGACCAACTACACCATCCGCCAGTTCAAGGACGTGCCGTTCACGCCGGTGGACCTCATCAACTGGCAGACGTTCAGCCTCGACCAGATGGCGTTCCTCTGGCTATGTATCGAGAACCACAAGTCGCTGATCTTCGCCGGCGGGACGGCCTCCGGGAAGACCACCAGCCTGAACGCCGTCTCGCTGTTCATTCCGTCGAACACGAAGATTGTCTCGATCGAGGACACCCGCGAGGTCGAGCTTCCCCAGCGCAACTGGATCGCCTCGGTCACGCGCCCCTCGTTCTCCGACGACGACAAGGGCGACGTCGACGAGTTCGACCTGCTGGAGGCCGCGCTCCGCCAGCGCCCCGACTACATCGTGATGGGCGAGATCCGCGGGGAGGAGGGGCGAACGCTGTTCCAGGTCATGTCCACGGGCCACACCACGTACACGACGTTCCACGCCGACAACGTGGGCGAGGTGCTCAAGCGGTTCACCACCGAGCCGATCAACGTCTCGAAGACGATGTTCACGGCGCTGGACCTCGTCTCGATCCAGACCTCCACCCGGGTGCAGGGCCACAAGGTCCGCCGGAACAAGTCCCTCACGGAGATCAACCACTACGACGCCGAGAACGACGAGATCAACGTTCAGGACGTCTACCAGTGGCAGGCCGAGACGGACGAGTTCCTGAAGATGGGCGACTCGAACACGCTGGACGAGATCATGTTCGACCGCGGGTGGGACCGCCAGCGGCTCGACGACGAAATCTTCAAGCGGCAGACGGTGCTGGCCTACCTGATCCACGAGGGACTCAACACGTACACGCAGGTGGCGGCGACGTTCCAGGCGTTCATCAACGACCCCGAGACGATCCTCTCGCTGATGGCAAACGACCAGCTCGAGGCCTCCCTCGAAGACCTCCGGGAGATGGAGTCCGTGCTGATCGACATCGATCCCGAGAAGGAGGAGATGGTCCCCCGCCCGGACCCCAACGACGAGATCCTCGAAGAGACCGCGGGGATCCTCGAGGAGGCCGAGGACCGGCTGTTCGAGAAGTACCGCGGTGAGAACCCCGACGCCGTCGCCGACGCGCTGGTCGAGAGCCAGCCACAGGGCAACGTGGAAGCGACGCCGGACGCCGCCGGCGAACTGCCGGGGGTGGAGGGGGGAGTCGAACTCGACGAGCCCGAAGGGCGGGCGGCGCTGGACGACGTGGACGGGGAAGCGGAGGAAGCGGACGACGACCCGACGCCGGAGCTCGAACCGGGCGACGACGAGACCGCCGACGCCGCCGGAGGCGACTCCGAGCCTGCTCGGATCGACCGAGAGCCCGGCGACGAGCGGGACGCCGGGGGCGGGAGCGACGAAGCGCCGACCGGCGCGAGCGAACCAGCCGGCGATCAGCCCGAGGGCGGCGGGATCGAGGGTCCCGAGGAGCCGCCGATCCAGTGGGACGAGGACGGCGACGAGGACGGCGACGATCCCGATGACGAGGACGACGAGCCGGCAATCCAGTGGGGCGAAGATCCCGACGACCTTGACGACGATCTCGACGACGATCCCGACAAGGAGGACGACGAGCCGCCGATCCAGTGGGACGAGGACGACGCCGGATGGGACGACCCGAGCGATCTGACCGTCCGTCCGGAGCCGGAGCCGTTCGGCTCCTCCGACGACGGATCCGGTAAGGTCGACGACGGTCTGGACGACGAAGCCGGCGAACTCACCGATGAACCCGACGAACCCGACGAACTGGACGAGGGTCGAGACGACGGGCTCGGCGGGCTGGACGACGAACCCGGTGAGCCGGATGAGGATCTGGACGGCGGGTTCGACGAACCCGACGAGGGTCGAGACGACGAACCCGTCGAACTGGGCGACGGTCAAGACGACGGGAGCGACGATCTGGACGAGAATCCGGGCGACGAGTTCGACGGCCCCCGTGAGTTGGACGACGGCCTCGGCGGTCAGAATGACGATCCGGAGGACGACCCCGACAGTCCGGACGACGAACTGACCGACGACTCCGACGGTCTGAATGGGGGTCCGGACGGCCGCTCGGACAGTTTGGACGACGAGCCTGACAATCTGGGTGACGACCCCGACGGTCTGGGTGCCGGTCTCGACGAGCCCGAGGAGTCGGACGACGACCTCGGTGAGTTGGACGACGAATCGAACGACAACGACGACGAACGGGATGACGACGATCAGGACGACGAAGATCAGGACGACGAACCCGACGACATCGACGACCTGTTCAAAAGCCCGTCCGATGGAGACGACCCGAGCGACCTGTTCCAGACCTCGTCGGACGACGACCCGGACGACCTGTTCAAAAGCTCCGACGACGAGGAGGGAGAGGAGTAGATGAGTCTGGAACTCGGCGACGGCCGCGACGAAGACTGGGGAACGCTGGCGGACGCGTTCTACCCGCTGTACCGCCTCCTGTTCGACACGGAGGGGGACTTCGTCGGCAACGTCGAGGAGAAGCTGACCGAGGCCCGGATGAATCAGGCGGTCGAGCTCTACCTCTCCCGGGCGCTCGCGGTCGGGGTGCTCGTCGGCGGCCTGCTCTGGGGCTTCGGCAGCCTGCTCGGCTGGGCGATCTTCGAGTTCGGGCTGGTGACCCCGGAGTCGCTCAGCCTCGGCATCCCCGTCGGGAGCGCCCAAACCGCCGCGATGCTCAAGTCCGCGACGGTCCCGATCGCGATCCTGCTGTCGGGACTCGTGTTCGGGAGCATCGGGTTCGGGATGGGGTTCGGGACGCTGGCGGCGATCCCCTACTCCCGAGCGTCCGGACGCAAGCGGGAGATCAACATGCTGCTCTCCGACTCCGTCTCCTACATGTACGCGCTGTCGGTCGGGGGGCTGAACCAACTGGAGATCCTCGAGTCGATGGCCGAGGCCGACGACACGTACGGCGAGGTCGCAAAGGAGTTCCAGAGCATCGTCAACGAGACGGAGTACTTCGGCACCGACTACCGGAACGCGGTGCGCAAGCAGTCGATGGAGACCCCCAGCGACGAACTCTCGCAGTTCCTCACGGACATGCTCTCGATCATCAACTCCGGGGGTGACATGGAGCAGTTCCTCTACGACAAGAAGGAGAAGCACATGCGCACCGCCAAACAGGAGCAGGAGACCACGCTGGAGACCCTGGAGCTGTTCGGCGAGATGTACATGACGCTGTCGCTGTTCCCGCTTTTGCTGATCATCATTCTCGTGGTCATGAGCATGATGGGCAGCGGCCGAGAGATGCTCATCTACGGCACCGTCTACGCGCTGATCCCGCTGACGGGGGTCGGGTTCCTCGTGATGATCTCGACGGTGAAACAGGACGAACCCGGCGACGGCTACCTCTCGCCGCAGGACGGGAGCGAGCGCCTCGAAGCCAGCCAGCGGGAGGGGCTGATCCACCTCGGCCTGATCGAGGCGTTCACGGGACGGTTCAGCGTGTTCAACCGCATCAAGTCCCGCGAGGGGAACTACAAGACGAGACAGCTACTGTCGGCGCCGCACATCTTCTTCCGGGACAACCCCCTGTTCACGCTGGCGCTCACGCTGCCGACGGCGGCCGCGGTGGTGGGCGTCCTGTTCATCAACGGCGCGGTGCCGACGGCGTGGGACGGGATGATCTCGAACCCGATCTGGGGGACGTTCGCGTGGTACTACATCCCCTCGTACATGGTGCTCCTCCCGCTGTCGGTGTTCTACGAGTGGAACGGGCTCACCCGGCGATCGATCACCGGGAAGCTCTCGGAGAACCTCCGGAAGCTCTCCTCGGCCAACGACACCGGGCAGACGCTGCTGGAGTCGATCCAGACGGTCTCGGACACGTCGACGGGCAAGCTGGCCGACGAGTTCGAGGTGATGTACGCGAAGGTGAACTACGGGATGAGCCTGCGGGAGGCGATGGTCGAGTTCAACAACAAGTACCACATCCCGCGGCTGGCCCGGACGATCAAGCTGATTTCCGAGGCACAGGAGGCGTCGAGTCAGATCACCGACGTGCTGTCGACCGCGGCCCAGTCCTCCGAGAACCAGGACGACATCGAGCGCGAGCGCAAGTCCCGCACCCGGATGCAGGTCGCGATCATCCTGATGACCTACCTCACCCTGCTCGCGGTGATGGCGATCCTGAAGGTCCAGTTCCTCGACACGATGGCGTCGATGGGTGGGAGCGGCGGTGGCGGCTCCGCGGGCGGCAGCGGGATAAGCTTCGGCGCCAGCATCGACACCCAGCTGCTCTCGCTGCTGTTCTTCCACGCGGTGACGCTGCAGGCGGTCCTCTCGGGGATCATCTCGGGGTACATCCGCGACGCCCAGATCATCTCGGGAGTGAAGTTCGTCGTGATCCTGCAGACGCTGGCGCTGGCGGTCTGGGTGGTGGTCGTATGAGCCGCCGGGAGTTCGTCGACGACGGGCGTGGCCAGACCGTGCTCGACTACGCCATCGGCGTGGGGATCTTCCTCGTGGCGGTCACGTTCGTCGTGGCCACGATCCCGGGGATGTTCTCGCCGTTTCTCGGCGCCGGCGACACGCAGGTCGCCGACCGGGTCGCCACCTCGCTGGCGACCGAGCGTCTGGGGACGCCCGAGGAGCCGTACGTGCTCGACCGCGACTGTACGGTCGCGTTCTTCGAGCAGCTGAACGGCACCGATCCGGCGGCCGACGGCTGTCGGTTCGACACGAACGCGACCACGCTACAGGGGATGTTCGGTCTCGACTCCGGGCAGTCGGTCCAGATCCGGATCGAGAACACGACCGACACCGCGGCGCTCGGGACGCACCAAGCCGGGCGCGACCCGCCGCGCAGCGTCTCGGTCACGACCGCCCGGCGGATCGTCTCCATCGACGGCGAGAACTACTGGCTGGAGGTGCGTGCGTGGTGAGCGACCGCGGACAGGCCCGCACGCTGGAGGCGATCACCGCGGGGATGTTGCTGTTGGCCAGCATCGTGTTCGCGCTGCAGGTCACGGCGGTCACCCCGCTCACCGGCAGCACGTCCAGCCAGCACATCGAGAACCAACAGGCAAAGCTCGCGGAGGGGATACTGGCGGCCGAAGCCGAGACGGGCTCGGTCGTGCCGACGCTGCTCAGCTGGGACGAGGACGGTCACTTCGACGGCGCCGAAGCGGGAGGGTTCCACGGGGGTGGCCCGCCGACGGGGTTCGGGGTGGCGCTCAACCGGACGCTCCGCGAGCGCAACATCGCGTTCAACGTGAAGGTGTTCTACCTCACGGGCGAGGGCAGCCGCGACTCCGAGCTACTGGTCGATCTGGGCTCGCCCTCGGATCACGCCTCGACGGCCACCCGGTCGTTCACGGTGTACGACGACGACGTGCTCCACCGCATCAACGAGTCGGCCCAGCGGGCCGAGCCCGCGGCCACGACGCTGGAGAACACGTCGATGTCGAACAGCACGTATCTGGGGTACGACGCCGACCCGGACGGCCCGGTGTACAACGTGCTGGAGGTGGAGGTGGTCGTATGGCGGATGTAGACGACCGCGGGCAACTGATGCTCGTCGGCGCGCTCGCCCTCGCGATCATATTCGTGACGCTCGCGGTGCTGCTCAACGCCGCCATCTACACCGGCAACGTCGCCACCCGCGACCCCGGCCCGGGCACGGGCGAGGCGATCGAGTACGAGAACGAGGCGACCGCGATGGCGCGGACGACCGTCGGGGATATCGACGGCGGCGGAAGCGCCACGTACACGCAGCTCCGCGAGAACTTCAGCGACACTGTCGGCGACTGGAGCCAAGCCGCCAGCACCCACGCGGTGGTGTCGCTGGCCGACGGAAGCCTGGACCTGCGCGACTCGACGCGCGGAACCCGGATCGCCCAGTCCAGCGACCGGAACTTCACGAGCGACGGCAACGCGACGACGTGGACGGTCGCGAACGACAGCCGAGCCCGGGCGTTCCGCCTGAACGTCACGCAGGACTCGCTCGCGTCGACGGACACGCCCGTCGTCAACGACTCCTTCCGGGTGACGTTCAACGACAGCAGCGACGAGTGGGCCGCCTACCTCCACCAGAGCGGCTCCAACAACGTGTCGGTCACCGTCGAAGATCCCGCCGGCAACACGAACAGTTGTACGGTCGCCCCCGGTGCCGACGACCGGGCGGTGGTCGACCTCACAGCCGGCACGCTCGGTGGTGAGGACTGCCCCGAACTGCGCTTCTTCGGTAACCTCTCCGGGGCGTACACGATCAGCTACGTCGACGCGCTCGACGCCGACGGGAACGAACAGGTCGTCGGCACCTACGCCGTCGTGGTCGACCGACCGCTGGACCGCCTCGAGACCGGCGCCGACGGCACCGGCGAACCGACCGCCACGCGGACGCTGTACAGCGCCGAACTCGAGGTGACGTACCGGACGTCGAACGTCTATTACCAGTCGGAGTTCCGGGTCGCGCCGGGTGAGGCCGATGCGTGAGGACGCCCCGGCGCCGGAGCCTGACGCCTCGATCGCCGCGGACCGCCGCGGCGTCTCGACGGCGCTCGGCTACACGCTCACGCTGTCGATCACGGCGGTCCTGATCGCGGGGCTGTTGACCGCCGGCGGGACGCTGGTCGAGAACCAACAGCGCGCGGTCGTCACCGACGAACTGACCGTGACCGGCCAACAGCTCGCTGCCGGGTTCGAGGATGCCGACCGGCTCGCCGGGACGATGCGAAACGGGACCGTCCGCCTGAGCGTCTGGCTCCCCAGCGACGTGGGCGCTGGCGGGGGGTACTCGATCAGGGTGGTGAACCGCCCGACCCCGGACGACCAGCCCGCGCTGGCCACGATCGTCGTCACCGCGGAGAACGTCGATGTGAGCAGGAACGTCAGCTTCCGGACCGAACACCGGGTCGCGAACCGGACCGTCCCCGGCGGCCCGGTGACCGTCAGCTACCACGACACCGACGGCGACGAGGACCGCGAGCTCGTCGTGGGCGGGAAACGGGAGATCGAGGGACCGAGAACCCCCGAAGCGGTGGTCTACGTCGACGCCGACACGGGGAACCTGTCGACGGTGCACCCCGACGGCGAGATCACCGACTACGGGGTCGAGGCCAACGCCATCGGCCCGAAACAGGTCGATTTCGACGACGACGGCGTCGAGGAGGTCCCCTACGTCACCGCCTCGAACGAGCTCAAGCTGGTCGACTCGAACGGCCAGGTCCAGACGCTGACCGGCGGGGACGCGGCGTACAGCCCGCAGCAGAACAGCTACGGCACGGTGGTCGGGGTGGGTGAGTGGCGCGGCGAGACGAGCGTGTTCTACATGAACCGCTCGGACACCGGCGGCAACGACGAAGCGACGATCTACCGTGTCAGCCCCGGCAGCGGTCCGGAGAAGGTGACCGTCGGCGGCAGTGGCGTCGAGGCCAACGCCATCGCCGGCGTGGGCGACATCAACGACGACGGCGACGCCGACCTCGTGTACGTCGGGACGTCCCAACGGATCAGGTACATCGACGACAACACCACCGTCGACACCGGAACGAACGTCGGTACGGCCGTCGGGATCGGCGTCGGGGCGCCGAGGCAGTTCGCCAACGGCGAGCCCGACCGCGTCCCGTTCGTCGGCGGGAGCGACAACGTCAAACTACTGCGCCACACCGATGGCAGCAGCACGGTGACCGCCCTGACGGGCGGCGCGGCGCCGACGTTCGTCGCCGCTATCGACTTCGTCGGCGACGACAGGCTGGAAGTGGTGTACGTCGACGGCAGCGACGGGACGCTCCGGTACGTCACCCTCAGCGGCGCCACCGGGACGATCTACGGTCCCGACGGGAACCCGATCGAAGTCACGGAGGAGGATGGAGTCGCATGACTGGACCTGTCAGCCACGTTTCCCGTGGGAGGAGGACATATCCCCGTGGAGGTTGTAGTCGACAGTGATGGTATCGGAGACCGACCGTGGGGTTTCGAGCGTCGTCGGGGTGGTGTTGCTGCTCGGTATCACCATCATCGGCACCGGCGCCGTCGTCGGCATCGGCTCGCAGGCGTTCGCCGACGCCGAGCGGACGGCGACGACCTCACAGGCCGGCCACGCGCTCACGCAGTTCGACTCCAAGGCCGCGATCGTCGCTCTCGGGGAGAGCAGCTCCCAGCGCGTCGATCTCGGCCCCTCCGGCGACGGCGAGTTCGTCGCCGAGAACGACTCGGGCTGGATCCGGGTCGTCCACCACAACGCCACCGGCTCCGGGAACGAGGAGCAGATCTACAACGCTTCGCTCGGCTCCGTGAGCTACCGGAACGGCGACACGGAGATCGCCTATCAGGGTGGCGGCGTCTGGGAGCGCCGCGGCAACGGCAGCGTGATGCGCTCCCCGCCGGAGTTCAACTACCGGCGCGCGACGCTCACGCTGCCCGCGATCAGGGTGACCACCGAGGGGCAGGCGTCGGGTCGGACGACCGGCGTCGTCACGCAGGCGAACGACTCCCGGCGGGTGTTCCCCAACAGCTCCGCGTCGTACCCCGACGGGACGGCGTACGACAACCCGATCACGGCCGGGAACGTCACCGTCACCGTCCAGAGCCGGTTCTACGAGGGCTGGGCCGAGTTCTTCCGGAGCCGGACCAGCGGCGAGGTGACCGTCGACCACGACAGCCAGCGCGCGACCGTCGAGCTGGTCACCCCCGACACGATCGGGAAGTTCGAGATGCTCGAAGTGCTCGGCGAGGACGGGGTCACCGCCCGCGGGAAAGCCCCGGGACACACGCTCTCGGACTTCAACGTGACGCTGGAGACGGAGGGGAACGGGAACTCGTTCAACAATCAGGAGGTCGATTTCACCGTCACGTCGGGCTCGAAGACGCTCACGTACAACATCGTGACCTCGAAAGGCTGCAAGCAGGGCGTCGGCCCGCTGTCGGTGACGGTCACCTACGCGAACAGCTCCGCGAGTCAGGAGTGGAAGAACTCGAGCGTCCCCGGATCGAGCGGGCCGATCCGGCTGGACTGTAACGGCGACGACGGGACGCTCGTGCTCGACTTCACCTCCAGCCAGAGTCTGGAGTACCAGGGGAGCCAGAACGTCACGTTCGGCCACGACGACGCCCCCAACGAGCCGCGAACGTTCGAGACCGGCGACTCGACCACGATCGACCAGCTCTCGAACCACTACGTCGCACTGATGGGCGACGATTTTACCCTCAGCGCCGACCTGAAGAGTTCGGGCTCACAGCTCGACAAGACGGCCTCCACGGGCGTCATCGACTACGACACGGACGGGCGGAAGTACATCGCCTACCTCCACGTGACCGAAAACGAGATCGAAGTCGAGTTGGAGTAATCCCCGTTCGCGGCATCTTTTCAACCCCGTCGGTCCCAGTCGACGCCGACCCGGTACCGCGTCCCGCAGCAAACGTTTTTGGGCGCAGAGTTCTGACCTTCGAGTGAACACACATGCCCCAGGACTCCGAAACCGACGACGGCGAGATCAGCTCGGCGCGGGAACGGATCGAGGAGGGCGCCGACAAGGCGATCGGCGAGTTCGATCAGGGCGTCGTCGATCTGCTGGCGTGGCTGCTCGACACCGAGACGCGAGCCCGGATCTACGTCTACCTGCGACAGCACCCCGGCAGCACCAGCGAGGAGGTCGCCGAGGGGACCGGACTCTATCCGAGTACCGTCCGCGAGGCGCTCGCCGAACTCCACGAGGAGGAGACGGTCTCCCGCGGGAAACGGGAGAGCGAGGGCGCCGGCAACAACCCCTACGAGTACGAGGCGATCTCGCCCAGCGAGCTCGTCTCCGGCGCGGTCGGGCAGGTCCAGAGCCAGCTCAACGCCGTGTTCAACCTCGACGAGCGGCTCGACCGCGGCGAGACTGGCGACGACGACGGCCCCGTGACGATCTCGGTCAGCGACGCCGACGACGGGACGACCGGCGGCGTCAGCGACGCGGACGCGAGCGACTCGGCCGACGCCGCCGAGAGCGAATGACCGCGCTTTAACCGTCGGCGGCCCGACCCCCGGGGTATGCAGGTCGCCATCGGGGGGACGTTCGACCCCGTTCACGACGGTCACCGGAAGCTGTTTCGCCGAGCGTTCGAACTCGGCGATCTGACCGTCGGCCTCACGTCGGACGCGCTCGCCCCGGAGACACGCCACGTCGATCGGTACGTCCGTCCCTGGTCGGAGCGGAAGGAAGACCTCGAGGAAGAGCTCGAGCCGCTGGCCGAGGAGTACGACCGCGAGTTCGAGATCCGGGAGTTAGAGGAGCCGACCGGCATCGCGACCGAACCGCAGTTCGACGTCCTGATCGTCTCGCCGGAGACCCGAGAGGGCGGCGAGCGGATCAACGAGATCCGCGGAGAGCGGGGTCACGAGCCGCTGGACATCGAGGTCGTCGACCACGTCACCGCGGAGGACGGCGATCGCATCTCCTCGACGCGGATCGTCAGCGGCGAGATCGACCGCCACGGCAACCTCACGCCCGAGCGCGAGGGCCGCGGGAAGTTCCCGCCCGAAGGCGTCGAGTCGGCTTCTACCTGCGACGCCGAGTCCGCCTCGACCGGCGACGCCGAGTAGCTACCACGTCGGCGGGCGGAAGCCCGCTTCCTCCAACAGCGGTTTCCAGCGCTGCTGGACCGAGAGCCGCGAGACGTCCATCGCGTCGGCGACCTCGGTCTGTGCTCGTTCCTCGCCGGACAGCAGCGCGGCCGCGTAGAGCGCGGCGGCCGCGACCGCGGGCTTGGAGCGCTCGCTCTCGGGGACGTTGCTCAGGAACAGGTCCTCGGCGGTCGACTTGGCGTCGGCGCCGAGTTCGAGGCTGTCGGCTGCGCGGTTCATCTCCGCGAGCCACTCCTCCTGTTCGACGCGGTCACGGGCGCTGTACACGGTCGTCAATCGGGGGCCGGCCCGATAAACCGTCGGCCTACAGGTCGTGGTAGGACTCGATCGCCTCGCGCCACGCCTCGGGGAGCGGGATCGACTCCTCGGCGTCGCGGTCGTACGCCACCTGCACGCTCTCGACGCTCGCCGCGAGGTTCCCGTCGGCGTCGCTGATCTCGTAGCTCATCGGGAGGCTGGACTCGCCGAGGCTGGGCACGTCGACCGCGACGGTGACGGGACCGTCGTCGAGTTCGATCGGGCGGTGGTAGTCGATCTCGATCCGGGCGAGCACCGAGGAGACCGCCGAGAGGTCGGTGTCGAGCACGTCCGCGAAGTAGTCGACCCGAGCCTGCTCGGCGTAGCTGGCGTACACCGCGTTGTTGACGTGGCCCATCGCGTCGATGTCACGGAAACGCACGCCGACGGTGGTCTCGTAGCTCATACGCCGACCTCGCGTGGCAGCGAAAAAAGGGGCACCGATCCGGACTCAGTCCTGGACCTCGATGTCGGCGTCGACCGCGTTGTCCTTCACGCTCTCGATCCCCTGTCGGGCCTTCTGCTTGCTCGCGTACCCCTCGCCGCTGTCGGCGACGATGTTGCCGTTGTCGTGGCGGAGCCGCCAGCGGTACTGCCCGGCGTCGTCCTCGTACAGTTCGAACGTGGCTTTTGACTCGGACATCGGTACGTGAATCACTCGCGTGCGTGAAACCTTTTCCGGCCCCCGTACCGCGTCACCCGCAACGTCCACCGGAGGAGGTGTACTTTTCCCGATACTCGCGTAACATCGTCCCATGGCAGCGGACCCGGATCCGGCGGCAGACGGCGACTTCGACTACCGCGGCGGCGAGGTGGCCCGGCCGGGGCTGGTCGACGATCTGGAGTCGCTCGTCGACGGCGACGTGCGCTTCGACAGCTACTCCCGACAGCTCTACGCGACCGACGCCTCGGCGTACGAGGTCACGCCGATCGGGGTCGTGTTTCCCGAGTCGACCGCGGACGTGGCCGCCGTCGTCGAGTACTGTAGCGAACGCGGGATCCCCGTCCTCCCTCGGGGCGGCGGCACCAGCCTCGCCGGGCAGACCGTCAACGAGGCGGTCGTGCTCGACTTCACCGCCGAGATGGACGCGATCAACGATATCGACCCCGAGGCGGCGACCGCGACCGCCGAATCCGGCGCGATCGTCGCCGAACTCAACGCCGCCTGCGAACCGCACGGGCTGAAGTTCGCGCCCGACCCCGCGTGGCGCGACAAGTCCGCCCTCGGCGGCGCGATCGGCAACAACTCCACCGGCTCCCACTCGCTGAAGTACGGCAAGACCGACGCGTACGTCGAGTCCTGCGAGGCCGTGCTCGCCGACGGCACCGTGACCGAACTCGGCGAGGAGCGCGTCGGCGACCTGCGGCAGCGAGCGGACCCCGACGGTGACGTCGAGGCCCGCATCGCGGCGGGCGTCGTCGACGTGCTCGACGACCACGCCGACGAGGTGCGCGAGCGCTACCCCGAACTCAAGCGGAACGTCTCGGGGTACAACCTCGACGTGCTGGTCGAGGAAGCGACGGTAGACGGCGAGGTCGACGAGGACGCGACGGTCAACCTCGCGCGCCTGCTCGCGGGCAGCGAGGGGACGCTCGCGATCGTCACGGAAGCGACCGTCTCGCTCGAACCGATCCCCGAGACGAAAGCCGTCGCGCTGCTGGCGTACGACGACCTGCTCTCGGCGATGGAAGACGTGAGCTCGGTGCTCGAACACGACCCCGCGGCCGTCGAGGTGATGGACGACACGCTGCTCGACCTCGCACGGGACACACAGGAGTTCGGCGACGTGGTGGGGATGCTGCCCGAGGGGACCGACTCGGCGCTGCTCGTGGAGTTCTACGCCGGGAGCGACGACGAGGGGCGGCGGAAGGTCGCCGACCTGCTCGCCGACCGCCGGCCAGGGACTGACACCGCGGCGGAGCCGAACGAGCAGCCGCTGAGCGCCGGCGACCCCGTCCGTGCTCACGCGGCGATGGAGGCCCACGACGAGGCCACCCGGGAGCGGTTCTGGAAGATGCGCAAGGCGGGGATGCCGATCCTGCTCTCCAGGACGACCGACGAGAAACACCTCTCGTTCATCGAGGACTGTGCGGTGCCGCCCGAGAAGCTCCCCGAGTACACCCGGCGGTTCCAGCAGGTGCTCGCGGACCACGACACGTTCGCCTCGTTCTACGCCCACGCCGGCCCGGGCGTGCTCCACGTCCGGCCGCTGATCGGCACCAAGACCGAGGCGGGCGTCGAGCGCTTCGAGTCCATCGCCGACGCGGTCAGCGACATCGTCGTCGATCTCGGCGGCAGCGTCTCCGGCGAACACGGCGACGGCCGCGCCAGAACGCAGTGGAACCGGAAGCTGTACGGGCAGGATCTCTGGGAGGCGTTCCGCGACCTCAAGGCGGCGTTCGATCCCGACTGGCTGCTGAACCCGGGACAGGTCTGTGGCTACGCGCCCGACGAGCAACGGCCCGGATCACTGCCCGAACGCGCCGACGCCGTCGAGATGACCGAAAATCTCCGGTTCGATCCCGAGTACGAGTTCGACGCCGGCTTCGACCCCGAACTCCGCTGGGAGAACGACAACGGGTTTCAGGGGATGGCGGAGCTCTGTCACGGCTGCGGCGGCTGTCGCGGCGGGCAGGAGACCACCGGCGGGGTGATGTGCCCGACCTACCGCGCGGCCGACGAGGAGATACAGGCCACCCGCGGCCGGGCGAACCTGCTCCGGCAGGCGATGAGCGGCGAGCTCCCCGAGGAGGAGATCTTCACCGAGGAGTTCGAGAACGAGGTGCTCGACCTCTGTATCGGCTGTAAGGGCTGTTCGAAGGACTGCCCGAGCGAGGTGGACATGGCGAAGATGAAGACCGAGATCGAGCACGCCCGGCACGAGCGCGAGGGCGCCGGCCTGCGTGAGAAGCTGTTCGCCAACGTCGACGCCCTCTCGCGGATCGGCAGCCGGCTCGCGCCGCTGTCGAACGTCGCCACGAAACTCCCGGGCGCCCGCTGGGCGCTGGAGAAGACCGTCGGTATCGCGGCCGAGCGGAGCCTGCCGACGTTCCACCGCGAGAGCTTCGCGGACTGGATGGCCGACCGAGAGCCAACGGTCCCCGAAAGCGAGGCCGAACACCGGGCGCTGATTCTTCCGGACACGCACACGAACTACAACGCTCCCGAACAGGGGAAGGCGGCGGTTCGAGTGCTCGAAGCGGCCGGCGTCCACGTCGAACTGGCCGAGGAGGCGGGCGCCAGCGGTCGGCCGCCGCTCTCGAAGGGGTTCGTCGACGAGGCCCGGGAGCGCGCCCGCGAGAACGTCGACGCGCTCGCCCCGAGAGTCGCCGACGGCTGGGACGTGGTCGTGGTCGAGCCCTCCGACGCGGTGATGCTCCAGTCGGACTACCACGATCTGTTGGCCGGGGACGACGTGGCGACCGTCTCGAACGCCACCTACGGCGTCTTCGAGTATCTCGACGCGTTCCGGCTCGACGACGGCCTCGACGCGGCTGGCGGGGGATCGCTCGTCTACCACGGCCACTGCCACCAGAAAGCGAGCAAGAAGGATCACCACGCGGTTGGCGTGCTCCGACGTGCCGGCTTCGAGGTCGACCCGCTGGACTCCACCTGCTGTGGGATGGCCGGCAGCTTCGGCTACGAGGCCGAACACTTCTCGATGAGCAAAGCGATCGGCCGGATTCTGTTCGACCAGATCGACGCCGCCGACGGCGACGAAGTCGTCGCGCCGGGGGCGTCCTGTCGAACCCAGCTCGAGGATCGACCGGGCGCCGATTCGGAGCCGCCCCACCCGATCGAGACGCTCGCGGCGGCTGTCGACGCCGACTGACCCCGACGTTCAAGTACGAGAACGGGACCACGCTCCCCGTGACCTGACCACCGCGGCGGGGCAGCAGCGGGAGCGTGGCACCTGCCTCGCCGACGAACTGCCACCTGTTCGCCAGCGTCGGCGAGATCCCTCAGAGCTCGTCGAGCACCTCGCCGAGCGTGTCCAGCCCCGCTTCGATCGCCTCGGGACTCCGACCGGCCGAGATCCGGACCCCCGACGGCGCGTCGAAGAACCGCCCCGGCACGACCAGTACCCCGGCGTCCCACGCCGCCTCGGCGAGCTCGTCGCCGTCGGCGCGCTCGTGTTTGACGAAGCCGTACGTGCAGCCGGCGGCGATCTCGCCGTCGAGATCCGACCGATCCTCGATGAACGACGAGAGTAGCTCGTGATTCCGGCGGAGATGTTCGCGGGACTCCGCGACCAGCTCGTCCCGGTGGGCGAAGAAGCGACGAGCGAGCGCGCGGCTCGGTTCCGCGACCGAAGGGACGTGCATGAACACCTCCCGGGCGCGCTCGACGAACGACTCGTCGGCGATCAGCCAGCCGACTTGGAGCCCGCCGAGCCCGTGGAACTTCGTGAACGAGCCTGTCACGATCGTGTTGGGAAGCCCCGCCGCCGTGACGCCGCCGAACGCTCCTTCGGCGTCGTTCTCGGCAGTGTACGGGCCGTAGACCTCGTCGACGAGCAGCCGGCTGTTCGCGTCGGTGACGGCCGCCGCGACCGACGCCAGTTCCTCCCGCGGAGTGAGCCGACCCGTGGGGTTGTGGCGGTTCGTGACGGTGACCAACGCCGTCTGCCCGGAGACGGCCGACGCGATCTCGCTCGGGAGCAGCGGGTAGCCCGATCGGGCGGGTCGCTCGAAGCGTTCAACCGTCCCGCCGATGCCGGCCGGCGTGTGGACGAGCGGGTCGTAGCCGGGATCCTCGACGACGATCCGGTCGCCCTCGGCCAGCGACAGCGCCGAGGCGGCGGCGAGGAAGTTGGCGTGGGTCGCGCCTGCGGTCACGAGCACCGACGATTCGTCGACGCCGTACTCCGCGGCGATCGAGGCCGACAGCGGCGGCGGATCCTCCGGATCCGGAAGCCCCGCGAGCGGCGCCGGGGTCACCGATCCGTCGGACCGGTACGTCCGGAGGTCGCTCGATCCGAGATCGTGGTCGGCCGCCTCCGGCCGGCCCGCGATCCACTCCAGGTAGGGCATCGGTTCGAACATGCTCAGCCAGTGGTGCCGTGGGGGATTAAGCGTCACCACCTCTCGTCGTCGCGGGTCAGTCGCGATCGTGGACGGCCTCGGCCCGATTGACCGCGGTCTTGGGACTCTCGAACCGCGCAAGATGTGTCTCACAGTCGCAGTCGGAGGCACCGAAGCCGGGAACAGGCCCGTTCCCGAGCGTTCGCGCGACCGCACATTCGCAGTCCCGCCCGCGCGTACGCTCGACGGCGACCAGTTCCGTCTCCGGGTGGCCGCCGAAGTAGTCGACGTGCCAGTGGTGCACGTCGTGCTCGCCGGCGGCGACGCGACGGTGGCGGTCGATCCGGGAGAAGCCGCCGCTTCCCAGCGCGCTCCCGGTGTAGCAGTAGCCGCCCGCCGGGAAGCGGTGTTCGCCGAGCGCGCCGACCTCGATATCGGCGGCGCTCGGCAGCGAGAAGACGAGCGTGTACGTGCCGCCGTCCATACACCCACATCGGCGCCGGCGGTCAAAAGCGACCGGGACCAGAACCGTCATGGCTCGCGGGCGCCGAGCGGGCGCGTGCACGACCCGCTCGACTGGCTCCGGGAGCGCCCGTACTACGCCGAGCAGGTGGCCGCCCATCGGCGGGTGTCGGCCCGGGAGCCCACGTTCGCGGATCTCGACCTCGAACCGCGCCTCGAGAGCGCGCTCGCCGACCGGGGGATCGAGCGACCGTTCCGGCACCAGCGCGACGCGATCGAGGCGGTCAGGAACGGCAACGACGCCGCGATCGCGACCGAGACCGCCAGCGGGAAGAGCCTCGCGTACACCGTCCCCGCGTTCGAGCGCGCGATGGACCACGGCGGCCGAACGCTCTACCTCGGCCCGCAGAACGCGCTCGTGTCGGACCAGCTGGAGACGCTCTCGGAGCTGGCCCGCGATCTCGGCTTCGGTTCCCGTGTCTCCGTCGATCAGTACACCGGCCGGCTCTCGAAGTCCGAGAAGCGCGACGTCCGGGACCGGCGGCCCACAGTGCTGCTCTCGAACCCCGACATGGTCCACTACGCGCTGCTCCCCCACGCCCACCGGCTCTGGGAGTGGTTCTTCTCCTCGCTCGAGTTGGTCGTGATCGACGAGGTCCACAGCTACCGCGGCGTGTTCGGCTCGCAGGTCGCGCTGCTGCTCCGACGGCTGAACCGGATCTGTGAACGGTACGACGCCGACCCCACCTACGTCTGCTGTTCGGCGACGATCGGTAACCCCGTCGAACACGCGGCGACGGTCACCGGGCGCGATCCCTCGGGGTTCACGCTCGTCGACGACGACGCCTCGGCGACGGGGCCGCGGGACTGGGTGCTCTGGAACCCCCCCGAGTACGAACAGGACCGCGACACCGGGCGGCGGCGCTCCAGCCACGTCGAATCAATGCGACTGTTCACCGACCTCGTGGAGGCGGGCCAGCAGACGCTCGTGTTCACGCGGAGCCGCCAGACCGCCGAGCGCTACGCAGCGGAGTCCGCGAAGGAACTCCGGAGCCGCGGGTCGACAGAGCTCGCCGGGAAGGTACAGGCGTACCAGGGGTCGCTGACCGACGACCGCCGGCGGGAGTTGGAGAACCGACTCCATAGCGGCGACCTCCGCGGGGTGTGGAGCACGAACGCGCTCGAACTCGGCGTCGACGTGGGCGGGCTGGACGCGGTGATAATCGACGGCTACCCGGGCACCCGGATGGCGGCGTTCCAGCAGGCCGGGCGGGCGGGCCGGGGTGACGACCCCGCGCTCGTGGTGATGGTCGCCGGCGAGGACCAGTTGGACCAGTACCTGATGGGCAACCCCGAGACGTTCTTCGAGGGCGAGCCGGAGGACGCCATCAGCGACCCCGAGAACGAGGCGATCATGCCCGACCACGTCGCCTCGGCGGCCGCCGAGAACTGGCTCTCCCGGGACGACCGGCGACACTTCGGCGAGCCATTCCCCGACGTGGTCGGCGACCTGGAGGAGGCCGGCGTGTTAGAGCGCCGCGAGACGGGGAACGGGCTCCGCTGGACTCACGACGGCGACGAGAGCCCCCAGCACAGCATGAACCTCCGGACGATCGACGACCGCGAGGTCGACCTCCGGGACTCCCGCTCGGGCGACGTGATCGCCTCCCTGTCGTTCTCGGACGCGCTCCGGGACGCACACCCGGGGGCGATCTACCACCACCAGGGTCAGCGCTACGAGGTCACGGAGTTGGATCTCGACCGTGACACCGCCCGCCTCCAGCCGACGTGGGCGGACTACCACACGCAGGTCCTGACCGAGAAGGACGTGACCGTCCACGAGGACCTGCGGGAGAAGTCGCTGTCGGCCCGGCCCGACACGGCGGTCCGGTTCGCGGACGTCTCCGTCACCGAGCGGATCACCGGCTTCGAGCGTCGGGACGCCGCATCCGGCGAAACGATGGGTCGGGAGTCGCTCGACCTCCCGGAGACGACGCTCCGGACGAAAGCGCTCTACTGGACGGTTCCGGAGGACGTGGAGGTCGAGATGCGCGCGATGGCCGCCGAGGACGGCGATCCCGAGTACGGCTTCAACGGCGGCATCCACGCCGCCGAACACGGCGTCATCTCGCTGTTCCCGCTGTACCTGCTCTGTGACCGGGCAGACATCGGCGGGCTGTCGACGCCGTACCACGGCCACACTGATCAGCCGACGATCTTCGTCTACGACGGCCACCCGGGCGGCGTCGGCCTGACCCGTCGGGGCTACGACCGGATCGAGGAACTGATGGCCCGGACCGCCCGTCTGATCGACGACTGCGACTGCGCCGACGGCTGCCCGTCCTGCGTGCAGTCGCCCCACTGTGGCAACGCGAACGACCCGCTCTCGAAGCCCGAGGCGGTGTTCATGCTCGACGAACTCACCGGCGGCGACTGATCGGGGGAGCGACACGGGATCGCGGGGCGCTTTTGCAACGCTTAAACCCACGGCGGCGCTTCCTCCGGGTATGACCGACGAGGCCGACGCGGCAGCCGAGGAGCCGACCGACGCCGACGGAGAGAGCGAGGCTGACGCGCCGGAGGAGACCGGCGAGGAGCTCGACCGGTCGCTGATCGAGCGCGTCGCCGAGTACGACGAGGAACTGGCCGAGGAACTCCGGGAGGACCGCGCCGACTACGAGGAGCGCATCGACGACTTGGAGGGGAAGCTGACCCGGAAGCAGGCCGACTTCCAGAACTTCAAAAAGCGCCAGCAGAAGAAGCTCGAACAGCAGCAGGCCCGCGCGACCGAGAGCCTGGTCGAGGACCTGCTCCCGGTCCGGGACAACCTCGCTCGCGCGCTGGAGCAGGACGAGGACACGGGCATCCGCGAGGGCGTCGAGGGGACGCTCCGCGAACTGGACAGCGTGCTCGCGGACGAGGGCGTCGAGCGGATCGAGCCCGAACCCGGCGAGGAGCCAGACCCCGAGCGCCACGAGGTGCTGATGCGCGTCGAGAGCGACCGCCCCGCCGGCACAATCGAGGAACTCTACCGCCCCGGCTACGAGATGGGCGAGAAGGTAATCCGGACCGCACAGGTCACGGTCAGCGAGGAGTAGCGGTCGGACGACGCTTCGGGATAAATCCTTCTTCACACCCCGACAGCGGCTTAGAGAACCGCAGGCAAGCGTAGGGGTACTCTGCGGTCGTGAAAGCAACCTTTAACCGATTCAGCCCGGAATACACGAGTAAGAATGGCGAGCAACAAGATCCTCGGAATCGACCTCGGTACCACCAACTCCGCCATGGCCGTCATGGAGGGTGGTGACCCCGAGATCATCGTCAACAGCGAGGGTGACCGGACCACGCCGTCGGTCGTCGCGTTCTCCGACGACGGCGAGCGCCTGGTCGGCAAGCCCGCCAAGAACCAGGCGATCCAGAACCCCGACGACACGATCGCCTCCATCAAGCGCCACATGGGCGAGGAGGAGTACACCGTCGAGGCCGACGGCGAGGAGTACACGCCCGAGCAGATCTCGGCGATGATCCTCCAGAAGCTCAAGCGCGACGCCGAGGAGTACCTCGGCGACGAAGTCGAGAAGGCGGTCATCACGGTCCCCGCGTACTTCAACGACAAGCAGCGACAGGCGACCAAGGACGCCGGCGAGATCGCCGGCTTCGAGGTCGAACGAATCGTCAACGAGCCGACGGCGGCGTCGATGGCGTACGGGCTCGACGACGACTCCGACCAGACGGTGCTCGTCTACGACCTCGGCGGCGGGACGTTCGACGTGTCGATCCTCGACCTCGGCGGCGGCGTCTACGAGGTCGTCGCGACCAACGGGGACAACGACCTCGGCGGCGACGACTGGGACGAGGCGCTGATGGACCACCTCGCCGACGAGTTCGAGAACGAGCACGGGATCGACCTCCGCGAGGACCGGCAGGCGCTCCAGCGGCTCAAGGACGCCGCCGAGGAGGCCAAGATCGAGCTCTCGAACAAGAAGGAGACCACGGTCAACCTCCCGTTCATCACCGCGACCGACTCCGGCCCCGTCCACCTCGAACAGTCGATCACGCGCGCGACGTTCGAGTCGCTGACCAACGACCTGATCGAGCGGACCACCGAGCCGACCGAGCAGGCGCTCGAAGACGCCGGCTACACCAAGAACGACATCGACGAGGTCATCCTCGTCGGCGGGTCGACCCGGATGCCGCAGGTCCACGAGCAGGTCGAGGAGCTCGTCGGGCAGGAGCCCAAAAAGAACGTCAACCCCGACGAGGCGGTCGCGCTGGGCGCGGCGATCCAGGGCGGCGTGCTCTCCGGCGACGTCGACGACCTCGTACTGCTCGACGTGACCCCGCTCTCGCTGGGGATCGAGGTCAAGGGCGGCCTGTTCGAGCGCCTGATCGAGAAGAACACCACGATCCCGACCGAGGAGTCGAAGGTGTTCACCACCGCCGCTGACAACCAGACCTCCGTGCAGGTCCGGGTGTTCCAGGGCGAGCGCGAGATCGCCGAGGAGAACGAGCTACTCGGCGAGTTCCAGCTGACCGGCATCCCGCCGGCGCCGGCCGGAACGCCCCAGATCGAGGTGACGTTCAACATCGACGAGAACGGGATCGTCAACGTCGAGGCCGAGGATCAGGGCTCGGGCAACGCCGAGTCGATCACCATCGAGGGCGGCGCCGGCCTCTCCGACGAGGAGATCGAGCAGATGCAGCAGGAGGCCGAGCAGCACGCCGAGGAGGACCAGCAGCGCCGCGAGCGCATCGAGGCCCGCAACGAGGCCGAGGGCGCGATCCAGCGCGCCGAGACGCTGATCGACGAGAACGAGGAGAACGTCGACGACGCGACGATCGAGGAGATCGAGGCCGCGATCGACGACGTGCAGGACGTCCTCGACGACGAGGACGCCACCGCCGACGAGCTGAACGAGGCGGCCGAGGAGCTCAGCGAGGAGCTGCAGGAGATCGGCAAGCAGATGTACCAGGAGCAGGCCCAGGCGGGCGCCGGCGGCGCCGGTGCGGGTGCCGCGGGCGGTCCGGGCGGCATGGGCGGCGCCGGCCCCGGCGGCATGGGCGGCGAGCCCGGCGGTGACGACGAGTACGTCGACGCCGACTTCGAGGACGTCGACGACGAAGACGAGGACTGAAAGGACGAGTCTGAGTCGTCGATTCGAGGGACGAGCGGAGCGAAGTCCCTCGTAATTTCAGAAAGCGACCGACGGGAGCTTTCTGAACCAAACCGACCGACCTTTTTCGACGATCTAGACTATCCACTCACCGACGCTCCAGCGGCACGGTCATGCAGTTGATCCCGCACGTTCGAGCGCGTCGGTTATGCGCTCGTGCGGCCTGTACGGGGGGACGGGGGCATCGAAGAGATTCGACTCCGGATCGAGCGCGCCGGACCAGAGTTCGAGGCCCGGTCGGGGGGCGATCAATCCATCGCTGCGCGGAGGGTGTCACCGAATCGCACGAGGGAAGTAGATTTTTCACACGGCCGCCACACGGATCAGTCGATGTCTTCGACACGCGAGTTCCGCGGGTTCAGCACGGCCCGTGGACGCGTTCCGCGACGGCGGTAACGAACAGCGATTTCTCCAGCAGTCCGTAGCGAGCGAGGTGGCCCATGCGTCGCAGTGACCTCTTTCTCCCCGCGAGCCGCGATCGCCGCGGCGAGGGGACGGAGGCGACCGAACTCCTCGTGCGTGCGGGGCTGATCCGGGAGTTCGGTAGCGGCCGCTGGGCGCTCACGCCCGCCGGACAGCGCATCCGGGAGAAAGTCGTCGACCGAATCCGGGCGGGGATGCGTACCGTCGGCGGGCAGGAGGTCGCCCTCCCCGGCCTGCAGGGCCGAGAGCGCTGGGCACAGAGCGGCCGCTGGGGCGCCTTCGAGGGCGAGATGTTTACTCTCGAGGACCGCGACGGCCGGGAGCTGTGTCTCGCACCCAGCCACGAGGAGGGGATGGTCCACCTGCTCGACGGCGTGGTGCGCTCCTACGACGAACTCCCCCTGACGCTGTACCAAGTCGGCGCGAAGTTCCGGGACGACCACGCCCGGGCGGGCCTGCTGCGCTGCAAGGAGTTCACGATGAAGGACGCCTACTCGTTCCACGCCGACGAGGCGTCGCTGCGCGAGGGGTACCGCGAGATCCGGGCGGCGTACGAGCGCATCCTCGCCGACCTCGGCCTCGAGTTCGTCGTCGCCGACGCCGCGAACAGCGTGATGGGCGGCGAGCGCTCGGAGGAGTTCCTCGCGCCCGTCCGGGACGGGACCTGCGACCTGCTGGCCTGTACCGCCGAGGACTGCCGGTTCGGCCTGAGCGACGAGTCGCCCCGATACGGCGAGTTCGCTGCCGGCGACGACTGCCCCGACTGCGGCGGCCGACTCCGCGCCAGCGGCGGCGTCGAAGTCGGACACGTGTTCGAACTCGGGACGCGCTACTCCGACTCCATGGGATTCACCGTCGACGACGCCGACGGCCGGCTCCAACAGGTGTGGATGGGGAGCTACGGGCTCGGCGTCGGCCGGATCGTCCAGACGCTGGTGATGGAGGGCGGCGCCGACGGCGGCGTCGACGCCGACTCGGAGGAATCGGCCTGTCGCTGGCCCGTCACCGAGTGGGGGTCGGTCGCGCCCTACCGAGCGGCAGTTATCCCCATCGGCGACGGGGAGGTCGAGGAGGTTGCCGCCGAGATCCACGACGCGATCGGTGAGGACTGCCTCCTGTTCGACGGCAAGCAGTCGGTCGGCGAGCGGTTCGCCGAGAGCGGCCTGCTGGGCATCCCCGCGAAGGTCGTCGTCGGCAACACGTACCGCGAAACGGGAACGGTGGATATCGAGCGACTGAACGGCGAGAACCTCGCCGTTGCTCCCGAATCGGTCCCCGCCGCAGTCGAGCAGTTCGGCGCTGGTGGGTAACCGGGGACGCCCGCTCGCGCTCGGCCGTGACCCGCGAGCCACGCGATTCAAATAGGCCGAGCCAGTTATCCCCGATAACGAATGAGCGAGGACTTCTACGAGGTGCTGGGAGTCTCCCGGGACGCCGACGAGGACGAGATCCAGCAGGCGTTCCGCAAGAAGGCTTCCCAGTACCACCCGGACGTAAGCGACGACCCCGACGCCGAGGAGAAGTTCCGCAAGGCGAAGAAGGCCAAGGAGGTGCTCACCGACGAGGAGAAGCGCCAGGCGTACGACCGGATGGGCCACGAGCGCTTCGAGCAGGCCGAGAAGCGCGGCGGCTTCGATCAGGGTGCCGGCGGCGCTGGCGGCATGGGCGGCGGCCCGTTCGGCGGCGCCGGCGGCGGTGGCGGCTTCGAGGACATCTTCGAGCAGTTCTTCGGCGGCGGCCGCGGGGGCGGCCGTGGCGGCGGCGGCAACCGCCCGCAGGCCGGGCGGGACATCCGCACCGGCATGTCGATCACGCTCGAAGAGGCCTACGAGGGCGTCAGCAAGGAGTTCACCATCGAGCGCCCCGAGGAGTGCCCCGACTGCGACGGCGCCGGCCACCCCGCCGACGCCGACGTGGAGACCTGCCCGGAGTGTAACGGTCAGGGGCAGGTCACGCAGGTCCAGCAGACCCCGCTCGGGCGCGTCCAGCAGACCCAGACCTGCCGGCGCTGTGGCGGCGAGGGCGAACTGTACTCCGAGGACTGCGCGACCTGTTCGGGCGACGGCGTCGTCCGGCAGGAGGCCACCCTGCAGGTCGACGTGCCCGCCGGCATCCAGAGCGGGCAGAGCCTCCGGATGAACCGCGAGGGCGCGCCCGGCGAGAACGGCGGCCCCAAGGGCGACCTGCTGATCGAGGTCGAGGTCGAGGACCATCCCGAGTTCGAGCGCGACGGCGCCGATCTGGAGCACCGACACGCCATCTCGTTCCCGCAGGCCACCTTCGGTGCGACCGTCGAGGTGCCCACGCTCGACGGTCCCGTCGAACTCGATATCCCCGCCGGCACGCAGTCCGGCGAGCGGTTCCGCCTCCGGGGCAAGGGGATGCCTCGCCTGCGCGGGCGCGGGCAGGGCGACCTCTACGTCGACGTACAGATCGTCACGCCCGAGGAACTCAACGAGGAGCAGCGCGAAGCGCTCGAACAGTTCGCCGAGGCCGGCGGCGAGGAGGTCGACGTGGACCGCGGCTTCTTCGAGAAGCTCCGGAGCTCGCTCTGAGCGCCGCGCGATTTTTCACGGCAGCGGCCGACGATCCACCCGCATGAGCCACGACACCGTCAGCTACGACGACGTCGAACCGAAAGCGCCCGGGATGTACTTCCTCCGGGACGCGCTCAACTGCGAGAACCTCGGCGTCACCGTCGTCGAGGCCGACGCCGGCTGGGAGGGGATGGAGCACGCCCACGAGAGCGACGGGCAGGAGGAGGTGTACGTCCTGCTCGCGGGGTCGGCGAAGCTCACCGTCGAGGACGACACCGTCGACATGGAACCCGGCGACGCCGTCCGCGTCGACGCCGATGACTCCCGGATGCTCCTGTTCGAGGAAGACGACTCCCGGATGGTGATCGCCGGCGCGCCGTAGCGCCGCCGACTCGCCCCGTCGCGACGGGGACGCTGCCCGTCCCGAGCCGTCGACCGCCGGAGCCTTGTCACTCCGGGCCGCTTCCCCCCACCATGGACGTAGTCGGCGACCTGCTCGGCCGCGACCGCCGGAGCGACCGACCGGCGCTCGTCGTCGACGGGCGCGAGCGGAGCTATCACGAGCTGATTACGAACGCGTACAAGGCGGGCAACGTCCTGCGCTACCACGGCGTCGGCGAGGGGCGAACGGTCGCCGTCGCCCCCGTTCCCGACCTGCCGCCGCTTCTCGCCTTCCTCGGCGCCGCACAGCTCGGCGCCGCGACGCGGTTCGACCCCGCCGCCGGCAGCGACGCCGGCGACCGACTGCTGCTCGTCCCCGCCGCCGAGGAGGCCGCCTACGACCCGGGACCGGGCACCAAGCTCGCCGTGTTCGGCGGCGAGGCGGCCGACGCCGAAACGATCGACTGGGAGGAGTCCGTCTGGAGCGAGAACCCCGCATTCCCCCCGACCGAGATCGATCCCGGGACGCCGCTGCTCGTCGACGGTGACCGGACGGTGAGCCACGGCGACGCGCTCGCGGCCGCCGCGGAGGTGGCCGACCTCCGCGGCCTCGACGCCGACAGTCGCGTGGTGCTCCGGGCGTCGCTCGCCGACCCGGCCGCCGTCGTCGCCGGCGTGCTCGCGCCGCTGCTGGTCGGCGGCTGTGTCGTGCTCGCCGAGCCGGGGAGGACGGCAACAGAGCCAGCCGGCGATCTCGCGGTCGCAGCGGGCAACGCCCCAGAGTCGGCGACCGTCGAACCGAGCGAGATCGTGCTTTCCCGGGACTGACCGGCGGCGGATCGACCCGACGGAGCTAGCGGCCGTGGTCGCCACCGGGCGATGGTTTAAGTCCGGGTGCCCGGAAGAAGCGGCGGAACATGAGTACAGTTGGCAGATACTGGTCCCGGTATCGGTCGGTACCGATCGTGTATCGCATCGGGGCGGCGTTCCTCCTCGGCTCGATCGTCGGGCTCGCGGTCGGACAGCCCGCGACACGGCTCCAGCCGCTGGGGGACCTGTTCGTCCAGATGCTGAGCATGCTGATCGTCCCCATCATCGTGTTCACGCTGCTGATGGGGGCGAGACGGCTGACACCGAGCAAGCTCGGTCGGATCGGTGGGCAGGTCGTGGGACTGTACGCCGTCACGTCCGGGCTCGCCGTCGCCTTCGGGCTGCTGGTGGCGAACCTCATCAACCCCGGCGAGAACCTCGAACTGACCGGCGGCGAGGCGATGGAGGCCGAGGCGCCCGACATCGTCGAAGTGATCCTGGGGATCGTCCCCTCGAACCCGATCGGCGCGATGGCCGAGGGCGACATCCTCCCGGTCATCTTCTTCGTCATCGTGTTCGGCTACGCGCTGGCGGTCGTCGAGGAGTCCGAGGGCGTCTCCGAGCAGGTCAGCGAGGGGATCGAGAGCTTCTACAACCTCGCGGAGGCCGGCGCCGAAGCGATGTTCAAGGTCGTCTGGGGTGTGATGGAGTACGGCGTGCTCGGCGTGTTCGCGCTGATGGCGTCCGTGTTCGGGCAGGCGGGCGTCGACGCGATCGTCCCGTTCGCGCTGCTGATCCTGACGCTGCTGCTCGCCGTGAGCCTGCACATCGCCGTCGTCCACCTGGCCGGGCTGGTGATGCTGCTCTCCGGTCAGTCGCCGATCAAGTTCCTGCGCGGCGGCCGCGAGGCGCTGATCACCGCGCTGTCGATCCGCTCCTCGTCGGGGACGCTGCCGGTGACGATGAACGACGCCGACGAGAACCTCAAGATCGACGAGAGCGTCTACAGCTTCTCGCTCCCGCTGGGCGCGACGATCAACATGGACGGCACCGCGCTGTACCAAGGAGTTGCGGCAATCTTCGCCGCGAACTTGGTCGGCGTCTCGCTGACGCTGCCCGAACAGTTCACGGTCGTCGTCGTCGCAGTGCTCGCAAGCATCGGCGCCGCGGGCGTCCCGGGGACGGGGCTGATCATGCTGACGCTGGTGCTGACCCAGTTGGGGCTGCCGCTGGAAGTGGTCGGGTTCGTCGCCGGCGTCGACCCGATCCTCGATCGACTGCGCACGATGACCAACATCTCCGGCGACCTCGCGGTGACCACGGTCGTCGCCAAGTGGAACGGGGCGGTCGACTTCGCGAGCGGCGTCTGGGGCGGTGAGGGGGCGAGTGCCTCACCCGCCGACGACTGACGGTGTCGCCGTGACGAGCAGTCGGCGACGACTGACGGTGTCGCCGTGACGAGCAGTCGGCGACGACTGACGGTGTCGCCGTGACGAGCAGTCGGCGACGACTGACGGTGTCGGTGAGGCGAACAGCCACCGACGACTGGCCGTGAAAACGAGCGGGTCGGCCGCTACGACGCGTCTTGCAGTTCGTCGAACGCCTCGGGGTTCTCCATCGAGGAGAGGTCGCCGGGGTCCTCCCCTTTGTACGCCGCCTCGATCGCGCGGCGGATCACCTTGCCGGACTGCGTCTTCGGGAACTCATCGACGAACAGCACCTCGCGGGGGCGGAACGGCTTGCCGTGCTCCTCGCCCACCAGCGCCCGTAGCTCCTCGGCGAGTTCGTCGCTCGGCTCGACGCCCTCCTCGGGGATGACGTAGGTCACGACCGCGGTGCCGGTGGTGTCGTCGGGGACACCCACCGCAGCGGCTTGATTCACGTCGTCGTGTTCCACGAGCACGCCCTCGATCTCGGCGGGACCGACCTTCCGGCCGGCGACGTTGAGCGCGTCGTCGGCGCGGCCGTGGAGGAACCAGAACCCCTCCTCGTCCTTCTGGGCGAAGTCGCCGTGGTCCCAGAGATCGTCCCACGTCGACCAGTACTCCTCGAGGTAGCGCTCGTCGCCCGACCAGAGGCTCTTGGTCATCGACGGACAGGAGTCACGCGCGACGAGGTAGCCGCGCTCGTGGTCCTCCTTGACGGAGTTGCCGTCGTTGTCGACGATGTCGATGTCCATCCCCAGCCCCGGGCCGCCCAGCGTGCCGGGCTTGAGGTCGTTGATCGGCAGCGGCATCAGGAAACAGCCACAGATCTCGGTGCCGCCGGAGATGTTGATGATCGGCGCCTCGCCGCCGCCGACCTGCTCGTAGTACCACATCCACGACTCGGGGTCCCACGGCTCGCCGGTCGAGCCGAGCAGTCGGAGACTGGAGAGATCGTACTGCTCGACCACGTCGTCGCCGTGCTTGCGAAGCGCGCGGATCGCGGTCGGGGAGACGCCGAACGTGGTGATCCCGTGTTCCTCGATCATCTCCCAGAACCGCCCCGGGTGCGGGTGGTCGGGCGCGCCCTCGTACATGAACGTCGTGCCCGCGAAGTGGTGGTTCCCGATCAGCGTCCACGGTCCCATCATCCAGCCGATGTCGCTGACCCAGAAGAAGCGGTCGGACGCCTTCTGGTCGAAGCCGAAGTGGATCTCCTTCGCACATTGGATCAGCACGCCGGCGTGGGTGTGGACGATCCCCTTCGGCTCGCCCGTGGTGCCGGAGGAGTACAGCAGCATCGACTCCTGATCCGACGGCAGCGACTTGGTGTCGTACTCGCCGTCCTGCTCGGCGACGGTGTCGCCCCACCACTCGTCGCGGTCGTCGTTCCACGGAACCTCGACGTCGGGGTTCTCACGATCGCCGAGCCGGTCGAACACGACCACGTTCTCGATGTGGCCGGCCTGCTCGATCGCCTCGTCGGCGCCTTCCTTCAGCCGGATGGGGTTCCCGCGGCGGTAGAAGCCATCGCCGGTGAACAGCACCGAGGGCTCGGCGTCGTCGATGCGGGTCGCGGTCGCCTCGACGCCGAAGCCGGAGAAGATCGGCACCGCGATCGCGCCGACCTTGAAACAGCCGTAGAGAATCGAGATCACCTCCGGCACCATCGGCATGTAGAGGCCGACGGTGTCGCCGGTCTCGATCCCGGCCTCCTCGAGGTAGTTCGCGACGCGGTTTGCCTGCCGGTAGAGGTCGTGGAACGTCCGCTCGTCGACCTCGCCGTCCTCGCCCTCCCAGATGCAGGCGACCTTGTTGCGCTCGGGAGCGTCGGCCTCGGCGTACCGGTCCAGCGTGTTGTGGGCGATGTTGATCTCGCCGCCGGGATACCAGTCGGTGAACTGCGGCCCGTCGCTGTCGTCACGGACGGTGTCGTACTCCTCGTAGAACTCCACGTCGAGGTAGTCGGGCATCTCGTCCCAGAACCAGTCGACGCCCGACGCCGGCTCGCCCTCGATCTCGGTCGTGGTGCGCTCGATCAGCTCCTCGTAGTCGTCGATGCCGTACGCCTGCATGAACTGCCAGACGTTGGTCGACTCCACGAACTCCCGATCCGGCTCGTGGACGACCTCGTCGAACCCCTCGCTCGTTTCCATACGTCGGGCGTTTTGGGGGAGCGGGGAAGTAACTTACTCGACGGCCTTCCCCTGCGCTCGGCGCCAAAGGCGCCTCGCTGGCGAAAGCCTCGTCACCCCCTGCGGTCGCTCCTCGGCCCGCTCGCTCACGTCCGTTCGCTCGCGTCTGCAATCTGGCTACTCCCGCCACTCCTCCCGCAACAGCCCGTAGTGGATCGTGTCGACGTACTCGCCGTCGATGAACCGGTCCCGGCGGACGCGTCCCTCCTGCTCGAAGCCGAGCGACTCCAGCAGCCCCCGCGAGGCGTCGTTGAAGTCGTACGCGATCGCGCCCACGGCCGGGTGGTCGTACGTCGCGAACGTGTAGTCGACCGCGAGCCCCACCGCCTCGCTGCCGTACCCCTCGCCGTGGTACTCGGGCGCGAGCCAGTAGGAGAGCTCCGGCCGGCGGTAGCTCATGTCCTCGACGCCGACCCAGCCGAGCCGGGTGACCGCCGACTCCTCAGGCGATCCCGGTCCGGCGTCGTCCAGACAGACGAGGAACTGATCCCCCTCCGACTCGGCCACGTCGCCGAGCTCGGCCCGGCTCCGCAGGGGGTTCCCGATCGGGATCCGAATATCTGGGTTGGCCGACGCGCGCTGACAGAACGCGCAGTCCTCCTCCTCGACGGTCCGGAGCGACACCCGTTCGCCCCGACTGACGATGGCTCCAGGCATGGTTCTCCCTCCGATGGCCGGGAGATAGGCTTTGTGTGACCGCCGCGGCCGACGGACGGCCCACGCAGTCGAGGGATTCTGCAAATTGTGGGATGTCTGGAGACGCTGGACGCGGCGGAACGTTCGAAAAACGGGGAGAGCGCGGAGCGCTTACTCGTCGTCCGCGATCCGGTCGGCGTCGATCACGTCGACGGCGGCCACGCGGTCGCCGTCCTCGAGATCCATCACCGTCACACCCATCGTGTTCCGGCCGACGATCGAGAGGTCCTCCACGGGGCAGCGCATGATCTGCCCGTCCTCGCTCATCGTCACGAGGTGATCGCCCGGCCCGACCGCGTCCAGCGCGGTGACGCGGCCGTTGCGGTCGTTGGTCTTGATGTCGATCAGCCCCTTCCCGTTGCGGGACTGGACGCGGTAGGCGTCGAGGTCCGAGCGCTTGCCGTAGCCGTTCTCGGTCACGGTGAGCAGCCACGAGGAGCGGTCCTCGTCGATGCCGGCGACGGCGGCGACCTCGTCGTCGCCCTCGAGGTCGACCCCGCGGACGCCGCGGGCGGTCCGACCCATCGCGCGGGCCTCCGTCTCGTCGAAGCGGATCGACATCCCCTCGCGGGTGGCGATCACGACGTCCTGCGAGCCGTCCGTGACCTCCACGTCGGCGAGCGCGTCGCCGTCCTCGAGGTTGATCGCGCGGATCCCCGTCGAGAGGATGTTCTGGAACTCCGAGACGCCGCTGCGCTTGATGTAGCCGCCGCGGGTCACCATCGTGAGGAACTGCTGTTCCTCCTCGTCGCCCTCGGTGTCGATGTCGTCGGTGTTGACGACGGCCTCGATCTGCTCGTCGTCGCTCAGATCGAGCAGGTTCACCGCGGACTTTCCGCGGGCGGTCCGGGACATCTCCGGCACCTCGTACGTCTTCAGCTTGTACACCTGCCCGTGGTTGGTGAAACAGAGCAGGTAGTCGTGGCTGTTGGCCACGAACACGGAGGCGACGGAGTCGCCCTCCTTCAGCCCGGTGCCGATGATCCCTTTCCCGCCGCGGTTCTGGGCGCGGAACTCCTCCAGTTCCATCCGCTTGATGTAGTCGTCCTCGGTCATCACGACGACCTGCTCGGACTCGGGGATCAGGTCCTCGTGGGTGACCGTGCCGGTGTCCTCGATGAACCCGGTGCGGCGCTCGTCGCCGTACTCCTCGGCGACGGCCTCGAGCTCGTCGACGATCACCGAGTCGAGCTCCTCGTCGCTGGCGAGGATGGTCTCGAGGCGATCGATCGTCGCCTGCACGTCCTCGTACTCCTCCTCGATCGAGGTGCGCTCCATCGAGGTGAGCGAGCCGAGCTGCATCCGGACGACGTGGGCGGCCTGCTCCTCGCTGAACCCCCACTCCTCCTGCAGCATCGCCTTGGCGGCGTCGCGGTCCTCGCTGTTCTGGATCGCCTCGACCACGTCCTCGGCGTTCTCCAGCGCCTTCAGCCGGCCTTCGAGGATGTGGGCGCGGTCCTCGGCTTCGGCGAGGTCGTACTGGCTGCGCCGACGCACGACCTCGCGGCGGTGCTTGATGTACTCCTGGAGGGTCTCCTTCAGCGTGAGCACCTTCGGCTGGCCGTCGACCAGCGCGAGGTTGATCACGCCGAACGTCGTTTCGAGGTGGGACTCGAGCAGCTGGTTCTTGACGACCTCCGCCATCGCGTCGCGCTTGAGTTCGATCACGATGCGGATGCCGTCGCGGTCGGACTCGTCGCGCAGGTCGCGGATCCCCTCGATCTTCCCCTCGTTCACGTCGTCGGCGATCCGCTCGATCAGGCGGGCCTTGTTCTCCTGGAACGGGAGTTCGGTGACGACGATGCGGCCCTCCTCCTCGTCGACGTCGAACTTCGCGCGGATGCGGACCCGGCCGCGACCGGTCTTGTACGCCTGGTGGACGCCGTTCCGGCCGACGATGTTCGCGCCCGTCGGGAAGTCCGGCCCCTCGACGTGCTCCATCAGGTCCTCGACGGTCGCCTCGGGGTTCTCGATCAGCTCGATCGTAGCGTCGACGACCTCCCGGAGGTTGTGCGGCGGGACGTTCGTCGACATGCCGACCGCGATCCCCGAGCTACCGTTGACGAGCAGGTTCGGGAACGCCGCGGGCAGCACGTCCGGCTCCGTGAGCCGGTCGTCGTAGTTGCTGGAGAAGTCGACGGTGTCCTTCCCGATGTCGTCCAGCAGCTCCTCGGCGATCGGCGCCATGCGCGCCTCCGTGTAGCGCATCGCGGCCGGCGGGTCGCCGTCGATCGAGCCGAAGTTCCCCTGCCCGTCGACCAGCGGCGCGCGCATCGAGAAGTCCTGTGCCATCCGGGCGAGCGCGTCGTAGATCGCGCTGTCGCCGTGGGGGTGGTAGTCCCCCATGGTGGTCCCGACGATGGAGGAGGACTTCCGGTGGCCGGAGCCGGAGGTGATCCCGTCCTCGTGCATCGCGTAGAGGATGCGCCGGTGGACCGGCTTCAGGCCGTCCCGGACGTCCGGGAGGGCGCGGCCCGCGATGACCGACATCGCGTAGTCGATGTAGCTCTGCTCCATCTCGTCCTCGACGCGGACGTGCTCGACCCGGTCGGCCGGCTCGTCCCCGTCGTCGGGCGTGTCCGTGCTCATATGTCCACCCACTCGGCGTCGGTCGCGTGCTCCTTGATGAACTGTTTCCGCGGGTCGACGGCGTCGCCCATCAGCACCGAGAACATCTTGTCCGCGGCGGCGGCGTCGTCGAGCGTGATCTGTTTCAGCACCCGGTTCTCCGGGTTCATCGTCGTCTCCCAGAGCTGGTCGGGGTTCATCTCACCCAGCCCCTTGAACCGCTGGACCTGCGTGGGGTTGCCGTCACAGACCTCCTCGATCACCCGGTCCCGCTCCTCCTCGCTCATCACGTCGTACGTCTCGCCGCGGTAGCGGATGCGGTACAGCGGCGGCTGGGTGGCGTACACGTAGCCCGCCTCCAGCAGCGGCTTCATGTGCCGGTAGAACAGCGTGAGCAGCAGCGTCCGGATGTGGGCGCCGTCGACGTCGGCGTCGGTCGCCATGATGATCTTCTCGTAGCGGCAGTCCTCGATGTCGAACTCCTCGCCGATCCCCGTGCCGACGGCGGTGATGATCGCGCGGATCTCGTCGTTCTCGAGGATGCGGTCGAGACGGTGTTTCTCGACGTTGAGGATCTTCCCCTTGATCGGGAGCACGGCCTGGAACGAGGAGTCCCGGGCCTGCTTGGCGCTCCCACCCGCGGAGTCACCCTCCGCGATGAACAGCTCGGCCTCGCTGGGGTCGCGGCTCTGACAGTCCGCGAGCTTCCCCGGCAGCGCCGTCGACTCCAGCGCCGACTTCCGGCGGGTCAGCTCCTCGGCCTTCTTCGCGGCCTGTCGAGCCTTCGCGGCCTCGGCGGCCTTCGCGACGATCTTCTTCGCGGTGTCGGGGTTCTCCTCGAGATACGTGCCCAGCCCCTCGTGGACCGTGCTCTCGGTGATCCCGCGGACCTCGCTGTTGCCGAGCTTGGTCTTGGTCTGGCCCTCGAACTGCGGGTCTGGGTGTTTGACCGAGACGACGGCGGTCAGCCCCTCGCGGACGTCCTCGCCCTTGAGGTTGCCGTCGACGTCGCCGATGAGTCCCTGCTCGTTGGCGTAGTCGTTGACGACGCGGGTGAGCGCCGTCTTGAACCCCGTGAGGTGGGTGCCGCCCTCGCGGGTGTTGATGTTGTTCGCGAAGCTGTGGATCGACCCCTGTAGCTCCTCGGTGGCCTGCAGCGCCACCTCGACCTGGACGCCCTCCTCCTCGTCCTCGAAGTAGATCACGTCGTCGTGGATGGGCGTCTTGGTCTCGTTGAGGAACCGCACGAACGCGCGGATCCCGCCCTCGTAGAGGAACGTCTCCGACTGCGGTTCGTGGTCCTCGTCGTCGCGTTCGTCGGCGAGTTCGATGTGGACGCCGCTGTTGAGGAAGGCGAGCTCGCGGAGCCGGCTCTCCAGCGTCGTGAACTCGAACTCGGTGGTCTCGAAGATCTCCTCGTCGGGCCAGAAGCGGATCGTGGTGCCCGTCCCCTCGTCCTCCTCGAGGTCGCGGACCCGTTCGATGTCGCCCTGAGGCTCACCGCGGTCGAACTCGTGGCGCCAGACGGCGCCGTCGCGTTTGACCTCGGCGGTCAGGCGTTTTGCGAGCGCGTTCACCACGCTCACGCCGACGCCGTGGAGGCCGCCGGAGACCTGGTAGGACTTGTTGTCGAACTTCCCGCCGGCGTGGAGGACGGTCATGATGACCTCCAGCGCCGGCCGGTCGTACTCCTCGTGGGTGTCGACGGGGATCCCGCGACCGTCGTCGGTGACAGAGACGGAGCCGTCGTCGTGGATCGTCACCGAGATGCGGTCGCAGTGACCCGCCAACGCCTCGTCGATGGCGTTGTCGACGACCTCGTAGACGAGATGGTGGAGCCCACGGTCGTCGGTGGACCCGATGTACATGGCGGGGCGCTTCCGGACGGCCTGGAGACCCTCCAGGACCTGGATCTGGCCCGCGCCGTAGTCGGCGTTCTCTTCTGACATAGCGCGTACTCTCTGAGAGGCGCCCCCGCCGGATAAAGGACCCGCACGCGCGCGGGGGCGCGTGAACGAAAACTCGCTGCAGGCGTAGTGAACTTCGGGGATTCCCAAACCGATCCGACGCAGCCGAAAACTGAGTTCGGGGGTGGGGCGAACGGCCCGATCGCCGCCGCTCTCGCGGCGCGCGCGAGCGGCGCGGCCGTGGCCGCGCGTGGCCCGCCGAAATCGCGTCGTTCTCCCGGAGTTTCAGTTTCACCGAGCTACGGAAGGGACTTTACGTGGGGGACGGGTACCCGGAGTACAGAATGACCTCGGAGCAGACGACACTCGGCGAGGGAACCACCACGGCCGAGGAGTTGGCCGAGGGGCAACGCGAGATCTCCATCGCCGAGTTCTTCGAGAAGAACAAACACATGCTCGGGTTCGACTCGGGCGCCCGGGGGCTGGTGACGGCCGTGAAGGAGGCCGTCGACAACGCCCTCGACGCGACCGAGGAGGCCGGCATCCGGCCCGACATCTACGTCGAGATCCGCGAGGTCGGCGACTACTACCGCCTCGTGGTCGAGGACAACGGGCCCGGGATCACCAAGGAGCAGCTTCCCAAAGTGTTCGGGAAGCTGCTGTACGGCTCGCGGTTCCACAAGCGCGAGCAGAGCCGCGGGCAGCAGGGGATCGGAATCTCCGCGGCCGTGCTCTACTCCCAACTCACCTCCGGCAAGCCCGCGAAGATCACCTCCCGCACGCAGGGCAGCACCGAGGCGGAGTACTTCGAGCTCATCATCGACACCGACACCAACGAGCCGGAGATCGGGACCGCCGAGACCACCTCGTGGGACCGCAGCCACGGCACGCGCATCGAACTGGAGATGGAGGCCAACATGCGCGCCCGGAGCCAGCTCCACGACTACATCAAACACACCGCGGTCGTCAACCCCCACGCACGGATCGAGCTCCGGGAGCCGGGACTGGACGAGCCGCTGAAGTTCGAGCGTGCGACCGATCAGCTCCCCGCGGAGACGAAGGAGATTCGGCCCCACCCCCACGGCGTCGAACTCGGGACGCTGATCAAGATGCTCGACGCGACCGACTCCTACTCCCTCTCGGGGTTCATGCAGGAGGAGTTCACCCGCGTCGGGAAGAAGACCGCCGACAGCGTCCTCGACAACTTCCGCGACCGTCACTTCGGCCGCGAACTCGGCTGGCCCGCCCGGAACGGCGCCCCGACCGCCGACGTGGAAGCTGACATCGAGACCGCCCTCCGCGAGGCCGTCTCGAACAAGGGCGCCGACGCGACCGACGTGTTCGCCGAGCGAATCGCGAACAGCCTGACCGAGCGCGAGCGGACCACCTACTCCGGGCTCGTCGAGATCGTCGGCACCGTCGCCGACGAGGTCGGCACCGAGACGGGCAAGACGTTCGGCTCGACCGTCCGGGAGAACGCCGTCGAAGCGGCGTGGAGCGAACTCACTCGGTTCGGCTCCGACGACGAGGGCGACGACCTCGACCGACTCACCCCGACGCTGTACGAACTGGTCGACGACGCCACCTCGACGCGGAAGGACGACGCCGCAGTCAACGGGCTATCGGAGCGGCTGGCCGAACGCTTCGTCGCGCTGGGCGACGACGACGGCCCGAACCGGATGCGGCTCACCCTCGGCGACCTGAAGACGCTCGTCGACGAGGCCGCCGACACCACCGAGGAGTACGACGACGAGACGTTCGGCGACACCGCCCGCGAGAACGTCGTCGAGTCGCTCTGGTCCCGGATGCAGACCGTCCCGGACGACCCGCCGAACGTGAGCGAGATCGCCGGCGACCGCGACACCGCCTCCGAACTGCTGGAGGCGATGCGGGAGACGGACATCCTCTCGCCGCCGACGGACTGTCTCGCCCCGATCACCGAGGAGCTGGTCGAGGCCGGCCTCCGGAAGGAGTACGACGCCGACTTCTACGCCGCCTCGACCCGGGACGCCGAGGTCCACGGCGGCGACCCGTTCGTCGTCGAGGCCGGGATCGCCTACGGCGGCGACATCCCCGCCGACGGGAGCGTCGAACTACTGCGCTTCGCGAACCGCGTGCCGCTCGTCTACCAGCGCGGCGCGTGTGCGACGACGAACGTGGTCAAACGCATCGGCTGGCGGAACTACGGGCTGGATCAGCCCGGCGGCTCGGGGATGCCCTCCGGGCCGGCGGTCATCTCGATCCACGTCGCGTCGACGAACGTCCCGTTCACCAGCGAGTCGAAGGACGCGCTGGCGTCGGTGCCCGAGATCGAGGACGAGATCGAGCTCGCGATCCGGGAGGCCGCCCGCGAGCTGAAGTCCTACCTCAACAAGCGCCGCTCGATGGCCAAGCGCCGGGAGAAACAGGACGTGCTCGGGCGCATCCTCCCGCAGATGGCCGAGAAGGTCGCCGAAGTCACCGGGCGCGACCACCCCGACATCGAGGGGGCGATGGCCCGGATCATGAACAACGTCGGCGTCGACCGCGAGCGCGACGGCGAGACGGTGACGTTGGTGGTCGAGAACCACTCCGACCGGAACGAGAGTCTGGAGATCACCGAGATCGTCTCCGCCGAGCCCGAGGGGCTGCCCGACGGCGTCGACGCGATCGAGATGGACGAGGAGTGGTTCGTGAACTGGAACCCCGACGTGGACTCGGGCGAGACGGTCGAACTGGAGTACAGCCTGCCGACTGACGCCGACGCCGACGCGACCGTCGACGGCGTCGACGACGAGAAACTCACGGTGAACGCATGAGCACGAAAGACCTGAGCGACGCTGAGGCGCGGGAACGGCTGATCGATCTGGCCGCGGAGTTCTACGACCAGTTCGCGGCCGGCGAGATCCCCCGGATGGAGCTGCCCACCCGGACGAAGAGCAACATCGAGTACGACCCCGAGAAGAGCGTCTGGGTGTACGGCGACCGGAAGTCCACCCGTTCGGCCAACTCCGTCAGTGGCGCCCGGAAGCTGCTGAAGGCCGCCTACACCATCGAGTTCCTCGCGAACCAGTTGGACGAGGACCGCTCCTCGACGCTGCGAGAGCTCTACTACCTCTCGGAGTCGTGGGACAACGAGGAGGCCCAGTTCAACGGGCAGGACGAGTCGAACAACCTCGTCGAGGACCTGGAGATCATCACGGGCGTCACCCGCGAGGACTTCCACATGCGCCCCGAGGAGTCCGGCGCGACCCTGATGGGGCCGCTGAAGCTGCGCGAGCAGACCCGCCGCGGCGAGCGGGAGATCCACTGCCAGCTCGACGTGGGCGAGGGCGGCTACCAGATCCCGAACAACCCGGACACGATCGAGTTCCTCGACCACGACATCGACTTCGTGCTCTGTGTCGAGACGGGTGGGATGCGGGACCGCCTGATCGAGAACGGGTTCGACGACGAGTACAACTGCCTGATCGTCCACCTCAAGGGGCAGCCCGCGCGCGCGACCCGGCGGATCACCAAGCGGCTCCGCGACGAACTGGACCTGCCGGTCGTGGTGTTCACTGACGGTGACCCCTGGTCCTACCGGATCTACGGCTCCGTGGCGTACGGCTCGATCAAGTCTGCCCACCTCTCGGAGTACCTCGCGACGCCGGAGGCCCAGTACGTGGGGATCCGCCCGCAGGACATCGTCGACTACGACCTGCCGACTGACCCGCTGTCGGACTCGGACGTGAACGCGCTGGAGTCCGAACTCGAGGACCCGCGCTTCCAGACGGAGTTCTGGGAGGAGCAGATCGAACTCCAACTGGACATCGGGAAGAAGGCCGAACAGCAGGCGCTCGCCTCCCGAGGGCTGGACTTCGTGACGGACACGTACCTGCCCGAGCGACTGGAGACGATGGGCGTGCTCTAACCTTTTCGGCCGGTTTTCGCCGAGTAGATGGCTCGTGCGTTCGATCGCTCCATCGACGTGTTCGATCTCGATAGTGACAAATCGATATAGCGGGTAACGGTTCAAGACCGACACTCGTGGGTCGAATCAAGCGCGCTGGAGTCCGAACTGGACTCGCCCGGGTGTGGACGACACCCGACAGCGAACGACAGCCTTACGCCCCACAGCGGAGAACCGCGAAAGCATGTCCGACGCCGAAGACGAGATGCAGTACCACGTCGAACTCGAACCCGGCGACGTCGCCGACAGCGTCCTGCTCCCCGGCAACCCCGAGCGGGTCGACAAGGTAACGCCGCTGTGGGACGACCACGAGGAGGTCGCCCACCACCGCGAGTACCGCACCGCGACCGGGAGCTACGACGGCGCCCCGATCTCCGTCACCTCCACCGGGATCGGCTCGCCGTCGGCGGCGATCGCCGTCGAGGAGCTGGCCCGCGTCGGCGCGGACACGTTCATCCGCGTCGGCTCCTGTGGCGCGATCCAGCCCGAGATGGACGTTGGCGATCTGGTGATCACCCGCGGCGCCGTCCGGCAGGAGGGCACCAGCAAGGAGTACGTCCGGGAGGACTACCCCGCGGTCGCCGACGAGGAGGTCGTCTCCGCGCTGATCGCCGCCGCCGAGCGACTGGGCCACGACTACCACGTCGGCCTCACGATGTCCGCCGACTCCTTCTACGCCGGGCAGGGTCGGGAGGGGTTCGAGGGGTTCGAAGCCGCCGGCAGCGAGACGCTCGTCGAGGACCTGAAGGAGGCGAACGTGCTGAACATCGAGATGGAGACGGCCGCCATCTGCACGCTCGCGAACGTCTACGGCCTGCGGGCGGGCGCGGTCTGCTCGGTGTTCGCGAACCGCACCACGGGCGAGTTCATGACGGAGGGGGAGTCCGTCGCCGCCGAGACGGCGAGCCTCGCGGTGAAGCTGCTCGCGAAGATGGACGAAGTGAAGGAAGAGGCCGGCGCGGACCGCTGGCACGCCGGCCTGAGTCTGGACTGATTACTGCGCGACCGCCCAGAACCGCACGCTCTGGGGCACTTTCCAGAGCACGTCGGGCAGATCGCTCTCCGCTGGCTCGTTGTGCTCGACTTCGTGGTTGTGGTGTTCGAGCAGTCGCCGGACCTCGAAGCCGGCGTCGACGAGGCCGTTGTGGAGGTCCGCGACCGTGCGGTCGAACACCATCAGCGTCTCCTCGAACGCCTCGTCGATCTCGATCTCCCGCGGCCCCTCGTCGACGTAGCTGTGTTCGAGCGTCCCGGACTCCTCGTCCAACGCCTCGTGCAGCGGGTGCAGGACGCTGAACACGAACACGCCGCCGTCTCGGAGGACGCGGTGGGCCTCCGCGAACGCGCGATCGACGTCCTCGACCATCTGGAACGCCGCCTCCGAGGAGGCGACGTCGAAGCGATCGTCCGGGAGCGGGAGGTCGGTCACGTCGCCCTGTACGAACTGGGCATCGACGCCGTACTCGTCGCGGAGCTGCCGCGCGTACCGGAGCTGCTCGCCCGAGAAGTCCACCCCGACGACGGGATCCGCGCCGAGTTCCGCAGTGCCGACGCTGCCCTGTCCGCCGCCACAGCCGAGTTCGACGTACGCCTTCCCCTCGACGCTCTCCAGAATCCCCGGCTGGGGGCCGCCGGGGGCGTCCGCGGCGAACGGCGAGGGCGCCGGCGGGAGTTCGCCCTCGTCGGTGTCCGAGCGCCAGATCGCCTGGAAGTCGTCGCTCCACTCGTCCCAGAGCCGTCGGTTCGACTGATGGAGGTCGCTCATGGCGCCCGCTGTGGGCGGGCGGGGTATCAGTTTTCCGTCCCTTCGAGACGGCGGCCCACGGCGTCAGCGGAGGTCCGACCACGCACCCCAGAACCGCTGGAGCGCGGTGAGGTGGCCGACGACCGCGAACAGCACGAGCAGCAGTTCGACCGCGCCGAAGCCGGCGACGATCTCGCCGGGCAGCACGAACGCGACCACGCCGACGATCCCCACGAGCGCCAGCCGGTCGGCGCGGCCGAGCAGGCCGCCGTACTCCCGGCCGAGCCCGACCGCCTGGATCTGCGTGCCAAGGTAGGAGGTGAGCAGCACGCCCGTCACCGCGAGCAGGCCGAGCGCGTAGGCGTCAGCGCCCGCCGCGAGCCCGGCGATGATGAGCACGTCCGCGTAGCGATCGAGCACGTGATCGAGCAGGTCGCCGCCCTCGGAGTCGGTGCCGAGGCTCCGGGCGAGCGCGCCGTCGACGAGGTCGAGCCAGCCGTTCGCGAACACGAAGAAGCTGGCCGCGAGGTAGAGCCACAGCGGCCCCTGGCCGCCCGCGAGCGCGAACGCGCCGCCGGCGGCACCGGCGAAGACGAACGCGATCACGCTCACGCCGTCGGGCGTCAGGCCCAGCGCCTCCGCGGCGTCGACGAACGGGACGAGCAGCCGGTCCGCGATATCGCGGTACTGATCGAGCGTCACAGCGCCCCCGTGAAGTCGACCGTGCCGGCCGACGGCTCGCGCTTGCCGCGCAGGACGGCGATGGCGTCGTCGACGACGGCCTCGACCGGCCGGTCGGTGGTGTCGATCTCGTAGACGTTCTCCTCCCCGTACGCCCGCACCGCTTCGCTGAGCACGATGTCCAGCGCCTCGCTCTCGGCGTTCTCGGCGATCTTCGCGTCGGGTTCGTCACGCTCGGCGAGGCGCTCCTCAAGTTCGTCGGGGTGACAGCGCAGCACGATCGCAGCATCGGCGTCGAAGTGGTGTGCGAGGTGGGAGTCCAGTAGCCCGGACCAGTCGCCGAGGTACTCCCGGATCGCGTCGAGGTCGGCGACGAGCGAGCCGCGCTGCTCGTCCTCACCCTCGTGAAGCCCCTCCTCGCGGATCAGGTCGTTGAGGTGATGGACGGGGATGTCGAGGCGTTCGCCGACCGCCTCGGCGACGGTGGTCTTCCCCGTCCCGGGCGTTCCTGTGAGCGCGACGCGGTCGAACGCGAGGTCGTCGGTGTCGCTCATGCCGTCGCCTCCAACTCGGCGAGCACGTCGTTTAGCGTCTCGACCGCCCGCCGGGTCTCGGCTTCGGTCCCACAGGAGATCCGGATACAGCCCGGCAGGCCGAAGGAACTGCAGTCCCGGACGATCACGCCCTCCCGCTGGGCGGCCTCGGCGACGGCGCTCCCGTCGCCCACCTCACAGAGTACGAAGTTGGCCTCGCTGTCGAACGTCGGCGCGTCGAGGTGGTCGTGGATGTGCTCCCGCGCCCGCTCGGCGCTCTCGACGGACTTCTCGACGTGTGCGCCGTCGTCGAGTGCGGCTATCGCGGCTCGCAGCGCCATCTCGCTGGCGGCGAAGGGGGTCGAGACCTTCGCGTAGGCGTCGCCCCACGCGGCGGGGACGAGCGCGTAGCCGATCCGCAGGCCGGCGAGCCCGTACGCCTTCGAGAACGTCCGCAGGATCGCGAGGTTCTCGTAGTCGTCGAGGAGGTCGGCGGCGGATGGCTCCTCGGCGAACTCGCCGTAGGCCTCGTCGATCACGACCAGCGAGTCGTCCTCGACGCCGGAAAGCAGCGCCTCGATCTCCTCGCGGGCCATCGTCGCTCCCGTGGGGTTGTGCGGCGACGTGACGAACACCATGCGCTCGCCGTCGTAGTCGTCGAGCACGGTGTCAGCGGTCATCTCGAACTCGTCGGCCTTCGAGAGCTCGTAGGTACGAACGTCGCCGTGGTGGTAGCGCGCGCTCATCCCGTAGTAGGAGAAGCCGGGATCGGGGACGAGCACCGGGTCCGCGGGGTCGAGCATCGCCCGGGAGAGGTAGTCGATCGCGCCGTCGGCGCCGGGGCTGACCCAGACCTGCTCGGTGTCGAGGTCCCACTTCTCGGCGAGGTCGGCCGTGAGGTCGGTGTGGGCCGCCTTGGGGTAGACGGATATCTCGTCGGCAGCGTCCCGTACGGCGTCGACGGCCGCGGGGCTGGCGCCGTGTGGGTTCTCGTTCGAGGAGAGCTTCACGAGCTCGTCGGGATCGAGGCCGAGGTCGCGGGCGACCTCCTCGACCCCCCGTCCGGGGACGTACTCGACGTGGGCGGAGAGGTCGCGTGGTTGCATATCGCGACGTTCTCGGTGGTGGGGGATAAGGCTCCCGCCCTCGAACGAGGTCGTGCTTTCGTTCTTTGGGGAAGGTGGCTTCGCTGTGGGGTAACAGTGCCTCTCTACGACGGGTACTGGGACGGTAACAGTATCTCTCGACACGGGTACTGCGACGGCAACAGCATCTCGATCGTTGGCATCTTGTGACCGCACCGCCCCGCACAGCCACACACCTCCCCAGCCGACTCCCTCTCTCGCTTCGCTCGATCGGTCGTCCCTCGCGCGCTCGTTCGCGCACGGAGAGGTCGTGCGGGCGACCCACGCGTCGCCCGCACGGCCAGCGAGACCTTCGGTCTCGCCCTGCTCACGTCGCGCGCCACCGCCGGCTGCGGTGGCGGTGGACGCCGCGGGCCGGCAACGGTCGCCGGCCCGCGGGGGAGGGGTGGGGACTCGGCGCTGCGCCGGGCTTCATGCCCGGCACACTGCGGTCACAAGTGGCCATGCTCACTCCGCGGTCGTGTTCGCTGTCAAAGAATCGTGTTCGCGGTCGAAGAACGAACTGACTACGTCACCACGAGCGACGGCGCTCACCACGGAACTGAAAATCTACCAGCTACCGCTGCTACTCAGCGTCCTCCTCGATCAGCCGCGTCTCGACGGCCGCCTGCACGACCTCTGACACGTCGCCGAGGCTGTTCGAACTGTTCGCGACCACGCCGTTCAGCATCGCCTCGTGGTCGCGTAGGCCGGCGACGGTCAGCTCGTCGTCCTCGGGCACGTCGTACGCCTCGGCGACCGCCTCGACGACCACGTCACCGCGGTCCTGCTCCTCCTCGCCGACGGCGTCGAGCAGGCCGCCGAACACGTCGTCGGCCTCGACCTCGACCCGGCGCTTCAGCGTGCCCGGCGACTCCACGTCGCCGCCGAGCAGGCCCGCGAGATACCCCTTCACGGAGCCGACGACGTACTCGTCGAGCGTCTCGTCGAGCGACTCGGCCCGCCGTGTGGCGAAGGCACGCACGAACCGATCGATCTCGATATCGAGCGACGAGCGGTCCTCTTCCTCGCTCTCGTAGTCGTCGGTGCTCGCCTCCGGGGTCACCTCCGTCTCGCGCTCGGGAGCGTCCTCGCTGCCGTGATCGTCGGCTTCCGGCGTCACGCCGGTGTCGCGGTCGGTCTCCTCGTCGCCGCCGCGGGCGTCGGCTTCCGGCGTCACGCCCGCCTCCGAGTCGGCGTCCTCGCCCTCGGTGGCGTCGGCGCCGTGGCTCCGCCGGCCGCCCACGTTGTTGCCCGTGCCGAGCGTGTTGATTCGCCCCTCGATGTCCCGTCGTCGGTCGTTGCCGCCGTTGTCAGTCATGGTTGAAGCACCGCGTGCGTGGCCGGCGGGCGCCGCTCTGACCGCACCCACGGCCGTGTGCTGCACACACAGGCCCCTCGGGGCAGAGTGAGAAAAAGTCAGCGGAGAGTGACGGGAGGTCAGTCCGCCCGGATCGACGCGGCCCGCGAACGCGCCCGGTCGACGACCGCCGGCCGGCCGGCGAACCGAACGCGGACGCGGTCGCCCTCGTACTCGGCGTCGGCGCGCCCGTGTTCGTGCGCCCACGCGAGGAACGACTGCGTCTCTCCCGTGTTGGGGAGGTCGAACCGGACCTCCTCGGTCGGCAGCGTCCCGGCCACGGTCTCGCGCAGGCGGTCGATCCCAGTTCCCTCGGTCGCGCTGACCGCGAGCACTGCGGTGGCCCGATCGCCGGCCACCGACTCGGCCGCCCTCCGGCGCCGCTCGACTGCCGCATCGTCGAGGAGGTCGACCTTGTTGAGCACGATCAGGAGCTCGCCGCGCGGGTCGTCGAGTTCCCCGAGCGACACCCGGAGCTTCTCGCGCATCGCCGAGAGCGAGTCGCTCGCGTCGGCGATCAGCAGCGCGGCGTCGCTGTCGGCGACCGCATCGAGCGTCGCGCTGAACGACGCCACGAGGTCGTGCGGAATCCCGTCGACCAGCCCGACGGTGTCCGTCAGCAGCACCCGTCGGCCGCCGATCGTCGCCCGCCGGGTGGTGGTGTCGAGCGTCTCGAACAGGCGATCCTCGACCGCAGCTTCGCCGTCGAGATCGTCGTGTTCGGGGGATATCCCCTCGATCGAGAGATCGTCCGCCAGTCGGTGCAGCAGCGTCGACTTCCCCGCGTTGGTGTAGCCCGCGACCGCGACGAGGTCGAACCCCTGTTCCCGGCGCTCTGCCCGGCGCTCGCCGGCGCGATCGGCCAGTTCGTCGAGCTTGTTCTCGACGGTCCGAATCCGCCGCTCGGTGTCGACCACGCGGGAGCCGGTCTCGGCGGCGCGCTGCATGTGGGTTCGCTCCTCGGTCTCCCTGATCCGGGGGAGCTCGTACCGCAGCCTCGCGAGTTCGACCTGCAGGCGGGCGGCCTCGTCGCCGGCGCCGGACTCGAAGATCCCGAGCACGAGCCGGTGCCGGTCGACGACGACCGTTCCGTCGGGCAGGAGTGCAGTCAGGGAACTGTACTGGCCGGGGCTGAGTTCGCCGTCGAACACGACCGCGTCGGCGCCGGTCTCGACCACGCGACGGGCGAGCGCCTCGGCCTTCCCGCGGCCGAGGTTGTACTGGCCGTCCTCCTCGCGGCGCTGGGTGAGCGCGTCGACGACCTCGTAGCCGGCCGTGGCGGCGAGGCGCTCGATCTCGGTCGTGTCGGGCTGCTGGTCGGCGTCGCGGGCGACAACGACGGCAGTGCGGTCGGGGTCGCCGTCGGCGTCACTGGCGTTCGCTCGCTGTTCGTCCGTCTCGGCTGGTGGTGAGTCTTGCAACGTTGGTGGGGGTGGGTCCCCACCGCTGACGGGCGACGACGGCGGGAACGACCCGCGGCCGGCGGGAGACCCGAGGCTGTCGGGGAACGGTGCCACAGGTGGTCTCCCGCCGCTCACAGCGTGGTCGCGGAACCACGGATGCCGAGGCTGTCGCCTCGCTGCCGTCACGTGAGCCGCGCGGGCTCAGGAGAAGTCGAGCTTCATCGGCTACGCGCTACTGGCGTTGGATTCCGCAAAAAGGTTCGGTCGGTGTGTGACGGCGTCGCGTGCCGACTACGGCGTTACTCGTCTTCGAGCTCGTCGACGATCTCCTCGGCGTCGACGTCGGCGTCCTCGAGGTCGCCCTCGATGTCCTCGAGCTCCTCTTCGAGCTGCTCGGCGCCGCCCATACCGCCCATCATACCGCCCATGCCGCCCATCATGCCGCCGCCGGTGCCGTCGAAGACCTCCTCGACGACCACGCGGTCGAGGTCGAGACGGTCCATCAGGTCCTGTGCGACCTGACTCTTCTGGAACATCCACTGCTGGTTCATCTGCATCTGCTGGGTCGCCTCGATGTAGAGGGTGCGCTGCTCGACCTCCTCGGTCTCGGTGGTCTCCTCGCCGTCCTCGTCCTCGGTGGTGACCTCCTCCTCGACCGTCTCGGTCTCGATACGCAGGTCCGGCTCCATCTGGAGGTACATCCCCAGCAGGCCGGCGGCCTTCTCCTCGTCGTCCTCGACGACGTCGACGATCTCGTACTCGTACTCGAGATCCTCGCCCGCAAGCGGGTGGTTGAAGTCGACGCGTGCGCGGCCGCCGATCACTCGCTCGACGTAGCCCTGCTCGCCGTCGATCTGGACCTGTGCGCCGGGGCGACGGTTCTCCTCGTCGAGCTTGTTGGCGCTGACGGTGCGGACCTGCTCCTCGTCGTACTCGCCGAAGCCGTCCTCGGCGTCGATCTCGACGGTGCCCTCGTCGCCGACCTCGCCGCCGAGCAGCGCGTCGTCGACGCCGGGGAACACGTGGCCCTCGCCCACGACGATGATGCGCGGCGAGAAGTCGTACTCGTCGTCGTCGATGCCGGCCTCCTCGGCGACCTCCTTCCGGGTCGTGTCGACGACGCGGTCGTCGCTGACGGTGCGGACGTTGTAGTCGATGCGGACGAAGTCGCCCTCCTGGATTCCCGACTCGGTCTCGGCTGCCTCGGCCTCGCTCTCGGCGTCGGCCTCGTTTTCGCTCATACGTCTACGGTCACGTGTTCCACTCTTAAGGACAACGTTTCGGGGCTGGACGCCCCCGACGCCGCCGGCCGCGGGATCGGACCGTCGCGGCCGAGAGGCCACGCTTTTCGTCGCCGCCGCTCTCTCCGCAGCCATGTACGAGGTCGAACTCAAAGTCGCGGCCGACCACGATCCCGTCCGCTCGGCGCTTTCCGACGCCGGCGCCGAGCCCGTCGATCACGTCCGACAGGTCGACACGTACTACGACGCTCCCCACCGCGAGTTCGCGGAGACCGACGAGGCGCTCCGGCTGCGGGAGGAGACCGACCTCGACGCCGGCGAGACGACGACGAAGCTGACCTACAAGGGACCGCTCGTCGAGGCCGAGTCGAAGACCCGCGAGGAACACGAGACCGCCGTCACCGACGGCGACGCCGCCGCGGGGATCCTCGACGGGCTGGGGTTCGAGCCGGCCGCGACCGTCGAGAAGGAGCGCGAACGGTTCGATCTCGACGGCTACACCGTCACCCTCGACGCGGTCGACGGACTCGGCTCGTTCGTCGAGATCGAACGCGAGGCGCCGGAATCCGAGATCGAGGCGGTGCGAGAGCAGGCACAGGAGCGACTCCGCGCGCTCGGTCTCGACCCCGACGACCAGATCCGTACGTCCTACCTCGGCCTGCTACTCGACGCCGATGCTTAACAGTAATTTCCGTTCCCCGGATCGTTTCCGAAGGTTATAGACCCCGCGCCGCGGAAGAGGGAGCAATGACGCGGAACGTTCAGGTTTCCGAACTCGACCGGCGGGCGGTCGAGGACCAGCAGGTCGAGATCGTCGAGCGAAAGGGGATCGGGCACCCCGACTCTATCTGCGACGGCATCGCCGAGAGCGTCTCCCGGGCGCTCTCACAGCTCTACCTCGATCGCGTCGGGAAGGTGCTCCACTACAACACCGACGAGACTCAGCTCGCCGCGGGGCGTGCGGCGCCGGCCTACGGCGGCGGCGAGGTGATTGAGCCGATCTACATCCTGATCGTCGGCCGCGCGACCAAGAGCTACGAGCGCGACGGCGAGACGATCGAGCTGCCCGTCGACTCGACGGCGCTGGCGGCCGCCCGTGAGTACCTCCAGGAGCAGATCCCCGAACTGGAGTACGGGACCGACGTGGTCGTCGACATCCAGCTCGGCGAGGGCAGCGGCGACCTACAGGACGTGTTCGGCGAGGAGGAGGTCCAGGTGCCGATGGCCAACGACACCTCCTACGGCGTCGGCCACGCCCCCCTGACCGAGACGGAGACCATCGTCCACGAGATCGAGCGCGGCATCAACGGCGAGTACGCCGCCGAGAACCCCGAGGTCGGCCCGGACGTGAAGGTGATGGGCAAACGCGAGGGCGACTCGATCGACGTGACCGTCGCCGTCGCGATGGTCGACAAGTACATCGAGAGCCTCGAGGCGTACAAGGCCGCGGTGAAGGAGGTGCAGGCGTACGCCGAGAGCGTCGCCCGTGAGCACACCGACCGCGAGGTCAGCGTCGAGGTCAACACCGCCGACGACTACGACGCCGGCTCGGTGTACCTCACCGTCACCGGCACCTCCGCCGAGCAGGGCGACGACGGCTCCGTCGGCCGCGGGAACCGCGCCAACGGCCTCATCACGCCGAACCGACCGATGAGCATGGAGGCCACCTCGGGCAAGAACCCCGTCAACCACATCGGGAAAATCTACAACCTCCTCTCGACGGTGACTGCCGAGGACGTGGTCGCGGAGGTCGACGGGATCCGCGACCTCCAACTGCGCCTGCTCTCCCAGATCGGCCGACCGATCGACCAGCCCCACGTCGCCGACGCGCAGGTCGTCACCGCCGACGGCGTCGACGTGGCCGACATCGAGGACGAGGTGAGCGAGATCGTCGACGAGAACCTCGCGAACGTCACCGAGATCACCCGCGAGGCGATCGAGGGCGACATCTCGACGTTCTGAGCGCGCTCCCCCCGACGCCGCCGGGGCGATGAGTGACCGCTCGACCGATCCCGACTGCCAGCTCCTCCGACCGATCGGCTCCGTCGACGACGAGCCAGTTCTCACACCGCTGAACGAGCGTGGCCTCCACCTCGGCAACCGCCACGCCGCCGACCCCGACCGCCACGACCGTCGTTTCGACGCCGTCGTTTCCGTCTCGACCGACGCGTATCCCCTGACCACCCACCACCACCCGCTGACCGACGGCGAGGGGAACGACTGGACTGCGTTCGCGGCCGCCGTCGACGCCGTGAGACGGCTCTCGCGGACGGGCGACGTGCTCGTCAACTGCAAGGCGGGGGTGAGTCGGAGCGCCGCAGTGTTGGCGACCGCCGTCGCCGCCGAGCGCGGCGCGTCGTTCCGGGACGGGCTCGCGGTCGTCGAGGCGGCGCGCCCGGAGGCGGTGCCACACCCGGCGCTGGTCAAGCTGGGGGTCGTCTACCTCGCCGCGAGGGGGTAGCTCCCGGGGCCGCCGCGCATTTACCGGGGGCGGTCGAGAGAGCCGCCCATGCAGACGCTCGAACTGACCGCCAGACTGCTCGCGGGAGTGGGGCTGATCCTCGCGAACGGCTTCTTCGTCGCGATCGAGTTCGGCCTCACTCGCGCCAGACAGTTCTCCAAGGAGGAGTTCCTCGGCGACGGGGGGAGTAAAGGTCTGGAGCGGGCGTGGGAGATGACCCACGACCTCGAACTCTACCTCACCACCTGTCAGGTCGGGATCACCGCCTCCAGCATCGCGGTCGGGATCGTGGCCGAGCCCGCGCTTGCGGCCATCTTCGAGCCGATCTTCCAAGGGAGCGCGCTGGCCGGCGTCGGCGCGGGCGCGTTCATCGCGTTCCTGATCATCAACCTCGTCCACCTGACCCACGGCGAGCAGACGCCCACCTATCTCGGCGTCGAGCGCTCCCGGCTGGTCTGTCGATACGGCGCGACGCCGCTGTACTGGTGTAACCGGGCGATCCTGCCGATCATCAAGCTGGGCGACTGGGTCGCGAAAGCCACGCTCGGCCTGTTCGGCGTCGAGATGACCGGCGCGTGGCTGGAGGCAGAAGAGGACGCAATCGAGTCCCGCGCCGACCTGCGGAACCGGCTGGGATCGGTGCTCACGAAGGGCGACGTCTCCGCGGAGCGCCGCGAGGAGATCATGAACGCGCTCCAGATCGGCGACCGCCCGGTGAGCGAGGTGATGGTCGAGGACGAGGCGATCGTCGCGCTCTCCACCGAGGTCGACGCCGAGGAGAACTTCCGCCGGATGGAGGAGCACCCGCACACGCGCTACCCCCTGATCGGCGAGGACCTGAACGACTTCCGCGGGATCGTCTACTTCCCGATGCTCGCGCGCTACCGCGACAGCGTCGCGGAGGGCGACGTGGACTTCACCAACCTCTCGGCGCCGCCGATGACTATGTCCCACGACACCAGCGTCAGCAACGCGATCGACCAGTTCCAGGTCGAGAGTCAGGAGCTCGCGCTCGTGCTCGAGGACGGCGAGGTCGTCGGGATGGTGACGGTGACCGACCTGCTCGAGTCGATCACCGGGCAGATCGAGGACCCGCTCGACGACGTCTGACCGGGCTCGGTCAGTCGTCACCGCTGGCGCGCCGGTAGAGTGAGCCGGCGTAGCCGAGCGCGACGAGCGCGAAGCCGGCGGCGGTGAACGCCGTCGCCCACCTGTTGAAACCGGCGTCGTACACCAGCAACGCGATACCGACGAGGATCGTGTCCGTCGAGAGGGCCATGGCCGGGAGTCCGTCGACGCGGCAGTAAGGGTTCCGCTCGCGACCGGGGAAGGAAACACCCATGCGCGCCCGCCCGCTACCCCGCCCGTGCAGCAGTCACCGGAGCTCGCCGTCGTCCGCTACGGGGAGGTGGGGATCAAGAGCGACAAGGTCCGCGGGCAGATGCTCGACCGCCTCGCCGACAACGTGCGGGCGGTCCTCGACGACCGCGGCATCCCCGGGGAGGTCGAGCGCACGTGGTCGCGGCTCCTGATCCGGGCAGCCGATGGGGACGACGGATTCGTCGCCGACGAGGCCGCCCGCGCGGCCGCCGACACCTTCGGCGTCGTGTCGACGCGGCCCGCGATCTCGACCGCTCCCGAGATCGACGCGCTGGCCGAGGCGGCGGTCGCGCTGGCCGACGACCACCCGGAGGGCGCGACGTTCGCCGTCCGGGCGAACCGCGCCGGGACGGCCGACGCTCACCCGTTCACGAGTCAGGAGGTCGCGTCGGAGGTCGGCGCCGCGATCGGAAACGCGACCGGCGCCGACGTCGACCTCGACGACCCCGACCGGACGTACCGCCTCGACGTTCGCGAGGACGAGGCGTTCGTCTCCGCCGTCGAGTACGACGGGCCGGGCGGGCTTCCCGTCGGGACGCAGGGGAAGACGGTCGCACTGTTCTCGGGCGGGCTGGACTCCCCCGTCGCGGCGTGGGAGCTGTTCAAACGCGGGCTGGAGGTCGTCCCCGTCTACCTCGATCTCGGCGACTACGGCGGCCCGGACCACCTCGCCCGCGCGACCGAGACCGCCCGGACGGTCGCGCGCTCGGCGCCGCACGTCGACACCCGACTGCGCGTCGTGCCCGCGGGCGACCTCGTCGACGATCTGGCCGCCGAGACGGGACCGACGCGGATGCTCTCGCTGCGGCGCGCGATGCTCCGAGTCGCGGAGGCCGTCGCCGAGGATATCGGTGCCCACTCGATCGCGACGGGGGAGTCGATCGGCCAGAAGTCCTCCCAGACCGGCCCGAACGTCCGCGTCACCGACGCCGCCGCGAGCCTGCCGGTCCACCGCCCGCTGCTCACGCGGGACAAGCCCGAGATCGTCGAGCAGGCCCGCGAGATCGGCACGTTCGTCGACGCGACCGTGAACGTCGGCTGTGAGCGCGTCGCCCCCGACTATCCGGAGACCAACGCGACGCTCGCCGCAGTCGAGGCTGCCGAGCCAGACGACCTGCTCGACCGCGCGGAAGCGCTGGCCGACGAGCGCTCCGTGGTCTCCGACGACTGAGGACAGCGCCGGACCGCAACCCACTTCTTCCGCCCCGGCGACCCCCCGACGATGGCGCAGGTCTGTCTGTTGGGCGAGCCCGAGAGCGACCTCCGGTACGAACTGCTCTCCCGGGAGACCGCCCGGGAGGCGCTCTCGACGTACGAGCTGTGGGAGCCCTACGCGAACAGCCTCGCGCTCGACACCGTCTCGATCGGCGCCGCGGTCTCGCTGTTGAACGATCTGAACTGGTATCTCGTCCGGTTCGTCCGGGCGGCGCTGGTGCAGTCGGACTCGGTGTCGGAGACGGAGTGGCTCTCCCGCGAACTGGCGACGGCGATCCGGGACGGCGAGGTCGACCCCGCGGAGACGGGCGAACTCCTCCAGGTGTACGGCGTCGAGGACGGTCGGCCGGAGAATCCCGTCTTCGTCGAGCGGGAGGGCGACTGGACCCCCGAACGCGAGGGGTACGACGAAGTGTTGGTGGTTCGCGTGACCGAGTCGGAGTTCGACGGTTAGCCGTCAGACTGCCACTGGCAGTCCTCTGCCTCCTCGGCCTCGAACAGCCCGGTGGACATGTAGCGCTCGCCGCTGTCGGGGAACACCGTCACCACCAGCGGGTCGTCGACGCCCTCGTCGGCGAGGCGCTGGGCGGTCCGGCGGGCGGCGACGTTGGCGGCGCCGCTTGATTGGCCCACCAGGATCCCCTCCTCGCGGGCCAGACAGCGACACTCCCGCTCTGCGGTCGGCAGGTCGACTGCCTCGACGGCGTCGATCAGCTCCACGTCGAGGTTCGGCGCGACGAACCCCGGTCCCATCCCCTGATAGTCGTCGTGGCCGGACTCACCCGTCGAGAGCACGGCGTTCTCGGCGGGCTCGACCGCGACGACTTCCATCTCGGGGAACTCCTCCAAGAGCCGGCGGCTCGTCCCCGTCAGCGTGCCGCCGGTACCGACGCCGGCGACGAACGCGTCGACCTCGCGGTCGTCGACCTGGTCGAGAATCTCCGGGCCGGTCGTCTCGTAGTGTGCCCGGGGGTTGGCGGCGTTCTCGAACTGCCGGACCTGCACGTAGTCGCCGGTCGCTTCGAGTTCGTCGGCGCGGTCGCGGGCGTCGCTGATGTCGCCGTCGACCACCTCGATGTCGGCGCCGTAGGCGCGCATGATCCGCCGCCGTTCGGGGGATTTCGACCCGGGGATGACGATCCGCACGTCGTACCCCTTCACCGCGCCGATCAGCGAAAGCCCGATGCCGGTGTTCCCACTCGTGGGCTCGACGATCGCGTCGCCCTCGCCGAGTTCGCCGGCCTCCTCGGCGGCCCGGATCATGTACAGCGCCGGGCGATCCTTCGCGGAGCCGCCGGGGTTCTTCGACTCCAACTTGGCGGCGACGGTGCCGATCGGTGACGCCACCTCGACCAACGGCGACCCGATGGCGTCGATCACGTTCGCGTCCATCTACCCCGACGTACCCGGGTCAGGAGTAAAGGGGTAGCGACACCGGTTTCCGGGCCGCCGCCAGCCGTCAGAGATTTTTACCCGCAAGAGAAGCGTTCAACCATGAGCACCGACAGCGCGATCGATAAACTGCCGGTCGGCGCCGGCGCTGCTGCCGGCATCGGCGCGTACCTGCTCGGCTACCTGCTCACCTACGTCTGGCAGAGCGGCTCCATCGAGGAGCGGCTGTCGGCGTACAACTTCATCGCCGAACTGTTCGGCGGCGAGCCGATCGCCGTCTGGCAGGGGATCGGCTGGCTGTTCTACAACGCCCACTTCGTCGCCACCCGGATCGACGGGTTCGGCGGTACGCAGTCACAGAACTTCATCGCCGGCAGCGACGGCGGTGCGATCACGCTGCTGTACGCGGTCCCGATCGTCCTGCTGCTCGCGGCGGGACTGCTGACCGCGCGACTGGCCGACGCGGACGAACCGGGCGACGGCGCGATCGCCGGCGCCGCGGTCGCGGTCGGCTACTTCCCGCTGGCCCTCATCGGTCGGTTCCTGTTCTCCTACCAGGGGTCGGCCGCGCCGGATCTGATCACGGCAGTGCTGCTCGCCGGGCTGGTCTACCCCCTCCTGTTCGGCGCCGTCGGCGGCGTGCTCGGGAGCGCGTTCGGCGACTGATCGGCAGTTCGGCGGCGATGAACGGCCACTGACGTATGACTTATCCTCGCCCGGACCCATCTTCGTGTATGGCTAACGCAGAGACTGACGCACCCGAATCGACGCTCTCGACGCTCCAGCCGGACCCGACGTGGAGCGCCGAAGCCCACGAGGAGACGGTCGACGCCCTCGCCGCCGACGGCCTCACGTTCCGCATCTGGGGCGGCGACTGGTGTGGCGACTGCCGCCAGCAGCTACCAGCGTTCGCGGCCGCACTGGAGGCCGCGGGCGTGCCCAACGAGCGGATCCACGCCCACGCGGTTGAACGCGTGGACGGCGAGAAAGTCGGCGAGGGCATCGAGGAGTACGGGATCGAACTCATCCCGACCGTGATCGTCGAACGCGACGGGGAAGAGATCGCCCGGTTCGTCGAGAGCGAGGACCGACCGATCGCGGTCTACCTCGCCGACGCACTCTCCGAGTGAGTTCGGGGGTCTCTGAGGCTCCCGGCCCGCCGTGGTCCGCGCGTATCCGCTGAGCACGGAGAACGAACCGATCTTCCCGCGGAGAGCAGAACTTTTTCGCAGGCCGGAGAGGCTCGGCACGACGCCGTCGGTACCGTGCCGGCAGTCGATCCGGTGGACATGCCCGACGGGGAACCGCCTTCAGGAGCCATGGGTTCCACCATTCGGGAATTACGGGAGGGTACTTGTCGGCGACGTGTTTAGGCTGATACATGGCGTTTGTCGTTCCCTTCGACGGGTCGGAGCTCGCGGAAACGGCCCTCGTTCGTGCCAGCGAATTCAGCGGTGTCATGGACGAACGGGTGGTCGCCGTGACAGTGATCCCGAAAGGGGACACGGAGTACGCGAGAGAACACGGCTGGATCGACGCGGACGAGCCGTTCGACGTGGAGTCAGTCGTCACAGCCCTGCACGAACGGGTGACAGAACTCGTTCCGGTGGCGAACTTCCGGCACGAAACCGTGGGGCGGTACGCCTCCGCCGGAACCATCTCGAAACACCTCCGGAAGATGGCGAACGAGGAGGACGCCTCGATGGTGTTCATCGGCAGCGAGAACGCCGGGGATATCGTATCCGGGATCAGTAGCGTGGGGGCGGCCGTCGCGGCGGAGGAAACGTACGACGTGGTGATCATCCGGAACCGGACCCAACCTAAGGTCGACGCACTCAGAGACGTCCGAGAGCATCGACAGCGGAAGTCGGACTTCTACCGATGACTCCCCCGAAGGGGCCTTCCGTCCCCGTCGCTGCAGACGCCCCACCGACCCCGTTTCACTCCGAGTCGGATCGTGAAACGCGTCTCGGCGTACTCGCTCGATCCGGAGGGTACAGCCCGGATACGGTGTGTGTTACCACACCCTACTCAGCTTTTTACTGTCGGCTGTACGACCAGTAATCGAGGTGACGACGACGTGCTACTCGACTCACTGAGCGTGCTTCTCCCCGGGCAGGGGACCCAGTCACGCGACCGCCGTTCGGTCGTGGACGAGGGGTTCCGTGCCCGGTTCGCGCGCGTCGTCGCCGCCGTCGTCGGGTGGGCGATCTGACGCAGGCCGCCCCCCGACGACCCCGTCCCGATCCCGGCCCGTTCGGGCGCTGACGCTCGACCACCGGGTACGGCGACGTGGCCCGTATCGCCCCGCTGACGCACACCCCTCCACAGACGATGTACACACCACGGAACACGCATCCGGCGTATCGCCACCCACCCACCTTCGGAACGATGCTGCTGCTCGCCACCCTGCCGCCGGCGATGGTGTTCGCGGCGGCGTTCCCCGCGGCCACCGTCGGCCTGCTCGTCGGCGCCGTCGCGGGGGCGACCCTGCAGCGATAGCTCGCTCCCCTCGCGGGAGTCAGTGACTCGAGAGGGTCACGCGGATCGTTCTACAGGTTTTCTTCGACCCAATCCAGCGCCACCGAGAGATCCGTCTCCGGCGGCGAGCAGGTGCGCGAGCGACACGCGTACACCGTCGGCTCGCCGTCGCGGGCCTCCCGGCCGGCCCAGATCGGCGGCGCCTCGTCGAGCCCGAGTTCGTCGAGCCACGCCTGAAGCCCCGCCTCCGTTGGCGGCCGTCGGGCGACGACGGCACCCGGAAGGTGGCGATCGGCGAGCGTCTCGCGCCACGCTTCGGGCAGTTCGTCGGCGGCGACGGTGAGTTCGAGCGAGCCGCGCTCGGCCGCGTCGGCCGCCATCGCGAGCGTGGCGTGCTCGACGGGGCTGGCCTCGATCCGGCCACGGTGGGTCGCGAGCGTCTCCCGGGCCACTTCGCCGAGATCATCGCTGGTGAAGTGGTCCAGATCGAGCAGCAGCGCGACCGCGGCGCCGACGCTGGAGGGCGTCGACTGGTCGGTCAACTCCTGCGGCCGCGCGACCAGCTCCTCCCCGTCGTTCGGGGAAAGGTAGAGCGTCCCGTCCTCGGGATCGTAGAACGAGTCGGCGACGACGCCGGCGAGATCGAGCGCGAACGCGAGCGGTTCCACGTCGCCGGTCGCTTGGTACAGCTCGAACGCGCCGCGCCCGAGGAACGCGTAGTCCTCGAGGGCGGCGTCGATCCCCACCTGCCCGTCCTTGAACCGCCGGGCGAGCCGGCCGGAATCGGCATCCCAGAGTTGGTCACGGACGAACGCCAGCGCCGACTCCGCACGCTCGATCCGAGCATCGTCGCCCAGCACGAACCCCGAACGGGCGAACGTCCCGATCAGCAGGCCGTTCCAGCCCGCCAGCACCTTCTCGTCGCGGAGCGGGCGCGGGCGCCCCTCGCGGGCCGCAAAGAGCGTCTCGCGGGCGCCCTCGAGCAGGTCGCGGATCTCGTCCTCATCGTCGGGTGCCTCGACCGTCTCGCCCGCGACCTCGATCTCGGCGCCGACCAGCTCCTCGACGGGCACCGTCTCGTTCAGGACGCTCGTACCCCCCTCGAAGTTGCCGCCGGAGACGACGCCGTAGCGCCGACAGAACAGCGTCGCCGCCGGCTCGTCGACGTGCTCGCGGACCTCTTCGGGCGTCCAGACGTAGAACGCCCCCTCCTCGCGTTCAGGCTCCTCGCCCTCCTCGAGCCGGGAGTCGGGCGTCTCGCTCCGTGCGTCGAGCGTGCTGAAGAAGCCGCCCTCGGGGTGGGAGAGCTCCCGTTCGGTAAAGTCGAGCGTCTCCCGGACGATCTCGGCGTATCGCTCCCGTCCCGTCGCGCGGTAGCCCGCGAGGAACGCCGCCGGGATCGTGGCGTTGTCGTACGCCATCTTCTCGAAGTGCGGGACGGTCCAGTCCTCGTCGACGCAGTAGCGGTGGAACCCGCCGCCGAGGTGGTCGTACAGCCCGCCGCTGCCCATCGCCCCCAGCGCGTTCTCGGCGACCGTCAGCGGCTCGGCGTCGCCCGACAGCGACGCGACGCGGAGCAGGAGTTCGACTCGCCCGGGCTGGGGGAACTTCGGGCTCCCCTGCCCGAACCCGCCGTGCTGGCGGTCAGCGCCGCGGATCGCCGCCGCCGCGGCGTCGTCAAGGATCTCGCTGCTCGGGGGTCCGGTGTCACCCTCCGGGGACTCTGCGGGCGCCATACGGTCCCGCGCGGCCGAAGTCCACTGCTCGGCGCGGTTTTCCATCTCCTCGCGCTGTTCGGGATCGTTCCACGAGTCGGCGATCTGCTGGCAGAGCTGCTCGAAGCCGGGGACGTTCCGCTGGGGCTGCGGCTCGGGCGGGAAGTACGTCCCGACGTAGAACGGCTTCCCCTCCGGCGTCAGAAACGCCGACAGCGGCCACCCGCCGCCGCCGGTCACGAGCTGACAGACCGTCTGGTAGACGCGGTCGAGGTCGGGGCGCTCCTCGCGGTCGACTTTGATCGGGACGAAGTTCTCGTTCAGGATCTCGGCGACTGCGGGGTCCTCGAAGGACTCCTCGGCCATGACGTGACACCAGTGGCAGGCCGAGTAGCCGACCGAGAGGAAGATCGGCACGTCGCGCTCGCGGGCTTCCGCGAGCGCGTCGTCGTCCCACGGCTGCCAGTTCACGGGGTTGTCGGCGTGCTGCTGCAGGTAGGGGCTGGCCGCCCCGGCGAGTCGGTTCCGCGCGTCGCCGCTGGGCGAGTCGGTCATCGTCGGAGAGAGCGCACGGAGGGGGAAGTAGCCGGTGGTCGCGGCGCTACCCGGCCGCGCGGTAGACGACCACGCCGTCGTTCTCGTAGGCGCGCTCCCAGTCCGGCGACGCCGCAAAGGAACGGTCGAGCGTGCCGAACGTCACCTCCGGGTGGCCCCGAACCGTGTAGGCGCCCTTCGGGAGGTAGACGTACTCGGGGTCGACGCCGGCGGCCGCCAGTTCGGCCTCGACGCAGGCCGCCGAATCACACCGCGAGATCGCCTCGAACGACTCCAACTGCGCAGTGTACGCGTCCGGCCCGCGCCACTCTACGCCCCACGGACCGACGAGTATCGTCCGGTCGGCCAATGCGGGGAACCACTCCGCGGCGTCGCCGAGCACGACGAACGTCGCGTCCGGCGCCGTCTCGCGCTCGGCCCACTCCATCGCCGCCACGTCCTCGTCGTCGAGGAACTCGGGGGTGGATGGGTCGCTCGCGAGCGTCATCTCGTGAGCGAGATACGTCCCGCCCGCGACGCTCGCGAGGAGGAGACACGCCGCCGCGGCGGCCTCGCGCCGGTCGACTGCGCCCGTTCCGGGCAGCGAGACGCGACCGTCCAGTGCGGGGACCCGCCGGGCCACGTCGACGGCCGCGACGGCCGCGACGACGCTCCCGACGGCGAAGACGAACCGCGGCTGGGCGAACAGTAGCTCCGCGACGAGGGTCCACGCCGCGAGGAACCACTCCCGGCGGGCGTACAGCAGGTACGCGGCGCCGAGCAGCGGCAGCGCGGTGAACGAACTCAGCGCTGCGAGCAGCGTCGCCGCCCCGCCGCCGACGCCGCCGTGGGTGCCTGCGGCGCCCGTGATGACGGTGATTCCGTGGGTGTTCGTCACCCACAGGAGCCACGGCGCGGCGACGACGGCGCCGCCGACGCCGACCGCCGCGCTCCGGGCGAACCCATCGACTGAACGGTGGCGGACGCCCCACAGGAGGACGGAGGTGACGACGACGAACAGCGAGTAGGTCGGGTGGGTGAGCACCGTCGCGCCGAACGCCAGCGCGCCGGCGGCGACCGCCCGCCGCGAGTCGTGATCGAGCGCCCGGTAGCCGGCGTAGATCGCGGTCAGCGCGTAGCAAAATGCGAATGCCCGCACCACGCCGCCCGCGGAGACGTGCCACTGGAGCAGTTGGGGGTTGAGCGCGACGGCGACGCCAGCGAGCGCGCCCGCGGGTCGCGAGCCCGCGTAGTCCCGCGCGAGCAGATAGACGGGGACGAGCGCGGCCAGCACGCCCACCGAGGGGAGCACGCGCGCCAGCGCGACCGGATCGGCGCCGAGATCCAGCAGCACCGCGAGGACGTAGAACTGCAGCGGCGGGTAGGCGAAGGGGACACCCTCGGCGGTGTACCCCGCGATCCGGGCCGGCGGCGCGTAGCCGTTGGCGGCGATCGCGTCGGCGATCCGGAGGTAGAGCCCGGCGCCGTAGGCGGGGTAGGGGTTGGTCGCGAGGTAGACGACGACCGCGAGCAGCCCCGCCGCGAGGGCAGCGCCGAGCCACGGGGCGTCCTCGCGCGTGATCGGGGATCGGTCGCTCAGTCGGATCATTTCCGGCGGATCTCGATCGGCGAGCGGAACGCCACCGTATGGTCGCGCCAGCGGTACTCCAGCGTCGCCCAGCGCAGCAGGCTCCCGAGCAGGACGACCACCGCGCTCCCCTCCAGCAGGCCGACCCAGCGCGGGAAGGCGTAGGAGATCGCGTTCCCGATCGCCGGCGGCAGCGCGTTCTGGACGCGATCGAGCAGCGACGCGTTCGCCGGGGCGGGCTGGTGGCTCTCGAGTCCCAGCGACGCCGCACTCTCCCCGCCCGCGCTCTCGTCGCCGGTGCCGAGCCGCTCGGACTCGTAGGGGAACCCCACGTCAGCCGACCAGACGATCTCGCCCTCGCGGTCGACCTCGACCACGCGGTCGCCGTTGGAGTCGGTGATCAGCGTGTGGCCGTTCGGGAGGCGGTCGGCGTCGCGGGGCCACTGCATCCGTTGGTCGGCCCACGTCCACGACTCGACCCACTCGCCGTCCTCGCGCTGGTACTCGACGATCCGGCCGTTCTCTGAGTCGCCGACGAGCAGCGCCGGGCCGCCCCGCTCCGCGGGGATGAAGTCGGGGTTGTGCTGCTCGTACAGCGTCGCGTGGTCGCCGTCGGAGCCGAGCGTCCAGTTCTCCAGCAGTTCGCCGTCCATCCCGACGAACGCAACCTGATCCTGGTTCCGGAGGCTGACCATCACCGCTTCCTGCCCGTCGATCTCGACGTGCTCCACGTCGTTGATGTGGGTCCAGTCCTCCGGGAACGGGCCGCCGCTCGACACTGGGTAGTCGGCCTGTGCCGCCCACGACCACTCGATCAGCCCCGTCGTCGTGTTGACGATGAACGCGCGGTCCTCGGCGATGTCGGCGACGAGCAGCCGATCCTCGTCGATACGGTCAGCGTCGTGCCAGCGCGTGGAGTGCTTGCCGGCCGTGACCCGGCTGAACACGTCGGTCCGCTCGCCCGTGGTGAGGTTGACGCGCTCGATCCCGTTCCGGGTACAGACCGAGCCGTCACACTCGTCGGCGTCGAGGTGGTCGGCGTAGACGAACTCGACGGTGTGGCTGGTGCCCTCGACGGGGTCCACGTCCCAGTAGCGCGTGTGGTCGTTCTGGTAGTAGTAGACGCTCCCGTCGGGGGCAAAGGCCGCGAGTTCCGCCTGTGCCCGCGGCGCGTCGCTCTCGTCGCTGACGAACGCGTTGGAGTCCGTCGCGACGACGGTGATGTCGTTTCGCTCCCCGACGACGGCCTCGTCGCTCCCGGACCGGAACGCCTGCTCGACGGCGGGGTCGCCGGTCACGCGGTCGTTCGTGCGTTCGCTCTCGACGTAGCCGGCGACGACCGTCGCCGCCGAGACGACGACCAGCGCAGCGAGCAGGAGGCGAGCGGTCCGCTTGGGGAACGCCATCGCGGGGAGGGAGTCGGGGCGGGCGGTAAAGTCTGTCTGAAACCGCCGGCGGCGGCGGCCGCAGTCTCGGGGCGAGTAGCACAATCCATATATCCGTTCATCGCACACCTGAAGGAAGATGAGGGATCAGCCACGCCTGCCGACGGGGCGGCGCTCGGTCCTCGCGGCGCTGGGCAGCGGCGCCGCCGCCCTCGGCAGTGGCTGTCTCCGCCGGGCGCGGAACCTCACCGGCTGGCGGTCCGCACAGCCCGTCGAACTGCAGATCAAGACGCTGCCGGCCGACGCCGACCCCTACGCCCTCGGGCTGGCTCGACAGATCGCCGCGTGGTTCCGCGAGGCGGGAATCGGTGTCGACGTGCTCCCGGTGGCCGAGCAGGAGCTGATGCGGCAGTGTCTGCTCCGGACGGAGTTCGACCTGTTCGTGATGCGGCTGCCCGAGACGTTCCGCGACCCCGACGCGCTCACCACCCTGCTGCACTCCCGGTTCGCCGACGCGCCGGGGTGGCAGAACCCGTTCAGCTACACCGACCTCGACGCCGACGCCGCGATCGAGCGCCAGCGCCGGACCGACGGCGAGCAGCGCCGGGAGGCGCTGGCCAGCCTCCAGCGGCGGATCGCCCGGTCACAGCCGTTCACGCTGCTGACGGTGCCCGACGACGTTCGGGCGGCACGGACCGACGGCGACACCGACTGGCGAGCGGCCGACCTGACCGATCCGCTGGACCACCTGCGACTGGGCCGCAGCGACGGCCGGCTCCGCGTCGTCGGCACCGACCGGCGATCGACCACCAACCTGAACCCCCTCTCCGTCGAGTTCCGGCGCAGCGGCGTGTTGACCGGACTGCTGTACGACCCGCTCGCACGCCCCGTCGACGGCGAGTACACGCCGTGGCTCGCGTCCTCCGTCGAGTTCACGACCGACGGGGGACCGACCGCACAGGTCACGCTCAGGGAGGACGTCCGCTGGCACGACGGGGAGTCGCTGACCGCCGAGGACGTGGCGTTCACCTACGACCTGCTCGCGGACACGACGCTGGGCGACGACGAGTCGGCGGCGGTCCCCTCCCCGGAGTTCCGCGGTCGGCGTACGCTGGTCGACGACGTGTCGGTCGTCGACGACCGGCGGATCGCGATGTCGTTCGGCGACGCCGACGACGGCGTGGCCCGGCGGGCGCTGACGGTGCCGATACTCCCCGAACACGTCTGGCGCGACCGGACCGAGCCGGCCGCGATCGGCGGCATCCCGGTCGGGACGGTGACGGACGCGCTGGTGACGAACAACATCCCGCCGGTCGGGAGCGGTCCCTTCGAGTTCGTCCGGAACACCCCCCGGGAGCGCCTGCTGCTCGAACGCGTCGACGACCACTTCTCGACGCGGGAGGGGACCGAACTCCCCGACTGGATCGCCGACCCCGCCCTCGACGCGCTGTCGGTCCGGGTCGTCGGCTCGGACGTGGCGGCCGTCGAAGCGGTGGCCGACGGGGACGCCGACGTGACCGGCACCGCCGTCGGCGCGTCGACGGTGCCGCGGATCGGCCGCGCCGAGGGGACCGAACTGCTCGTGCGCCGGTCGGACCGGCCGTACGTGCTCGGCTACAACACCCGCCGCGCCCACCTCTCGAACCCCCGCGTCCGGCACACGCTCGCGCGGCTGATCGACGAGGCGTTCCTCGGCGAGGAGGTGCTCGACGGCTACGCCCGGCCCGCCGTCGGCCCGCTCCAGGGGACGGAGTGGTACCCCGACGATCTCGCGTGGGACGACGGGAACCCCGTGGTCCCGTTTTTCGGACAGGACGGCGAACTGAACGTCGAGACGGCCCGCGAATCGTTCCGCGAGGCGGGCTACCAGTACGACGACGACACGCTCGTCGGGGGGTCGGCGTGAGCCTATTCACCGTCCTCTCCCGCGTCGTCGGCGTCGTCCTCCTGCTGCATCTGGTGAGCCTCGGCGCGCTCCGCCGGCTCTCCGGCCTCGGCGTCCGTCGCGGCTCGCTCCGGGAGAACGCCCGCGCGGTCGGGCCGACGGCGGCCGTCCTCGGCGCGCTGCTGCTTGCCAACGGCACCGTCCGGGACGTGGGGGTCCACCTCTCGTGGCTGATCGGGATCAACGTCACCGGCGCGATCCACGCGATCGAGGGCGGGTTCGTCGCCGACCTCCAGTCGTTCGCGTCGCCGCCGCTGACGGCGTACTTCAGCTTCGTCTACGTGTTCGGCTACGTGTTCCTCCTGACGTTCCCGCTCGTGCTCTACGCGCTCCACGACGACACGCGCCCGCTGTCGGCGACGCTGGTGGCCTACGCGCTGAACTACGGCATCGGCCTCGTCTGCTACGTGCTGTTCGTCGCCTACGGCCCGCGGAACTTCATGCCCGGCGCGGTGGAGTCGCTGCTGTTCGCGAACTGGCCGGAGGTCCAGGCGCTCACGAGTCAGGTCAACGAGAACACCAACGTGTTCCCGTCGCTGCACACCTCGCTGTCGGCGACGGTGGCGCTGCTGGCCGCGCGCTACCGCTCGACCGCGCCGGGGTGGCTCCCGATCGCGGCGGTCGGTGCCGCCTCGGTCGCGGTCGCGACGATGTATCTGGGGATCCACTGGCTGACCGACGTGCTCGCCGGCTTCCTGCTCGCGGCGGTCAGCGTCGGCGTCGGCGCGCGGTTCGCGGAGCGCCGACACGGCGAGCAGGAGACGGAGTCGCCCGAACCGTTACACGGCACCGCGGGCGGGGTCGTCGAGCAGTTCCGCCGGTAGTTCGGCGGCACTTTGGTCCCGGCCGGTCGCGAGCAATAGGTGACACACGATTACGGCGTGGCCCTCCGTGGCCGAGACACGAGGCCCCGGCCGGTCGCGCGCCGTAATCGGTTACTCCGCTTCCAGACTCTCGACTACACCCACCAACGAGTCGCTCTCGGCGTGGCCGTGGTCGACCGACAGCGGCGACACCGACACCTCCCCCTCGACCATCGCGCGGCGGTCGCTGCCGTGAGGGTAGCGCTCCTCGTGGCGATCCGCGAGCGGGAACGGGTTCTCGAACCCCTCGGTGTCGGGCCAGACCGAGTCCGAGAGCCGGACCGCGGTCTCGCCGTCGCCGAGGTCGCGGTCGACGGCATCCCCGTCGTGGGCCACGTCGAGGTCGTAGTCGTGTGTGGGCCGGGTGATCCGGGCGTCCGGCTCCGGGGCGTCGACGGGCGCGTTGACGTTCAACAGGTCCACGTCGTCGTACGTGTCGGTCGCGAGCGCGCGGTCGAGCAGGTCCGCGGCCACCCGCGCGGGCCGGGCGAAGTCGTACTCCTCCGGCGGGTGGGGGAAGAAGTCGACCGCGTGGTACGCCGACACCGCGAGCGCCGGAACGCCGAGGAACGCCGCCTCGATGCCCGCGCCGACGGTTCCCGAGCGCCCGACGACGTAGTTGCCCGCGTTCGGGCCGTCGTTGACGCCGGAGACGACCGCGTCGAACTCGGTGTCGAGGCCGTTGAGCGCGTAGGCGACGCAGTCCGCCGGGGTGCCTTCAAGGGAGTACCCCCACGGGTGATCGTGGCGGACGGCGCTGCTCGAACGCGTGCGGCCGACGCCGCTCTGGTTCTCGTGGGGCGCGACGACGGTCACGTCGCCCACGGCGGTGAGCTCCTCGCGGAGGGAGGCGAGGCCGGGGGCGTCGATCCCGTCGTCGTTCGTGAGGAGGATATCGGGGCTGCTCATGCGGGGAGTGGAGGACCGCGGGGAGAAACGGTTTCGATCCGTCGACGGCGGTGTCGGTGCGGGACCTTACGCCCCGTACCACCGGGCAGTCCCGCCCGCGACCAGCACGAGTGCGCCGGCGATGAAAGTTCCGGGAACCGGGAACGCGAACAGGATCGCGCCGAACGCGAGGACGAGTGTCGAGGCTCGCATACGGTCGAAGGTGGGAAGCCACCCGGATACGGGTTGTGGCGGCATTCGGATCGGGTGAGAGTCGGTCGGATCGACCGCGAACACGACCGCGAGCGAGCATGGCCTCTTGTGACCGCACCGCCCCGCACAGCCCACAGACCTCCCCAGCCGGCTCGGTCGCTCCTTTCAGTCGCTCCCTCGTCCCTCGCGCGCTCGTTCGCGCACGGAGGCGCTCACGTCGCGCGCCACCACCGGCTGCGGTGGCGGTGGACGCCTCGCGGCCGTCGACGAGAGCGAAGCTCTCGTCTGCCAACCAGAAATCTCCGATTTCTGGTGACGGCCAACGGTCGGCCGCCGCGGGGGGAGGGGTGGGGACTCGGGGCTGTGCCGGGCCTCGTGCCCGGCACACTGCGGTCGCAAGTGGTCAAGCATCGAGGTGCTGTCGCTGTTGCTGTTCCAGTTGCCAACAGTCGAGATACTTGCAGTTGCTGTCCCAGCGGCCAATAACCGAACTACTGTCGCCGCCCCAGATTGCGAAAGAACGCACGACCTCGAAAACAACCAAAAGAAACCCGACTGCCCGACTCAGTTCACATGTCGCTCCAAGCGCCCATCCCTCGGCTCACCGAGGTGATCGACGCGATCCACCGGGTCGCGGCCGCCTTCTTCAGGAACTTCGCGCCGATCCCGCCGAACGTCTCGAACGGGAGCGCGTCGATGTCGTGGGCGACGGCCTCGTCGCCGACGGAGATCAGCGTCCCCTTGTCCTCGAACGTCCACGTCGAGAGGGGCCGGCCCTGCACGGCGTTGACGAGGTTCTCGCCCGCGACTTCGGCGGCGGTCCACGCTGCGACCGCCGTCGGCGGCGCGACGTCGTCCTCGCCCTGATCGATCAGCGCCGTGTCACCGATCGCGAACACGCGGTCGTCGCTGGTCTGGAAATCCCGATCGGCGAACACGCGCCGGGAGCGCTCGTCCTTCTCGAGGTCGGTGTTCTCCAGTTCCTCCCGCCCGGTGATGCCGCCCGTCCAGACGAGCACGTCGTACGGCATCTCGTCGGGCGCCTCGTCCTCGCCGCCGCCGACGTACACCGTGTCGTCGTCGACCTCCGAGATGAACTCGCCGCACTCGATGTTCACGTCGGCGGCCTCCAGCCGGCTCCGGATCGCCTGCTGGACGTCGTCGGGGTTGTTGGGGAACACCTCCTCCAGCCCCTCGACGAGGTGGACGTCGATCGGGGCGTCGTGTTCGTCGCGGTACTCGGCGATCTCGCCGGCCGTCTGAATCCCGGAGAGGCCGGCGCCGCCGACGATCACCTGTGCGGGGTCGGCGACGGAGGCGTCCGCGGCGGCCGCCTTCACGTCCTCGTGGATCTCGCGGGCGTCCGCGAGGCTCTTGAGCGTGAGCGCGTGCTCCCGTAGGCCGTCGATGCCGAAGAAGGCGGTGGCGCTGCCGACCCCGAGCAGGAGGTAGTCGTAGTCGACCGGCTCGCCGTCCTCGAGTTCGATCGTTCGGTCGTCGGTGTCGAGGCCGACGACGCGGTCCTGCACGAACTCCCCCCAGTCGGGCAGGATCGACTCGCAGGGGATCGTGATCTTCGAGGCCACGTCCGGGTTCCGGATCACGCGGTGGGCCTCGTGCAGCACGAGGTGGTAGTCGTGTTCGTTGATCCAGACGAGCTCGACGTCGTCTTTCAGCCCGGCGTCGGGCACTTCGTCCTTGAGCGAGTCGATGGTTCCGGCACCCGCGTAGCCGGCCCCGACGACGACGATGCGGTCGGTCATGGGCGGAGGTGACACGGGCTGCGGTAAAGTCGCTACGGAACCGCCCCGGGGAGCGAACGGGCGCTCCCGCCGCGTGACGCCGGGCGAGTGGCCGCATGGATGCCACGACAGCCGTCTCCACCGTCGACCCGGGAACGCAGGAACCAACAGCCCCGGCCGCGAGGGTTCGACAATGACTGCGCCGAACCGCAACACGCTCTGGGCCCGGGCGATCGTCGACGAGCTCGCCCGGAGCGGCGTCACCGCGGCCTGCATCTCGCCGGGGTCGCGGTCGACGCCGCTGACGGTCGCGTTCGACGAACACGAGGCGATCCGGACGTTCTCCCACCTCGACGAGCGGTCCGCGGCGTACTTCGCGCTCGGCCGCGCCCGCCGCACCGGCGAGGTGACGCCGCTGGTCTGCACCTCCGGCACCGCCGCCGCGAACTACCACCCCGCCGTGCTGGAGGCCGACCAGTCCCGCGTCCCGCTGCTCGCGCTCACGGCCGATCGCCCGCCGGAACTGCGGGACTCCGGCGCGAACCAGACCGCCGATCAGGAGAAGCTGTACGGCGACGCCGTCCGGTGGTACAAGGATCTGCCCGAACCGGAGGCCGAACCTCGAAAACTCCGCTCGCTGCGAACCACCGTCGCCCGCGCGCTGGCCGAGGCCGAGGGGACCGACGCCGGGCCGGTCCACCTCAACTGCCCGTTCCGCAAGCCGCTCGAACCGACCGAGGTGCCCGGCGACGTGCCGGAGGACCTCGAGGCGCTGGCCGCCGAGGGGCGGGAGCGGGAGGGTAGCGCCGCCCCCGCAGGTGTCGGTGCCGGATCGTCGTCCCCGGCGTTCGTCGAGCGCGCGCAGGGGGCGCCCGAACTCCCCGATACCGAGATCCGCTCGCTGGCCGAGGAGTTGGGCGTCGAGCGCGGCCTGATCGTCGCCGGGCCTGCCGACCCCACAGAGGTCGACCCCGAAGCGATCGTCGCGCTCGCCCACGCGACGGGGTTCCCGATCCTCGCCGACCCGCTCTCCGGCCTGCGCTTCGGGGGCCACACCCGCGTCGCGCCCGTGCTCGGCGGCTACGACGCCTACCTCGACGAGTCGGTCACCGCCGACTGGCCCGACCCCGAGGCGGTGTTCCGGATCGGCGCCTCCCCCACCTCGAAGCCGCTGCGGAAGTATCTCGCCCGGACCGACGCCGAGCAGTTCGTCGTCGACCCCGCGGGGAAGTGGCGCGAGGCGGAGTTCACCGCGAGCGACCTCGTCGTGGCGGACCCCTCGCGACTTGCCGAGGCGCTGGCTCGGGTCGTTTCCGGCCCGGACTCCGCGGACTGGCGGGAACGGTGGGCCGCGGCCGAGCGGACCCACTGGGAGACGGTCGACGCCCACGAGGGGCTGTTCGAGGGCGGGATCGTCGCCGACGCGGTCGACGCGGCCCCCGAACCCACCACGCTGTTCGTCTCGAACTCGATGCCCGTCCGGGACCTCGATCGCTTCGCGCGGCCGAGCGCGGACGCGGTGACGGCGCTGGGCAACCGCGGCGTCTCGGGGATCGACGGGATCACCTCGACCGCGCTCGGTGCGGGCTCGGCGACGACGGACCACCTGACACTCGTGATCGGCGACCTCGCGTACTACCACGACATGAACGGGCTGCTCGCCGTCGCGCGGTGTGACGTGGACGCGACGATCGTCCTGCTCAACAACGACGGCGGCGGGATCTTCCACATGCTCCCGATCGAGTCGTTCGAGCCGCCCTTCACCGACCAGTTCAAAACGCCACATGGGATCGACTTCGAGCCGACCGGCGACCTGTACGGGCTCGACTACGAGCGCGTGGACTCCCGCGAGGGGTTCGTCGACGCCTACAGTGAGGCGGTCGCGAGCGAGGGGAGCACCGTCGTCGAGGTCGTCACCGACGCCGCGGACTCTCACGCGGTCCGCGACCGTCTGCGGGAGCAGGTGATCGAGGCGCTCGCCGACGGATCGGCGGACTGAGAGCGCCCCACGGCCGCGCCGACCGCGGACTTTTTGCTGGCCGGCGTCGCGGTTCCGGTATGGTCTCAGAGCTGTTCGACCCCGACCGCTGGGAGCAGGTCGACGGCGCCGGCGAGTTCGACGACATCACCTACCACCGCGGCGTCGATTTCCCGGCGGTGCGGATCGCGTTCGACCGCCCCGAGGTGCGGAACGCGTTCCGACCCGGTACCGTCGACGAGCTCCACGCCGCGCTCGACCACGCGCGCAAGCAGGCCGATATCGGCGCCGTCCTCCTGACCGGTAACGGTCCCTCCGAGAAGGACGGCGGCTGGGCGTTCTGTTCGGGCGGCGACCAGTCGGTCCGCGGCGGCTCGGGCTACGAGTACCGCGGCGACGACGAGGCTGCCGAGGACGAGTCCGAGGCGGTCAAGACGGCCAAGGCGGGCCGGCTCCACATCCTCGAAGTGCAGCGGCTGATTCGGTTCATGCCCAAGCCCGTCGTCGCCGTCGTCCCGGGCTGGGCCGTCGGCGGCGGCCACTCGCTGCACGTCGTCTGTGACCTCACGCTCGCGAGCGAGGAGCACGCGAAGTTCCTCCAGACCGACCCCGACGTGGCCTCCTTCGACGGCGGTTTCGGCTCGGCGTACCTCGCCCGCCAGATCGGGCAGAAGAAAGCCCGCGAGGTGTTCTTCCTCGGGAAGACCTACTCCGCCGACGAGGCGGTCGAGATGGGGATGGCCAACGAGGCGGTCCCACACGAAGATTTGGAGGAGACGGTGATCGAGTGGGCGGAGACGATGACGAGCAAGAGCCCGACGGCGATGCGGATGCTGAAGTACGCGTTCAACATGGCCGACGACGGGATGGTGGGCCAGCAGGTGTTCGCCGGCGAGGCGACGCGGCTGGGGTACATGACCGACGAGGCCAAGGAGGGCCGGGACGCGTTCCTCGAAGGCAGGCAGCCCGACTTCTCGGAGTACCCCTGGCACTACTGAGGCTGTCGCCGGAATCGGCGTGAGACACCCGGACGCTACTTCCGAACCGCTTGATACAGCACGTACGCCACGAACACCGCGATGTACGCCACCGCGAGGCCCTCGGTGAGCAGCGACCGGCCCAGCACGACGATCAGGGCGACGACGGGGGGGCCGATCAGCAGCAGCGAGTCGAACACCCGGTCGTCCGGGCCGGCGTCGAACACGTCGAAGACGAGCGGGATGTCGTCCAGCCTCATTGGTAGAGCCCCCCTCGCTTGAACACGGTGCGGAGCATCACCAGCACCGGGATGATCTCCAGCCGGCCGATCCACATGTGGAAGAGGAACGCGACCTTCCCGATCGTCGGCAGCGACTCGGGACCGGTGATCCCCGCGGAGAGCCCGACGTTCCCCTGCGCGCTCGCGACTTCGAACAGGACGTTCGCGAGCGAGTACTCCCCGGCCGGGAGCGTGAGCAGCAGGAGGAACGTGCCGACGACGAGGAACGAGATCCAGAGGACGACGATGATCGCCGCCTCCATGAACTCGCGGCTCGCCTCGTCCTCGTTCAGTCGGCGGCCGTTGATCTCCAGCCGCCGGACCGCGCTCTCGGGGTAGAACACGTCGGCGATCTGGTGGCGGATCCCCTTCACGAGCGTCAGCCCGCGGATGAGTTTGATCCCGCCGGCCGTCGACCCGGCCGCCCCGCCGACGAACATCGCGAACACGACCGTCAACTGGGCGTACGAGGGCCACCGGCCGAGCGCGACGTTCGTCGCGTCGACGGCCGTCTGGAACCCCGTACAGGTGGCGGCCGAGACGAACTGGAACAGCCCGTAGCGCAGGGCGGCAAACGGCGTCGCGTACGGGCCGGCGAAGTAGAGGAACGCCCACAGCAGCGCCGACCCCAGCCCCATGTAGCCGAACACCCACCGCGTCTGGAGGTCGGTGTAGAAGTTCCGCAGGTCACCCTGCAGGATGAGGTAGTGGACCGGGAAGGCGATGCTGCCCAGCAGCATGATCGGGAGCAACGTGAAGTCGATCGCGACGCTGTCGTACGTCGCGATCGAGTTGTCCGTGACCGAGAACCCGCCGGTCGCGAGCCCGGTCATGGCGTGGTTGATCGCCCCCCAGATCGGCATCCCCGCCAGCCAGAGCGCGAGGATCGAGCCGAACGTGAACAGCGTGAAGATCCACCAGATCGTCCGGACCGTCGAGACGATGCTCGGGTGGATCTTCTTCGAGCGCGCCTCGCTCTCGTACAGCGTCAGCGAGCCGCTACCGGGGCGTGAGAGGATCGCCGTCGTCAGCACGATCACGCCCACCCCGCCGACCCACTCGCTGAACGTCCGCCACCACTGGAGCGTCCGCGGCAGCACCTCCTCGTTGTCAGTCATCGTCAGCCCGGTGCCGGTGAAGCCGCTCATACTCTCGAAGATGGCGTTGAGCGGGTCGGTGAACGCCGCGAGCGTCGACGTCCCGGCGGGCATCTGGACACCCGGCACCCCGAGCCGGACGCTCCACGCGATCAGGAGGAACGGCAGCGCGCCGAAGACGCCGACGCAGAACCAGCCCGAGGCCGCGACGATCATCCCGTGGAACCGACCCGGGGACTCCGCCCCCCGGTACCGCCGGTAGAGCAGTCGACCGATCCCCAACGGGACGAGCGCCGAGGCCAGCAGCGCCGGGATCGCGAAGTACTCCCCCCAGACGATCGGGACGACGAGGGAGACGAGCAACAGCCCGCCCAGCGCCTCGAGGATGCGGCCGAGGTCCCGGCCGACCGTCGCGACAGCCCCGTTCATACGTCCCCTGTGGCCGCGGGGAGTCGGGCCGTTCGGCCTCCGGCGCTGCTCACGGCCGGCTCACTCCTCGCGGTCTTCATAGTGGCCGAAGATGTCGGTGATCTCCGGGTCGGCGCCGACGCCGGAGTAGACGGTCAACAGGTCGCCCCCTTGGATCGTCGTCTCGCCGCGAGGGGTGATCGGATGGTCGTTCCCCTCGCGTTCGATCGCCACGACCAGCATCTCGTCGGTGAGAAGCCCCGACTGGGCGGCCTCCCGGAGCGTCTTCCCCGCGATCGGCGCCTCGTCGGTGACCGTGATCTCGAACACCTCGGCGTTCTCGCCGACGCGCATGTAGTCGACGATCGCCGGCCGCGCGACCGCCCGGTAGAGGTACTCGGCGATGAGCTGTTGGGGGTTCTGCATCGTGTTCACGCCGATCTGCTCGAACAGCCCCATGTGTTCGGGGTTGTGGACGACCGAGAGGATCGCGGGCACCTCGAACTCCTTCGCGAGGAGGCAGGTCATCACGTTGGTCGCGTCCTGATCGGTCGTCGAGATGAGCGCGTCGGCCTGCGCGGCGCCCGCGTCCTCGAGCGTGTCCTTCGTCGTCGCGTCGTCGTGCAGGACCAGACAGTCGAACTCGTCGGCGGCGCGGTTCGCCCGGGCCTCGTCGCGCTCGATGACGACGACTTCGTTCCCGGACTCCGTCGCGATGTCGATGAGCGGCGTGCCGATGTCGCCGGCGCCGATGATGATTATGTACACGAGTCACACCCCCCGTCGCCGCAGGAGCGCTTCACGGCCCGACACCGGCGACTCCGCCGGGGCACGCGCCATCACGACAGTTTGGTCGGCCTCCCGTCCACCCGTCTCGGGGAGCGAGCCGAACACGGCCTGTGAGACCGCCCCGGATCGGGTCGCCCCGACACAGGCCGTGTCGTGTCCCTCCGCGGCGTCGGTGATCGTCCGTTCGGTGTCCTCAGCGACTCTGATCTCGGTGTCGTACGACATAGATTGGATGTCAGCGCGTTCCGCGACCGCCTCGATGACTGCTTCGCCACCTTCAGTGGGAGCGATCCGCCTCGGTGTCGGCCGCCGGGGGTTGGACGTCGAACAGCGTCAGCGACGCGTCGTCGGCTGCGGAGGCGAGTTCGGCCGCCCGGCGTGCCGCGATCAGTGCGTGTGAGTCGTCCCCGGCGAGGACCATAATTTCTTCCCTGCCGCTATCGCCCGCATCCGGAATCCAACGTCGAGGTCGGCGGCGATATCCGGGGGCCTCCAGTAGCTCCTGCCGCCGTTCGACCCGCTCCACCTCGAACTGCTCGGACTCGACCTCGGTGACCCGCTCCGCCTCGGAGGGGTCGTCGTAGGTCGCTCGCGGGTCCGTTCGATCCACGGTTCGGGCTTCGGCCCCGCACCGGAAACAGTTCCGGCTTCCCGCAACCGCAGTCGCTTTGGGCCGCCCGCCCGAACCACCAGCAATGAGTTCGAACGCGGAGCCGACGCGGGCGAAAGCGTGGGTGATGGCCGCCCGCCCCCAGACGATGCCGGCGGCGATCTCGCCGGTGCTCGTCGGCGTCGGCGTCGCCGTCCACGAGGGGCTGTTCGCCCCGGCCCCGGCCGCCGCGGCGCTTTTGGGCGCGATCCTGATCCAGATCGGCACCAACTTCGCGAACGACTACTACGACGCGATCCACGGTGCCGACACCGAGGAGCGCGAGGGGTTCACCCGCGTGACCGCGGGCGGATTGATCGAACCCGCCGCCGTCAAGCGGGCGATGTGGCTCACCTTCGCCGCCGCGATTCTGGTCGGAACGTACCTCGTCTGGGTCGGCGGCGTCCCGATCCTCGTGATCGGCCTGCTTTCGGTCGCTTCCGGGATCGCCTACACCGGCGGGCCGTACCCGCTGGGCTACCACGGGCTCGGCGACCTGTTCGTGTTCGTCTTCTTCGGCCTCGTCGCCGTCACCGGCACCGTCTACGTGCAGGCCGCCGCGGCGGTCGGTGGCGTCCCGATGGGTGTGCCGGAGGGAACCGTTCCGGCGCTCGCGCTACTGGCCAGTCTCCCGATGGCGGGGCTCACGACGAACGTCCTCGTGGTGAACAACGTCCGGGACAAGGAGGAGGACAGCAGGACCGGGAAGCGAACGCTCGCCGTCCGCTTCGGCTACGGTGTCTGTCGAGCCGAGTACGTCGCGATGCTCGCGCTCGCGTACGCGGTCCCGGTGTTCCTGTTCGTCGAGGGGTTCGGTCCGGCGATCCTGCTGCCCCTCCTGTCGATCCCATTGGCGGCGGTCGTGGGACGGACCGTCCTGACGCGGACCGACGGCGAGGCGCTCAACCCCGCGCTGGAGCGAACCGGACAGCTGCTCGCGCTCTACGCCGCGCTGTTCACCGCCGGACTGATCCTCGGATGAGTCCGACTCTCCGTCCGTTCACGCTCGATCTCGCTCGTCCGTTATCGACCGCCGACGGGACGATCAAGGAGCGTCGTGGGTTCCTCGTCGGCGTGGAACGGTCGACCGACACGGGGACCGTTCGCGGCGTCGGCGAGGCGACACCCCTCCCGGGATGGACCGAGGGGTACGAGGACTGTGAGTCCGCGCTCCGTGATCTGCCCGAGTCGTGGCAGCGGGAGGGCGTGGACTTCGACGGCGGTCAGCCGCCGACGCCGGCCGCCCGCCACGGCTATCGGCTCGCCGTGCTGGACGCGGAAGCGCGATCGAACGGAACGCCGCTCGCGGCGCTGCTCGCCGAGCGTGGTGGGGGTCCTGCACCGAGCGAGTCGGTGCCGGTCAACGCGACCGTCGGTGATGGGACCATCGAGGAGACCGTCGCCGCGGCTCGGGCGGCCGCCGACGCCGGGTTCGACTGTCTCAAGCTCAAAGTCGGCGCTCGGTCGGTCGACGACGACGTCGATCGCGTGGCGGCGGTCCGTGAGGCCGTCGACGCGACGGTCCGAGTCGACGCGAACGGCGCGTGGGAGCGGGAGAGCGCCACGGAAGCCGTCGACGCGTTCGCCGCGATGGGCGTCGAGTACGTCGAGCAGCCCCTGCCCGCGACGGAGCTCTCGGGACTGGCGGCGCTCCGCGGCCGCGGTGTCGGGATCGCGGTCGACGAGTCGATCCGGGCAGCCGGGATCGAGGCGGTACTCGACGCCGGCGCGGCCGACGTGGCGGTGCTGAAGCCGATGGCGCTCGGCGGGCCGGACGCCGCGGTCGCCGCGGCTCGGCGGCTGTCGACGGCCGGCGTCGATCCGGTCGTGACCACCACCATCGACGGCGCCGTCGCTCGCGCAGGGGCGGTCCACGTCGCCGCCGCGGTGCCGGGCGACCGTGCGTGCGGGCTCGCGACCGGCGAGATGCTCGCGTCGGATCTGGGGCGGGATCCGGTTCCGGTCGTCGGCGGGCGGATCGCCGTCCCCGACGGGCCGGGGAACGTCGGAACGGCGTTCGACGACCTCGTCTGGGACTGAGCAGCCGCTTCCCGAAGTAGCGAACAGGCGACACGATCGCTCGCAGGGCGGTGTGTCGCACTCCCGCCTCGTTCGCCCTGCGCCGTTCTCAGCGCACGCAAGGGGTGGTCGCCCTCTCGGGGATAAGTATCGGGACGGGTGGTCAGTCGTCCCGTTCGACTGACAGCGTGTCAGCGGATCAGTCGTCCGCGACGGTCGGTTCGCCGCCGGCGTCGGCGCCGCCACGGGGCGGCTCCGAGTTCAGGCCGACGCCCGCGAGCGTCAGCACCACCAGCACGGCCGGCGAGAAGAACGCGAAGAAGTAGTACGGCGCGTACTCGGTGAAGATGAAGAACGTCTGGTTCTGCAGGCCGAACACGCCGGACATGAACACGCCGCCGGCGTGCCACGGCAGCAGCGCACCCGTCGGCGTCCCGACCGACTCGATGGCTCGCGAGAGCACGGAGCTGTCGAGGTCGTGCTCCTCGAACAGTTCACGCAGCGTCATCCCGGGGACGACGATGCTCATGTACTGCTGGGCGGAGAACGCGTTGACGAAGAACGCCGAGATACCGGTGCCGATCACGAGGCTGCGCTGGCCCGTGATGGCGCCGGTGAGGCCGGAGGCGAGCCTCGAGAGCACGCCGAGCCGGTCGAGCAGCCCGCCCAGCGAGAGCGCGAGCACGACGACCGAAATCGTCCACGCCGACCCGGACAGCCCGCCGCTTGCGAGCAGGTCGTTGACCAGCGTGACGCCGGTCTCCGGCGCGGTACCGTTGAGGAACACCGCCCACGCGTCCGTGAACGGCCGGCCCTGTACCAGCACCGTGGTTCCGACGCCCGCGAACACGCCCGCAACGAGCGACGCGAGCGCGGGGATGCCGCGGATCGCCAGCGCGAACGTGACGAGCAGCGGGACGAACACCAGCGGGCCGAGTTCGTACGTGCCCACGAGCGCGCCGCGGATCTCCGTGACCCGCCCCACCGGGATGGCGCCGCCGGCGCGGAGTCCCAGCGCGCCGTAGAGCAGGACCGAGAGCCCGAACGCGATGGCGGTCCCCAGCCGCATCGAGAGGATGTGGTCGTAGAGTTCGGTGTCGGTCACCGCCGCCGCGAGGTTGGTCGTGTCCGACAGCGGCGACTGCTTGTCGCCGGCGTAGGCGCCGGACAGCACCGCCCCCGCAGTCATCGGGACGGGGATCCCGAGCCCCGAGCCGATCCCGGCGAAGGCGACGCCCAGCGTCCCCGCGGTGGTCCACGAGGAGCCAATCGAGAACGCGACGATGGCCGCCAGTATCGCCGTCGCGGGCAGGAACGTCTTGGGCGTGAGGATCCCCAGCCCGTAGTGCATCAGCCCCGGGATCGTCCCGGCGGAGATCCACGTCGCGATCAGCGCGTAGATTGTGAAGAGGATCAGGATCGCCTGCAGTCCCATCCGCAGGCCGTGTTCGACCCCGTCGGCGAGGTCGGCGTACCCCACGCCGATCCAGTACCGACCGACCAGCGCCGCGAACACGACGCTCCAGAGCAGCGGCGCGTGGGGCGCCATCCCCAGCAGCCCGGAGCCGACACCGAGGAAGACGACGACCCCCAGCGTCGGCACGAGCGCCTGTTCCAGCGTCGGCGACACGTCGAGCGAGCTGTCCGTCGTCGAACCATTCGCAGAACTCATTTTCGTAGTCGATACGATTACCTTTGGAAATAAATGCCTGACGGGACGGGCGGAATTTGGTGATTGGTGGCACCCGTCACTGCCTGTTCGAGATCGCGACCGGGCAACGGCGGGACGACGGCGACTGCGACGCCGACACAGCGAGGCCTCGCCCGCCGACGCCCGGAACGCCCTGCTTCGGGTTCGTGGGAAAAATTCCCACGTGACTACCTCACGCTGGTTTCCCCGATCGGAGGGTTTTTGACTAACTGAACAGTCTGACTAACCAGTCAGTCAGTATGAGTACGGGAGAGTCGACGAGCGATATCACCGAGGGAACGTACCGCGCGCTCTGCAAGCACGGGTACGCGGACGTGACCATGGAAGACATCGCCGCCGAGACGGACAAGAGCAAGTCAGCCCTCCACTACCACTACGACAGCAAGCACGACCTGCTGGTCACGTTTTTCGACGATCTGCTGGAGAGCTTCACCGAGCGACTCGACGCCGTCGAGGGGGAGACCGCCTACGACCGGCTGCTGGACCTGATCGACACGGTCCTGCTCCCGCCGGACGACGACTCCCCGGATCGGGGGTTCCAGACGGCGATACTGGAGATGAAGGCACAAGGTCCCTACGACGAGGCGTTTCGCCAACACCTGCAGGCCCACGACCGGACGCTACGTGACCACGTCGAGGAGCACCTCGCCGCGGGCGTCGAGAACGGCGAGTTCCGGTCGGACCTCGACGTGGAGGCGTCGGCGGACTTCCTCGTGACCGTGTTCAACGGCGCCCAGACCCGCTGTGTCGCCGTCGGGCGCCCGATCGAGGAGACCCGCGAGACGCTGCGGGCCCACATCGACTCGATGATCGTCGCCGACGGGGGTGGCCGGTGAGCCTCCGCGACCGGCTCGCGGGCGCTCGACGGCTGTTCGAGCGGGCGTTCAATCAGGAGGAGCTGGACCTGACGGAGGGCGGCATCGCCAAGCCGCTGTTCATCCTCGCGATCCCGATCGTCATCACGAACCTGTTCCAGACCGCCTACAACCTCGCGGACACGTTCTGGGTCGGCCGCTACAGCACCGACGCGCTGGCGGCGATCAGCTTCGCGTTCCCGATGGTGTTCCTGCTGATCTCGATGGGGATGGGGCTGTCCGTCGCCGGCAGCGTGATGATCGCCCAGAACATCGGTGCCGGCGACGAACGGGAGGCCGACTACGCCGCCTCCCAGACGGTGTCGTTCGCGGTCGTCACCTCGATCGTGCTGGGCGTGATCGGCTACTTCGTCGTCGACACGCTCGTCGAGATATACGGCGCCTCGGACAGCGTGAAGCCGCTGGCGGTCAACTACATGGAGGTGATCTCGCTGGGGCTGGTGTTCATGTTCGGCTTCATCATGTTCATCTCCCTGATGCGCGGGGCCGGCGACACGGTGACGCCGATGCTGGTGATGGCGCTCTCGGTGATCGTCAACATCTTCCTGGATCCCTTCTTCATCTTCGGGTTCCAGGAGAACCCCCTGTTCGCGATGATCGGGATGCCCGGGCTGCAGGAGCAGCTGTTCGCGATGACGGGCTACACGGGCGACGGCCTCAAGGGCGCCGCCATCGCGACGATCTTGTCGCGGGCGCTGGCGTTCGTGATCGGGTTGGGGATCATGTTCCGCGGGAATCAGGGCGTCCAGATCCGGCTCGGGGATATGGCGCCCGACCTCGACTTCGCGCGGCGCATCCTCCAGATCGGCGTGCCCGCCTCCGTCGAGGGCGTGGGCCGGGCGCTCTCGGTGAACCTCCTGCTGATCGTCGTCGGCCTGTTCGCGACGCCGGTCGTGTCGGCGTACGGGATCGGCACGCGCGTGCTCTCGGTCGTGTTCATGCCCGCGATCGCGATGGCCCGCGGGGTGGAGACGATGAGCGGGCAGAACATCGGCGCAGGCAAGCCCGATCGGGCCGCGGCGACCGCCGCGTTCGCGTCGAAAGCCTCCTTCCTGATCCTCTCGGCGGTAGGCGTGGTCGCGTTCGTCTGGGCCGAGCCGATCGTCTCGATCTTCGTCGGCGCCGACCAGCCCGACGCGGGTCGGGTGATCGAGGTCGGCGCGCAGTTCATGCGGTTCGTCGCGCCGACGTTCGGCTTCATGGGGATCATGCGCGCCTACAACGGCAGCTTCCGCGGGGCGGGGAAGACGACCGTCGCCGCGGTTATCTCCGTCGGGACGCTGATGGTGTTCCGGCTGCCGATCGCCTGGCTGGGCTCCCAGACGTTCAACCTCGGCCCGGACGGGCTCTGGCTCTCCTTCGCGCTCTCGAACGTGTTCGGCGCGACGCTGGCGTACCTCTGGTACCAGCGCGGGACGTGGCGGAGCGTTGAGTTGGATCGAACACCGGGACCGGCGCCCAGTGACGACTGATTGGGAACGGAAACAGGAGTAACAGCGCTATTTCCTTCCGTTCGTGGCTGTAACCGCGATTATTTGGTATCTGTGGCGTTCGTGACTGCAACCGCGACAGCAGCTTGATCGTTGACCACTTGCGACCGCACCGCCCCGCACAGCCCTCGGGCCTCCCCAGCCGACTCCCTCGTTCACTCCGTTCACTCGGTCGTCCCTCGCGCTCGGTTCGCGCACGGAGGCGCTCACGTTTCGCGCCGACCGCCACAGCGGTGCGGTGGCGGTGGACGCCGCGGGCCGGCAGCGGTCGCCGGCCCGCGGGGGAGGGGTGAGGACTCGGCGCCGTGCCGTCGACGAGAGCGACGCTCTCGTCTGCCAATCAGAAATCTTCGATTTCTGATGACGGACCTCGTGTCCGGTACCCTGCGGTCGCAAGTGGTCAAGCATCGAGATGCTGTCGCGGTTGCTGTCGGTATCAACGACAAGCGAGATACCGACGCTATCACCGAACCCACCGAGAGAGTCTCACCAGACCTTCGAATACCCGCGGCTCCCGGTCGCCGGAGAGCCACCACAGAAGTAAACGCTCTACCGAACGATCCGACAGCTCTCGCCGGCACGCTCGACGTAGCCGGCCGACTGCAGCGACCGCAGCGTCGGGAGCAGTTCGATCAGCTTCAGGTCGAGCGCCTCGGCGATGCCGTCGACGGTCGCTTCCACGACCGACGAGAGGTAGACGTAGACGAGCTTCCCGGCGGTCGAGTCCACGTCCGCCGGCGGTTCGGTGCTGAGTTCCGTCGTCGCGTCCGCCCGATTGGGCTGGGTCTGCGTCATTGAGTACGCCGACGAGTTCGACATCCGTAAATGTTGGTTACAACGATCGTCGAACACGCGGGTCCCGTCAGTGTATTCTGGGACTCAGTGCCGGACTGCACAGTTGGGGAGGGAGGGAGCTAACGCTAGCTCCGGCAGCCTCCATCGCTCTCGAAGCGTCGTCGGTCCGTGCCGGCTGAACCGTCGAGCGTTCAGTCCCGCAGGCGTCGCCACGTCGCCAGCGAGATCGCCCCCGCGGCCCCGAGCAGGCCGAACCCGGGGGCGCTCACGCTCTCGCTGTCGGCCGCCGGCGTCGACGTGGGCGGAATTGAGGACGACGTCGGGCTGTCTGGGGTCGACGACGGGGTCGGCTCAGCGGTCGGCGTGGGCGTCTCCGTGTCGGTCAGCGCCGGCGGCGACGCCTGCTCGCCAGCACGGTTCGGGAACGTCACCAGCGCGCCCTTGCCGGCGTTGTACCGCCCCCGCGAGTGGCTGCTGGCGACGAAGAACTCCTCGGTGGCGTACTGGGCGGTCCAGAACGTCCACTCGTGGGGGTCGCGCCACCACGCCAGCAGCGCCGGGTTCCGCGGATCGCTCACGTCGTGAATCTTGACGCCGCCGTCGTACCACGAACTGTAGAGGCGATCGCCCCTGATCTCGAAGTTGTGCGGCGTGGTGTTGATCTCCCCCTTCTCGGGGTTGCGGGAGTCGGGCGCCTCAATGGTCGCGAGGCGCTCCGGCTCGGTCTCCTCGCGTACGTCCCAGAGTTCGACCTCGCCGAGGGGTTGGATATCCGTCCCCTCCGTGAGTTCGGTCGGCCACGCCTCCTTGTTGAGGACGAGCAGCGAGGCGTCGTCGTTCACGGCCGCCGTGTGGTGGTTCCCCGGCATGCTTAGCGAGTGAACGACGGCGTCCTCCCCCGGGATCTCCGCGAGCGTTTCCGGCGACCGACCGCCGATCCGGGTCACGGCCGTCGGCGCTGCCGGATCGCTCACGTCGAGGATGAACGTCCCGGCGTCCCACTCGACGACGTACGCCCGGTCGCCCTGCGCGTACACGTCGTGGGCGAACCGCAGCAGGCCGTCCACCTCCGCCCACGCCGGGTCGGCGTCCCGCGGCGCCCAGCGGCCGAGTTCCGTCGGCTCGTCGGCGACGCCGACGATCACGACCTCGCTCCCGTTGACCAGGTACGCGCGCTCCTCGGTCAGGGCGGCGTTGTGGATGGGGAACTCGGTCTCGTGGAACGCGACCCGTTCCGGATCTTTCGGGTCCGTGACGTCGTACAGCAGGAATCCCTCGACCACCGGCTCCTCGTGCCCGTTCGCGGGGCCGGCCACGAGCAGCCGATCGCCGGCGACCTTCACGTCGAGAATCTCCTGCATCGGCCCGCCCTCTCGCTCCGCCAGCAGCCCCGTCCGGCGCTGGAGGACGGCAGGCTCGCTCGGCGTCGAGATGTCGACGACCGCGAACCCGTCCTGGGTCGCGACGTACGCCGTCTCGTTCTTGGGACCGACGACCGCTTCCGTCGCGCCGGTGATCGAGACGGAGCCGAGCGGTTCGAACGGTGATTGTGCGGCCGATACGGTGGCAGGGAGGGCGCCGACGGCGGGGATCGCACAGCCGGCGGCCCGGAGGAACTGACGCCGGTGCATCGCCCCGACGGTGGGCGCAGCGGAGCAAAAGCGTGCTGGAGGCTGAAACGGGAACTGTCGTTTCCCCGCCCCGAACTTGTTCGGAACCACGGGTAGGGGCCGAGAGCGCGTAGCGTCGACCATGTCCGGACTCTCACCGTTCGGCGGCGGGAACGACGACGCCACGTTCGACGAGGAGGGGGAGTTCGTCCCCGAACATCTCCCCGAACCCGGGGGGTTCCTCGACGGCCACAACGTGCTCGTCGGCGACGACCACGTCGCCGTCCACGAGATCGCACACGAGCTGTTCGAGGAGCGCGGCGTGTACGACATGACGTTCGGCTACAACCTCGCGCGGCTGAACTTCGACACGCGCCACCCGGAGGCTGGCTTCCGGTACGCCGAGGAGGCGGACGACCCGGCGGTGCTGCGGGCCGAGTTCACGCCGACGACGGCGTTCTGCCCGCAGACCCACACGCTCACTGTCGGCGCGTTCCGGGCCTGGAACGGGGTCGACGACCGTCACGACTACGAGATCGTCCGGATCCGCGCGGCGCCGATGCATCAGGAGAGCGACGCGGTCAACGAACAGTTGCGATCGCTGGAGGAAGAGTACCGGGAAACGGGGACCGTTCCGGAGGAAGACGACGACGATGCGCCGGCGACGGACTCGCCGGACGTGCAGTTCTGACCCCGCCGTCGACGTTCTCCCTGCCGCTACCTCCCCGCTTCCGGACTACGACTCCTCGGCCGCCGGAGCGAGGACGATTATCGCCGTGCTCGGCTCGACCGCGTGGGGAGAGACCGCGCGGTCGCCGCTGAACCGGGCGAGTTCGCCCGACTCCAGTTCGTACGTCTCGTCGTCGAGCGAGACCTCCAGCCGGCCGTCGAGGAGATGCAGAACGACGCTCGTCCCGGGGTGGGTGTGTTCGGGGACCTCCTCGCCGGCGTCGAGTTCGAGCCGGACCGTCCGGGGGTCGCGCTGCTCGAACACTTCCGCGTGGGGCGCGTCGGTCAGGTCGTCGATCGCGGTGATCTCGGGCATCGACGGGATTCCGTCCGGGTCGGGCCTGAGCGTTCGGCCGAAGACGTTCGTGCCGGCGGCTCAGTCTCGATCGGGTGACGCCGACGCGCCGTCGGACTCGACCGCCGCCCACGTGCCGAGCAACACCGCGAGTAGCGACTGGGGGGCGTGCTCCCGGACGACGCCGGCGACGTTCACGACGAACAGCAGCGTCCCGGCGAGGACCGCGACGCCGCCGACCGCCGGGACGAGCCACGGGAGGCCGAGCAGGCCGTCGGCGACGAGCAGCGCGGTTCCGGCGAGGAAACACCAGAAGTCGGTGGCGGCGAGCCGGTCGTTGTACAGGTCGTCGACCATCGGCACCGGCTCGTACCCCAGTCGGTCGCTGTAGCGGTGGACCCAGACGACGAACGGGACGACGTGGTAGACCGTGCCGAGGACGACGAAGCCGACGACGCCGAGCAGGAGCAGGTGGCTCACGCCCGGCCGGCCCAGCAGCGCGGGTCGGGTGAGCGGGTCGGCGAGCCACGCGGGCAGCGCGAGCGCGGCCCACAGCGCCGTCGTGACCGCGACGACGGCGTACCGCGAGAGCATCGGCGTCCGCTCGACCTGCGTCTCCCAGAGCCGGCGGGCGAGCACGACCGCGAACGCGACGAGCGCGAGCGCGACGAGGACGCCGCCGGCACGCGCGACGGTCGCCGATTCCGCGAGTCGGCCGCCCGCGAGCAGGAGCACGCCCGCCGGGTAGCCGAACTCCTCGAACCGACCGAGAGGGACGTCGATCCCGTGGAGTTCGGTCTGGGTGAACATCGTCCCAAGCTGGTAGAGCGCGCCCAGTACCGTCGTGAGCACGGCGCCGAACACCGCGAGCGTCGCGTGGGCGCCGACGACCGCCGGCCGGGGGGCGGGGAGCATCGACGGTCGAGCGAAGCCGACCGCCAGCAGCAGCCCCAGCAGCGTCGCGAGGAGGAAGAAGCCGAGCGCGAGCGCGAAGTGGCGCTCGGTCGTATCGAACGGCCGCGCCCGGGCCAGCGTCCGGCCGATGTTGTAGACGAACACCCAGAACCCCAGCAGCATCGCCGCGCCGAAGGCTGGCAGGAGCGCGAGCCGCCCGGCGAGCAGGCCGGCGGCGAACCCCACCAGCCCGCCCGCGATCAGCGGGAGCTGGAGGGCGGCGAGCCGGTTCGAGTGGAGGTCGACGCCCGACCAGACCGGCACGAACTGCGTCATCGCGCCGGCGATCGTGAGACAGACCCAGCCCACGAGCAGCAGGTGGGCATGGGCGAGCGACAGCAGTCCCAGTCGGAAATCGGCGACGGCGGCGAGGCCGGCGACCGCACCGAGCGGGAGGAACGCGCTCGCGACGAGGAAGTGTCGCAGCGGGACGGTCATCGGCGGCTGGCGGTCGGCGTCGACGTCGCCGGGGATCGCGCTCATACCGGAGCAACGGGTCCCAGCGGCCTCCCGATGGCTGCGAACACGTTCGGGTCGGGGTTACTGCTTGGGGAACCGCGCCACGTACTCGTCGTCGTCGCGCTGTTCGACGCTGTAGCCGTCGGCGTCGAACGACTCGACCTCGGCCTGCATCTCGTAGAACAGGGGTTTGGGCTCGTGGTCGTTCACGATCACCAGTTCGTCGCCGCTGTCCAGCGAGTCGAAGGCGTCGTGGATCTTCGGGTGGCGGTTCGACGGCGGGATCTCACGAACGTCGAGTGTGGTCTCGGACATCTGTTCGAGGTAGCGGGCGGCTCCCCCAGAGGGTTCTTCCGAAGGTGTTCGGCTCGGACCGGCCGGGGAAGCGTCCCGAACGTGTTCGGCAGCACCGATTGGTGCGGCAGGGCTGTACGATCAGCTATCGATGCCATGTCGCAGCGACACCCTCACCGCGAACGATTCGGGACCAGTCGTGGACGCTCGCTGCCCGCCGACCGCGCCTCGATCGGCCGGGCCGCGAGCGACGCCGACGAGCGCAGGGTAGCCGACGATGAACGCGTCACGACTACCGAGCGATGACCGGACAGCTGTACGGAGCGAGCAAGCTCGCAGAACGGAGAACGATGGAACGTGACCCGATCGCGGTCGAGGCGCCGCAGCTACAGGACGTGCTCGACGCGCTGGACGATCCGGACTGCCGAGCGATCATCGAACAGCTCGACAGCCCGATGGCCGCCAAGGAGCTCTCCGAGGCGTGTGACATCCCGCAGTCGACGACCTACCGCAAGCTGGACCTGCTCAGCGACGCCTCGCTGGTCGACGAGCGGACGGAGATCCGGGACGACGGCCGCCACACGACCCGGTACGTCGCGGACTTCGAGGAGATCCAAGTCTCGCTCGACGAGGACGGCTCGCTCGAACTCTCGATCGGCCGCACGGAGTCGACGCCCGAGGAACGGCTCTCGGCGCTCTGGTCGGAGGTGCGCACCGAAACATGAACGTCGCCGTCGTCGTACTCAAGACGCTCACGCTCGTCCTCGGCGGCTCGATCACGCTGTACGCGGTCCGGGCCTACCGGCGTAACGGATCGGCGGCGCTACGGGCGCTCGCGATCGGGTTCGGTGCGATCACCGTCGGCGCGCTGCTGGCGGGGATCGTCGACCAACTCCTGCCGGTGAACAACGAGTTCGCGCTCGTCGTCGAGAGCGCGTTCACGACGCTGGGGTTCGGCGTGATCCTCTACTCGCTGCACGTGGAGTAGAGTTCGGGAGGGAACGTCCCACACCGCTCGCCGTCAAGCGGGCGTCGGGAGGTCCACGTCCTCTCGGCGGCCTCGACAGACAGCCGACCCGGAGCGGATCGAACGGGCCGGGAACCGCACTCTACGCACTCTTCCACTATCGATACAGGTCGAACCGTCGGAAAATCGTCCCCAAGAGCACTGCGACCGGGATAATCTCCAAGCGCCCGACCCACATGTTGACGATCAACATCGCCTTGGCGGTGTCGGGCATGCCGGGGCCAGTGATCCCGGAGTCCAGTCCGACGTTGCTCTGGGCGCTCATCACGTCGAACACCACGTACTCCAACGGGTAGGCCGGTGCCAGAACACGCAGGAGGACGGCGACACCGACCGCGAGGAAGGTGATCCAGAGGACGAACACGACCGTCGCCTCCGTGTACTCGCCTTGGAGCTGTTTCTCGTCGAGCTTTCGCTCGCCGATTCGGAGGTATCGGATCGCACTGTCGGGACGGAACACCTCTTGAATCTGCCAGACGGTCCCCTTGACGAGGGTGGCGACCCGGATCAGTTTGAGCCCGCTGGTCGTCGACCCGGCGGCCCCGCCCGTGAGCATCCCCAGACACGTCAGCAGCGTCGCTCCGGCGCTCCAGACCTGCTCGGTTCCGCCGCCGATCGTCGCGCTCCCGAACCCGGTGTTCGACGCGGCCGAGACGAACTGGAACAGGCTCACCCGGAACGTCTCTTCCAGCGTGGCGTACTCCCCGTTCACGTAGAGTATCGCCGTCAGCGCGAGCGATCCGCCGACGAACCAGATCAACACCCACCGCGTCTGGAGGTCCGAGTAGAAGTTCCGGAGTTCGCCCTTGAACAGCAGATAGTGGATCGGGAACGCGATGCTGCCGGCGATCATGATCGGGACCGTCGCGTACTCGATGATCGCGCTGTCGTAGTGCCCGATCGACTCCGCGTGGACCGAGAACCCGCCCGTCGCGATTCCCGTCATTCCGTGGTTGATGGCGTCCCACAACGGCATCCCGGCCAGCAGGAACAGCACGATGGAACCGACAGTGAGACCGACGAAGATTTTCCAAATCTCCTGAACCGTGGTGACGATACTCGGGTGGATCTTCTCCGAACGCGCCTCGCTCTCGTATAGCGTGTACGACCCGCCCCCGCCACTGCGGCGGAGGATCGCGACGGTCAGCACGATGACGCCGACGCCCCCGACCCACTCGATGAGCGACCGCCACCAGTGCAGCGACCGCGGGAGCTTCTCCTCGACGGCGGCCATCGTGAGACCGGTACCGGTGAAGCCGCTCATGCTCTCGAACACCGCATCGAGCGGGTGTCGGAACACCGCCGTCGTCGAGTCCATCGGTGGCGTGTTCGCCCAAACGGGGAACGGGTCGAGCTGAATCGTCCACGCGATGAGCACGAACGGCAGCCCCCCGAGGACGCCGACCAGCGCCCACGCGGTCGCGGCGGTCACCATCGCGTCGCGTTTCTCCGGCGGCGCTGCGTCCCGATACCGGCGGGCGAGTGCGGTGCCGATCCCGGCCGTAACGGCGGCGGAGACCAGAAAGGCGGGGATCGCGAAGAACTCTCGGTTGACGGCTGCCACGACGATGGAGGCGACCATCATCAGCGAGACAGCCTGTACGATTCGACCGACGTCGCGTCCGACCGTCTTCGTGTCCACTCTCATCGTGACTGATCGGGTAGCGTTCCGAGGTAGCGGCCATCAGTTTCGGACGCCGCGACGACGAACGGTATCGCGCCGAACGCCGCCGTCACGAGCCAGCCGAGCGCGGCGACGATCATCGCGTGGTAGCGTTTCGGCTCCGGAGCGTCCGCGAGCTTGTACGTCGCTCCGCCGGCAAGCGCAGTGACGCCCGCAGCGGCGAGAAACGCCAGCGTGCTGTACCACTCCCGGTAGAGCGAAGCGACCAGCAGCGGCACCAGCATCAGCTCCCCGATGCGGATGTGGAGGGCACCGACGTCTCCGAGGGCGGTCTTCGGAGCGGTCGCGACGTCGAGTCGGCCGACGGATGAGTTGGACATGATGGCGAGGAGACTGTTCGTTAGTTACGCTTCCCGGTCTTCGTAGTGTCCGAAGACGTCCGTCAGTTCGGGGTCGGCCCCGGTGGCCGAGTAGACGGTCAACAGATCGTTCGCCTCGATCCGGGTGTTCCCTCGGGGGGTCAGCGGCCGGTCTTCGCCCTCACGCTCGATAGCGACGATCAGAGCGTCGTCCCCCAGAAGGCCGCCCTCACCCGCTTCAGTGAGCGTTTTCCCGGCGATCGGCGCGTCCTCCGTAACGGTGATCTCGAACACCTCCGCCCGCTCACCGATCCGCATGTAGTCGACGATCGCCGGTCTCGCGACCGCCCGATAGAGATATCCGGCGATGAGCTGCTGTGGGTTCTCGATCGTGTTCACGCCGATCTGCCGGAAGAGGTTCATGTGCTCCGCATCGTGTACGACCGACGTGATGGCCGGAACGTCCAGTTCCTTCGCGAGCAGACACACCATAACGTTGGTCGCGTCCTGATCGGTCGTCGAAATGATCGCGTCGGCCCGCCCGGCGCCGGCGTCCTCAAGCGTCTCCATCGTCGTCGCGTCCGCGTTCAGAACCAAGCAGTCGTACTGTTCTGCGATCGCGTCGGCTTTCCGTGCGTCCCGCTCGACGACGACGACCTCGTTTCCGGAACGAGTAGCGATGTCGATGAGCGGAGAACCGATGTCACCCGCTCCGACGATGATGATGTACATAGATGTGAGTTATCGGATGATCGTCCGCGAGTCCATCCCGCGTTTCAGTTCGTTCATGCTTCGTAGACCTCGCAGCTGGCAACTGGCACGACGACACACTGGAAGACGGAGACCGACATCTCAGCCCTCCTCCGATTTGCCGTAGACCTTGCCGAGATAGTGCCACCGATACTGGCCCGCCCCGTCGTCGCCCTCCGGCTCCCAGGTGACGCGGTAGGCGAACGGGCCACGGGCGTCCCCCCTCTCGTCGGGGCGTTCTACGACCGCAATCGTGTACGTGCCGTGGTCCTCCACGCGAAGGAGGTCCTCGCCGGGCCGTGACTCGATGGCGTCGGTGAGCGGCGGATGCGCGTCGAGAAGCTGTTGGGCGTAGTGAACGATCTCTCGGAGTTCCGCGTCGCTACACCCCTCGAGAGTCGCGGCGACGTCCTTCGGGATACCGTCCGGGGTATCGATCTCGGATCGTGTCATGGGTGTTGGCCAGTTCGGTCGTACACCGCTGGTCGGCCGTCGAACGGGACCCTGGTGGTCCCCGTGCTGGCTACTCCATGGTAGATCACCGATGCAGAATAAGTGTTGGCATTCAATTTTTGCTACGAAAATATACGACCCATATTTTTCAACTTGCAGAATCTCGGTGGTCGTGTGAGAGCCATGCGCGGTCACGACAACGAACTGACCATGCTCGTATCGGGGATTAATTATGCGTACTGACCCTACCCCGAGTATGGAATACCGCGTCGACGAGATCGACAAGCGGATCCTCTACTATCTGGCGCGTGACGCCCGGAACACGACGGCGTCGGAGATCGCCGAGGAGATGGAGGTGACCGCGGCAACGATCCGGAACCGGATCCACCAACTCGAGGCGGAGGGGATACTGCGCGGGTATCTCGCCGACATCAACTACAAATCCATCGAAGGACACGTCACCTACCAGTTCAGCTGTACGGCCCCGATCCCGGAGCGTGACCGGCTCGCCCAGTCTGCGCTGGATGTTTCCGGCGTGGTGGCCGTCCGAGAGTTGATGACCGGGAAGACGAACATCGCGGTGACTGCGGTCGGATCGAACACCGAAGACATCAGCCGTATCGCGGGTGAACTGTCCGACATCGGCTTGGAGATCGAGGACGAGAGCGTCATCGAGGGGGAGTACCACCAGCCGTACAACCCGTTCGGGCCGGAAGACGCCCCCGTCGGGCCGTCGTTGACTGACTTCATGAGCCTCGCCGGCGGCGCAGAAGTCGTCGAGTTCACCGTCTCGGAAGGCGCCAAGGTCGCGGGGCTCACCATCGAGGAGGCAGTCGAGGAAGGGCTACTGGCCGACGAAATGCTGGTGGTCGGGATCGAACGGGACGGCGACGTACTGACGCCGAAAGGTGAGACCGTCATGCAGACCGGCGACGTCATCTCGCTGTTCTCGAAGTCCGGGCTGGAGAAAGGAGCGCTCGAAGTGTTCGGAACTCAATAACGCGGCCCGACTACGCACGCCCGGTGCGAGGCGCATTCGTGGACCGGCTGACTGTGGGCAACGCGACAGGATCGTGACTGTCGAACAGTACGGAACGCGCGGGACACACGGTTTATTCACGCCGAGCCCGCGGCCCGGTCACCGGGAATTATACTCCCGTCGGCCGACTCGGGGCCATGGCACTCGCGAACCCGGACCTCTCCGAATCGACGGCGTTCATCACCGGCACGACCCGCGGGATCGGTAAACAGCTCGCGCTCGCGCTCGCCGATCACGGCTGCAACGTCGTCTCGACGGGGAAGACGACCGACGGCGACGAGACCGAGCTCGCTGGCTCGATCGAGCAGACGGCCCGCGAGGTGCGCGAGCGCGGGCCGGAGTCGCTCGCGCTCGAACTCGACCTCCGCGACGAGGACCGCGTGGAGACCGTCGTCGACGAGGCGATCGACCACTTCGGCGAGGTGGACATCGTGATCAACAACGCCAGCGCGATCCAACTGGCGAATATCGCCGACCTGCCGGCCGACCGGTTCGACCTGCTGACCGACGTGAACGTCCGCGGGAGCCACCTCGTCGCGCACTCGTTCGCCGACCACCTCGCGGGACAGGAAGGGGCGTGGCTGCTGTCGAACTCGCCGCCGATCGTGACCGACCGCTCCCCCGGGAAGGCGCCGTACGCGTGGTCGAAGCTCGGGATGTCGTTCATCACGCTCTCGCTCGCCGAAGAGCTGGCGAGCGACGGTGTGGGCTGTAACACGTTCTGGCCGGTGACCACGATCGACACCCGCGCGAGTCGCTACTTCGAGCTCGGAACCGAGGACGACTGGCGCACTCCGGAGGTCGTCTCGGACGCGGTCCTCGAGATCCTCGCGCGCGATCCGTCCGAGTGTACGGGCAACAGCTTCTACGACGAGGCGCTGCTCCGGGAGGCGGGCGTGACCGACTTCTCCGAGTACAACGTCACCGACGGCGACCCGGCGCCGATGTCGGCACGGATGTTCGATCCTGAGTTCCAACGCGAGGCGTGATCGGTCCGCCGCTCGAAGCGGGCCTCACAGCCTCCTGAATCGACCTAAGTAGGCGTTCAGCGACCGGAACCAGTTCTATCACGGCTGGACTCCAAACGCCCGGCATGAATCGGAGACGAACGGTCGCCGTCGTCGTCCTCGCGATCGCCGTTGCCCTCCTCTACGGCCTGTTCGGCTACCACCCGGCGGCCGCGGGCACCGACGCCCCGTTCGACGACGCCGAGCCCGACGGGTCGTACAGCTCCAACATGTCGCTCTCCACGAACGGAAACCAGTTCGTCGCCTACGACATCAGCAACGACGAGCCCGACGGGGAGATGCTCCTCACCGCCGAGTTCGAGGACGTGACGTACACGACGTACTGGCACGAGAACCGCTCCGTGACGCGGTCGGTGGCGTCGACCGCAACGCAGTACGAGCAACTGCTCGAACTCAGCGCGGACGAACGGCTGGTCAGACAGAACAACGAGACGATGACCGCCGTCGTGGTCGACACGGACGAGGAGTCCCCGGGCGGTGGGCGCAGCCTCCTGCTGACCGTCCTCGAGTACCCGGAGTACGAGCGAACGGGGACGACGACGTACGAGGGACGGAAAGTCGCCGTCTACGCCGCACAGAGCGGGTGGTACAACACCGCCAACTTCGAGTCGGGCCGGACGGCGTACAACGTCGAGTTGGCGTCGGGCGTCCTCTACGTCGACGCGGAGACCGACCAACTCCTCTACGCGAACGTCACGTTCCGGTTCGTCCGCGCGGAGACCGTGGGGGAGTACCTCCTCAACAAGCACCTCCGCGGGGAATCAGCGACCACGTCCATCGACGTCGCCGTCGATCCCGGACCGACGAACGTCACCCGGCCCGAGTGGGCGCCGGAATCGGACGACTGATCCGGAGGATCGCTGGACGAATCCGAGGAGAAGGCGGCGATCGGGCGGGGCGAGTCGTTCCTCAGACGCTCCGGCGGCGGACCAGCCGACTTGCCAGCCACGTGCCCGCGAGGCTCCACGCGACCAGCGCCGCCACGAGCACCGGCGGCGTCACGCCGGAGCCGACCAGCACGTCGGCCATCCCGCCGGTCACCGTCGGCACCGACTGGAGCGCGAGCACGCGGAACGCGGTGGCGGGGTTCGCGAGCACGAAGGCGGCCAGCCAGTCCGGCCCCACGAGGTCGGCGGCGATCAGCCCGACGGAGACGAGGTCGTGGACCAGCGCGACCCACACCCACAGCAGCAGCGCGCCGCCGAGGGCGTGGGTCTTCTCCGCGGCGAGCGTCGACAGCAGCACCGACAGCGCGAGGAACGCCGCGCCGCCGAGCACCGCCGCGCCGACGAGTCCGAGGTACGCGGCGGTGAACCGCCCCTGGGCCGCGAGCCAGAGCCCGCCGACGCCGAAGCCGGCGACGACCGCGCCCGTAAACACCGCCAGCCGACCGAGGTACGTCCCGACGACGATGCGGCCCCGCGGCACCGGCAGCGCGAACAGCACGCCGAGCCAGCCGGACTCGTCGCTGCCGACGACGGCGTCGTAGCCGAACAGCAGCGCGACCAGCGGAAGCAGCAGCGCCGAGAGCTCGACGAGGCTGACGACGACCGCGTCGGCGCGGACCACCCCGCCCTGCCCGCCGAGGGCGATGACGAGCAGCGACAGCGAGGCGAACAGCGCCGCCAGCGCGAACGCCCAGCGGTTCCGGACCGCGAGGGTGAACTCCAGGCGCGCGACGGTGGCGACCTGATCGAGCGCCGACCCCTCGCTCACCCCCGTCGGCAGGGCGAACGCCGGCTCCTCGGTGACGCCGTCCTCCTCGGCGCTCACGTCCGTCATCGTTCCACCTCCAGAGTCTCTCCTCGACTGCCACCCGCCTCCGCGATCAGGGCGCCGAAGCCGGCTTCGATGTCGTCGCCGCCCAGCTCCCGCAGCTCGTCGACGGGGCCGTCGAACAGCAGGTCGCCGTCGTGGAGCACCGCGGCGTCGTCACACAGCGCCTCGATCTCCGAGAGCACGTGGCTCGTGATGACGACGGTCAGATCGGACTCCTCGCGCAGGCGGTCGAGGATGCGGTGGAACTCCGCGACGCCCAGCGGGTCGAGGCCCGCGGTCGGCTCGTCGAGCAGCAGCAGCCGGGGGCGGTCGAGCAGCGCCGATGCGAGCGCGAGCCGGCGGTTCATCCCGTTGGAGTAGCCGCCGACCCGGCGGTCCGCGGCGTCGTCGAGGCCGACGGTGCCGAGCGCGGCGGCGACCCGATCGGCGCGTTCGGCCGCGGGCACGCCGCGGAGGCGGGCGTGGTAGCCGAGCACCTCCCGGCCCGTGAGCGCGTCCGGGAACCCCGCGTGCTCGGGGACGTACCCCACCACCTCGCGGAGCCGGTGGCCGGCGTCGGTCACGTCCTCCCCGCCGACGCTGACCGTCCCCGAGTCGGGGGTGAGGTGGCCGACCAGCAGCTTGAACAGCGTCGACTTGCCGGCACCGTTAGTGCCCAGCAGGCCGAACGTCGTGCCCGCCTCGATCGACAGGCTCACGCCGTCGAGCGCGACCACGTCGCCGTAGCGTTTCCTCAGATCAGTCGTCTCTATCGCGTGCATAGTGATCCCTCCAGTCGTGTGGCGAGCGTTCGAGCGGGTGGTAGTCGACGACGCCCGGCGCGTCGACGATCGGGAGCGTGCGCTCGGCCCGGCGGATCGCCTCGAACGCCGGGCTGTTGGTGAACACCGCGGCGGCAGGGTTCTCCCGGACCAGCTTCTCGACGAGTCCGGCGGGGCGGTAGCGGAGTTCGCTCACGCCGTCGTCGTCGAGATCCGCGGCGCCGGCGTCGCTCCAGTAGTTGCCGCGCTCGGAGCCGTTCCAGACGTGCGTGTCGCTCGTGACCGCTTGAACGTGTCGGCGGTTGCCGACGAAGCTGTTGCCGACGACGCGCTCGCCGCTGGTGCCGGCGGTCAGGTGGAAGCCGATCTGGTTCCCCAACAGGAGGTTGTCCGTGATCTCGTTGTCCGCGGAGTTCAGCGAGTAGATCCCGCGTTGGTTGTCGACGAGCGTGTTGCCCCGGATCATCGAGTAGTCGATGCGCTTGAGCAGCAGCCCGTGGCCGCTGGTCCCGGTGTTGTTCGCGGCGGTGTTGTTCACCACCTCGATCTCCTCGGAGAGCATCAGCGCGTACCCCACGTCGTTGTCGACGGCGGTGTTGTTCACGAGGCGGTTGCGGTGGGAGTACATGTAGTGGACGCCGTAGCGCAGGTCCCAGAGCGTGTTCCCCCGGGCGGTCACGTTCGACGCCCACGAGTAGTAGATGCCGTCCCGGGCATCGGTGATCCGGTTGTCCTCGACCAGCGTGCCGGTGGTCTTCCAGAGCTGGATGCCGTTCCCGCGGTAGGACCGCGGCGTCACCGACTCCCGGCCGACGATCGTGTTGTTGCGCAGGGCCGCGTCGTCGACGCCGTCGACCCAGACGCCGAACGTGATCTCGGTCAGTCGGCTGTCGGCGACGGTGACGTTTGGCGCGTCGATCCAGACCCCGGCGTCGTTGGTCGAGGTGTCCATCCCGGAGTTGCGGATCCAGAGATCCCGAACCGTGACGTTCGCGGCCGCGACCGTGAGCACGTCACCCTCCTGCCCGCCGTCGATCACCGCGCGGGCGTCGGGCGCCGTCGTGACGGTCACCCCCGTGGTGTTCACGACGACGCGCTCGTCGAAGCGGCCGCGGAGGTACACCGTCTCGCCCGGCTCGGCGGCGTCGACGGCGCGCTGGACGGAGTCGAACGACTCGTCGCCGACGGTGGCGACGCCGGACTCGGTCACGGGGTCGAACGCGAAGCCGTCGGGGCGCTCCGCGTCCGCGTCGGGCGTCGGCGCCGCCGACGACGTGGGGGCGACGGTCACCCCCGCGAGCGCGGCGGCTACGACGACCACGAGCGCGACGAACGCGCGTTCGAGTCCGGCGTCGTCCATCAGTGCTGTCCCTCCGTTCGGCCGACCCGCTTCCGCAGGCGGTCCGGCACCGCCCGGATCAGCCGGGGCAGGTCACCCACCGTCGCGGTCGAGTCCCGGGCCAGCCACGCGACCACCAGCAGGCCGATGGCGACCACCGTCAGGTAGGCGCCGACGCCGAACCGGGAGTAGCTGGTGATGTTCGCGACCGCGTACTTCCCCCACAGCGGCGGCGTGAACGGGTCGACGCCCACCACCGGCGCGTCGGGGTCGAGCGTGTGGCCCGCCTGGTAGAGGCGGTACTGGATGTCCGCAAGCAGGATCCCGAACACCAGCACCGAGCCGACCAGCTGTGCGGTGAGCCCGCGACGGAGCTTCCGCGCCGTCGGCGCGACCGCGACGAACAGGCTGGTCGCCGCCACGCCGACGAACGCCAGCGGCCCGAGCGACCACTCCGGCACGTCGATCGCGTCGGGGTGGGGCTCGTAGTTCGGCGGCCAGAACACCGGGTCCGGGTAGTAGAACCCGACGTAGTGGTTCAGGCGAGCGATCTCGACGTAGTCGCCGCTGATCCGCGGGTAGGCGTACAGCCCCAGCGACAGCGTCTCGCTGGGGTACTGGACGGCGTCCATCCGGATGTGCCACATCGGGAAGGCGAGCGCCGCCACGAGCAGCACTGCCGCTACGAGCGGCAACAGCCGCCTGATCTCGCCGAACTGGCTCGGTTGCGGGCGTTCCATGGTCCTACTCGGACGGTTCCACGATCATTCGCGAGCGCATCTCCAGGTGGAGCGCGCTGCAGAAGTACGTGCAGTAGATCCAGTACACGCCCGGCTCGTCGGCGGTGAACGTCACCTGCCGGGTGTCCTGCGGCGCGAGCGCGAGGTTCACGTCGTGTTCGGGGATCGCCAGCCCGTGGACGATGTCCTGGGTCCCCTCGATGTTGGTCGCGGTCAGGGTGACCTCGTCGCCCTCCTGGACCGTGAAGTCACGCAGGCCGTACTCGCTGCGCTTGACCGAGGCGTACACCTCGACGGTGGAGTCGTCGACGCGCTCGACCCGGGAGTTCTCCTGTGTGACGTACTCCTCGTCGTAGTCCTCCTTGTTCCACGTCTTCGCCGGCTCGATCTTGTCCTTGTGGGCGAAGATCGCGTCGTGCGGTTCGGGGTAGACGGGGTGGTCCGCGACCAGCTCCATCCCGCCGGTCTCGTTGTCCTCGTCGTTCCCGATGTAGATCAGCTGGTCGTTGTCGGGGTAGATCGGGCCGACCGGGAGGAAGCGGTCCTTCGAGAGCTTGTTGAGCGCGACCAGCCAGTCGCCGGTCGGCTCGGTCGACATCCCCTGCACCGCCTGGATGTGGCCGGGGTTGTAGTGGACGTCGATCTTGCCGAGGATCGGCTCCTCGGAACCCTTCTCGGCTTCGACGGCCGCCTCGATGTCCCACTTCACGACCTGTGAGTCGATGAACAGCGAGGTGTACGCGTGCCCGCGGCCGTCGTAGGTGGTGTGCAGCGGCCCCAGCCCCACCTTCGGCTGGCCGACGATCGTGTCCGCGGGGTCGTCGGCGGTCCCGAGCTTCTCGATGTCGACGATCGACACGGTCGGCGAGAGCTTCCCGGCGACCATCCCGTACTTCCCGTCCGGCGTCACCTCGACGCAGTGGGGCGACTTCGGCGTCGGGATGTACCGCACGATCGGGTTGTCGCCCTCGTTGTGCGGGCTGGATTTCGTCCCGTCGACGACCGGAACGCCGTTGATCTCCTCGTACTCGCCGGCGTCGACGAGCTCCTGGATCGCGGGCACGTCGAACGCCTTCAGGTCGTCCCGGTCGTTCTTGGTCATCTCCTCGATCTCGACGCCCTCCTCGTCGTTGTAGGAGGAGGCGAGCACCCAGCGGCCGTCCTTGTCGGAGTCGACGATGTCGAGCTGGCCGTCGACCTCGACCTGCCAGAGCACGTCCATGCTCTCGGGGTCGAGCGCGGTGAACACCGAGACGTACTCCTCGGGGTTGTTCACGTCCCGGCCGTCGTTGGGGATCGGCGTCCGGAACTCGCTGTTCGCGAACACGTAATCGGTGTCCGGGCTCTGGATACAGCAGCCGTGGACCGACTGGACGTTCGGGATGTCGACGATGGCGTCGGTCTCGAAGTAGGTGAGGTTCACCCGGGCGACCCGACCGTTGGCCTTGTCGTTGACGAAGATGTACTCCCCGTCGTACTTCCCGTCGGTCTCCGAGAGGTTCGGGTGGTGGGAGTCACCCCACGTGTAGTCGCCGGCCTCCTCCAGCATCTGATCGGTGCCGTCGTCGAAGCCGTACCCCTTGGCCGGCTCGCGGTTGAACACCGGGATCCGGGTGAGCTGGCGCATCGACGGGATGCCGTACACCCGGATGTCGCCGGCGTGCCCGCCGGACCAGAAGCCGTAGTACTCGTCGTGTTCGCCCGGCGGCACCTTGTGGTCGGGCACGTCGCCGCCGCCGTTGTCGGTCTCCGTGTCCGAGCTGTTGCCGAGGCTGTTCGTCCCCGCACAGCCCGCGAGCCCGCCGACCGCGCCGACGGCCGCCCCCGCCTTCATCACGTCGCGGCGGGTGACGCCGCCGCCCAGCGAGGGGAGCGTCGGCTCCGGATCCGGAGCCTCCGGCCCCTCCACATCGGCGAGCAGTTCGTCGAGCTGCTGTTCGTGCTCCGCGAACAGCTCCTCCTCGGTCTTGTGCTCTCGTTCTTCCTCGCCCTGTTCTTCGGCCGGGGTGTCGATCTCGTCTGTGCTCATATCAAATCACCCGCACGTAGCCGACCATCCCGTTCATCTCGTGGGGGATGCAGTAGTACTCGTACTCCCCCGTCGTCTCGAACGTGTGCTCGTACGTCCCGCCCTCGGTGATGTTCCCCTCGTCGGGGTACGCCTCCACGGCGGCGTCCTGACTGTCGAAGCCGCCGGAGGCGAAGTACTCGGCGCCGTCGGGGATGTTGTCCTCGTAGGCGGTCACCGAGTGACCGATCGAGCCGACGTTCTCCCAGGTGACCGTCGTCCCGGCCTCCACCTCGATCCGCTTGGGGGCGAACGCCAGCTGGTCGTTCATCTCCACCGTACTCGTCTGCTCCCACGACTCGCCGCTGCCGCCCGAGTCCGTGGACGTCGGCGTGTCGGTCGGAGAGTCGGTGCTGCTGCCGCCGGAACAGCCGGCGAGCCCCAGCCCGATGCCCGTCGACGCCAGTGCGACCACGTACCGTCGCCGCGTCATGTCCTCAGTCATGGTTCGACAGGTCGACGTTGGGGACGACACCATTAGAACGGTCCAGCGAATTCCCACGCCGTCAGAACTTCCGAAAGTGTTCGGCCGTGAGTATATAAACAGATCCGGCGCGACCGCGTCGTCCGTTCGGTTTCTGGATCTTTTTGCGAAAAACAACCTCGTTACCCCGGGCGACCACGAGCAGACGGGTCTCGTGCGCGGTCTCGGCCGGGCTACCCCTCGATGACCGGCTGCGGCTCCTCCTCCAGTCCGGCCGCGAACTCCTTCATCACGCGCTCCTCCGCGCGGTGGAGCGTCTCGCTGACTGTCGACTTCGCCAGGCCCACCGCGTCGGCGAGTTCGGTCAGGGAGCACTCCCGGGGCGTGTCGTAGTACCCCTGCTCGATCGCCTCGCTGACGATCGACCGCTGGCGGTCGGTCAGTAGCGCCTCGGAACCGGCGACCTCCTGCTGGAGGTAGTCGACGGTGAAGGAGATGCCGAGCGCCGAGAGCTGGTCGCCCAGATCGGAGATGGCGTCCTGTGAGGCGGTCAGCGTCCACGTCGCCTCGCCGTCGCTGATCTCGAACGGCATCTCCAGCGGGAGCCCGGAGTCGCGCGCGGCCAGCAGCAACAGCGGGAGCCGCGTCCGGAACTGGATCAGACACTCCCGGTTCCCGCGCTGGAGCACCTCCACGTCGTCGACGGAGTCGTGGGCCGACACGTCCGCGACGACCGACTCGGGGTCGCGGGCGGTGACCTCCGCCAGACCGACGCCGCCGTCGGACTCGGTCATCGCAGCCAGGATCCGGATCGTCGCGTCGCCGTGAGCACGGGTGATCTCCCCGGGCCAGGTCCGTTCGGGGATCGTGAGCGTGAGCTTGGCTTCGGGCATGGCTCTACAACTGAGTCGGGCACGGATAACCCAGTCGATACTCCCGAACATGTTCGTAGAATCTTCATCCGACGGCGGTCGGTGCCGCGACTGCCGAACTCGTTCGGCACAACTGCCTCCCCCACGGCCGGGGAGTTGGAGGTATGCCCGACAAGACGCTCGACGCTCGGGAGATCGACGGGGAACCGTTCGGCCGGATCGTCGACGAACTGGAGGCGCTCGGCGAGGCCGAGCAGCTGGAGCTACTCAACAGCTTCGAGCCCGAACCGCTGTACGGCGTGCTCGACCAGCGCGGCTTCGATCACGAGACCGAACAGGTCGCCGAGGACGAGTGGCGCGTCGTGATCGAGCACGCCTGAGTCAGTCCTGCCAGATCACGGTGATCGCGCCGTCGCCGTCCTCGACGGTCTCGTAGCTGTACCCGCGCTCCTCGAGCCGCGGGTAGAGGTGCTGGGGGCGGCGGTCGTTCGTCTGCACGAGTACGGCGTCGTCGTCCAGCTCTTCGAGCCGTTCGAGCGTGTTCCGGAGCGGCTTCGGCGGCGGCAGGTCGCTGGCGTCGAGGTGGTGCTGGGGTCGATCCAGGGGGGCGTCGTCGAATCGGCCCTCGAGGTCCGGTAGCTGGTCCGTGGCCATGGGTGTCCCTCGGTGTGGCGTCGGCGGGAGGGTTGTGCCGAACTGGTTCGGGATGTCGGCGTCGCCGTGGCACGGCGCCGGCCCGAGCAGTGGATCTCCAGGCCGCGCTACTCGTCGAGTTCGAGATAGCCCCGGTGACAGTCGGGGCAGATGTCGCCCGGGCGAAGGTCCCTCGTCGATTCCGACGAGGTGATTCCACACTCGGGACAGCGGAGCGCCGCTTCGGTCGTCTCCAGATACCCCCGCCGGCAGTCGGGGCAGATATCGCCCGGCCGAAGCTCGGTCGTCGATTCCGGCGAGGTGATCCCGCACTCGGGACAGCGGAGCGTTCCGTCCGTCATACCGGTCTGGGCTACGTCCGACCACTTAGTTCCCGCGCCGCCCCTCGTCGCCCCCACCGACACACTCATGGATTGACACGCCCGATCGGGAGGCATGCACACGCACGGTGACGACGATGTCCAGTGAGGCGGACGAGCCGGTGAAGACGATCTGCCCGTACTGCGGCGTCGGCTGCGGGATTCGTGTCCGCGAGGGCGAGGAACGGGGGGAGATGAGTTTCATGCCGTGGGGCGACGCGCCGGTCAACGAGGGGAGCGTCTGCATCAAGGGCGGCGCGGCGACGCAGGTCGTCGATCACGAGGACCGGCTGACCGAACCGCTGATCAAGGAGGACGGGGAGTTCCGAGAGGCGACGTGGGACGAGGCGCTGAGCCGAGTCGTCGACGAGATGGAGTCGATCCGCGAACGGCACGGTCCCGACGGGATGGGCTTTTTCGGCTCCTCGAAGACGTTCAACGAGGAGAACTACCTGCTCCAGAAGCTGGCACGGCGGTACGGGACGAACCAGATCGACAACTGCACCCGGATGTGCCACGCCTCGACGGTCTGGGCGCTGCGGACCAGTCTCGGAATGGGGGCGATGACCAACAGCATGGCCGATCTGGAGGACTCCGCGGACGTGCTGTGGATTCAGGGCGCCAACCCCGGCGAGCAGCATCCCATCGCCAACAGCCAGTACTTCCGGCAGGCGGTGCTGGAGGGCGCGACGGTGATCCAGGTCGATCCCCACGCGAACAAGACCACCGAGTCGTTCGATATCGAGGGCACCGAGCGCCACATGCATCTCCAGTTGGAGCCGGGGACGGACATCCCGCTGCTCAACGTCGTACTGAAGACGATCCTCGAACGCCACGAGGAAGAGCCGGATGCAGGGTGGATCGACGAGGAATTCGTCGAAGAGCGCACGAAGGGGTTCGAGGACCTGAAGCAGACGCTCGCCGACTTCGACAAGGAGGCGGCCGCCGAGGAGTGCGGCGTCCCGCTCGAAGATATCGAGCGTGCCGCCGAGAAGTACGCGATGGGGACCGACGCCGCCATCTTCACCGGGATGGGGATGTCCCAGCACACCTGCGGCGTCGACAACGTCCAGAACGAGATCAACCTCGCGCTGCTCACGGGGAACCTCGGCAAGCCCGGCGCGGGTGTGAACCCCCTGCGCGGGCAGAACAACGTCCAGGGAACCTGCGACGTGGGCGCAATGCCGAACGTGCTCCCGGGGTACCAACTGGTCGACGACGACGAGGCCCGCGAGTCCGTCGAGGAGGTGTGGGGGTTCGAGATCCCGGCCGAACCGGGGCTGACGAACGTCGAGATCTCCCACGCGATCGGCGACACGGTCCACGGCCTGTACGTGATGGGCGAGAACCCCATCATGAGCGAGCCGGACGGCAACGCGACCGAGCAGCGGTTCCGCGAGGATCTGGGCTTCCTCGTGGTGCAGGACATCTTCATGACCGAGACGGCCGAGCTCGCGGACGTAGTGCTGCCGGCGACGACGTGGGCCGAACGCGACGGGACGGTCACCAACACCGACCGCCGTGTCCAGCGGATGCGCGGCGTCCACAAAGTCCACGAGAACACGCGCCACGACCTCGACATCCTCTCGGAGGTCGGAACGCGCCTGTTCGACGAGGGGTTCGACTTCGACGGGCCGGAGACGGTGTTCGAGGAACTCCGCGAGGTGTGTCCGATCATGCACGGGATGAGCTACGACGCGCTCGGGGAGGAGGGGCTGCACTGGCCCTGCTACGAGCCGGGCGACGAGGGCGATCCCTTCCTCTACGAGGAGGAGTTCGAGACCGAGGACGGCCTCGGCCGGATCGAGGGCGTCGTCCACCAGGAGCCCAAGGAGACGCCGGACGAGGAGTACCCCCTCGTGCTCACGACGGCGCGACTGGAGGAGCAGTACAACACGGGGACGATGAGCCGTCGCTCGCCGACGCTCTCCCGCCAGCAGCCGGAGAACTTCGTCGACGTCCATCCCAACGACGCCGAGCGCTACGGGATCGAGGACGGCGACGAGGTGCGGCTGCGCTCCCGCCGCGGGGAGATCACGGTCCGGGCGGACGTGACCGAGGCCATCAAGGAGGGTGTGGTCTGGACGACCCCGCACTTCGCGGCCGCCTCGGCGAACCGGCTGACGAACGACGTGCTCGACGAGCGGTCGAAGATTCCGGAGTACAAGGCGGCCGCCGCGGAGATCGAGGTGGAGATCGAGTCAACGGGTGGGGCGTCCGCGGACGACTGAGCGCCGACAAGAAAGTGGGCACGGAGGGGTTGGGAACCACGGTCGTTCCGCTACGCTCTATCCCTGCTTCAAATCTCTTCGACCGATCACAGATCAGCCGCTCGCGACCGTTGCTCGCGGCGGAGAAATGGGGACGGAGGGATTTGAACCCCCGGTCGACTGATATCTCCGGTGCGCCTCGGTCCTCCAGAGGGTCGTCGTCGCCGAGCGATGATCAGTCGCCGACTCGGTATATCAGTCTGGAGTTCGTCACCGGGCGCGTGGCCTCTGGAGTCAGTCGCCATCCCGGGCTTGGCCACGTCCCCTTGCACTCCTCGCTACATCCGTTCGGTGTAAAGGGATTTCGATCCGATTCAGTCCCGGTCGATCTCGGCCCAGTCGCACTCCTGGCACTTGTACGCCGTGACGAACTCCGTCACACTGGGCATGTAGCCGACGCTGATCACGTCGCCGCCGCACTCCGGGCAGTCCCGGTCGGCGTCCTCGATCGGTTCGGCCTCCAGCACGTCGTCGCCCTCGACCTGTTCGGCCAGCGATTCCGGCGTTACCATCCGTCCCTGCACGACGCGGTTGCTCATGTCCCACCTCTCGGCCTCCGGGGCCGTAAGCCCTGTCGGTCCGCCGCGGGAGAGTCCCGCGGGAACTACCCCCACGGGGCGGATAGGCCCACAGGGTTTTTGCCCTCGGCCACGTCGGCTCGGGTATGGGATTTGGATCGTACGACGAGTCTGAGCAGGAGAACCAGAACCAGGACACCAACGATCAGGCCGAGGGCGTCGACATCGACGGCGGCGAGGAGGGCGACCTCTCCTTCGAGTCCACCGAGTCGACCGACGAGCTGGTCGGCAAGCTCGACGAGATGCGCGACGACGAAGACGACGAATAGGCCCGTGACCCCCGCGTCACGAGCCCCACTTCGTTCTTGATCGAACGACCGAACAGCCCCGGCTCAGAGCCGCTCGAGTAGCTCCGCGAACTCCTCGATGTCGTCCATCTCCTTCCGCAACACGCCCAGCGCGCGCCGGAGCGAGCCGTGCTCCGCGAGGTAGGTGACCCCCACCGCCGACTTGAGCGCGTTGGCGGTGCCGCCGGTCACCACCGTCGGCCCGAGCTGTGCGACGGCGTCGTCGCCGACCGAGATCAGCCAGCCCGGGCTCTCCCAGTGCCACTGCTGGAGGTCGACGAAGCCGCCGTCGGCGGTCGCCGCGGCGACGACGTTCCGCGCCGCCGTCGCCGAGGCCCGCACGGCTGCAGAGGCGCTGGCGGGCACCGGCTCGCCGTCGGCGTCGACGATCCGGACCGCGTCACCGAGTGCGAACGTCCGCTCGTCGAGGCGGAGATCACCGCGGACCTCCGGGCGATCGCCGCCCATCGCCTCGTTCCCGCGGATGCCGCCGGTCCAGACGAACTGGTCGTAGTCGATCGTCCCGCCCTCGGTCGTGATCCTCGCGTCGTCGGCCGCGGTCACGGTGGTCCCCGTCCGCACATCGACGCCCTGCTCGTCGAGGAGTTCCCGGGTCGCGCGCTGGAACTGCTCGGGGAAACCGGGCGCGACGGTCAGCTCCTGTTCGAGCAGGACGATCTCGACGCTGTCGGCGACATCCCGCTCGCGGGCCATCGCGGCCAGTTCGCCCGCGACTTGCACGCCCGAGAGGCCCGCGCCGCCGACGACGACAGTGCCCGCCCGGTCGGCATCGGTCACGGGATCGTCGTGACCCAGTTGGTCGACGACCGCCTCGAACTCCCGGCGGATCGTCGCGGCGTGTTCCAGCCGCTTCAGCGGCGTCGCGTGCTCCTCGACGCCCGGGATGCCGTAGTACGCCGTCTCGGCCCCGAACGCGACCACGCAGTAGTCGTAGTCGAGCGTGTCGCCGTCGGCCAGCGAGACGGTCCGCGCGTCGCGGTCCACGTCCGTCACTTCCGCCTCCCGCAGCGTCGCCCGGTCGAGGATCTCCTCCAGCGGCACCGAGATGTCGTCGACGTAGTCAGGCTCCCGGACCGCCCGGTGGAGCTCGTGCTGGACGAGGTGGCTCCCCGTGTCGTCGACCAGCGTGAGCGTCGCCGACGCCGGGAGCCGCCGCTCCAGTTTCCGTGTCACCGTGAGGCCGGCGTAGCCGCCGCCGAGCACCAGAACGTCCATGGCCGAATCTTGGGCCTCCGGCGACAAAACGGTGTTCACGCCGGAGTTATCGCGTTCGCGGCGGCTACGAGACGCCCTCGCTCGCGGTGAACGCCTCGTAGTCGCCCTTGTCGATCACGGCCCGGAGCTGTTCGGCCACGTCGTACACGTCCGCGTAGCCGACGTACAGCGGCGCCGGGCAGATCCGGATCACGTTCGGTGGGCGGTAGTCGACGACCACCCCGCGCTCGCGGAGCGCCTGACTCACGCGGTCGGCGTCGGGGTGCTCGACGGCGACGTGGCCCCCGCGACGGTCGCTCTCGGCGGGCGTGCCGACCGAGTAGTCGTAGCCCGCCTCGGACAGATCCTCGACCAGCGTCGCGAGCAGTTCCGTGAGTTCGAGCGACTTCGCCCGAACGCGGTCGATCCCGGCCTCGTCGAGCAGGTCGAGCGACCCCTCCAGCGGCGCCGCCGACAGCATCGGCACGGTGCCGATCTGCCACGCGCCGGCCGACTGCTCAGGCGTGTAGGTGAGTTCGAGATCGAACTGGCTGGCCTTCTCGTTGCCCCACCACCCGGGGAGCGCGGGCGTCAGCCCGTGGTAGCGCTCGTTCACGTACAGCCCCGCGATCGATCCGGGGCCGGCGTTGAGGTACTTGTAGGAACACCAGACCGCGAAGTCCACGTCGGCCGCCGAGAACTCGTGAGGCACCGCGCCGACGGAGTGGGCCGCGTCGAACCCCGCGAGCGCGTCGTAGTCGTGGGCGAGTTCGGTCAGCCTCTCGACATCGAACAACTGACCCGAGCGGTAGAGGACGGTCGGCATGAACAGGATTCCCACGTCGTCGTCCATCGCCGCCGCGATATCCTCGTACTCGATCGTCCGGCCGTCGCGGCTCTCGACCAGCCGGAGGTGTTCGTCGGGGTCCAGCCCGCGCTGGCGGAACTGCGCCCGGATCGCGTAGTGGTCGGTCGGGAAGTCGAGTTCGTTCGCGACGACGACGTTGCCGGAGGCGTCGACCGGCGAGTCGTCGAGGGCGTCGGGGGCGTCCATCTCCCGTGCCGGCACGTCGGCGACGTGATCGAGGAACGTCCCGATCAGGCTGTGGATGTTGACGGTGGTGGAGTTGGCGACGACCACCTCCTCGGGATCGGCGCCGACGTACGGCGCGAGGCGCTCGCCGAGGTGCTCGGCGTACTCCCACCACGGCTGCTCGCCCTCGGTCCACCCCTCGATGCCGCGCTCGCGCCACTCGTCGACCACGCGGTCCAGCGTCCGTTCGGCGTCGTCGCTGATCGGTCCCAGCGAGTTCCCGTCCATGTAGAGCTCGCTCGGCACGTCGAAGCGGTCCCGGAACGCCGACAGCGGGTCGTCGGCGTCCCGCGCGGCGGCGTCCTCGCGGGCGATCGAGAAGGGGCTGCTCATGCACGGTTCTCCGTCCCGCCCGACAAAGGCGTTATCACACCGGCCGCCGTCGATCCCTCCCCACCCGCTCACTCCTCGCCGGCCAACTCGGCGTAGGCGTCCCACGACGGGTCCCGCGGCGGCTCGGTCCACTCCTCGCCTCGGAACCGGACGCCCGATCCCGCTACGACTTTCCCGACCTCGGCGACGGGCGTCCCCCGGCGCTCGATCGCCGCCCGGACCGCGTCGGCGTCCTCGGGCGCGACGGCGAGAACGAGCGTCCCCGAACTGGTGGCCTTCCACGGGTCGATCCCCAGCGCGTCACAGACCGCCTCGACGCCCGACCGCATCGGCGCCGCCTCGTGGCCGATCTCGAACCGGACGCCCGCGCTGCCGGCCATCTCGCAGAACGCCCCGAGCAGGCCGCCCTCGGTGGCGTCGTGCATCGCGGACACTTCTCCCCCTTCGGCGGCGGCCACGGCGTCGCGGACCAATCGAGCCTCGTCCAGCCCCGCGGCGGCGTCGGCGACCGTCTCCGGGTCCAGCCCGCGTTCCCCGAGTTCCTCGGGGTACAGCGACGCGAACAGGCCCGCGGTCTCGACGGCCGGCCCGCGAGTCACGAGCAGGCGGTCGCCCGGGCGCGCGCCGTCAGGGCGCACGACCGCCCCGGGGTCGCAGACGCCCATCGCCGTCGCGGCGCCGACCCACGGGAACTCGGCGCCGGGGTAGCGCGCGGTGTGGCCCGTGAGCACGCTGATCCCCAGATCACGACACTCCTCGTGGATCGCGCCCCAGAGCGCGTCGAACCCCTCGTCGGTGATGGACTCGGGCAGCGAGAAGGAGATCGCGAGGTGGCTCGGGAGCACGCCGGCGACGGCCACGTCCGAGAGCGCGATGTGGACCGCAAACCGGCCCGCGCGCTCGAACCCCAGCGCCGGGAGCACCGAGATCGGGTCGGTCGCGACCGCCAGCCCGGTTCCGTCGAGGTCGAGCAGTCCGAAGTCCACGCCCGCAGTCGGCCCCAGCGCCACGTCGTCGCGCTCGGCGCCGAGTCGGGGGGCGATCCGCTCGGCGAAGAAGCGCCGATCGATCTTGCCGCGGTCGGTCATGCCTCCGGCTGGGACCGGCGAGGACGTATGCCTGCCGACCGACGGCCGTCACTCCTCGACTTTCTCGGCCCGCAACGGGCGCTCGCCCGTCAGCCGACAGTCGAACCGCGGGTGCTCCGCGAAGTGACGCACGATCAGGTGGCGCCGCGAGCCGGTGATCCCCGCGTCGCCGACCGCCTCGGCGCCGAACTCGGGAGGCAGCGACTCGAACAGCTCACACAGTTCGCCGAAGGAGTCGAACACCTGCTCGTTCCCGGGCGTATCGGCGCCCCGGCGAGCGACTGCGTAGCTCCCGTCCCGTCGGTACTGGCCGACCGTCCGGAACAGTTCCAGCCGGCGCTCCAGCGCGTCGCCGACGGACTCCCGCAGCGCGAGCGCGGCCTCCCGGGGCAGCCGGTACGTCTCGCCGTCGACGGTCAGCCGGACCGCACCGTCCTCACTCTCGACCGCGACCGCGGTCTCGTCGTCCGAGAAGAACCCGATCAGGAGCGTGCTGACTCCGCATAGCCGATCGAAGTACCGCGACCGCGAAGAACGTGTCGGCTGTCAGTGAGGCGTTGTCACGCCACGGGGCCGTCGACTGCGAGGAGTCCGTCGTCGGTCGGCGTGGGCGTCGGTGTCGGCGTCGAGGTCGGCGTTGGAGTCGGCGTGTCCTCCCCGGATTCGGGCGTCGCCGTGCCGGAAGCGGGCGTCGCGGTTCCACCGGGTGTCGGCGTTCCCTCGGTCTCGCTGCCGTCGCCCGATCCGTCCTTGTTACCGAAGATGTCGGTCTCGATGGTGCGCTGGATGGAGTCCAGCCGTATCTCCACGGTGTCGCCGCCGAACGAGGAGAGGTCGATCCGGGCGTAGAACGTCACCTCCAGTTGCGTCGTCTGGTCGTTCTGGAGGTGGCTCACCCACCACTCGTCGAGGTTCTCGTTCTGCAGCGCCGTGGTCGCGCGGACGGTCTCCGTCTCCCCGGGGGGGATGCTGACCGCGCTGTCGGTCGCGCCCTCGCCCATCGTGACGTTGTTCATCTCGATCACGTAGCCAATCTCCGAGATCGCGACGGGGTTGAGATTGGGGTTGTACAGCTCGAACGCGGTGTCGATCTCGGTGGTCTCGTTGCTCACCGCGCCCCACTGGCCGCTGGTGCTGTTGAGCCAGAGCACTGGCTCGGGAGCGAACGGCCGATCCACGTTGATCGGGCGGTCCTCGTCGCTGTTGAAGCCGCCGATGACGTTGGTGTTCACCGAGCGCTCGATCTGGGGTTCGAACGACTGGCCGAGCAGGTCCGAGTGGATCGAGGCGTCGACGGTCAGCGTGGTGTTCTCGTCGTTCTCGACGTGGCTGACCCACCACGCCGGGATGCGGTCGTTGTTCATCAGCGTCGTAAGCGGGATCGAGGTGTTGCCGCTGGCGTTCACGCCCAGCCCCTCGCGCCCGCCGGTGGCCATCCGCACGTCGTTCATCTCGACGGCGTAGTCGATCGTGAGCCCGCCCAGCCGCACCCCGAACGGGTTGGGGTTGTTGACGACGATCTCGGACTCGATCGTCGTCGTGGACTCGTTCACCGGGCCGAACGCGTTGTCGACGCCGACGACCGAGGGCGCGCCGATGATCCCGACGGCCCACGCTCCACCGATCGAGAGCGACAGCACTCCGAGCACTGCGGCGGCGATCTTCAGCGTCGACGCCGCCGCGAGCTTCCCACCCAACATGGGCGGCCATGAACGTCGCTTCCCCTTAGACGCATCGGGCACGGGCCGGAAGCGTGTCGCTCATGCTGTCCGAGACCCTACATTCGGTATGGACGAACGCGCACGGACCGCAGTCGGGCTGGCAGCCGCGGCGGTGCTCGTCGTGGGGGGGACGCTCGCGACCGGCTACCTCCCGAGCACGCCCCGTTCGCAGCTGCTCGCCGGCGGCCTGATCGTCGCCGGCTTCGCGCTGGGCTTTCTCACCCTCGGGGAGTTCGAACTCCCCGACTAAGCGGCGCGGGACGCCCGGAACGAGTTGCCCGCGATCAGCCCACAGCACAGCACCGCCGCCCCCATCGTCAGCAGGGGGTTGAGCAGCCCCCCGATCGCCAGCGGGATCGCGACGGCGTTGTACAGCAGCGCGAGCCGATCGTTCCAGCGCCGCCGCCCGTAGCTCTCCGCCGAGTGGTCGAACGCCGCGGCGACGCCCGAGAGGTCGTCCTCGACCACGGCCAAATCCGAGGCCTCGGCCGCGAGCGCGGTTCCGCTGCCCAGTGAGATCCCCAGATCCGCCGCGGCCAGCGCCGGCGCGTCGTTGGTGCCGTCGCCGACCATCGCGACCGGCCCGTCGGCGCGCAGGCGCCTAACCGCCGCCGACTTCCCGGCCGGGGGGACCCCCGCGAACACGTGCGTGACGTGCGGGCTGGCGGCGAACTCGGCGGCCGCGGACTCGTCGTCGCCCGTGAGCACGACCACGTCCAGCCCCCGGTCGGCGAGGCGTTCGAGGGTCGACTCCCAGTCGGGTCGGGCCTCGTCGCCGACGATCACGATCCCCGACGCCGCGCCGTCCTCGCCGACGAGCACCGGCAGTTTCCCGGCCTCCCGCGCCTCAGCCGCCCGAGACGCGACGCCTTCGGGCACCGACCAGCCGCGCTCCGCGAACAGGTCCGGGTTCCCGACGAGCACCTGCCGGCCGTCGACGGTTCCCTCGACGCCGGTCGGGTGGCTGGTGAACGACTCGACTTCGGGGGTGTCGTCGCCGAACGCCTCGACGATCGCCGCGGCAGCAGGGTGGGCGGCCCGTCGTTCGAGTTCGGCCGCGGCCGCGAGCAGGTCGGCGGAGGCGTCGTGGTCGAGCACCTCCATCCGGCCGGTGGTGAGCGTCCCGGTCTTGTCGAACACGACCGTCTCGACGCCGCGCAGTCGCTCGAACGTCGTCTCGTCGAACACCGCGACGCCGTCCTCGAGCGCGCGGGCGACGCTCGTCCCCGCCGACAGCGGCGTCGAAAAGCCCAGCGCCCACGGCGACGCGGCGATGAGGGCCGTGAGCAGGCCGACGACGCCGACCGCGACGCGCCCGCCGCTCAGGGCGAACGCGCCGACGCCGGCGAGCAGCGCGACCGCCAGCAGCGGCGGCGTCACGCGCTCGGCGATCCGGTTCGCGCGGCGCTGCCCGCCGTGGGCCGCGCTCTGGAACCCCCAGACCGACGCCGCGAGACGGTCGACGCTGCTGGCCACGTCGTCGCCGACGGTCATCGTCGCCGCGCCCGTGGTGACTATCGAGCCGCCGATCAGTTCGTCGCCCGCCCGCTTCCGGACGGGCGTCGACTCGCCGGTGACGACCGCCTCGTCGACGGTACACTCGCCCTCGGCCAGCGTGCCGTCCACGGGCACGCGCTCGCCCTCGGGGACGAGCACGCGGTCGCCCGGTTCGAGCGCGTCGACCGGGACGGTCTCGGTCCCGGCGTCGGTTTCGCGGGTCGCGTCCGCGACGCGGGAGACGGTGAGGTCGGTCAGCGCGCTCGCGGCGTTGCGCTTCGCGAGCGACTCGTAGAACGTCGCGCCGGTGACGCCCGCGACCGCGACGACGGCGAGGTCGTAGTAGGCGCCGAACGTCCCCGCGAAGTAGCCCGCGATCCCGAACAGGTACGCCGCGACGGCGGTCAGCGTGACGAGCAGCCCCGTGTTGGGCGTCCGGAGCACGATCGCGATGTAGGCGTCCCGGAGCACGGGCGCGCCGGTGACGACGATGACGACGAACGTCAACACGAGGAAGACGGGCACGACCGTCGTGATGCTCGCACCGCCGCCCAACGGGTCGGCGAAGCCCAGCAGCGCCGCGAGGTGGGAGGGGTAGAACACGACGGCGTAGGGGATCAGCAGGAACGAGGCGAACACCACCCCCGCGGCGTAGCGGTAGCCCAGCGCGCCGTCGACGATGCCGCCGTCGGTGTCGACCGAACTGCCGGGCTCGCGCTCCTCGCGGGGCGTGGCGTCGTAGCCGAGGCCGGAGAGCGCCTCCGTCAGCGCCTCGGTCGGCGGCTCGCCGTCGCAGTCGACCCGGACCGACTCGGTGACGTAGCTGGCGTCGGCGGCGACGACGCCCTCGACGCCGGTCGCGACGGCTTCGAGGTACGCCTCACACGTCGCTGAGTGCATCCCTTCGACCGCGAAGAACGCCGACGTGGTCCCCTCGGCCGCGGCGTCGGCCGTCTCGGCGTCGCCGTCGGCAGGCTCGGGGAGGGTCTCGGCGACCGACCGACAGCCCGGCGAGCAGAACGCCCCCTCGCGGTGCTCGGGGACGGGGCTGTCACAGAGGTCGCAGACGGACGGATCGGACACGGGCGAGGGTACGTCCCCGTGGCGTAAGCCCTGTCGGTTCGGGGACGAGGGTTAGCTCCGGTAGCGCTGCTCGATCACCGGGCCGGGGTCCTCGTACCCCTCGCGGTGGCGGAGACACCGGCTCTCCCGCTCCGTGCCGACCGCGTTGGCGTCGGGATGTTCCTCGGTGCAGACGCTGCCGAACGCCTCGTCCAGCCGCGTCGCGGCGCCGTCCTCGTCGCCGGCGCGGGCCATCTCCACGGCCTCGTACACGACCGACGCCGCGTCGTCGGGCATGTTCAGCGAGACGCCGTCGGCGGTCTCCTCGGCGTCGAACAGTTCGAGTAAGAGCTCGTCGACCGTCGACACGTCCTGGATCCCCAGGCGCTCTTTGACCACGTCGACGATGCTCTTCTCGGCGTTGGCGCGGGCCCGGAGCACCGAGTGGAGCTGGTCGAGCGCCTCCCAGTGCTCGCCGGAGACGCTGTACTCGTCGGGGCGGATCTTCGCCGGGCAGCGCGTGGAGAACCGACAGCCGGTCGGCGGGTCACGCGGGCTGGGCGGCGTCCCGCGCAGCGTGATGCGCTCGCCGGTCTCGACCAACGAGCCGGGGATCGCCGACAGCAGCGACTCGGTGTACGGGTGGGCGGGATCCTGGAACACCTCCTCGGTCGGCCCCAGCTCCATCACCTCGCCCAGATACATCACCGCCACGCGGTCGGCGATGTGTCGGACGACGCTCAGGTCGTGGGCGATGAACAGGAAGGTGAGACCGAGCTCCTCTTGGAGGTCCTCGAGGAGGTTGATGATCCGGGCCTGCACGCTCACGTCCAGCGCGCTGACAGGCTCGTCGAGCACGAGGAACCGCGGCTCGAGCGCGAGCGCGCGGGCGATGCCGACGCGCTGACTCTGCCCGCCGGAGAACTGGTGGGGGTAGCGGTAGAAGTGCTCCTCCTGCAGCCCCACCTGTTCGAGCAGGTAGCGCACGCGGTCCTCGCGCATCTCCGAGGCGTGTTTGGTCACCTCGACGCGCACCTCGGCCTCGTCGGTCTCGACGTCCACGTCGTCGATCGACAGCGGGGCGTCCTCGCGGACGGTGACGCTGTCGTCGACGCCGACGGTGATGTCGGGTCGCTCGCCCTCCTCGGCGCGGTGGACGAGCTTGCCCGACACCTCGCGGTCGTCGCTGACCGACACCGCGAGATCCGGCCAGTCGTGGGCGTCGAGCGGCTCGCGGATGATCTCGCCGACGGTCATCCGCTCGTTCAGGCTGGCCTCGGGGTCTTGAAACACCATCTGGGCCTGACTCTGCCACTCCCGGAGCTCCCGCCCCGAGATGCTGGTCACGTCGGTGTCGTCGGCGACGACCTCCCCCTCGGTCGCCTTCTCGAGGTTGAGGATCGTCCGCCCCAGCGTGGTCTTCCCACAGCCGGACTCGCCGACGAGCCCGAGCGTCTCGCCCTCGCGGATGTCGAAGCTGACGCCGTCGACGGCTTTCACGGGATCGCCGCCGAACAGGCCGCCGTCGTCGTAGTACTTCTTCAGGTTCCGGACTTCGAGGAACGGTTCGGCGCTCACGCGCGCTCACCTCCGTCGTCCGCGAACTTCTCCTCGGGCGCCGACTCCTCGAACCGGTCGTCGTAGAGGAGACACGCCGCCTCGTGGTCGACCGTGCCGTCGCCCACGTCCTTCCGCTCGGGATGGACCTGCTCGCAGTCCTCGAACGCGTGGGGACACCGCGGCGCGAACCGACAGCTCGTGGGTTTGCTCGTCGAGGTCGGCACCTCGCCCTCGATCGTCGGCAGCCGTTCGTCGCCGGCGGTCCGGCCGGGAATGCTCGCGAGCAGCCCCCGGGTGTAGGGGTGGCGGGGGTTGTCGAACAGCTCGTCGACCGGCGCGCTCTCGACGAACTCGCCGGCGTACATCACGTTCACGCGGTCGGTCGTCTCCTCGATAACGCCCATGTCGTGGGTGATGAACAGCACGCCCAGGTTCTCCTCGCGCTGAAGCTCGTCCAGCAGTTCGAGGATCTGGGCCTGAATCGTCACGTCGAGTGCGGTCGTCGGCTCGTCACAGACCAGCAGGTCCGGGTCACAGGCCAGCGCGATCGCGATGACCGCGCGCTGGCGCATCCCGCCGGAGAACTGGTGGGGGTACTCCGACACGCGGCGGGCGGCGTCGGGGATCCCAACGTCCTCCAGCAGTTCGATCGCGGCGTCGGTCGCCTCCTGCCCGCGGAGTCCCTGGTGGATACGGAGGGCCTCCTTGATCTGGTTCCCGACGGTGTAGACGGGGTTGAGCGAGTTCATCGGGTCCTGGAACACGATCGCGATGTCGCCGCGGTGTTCGTCCCAGTTGCCGCCGACGAGCTCGTCGCCGCGGAACTCGATCGACCCCTCCTCGATCACGCCCGGCTCCTCGACCAGCCCGAGCACCGAGCGGGCGGTGACGGACTTGCCCGAGCCGGACTCGCCGACCAGCCCGACGGTCTCGCCGCGCTGGACGTCGAAGCTCACGCCGTCGACCGCGCGGATCGTCTCCTTGTCGGTGTGGAAGACGGTGCGAAGGTTCTCGACGGAGAGCAGCGTGTCGCTCATGCGCCACCCCCCGCCCCGGCGGTCTCACTGCCGGCGCTGTCGGACTGCGGGTCGATCGCGTCGCGGATGCCGTCACCCAGCGCGTTGAACCCGGTCACGACCAGCGTGATCAGGATGCCGGGGATCAGCGAGATGTGCCACGATCCGGTCCGGACGTAGTCCTGTCCGAGGTTGACCGCGCGACCCCACTCCGGCGTCGGCGGCTGGACGCCCAGCCCGAGGTAGGACAGCCCCGCGATGGAGATGATCGCCCCGCCGAGCGTCATCGAGCCGTAGATCAACAGGTAGCCAGTCACGTAAGGGAGCATATGTTTTCGCATGATCGTGATCGGTGTCTGCCCGAAGCTCCGGGCGGCGTCGATCCACTCGCGCTCGGCGATCTGCAGCGCCGGGCCGCGGATCGACCGCCACATGTACGTCCAGCCGGTGAACGCGAAGATCAGCGCGAGCAGGAACCCACCGCTGTACACCTCGCTGACCCACGTCTCCTTGAGGACGGTCGTGAGCATGATCAGCAGCAGCAGTTGGGGCATCGCCATCACGGCGTCGGAGATCAGCACCATGCTCAGGTCCACTCGGCCCTTGTAGTACGCCGAGGTGAGCGCGAGCGAGGCGGCGATCGACGCGCTCAGCGCGACCGAGAGCACGCCGATCACCAAGGAGATGCGCGACCCGACCACCAAGAAGGTGAACAGGTCGCTGCCGTCCTGCATCGTCCCGAACGGGTGGAAGCGCCCGAAGTCGTCGTACTGCCACGGGCCGATGTTCCGGTCGTTCCCCTGTGAGAGGGAGTTGAGGTTCGCCTGTCCGACGACGATCGTCTCCACGGAGTTGGTGTCGCTGTCCCAGTAGCTGATCTCGTTGCCGTACGTGTTACGCATGTTCTGGTCGACGGTCGTCGGCCCCAGTGCGGGCGCGAACACCGCCATCGTCACGAACATGAACACGATCACCAGCCCGAAGATCCCCCACTTGTGGCCGCGGAAGCGGTCGAGCATGTCGTCGCGGGGGGTCCAGTCGGCGGCGCGGTACTCCTGCCGGTAGATGCGCAGTCCCCAGACGGCCCACCCGAACGCCGCGAACGCGTAGAGGTAGATCAGCGTCGCACGCAGCGCCCACGCCATCGCGGGCGAGAGGCCGAGGAACGTTCCCTCGTAGCCGCTCCCGTTGTAGTAGCCGCCGTTGGGGATCGTCTCCCGGGAGAGCAGCGTGGGGATCGACTGGGCCGCGTTCTCCAGACTGGTCAGGAAGCCGATCGAATCGACGCCCGGCAGCGCGAGCAGTCCGTCGACGGTGAGGCTGACGACGAAGTTCGCGAGCGCGCCGGCCTCCAGCACGAACAGGAAGACGCCGACGGCGGCCCACACTGCCGTCCGCCCGTCGGTGAGCGTATCCGTGACGTGAGAGGTTCGTACCGCCATCTCACTCGCCCTCCAGCCCGACGCGCGGGTCTATCAGCGTGTACAGCACGTCCTGTATGAGGTTGATTCCGACGATCATGAGGATGAACACGTACATCAGTGTCCCGACGAGCGGGAGGTCGCCCTGGATGGCCGCCTGGAAGAACAGGTAGCCGATCCCGTTGATCCCGAACACGGACTCGACGAGCACGCTGCCGCCGATCAGCAGGAACGCCTCGCTGGTGATGATCGGGACCAGCGGCACCAGCGCGTTCCGGAGGATGTGTTTGTACACGAGCGCGCGGTCGGAGACGCCCTTGACTTTCGCGAGCTCGACGTAGTCCTGATTCTTCACTTCCAGTACGGCTGTCCGGCCGATACGCATCTCGTTGCCCATCGACGCCGAGCCGAGGACGATCGCGGCCGGGGCCACCTTCTTGATCGCCTGCAGCGTCGCGTTCGGATTGGTGAAGAAGGCCAGCGGGTTGCCGGAGAGATAGCTCAGATCGGGATTCCCGGAGATCCCGGAGGTGAGGTTCGGGCCGAGGGTCTCCCAGCTGAACCCGAAGATCGCTTGGGAGCTTCCAAGCACCGCGAGCAGCATGATGCCGAGCCAGAAGTTCGGCATCGCGCGCCAGACGATTCCGCCCATCGAGGCGACGTAGTCGGCGACGGTGTTCGACCGCATCCCCGCGTAGAACCCCAGCGGGACGCCGATGAAGATCGCGATCAGCACCGACCAGAACCCCAGCCAGAGCGTCCGAGGGAGGAAATCGAGGATCAGCGCGTTCACGTTCGACCCCTGGTACAGCAGCCACGTACGGCCGAGGTCGAACATCAGCAGGTTCGAGAGCCAGTCCACGTAGTGTTGGAGCGGGGGCTGGTTCAACCCGAGCTGGGTCTGTGCAGCCTGATACGCGGCCGGGTTCCGGACCTGCCCCTCGCTCAGCAGGCGTGCGGCGGGGTCGATCGGCCCCATGAAGATGATGAACCACGTCATCGACGTCCCGAGCCACACGACCGGGATCGCCATGAGCAGGCGTTTCGCGAGATAGCGGGCTCTGCTCACGTCTGGCCTCCGTCAGTCGACTGTTCAGTACGCGCGTTCCGGAGGTCGAGACCGCGTGTTTCGTGCATTCGTGTGCGTTCGATCAGGGATAAGAAGGGGGTATTGAAAAGCCGGCCGGTTAGCGCTCTACCGGCTGAGCGTCAGGTCGGTGAACGTCTGGTTCTCCATCACGCCGTACATCTCCACGTCGACGTGCTGGTGCCAGAAGCGCTGGCTGGCCGGGTTGACGATCGGCAGCTCCTGCATCGAGAGCCAGTTGACTTCCTCGATCGTCTGGAACGCCTCGGCCTCCGACTGGTCGGTGCTATCCTCACCCGCGTAGTTCTCCGCCCACGCGTCGAGGGCGGTCTGTCGGAGCTCCTCGTTGTGGTAGCTCCCCTCGGCGCCCCAGCGGGTGAACTGCCCCGAGGGACTCTCGCCGTAGAGGAACCGCAGGAAGTTCTCCGGACCGGGGTACTCCATCCCGTCGCCGAGCGCGAACACTTCCATGCTGCCGCTGATCGCCTGACTGATGATCGTCCCGAACTCCGCCTCGGTGATCTCCATCTCGATGTGGGCCTGCCGGAGCTTGGACTGCAGGCGGGTGAACACGCGCTGGTAGGCGCTGTTGCCCGAGATGGTCGTCGCCGTGATCTCGAAGGTGTTGTCGGAGCTGTAGCCGGCCTCCTCCATCACCTGCGTCGCGGACTCGAGGTCGGTCTCGCCGTAGCCGTACGGGTAGCCGTCGGACGCGCCCTCGAGGTTGGACTGGTAGCCGTTCTCCGCGTGACGGGTGTACGTGTCGTTCGAGTCGACGCCCTCCTCGAACGTGGGGTAGGCCGCCGGCGGCGTGATGTGGTACGCCGGCGTGGCGGTGCCCTTGTAGACGTTCTCCGCGACGGAGTGCTGGTCCAGCGCGTAGGCGAACGCCTTCCGGACCGGGATCGGAACCTCGAGCGTGTTGAACACGAGGTACTCCGTGGTCAGCGACGGGATCTGGCCGTAGTTGACCGTCTGGCCGCCGAGGTCGTACGTCCCGAGAGACTTGTTGCCGTCCTCCTCCTCGATGGAGACGTTGCTCGGCGTGAACGACGCCGTCGGCATCCCCTCGAGGATGTCGGCGTTGCCGTTCTCGAAGCGGTTGAGTCGGGTGTTGCCGTCGGGGACGACCGTGAAGACGATCTCGTCGATCTGGGGCTGGGTGCCGTAGTAGTCGTCGAACGCCGACAGCGTGATCGCGTCACCCTTGCTCCAGGAGTCGACCTGGAAGGCGCCGGCGCCGGCGAACGTCGGGCCGTCGCCCTGCGTGCTGAAGAACTCGTTGTAGGAGTACTCGCCGTCGTACCCCTCGATGTCGCCGACCGAGTTCGCCGGGAGGATCGCGAACGCGCCGCCCGCGATCTGGAACAGCGTCCACTGGAACTCGCTCGCGAGAGTCATCTCGAACGTGTAGTCGTCGACGGCCTCGACCTGCAGCGAGTTCGGGACCACGTCGGCGAGCGTCGTCTCGTCCTCCGGGGACGCGCGGCTCGCGTCCTTCTCGTGAGCGACGGTCATCGTGTCGCCGACGATGTCGTCGCGGTTCCGGGAGTTCTCCGACTCCGCGAGCCGGCGGTAGGAGTAGACCACGTCCTCCGCGGTCACGTCGTCGCCGTTGTGGAACGTCGCGTCCTCGCGCAGCGTGAACGTGTACGTCAGGCCGTCGTCGGACAGCTCGTAGTCCGTCGCGAGCGCCGCCTCCGGCGGGTACTCCCCGTCCGGGAACATCATCAGCTGCTGGTTGTACTGGTTGTATCCGGCGCCGGACCCCTTCGCGTTGATGGGGTCGAGCGTCTGGATCGAGCCGGTCGCCATCATCTGGAGGGTGCCGCCGGACTGGGGCGTCCCCTCCTCGGTGTCGGTGTCGGTGTCGTCGGAGCCGCCCATCGGTTCGTCGGTGGGCGATTCCGTCGCTGTTTGATCGGGTGCATTGCCGCCACAGCCGGCGAGCGCCGCCGCAACGCCGGTGCCTGCCGCCGCCAAGAACGATCGCCGAGTGCTCTCCTCGGGCATCACCTCAACAGGATTACCGACCGTAAAAATAGTTTGCCCTCTGCGTATGCGTTTGGGACTGTAGTTCCCAAAATCGAGGGTTCGAGACTGTTTCCCTATATATAGATATATACTGACCCCCGCGTCGTCGGACCTCCGTGGGCTTATCAACGGGGTGGCCACACACCCCGTATGGCCGTCGATCCAGTCGACCACAACGGTAGCGCACCCGGGAACGTGATGGCGCGCCTCCGGCGCCCGCGCAGCGACGAGCGGACCCGTATCGCCGTCGTCGCGGACCCGCACGTCTCCGCGCGCGAGGAAGGCACTTCGAAGCTGTTCGAGCACACCGAGGCCCACCTCGAGAGCGCGGTCGCGGACATCAACGACCGCGACGTGGACTACACGCTCTGTGTCGGCGACATCACCAAGGACGGCGAGCGCTGGAACTACGACGCCGCCGACGAGATCCTCGCCGACCTCGACGCCCCGTTCCGCTCGGTGCCCGGCAACCACGACGTGCTGAAGGAGGGGTACGACCACGAGAACCTCCCCCTGAGCGAGTTCGAGGAGCGCTACACGCCGGACGGGCTGCCGTTCCACGAGCGCGTCGGCGGCGTCGACGTGGTCGGCCTCAACAGCGCCGGCGGCGACGACTGGCTCACCGACTCCCACGACGGGCTGGTCACCGACGACCAGCTCGAGTGGCTCGACGAGACGCTGCCCGAACTCGACACGCCGCTGGTCGCTGTCCACCACAACCTCCCGACGATGTCCGAGCAGTTGGTCCAGCACCGCGACAACAACGAGCCGGAGATGGCGATCCCGCCGACGATGCGCAACCCCGAGCCGTTCCTCGACACGCTCGAAGCCCACGACGCGCCGCTCGTCGTCACCGGCCACCTCCACCTCCCCTCGGCGACGAAGGAGCGCGGCGTCCGCGAGGTCATGTCGCCGACGACGTGCTCGTTCCCGCAGTCCTATCTGCTGTTCGACGTTGGTCCCGACGGCACCGAGGTCCGACTCGTCCCCGTCGCCGACCACGAGGGGATGATGCTGGGCCACTACGAGCGCCATCAGGACTCCGTCACCGGGAAGGGGCTGACCGACATGGCCGCGATCCGACTGGCGCAGTTCCCGCTGGTCGACGAGTCCTGACGCGGTCCGTGTGAGGTCGGGTCGAGCGTCGGAGTTCGCCCCGCTCTCCCTCGTCGCGCCCGCCGCGTTCTGGTTTCGCCGCGACTGAGCTATCCGTCCCGCTCCAGAATCCACCGAACCCCGAGCACGTCGACGACGGTCCCCGCCTCGGACAGGTGTGCGAGCGTCCGCGGGCGATCCGCGTTCACGCCGTCGTCCGGCTGCTCGTCGGGGTCGGGCAGCCCGAAGTCGGGCGTCGTGTCCGGCCCGTCGGCCTCCAAATCGAGCGTCTCGGTGTCGAATGCGCGGTCGACGAGATCGCGGTCGATCGCCACGCCGTCGACAGCCTGTCGGCGTAGCCGTGCCTGTGCCGCGTCGAGCAGCGTGCTGTCGACGACGAGCAGCCCGTCGTAACAGCGGTACTCGACAGCGCCGTACGTGAGGTAGCGCGCGACGGCCCGGGCGGCCACGAACGGCGCGAGCACGACCGCCGCGGCCAGCGCGGCCGCCGGGAACCCGCCCGCGAGGAGGCCGAACCCACCACCGACGAACGCGACGAACGCGATCGGGCTGGTCACGCCGTACACCAGCCCCCGGAGGAGCGCGTCCACGAGCGCGGCCCCCCGCGGTGGTCGCTGTGTGATCCTCGGCTCCGCTTCGGGTTCGTCGATCGACTCGGGGTCGACAGCGGTCGCCGTGCTCCCGAACATTCGGGCGAGCACGCCGTGGCGGTCCTCGTCGGCCTCGATCCGAAGCCCCCACAGGTCGAGGAGTAGCTTCCCGCCGACAAGCAGCGCGAGGACGACCTCGCCGCGGTCGGCAGCGATCCCCGAGGTGTCGACGGCCACCCCGGCCACGAGGAGCGATCCGACCCCGAGCAGGCTCGTGAACGGCGGCGCGAACGTCGACTGCGCGGAGTGCTCGCGGTAGCCGCCGCGGACGAAGTACTCGAGGAACTCCTCTCCGCTACGGAGGACCAACACCGTCAGCAGGCCGAGGCCGATCGCGGCCGCCTCGTCGTCGGTCACGCCGCCGCCGGCGACGAATCCGAACAGTGCGACCACGAACAGCAGCAGGACCGAGCCGATCACGGCGCCGCCGAACAGCGGCGGGAGATTGCGCGGGTAGACTCCGGGGATCGGCCCGGGCATCGGGATCGACCCCCTGAGCCGGTAGAACAGCCCGGCGAGCCGGGAGCGATCGACGGTGCCGCGGGAGCGCTTGGCCGCGAACGGGATCTTCACCAGCGCCCAACCGAACACGACGGCGAGTTCGGCGACCAGCACGCCGAACAGCACCGCGATCGACCAGTCGAGCAGCAGCACCCCCGCCGGTACCACGAGGTTCGAGGCGATCACGACGGCGACGGCGTCGAGATCGGGCGTGTCCCCGGCCATCAGTACGGCTCGTGCTCGTCGAACCGCCGAACTGCCGCACGGTAGGCGATCCAGCCCGCCAGCAGGCCGCCGGCGACGAGCGCCGCGCCGACGCCGAACTGGACGACGCCCAGCGGCAGCGACCGGATACTGGCGCCGATCCCGTCGAACGACGACGCGATCGCGGCGAGTCCGCCCGACTCCCCGGCCACGAGGCCGAGCAGGAAGCCGGGGACTGCGCCGACTCCCGAAACGACGAGCCGGACAATTCCCGGCGCGACGACGACGCCAACCAGCATCGCGCCGGGAACGAACACCAGCGCGGTGTGGAGCGCGCCGGCGAGCAGCCGCGGCGGCCGGACCTCGTCGCTGTTGCCGATCCGGATCGCGCTGTAGCGCGGGAGCCAGATGCCGATCGCCGGCGCCAGCGCGGCGCCGACGGCCGTCAGCAGGCAGCCGACGGCCGAAAGCGCCAGCGCCGACCCGAGCCCGTGGCCGCCGACGAGCGCGACCGCGAGCGTGAGCGCGGCGACGACCGGGGCGGTGAGCAGCGCCGGCGCGATCAGCCCCCGGACGTACGTCCGGCCGGGGATCGTCGTCAGCGTCATCGGCAGCACCGGCCCCTCGTCGCCGAGCGGGTTGAGCGCGAACGCGGCGCCGCCGACCCAGCCCGCGATCAGCGCGATCGCGGGGCCGAACGCCGACGGGGAGACCGCGTCCTGCAAAACCATGCTCCCAAGCCCCGACAGGCCGCCGAACACCGGCACCATCAGGAAGTTCAGCCGCTGCGGCTCGCGTCTCGCCCGCAGCAGCGTCCACCGGGCGACCTGCCGGACCGGCCCCGCCACCAGCGGCACCGTCAGCGGAGCGATTGCGCGTTCAAGCGCGCGGGCCGCCGAGCGCTCGCGGGTCGTCGCCGTGTCGCCGTCGTCGGTCGGATCGACCTCGTCGCCGAACCACAGCGAGCCCGCGATCCGCTCCGCGGCCCAGCCGCCGCCGGCCAGCACCGCGCCGACGGTGAGCAGCCCGCCCGCGGCGTGGACGGGCGAGAACCGGATCGGCGTCCCCACCGCCAGTACCTCGACGATCCAGCCCAGCGGGACGGCGCTCAGCAGCGCGGGGTCGAGCGAGTAGGGGATCGACGGGAGCTGGAACAGCATGTACAGCCCGAAGAAGACGACGGCGACCAGCGCGCTCAGCCCGGTCCGGTGGCGGGCGACGAACGGCACTCGGGCGACGAGCCACGCCGTCGTGTAGCCCGCGAGCCGGCCAGCGACGACCGCGCTGGCGACGAACAGGCAGCCGACCAGCGGCACCGTGAGCAGCGGTGCCGGCGATCCGAACGCGTAGGCGCCGACGACGGTCACGAGCGCCGCGGTCGGGAGCACGTACGTCAGCACGCGCAGCGACTCCGCAATGACGCCGCCGAGGACGGCAGTCCGGGGGGAGACGGTCGTCAGCACGAACGGCGCGGCCACGGGCTCGCTGTGGGCCGACGACGCCCGCTGGCCCAACAGAAAGACGCCGAACAGCCAGAACAGCGTCGCGCCGCCGCGCAGTGCGGGCGGGACCGCGGTCCCGGCCGGCGCGCTCTCCCGGATGATCGGCGTGAACAGCGCGGCCATCCCGCCGAGCATCAGCGTCGGGAACAGGACGCTGAGCGCCAGCAACACCAGCCGGCCCGTGTCCTCACGGACCGCCCGGACCGAGCGACGGTACTCGAAGGCGCCCGCCCGGAGCGCGTGCCGGAGCCAGTTCGGCTCAGCCATCTCCCTCGCTCGGTGCCGCGTCGGCGCCGTCGGTGGTGAGTTCGAGGAACGCGTCCTCCAGCGAGCGCGCCTCACCGGTCTCGGCGCGGCGCTGCAGTTCGGCGGGTGCGCCCTCGGCCACCAGTTCGCCGTCGTAGAGGATCCCCACCGCGTCGGCGACCGCCTCGACCACCGGGAGGATGTGCGTCGAGAGGAACACGGTCGTTCCGCCGTCGGCGAGTTCGACGATCAGCTCCCGGAGCGTCCGGGCCGCACGCGGGTCGAGCCCGGAGGTCGGCTCGTCGAGGAACACTACCTCGGGCTGGTGAAGCACCGCCTGCACGTAGGCGACCTTCTGTCGCATCCCCTTCGAGTAGTCGGCGATTCGGCCCGAGGCGTCCTCGGGCGGGAGGTCGAGGCGGTCGAACAGGTCGTCGACGCGCTCGCGGGCCCGCTCGGGGTCGAGGTCGCGCAGGCCGGCGGCGTAATCGAGCTGTTCGTACGCTGTCGCGTGATCGTACAGCGGCGGTGTCTCGGGCAGGTAGCCGATCCGGGGGCGGAGGGCGTCGCGGTCGGTGGCGTCGGCGCCGGCGACCGTCGCGCGGCCGCGTGTGGGCCGGACCAGCCCGGTCAGCATCCGCATCGTCGTCGTCTTCCCGGCGCCGTTGGGGCCGAGGAAGCCGAACACGCTACCGGACTCGACTGCGAGGTCGAGATCCGCGACGGCGACGGTGTCGCCGTACTGCTTGGTCAGGTCGGTGGTCTCGATGGCGGGCATGGGAGCGCGGGACACCGGCGTCTGACGGCGCTGTCCCATAGGCGTACCGACCGGGCGTCGGCGTGGCGGGGGTGATCGCCCGAGAGGGGAAGGGTTATCCGCTGTGTCGTGCTGTGTATTCACATGGACGAGACCGACGACCTCTTCGTCGCGAGCCTGATGAGCACCGAGGTCAAAACCGTCACGCGGGACACGCTGGTCGAGGACGCCGCCGAACTGATGCTCGACAACCAGATCGGATCGGTCGTCGTCGTCGACGACGACGGCACCCTCGAGGGGATCCTCACGCGAACGGACTTCGTGTCGATCGTGGCGGGGCAGCAGCCGAAAGACCAGACGCCCGTGAGTGAGTACATGACTCGGGACGTTCAAACCGCGAAAGCCGGCGACTCGATCCGGACGGTCGCCGACCGGATGGTCGAGGCCGGCTTCCACCACATGCCGGTGATCGACGACACCGAAGGGCTGATCGGCATGATCACCACCTCCGACCTCACCGCGTACCTCTCGACGGTGCAGACACCGAGCCCGTAGCATTCGACCGACCATACTCCGTGCGCGAACCGATCCACGAGCACCCGTAGTACCACGAGCGCCGGCAGTACCGACCGGTCGGCTCCCCTAAAGCGAACTGTGGGAGACGCTGGCATACCTATAAGCACTCAGAGGCGAAACAGGTAGCCGACGATGTCAACCGAACGAGCCGACGAGGGGGCGCTGCGATCGGTGTACCGACGGCGAATCGGCAATCCGACCACTAACGACGAGGTTCGGGGGTACTGGCTGTTCGTGGTCGGGCTGGTGCTCGCGGTGGCGGGGGTGTTGCTCTTCCTCGGGAGCGAGCCGCAAGGCGACCTCAGACAGCTCTCGCTGGTCGGGATCAGCCTCGGGCTGATCCTGCTGCTGGTGGGGCCGGTGATCCGGCTCCCGCTCGACTCGCGGGCGACGACGCTGGTCGCCGTCGGCGCCACCGTCGCGGCGATCGGCGTCGCCTACTTCGTCGCGGTGTTCCCGGGCGGATGGTCCATCCGGAACGGGAACACGACCGTGATCGGGCTCTACGGGCTCGGCCTGCTGCTCGTCGGTGCCGGCGGCGTGCTCGTCCCGCTACTCTCCGGGCGAGGCGAGGAAGCCGCCGATCTCCGGCGTGAGCTGGCCGAGCTCGACGACGTGCTCGAGGACAGCGCGGCCGACGAGGCCGACCTCGCCGCACGGGTCGCGGCGCTCCGGGGCGAACTGTCCGCGTCGAAGGACGCCGCGGCGTCACTGGGGCGGGCCGTCACGGCGATGTCGGAAGATCTCGCCGACGCCGAATCCGACGAGGCCGACCTCGCCGCGCGGCTCTGGTCGCTCCGCCAGAGTCAGGCCCGGTTCGAGCTGTACGAGGACAACGGCGGTGAGTTCCGTTGGCGACTCCGCCACCGCAACGGCAACATCGTCGCGACCAGCGGCGAGGGGTACACCCGGCGGCACAACGCACAGAAGGGACTCGAGAGCGTCCGGCGCAACGCGCTCGGGGCGACGCTGCTTCGCATCGAGTCCGAGGAGGAACTCGCCGAGCCGGGCGAGACGTTCGAGCCGCCGGAGGTCGTCGAGAGTCAGACGACGTTCGAGCTGTACGAGGACGAGGGCGAAGAGTTCCGCTGGCGGCTCCGCCACGACAACGGCAACATCGTCGGTGACGGCGGCGAGGGGTACAGCCGGCGGTCGGCCGCCCGCGACGCGATCGAGCGCGTCCAGGAGTACGCCGGTCCCGCGGAGTATCTGCGGCTCGACCCGACGGGGTTCGAGATCTACCGCGACGGCGCCGGCGAGTGGCGCTGGCGGCTCGTCCACCGGAACGGGAACGTTCTCGCCGACGGGGGCGAGGGGTACACCCGGCGCCGCGACGCCCGCCGCGCGGTCGACCGCGTCCGCGAAGGACTCGACGAGCTGACGTTCGAGACGTACGAGGACAGTGCCGGCGAGCACCGCTGGCGGCTCAAGTCCGGAAACGGGCAGTTCGTCGCCGACAGCGGCGAGGGGTACAGCCGGAACGCCAGCGTCGAGGACGCCGTCGAACGGGTGCGGCAGTACGCGCCCGAGGCCGACGTGCTGGACATCGGCCGCGCGGCGTTCGAGGTGTACGAGGACAACGGCGGCGAGTTCCGCTGGCGGCTCCGCCACCGCAACGGCCAGATCGTCGCGACCGGCAGCGAGGGCTACGCGGAGAAGTCCAAGGCCGAGGACGCGGTCGATCGGTTCAAGCTGAACGCGCCCGGCTCGGAGATCGAGGATCTGGACGCCGCCGAGGCGGCGGAAACGAGCGACGAGAGCGAGGAGAGCGGCGACGCCGCCGAAGAGGACGCCGGCGACGGGGAGTAGCGCCCCTCAGCGCCGCCAGTACTCCGGCATCAGACAGACCAGCAGCGGGATGATCTCCAGCCGGCCGGCCCACATCAGCGCCACCATGAACAGCTTCGAGCTGTTGGGGAAGCCGATGTAGCCGCCCATCGGGCCGAGGCGGTAGAACGCCGGCCCCACGTTCCCGAGCGTGGAGGCCGTCCCCGAGATCACTTCGAACACGGTGAAGTCGACGCCCGCGCGGGCGACGTCGAGGAACAGGACCAGCGCCCCGAGGAAGAAGATCACGACGTACAGCAGCGTAAACGCCATGATTCCACGGATAGCGCGGTCGTCGAGCGCGGTCCCGCCCAGTCGGACGGGGCGGACCGCCTCGGGGTGGGCGGTCGTGAACAGTTCGCGGCGGAGCACCTTTGCGACGACGATCCAGCGGACGACCTTGATCGACCCGCCGGTCGAGCCCGCGGAGCCGCCGACGAACATCGCGAACAGCAGGGCGTACTGCGCCGGCGGCGCCCAGGTGTCGAAGTCCATGCTGGCGTAGCCGGTGGTGGTGACGATCGAGACGGTCTGGAACAGCGCGTGCCGGACCGTCGGTTCGAGGTTGCCGCTGATCGTGGCGACGGTCTCCGACAGGTAGGCGGCGTCGAACGTCGCGCCCTCGGGGACGCCCGACGCGAACCCGCCGGTGAACAGCAGCCCGCTGACGATGGCCGTCAGCACCGCCATCACGCCGAGGAAGCCGCGGAACTCGGTGTCATCGAACAGCTCGCGGGGGGAGCCGGCGATCGCCTGCCAGATCAGCGCGAAGTTGGTGCCCGCGATCACCATGAAGGGGATGATGACCCACTGGACCGCCGCCGAGAACGCCTCGATGCTGCGGGCCTGCGGCGAGAATCCGCCGGTCGGCATCGTCGTCAGCCCGTGGGCGACGGCGTTGTACGCGTCCATGTTCGGACCGGCCATCCCGGCGAGGTCGAGCCCGTACAGCAGCAGGATCTCGACCACCGTGATCGCGAGGTAGGCGCCCCAGAGCACGCGGGCGGTCTCGGCGATCTTCGGCGTCAGCTTCTCGATCCCCGGGCCGGGCGCCTCGGCGTCCATCAGCTGTGCGCCGCCGACGGAGAGCTCCGGCAGGATCGCGACCGCGAGCACGACGATCCCCATCCCGCCGAGCCACTGGGTGAGCTGGCGCCAGATCATCACCCCCCGGGTGTGATCGGTGACGTTGATGCTCCCCAGCACCGTCGCGCCGGTGGTGGTGAACCCCGACATCGACTCGAACAGCGCGTTCACGGGGTTGCCGAGCGTCGATCCGGGGTGGATCGGCTCCACGAGCAGCGGGATGCCGTGGGCCTCGATCAGGTACGGGATCGTCCCGACGAGGGCGACCGCGATCCACGTGGTCGCCACCATCAGGAACCCCTCGCGGCTCCCGATGTCCGGCTCCGGGGCGAGCCGTTCAAGCCCCAACCCGACCGCGAGCGTGATCGCGATGGTGGGCAGGAACGGGGCGAGGGTCTCGCCGTAGACCAGCGCGACGACCACCGGAAGCAGCAGCGGGACCGAGAGGTACTTCAGCACCGTCCCGACGAGGCTCAGGCTGGCGCGGTAATCGACGCGTATCGACACGGTTGTTTCGGAGTGTGAGGCGTTCGGCGCTTCAAGCTACTGTTTCGGGAGCGGCCTCAAGCGGGGAAGGCCGTCGCCGTCACAGCGCCGCGGAGACCTCGTCAGCGTGCTCGGTCTCGACGAACAGCACGACGTGGTCGCCGGCTTCGAGTTCGGTCCCTCCGCGGGGGACGACGTACTCCCCGCCGCGGGTGATGGCGCCGATCACCACGTCGGCGGGCAGCGAGTGGATCGACTCCCGGATCGGCTTGCCCACCAGCGGGCTGTCCTCGTCGACCTCGACTTCCAGCACCTCCGCCAGCCCGTTCTCGACCAGCGCGACGTTCTCGGCGCCGCCGGCCCGGGTGAACCGGGTGATCTCCTCGGCGACCACCTCGCGGGGGTTGATGCCCACGTCGATGCCCACCGCCTCGAACAGGTCGACGTACTCCGACTGGTCGATCACGGCGACGCTGCGCTCGGTGCCGACCCGTTCGGCCAGCAGCGAGGCGAGGAGGTTCTTCTCGTCGGAGTCGAGCGCGGAGACGATCACCTCGGCGTCGCCGATGTGTTCGCGTTCGAGGAACTCGATGTCGGTGGCGTCGGTCTCCATCACCATCGTGTCCGGGAGCTCCTCTGCCAGCCAGCGGGCCCGGTCGGCGTCCTGTTCGAGCAGGCGCGCGGAGACGCCGCGATCGGAGAGCAGTCGGGCGACGTGGTAGCCGATCTCGCTGCCGCCGACGATCACCACCTCGCCGGAGAGGGCGGCTTCCTCGGGCGCCACGTCGCCGGCGAACTGCCGGACGCTCCGGGGCGTCCCGATCACCACGAGCCGGTCGTCGGCGCGGATGGCGGTCGTCCCGGTCGGGATCAACAGCTCCTCGTCCCTGATGAGTGCCGCGAACGTCAGCGAGTCGTACGTGTCCGCCTCCGCGACCGTCTGTCCCGATATCGGCGACTCCGCGCCGACGTCGAACTCCGCCATCTCGACGCGCCCGTCGGCGAACGTGTCCGCGTCGCGCGCGGCGGGCAGGCCGACGACCCGGACGATCGACTCCGCGGCCAGCAGGTACGTACAGACCATGAAGTCGACGCCGAAGGCGGTCCGGGAGCGCTGCCACGTCCGGAGGTACTCGGTGTTCTTCACCCGGGCGATGGTGAACGCGTCCGAGAGGGCCTTCACCGTCGAGGAGACGACGATGTTGGTCTCGTCGTCGTCGGTGGAGGCGATCACCATGTCCGCGTCGGCCACGTTGGCCTCCTCGAGCGCGGTGAGGCTGGTGCCGTCGCCCTCGACCGCGAGCACGTCGAGGCTGTAGTTGATCTCCTCGACGCGGTCGGGGTCCCGTTCCACGATCACGACGTCGTGGGCGTCGCTCAGGTCGGCGGCGATGCTCTCACCGACCTGACCGGCGCCGACGATGATTACACGCACGAGTAGGTCACTTGTCGAAAGCCATTGCTCCCCACCGTATCACGTTTACTCTTCGGCCGGGAACGCCGAGCGTTCCGCGTCGGCCCCGGTCTCGACGGCGAGTTCGACCGACCGCTGCCGGCCTTCGAGGTCGGCGACCGCCCGCTCGACGACGGTTCGGGCCTCGGCCTCGATCTTCGGCGTCACCTTCTCGACGACCCAGTCCAGCGACACCAGCGTCGGGAGGTCGACGAGGCCGCTGTGGGCGCTCTCGGGGGCGTACGCCACCTCGAACCGGACCGCGGTCGCGGTCTCCGCCCAGTCGGGGGCGCCCTCGGAGAGGGGGCGCTCACCGACCAGCCAGCGCCCGCTGGCGTCGAAATCGCCCAGCAGCGTCCACTCGATACGTTCGTTCTCGACCGTCTCGGTCACCGCCGAGCGCGCGGTGTACTCCAGTTTCCACCACGAGAACCGCAGCGCGTAGCGTGCGCGCTCGCCCGGCCCGGGGTCGAGCTCGTCGACGCGGTCGAGATGCTCGGAGTAGTCCGCGTACCCCGGAAACGCCTCGAGGAAGTCGTACACCTCCCCGACTGGTCGATAGACGACCGTCTCGACGGCGAGCCGCTCCATACCCGACCACGCAGCGGGAGGAGTATAGCTCCGGTGGTCGTGGAACCGGCGCGGTCGCCGCCGCGGATCGGCGACGTTGCCCCGCCCTGCCGACCGAAACCGGCAGTCGCTGCCGGTGGCACCGGCCGGCTTCGATGGGTTCTTCCGGTGGCGCGAGGTTTCGGTTCGTAATGAGTGCGGAGGAGGGGAGCGTGTTCGACGTGTACCGGGAGCGCGTCGAACGGCCGCTCTACCGGCTTTTCACGGAGTACAGCGCGGGCCGGATACGGTGGCTGATCCTCGGGATGCTGGGCAACATCCTCGCCCGGTCGGCGAGCCTGCTGCCCCCGGTGATCCTCGGCGCCGCCCTCGACAGCGTGTTCCAGGACGCCGGGGCGTACACGATCCCGTTCTTCCCGGCGGCGTGGATCCCGGAGACGGACACCGCGCAGTTCTGGTTCTCCGCGGAGCTGATGGTCGGCTCGTTCGTCGTGACCGCGGTGTTCACCACGCTGTACGGCATCGCCGCCAACAACTACGCCCACCGCGTGATGCACGCGGTCCGGACGGACAGCTTCGAGACGATGCAGCGGCTGGACATGACGTTCTTCGACGACAAGCAGACGGGGGAGGTCATGTCCGTGCTGAACAACGACGCCAACAACCTCGAGAACTTCCTCGACAACGGGCTGCAGAACTCGGTCCGGCTGACGGTGATGATCGTCGGGATCGCGATGATCCTGTTCTCGCTGAACTGGCAGCTCGCGCTCGTGACGCTGGTGGTCGTCCCCGCCATCGTCGGGCTTACGATGTGGTTCATGCGCGCCGTCGAACCCCGGTACGTCGACCGACGGGCGAGCGTCGGGAACCTCAACACCCGGCTGGAGAACGCGCTGGCCGGCGTCGAACTGGTCAAGACCAGCGGCACCGAGTCCTACGAGAGCGACCGCGTCGAGAACGCGTCGTGGCGCTACTTCCGGGACACGATGGCGGTGCTCCGGCTGAGCTACATCTACCGCCCCGGGATGGAGCTGCTGGCGGGGCTCTCCTTCGCCGTGACGTTCATCGTCGGCGGGCTGTGGGTGTTCCAGGGGGCGCCTTGGTTCTTCACGGGCGATCTCACCGGCGGGGAGCTGGTCACGTTCGTCCTGATGACCCAGCGGATCGTCACGCCGCTGGCACAGGTGTCGAACATCATCGACCAGTACGAGAACGCCAAGGCGTCCTCCGAGCGCATCTTCGGACTGATGGACATCCCCTCCCAGATCACCGAGTCCGACGACCCGATCGAACTCGACGAGGTCGAGGGCCGCGTCGAGTACGACGACGTGAGCTTCGGCTACGCCGACGTGGAGCAGGACGCGCCCGAGGAGATGGTGCTCGAGAACGTCGACTTCGAGGCCGAGCCCGGGGAGGACGTGGCGCTGGTCGGCCCGACCGGCGCCGGGAAGTCGACGCTGCTCAAGCTGCTGTTGCGTCTGTACGACCCCGTCGAGGGCGAGGTCCGCATCGACGGCCACGACCTGCGGGAGCTCTCGCTCGAGACGCTGCGGGGCCACGTCGGCTACGTCTCCCAGTCGACGTTCCTGTTCGACGGCACCGTCGCGGAGAACATCCGCTACGGCCGGTTCGACGCCGACCGCGAGGAGATCGTCGAGGCGGCGAAGGCCGCCGAGGCCCACGCGTTCATCGAGTCGCTGCCGAAGGGGTACGACACCCGGATCGGCGAGCGCGGCGTGAAGCTCTCCGGCGGGCAGCAGCAGCGGCTCTCGATCGCCCGGACGATGCTGCAGGACCCCGACGTGCTCGTGCTCGACGAGGCCACCAGCGCGGTCGACACGGAGACGGAGATGCTGATCCAGCGCAGCCTCGACCGCCTGAGCGAGGACTGTACCACCTTCGAGATCGCCCACCGGCTCTCGACGGTGCGGGACGCCGACACGATCCTCGTGCTGGAGGACGGGGAGATCGTCGAGCGCGGCGACCACGAGGAACTGCTCGAGGCCGACGGTCTCTACGCGAAGCTCTGGGGCGTGCAGGCCGGGGAGATCGACGACCTCCCCGAGGAGTTCGTCGAGCGCGCGCGCCAGCGCGCCGCGCAGCGCACGGACATGCTGGAAGAGGAGATCGACGACGACTGACGGGCACAGACCGCGCCCGACGCCGTCGACGACCCACGACCGCCCGTTCTCGCGGCACCGCCCAGTACGACCCCGAGTAGAGTAGCCGCCGGCCAACGGCTCAAAAGCGTTCGCGGCCCCGCCGCCGCCGTATTCGCCGTCGCCGGCAACCAAAGAACTATTAGTGGCCAGTCAACCCATGTGGATGAACACCATGACAGATAAAGACATACAAAAACAGATCAGCCGCCGCCGATACCTCGAGACGATCGGCGTCACCGGGGCTGGGGCGGCCCTCGCGGGCTGTACCTCCGGCTCCGGCACCCCGACGACCGAGGGTACCGGCACCGACGGCGGGATGAGCGGGGGCGACACGCCCTCCTCTGGCGGGACGTTCGTAGTCGGCAGCTCCAGCAAGGCGTCGACGCTCGACCTCCACAAGGCCACGCGGCGCCCCGAACAGACGATCCTCTCGGCGATCCACGAGCCGATGTTCCGGATGAACCCGGATCTGGATCCGGAGGCCCACCTCGCCGCGGACTGGTCCTCGAACGAGGACGCCACGGAGTACGTGTTCACCCTCGAGGAGGGAATCACGTTCCACAACGGCGACGAACTCACCGCCGAGGAGGTAGTCTGGAGCTGGGAGCGGTTCGTCGAGAACTCCCCGCAGTCGTACCTGCTCGCCCCCGCGGACTCCTTCGAGGCGACCGGCGACTACGAGGTCACCGTCAGCTTCAGTGACCCATACCCCCTGCTCCCGCGCTACCTCACCAACCCCCTGACCGGGTTCGTCTCCCGGTCTGCGGTCGAGGAGTCCGAGAACTACGGGCAGAACATCGCGGTCGGCACCGGCCCCTACCAGTGGGAGAGCTGGGAGCGTGGGACCGCCGTCACCGTCTCCCGGTACGAGGACTACAACTGGGCGCCGGAGTTCGTCTCGAACCAGGGGCCGGGGTACCCCGAAGAGTTCCGCTTCGAACACCACCCCGAGGCGACGACGCTGCTGAACGAACTGACCGACGGCGGCGTCCACGGCTCCTCGTACATCACGCTCACGGACACCGGCGAGGTCGAGAACTCGGACGGCGCGAGCCTCGTCCGCAAGGAGTACACCCGGCCGGGATACCTCGCGATCAACACCCAGAAGGCGCCCACCGACAACGTCAACGTCCGCCGGGCGATCAACCACGCGGTCAACAAGCAGCCGGTGATCGAGGCCGCGCTGGGCGGCGAGGGGTACCCGATCTGGAGCATCGTCCCGCCCATCGCCGTCAACGGACTCTCGGAGGAGCGGGCCAAAGAGCTGGGCGAGCAGTACAACCAGAGCCGTGCCCGGGAACTGCTCGAACAGGAGGGGTGGACCAACTCCTCGCAGGGTGAGACACGGACGAAAGACGGCGAGGAGCTGACGCTGACGTTCTACGCGTTCACCATCCCGCGGTACGCACAGATGGGCGAGGTGATCGCCCCGATGCTCGGCGAAGTCGGGATCAACGCCGAGCTCGAAGTGCTGGAGGCGGGGACGCTGTACAACAACCTCGAGTCCGGGAACCACCACATCACCACGATGGCCTACGGCGGCAACTGGGCGGTGAACGCGATCGAGCCGATCCTGCTCGGCGAGAACACCGCGACCGAGGGCGGGACCAACTACTCGCTGTGGGAGAACGACGAGTTCGACGAGCTCCTGAACCAGGCCAAGACCAGCCCCGACGAGGAGGCCCGGCAGGAAGCGATCACGCAGGCCCAAGAGCTGATCATCGAGGAGGCGCCGGTGACGCCGATCTGTGCGTTCAACAAGATCTACGGCTACAAGAACGAGGTGGCCGGGATGGACGCGTGGACCGAACACCCCTGGTGGCCCGACCAGGAGTGGATGAACCGCCTCGAACTCGGCCTCTAAGCGGTCCCCCTCCACATCAATGCTCAAGTACGTCGCGAGACGGCTACTCGTAACGATCCCCGTCCTGATCGGCGTGACGATCGCCATCTCGCTGATCATCTACCTCGCCCCCGGGAACCCCGCACGGATCGCGCTGGGGATGAACGCCCAGCCCGAGGCGGTCCGGGAGCTCGAACGACAGATGGGGCTGAACCAACCGCCGTGGATCCGCTACCTCGAGTGGCTCTGGGGCGTCCTGCACCTCGAACTCGGCGAGTCGGTGCGGACCGGGCGCCCGGTGTCGGCGATGATCGCCCGGCGGCTCCCCCCGACGCTCGAACTCGCGGTCGGCTCGATGTTCCTGACGCTGATCATCGCGCTCCCGCTGGGCGTCGTCAGCGCGGTCAAACAGTACTCGTGGATCGACACCACGTCGATGCTGTTCGCCATCTTCTGGCTGTCGATGCCCTCGTTCTGGCTCGCGCTGATCCTCCTGCTGCTGTTCTCGGTCCGGTGGAACATGTTCCCGATATCGGGCAGGGGGACGCCGGTGTTGACGATGACGTGGCTCTCGTCGCTGATCCTGCCGGCGGTCGCCACCGGGACGCGGCGCGCGGGGCTACTCACGCGGATGACCCGGTCGTCGATGCTGGAGATACTCAACGAGGACTACATCCGCACCGCCCGGGGGAAAGGTATCGGCGAGCAGGCGGTGATCTACACCCACGCGATGAAGAACGCGATGATCCCGATCATCACGCTGATCGGCCTCCAGATCCCCTTCATCTTCTCGGGATCGGTCATCATCGAGACGGTGTTCTCCTGGCCCGGGATGGGGCGGCTGTTGGTGAACTCGGTGTTGCAGCGCGACTACCCGATCGTCCAGGGACTCGTGTTGGTGTACGCGGTGATCGTGATCCTCTCGAACCTGTTCGTGGACATCATGTACGGCTACTTCGACCCGCGGATCGAGTACGACTGACAGATGACGACAGACACACACGACGACACGACCGACGACGCGAGAACCGACGGCGGAACAGCGACGGCCGACGACGCGGGCTCGGAAACCCCCTCGATGTCCGGGCCGGCGACGGGTCGGGTCGCCCGCGCGAAAGTCGTCTTCTGGCGGGTGATGCAGAACCGCTTCGCGATGTTCGGCCTCGTCGTCGTCCTCCTGTTGCTGTTCACGGCGATCTTCGCCGACTTCATCGCCCCGTACGCGCCCGCCGAGCAGAACTACAGCGCGCTCAAACAGCCGCCGAGCCTCGCACACCCGTTCGGGACCGACCAGTACGGCCGTGACGTGTTCTCCCGCGTGGTGTACGGCTCCCGCTACGCCGTGTTCCTCGGCGTCGTCATCGTCGGGATCGAGATGCTGCTCGGCGTGACGCTGGGGCTGGTCGCCGGCTACTACGGCGGGCTGGTCGAGTCGACGATCATGCGGGTCGTCGACATCGCGCTGTCGATGCCCGCGCTCGTCCTCGCGCTCGCGATCGCCGGGATGCTCGGGGGTGGGCTGTTCCCCCTCATCGTCGCGGTCAGCCTCGTCGGCTGGCGCGGGTTCGCCCGGCTGGTCCGGGGGGACGTGAAGAGCGTCATGGAGGAGGAGTACATCGACTCCGCGGAGGCCGCCGGACTCAGCGACTTCCGGACCATCACGCGCTACGTCCTCCCCAACGCCGCGTCGAGCATCATCGTCTACGCCACGCTGACGATCCCGACGGTCATCCTCTGGAGCGCCGGGCTCTCCTTCCTCGGGATGGGCGTCCAGCCGCCGAAGCCGGAGTGGGGGGCGATCCTCGCGGCCGGCCGCGGGGAGATCGACTCCGCGTGGTGGATCGCGACGTTCCCCGGCCTCGCCATCATGGTGACGGTCATCGGCTTCAACGGGCTCGGCGACGGCCTCAGAGACGCCCTCGACCCACGACAGGTCCGCTAACAATGTCCGAACAACGAACCCCGATGGACCCGGCCGCCACACGTACCGACACCGAGCCGCTGCTCTCGATCGACGACCTCCAGGTCCACTTCAACACCGAAGGGGGGACCGTCGAGGCGCTCGACGGCGTCTCGCTCAGCATCGGCCACGACGAAGTGCTCGGCGTCATCGGCGAGAGCGGCTGTGGCAAGTCCGTCACCGCGCTCTCGACGATGGGGCTGTTGCAGTCGCCGCCGGCCGAGATCGTCGGCGGCTCGATCACCTACGACGGCACGGAGCTACTCGATCTCTCCGACGAGGAACTCAACGAGATCCGCGGCGACGAGATCACGATGATCTATCAGGATCCGATGTCGTCGCTGAACCCGGTGTTGACGATCGGCCGGCAGGTGAAGGAGCCGCTGCTCGCCCACCGCGACGTGAGCGAGGAGGCGGCCCACGAGCGCGCCGTCGAGATGCTCGAGTCGGTGGGGCTGGCCGACGCCGAGCGGCTGATGACCGAGTACCCCGACGCGCTCTCCGGCGGGATGCGCCAGCGCGTGGTGATCGCGATGGCGCTGATCACCGAGCCGAAACTGCTGATCGCCGACGAGCCGACGACCGCCCTCGACGTGACCATTCAGGCCCAGATCATGGACCTGCTGACCGACCTCCGCGAGGAGTTCGAGATGAGCGTGCTGTTCATCAGCCACGACCTCGCAGTGATCTCCGAGATCGCCGACCGGATCGGCGTGATGTACGCGGGCAACGTCGTCGAACAGTGCGACATGCGGACGCTGTTCGAGTCGCCGCTGCACCCATACACTCGGAAGCTGGCGGAGAGCATCCCGTCGCTGGAGGGCGAAACCGACCGTCTCCCCACCATCGAGGGGACGGTCCCCGAACTGATCGACCCGCCGTCTGGCTGTCGGTTCGCGGGGCGGTGTCCGCAGTACATCGGCGAGGTCTGTGACACGGTCGAACCGGAGCTGGAGACGCCGAGCCGGGTCGAGGGCGACCAGAAAGTCGCCTGCCACCTCTACGACGAGGAGCGCGAGGAGGACCCACCGTGGCCGGTCGGACCGACGGCCGACGGTGAGGCCGCCGGCGGCACGGACGACGCGGGCCGAACGGGGGTGGACGGCTCGTGAGCACCCACACGCCCGAACTCGCCGACGACGTGGCCCCGGACGACGGCCTGCTGGTCGCCGACGAGGTACGCAAGTACTTCCCCGTCACCGGCGGGATCCTCCGGCGCCGCGTCGGCGACGTGAAAGCCGTCGACGGCGTGAGCTTCAGCATGGAGCGCGGCGAGACGCTCGGGCTGGTCGGGGAGTCCGGCTGCGGGAAGTCGACGCTGGGCAAGACGCTGGTCCAACTCCACGACGCCACCGACGGCGAGATCTACTTCGACGGCGAGGAGATCACCGACGCCTCGAAAGGCCGGCTGCGGGAACTCAGACGGAACATCCAGATCATCTTCCAGGACCCCGGCTCGTCGCTGAACCCCCGGATGACGGTCGCCGACCTCATCACCGAGCCGATGCGGGCGCTGACCGACTGGGACCGCGAGAAGCGACGGGCCCGGCTGCAGGAGCTCGTCGACGAGGTCGACTTACAGGAGAACCACCTCGAGCGCGCGCCCCACGAGTTCTCCGGCGGCCAGCAACAGCGCATCGCCATCGCGCGGGCGCTGTCGGTGAACCCGAAACTGATCGTCGCCGACGAGCCCACGAGCGCGCTCGACGTGAGCGTGCAGGCGAAGATCCTGAACCTGATGGACGACCTGCAGGACACGTACGACCTCACGTACCTGTTCATCAGCCACGACCTGAGCGTCATCCGGCACATCTGCGACCGCGTCGCGGTGATGTACCTCGGCGAACTCGCCGAAGTCGCGCCCGCCGACGAGCTGTTCGCGGATCCCAAACACCCCTACACCCGCGCGCTGCTGTCGGGGCTGCCCCGGGCGTCGCCGGAGCCGATGACCGACCGGATCATCCTCGAAGGCGACGTACCGAGCCCGGAGGACCCGCCCTCCGGCTGTCGGTTCCACACGCGCTGTCAGGAGTACATCGGCGAGGTCTGCGAGACCGACGATCCGGAGCTCCGCGAACTGGCCGAGAATCACGTCTGCGCCTGTCACCACTACACGGACTGAGTCGGCGAGCGACGACGCCGGTCGTCGCCGCCGGCGTCCCGTGACCGACTCGGAGCGGCCGACGGGCGTGGTTTTGCCCGTTACCGTAACGTTATGTGGGGAAATTCGTTACTCGCCCCCATGGTACTCACTACCGTACCGACCGAGGAGTTCGAGGCTCGGATCGAGACCGTCCGCGACGAGCTGGCCGCGGGGAGCTACGACGCGCTCTGTCTGTTCTCCGGGACGAGCATCGAGTGGCTCTCGGGGTTCCACCACCTCCAGACCGAGCGCCCGGTCTGTCTGGCCGTCACGCAGGACGCCGTCGAGGTGACGGTGCCGCGGCTCGAAGCCGACCGCGCCGAGAGCGAGGCGTTCCCGCTGATCGAGCGCGTACACACCTACTTCGACTACCCCGGCGACGACGGCGGCGAGTACTACGTCAACCCCGGCCGGACCCCGGAGGACACCATCGCGCTGATGCTCGACGATCTCGGGGTCGAGTCGGTCGCCGCCGACGCCAACGGCGCGCCGGGGTTCTGGGGCTACTCGGGACCCAGCCTCGACGAACTCGCCGACGTCGAAGTCGACACCGGCGAGTGGATCACGGAGATGCGCAAGGAGAAATCGTCGGTGGAGTTCGACCTGATGCGTCACTCCGCAGAGTGGGGGAACCTCGCCCACCGGAAGCTGGCGGAGTACGCCGAGCCGGGGAAACACGAGCTCTGGGTGGCCAAACGCGCGAGCCTCGACGCCTCGATGTCGATGCTCGACGCGCTGGGCGACCGCTACGACTCCCACCTCCGGGGCGGGTTCCCCGCGAGCTGTGGGTTCCTCTCGGGGCCGAACACGGCGCTGCCCCACGGGCTGACGGAGAACCGCCGGCTGGCGGAGGGTGACGTGCTCGTCACCGGCGCCAGCGCCAACGTCGGCGGCTACAAGAGCGAACTCGAACGGACGATGTTCGTGGGCGAACCGACCGACGAGCAGCGCAACCGCTTCGAGATCATGCTCGAAGCCCAGACGATCGGGATCGAGGAGAGCGGCCCGGGCGTCCCCTGCTCGGCGGTCGATCAGGCGGTCCACGACTACATGCGCGAGCAGGGCGTGCTGGAGTACGCCCAGCACCACACCGGCCACAACCTCGGGATGGAGGCCCACGAGCGGGAGTTCATCGACCGCGGGAGCGACGAGGTGATGCAGCCGGGACACGCCTACTCGATCGAACCCGGCATCTACTACCCGGGCGAGGCGGGCTACCGGCACTCCGACACCATCCTGATCACCGAGGACGGCGTCGAGCAGATCACCTACTACCCGCGGGATCTGGAGTCGAACATCATCCGCTGGTAGCCGGCGTCAGTACTTGATCCCGAAGTCGACGATCGCCTCGTCGAACCCCTCGCCCCACTCCGCCGCGAACTCGTCGGTGTCGGCGGTCGCGTCGGCGTGCTCCCGGGCCGCCTCGTAGGCGTCCCACAGCCCCTCGATGGGGTCGCCGGGCTGATCAACGCGCATGTTGTGAGACAGCGCCGACTCGGGCGCGTTGACCAGCACCGCCGCGCTGAGGTTGTCGCCGCGCTTGTCGCCGCCCGCGTCCTCCCCGGCGGTCAAGGCGGTCAGGAGCCGCTCGGTCAGCGGCCCCTCGGCGTCGACGTACGCGTCGTGCATCTCGGTCACCACGGCCTCGCCGGCCAGCGTGTTCCCCGCCGCGGTGTGGGCATCGCCGACGACGTGGCCCGCCCAGTCGGTCGCCTTCTCGCCGGTGTAGGCGTACGTCTCCCCGTCGGCTTCCGTGCCGTGGAGCTGGGTCCCGCGGCTGCCGGGGCGGTTCTCCAGCACCGCCCTCGCGGCGCTCTCCAGTCCGATGTCCCGTGCCGCCATCTCCAACAGCGGCTCCCCGTAATCGGCGCCGGAGTCCCACGCCTGCGTCGCCAGCGCGACGTGTTCGCTCGCCCACGGGCAGACGGCGCCGACCGAGGGGAACACCGACGCGATAGCGACGCCGGTGGCACCGGTCGACGGGTCGGCGGCGGTGATCGAGAACGTCACGACGCTCCCCCTCTGTAGGCGGCTGGTACCATACCCCGGAGTTCGGTCGGGCGCGTATCACTCTTTGGTCCGGCAGTATCGACCTCGACGACTGGCTGGGCCGGCGACGATCGGCCGGCCGAGGCGACCGATCTCGCCAGCCCGGCGAGCCTCCTTTTCAAGTACGATCGGGCGACCACCCGTCCCGTGGTCTGACACTGGCCCGGAGCGTTGAGCGGTCGTGGGGTGTGTCGCTCCGGGTGGAAAGCACCCCCTGTTCGCTACCGGGGAGGTGAGTAGGAACCCTTACCTCCGCGAATCCGGTACGTCGTGGCAGTGGAGACCACGACCAAGTGGCTCGTCGCGGCCGCCGCGCTCGCCATCTTCCTACCGAGCGTGGTGGTCCTCGACAAGCCGGTTCTGGGCGCCGTCGCGGCCGCAACGGTGGTCTGGGCCGCCATCACACACAGCCGCGACGGGAGTCTCTCCGCGTTCCCGGTGCTGGTGGCCGGGGCGCTAGTCTGCATGGGTCTCCTGAGCGACGGCTACCTCATCCACGCGCTGGTCGGCGCGAACGTCGTGCTCTGGCTCGGGCGGAACGGCCTCCCGGAACTCCGAAGTTCCTAACCCCGTGTGGAGGCTCTGAGCGGGCATGTCCGATTCGACCGAGACGGCGAGCGACGAGGAGACACAGCGCCGTGAAGTGCTGATCGTCGGCGGCGGGATCGCCGGCCTGACCGCCGCGCTGTTTACCGCCCGCGCGGGGCTTGACACGTTGGTGTACGACGGCGGCGAGTCGATCCTGCGCCGGAACGCCCACTTGGAGAACTTCCCGGGGTTCCCCGCGGGCGTCAACCCCCGACTGTTCGCCGACATGCTCCACGCACAGGCGACGCGAAACGGCGTCGATCTGGTCGCCGGCCGGATCACGGAGCTCAGAGAGGCCGAAGACGACGGGTTCGTCGCGGTCGCCGAGGACGGCGACGAGGTTCGCGCCGACAGGGTGATCGCGGCCTCGTGGTCGAACACCGACTACCTCGACCCGGTCGACCCCGAGATCCGCTCGGCCGGCAGCAAGCAGTTCCTCGAGGACGACGAGGACGGCCGGACCAGCGTCGACGGGCTCTACGCGGCGGGCCGGCTCGCCGAGCGCTACCACCAGGCAGTCGTCGCGGCCGGCGACGGCGCCCGGACGGCGATCACGCTGATCCACGACTCCGACACGCCGTTCTACCACGACTGGGTCACGCCGGAGGGGTACTTCACCGACCGCGGCCGCGAGGTCCCGCCGGGCTGTGAGGAGATCGACGAGACCGAGCGCGCGGCTCGGCGGGCCGAGTCCCGCGCGGCGATGCGGGAGTACTTCGCCGAAGAGCACGAGGAACGCCAGCGGACCCACCCGAGCCTCGTCGACGACGAGAAGGGGCGGCTCGACGGGAAGTAATACCGATCACGGCGGGTGACCGGCGACCGACGCTATGTCGGTCGCACGGAGCCAATGCCGTGATCGTGTAGAGCCCAGTCGACGGCATACGAGCCGTCGTGGATAACTCAAACGGCTCTTTGTGGCTAGCCAACCCTTTACCGAGTTCCGCCGAGAGAGACGGGTATGCGAAGGAACCGACCGCTCGTCGCAGTCGGGATCGCGCTCCTGCTCGTGCTCGCGGGCTGTGCGGGCGGGGGGAACGCCGGCGACGGCGCCACGCAGGCGGCGCTGAGCGGCGACGAACCCGAGTACGAACAGGCCACCGGAACGCCCGCGGAGGCCGACGACGGGAGCACGACAGGCGAGCGGATGCGGATCTACACCGCCCGCCTCACCGTCCGCGTCGACGAGTTCGAGCCGAGCCGGTCGAACCTCTCGGCCGCCGTCGAGTCCCACGGCGGCTACGTGGGGAACTCGGAGATCACGGCGAACGAGTTCGACAACACGACCTACCGCAACGGGCAGTTCACCTACCGGGTGCCCGCGGAGAACTACACCGAGTTCCTCCAGACCGTTCGGAGCGAGGGCGCCGTCCTCCGCGAGGAGGAGAACGTCGACGACGTGACCGGGCAGCACGCCGACCTCGAAGCCCGGCTCTCGAACCTCCGTGCGGAGCGTGAACGCCTCCGCGAACTGTACGAGCAGGCCAACGACACCGAGGACGTGCTGGCGGTCCAGCGCGAACTCTCGGACGTGCAAGGCGAGATCGAGTCGATCGAGGCCCGGCTGGAGTCGCTGGAGAACCGCGTGGCCTACGCCACGGTGACCGTCGAACTCCGCGAGGAGCGCCCCGACGATCCGGTCGAGGAGGACCACTGGTACGACACCGGTGTCGTCGCCGCGTTCCTCGAATCGGTCGACGGCGCGGTCGTCGCGCTCCGGGCCGCGGTGGTCGGGATCGCGTACGCCCTGCCGTACCTCATCGCGTTCGGCGTGCCGCTGTTCGGCCTCGGGCTGGTGTTCAAGCGCTACGTCGTCGGTGACAGGTCGATACGTGGCGGCGGCAGGGAACCACCGGTCGAGGAAGGCGACGAATCGCCGGGCGACGCCGAAGAGTAGCCGCCCGCACTTCCGCTTGCCGAACGCTTTTCGCAGTGCCGGGAAACCTCGCGGGTGATGAGCGAGCTCCCGCTCGACGCGTACTACGACCTCACGCAGATCGGCGAGATCGCCGTCTCTCCCGACGGCGACCGCGCCGCGTTCACCACCAACGAGTCCGACCCCGACGCCGACGAGTCGGTGTCGTCGCTGTTCGTCGTCCCCACCGACGGCAGCCGCGATCCCCACCGACTGACCCGCGTCTCCGGCGCCAGTTCACCGACGTGGTCGCCCGACGGCGACCGCCTCGGCTTCCTTGCGGCCCGCGACGAGGACAGCGACCTCCGGGTCGGCCGCGACGAAGACGAGGAAGAGGAGGAAGACGACGAGGAAGCCGGACCGAACGGGGCAGGCGGCAACGGTGACGAGGAGCCGAAGTCCCAAGTATGGGTGTTCGACCTCGCGCTCGGCGGCGACGCCCGGCAAGTCACCGACTTCGCGGAGGGCGTCCGCGAGTTCGACTGGGCGCCCGACGGCGAGCGCGTCGTCGTCACCGCGCGCGACCCGACCGACGCCGAGTCGGCCTACCTCGAGGAGCGCCGCGACGGCGGTCCCGTCGAGACCGAGCGCATCCAGCACAAACTCGACGGCGCCGGCTACCTCGACACCGTCACCAGCTACCTGTTCGTGGTGGGCGAGGACGCGGTACTCGGCGACGACGCCGCGGATACCGACTCCGCACGGAAGCTCGAGGACGCCTACGGCCGCGGCGCGTTCGAGGGGCTGAGCGGGCTTCAGCCCGACTGGGGCGAAAGCGGCGAGATCGCGTTCGTCTCCTACCGCGGGGACGACCCAGACAGCACGCTCGAGACCGACGTGTTCACGGTATCGCCGGATGGAGGTGACGCGACTGCGGTCACCGAGGGCGGCCTGAACTGCAACAGTCCGACGTGGTCCCCCAGCGGGGAACGGCTCGCGTTCTCGGCGGGCGACGACGAGAACTGGTGTATCCCGACCGAAGCCCGCGTGTGGGAGGGCGAGGAGCACGTCTCGGTCACGGGCGACCTCGACCGCACGCTCGCTCGCGGCGCGTCGTTCGAGTGGGTCGACGACGAGACCTTCTACACGCTGGTCGGCGACGAAGCCCGGACGCGACTGGTTCGGTGCGACGCCGCCGACGCCGACTGGGAACGAACCTTCGAGGCACAGGGCGACGACCGCGCCGTGACGGGGCTGGCTATCGGCGGTGACACGGCGGCGATGGGGTTCGCTCACCCCAGCAAGGGGCACGATCCCTACGCGCTGCCCGTCGACGACCTCGCGGCCGACGAGGAACCCGACTCGCTCACGCGGCTGGCCGAGGTGAACGCCGAACTCACCGACGAGTACGAGATGCCCGAGGTCCGTCGCGTGACGTTCGAGAACGACGGCTGGGAGATCTCGGGCGTGCTGTACCACCCGCCGGAGTACGAGCCCGGCGAGTCAGATCCGGCGCCGACGGTGTGTGCGATCCACGGCGGGCCGGTGTCCTACGACGAGCCCACGTTCAGCTTCGCCCACGCGGCGCTCACCTCCCGCGGCTACCTGGTGTTCCGGCCGAACTACCGCGGCGGCTCCTCGTTCGGTCGGAAGTTCTGCGAGACGCTCCACGGCCAGTGGGGCACCGTCGAGGCCAGCGACATCGCGGCCGGGATCGAGTCGCTGGTCGACCGCGGCTGGACCGACCCCGATCGCGTGTTCGGCTACGGCTTCTCCTACGGCGGGATCGCACAGGGGTATCTGGTGACGCAGTACCCCGACCTGCTCACCGCCGCAGCGCCCGAGCACGGCATCTACGACCTGCGCTCGGCGTACGGCACGGACGACTCCCACATCTGGATGGAGAACGAGTACGGCTACCCGTGGGAGAACGCCGAGGCGATCGACGCCTCCTCCGCGATCACGGACATCGGGAACGTCGAGACGCCGCTGCTCGTCGCCGCAGGCGGGCAGGACTGGCGCTGCCCGCCGTCCCAGTCCGAACAGCTCTACGTCGCCGCCCAGCAGGCCGGCGCGGAGTGTCGACTGGTCGTCTACGAGGACGAACACCACAACATCGGCGACCCCGATCGTGCGATCCACCGACTGGAGGAGATCACGGCGTGGTACCGACGACACGACCCCGAGGTCACCGACCCCGACGCCGACGACCCCCACGGCCGGGAATCCGAGGAGTAGAGCGAAGTAGCCGGGGCCCCGAACAGGGGCCGTGGAGGTTCCCGACGACGCTCCCGAGAACTGTCCGGTCTGTGCCGCGGCGTACGACTCGGTCTCCCGGCACGCCGAGGGGCTGATGGTGTCGCTGCAGGAGACCGAACGCTACGGGCGGGTCTGCTTCGATCCCGTGACGGTCGACGGCGAGGCCCGGATCGACTTCTACCACCACACCCACGAACAGGCCTGACTCAGTTGTTCCGGCGGCGCCGGGCGGCCGCGAGTTCGTCGTCGCCGCGCTGGCCGTGCAGCGTCGGCGAGCCGAAGCCCGCGAGCAGCGCGAGGAACGTCAGCACCGCGAGCACCGAGAGCAGCGGCGTCGGCTGACGCAGCAGCGTCGCGCCGATCCCGTCGAGCGCGAGGAGGAAACCGTACACGGCGGCAGAGAGCGCGGAGATCAGGGCGCCGACGCCGTCGAACGCGCGCACGGCGTAGCCGAACGTCGCGGCCACGAACACGAACGGCAGCGGCGCGAACGAACGGAGCGCGAAGGAGAGGCTCGTCGCGAGCAGCACGAGCACGAAGAGGATCCCCAGAAACGGGACGAGCCGCAGGAGCGCCGCCCAGAACGACCAGTAGGTCACCGGCCGCTCGACGGTCAGCCAGCGATCCGCCCAGTCGGGGGCTCTCGACACGTCGGAGTGCTGGGCGAGCAGCGCCTAAAGCGTGACTGTCGTTCTACCCGTCGCCATTCTCGTCGACGATCACGACCTCGCCGTCCTCGACGCGGACGTTGATGAGCGTCTTGTAGTCGATCCGCCCGTCGAGTTCGTTCTCGCCGGCCTTCTTGATCACTGCCACCACGTCGGTCACGTCGGCGCCGATGCCGTCGAGCGCCTCGCAGATCGCCGAGAGCGTACCGCCCGTCGAGAGCACGTCGTCGATCACCAGCACGGAGTCGCCGGGCTGTACGTCGTTGATGTACATCTCCGACTCCGAGTAGCCGGTCTGCTGGGAGAGCGACACCTCGCCGTCCAGCCCGTACTCGCGCTTGCGGATCACCACGATCGGCACGTCGGTCATCAGCGAGAGCGCGGTGGAGATGTGGATCCCCATCGCCGCGGGGGTGACGATCTTGTCCACGTCCTCGAGTTCGACCTTCCGGCAGATCTTGATCACGATCTCTCGGAGCAGCCCCGGCTTCAGCGTCGGAACGCCGTCGCTGATCGGGTGGACGAAGTACTGGTACTCGCCTTTCTCGATGATCGGCGCTTCCAGAAGCGACCGGCGGAGTTGATCCATGTCGCCCGTTCCGCAGGTGGCCGGTAAAACGTGGCGGTCTGCGACGGGGGGTGGGGGCGAGTTGCACGGTCTGGGCCGCCACAGGCCGGCGTACCGGTCGCACGCCGACGGCCGACACCGGGAAGGGGGTGGCCGCCGAACGCCGAGTATGGAGCGTCACTACCTCTCGATGGGCTGGCGGGACGCGCTGTTCGCTCACTGGCCCGTCGACGCCGGGGTCGTCGACGACCGGCTCCCGGCCGGGATCACCGCCCGGACCCACGACGGCAGCGCGTGGCTGGGGATCATCGCGTTCGTGATGGAGGACATCCGGCCACGGGGGGTCCCGGCACCGCTCGGGCTCACCTTCGGCGAGGCGAACCTCCGGACGTACGTCGAGAGGCCCGAGGGCGGGGAGGGGATCTACTTCTTCAACCTCGACGCCGCCGACCGGCTGAGCGTCGGGATCGCCCGACAGTTCTACCAGCTCCCCTACTACACCGCCCACATGGAGATCGACCGGAGGGGCGAGTTCCCCGGCGAAACCGGCCCCCACGAGCGAACGGTCGATTTGACCAGCCACCGCGCCCACACCGGCGTTCCGGACGCCTACCTCGACGCTACCTACGGTCCCGCGGGCGAACGGTTCCGCCCCGAGGAGGGGACGCTCGAACAGTTCCTCGTCGAGAACTACCGGTTCTACCTCGCCGAGGGAGACGTGGGCGAGCGCGGGGACGGAACCGATCCGAGCCTCTTCTACGGCGACGTTTCCCACCCGCCGTGGGACGTCTACGAGGCGGACCTCGACCTCCGCTCGACGAACTTCTTCGAGGCAAACGGGTTCGAGCGCCCCGACACCGAGCCGCTGGCGCACTACTCGCCGGGCGTCCCGGTGCGGGCCGACCGGATCAGGAAAGTTGACTGATAAGCGAAATATCTGTAACTCCGAGGTTCATTCGGTAGACACGCCGATACTCGATATATCGGCCGCATCTGTGACATCCGGTAGACAAAAGGTGCTTCACGTGATGTTTGCGAAGAGATGCCAGACAGCTCGACGACGGACGGGCGCGAACAGGCGAAGCGGTTGGCGCAGCTCGCCGAAACCGATCCGGCGAGCGCGGTGACCCACTTACCCGATCTCCCGCCCCTGCTTGTCGCCGACGACGTGGAAACGAGAGTCGACGCGACGCGCGTGCTCGTTCCCCTCAGCATCGACTACCCCGAACAGCTACGCAGCATCAGCGACGCGATACTCGCACGGCTCGACGACGAGCACACGCTCGTGAGACAGAACATCCTCCTCACCATCTCGAATCTGGCCACGTGGTTTCCGCAGGACTTCGGGGACGGGACGGACCTGATGGTCGAATCGCTCAACGCCGACCAGTTCGACGAACGGGTCGCCGCGGGGTCGGCGCTGTCGAAGATCGCGTACTACCGGCCCGATCTGGTCACGCCGCGGGAGGAAGCCAAAGAGTACCTCGAGATGCGAATCGCGGTCGAGAACATCGACGAGGTCGAGATGTCCCACGGCGATTCGGAGATCTTCGACGGCGCGATCCAGGCGCTCGAAGGGGGCGACATGCCGAGCCGGGTGCTCGAGGACGACCTCGCGCCGACAGGGCTGCGGACGAAGATCAGCAAGCCGGCCCGCGCCGCGCTCACGGGCCTCCTGTGGGTCCCGCTCGCGATCGCGTCGGTGTTCTTCTGGGTCTACCGCGCGCTCAAGTACTTCCGATGGCTCGGGGTGAACAAGTACACGTCCGTCGGGAGGCTGATCGCGCTGACGCTGCGGACCGCGTACGGGCACCTGAAGCACGTGACGCTTCTCACACCGATTCAGCGGGCGCAGCTGTACGTCCGTCGGTCACCGATCGCGACGCCGACGGGGCTGCTCCCCTGGTTCGTCGGGAGGACGCCGACGAAAGTCGATCGGACGACACAAACGCCGCCGCTGCCGGATAACTGGGGCGCGATCGCCCGGTCGGTCCGACAGCGCGACGGCTACGAGTGCCGCAACTGCGGCGCCCTCGGTGGTCCCCGCGGTGGCTCGGCCGAACTGCACGTCGACCACGCGATGCCCCGGAGCAGGGGCGGCGCGGACCACCCGAAGAACCTCCGGACGCTCTGTCGCGGGTGTCACGAGGCGAGACACGGACGAAAATTCTCGAACCAATGACGACGAACTACTACGACCGACTCGGGATCGACGAGACGGCGACACAGGAAGAGATCGAGGCGGCGTGGAAACGCGCCGTCAAGGAGAAACACCCCGACCAGAGCGACGATCCCGACGCCCAACAGCAGTTCATTCGACTGAAGGAGGCGTACGAAGCCCTCTCGGACCCCGAAACGCGCCAGCGATACGACGAGTTAGGCCACGACGCGTTCGTCGGCGAGAGCGGCCACGAGTCGTCCTCCGAAACCGAGGAAGCGTATCAGCGCGATCGGTCGTCGGATCGATCCGGAAACGAAGGGGGCGTCGACTGGCGAGCCAACACGCGCGGACACGAGGCCGCAGAGCACGTCTGGGAACCGGGCTCCGGTCCGACGGCGGACACAGCGCCGCCGCACGACACCTCGGACGCCGAGACCTCGGAGCGCGTCGCCGCGTACGGGCTCTCCTTCGGCGTTCCGGCGGTGCTGACCTACATCCTCTTCTTCGGCGCGGAGGGAGGCACCACGGAGTACCTCGCGAGCGTCGGTGTGACGGGGGACCTCCTCCTGATCGCAGTGCTCCCGCTCTCGCTGCTCGCCGTGATCGTCTCCGAACGGCTGCTCGACACGGAGCGCCGTCTCTGGGAGAGCATCTCCGAGTTCGGTACCAACTGCGCGGCGTGGCTCCGGAGCGGGTGGTCGTCGGTGAGTGGAAGCGAGTGAGGAGCGGGGACGGACAGAGAAACTTCGACCGCACCGGCGACAGCACTGCCGACGACAGCCCGTCGGCTACACCGACGGTGTCTCGTGGAGGAACGACTGAACCTCCACAGTCCGGCCGTCGGGATCGTCAGCAAAGAACTGGTAAATCCGATACTGTTCGTTCTCGCGGGGCGTCTCGCGCGTCGCCTCCCCGAGTCGCTGATGGAGTTCGTCGACAGCCTCGGTCGTGTCGTAGACGAACGTCAGGATCCCCTCTGACTCCGTCTCCTCACCGTCACAGAAGCCAAAGCGGAACCCCTCGAAAGACAGGATCGTACAGCCCGGCTGTTCGAGCCACGTCTCGGCGCCGACGACCTCACGGTACCAGTCGACGACCGTTTCGCGGTTCTCGGTTCGGAAGAAGACGATGCCGCCGGTTCCCTCGGGAGGATCAGCGTCGGCCATACCCCGACTGCTCGCCGGCGGGGCATAAATCCGGGCGGCGTCGCCGAGGGAGTCAGTCCCCGCGGGGGGTGCGGTGCCAGCGACAACTGTCAGTCGCCGCGCGGCACCGCGTACGCGCCGAGGAGGAAGAACACCGCCGCGAGCACCGCGAGAACGCCCAGATTCACCAGGGCGAGCGTCGTCGGATCGGTCGCGCCCACGACGGGGATCGAGACGCGCTCGTAGGTCAGATAGCGCACGCCGCGGGCGAAGTACGTCAGCGGCGAGAGGTTTGTGATCGGCCGGAACCACGCCGGCAGTAGCTCCGGGGTGACGAACGTCTCCGAGAGGAACAGCAGCGGGAGTGCCACGGAGTTGCTCGCGGCGATGACGCCGTCCTGTGAGTCCGCCAGCCGGCCGAGGATCGCCCCCAGCCCGCAGAACAGCGCCACGCCGAGCGCGACGAACGGGATCAGCAGCAGCAGGTGCGGGCCGACGGCGATCTCGGCGTCGACGAGCGCGACCACGAGCCCGAAGATCAGCAGCGAGGCGGCGCCGATCACGAACACGTTCACGAGGGTGTGCGCGAGCAGCCACTCCCAGCGGCGCAGCGGCGTCGTCGCCAGCTTCTCGAAGCGGCTCCCCTCGCGGTGGCGCGCGAACTCGCTGCCGACCCGCGACAGCGGCGTGAACAGCACGACGACGGCGAGGTAGCCGGGGAGGTAGTAGCCCGGCGGCTCCGCGAACAGTCCGCCGCCGGTAGGCTGGGTGCCCACGAGCACGCCGAAGATCAGCACGATGATCACCGGGAAGAAGAACGTGAAGAAGACGGCCGTCCGTCGACGCAGGAACGCCTTTGCACCCGCGCGGCACTCGCTGCCGATCCGACCGAGGCGGCTCATCGCTCCACCTCCGCGTCGGCGGGCGCCTTCGTGGGGCCTGCGACGCCGCTCTCACGGAACGACTCGCCCGTGAGTTCGAGGTACACGTCCTCCAGCGTCGGTTCCGTCCAGGTGAACGACTCGTAGGCGATCCCAGCGGCCGCGAGCGCGTCGACCGCGTCGTCGATATCCGCGGCGTCCACGTCGTGGAGGGTGAGCCGGCCGGCGGAGGCCTCGACGCGGAATCCGCGATCCGCGAGCAGGTCGGCGTCGGCCTCGGTCCGGATCTCGAGCCGCGACTCGCCGCCGTGTTCCGCGATCAGCGCGGCCGGCGACCCCTCGGCCACGACTTCGCCGTCGGCCAGCATCGCCACCCGGTCGGCGAGCCGTTCGACCTCGTCCATCGAGTGACTGGTGAGGACGACCGTCGTCCCCGCCGCCGCGAGCTTCTCGATCAGCGTCCACAGGTCCCGGCGGCCCGCGGGGTCGATCCCGGTGGTCGGCTCGTCGAGGAACAGCACGTCCGGGTCGTTGACGAGCGTGATCCCCACGCAGGCCCGGCGCTGCTGGCCGCCGGAGAGCTCCTCGTACCACGTGTCCGCCGAGTCCTCGAGGCCGACCTCGGCGATTACCGACGACACGTCGCGGGCCTCGTCGTAGAGCTCGGCGTAGTAGCCCAGCAGCTCCCGGACGGTGAGGCGCTCGGGCGGCGAGAACGACTGCGGGAGCAGCCCGATCCGGGATCGATCGACGGACTCGGGCGAGCTACCGAGCAGCGACACCTCGCCCTCGTACTCGGTCGTGCCGGTGAGACAGCGCACGAGCGAGGTCTTCCCCGCACCGTTGGGACCGATGAGTCCGAACACCGTCCCGGCAGGCACCGAGAGCGAGACGCCGTCGACGGCGACGAGGTCGCCGTAGCGTTTGGTCACGTCGTCAGCGACGACTGCCGCGTCCATGGTCGGGATGGGCCACGGCGGGAGGAAAAGCGTTCGTTCTCGTCGGACGCGTCAGACCGCGTCGGGGGAGCCGGTCGACAGCGTGAGTCCGGCCGGCGTCGGCGTCGGGTAGTCGGCCACGGCGCTCCGCGTGGCGGCGGACTCCAGCGACTCGGCCAGCCACGACTGCGTCAGCGTCAGCGAGCCGGTGCGCCAGCGCCGGAGCAGGATCGCCGCCGAGAGTCCCCCACGTCCCCACGCGTACACGCCGCCGACGACCGCCGCCGGGAGCTCTCCGAGTCCCATCGCGGCGAGGAACTCGATCCCCCCGATCCACGTCGGCGCGAGCAGCACGACCGAGGCCACGAGCAGCAGATCGCCGGTTGCGCCCGTGTACCCATCGCTTACCGTCATTCACTCGTGCCGACGTAGCTCTCGGTTATAAATGTTTTGTGGGGGATATCAGTAGAGATACTGGCCGCGACGGCGACGGGGTCAGCACTCAGCCCAGAAACGGCGCCGGGAGGTAGAGCAGCAGGCAGGCCGCGCCGGTCCAGCGGCCGACCTCGTCTCGGCGGTAGAACACACCCGCCACCGCCGCCGAGACGGCGAGCATGTACCCCACCGAGAGCAGCGTCGCGTCGAGGCTCTCGACGGCAACCGGGGCGACCGCTGCGCCGACGCCCAGCGAGAACAGCGGGTCGGTGATGTTCGAGCCGAACAGCGTGCCGACCGCGATCCCGCCCCGGTCGCGCCGGACCGCCAGCGCGGCCACGACGATCTCCGGCGTCGTCGTCCCGAGGCCGGTTATCAGCCCGAGCAGGTACGTCGGCACGCCGACCGAGACGGCGACGCCGCGAGCGCCCGTCACGAGCAGGTGGCCGCCGGCGACCACCAGCACGATCCCGACGGCCGCCCAGAGCAGCGGGCGGTCGATCGCGTCCGACTCCGAGAGCCGCGACGCGACGCTGCCGTGGTCGGTGTACGCGTAGCGTACGGCGACGAACCCCAGATACCCCAGCGCCATCAGCACGCCCTGCAGGCGAGTGACCCTCCCCGAGGAGACCGCCAGCAGCATCACCCCCATCGCGACCACCATCCCGGCGCCGTAGGTGGCTACCTCGTTCCGCGTCGCCGACAGCGGCGCCAGCAGCGCCACGACGCCGACGCCGAGCGTGATCTGGGAGGTGGCGGAGCCGACGACGTGGCCGACGACCAGCGAGCCCTGCCCGTAGGCGGCGCCGTAGACCGCGGTCGCGATCTCGGGCAACGAGCTCCCGATCGCGACCAGCGTGACGCCGACGAAGAACGTCGAGACGCCCCGTTCACGGGCGATCGTCGACGCCCCCTGTACGGTTCGGTCGCTTCCGAAGACGAGCATGCCGATCCCGACCACGAGCGCGAGCGTGTCCTGCACGCAGTTCGGGCGTCGCCCTCACGGGGGAAGGGGTTAGCGGTCCGCGAGCGGGGTGTCCGGGGAACGCTCACACCCCCCACCTGCCACCGTGGAAAGAGTTAGGGGTCGAGAGACACAGTTTCGAATGTGACCGACGTAATCGTCGTCGGCGGTGGTCCCGCCGGCCTGAGCGCTGCACTGTTCACCGAGAAGAACGGCCTCGAAACCACGGTGTTCGACACCGACGAGACGTGGATGCACAAGGCCCACCTGTTCAACTACCCCGGCGTTGGGTCGCAGGACGGGACGGCCTTTCTCGACACGCTGCGCACACAGGTCGACAGCTTCGGCGTCGACCGGAAGCAGGGCGTCGAGGTGACCGACGTGGCGGCGACCGACGACGGGTTCGCCGTGACGACCGAGGAGGGCGAGCACGAGGCGCCGTACGTGGTGCTCGCGACCGGCGCGAACCGCGACCTCGCGGAGGAACTGGGCTGTGCGCTCACCGACGAGGGCGTCGTCGACGCCGATGTGACGATGGAGACCAGCGTGGAGGACGCCTACGCGACGGGCGCGATGGTCCGCGCCGAGGAGTGGCAGGCGGTAATCGCCGCGGGCGACGGCGCGGCCGCCGCGCTCAACATCCTCAGCAAGGAGAAGGGCGAGCACTACCACGACTTCGACGTGCCCGCCGACGCCGACTCGACGTTCGGCGGGATGGTCGACGAGGCGTAGCTACCAGTCGCAGACGCCGTCTCCAGCAGTTCTACCACTCCGCCGGCGTTACCGACCGCGTCTCTTCTTCGCCGCAGGTGTCGAGCGAGTCCGCACCGAGTTCGCAGTAGCCCGTCCTGTCCCGATGCTCACCACGGAGTCGCTGAACGGCGATTTGGTGCGCTCCCGACCCCGAGCCAGTCGAGGGACGGGGCAGCCTCTATCGGCGACGGTTACGAGCAGTCCGTCCGTCGGAACTGCGAGAGGCAGTCGAAGTCGGCCCCACAGTCCGCACACTCCCACTGTTCGGTCACGGCGTGGCCGCCGACGTCTTTCGGCCAGTCAGTCATCGTCCCCACTCGGCACGCTCGGCTGTTGAACGTTCCGGCGCCCGGGCCGGCTGATCCGTCGGCCAGAGTGGAGGGGAGTGGAAGCGGCCGACACAGTTCTTCGGCTCACCGGCCCAGCCGGTCGCCGATCGACGCGTAGCCGGCACGCTGGGTGAGGTAGTAGTACGCTGCCCCGACCACGGCGAGGAGCGCCAGCAGCAGTAGCAGCGGGGAGGCGGGCCCGCTCTGGGTGGGCGACGCCGGCGTCGCGGTCGCCGTCGGCGTCGGGCCGGTCACGGAGAGGGTGCCGGCGACGGTGCCGGCGACCACCGCGTCGAACTCGCCCGTCCGGGTCGGTTCGACGGCGAAGCTGAGCGTGCGGCGCTCGCCCGCGGGGACGGTGACGGTCCGGTTCTCGATCGTCTCGTTCCCGAGGCGGAACGCGATCGTTCGAGTCACGTCGGAGCTACCGGTGTTCTCGACGGTCACCGTCGCCATCGCGGTGTCGCCGAGTTGGATCTCGTTCTCTCGCAGTGTGGCGCGCTCGACGGAGAAGTTGGTCTGCCGGACGCCGACGGCGAACGTCGAGAGCGTCGGGCTGTGGACGCGGTAGTGGTAGCGGTCGCCGTCGTGGTCGACCACCTGCGGGTCGTGTGCCGTCCAGTTCCCGTCGTCGTAGCGATAGAGGGTGAGCGCGTCGGGGTGGGAGCCGTTCAGGAGTCCCGGACGGACGCTGAACTCGAACGTCGCACCCGCGACGTTCTCGTCGTCGATGGTGTGGTTGACTGCCCAGTAGGCGAGCGGCTCGGTGGCCCGCGTCCGGTTCACCGGCGTCACCCCGGTCGGCGCGCTCGCGTTCCCGTCGACGGTCACCTCGAACGCGCCGTCGCGGGTGGGGAGGACGGTCATCCGTTCGACCGTGACGCCCCACCGTTCGCTGACTTCGCCAGCCGGGATCGACAGCGCGACCGAACTCCCCGCCGTCGCGTGCGAGACGTTGACATCGACGGTGCTGCCGTCGACACGCGTCACGACCGTGGTCCCCTCGTCGACGACGATCACCTCGGTGTCCCCGCCGTCGGAGGCGTCGTCAGTTTCGGTCGGTGCCGGTGTCTGTGTAGCGGTCGGGGCCGGCTCGGAAGTCGAGGTCGGCGTCGGGGTCGGATCCGAAGTCGACGTGCTCGTCGAACCCGAATCGGCCTCCTCGACGGTGGCCGTCAGCGTGTCGGTCGCGATGTTACCGACGCCGTCGGTGACCGTGAGCGTGACCGTGTACGTTCCCGGCTCGTCGTACACGTGTGTCACCGACCTGCCCGTGGCGGTCGTCCCGTCGCCGAACTCCCAACTGTACTGCTCGATGCCGGTCAGGTCGGTCGAGCCGTCGCCGTCGAAGGTGACGCTGGTCCCGGTGGTGGGGTTCACGTCCGGCCCCGCGTCGGCGGCCGGCGGCGTGGTGTCGACGACCAGCGATCCCGTGGCTGCCGCCCCGTCGTTGCCGTACTGGTTCGTCGCGGTGACCTCGATCGACTGGCTCCCGTCCTCGGGAACGGCGCTGGCGTCGACGGTGAAGTTCGCCGCGTACGTCCAGCCGCTCGTGTGCGCCAGCGTGACCTCGCCCGCGCCGAACGGGCTCGCGTCGGCGACGACGGTGACGTTCGACGGGTCGGTGTCCGGGACGTCGGCGCTGACTGCGACCGTGTGGTTCCCGCCGACTGCGCCGTCGTCGTCGGTCAGGTCCTCGATCGTCGCGTTCTCGACGGTCGGGCCCGCGGTCTCGATCACGACGCTGCGCTGCTGATCCTGCGCGCCGTCGTTCCCGTCGGGACCGACGGCTGCCTCGAGGGTCGCCGTGTACTCGCCGTCGATGTCGGCGGTGTACGTCGCGACGTAGGTGTACGGCCCGCTTCCGGACTCCCCGAAGTCGGCCCGTGTGAGCGTGGTCGGGTCGGGGCCGGAGACGTTGACGCTGATGGTCTCCAGCCGCTTGTCCGCCGTGATCGAGACGTTGATCTCGCGGCCGGCGGGGTTCGTGACGTTGTAGTCGGTGATCTCCGGCGCGGCCAGCCCGGGACTCATCGCGACGCCGGCGGACTGTGCCCCCTCGATGGTGCCGCCGTTCGCGCCCTGAATCTGCTCGTGCTGGCCGTCGAGCGTGGTGTACGCGAGCTTGTTGTTCGTGTCGAGGTAGAGGAGCTCCAGCGACGACCCGCCGGTCCAGTTGGCCGCGGTGATGGGCGCCTGCGCTGCCGACACCTCCTTGATCTTCTCGATGTTCCCTTGGTCGTCGATCAGGGCGATGTTGTTCGATCCGGTGACGAGCGTGATCCGCGCGACACCGTCGCCGTCGACGTCGGAGACGCCGCCGAGCCCGTACCCGCCGCTGTTCGATCCGATGCTGGAGTAGCCCGTGGTCTCCACGGTGTCGCCGTCGAGGTACTTGACGGTGCTCGAACCCCCCGTGAAGCCGAGCTCCGGCTGGCCGTCGCCGTCCAGATCACCGACGCCCGCGACGGCGTTCGCATCGATGCCCGCGTCGCCGCTCGACGTCGTTTGCGTCACGCGTGTCGGGCTTCCCGGGTCGGCCCCGGTCTCCACCTTGTAGATGTGGCCCGAATCGCTGGTGTTCGGGTAGAACACCGCCGCCGTGCCGTCGTCGTCGAGGTCGCCGACCGCGATCGCGGACGCCGAGGTCGGCGCGTTCTCGGCGAGCGTCGTCGTGGTCCCGTCGGGCTCCGCGAGCTTGAGCGTCCCCCCCGAATCGACGAACGGAGTCTCGAGGACAGTGTCGCCGTCCAGATCGATGGTCCGACCGGTGATCGTCGCATCGACGCCGGTCTCGTGTGTCGTCCCGTCCTGCTCGACGGCGACGAGCTGTCCGTTGCTCCCCACGACGACCGCGTGGACGTCCGTCGGGCCGGACGACGCGGTGCTCCCGACGGCGGCGAGCGGCCCCGCGACCGCCGCGACGAGCAGCACGAACACGAACAGCGTAGCTCCGAGTCCAGCGTGTCGCACGAATTGTTTGCAGTAACGAACTTCACGCTGATAAGCGTGTTCGCCGTTTTCGAGCCGAATTGAGCCGTTTTCCGCACGTAGAGGGCATGATTCATGTGTTCCCGGGGAGTACTCGAGAGCATGGGCGACGACGCCTGCTACCGGGAGTTCTGCCCCGAGTGCGACCTGCAAGTCACGATCGTCGACGGGACGTGTCCCGAGTGCGGCACCGAACTGGAGACCGAGTAGCGCGGACGGCAACGCTTATTCGTCGGGCGTCTGTCACGCGCCCACAGTGACCCGCCCGCCGAACGCCACGCAGTCTGAGCGATGAGCCTCCTCACTACCGCCGGCGGCCTCGCCCTCGCCTTCGCCGGCTACCCCGCGGCCCGCCGCCTCGGCGGACGGTTCGCCGCCCCCGCGGTGCTTCCGGACGACGAGACGGTCCGGGAGCACCTGCTGAAGTGGCTCGTGACGGGCGCGCTGCTGGCGTACGTACTCGTCGTGGAGAACGAACCGCTTGCCTCGCTCGGGGCGACGCTGCCGCCGTCGATACCGATCGCCGGCGGCGTCGGCGGCGTCGCCGGCCTGCTCGTCTGGTGGGTCGGCGGCCTCGTCGGCACGATCGCGCTCTCGACGGTCGCGTACAACCTCTTCCGACAGTTCGAGTGGGACACCTCCGAGGCGTTCTCCGAAGAGCAGGGCGAGCGACCGGCCGCGGCGTTCCTGTTCACCGCGGTCACCGCCGGCGTCACCGAGTCCGTCCTCTATCAGGCCTACCCGATCGAGCGACTCGCCGGGCTGTCGGGATCGGTCGTCCTCGCGGGCCTCGTCTCGTGGCTCGTCTTCACTGCCGTCCACTACGCGACCGACCGCTTCTCGCTGCAGGCGACCGTGTTCACGAGCGTGCCCGCGCTGGCGGTGACGGTGTTGTACGTGCTCTCGGGGAGCGTCTACGTCGTCGTGCTCGTCCACGCGACGGTGAACGCGCTGAGTTTCCTCTCGCAGTAGAAGGTCGTGGGGCTACACACAGCCACGGCAAAGGCTCCGAGCGAGCGGCCGGCGCCGCTCGCCGGTCACGCGCCGTGATCGGTTACAGGTTGCTCGCGCCCGCGCCACCCTCGATCGGGAGCGCGACGCCGTTGATGTAGGAGGACTTCGGCGAAGAGAGGAAGGCGACGGCGTCGCCGAGTTCCATCGGCTCGCCGATGCGTTCGAGCGGAATCCCGCCGCCCCAGTCGGCCAGCCCCTCCTCGTAGTCGTCGTAGTCGCCGCGGTCGACCGCCTGCTCGACGAGGTCCTCGATCCGGGAGGTCTCGTGGGGACCGGGCAGCACCGCGTTCGATCGGACCTCCGGCGCGAGCTCCTGTGAGAGCGTCTTCTCCAGCCCGATCACCGCCATCCGGACGGAGTTCGAGAGCACCAACGAGTCGATCGCCTCCTTCACCGAGCGGGAGGTGATGAACGTCATCGTCCCGTGATCGGACTCCTTGAGGTGGGGGGCGGCCGCGCGGACGGTCCGGACCGCGCTCATCACCAGCAGGTCGAACGCCTCGTACCAGTCCTCGTCGTCGGTCTCGAGGAACGCGCCGCTGGGCGGGCCGCCGGCGCTGGTGACCAGCGTGTCGATTCCGCCGAACTCCTCGACCGTCCGCTCGACGAGGTGTTCGATGTCCTCCTTCTCGGTCAGGTCGCCCTGGACGCCGACGACCTCGCCGTCGCCGACGGCGTCGATCTCCTCGACGGCTTCGGCGAGGCGGTCCTCGTCGCGGCCGTTGACGACGACGTTCGCGCCCTCGCGGGCCAGCGCCGTCGCCGACGCCTTCCCGAGGCCGCTGCTCGATGCCGTCACCAGTGCGCTCGTGTCGTCGAGTTCCAGATCCATAGGGCACTCTGCGCTCGGGGAGAACTTAAACCCGGCTCGCTCCGGAAACGCCTGCGGGGTTCTCCGAGCGAGCTTTTTCGGCAAGCCTAAACCATCCCATCTCCTCCGAGGAGCCATGAGCGAGTACACGCTCGGGGACGTGAGCGTCGTGATGGGCAGCTACAACGAGGCGGAGGCGATCGGGCCGGTGCTGGAGGACATCGACGAGGCCACCGACGGACAGGCGGAGGTCGTCGTCGTCGACAGTTCCAGCGACGGCACCGCCGAGATCGCCCGCGACCACGGCGCGACCGTGATCGAGCAGGAGCCGCAAGGGTACGGCTACGCGGTGTGCAAGGCGCTGCTCTCTGCCACGAATCCCGTGCGGATCACCACGGACTGCGACGGCACCTACCCGATGGAGCGAATTCCGGACTTCCTCGACCTGATCAACGAGGGGTACGACGTGGTCAGCGGCGACCGTCTCTACCACGGCGCCGACACGATGCCGACGCTGAACCGCTTCGGTAACTACGCGTTCGCCGGGCTGTCGAGCGTGCTCTCGGGGGAGTACCTCCACGACGTGACGACGGGGATGCGCGCCTACCACGAGGACGTGATCGAGGAGATCACCTGGACCGAGAACACCGGGCTCTCGGCGGAACTACTGATCCGGCCGGCGATGCGGGGGTACGAAATCCGCGAGGAGCCGATCGCCTACGACGAACGGCTGGGCGAGACGAAGCTGGATCCGTTCTCGGGCGGCGCGGAGATCGCAGGCTCGATTCTCCGGGTGTGTGCCGAGGAGCGCAAGCGGCAGTTGACGAGTCTGTTCTAAGGCGGTTCGGGTTCTCGTTCGGTTCTTCGTTGGCGGTTGGCGTTAGCTGCTCCTGTACGGTGATCTCACCAGCGACTGGACCGCGGAGTGAGCTAGACCACTTGCGACCGCGACCGCCCGCACAGCCCACAGACCTCCCCACCCGACTCGGTCGCTTCGCTCCCTCATCCCTCGCGCTCGGGTCGCGCACGGAGGCGCGACCGCTTCGCGCCGACCGCCACACCGGTGCGGATGCGGTGGACGCAGCGCGCCGGCAACGGTCGCCGGCGCGCGGGGGAGGGGTGGGGACTCCGTGCTGCGCCGGGCCTCGTGTCCGGCGCACTGCGGTCGCAAGTAGTCAACGAACGGGCTGCTGTCGCGGTTGCTGCCTCAGTTGCCAACGATCGAGATGCTGTTGCGGCCGCGGTTGCCGTCGCAGAACCAAGAACACACACGAACCCAACTCACCGAACGAACAGCTTCACGGACCAACCCCACGAACGACGAGCCATGCCCCGCGACCAGTTCCTCCCACCCGCACTCCTGCTCCTCTTCACCCTCCTCGTCGCCCTTCCCGCCTACGGCCTCTACACCGGCGATATCGCCGTCCTCTGGACCTCGTTACTACTCGGCGGCGCGCTGTTCGTCTGGAAGTGGCGCTGGTGGTGGACTCCGATCCAGAAGTACGTCCAGCCCGGCGCAAACGAGCCGTAACACCCACAAACGCTACTCAGAAACAGACTCCACCGTCGCGTTCGCGAACTGCCCGGGCGGCGAGGAACCCAGCCCCGCCGGCACGCAGCGATCGGGCACGGGACAGCGCTCCCGCGTCGGCGACAGTGCACGCACCTCGTCGCCGCCGGCGTCGATCGGGAACACGAGCTGGTAGCTGAATCCCGTGCTCGGGCCGGTGGAGACGAACACGGTGACGGTGAGCTCGTCGCGGTCCTCCACGTCGAAGCTCCCCGGGCTCCGGACGCCTTCGCCAGCGAGGCGGGCACCTGTCCCGTTGACCGTCAGCGTCAGCCGGAGCGTCCCCTCGCTGACGTTCGCCGTGGCGTACGTCTGCCCGGCGTCGCCGCCGGCGCGGATCGACACCGACTGGGCGCCCTCGGGGATACCGACCGCGGCGTCCATCCTGACCGACTCCCCCGAGACGCGCTCGACGGGGCGGAGTTCGGCGGTCACGCTCTCGCCGTCGACGGGGTTCCACGGGCCGCGCATCACGTACCGCCGGAGCTCGTGATCGGGCTTGGCGGCGGCCACGTCGAGTTCGTCGTCGTCGCCGATGGCGTACAGCGACGGGCCGTCGAACTCCGGATCGTTCCGGACCGCCTGGAACGGGTGGTTCAGCCACGGGCCGTACACCGGCGTGAGGAACGTGAGCGTCTTCTCGTCGGTCTGATTGCCGCCGAGGGCGGCGTTGCCCATCGAGAGCCCACCTTCCGCCTCGAACGGCTCGTAGGCGGCCGCGAGCTCCTCGCTGACCGCCGCGTTGTGGTCGAGGGGGCGTTCGGCGGCGTCGGCGGCGACGGGGGCGGCGACGCCCGCTGCGACGATCACGACGGCGACGGCGACCCGGGGCGCCGTCAGCGTGTCGGGGAGTCTCGGGGCGGCGAGGCTCCCCAGTCGGTCCGCACCCCACACGACGGCGACGGCGCCGAACACCGCGGTCGGGACGAGCATATCGTAGTGGTAGTACGGGCCGAGGCTGTGGATCAGGCCGTCCTCTTGAACGGTGAGCGCGCCGAGGATGTTGAAGTTCCCCCAGAACGCGACGTTGCCAGCCGCGATCGAGACGAACATCCCCGCGACGGTCGCGCGTCGGCCCACGAGCGCGGCCGACGCGCGCTCGCTCGCGTCAGGAACGCGCCGGAGCACGGCCGAGCCGGCAGTCGCCAGCACGCCGGCCGCGGCGAGGACGGCGCCGACGAGTCCCATCGCGACCCACTCGGTGAACAGCCGGGCGAGGACGCGGCGGTTCGACTCGATCCCGAGTTCGAGCGTGTAGTTCTCCTCGTGGCCGAGGATCTCGCGGTGGCCGAAGCCGATCCCGTCGTGGGGCGCGAACGCCTGATAGGGGAACACGAGCGGGTCGCCTGTGACGATCACGTTGTACCCGAGCGCGACCAGCACGCCGACGATCCCGAGGCCGGCGGTCAGGGCGCGACGGGCGAACAGCGCGCGCTGCTCGTCGCTCACCGCCTCGAACGGCGTCCGCCACGCGCCCGAGCGGACGAGCGTGCCGACCGCGTGAAGGATGAACGGCGACGCAAACAGCACGGCGGTGTACGGTCTGGCGAAGAAGGCGGTCGCGATCGCGGCGCCGGCGACCGCCGCCAGTCTACGGCTCCCGGTTCGCTCCCCGCGGAGGTACGCCACCGCGAAGCAGAGTTCGAACGCCGCCGTCACCGCGTAGGGGAGGTACACTCCGGAGTGGATCAGGAACAGCGGCGACGCGAGCACGAGGACGCCCGCGACGGCGCCGACCCGCCAGTCGAACAGTTCGCGGGCCAGCGCCGCGGTGCCGGCGACGACGCCCGCCGAGATCCCCGCCAGCGCGATCGGGTAGGCGCCGAGGACCCGTCCCAGCGCGAACACGGCGGCCGGGACGGGCTGGTACTTCGAATACAGCCCCCGCCCGCTCTCGACGAAGAACCACGGCCGGAACGACCCCTCGACCGGCGGCCGGAGGAACAGCTTCCCCGAGAGCAGCAGTTCGGCCTGCTGGAGGTAGACGCCCTCGTCGTGGTTGATCGAGTGGTACGGGAAGATCCGCGTCGCGACCAAAAACGAGGCTACTGCGGCGACGAGCGCGAGCAGGAGGATCGCGACCCGGCCGCGGTCGAGGCGGTCACGGACGGCGGCGACGGCGGTGCGAAGCGTCTCGGTCGCGCCGGAGGAGTCGGCGACGGGCCTCCCGGACATCTACGCCGCGGGGTACCAAGCGAGGGTGTGGTCGGCGACGAGGCGGACGCGCACGCGCTCGCCAACGTCGACCTCCTCGGCGTGGTTGTGCAGGCAGCGCACCACGGGACCGTCGTCGAGTTCGACGTGGTAGACGAACGAGGGACCGGTGTACTGGCGACGAATCACCTCACCGTCGGCGGTGGGAGCCGACGGGGTCCCCCCGTCCGCGCTCGCCCTGACGGCCTCGGTTTCGGCCGAGATGGGGCCGGCCTCGCCGTCGACCGGCGCGAGCCGGAGGTCGTCGGGGCGGACCAGCACGTCCACCTCGGCGCCGACGTACTCGTCGGTCACGCCCTTCAGCAGGTCGCGGCCGTAGGAGCCGATCGTCGTGTCGACGGAGCTGTCGGTGATCTCCCCGGGGACGAAGCTGGCCTGCCCGAGGAACGAGGCGACGAAGCGGGACTCGGGGTGTTCGAACAGCGACTCGGGGCTGCCGACCTGCTCGACGTGGCCGTCGGACATCACCGCCACGCGGTCGGATATCGACAGCGCCTCCTCCTGATCGTGGGTGACGGAGACGGCGGTGACGCCCGCCTCGTTGAGGATTCGTGTCACCTCCTCACGCATCTCGACGCGGAGGGCCACGTCGAGGTTCGAGAACGGCTCGTCGAGCAGCAACACGTCGGGTTCGGGCGCCAGCGAGCGCGCGAGCGCGACCCGCTGGCGCTGGCCGCCGGAGAGCTCCGTCGGCGATCGGTCGCCGTACCCTTCGAGCCCGACGAGGTCGAGCAGGTCGGCGACGCGGTCCTGTGCGGCGTCGCTGTCGCGGTCGTCGAGGCCGAACGCGACGTTCTCCGCGACCGAGAGGTGGGGGAACAGCGCGAACTCCTGGAACACCATGCCCACGTCGCGCTCCTCCGGCGGGACCTCGCGGCCCTCGCCGGCGACGACCTCGCCGCCGACGCGGACGGTACCCTCGGTGGGCGACTCGAGGCCCGCGATGGTCCGCAGCGTGGTGGTCTTCCCGCAGCCCGACGGCCCGAGGAGCGTGAGCAGTTCGCCCTCCCGGACCGCGAGGTCGACGCCGTCGACGGCCCGCTCGCCCGCGAACTCCTTGGCGACGTTCGAGAGTTCGAGCACCGTCTCGGCGTCGTCGTCGACGCTCGCGTCCGCTCGCTCCGCCGCTCGCTCGCCGGTCGTGGGGGTGTGTTCGTTGCTCATTGATCGCGTCCCTGAACGAGGAGGGGGATCATCGAGAGTCCGGACACCACCACCAGCACCAGCGCCGGCAGCGCCGCCCGGCCGTAGTAGCCGCCCTCCTGAACTCGCCAGATGTACGTCACCAGTGTTGTAAACCCTGTCGGGTGGAGGATCAGCGTGGTGTCCAGCTCCTTCATCGTCGTGAGGAAGACGAGCGCCGCGCCCGCGAGTACGCCCGGCGCGATCAGCGGCAGCGTCACCCGCCGGAACACCCGCCGCGGCGGCTCGCCGAGCACGCGCGCGGCGCCGAGCAGCGACGGGTCGACGCCGAGCACCGACGACCGCGTCGCACCGACCGCCTGCGGGAGGAACCGCACGACGTAGGCGAACACCAGCAGCGGGAGCGACTGGTACACCGCACGGGCGGCGGCGGGGCCGAACCACTCCGCCAGTTGGTTGCTGCTGAAGAACACCAGCGCGAGCGCGAGCACGACCCCCGGCATCGCGTAGCCGAGATACGTCGCGCGCTCGGTCAGCCACGCGAACGTCGAGCGGGAGCGCCCCGAGTAGTACGCGACGGGGATCGCCAGCGCCAGCGTCACGGCCGCCGCCAGCGCGGCGACGTAGACGGAGTTGAGCGCGAACCCGGCCTCGAACGCGCGACCGCCCACATCGTACTCCAGCGCCTCGGCGCGGACGAACCACATCGTCAGGATGCCGACCGGGAGCGCGAGCGTGAACGTCGACACGAGCGCGGGCAGCAGCATCGCCACCCAACGGAAGCGCCCGAGCGAGATCAGCACCGACGACGAGGAGGCCGCGCCGTAGCCCGAGTCCTCGCCGCTACCGATCCGGGACTCCAGCGCGACCACGACCGCAGTGACGGTCAACAGTTGTAGCGACAGCAGTGTGGCGTTGTTCCGCCCGTCGCCGAAGCTGTTGAGCTCGACGTAGATCATCCGCGTGAACACGTCGTACTGCATGATCGTCGGCGTCCCGAAGTCCGAGAGCGCGTACAGCGCGACCAGCAGCGCGCCCGCGGTCACGGCGGGCAGGATCTGGGGCAGTATCACGCGCCGGAACGCCGCGAAGTAGTCGACGTTGAGCGTGCGCGCGGCCTCCAACTGCGTCTCGTCGAAGGAGAGCAGCGCCGCGCGGGCGGTGAGGAACACGTACGGGTAGACAAAGAGCGTCAGCACCAGCGCAGTGCCGCCCAGCCCGTACACCTCGGGGATCCGGACGCCCAGCGGCGCGAGCGCGTCCGCGAGCTCGCCGTCGGGACCGAACGCCGAGACGTACGCGAACGCGCCGACGTAGCTGGGGATCACCAGCGGGAGCGCGATGACGACGGTCCAGAACCGCCGGAACGGCAGGTCCGTCTGGACGGTCAGTACCGCAAGCGGCACGCCCAGCAGCACTGAGGCGGTCGTGACGACCACGACGAGCGTGAGGCTGTTGGCGAACACGTCGCCCGAGGTACTGACAAGCGACTGTGCCTCCGCGAGCGGCACCTCGCTCGCCCGCAGCAACAGCCAGAGCAGCGGCGACAGCACCGCGGCTGCGATGGCCCCCGAGAGCAGGACCAGCGGCGTCGAGACGCCGTCGTCGTCCAGCCCGAGGAACCGACGCGCGAACCGCCGGCGGAGGCCCGCCGGCGAGTCGGTGGTGTCGCCGGCGGCGCCCATTACAGGACGCCGACCTCACGCATGAGCTCGACCGTCGGCCCGATCTCCGAGAGCCGCGCGAGGTCGAACTCGGGGGGGTTGAGCTCGTCGATGCGCGGGAGGTCGCCCACCGGCGGCACGCCCGGGATCATCGGGTAGGCGTACGCCCGGGTCGCGAAGTACTCCTGTGCCTCCGCCGAGAGCAGGTGCCGGACGAAGGTCTGTGCCAGCTCCTGCTGGGGACTCGGCTCCAGCACCGCGGCGCCGGCGACGTTGATCAGCGCGCCCGCGTCGCCGCTCGTGAAGGCGAGGTCGATCGGCGCGTTCGGCCGCGCGGCCTGCACGCGGAGCGCGTAGTAGTGGTTCGCGAAGCCGGCCTGAACCTCGCCGTCGGCGACCGCGTTGGCGACGAAGAACTCGTTCGCGTACTCGGTGATGCCGGCGTCGACCATCCCCTGCAACCACTGGCGGGTGGCCTCCTCGCCCTCCGTGATCCGCATCGCGGTGATGAACGCCTGGAACGCGCCGTAGGTCGGTCCCCAGCCCATGTTTCCGGCGATGCCGGAGTCGGGCAGGGCCATCACGTCATCCGGGATGTCGCTCTCCGAGAGCGCCTCCGTGTTGTACGGGATCGCCCGGGCGCGGCCGGCGGTGCCGACCCACGCGCCGTTGGGGTGGAACTCGTCGGGGACGGGGTCGGTCACCTCGCTCGGGAGTTCGCTGGTCAGGTCCTCGGCGGCGACGGCCGCGAGCGAGCCGGCGTCGACCGACCAGAACACGTCCGCGGGCGTCGCCGACCCCTCGGTGATGAGCGTGTTCGCGGCGTCGGAGGTGCCGGAGACGCGCGGGGTCGCCTCGAAGTCGGGGTAGATCTCCTCCAGCTTGTTGATCAGGTCGCGGTAGAGCCCGCCCTCGCCGCCGCCGAGGTAGATAGTGAGTTCGCCTTCGAGGTTCGGCAGCTCCTCGATCCGGGTGCCGCCGACCTCCTCGCGGCCCTGTGCGAGCACGCCCGAGCCGCGGAACTCCGAGAACTCGGCGCCGAGGCTCCCGTCGCCGCCTTGGGTCGGAGTGTCGGTGCCGCCTTCGCTCCCCGGCGTGCCGTCGGTTTCGGTCCCGTCGCCGCCGTTACAGCCGGCGACGCCGACGAGGCCGGCGCTCGCGAGGCTCGCGAGCAGCCGTCGGCGGCGCTTCGAGGTCGGTTCGTCAGTCATCGGCGGGCACCTCCACGGTGTCCGCGGCGGTCGGTTCGATCGTGTCGAGACAGTCGAGCCAGTCAGTCATGTATTCACCACAGTAGTTCAGGAACTCGCCGTTGTTCCACTCCTCGAAGTCGCCGGTCGCGAGCGCCTCCGCCATCGCCGCGAAGACGTCGCGGTAGCTGTCGGCGTCCGCACCGGCGTCGTCCAGCACTTCCCAGACGTGTTCGTTGAGTTCGAGGCCCGCGACCTCGTTCTGCAGATCGTCGAACGTCGACCGCGGCGCCTTGTTGTGCTCACACAGCGGGCCGCCGTTGTACACCTGCTTGCCGAGCACGTCGCAGGCACGCTTGAGGAACAGCCCCGACCAGATGTCGTCGAACCGCCCAACGTCCCAGCGGTTGTCGTCCATCGGCAGCTGGTAGAACGCGGGGATCACCTCGCGGCGGAACGCGAGGTTCATCGAGCAGACCGTCAGGTACTGCCCCTCCGCGGCGACGAAGTCCTCGCCGAAGTCGTCGGCGCTGGTCCGGGTCTGGGCCTGTCCCTGCAGGTCGCCGTCCATCAGGATCCGCACTGCGTCGAGGTCGGGGACGTTGGTCCAAAGACCCTGCGAAGCGACGACGTCGTCGACGTGTTCGGTGTCGCGTTCGAGTTCCTCGTCCATCGCCGCGTAGGGGTAGCCACGCGGGTAGAGGTCGCCGTCGGCGTCGTCGAGCACGTTCACCCACGACCCGTCGGAGGCGCGGGACTCGATCTCGCCCTCGTAGGCGAGGTTCGCCATGTGGGTGCCGAAGAAGTCCTCGTCGTCGTGGGGCAGCGTGTCGTCGTCGATGAACACGCCGTAGTCGAAGCGCTCGTTGGCCCACATGTACAGTAGCCCGAAGGAGGTCTGGGCGTGGCTGGCCTCGGGGATCAGGTGGCTGTACTCGCTGGCGCCCTGCTCGGCGAACCACTCCTCACGGGCGGTGCCGTCGAAGACGGCGCCGTCGACGCCCAGGTCGTCGAGCATCGCCGCCATCTCGTCGGTGTCACAGAAGTCCTCCGTGACCAGCACGACGAACAGGCGGTCGGTGTCGAACCCGTGCTCGCGGGCGTTGGCGACGTACGCCTCCATACACTCGTACTCCCGTATCGTGGGAACGATCACGCAGATGTCCTGCTCACTCATTGCCCGCCGGTTGTTTAGGGACTCCTAAAACCTTGCCGATTTTTCGGCCAGCCAAAAGCGATCGGCCTCAGAGCCGGCTGTCGATCGCGTCGGCGGCTTTCAGCGACAGCGCGGCGATAGTGAGCGTGGGGTTCATCGCGCCGCCGGTGACGAAGGTAGAACTGCCGGCGATCGTGAGGTTCGCGAGGTCGTGGGTGCGGAGGTCGGGGTCGACGACGCTCGATTCGGGGTCGGTCCCCATCCGGGTCGTCCCCATGTGGTGGTAGGCGGGACCCGTCGAGTCCGGGCCGACGACCCACTCGATATCGGCGCCCATCTCCTCCAAGACGGAGCGCTGGATCTCGTTTGCGCGCTCGATCGTCCGGCGGGTGCGCTCGTCGAGCGACCAGACGACCTCGGGGACGGGGTTGCCGTGGTCGTCGGTGCGCGAGCGGTCGAGCGTGATGCGGTTCTCCGCCCGGGGGAACTGCTCGACCAGTGCGCCCATCGCGACGTGGGTGCCGTAGCCGGCGCGGATCTCCTCGAGCAAGTCGTCGCCGAAGCTCTCCGACCCCATCGCGATGTCGGCGGGCGCGGGGCCGGCGTAGTTGAGGCACTCCAGCTTGATCGCCCCCCGGCTCGCGTCCTCGCGGTCGTAGAACTGGTGGCTCTCGGTGGTGTTGAAGCCGACGTGTTTCTGCCGGGTGGGTTCGTCGAGCCGGCCGCCGACGCCGGCGAACAGGTGGTCCATGAAGTACCGCCCGACGGCGCCGGAGCTGTTCGCCAGCCCGTCGGGGTACTGGTCGCTCTCGGAGAGCAGCAGCAGCCGCGGCGTCTCCACGCCGCCGGCGGCGATGACGAACTCGGCGGCCTCCTGCCGGTACTCCTCACCATCGGGCGTGACGTAGACGGCGGCGGTCACGCGCTCGCCCGACTCGTCGTGTTCGAGTCGCTGAACCGGCACCTCGTCGATCACGCGGGCGCCCTCGCCCTCGGCGCTGTCGACGTGCCGGAGCGCGTGGTACTTCGCGCCCGAGGGGCAGACCGGCCGGCAGGTGCCGTAGCCCACGCAGGCGCTCTCGCCGTCGTACGGTTCGGAGTTCCGGGCGTTCGGCACCGAGTGGGTGGTGATCTCCAGTTCCTCGCAGGCTTCCGCGAACAGCGAGTCGCTGTAGGAGGGCGGGAACGCGGGCAGGGGGTGGGGCTGCTCCCGCGGCGGCGCGAAGGGGTTGTCCGACGCGCCCGCGACCGCGAGCGCCTCCTCGGCGGCGGCGTAGTACGGCCGGAGGTCCGCGTAGTCGATGGGCCAGTCTTCGGCGACGCCGAGTTCGGAGTCGAGCCGGAAATCCTGCTCGTGGAGGCGCATCACCATCCCCTGCCAGTGGAGCGTCGAGCCGCCGACGCCCTTCACGCGGGCGGCGTTGAGCGGGTAGAACCGATCGCCGCCGGAGGTGTACGCGTCGCGGGGGCCGCCCATCCCCCAGACCGGCGTGTCGTCGCCGGGCCGGAGGTGGGTCTCCATCCGCTCCTCGCGGTCGTCGGGGTCGAACCGCGGTCCTGCCTCGAGCACGACTACCTCGTGGCCGGCCGCGGCGAGGCGGTCGGCGACGAGCGCGCCCGCGGGGCCGGCGCCGACGATACACACGTCGGCGTTCTCGGTGGGGGTTCGGTCGGCCTCGTTCATTGCGGTCCCCGCTGATAGCTCGCAGTGCCGCCCGGATAGCCCGGCGGGTTCTCGAGTCCGGCCAGTGACGCCCCCGTGGGCGAGGCGTACAGGCCGAACAGCAGGTCGTTCACGAGGTAGTAGCGCACGCGCTGGTCGTCGTCGCCGTCCGGATCGGGGTCGGCGGTGTCGACGGCCATGTAGGAGAGCAGTTCCTCGCGGCCCCCGGCGTCGAGATCGGCGTACGCCGCCCCCTCGAGGTTCTCGGCGTACTCGTTCAGGGTCGCGACCGCGTCGAGCATCCCGCGGCCGTGCTCGGGGCGCTCGCGCACGCGGGGTCGAACCCACTCCGCGACGAACTCGCCGACGTTCTCCACCTCGCTGGGGTAGAGCACGCCCGCGAGCGCCACGAGCGTCTCCAGATCGTCCTCGCCCAGTTCGAGGTCGTCGTCGCCGTCGTTCGGCGTTCCGTTTTCGTCCCACGAGTCGGCGTCCGGTGCGGAACAGCCCGCGACGCTGCCCATCCCCGCCGCCGACAGCGCCGCGAGCGCGTCCCGTCGAGTGAGCCGCATCTGTCGGGCGAGAATTTGGCTAGCCTAAAGAAGAGCGTTGTGATCGCTACCGGAGTCGCTCCGAGGCGATCTCGGCGCCCTCGACGAGCGCTTCGAGTTTGGGCCACGCGATGTCGGGGTGGACCATCCCGAGGCCGGCCTGCGTGCCGAAGCCGCAGTCGGGCGCGGCGACGATCTCGGTGTCGTCGGGGACGACGTTGGCGACGCGCTCGATGCGGTCGGCGATCGTCTCCGGGTGGTCGATGATGTTCGTCTTCACGTCGACGACGCCGGGGATGAGCGTCCAGCCGTCGGGCAGGGGGTGCTCGGCGAACGCGCGGTACTCGTGCTGGTGGCGGGGGTTGGCCTGCTCGACGCTCAGCCCGGAGATGTCCGCCTCGTACAGCGTGGGCAGCATGTCCGCGAGGTCGGTGTCGAGGTGGTGGGGACCCTCGTAGCTCCCCCAACAGGTGTGGAGTCGGACCTGCTCCTCGGGGATGCCCGAGAGCGCCTCGTTGAGCGCGTCGACGTGGAGTTCGACGACCTCGCGGAACTCCTCGACCGAATCGTCGGCGAACAGGTGGGTGTGGCCGGTCGCGAGCAGGTCCGGCGCGTCGATCTGGATCGTCGCGCCCGTCTCCGCGAAGATCTCGTACTCCTCGGCCATCGCGTCGGCCACGTCGAACACGTACTCCGCGTGGTCGTCGTAGTGCTCGTCGACGTGGGTCGCAGCGACGACGCTGGGAGAGGCGGTGGTGAAGAACGTGTCCTCGATGTCGACGCCAGTGCCCTCGATCGCCTCGCGGAGCTGCTCGACCTCCTGCTCGGCCGCCTCGTGGCCCTCGTAGCGGATCTCGCCGGTGACGGCGGGCTGTTTCGCGAGGTCGATCACGTCGGTCTCGAACGTGTCCTCGGCGACCGCGGGATACTCCTCCAGATCGGCCCACAGCTCCTGCTCGCGCTTGCCGCCGATGTTGGTGAGCCGATCGCCGACGTAGTAGTTGAACGAGACGCGGGGCTGCTCGCCGTTGTTGATCTCGTCGATCCCCGTCTGGAGCTGTCGGTCGACGATGTCGTGGGTCGCCTCGCGGCTCACGCGGTCCCACTCCTCGGGGTCCACCTCCCCGCCCGACTCGCGGGTCCGCAGCAGGTCGAGTAGCTCCGGGGGTCGCGGGAGGCTGCCGATGTGTGTCGTCTGGATCCGATCGCCGTCGTGAGTCGACATACTCGGTAATACTCATACCTATAAATATAACCAGTGGTTTTCCAGAGGGCGACAGCCCGGCCGGAAACCGTCCATTCAAGCGGGTCCGCGCCGGGGTGAGCAACATGGACGGAAACGACCGGCGGATCGTGGGACTAGCGGGGGCGGCCCACGCGCTGGTCCACACGTACGAACTCTCGGTGCCCATCCTCGTGGGGATCTGGCTGGCGCAGTTCGCGACGACGGCGGCCGAACTCGGCATCGTCGTCTCGGTGGGGATGGCGCTGTTCGGTATCGGCGCGCTGCCGGGCGGGGTGCTCGCGGACCGCTACGGCTCGCGGAAGCTGATCGCGCTCTGTCTGGTCGGCATGGGCGGCTCGTTCCTCGTGCTCTCGGTCGCGCCGGGGGCTGCCGCCGGCGTGCTCGACGGGCTGCCGCTGCTCTCGACCAGTCCCGCGGTGATCGCCATCGCGGTCGCGCTGGTGCTGTGGGGCGCCGCGGCCAGCGTCTACCACCCCGCGGGGCTCGCGCTCATCAGCAAGGGCGTCTCCGAGCAGGGACGGGGCTTTGCGCTCCACGGGATGGCCGGCAACATCGGTATCGCGGCGGGACCGCTGGCGACGACGGTGATGCTCGCGTTCCTCGACTGGGAGACGGTCGCGGCGGTGCTGGCGGTGCCGGCCTTCCTCGCGGCCGGCGCGGCGCTGCTGCTCGACGTCGACGAAACGACCCACCGGAGCGACGACGACGAGGAGGACGACACGCCCGACTCGATCGGCGAGTTCCTCAGCGTGTCGGCGACGGTCGTCAAGAGCGCGTTCGCGTTCGTGTTCATCGTCGTGATGATGAACGGGCTCTACTACCGCGGCGTGCTGACGTTCCTGCCCGAACTGCTCGCGGGGCTGGAGACGTTCCAGCCCATCGAGATCGCGGGCGAGCCGCAGGAGCCGGCGAACTACGTCTACTCCGGCCTGCTCGCGGTCGGGATCGCCGGCCAGTACGTCGGCGGCCGGCTGACCGAGCGCCTCTCGCCCGGGCAGGGGATCGCGTACGCCTTCGGCGCGCTGGCGGTGCTTGCGGTGCTGTTCCTCCCGCTGGCGTCGATGGGCGCGGCGCCGCTGCTGCTGGTGAGCGGGGTGCTCGGCTTCGCGCTGTTCATCGTCCAGCCGATCTATCAGGCCGCCGTCGCGGAGTACACCCCCGAGTCCGCCCGCGGCCTCTCCTACGGCTACACCTACCTCGGCAACTTCGGCGTCGGCGCGCTCGGCGCGGGGATGGCCGGCGTGATCCTGACGTACTCGAACCAGACGGTGCTGTTCCTCGTGTTCGCGCTGATCGCCGGGATCGCGAGTAGCGTGGGCCTGCTGTTGCTGCGACGGTAGTCGGCTGCCAGTGGGCTACGGAGGAGATTCCCACCGTCTCGGGCTCACGACACCGTTCCGGTGTCGAGTTTGCTGATCGTCACGACGTACTGGCTCCCGCAGTCACACTCGAGGAGTTCGTCACAGTTCGGCCCGCCCACGTGACTGAGGGTCCCCGCACAGTCGTCACACTCGATCTCGATACAAGTCATGTTACGAGACCAACTCGACTACGAGCGGATAAGTGTTGTCTAATCACCACTTCTTGGAAGTCCGGTACACGACGCGGATCGGCCCTCACTCGGTGTCGGCGGCCACTCGCTCCCCGTCGGAGTCGAACACCGCGTCCACCACGCGCTGGACGCGGTTCGCTTCCGCGAAGCTCACCAGATCGCCGCCGTCGCCGTCCAGCTCCGCGACGAACTCCTCGACCAGCCGCAGCGTCGTCTCGCCGGGGTCGTTCACCACCACCTGCTGCTCCGCCCCCTCGCCGCTCTCGGCGAGTCGGTACCAGTCGAGCAGCGTCAGCGACCCCTCGGTGCCCACGACGGTCATCGAGTTCTGTTCGTCCGCGCCGCAGTCGGTGAGCAGGTCGATCGTCCCCGGGACGCCGTCGGCCGCGAAGTAGCCCGTGATCGACGCCTCGTAGCGCCCGGGTGCGGTGTACTCGACCGCGGCGTCCACCCAGTCGACGCCCCCGAACGCCTCCTGTACGGCGAACAGGTAGTGGGTGCCGACCTCCCGCAGCGGCCCGCCCTGCTCGCGGCCGGCGAGCCACTCCACGTCCTGCCACTCGCGGGGCCACTGCGGGAAGCGGAAGGTAAGCTCGATCCGCCGCGGCTCGCCGATCTCGCCGGCGTCGATCCGGTCGAGAAGCTCCCGGACGCCGGGCGTGTAGCGGAACGGGAGGTTGATCGCCGTCGGCTGCTCGCTCCGCTCGGCCAGCGCGACGAGTTCGGTGCCGACGGTGGCGTCCTCGGCGATCGGCTTCTCACAGATCACCGGCTTGTCGGCGGCGACGGCGGTCTCGACCACTGCACGGTGGGCCTTCGGCGGGACGCCGACGTAGACGATATCGACCGCGTCCGCGGCGATCATCGTCTCGTGGTCGGTGTAGGCCGCACAGTCGTACTCCGCGGCGAACGATTCGACCTTCGACTCCACCAGATCGCAGGCGGCGTGGACGGTCGTCTCGGCGTGTGCCTCGAACGCGTCGGCCAGCCGGTGGCCGATGACCCCACAGCCGACGACGGCAACGTTGTACACAGCGGGGGGAGGGAACGAGGGGGCTTCAGCCTTCGGTCGGCGGCGGCCGGCGACGCGCCGCGCTCCGCCGGGGTTATGTCTCTCGCCGGCGACGCCGAAACTGTGACCGACGACGGCGTGTTCGGACGGCTCCCGGGGCGGTACGCACACGCGTACCTGGTGGTGGCCTTTTTCGTCCTGCCGGCGGTGGCGGTGGTGCTGAGCGGCGGCGGCGTGCAGCGCCCGCCCGGCCCGGTCGCGACCGCGCTGCTCGTCGCGGTCGTCGTCCACCACAGCCTGTTCCTCGTCGCGTCGGTGCTGCTGGACTAGATGTCGAGCGGCGGCTCCCGCCCCTCGGCGACGACGTAGGCGTCGTACACCGCGTACAGCCAGACCGCGGGGTAGAGCACGATCCCGACCAGCGCCAGCACCGAGAGCATCGCGACGAAGCTGGCGACGACGATCGCCGCACCCTTCGCAGGCTCGCGGTTGTAGAACTGGCCCAGCCCGGGCAGTATCGCGGAGTACACCGCCGCGACGAACGCGTTCTCTCCGTTGGTCAACACCTCGATCAGATCGTCCATCGACGACCCCGGCGACTGCTGGCGGACGCCACACTCCGGACAGATCTCCGCCTTCTCGCTGATGATCGTTCCGCAGTCCCGGCAGTACACCTCGCCCTCGCCCGGGGTCGATCGGTCGTCGCCGTCAGTATCGTCGATTTCGTCGGCCGTCGCATCGTCCGTGGAGGGTTCCTCGTGGGGACCGTCGTCGCTCATACCCCACGCTGGGCGTCGAACGCGGGTAGCTCTTGTGGCGCGCCGATCCGGGCGCTTTTGGCGCTGGCGCCGCCCGGTTCGACCGATGCCACCGGCCGCCGTCGCGCGCTACTACGCCTACAAGGCCACGAAAGCGGTCGAGCTCTACCGGCCGATCATGTACCTCTACTTCGCGAGCGCCGGCCTCTCCTTCTTCCAGATCACGGTGCTCGAAGCCGCCTACAACGTGACGACCGTACTGGGGGAAGTCCCGACGGGCTACCTCGGCGACTGGCTCGGCCGCCGCAACGGGCTGATCGTCGGCACCGCGACCATCGCGCTCACGCTGCTGGGCCTCGGGCTGGCCGACCGGCTCGCCCGGCCCTTCCCCGCCTTCCTCGCGCTGTACGTCTGCTGGTCGCTGGGCTACACGTTCCGCTCGGGGACGGAGGACGCGTGGCTCTACGACTCGCTGGTCGGAGACGACCGCTCCTTCTCGGACCTCCGGGGCCGCGGCGAGTCGTTCGCGCTCGCCGCCGGCGTCGTCGCCGCGGTCGCCGGCGGCTACCTCGCGTCGGTGGACCTCTCGGTCCCGTTCTACGCGGCGGCGGCGGTGACGGGCCTCGGCGCGGTGATCCTGCTGACCGTCGACGACGACGGCGACGACCCGGCCGACCGGACCACGCTGTCGGCCAGCCTCGACGCGGTGCGGGCGGCCTTTGCCGACCGGCGGCTCCGCGCGTTCCTCGTGCTCTACTACGTGCTGTTCGCGGCGGCGACGTACCTCGCGTTCATCTTCCTCCAGCCCCGGATCGAGACCGTCGCCGCGGGCTACCCGCTCGGCGACGTGGAGACGCTACTGGGCTGGTACTACGGCGCGATCAGCCTCGTGGCCGCGGCGGTCACGTACCGCGCGGAGTGGATCCGGGCGACCGTCGGGCTGCGGGCGTGGTTCCTCGTCGTCCCGCTCGCGGTGGGGCTGCTGCTCGTCGGCCAGTGGGTGCTGCCGGTCTCGGCGTTCCTCGCGTTCGTGCTGGTGCGCGGGCTCTCCGAAGCGACTCGGGTGTTCGCGAGCCAGTACGTCAACGACCGCATCGACGCCGTCGGGCGCGCGACGACGCTGAGCGCGATGTCGATGGTGAGCGGGCTGGCGGTCGTCCCGTTCCAGCTCGGCAGCGGGCTGCTTTCGGACGCCCTCTCGCCGGGCGTCGCCCTCGCCGCGGCGGGGGCGGTGCTGTTCGTCGGGAGCGTCGCCGTCCACCTCGTCGGCACCCCCGTCGACGAGTAGGAGCGAGGCTGGCGGGATTGGTAAGCCTCTTCGCGGTCCGGGAAGAACCCGGGAACGAGTGTCCCGCACTGCAGACGTCCTCCGGCTGCCGATCCTCTACATCGGGCTGGCGCTTGCCCGCCTCGGCCTGATCGATCGGGAGCGAGCGATCGAGACCGCCGATCTGGCGTGGCCCCGCATCGTCACCGGCGTCGCCCGGATGTCGAAAAACGCCGCCGACGTGGCGATGGTCGGCGCGGTGCTCGGCGCCGACGCCATCGCCGGCGTCGGTGTTGCAGGCCCGTTCTGGGGGCTGGCGTTCGCGATCGGCGGCGGCGTCGCCGGAGGGACGATCGCGCTCGTCTCACAGCGCTACGGCGCCGAAGCGTACGAGCAGCTCGGGCTGGCGGTCCGCTCCAGCACGCTGCTGGTGATCGTCGTCTCGCTGCCCGTGACGGTCACGTTCTGGCTGTTCCCCGAGCAGTTGGTCAGGCTGATCAACAGCGACCCGACCCAGATCGACTACGCCGCGCGCTACCTCCGCGTCGTCGGGCTGGGGATCCCCTTCGCGGGGCTGAACCTCGTCGGGAGCCGCGTGCTCGTCGGCGCCGACGACGCCTACACCGCGATGCAGGTCCGGGCCGGCGGCGCGGTCGTCAACGTCGCCCTCAACGCCGTGTTCATCGTCGTCCTCGGCTGGGGCGTCGAGGGCGCGGCGCTCGGCACCGTGCTCTCGAACGTGTTCGCGGTGAGCGCGTTCGCGCTCGGACTCTCGCGCGGGGGAATCCCCGGGTTCGGGGGCTTCCCCGTCGAGATCGACCCCGTCGGGACGTACGTCGACCCCGGCACGTTGCGCGATCTGGTCCGGATCGGGACCCCCGTCGGCGCGCGCAACCTCGTCTGGACGGTCGCGGAGTTCCCGATGCTCGCCTTCCTCGGGAACTACCGCGACGGCACGCTCGCGGCGTTCGTCGTCGCCCGCCGCATCTGGGGGATCATGAACACGCCCGGCTGGGGGTTCGGCCTCGCGGCCTCCAGCCTCTCCGGGCAGGCGCTCGGGCAGGGGAAGGAGGCGCTCGCGGAGGCGTACGGCCGGGACATCATCCGCTTCTCGGTCGCGACGTACGCGGTCTCGGCGACGATCACCGCGATCTTCGCCCGGCCGCTGGTGAGCCTGTTCATCAACACCGACTCCCCGCCGGCGACCGAACCGATCGCGGTCAGCCTGATCTACGCGGCCTGCGTCGCGCTTTTGTTCCGGGGGATCTCCGGCTCCTCGATCGGCCCGCTGGACGCCAGCGGCGACACCCGCGTCCCCTTCCTGAGCCAGTTCCTCGGGATGTTCTGCTGTTCGATCCCGCTGGTGTACCTCGGCTCGGTGACCGCGCTGGGGATCTGGGGGGTGTATCTCGCGTTCATGGCCGAGACGATCGTCCCCGCGGCGATCAACTACTGGCGGTTCAACAGCGGGAAGTGGAAGGAGATCAGCCGCGACATCCGCCCCGAGCAGGAGGACGCGGCGACCGCGGTGGACTGACTCCGTTGCCGGGGCCGGGGGCGTGAGAACGCTTAACTCCGAGCCACCCCCCGCGCCGGTATGTCCGAACTCCTGTTGTGCGGCGGCACCGTCCAGACGCTCGACGACGACCGACGGGTCGCCGACAGCGTGCTGTTCCGCGACGACCGCGTGGCCACGGTCGGCGACGCGGTCGTCCTCGATTCGGATCCCTACGAGAACGCCGACTCGTTCGACGAAATCGGCGTCGAACTCACAGTGCTCGACGGGGAGGTAGTGTAGGGCGGCCGATGACGATGCAGGATCTCACCCACTCCATCGAGTCTGGGATGCCCGTCTACCCCGGCGACCCGGCGGTCAGCGTCGACGCCGCGGACACGTTCGCCGCCGACGGCTGCCGGGTCAGCGAACTCACCTGCGGGAGCCACGCGGGCACGCACGTCGACGCGCCGTCGCACACCGAGGAAGACGGCGACACGCTCGATACCTACCCCGTCTCGGCGTTCGTCCGCGACGCCGTCGTCGTCGACTGCACCGACCTCGACGCGCGGGAGCCGATCCCCGCCGATCGCGTGCCGGACCCGGAGACCGCGCCGGGCGCGGACTGTGCGGTGTTCCGGACCGGCTGGGACCGCCACTGGGGGCGCGACCGCTACCGCGACCACCCCTACCTCTCGGTGGCCGCCGCCGAGCGCTGTGCCGCCCGTGGGCTGGCCGTCGCGATCGACGCCTTCAGCCCGGATCCGACGCCGCCGGCCGAGGGATCGCTGGCTCTCGACGGCCGCGACGCCTTCGGCGCCCACCACGCGTTGCTCGGGGCGGGTGTGCTGGTGTTCGAGAACCTCACGAACCTCGGCAGCGTCCCCGCACGCTTCGAACTCCGGGCCCAGCCGATCGCGCTGGGCGGCGACGGCGCGCCAGTCCGGGCGGTGGCCGTCGAGGGAGCGGATCGAGAGTAGCGCGGGAGGGAGCCGAGCGAAAGCGGTTTCGGCCTCGGCGTCGAATCTCGAACATGGATCGACGCGAGTTCCTCGCTGCGCTCGGGGCGGCGTCGACGGTCGCCGCTGCCGGCTGTTCCTCCGACGGCTCCGGCGCGCCGTTCGAACACCCCGGTACCATCGACGAGACGATGGTCGCGAACGGCGACTACCCGGACGACGGCGATCCCGCCGACGGCCTCCCGCCGGAGTTCCCGGACCCGCCCGAGGCGCCGGGGGTCGACCCCGGCGCGCTGGAGACGCTGACGGTCAACGACGAGACGGTGCGGCTGCTCCCGATCGAGTCGGCCCGGGCGTGGTACCTGCGCGGCGAGGCCCGATTCGTCGACGCGCGCGGGCTGGAACAGTACACGCGCTCGCACCTCTACGGGAGCGTGCTCTCGTCCGCACAGGAGGACTCGACCGGCGGCGGCATCGACGGCTGGCCGACCGAGGCGCGCATCGTCGCCTACTGCGGCTGCCCGCACCACCTCTCCTCGATCCGGGCCGCGGGACTCCAGAAGGCCGGCTACGAGGACGTGTACGTCATCGACGAGGGGTTCCGCGAGTGGGCGGACAGGGGGTACCCGATGGCCGGCACGGCGTTCGGCGAGGGCGACGACGCGGCGCTCTCGGAGTGGCGGATCGACGGCGAGGTCGGCGCCGAGTACGCCGGCGAGTACGCCTGGGCGTCGGTCGGCCGCCAGTACGAGGCCGCCCCGATCGGCGACGACGGCCGCTTCTCGATCCACCTGCGCTTCGCTGGCGTCGACGCCGACACCGACGTGCGCGTCTCGACGCCCGCCTTTTCCCGCACGCGGCCGCTGGGCGAGCTCGCCGAGGGGACAGTTCGCTAACACTGTCGGCCCCGCGCCGGCGTCCGGTAACACCCGTGTCACCGACTTACCTCAGGGTCAAGAACGGCTTAAGGGTCGCGCGCGCATACGGGCATCCGTGCGCGAGAACATTGATCGATCGATCGGTACCGACGCCCCGCCGGCGCGCGGGCGCCCGGCGACAACCACCCGCGGCGCGGGGCGACAGTGAGCGACGTCGCCACGGAGGCCGAGATGGCCGACCTGCCCCCCAGCGCGAAGCTGGTCCACCTCGTCCTCCAGGAGAACGACCGCATGACCCAGAGCCAGGTCACCGAGGAGACCCAGCTCGCCGGCCGCACCGTCCGTGACGCGCTCGGCCGGCTCGAGGACGCCGGGCTGGTCACCGAGGAGATCTGTCTGAAGGACGCCCGCAAGCGAGTGTACACCGCGAACAGCCCCGAGTCGGGGGAGGTCGACCACACCGAATCCGACGCCCCCGAAGGCGCGGCGACGGGTGACTGACGGCCACGTATTCTCCCAGTCGACGCTGGATCGCCCCGGTTCCTGAGAGCGTTCTGTCCCCTCGGGGCACCGACCGCACCGCGACTGCCAACTCCGTTCTCGACAGTGCCGCTGTTCGGAGATTGACGGAAATAGGGGTTCTCTCGCCGGCGGACGCCCGGAAACGGCGATCAGCTTTATAACCGATCGCCCGGAGTTTCCCGGTGGCGGACGTGTGCCGAGCCGACAACCGTCGACGACAGACACAGCTATGGACTACAGCGAATTCATCGGCGAAGTACAACATCGCATCGAGGCGGGAGACATGGGAACGGCCGTCCGGAACACCCGTGCGGTGCTGACGACCCTCGGCGAGCGTCTCCAGGCCGACGAGGCCGCGGACCTCGCCAGCCCGCTGCCGGGAGAGATCGGCTACTACCTCCGGGACGCGGATTCGGGCCAGCGGTTCGACCACGCGGAGTTCCTCGAACGCGTCGCGGACCGCGCCGGCGTCGACGAGGGGGAGGCGGAGGTCCGTGCACAGGCGATCGTGGCGCTGCTCGGCGAGATCGTCCCCGGCGGCGAACTCGACGACGTGGAGGGCGGACTGCCCGCCGACTACGAGCCGCTGTTCGAGTTCGTCGGCGCCGAGGAGACGCCCTGGTAGCGCCGACCGCGTCGCTCCGTCGGCGTCAGTCCTGCTCGCGTTCGTCGAGGATCCGGTCGACGATTTCGTCGGCGTGCTCGGCCAGCACCCGGACCGCGGCGTCGTGGAACTCGCGGCCGGTCACGTCGCGGATGCCGTGCTCGCGGCGCAGTTGGCTCTCCACCTCGAACTCGGCGTCCTCGAGCACTTCCAGCGTCTCCGGCCGGACGTAGATGCTCTTTGCGGTGGTCGCGTCGAACTCGAAGGCGGGACCCGCGCCCGTCTCCTCCTCGTCCTCCGAGTCCGCCGGCTCCTCGGGCTGGTCGTCCCCGTCGGCGTCGGAGAGGCCGGCGAAGCGGTTGTCGTCAGGCATCCTCCTCCACGATCTCGGCGAGTTTGTCGAGTCGGTCGAGCATGTCGTTGTCGGGGTCGTACTCCCGGAGCGTCTGCCCGTCGCGCCACGCTCGGCTGAACGCGATGCGGTGGCGGATCCCCGGCCCCGGGGAGTCGGGGTCGTCGAACTCGGAAGACCGGCAGAACTCGGGTAGATGCTCCGCGAACGGCGAGTTCTCCAGGTCCTCGATGATGCGTCGTTCCTCGTTGTTGCCCGTGAGGTCGTTCGGGACGATCGCGAGCAGCTCCAGCTCCACCTCGTTCCGGATGGGGAGGATCTGCTGGTCCCACATGCGCTCGAAGCCGCTGACGCTGGGTTCGCTCATCAGCAGCGGGACGATCACGTTGCCGGCGCCGATCAGGGCGGCGTCGGACAGCGGCCCCAGGCTCGGCGGCGAGTCGACGACGACGTAGTCGTACCGCTCCTCCAGCAGGGGTTCGACGATCCGCCGGCGCACCCAGAGCATCCCGAACGTGGAGTTGCGGACGCGGTCGGCGATCTCGTCGAGGTCGACGTGGGCGGGGAACACGTCGAACCCCTCCCGCTCGACGACCACCTCGGCCGCGTCCACGGGGTCGTCGTCGGTGAGCACGTCGCCGACGTGGGGACTCGATCGCTCGTACTCCTCCTTGAGGCCGACGCCCTCCGTGGCGTTGCCCTGCTGATCGAGATCGACCAGCAACACGTCGTTGCCGCGGACCGCGAGCGCGTCCGCGAGGTTGATCGCGACGGTGGTCTTGCCCACGCCCCCCTTCTGGAGCGAGACGGCCACGGCGCCACCCATCAGGCTGCCACCCCGCGATCCGACCCGGGCGGTCGGCTCTCACGCTCGCCCGCCCGTGCGGTCGCTGCGTCCCGAAGCATACGTTCGAGGGTCCGGCGCGGAGCACTTAAGAGTTCTCACGATGCGTGGACCGCCGATACACCGAACACCGTCCAAAATTTCTGAACATTTCGAGCTGTTCGAGCTGTGTCTCCCCCACTCCCGTGACACCGCCGTTCGTTTCGACCGATACCGCCGATATACCGGCGTCGAACGCCCGATACCGCGTGAATTCGCTCGCGAGCGGGATCGGGAGCGAACGGGCGTCAGCGGTGCTGATACGCCGGAAAACTGCCGCGGCCTCGGTATCCTGTGATTTTTACCAACTCCGGTGTTCGCTCCGTTCAGACCCGAATGAACACGAGAAAGATCGGAATGCTCGTCGTCGCAACGATACTCACTCTCCCGTGGCTGGGCGGGTGGCTCACCGGGACGGCCCACAGCCTGGGGGCACTCTCGACCGTCGCCGTCGCCGGTATCGGTATCCTCGGCGCCTCGTTCCTGCTCACCTGGGGCGCCGAGACCGCCGAGAAGGACGTGCCACGGGCGTTCGCGATCGCCGTGCTCGCGGTGCTCGCAGTCGCGCCCGAGTACGCCGTCGACGCGCTGTACGCGTGGCAGGCCGGCGTACAGGCCGGCACCCCCGCCGGCGCCGAGGCCGGCAACCTCGCGGTCGCGAACATGACCGGCGCGAACCGGATCCTGATCGGTATCGGCTGGGCGGGCGTCGCGCTGTACACGGTGTTCCGCTCGGGCGCCGACGAGGACCCGGCGGTGAAAGACCGGGGCGGCTTCCTCAACGATGCCGTCTCGCTCGACCGCGACATCAGCCTCGAGATCGCGTTCCTGCTGGCCGCGACCGCGTGGGCGTTCCTCGTCCCGCTCGGCCCGGGGATCGACATCTTCGACATGGCGTTCCTCGTCGGGCTGTACGTCCTCTACATCGGCGTCGTCCTCCGCGGCGAGCCCGAGGAGCACGTGGAACACGTCGGCGTCCCGGCGATGCTGGGGAAGATCCCCAACCCCTATCGGGCGCTGACGGTGATCGCGCTGTTCGCGTTCTCCGGCCTCATCATCTTCACCGCCGTCGAGCCGTTCGCCCACAGCCTCGAACTGCTGGGCGAGGACATCGGTATCCCCTCGTTCTTCATGATCCAGTGGATCGCGCCGCTGGCTTCGGAGTCGCCTGAACTCATCGTCGTCGTCGTGCTGGTCCGGAAGGCGCGCTCGACCGCGGGGTTCAACGCGCTGATCTCCTCGAAGCTGAACCAGTGGACCCTGCTGATCGGGACGCTGGTGGTCGTCCACTCGATCGCGCTGGGCGAGTACGGCGCGCTGGCGTTCGACGCGAAGCAGGAGGCCGAGATCTGGATCACCGCGGCGCAGTCGCTGTTCGCGCTCGCGCTGATCATCAACTTCGAGATCGACGTGCGGGAGGCGGTCGGGCTGTTCCTCCTGTTCATCTCGCAGGTGCTGCTCGAGTTCCTCGTCCTCAGGGACATCATCCACCTCCCGATCGGCGAGATCCAGCTGCTGCACCTGTTCACCGCGACGTACATCCTCCTCGCGCTCGGGCTGTTCGCCGGCCGCCGCGAGGCGCTGGTCCAGCTCGTCCGCGACACCCGCGGCATCATCGCGAGCGCCATCCACGGCGAACCGGAGGAGAACCCCGTGGCCGAGGAGTGATCGTCGCGGCGGCGACTGCCGCGACGGACGACTGACCGCCGCAGCGACGAACTGCCACGACGAAGGGGCGAAGCTGTAGGAACGGCCGCAGGGCGTACGTTTTTGATGCCGCCACGCCCATCGGGGCCATGGACGAACTGTCCCCGGAGCGGTTCTACGACTTCTCGATCGCGACCGGCGCCACCGTCTCCCCCGACGGGGAGCGGGTGGCGTTCCTGGTCAGCGAGTTCGACGCCGAGGATGACGACCGCCACACGTCGCTGTTCGTCGCACCGACCGACGGCTCCGCCGAGCCATACCGGCTCACCCGCGCCTCCAGCGCGTCCTCGCCGCAGTGGTCGCCCGACGGCGACCGACTCGCGTTCGTCGCGGCCCGCGAGACCGACGCCGGCGTCGCCGTCGAGAACGGCGCTGAGGAAGACGCAGACGAGGAGGAGGAGGAGGAGGAGGAGAACGGCGGCCCTGTCGGCGAAGGGCCGAAGCCGCAGGTCTGGTCGTTCGACATGGAGCGCGGCGGCGACGCCCGCCAGCTTACCGACCGCGACTACGGCGTCGCGGAGTTCGACTGGGCACCCGACGGGGAGCGCCTCGTGATCGCCGCCCGCGATCCCACGGAGGAGGACGAGGAGTACCTGCAGCAGCGTAACGAGAACGGCCCGATCGAAATCGACCGACTCCAGCACAAGGGCGACGGCGCGGGCTGGATGGACGAGGTGTCCAGCTACCTGTTCGTCGTCGACGCCGACAGCCGCGAGACGGTCCGACTCGACAACGCTTACGACGACGAGGAGAAGGGCGATCGCCGCGGCCTCCAGCCCGCGTGGTCGCCCGACGGCGACCGGATCGCCTTCGTCGCCCAGCACGAGGAGGACCCCGACGACACCCACGTCCGGAACGTCTACACGATCCGTCCGGACGGGACGGGGTACCAGCAGCTGACCGACGCCGGCCTGCGGGTCCAGCAGCCGCGCTGGTCGCCCGACGGGAGCCGGATCGCCGTCGGCGGCGGCGACCCGTACAACTGGTACAAGCCGACCGAGGCGTACGTGATCGACGGAGAGAGCGGCGAGATGCAGTCCGTCTCCGGCTCGCTCGACCGTACGATCGCGTTCGGCGGCAACCCCCACTGGCTCGACGACGACACCCTCGTCGGGCTGTTCGGCGACGAGGGGAACACCCGGATGATCCGGCTCGACGCCGAGGAGGACGACCCCGAGCGCGTGTTCGTCGCGCAGGGGCGGAGCAGGTCCGTCTCCGGACTCTCCGTCTCCGACGACGGCAGCACGCTCGCGTTCCGGATGGCCGATCCCACCGCTGGCGCCGACATCTACGCGATGGGGCGTGAGGGTCTCGACGCGGAGAAGGGCGCCGAAGCCGACGCCGCGGGGCTCGCACGGGTCAGCGAGGTCAACGCTGATCTGGTCGACGAGCACCACGACTGCGTGCGCGTCTCCTGGGAGAACTCCGACGGCGTCACCATCCACGGGCTGGCGTACCTCCCGCCCGAGTTCGACCCCGAGGACCCCGAGCCACACCCCGTCGTCTCCTCGGTCCACGGCGGGCCGATGTCGTACGACTCGCCGGCGTTCGGCTTCGATCAGCTGTTCTGGACGAGCAAGGACTACATCGTCCTCAGAACGAACTACCGCGGCTCGACCTCCTACGGGCAGGAGTTCGCCGAGCGCCTGCGCGGCACCCGGGGCGACAAGGAGGTCGACGACGTGGTCACCGGCGTCGAACACCTCGTGGAGGAGGGGTGGGCCGACGAGGACCGCCTCTACCTCACCGGCTTCTCCTACGGCGGCGTCACCACCGCCGCGACGGTCACGAAGTCCGATACGTTCGCCGCCGCGGCCGCCGAGCACGGCATCTACGACTTCTACGCCACGTTCGGCACCGACGACAACCACCTCTGGCACGAGGACGAGTTCGGCCTGCCGTGGGAGAACGTCGACACCTACCGGGAGATCTCCTCGATCACCGACGTCGGCGGCGTCGACACGCCGCTTCTGGTCACCGCGGGCGAGAACGACTGGCGCTGTCCGCCGACGCAGGCCGAACAGCTGTTCGTCTCGGTCCGCAAGCAGGGCGTCGACGCCCGGCTGGTGATCTACCCCGACGAGCACCACAACATCGGCGACCCCGACCGCGCGATCCACCGGCTCGAGGAGCTGGAGAGCTGGTTCGCCGAGCACTGAGGCGTCGCCGCCCGGAACGCGACCGGAACTCTCCTTCCGCCGTCCAGTCCGTCGATTTTTCCAGACCAGAACCGACCGGAACCACCCGAAGAGGCTTGATTGCGATACCGGACCGAGAGGGCGTATGGCGATCCACCGACCGACTGGTACGCGCAGGGGCCGAGAACAGACACGCGGGTCGAGCGGGAAGCGGAGGCGTGACGCGCGACGAGATCGGCGGCGACGCGTGCGACGCGGTGAAGTACCGGTGCGTCGGCGCCGGGACCACTCGCCGACCGTCGTCACTCGGAACGCCCGATCGAGGCGGCGGAGCCGCCCACCCGTAGGACGAACCGGATCGGGGGGAGATACCCGCCTCCCTCCGGTGTTCCAAGCACTCGCGCGGCTGTTCGGGATCGACCCGCCGCGCGGGCTGGGTCGGCTGCTCGGCGCGTCCGCGAGCGGTTCGACGAGCGCGATCACGACTGGCGCGCTGCTCTGGATCGCGCTGTACGCGGGGTGGCACGCCGGCGTCGTGGAGGGGGAGGCGGCGATCTGGCTCTCCGCGGGCGCCGTCGTCGCCGCGCTTCACGCGCTGGGGCTGGACCGGCGAAACAGTGGCCGGCAGGCAGAAACCCGGGGACCGACGCCGGCGCGACCGGGGTACTCCCGCGGAGCGGCGCCTCAGCCGTCCCGCGAGGCGAGCCGGTAGCGCTTCCCCCGGGCGTCGCGCTCGGTTTCGATCAGGTTGTAGTGTTCCAGTTTCGGCAGGTGGCTCTTCCGCAGCGCGCGGAGCGTGATCGGGTCGGCGTGGGCCTGCTCGTACCGCTCGTACAGCTCCTTCTGGATCAGCGGCCCCTCGTCCTCGATACACTCGTAGAGCACGCGCTGGTGGTCGTTGAGCTTCGAGATCGTCTTCCGCCTCACCTCGGCCTCGGCGTCGAAGACGGCGTCCTCGACGAGCCGCGGCGGGATCGCCGACAGCCCCTCCCGCTCGCTCTTGCGGGCGGCCACGCGGAGCGCGGTGATCGCCTGCCGGGCGTCGCCGTCGACGCGTTCGGCGATGCGCTGCAGGGTGTCGCGCTCGACGGTGCCGGCTTCCAGCCCCTGTGCGGCCCGGCGGTCGAGGATCTCCGTGACCGTCTCGACGGTGTAGCGGTCGAACTGCACGCGGTAGCCCACCGAGACGCGGGAATGGACGCGCTCGTCGAGCCGAGCGAGGAGGTCCACCTCGCGGTTCGCGATGCAGATCCACGCGAGGCCGGGCACCGAGTGGAGGTCGTACAGCGTGTTCGGCTCCTGAAGCTGGTCGACCTCGTCGAGCACGACGACGCTCGGCCCGTCGAGGCCGGTCTGGAGCGTGTCGATCAGGTCACGGGTCGCCGCGTTCTTCGGGACCGCTGCGTCGACGAGCGCGTTCGCCGCGCGTTCGAGCACGCTCCGCCGCGTGTAGTCCGTCCAGCAGTTGACGTACGCGGTCGGCACGTCGAGCACCTCGCGACGGAGTTCCCGGACCGCAGCGCGGGCGACGGTGGTCTTGCCGGCGCCGCTTGGGCCGAACAGGAAGCAGTTCTCGGCGCGTGCGCCCTGCTCGACGGGCGCGAGCGCGTCGGTCACCTCGTTCATCTGGCTGTTGCGCCCGACGATCTCCCGGGGGAGATGTTCGTCCTCGAAGACCGTCCCGTCTCGCAGCATCTACCCGGAGCAGTGGGGCGACGGCGGCATAAGTGACCCCCCTGTCGTTCCGATCGGTTCCGTTCGGGACCGTCGCTGTCGATCGATATCGCCGTATGTGATTTACATTCCACTTCGAGGCGTCGGCTACTCCCGCAGCGCGTCGCCGAGGTCACGCCCGACGCGTGAGGCGACCGTCTCGGCGGCGTCGATGTCCATCGTCGCGAACCCGTGGACCTGCGCGGGGTAGTTCTCGTAGCACACGTCGACGCCGTCGGCCAGTAGCTGCTCGGCGTACCCCTTGCCGGCGTCCCGGAGCGGGTCGAACCCCGCGGTGACCACCGTCGCGGGCGCGACGCCGGAGAGGTCGTCGGCCTGCGCGGGGTCGGCGTAGGGGTTGCGCCGGTGGATATCGCTGCCGTAGTAACACTTCTCGAAGAAGCGCAAGTCGGCCTCGCTCAGCACGGTCCCGGCGTTCTGCTGGACCGACTCCTGCTCCTCCTCGGCGCCGGTCGCCGGGTAGATGAGCGCCTGATGGGCCAGCTCCGGCCCGTCACGTTCGGCGGCCATCAGCGCGACGATCGCCGCGAGCGTTCCGCCCGCGCTGTCGCCCGCGACCGCGAGGCCGTCGCCACCGCCCAGGGAGCCGGGGTTCGACGCGGCCCACTCCGTCGCGGCATAGGCGTCCTCGACGGCTGCCGGGAACGGGTGTTCCGGCGCGAGCCGGTAGGCGACCGAGAGCACCGCACAGCCGCTCTCACGGGTCAGCCGCCGGCAGAGGACGTCGTGGGTTTCCAGCCCGCCGATCACGTAGCCGCCGCCGTGGAAGAACACGACCGTCGGAACGTCGCTCCCCTCCGCCGGCCGGTATCGGCGCGCCCTGAGTTTCCCGCCGGGGCCGGGGATCGTGAGATCGGTGACGCTGCCGACCGCCGGGGGGTTCAAGTTCCCGTACTTCCCCGCCAGCCGGGCGAGGGGACGGAGCAGCTTCAGCCCGATCCGGCTGTGTGGAAGCGAGAATCGCCGCCTGTCGAGTGCAGCCTTCGCCTGCGGGTCGATCTCGTCTGCCTGCACGGCCCGTGATTCGGTCCGCGGCGGGATATAGCCACCGAGCGGAAAATTCACACCGCTCCAGCGTGGAGGTGGAGGTATGGCCCAGATCGAAGTCGACCTCCCCGACCGCATCACCGGCGAACTCGACCGTCTCGTGGAATCCGGCGAGTTCCTGAACCGCGAGCGCGCCGTCGAGGACCTGCTGCAGCGCGGCGTCTCCGCCTACGACATCGAGGAGGAGCCAACCGAGGAGCTGGACAGCGATCTGTTCACCCAGACCGTCGAGGACCAGCAGGACCCCGCGATGCAGGAGGGGAGCAACGAGGACGAGCCGACGTTCTGAACACGCCCGTCGCTGTCGCGTCTTCTCGAAGCGCCCGCGAGCCGCCGGGCCGGCGATCTCGCTCCCGAGCGTGAGTGCCGGGCGTAGAAGGCAGTAAGGAGGACGACGCCCGATGTGGTGCGGACGAACGTGACGATCACGCCGGACCGTTGGGATGTGGGGTGGGGGGGGTGCCGGAATGCGTCGGCAGTACGGTCCAGTGCCCTCCTTACAGCATTCCCATACAGGGGCGTCTCCGTTATCTTGCTGCCGGCTATACTGACCGAACCGAAAATCGAATGGGGCTATCAGTATAGGGTCAGTCGCCGCGTCGGTCCGGGAGCTGTTCGGCCTCGAACAGCACGGCACAGAGCCTGCGCTGTGCCTCCCGGAGGTGGTGGCTGAACGTCGGCTGGGAGATGCCCATCGCGTCGGCGATCTCGGTGCCGGTGTGTTTCCGCGGCCGGTCGAAGAACCCGCTGAAGTACGCGGTCCGGATGGCTTCGAGCTGCCGGTCGGTCAGCGCCTCCGTCGCCGACGCGCGCTGCTGTGCCGTCGACGGCTCGGAGCGGTGGTGGGTGCGCTGTGCGGCCAGCGAGGCGCCGGGGTGGCGGTCCCGGAACAGTTCGACGAACTCACGGACGGGGGCGTCGCTGCCGAGCTCCGCGATCACCGTCGCCGCCCCGTCGCCGGCGCGGAGCTCGTGGGGTCGCGCGCCGTGTTCGACCAGCGTCGTCTCGGGGCTGTCGGGCGCAAGCCCCGTCCGGAACAGACAGACCGGCTCGCCGTCGGCCTCGTACTCGGAGACGAGCGCGAACTCCTCGAAAGGAAGCCCCTCGGCGGCCGCCGACACCGCCTCGGCGGTGGCGCCCCGGATCGAGAGGAACCGGCGGACGCCGCCGTCGGAGCGGTACACGAAGTTCTCGACGACCAGCGAGCAGCCGAGTTCGCGGGCGAGTTCGACGAACGGCATCTCGGTGTCGCTCACGTCGAACTCGATCCGGGTTACCGTCCGCCCCACCAGCGCCCGCTTGCTCTCGGCGGCGTTGATCGCGTAGGCGATCATGTCCCCGAGCTCGCTCAGCACCGCCCGCTCCAGATCGCCGAACACACCGGTCCGGTCGGCGTAGACGCTGAGGACGCCGTACATCGCGTCCTCGTACACCAGCGGGATTGACGCCACGGCGTGGTACCCCCGATCCAGCGCCGCGCGCTGCCAGTCGTCGAACTCGCCGCGGTCGAGCACGTCGTTGACGACCCGTAGCTCCCGGTGTTCGGCGGCACGGTCGGCCGTCGATCCCGGCGCCGCGAGCACCCCGTCGATCCCCTCGGCCGGGTCGAACGCCCCGGCCCCCGCACGGACCGTGACTCCCTCGGCGGCGTGTTCGCGATCACCGATCCACGCCAGCCCGTAGGGACCGTCGTCGGCCAACTGTCGGCAGACGACGGACTCGATCTCCTCGCGGGTCGAGGCGCGCACGAGCGATCGCGAGATGCCCCGGATGATGCCGTTGATCCGGTCGAGGCGTTCGAGCGTCCGGTTCTGTTTTTCGAGCAGGCGCTCGTGCTCCTCGCGTTCGCGCTCGCGCTCGACCCGGTCGAGCGCCGCCTCGACGTTGCCCGCGACCGTCCCGAGGAAGTCGAGGTAGGCGGCGCCGATCCCGCCCGGCGCCGTCTCGCCGACGACGAGCACCCCGTGTCTGGCCACCGGGAACAGCGCCAGTTCCGACAGCGAGTCCGGCGCCTCGTCGCCCTCGAGCGTCGTCGGCTCCCCGTCCCCGGCGAACGTCCGCCACCCGGGGCCGTCGCCGGCGAGCAGCGCCTCCAGATCCAGCAGCTCGTCGGCGTCGGCCGTCAGCGCGGTCGGCCGGAGCGCGGCCGCCGCCTCGTCGTACAGCGCGACCGCCATCACGGGGAGGCCGAACCGCTCCTCGGCGGCGGTGACCACACGCTCGCCGACGGCCGCCGCCGACTCGGCGTCCATCAGCCCCGGCGTCAGGTCGTTGAGCGCCTCCAGTTGGTCGTGGCGCCGGGCGCGTTCCCGTTCCTGTCGGTTGCGCTCGACGGCGTGGTGGATCGACCGGACCAGCAGTTCGCTGGTCACCTCGTCCTTCACGAGGTAGTCCTGTGCGCCGCGTTCGACCGCCTCGACTCCCACACGCTCGTCCTGTGGCCCGGTGAGCACGATCACCGGGACGAGCGCCGCGGCATCGACGATCGCGGTGAGCGTCTCCAGCCCCTCGCTGTCCGGCAGGCTCAGGTCCACCAACACCACGTCGATATCGCTCTCGGCGAGGCGGTCGATCCCGGCCGCGAGCGTCCGCTCGGTGTGGAGGCGGAGTCCGGACGACGCGCCGACGCGTTCGAGCAGCGTCTCGGCGTCCCCCAGCATTCCCTCGATCCGGCGTGCGTCGCCGGGGCTGTCCTCGATCAACAGCAGTTCGAACTCCTCGCTCGGCACGGTCATCGACCCTCCGGGGGACGCTTCGCTCCCGTGGAGCCGTCGACTGGGCGTGGGCCGCCGACCGCACGCCCGGTAGTCGCCACGCGCGGGCGCTGTCGGCGGGGTGAGACGAGGACCTGCCGACGCGCGTGTCGCCCTCCCTCGGCGGGGCTAACAGCTTCCCCCATTCTCTGTGGAACAACACGTTCCTCGTGTAAACTTCTGTCCCCGCCCTCCCCCGATTACCGGCGTCCACGGCCCGATATCTTCGTAAGTGCCGCTTACTGCCGGTGACTGTTTGGCCGCGTACGCGGTACGGCGTCCACTGTTGTCCGGGAATCAACAAAGATGGTACTCAGATAGAGAAGATATATTCTCGTAAAAGTTACTTCTGTTTCCCAAGTATAGATATTTATTACTAATTCCGAACGCCACCCCCGAGTTGGACAACCTTAATACACGGAAGCCGCACTATTCTGACGATGGCGAAGACAAACCAAGAGTGGTGGCCACAGATGCTGAACGTGGACATCCTCGACGAGAACGAACGGGACGTGAGCCCGTACGACGAGGAGTTCGACTACGCGGAGGAGTTCCAGAAACTCGACCTCGAGGAGGTGAAAGACGACATCCGGGAGGTCATGACGGACTCGAAGGACTGGTGGCCCGCCGACTACGGCACGTACGGTCCCCTGTTCATCCGGATGGCCTGGCACAGCGCCGGGACGTACCGGACCGCCGACGGCCGCGCCGGCGCCGCCGGGGGCCTGCAGCGGCTCCCGCCGGAGAGTAGCTGGCCGGACAACATCAACCTCGACAAGGCACGCCGCCTGCTCCAGCCGGTCAAGCTGAAGTACGGCCGGAAGCTCTCGTGGGGCGACCTGATCATCCTCGCCGGCAACGTGGCGCTGGAGACGATGGGGTTCGAGACGTTCGGCTTCGCGGGCGGCCGCGAGGACGAGTTCAAGTCCAACGAGGCGACCGTGTGGGGTCCCGAGGAGGACTGGGAGACGACCTCCCCCGAGCGCTTCGAGGACGGCGAAGTTGGCAACCTCAAGGACCCGCTCGCGAACACCGTGATGGGCCTCATCTACGTGAACCCCGAGGGTCCCTACGGCGAGCCGGACGTGGAAGGCTCCGCGGCGAACATCCGCGAGGAGTTCAGCCGCATGGCGATGAACGACGAGGAGACGGTCGCGCTGATCGCCGGCGGCCACACGTTCGGGAAGGTCCACGGCGCCGACTCCGGCGACAACCTCGGCCCCGAGCCCGAGGACGCGCCCATCGACCTGCAGGGGATGGGCTGGGAGAACGAATTCGGTGAGGGCAAAGGCCCGGACACGATCACCAGCGGCATCGAGGGTCCCTGGAACTCCGCGCCGACCCAGTGGGACATGGGCTACATCGACAACCTCCTGAACCACGACTGGACCTCGGTCAAGGGTCCCGGCGGCGCGTGGCAGTGGAAGCCCGTCGGCGAGGAGATCGAGGAGGCGCCGGCGCCTCACGACGACGACACCGAGGAGCCGATGATGCTGACGACTGACGTGGCGCTGAAGCACGACGACGACTTCCGCGAGGTGCTGGAGCGCTTCCAGGAGAACCCCGACGAGTTCCAGGAGGCGTTCGCGAAGGCGTGGTACAAGCTCATCCACCGCGACATGGGCCCGCCCGAGCGCCTGCTCGGTCCCGAGGTGCCCGACGAGACGTTCGTCTGGCAGGACCCGATCCCGGACGCCGACTACGAGCTGATCGGCGACGAGGAGATCGCCGAACTGGAGTCGGCGATCCTCGACTCCGACCTCACCCGGACCCAGCTGATCAAGACCGCGTGGGCGTCGGCGTCGACGTACCGCGAGAGCGACAAGCGCGGCGGCGCAAACGGCGGCCGCATCCGCCTCGAACCCCAGCGTAGCTGGGAGGTCAACGAGCCCGAGGAGCTGGAGACGGTCCTCTCGACGTACGAGGAGATCCAGGAGGAGTTCAACAGCTCCCGTTCCGACGACGTGCGCGTCTCGCTCGCGGACCTGATCGTCCTGGGCGGCAACGCGGCCGTCGAGCAGGCCGCCGCCGACGCCGGCTACGACGTGGACGTGCCGTTCGAGCCCGGCCGCACCGACGCGACCGAGGAGCAGACCGACGAGGAGTCCTTCGAGCACCTCGAGCCGAAGGTCGACGGCTTCCGGAACTACCTCGGGAGCGGCGACTACGACGACATGTACGACTCCCCCGAGGAGCGCATGGTCGACAAGGCCGAGCTGCTGAACCTCACGGTGCCGGACATGACGGCGCTGGTCGGCGGCATGCGCGCGCTGGGCGCGACCTACGGCGACAGCGACCGCGGCGTGTTCACCGACGAGCCCGGCACGCTGACCAACGACTTCTTCGAGGTCCTGCTCGACATGGAGTACGAGTGGGTATCCGTCGACGAGGACGACGAGGTCTTCGAGGTCCGCAACCGCGAGACCGGCGAGGTCGAGTACGAGGCGACCCGCCTCGACCTCATCTTCGGCTCGAACGCCCGGCTCCGGGCCACCGCCGACGTCTACGGCGCCGACGACGGCGAGGAGCAGCTCGTCGAGGACTTCGTCGACGCGTGGACGAAGGTCATGCAGAACGACCGCTTCGACCTCGAGTAAGCGCGACGCGCTGCGTTTTCGACTTTTTCTTCGACAGGGAGCGGCGGGGACGTGACGATCACCGCCGGGAAACTGCACGACTGCTTCGACATCGAGAGGGCGACAGCGGCAGGTTCGAGAGTACCGTCACCGAGGTCGCTCGGTAGCGCCGGCAGTCAGGCCCGCCGCCCGGCGACGGCCACTGAACCGGCACCGACGACGGCCGCCACCCCGGCGACGAGAAACGCCGGCTCGTACGTCCCGAGCGTGTCGTAGGCCGCGCCCGCGGCGGCGGGGGCGAGCAGCCCCGAAACCGCGAACGCCACCGAGACGAGCCCGAACACCGCGTTGATGTTCTCGCGGCCGAACAGCGCCGCGACCAGCGGCGACAGCAGCGCGCCGTTGCCGCCGTAGGCCAGCCCGAACACGACCGCGAACGCGGCGACCCCGGCCGTCGAGGACGCGAACGCCAGCCAGAGCGTCGCCAGCCCCATCACCGCGGAGCAGGCGACGAACACCCGTACCCGCCCGGCCGTGTCGGCGACGTGCCCGATCGCGACGCGCCCGAGCGCGCTCGCGAGACCGACCGTCGCGAGCGCCCACGGCCCGACCCCGGCCGGGAGGCCCATCCCCGCCGCGTAGAGCACGAGGTGTGCGAGGACGGCGTACAGCGAGCCGTAGATCAGCACCCAGCCCGCCGCGAGCAGGCCGAAGGCGGGCGTGAACGCGATGGAGCGCACGGCTACAAACTGCTCGCGCAGAGGCTCCCGGTTCGGCGTCGGCGGCGCGCCGACGAACTCCTCGGGCGGCGGGTCGACGCCCGCTGAGCCGGGGTCGTCGCGGACGAGCAGCGTCGCGAGCAGCAGGAGGCCGCCGGCGACCGCCGCCAGCACGAGCAACACGTCCCGCCAGCCGAGTTCGGCTATCAGCGACGCCGCCGAGGGGACGACGACGAACATCCCGATCCCCAGCCCGGCCGAGGAGAGCCCGCCCGCGAGGCCGAGCCGCCGGTCGAACCACCGCGTGACCGTGCCGTAGGCGACGACGTAGACGATGCTCAGCCCGACGCCCGTGATGACCCCGTAGGTCAGAATCAGCGTGAGTAGGTTTTCCGCCCGGCTCGCTGCCGCCAACCCACCGACGGTCAGGAGGGCGCCGACGGCCAGCGCCCGGCGCGTGCCGTAGCGATCGATCAGCACGCCCAGCCCGCTCGCACCGACGTAGATCGCGACCGTCTGGACGCCAAAGGCGAGCGAACTCGGCCCCCGTGCGCCGCCGAAGTCGTCGACGATCCGTTCGAGGAACACCCCGAAGGAGTAGCTCAGGCCGAAGACGACGAACGTCCCCAGAAACGAGGCCGCGACGACCGCCCAGCCGTAGTACGGGCGGCGAAGCGACGGAGGGCTCGGAAACACGGGGGGCGTTACGTCAGTACGGGACGGCCCAAAGCACGATCGCGAGGAACGGGATCAGCGCCAGCAGCATCGCGATCGCGTAGCCGAACATCTCGCGGGCCTTCACGCCGGTGATCGCCAGCAGCGGCAGCGCCCAGAACGGGTTCAGCAGGTTCGTGTGGGCGTCGCCGACCGCGTAGGCGATCGTCGCCTGCCCGTAGGGAACGCCGAGATCCTGTGCGGCCTGCAGCACCGAGGGGCCGACGACCAGCCACTCGCCGCCGCCGGAGGGGACGAACAGGTTCGCGATCGCGCCCGTGACCCACGCGATCACGGGGTACGTCGCCGTGGTCGAGACGCTGAGCAGCGCCTCCGCGAGTAGCGTCGCCAGCCCCGCGCCGCTCATGATCCCCTGAATGCCCGCGAAGAAGGGGAACAGGAGGATGATCCCGGCGGCGGCGCCGGCGGCGTCGTTGAACCGCTCGCGGTAGTACGCCGGCCGCTGGTAGATCAGGACGCCGGCCATCAGGAAGCCGAAGTTGACGGCGTTGAGCGTGAACGCGCCGAGCCCGCTCTGGACGAACTGGTAGGCGAGGATGAGTACCCCCGACAGTGCGATCAGGCCGCCCAGCACCCGGCTGTTGTTGAGTCGCTCGGAGGGGAGGTCCCCGTCGGTCTCGGCCGGCTCGTCGACGGCCTCCGCGGCCGCCGAGGCGGCCTCCTCGTCGGCGGCGCCGCCACCGGTCGCGTCGAACAGTTCGTCTTCGTCGACGTACTCGGTGATCCCCTTCGCGCGCTCACCCGAGGGCGCCAGCACGTACAGCACCAGCGTCGCGAAGAGGATCGACAGCAGCGTCAGCGAAATCGCGTAGGGGTGGAAGATCGTCTCCGCGGCCGGCACCGTCGACTCGAGGAAGCCGAAGCCGGTCCCCTCGCCGATGTTGGCGGGGTCGGTCAGCTGGAGGGGTGCCGACGCGGAGAGCCCCCAGTGCCACGTCAGCCCCAGCCCCATGTACCCCCCGACCGCGAGCAGGGGGTAGTGGACGTTGATGTCCTCCTCGTGGGCGGCCTTCCCCATCTCGCGGGCGAAGATCGCGCCCATGATGAGGCTGAACCCCCAGTGAATCCACGCCAGCGACATCGAGACGAGGCCGACGAACGCCGCGGCCTGCGCCCCGGTCGCCGGCACCCGCGCGAGCCGCTGGAGCAGATTGTTGACCCGCGGGTGGTAGGCGATCACGAACCCGGTCATCAGGATCAGTACCATCTGCATCGAGAAGCCGAGGAACGCCCAGAACCCGTCGTACCAGTACTGGAGCAGGTCGACTGGCCCCGACCCGGTCGCCAACCCCGCGACGAACACGATGTACGTGAGCAGGATGGCGAACACGAACGGGCTCGGCATCCACCGCTCGACGAACTCGGACATCCGGAACCCGATGCGTTCGATCGTACTGCCGTTACTGTCGCTCGTAGACATACACCGTTTCGGGTCGACTTGCGGGTATAAATAGTTCCGGGATCAGGGCGCTCCCGTCCCCGTGTTGGAGCGTGTTACTCCGCGGGCGTCGTCGTCGCCTGCGGGAGTCGGCGCTGGAGGAAGTCGTCCAGCGTGCGCAGCATCCGGATCTTCTGGTCGATGTCGGAGGAGGCGTGGCCCTCCTCGCCGAGTTCGACGTATTCATAGTCCGCGTCCTCACCCTCCTCGTAGCCCGCCTCTTCGAGCGCGTCCCGGAAGATCCGGGCCTGCGAGACGGGCACGCGGCGGTCGTTGACGCCGTGGACCATCAGCAGCGGCGCCGAAAGGTTCTCGACGTGGGTGACCGGCGAGCGCTCGCGGTAGAGCTCGGGGTTCTCCTCGGGCGTGCCGAGGTACTTCTCCATGAGCTCGGTCCGGAAGTGCGGCATCGTGTTCTCGAACATGTCCTCCAGATCGGTCACGCCGATCCACGCGATGCCCGCGGCGTACAGCTCGGGGTACTGGACCATCTGCCAGTACGCCGAGTAGCCGCCGTAGGAGCCGCCGAACACGACGACCCGGTCCTCGTCGATCCAGTCCTCGGCGGTGACCTGCCGGGCCGCCTCGGCGATGTCTTCCTGCTCGCCGCCGCCCCAGTCGCCGTAGAGGCGCTCGACGAACTCCCGTCCCCGTCCGGTCGAGCCGCGGTAGTTCACTTTCAGCACCGAGTACCCCCGCGAGAGGAGGAACTGGGTGTACATGTCGAACGTCTTGTAGTCCGCCGCACGCGGGCCGCCGTGGGGGTTGACCACCAGCGGCGACGGCCGCTCGCCGGAGTCGTACAGCAGCGCGCCGATGTCGAGGCCGTCGTGGCTCTCGAAGGTGAAGTACTCCGCACCCACGAAGCGGTCGGGGTCGAACTCGCCGTAGTCCGCGGCCAGCAGCGTCTCCGTCCCGCCCGTCCCGAGGTCGTGGGCCAGCAGGTCCGACCGGCTGTCGGAGGTGGTGTGGTTCAGGAGCACGCGCTCGCCGTCGAGGATCGGCGCGCGGGCGCCGGAGAACGCGGCGACGCCGTCGGGCACATCGAGTTCTCGCCCCTCGCCGCTCTCGATGTCGTACACCAGCGGCACGATCGCGGCGTTCCGGGTCCGGAGCGCGAGGAAGCGCTCGCCGTCGGGGAGGAACGCGACCGGGCTTTCCTCGGCGGTCAGATCGCCGAACCACGTCACCTCGTCGCTCGCGAGGTCGTAAACGCCACAGCGGCCGAAGTTCTCGGTGTTGTCCGACACCAGCAGGCGGTCGCCGTCGGGACCCCAGTCGGCGAAGCCGGCCTCGGCGCCGTCCTCGCCGATGTGGAGGTTCCGCGGGTCCGAGCCGTCGGCGGCGGCGACGTAGACGTCCTGATTGTTGTAGTCGTCGGACTCGTTGGTCGTGTACGCCAGCCGGTCGACGCCGGGCGAGAAGCCCCCGCTGGCGGTCGCGCGGTCGTAGTCGGTCAGCTTCGACACCTCCCCGGATGGGAGGTCGTAGGTGAAGAGGTTCATCTGCCCGTCGCGGTTCGAGCCCAGCAGGAGGGTTTCGCCGTCGTCGGCCACGTCGACCAGCGCGGTCTGGCCCTCGAGGTCGGTGAGCTGTTCCACCTCGCCCTCGTGGTCCCCGCGAACGCCGATGCGGTAGATGTCGTTCTGCTCGTTGCCGCCCTCGTCGTCGTGGAAGTACACCCAGTCGCCGTCGTCGCTCCAGTCGACGTGCCAGCGGGCGTTGCGCGGCACCTCGCCGTCGCTGATCTGGCGGCGTTCGCCGGTCTCAACGTCGAGCACGTGGAGTTCGTTGCGGCCGGTGGTGTCGTAGTAGAGGGCGACGCGGTCGCCGTCGGGGGACGCGACGGCGTGCTGGAAGCTCGGAAGGCTCGCGAGCCGTTCGAGGAAGTCGTCTGCCATAGCCACACTATCCCACCCCGGGGGTAAAGTGTTGACTGAACAGTCAGTATGCACCGCCTTTCAGCGGTGCTGGTCCCAGAAGCGCTCGACGCCGAACTCCAGCATGTCCGGCGAGACGGGCTGGAACTCCTCGCGTTCGCGTTCGGGCAGGTACTCCCGGACGGAGTTCCAGGACTCCCGCGCGTAGCGGGCGTCGACGAGCGCGCGGATGCCGACCTCGTCCGGTCCGCGGATCACCCGGCCGATGGCCTGTCGGGCTTTGCGGACCGCTGGAACGGTCAGGGCAGTTTCGAACCCGTCCCCGAACTCGCGGTCGTAGGCGGTCCGAACCGCCCGCGTTCGGGGCGAGGCGGTGTTGATGATCGGCACGCCGCAGACGACCGCCGCCGCGAGCCGGTCGCCCTGATAGTCGACGCCCTCGGTCAGCGTCCCCCGAATGCTCGTCACCAGCACCTTCGGCTCCCCGCGGAAGAACTCGGCTTTCAGCTCCTCGGTCACCTCGTCGGTCGAGGAACTGTCGAGCAGGACGGGCTTCTCGAGGCGGTCCTCGAGTTCGCCAGCCATCCACTCGGCCTCGCCGTAGCTGGGCATCCCCACGAGCACGTTCCCCGGCGAGCGCGCGACCGTGGCGGCGGCGTCGACGTGCATCCGCCGGCAGTCGTTCTCCTCGCCCGGCGCCCCGCGGTTCCCGTACGTGAACTTCGGCGCGTCGACAGCGAACGACTCGCGGTTCCCCTCGGGGAACCCCAGCCCGTAGCTCCGGGTGGTGACCGGCCGCCCCTCCGCTTCGAGGTGGTTCAGCCCGGTCACCTCCCGGAACACGTCGAGCGGTTCGAGCGTCGCACTCATGAGGACGCCGCCGCCGAACTCCGCGAGCCGGTCGCCGATCGCCCGACTGGGGACGCAGTTGTGCAGCGAGAGCCGCGCGTTGTACGCCCGGCGCCAGGAGTCCGGCCGCTCGCTCTCGTCCCACGTCCGCGAGAGCTCGATCTCGCGGAAAAAGGACTCGTGGTCCTCGCGGTACCACGCGTTCAGCACCCGGCCGACCGTCGTGACCGCCCGCGAGGCGTCCTCGTCCTCCACCTCGTTCAGGATCCGGGCGACGACAGCGCCGACGACCTCGGCCCGTGCCCAGACGGCCTCGCCGAACCCCTCGCGCTCTGCCCACTCGGTGATCTCGTCGGGCTGGGGCGTCTCGGGGTCCCGCAGCGGCAGTTCGTGGTCGTCCAGTTCGGTCAGCTCCGCGCGCCAGCCCGGGCGCTCGCGGTCGAGGTGAGCTTTCACCCGACGGTCGAGTTCCTCGCGCAGGGATTCACAGAAATCCCGGAGATTTCGGAGTTCGTCCAGTTTCACGTCGCTCTCCTGCAGCTCGCCGCGAACGAGGTCGGCGTCGTCGTTCCCCGTCGAAGGCGTCGATTCGTCGTCGAACTCGACCGCTTGGAGGATCCGCGTCAGCTCCGACACCGCATCCCGGAGGGTTCGGTCGCCCACGCCGTCGCTCACCAGGTCTCGGACCCGCGGTTCGAGCATGTGGGCCTCGTCACAGACGACGAACGTCGAGTCGTCGACGAGCGCGCCGGTGAACTGCCCCGACGTGGTCGGGTCGAACGCGTGGTAGTAGTTCCCGATCACGACCTCGACGTGGCCGAGGATCGCCCCCATCACCGAGTGCGGGCAGGTGCCGTGGCTCGCCGCGAGGCCGACAAGCTCCTCGGTGTCGATCAGGCCGCGGTCGGTGAAGTCGAACGGGACCGCCTCCGCGGGGTCGCCGTCCTCCGGGAGGTCGGCGAGATACTGGGCGTAGAACGGGCAGTACTCCGTGCTGCCCGTACCGGTGCCGTACTCCTCGGTGTCCGGACGGTACGGCGTCGGCTCGCCTGCAGTTTCGAGGTAATCGGCGCCACCCCCGCCCGAGTCCGCGATCCCGACCTGCTGGCTGCGTGCCTGACTCGCGAGCGCGTCGGCGGTCGTCGGCCCGCCGTCGGCGGTGAGGTTCCGCGTGCGCTCGCGCAGCCCCTCACAGCGGTCGTAGACGTTCTCGTCGTCGACGCCGCCGCGGTTCTCGCGTGCGTACGGGCACACGTCGGCCTTCCCGACGAGCGTCAGCCCCGAGACGGGGTCGTACGCCTCGGGGAGGTTCTCGTTGATCGTCCGGAGGTCGGCCTCGAACTGGCGCAGCTGCTGCTTGACGCTGGTGAGGACGAGCACGCGCTCGAACTCGGAGTCCGGATCGCGCACGCGGTCCAGCCCCGCAGAGAGCGCGAGCATCGTCTTTCCCGTCCCGCAGGCACCTTCAAGCGCGAGGAAGCCGCCGTCGTCCGCAGCGTCGACGGCAGCCTCGATGCCGTCGCGCTGCTCGGGGTACGGTTCCGGGTGGCCGAACAGGTCGCGCCAACTCACTACCGAAGGGTGGGCGGCGGCCAGTTTAGGCATGTCGAACGTGGTCTCGCCTCCGCCCTTGAACGCTCGGCCGACCACTCAAGTACGATGCCGGGACCACCCTCCCCGTGACCTGAGAACGGCCGGGTGGGAGACGAGGCGGGAGCGCGAGAGATCCCATCCCGATGCGGCCTCGCCTGTCAGCCACCCTTCGACAGCGCCGAATGTTCGGGCCGAGGACCACCGCCGGTGGGCGTTCGTGAGTGGGTAACGTTTACTACAACTCACGTGAACGTATCGTCCGAATGCTATCTTCGTCGGCCCACACGAGACTATCGTCCGGGCAGCACCGGGCCTCGGCTGCTGGAGGTCGGTCAGAGTGACCGACGCCGACTCCCAACCACCGTCGTACACGCGGATCGACAGTTTCCGTGCGGGCTCCGTGCAGGCAGCAGCCGGCGGGGAAACCGACCTCGTCGTCGCCGACAGCGAGGGGACCGTCGAGCTGATCGGCGCCGGCACGCGGCACACGCTCGTCGACGATGCGACCGACGCGGACGTCGCGATCGCAGATCACGCCTACGTCCTCACGGCCGGCGGGCTGGAGGCGTTCGACGCCGACGGGACGAGGCTGTGGACCGCCGATATCGACGGCCAACAGGTCGAGGCGGACCCGACGGCGGGCGACGTGTACGTCGCGACGGACGAGGAGACGTTCGTCCGGTTCGACGCCGAGAGCGGGGCGGAACTGGGCCAGTTCGACCAGTCCCACCCCGACCTGGCCGAAACGCCCGCGGTCGCGGCCGCCGACGGCCGTGTCGCGGTCGCGCTCTGGACGTTCCTGACCGTCTTCTCCTCGGTGGGCGAGGAGCTCACCTCGATCACCCTCGACGGCGCGGCGGTCGACGTCGGTTTCCTGGACGACACCGTCGTCGTCTCGCTGAAGGACGGACAGCTGATCGGCTACGACGGGGAGACCAAACAGTGGGAGAACGACCGGGCGTTCACGTGGCTCGCCGACAGCGCGGAGACGACGCTGCTGGGGTACGCCGGGAAGCAGGCCTGTCTCGTCGACCGGGACGGCGACGTCACCGAGCTACGGGACGTTCGCGGCGAGCCGATCGCCGCCACGTCGGACGCGTCGCTGCTGGCGACCCACCACAACGGTACGGTGACCGTCTACGGTGCAGTCGACGGCGGGGAGGGAACCGTCTCCGTCTCGATCGTCGACGACCCCATCACGCCGTCGAACTCGGTCGTCGGAGTGACGTTCGAGAACGACGGCGGGGGTCCGGCCGAGACGACGGCGTCGGTCGACGTCGACGGCGCCACCCCGTCCACGCCGACGCTCTCGGCGACGGTCCCGCCCGGCGGCCGCGTCGACGAGCGCGTGTCGCTGCGTGGGGTCGACGAGGACCGGGAGTCGGTCACGATGACGGTCGCGACCGAGGAACAGGAGTCGACCGCGACGGTGCCGATCGAAACCGAACAGCGCGACGTGGCCGTCTCCGTCGAGCCTCTCGGCATCGACCACGGCGAGGCGACGCTCGAGGTGACCGTCGCGAACGAGGGGAGCGTTCCCCTCACCGACGTAGCCGCGGGCGACCGGGAGATCGGAACGGTTCGGCCGGGAGCGGAGCACACGTTCCGGGTCGAGAGCGAGCTTCCGGCCTCGCCAGTCAGCGTCCGGACCGCGGAGCTCCCGCCGTCGACGTTCGGAGCCGAGATTCCGCCGACGCCGACGGATATCGGCCTCGAAATCGACGAGAACGGGCTACTGACCGTCTCCCTCGAGAACGACACCCCGGCCCCGGTGGTCGACGAGGTCACCATCGAGAACGCCCACACCGTCGAGGGGGAGCTGTCGTTCGAGGTCGAGATCCCCGAACGCGGCCAGTATCGCCTCTCGATCCCGGTGCTGGAGGCGGGCGAACGCTCCGTCGCCGTCGATACGGCGGCAGGTCGCGTCTCCCGGCAGCTCTCGCTCGACCGGACACCCGGGTTCGAGCCGTCCCGAGCCGAGTCCCGAACCGTCTCGGCCGGCTCCAGCGCGGACCGGCTCGACGACGGCGGGCCGACCGACGAGGGAACCGCGTCGGTGGACCGGTCCTTCTCGACGGAGACGCCGACGCGGGGCGAGCGGTTCGTGGAGGCGCTCACGGTGGAAAACGACGGCGAGACCACCGTCCAGTTCGAGCTCGTGGCCGACGACGGCGACTACCGGATCCCGGTCACCGTCGACGCCGGGAGCGAAGCCGTCGGGCGGCGGGATCACGCCGCGTTCGGCGACGAGATCACGGTGCCGGCGGTCCGCCTCGAGGGGGACGACGGCGACGCGTTCGCTCCGGCCCGCTCGCTACCGGTCGAACCCGGGCCGCTCGAACCGCGGATCACGTGGTCCGCGACCGACGCCGGCTGCGAGCTCTGGTACGAGTTCACGAGCAACGACACGCCGTGTGAGCTGTCGTCGATCGCGTTCCCGGACGGGCCGACCGTCCCGATCGACCTCGAACTCGAACCGGACGAGACGCGAACCGGGACGGTCATCGTCGACTGGCGGCCGGACAGCGAGGTCGCGCGTGCGATCGTCGCTGGACGGAGTCGGGAGGTCGAGACGCTCGTCCCCAACGAGTCGCTGGTCGATCGGACGACCAGCCGACTCGACGACCTGACGGTGACCGCCGACGCCGAGTGGGGGACCGCCGATCAACCCAACTCGAACGTCTACCTCCGCTTCGAGAACGAGGGCGACGAGCCGATCCGGGACCTGCGGTTCGAAGCGGACGGTCCCGACCTGGACGAGTGGACGGTGCCGGAACACGTCGACGAGATCACGCCGGGCGGCGACCCGGTCGAGTACCCGATCCACCTCGTTTCGGTCGGGCCGAACACCGCGGGCGAAGTCGAAGTTGAGGTGACGGCCGACGACGGCGCCGAACGGGTGTTCACCGTGCGTGCCTCGGCCGACGAGAACGCCGAGGTCCCGCCCGACGCGATCACCGTCCAAGACAGCAGCCCGGCCGCGGTACGCTTCCCGGACAGCGTCTCCGGGCCGTACCGCTAACCGCCGTCGAGCAGGAAGTCGCCCGAGGCGGACGCGCTCACGTCCCGGTAGTAGGCGTAGAGGTTGAGCCCCGTTCTCCCCAGCAGCGCGAGGACGCCGAGCCCGTACACGCCGGTCACGCCGTACAGCCCGTACTGGCTCAGTTGGAGCCGCTGTCCGATCGTGTTCGCCCGCTGTTGGGTCGCGTCGCGCTCCTCGGTCGCGCCGGCGCGGTCGTACAGGGCGACGGCGGTGTCGTACCGCTCGGAGATGCGGCTCGTGGTCGTGCCGACCTCGTCGAGTCGGGCCGGGTTCAGGACCAGCGGGTAGTCGACCAGCACGATCGTCGCGTTGGCGGCGTACCCCTCGTACGCTTTCTCCCCGGCCGTCCGGTTCGCGGCCGCGGCCTCGACGGTCCGGAGGTACTCCTCCGAGGCGCGCTGGTACGCCGCTTCCCGCTCCGCGGCGGTCTCCTGATCGCCGGTGTACTCGCTCAGGCGCATCAACGCGCGGTAGGCCTGTGCGTTCCGGTAGATAGAGCTGTTCTGCTCCAGCATCTCCCGGTAGTGCGTCTGTTGGACCGACGCCGTCTCGTCGAAGGCGGTCTCGGCGGCGGCGACGGACTGACTCCCGGTGTTCCGGAGATCGTCCTGCTGGATGCCGGTGACGTACTGTCGCATCTGGTCGCGGGCGGCCGCGGCCCGGGCGAGCGAGCGCTGTGCGGCCGAGTAGTTCCCGCTGTCCTGTGCGGCGCGTGCCTGTTCGAGGGAGTCGACGAACAGCAGCGTCGCCCGGCCGGCCGCGAGCGCACGGGAGAGCACGGAGTTCGAGAGGTCGCTGTCGCCGCGCAGCCGCTCCTCGAGGTCGAGCAGCATCGTGTTCATCGGCCCCGTCGTCGACGCCTGCCAGTCGCCGCCGGCGGCGCGCTCCTCGAGGGGGTTCGTGATCTGGTCGAAGCTGTACGGTCTGGCGCGGGCCGTCACGGTGATGTTCCGGGCCTCGACGTTGTCACCGGTGATCCTGAACGTCCACCGGTACTGCTCGTACAGTTCGGCCTCGGTGTCGAACTGGACGGCGACGATGAACGGGGAGGTCTCGCCGGAGCCGATCCGGCTCGGCGGGCGCTCCACGACCGTCAGCCACCGGTCGGGTCCAGAGACCTTCGTGATCTCCAGCCCCTCGATCGCCTCGTAGCCGAGCCGCTCCTGTACGTCGATCGTCCGCGTCTGGTTCGCGGTGATCGTGAGCTCGCCGTAGGAAACCTCCGTCTGCGTCTGGAGTTCGGGTTCCTGCGTGATGGTGATCGTCTCGACGACCGTCGTGCTGCCCGCCGACTCGGTGTCGACGGTGACAGCGACGTCGTACGTCCCCTCGGGCGTGTCCGGGTCGGCAGAGATGTCGAGGGTGGCCTCGCCCGTCGAGAGCCCCGCCACCGTCCCCGGCGCCTCGTCGATCGACGCCGAGATGTACTGCTCCCCCGAGCGCATCGACGCCGAGGCGCTGACGACGTTCATCTCCAGGTCGCCGGAGTTCCTGATCCCGACCTCGGTCGTCGTGTCGAACGACGTGACCGACGACCGGGGTTCGTCGAACTCGAGCTGCGTCTCCGGGAGGTCGACCCCGTCGAGCATCGCCGGGTAGATCGACCGCGCGGAGACCGTGACGACGGTGCTCGGCGCGTTCTGGTTATCGGGGGTGAGCTCCACGTCCCACGTCAGCTCCTCGTGCTGTCGCACGCCGTCGTCGACCGACACCGACGCGGTCGCCGTGGCGCTCCCGCCCGGCCCCGTCGAGACGTACCGCGTTCCGCTGAAGGAGAGACTGGCCGAACGCTCGTTCCCGATCTGTCTGACCGAGAGGCCGTCGATCCCCTGGTAACCGCCCGCCTCCTCGATCGTGAACTCCACCTCGCGGCTGGTGCCGTTGAGCACGTCGCCGATCTGGATCTCCCCGCCCGACACCGACGCGATCGGCGGCCGCCTGACCTCGATCGGGACGGAGAGGTCGAGGGAGTTGCCGAGGTTGTCGGTCAGCGTCATCTGGAAGCTGTACCGGCCAGGGTCGAGCGACTCGCTCCCGGTGACGGTGACGCTGACGGCGCCGGACGACCGCGCGTCGATCGGCGAGTCGGGGAGCTCGGCTTCCGCCGATATCCCGGAGGGGAGTCCGGAGAACGACACCTCCGACAGCACCATCGCGCCGTCGCCGGAGTTCGGCACCGAGACGTCGAAGGAGGTCGACTCGCTCTGTGAGTTCGGGTCCTGATAGACGAGCTCCTTGGTCGACGGGTCGGCGTAGCCGAACTCGGGGTAGAGCTTATCGACTGAGACCTCGAGCGGCTCCGAGGCGACCGTCCCGCCGTTCCGGTTCTGTACGGTGGCGGTCCCGCTGTAGACCCCCTCGTCGGCCGACCCCATCACGCTGGCCTCGTAGGTCACGCGGTAGGTGGCGCCGGCGACCACGTCCCACCTCGTCGACGATCCCGAGCCGGAGCCGTCGGTCCGTTGCCAGGAGACGAACTGGAACGTGACGTCGCCGTTGGCCCGGGTTATCTCCTCGGTCGCGTCGACGGTCGCGTTCGCGTCCGGGGAGAACGTAAAGGAGAGCTGGCTGCTCTCGCTCTGGTCGGGCAGCGCGGCGTCGACCCCGACCGACGTGGACGCGCCTGCCGCCGGCGCGGCCGCCCCCACGACGAGCAGGAGGCAGCTGAGGAGGGTGAACGCCCGGACGGCGATCGAGCGGCTCATGACTCCCCCACCTCCACGGAGTCCGCCGGAACGATACGTCCCACCTGTGCCCGCTCCAGGTCCTCGCTCCAAGTCGCGATCCGAGCCGCCACCGGCGCGACGAGGAGGACGATCAGGAGCGCGTAGCCGAACAGCAGCAGCGTCGACGCGATCACCAGCGAGAGCATCGCCTGGTTCGTCCACTCCGACAGCTGCGCGACGCGGTCGGCGTCCTGCGAGATGGAGTGTCTGTCCACGATCTGGCTCGCGGTGTCGCTCGCGGCGTTCGCTTCACGCGCCTGCCGGTAATGGCCGAACACCGCCGGCCCGAGCCCGGTCATCGCGGCGACCGGGCTGGCACAGGACTCCCCGCAGTCCGCCCTGAAGGAACTCGCCAGCGACACCGCGGTTTCGAGCTCGGCCTTGTCGGCCTCGAACGTGGCCTCGGTCTGGCTCAGTTCGGCGCTCACCCGCGAGAACTGCGTCGTCGCGCCGCCGCGTTCGAGTGCGGTGGCGGCGGCCTCGAAGTAGCGGATCTTCGCCGACGTGTTCTCGGCGGAACGGCCGCGTTCGTAGAGCGTGTCGCCCTGCTGCCGGTAGAACCGCTCCAGGCCGAGCCGTGCGAGCGTGGCGTACTGGCCGCCGTCGGCCGCCTCGACGCGATCGATCGCCTCCGCGGTTCGGTTGGCGATCGTGACGCTCTCGGCCACGCTCCCGTTCTGGGCGGCGGCGTAGGCGTCGGTGAACGTCTCGAGCGTCGCGAGGATCGCCGCCATCCGTTCCCGGTCGGTCGCCGTGAACTCGCCCACCTGGACGGCGGTGATCGCCTGACTCCGCATCACTTCGAACTCGCTGTACGTCTCGAGCGCCGGCGCCTCCTCGTACTCCTGCAGCGCCGCGAGGTACTCGTCGGCCGTCTCCGGGTCCGCTGTGGACGCGGCGACCGGCGTCCCGCTCGCGGCGAACACGCTGCCGAGGAGGAGCGCGGTCACGATCAGTCGAGGGAGTGTCGATCGTTGCATGGTGCTAGAACCTCGTGTACTGGAGCCGCTCACGGAGCTGCTCTCGCTCGAACAGCTCTTCCACCGCGTCGGCGAACCCGAGGAGGACGAACACGACCGCGGCGTTTCTGGTCGTGTCCGACTTCATCTCGTTCTGCGCGAAGTTACGGAGCTCGTCGAGCACGTCGCTGGCCGGCGAGACGACGTTCAGCTCGTCCCGCTCGGCGTCGATTCGCTCCTCGAGTTCGGTGAGGCGGGTTCGAATCTCGGTCTGCTGGTCGAGCATCTGCTCCTTCCCTGCGAGGTCGAACAGCGTCGTGATCTCGAACCCGTCCCACTCGACAGTCGCCGCCGGCAGGTCCGCACAGCCGTTGAACAGGTCGACGTTCTGCTTCGTGTTCAGCGCGTTGTCGACCACGGTGACGACGCCCTGCCCCGTGTCGAGCAGCGCCTCGGCCACCGCGTCGGGGTCGACGCCCGTGCCGGCGAACTGGTCGCCGCGCTCCGGCAACGACTCGACGACGTCGGCGAGCGCGTGAGCGACGCTGGCGTAGTAGCCGTGGATCGCAGTGTCGATCTGACTGGAGGGGACCAGCTCGTCGGCCGCGGTCCGGAGCGCCGCGAGTTCGTCGCGGTGCCGGTCGATCGAGAACCGGAACCCGACGTCGAGGTCGGCCGTCACGGCGTCGTCGGCGCCGATCTCGACCGTCTCCCGGTCCGGGTCGAACGGCGAGCCGTCGGCCGTCGCGAGCAGTTCGTAGGCGCCCACCGGCACGTCCTGGAACTCGTAGATCCCGGGTTCGGTCGACGCCTCGACCGTCGGTGCGGCCTCGCTCCGGGTCCCCTCGGCCGCCCGGATCCGGAGGTCGACCGCGTCGGTCGCCTCGCCGTCGATGGCCGTTCGGACCCGGAGCGTCCCCGTCTTCTCGGCCAGCGTGATCGAGTCGGGGAAGGAGCTCGGATCGGCGACGTGGCGCGAGGCCGACTCGAAGCGGTCGTGCTCCACGGCGACCTCGAACCCCGTCGCGTCGACCGACACGTCGAAGTGTGCCCGGCCGGCCTCGTCGGTCTCCCGGGTGACGTGGGTCTGCCCGTCGGAGACGATCGCGACCGTCGCGCCGGGGATCGGCTCGCCGTCCTCGTCCCGAACCGTGAGCGTTTGGGGTACCGGACCGAACCGCAACTGTACCCCGTCTGACTCCGCGAGTCTCACCGTACGGCTCGTGCTGATCCCGTTGTACGTCGCCTCCAGTTCGACCGGCTTTCTGGGCACCTCGATCCGGGATGTGCCGCCCGTGATCTCGTGGGTGCGTCCGCTCGTGTCGAGGCGATACCCCTCCTTCGTCTGCTGCTTCTGGGGTGTCGCCTCCACCGTCACGGCTCCGGTGATCTGGCTGTCGTTGTACCCGTCGATCACGGAGACCCTGAGCTCTCGCGAACCGGTCGCACCGCCGTTCGCCGCGCCGTCGTCGTCATCGTCGGAGGTCAGCCAGAGCATGGCGACCACGACCCCGAGCAGGACTGCGAGCGTCAGCAGCGCCCCGACGAGGACGTTGTTCCCGCCGAGCGACTGGATCAGGCCGCCCTCCGTCTGCTCCGAGGTGGCCGTCCCTTCGCTGGCCGGGGGTGACGAGCCGCCGTCGCCGACCTCGACGAACACCGACGAGCCGTCGCCGTAGAGCAGCACGAGGCTGTAGGAGCCGTTGGGGCTGAGCGTCACCGGCAGCGAAACCGTCCCCGACTCCTGCGTCACGTTGTCGAGGAGCCGGACGCTCGACCCGTCGTCCAGCACGGCCCGGTCGATCGATCCGCCGGGGAGGTCGCCCTCGACGGAGACGTTCCCGTCCACGACCGACCCCCGAACCGCCTCCGGGGGTTGGAAGCCGGCGTTAAGCACCGTATCGCCGTCGAGTTCGACGGTCACGTCGCCCGCGCCGGTCACGTACTCGTTGGACAGTTCGATCCGCCCTTCGGAGGCGTTCGCGGTGACGACGTACGTGGCCTCGGGGTCCTCGGTGGCGAGTGTCACGTGGTACTGCTGACCGTCGACGAGGAGGTCCGAGGAGACGAGGACGCCCCCGCTCTGCAGCGAGACGCTCGTCTCGCCCACCTCACGGAAGTCGATACGGCCGTCGGCGGCGACCTTCGGGCCGTCGGCGGTCGCCGACAGCGTGACGTTCGCCGGGGGGAGGAGCAGCGGCTGGATCTGGCCGCGATCGAAGCGCAGCACGCCGTTCTCGATCGACCCCGAGAGCGTCTCGGAGCCGCCCGCGTTCGGGGACGCCTGCACGTCGACGGCACCGCCGCCGAGGCCGACCGACGTGGCGTTCACCGCGAGCCGTCCCGCGTCGTCGAAGCGGGCCGTCCCCGTCTCGACGCGCAGGTGCCGGAGGTCCATCGTCCGATCGAACTCGACGGTGCCGTTGTACGCCACCGTCACGCGGGCATCAGCCAGCGATCCGTCGGGCAACGCGTCGGCGGCGACCTCACGTGCCCACCAGTCCGGGTCGTCCGTCTCCGCCGCGCTCGTGTCGAGCGTCGTCGTCTCGTTGTTCGCGGTGACGTTGACGGTGACGCCCTGTCGATCGGGGAACGTCTCGTTGTCGAACTCCACCAGCAGCCCGCCGTCGTCCTGCTGATTCACTCTGACGTGGCCGTCCTCGGAGTCCACTGCGACTCCGACGCCGACGGCGGCGACGCTGGAGACGACGAGCGCGAGCACGGCGAGCGTCGCGAGGAGGCGTCGCTCGGTCATCGGCCCGATCCGTTCACCTCCAGGTACCGCGTCAAGTTCTCCTCCAACTGCTCGATCTCGTTCATCGAGATGGCCGTCTCCGAATCGTTCTGGAGCTTGCGTGCCTGCTCGAACTGCCGTTTGGTCTCCTCATACTCCGGCCACGACTGGTCCAGCAGCGGGTTCAGGTCGAACCCTCCGAGCAGGAGCAGCACGTCGACGTTGTTTCCGCGACCGGGCTTCAGCGTGACCGTGGAGAGTCCCTTCGCGCTCGAGATCCCCTTGTCGCGCTTCCAGCGGCCGAACGCGTTCTCGACGCCGGATTTCGTCACCTCGCCCGACTCGACGAGGTGGGCGGGCGCGCGGACGACCGCGAACGCCGCCCGGGAAGTGGAGGCGTCCATCGGGACGAACGACTGCTCGGCCGCCCGGTCGAACATGATCTCGTAGTCGAGCATGTCGTAGTGGAGGTCCGTCGCCACCCCGGGCGTGAAGTGGTAGACGCCGATGTTCGACGGCTGGGCGATGTAGTCCTCCGCGTCGATGATGCGTTCGGCGTTGCGGCCGGCGCCGATCAGCAGATCGATCGCGGTGACGATCCGCTCGTTGACCGCGTCGTACTGGTCGGTCGAGAGATCCTCGTTCTCGATGTGCGTGTTGCTCGCGAGCAGGACCGCGTCGGCGTTCTGTGTCACGTCCCGGCGCATGAGCAGCCGCGAGAGCCCCATGACGGCGTTGAACTGCTGCTGGGACGGCTCGTGCTCGTACGGCCACGCCGCGAACGCCATGTTGACCGCGCTCTCGACCCACTCCGGCCGAGTGCCCTCGACGTTCGAGCCGGTCGAGAGCTGTTCGATGAGGTACGGGATCGACCCGTTCCCGGTCCCGCCGCCGAGGGTGGTGACGTGGAGCAGGGCGTCGGCACCGACCATCCGCTCCGTGACCGCGTTGTAGATCTCCTCGAAGTGTTCCTCGGCCATCCGCTCCCCCTTCGCGAAGTCATTCCCGACGCCGCGCCGGGGACCGAAGATGGTGATGTGTTCCCCGTACTCCTCGAGGATGTCCGCGTCCTCCATGAGGTTCACCATGTCGCTCCGGTTCGTGTTGAGCAGCGTCACCCGCTCGCCGATCCCGGGGCTCTCCTCGCGGCTGAGGAACGTCGACGCGATCCGGCCGCCACCTTCGCCGGAGGAGACGACCCCCCAGTCGGTGTAGTCCGCTTCCGACATCAGGCGCTCACCCCGTCGTCGGCGACGGTGACGTCGAGGTCGAGATCCGTCAGGGTAGTCGTGATCAGTTCGTCGGACGCCGGAACGGAGAGGAATTTGGTGCGCATGTCGTCGTAGGTGAGTGTTTCGTCGTCGTCGAGGTGGTGGGTCACGAGCGTCCGGAGCCGCGAGACGAACCGCTCGTGGTCGTAGACGAGGAGTCGCCCGTCGTCCATCCGGGCGGTGTACCCGGCGTCGTCGGCCCACAGCAACAGGAGACAGGGGAGGTAGTCGTCCGCGATCGGCAGGTCGGTGTCGGGCGTCAGGTAGCCGTCTTCCTCGAAGCGGTCCTCCAGTTCGGGGGCGACCGTCGGCAACTGGTCCTGTACCGCGTCCTCGTGCTCGCCACAGAGCCGGTCACGGAGCGACCGCTCCGAGAGCACGAGCCGCTCCGCGGCGTCGTCGTCGAGTTCGATCGTGGTCTCGGCGTCGACGATCGCGTCGGCCGGGACGCTCGCCGTCACCGTGTACGAGCCGTACGGCACGTCGTCGAACGTCACCGTCGCCGACGTGCCGATCGCGGCCGTCTCGCGCTCGGTCGCGTTCTCGCCGTCGAGTTCGACGGTGACCTCGTCGACCGCCGCCGAGGTGTCCGAGAGCTCGGCCGTCACGTCGAGATCGTACGTCTCGCCGCTGCCGCCGCTGACCAGCACGCCGCGTCGCTCGTCGAACGTCACGCCCGGCTCGTCCTGTGCGTACAGCTCGAAGAACCGCTCAGGCTCCTTGACCGGGAGGTCGTCGCCGGCGACCTCACCCTGTTTCCGGAGGGCCTCCTCGATCCGCTCGCTCACGATGTCGTAGGAGTCGGCGACCGCGGCCTTCCCCTCGGCGGTGTCGAGCGCGTCGAGCAGCTCCTCGGTCGCCGCCTCCCACCGCTGGGTGAACGCCCCGAGGTCGTCGGCCGAGCGTAGCTCCTCGACGTAGTCCGTGTAGACCGCGTCCGGCGTGGTGTAGAACTCCGACGGCACGTCGCTGCTCTCGATGGTGTCGTCGGCCGCTTCGAGGTCCGACCGGAGCGTCGAGACGACGTCGATCGCCACGCGGCGCACGTCGGCCGACGCGGATTCGAGCTGGTCGGTCGAGAGCGCCGACTCCATCTCCTCGAGCTGTCTGCGGACCGTGGCGATCCGGTCCCGCTGGTCCTCCGTGAGGTACGGGTCGATCTCCGCGTCGTCGATCGCGTCGAGCAGGGAGACGAGCGCCTCGCGGTCGGCGGAGAACTCCTCCGCCGTCGAGCGCTCGACGCGCTCGCGTGCACGTTCGAGCTTCTCGGTCGCGCTCTCCCACTCGCCGACCTCGAGGTGGCCGCGGATCGAGTCGAACTGCTGCCGGAGGCTGGCGCGGTCGCCGCCGTACTCGCCGAGGGTCCGTTCGATGCGGTCGATCGCCCGGTCGAACACCTCCCGCGTCGCGTCGCGGCTGCGTTCGATCGTGCGTTCCGCCGCCGAAACCTCGGGCGGATCGCCGTCCGGGACGGCCGTGGAGACCGACTCGAACGGATCGTCCGTTTCGTCGAGGAACTCAGACTGAACCTCGTCGGCCGCCTCCCGGGAGCGGTCGACCTCCTCGCGGGCGAACGCCGCGAACGAGGCGGCCACGGACTCGGAGAACGCCTCGACGTCGTCGTCGAGTTCCTCCAGTTTGTGGACGCCCTCGACCGACTCGATCCGGAAGGAGCCGTCGTCCACGTCGACGTCGATGCCGGCGGACTCGAAGCTGTCGGCGAGATGCTTCGCGTCGGTTTTGACCTCCGTCGCGCCCCAGCGAGGGTAGTCACGGTCGAGGCGGTCGAGCCGAGCCAACTCCTCGCGGAACGAGGAGGCGACCGACTCGGCCATGCTTCTGGTGAACTCCCCCTCGGTCGTGTTGCGGCGGGCGACGGTCCCGCGGACGTAGAGCCCGATCGCGACGACCACCACCACCGGGGCGCCGATCCCGACGGCGTACACGCCGAGCGTCGAACCGAAGTAGAGGAACGCCGCCACGCCGAGTGCGGTCGTGGCGAGGACGATACCTGCGATACCGAGTGCCGCTCTGTACTGTCGTTTCATAGGATCACCTCGAAGAGCGTCGGCCACTGGAGGGCACCGACGGCGACGCCGGCGACGAGTGCGAGGACCCCGAGGATGAGCGGGAGCGCGACCTGCTTGGGGCTGTACTGCGTCGCGGTCGACACCCCGCGGTCGCGCTCGATCTTGCTCAGGGTCCGCCGCGAGAGGGCGTAGCCGCCGACGGCGCCGACGAGGAGGCCGCCGACCAGCCCCCCGCCGACGAACAGGCGAACGCGGAGGACCGCCGCGCTCCGGCGCTGTTCGACCGTCTCCAAGTACGACTGTAGCGACTCCCGAGCGTCCGCCCGCACGGCCGCGGTCGTGTCGTTCGACTCCGCCACCACCGTCGCGACGGCGGCGCCGTCGCCCGAGCGTGCGGCCGGGATCACGCTACGCTGGAGCGCCGTCGTCGTCGCCGAGAGGTCGCTGTCGTTGAGCGTCGCGAGGGCGCTCCGGACCGCAGAGGAGTTCGTCGCGTCCGCCGAGACGTTCGTGAGCGCCACCGACGCGTTCTCGACCCGGTCGATCGACGCCTGCCAGTCGTCCTCCGCCCGTCGGAACTCGGTGCTCGCGTCCCCGCTCGGGAACCGGATCGTTCGGTCGGCGATCGAGGAGTCCGCCCGGTAGCCGGTCTGGACCCGGATCGTCGGTCCGGTGATGTCGGGCCGGTTCTCGACGCCGGCCGTCGGGGTCACCGACTCGACGGTCCCCCCGAGCGTGAACACGATGCTGTACTCGCGTTCGCTCTCGATCGAGATGCCGTCGACCGCGCTCGCGTCGAACCCCCACGCGGCCGGGTACTGCTGTTTGTCGCCGTCCTGACAGACGTACATCGTCACCGTCGTGCCGGGGTAGTACGCCTGATCACCCTCGATCGGCTCGCCGGTGTCGAGGAACAGCCGTGCCTCGGTGCCCGACGTTCCCTGACACGGGGCGTCGGGCGACGCCGCCGCGGTCGCGACGCCAGCGGTCGCGGCGACGACGAGAACGGCCACGAGAACGAAAGCCGAGTATCGCGCTCGTGTCATCGCATCCCCCTGTTCTGGTAGGCGTAGATCGTACCGCCGAGGAGGCCGACGCCGAGGCCGAGCGCGGCCCCGAACCCGAGCGGCATGACGATGCTGTCGGCCACGCCGACCGCGGTGGCCGCCGCCTCGCGCTGCTGGTCGGCCGCCGCGGCGAGCTCGTCGATCGTCTCCGGGTTCCCGGTCCCGTCGTCGCTGAGCGTGACCACGGCCCCCGTGGCGACGAGGACGAGGAGGACGACCACGGCCACGACGCCGAGGAGACGGCGGCGGCTCACGTCGTCACACCCCCCTCGTGTCTTTCGGCGACCTCTTCGATCTCCTGGAGGCGGTCGATGTCTTCGCGAGCGTACGTGAGAAGTGTCGTGAACGAGGCCAAGTTGCGCTCGGTCAGCGTCATCCCGAGGTTGACCTCCGGACAGTAGGAGTCGAGTAGGTTCCGGACCACCGACGCCTGAATGCGGTAGTCGTCGTCGACGATGTACGGCGCCGGCGCACGAATCTGTCCGATCGCCTTGCGCGTCTCCTCGGGGACCAGCCCGTCGACGCTCCGCTTCGACACCGCGATCCGGGAGAGCGCCGCCCCGTCGACGGACTTCCGGCCGAGGAACGGCAGGAGATAGCCCGGCAGCGTCCGCGTCATCGTGATCGAGCGGCCAAGCGCCGCGTAGCCGACCTCCTCGTTCGGCAGCCGCAGGGAGGTGACGATGTCCCGGAGGTCGATGATCGGCGCGTCGAGGTCCTCGTAGCTGCCCGGGTCGATCCGTTCGAGGATCGGCCCGGAGATGAGGTCGACGATGGCCGAGGCGACGTACTCGTTGTACTCGTTGAAGCGCCCCTCGGCGGCGTCCTCGTACGCGAGCCGTTGGTTGTCGACGAGGATCATCCCGTCGACGTGTTCCTCCAGCCGGTCGAGGCCGTACATCGTGTTCGCCGCCTGCCGCGTCGCGCGAACCTCGTCGTCGTCCTCAGTCGCCCGTGCGGTGTTCGGGAGAACGCCGACAGCGATGACGTGTGTCGTCTCCTCGCCGTACTCGTGGAGCGCCTCCGCCAAGTGCGGCGCGATCCCACAGCCCGTTCCGCCACCCAACCCCAGAAACAGGAACGCGTACGGCGGGGTCTCCTCCCCGAACCGTGCACGGTAGGCGTCGCGGATCGCCTCCCCCTGATCGGCGATCACCTCGTCGGCCTTCCGTGGATCGCGGCCGAAGCCACCGGCGACCTGCTCCTCGAACCCGGCCGTGTCGCCCGGTACGAGTCCGACGCCTTCGGCGATCCCGTACCACGCGTCCCGCTCGATGTTGGAGAGATTCTGTAGATCCCGTATAGTGGAGTTGAACGCCACTGGCGTCGCGAGCTGGGCCACACGCTGGTGGTCGAACACCGCGTCGACGATGGCACACCCTGCCTGGCCCGCACCCACGAATAGGTATGGCATTGATACATTCGGGAGTAATTATCCAAGCCACATATAATACTGTCGTAAATTGAGGTGATCGCCGGGCGCCGCAGGGGAGGAACCGCCATCCGGTCCCGCCGCCACGTTGCAGTTCCGCGAGTTCGCCGACGCCAACTTTTTTTGTCACTCGACATATCCCTCCGGTGTACAATGGCGAACTCCCTGAAGAAGCTGGTCCGGAGCCCCTCTTTCCTCGAGTTCGTCTCCGGAATCCTCTACCTCTCTATCGTGGGTGTCGTCGCGTGGTTCCTGCTCGAAAACCTCTGGCTGCCGGCGTGGGAGAGCCGCGGGATCGCCTTCCGGACGGTGCGCTTGATCGGCCGGACGATCGGGACGTTCTTCCCGAGCGAGAGCTTCCTGTTCGTGCTCCCGTTCCCGCTGGGCGTGTTCGCCGGGGTGTCGCTCGTCTGGTTCGTCGACACGTACAAGCGGTATCAGGCGATCGTTCTCTGGGCCGGAATCGGCATCGTGGTCGCACAGCTCCTGATCATGGGGCGGCTGTTCGACGTGCTGATCGAGAACTTCTCGCTGCTCATCCTGTCGTCGCTCGTCATCGGCGTCGTCGCCGGCATCCAGATCGGGGGCATCCCGCTGATCGGGTGGCTCCGCAGGGACCGCGACCACCTGATCGGCACCCCGCCGAACGAGTTCGACCGAGCGCCGCTGGCGGTGTGGGGGATCCTCTTCCTCATGGTCGTCGTCGGCCTCGTCGACGGGCACCTGTCGCTCGGGCTGGGCGGCGGCCCCATCGAGGCCACCCGGCTCGAACAGCTCGGTGGGAACCTCGTCGGGAGCACGATCCTGCTCGGCGCGTTCTGGAAGTTCACCGAGTACGAGTCCGAGATCAGGACGGTCCAGATCGGGCCTGCACGGGGCGGGAAGACCGCGATCCTGGGCGGGCTGTACAACCACCTCGAGACGGAGAACAGCCTCACGATCCTCCGCGGGGGGGAGTTCGACACGTCGATCAGCGACCGGATCGAGAACGGCGAGTTCCCGCCGCGGAACCAGCTCCGCGAGGTGGACCGGGGCCGACAGTACCGGTTCCTCGAGATCCCGTTCGTCTCCGATCGGCGGTTCTTCCGGAAGAAGGTCGTCATCGGGACGCTCGACTACCCCGGCGAACTCATCACCGGCGGGTCGAACTGGAACCCGCTCGACGAGGAGCTCGAAGCGGTCAGACAGGAGGGACGACACGACCTGATACTCGACCACGAGTACATCGAGAACGAGGTCGACGTGCCGGTGCTGGCCCCCGCGGCGCTGAAGATCGACGCCGCGCTGGGCCGGCTCCAGTCGGCGTTCTCCTCGACCGACCAGTGGGAGGAGGCCCAGCGGGTGCTCGAGAACGCCGAGTCGCTGTCCTACCAGGAGACCGTCCCGCCCGAGGCGCTGGCGAACGCGCTCTCACGGCTCGTCGACGGCGCCGACACGATCCTCTTCACCGTCCCCCTCGACGACTTCGTCCAGCGTGCCGCGGCGGCGGGCCACATGCCACAGCACACCGACGCCTACTGGCTTCGGCGGACCGGCGGGCAGTACGAGGTGTACAGCACGGAGGGCGACCTCGTCGGGCGGTACGACACGCTGGACGATCTGGAGTTCGAGGCGATCCTCGAGGAGGCGCCCGAGGTGCTCAATGAGCTCCCCCGGTACGACCACCCCGACCTCGGCGACGTGCGGCTGGTGATCGAGGGGCGGCCGGCACGGACCCCCTCCAGCGAGTACCGCAGGGTGTACGAGGGGATCGTCGACCAGTGTAACGGTGGGGCGAAGTCGTTCGTCTGGGTCGCGTCGATGTCGGACTACGCCAAGCGACACTTCACCGCCGCGTACACGGCGTACGTCGGGAACAACGCGACGCCGAGCAGCCTGAACCCCACCGAGATCCTGAGCAGCGAGACGCTCCCCAACCACCCGTCGCTCCCCCACGAGGACGGCGTGTACACCACGTTCGCGGACTGGATCGAAACCCAGTATCTGGACGTGCCGGAGAACTGGGACGGCTACCGGCGGTCGCTCAGGAAGCGAACCCGGGAGGACTTCCTCTACCCCCTCTGGTACGACGTGGAGTCGAACGATCAGGGCGAGCGGATCAAGACCGGGAGTCGGCCCATCCTCCAAGGCGCCGACCGGCTGATCGACCGGATCGAGGGGCGGACGCTGGTCCGGACGTACCCGTGGCGGTCCTACCTGCCGGGCGGCGAGTCGCTGTCGAAGTCCGAAGAGATGGTGGAGAACATGCGAGAGAGCCTCAACACGCAGCGAACCACGAACGAGTCCGTCGCCACAGACGGTGAGCCGACCGAGGAGGACGCATGAGCCGTCGCATCTACACGGCGACCAACGGGAACTGCATCGTCGGCGGCCAGCCGCCCCCGGGCGAGGAGGCGGCGGTCCGACAGGACTTCGAGGCCGGCGTCAGCCTCGTCGTCGACACGACCGGCGGGGACGCGACGGTTCGCGGCGCCATCCCCGCACACCGCGACGCCCCGGAGGCGCTCGTCGGCGTCGTCACCGTCCCCCGCGGCGACGATCCGCTTCGGGGCTACCACGACGCCGTTCGGGAGGTGTTCGACGATCGGTCGGGCTGGCGGGTCCGCACCGACGTCCTCAACGGACAGCTGTTCGAGGCGCTGGGGCCGGCGTCCGGTCCGACACCCGACGACGACCTGCTCTCGTCGGTCCGGGAGCGCCGCCGGGACGGCGAGCGCGTCGAGATCGGCGTCCCCGACCCGACGAACGCGGTCGGGGTCCTCCGGTCACTCCTCGACGATGGGAGCGACGGGGTGTTCGTCATCTCAACGCAGGAGCCGCCGGAGCACGTCGAGACGGACGTGTTCGTCCACCTCGCCGACCGGTACGCCCGGCCGGAGCTGATCGATCTGGAGTCGGACCTCTCGCCCAGCGAGCGGATCGGCCGTCGGGTCGACGAGCTCGTCGACGAGCGCCCCCCGTCGGAAGTCGCGACACAGCTCGAAGCCGAGACCCGACAGCGGGACGTGTCGCTGGGGTTCGAGGCCGACTCCGGCGGAGGCGGGCTCGTGAGATCGGTGCTCGCCGGAGTGGGCGTCGGTCTCGCGGCCGCGGTGCTGCTCGCCGGGGTGAGACCCGCCGCGAGCGGGAGTCCCGTGACGCTCGATCTCGGGTGGCTGCCGGTCGTCGGGACGACGCTCTCCGTGCCGCCGTGGGCGCCGTTGGCCGCCGGGCTGGTCGCCGTCGTCGCCGCCGTCTCCGTGCCGCGCGTGCGCCGGCTGCTCGGCGCTGGGGTCGGTCTCGACGCCGTTCTGGGCGGCCGGGAAGAGCTCGAACCGGCACAGCGCGAGCGGCTGGAGACCGCCGCCACCATCCTCGAACAGCACGCGCTTGAGCGGGACGCCGATCCGTATCGGACGGCGAAGTCGGCGCTCGAAACACAGCCGATACAGGCGACCCGGCGGAGCGCCGTTCGCCGGCTCGTCGGCGTGCTCGGCTCTCTCGTGCCGGCAGTCCTGCTCGTCGCGGCGGCGTGGCTACTCCTCGGCGCGCTCCCGACGGGGATCGTGACGACGGCCCTGTTCGCTATCGCCGCGATCACGCTGGTCGTGAGGGCCGGCATCGCGGTCCGAGCGATCGGCGCCGGCTTCGGAAAGCTCCTCTCCGGGGGATCGTCGGACCGGGAGCCGGATGACCGGGAGCCGGAAGAGGCAGACGACGCGGACGCTGGCGACGACGACCTCGGCGTTCGGCCGGCCGAGAAGGGCGACGGAAACGACGATTCGATCGGAGTCGCGGCCGCCGACGACCCGAATCCGGTCTCCGATCCCGCCGAACAGGACCGTGACGACGAGGGAGGTTCCGAGCCGCCGGCCGACGAGGGGTCGTTCCCGGTCGAAGACCCGGAACACGACGATGGTGGCGCGGGGGAGACGGCGGGTCGGGCCGATCCAACCGGCGACGAGGTGGGAATCACGGACACCAGTGACGGGGGCGGGGTCGCAGATACCGGCGGCCGGAGCGACGGAGACGAGGAGCCGAGTCCGGAGCCTGAGGCGGGCGAGGGCACCCCCACGGACGACGCGTTCGGCGCCGAGCGAGGGGTCGAGACGGCGGACGACGAACCCGAGGCCGACGAGACGGGCCACCTGTTCGACTCGGCGTCGACGGAGTCCGACGAGCAGGAGCGACACGACACGACTGATCCGGAACCGACTGTGGCCGACGAGGGGGGGTCCCCACCGATCGGCGAGAGCTCACCCGACGAGCCGGGAGCGTCGACCGAGGGAGATCGGGAGGACCGCGGGGTCGCCCGACGCGGCGGCCCGAAGCCGACCGGGACCGGCGTGGACGAAACGACGACACGGGGACCGTTCGAACAGTTCTTCGACGAGTTCCCGGTGACGGCGGCGCCGGTGGTCACCGACGAGCAGGTGTTCGTCGCCGGCGACGCCGGCCTCCACGACCGCTCGGTCCCGATCGACCGAAGCTGGCTCCCGGAGCACCACGCCGAGACCGTCCGGCACGGGCAGACGCAGGCACACCTCACGCGCCTGACCCACGACGGGGAGCGTGACAACACGGTCCCGTTCACCAGCCCGTTCGCGGAGCCGATCGTCCGCGGGGACGACACCGTCTACGTCGTGGACTCGTCGGGGACCGTCGCGGCGCTCGGGGACGACTCGCCCACCGTCGAGTCGTTCCGGTACCAGCCGACCCACTTCTCCGCAAACCGGTGGCTGTACGTCTCCGGCCCGGAGAAGAGCCGCGTCCTCACCTCGGACCTGCAGGTACGACAGGAGCTGTCCGGGCAGTTCTCCGTCTCGCCGATGGTCGCCGGCGAGTCGGTGACGCTCTGTTTCGAGGACAGGGAGAGTCGGCGTATCAACCTCTCGAACGGCCGTATCAACGACTTCCCGGCTCCCGAAGGGCCGCTCGTCGGCTCCGTCGTCGTCGGCGGGACGCCGTACGTCGCGAGCGAGTCAGGAAGGGTGTGGTCGGGCTGGGAGCGCGGCTGGGAGGAACGGATGAACACCGCCCGAAGCGGGTTCCGGTGGCTCTCGGCGAACGACAGTACGATCGTGCTCGCCGGGCGATCCATCATCCACACCCGGGAGGCCGGGACGCTCGGCGTCAACAGCTTGGAGGCGACCGTCTCCACGCCGCCGGTCGTGACCGAGGACAGCGTCTACTTCGTTTCCGAGGGTGATCTCGTTCGGGCCGACCTCGAACTGAACGGGAGTTCCCGGATCGACCTCCCGTGGCCGTCGGTCGACGGGCTGGCCGCCGGCGCCGACAGGCTCTACGTCGTCGCCGACGGCGCCGTGTGGACGGTCCCGTCCTCGACCGTTCGGGAGGGGACGATCAACGGGCGGTAGGGGGCGAACACTCCGATTGCTGCCCGCCTGCCGTGGGTCTCACGACCGGGACGGGGTAACATAGCTGCCACGTGATCCGACATACGATAGAATCGTCGCCGGCGTAGTGACCACACAGATTTATGTGGAGATAACTTCAATCGATTCACTATAATGGGTCGCTGTGAAACGCCCGACACGCTGATTGGCGTGGGAGGGGGAGGAAGTAGGATCGTCTACAAGTTCATGGAACAGGACTGGATTCTCGAAGACGTCCTGGACACCGAGAATTACGAACGCGACGAGCCGGGTAACCTCGAAGCGTACACGGTCGACACCGCGGTAAGCGACAACTGGCACGACGAGCGGTACGGTCCGATCGACGAGAAGATCAAATCCCTCCTCGATGAGCGGGGGCTGAACGAGGAGTTGAACAACGTCGGTATCGAACAGCGGAACCTCGTCGAATCGATCCCCAACAGCTGGCTCAAGCGGAACGACGACCAGACCGGGAATATCGCGACTCCGGGGACGGTCAGAGATCTGCTCAACCGCCGGCAGATGAACAACTGGTGGCTCGAAGAGGGGAAGAACCCGCTGTCGCACGTCGAGCGGCAGGGTTTCGATGGGGGTGTGTATCGCCGGCGAGCCGTCAGCAAGGCGATGTACCACATCAACGAGGAGCACGGCGAGTCGGTGGTTCCGAACAACCCGGGCAGTACGGCGATGGTGACCACTCTCTCCGGCGGGACTGGGTCCGGTGTCTTCATCGATCTCGCACAGGATCTCGATGCCCGAACGATCGACCTCTTCGCGGTAATCCCCTCTAAGGGCGAGAAGAAAGAGGAGAAGACCAACGCGTTCGCTGCCCTCTCCGAACTCGAGTACCTCTGGCTCAACGACGAGACGCCGTTCCGCACGGTGACCCTCATCCCGTACGTGGGGAGCGTGAACGACGACGACTTCGAGATGGCCGCCGTCCGGAGCATTCTCGCCCACCAGAACGGGATGATCGGTGGGAACCTCTTCACGTCTCTGGACCCCTCGAACCAGAACGGTCCCCCGGAGTTCGCGGGGTTCTCGATGGCCGTTCCCTACACGATGGAGTACGAGGTCGACCAGCGCGAGAGCGCTCGGGAGGAGATCGAGGAGACCCTCTCGGCGAAGCGTGCGGAGCTCACCGACGAGAAGTACCTCTACGAGGCCGTCGAAGAGTACCTCGAGGAGAACTTCTCGTCGGCGCTCGAGGAGGTCGGGACCGAGATCTCGACCGAGCCGGTGAAGGAACAGGCGATGGAGCTCCGGAACCGGTACGAGCGTGTCCGGGACGAACTCCTCACCGACGACGGGCTCCGCGTCGCCGGGCTCGAGGAGGCACGACAGGCGATCCGTGAAGAGCTACCCGTCCAAGAAGGGGCGGATATCGTCGACGACTACGAGGAGCCGGAGAACGCCCTCCGAGTGGACGTCCCCGACGACGACCCGGAGCCGGAGGTGTCCAGGCGCTTCATCGATCGTGCGACGGAGCGGGCACTCATCGACCCGACCACGATCGACAACGAGGGCGAGTTGGGGTACATGCTCGCCTCGGTCGTCGGGCAGGAGATCGACAACATCCAGACCCGGTACGAACTCTGGCAGAAGATCGCGGCGATCACGCAGGAGAACCTCGACGACTCCCACGCGCTGAACGATATGCAGGCGCGGACGGTCCGAGACATCCTGCAGGATATCGTCCTCAGCTCCGACGAGCGGAGGGCGTACCGCGACATCCAGAACCCGACGTTCTCGGAGACGCTGGATCAGATCCGCACCGCGAAGGATCAGCTGGTGAAAGAGCACCAGGAGATCACCAGCCTCCGCGATCACGTCGGCGAGAAGGTCGACAGCCACATCCAGAGCTGGAGGCAGGACGTCCAGAACGACGCTGCCCACGTCGGATCGGTGAACGAACACCGGGACGACATCGTGTCCCTGATCGACGATCTCGAGTCCGCGATCGAGAACCGGATCAGCACGATCAACGACGCCGTAACCGAGGAGGGAATGCGCGGCAGTCTGGGGTTCAACTCCTTCGAGACCCTCAACCAGAAGCTGGACGCCGTGGACGCCGAACGCATCGACGGCGACGGGATCGAGGAGGCGCTGGGCCTCATTGCCGATATGAAGACCGCGGTGCTCGAACACAACTCCGGGATCCTCCCCGGGCGCCCCGACAAGTCCGCGGAGTTCAGCAACAAGTACCGGGAGCTCCAGAACCTCGGGGACTGGTTCACGGTCAACCCCCAGCGAAACGGTGGCGACGTTCGTGACCCGTTCAACTGCGTCTTCAATCGCTCGACCATCCAGCGGGAGTCCGAGATCGACCGCTCCAAGCGGACAGCGCTGGATCGGATCGTCGAGGCCTTCGACGAGCAGTTCACCGAGGGCGGAACGCTGATCACGTTCGGCCCGGAGGACTTGACGGTCGACGATCCGGCCGTCGACATGACGGTCCCCATGGACCGGGAGCCGTCGGCACTGCGTGACCAGCTCGAACGCGATCTCGAAACGAGCGACGCAGTGATGGCCAGCACGATGTTGAACGAGGTGATGCCGGTCGAGGTCAGTGGGACCGACGGCGGAACCGTCTCCCACGAGCTGTACGAACGCTACGTCGACCCCTTCGACAGCGAAGTCGAGCGAGTGCGGAAGGAGCTCCAGAGCTACGGCGGCAACGACATCGTCGAGGACGACGGGACCATCGAGGCGCTCAACCGGCTCCGAGCGATCTCCGGTTCGTACAAGGAAGTCGAGGACGACCTCTCGGTCCCCGAGGTTACGCCACCCGAGGAGGACGGGGAGACGTACGGACGGGACTTCGCACAGCGGTACGAGGGGATCTACGGGTTCGATATCCAGCCGTCGGTCCCCAACGACGGCGATCACCCGTACCTCCGCCGCGGGGAGACGAACCCGGAGGACCTCATCAGTTCGCCGCGGAGTATCGAAGAGTCCGCGGTTCTCGAGAACCACGAGGACGAGATCTTCAGCTTCTTCGCCAACTCCCTGGAGGACATGTACAACAACAGGTACGGTCGTGCGCCGATCAACAACCTCTCGCCGCGGGCGCTTAACGACCAATCCAGCGCCCCGGAGTACGAGGGGCTCCGGTACATCCCGGTGTTCATGTCGCGGGCACTCGAGGACGTCGGCGACGTGAGCTCCCCATCGAAGGACTCCAAGCACCCGAGAATCAGGGACAAGCTCGGGGATGGTGGCTCCAGGGGTGACGGGCTGAAGCTGACGATCAACGAGAACACCTACGCCGAAGAGCAGCACGATATCGGCGGTCCCGACGAGATCTCGATGGTCACGTTCATCGCCGGGCTCACGCTCGACAATCTGAGCGTTCTCACCGACCGGGACGGCTACCAGCGCACGTACGAAACCGTCAGTCAGGATATCAAGTTCATCCCGACCCACCACACGGTCGGCATCGACGGGAAGTGGCAGTACTGGCCGACGCTACACGAGTGGACGCGGGAGTTCGAAGACGACACGAAGTACGGTGCCTACGTCTTCCGGGACGAACTCCGCCCCCTCGACCGGGATAAGGAGCTCATCACCCACATGAACGACGACTCCATCGAGGAAGTGACCGAGATACTCAACGGTATGTTCGACACCGGTCGTTTCAACGGGATGGACGTCGAGGCCGAGCAGAACTAACTCTCCCCGACCTCTCAATGGATCTTCTTTCCGACGGAAACCGAAAAGAGATCGCCGTCGTCGTAGTCGCGTTCGTCAGCCTCGCCCTCACCATCCCGACGGTGGCCGGGGCGGCGTCGACCGTCTGGGCCAACGGCGGCCTCCTGCGGTCGCTCTCCGGCGCCATCGCGGGCGTCGGCGGCGTGACGCTCGACTTCCCGGTCGTCGTCCTCGGCGGCCTGTTGGCCGGCTGGTTCGCGCTGTTCCTGGTCGACGGTACCAAACGGGTTCAGGCGGCGCTCGTGTTGCTCGTCGCGGTGGTCGCGCTCCTCCCGACGCTCGGTGACCTCGGGCGGGTGCTTGGTGCGATCCAGCGGGAGTCCGTCACGTTCGCCGCCGCGCTCGTGGTCGGACTCCTCTCCGGGGGCGTCACGTCACAGATCTACGGCGTGAAAGTCCCGAACCAGCTCTCGATCCGGGAGCGCCTCCAGTGGATCCAGTTCCCCACGGCGAGCCGGGCGTTCTTCTACACGGTGTCGGTGCTGGTGCTGCTGGCCGCCCTGCAGTACGTCCAGTACGCCACGTCGATCGTCGACACGCTCGTGACGCTACTGGCGGGCGGGGTCGCCGTGTTCGCGCTGTCGGTGTTCATGACCTACGAGTACCAGAAGTCGGTCGTCACGATCACGGCGGAGAACGACCGGCGCGCCGAGCCGTACGTCCTCGGCGGGCTGTTCGCCCACGCCGAAAGCGAGCGCGAGGGGTTCCCGATCGAGGGGAACCACCTGCTCCGGCAGGCGGTGACCGCCGCCGACGAGAGCGCGCTCCCGGACGGGTTCGGCGCACCCGTGTCGTTCGGGTTCCTCGCGGGCGACGTGACCGAACGGACCGCGAAAGTCACGACCGAGGGGTTCAGCACTCGCGACGTGAACCGGAACCGACTGGAGAACCGACTGCGTGAGCGCAACGGCGGCGGCGCGCGCGTGAAGCAACTGCTTCGCTGGGTCCGCCACCACCTCGTGCTGATCCTGCCCGCCGTCGTCCGCGACGCGATGGCCTATCAGGAGGGGACCGTCCTCAATCGGCTCGACCACGCCGACACGGTGCTGCTCCTGACGCGGACGCCGGGGAAGGACGACACGCCCGAGGAAGCTGACCTGTACGGGCTGTTGACCGAACTGTACGGCGACGACCCGAGCACCGATGTCGTGATCGCGACGAGCGAGGCCCGCGAGCCGGCCGACGCCTTCGACGAGGGGATTTCGCTCACGGACGGCGTCTTCCCGTCGGAGGTCGCCGATCGTCTCGGGATCGACGCCGACGGCGTCGGGGAGCGGTACGCGATCGTCCCCACGAACCGCTTCGACGGCGGCGACGAGGGGTTCGACGTGCTCATCGAGACGCTCTGAGGCCGCGCGTCTCACCTCGTCCGGCAGCCAAACGCTTACCTTCGGCGCCGTCGCTCAGTCGTGTATGACGAGCAACGCGACCGGGCCTCGACTGGGGGTCCCGAACCAAGACGAGGAGCGGGGGTGCTGAGTCGGATGGCCGCCGAGGACCCCGAAGAGGAGGAGACGGACGTCGACGACCTGCTCGACGAGCTCGAGGCGCTCGAACTCGAACTCGCCGACGAGGACCAGGAGACCAAGTCACGGGTGCGCGAGAGTATCCGGATGGCCAGACGGATCGACGAGGACACGCCCGTCTTCGGCCGGGTGATCAAGGGGTTCGACCGCCACGACGCCGCCGAGGCGCTGGTCGGCAGCGTCGTGTTCGGAATCCCGATGGTGATCGAGGGTGGGACACTGGAGGCGGGCGTCTACCTCGCGACCCACCCGATCTACTTCCTCGCGACGCTGCTGTTCGGCGTCAGCATCGTCAACGGGCTGCTGTACGTGGCCGAGATTCAGGACGTGCGCGTCGTCGACCCGATCCTGGGGATCCTCCCACGTCGACCCGTGGGGCTGCTCACCATCGCCGCACTCACGTCGCTGTTCATGATGACCGCCTGGGGCCGCGTCGACTGGGCCGAGCCCTGGATCGCGGTCTGTCAGACGGCGGTCTGTTTCGTCGGGATGGCGATCGGCGGCGCCCTCGGGGACATCCTCCCCGGAAGCTGAGTCCGGCGCCGACCCGGGCCGGCCACGAAGCTTATACACATCCCCGGGAACGGGACTGTATGGAGCTATCACGCAGAAAAGTCGGTGCGTTGACAGTAGCGGGGATCGCGGGGCTTGCGGGCTGTAGCGGCTCGACGAGCTTCACCGCCGAGTACGCCACCACCGACACCGGGGACACCGGGTACGAACGGACCGGGCAGCGACAGCCGTCGATGACCCGGACGTTCGCGGGGCAGGAGGTCGAGATAACGAACACGGTGACCGAGTACCGAAAGCAGATCGACCTCGGCCCGCTGGGAAGCTCCGACGTCGGCGTGTTCGCGGTGTTCACATCGCCGCAGGTCGACGTCGCCGGGCAGTCGTTCAACCCGATCGCGAACATCGACGCCGGGGAGCTCGTCCAGCGCTTCCAGCAGCGGTTCGACGACATGGGGGACGTGAGCCGGGAGTCCGAGGAGGAAGTGGAGATGCTCGGCGGCGCCCGGACGGTGACGAAGTTCTCCGGGACGGTGACCGTCGACGGCAACGAGGTGCCGGTGTTCCTCCTCCTCGCGAACTTCAACCACGAGAGCGACGTGGTCGTCCCGATGGGGATCTTCCCACAGGAACGGGAGGACGAGGAGGGACCGAACATCCGTCAGCTAATGTCGAACCTGAGCCACCCCGCCTGAGCCGACGGTCGGAGGGGCGACAAGCTTTATCGGCCATCGGGTCCCAGTTCGGGGCATGGTCGAAGCGTTCGTCCGCCTACTGTGTCCGGAGTGTACCAAGGAGTGGGAGTCGAACCCGACGGACCTCCCCGAGTCCGACCAGAACCTCAGCTGTCCGGACTGCCACGCCACCCGGCGACTCGCACAGTTCATGCGGACCGACCGCGACCTCGAAGTCGTCCAGCAGTTCGAGTAACGCGACGACAGACGACGCCCGTTCTCAGTCGCGGATCGACGTCATGTGGTCGATCCGCGACTGGACCAGTTCTTCGGTCCCCACGTCCTCGCGGACGCGGAGCCCGTCGCCCGCCGCCTCCAGCGCGTCGGCGGCGATGGCCTCGGCGGTCGAGATGTCGTCGGCGACGCCCACGACCGCGAACGACCGCGAGGTCGTGGTAAACAGGCCGTCCTCCCGGTCGTCGACGGAGGCGTAGAACAGCAGCGCGTCGCCGCCGTGTGCCTCGGCGGCGGCCGCGACGGTGGACTCGTCGACCTCGATCTCGCTTCCGGCGTCGGGGTCGGTCGGGTAGCCCGCCGGGACAGCGTACTTACAGACCGTCGCGCGGTTCGCGAACGCCGGCTCCGGGAGCGACTCGCCCTCGCGGGCGGCCGTCACGATCTCCAGCAGCGGCGTCTCCATCACTGGCAGGACGTTCATCGCCTCGGGGTCGCCGAAGCGGGCGTTGAACTCCACCACCTTCGGTCCCTCGGCGGTCAGCATGAACTGGCCGTACAGCACGCCCGTGTACTCGGGGAGCGCGTCGACGGTGGTCTCCAGTACGTTCGCGGCGCTGTAGTACTCCTGTGGCGTCATAAAGGGGAGCGTCGCCCTAGCGTCGCTGTAGCTCCCCATGCCGCCGGTGTTCGGCCCCTCGTCGCCCTCGTAGGCGCGCTTATGGTCCTGCACGGCCGGCGTCAGGCGCATCTCCCCGTCGTGGACGAACGCCTGCACGGTGAACTCCTCGCCGACGAGGCGCTCCTCGATCACCCACTCGTCGTGGTCGCTGCCGCGAACGTACTCGGCGGCTTCGGCGTGGCTCACCTGATCGCCGGTGACCCGGACTCCCTTCCCGCCGGTCAGCCCCGTCGGCTTGACCGCCACGTCGCCCTTGACGCCCTCGACGTACGCCGCGGCCGCCTCGGCGTCGTCGAACGTCTCGAACTCCGGCGTACCCGGGATGTCGTGTTCGGCCATGAACTCCCGCTGGTAGGCCTTGTCCGTCTCGATCCGGGCAGCCTCGGCGGTCGGGCCGAACGTGAACACGCCGGCGTCGTTCAGCGCGTCGGCGACGCCGGCCGCGAGCGCCGCCTCGGGGCCGATCACCGCGGCGTCGGCGCCGACCGATTCGGCGTACGCGACGACCGCGTCGGTGTCGGTCTCGTCGGCGATTTCGGTTCCGGCCGCGAGCGACGCGATACCCGGGTTCCGGTTGCTGGCCAGCGCGTACACCTCGGCGTCGGGCGCCAGCGCACGCGTGATCGCGTGTTCGCGGCCGCCCCCGCCGATCACCAGCACGGTCTCGGACATGGGCGGAGGGTATGAACACGAGAGTGTAAAAGTTCCCTTCCGAAGCCGCGTCGAAATACACGAACGCGGATATCTACAGGATGCGTTTGCCGAACGCGCTGGCGGCGAGCTCGACCGCCAGTTCGGCGGTCTCGTTGTGCTGGTCGAGGGTGGGGTTGACCTCGACCAGCTCCATCGACCGCATGCCCCCGTCGACGGCGACCTGCTCCATCGCGTGGTGGGCCTCGCGGTAGTCGACGCCGCCCCGGACCGGGGTGCCGACGCCCGGCGCAATCGTCGGGTCGAGCCAGTCCAGATCCAGGCTGACGTGGTAGCCCTCGGTGCCGTTGTTGGCGATCGCGAGCGCGTCGTCGACTACCTCGTCCAGCCCCCGGTCGTCGATCTCGGACATCGTGAACGCGGTGATCTCGCTGTCCCGAAGCAGTTCGCGCTCGGCGTCGTCGACCGAGCGCAGGCCGACGATCGCGACGTTCTCCGGGGAGAGCGACGGCGCGTTGGCCCAGTCGACGCCGTCCCACTCCTTCACGCCCAGTAGCGCCGCAAGGGGCATCCCGTGAACGTTGCCCGACGGCGTCGTCGTCGGCGTGTTGAGGTCGCCGTGGGCGTCGAACCAGATCGCGCCGATCTCGGCGTCGGCCGCCGACCCGGAGACGGTCCCGATGGCGACGGAGTGGTCCCCACCCAAGACCAGCGGCGTGTAGCCGTCGGCGATCGACTCGCGGACTTCGGTTGCCAGCCGGCTACAGACGTCCTCCGTCTCCCGGAGGAACTTTGCTTTCCCCTTGCTGGGCGTTCGGTACTGTGCGTCGCGCTCCTCGGCACGCGGCACGAGGAGGTCCCCCGCGTCCTCGTCGTCGACGCCGGCCTCGGAGAGGCCTTCGCTCAGCCCGCCGTACCGGATCGCCGACGGTCCCATGTCGACGCCTCGGCGGTCCTGCCCGTAGTCTGTCGGTGCCCCGATGATCCGCACCGACTGTCGACGCTCCCCGACGCTTCCGTTTTCGGACATGTACGCCGGTACGGGAGCCGACGGGGTTAGCTTCCCGGATTCGGTCCGAACGAACGGACGAAACCCCGTCGGATCGGCCAGTTCTTCCCGGGCGTCGACGGCGGATCGCGCCGTCGTTCGATATAGCGAAATGTGATTCATAAGTCGCCATAGCGTCACGGGAACTCGGCAGAACAGCGTCAGTTCACCGCCGGGCGAGGAGTTAAGCGCCCCCCGGCCTCGGGTGCTGCCGTGAAGCAACGACTGTTCGACGACGTGGACGACCTCGCCGATCGGATGGACGAGCTCGCGGTCGACCTCTGGGAACACCCGGAGTTGGGGCTGCACGAGGAGCGTGCGAGCAGGCTGCTCCGGGAGACCCTCGCCGACGCGGGGTTCGAGGTCACGGCCGGCGTCGGCGATATGCCGACGGCGTTCGTCGCGAGCTACGCCGTGGGGGATGGGCCGACGATCGGTATCCTCGGCGAGTACGACGCGCTGCCGGGGCTCTCACAGGCGGTCACGGCGGAGCGCTCGCCGATCGAGCCGGGTGCGCCCGGTCACGGCTGCGGACACAACCTGTTCGGAACCGCGGGCGTCGGCGCCGCCATCGCCGTCGCACGGGCGCTGGAACGCGGCGACGCCGGCGGCGAGGTGCGGTTCTACGGCTGTCCCGCCGAGGAGACGCTGGTGGGGAAGACGTTCATGGCCCGTGCCGGCGCGTTCGACGACCTTGATGCGGCCATAACGTGGCATCCGAGCGACCACACGGCACCGCAGCGTGGCAGTTCGCTCGCGATGGACTCGCTGTCGTTCACCTTCGAGGGCGAGAGCGCCCACGCCGCCGCTTCGCCCGAATCCGGGCGAAGCGCGCTCGACGGCGTTCAGCTGCTCAACACGGGGGTCGAGTACATGCGCGAGCACGTCCCGGAGGAAGTGCGCGTCCACTACAACATCCAGCAGGGCGGCGACGCGCCCAACGTCGTGCCCGCGGAGGCATCGGTCTGGTACTTCGTCCGTGCACCGACGCGGGACGGCGTCGAGCGGGTGACAGACTGGCTGCGCGAGATCGCAGCGGGCGCGGCGACGATGAGCCGCACCGAAGTTCGCGAACGATACTACACGGGCGTCCACCGGCTCGTCTCGAACTCCATCGTCGCAGACACGTTCCGAGAGAACATGGCCGAACTCGGCTCTGTGACGTTCGACGAGGAGGAACGCGAATTCGCCGCCGAGCTTCAGGAGACGTTCCCGGACGGCGCGATCGACGACCGACTCGCGGAGTTCGACTCCCCACACGACGACGACGCGGCCGACGCTGCGCTGTACGGCGAACCGATGGACGCCTTCGACGAGGGCGACCCCGGCGGCGGCTCGACCGACGTCGGCGAAGTCAGCCAGATCACGCCCACCGCGCAGTTCCGGGCGACGACGTGGGCGCTTGGCACGCCCGGACACTCCTGGCAGGCTGTCGTCGCGAACGGTGACTTCGGCCGAACGGCGCTACCCTACGTCGCGAAGCTCCTCGCCGGCTCGACCCTCGACCTGCTGACTGACGGCGAGCGACTCGCCGCTGCACGCGAGGAGTTCGAACGCGAGGTGGGCGAGTACGAGAACCCACTTCCCGCTGATGCGGAGCCGCCGTTCGAGCTCACACGATGATCGACGCTACCGGGACCACACCGGTTCTGGGTTCACATCGACGTAACTGGTACCGTATAGCCAATATCGACAGTGGCGGTACACAGTCTTGGAGTTATTTCGGTACCTCACGAGAAGATTAGGGCACTAATCCCTGTTTCCGGTACGTTGATGTGCTCGGCGGAAGACGCTCGATCCATGGCCGAGGACAGCGAGACGGTGCAGGTCAAGACGCGGGTGCCCGCCCACCAGCGCGAACAGTGGCGGGCGGCCGCCGACGATCTCGGAATGAGCCAGAGCGAGTTCGTCCGAACGATGGTACAGGCGGGCCGGAACGGCTTCGAGTCGTCCGACGAGCCGAGCAGTACGGGCAACCCCGAGGAAGCCGGTTCTTCGGGCTCGAACCCCAGGGGAGACGTCCTCGAAACGCGTGTCCACGAGGTCCTCTCTTCGGAGGAGGCTATCGGCTGGGACGAGCTGGTCGATTCTGTGCTGGGCGACTTCGAGGACCGGCTCGACCGGATCACACAGGAGTCGGAGGAGATCCGCTACAGCGGCAGAGAGGGGGGGTACGTGCTCGATGGCGAGTAGATCACCCGATGCCGAGGTGTCCGACCCGGTCGACTACTACCTCGAAGACATGGAGATGCACGGCCGGGCCGAACGCACCCGCGACGCCTACGAACGGGTGCTCCGAGGGTTTGACGAATTTCTCGAGAGCCGCTCCACAGAGCCCGGATCGGCCGGCCATCGGGACTGCCTGGCGTGGCTCCACTCGCTCCGGGGGGAGCTCTCGCCGAGCACGGTCGCGACCTACGCCACCACGGTCAACCGCTTCTACGACTACATGACCCAGGTGGGCGCCTTCGAGGAGAACCCCATGGCGCTGGTGATGGAGGAGATGGACGAGTCGATCGAGAAAGATCCCGAGCGCCGGGACGTCGACGTGGCGACGATGGGGGAGTTCCTCGGGCGGATCTCCCACCCGCTCCACCACGCAATCGTCCTGACGCTGTTGAAAACCGGGATGCGTGTCGGCGAGCTCTGTAACCTCGACTGTCGGGATCTGCGACTCTCCGAGCCCGGACTGGCGGGATACGACCTCGACGGCCGGCCCCAACTCGACGGCCGCGGCGACGCGATGTACGTCGACAGCGCGCCCGCACGCGGGGAGCGGTACAACGGCGAGATACGCGAGGAGTCGAACAAGCGCAAGCGATCGACGGTGATCCCCGTCGACGACGAACTTCGGTGCGGCCTCCGCCGCTGGCTGGCGATTCGGCCGGACACGCCGTCGCCGGCGGAGCCGCTGTTCGTCTCGACGGCGGGCGACTGGGGCCAACGGCTCACCGCACGTGCAGTCAGACACTACGTCCGGAAGTACGCCGAGGAGATGGGCTGGTACGAACCCGGCGCGGGCGCGGGCGAGAACGTGACCCCCCACTACTTCCGGCACTTCTTCACCACGCACCTCCGGGATCGCACCGGCGACCGTGGCGTCGTGAAGTACCTCCGGGGCGACGTTGCCAGCGACGTGATCGACACGTACACCCACAACTGGGGGGACCAGGTGCGGGAGACGTACGTCGAGCACATCTACCGGTTCGACTGATTGACGAGCCGAGAACGGCGACGGCTGTGCGACTCGTAAACTCTATTTTGCAATATCGAAATCGGCGGGCAAGGATTCAACTTCGCCCCGGTACGAGAAGGGGGTATGCCCTCCCGCAGAGCCTTCCTCGCAGCCTCCGCCGTAACGGTGGGTTTCGCCGGATGCCTGTCCGGAGAGCTCCCGAACGGTGAACTCGGTAGCGTCGACGGCGAGTGGACTATGGACGGCCACGACGGCGGCCACACGCGCCAGGTCGACGACGGTCCCAGCGATCCCGCCACGGTCTGGGGGCGGGAACTCGACGGCGTCCGGGCTACCGGAACGCCCGCACTCGCCGACGGCCGACTGTACGTGCCGGCCGACGCCGTGTCGTCGGAGTCACGGTCGTTCCACCGTCTCTACGCCCTCAACGCGTCGACCGGCGAGACGCGGTGGTGGGCGCCGCTACGGATCGACCTGAACGGGACGCCGGCCGTCGTCGGCGACCGAGTCGTGGCGACGGGAAAGCGATCGCTCGAACGCGGTCGGGTGCTCTGTTTCGGATCGCGTTACGGCGAGGAGGAGTGGCTGTACGACGTGGACGCCCGGCTCACCGCCCCGCCGACCGTCGACGGCGGCGTCGCCTACGTCCCCGACTGGAGCGGGACCGTCCACGCGCTGTGGGTCGCCGACGGCTCGCTCCTGTGGTCACAGCAGATCGACGACACCACCAAGCAGGGGAACACGACGTTCGCGACCCCGGCCGCGGTCGACAGCGACACGCTGTACGTCGGCTCGAACTCGGGAGCGACCGGCGTCGTCGCGTTGGGCACCGACGCCGGCGAGGAGCTGTGGCGCGCGGAGACGGACCCGGTGACCGGCGGGCCGGTCGTGCGGGACGACCTGCTCGTGGTGCAGAGCTACGGCCTCGTCATCGGCTACGGCACCGACGGCGAGCAGCGGTGGGTGTTCAACGTCCTCGACGGCGAGAATCGGCCGTTAGCCGTCGACGACCAACACGTCTACGCCGTCGGGCGCGGGACGTTGTACGCCATCACACACGACGGCGAGCGATCGTGGACGTACGAACCGGAGCAGGGCGCACGGGTCGGCGTGCCGACGGTCGCCGGGGACAGCGTGCTCCTCCGCGCCGAGGGTCGGATCACCGCGCTCTCGGCGGCGACCGGGGAGAAGCGATGGTCCACCGCCACGGGCGGTCGTGGCGAAGCCGTCGTCTCCCCGGAGGCGCTGTTCGTCACTGGGGAGGACAGTCGGCTGCTGGCGCTGGGCACCGAGTAATCCGGGTGGCCGTTCAGGCGATGTCCCGGGAGGTGTCGATGTTGACGCTCTCGGTCAGCCGGAGCTTGATCGGTTCGGAGAGCGCCTTCCCGCCGCGGAACTTGGGGATGACGAGGCGGTTCTCCACCTCGGCGTTGGTGACGGTCGTACGGAGGTCGAACACGACGTCGGCGACGTGAGCGGTCAGGTCGCGGTGGTTCGGCACGTCGACGCCGTTCAGCCCGTGGAGGACCGCGACCCCGCCGGTGTTGACCATCACGGTCTGGAGTTCGTTGAGGAACCGCCGGTAGCGGCTGCGGTCGTAGCGCTCCAGCGCGTCGATCACGTCGATGATCAGCGTCGACTCCTCGGGCAGTGTGCCGATCAGGCGGTTAGCCCGGTCGAGCGGCGCGTCACCGCCCACGTCACGGACCGTCGGGTCGCCCGTCCGGGTGGTCGTCCGTTCGATCGCGTCCGTCACGGCCTGATCGGATCGGACGGTCGTGAGGTACAGCGTCTGCCGCTGGGCGGTGAGTTCGTAGAGAAACAGCTCCGACTGGCTGGCGGGCTCGGCGGTGAGCAGCACGATGGAGCCCGCCGGGAGACCGCCCTCGATCTCGCGGTCGAGGACGTTGATGCCGGTCGAGAGCCGTCTCGCCATGGGAACCGATAGTCGTTTGCGGACCAAAAGCGTTCCGTGCAGCTGTCAGTTGCTCACGACGACGCGCTCGCGTCCAGAAGCGCAGTGGCGGCCGCCTCGTACCGCTCGTGGACCCGCGGGTCGTCGAGCGGTCGACCCGAGGCGTCGGGGACGACGGCGAGCAGCGGGCAACCGAACAGTTCGGCGGCGTTCGGCGGCCGGGCGAGCGTCCGGGTGAGCACGGCGCCGACAACGGGGGTGCCGACCGCACGGGCCATCGACGCCGTCTTGGCAGCGTCCCGGAGCGCCGGTGCGCAGGCTGTGCTCACCAGCACCACGCCGTCGGCGATCCGCAGCGGCGTCGCGGCGTCGATCCCCGCACCGGCGGGCGTGTCGACGAGCGTGTGCCCGTCGGTCTCTCGACTGTGGAGCCGTTCGAGCCGTTGATCGACGGGAGGAGCCTCGTCCCCGGACGCGGGGAGGACACGACAGTCGTGTGCTGAGCAGTCGTGGGGACCGTCGTCGGCGGGGACGCCGGCGAGCGCGTGGAGGTTCGGCATGTCGCAGTCGGCGTCGACGACCAACGGGCGGCCGGGGAGCGCGGCGGCGAGGCCGAGCGCGGTCGTGGTCTTCCCGACACCGCCCTTGCCGCCGGCGATCGCGAGCATGGCGCTACTGGTCGCAGTCTCCGACAAAAGGTCTCGGCCGAAGGGCAGTCGCGATTAGTCCTGACAAATCGCGCCTCACCGTGCCGCGATTAGTCCTGACAGACTGCGACTCTCCGTGTCGCAGTCAGTCCTTACAACAGCCGCCGGCTTCGCCGCCGAAGTCGACGACGAGTTCGGAGGAGATCGCGTCGTTCACCGCGTCGAGGCGTGCCTGAAACGCCTCCTGTGCGTCGAGGAACTCCGCCATCTCCGGCAGGGAGTGGAGCTCGTGTTGGGCCTGTCGAACCTCGTCGACCAGCTCCTGATCGGCATCGCCGGTCTTCCGGGCGGTCGTGAGCTCGGCCCGGAGCGACTCGAACTCGTCGATGCGCCGCTGAGCCTCCTCGCTCTCCTCGACGGCGCGTTTGGCTTCCTCGAAGCGCTCGTACTCGTCGGTGGCTGCGATGCGTTCGCCGAGTTCGGCACCGAGATCCTCGACAGTCTTGGCGACGCTCATAATCGGGGTTGGAGACGGGCAGATTTAGGGCTACCGACAGCGGCTCCCGCTTCTCTGAGCGCGGCTGGTCAGTGCCGCTGTCCGGTTCTCCGACCGCGCAGGCGGGCTAGTCGTGTTCCTCGACGAACGCCTGCACCGCCTCGAGCTCGTCCGGGCCGATCCCGTGGCCGCCCTCGAACGTACCGAACGTCACGTCGGCGCCGGCCTCGCGCATCCCCTCGGCGGCGGCCTCGCTCCGGCTCGCGGGGATGATCTGGTCGGCCGCGCCGGCGGCGACGAACACGGGCTTGCCCTCGATCCCGTCCGGCGAGCGGTCGGCGTGGGACTCCGCGAGGTAGCCGTGGTGGGCGGCGACCCACGCGAACGTGTCGGGCCGTTCGAGCACCAGCGAGAGGCTGGTGATCGCCCCCTGACTGAACCCGAGCAGGCCGAGGCTGTCGGAATCGAGGTCGTAGGCGTCGACCGCGGCGTCGATCGACTCGGCGACCATATCGAGGCTGCGGCGGAACCCATCCGGGTCGGGCTGGCTCGACTCGAGGCCGCCGCCGGAGAGGTCGAGGTCGTACCAAGTGTAGCCGCCGCGGAGGCGGTCCGGCGCGCGGAAGCTCACGATGTGTCGGTCGCCGGGGAGTCGGTCGGCGACGGGGAGGAGGTCCTGTTCGTCGGCACCGCGGCCGTGGAGGACGAAGACGGCGTTGCCGGTGTCGCTGTCGGGCTCGCGGTGGACGTGCTCGAGTGGGATATCGCTCATTGGGTGTTGGTTGGCGGGGCACGGGTTTGAACGTCTCCCTCGCGGCACGGCAGTCCGACAGCGAGACTGACGGACCACCGGGTTGATAAGCGACCCAATACAGCCAAGAGATATGGACGAGGAGGTCCCGGACCAGTACGATCCGCGGGCGGTGGAGGACACCGTCTCGGCCTACTGGGACGACCACGACGCCTACGAACGGACCAAGGAGGCACACGCCGACGACCCGCCATTCTTCTTCGTCGACGGCCCGCCGTACACCTCCGGGCAGATGCACCTCGGCACGGCGTGGAACAAGACCCTCAAGGACGCCGTCATCCGCCGCAAGCGGATGGAGGGCCACAACGTCACCGACCGGCCGGGGTACGACATGCACGGCCTGCCCATCGAGACGAAAGTCGAGCAGGAGCTCGGCTTCGAGTCCAAGCAGGACATCGAGGACTACGGGATGGAGCAGTTCATCGAGGAGTGCAAGCGGTTCGCCGTCGAGAACCGCGAGAACATGGACGAGGACTTCCAGTCCATCGGCGTCTGGATGGACTGGGAGAACCCCTACCAGACCATCTCGCCGGAGTACATGGAGTCTGCCTGGTGGGCGTTCTCGCAGGCCCACGACAACGGGCTGGTCGAGCAGGGGAAGCGCTCGATCACCCAGTGCCCGCGGTGTGAGACCGCGATCGCGAAGAACGAGGTCGAGTACCACCAGGTCGAGGACCCCTCGATCTACGTGCAGTTCCCGCTTGCCGACCGCGAGGGGAGCCTCGTCGCGTGGACGACGACGCCGTGGACCGTCCCCGCGAACACGTTCGTCGCCGTCGACGAGGCCGCGACGTACGCGAAGGTGCGCGCCGAGAAAGAGGGTGACGAGGACGTGCTGTACGTCGCGAGCGACTGCGTCGAGGACGTGCTGAAGAAGGGCCGGTACGACGAGTACGAGATCGAAGAGGAGCTCGCCGGCGAGGAGCTGATCGGCTGGCAGTACGGCCACCCGCTCGCCGAGGAGGTGCCCGAGCACCCCTCCTTCGTCGGCGCCGGCGAGGTGTACCACGCCGACTACGTCGAGACCGACCGCACGGGGCTCGTCCACTCCGCGCCCGGGCACGGGCAGGAGGACTTCGAGCGCGGCGACGAGCTCGGACTGGATATCTTCTGTCCGGTCGGCAGCGACGGCGTGTACGACGAGCGCGCCGGCAAGTACGCCGGCCAGTTCGTCCGCGACGCCAACGAGGAGATCATCGACGACCTCCGCGAGAACGGCTACCTGCTCGCCCACGAGACGTACACCCACGACTACGGGCAGTGCTGGCGGTGTGACACGGATATCATCTTCCTCGCGACCGAGCAGTGGTTCGTCACGGTCACCGACGTGAAGGAGGACCTCCTCGAGAACATGGAGGACAGCGAGTGGCACCCGCCGGAAGCCCGGGACAACCGCTTCCGGAACTTCATCGAGGACTCGCCGGACTGGAACGTCTCCCGGCAGCGCTACTGGGGGATCCCGATCCCGATCTGGACGCCCGAGGACAGCACCGCCGAGGAGACGACCGAGGACGACTGGATCGTCGTCGGCACTCGCGAGGAGCTGGCCGAACGTGCCGATCAGGACGTCGAAGCCGAGGAGCTCGACCTCCACCGGCCGACCGTCGACGACCTGACGATCACCGAGGACGGCACGACGTACACCCGCGTCCCGGACGTGTTCGACGTGTGGCTGGACTCCTCCGTCGCCTCGTGGGGGACGCTCGACTACCCCAGCGACGAGGAGGACTTCGAGGAGTTCTGGCCCGCCGACGTGATCGTCGAGGCCCACGACCAGACCCGCGGCTGGTTCTGGTCCCAGCTGGGCATGGGTACCGCCGCGGTCGATCAGGTGCCCTACGACGAGGTCGTGATGCACGGGTTCGCGCTCGACAGCGACGGCCGGAAGATGTCCAAGAGCCTCGGCAACATCGTCACGCCCCACGAGGCGATCGAGGAAGTCGGCCGCGACCCGCTGCGGGCGTACCTGCTCCAGCACGACCAGCACGGCGCGGACCTGCGCTTCGAGTGGGAGGGCCTCGACGAGATGCAGTCGACGCTCAACATCCTCTGGAACGTATTCCGGTTCCCGCTGCCGTACATGGAGCTGGACGACTACGACCCCGGCGAGGCCGACCTCGACGACGGCGAACTCAGCGTCGTCGACGAGTGGGTGCTCTCCCGGCTCCAGACGGTCGAGCAGGAGACCGAGGAGGCGTGGGAGGAGTACGCCGTTCACGACGCGCTCAACACACTGCTCGACTTCGTGACCGAGGACGTGAGCCGGTTCTACGTGAAGGCGATCCGCGAGCGCATGTGGGAGGAGTCCGACTCCGCGAGCAAGCGCGGCGCGTACGCGACGCTGTCGACGGTGCTGAACGAGGTCGTCCGCCTGCTCGCGCCGTTCACTCCCTACCTCGCCGACCGCATGTACCAGACGCTCGACGGCGAGGCCGAGACGGTGCATATGCTCGAGGCGCCGACGCCGGACGACGAGCTGCACGATCCCGAACTGGAGCGGAACATGGCCGTGCTCCGCGACGTGGAGGAGGCCACCGCGAACGCCCGCCAGCAGGGCGGTCGGAAGCTCCGCTGGCCCGTGCAGGAGGTCGTGATCGAGACCGACGACGAGACCGTCGCCGACGCGATGCGCGACCTCGAGGGTCTTTTCCTCGAGCGCGTGAACGCCCAGGCACTCACCGTCACCGAGGACTACGAGGAACTCGTGGAGATCGCGGACCCGCAGATGAGCGTCGTCGGCCCGGCGTTCGGCGGCGACGCGCAGGACGTGATGGAAGCCGTCCGGGGCCGCCCGCGCGAGGAAGTGGAAGGCGGCGTCGAGGTCAACGGCGAAACCGTCGAACTGACCGACGAGATGGTCGAGTACGACGCCGAGCCGCCCGAGCACGTCTCCGGCGCGGCGTTCGAGAACGGGCACGTCTACGTGAACACCGAGCTCAGCGAGGAGATCGAGCGCGAGGGGTACGCTCGGGACCTGATTCGCCGAGTGCAGGAGACCCGCAAGCGCCTCGATCTCGACGTGGAGGAGGAGATCCGCGTCGCCGTCGACATCGACGACGACCGCGTGGCGGGCTTCTTCGACGACCGCCGCGATCTCGTGGCCGAAGAGGTCCGAGCCGCCGAGTTCGTCGGCGTGAGCGATATCGACGAGGACCGCGGCCTCGTCGAGGAGTGGGAGATCGAGGGCGTCGATGTCACGATCGGCGTCGAGCCGGTCGACAACTGAACGACGCGCTCCTCCACTGCGAACCTTTTTGACTGATAGCGGGACCAGCCCGTCGCGTGACCTGAGAACTGCGGCGCGACGAACACGGCCGGAGTTCGGAGCCCGTCGCGCCGACCAGCCCCCTCCGACTGCTCGCTACTCCCTGACCACGTCGCTGTCAGCGGGACCGACCGCACCGAACTCCCGAGCCAGCTGATCGAGCCGCTCGGGATCACCCGCCCCCGGGAGCGGCTCCTCGGCGGTTCGGCAGGGTTCCTCGACGCCCAGATCCCCGCAGACACGGTCGGCGACGGCCTCGGCCATGCGCCGATACGTGGTGAGCTTCCCGCCGACGACGCTGACCAGCCCCGGCGCAGCGTCGTGGGCGACGACCGCGAAATCCCGCGAGATCCCCCGGCCCTCGCGAGCGAGTTCGTCAGGTTCGTACAGGGGTCGGAGTCCCCAGTACGTGCGCTCGACCATCGCGTCGGCCAGTGCCGGCAGCATCGCGGCACACTCCGAGAGCGTTCGCTCTACTTCCCAGTCCTCGCGCTCGAACGTGTCGGGGTCGTCGACGGCGACGCTGGTCGTCCCGAGAACCGCCTGCTCGCCGTGGGGGACGACGATGTCGCCGTCGGCCGGCTCGCGGCACCGATTGAGAACCGGGCCGAGTCCCGGGTAGTCGACGGCCACCATCACACCCCGGGTCGGACGCATCCCCAGTTGGGCGCCGGCCATTGCGGCGACCTCGCCCGCCCACGGGCCTGCGGCGTTCACCACCGAATCGGCGGCGATCGTGGGTCCGCCGTCGACGTGCACGGCGAGACGCCCGGAGTCAGAACCGACATCGATGTCGACTACCGCCGATCCGGTGTGGATGCTCGCGCCGTGATCACGGGCGCTCGCCGCTGTCGCGGCCACGAGCCGTGCGGGGGAGACGACGCCGTCGGGGACGCCGAACCCCTCCTCGACAGCCTCGGCGATCCCGGGGACGCGCTCGCGGATCTCGTCGGGAGCGAGACGCGTCGGATCCATCCCGACCTCGCGACAGGCGTCGAGTTTCCGCTCGAAGTACGCCGAGTCGTCGTCCGCGAGCCGGACGAACAGCCCGCCGGAGTCGACGACACAGCCAGGCGCGATCTCGCGGAGCGTTCGGTTCTCGCGGAGGCAGTCGGCAGCCCCGTCGGGGTCGGACTCGGCGTACCGGGCGCCGCTGTGGAGCACGCCGTGTGAGCGCCCCGACGTGCCGGCGTTGAGTCCCGTGCCGCGTTCGAGCAGCGCCACGTCGACACCGCGCATCGCGAGGTCGCGAGCGACGCCGACACCGGTCGCGCCGCCGCCGATCACGGCCACCTCCGTCTCGACAGTCATCGACGGAGTTCGGGCGGGGCAGGACTTCAGCCTTCCCGCTCGGACCGAAAGAGTCGACCCGCAGGCAGCCCAAGCGGACGTGTGCACGTCCACGTGAACGCCGCCGAGAGCGTCGACGGGAAGCTCTCGACACGGGAGCGCGAGCAGGTGGCGATCTCCGGGCCGGCGGACTTCGACCGGATGGACGAGCTCCGGGCGGGCGTCGACGGCGTGCTGGTCGGGGTCGGAACCGTGCTGGCGGACGATCCGGGGTTGACCGTCAAGGACGCTGACAGGCGCGCCCGGCGGGAGCGCGACGGGGAGCCGGCGAACCCCGCCCGCGTGGTCGCAGACTCCCGCGCACGGACGCCGCCGGACGCGGAAGTGCTGGACGACGCGGCCGCGACGTACGTGCTCGTGAGCGAGGACGCCGACGACGCCGACGTGGCGGCGCTCTCGGCGGCCGGCGCGACCGTGATCACGGCGGGATCCGGACGAGTCGACCTCGCCGCGGCGTTCGCCCGCCTCGAAGCGCACGGCCTCGAGCGCCTGCTCGTCGAGGGCGGCGGCGAACTCATCTTCTCGCTGTTCGCGGCCGACCTCGTCGACCGGCTGACCGTCTACGTCGGCTCGGTCGTGATCGGCGGCCGGGACGCGCCGACGCTCGCGGACGGCGAGGGGTTCACGGACCCCGACTCCTTCCCGGAGCTGTCGCTGACGGATGTCGAACGGCTCGACGACGGCGTCGTGTTGACCTACGACGCCTGAGTGTCGTCAGTCGAAGGCGGCGACGAGTTCGTCGTGGGCCTCGCCGTTGGAAGCGATGATGCCGGAGTCGCCGGGCGTCCAGCGGTCGCCGTCGAGGTTGGTGACGGTGCCGCCCGCCTCTCGCACCAGGTGGACACCGCCGACGGTGTCCCACGGCGAGAGTTCGACCCCCGAGACGGCGGCGTCGAGTTCGCCCGCGGCGACCGAGGAGAGCGCGTATTGCGAACTGCCGAATCGACGGCTGTCGCCGAACTCCTCGGCGATGGTGGTGACGTACTCCGCCAGCTTCCGGCGGTCACGCGGTTCGAGACCGAAGATCGGGTTGATCGTGAACGTTCCGGGGTCCACCCGGTCGCTCACGCTGCAGGATTCCCCGTTGCGCATCGCCCCGTCGTCGGCGGCGGCGAAGCTGTCGCCCAGCGCGGGGAACTCGTTGACCGCGGCGACGGCGTCGCCGTCCTCGACCGCGGCGACCGCACAGCCCCAGATCCGGTTGCCGGCGACGAAGTTGTTGGTGCCGTCGATCGGGTCGACGACCCACGCGGCGCCGCTCTCGGGGAGGGCGGTCCGGGTATCGACGTCGGGTAGCTCCTCCTCGCCGACGATCACCGCGTCGGAGTCGTCCTCGCGGAACATCTGCACGACGTGGCGCTGGACCTCGCGATCGAACTCCGTCACGGAGTCGAGCTCGTTCTTCTTCGTCTCGACGGTCAACGGCCCGCGGAACCCCCCGTGTGCGACCTCGGCGCCCGCTCTGGCGGCCTCGCGGGCGAGCGTCAGGGGTGTGGTACTGTCCATAACACCCCGTGTCTCACCCAGAGCCAAGGGTCGTTCGGTCCGGGCCACTCGCCGCTCCCGGGAACGTTCGTCCGCCGGCCGGGGGACCGGGACGAACCCTTATTAGCCATCGCGGCCCAACTCGGCACGATGGACGTAGACAAACACGCCGAGGAGCTCGCCTCCGCTCTCGGTGTTGACAAACAGGAGGTCAAAGAGGACCTGGAGAACCTCCTCCAGTACAGCGTTCCGATCGACGAGGCCAAACAGAGCGTCCGCCGGAAACACGGCGACGGTGGCGGCGGCGACGCCACCCCCGAGTCGCTCGACGTTGCGGACCTGACGACCGAGCACGACAACGTCACCGTGACGGTCCGCGTGCTCACGAAGGGGACGCGCTCGATCCGGTATCAGGGAGAGGACATCACCATCCGCGAGGGCGAGTTCGCCGACGAGACGGGTACCGTCTCCTACACCGCCTGGCAGGAGTTCGGCTTCGAGCCGGGCGACACGGTCACCGTCGGCAACGCCGGCGTCCGCGAGTGGGAGGGCAGCCCCGAACTCAATCTGGGTGACAGCACCAGCGTCGCGCTGGAGAGCGAAGAACTCGACGTGCCCTACGAGATCGGCGGCGAGCGCGACCTGATCGACCTCGAACCGGGCGATCGCGGCCGAACAGTCGAGGTGCAGGTCGTCGAGGTCGAGGAGCGGACGATCGACGGCCGGGACGGCGAGACGGAGATCCTCTCCGGCGTCATCGGCGACGAGACCGGGCGGCTCCCGTTCACCGACTGGGACCCGCACCCGGAGATCGAGACGGGCGAGAGCGTCCGGCTCGAGGACGTGTACGTCCGGGAGTACCGCGGCGCACCCTCGGTGAACGTCTCCGAGTTCTCGACGGTGACGGCGCTGGACGAAGCCGTCTCCGTCACTGACTCGGCGCCGTCGATGTCGATCGGCGAGGCCGTCACCGGCGGCGGCCTGTTCGACGTGGAGCTTTCCGGTAACGTGATCGAGGTCCGGGACGGCTCCGGGCTGATCCAGCGCTGTCCGGAGTGCAACCGCGCGATCCAGAACGGCGAGTGTCGCTCCCACGGGGAGGTCGACGGCGAGGACGACCTCCGAACGAAGGCGATTCTCGATGACGGCACCGGGACGTGTACGGTGATCCTCGGCCGCGAACTGACCGAGGAGATCTACGGCGGCGACCTCGACGACGCTCGCGAGGCCGCACGCGAGGCGATGGACCGCGAGGTCGTCGCCGAGACGATCGCCGAGGCGCTGGTGGGCGACGCCTACCGCGCCCGTGGCTCGCTCTCGGTCGACGAGTACGGCGCGAACCTCAACGCCGACGCGTTCGAGCCTGTCGACGAGAAACCCGAAGCGGAAGCGCGTGAACTGCTCGCGGCGCTGGGGGTGGGCGCATGAGCGCCGACTCCGGCCCGGGCAACCGCGAGATCGCCCGCCGGCTGTTCGCCGCGGAGTTCGACGACGCCACGCTCTCCTACTCCGAGAGCGACGAGGAGCGCGCGCCGAACTACGTCGTGACGCCGACGGGCGCGCGCGTGAACCGCCTGTTCGCGGTCGGCGTACTCACCGAGGTCGAAGAGGTCAACGAGGACAGCCTCCGCGGGCGCGTCGTCGATCCGACGGGCGCGTTCGTCACCTACGCCGGCCAGTACCAGCCCGACGAGCACGCCTTCTTGAGCCGTGCCGAGCCGCCGACGTTCGTCGCGCTCTCCGGGAAGGCCCGGACGTTCGAGCCGGAGGATTCGGACCGCGTGTTCACTTCAGTCCGCCCGGAGAGCATCAACGAGGTCGACGCCGATACCCGGGACCGCTGGGTGGTCTCCGCGGCCGAGCGCACGCTCCACCGGATCGCCGTCTTCGCGGAGGCGCTCGACTCGGACCTGCGCGGCAACGACCTCCGCGAGGCGCTCGCTGCCGAGGGTGTCGACCCCTCGCTGGCCGCCGGAATTCCGAAAGCCATCGAACACTACGACACGGGAACCGCCTACCTCGAAGTGGTCCGGTCGCTCGCGGTCGAGGCGGTCGAACAGGTCGCCGGCGAGCGCGACGCTGTCGGCTCGCTGGAGACCGAACCGAGTGACGAGGGTTCCGCGGAACTCGGCCCGCTTCCCGAGGTGGATCTCGATCTCGACGGCGCCGAGTCCGTGACCGAGACTGCGGCCGAGCCGACGGCCGACGAAGCAGCGTCGGCCGATCTGGAGTCGGCGGACGAGGAGGCGGAGTCGTCAGAACCGGAGTCTACCGAGCCGGAATCTACCGAGTCAGAGCGAGAAGAAACGGCGGAGTCAGAAGAATCCGAACCGGCCGAAACGGAGCCTGAAGAAACCGAAGCCGACGAGGAAGCCGCCGAACTGTCCGAGGAGGCGACGACCGAGACGGCCGACGACTCGGAGCCGGAGACGCCCGAAGCTGACGAGGAGGAGTCGGAGGATGCCGACGAGGAGCCAACCGAGGAACTCGGGGACTTCGACGCCGGCGAGTCGGTACAGGAGACCGTCGAGGACGAGGCCGAGGAGATCGGCGACTTCGATCCCGAGGAGACCGTCCCCGACGACGAGGAAGCGCTGACCGAGGAGGAGCGTCAGGAGGTCAAAGAGGAGTTCGGCACGGAGTTCTCCACCGGCACCGAGGTCGGCGAGCCCGGCGAAGCCGGCATCGACGTCCCCTCCTCCGAGGAGGAACTCGAAGAGATCGAGGCCGAAGTGACCGGCGAGGAGCCCGACGAAGCCGAGTCGGAGGAGGAGTCCGACGAGGCGTCCGCCGACGTCGACCTTGAGGATGCGGTCATCGCCGCGATGAGCGAACTGGACGACGGCGACGGCGCCGACCGTGATGCCGTCGTCGCGCGCGTCGTCGACGAACACGGCGTCGACGCCGGCGCCGTCGAGAACGCGGTGCAGGACGCGATGATGAGCGGGAAGTGCTACGAGCCTACCGACGGCACGCTCAAGGCGATCTGATGGGCGAGCCAGCGGTCGAACCCGTCCCCGGCGCGCCGGCGGCGACGCTCGACCTGGGCGACGAGCGGGCGCTCGCGGTCGCGGACTACCACGCCGGGATCGAGGTCGGCCTGCGCTACGAGCGCGGCGTCGAACTCGACTCGAACGCCGAGAAGCGCCGGCGACGGCTGCTCTCCCTACTCGATCGCACAGGCGCCGACCGCGTGGTCGTGCTCGGGGATCTGGTCCACCGGATCGCCGAGCCCGACGGCACCGAGGCCGAGGAGGTTCGGGACCTGCTCGACGCGCTCGACGCCCGTTCGGTGCCGCTGACGCTCGCGACGGGGAACCACGACGGCGGCGTCGCCGACGTGTTCCCCGACCGGATCGAGTTACTCCCGTCCGAGGGGGCACGGGTCGGCTCGATTGGGCTGGTCCACGGACACACGTGGCCGAACGCCGAGGCGCTCTCGGCGTCGACGCTCTGTATGGGCCACGAACACCCGTCCGTTCGCCTGACCGACGAGGTCGGCGGGAGCCGGGTCGAGCGGGCGTGGCTCCGCGGGCCGTTGCGTCGGGAGCCGTTTCTCGACGCGCTCGGAGACGACGCCGACGAGCTCGCGTGGAACGACCCGGAGCTGGTGGTGTTCCCCGCGTTCAACGACCGATCCGGCGGGACGTGGATCAACGTCGAGGGGGAGTCGTTCCTCGCGCCGTTCCTGCCCGAGGCGCTTGCGAGCGGCGAGGCGTACCTGACCGACGGGACGCGGCTCGGCCCGTACCGGGAGGTCTGAGTCGGGCTACCCGACGCGGTCGAACGCCGCCCGGAGCCGGTCGGCTGAGTGGACACAGAGGGCCGGGTCGGGGCTGAACGATTCGATCGTGATCGTCCCGTCGAACCCCGCCGCGGTCAGTTCGGCGGCGACCGGCTCGTAGTCGATCTCGCCGTCGCCGAGCGCGAGGTGGGTGTCGCCGCGGGCACGAACGTCGTGGACGTGGAGGTGGGTCACGAGGTGGGCGTAGTCGTCGAGGAACGACTCGATCGCCGCCTGTCCGTCCTCCTCGAACGCGTGCCCCACGTCGAAACAGCAGGCGGCGCCGCAGTCCTCGAGGACCCGGCCCACGGTGTCGAGGTCGTAGCCGCGGTCGAGCTTTCCGAGGTTCTCGAACGTGACCTCGACGCCGCGCTCGGCGCCCGCCGCGTCGAGCCGGCGGACGTTCTCCCGGAACAGGTCGAGGTCGCCGAGACTGCCGCGGTTGGCGGTACAGTGTGCGACCGCTCGGTCGGCCCCCGCCGCCGCCGCGAGGTCGAGCGCCCGTTCGAAGTAGGCGTGGACGCCGTCGGCGTGTTCCGGCGGCGCGTGGACGAGCGGCTGCTCGATAGGGAGGTGGACGATCAGGTCGAGGCCGGCCGCCTCACAGCGCTTGCGGACGGTCTCGGGATCGAACTCACGGAGCGGGACGTTCGACTCGCCGAGAGAGGGCTCGACGAACGAGAACGTCTCCGGCGTCTCGGAGATGCGATCGAGGAACGGGCCGACGCTGTTACCGTACTGCATCGTGTTCGCGCTGTGAGCAGTCGGGAATAGCTCTTCCGGAGTTAGAGCAGCAGCGCGACTGTCCCGACTGCCGCGGCGACGGCGGCGGCCCACCAGACCGGCGTCCGCTCGTCGGGACCGCCGATCCACTCGGGACGGAACACGCCGACCAGCGCGACCAGCGTCAGCAGAGCGAAGCCGATGATCGCGGCGACGTTTCCGGGCCAGACGCCGACCCGGGTGACCGCGATCCCCCACGAGAGACTCTGTGTGGCGCCGAGCCAGCAGAGGGCCAGCCAGAACGTGCGACGGGGCGTGAACTCCACGACGGGGGTGGCGGGCGCGGCGACCGAAAAGCTGGCGGGCGAAATCCTCAAGCCGGCGGCGGGACAGCGGCGAGTATGGAGATCCGCGACGCCGTGCCCGCCGACGCCGGCACCGTCGCCGCCGTCGCCCGGGCGTCGTGGCACGCCGCCTACGACGACCTGCTGGGCGCGGAGACGGTCGACGCGACGGTCGAGGAGTGGTACGACGCCGACTCGCTGCGCGAGGAGATCCGGGAGGCGGACGCGGCCGACGGCGCCTGTTTCCTCGTCGCCGACGACGACGGCGTGGTCGGCTTCGCCAACGCCGGCCCGGCCCGGGACTGGGAGAGCGATCCCGACGACCCGGACGCCTTCTTCTCGCGGCTCTACGTCGCGCCCGATCGCTGGGGCGAGGGCGTCGGCAGCGAACTCGCCGCCCACGTCGCCCACCGGCTCCGCGGGGCGGGCCACGAACGCGTCTGGCTGGAGGTGTTCGACGGGAACGACCGAGCCCGTGGGTTCTACGAGTCCCTCGGCTTCGAGCGGATCGGGAGCGTCACCGAGACGTTCGGCGGCACCGAGGTGACGACGCTCCACCTCGCGGCGCCGGTGTCGGCGCTGGTCGCAGCGACGCCGTCGGTCGAATAGCGTGCCGACGACGGAAGCTTCATACCCGCACCCGTCCTCACGCCGGCAATGAGCGATCTCCTCCGTACGCCCGACCGGCGCGTCTGTGAGCGCTGCGGGCGGGTCGAACGGTACGACGGCGGCGTCTGGCGGGCCGACCGTCTCGGCGAGGTGTACTGCATCCACGAGTGGGACATCGACGGCACGTTCGTCCCGATCGAGAGCGAGTCCGCGGCCGCGGCCGAGAAGTGCTGAGCCGGCGAGCTACGCGTCGTCTACTGCTCGCTCCCTGACTGCACGGAGCGCGTCCAGCGTCCCGTCGACGTAGCCGCGGTCGAGGACGTGATCCGCGGCGGCGCTCGCGGTCTCGTCGGCGTTCGCGACCGCGTAGGACTCGCCGACGACCTCGAACGTCGAGGCGTCGTTCTCGCTGTCGCCGACGGCGACGAAATCGCTCGGCTCGTAGCCGAGCGTCTCGGCGACGCCGGTCAGCGCCGCGCCCTTGCTCGCGTCCGCGCTCTTGAGGTGGTAGGCGTACCCCGAATCGACGAACTGGAGGTCGAACTCCGCGGCGACCCCACGGAGCAGCGCCTCGTCGGCGGTCCGCCTGACGGCCACCTCCGTCTCGCGCCAGCGGTTGATCGTGTCGACGCCGTCCCAGCCGAGGTCGCCGCCGCGCTCCTCGAACGCCTCGATCGCGGCGTCGACGCGCTCGGGGTCGCCCGCGTACTCGAGTTGCCCGTCAGCGAGCGCGACGCCCCCGTTCTCCGCGATCACACGCTCGGGAATGCCGGCGAACTGACAGAGCGCCACGGGGTAGGGGAACGCCTTCCCGGTCGCCAGCACGACCGGCGCCTCCCACCCCGCGAGCAGCGAGAACGCCCGCGGCGCGATCGTGTGCTCGGGCGTGGTGAGCGTGCCGTCGATGTCCAGCGCCAGCGGCGGAACCATCGCTTCGACATCGGTCGCTGGCCCGGAAAACCGTCCCGGTCGGTTCTCGACTGCCCGGGAGAACAACCCTTTTCGCCGTGGCCCCGGAACCCGGAGGTATGGCAGACGAACCCGACGAGGCCGACGGCTCGGAGGAGAGTACCGAGGGCGAGGAGGAGAAGTCGTTCCGCGAGCGCGTCGAGGAGATCCGCGAGCGCCGCGAGGCCGAGCGCGAGGAGGGCGAGGCGCCCGGTCCGGAGGGGATGGGCGGCGGCCCGCCCGGCATGGGCGGCGAGGGTCCCGGCGGCAACCCCTTCGCACAGATGATGTCCGGCATGATGGGCGGCGGTGGCGGTCCCGGCGGCGCGCCCGGCATGGGCGGCGGTCCGGGCGGCATGGGCGCCGACGCCGGTAGCGAGGGCGGCGAGAGCAGCGAGCGACAGGCCCAGGCCACCGAGGACATGGTGCGTGAGGTCCGACAGCTCCGCGACGAGGTCCGCGACGCGACGCGAGAGCTGCGACGGATCGCCGACGCGCTCGAGGACTGAGGCGCCGACGTTCTGCGGTCTTCTCTCCACGCGAGAGCGACAGCTCCAGAGCGTCGTGACGGGTCGAAAAAGAGGGGCCGATCAGTCCGCGCTGGTCGGCTGCTGATGGAACGGCGCGCTGGCGATTCGCTCGCGGAACGAGGGGAGCGCGTCCCGGCCCTTCGAGCTCATCGCGCTCACGACCGCGAACACCTCCTTCCGGGACACCTTCACCCCCCGCTCGGTCAGCACGTCCTCCGGGTGCTCGCGGACCTCTCGGAGCGTCCCGACCGCGAGGAGGAACGGCACTGCCCACGCCTCGAGCGTGTTACCGTCCCGCAGCGGGACGTGCTGGAGGTACGTCCCGGCGTCGTCGAGGTAGGAGCGCGCGAGGTCGGTCGTGCGCCGGACGACCGAGGTCGCGCCCTCGCGCTTCGCGGGGTCGAGCACCTCGTCCTGCTCGACGCCCTCCTCGGCCAGCCACTCGGCGGGGAGGTAGACGTTGTTCTCCTCGTCGTAGTCGTCGTACACGTCCTTCGAGACGTTGACCAGCTGGAGCAGCAGGCCGAACTCCTCGGCGGTGTCGTACAGCGTCCGCTCGCGCTCGTCGTCGATCTCCCCTCGGGTCACGAGGTTCGTGATGAGGTTCCCGACGGTGCCGGCGGCGTAGTAGCAGTACTCCTCCAGCTCGCGCCGGTCGTCGATACGGAGGCCGCCCTCGTCGGCGTAGCGCTCGACGAACTCGGCCATTCCCTCGACCATCTCCCGGACCGGCGGCGTGATCGCCTCGCGCACGTCGGCGGGGAGTGCCTCGAACGTGGCGACGATCCGGGGCGCGCTCGCGACGACCGCCCAGTCGGCGTTGCGCTCGGCCTCGGCGGGAACCCACTGCTCGACCTCGGCCACGAACGTGTCGATCTCGGTGTCGTCGGCCGGATCGAGCACGGCGTCGTAGGTCCGGAGCAGCGCCGCCTGCTCGGCAGGAGGGATGTGGGAGGCGTCCTCGATCGTGTCCGCGACCCGACAGAGGAGGTAGCCCAGACAGATGTAGGAGTCCATGGGCTCCTCGAGCACGTCCACTGTCAGCGCGAACGTGCGGGAGACGTCTTGGACGGCCTCGTGACACCACGCGAGGTCATCGGACGGAACGTCGGCGAGGGGGTCGGGTCCGGGCATTCGGCTTGAGGGGTCTACGTACAGCGGCGTTAAAAGTCTCTCCCAAGCGGTTCGCGACCCGTCGTTTTCCGACCACGGAGCGGGGGGAGAACCGGGTAGAAAACCCTAAGCCCGGCCCGGAAGGAGACGAGGGTATGGACTTCAGTCTGGACGCGGAGCAGCGGCAGATCCGCGACACCGTCGCCGAGTTCGTCGACGAGGAGGTGGTCCCCCGGGCCGCCGAGATCGACGAGACCGACGAGTTCCCCGAGGACCTCGTCGACCAGATGGCCGAACTGGGGCTGATGGGGATGCCGTTCCCCACCGAGTACGGCGGCGCCGGCCTCGACTACCACTCCTACGCGATCGGCATCGAGGAGATTTCCCGAGGCTCCGGCGGGCTGGGGACGATCGTCGCCGCCCACACGTCGCTGGCGGGCAACATGCTGTACGAGTTCGGCGACGAAGCCCAGAAGGAGGAGTACCTCACGCCGCTGGCCGAAGGCTCAGACGTCGGCGCGTTCGCGCTCTCGGAGGCCGGCGCCGGCAGCGACGTGCCCGCGATGACCACGACCGCGGAACGGGAGGGCGACGAGTACGTCATCGACGGCGGGAAGCTCTGGACCTCCAACGGCTCGGTCGCGGACACGGTGATCGTCTTCGCGAAGACCGACCCCGACGCGGGCAACCGCGGGATCTCCTCGTTCGTCGTCCGGCCCGAGTCGGACGACGGCTTCATCGTCGAGAACACCGAGCACAAGCTCGGCGACAAGGGCTGTCCCACCGCAGAGCTTCGGTTCGACGAGCTTCGGGTGCCGGCTGACCGCCGACTCGGAGAGGAGGGCGAGGGGTTCGTCCAGTCGCTCAAGACGCTCAACGGCGGCCGCATCTCCATCGCCGCCCGCGGCGTCGGCATCGCCCGCGCGGCCAAGGAGGCCGCGACGGAGTACGCCACCGACCGCGAGCAGTTCGACCAGCCCATCTCGGAGTTTCAGGCGATCCAGCACAAGCTGGCGGACATGGACACGAAAGTCCAGAGCGCGAAGCTGCTGATGCACAAGGCAGCCGACCTGAAGATCCGCGACGAGGACTACATCAAGGCCGCCGCACAGGCCAAGCTCAAGGCCAGCGAAGTCAGCCGCGAGGTGGCCAACGAGGCGATCCAGGTCCACGGCGGCTACGGCTACACGAAGGATTTCCCGGTCGAGCGCTACTACCGCGACGCCAAGCTCAACGAGATCTACGAGGGGACCAGCGAAGTACTGCGGAACACGATCGCCGACCGGATGCTGTAGAGAGCGAACCGAACGCTACTCCCGCACGTGCTCGGGCGGCAGTTCGATCTCGCCCGAGAGGTCGCGCTGGGGGAACGGGATCTCGATCCCCGCCTCGTCGAAGCGCCGTTTCACGTTCTTGACGTACTCCGAGCGGATCTTCACGAAGTCCGCCCGCGAGGGGTTGTCGATCCAGATCCGCGAGCGAAGGCCGACGTAGGAGTCCGCGAGTTCGGTCAGCCGCACGCTCGGCGCCGGGTCGGTGAGGATGTCGGGGTGGCGCTCGGCCTCGTCGACGATGATGTCCGTGGCTTTCTCCACGTCGTCGTCGTAGCCGATGCCGAAGGTGAACTGTAGGCGGAGCGTGTCCTTCGCGACGGGGTTCTTGATCACGCCGTCGGTGAGCTGTGAGTTCGGCACAGTCAGTAGCTCGTTGTCGAACGTGCGCACGCGGGTGACCCGGAAGGAGATGTCCTCGACGATGCCGGAGTTGCCCTCCCACTCGATCCAGTCGCCGATACGGAACGGCCGGTCGGTGTAGATGAAGATGCCGGCGACGAAGTTCGCGATCACGTCCTGCATCGCGAAGCCGATCGCCAGCGTCGCAGCGGCGGCAATCGTCGCCAGCGACTGGAGGAAGTTCCCGAAGCCGGCGAAGCCGAAGGCGACGGTAACCGCCACGAACACGATCAGCACCGAGGTGATCTTGATCAGCGGCCGACGGGCGTGGGCCTCCAGCCCGCGGGCGTCGAGCACACGGTCGACCAGCGGGACGGCCGTCGCCTTGCCCGCGCCGTAGATGATCGCGAACACCGCGAGGAAGACGAGGAGGGCGCCGATGGCGTTCGCCAGCACCGTCGGGAGGAACTGTTCGAGGAAGGCGGCGACCACTTGGTTCGCCCGGGCGGCCGACTCGCCGCCGGGAGTCGCCGTCGTCTGCAGGCTCGCCATCAGTGGAACACCGCCGTGTGCCCGCGGGTGTCGATCACCTCCGCGTCGACGCGGTCGGCCAACTCCGTCGCGAGCGCCTCGGTGTCGTCGGTGCCCCGCGCCGATCGCAGGAACTTCGCCTTCACCAGCTCCTCGTTGTCCAACTGGTCGTCGAGCTCGTCGACGACGGCGTCAATCCCGTTTTTCCCCACCCAGACGGTCACGTCGAGCTCGTGTGCCTGCTTTCGTAGCTCGTCAGACATTCTTACCGGAACGATTCGCCGGGGAAGCTTTGAAGCTTCGGTCTGGCGGGCTCACTCCCGGTAGGGGTAGCGGGCGGTCGCGCCGCAGTCACAGCGCCGGATCACGCGCCCGCGCTGAACCCGAACTCGGACGTTGACGCCCGGGCGCTGGAACACGTCGCAGTCGTCGCAGGTCGAGCGTGCGAATCGCCGGGGGAGCGAGAGGCGGTTCCGTTCGGCGAGGCGCCGAGCCAGCCGCACGTACTCCCGCGAGCGGTCGAACTTCCCCGCGGCCGCGGCCTCCTCCGCTAGCGCGGCGAGGCGTTCGATCCGCTCCTCGGCGATCTCGGCGCTCATCTCTCGTCAGTACCGAGAGGGCTGCCGGGGTTATCGTTTTCGGGGACGGTCCGGACGTCGACGCCCGCAGGCCGGAACGTTGATCAATCCGACCTCCGAAGAACGACGAAAGCCGTGCGCGTGCTCGACTACCTCGAACTGGAAGACCGCATCCGCGGCGGGATCGTCACCGCCACCCGCCAGCAACGCAAGGCGCTCGAACGGGCGGACGTCGACGTGATCGAGTCGCCGTGGGTCGGCGACGGTCCCGTCGACGCCGCGAAGTCCCGGCTGACCGGCGGCCGCGCGTTCCGGGAGTACGACGTCGCCCACTGCAACGTCGTCGGCCCGGGGAGCGTCGCCGTCGCCCGACACGCCAAGCGCAACGATATCCCGCTCGTACTGCACGCCCACGTCACCGCGGAGGACTTCGGCGAGTCGTTCCGGTTCACCGACCGGCTCGCGCCCGCGCTGCGGCCGTACCTGCGGTGGTTCTACTCGCAGGCGGATCTGGTGCTCTGTCCCAGCGAGTACACGAAGGGGGTGCTCCGGGAGTACCCCGTGACGACGCCGATCGAACCGGTGACCAACGGCGTCGACGTGGACTCGCTCGAAGGGTTCGAAGACCTTCGCGAGGAGACGCGCGAGCGCTTCGATCTGGAGGGGATGGTGGTGTTCTGCGTCGGCGAGGTGTTCGAGCGCAAGGGGCTGACGACGTTCTGCGAGGTCGCAAAGGAGACGGAGTACGACTTCGCGTGGTTCGGCCACTACGAGGAGGGCGCCGCCGCCGGCGAGGCGACCCGCTACTGGACGAACAACCCCCCCGAGAACGTCACGTTCACGGGGTGGATGGACGACAAGCGCGCCGCGTTCGGTGCCGGCGACGTGTACCTGTTCCCGACCAAAGACGAGAACCAGGGGATCGCCGCGCTGGAGGCCATGGCCTGCGGAAAGGCGGTCGTGCTCCGGGACATCCCGGTGTTCGAGGAGTTCTTCACCGACGGCGAGGACTGCCTGAAGTGCGAGACGCGCGAGGAGTTCGTCGACGCGCTCCGCCGACTGGAGGAGAACCCCGACCTTCGGGAGCGACTGGGCGAGAACGCCCAAGAGACCGCCGCAGAGCACTCGCTCGACCGCGTGGGCGAGCGGCTGATCGAGCAGTACGAGCGCCTGCTGGAGGAGAGCCATTCCGGAACCCCTTAACCGCGCCTCGGACAACCGCTCGCGCATGGAGTCGGTCGCGGCGTTCACGGACACCTACCTGCCGACGGTCAACGGCGTCACCTACACCGTCCAGAGCTGGCGGGACCGCTGGCGGGAGCGCGGCGGCCGGATGGAGGTGGTCTACCCCGGCGCGCCCGACCGGGAGCCTGAGGCGGACGAACACCCGGTCCGGTCGCTGCCGCTGCCGATCTACGCGGGCTACCGGCTCGGGCTGCCTCGCGTTCCCGACGCCGTCACGGACGTCGACGTCGTCCACGCGCACACGCCGTTCTCGCTGGGACTCGCCGGGATGCGCCTCGCCCGGAGCCGCGACCTCCCGCTGGTCGCGACGTACCACACGCCGACCTCGGAGTACGCCAGCTACCTCACCTCGTGGGCGCCGGTGCGGAAGCGGACCGCGGCGCTGAGCCGGCGCTACGAGTCGTGGTTCCTGAACCGGGCCGACGCGGTGATCGTCCCGTCGGCGGCGACCGGCGAGTACGTCGCCACCGAACTCGGCGTCGACGACCCGCAGGTCGTCCCCAACGGCGTCGACACCGAGCGCTTCCGTCCCGTCGATTCGGCCGCGTTCCGCGAGCGCCACGGACTCCCCGACGATCGGACGCTCGTCGGCTACACGGGCCGACACGGCCACGAGAAGTCGCTCCCGTCGATCCTCGCTGCCTGCGACCGCCTCGATCGGGACGTGACGGTGGTGTTCGGCGGCGACGGGCCGGCGCGGGCAGAACTGGAAGAGGCTGCTCGAAAGCGGAACGTCGACGCGCGCTTCCTCGGCTTCCTCGACCGGGAGGAGCTTCCGGCGTTCTACGCTGGCCTCGACGCGTTTCTGTTCCCCAGCCCGGTCGAGACGCAGGGGCTGGTCGCGCTGGAGGCGTTTGCCTGCGGGACGCCCGTGGTCGGCGTCGACAGCGGCGCCCTCTCGGACACCGTCGACGACGGGGAAACGGGCTACCACTTCCAGCCGGGCGACATCGACGGCTTCGCCGACGCGATCGAGCGCACGCTCGACGAGCGCGAGCGCCTGCGGGAGAACTGTCTGGACCGTCGGGCGGCGATCAGCGTCGAGCACGCGGTGGACCGGCTCGAGGAGATCTACGCCGCGGTCCGGGAGTGAGCGGTTCGCCGAATCACGGCGCTTAAATCCGCGCCGGCGGAACGAGCCACCATGAGCTTCGAGAAAGGCGACACGGTCGTTCTTCACGACGAACACAGCGAGTTCGACGGCGAGGAAGGGGAGATCACGCAGGTGATGGAGACGATGTTCGGCGACCCCAACTACACGATCGTCTTCGAGGACGGACAGGAGGCCGGCATCCCGGAGGACCAGCTGGAGCTGGTCTCGGAAGGCGGCGACGAAGAGCCCGAGGAGTAGAGTCGATCGCACCCACACGGGAGCTTTCTCCGTCGAGGAAGCCTTTTGCGCGCTGCACCCCTACCGACGGGTATGCCCAGCGTCCCGTTTCACTACGTCGACCTGCGGACCTTCTGCTACGCGACGGAGGACGAGAAGCGCGTCGAGCAGGCGCTCCGACAGTTCCTCCCCGAGGAGTACGAGATCGAGCGCGCGGTCAACCGCGGCCACCACGGCGACCGGATCGTGGTGTTCTCCGCCCGCGTCGACAACGCTGACGACGTGCGCTACGTGCTCCGGCAGCTGAGCGAGCTGTCGGACATCGAGGACGTGATCGGCGAGCTCGACGAGCGCGTCGACGAGAACTGCGCGTTCTTCCTCCGGCTGGACAAGCAGGACGCGTTCAAGGGTGAGGTCGAACGCGGCCCGGGGATCACCCTCCGTGCGAAGGTCGAAGCCTACCCCGCGAAACAGCCCGCGGCCGTCGAGAACGCCCGCGAGGCGCTGGAGAGTGCCCGGGAACACACCGAAGCCTGAGTTCCGGCCCGCTCAGTCGTTCTTCCACTTGATGCTGCAGCCACGCGAGGGGCGGTCCTCGATATCTACTTCCTCCCCGGCGAGCACCGCGTCGATCGCGTCCCGGATGTAGAACTCCGAGGGCTCCTCGTCGGGGTTGAGCGCGTCGTCGAGGCGACCGTGGTACGCGAGGCTCCACGAGTCACCATCGTTGCGGAACAGGAACGGGTCGGGCGTACAGACCGCGCCGTAGGCGTCGGCGACTGCCTGACTCTCGTCGCGGAGGTAGGCGTCGTAGTCGATCTTCCCGGACTCGACGTACTCCCGCATCGTCTCGAAGCTGTCCTCGGGGTACTCCTCGGCGTCGTTGGGGTTGATACCGACGACCGCAGCGTCGTCGTACTCGTCGGCGAGTTCGTTCAGTAGGCCGAACTTCGCCTGCGCGTACGGGCAGTGGTTGCAGGTGAACACGAGCAGCAGCGCGTCGCTGTCGGCGAACGTCTCCAGCGTGTACGTCTCGCCGTCGACGCCTTCCAGCGAGAACTCGGGTGCCTCGTCGCCGCGGTCCAGTTCGGACTCGGACTCTTTCGCGACCATGGATCGCGGTTCGGACGCCGACCGGAAGCCGGTTTCGCCCGTGGCGTCAGGCCACGTTCCGCTCGTGGAGCAGTTCGCCCGTCTCGAAGCGGTCGCTGCCGAGATCCGAGACATCGACCGTCGACGCCTCGCCGTCGAGGAGTATCTCCGCGACGACCTGTCCGGTCGCGGGCGCGTGCTGGAACCCGTGGCCGGAGAAGCCGACCGCTTGCACGAACCCCGGGACCGACTCCTCGACGATCGGGTGGTGGTCGGGCGTGACCGCGTACAGTCCGGCCCAGCCCCGCTTCAGCCGGGTGCTCTCGCCGAAGTAGTCGCAGTAGGCCGCGGCACGCTCGACTGTCTCGGCGGCCCACGCCACGTCGTAGGACTCCGAGAACGAGTCCGGGTCGGGCGTCTCCGGCTCGTCGTCGAAGTAGCCGCCGACGATCGCCGCGCCGTCGCGCTCCGGCCGGAAGTGCGAACTCGTCTCCAAGTCGATCGTGAGCGGATCGTCCTCCGGTACCGGCCGCTCGGGGTCGGCGACGAGTGCCTGCCGGCGCTGTGGTTCGACGGGAATCTCGACGCCGGCCATCGCCGCGAGTTCAGCGGCCCATGGCCCCGTCGCGTTCACCACGGCGTCGGCGTCGATGGCGCCGCCGCTCGGCGCGCCGTCGCCCGCAACGTCGACGCCGACGACACGCCCGTTCGAGAGTCGCACGTCGGTGACGGCAGTCCCGGTCCGAACCTCGACCCCGCGCTCGTGGGCGGCGTCGGCGAACCCCTGCAGTGCGAGGTAGGGATCCGCGAAGCCGTCGCGGGGGTTGTACGTCGCGGCGGTGACAGCGTCGGGATCGACGCCCGCACAGTAGTCGGTGACCTCGTCGGGAGTCAGGAACTGCGTCTCGGCGCCGCGGTCACGCTGGAGCGCGGCCTGCTGCTCCAGCCCCCGCGCGGTCTCCTCGGTCCGCGCGAGCAGCAGGTAGCCCGCCTGTCGGAACTCGATGTCGACGCCGAAGCGATCCTCGAACGTCTCCCACACCGGCCGGCTGGCCAGCGAGAGGTCGACGTTGACCGCCGTCGAGAACTGACACCGAACCCCGCCGAGCGCGCGCGAGGTGCTCCCGTCCCCGAGGCTGCCGCGCTCACAGAGCACCACCGTCGCGCCGCGGTCGGCCAGCGCGACCGCGCTCGACAGGCCGACGATCCCGCCGCCGACGACAACGACTCGCATACGCTCTCTCAGCGTGGTGTCGGCAAAACCGTTGTGCCGACCCCGCGTGCCCGTCACGAGGTCGGCACGAGTGGCGAACAGACGACGCGTGGCTGCCTCACGGGGGGCGCGTCGTGCTCCCGCCTCGACTCCCCCGTGGTTTCCGTACTGGGTCGGTGGGCCTGGTCGCGCCATCACCCTTCAACCCTCGGCCAAGAGCTATCTTCGCGGGGGTGGACGTGGCCGTATGCGCGTACTCTCCGACGACGAGGTCGCGGGACTGCTCGACCTCGGCGACCTGCTACCGGAGATAGAACGGGCGTTCCGGAAACAGGGCCGCGGCGAGGTCGAGCGGCCCGAGCGACCGCACTTCCCGGTCGGCACGGGGATCGAGGGGGACGAACCGCTGGGAACTGGGTTGACGATGCCGGCGTACATCCACGGCGACGACCACTACGCCACGAAGCTCGCGAGCGTCCACGAGGGGAACGCCGAGCGTGGGCGCCCGACCGTGCAGGCACAGATCGCCGTTACCGACGCCCGAACGGGCGAGCCGACCGCGCTGCTCGCGGGGACGCGGATCACGAACGCCCGGACGGGCTGTATCGGCGGGCTGGCGGCCGACCGGCTCGCAGTCGGCGACGGGCCGGTGACGGTGGGTATCGTCGGCGCCGGGACGCAGGCACGCTGGCAGGCTCGCGCGATCGCGGCCGCGCGCGGGGTCGACTCGGTCCGAGTTTACTCGCCCAGCGACTCGCGGGAAGCGTGTGCGGCGGACCTCCGAGCCGAGGGGATCGACGCCGAGGCGGCCGACTCGGCGCGGGAAACGGTGACGGACGCCGACGTGGTCGTGACGGCGACGACCGCGACCGAGCCGGTGTTCCCCGGCGACGCGCTCGCCCCCGGGACGCTGGTCGTCGCGGTCGGCGCCTACACCGCCGAGATGCGCGAACTCGACGCGACGACGGTTTCGCGGGCGGCCCGGCTGTTCGCTGACGTGCCGGCGGAAGCCGCCGAGACCGGCGACTTCCCGGACCGCGACGAATCCGCGTTCACGCCGCTGTCGGCGGTGTTCGAAGGGGAGTCCGGACGGGAGTCGGCGACGGAGATACTGGTCGTCGCGTCGGTCGGGTCGGCGGTGCTCGACGCCGCGGCGGCGACGTCGCTCGTCGAGCGGGCGCGGGCGGAGAACGTCGGCACCGGCGTCGGCCTCTGAACTACTCTTGGACGCCGCCGAAGGGGTCGTCCTCGGTGTCGTCGGCGAAGGGTTCGCTCCCGTCGACGTCCTCGAAGGGGTCGTCGACGTCCTCGAACTCGCGGAACAGCGACTCGAACTCCCCGCTGTCGCTCATCTCGTCGATCGTCGTGTCCAGCTCCGCGCGGAGCTGTTTCAGGCGGTCGGTGAGCTGCTGGTACTCCTCGTTCTCCTCGAGTTCGGAGTCGGTCTTCTCGGCCTCGAGCAGCGCCTTCTTCGAGGAGAGCGAGAACAGCTCCTGAACGCCCGTGTCGTACGTGCTGCGACGCTCCAGATCGCCGACGGTCTCCAGCAGTTCCTCGCGCGCGACGGGCTTGACGAGGTAGTCGTCGAACCCCATCCCGAGCACGTCGAAGTCGGGCTCGACCGCGGTCACCATCGCGACCTGACAGTCGATCCCGCGCTCCTGAATCGCGTCGAGCACCTCGTCGCCGGAGAGTCCCGGCATCCGACGATCGAGCAGCACGATGTCGACCTCGCTGTCGAGGTTCTCGAGGGCCTCACGGCCGCCGTAGGCGGTTCGGACGCGGTAGTCGGCCCCGAGCCACGCGGCGTAGAGGTCTGCCAGATCTGACTCGTCCTCGACGACGAGCACGAGAGGGCGATCGTCACTCATCTGATAGGGAGCGGTTAGCTCTGGCGGAAAAGGGGCGGCCGGCTATATCAAAATACCCCTTCCGGCCTTCGTTGTGCCTTCGACCACCGAACGGTGTTACTCGTTGGGGCTGTAGTTGGGCGCCTCGTCGGTGATCATCACGTCGTGGGGGTGGCCCTCGGTCTGTCCGGCCGCGGAGACGCGGACGAACTCCGAGCGCTCCTTGAACTCGGGGATGGTCTCGGCGCCGACGTAGCCCATGCCGGACTGCATCCCGCCGACGAGCTGGTGGAGCTCGGAGGCCAGCGTCCCCGTGTAGGGGGTCGCCGCCTCGACGCCCTCGGGGACGTACTCCTCGTCGCTCTCCTCCTTGAGGTAGCGCTCGCCGCCGCCGGACTGCATCGCGCCGACGCTGCCCATCCCGCGGTACTGCTTGTACTTCTTGCCGTTCATCGTGATGACGCGGCCGGGCGCCTCCTCGGTGCCCGCGAAGTAGGAACCGAGCATCACCGCGTCCGCGCCGGCGGCGATCGCCTTGATCGCGTCGCCGGAGTAGCGGATCCCCCCGTCGGCGATCACGGGCACGTCGTGCTCGCTGGCCACGTCGGCCACCTCGGCGACGGCAGTGATCTGGGGCATCCCCGCGCCGGAGACGACCCGAGTGGTACAGATGCTGCCCGGGCCGATCCCGACCTTGATCCCGTCGGCGAAGTCGACGCAGGCCTCGGCGGCCTCCCGCGTGCCGACGTTGCCGACGACCACGTCGGCGTCGACGGTTTCGGTGATCGCCTTCGCCGAGTCGAGGACGTTGAGGTTGTGCGCGTGAGCGCAGTCGATGAACAGCACGTCCGCGCCGGCCTCGTCGGCGGCGATCGCGCGCTCGTCCTCGAAGGGGCCGACCGCGGCGCCGACGCGCAGGCGGCCGTCCTCGTCGCGGGCCGCGTTCTCGTTCTCGCGGCGCGCGAGGATCCCCTGCATCGTCACGAGGCCGACCAGCCGGTCGTCGTCGTCGACGATGGGGACGCGCTCGATCTTGTGGTCGTACATGAGTTCGAGCGCGTCGCGGGCGCTCACGTCCTCGCCGGCGGTGATGACCTCGTCGGTCATCGCCTCCCGGACGGTGTCGCTCTCGCCGACCTCGAGGTACGGGCGGATGTCGGTGCCGGAGATGATCCCCAGCACGGTGTCGTCCTCGTCGACGACCGGCGCGCCGGAGACGCCCTCGTGCTCCATCATCTCGTCGACCTCGTCGACGGTCTGCTCGGGCGCGGCGGTGACGACGTTCTCACGCCGGATCACCAGCTCGTCCGCGCGCTTGACGCGGGTGATCTGAGCCTCCATCTCCGGGGTGTCCATGTTGCGGTGGAGCACGCCCAGCCCGCCCTCGCGGGCCATCCCGATGGCCATCTCGGCCTCGGTGACGGTGTCCATCGCCGCCGAGAGGACGGGGATCTGGAGCTCGACGTTCCGCGAGACGTGCGTGGACACGTCCGCGGCGTCGGGCTCGACACGACTCTCCATCGGCCGCAGGAGCACGTCGTCGAACGTCAGCGCCTCCGGCACTCGTAGCTTCTCCGAGAAAGGTTCCGATCCGTTACTCGCCATGTAGTCGGTGGTGAGCCTCGGCCCAAAAGCGTTCCGTATCCCGGAACTGTGTGCCTCTCGTCCCCACACTGTCGGCCTCCGTCCGGGCCGACGGCACCGCCAACGTATCTTCAGTTTCAACCCGTATTTGTCGTGAGTTCTTCGACTAACGTTCAGTTACGCCGACGATCCGGCCGTGTTCATGGGGTGCACTCTCACACAACGTTTATCGCCCTATCGGCGGAAGTAGTGGTATGGACGTCGACCGTCTCGCCACGTCGTGCATCGTCGGCCAGCCGAACGACAGCGCCGTCGACTCGCTCAAAACGATGTGGCGAACAGTACGACGTTTCCTCCCGAAATTTACAGGATCCGCGTTCGGCCGCGGCTATCCGGAGTCGGGAGCACACTACCGTTTGGCCACGGGTGAGGCCGCCAGCTAGTCGTGAGCGTCTCGGACCACCCGATCGCGTTACGCCTCGAACAGCACGTCGGCGGCGCCACGCGGCTGCTGGCGACGGTGATGGGCCTCCCGCTCGTCGACGGGATCTTCCCCGCGCTGGTCGTCGCCGGCGCGCTCACCACCGAGACCGGGGCTATCTCCCCGGGGGGCGTGCTCCAGACCGGCCTCCTAATCTTCGGCGGCTCGGCCACCGTCGCGGTCATTCTCGCCGAGATGGAGGGCACGCCGACCGAGAAGGCGAGTTCGGTGCTGCTCGTCGGCGCCGTGCTCGTCCCCATCGCGGTCGTCGAGGCCGCGTTCGCCCAGACGCTCTACTCCCTGTTCGACCCCGACGTGTTCCAGCGCTTCGCGGGGCTGGTGATCCTCGCGATCGCCGCCAAAACCGCCAGCGCGGAGGTCGGCACGTACCTCCCGGGTCCCGGCGCGATCGTCGGGCTGGGGATGATCGCCAGCTACCGCGGCGGCGCCGAGCTGACGATGAACTTCGAGCTCGCGACGCTCGTCCCCGCGGCCGCCGCCGCCGGCACCGGAGTCGCGTTCGCGCTTGGCGTCGCCCTCGGCGCGCCGACGCTGCAGGGCGCGGTCGACATCGACCGCTTCCGGTTCGGAAGCTCGGTCGCGCTGGGGATGCTCGCAGTCGACGTGCTGGGTCTGCTGGCGACCGAACAGCCCGTCGCACTGGGCGTGCTCGCGGTGACCGCGCTGCTGTCCTACGATCCCGACTCGGAGGACGACGATACCGACGAACCCGAGTCCGAAGATCCATCGTCGACGACGTACAGTCTGGACGCCGACAGCGAGGACCGACCCGTCGACATCGCCGCGGAGCTGGCTGTCGACCGGGAGGACGCCTCGGGCACCGTGAGCGCGGCCGACGGCGGCGCCGTCGACGGTGAGGCCGTCGAGGAGTCGCCCGACGAGCCCGAGCGTCCGCCGTACCTCTAACGCCGGCGGAGCCACCAGACCGCAGCCACCCCGAGCAGCACCGCCGCGCCGCCGAGGAAGAACAGCAGGCCCGGCGGCACCCCGAGCGCGTCCTCCGCGCTCCGGACCGTCTCGGGCGTCGGCGTCGCGGTAGGCTCCGACGTGACTTGGGCGATGCCGATATCTCCGGACTGAGTCTCGGTCGCGGCCTGTGTGGCCGTCCCGTCGGCACCGGTCTCGTACCCCCCGGCGCCGCCCGTCTGCCCGAACGGGAGCGGGAGCTCGCCGAAGTACGCTTGGACGAGCAGGCTCGCGAGGCCCAGCGCCGCGACTGCGCCGACGAGCCGGGAGAGCGCCGCCTTCAGCCCGGTCGTCTCGTCCTCCGTGCCGGCGTAGACGATCAGCGGCGCGTCCGCCGGCCCGTACACCGTCATCTCGCGACCCTTCTCGGAGTACACCGTGTCGACCGGCTCGATCAGGCCGGCGTCTTCGAGGTTGCCGATGTGGTACTGGGCGTTCTGGAGCGAGAGGTCCAGCCGGTCGGCGACGCCGGAGGGCGTGGCGGGGTCCTCGTGGAACTCGCGCAGCATCTCCCGGGCGGTGTCCGACGAGAGCGCGGCGAGTGTCTCGCCGGCCTCGTCGCTGTCGACGCCGAGCACCCGCGGCTCCGGGTCGGGATCGGCGTCGGGGGTGGAGGGCAGTATGTCGACCATACAGTCCGGGTTTCACGCGGTCCGTTGAAACTCTGTTCCCTCTCGGACGACCCGGCGTCGCTCAGTCGCCCCGGTCGGGCACGACCAGCACGCGCAGGTCGTTCACGTTGGTCCCCGTCGCGCCGGTCACGAGCGCCGCGTCACGGCGGCCGAGGTAGCCCAGCGAGTCGTTGCGGTCGAGCGCGTCGCGGGCGGCCCCGCGGTCCTCGACCGTTCCGGCGTCGACGAGCGCGCCCGCGGCGTCGGTCGCGCCGTCGCGGCCGTCGGTGTCGATCGCGGCCGCGACGAGTTCGTCGCCCGCGCCGTCGGCGCTGCCGGCGAGCGAGAGCGCGGCGGCGAGCGCGAACTCCATGTTGGGACCGCCCTCGCCCTCGCCGTGAACGTCGACGGTCGCCTCCCCGCCGGAGAGCAGGACTGCGGGCGGTTCGACGGGGTCGCCGGCGATCGCCGCCTCCTCCCCGATCGCGACGTGGGTCGGCGCCGTCGCGCGTGCCGCGCCGCGCACACGCGAGGAGAGTACGCAGGGCTCGTACCCCCGCTCCGCGGCTACCGCCGCCGCGGCGTCGATGGCGGTCCGCGCGCCGGCGACGACGTAGGTGGTGCCGGGGAGTCCGGCGTCCGGGGCGGGCGTCTCGGGGAACTCGCCCGCGTCGCCGGCGTCGAGGTGGGTGCGGATCGCGGGCACGTCGATCCCGTGGCGGCCGATCACCGCGAGCGCGTCGGCGTACGTCGTCCCGTCGGGCACGGTCGGCCCGGAGCCGATCACCGACGGCGGGTCGCCGACCACGTCGCTCACCCCGAGCGTGCGCACCGTCGCCGGGGCGGCCGCCGCCGCGAGTCGCCCGCCCTTGACTCGCGATGTGTGTTTCCGGACGGCGTTGATCTCGTCGATGTCGGCGCCGGCGTCGAGCAGCGCGCGGGTCGATCGCCGGAGGTCGCCGACGGAGAGGTCGCCCGCGGGCGCGGCCAGCAGCGCGCTCGCGCCGCCCGTGACGGCCGCGAGCACGAGCGTGCGTTCGTCGGCGGTCTCGGCCAGTTCGAGCAGGTCCTCGGTGGCCGCGACGCCCTCGGGAGTCGGCAGCGGGTGGCCGCCGCCCGCGACCGTGACCGCGCCGATCGAGCCGCCGGCCGCGGGGTCGTCCTCGGAGACGACGATCAGCCCGTCGTCGATCCGATCGCCGAGAGTGGCGTGGAGTGCCCGGACGACCCCCGGCGCCGCCTTCCCGCCGCCGAGGACGAGCACGCGGTCGAACTCGGTCAGGTCGACGGTGGCGCGCTCGTCGGCGGTGATCTCGAGGCGGTCGTCCTCGACGGCGACGGCGTCGCGGGTCGCGTGCTCGGGGTCGGCACGCCGGACGCCCGCCGCGAGGCAGTCGAGCGCGACCTCGTGGGCTGGCGAGCGGGCGTGGCTCTCGCGGTTCTCGAACACGCCCCGGGCTGGGACGGCGGCGAGCAAAACGGTTCGGGGTGGGGAGCGCGCTTCGTCACGGTCAAGGCCCACGGGGGCGGAACCGCTCTCAATGAGTGAGTCGGACGGCAGCGTGCGGGTCGTGGGGACCGCGCACGTCTCCGCCGAGAGCGTCCGGGAGGTCGAGGAGACCATCGAGGAGGAGCGCCCGGACGTGGTCGCCGTCGAACTGGACGAGGGGCGGTACAGCCAGATGCGCGGCGAGGAGCCGGAGGACCTGACCGCGGGCGACCTGCTCGAGGGGAACACCGTGTTCCAGTTCCTCGCGTACTGGATGCTCTCGTACGTGCAGGCACGGATGGGCGACCGCTTCGACATCCAGCCCGGCGCGGAGATGCTCGCGGCCGTCGAGACCGCGGAGGATCTCGGCATCGAACTCGCGCTGGTCGATCGGGACATCCAGGAGACGATCCGGCGGTTCTGGGCGCGGATGAGCCTGTTCGAGAAGCTCCGAGTCGTCGGCTCGTTGGCGTTCGGGATCACCGACCCACGGATCGGCGGCGTCGTGTTCGGCCTGCTGGTGGGGATCGTGCTCGGCCCGATCCTCGGGATCTTCGGCGGCGCGGTCGGCGTCACCCAACCGCTGCTCGTCGGCCTCACCGGCAGCACGCTGGTCGGGCTGGTGTCGGCGTACGTGCTCTCCGAGGTGACGCTGCGCGTGTTGGACGACGACGTGCTGGCGCTGGGTGTCGCCGGTGCGAGCGCGATCGTCGTCGGCGCGCTCGCGGGCGTCGGCCTCGGCCTGACCGACGCGCTGGTCACACAGTACCTCGGCGACTTCGTGATCACCGCGGTCGGGTCGATGACGCTCGGGCTCGCCGGGGGGCTGGTCGTCGGCGCCGTCGTCGCGGCCGCCATGGGGCTGGTCGTCGACGAGGGCGAGTCGGCCGACGAGGAGATGGAGGAGCTGCTCGACCCCGACGAGCTGACGGATACGGACGTGGTGACCGCGATGATGGAGGAGTTCCGGGAGTTCTCCCCCGGCGGGGCCGAGGCCCTGATCGACGAGCGCGACGCCTACATCGCCCACAACCTCGTCGAACTGCGCGAGCAGGGGAAGGACGTGGTCGCGATCGTCGGCGCAGGCCACCAGCAGGGGATCGAGGAGTACCTCGCCCACCCCGAGCGACTGCCGCCGAAGTCGTCGCTGACCGGGCAGAAAGAGCGCCTGCTCCCGTGGGGGAAGATCGTCGCCGTCGGCATCACCGCGGCCTTCGTCGCCTTCTTCGTGCTGCTCGCGATGGCCGGCGTCGAGGACCGCTTCCTGCTCGAACTGTTCGGGGCGTGGTTCGTCGTCAACGGACTCTTCGCGGCCGGGCTCGCCCGGATCGCGGGCGCGCGCTGGCCGTCGGCGCTGGTCGGCGGCTCGGTCGCGTGGCTGACTTCGGTCAATCCGCTGCTCGCGCCGGGCTGGTTCGCGGGCTACGTCGAACTCCGGTACACGACGGTCAACGTCGGCGACATCGACACGCTGAACGCGCTGCTCGACGATCAGGAGACGCCGCTGGTCGAACTGGTAGGCCAGATGTTCGAGGTGCCGTTGTTCAAGCTCATCATGATCGTCGCGCTGACGAACGTCGGCAGCTTCGTCGCGTCGTTCCTGTTCGCGCTGTACGTGCTGCCCGCCTTCTTCGGCGATATCGGCGGCGTCGCGGCGGTGCCGGACCTCCTGATCGAGGGGGCGCGTAACAGCGCCCGCACCGTCTGGGGGTGGGTCGCGTGAGCGTGCCCGGGTCCGAGCGTGGGCGGGGGCGCTTCGACCCCGAGCCGTCGCTGCGGTTCTCGGCTCAGGAGATTCAGGACCTCCTGATCGCGTGGCTCGCGCTGGGGCTGGCGTTCACGATCTTCTTCGCCGGCGGCGGGAATCGTGCGATCGCGTTGCTCACCGGGAATCCGACGATGTTCGCGATCGCGCTCGTCGTGTCGCTGCTGACCGCCGGGGTCGGGTTTCTGCTCCACGAACTCGGGCACAAGGTGATGGTCGTGCGCTACGGCAACATCGCGGCGTTCCGCGCGGAGTACAACATGCTGTTCCTCGCGATCATGAGCGCCTTCTTGGGGTTCATCTTCGCCGCGCCGGGGGCGGTCCACCACCGCGGCCGGCTGACCGAGCGCCAGCACGGGCTGATCGCGCTCGCCGGGCCGGCGGTGAACCTCGTGCTGACGATCGTGTTCGTCCCACTGTGGCTGGCTGGCAGTACCTTCGGTGTCGGTCTGCTCGTTGAGATCGGGGGGAAGGGACTCGCAGTGAACCTGTTCCTCGCGGCGTTCAACATGATCCCCATCGGTGCGCTCGACGGGAAGACGATCATCGGCTGGAGCAAGGCCGTCTGGGCCGCGGTGTTCGTGCCCAGTGTCGCAGTGACGGTGTTCGTCGTGTTCGTGCTGGGTATCGGGTTCTAGGACGGATTCTCGGTTTTCGGCTGATTCGTTGACTACCGCATCAGCCACGGCAACGGCGTCTCGATGCTTGGCCACTTGCGACCGCAATGTGCCGGGCCTCGTGCCCGGCACAGTACCGAGTCCCCACCCCTCCCCCCGCCGGCGCCGAACGATGGCGCCGGCGAGGCGTCCACCGCGACCGCACCGCGGTGGCGGTGGCGCGCGACGTGAGCACCTCCGTGCGCGAACGAGCGCGCGAGGGACGAACGAGCGAACGGACGTGAGCGAGTGAGTCGGCTGGGGAGGAAGCGAGGCGGGAAAACTCGCCGAAGGCGAGGCAAACCGCCTCGAAGCGAGCGGCGAACGGAGTGAGCCGCGAGCAGTGAGGGCTGTGCGGGGCGGTGCGGTCACAAGTGGTCTAGCTCACTCCGCGGTCGTGCTTGCGGTCCAAACACCGGATTCCGCGGCCTAAACACCGAACTCCGTGCACTCCACCATCGCAGAAAACGCCCGACCCACGCAGTAGCCGACACCTCTTGAACCACAACAGCAGGGGAGCGGAGGACTTTTGCGCCGTCCTCCCGCCGCTTCTGCCATGACCGAAGAGGAGGGGCTGACCTACGCGGAGGCGGGCGTCGACATCGCCGACAGCGAGGCGGCGACGGCCGCGCTGGTCGGCGCCGCCGGCGCCGCGGGCGAGGGCACCGACAGCGACTACGCCGGCCTGCTCGACATCGGCGACCGCTACCTCGCGCTGGCGACCGACGGCGTCGGCACGAAACTCCTCGTCGCCGAAGCGATGGGCGACTACTCCACCGTCGGCATCGACTGCATCGCGATGAACGCCAACGACCTCGTCGCCGCCGGCGTGCGCCCGGTGGCGTTCGTCGACTACCTCGCGGTCGACGAGCCAGACGAGACGTTCGCCGAGCAGATCGGCCAGGGGCTGGCCGCCGGCGCCGAGGCCGCAGACCTCGAACTCGTCGGCGGCGAGACGGCGGTGATGCCCGAGGTCGTGAAGGGGCTGGACCTCGCGGGCACCTGCGCGGGGCTGGCGGCGAAAGACGCCGTCTTCCCCGGCAGCGCCGAGGTCGGCGACGCGCTAGTGGGCTGGGAGTCCTCCGGAATCCACTCCAACGGCCTCACGCTGGCCCGCGAGGCCGTCACGCAGGAGTACCAGTACACCGACCCCTACCCCGGCGAGCGCTACGACGCCGTCGGCGACGCCCTCCTCGAACCGACCCGGATATACACCGACCTGCTCGACCCGATGCGCGAGCACGGCGTCCGCGCGGCCGCACACGTCACCGGCGGCGGCTGGACCAACCTCGAACGGCTGGGCGACTATCACTACGAGATCGACGACCCCTGGCCCCGGCAGGAGGTGTTCGACTTCGTGCAGGACCTCGGCGACGTGAGCGACGAGGAGATGCACCGGACGTTCAACATGGGCACCGGGTTCGTCGCCGCCGTCGACCCCGAGCGGGCCGACTCGCTGGTCGGGGAGACCGACGGTCGCGTGATCGGGCAGGTGGAAGAGGGCGAGGGCGTCAGTATTCGCGGGCTGGAGCTGTAGTCGGTCTGTTGGGACCCTATTGATGCGGGGTTATTCGTACTGAAACAGCCGGTACGTCGGTGAACGAACTGATGACCGAACGGCTCTCGGGGTATTCCGGACGGGGCGGTGAGGGGAGCCACAACGTCTGACGTGGTGGACCGACGACAGACGTTGTTTCGGACACCTCACCACGTCTGGGTTCCGCAGTCAGTTCGACGATTGCGACCGCCACCTGGACTGCCTCCCGATCGGTAACCCACTCCGATCCCTCCCGAGGTCCGCAAGGGGTATCCAACCCCCCGAGTGTGGGTTGGGACCGATACATAATGATCCCCGTCGATTTTGAAGAGTGAGATGTTTTTGACGATGTGGGTTACAGGACGCCGCTCGACGTAACCCCTGTCCCGACCGACAGACGTTAGGAGAGGTGACTCGCGATGTCGGCCTCGGTGATGATCCCCGCGGCCTCGCCGCCCTCCGTGACGATCACGGCCTTGTAGTGGTCCAGCAGGTTCCGGATCTCGTCGACGGTCGCGTCGGCGCCGACGGTCGGGAACGACTCGCTCATCACCTCCGCCACGGGTAGCTCGCCGACGTTCTCGCCGGCGTGGACCACGTCGGACTGGGAGATCGAGCCGACCGGGACGCCGTTCTGGATCACCGGGAGCTGAGAGTACGCCTCCTCGTCCATCAGCTCGACCGCGTCGCTGACCGAGTCGTCCGGGCTCACGTGGACCACGTCCTCGTGCATGAGGTCCGCTGCCCGGACCACCTCGCCCTCGGCCTCGTCGAGCGCCTCGACGATCCGCCGGAGCGTCGAGAGCCGCGGGTCCACGTCGTCGTTCTCGACGCGGGCGATCAGCGGCTGGGACACCTCGGCGCGTTCCGCCAACGCCGACTGGGTCAGTCCCACCGCGTTCCGCCGCTCGCGCAGGTCCTCGGGTGTCGGCAGCTCCATGTCCAAGAATAACTAGAGGTAATTTGAAAGCGTTTCGGAAGGCGGGAGTTACTCGGCGCTCGCGCCCTCGTCGCCCTCCTCGGTCTCGACGGTCTGGATGACCTCCAGAGGCACGTCACGGAGCGCGCCGCCGACCTCGCTCTTGGCGATGCGGGTGGCGTGCTCCTCGTTCTCGGCGTTGAAGATGTCGATTTCGAGCACCAGCCCAACGAGGGCGGTGCTCGCGGCGATGAACGCGGAGTCGAACGGCTCGCCACAGGCCGGGCAGTCGGTCAGCCCCACCTCGACGTCGACGTACTCCTTGTCGGCCTCGTTGAGTCGGCGGCCGGACTCGGAGACGGCGACGCCGATGGCGTCGTCGATATCCTCGACGTCTCGCACGAGCCACGCGGCCTCCATCACGACGTGATAGTTGCTCATACAGCTACTCCACCACCGGCAGGCAAAGTTTCGTTGGTTCGGCGGCGCCAGCGCGGGCGACGGGCGGGCAGCGACTCTCGTGGCCGAGGTCCGAGTGGCGATTACTCCGTCCAGCGAACTCGCCGGCTACAGTTCGACCTCGGCGTCGGCAACGTAGTTCTCCTTCGCTCGGCCCGTCTCCGGCCCTTCCGGAACGAGACCGGGGGCGGAGATCTCGTCGTCGAACCGATTCGGGTCCGGGGAGAGCGAGTCGAGGATCTCCGAGAACGTCGTCCCGTCCCGGCCAGTAACGTGGACGAACCCCCCGTACTGACGTTGCTCGACTGGGGTCGTCTCCGGGTCCGGGAACGCGTCACGGATACAGCCGACGCGCTCGCGGAGGTACTCCGCGGCCTCGTGCTGGGAGTACTGACAGTCGGCGTAGTACTGCTCTCGGGCGCGCTCGTCGAGATCCGCCTCGAGGTGTTTGGCGGACTCGTACCGGACCGCGTCGTCGCTGATGTCGCCGCTGAGGAAGCTGAGGTTCACGGTGAAGCAGTCCGGGTAGCGGAGGATCACCAGAAAGAAGATCTGCTCGTCGACGGTGTAGCGTTCCTGCAGCCGGTAGTAACACTCCAGATAGTACGCCGCGAGGGCGCCGACCCAGTCGTCGCGCTCGCCGTCGAGGTACGCGGTCGCAACATTGTAGTAGTCCTCACCGGCGACCTGCTGTAGGCGGTGTTTGAAGCTCTGTCTCATCTCCGCCAGTTCGTCCTCGTACACCTCCGTCAACGGGACGTCCGGATCGTCGAGCAGTTCGGCCTTTCGCTGGCCGGCGTCGGCGATCCGCATCATGTTCTCGTGGAGGGATCGCTCCGCGTCCACGTCCGGGAGCGGGATACGGACGGCCTGCCGGTGCAGGATCTTGGTGCCCGACGCCATGCGCTCACTCCAGTCAGTCATGCGCCATTATCTGCCGCCGAGTACGCCACACGGGTTCTTGAAGTCGCCGAGAGCCTCGGTAGCGTTACACACTGACCTGCAGAGTGTACTGAACTGCTCGCGTTCTACCGGAACCACGAGTCAGGTCCGTTTCCACGTCCACCGCGAGTCAAGCACGTACCGATAGATACCGCTGAGGAGGATCGCCACGGCGTTCGCCAGCAGGTACTGCACCCCCCGAAAGTCGACCAGCGCGTACAGCACCGCCAACTGGATCGGGATGGCCGTCCCCCGCACGACGTTCGTCTTCAGCAGCCCCGTGAAGTAGGCGGCCCACCCCGAGTTCTGTATCGACGCGAACGTCCACGCGTTGTTGAGCACGTACGTCATGACGATCGTGATCTCGATCGCGACGGTCGCGCCGAGCAGGTAGTTCACCTGCCCGACGTCGACGAACAGCCAGAGCAGTACCATCTGGACGCCCGCCGTCGTGGTGCCGACGATGACGTACCGCCGGAGCCGTACCGCGAGCGGGCCGCTCACCATACTGCGAAGGAGCGCGCGGACCATCTAGCGGTAGCCCAGCGCCTCCAGCCGGTGTTCGAGGTCCTCGTCGACGCCGTCGGCTGCGATGGCGGCGTCGCCGTCGGCAGCGCGGAGCAGGTCGGCGTGAGCGTCGACGAGTTCGCCGAACTCCTCGATCACGGCTCGCTCTTCCGGATCGGGGTCGTCGCTCAGGTCGTCCTGCTGGTCCGGGTCGTCGGGCCGGTAGTACAGTTCGCGCTCGCCGTCAGTATCGACGTTCTCGACGTACGTCCAGTCGCGGTCGCGGACGCTCACCAGCAGGTCGCCGTCGTCGAGCGATCGCGGGATCGGCTGGCTGGTCACCGTCTCGCCCCGGACCGTGACCGAGACGACCGGCTCGTCGGCCGGTTCCGCTCCCTCGAGGACGCTCGGTGCGGCGCTGCTCCCCTGCCACGCGTCGGGTGCGTCGACGCCGAGGAGGTCGGCCACCGTCGCGGGGATCGAATCGAGGCCGACCTGTCGCTCGATCCGCCCACCGTCGCTTCCGGGCACGTCGACGATGAGGGGAACGTTGATCAGTTCGTCGTACAGCTTCGGGTAGTGTGCGAGGTGGCCGTGCTCCTGGAACTCCTCGCCGTGGTCGCCCGCGACGACGACCGCCGTCTCGTCGTCGACGCCGGCGGTCTCGAGCGCGTCGAGCACGCGGCCCACGCTGGCGTCGACCTGCCGGACCGCGGCCTGATAGAGGGTTCGGAGATCCGCGAGCGTGCGCTCGCCGACGTTCCAGCCCAGCCCCGTCCGGGTGTGGGCGTGGATCATCCGGTGGGTGCCGAGCAGGCCGTCGGAGACCTCGCGGATGTATCGCGGCGCCGGGACGTACGGCGTGTGGGCGTCCATGTAGTGGATCCAGAGGAAGAACGGCTCCTCGACCGACTCGACGTAGTCGGTCGCCGCGTGCTCCACGTCGAACATCCGGGAGGTGTCGAGGAACGGCCGCTCGTCGGTGCCGCCGCGGAGCCACGAGCCGAGGCGTCGCACGGGCGAGGTCGCGAGCTGGAGCCACGCCTCCACCGTCGGGTGGGTCGCGAGGTACTTGCTGTAGATGCTGGAGCCGACGCTGGCGACGAACGGCTCGAACTCGTCGAACCCGTCGTCGTATCCCCAGTGGGAGGTCAGAAACCCGTTGGCGGCGTTGAAGCCGGCCGTCGAGAACCCCGCCTCGGAGAGCGTCTCCGCGAGCGTCTCCGCGCCGTCGACGCCGATGCGGCCGGTGTCGCCGAACACGGGCCGGGAGGCCATGATCGACGGGAACGAGAACGGCGTCCAGTTGCCGTTCGCGAACGCGCGGTCGAACGTCGTGCCGCGGTCGGCGAGGCTGTCGAAGACGGGCGTGTGGCGGTCGTCGTCGTACGCGCCCACGGCGTCGGCCCGGAGGGAGTCGACCGTGACGAGTACGACGTTCGAGATGTCGGAGTCGGTCATGGGGTGAGTCCCCGCGCGTCGACGGCTTCGTCCGCTGCCCGGACGAACCGCCGAATCGAACGGCGGAGACGAGTGTATACCTCCTACGCCGCGCCCCGGGAGTATAAGTACCACCATCCCGGCGTCGGTCGCCGACCCCCGTCGTTTTCCCGAGCGCCCTCGAACGGCCACCGAATGGACGGGAACGCGCTGCTCCAGCGCCGGCAGGTCGCGGTCTACGCCGTCGCCGTGCTGCTCGCGGTCGTCGTCGGCCTCGGCCGTCCGACTGCGGCGCCGACCCTCGAACGTCTGATCGATCCGGTACTGGCGCTGCTGCTGTACGTCACGTTCCTCGAAGTGCCGTTCGTCCGGTTCCGACGCGCGTTCCGGAACCGACGGTTCGTGGCGGCCGCGCTGGGGTTGAACTTCCTCGTCGTCCCGGTCGTGGTCTGGGCGCTCACGCGGCTCCTCCCGGCGGAGCCCGCGCTGCTCGTCGGCGTGTTCATGGTGCTGCTGACGCCGTGTATCGACTACGTCATCACGTTCACCGGCCTCGCGGGCGGCGACGCCGAGCAGGTGACTGCGACGACGCCGGCGCTGCTGCTCGCCCAGCTACTGGCGCTCCCCCTCTACCTCTGGCTGTTCGTCGGGCCGGCGGTCGCGACGGCGGTCGAACCGCGGCCGTTCGTCGAAGCGTTCCTCCTGATCATCGCGCTCCCGCTCGCGCTGGCGTGGCTCACGGAGGCGTGGGCCGACCGTTCCAGGCGCGGGGCGTCGTGGCAGGCGGCGATGGGCTGGCTGCCGGTGCCGATGCTCGCGGCGACGCTGTTCGTCGTGATCGCCTCACAGCTACCGCGCGTGCAGGACTCGATCGGTCGGATCGTGAGCGTCGTCCCTGTGTACGTCGCGTTCCTGCTCGTGATGCCCCCGATCGCTCGGTTCGTGGGTGTGCGGCTGGGCCTGCCAGTCGGCGAGCGCCGCGCGCTCGTGTTCACCTCGGTGACGCGCAACTCGCTGGTGGTGTTGCCGCTGGCGCTGGCGCTCCCGGCGGTGTATCAGTTGGTGCCGGCCGTCGTGGTCACGCAGACGCTGGTGGAACTGGCTGGCATGGTGGCGTTGACGCGGGTGGTGCCGCGGTGGGTAGTGCCCGACGGCGAGAGGTAGTCGTCAGCGGGACTCCCGCTGCTCGACCTTGTTCAGTTCGATCAGCAGGCGGAAGATCGCCTTCACGAGGTTCGAATCCACGTCGAAGCGCTCGGCGTTCTCGCCGGCGCGGTCCATCACCGCCTGCTCCTGATCCTCGTCGGTGGTCGGCAGCCCCTGTTCCTCCTTCACGTCGGCGATGGTGTCGGCGACGTAGGTGCGCTGGGCGATGAGTTCGACCAGTTCGCGGTCGATCTGCTGGATCTCCTCGCGCAGTTCCTCCAGGGTCATGTCGTCGGGTGTGCGTTCGCTCATAGGTATCTGCCTCCAGTCGCCCGCGTCTCGGTCCGCAGCGTCTCGCCGGGTCGCTCCTGCCAGCGCTCCTCCACCGCTTCCAGCCCCTCGGGGTCGCCGACGGCGACGACGCTCGGTCCCGTCCCGGAGAGCGAGACGCCCTCGACGTGGGGCATCGCCTCGACCGCGGGATCGGCCGAGAAGCCGAGCGCCGCCGAGAACGCGAGTCCGTTGAGCGTCATCGCGGTCCCGTACTCGCCGTCGAGCGCGAGCTCCTCGACCAGTTCGGCCATCGGCGCCACGCGCGCACAGCGTTCGGCGTCGGCGTCGGCGGAGTAGGCGCGCTCCGGCGGCGTCCAGACCAGCACTGCCCAGTCGACTTCCTCGCGGGCGAGCAGTTCGTCGTCGGTGTTGTCGGTGACGGTGAGACCGCCGAGCATCGACGCGCTGGCGTCGTCGAACGCGCCGGTGACGGTGACGCCCGCCTCGCGAGCGGCCTGTACGCCGATCCGGCAGGCGTCCTCGTGGTCGACGATTCCCGCGAGCCCGAGCGCGTCGGCGGTCGCGAGCACCGTCGCGTTCGCGGCTGCGGAGGAGCTCTTGAGTCCTGCAGCAGTCGGCACCCCGCTCTCGGTTCGGACCGTGCCGCCGACCGATTCCGGTGCCGGAAGATCGGCAGTCGCTGCCGGGTCGTCGCCCCAGCGCTCGACCGCGAGCGAGACGCAGCACTCGATCAGTTCGGTGTCGGCGTCGGGCTGGCCGTCGATCTCCCCCTCGATGTCGCCCGAGCCGTCGAGTTCGACGTGGGCGGCGGTCTCGAAATCGAGCGCGAACGCGGCCCCCCGGCCGGTCGCGAGCGCGTTGAGCACCGTCCCCGCGCCGGGCGCCGCGGCGTGGCCGTCCATGTCCGTACTGGAACGGGTGCCGGGCTTGAAGCTGGTGGTCGCGGCGGCCCGGGGCAGTGGCGGGGTTACAGCAACCGCGCGCCTTCGGTAGAGACGCGGGTCCGGTTCGCCAGCACGCCCTCGCAGTCGACGGCGACGACCGTCTCCCCGAGCATCGCCATCGTTGCCGCGCCGCCGGCCTCCTCGACGCGGGCCACGTCGTCGACGACGCGCTCGGTGGGGAGGTCCAGCGCCCGCGCGAACGGCCACGAGCGCTCGATCACGGCCCGGAGCGTCGGCGGGTCCGGCAGCGCGTCGAGCACGGCGCCGCCCTCCTCGCGGACCTGATCCATCAGTTCCTCGTCGGCCAGCGCGTCGGCGGTCGAAAGCCCGCCGTAGGAGACGTACTCGACGGGTTCGTCCGTTTCGACGCGCTGTCGGCCGTCGCCGACGTTGTACAGCAGGCCACCGGCGTCCTGAATGAACACGTCGCCGAGCCCGGTTCCAGCGGCGACTTCGGCCTCGTGGCTGTGCTCGACGAGTTCGTCGCGAGCGTGGTCGAGTCCGAACCGCTCGTTCGTGGCGAGCGCGGTCGCGAGCGTGGCGGCGCCGCTGGCGCCGAATCCCGCGCCGAGGGGGACCTGCGGGCGCACGTCGACGGCAGCGGCGACGCCGAGGCGGTCCAGTACGCGCTCGACTGGCTCGAACTCGGCAGGCTCGCCGTCGACGCTCACGGCGGTTTCGTCGGCGTTCTCGACGGTGACGGTCACGCCGTCCTCGAGCGCGACGCTGGCGCCGCGGGAGCCGGACTCGACCTGATCGGGAGCGAACACGGCCGTCACGCTGGCCGGGGCGAAGGCGTCCATGGATCGTGGGTGGGGAGCGGCGTAGTTGAATCCGTGTGGTTTCGGGTTTTCTCCGTTCTCGGTCAGACGGGCGTCAACGTCGAATCTGACTACAACTGCAACAGCAGCTCGGTCGTTGAACACTTGTGACCGCAGGGTGCCGAGCACGAGGCTCGGCACAGTCCCGAGTCCCCACCCCTCCCCCGCGGGCCGGCGACCGCTGCCGGCCCGCGGCGTCCACCGCTACCGCACCGCGGCCGGCGGTGGCGCGCGACGTGAGCAGGGCGAGACCGAAGGTCTCGCTGGCCGTGCGGGCGACGCTTGGGTCGCCCGCACGACGCCTCCGTGCGCGAACGAGCGCGCGAGGGACGAGTGACTGAGCGCAAGCGAAGGAACGAGTCGGCTGGGGAGGCCTGTGGGCTGTGCGGGCGGTGCGGTCACAAGTGGTCATGCTCACTCCGCGGTGCCGTTCGCGGTCGGGGTCGTCGAATCAACGTCTCTGTTCACACCGTGAGGAGACACACACGAACTACGAAACCTAGCGAACAGCCAGAATCCGGAGTATCGGAGACGAAACACTCAAACGCCGACCCCGACAACCGAAACACATGGAACTGCGGGTCATCGAGAAGACTGACGAGGAACTCCGCATCGAGGTCGCCGGCGAGGGCCACACGTTCATGAACGTCCTGAAGGGGACGCTGCTCGAGAACGACGACGTCGCCGCCGCGACGTACGACGTGAACCCCGAGCAGTCCGGCGGCCAGACCGAGCCGATCCTCTCGATCACGACCGAGGGCGACGCCGACCCCCTCGACGTGCTCGAGTCGGCCGCGGGCGACGTAAGCGAGAAGAGCGCGGCGCTGCGGGACGCCTTCGAGGACGCGGCGGCCTGAGACGGCTCTCCGACTACTTCTCTCTAACTACCGTCGATCTGTGCCGTCGCAGATGCCGTGACGCGGTGAGAATCAGATCCGAACCGGGATCCCGCGCTCGGCGAGGTACTGCTTGACCTCCTGGATCGTGTAGTCCTCGTAGTGGAAGATCGAGGCCGCGAGCCCGGCGTCGGCGTCGGCCTCGGTGAACACCTCGTACATGTCCGCCGGCGAGCCACAGCCCGAGGAGGCGATCACGGGCGTCGAGACGGCGTCACACACCGCCGAGGTGAGCGGGATGTCGTACCCCTCCTCGGTGCCGTCCTTGTCGATAGAGTTGACGAACAGTTCGCCCGCGCCGCGGGACTCGGCCTCCTCGGCCCACTCGACGGCGTCGATGCCGGTGCCCTCGCGACCGCCCTTCACGGTACACTCGAACCAGCAAGACTCGCCGTCGATACGCTCGTAGTGTTCGCCCTGCTCGTCGTAGCGCCGGCGCGCGTCGAGCGAGATGACGATACACTGCGAGCCAAAGGCCTCGGCCCCGCGGTCGATCAGGTCGGGGTTGGCGATCGCGCCGGAGTTGATGCTGACCTTGTCAGCGCCGGCCCGGAGCGTCTCCTTGATGTCGTCGGTCGTCCGGATGCCGCCACCGACGGTCAGCGGGATGAACACCTCGTCGGCGACCGCCGACACCGTGTCGAGCATCGTCTCCCGACCCTCCGCGCTGGCGGTGATGTCGAGGAAGACGAACTCGTCGGCGCCGGCCTCGTTGTAGCGCTTTGCCATCTCCACCGGGTCGCCGGTGTAGTCGAGATCCTCGAAGTTGACTCCGGTGTAGACGGCGGGATCGCCGTTCTCGTCCACGTCCACGTCGATGCAGGGGATGACCCGTTTGGTGAGCGTCATTGTGTGGGCTGGGCGGCGTCGGTCGACGGTCCGCGCATACGCCCGCTGGGCGGGCCACCCATTTGCACGTTACGGAAGGAGCGATCGCGCGGCCCGAGCGAAACCCGGCGACGGGAGCGGGCCGACCGCCGGAAGCGATTTACGCCGTCCGTCCACACGTCCGGGTATGGTCGACGCCACGGAGCGCGACGGGATGACGTGGTACCAGTGTGAGCACTGCGGGCTCCTGTTCGACGACGAGAGCGACGCCAGCCAACACGAGGACAACTGCGCCGGCGACGACCCCTCGTACCTCCAGTAGCCCGCGTTATCGGTCGCCGAGTCGCGCCCGGAGCGCCGGGAGCAGCCGACCGATTCGCGCGGGAGTCCCGCGTCGCAAGTCGGCAGTCGACACCGACGAGCCGACGATGAGGGAGACGGCTACGCCGACTCCGACTCCTCGGCGCTCACGATCTCGAAGCTCTGTTCGCCCCAGTCGTCCTCGACGAACACGAACACGCGGCCGCGGGCCACCTCGGGGTCGGCTTCGACCTCGATCCGCCGGCCTTCGAGGTGGCGCGCGGTCACGCCGGGGAACACCTCCTCCTCCTCGCCGGGGTCGATCATCACGCGGCCGACGCCGGTGTCCTCGAGGATCTCGTCCTCGGTCTTGCGGTCGTTGACGTACAGCATCACCCCCTCGCTCTCGGTCGGGTCAGTGACCAGCAGGTGACACTCCTTCCCCGGGCCGGTCCGGACCGAGCCCTCCGCGACGCTGGGGACCCCCCGGTACAGCGTCTCGCGGCCGTCGGCGTACTCGACGACGACGCCCTCCTCACGGAGGTCGATACCGACTGTGTCGGGGGGCACGTCGTTCCGGTTGGACATGCTCCGGCGTAGCGCCCGCGAACGCAAAAGGGCCGCGTCACGCGCCGCCGATCCTCAGCGCATCCCCGGCGGCGGGCCTTCGTCGTCGTCCCGCTCGATGTCGACGTTCAGGCCCATCTCCTCGCGCCGTTCCTTCAGCTTCCGGATCTCCCGGCGGTAGTACGTGCCGCCGGCGACGGCGACGCCGAGCAGGCCGATCACCAGCCCGCCGAACAGCTGCACGTCACGCGGGAGGTAGAACCGCACGGAGAGCCGATCCCTGGTGATCTCAGTCCACTCGATCGTGAGCCGGCCGTCGACGACCGTCTTCGACTCCGCCGAGGGTGCGATCCGGCCGAACAGCGGGATCGACGCCTCGCGGTTCTCGGGCAGGACGACGGTGTAGTTCCCCCCCTCGACGGCGACGGGGTGGGTGAACTGCTTGGGCGTGCTCTCGCCGGAGTACGCCAGCCGGCCGTCCTCGCCCGGCGGCTCGATCACGAGGTGGTTGTTCTGGGTCCGCACGTCGCCGCCGTGGGCGCCGAAGTCGGAGCCGTTGATCGTCGTCCCGTTGGGGTAGCGGTAGCGAAGCGAACTGATCGTCAGCGGCTGGTCGGTGCCCAAGAAGCCGGGGCGAGAGAGCCGGATGCTGTCGTTGACCGCCGAGAGATCGTACACCGCGCGGTAGGTGACGTTGCTGGTGACGGTGATGTGGACCTCGTCCTCGGCGTCCCAGTCGTACGGCTGTGCGGGTGGCTCGTCGAGTCTGTCGGGGCTGGTGGGGCCGCCGCCCAGCCCGCCCATGCAGCCGCTGAGCGTGACGAGTCCGACGAGCGCGACCAGCGCGAGCAGTCGACGGTTCATCCCTCGGTCCTCACGGCACGACGCACTTGAGTTCGGCCGGGAGGTACTCGCCGACGCTGGCGAGCAGCCCCGGCGGGTCGGTGCCCGCGGCGCAGACGACGCTCTGTTCGAGCAGCCCCAGTCGCTCGACGGTGACGATGTCCTGTGCGTGGCCCGCGCGGTTCAGCGTCGCCCGCACCTCGCCGCGAGTCGCGGAGTTGACGTTGAGCCGGCCGCCGGAGTCGGCGCCGTCGCCGTCGTTGCGGGTCCAGTCGTAGAGCATGTCCTGCGTCTCGTCGGCGAGTCGGTGGTCGCCGTCCTCGTCGTAGACGAACCGCAGGGGCGTGTGCTGGACGACGCCGAAGCGGTCCCGGATCTGCGAGCCGTCACCGGGGCCGAGGCCCAGGTCGTCGGCGTCGATTTCGATCGGCTGGCCGGCGTCGAGCGTCCAGCCGGAGTCGCCCCACGAGCGGAGGGTGCCGACGGCGACCTCGCCGTCGTCGAAGTGGTCGGTGATCTCCCCCCAGCGCTCGCGCAGGAGGTTCCGGGCGGCCGTGGCGTCGTCGCCCTCGACGGTGACGGCGACGAACTCGTCGTCCCGGACGCCGACGGTCCAGTCGACGTCGAGGTCTGCGAGGTCGTTGGCGACCAGCGAGTCCAGGCTGTCGAGTGCCCGTTTGCGGGCGCTGCCCTCGACGTAGCACTTGGTTGCGAGGACGACCATCAGGCGGCCTCGACGTTGAGTTCGTCGCGGATCTGGTCGAGCCGCCACTCCATGGCCTCGACCATGCGGGTGTTCTCCATCGCTTCGAGCTGGGTCTCACACTCGGGGCACTCGAAGCCGAACTCCATCGCCTCCTCGAACTCGAAGCGCAGCGAGCAGTTCTCACACAGGTAGAACTGGTGTTCGGTCTCGTACTCGAGGCGCTGCTGCAGCGCGTCGGCGAGCCGGTGCATCTCCTCCTCGAGGTTCTCCGGGATGTTCTCGTAGTGGAACGTCCAGAGGTAGGTGAGCCAGCCGGAGTCCTCGTCGCGGACCCGACGGTAGGCGGCCAGATCGTTCTCGTAGAGGATGAACAGCGCGCGGCGCACGTCGTTGAGTTCGAGGCCGAGCTCCTCAGCGAGCTCCTCGTCCGTCACTTCGCCGTCCGGGGGGGCGGCGGCGACGGGCATCCCCGTGGGGCCGACCAGGTCGTGGAGGTACTTCTGAATCACCGGATCCTCCAAGAGTTCCTCAAAAGCCATTGCGGTGACCTAAAAGTGGCACGCGCTTCAACGTTGTGGGTTCTGGGTCTTCGTTCGAGACGATCGGTTCGAAAGTAGCGTTAGCTGGGTTGTGATCAGCTACTCGGTGGAGACCGAGACAGCGTTGGTCAGAAACGCGGTGAAAGCCCCTGCCCGCTCGACGGCTGCGACTCGCTGCGCTCCTCGGTCACTCCGTTCCCTGCGGTGCTCGCGTCGTCTCGCTCGCCGAGCGGGCAGCCCCTTTCAGTCCCGCCCGCCAGCACAGCCCACGAGCCTCCCCAACCGACTCGTTCGCTCCCGCTGGTCGCTCACTCGTCCCTCGCGCTCGGCTCGCGCACGGAGGCGCGAGCGCTTCGCGCCACCGCAGAACTGCGGGCGTGCACGTCGATCACTCAAAATCAGGCGTCGTCGTCGGCTTCGTCGACCTCGCCGTTCTCGTCCAGCGTCTCCGGATCCACCACGCGCTTGCCAGTTTCCTTCGGGATCACGCGCTGCTCGCCGCCCTCCCACTCGCGGTCGAGTTCGTCGCCGTCGAACAGGCGATCGAGGAACACGGCGAGGCCCGCGACCTCCGAGTGGGGTTGGTTCGTGACGCCGACGTTCCAGTCCGCGTGGTCGTACACCTCGAACGGCACCTTCTCGCCGCCGACGACGATCAGGATCGGTTCGTCGTGGTGGGTCTCGCGAATCTCCTCCTGAACGGTCTGGACCTCCTCGCCGTACATCGTGAGGTGGACGACCGTCCCCTCCCAGTTCCGGATGATCGCGCGCTGGTCCTCCCGGAGTTCGACTTCGAAGGGACCGCCGAAGCGGTCCGTGATGTCCCGCACCGTCTCGGCGGACTGGCCGGCGTTGTCCGGGAAGATCACGCGGTCGGCGCCAAGCGCGCGGGCGGTGAGGCCGACGTGGGTCGTCATGCGGTCGTCCCGGCCCGGCCGGTGGCCGAACCGGAGCACGCAGCACTCCGGGGCGTCTTGCATACGCCGACGAAACCGCGGCGGAGGGGTGGCGCTTTCGGTTTCCGGGCCGCGAGCGATCGGAACGCACTTGCCCGAACCCGAACAGTCGCGGGTATGGACCTCAGCGGGCAGACCGTGGTCGTGACCGGCGGCGCGGGACTGGTCGGCTCCCACCTCGCGGGGATGCTGGCTGACGAGAACGACGTGCTGGCCGTCGACGACCTCTCGAAGGGCGAGCGCGAGGCGGTTCCGGACGGCGTCGCGTTCGAGCAGGCCGATATGCTCGACCCCGACGACGTGGCAGGAGTCATCGACGAGGACACCGACATCGTGTTCCACTTCGCGGCCCACACCGACGTGCGCGTCGACGACCCCGAGGAGGAGCGCCGCGTCTTCGAGGAGAACACCGAGATGACGTACAACGTCCTCGAGCGGATGCGCGAGGTCGGCTGTGACGCGCTCGCGTTCACCTCCTCCTCGACCGTGTACGGCGAGGCGCCCCGGCCGACGCCGGAGGACTACGCGCCGCTCGAACCGATCAGCATCTACGGCGCCTCGAAGCTCTCCGACGAGGGCGTGGTGTCGACGTTCGCCCACTCCTACGGCATCCAGTCGTGGGTGTTCCGGTTCGCGAACATCGTCGGCCCGCGCCAACGGGGCAACGTGATCCCGGACTTCATCCAGAAGCTGCAGGACGACCCCGAGACGCTGACGATCCTCGGCAACGGCAAGCAGGAGAAGTCCTACCTCCACGTGGCGGACTGCGCGGCCGCGATCCGCGACGTGGTCGAGCACGCCGACGACGAGTACAACCTCTACAACCTCGGCTCGAAGACCACCACCTCAGTCGTCGACATCGCGGACATCGTCGCTGACGTGATGGACCTCGACCCCGAGTACGAGTTCACCGGCGGCGACCGCGGCTGGACCGGCGACGTGCCGAAGATGCGGCTGGACACGAGCAAGCTCTCGGAGTTGGGTCACGAGGTTCCCGAGGACAGCGACCCGGCGGTCCGACGCGCGGCCGAACAGCTGTACGACGAACTCCGGTAGCCCGACTCAGAACAGGATGGTTTCCTCGGCGCTGAGCTCTCGATCCCGACAGGTGACCTCGCCGACCGCGAGATACTCGCCCGGCTCGGGATCCTGCCACGCGGCGCCGAACGTCACGCTCTCGCCGGCCGGGACCGTCTCACTGCCGAGCACCTGCGCGAACATCTGGTCGGCGTCCGAGCGCCAGACCGGCGAGGCGTCGTCGTCGGCGTCGGCCGGGTAGACGGAGACGCGGACGCGCTGGGCGTCGGGGAAGGAGAGTTCGACCGGCTCGTCACCCGGGTTCTCGACGGTGAGTTCGAACGCGAGTCCGCCGTCGTGTCGCCGGCTGTGGAGGGAACTTTCGAGCACGGTGACAGTTCCACCGACGGGCTGAAAAAGCTTCCCGCGTCAGGCCTCGTCGCGCATGTCCGGCGGCAGCAGGTTCGGGATGCCGTCCTCGATGGGGTAGGACTCGCCGCAGTCGGTGCAGGTCAGCGTCCCGGTGATGATCTCGCCGTCGTCGCGCTCCGCGGCGTCGAGTTCGAGGTCGTGTTTGTCCATCGGGCAGCAGACGATCTCCATCAGCGACTCCTTCATGCGCTGCCTGTCGGACCGGGCGGGGCAAAAGGCTGCGGGTTCCGCGGGGCTACTTCACGTAGCGCTCGTACGCCGACCGGAACGCCCCGGACTCCTCGGTGAGCGCGTCCCACTCGTCGAGGCCGCGTTCGGCGCGGGAGCCGTCGATCGTGTTGTCGAGCACGAACGCGACCAGCCCGCCGACGGCCATCCCCGTGCCGCCGACGACGTACACCGTGTCGGCGACGATCTGCAGCGTCGCGTCGGGGAGGATCGGCGCGGTGAGCAGCGGGCCGACGACCGGCGTCGCCGCCACGCCCTCCGCGAAGGCGGCGGCGCTGCCGACGTTGCCCATGTACGCCGGGAGCGCGAGCCCGACGAACAGCGAGATGCCGACGACGAACGCGTTGCGCGAGGAGTCGAGGTCGACGTGTTTCAGGTTCGAGAGCCCGACCGCAACGATCTGGCCGAACATCGCGACGTAGAGGCCGCCGACGATCGGGTCGGGGATGGTGGTGATCAGCGCGCCGACGTAGCCGACGAACCCCGCGATCAGCATCAGCACCGCGCCGACCTGAATCACGAACCGGGAGGCGACGCCGGTCAGCCCGATGGCGCCGATGTTCTCGGAGTAGGAGGTCGAGCCGTTCCCGGTGCCCATGATCCCGGCGAAGACGGTCGCGATCCCCTCGACCCCGATCCCGTGGTCGATCCGCCGCGCGGAGGGCGCGCGCTCGCCCGCCAGCCGCGCGACGGCGTGGTAGTCGCCGAAGGACTCGATCATCGAGGCCAGCACGCCCGCGAACATCCCGATCACGAACGAGGTCCGGAACGTCGGCATTCCCCACTGCAGCGGCGTCGGCACTTGGATCAGACTCGCGTTCGCGACGACCGAGAAGTCGACGAACGCCGGGGAGTCCGCGGGGACGATCCCGAGCACCGAGAGCGCGGCCGCGAGCACCCACGCGACGGCGATCCCCAGCAGCACGGGGTAGAGCCGGAACGCGCGGTGGGCGTCGTCGACGTACTGGCTGAAGCCGACGATCAGGAGCACCGTCAGCCCGAGCAGCCACCACGCCTGATCGGCGGCGACGACCTGCGGCGCGCTGAACAGCGAGAGGCCGATCAGCGCGATCGTCGGCGCGATCACCACCGGCGAGAGGTACTGTTTCAGCCAGCCCATCACGCCGAGGTAGCCGAGGAGCGCCTCGACGATCCCGCCGACGATGATCGCCCCTTGGAGCGCGAGGATCGCCTGCTCCCAGTTGCCCGTGCCGACGAAGCCGATGATCGCCAGCGCGGGCGCGAGCATCGAGAACGTCGCCCCCTGCACGATCGGGTAGCGGTTCCCGACGACGGTCTGGAGCAGCGTCCCGACGCCTGAGACGACGAAGAAGGTGCCGACGTACAGCGGCTGGACCTCGGCGGGCATCCCCATCGCGGTCGCGAGCGCGAGGGGGACGGCGATGTTCGCGCCCACCATCGTGAGGTAGTGCTGGAGGCCGAGCAGCGCCGACTCGCCCGCGGGCGGCCGCTCGTCGACGCCGTACTCGATATCCCCCGACTGTTCGACCGACTCGGTTCCGGGCTCGCCCGCCATCCCCTCCGGCGGGGTCTCCGGGTTCGGCGCTTCGGTCATCGACTGTCTACCCGGACGGTTCGGCCTCTCCCCTAAATACGGTCCGCATCCGGGGTAGCGCTCGCCGCCCTACCAGGGGGTCTGCCGCTCGACGGTCTGGTCCCGGTCGGGACCGACGCCGACGGCGTAGACCGGGGCGTCGAGTTCGCCTTCGAGGTACTCGAGGTACTCTCGGCAGGCCGCGGGCAGCGCCTCGTACCCCTCGGCGGCGACGGCGCTCCAGTCCTGCTCGCTCCACGTCTCGAACTCGCGGAAGTTCGGCTCACACCGCGCCCACTCCTCGGTCGTCGCGGGCACCGTGGTCCGCGTCTCGCCGTCGAGTTCGTAGCTGTGACAGACCTTCAGCTCGTCCAGCCCGGCGAGCACGTCGACGTGGTTCACGGCCAGCCCGGTGAACGACGAGCGGCGGGCGGCGTGGCGCAGCATCGGCACGTCGAGCCAGCCGATCCGTCGCGGCCGGCCGGTGACGGTGCCGAACTCGCCGCCCTTCTCGCGGATCTCGTCGGCGAGCGCTTCCTCGTCGGCCTCCATCTCCGTCGGGAGCGGCCCCTCGCCGACGCGGGAGAGGTACGCCTTCACGATACCGACGATCTCTCCCGAGCCGACGATACCCGGACCGACGCCGGAGCCGACGGCGGCGCCGCCGGCGGTCGGGTTCGAGGAGGTGACGTTGGGGTAGTTCCCGTGGTCGATGTCGATGCTCGTCCCCTGTGCGCCCTCGAACAGGAGGTTGCCGCCGGACTGATGCTGTTCGTAGAGGAAGTCGCCAGCCTCGACGAGCATGTCGTTCTCGCGGAGGCGCTGGCCGTAGTTGGCGAACTCCGCGACCAACTCGTCCACGTCGAACTCGACGCCGGTGTCGATGCCGAACACGTCCTCCGCGATCGCGCGCTTCTGGGGGACGGTGTACTCCAGCCGGTTCCGGAGCACGTCGACGTCGAGGAGGTCGCCGATCCGGACGCCGCGCCGGCCGGCCTTGTCCTCGTACGTCGGGCCGATCCCGCGCCCGGTGGTGCCGACCTTCATGTCGGTGTCCTCCTTGTCGGCCTCCTCCATCTCGTCGAACACGCGGTGGTACGGCATGATGACGTGGGCGCGCTTGGCCACGCGCACGTCGGGGTCGAGTCCCTGCTCCCGGAGGCTCTCGATCTCGTCGAACAGCGTCCGGGGGTTGACGACGCAGCCGTTGCCGAGCACGCCGGTCTTCCCGCGGACACAGCCGCTCGGGACGAGCGAGAGCTTGTACTCCTCGCCGTCCTCGACGACGGTGTGGCCCGCGTTGTCGCCGCCCTGGTACCGCACGACTGTGTCGGCTTCCTCGCCCCAGCGGTCGACGAGGGCGCCCTTGCCTTCGTCGCCGAGTTGCGCCCCGACGATTGTGACGGTCATGTGCGGCGGTTCAGTAGCCCCGGCTAAACCGATTTCGATGCCGCTATCCGCCCCGGCCGGCCGCGATACCCGCGGTCGGAACGGTTAACTTCGCCCCGTGTGTAGCTATAACACCCAGATCCCCCCGGCGGTCGAGGGGAAGCTTTAACCTCTCGCAAGAGAAGTTAACATACAGCATGATAGATCGACTTGAGAAAGAAGTGGATATGCTGGAGCGGCACCTCCAGGTCCTCCGGATGGTCATCGAGAACGAGCCGATCGGCATCGTGAAGATGTCGAACGAGACCGGCTACCCCCACCACAAGGTACGCTACTCGCTGCGCGTGCTGGAGGAGGAGAACCTCATCGAGCCGTCGAGCCAGGGTGCGATCACGACCGACCACACCGCCGAGTTCGTCGAGGACCTCGACGAGAAGCTGGACGACACCGTCGAGAAGCTGCGTGACATGCGGATCGAGTCGGCGCCGGAAGCCGAGAACTGACGCCTTTCTGCAGTTCTGAAACGCCGGTCTACAGCTCCGGGACGCTGACGTGGAACTCGCCCTCGCGGGTCTCCACGAGACAGAGGTGGTACCCCTCCTTGCGTGAGAGCTTGACGAAGCTCTTGTTCTTGCTGCGCTTCAGCAGCCCGCCGCCGGTGGCCTCCTCGGCGGTCTCGAGCGCTCCCGGCTCGTAGTAGCTCGACGTGACGAAAAACGCCGCCGACAGCTTCTCGTTGCTCTCGGCGACGGGCGTGGCGTTCCGGATCAGCGACTCGAGCATCGGCTCGGTGGCAGGCTCCCGGGAGTCGTTGAGGTCGGTCACGACCAGCGGCTGGCCCATCCGGTCGCGCAGCACCACGTCGAAGGAGACGCTCTCCTCCTCGGCTTCCTCGCCGAGGGTCACGCCGCCGCGGAGTTCGATCCGGTCGATGTCCGGGATGGCGTCGTACAGCGTCCCCATCGAGGTCTGGTTGCGTGTCTCACGTACGTCGTGGACGAACGTCCGGATCAGCCACTCCACGAACCCGTACTCGATAGTGTCGTGGAGCCACTCCTCGAACGGCCGGCCGTCGACGACGGCACCGTCGTCGTCGAACTCGGTGTGGTGTTCGAGCCGGATGTTGTCGTTGACCGCCTCGCGGCCGGCGTCGCCGGAGTGGGCGTCCTCGAGCGTCGGCCCGCCCTTGCGTTCGTAGCGGACGAACAGGTTCGTACCCGCCATCGCCTCCTCGGGGGTGATCTCGTGGTCCCCGTCGGGGACGTACTCCCGGGCCGCTTCGAGTTCGGACTCGGCGGCGTCGAGTTCGGTCTCCAGCCGATCGACCGTCGTTCTGAGCTCCTCGAGCTCCGCCTCCAGCTCCTCGGCGGTCGCCGCCGCCTCGTCGCGCTCGCGTTCGATTCGGTCACGCTCGCCGGAGAGCCGTTCGTTCTCCGACTCCAGACGTTCGGTTTCGGCCTCCAGCTCCTCGACCTGCTCGCGGAGCCGATCGCGCTCCTCGCGCAGCGCCTCGATCTCCTCGGTCGATGCCGTCGTCCTCGGCTGTGAGTTGGTTGTCGCCCTCGACTGTGTGTCGGTCGTCGCCGTGGCCGGCGTCCCGCCGTCGTCGGACTCCCGCGACACCGAGTTCTCGGGGTCGAGCGCCGGAATGGTCGCCCCCTCCCGCCACTCGGACTCGGCCTCGAACCGCTCGCGGGCCTCCGAGGACGCCCCGGCCGACGATCGCTCGCCCGAGGACCCGGCTTCGGACCCCTCGGTCGACTCCTCGGCCGTGGACTCCTCGCCGCCGGCCATCGCCGCCTCGGCGGCTTCGCCCGCGGAGCGGTCGGTTCGCGCCGACGCGGCCGGCTCGGCGTCCTCGCTCGCGCTGTCGGCCGTCCCCTCGCTCGACGATCGCTCCCGCGGGGTCCGCGAAACCGACGACTCGTCGTCGGCCCCGGCCGCTGCGGGCCGGGACTGGTCGGCCGTCCCGTCCGTGTCGTCACCGCCGTCCGCGTCGTCGACGCCGCCCTCGTCCTCCACCTCGGCCGCCTCTCCCGCGTCGGCTGTGTCGGCCGGTTCGGTCGCATTGCCGGTGTCGGCCGCCGGAGCCGCGGTACGCCCGCCGTTCGCGGCGCTCCCGTCGCTCGACGCCGGCTCGTCGTCGGCCACAGAGTCGTCGGTGCTCGCGGCGGCGCCGGCCGCGGCGTCGGAGAACGTGTCTGGCTCGGGCACGTCGACGATGTCGAGGTCGACGGTTCTGACCCGGTAGATGCCGACCTCGTCGTCGGCGCGCTCGAACGCCTCGTCGCCGGAGATGCGGCGGCGCTGGTTCCCGATGAACGCGACGGGCAGCCGGCGGCCGCCGTAGTAGACGAGGTAGTAATCCCCCGAGAGCACGTTCTCCGAGAGCTCGACGTAGCCGGTGAAGCCGCCCGCCTGCAGCGTGTCGTCGACCTCCGAGATCGGCGTCTCCTCGGTGTAGTACTCGCCGCGGACCTCCCCGCCGGTCTCCTGCATCGCGAACAGCAGTGGGAGCGAACGGTCGGGAGCGACGTAGGCCGTGCCGTCGGCGTCGGCGAACCTGTCCATGTCGCCGTCGAACACGCCGAGTACGCGGCCGTTGAGCATGAACAGCCACGCCACGCCGTCGGTAACCGCGCCCGTGAACTCCCGTTCGGCGAGCTCCCGGAGCCCGGCGTGGCCGTCCGTGAACGGCTCCGAGTCCCACTCGGTCACTCGCTCGACCGTTTGACTCTCCATCGTTGATCGGTACTCACCCGGTACGGTCAAAATACTTTGTGGAGCGTTCCCCCGATCCGGACAGCGGTCTGACGCGTTCGCGGCGGCAGTCAGCCGAGCGCCCGGACGATCGCGGCCGCGGTCGGCGCCCCCACCAGCGCGAGCGCGACGACCGCGGCGGGGGGCAGCCCCGGTGTCGGCGGGAGCGATCCGGTCACCGCCATCCAGACCGCGCCCGCGGCGACGACGACGATGCCGAAGCTCGCGGCGCTCGCGACGGCGCGCTCGATCGACGTGGCCACGACCGCGAGGAGGAGGGCGGCGACGAGCAGCCCCGCCGGGTGGGCGACCGTCGCGGCGGCGCCGAGGAGCCACGCGAGCGCGCTCGCGGCGTCGCCGAACCGGCCCTCGCGGACCGGACGGAGTCGGCTCCCGTAGGCGAACAGCGTCGGCGAGCGCTGAGTCACGTTCGGGGGGAGCGGTGGCTCGTACATCAATCCACTCACTCCGGACGCCCGGACCGAAGGGCTAACTGACGGGCGCCCCTGAGCCGAGCCGTGTCCGCTCAGCTCTCGCTGGACGCTACCACCCCACAGCGGGGGATCGCCCGCCTCACGGGACCGGTCGCGGTCGTCGTCTCGATCGGAGGAATACTCCTCGCAACCGCCCTCTCGCCGACGTTCTCTTGGACGACCGGGGCGCTCTCTGATCTCGGCGTGACGCCCGGGACCGCGTGGCTGTTCAACGGCTCGCTGATCGTCGGCGGCCTCGTCGGCGCGCCGTACGCGTGGGCGCTGTGGAGCGCCGCGGCCGATCCGCTGGGCCGCCTCCGCGCGGGGTCGTACCTGCTCGCGCTGATCGCGATGGCCGGCGTCGGCCTCGCTCCCGCCGGCCGGCCGCTGCACTTCCCGTTCGCGGTCTCGTTTTTCGCGCTCGCCGCGCTGACCGCGGTCGTCGACGGCGTCGCCCGCTTCCGCCTCGACAGCGGGAAGCTCGCGCTGGCCGTGGGCGTGCTCGCGCCCGTGGCGTGGCCGGTCTGGCTGTTGTGGGTGGGGAGTCCCGGGATCGCGGTGCCGGAGTTCGTCGGCGCGGCGCTGTTCGGCGTCTGGGTGGTCGCGCTCAGCCCCGAACGCCCCGGCCGCCCGGCGTAGCTACGCCGCGAGTTCGGCGAACGCGTCGACGGCGGCGTCGTCGCCGGCCACGACCAGCGTGTCCCCCTCCTCGATCCGCGTCCCCGGGTCGATCGACGTGATCGTCCGGCCGTCGCGCTCGATCGCGATGACGGTGCAGCCGGTGCGGGCACGCACGTCCGCGTCTTCGAGGGTGTGTCCCACGAGTGCGGGCGCCTCCCGCCGGACGACCTCGACCTGCGTCTCGGGCGTGATCACCTCCTCGTCCAGCAGTTTCGACGCGAGCATCCGGCCGCTGACGGTGGGCAGCGAGAGCACGTACTCGGCGCCGGCGCGGTAGAGCTTCGGCGGCGAGTCCGCCTCGTTGGCTCGGGCGATCACGCTCGTCTCCGGCGCGACCTGCTTGGCGACCAGCGCCGCGAACAGCGCGCTCGTGTCGTCGGCCAGCGCGAGCACCAGCGCCTCGGCGTTGTCCACCTCGGCGTCCTCCAAGGTCGCCGGGTCGGTCACGTCGCCGACCACGTCCACGCCGGGCTTGTCCTCCACGTCGACGATGGTGACCGGGACGCCCGCGGCGGTGATCGCTTCGGCGACCGCCGAGCCGACGACGCCGTAGCCCGCGATGGTGATGCCGGACCGCCCCGAGCGGTCCTCCGCGATGCTGCGCCGTTTCATCGTCTCGACTCCCTCCTCCGGCCCGGCGACAAGCAACACCGTGTGTTCGTCGATCACCTGATCCGGGTCGGGTGCCGAGACGAACTCCCCGCGGAACCACGCGCCGATGATGTTGGTCCCCGTCAGCTCCTCGATCCCGCAGTCGCCGATCGTCCTCCCCGCGAGCGGCGAGCCACGCTGGACCAGCAGTTCGCCGACCTCGAACTCGTCGGCGATCTCGACCGCGCCGCTCAGCTCCGAGGAGACCGCGGCCGACGCCTTCCCCGCCAGCGACTCCCCGAGCACGTCGCGAGGGTGGATCACCTCGTCGGCGCCGGCGTAGCGGTGGTAGTCCGCGTGGCTCTCGTCCTCGACGAGGCTCAGCACCCGCGTCTCCGGGGCGACGTGCTGGGCGGCGAGGATCACGCTGGCGTTCGTCTCGTCGTCGCCGGCCACCACCACCGCGCTGGCGTCGGCGGCGGCGACCGCGTCGAGCGTCTCGGCCTCCTCGGGGTCGCCGTGTACCACCTCGACGCCGTCGGCCTGTAGCGACTCGACGGCGTCGTCGTCTGGCTCGACCACGACGTACGGCTGGCCGCGGGCGCCGAGTTCGGTGATCAGCGTGTCGACCGTCGGCGAGAACGCGCAGATCACGACGTGGCCGTCGCCGTCGTACGCCCGAGGCGGTCCCGACGCCAGCGCCTCCGCGAACAGCGGCAGCACGAACGCCGGCACCGTGAGGAAAATCAGCGCGACGCCGGTGAACTGCATCGCGATCGACAGCGCCAGCATCGGCGTGGAGTTCCACTGCTCGGCCTGCTCGCCGTAGCCGACGGTGGTGAACGTCTCGACGACGACGTGCAGCGCCTCGATGAACCGCATCTCCACCCCCTCCAGCCGCGCCATCCCGAACTGGTAGAGGACGGCGTAGACAAGGATCACCGCGACCGTCCCGAGGAGGTAGAGCCCAACACGCCGTGCCGGGTTCGCCATACTCCGCGTTCCGGCGTGTGGGGCTTAAAGTCCGCCGACTACCGCACCGATCAGATGATCTGCCAGCCGCCGTCGACGTGGAGCAGTTCGCCCGTCACGTAGCCCGCGGCGTCGCTCGCGAGGAACACCGCCGCGGGCGCCACGTCGGTCGGGAACCCCGCCCGGCCCAGCGGGACCGGCTTGAGGAACTCCCCTTCCTCGGCGCCCTCCTGTGCCTCCTCGGTCCAGCCCTCGAGGAACTCCGTCGCGATCTGCCCGGGCGCGACGGCGTTGACGCGGATGTCGTGTTCCGCGAGTTCGAGCGCCGACCCGCGGGTGATCATCCGGATCGCCCCCTTAGTGGAGTCGTACTGCACCTGCCCGAACTGCGCGACGTTCGAACTGATCGAAGCGGTGTTGACGATGCTGCCCGCGACGCCGCGGTCGATCATGTCGTTGGCGGCGATCTGGGTGCCGAAGAACACCCCCTTGGCGTTGACCGCGTGAATGCGGTCGAACTCGTCTTCGGTGACCTCCCGCATCGGCCCGCCGATGTAGAGGCCGGCGTTGTTCACCATCACGTCGACGCCGCCGTACTCGCGGGCGGCCTCGACGGCGACCCGGATGTCCTCGGGGTCGGAGACGTCGGTCTCGACGAACTCGGCGGTGCCACCGTCGGCCTCGATCCGCTCGTGGGTCGGCTTCTCGGCGTCACGGTCCTTCGGCTCGGGGTCGATGTCGGCGTTAATCACGGTCGCGCTGGCGTCGGCGAACTCCAGTGCGATCGCGCGCCCGATGCCGGAGCTTCCTCCGGTGACGACGGCCGTCTCGTCTGCGAAGTCGTACTGGACAGTACCCATACGCCCGCCCACGGCCGAACCGCACTTAATTCCCGACGCGTTCGGGCAGCGCCGCCGCCGTCGGCCGCAGTCTGTCGCCGCGCCCAAGAGCTATCGGCCCGGGCGACCCATCGACGGCCGTGACCCGCCACGTGACTCGGGAGGAACACTCCCCCGAATATCTCGACGAGGAGGACATCGACCCCGAGAAGGGCGACATCGCGGTCTGTCGCTGCGGGCTCAGCGACGACCACCCGTTCTGTGACGGCTCCCACCGACGGACCGAGGACGAGGGCGACGGCGTGTACTGCTACGTCGACGGGGAGCGCCGCGAGATCGCGAGCGTCACGTTCGCCGACGGCGAGACCGTCGAGTACGGCGACGACGGGGTAGACGAATCCGGCAACTGACCCGCAGCCGAGTGCTTTAGGCCGATGGGGCGACCAGCGGTTCGTGTGTACCGGACCGGCCACCTCGGGGTGTCGATGCTGGTGTTCGCCCCGATCGGCTACCTGCTCGTCGCGGTCGGGCTGCCGCTGGCGGCGCTCGCGACCGGCGGCGCGATGCTCTGGCTGGCGATGCTGCCCGACGTGGACCACCGGATCCCCGGCGTCCCCCACCGCGGGCCGACCCACTCGCTGCTGTTCGCCGGACTCGTCGGCGGGGCGTTCGGCGGCGCGGGCGCGCTGCTGGCCGACGGCGTGGGGACGGTCCGCCGCCTCCAGCTCTCGCTGTTCGGCTTCTTCGTCGGCTTCGTCAGCGTCGGCGCCCACCTGCTCGGCGACGTACTCACGCCCGCGGGCGTGAACCTGTTCTGGCCGTGGGGGCGGACGTTCAGTCTCTCCGTCACCCGCGCGGACAACACGCTCGCGAACTGGGGACTGTTCCTGCTCGGAACCTTCGCACTCGCCGCCGCGGGCGCGCTGGCGGCTCAGGGCGTCTGATCGGTGGCGAGCACCGCGCTGGTCGCCCAGCGCTCGTACCCCAGCGACTCGGCGAGCGCGACTGACGCCGGCAGCGAGTCGCGGGTCCGGTAGCGAACGATGCCGTCCCGGTCCACGTCGAAGGCGGTTCTCGTGATCATGGAGACGACCGCGCGTCCGTAGCCGCGCCCGCGGTGCTCGGGGTCGACGACGACGCCAACGTCCGGGAACGGGAGGTGGGTCAGCGTCGCGACCGCCACGAGGTCGCCGTCCGCGAACAGCCCCGCGGTCTGCCCGGGCCGGAACACGGGCGATGCGCGGGCCCAGTCCTCGTCGGGGACGCGCTCCCGGAGCCGCTCGAACGCCGCCTCGTCGGCGCCGACGAGCAGCCGGGCCGTCGACTCGACGGGCGAGAACGAGGCCTCGTCGACGTAGCCGAGGAAGTACGGGCCGTGGACGCTGTCGATCCCGGTGCCCCCCAGCGCACACGACACGGCCTCGGTCGCGGGGAGGTCGGCGGCGTGGAGTTCGTCGGCGGCGTCGGCGAGCGCGTCGTGGAACTCACCGGGAGCGGCCACGACCAGCGCATCGCCGCGACGGAACAGGCGGATCGTCCCCTCGGTGGCCGTGTCGACGACCGTGACGCCCGCCGCCGAGAACGCCTCGGGCGAACAGTCCAGTCGCTCGGCCCAGTGGCGGGCAATCCGGTCCTCGGTGTCGGGCGCGAGCGTCATCGTTCCGGGTTCCGAGGCCCGAGGGGAAAAGAGCGGTCGTCTTGAAGTGGCCGCCAGCCCAACGGCCGGCGATGGCCGACCCAACACTCGACGACGACGCGATGACCCGCTTCGAGGTGCCCGAGTTCGAGGAGCTTCCCGAGGATCTGCAGGACCGCATCAGCGAGGAGACCGAGGAGGCCGGCTTCACGCCGAACGTGTTCTCGGCGTTCGCCTACAAGCCGAGCCACTTCCGCGCGTTCTTCGAGTACCACGACGCGCTCGTGGACGACACCGCGCTCGACCGCGAGGAGGTGGAGATGATCGTCGTCGCGGTCTCCGGACGGAACCACTGCTACTACTGCAACGTCGCCCACGGCGCGCTGACCCGCATCTACTCGGGCGACCCCGAGCTCGCCGACCAGCTGGTCGCGAACTACCGACAGGCCGACGTGAGCGAGAAGCGGATGGCGATGCTCGACGTGGCAGTGAAGCTGACCGAGCATCCCGACCGCGTGACTGAGGCCGACCTCGAACGCCTCGCGGAGGTGGGGTACAGCCCCGAGGCGATGTGGGACATCGCCGCCGTGACCGCCTTCTTCAACCTCAGCAACCGGATGGCGATGTTCGCGGACATGCGGCCCAACGCGGAGTTCCACACGATGGGGCGCTGAGATCAGGCCGCGACCGCGGCGTCGACGACGACGAGCAGCACGAAGCCGACGAGGAACGCCGCCGTCGCGGCGTCGGCGTAGCCGTGGCCGTGGCTGGAGGGGACCATCTCCCGGAGGACGACCGCGAGCATCGCGCCCGCGGCGAAGCCGGCGGCGACCGGGAAGATCCCCTGTGCGATCCCCACGAGCGCGAAGCCGAACACCGAGCCGACCACCTGCGGGACGGTGCCCGAGAGCGTGGTGTAGAGGAACACCTTCGGCGTCGAGACGCCCGACTGGGCGACCGGGATCGCGAACGCGAAGCCGTCCGGGACGTTCTGGAGCGCGATCACGACCGCGAGCACGAGCGCGACCTCCTCCAGCCCCGAGGCGTAGGCGATCCCCATCGCCAACCCCTCCGGCGCGTTGTGGAGCGTGATCGCGCCGCCGACCAGCACGGCACGGCGGAGTCGGTCGTCGAGCAGTCCGTCGTCGCTCTCGCCGTCGCTCCCGTCTGTCTCGCCGTCGATCTCGTCCCCCTCGTCGATCTCGCCCACACCGTGGCCGCGCCGGCGGTGGTACTCCGTGTGGAGGTGCGGGATCACGCGGTTCCCCGCGAGCAGGCCGAAGCCGCCGAGGAACACGCCGATCATCACCGCCGAGAGCGCGCCCTGCTCGCTGCCGGGGATGATGAGGCCGAACACCGACGCCGCGACCATGATGCCGCCCGCCAGCCCGAGCGCGGCGTCGTACGTGCGGTGGCTCACGCGGGCGCCGAACAGCGTCGGGACCGCACCGAGGCCAGTGGCCAGCCCTGCCAGCGTGGTCACCAGCAGCATCGACTGGAACGGGTTCATGGAGGGGAGGAGGGTGCGGCGGGGATAAATACGCTCTGGGGAGAGTTCTAAAAGACAGACGGGGGTATCTTGAAGTTGATACCTTGCTAATTGATGTCAATATGGAATTGCGGGAGCTCGTCGATCAGGACTGGAACAGTCACGAGCGGAAACGGTTCATAAAGGACGAAACGAAAACGAAGACCGACTCTTTCGACCCTGAATCGTTCAAACATGACGGCTTCAGTGATCGTGAGAAATATCTCGAAACCTACGTTCCCGCACTCGCCGACGAAGAACGGCTCGAAACGGAGCTGAACGACTTCACTCCGCCGCGGTTGAACGCTCTCAACGACTCTCCCTATCAGGCACTTGTCATTCGTTACGGAATCCTCCGCCAACTGATTCAACAGCCCGACTACAGTATGCCCAAGGACGGGCTTCTCGAGAACGTCCAGACGTGGCAACTCGATATACTGAACACGTATTCGGAGGACGATTTCCCTGATTCCGACGACCTGCTCCACCTCGCCGAGGCTGCTGTCGACTACAAGAACGACGTCGATGATTCGGAGCTTCACATGGTGTACAGCTATTTCGAGCTGCACAACCGCTCCCGGGAGCGGAAACACGAGTACTACACCTGGCTGGATCTCTTCAAGCGCCTCTCAGCTATCGACCGGTTCCCGAAAGTCCGGCGTTCCGACAGCCCCGAACACGCCCTCGACACGATCGAGAAGGGGCTCTGGTCACTTCAGGAACAGGCGATCGTTTACGAGGTGAACACCGACAAGATGAACGAGCTCGTCGGTATTCCCGAAGAGTATATCGACTACGTCCGGGACTGGCTCTACTACGAGATGTCCGAGGAGAACTATCTCCGGATGCTAGAGACCCTCAAACCGTTCGACAGGCAGTCACTGCTCGTTGACGTCCGTGATCGGTACGGAATCGAATCGAAGACGGGGGGACGAAACGACAGACGCCGCGAGAGTATCGTGGAGGGCGGCGTATTCCCGAGCGAACTGCTCAGGTACGCGCTCACGAAAGACGAACTCAAGGAAATCGTTGATCGATACGGGCTCAACGCTCACAAACAGAAAACTGACGAGATGATCTCGGCGATCATCGACTACTTCGAGCAGTCTCAGAAGTCGGTCGGGGACGACGATCCGGCCGTCGAACTGTATCTGAGTGCGTACGAGGATATCGCCGACGGGACAGTACAAAAGATACCCCCACAGCTACAGGACCTCGTCGACGCGGACAATCCGGGTGACAAGCTAGATGTGCTCTTCGAGGACGCGACGGCCGAGATTTTCAGCGAAGTGTTCAACCTCGATGGAACGAATCTCCTTGGCCAGCAAGCGAGCGGAGTCGTCGCCGACGGGGAGATCGAACAGGACGGCAAGTGGCTACTGTGGGACAACAAGCGTCGAGCCCGGGAGTTCAAACTGGGCAGCACCGCACGCAGCAAGATCAAGAGCTACATCGACACGAAGGCTGAACAGCATCAAGTAGAGTGGTTCCTTATCATCGCCCCGGAGTTCAGTAAGAACGCCGAGGCCCACGCTGAACAGCTCGAGATGCAGGTTGGCCGTGATATTCGACTTGTACGCGCAGCAGACTTCAGGCAGTTAGCCGAACAGTGGCGTGAAGAGTACGCCGACGACGGACACGAGCTACCGCTCTCGATATTTTTCGGCTCCGGGCTGTTCGATCCAGACATGGCGATGCAGGTTCTGGAGCAGCAGTTCTCGTGACGGACGGGCTCAGCTACTCTCCCAGTTCGAGAATACATATACGGGCCCGCATTCATTAGGGGAGTATGAACGATCTGAGATCCTCGAGTGCAGGATGGTTCGCCGGCGTCGACCCCGGCGACCCCGAGGCCGCGGCGGCGGCGATCCACGAGAGCGAGGCCGACGAGCCTCGCGACTGGCCCGCGCTGGCCGTCGACGCCGGGTTCGCCGCCGACGAGGACGAGTACTACGACCGGCTCCACGAAGCGACCGTCGAGGCCGCCCGCGAGGCCGCACGCGCGGCAGAGCGCGCGGACGACCAGCAGTTGATCCACGCGCTGCGGGCGATGGACGACGCCGAGCGCACCGCGAACGAGCTCGCCGAACGGCTGGAGGAGTGGGCCGGCGCGCTGCTCGACGTGGAGGAAGACGCCACGGGACTCGACTTCGCGGCCGTCGTCGCCCAGCGCGACCCCGCGGACGCCACCGAGGAGCGGGCGATCTCGCTGGCCGAACGCGTGGTCGACCTGCGGGAGGAACGTGACGAACTGCGAACCTTCCTCGAGCGCCGCGCGCCCGAGGTGGCGCCGAACCTCGCCGAGATGGCCGGTCCCGTGCTCGCCGCGCGGCTGATCTCGCTGGCCGGCGGGCTGGAGTCGCTGGCGAAGAAACCCTCCGGCACCGTGCAGGTGCTCGGCGCCGAGGACGCGCTGTTCGCCCACCTCCGCGGGCACGCGCCCTCGCCCAAGCACGGCGTCATCTTCACCCACGAGTTCGTCCGCGGTACGCGGCCCGATGACCGCGGCTCGGCGGCCCGCGCCCTCGCGGGGAAGCTCTCGATCGCCGCGCGGATCGACTACTACAGCGGCGACCGCCGCGAGAGCGTTCACGAGGACCTGCGCGATCGAATGGAGACGATCCGCGCGCGTGCGGCGGACGACGAAGAGGTGGACGATGAGTGAGCTTCCCGCCGGGGTCGAGCGGCGTCCTGTCGCCGGCGAGGACCGCTTGACGACCGAGGGCGAACCGGTGTACGGCGAGCCGACCGTCGACGGCCGGCGGGTGTGGGACGCCGGGCGGTCGAAGCTCGGCGCGATGCTCGAACTCGGGATGGACACCCGCCTCTCGGGCGGCGAGTCGGTGCTGTACCTCGGCGCCGCCTCCGGGACGACCGTCAGCCACGTCGCCGACTTCGCGGGACCGACGTACGCGGTGGAGTTCGCGCCGCGCCCGGTCCGGGATCTGGTGGACGTGGTGGAGAGCCGGCCGAACCTGTTCCCGCTGCTCGCCGACGCACGGAAACCGAAGGAGTACGCCGGCGTCGTGGAGTCCGGGCTGGACTGCATCGTCCAAGACGTGGCGACCCGCGGGCAGGCCGAGGTCGCGAACCGCAACGCGGCGTTCCTCGCCGACGACGGCCTGCTGCTTGCGGCGATCAAGGCCCGCAGCGAGGACGTGGTCGCGGAGCCGGATGAGGTGTTCGAGGACGTCCGGGGGACGCTGCGGGAGGAGTACGAACTGCTCGAAACGGCGCGGCTGGACCGCTACCACGACGATCACCTCGGGATCGTCGCCCGGAAGCGGTAGCACTCGCCGCGTTCCGGAGCCGGCACCCTATTTAGTTGGGGACCCTCACTATGGAGCAAATGGAGGAACTGGGCTCCCGCGAGAGCTTCGACCGGATGGGAACCCTCGGCGTCGAGGAGGAGTTCTACGTCGTCGACAGCGAGGGGTTTCCCGTCTCGGGCGTCGACGAACTGGTGTACGGCGACGACGAGCCGCCGGCGCCGCTCGCGGGGAAACTGGACCACGAACTGTTCAAGTTCACCATCGAAACCCAGACCCCGCTGATCGAGGACGTTGGGGCGGCCGAGGACCACCTGCTCGCAGTGCGGGAGGCGCTGGTCGAACACGCCGAGACCCACGGCTATCAAATCGCCGCAGCGGGGCTTCACCCCGAGGCGCGTTGGCGCGAACTCGATCACGCCGAGAAGCCGCGGTACCGCTCCCAACTCGAACGAATCCAGTACCCACAGCACCGCAACACGACCGCGGGGTTGCACGTCCACGTCGGCGTCGACGACCCGGACAAGGCGGTCTGGATCGCGAACGAGCTTCGGTGGGAGATGCCGCCGCTGCTGGCGCTGTCGGCCAACTCCCCGTTCTGGAACGGGTTCGACACGGGGCTGGCCTCGGCGCGGGCGAAGGTGTTCGAGAACCTCCCCAACACGGGGATGCCGACCGCGTTCGAGGATTACGCGGCGTTCGAGCGCTACGAGCGACGGATGGTCGAGCAGGGCGCCGTCGAGGACCGCGGCGAGCTCTGGTTCGACGTGCGCCCCCACACCGGCCACGGCACCGTCGAGATCCGGACGCCGGACGGGCAGGTCGACCCCGCGGTCGTCGACGCGTTCGTCGAGGGGATCCACGCGATGGTGATCGACCTCGCGGAGCGCTACGAGGACGGGAAGCGCGACTCCCTCGGCGCGGGGCTGCGCCGGGAACTGCTCGACGAGAACAAGTGGCGGGCCATGCGGCACGGCCACGACGCGACGTTCGTCGACCGCGACGGCGAGTCGACGATCGGGCTCAGCGAGGCGATCGAGCGCACCTGCGACCGGATCGGCAACGACGCGCTGACGGCGCTCCTCGATCGTGAAAGCGGGAGCCAGCGACAGCGGCGGATCCACGAGGAGCAGGGGAGCGAGGCGCTGCGGGAGTCGCTGGTGCTGTAGTCAGTAGCGGATCGGGTACTCGCGGATCGTCTCGGGGACGGTGTCGCCCCAGAACTTCTGCATCTCCTCGTCGTCCATCCCGCGTTCGGTCTCCAGCGCGGACTCGTAGGCCTCGCGCAGGTCCGAGATCGGCTGGCCGGGCGTGTCGACCCTGAGGTTGTGGTAGAGCTTGTGCGGGTCGCCGTACACCAGCACTGCGGCGCTGAGGTTGTCGCCGCGCTTGTCGCCGCCGGCGGACTCGCTGGCCTCGAGCGCCGTCAGGAGGCGGTCGGTGAACCGTCCGGTCGCGCGCTCGAACCCGGCGGCGACGGCGTCGATCACCTCGGGGCTCGCGAGTAGATCCCCGCCGACGGTGTACTCCTCGCCGACGTAGTGGTCGGCGTGCTCGACACACTTCTCGCCGGTGTGGGCGTACGTCCGCCCCTCGGCGTCGATCCCGTGGAGCTGGAGTCCTTTCGACCCCGCCCGGCCGGCGACGAACGCCTCCGCGGCGGTGGGGAGGGCGATCCCGCGATCGAGCAGGCCGAGCAGGGCCTCGCCGTAGTCGGCGCCGGCGTCCCACGACTGGGTGACGACGGCGCCGTCGGCGCTCACCCACGGGCAGACCGCCCCGACCGCGGGGAACGCCGACGCGACGGCGACGCCGACCTGTTCGGACTCGGGATCGCGGGCCGCGATCGAGATGGTCACGGCGGCCGCCCCCTGCTCGTGGTACTCTCAGTCACACCCCGACTGAGGCTGTCGCCGGCTTGAACGTTCCGGCCTCGGCCGAACGTTTTTGCCCGACCGCACCGCCACGGTCGACCGTGTACCTCTCACACCCGGTTCGGCGGATGCGGGACGACCCCGGCGAGGCGACGGCGGCGCTGGTCGTCGAACTCAGCGACGACGCCGCACCGTCGAGGCTCCGCGAGACCGTCGCGGACGCCGGCGGCGAAGTGGTCGAGGAACTCGGGTTCGACTGCTGGCTCGTTCGCCTGCCCGAAGCGGGCGTCGACGAGCTCTGCTCGCTCGCGGGCGTCGTGCGGGTGGAGACCGACGCGACGCTGGAGCGGACCGTCGACGAGACGGTCGAGGGGGAGGGGAGCAGTCCCGCCGAGAACGAGGATACGCGGGAGGTCTGACGGCACTCGCCGGAATCGACGGCGCCGCGGCGCGTCTGCGGGGCTACTGCGGGGGCGACGATGCGGTCGGTGGCGACTCTCGCTGGGGGGAGTCGGTCCCCGGTTCCGTCTCCGCTCTCGGCAGCGTCACGGTGAACACGGTGCCGCCGGGGCCGGTTTCGGTGAGTTCGACGTTCCCCCCGTATCGGTCGACCAGTCGAGCCACGATCGTGAGGCCGATACCGTGGTCCGTCTTCCCCGTCACCGGCTCGAACAGCACGTCGCGCTCGGCCTCGGGGATGCCCGTCCCGTCGTCCGCGACGCGCACGTCGACGGTGTCCGGCGCCGGCGACACCGAGACTGTCACGTGGGGGTGGCCGCTCTGGTTGTGTTCGACCGCGTTGTTGAGTAGGTTCGAGAACACCCGCTTGAGGAGTTCGTCCGCGCGGACGTACACCTGATCGGGAAGCTCCGCCTCGGTCTCGACGTAGCCGTATCGGTCCTCCAGCTTGTCGAGCTCCTCCTCGAGCAGGTCGGTGAGATCGACGGGGGAGAGATCGGTCCCCTCCTCGAGCGACTGCAGCAGCAGGCGTACGTCCTTGGTCGTCCCGGTGAGTTCGGTCGCCTGCCGCTCGATGATGTCGAGATACTCGTAGGCGGGGTCGTCCTCGTCGGCGCGCTGCTTGAGCAGGTCGGCGTAGCCGCTGATGACGGCGGCGGTGTTCAACACCTCGTGTCGGAGCAGCGAGTTCAGGTCGTCGAGCATCTCCCGTCGCTCCTCGGACTCCCTCGCCTGGATGGACGCGCGCTCGGCTCGCACGGCACGCTGCACCGCCCGGGCCTCGTAGTAGCCGATCAGGAAGCCGCCACCGGCGCCGATGCTGAGCGACCATCGCGCCCATCCGACCGCGATCAGGCGGTTGGCAGGCGGCATCGTGAGCATCAGCATCGCGTTCACGAGCAGGAAGCCGCCGCCCCCGGCGACGGACCACTTCAGGACCCGGAACTGCTGGTCGGTGGAGAGCGACGAGCGAGACAGGTACACGCCACCCGCGACGAGTCCGACGACGCCCGGGATGGTCGTCGCGAGTCCGACGACGTACACGTCGTTTATCAAGTAGAGGCGGTTCGAAAGTGTAAGCCAGATGAATTCGATCGCCACAATCGCTCCTAATAGACAACCGAGCGCGACCAGAAGCGTGTTTGCGCGGTTGTCAAACTTCACTCGTTACGCCGTAAAAAACGGCTTAATACTCATAATCGTTCCGGGGATTCTCGCATCGAGAGTCCCACCGTTCAACGGTAGGAGAGTTCTGCGGCAGGATATCGGGGGATGGGAGTCGGCAGTGGGGGGATCACCACCTCCTGTGTTCGATCGGAGATGGCGAAGCTGTTCGGGTATTCGAGAAAAGACACCGTTCGTCTGCTACTCAAAGATCGTCTTCAGAGAACACTAGCCGGGCGCTGTTCTCCGTGAGCCATTCGGAGTGATCTTCGTACTCGGGGTCATGCTCCGCAACGAGCGACCAGAAGTCGGAACCGTGGTTGGCCTCTCGGAGATGAGCGATCTCGTGAACGACGACGTAGTCAACGATCTCCGGCGGAGCCATCATTAGCCGCCAGTTCAGCCCGAGCGTTCCGTTCGAGGAACAACTTCCCCACTTAGTACGCTGGTTCCGAACCTCGATCTTCTCGTACTCAACGCCCATTTCCTTCGCGAAGTGATCAGCTCGCCGCTCGAACCGTTGACGAGCGTTTCGTCGGTACAGCGTTTCCAGAGCACGTTCGATAGAGGTGTCCTCGACATGGTGTTTCGCAAGACGGAGGGTATCATCCCCGACGCTCGACGAAGGACGCTGTTCGACGACAACCTCGTGTTCCTCCCCGAGGTACGGGAATGATTCGCCCTCCTCGAACTGACGCTCCGGTACTTGCTCCCGGTACTTCTCGAACCCTCTCATTTTCTCGACGACCCACGCGGCGTTGTCGCGGAGAAGTTCTGCCGGCGTGACTGACGAAGGCTCAGGGAGAACGACCGTAACGCCGTGAATATCCACGTCGATACGGGGTTTCGAGGCGTTGATGCTGTGGCGTACTTCGTACTCGATGGTGTTCCCCAACAGCTCGATCTCGTGGAGCTGTGCTTCAGCCATGGTTCTGGATGAGGTAGTTCCGGAGCGCGTCCACGAACTCGTCGTCCCGGATCAGGTGGCCGAGATCGTACTGCTTGACCATCACGTCCAGCAGGATGCGCTCGATTTCCGAGATGGTCTGCTGGTTCGTCTTCCAGCCGGGGTAGTCGCGGTCAACGCGGTCGTGGAACTGCGAGACGATCTCCTTAGCGATTTCTTCGGCTTGTTTCTCTGACTCGACAGCGTCGGGTGTCTCCTCAGTGAGGTGCGTGTAGATGGCGAACTCCGCGTCGTCCATTCCCTGTTTCTCAGCGTCTTCTTTGACGCTCAGCACCGCATCTTCGACCGACTTCAGCGCCTCGACAGCCTCGGGGTCGCTGATCTCCTCATTCTGCCAGCGTTCGACAATGTCGGTCACGCGTTCGCTCAGGCGCTTGTATCGCGGGTTCTGGTTCTCCCGTGGGTGCAGGTGTTCCCGAGTGGCGTGGGCGACCTGCGACGCCTTCACGCCGGGATTGTCGAGATCTTCAACGTCTTCGAGGTACTCCTCCCCGAGCTTGTAGGTGGGGAAGTCGTCCTTGATCGCTGTAATCTCGACGTTGTCGCTGATGATCTCTCGTGTCTTCTCCCGCATGTCCTCCTCGGGATCGTCGTCGCCCGAGGTGGTACGCTTGAAGGCGACGTGGACTCGGCTCAGCCACTTGTAGTCGTCCTCAACGTCTTCCTTGACCAAACGACCATCAGGGGCGACCGCCTCGTAGAGGTTCTGGAGCCGTCGGAAGCCCTGCTTGAACTGCCGTCGCTCAGGATGGGTGCTTACCCGACTGACCGCCTCGTAGGTCGCTTCCTGCGTGTCGGTCTTCGGAATCCCGTCGAAAATGTCCATCACGGAGTTGACCTGCTCAACGAGATCGTCGAACAGCTCGTCCTTGTTACGGGCAGCATACTCCTTCGTCTCGGCGTCGTAGTCCAGCGCGTCGTCGATGTTCTCGAACACGCCCTGGAAGTCCACGATCTCCCCGTTTTCCTTCCCCGCAGCAGGCCGGTTCGTCCGGGCGATGGCCTGCATGAGATTGTGGTTCCTCAGGTTCCGGTCGAGGTACATCGTCTTGAGGATGGGCGCATCGAAGCCCGTCAGGAGCATGTTGTGGACGACGAGGAGTTCGGGGTTGCTGTCTTCCTTGAATGCCTTCACGATGCTGTCGCGCTCCTCCGCGTCGGTGTGGAACTGCTCGATAATGTCGGGGTCGTCCTTCGTGGCGGTGTAGAGTACTTCGACCGCGTCCTCCCCACGCCGCTCGACGAGTCGTTCCCCGTACATCGCCGCCGACCGACGACTCGGTGTGACGACCATCCCTTTCCAGCCGTTCGGGGCGACGTGCTGGTCGTAGTGTTGGTCGATCTCCTCGACGGCGCGGTCAACGCGCGGTTCGATCTCCGCGAGCGTCGTCGCGTTCACGTTGTCGCGGATGAACTCCCGTTTCTGCTCGGTCGTCATCCGACTGAACTCCGCCTCGAACTCCTCGTCCAAGCCCTCCTCGTCGATCTCCCACTCCATCTCGTGCCGGAGCGTGAAGTACACGGGCAGAATCAGCCCGTCCTCGATGCCCTGTTTCACGGAGTAGCGGTGAAGGTAGTCTTCGCCCTCGGGGGAGAACTCCCGGAACGTGTTCTTGTCCTTCTCGCGTTCGCCCTCGCGTACGGGCGTCCCAGTAAACCCGAAGTGGTAGCAGTCGGGTAAGGCCGCATCGAGGCGGCTCCCGAGGTCGGCCTCCATGAAGCGGTGGGCCTCGTCGGACATGACCACCACCTCGTCGTTGCCCTGGACATCGGGGTCGACGTCCTCGAACTTCTGGATGGTCGTGAGAACGAGTTCGCTCTGGCCCTGCTCGATGAGCTCCTGCAGGTGGTCGATACTCTCTGCTTCCGTCCAGCGCTCAAGCGAGAGATTCGCCAGCTGGTCGCGCATCTGGCTGTTCAGCTTGTCCGTATCGACGATGATGAACACCTGCGGGTTCTTCGCCACGTCGGAGCGTTTCAGCAGGTTCTCGGCGGCGTACAGCATCGTGAACGACTTCCCCGATCCTTGGGTGTGCCAGACGAGGCCGCGTTTGTGTTCGCCGGCATCGACGCGGTCGAGGATTCGGTTCACTGCGTAGTACTGCATGTAGCGCGGGACGATCTTGGCGTCGCCGCCGGCCCGCCGTTCGTAGAAGACGAAGTGCTTCACTAGGTCGAGCAGCGTGGAGGGGTTGCACAGCGCCTTCACCGCCTGCCGCATCTCGTTCTCGTCCTCGAACGTCGCGGGCGCGTCGTTCCACGGCTCGTAGAACTCCTTGGGTGCGCCGACAGCGCCGTAGCGGAGTTCCATCGTGTCGGCGGCGATGTTGAACAGGCCGGGGACGAACAGTCGTGGCACGTCCTCCTGATAGGCCAGCAGGTCGCGCACGGCGTCGTGCCAGTCGTTATCCTGTGCGAGACTTTTGAGTTCCATCGTCACCAGCGGAATCCCGTTGACAAACAGGTTCACGTCCGGACGGATGGTCGTCTCGCGGGAGACGGAGAACTGATTCACCGCATGGAAGCGGTTGATCTCCGGGTTCTCGTAGTCGATCAGGTCGACGTAGATCGTCTCGCTCGTGCCGTCGTCGTGCTGGACGGTGAAGCTCTTGCCCTTGGTGAGCAGTTGGTAGAACTCTCGGTTGCCGTCCATGAGGTTCTCCGCATCCAGGTCGCGTCGAAGCGAGGAGATGAACTTCTCGACGTTCTCCTCGGTGACGGCGTCGTTGAGTGCGACGACCTGCTCGGCGAGGAGGTCCCAGTAGATGACCTCGTGGCTTTCGCGGCTGAAAGCCTCGTCAAGGGTTTTCGCACCTCTGTCGCCGTCCTGCCCGTACGTTTCCCATCCGACGCCGTCGAGCCACGAGAGGAGCGAGCGTTCGACGCCGTACTCGGATGGGGTGCTAACCATGTTGGGCGATTTCTTCGGGTACCTCTATGTTAGTGTTGGTTGTTCTGACTTTCCCCGAGAGGAGGTCTTGCATGAGGCCCTGTTTGAGGGCCTGAAGTTGCGATTTATAATCTTTCTCGTGCTGTATCCGAGCTTGGTATGTGTCAAGCACTTCAATAATTTTCTCTTGTTCTTCCTCGGTCGGAATTGGGAATCGCATGTTTAGCAGGTCAGAACCTGCCAGATTCTTCTGTACTCCTCCTTTTGCACGACGGTTAACTCGTCGGCGCCCGAGTGAACTATTCACGTAATACTTCATGAAATTAGGGTTGAGTGAATCTTTGAAGCGGAAACGTATGAGGAAGGCTCCGGGAATAGTCGGTTTATGATGATTTTCCCATACCGTGCCTATACCCGTAGTCCCGCTTCGTGTGATCATAAAGTCTCCCGGCTTCAAAATATGTTCCTCAACTTCATCATATTCGAGGTCAGCTACCGGCATATCATCAAGATCGATATGACCGTTGTCATCAAGATCGGTTGTGCGAAGTGTGGCTATCTCTCCATCCTCATCATACCTCTCAGAGCCGAACCTTGGGCCAAACGCACTTTCCTTAGTATGTTCTGAAAGCTGATCAAAATTCCAATCACCCGGGATTGTTACTAAACGGGTTTGCTCAATAGTATCATGGTCGAAGTACCCCTCCCGGAAAAGGTGTTGCTCAACTCCACGTTGGATTTGTTTTGTTCCTTCAATCATCTTTTCGGTCTTCTCAATAGCTTGGTCAACCGTGTAGAGTACGGTGGCGATTTTGCGCTGTTCAGGGAGTGGAGGAAGGAGGAAATTGAAGTTGCTAAATAGATTCCACGATGTTCGTGGCATCCGCGTTCCTGCCGAAGTACGCCGGGCGTAGTCATACGCAGGTTTGGAACTCAACCGATACAATAGCCACTTAGAATTCACATCCGACTCTGCGACTATTGGAAAAATGTCGGTTGACGCAACGCCTTCGAAGTCGGGTTGTGCCGATTTCTCCAGATTCGGGCGAAGCTTCGCAAAGAGAATATCCCCAGTTTCAAATCGTCGCTTAGTGCTTGAAAGGTCATCAAGAGACTCCCAATCAGGCACCGGGTCGTTTGGGTCAATATGCTCTAATCCGATATGCTTCTCTAATTCCACCTCTTGAGGATCAACATTGTCCGACCGCTTGTAGGCTACTTCGTGGAGTTGGACTTCTTCCCACTTTTGTTCCTGTTTATCACTCTCCTCTGGAACGAACTCGCTCAACGTGGATTCCTCATTCATAGTTCAACGCCTCCATGTGCTCCGTCATTGTCGCCTCGATCTCGTCACGCTCCGCCTGCAATTCGCGTAACTTCGCCAGTTCCTCCGCTACATCAATATCCTCTTCCGGTTCGGTCGTATCGACGTACAGCGCGATATTCAGGTTGTAGTCGTTCTCTCGGATCTCGTCCAGCGACACCGTCCGGCTCACACGCTCCTCGGTCGCCCATCCCCGGAAGTTCTCAATAATGTGATCGAGGCCGTCCTCCGTGAGTTCGTTCTGGTTCGACAGCTCCTCGTAGAAGTCCTCGTCGGCGGCGTGGATGAACTGCACCTCGTCCTCACGCTCCTCCGGCTTGTCCGTGTTCAGCACGAGCACCGCCGAGGGAATCGCGTTGTTCTGGAACAGGTTCTCAGGCAGGCCGACGATGGCCTCCACTATACCCTCTTCCAGCATATACTCCCGATAGCGTGATTCGTGCTTCCGAAATAGCACACCGTGGGGAACGACGATGGCCGCCTTCCCACCAGCGCCATCCTGATCAGGACGCTTCAACTGCTTCGCCATGTGCATGATGAAAGCGTAGTCGCCTCGGTCGGCACGCGGCAGTTTGTCGTGCCAGTCGAAGCGGTCATACGGGTCGTCCTGAAGCCCGTCCTTGTCCCAATCGGCGGAGAACGGGAAGTTCGCCAGCACGCGGTCGAAGCGCGTGAGTTCGTTCTCCTCGTCGTTCGTGAACGCGGGGTTGGAGAGTGAATCTTCGCGCTGAATCTCCCCATCGAGGCCGTGGATAGAGAGGTTCATCTTCGCTATCGCGGCAATGTCGGGGTTGATCTCCTGCCCGGTGAACTTCATCTTCGAGGGGTCGGCGTTCTGCTCCTCGCGGTAGTACCGCGCCGCCTCGATGAGCATCCCCCCGGAGCCGACAGTCGGGTCGTGGAACGTCATCCCGTCCTCGAACTCATCGACGAGTCGAACGCAGAGGTTGACGATGTGCGGCGGCGTGAAGAACTGCCCACCGGACTTGCCCTCCTCCTCAGCGAAGTGACGCACCAAGTCCATGTACGCCTCCCCGAGCATGTCCGGTGGCACGCTGTCCCGGTCGAGATCGTAGGTGTCGAGGTGTTCGATCAGTCGCCCGAGTCGGTCGTCGTCGAGGGCGTCGGCGTCGATGAAGTCCGCGCGGAAGACGCCGGAGAGTTCGGGGTTCTCCTCAACGAGCGCGTCGAAGGCTTCGTTGAGGGCCTGATCGACATTGTCGCTGACTGCGCGGAGGTCGTCCCACAGGTAGCCTTCGGGGACAACGGGAATGTCGTATAGGTTCTCTCGTCGGGCGAAGTCCTCGCCGTACTCGTCGACGTTCCGTTCGTACTGGACCTCGAACTCGTCGGAGATGGATTTGTAGTAGACGAGCGGGAGGATGTACTCCTTGTAGTCGGTCGGGTCAACGGCGTCGCGGATTATGTCGGCACATTTGAAGAGGTGAGATTCGAGCTCGTCCAGGGAGAGCGGCATACCCCGAGGGTGCCACCGTACCAATATATCTCCTGTGGTGGGTAGTCGACTGCGCGCAGTCACACGTTACGCGCGAGGAAGCGATGCACCGTTGGGTCAGTAGTGTATCGACGCCGACTCGCGGTCCGCAAGCTCACCGCTCGAACGTTGGCGTTGAGAGAAGTGCGCTGGCTGGGATTTGAACCCAGGTTGTGACCATGGCAAGGTCACGTGATACCACTACACTACCAGCGCGTTCCTTCGTATTCCCACCAAGTGCGGTTTTCTTCTTAAGACTTCCGAAACGCTCCCAATCGACTGCCGGCGGCGGGGTATCGTCGCCGTCTCGATCCGACATCCACGACAGACACTGACGAACGAAAGAAACCGACCAACGGGGGTCTGGGGCCGTGTGAGGCCGTCACAGCCCGCGTGAAGAGTCGCTACCCTTTTACGGCGTGGTTCGGAAGTGAGAGTACAGTCCAGTGGCGAGGCACATGACGGGCGACAACACAATCGTCGTACCGTCGTCGCTCGTCCGGGAGGCCGAGGACAAGCGCGAGGCGACCCGAAAGCTCGGGTACGTGGCTCGCGCCGCGGCCATCTACCGGATCGATCGAATCCTCGTCTTCCCCGACCGGGAAGCCGAGGGCCGCTGGGGCGGAGAGTTCGTCCGCACGGTGCTGGCCTACGCGGCCACGCCACCCTACCTCCGGAAGAAGGTGTGGGACGAACGCGACGAACTGCGCTACGCAGGCGTCCTCCCCCCCATGCGTGTCTCCCCACGGACCGGCTCCGAGGGTGAAACCCCGGAGTCGAGAGAAGGAATCGTGACCGAGGTCGGACCTGACGACCGCGTCCGGGTCAATTGCGGACTGCAACACCCGATCTCCCTGCTCGTCCCGCCGTCGATGGCGGTCGAGGAGGGGGAGCGCGTCACAGTCAGGGTCTCTTCGCGAGAACCCGTCCGCGCACGGCTCGTCGACGAGGACCCACCCGGGTTCACCGTCGACGCCTGCGGGGACATCCAGGAAGCCCTCGCCCGCGAAGACGCGGGCGTCCGAATCGGCACGTCGCGCCACGGGGACGAACTCACCCGTTCGCGGCTGGCCGAGATCGCCCCGCTCTACCGGGACGGCGCCACCGTCGTCTTCGGCTCGCCGGGCCGCGGGCTTCCGGAGATCTTGGGGGTATCCCCCGACGATCTCCCCGTCGAACCCGACTCGCCCGGGTTCGACCTCTGGCTAAATACGGTTCCGGACCAGGGCAGCGAGGTGGTGCGCACCGAAGAAGCGGTGTTCGCCACGCTCGCCCCGCTCGCGCTCAGGGACTGAGCGCGGAGGAAAACGAACATGCCACAACCAAGCAGACCACGAAAAGGCTCGCTGGGCTTCGGCCCGCGAACGCGTGCGGCGTCGGAAGTGCCGCGTATCCGCTCGTGGCCGGACGACGAGGGCTCCCCTGCACTCCAGGGGTTCGCTGGCTACAAGGCCGGCATGACCCACGTCGTGATGGTCAACGACGAGGAGGACTCGCCGCGGAACGGGATGGAGGAGTCCGTCCCCGTTACCGTCGTCGAGACCCCGCCGATGCACGCGATCGCCGTGCGAGCCTACGAGGACACGGCGTACGGAGCGAAGCCGGCAACCGAGGTTTGGGCGACCGAGTTCCACGACGAGCTCGATCGCGCGCTCGACCTGCCGGCCGAAAACGACTTCGAGGGCGACGCTGACGAACTGCGGACGCTCGTCGAGGAGGGTGCGGTCGACGACCTCCGGGTCATCACCCACACCACTCCCGCGACGCTGCAGAACGTCCCCAAGAAGGAACCCGACGTGATGGAGACGCGAGTCGGCGGCGGCTCCCTGCAGGAGCGCGCCGAGTTCGCGCTCGACCTGGTCGAGGACGGCGGCGAACACGAGTTCGGCGACGTCTTCCGAGCGGGCGAGTACCTCGACGCCTCGGGTATCACCAAGGGCAAAGGGACGCAGGGTCCCGTCAAGCGCTGGGGCGTCCAGAAGCGGAAGGGCAAGCACGCCCGTCAGGGCTGGCGGCGCCGCATCGGTAACCTCGGCCCGTGGAACCCGAGCCGCGTTCGCTCGACGGTTCCCCAGCAGGGCCAGACCGGCTACCACCAGCGGACGGAGCTCAACAAGCGCCTGATCGACTTCGGCGAGGGCGACGACGCCTCCGTCGACGGCGGCTTCGTCAACTACGGCGAGGTCGACGGGCAGTACGCGCTCGTGAAGGGCTCGCTGCCGGGCCCCGACCAGCGCCTCCTGCGCTTCCGCCCCGCGATCCGGCCGAACGACCAGCCGCGCCTCGATCCCGAGGTGCGCTACGTCTCCACGGCCTCCAACCAAGGGTAACACACAATGCAAGCAACTATCCGAAACCTGGACGGCTCGGACGGCGACGAGGTCGAGCTCCCGGCGGTGTTCGAGACGACGTTCCGCCCGGACCTCATCAAAGGCGCCGTGCAGGCCGCCCAGGCCAACCGAAAGCAGGCGTACGGCGCCGACGAGTACGCCGGGCTCCGCACCCCCGCCGAGTCGATGGGGTCGGGCCGCGGCATGGCGCACGTACCTCAGGAGAACGGACGCGCGCGGCGTGTCCCGCAGGCCGTCGGTGGCCGCGCGGCACACCCGCCGAAAGCCGAGAAGGACCAGGGCAAGAAGGTCAACGACAAGGAGCGCAAGCTCGCGACCCGCTCCGCCATCGCCGCCACGGCCGACGCCGAGCGCGTCGCCGAGCGCGGCCACGCCTTCGACGACGACCTCGAACTCCCGCTCGTCGTGAGCGACGAGTTCGAAGATCTCAACAAGACCAAGGAGGCCGTCGAGGCCTTCGAGGCGCTCGGCATCCACGACGACGTGGAGCGCGCCGACGAAGGTCGGGGCGTCCGCGCCGGGCAGGGGAAGGCCCGTGGCCGGAAGTACGACGAGCCGAAGTCGGTGCTCGTCGTCACCAGTGAGGAGCCTTCGCGTGCCGCACGCAACCTCGCCGGCGTCGACGTGGCGACGGCCGAGGACGTGAACACCGAGGACCTCGCACCCGGCACCGACGCCGGCCGACTCACGCTCTGGACCGAGAGCGCCGTCGAGGAGGTGGCCGACCGATGACGGGGATCATCGAACACCCGCTGGTCACCGAGAAGGCGATGGACCAGATGGACTTCGACAACACGCTCCAGTTCATCGTCAACGTCGACGCGGACAAGCCCACCATCGAGGCGGAGATCGAGTCCAGCTACGACGTGACCGTCGACTCGCTGAACACGATGGTCACGCCGCAGGGCAAGAAGAAGGCGATCGTCCGCCTCTCCGAGGAGGACGACGCACAGGAGATCGCCTCGCGAATCGGGGTGTTCTGACACATGGGACGACGAATTCAGGGGCAGCGGCGTGGCCGCGGGACGCCCACGTTCCGGGCGCCTTCCCACCGCTACAAAGCTGACCTCGAACACAAGAAAAGCGAGGAGCAGGACACGATCTCCGGCGAGATCGTCGACATCGAACACGACCCCGCCCGCAGCGCGCCGCTGGCGGACGTCGAGTTCGAGGACGGCGACCGCCGGCTCGTGCTCGCTCCCGAAGGTATCGCCGTCGGGGACACCCTGCAGGTGGGTGTCTCCGCCGAGATCAAGCCCGGTAACACGCTGCCGCTCGCGGAGATCCCGGAGGGGATCCCGATCTGCAACGTCGAGAGCCAGGTGGGCGACGGCGGGAAGTTCGCCCGTGCCTCCGGCGTCTCGGCGCAGCTGATGAGCCACGACCGCAACGTCGCGGTCGTTCAGCTGCCCAGCGGCGAGGTCCGCCGGCTCCCGCCGGCCTGCCGTGCCACCATCGGCGTCGTCGCCGGCGGTGGGCGGACGGAGAAGCCGTTCGTCAAAGCCGGCAACAAGCACCACAAGATGAAGGCCCGCGGGACCAAGTACCCGCGTGTCCGCGGGGTCGCGATGAACGCCGTCGACCACCCGTTCGGTGGCGGTGGCCGCCAGCACCCCGGTCAGCCCAAGTCCGTCTCGCGGGACGCCCCGCCGGGACGGAAGGTGGGCGACATCGCCTCCAAGCGCACCGGCCGCAGCGGTGGCAAGGGGGGAGAGTAAACCATGAGCTCGGAATACCGAACCGGCCGCGAAGGGGAGTTCACCTACCGCGGTCACACGCTCGAGGACCTCGAAGAGATGGATCTCGACGAGGTCGTGGAACTGCTACCCGCCCGCGTGCGGCGAACCATCGACCGGGGACTCGGCGTCGACCACCGCAAGCTGGTCGAGGAGGCCCGGGAGGCGACCGAGGAGGAGACGGCGAACGATCCGCTCCGGACGCACCTCCGGGACATGCCGATCCTGCCCGAGTTCGTCGGCCTCACCTTCGAGGTGTACAACGGCCACAGCTTCGACCGCGTGAAGGTCGAGCCGGAGATGATCGGCCACTACCTCGGTGAGTTCCACCTCACCCGATCCACCGTCGAGCACGGTCAGGCCGGCATCGGCGCGACCCGGTCCTCGAAGTTCGTGCCACTCAAGTAACCTATGGGAATCAGCTACAGCGTCGACGCCGACCCGGAGACCACGGCGAAAGCCATGCTGCGGGAGCGTCAGATCAGCCTGAAGCACAGCAAGGCCATCTCGAAGGCCATCAAAGGCAAGACGGTCGCCGAGGCCGAGGAGTACCTCGACGCGGTGATCGAGGGCGAGCGCTCGGTGCCGTTCAAGCAGCACAACAGCGGCGTCGGACACCGGTCCGACATCGACGGCTGGGACGCCGGCCGCTTCCCCGAGAAGGCCAGCGAGGACTTCCTCAAGCTGCTGACCAACGCCAAGAACAACGCCGACCACCAGGGGTTCGACGGCGAGGAGATGACCATCTCCCACGTCGCGGCCCACAAGGTCGGCGAGCAGGTCGGCCGGAACCCCCGTGCGATGGGGACCGCCGACCCCTGGAACACTGTCGAAGTGGACGTCGAAATCATCCTCGAAGAAGAGGAGGAGGATAACTGATGGCGGACGAACAGCAGTTCATCGAGAACGGGCTCCAGCGGAGCCAGATCGACGAGTTCTTCGCGGACGAGCTCAGCCGCGCCGGCTACGGCGGCATGGACATCGCGAAGACGCCGATGGGGACCCAGATCGTCCTCAAGGCCGAGAAGCCCGGTATGGTGATCGGCAAGGGTGGGAAGAACATCCGGAAGATCACCACCGAGCTCGAGGACCGCTTCGACATGGAGGACCCGCAGATCGACGTGCAGGAGGTCGACGAACCCGACCTCAACGCACAGATCGTCGCGGACCGACTGGCCAACGCGCTCGAGCGTGGCTGGTACTTCCGCAAGGCGGGCCACACCACCATCGACCGCATGATGGAGGCCGGCGCGCTGGGCGCGGAGATCGTCCTCTCCGGGAAGGTCACCGGCGCCCGTTCGCGCGTGGAGAAGTTCAACCGCGGCTACATCAAGCACAACGGCGAGCCCGCCCAGTCGGTCGTCGACGAGGGTCAGGGCGTCGCCGTGATGAAGCTCGGCACCATCGGGGTCAACGTCAAGGTCATCGGACCGGACGCGGAGCTTCCCGACGACTTCGAGATCACCGAGACCTCGGAGCCGCCGGAGGTCGAGCAGGCCGAGACCGGCGAGGGCGTCGAGGAACTCCTCGCCGACGTCGAGGAGGAGGAGATCCCCGAGGCGCCTCAGCACGAGGAGCCCGAGATCCCCGACGAGTCCCCCGAGGAGGTCATCGACGAGGAGGTCGTCGAGGAGGTCGTCGAGGCCGCCGAGGAGACCGACAGCGTCGAGGAGGACGACGTCGAGACCGCCTCCGAAGAGGCCGTGGAGACGGCCGACGAGGAAGAGGAGCTCGACGAGGACGTCGAAGAGGAAGCGGCCGACCTCGTCTCCGAGATGGAAGAGGAGGCCGAGGACGCCGAATCCGACGAGGAAACGGAGGAGTAATACATGGCGATTCTCTACACTGAAGAGATCAGAGACATGACGCCCGCCGAGCGGGCGGCCGAGCTCGAGGAGCTCGAGACCGAGCTCCTGAACGCTCGCGCCGTGCAGGCGGCGGGTGGCGCGCCGGAGAACCCCGGCCGCGTCGGCGAGCTTCGCCGGACGATCGCCCGGATCAAGACGATCCAGAACGAGGAAGGCGACGACGTCGAAGCGGCCGACACCCAGGAGTAACGTACGATGGCACTCACACCCGACACCCTCACACGACACGAACTCAACGGGCTGCCCGTCCGGGTAGCCGACGCCGCCAACCCCGACCTCGTCGGGATCAGCGGCCGCGTCGTGGTCGAGACGATGAAGACGTTCCACGTCGACGACGGGCGTCGGGTGCGGCAGGTCCCCAAGGCGGGGAGCTGCTTCGAGTTCGCTATCACGAACGCGGAGGACGCTGCGAGAGCCAGCGTCGCTCCCGCCGCAGATGAAGCCGCGGACGCCGCCGAGGCGTCCGGGTCCGTATCCCAACTCGGGACGGAAACTGCCGGGGTCCGCCCCGGCAAGTCTGGCCCGTCCGCCCCGCCCCGGAGTCAGGGTCGGGGGGCGAGTCGGTTCGACGGGGAGGACTCCCCCCGAACGGACGAGTGCCAGGATACGGTCTACGTAACGGTGGATGGCGAGAAACTGCTCTCACGACCCACCGCGCGAACCGAGCGCGGGGGTGATTCGACATGGCAATCGGACTAAACGTAGAACAACCGGAGGAGACCTGCTCCGACGAGAACTGTCCGTTCCACGGGGACCTCTCCGTGCGCGGGCAGACGCTCGAGGGTGAAGTCGCCTCCACCGACATGGACAAGACCGTCGTCGTGGAGCGGGAGTACGACGTTCGTGTGCCGAAGTACGATCGGTACATGAAGCGTCGATCCCGCGTCCCGGCACACCTGCCGCCGTGTGTGGACACGGAGGAAGGTGACACGGTCCGCATCGCAGAGACTCGACCGCTCTCGAAGACCAAATCGCACGTCGTCGTCGACGTTCTCGACGACGGGGGTGAATGATGGAGGCGCTCAAAGCCGACGTCACGCAGGGTCTGGAGAAGGGCTCGAAGATCGTCTGCGCCGACAACACCGGCGCCCGCGAGCTCAAGGTCATCAGCATCACCGGCTACTCGGGGACGAAGAACCGTCACCCGAAAGCCGGCATCGGCGACAAGATCACCGTCTCGGTCACCAAGGGCACGCCCGAAATGCGCCGCCAGGTGCTCGAAGCGGTGGTCGTTCGCCAGCGGAAGCCGATCCGGCGACCGAACGGCGAGCGCCTCAAGTTCGAGGACAACGCCGCCGTCATCATCGACGAGAACGAGGAGCCCCGCGGCACGGAGATCAAGGGGCCCGTCGCGCGTGAGGTCGCAGAGCGGTTCGGCACCATCGCCAGCACGGCGACGATGATCGTCTAAGCATGACACGACAGCCACGCAAACAACGAAACCAGAAGCGAGACGCCCCCCTGCACGAGAAGCAGAAGCAGGTTCGGGCCACGCTGACGGCCGACCTCCGCGAGGAGTACGGCCAGCGGAACGTCCGCGTCAACGCGGGCGACACCGTCGAGGTGCTTCGCGGTGACCACGCCGGCGAGGAGGGCGAAGTCCTGGAGGTCGACCTCCGGGAGGAAGTCATCCACGTCGAGGAGGTCACCGTGGAGAAGACGGACGGGGAGGAGGTTCCCCGGCCGCTCGACGCCTCGAACGTCCGCGTGACCGAACTGGATCTCGACGACGAGATCCGGCAGGAGCGTCTCGAGGAGGACAACGAATGACGAAACACCAGAAGCGACTCTCGGTACCGAACTCCTGGCCGGTCGAACGGAAGGAGGAGACGTTCACGGTCAAGGCCGACGCCGGTCCCCACGGTGAGGACGGGGTTCCCCTGCTCATCGTGCTCCGGGACGTGCTCGGCTACGTGGACTCCCGCAAGGAGGCCCGCTACGCGCTGAACAACGACGCGGTGCTCGTCAACGGCGACGAGATCGCCGACGAGGCCCGGCCGATCGGGATGTTCGACATCCTGGCGTTCCCGGCCCGCGGCGAGTACTTCCGCGTGTTCCCCGGCGAGGGCGGCCGCCTCGCGCTCACCCCGATCGACGAGGAGAGCGCGGCGTCCCGACTCGGGAAGATCACCGACAAGCGCCAGGTCAGCGGCGGCGCGTTCCAGCTCTCGCTGCACGACGGCACCACCCTCCACGTGGAGGACGCCGACGAGTACAGCGCGGGCGACTCGCTGGTGATCGACAACGAGGACAAGGAGATCGTCGCGCACTTCGAGTACGGCGAGGGCGCGCTCGTCACCGCCGTCGACGGCCAGCACGCCGGCGAGATCGGCGAGGTCGAGGAGATCCTCGTCACCCCCGGCTCCGGCCGCAACAGCGTGACCGTCTCCACCGACGACGGCTCCTTCGAGACCGTCGAGGAGTACGTCGTCACCATCGACGAGAACTTCGTGGGTGATGACGATGAGTGAAGCCGAAGCGGAGTTCCACCCGATGCGCGAACCGTCCATCGAAAAGGTCGTCGTCCACATGGGCGTCGGTCAGGGCGGTCGCGATCTCGCGAACGCCGAGGAGATCGTCGAGGAGATCACGGGCCAGCAGTCGGTCCGGACCTCGGCGAAGAACACGGTGCAGGCGTTCGACATCCGCGAGGGCGACCCGATCGGCGCGAAGGTCACCCTCCGGAACGAGGACGCCCGCGAGTTCCTCGAGACGGCGCTGCCGCTGGCGGAGATCAGCGCCTCGCAGTTCGACGAGGCCGGCAACGTCAGCTTCGGCGTCGACGAACACACCGCGTTCCCGAGTCAGGAGTACGACCCCAACACGGGGATCTACGGGCTCGACGTGACCGTCACGCTGGTCCGGCCGGGCTACCGCGTCGCCAAGCGCGACCAGGTCACCCGGTCGATCCCCGAGAAGCACCGCATGACCGCCGAGGACGCCATCGCGTTCCTCGAGACCGAGTTCGACGTGGAGATCGACGAATGAGTGAACTAGACGGCGAACACACCGGCAACGAAGAAACCGGCGAGCACGCCACCCAGGGTAGCACGCAGGAGCGGCAGTGCCGACGCTGCGGCCGCACCGAGGGGCTGGTGAGCAAGTACGGCGTCTTCGTCTGCCGACAGTGTTTCCGAGAGATCGCCCGCAGCATGGGCTTCCGGAAGTATCGATAACTATGGCAGGAAACGACCCACTGGTGAGTGCCCTCTCCGGCATCGACAACGCCGAGAGCGTCGGGCACCTCGACCACACGGTAGCACCCGCCTCGAACGTGATCGGCAGTATCCTCGAGGTCTTCTACGACCGCGGGTACATCGGCGGCTTCGAGTTCGTCGACGACGGCCGAGCAGGCAAGTTCGAGGTCGAACTGAGTGGCGCCATCAACGACTGCGGGGCGGTCAAGCCCCGCTACTCGGTCGGCGCTGACGAGTACGAGCAGTGGGAGAAGCGGTTCCTCCCGGCCCGTGACTACGGGTCGCTCATCGTCACGACCAGCCACGGCGTCATGAGCCACTACGAGGCCCGCGAACAGGGCATCGGTGGCCAGATAATCGCATACGTCTACTGATGAGCAGGACAGAACTCACTATCCCGGACGACGTCTCCGCGGAGCTCGACCACCTCGACCTGACCGTCGAGGGTCCCAACGGCTCGGTCACCCGACGCCTCTGGTACCCCGACGTCGACGTCAGCGTCGAGGACGGCAGCGTGGTGATCACGGCGCCCGAGGACTCGGACGCCAACACCCGCGCGACGGTCGGCACCTTCGAGAGCCACGTTCGGAACATGTTCCACGGCGTCACCGAGGGCTGGACCTACGAGATGGAGGTCTTCTACGCCCACTTCCCGATGCAGGTGGAAGTGCAGGGCGACGAGATCGTCATCGAGAACTTCCTCGGCGAGCGCGCCCCGCGGCGGACGCCGATCCGGGGCGACACGCAGGTGGAAGTCGACGGCGAACAGCTCACCCTGTCGGGCTCCGACAAGGAGGCCGTCGGGCAGACCGCAGCGGACATCGAACAGCTCACGCGGGTCAGCGACAAGGACAACCGCGTGTTCCAGGACGGCGTGTACATCACGCAGAAACCAACGGGTGATGCCTGATGGCTGACGACGCACCCGAAGAGATCGAGGACATCAGCGGCGTCGGGCCTTCCAAGGCCGAGACGCTCGCGGAGGCCGGCTACGACTCCGTCGAGGACCTCAAGGCCGCCTCGCAGTCCGAACTCGCCGAGGTCGACGGGGTCGGCAACGCCCTCGCGGCCCGGATCAAGGCCGACGTCGGCGGCCTCGAAGTCGAAGAGGAGACCGAGGCCGAGATCGAGGACGAGGCCGAAGAGGAGGCCGAGGAAGAGGAGGAGGTCGAGACCGAGCTCCAGCCTCGCGGCCACGCCGACAAGACGCCCGACCTCGACGACGAGACCGCGGCCGCGCTCGCACAGAAGCACCGCGAGGGTAAGCCGCAGTTCAACCGACAGGACTACCACAAGAAGAAGCGCGTCCCCACCTCGTGGCGGCGCCCCCGTGGTACCCTCTCGAAGCAGCGCCGCTCGATCAAGGGCAAGGGCCCGAAGGTCGAGGCCGGCTTCCGCTCGCCGACGGCCGCCCGCGGCCTGCACCCGAGCGGCTTCGAGGAAGTGTACGTCCACAACGTCGACGACCTCGACGGCGTCGACGGCGACACGGAAGCGGTCCGTATCGCCTCGAAGGTCGGCGCCCGCAAGCGCGAGCGCATCGAGGAGGAGTGTGAGGACGCCGGCATTCGCGTCCTCAACCCGACCTACGTCGAAGTGGAGGTAGAGGAATGACGGATCTGAGCGCACAGAAGCGACTCGCAGCCGAAGAGCTGGACGTCGGTGAGAACCGCGTCTGGTTCGACCCGGAGGCACAGGACGAGCTCGCGGACGCGATCACCCGCGAGGACATCCGCGACCTGATCGCGGACGGAACGATCCGCGCGGAAGACGAGAAGTCCAACTCCCGCGGCCGTGCCCGCGACCGCAAAGCGAAGCGCGACTACGGGCACCAGACCGGCGCCGGCTCCCGGAAGGGGAAGTCCGGCGCCCGCCGCAGCGAGAAGGACGAGTGGGTCAGCCGGATCCGCGCACAGCGCTCCCGGCTGAAGGAGCTTCGCGACGACGAGGAGGTCCTCGACGCCTCCCAGTACCGCGAGCTCTACAACAAGGCCAGCGGCGGCGAGTTCGACAGCGTCGCCCGACTCGAGGCCTTCGCGGAGAACAACTACGACGTCGAGATCGGAGGCGACGACTAATGGCAACAGGACCACGATACAAGGTGCCGATGCGTCGTCGCCGTGAGGTCCGAACGGACTACCATCAGCGGTTGCGCCTGCTGAAATCTGGCAAGCCTCGCCTGGTCGCCCGGGTGAGCAACAAGCACGTCAGGGCGCAGCTGGCCAGTCCCGGACCGGACGGCGACGAGATCCACGCCGCAGCGTCCAGCGAGGACCTGTCGGAGTACGGCTGGGAGGCCCCCACGGGCAATCTCCCGAGCGCGTACCTGACGGGCTACCTCGCGGGTCTGCGCGCGATCGAGGCCGGCCTCGAGGAGGCCGTGCTCGATCTGGGTCTCAACACGGCGACGCCCGGCAACAAGGCGTTCGCAGTACAGGAAGGTGCAATCGACGCGGGGCTCGAGATCCCCCACAGTGACAGCGTCCTCGCGGACTGGTCGCGCAACCGCGGCGAGCACATCGCCGCCTACGCCGAGCAGCTCGAGGACGATCTGTACAGCGGGGAGTTCGACGCCACGGAGCTGCCCGAGCACTTCGACGAAGTGCGCGAGACGCTCCAGGAGGACCACGAATGAGCCAGAACGACGGCTGGGAGCCGGTAACCCGGCTCGGCAAGCAAGTGCAGGACGGAGAGATCACCTCCATGCAGGAGGCGCTGGAGTCCGGGCTCCCGCTGAAGGAGCACGAGATCGTCGACCAGCTCCTCCCCGGCATGGAGGACGAGGTACTGGACATCAACATGGTCCAGCGCATGACCGACTCCGGCCGGCGGGTGAAGTTCCGCTGTGTCGTCGTCGTGGGCAACCGCGACGGCTACCTCGGCTACGCCGAGGGGCGAGACGATCAGGTCGGCGGCGCGATCCAGAAGGCGATCGAGGTCGCGAAGCTGAACGTGATCAGCGTCGACCGCGGCTCCGGCTCCTGGGAGGACCAGGCCGGCGGCGTGAACTCGCTGACCCGGCGTGCCGAAGGCAAGGCCGGCTCCGTCGAGGTCGAGGTCATCCCGGCCCCGCAGGGGCTCGGGCTGGCCGGCGCCGAGACCGTCCGGAACATCCTCGAACTGGCCGGGATCCAGGACGCCTGGACCCAGTCCAACGGGAACACCCGGACGACGGTCAACCTCGCGAAGGCGACGTTCAACGCGCTCGAGAACGCCTCGCAGGCACGCACGCCTGACCGCGCGCGACGCGTCCAGCGAGAGGCTGAAGACGGGGTGAGCAACTGATGCGAGCGGTCGTCCAACTCCGCGGCAACATCGACATGACCGCGGGCCAGCGCGACACGCTGGACATGCTCAACATCGGCCGCGTCAACCACGCGACGCTCGTCCCCGAGACCGACACGTACGACGGGATGGTCGCGAAGGTCAACGACTTCGTCGCCCACGGCGAGCCCTCGGTGGAGACGCTGGCGCTCGTGCTCGAGACGCGTGCGGACGCGCTCGACGCCGAGGCCGACGTCGACGAGGAGTACCTCGCCGAGGAGACCGACTACGACAGCTTCGAGGCGCTGGCGGAGGCGCTGCTGGCGGAGGAGACGACGCTGCGCGAGCAGAACATCTCCCCGACGCTGCGGCTCCACCCGCCCCGCGGCGGCCACGACGGCATCAAGCATCCGGACAGCACGGGCGGCGAGCTCGGTCCCCACGAGGACATCGACCCGCTCCTGGAGGCGATGCGATAATGACCAGCAAGAAACGACGCCAGCGCGGTTCCCGCACGCACGGCGGCGGCAGCCACAAGAACCGGCGCGGTGCCGGCCACCGTGGCGGCCGCGGCAACGCGGGCAGCCGCAAGCACGAGATGCACCACTACGGGTCCTGGGCGAAGCACGGCTTCACCCAGCCCGAGGACGCACAGGACACCGTCGCCGAGGTGCGCGTCCAGAAGATCGACGAGGACGCCGCGCTGCTGGCGGCGGAGGGCCTCGCCGAGAACGACGACGGCGCCTACACCATCGACGCCCGCGACGTGGCCGAGGACGGCTGGGAGGCCGACGTGGTGAAGGTGCTCGGCAACGGGCAGGTCCGACAGGAACTGCACGTCACCGCCGACGCGTTCAGCGACGCGGCAACTGAGCTGATCGAGGACGCCGGTGGCTCGACCACCGTCTCCGAGCGCGCCCAGGAGCGTGCCGAGCGCGAGGCGGAACAAGCCGCCGAATCTGAAGAAGCCAGCGAGGACTGACAATGAGCTGGAAGGAGACCGCCGAACCGGTGCTCACGCGGATGCCGACAGTCGCGCGGCCGGAGGGGCACGTCCCCTTCAAGCGCAAGCTGCTGTGGACCGCCGGCATCCTCGTGATGTACTTCTTCCTGACGAACGTCACCCTGTACGGGCTCCAGACGGGGGGGACTGACTTCTACGGCCAGTTCCGCTCGATCCTCGCGGGCGCGTCCGGCTCGATCCTGCAGCTCGGGATCGGGCCGATCGTGACGGCGTCGATCGTGCTCCAGCTGCTGGGCGGGGCCGACCTGCTCGGGCTGGACACCGAGAACGACCCGCGGGATCAGGTGCTGTACCAGGGGCTGCAGAAGCTGCTGGTCGTCGTGATGTGTATCCTGACCGGCGCGCCGATGGTGTTCGCGAGCCCGATCCTGAGCGCCGACCCGGTGGTCGCCGAGTCGCTGGGGATCGGCCTCCGCGGCGTCGAGGCGATTCTGTTCGCCCAGATCCTCGTCGGCGGGATCCTGATCCTGTTCATGGACGAGATCGTGAGCAAGTGGGGCGTCGGCTCCGGCGTCGGCCTGTTCATCATCGCCGGCGTGAGCCAGCGCCTCGTCAGCGGCCTGTTCGGCTGGCAGGGGCTGACGGGCAACAGCGGCTTCGTCTCCTCCTGGATCGGGATCATCACCGGGAGCGCCGAGCTCCCCGGCTCGCCGCTGACGACCGAGGGGCTGAGCGCGATCTTCCTCGGACAGGGGATGGTGCTCGCCATGATCACGACGGTGCTGATCTTCGTCGTGGTCGTCTACGCCGAGAGCGTCCGCATCGAGATCCCGCTCTCACACGCCCGCGTCAAGGGCGCCCGCGGGAAGTTCCCCGTCAAGCTGATCTACGCCAGCGTCCTGCCGATGATCCTCGTCCGTGCGCTGCAGGCGAACCTGCAGTTCCTCGGGCAGATCCTCCACAGCCAGTGGAGCGGCATGCCCGCGTGGCTGGGCGAGTACGACACCCAGACCGGGCAGGTCGTCGAGGGGATCTTCTGGTACCTCAAGCCGATCCAGAGCCCCGACCAGTGGATGTGGTTCGTGGGTGCGACCGTCACCGCCGACTGGTGGCAGGTGCTGCTCCGGATCGGCATCGACCTGACGTTCATGATCGTCGGCGGGGCGATCTTCGCGATCTTCTGGGTGGAGACCACCGGGATGGGCCCGGAGGCGACCGCCCAGCAGATCCAGAACTCCGGGATGCAGATCCCCGGCTTCCGACAGAACCCGCAGGTGATCGAGAAGGTGATGGAGCGGTACATCCCGCAGGTCACCGTCATCGGCGGCGCCCTCGTCGGGCTGCTGGCGGTGATGGCGAACATGCTCGGCACCATCGGGCAGGTCTCCGGAACGGGGCTGCTGCTGACGGTCTCCATTACGTACAAGCTGTACGAGGAGATCGCCGAGGAGCAGCTGATGGAGATGCACCCGATGATGCGCCAGATGTTCGGGTCGGAGTGAGGCGTATCCGGGCCGCAGTGCCCTGATACCCTCGGAGCCGCTCTCCTTCCATATTCGACGCGACACCCGATAGCGGCTGCTGAACCACGCGACGATCACGACGAACACGCGTCGGAAGTACGAGGGAAAATCACCGCCGAGAGGCTCGACGCGGCGGCGGACGTTCGCCACGCCGGCGCGACAGAATCAGTTGGTCGGGTCCCGGGCGGGGATCAGCCCCTGTGCCATGAGGCGCCGGGCGATCACGACCAGCCCGTTGCCGAACCCCTCGCCGAAGATGGCCTGTTCCTTGCCGGTGTCGGGGATGATCGAGCTCACCAGGATCGTCGAACGGTCGACCAGTAGGAGCCGCCCGATCGCCGTCTCGTCCTCGGCGTCCGTGCCGTGGAGCCACTCCAGCCCGGAGACGAACGTCGTGGCGTCGGGGACGGCCACCTGAACCCGGCTCTGGAGCGGCTCCGTCAGCGCGCCGATGACGAGCTCGATGTCGCTGTCGACGTCGTTGAGCGTCGCGACGAGCTCCTCGGTCAGCAGCGACTCGTCGCCGATGACGAGCACGATCTCCTCGGTCGCGGTCTCGAGGAGTTCGTCGGTCCGGTTCTCGATCGCCTGCCGGCCGTTCATCGCCCACACCTCCTGAATCGGGGACTCCTTCTCCCCGTCGACGGCGGAGACCGATCCGAGCGAGTCGTGCAGTCGCTCGATTCGGTCCTCGTACTGGTCGCGGAGCGTCTCGGTCGCCTCCTCCAGCGAGACCGCGCGGAACTTCTGGGGGCTGGAGTGCTGGATCTCGACCAGCCCCTTCGCCTCCAGAACCCGGATTGCGTCGTACACGCGGGTCCGGGGGACCTCGGTCAGGTCGCTGAGCGACTTCGCGGTCCCCGTATTGAGACGAGTCAGACCGACGAAACACCGAGCCTCGTACTCCTTCAAGCCGAGCTGTTGGAGTACCTCGATCGCCTCCCGCACGTTTTCAGGTGTATCCATATGAGCCGACCGTCCGAGAGAACCCGGGGGTCGACACAATGTTTCGGCCGTGTAGGGATAGGTTTTGTTACTGAGTATATAACAGAACGAACAGCCGAAGCACCTTTCGAGAGCGCCTATCGGGAGTCCCTTCTAACCCTCAGGAATCCGTAACTCCCGAAGTGACACGGTGGCGAAACGATTCACGGTGAGCTCGCCCGCGGTGGTGCCGAGGGAAGTAACTCGTTTAATCACAAAAGAGATAACCCGATAGACGCGGCCAGTACGGTACACGAGAGCGCGCGGCGACACCCCGACGGCAGTCCCGCCACCGGCCGGGTGGCAGTCACCGCAAGCCACCACAACCGATGTCCAACGACCCACACCAAGATCCGAAATCGGAGGCTATCGAGCAGCTCGAACGGTTCGGGCTGAACACGTACGCCGCCCGGACGTTCGTGGCGCTCGCGAGCTTAGGCTCCGGAACGGCCCGGGACGTGAGTCAGGTCGCGGAGGTACCGCGCACCCGGGTGTACGGCGCGGTCGAGGAGCTCGAGGACCGGGGACTCGTCGACACGGTCCAGTCGTCGCCCAAGCAGTTCTGGGCCATCTCCAGCGAGACCGCGGGCCGGACGTTCGAACGGGAGTTCGAACGCCGGCTGGAGGTGCTCCGGACGGCGCTGAGCGAACTGGAGCCGACGGAACGCCGGACCGAACAGCGGGGGATCTGGACGGTCGAGGGCCGGACGGCCGTCACGGATCGGCTGCTGGAGTTCTTCGACGTCGCCGAGGAGCGGATCGTCTACCTGACCGCCGAGGAGCGCATCCCCCCCGAACTGGTCGAGGGGCTGCAGGTGGCCGCGGATCGGGGGGTCTCGCTTAGGCTCACTGGCGGGTCGACGACCGGGCAGGAGCAGCTCCGATCGCAGCTCCCGGACGCGACGGTCACCGAGCCGACGTGGGGGTGGTCGGAGACGCGGGCGGGGCGGCTCATGATCGTCGACGGCCAGAAAGTGCTGGTGAGCATCGTCGGCGAAGGCGAGGGGGGCACGGAGACCGCCATCTGGAGCGAAGGAGCCTCGAACAGCCTGGTGATCGTGGTGAAGGCCATCTTCGACGGCGTTCCGGAGCCAGACAGTCCGGCGTAGCGGGCGTCGCCGTCCCGGCCTGTGTCGACCGGATCAGGAACGACGGACTACTCGGTGCCCGAGGAGGGTCGAGGCGAGACGCTGTCGGGGGAGCCGTGTTTCAGACACTCGTCGATGAACCCCGTCAACTGACTGGCTGCCTCCGGCTCCAGCCCGACGATCGCGCCCTCCGTCTCGTTCCACGTCAGGTTCAAAAGCACCGCCTCGTCGCGTACTTGGAGTGTCGCGTACCGCTCGCCCATCTCGTCTTCGATCCCGCTCGGCCCGAGTCCCGTTTTGACGCCACCGTAGATCTTCTCCGTCCGTTCCCGAGCCATCCGCCTGTCGAGATCGTCACGCAGATACGTGATCTCCCACGCGCTCTCGTCGTACGCCGCGACTGCACGGAGGTGGCTCCCGGCACGTCGCCGTAGGTACGCGATCAGTTCCTCAGTCATGGTCCCAAAGCGGGCGGGCCGTGCCGCCGATAGAGCCGGTCGAGTCCTGCTTACTCATCGAGCGCCCCGAACTGGTACTGCAACGCGGTTCGGATGTGGAAGTTCTTCGTCTCGATGGTCTCCGCCTGTAGTGCGAGGTTGAGGTGGTCGATTGCTCCCTCCGAGAAGCTCTCCTTGCGTGTCGCGGCTGTGGTGGACGTTTTCATCTCTGTTCACTCGGTAATAGGCTGCTACGCGTTTAATGAGCCTCATATTACAGATAAGGATTTTTGTGATTGAACGAGTGACATCACTCGATATCGGCCCCCAATATCACCGTGAGAGAGCCTGTTCGAGGGAGAATCAGCCGCCCCCGACTGCCGAATCCGCTCGACCACCGCTAGCAGTACTCCTCCTCGAGAGACAGAACGGTCTCGTGGAGTTCGTCGTAGTTCGGGCTCTCGTAGGCGTCCTCGGTGTGCCACTTGTACCGAATCTCGTTGGACTCGTCGATGGTCACGAGCGCCCGTTTCGGGACGCCGACGTGGTGCTCCCACTCGTCGTAGTTCAGCCCGAACTGTTCGGTGACGCGGCCGGTCGAGTCGCTCAGCAGGGGAAACGGGATGTCGTACCGATCGATGAACTCCTTGTGGGCGTAACAGGAGTCGAGCGAAATCCCGACCACGTCGACGTTCTCGGTGAACGTGAGGTACTCGGCGTCACGGAACCGACAGAGCACGTCGGTACAGACCGGGCTGAAGTCGAAGGGATAGAAGACGAGCACGACGGCGCCCTCCTCCGTGTACTCGCTCAGCCGGTGTTTGCGTATCTCGTCTCCCGCCGTCCCCGGGAGTGCGAAGCTGTGGGCGCTGCTCTCTAACTCTGTCACGGATACACGATCTGCCCGCGGAAGCGTATAATGTTGTATCTTTGAATAGTAGAGGATGTTTGATTAACCGAGTGACAAGACTCCAAAACTGCAACTCGTCGGACGGTCCGTCACGGACAGCATGACGAGACGTTACCGACCTCCGGGAGAGTCAACCCCAGTGTGCCCGACGGACCCGTTTCAACGGGCGGCACAGCGCTGGCCGCTCCACGTAGTCGGGTCGTCAAGTGAGAGGACCCCGTCAGTACGCGCCCGAGCCGACGGACCGCCGGGGACCGTGGTACTCCGACTCAGAGTAAGGTTATAACCCTCCGGCCGATATAGCCGGTGACCATGAAGAAGCAGGAGCTCATCCACCTGCACGGCCTTCTCGCGGAGCTTCAGAGCCAGTTCGACGCTGCGGGGGACACTGTCTCCGAAGAGTACCGGGAGCTGGGCGTGCAGCCGACATCCATCCACCGATCGAAAACCGACCACAAGGCAGCCGTGTTCGCCCTGATTCACGGCGTCACCGACGAACTCGAAGACGACGAGGAGGCGGAGACGGAGACGATCGCCGCCACCGCCGACTGATCCTGCGGCCGCGGCCCGGCCCCGACCACAGACCGAACAGCGACTGCCACGCCGGTTCTCGCCCCGACCGAACGTTCGATTCACGCCGATCGGTACTGAAGCGTTTATCCGTCTACCCTGCGTACTGTCAGGTGAAGCGTGGCGGCCAAAACGCTGGACGAGGGACCACAATGAGTGTACAACAGACGCCATCGGCCGACCCGCTGGCATCGTACCCCGAGTTCGGGCTGAGCTGTCTGTACGACGACGACGACGATCCCTCGGAGGTCACCCTCTTCCCCGGGGAGGAGATGTCGACCACCGAGTGGGTCACCGCCGACGTCGACAGCGCCGTCTCCCTCGACGAGCTTCGGTAGCCGATACCGCCGTTTTTCCCGACCCTGTGACCCGACGGGCACAGCATTAAACCCGGCGGGCACAGTACCGCCGCCCATGAACGACGAGCCGGCAGCCGCACTTTTGTCACACCTACTCGTTCCGGTCGCGACCGAGAAGGACGCCCGCGAGACGGCGGTCGCGCTGGCCCCGTACGACCCCGAGCGCGTGACGGTAGTCCACGTCGTCGAGAAGGGTGGCGGCGTCCCTGACAAGACGCCCGTCGAGCAGTCCGAGTCGATCGCCGAGGCCGCCTTCGAGGCGTTCCGGGAGCAGTTCCCCGACGCCGAAACCGAGACGGTGTACCGCCGCGACGTCGTCGAGGGCGTCATCGACACCGCCGCCGAGATCGGCGCGAGCGCGATCGCGTTCCAGCCCCGGGAGGGGGGCCGCCTCCAGCAGTTCCTCGCGGGCGACCGCACCCTCCGGCTGGTGACCGAGGCCGACCGCCCGGCCATCACGCTGCCGGGACGAACTGAATGAGTGCCGACGAAGAGCTCGCAAAGGACCTCGGCCCGCTCGCGGCGCTGACCATCGGCGTCGGGACGATGATCGGGGCCGGCATCTTCGTCCTCCCGGGGGAGGCGATCACCCGTGCCGGCTCGTTTGCGATCATCTCGTTCGTCCTCGGTGGTGGGATCGCCCTGTTCACCGCGCTGTCGGCCAGCGAACTCGGCACCGCGATGCCCCGTTCCGGCGGCGCGTACTTCTACGTCAACGAGGCGCTGGGGCCGCTGTTCGGCTCGGTCGCCGGCTGGGCGAACTGGCTGGGGCTGGCCTTCGCCAGCGCGTTCTACATGGTCGGCTTCGGCGAGTACGTCGTCGGAATCGCCGGCCTCCCGGACGGGTTCCTGATCGCCGGGTTCACCGTCCCGTGGATCAAGTTCATCGGCTTGATCGCGGCGACGCTGTTCGTGCTCGTCAACTACATCGGCGCCAAGGAGACCGGTCGGCTCCAGAACGTCATCGTCGTCGTGTTGGTGCTGATCCTGACCGTGTTCACGGTGTACGGCGCGACCCGTGCGAGCCCGGCGAACATCCCGGGTTCGAAGGGGTTGACGCCGATGCTGGAGACGACCGGCCTCATCTTCGTCTCCTACCTCGGGTTCGTCCAGATCACCAGCGTCGCCGAGGAGATCAAGAAGCCCGGCAAGAACCTCCCGCGGGCGATCATCGGCTCGGTCGTCATCGTGACGATCATCTACGCGCTGGTGTTGGTCGTGATGAGCGCCGCGGTCGAGCCCGGGTTCATTCAGGCCCAGTCCGAGGCCGACAACATCGCGGTCGTCGAGGTCGCGCGACTGCTGATGGGTCCCCTCGGCGCGGGCGCGATGCTGTTCGGCGGCCTGCTCGCGACCGCCTCCAGTGCGAACGCGTCGATCATGGCGTCCTCACGCATCAACTTCGCGATGGGGCGGGACCGCATCGTTACTCCCGACCTCAACGAGATCCACCCACGCTTCGGCACGCCGTACCGCTCGATCGCGCTGACAGGCTCGTTCATCCTCCTGTTCATCGTCGCCGCACCGATCAACACGCTGGCGTCGATCGGGAGCTTCCTCCACCTCGTGATCTACGGCCTGCTCAACGTCGCGCTGGTCGTGATGCGCGAGGCCGACGCCATCGACTACGAGCCCTCCTTCACCGTCCCGCTGTACCCGTTCACGCCGATCGTGGGCGGACTGCTCTCCTTCGCGCTCATCTACTACATCGAGCCCGTCCCGCGGCTGGTCGGTGGCGTTATCGTGCTGTTCGCGGCGATCTGGTACCTCGGCTACGCCCGAAGCAGGACCGAGAAACAAGGATTGTTGAGCGAGTACATCCTCTCCCGGCAGGAGGAGATGCCCGACGCCGCCGTCGACGCCGCCGAGAGCGTTCGACCGACGGGCGACAGCCAGTTCCGCGTGATGGTGCCGCTGGCCAACCCCGCCCACGAGAAGGAACTCATCACGCTCGCGAGCGCGATCGCCAAGCAGCGCGGCGGGGTCGTCGACGCGGTCCACGTGATCACCGTGCCGGACCAGACCTCGCTGAGCTATGCGGCCGACCACATCGACCGGGTCGAGGAGAACCACCGGACGGTGCTCGAGGACGCCCGGACCGACGCCGAGACGTTCGGCGTCGAGATCGAGGCGCGTACGATTATCTCCCACCGCGGGGTCGAGGAAGTGTTCGACGCCGCGAAGGACCACGAGGCCGACCTCGTGGTGATGGGCTGGGGTCCCGACAGCGGGGGCCGCGTCGAGGGCGCCGTCGAGGAGGTCACGAGCGACCTGCCCTGTGACTTCCTCGTGCTCAAGGACCGCGGCTTCGACCCCGAGCGGGTGCTGATCCCCACCGCAGGCGGCCGGGACTCCGAGCTCTCCGTCGAGATCGGGAAGCTGCTCCAGTCGGAGTTCGGCTCCGATCTCACGCTGCTCCACGTCGCCGACGACGAGGAGGCAGGCCGGGAGTTCCTCGACGGCTGGGCCGAGGCCCAGGGCGTCGACGCCGAGCACCGGGTCGAGACCGGCGACGCCGAGCGCGCGATCGAGGATGCGGCCAGGGATGCGACGCTGGTGATCCTCGGCGCGACCGAACGCGGCGTGCTCTCGCGGATGCTCACCGGCTCGCTGGTGCCCGACGTGGTCGCCGACGTGGACTGCTCGGTGCTGCTGGCCGAACGCAAGCGTGACCGGAGCGTGTTCGAACGCCTCCGCGGGATCCTCCGCCGCTAGACGCGCCGGTCACCCGATCTCGGTTTCCCGCTCTCTTCTCGACCGCCGCCTTCCCCCGCCACCCACGGGAACGCTTTACTCCACGCCGGCGCAACCGCCGCCATGGACCGACTCCGTTCCGATCGCCGGCCCCGCAGGTGGTCGCCGTGAGCGGGAGCCACGCTCGCCGCGGGAAGCCGAGCCGCTACGCGTTCTCGACCCGCGACGTGGGGATCGACGGGCGGCAGGCCCACCTGTTCACGCCGGACCGCCCGACGGACGCGCCCGTGGTCGTGCTCGCCCCCGGCGCGGGACTGCCGTGGCGGCCGACGCTCGAAGCGACCGCCGAGCGGTTCGCGGAGCGGGGGTACGCGGCGCTGGCGTTCGACCACCGCGGCTTCGGCAGCGTCGACGGGGACCGCCTGCTCTCCCCCGGCCGCCAGCGCGCGGATCTCGACGCCGCGATCGAGGCCGCACGGGACGCCCCGGAGGTCGACGGTGACCGCCTCGGGGTGTGGGGGATGGATCTCTCGGCGGGCACCGCGCTCGCGGCCGCCGCGGACTCGTTCGCGGTGGACGCGGTGATCGCTCGCTTCCCCGTGCTCGACGGCGCCACGCTGCTGCCCTCGTGGCTCCGTCCCCGACTCCGCGGGCTGACGCGGGGCGTCGCGGACTACCCCGCCTCGGCGCTGGGACGGCTCCGCGGCGTCGACGCCGACGAGCGAGGGGTCAGGGTGCCGCTGTTCGGCGACGCCAGTGAGGTCGCGGCGGTCGCTGCGACCGGCGCCGCCCGGGACGTGCGCGACCTGCTGGGGCGCGAGCCCGGCACGACGCCCGCACGATCGCTCGTGAAGCTCCAACGCCACGATCTGAGTTCGGTCGTGGCGGACGTGAACTGCCCGACGCTGTTCGTCGCCGGCGAGCACGACGAGGTGGCGCCGCCGGAGGCGGTTTCGGCGGCGAGCGAGTCGGTTCGGGACGCCTCGCTTGTGCGGGTGCCGAGTTCGCACTACGCCGCGCTGGCGGGCGTGGAGTTGGAGCGGACGCTGAACCACGAACTCGCGTTTCTGGACGCTGAGTTGTAGGGTTGTGTTGGGGTGGCGGGTGTGTTTTCTCGAGCGTCGCAGTGGATGTCGATAGGGTGTTTTCCGGACTCAGCAACAGCGTCTCGATCGTTGACCACTTGCGACCGCAGTGCGCCGGGCACGAGGCCCGTCATCAGAAATCGGAGATTTCTGATTGGCAGACGAGAGCTTCGCTCTCGTCGACGGCGCAGCGCCGAGTCCCCACCCCTCCCCCCGCGAGCGCCACCGTGGCGCTCGCGAGGCGTCCACCGCCCCGCTACCGCGCCGCGGTCGCGGTCGGCGCGCGACGTGAGCCCCTCCGTGGGCGAACGAGCGCGCGAGGGACGACTGACCGAGCGAAGCGAGGGAGGGAGTCGGCTGGGGAGGTCTGTGGGCTGTGCGGGACGGCGCGGTCGCAAGGTGCCAAGCATCGAGATGCTGTCGCGGTTGCTGTCTCGGGAACGTCAACTCCGAAGCGGAGAACTAGCCGTCTCACCGGTCAGCGACTTTCCTCTCCAAGACACTCACCGCACACAAAGCACTTGTACGGCTCACGAGTCCTACGGACTATGGACAGCAATAGAGTCCTCGCCGGCGGCGCCGTCGTGGTCGTCGCCGTCGCCCTCCTCGCGGCCGCCGTGCTCCCCGGCGCGGTCGCGGCGCCCGACGACGATCCGATCCGGCCCGGGCCGGTGACCGTCGTCGACGCCGACATCGCGACCGGCGAGATCACGGGCCAGACAGCCGAGTTGGAACTGTACGCGACGCTCGCCCACCGCGGCAACGCCGCGGAGAACGTGACGGTGTTGTTCGAGGCGACCGACGCCGAGTCGGGGCTGCTCGAAGCCTCGAAGGAGGTCAGCGTCGGCGACCTGACCGCCGAGGGCGAGCGCCGCGTCTCGACCACGCTCGAGGTCCCCCGTGACGGGGGGTACGAGCTTGAGGGCGTGGTGTACCGCAACGGCACCCGGGTCGACCAGTTCACCCGCCGAGTCAGCGGCGTCGAGGCGCTCACGCCGGCGTACGCCCGCTCGAACGTGAGCTTCGTCGAGGACCCCGTCCTCGAGCCGGTGTCGGTGTCGATCGCCGACGCCGGCGAGAACCGAACGACGCTCGAACTCGGCGGCTGGCTCACCGCCACCGGCCCCAGCGAGGCCGACTCGCTGTCGGTGACGTTCGTCCTCCGGCAGGCCGAGTCCAACGTCGTCGCCGCCCGGACGAGCGTCGAGGCCGGCGGCCTGCAGGAGGGCCGCACCGAGATGGTGACCACCGAGGTGTCCGTCCCCAGCGAGTACAACTACTACGTCGACGCCGTGCTCACGCGCGACGGCGTGATCGTCGACACCGCGGGCGGGGTGGTGAACCTCGATCCCACCGAGACGCTCGAACGCGACCAGACCCAGCAGGACGTCGAGTTCGACGCCAGCGACTTCGAGAGCGACGAGACGCCCCCCGATCGATCCACGAGGGGCGAAACCACGGCGGCGCAGACGCCCGGGTTCGGCCCGGTCGTCGCCGTCGTCGCACTCCTGAGCGCGGCGCTGCTCGCGCGGAGGCGGCGATGAGCGACGACGAACCCGACGGGGACGCACAGCCCGAGGACCGAGCCACGATCGAGCCAACCATGACCGACCACCCCGACGAGAACGACAGCGATCACGAGGAAACCGAGCCGCATCAGACCGACGAGGGACGCGACCTCCGGCGCACGCTCAACTACGTGCTGTTGGCGGGGCTCTCGCTGGTGGCGCTGATCGCGACGCTACAGCTCTACTTCAACGTCTCCTCGGCGATCAACCAGTGGATCAGCCACGAGTACCGCTCGCTGTTCCAAGCGGCGTTCAACCTCGTCGTGTTGCTGCTGGTCGGCTCGGCGATGGTCTGGCAGGTGCGGCGGCTCCGGGAGTAGTCACGGGCCGCCGGTCACGGCCAGCCACAGCAGGACGACCACGGCGCCGCCGAGCACCGTCGACGCCACCGCGTGGAGCCGGAGCCGATCGAGCACTTCGTGGGCGTCGTCGTCGACGCTCAGCGCGTCGTGGACCTCGCTCCCCAGCTCACACCGCGGGAGGAAGTCCATCGCGACGTGGAGGAACACCCCGGTCGCGAACCCGAACACCAGCCCGTTCACCGGCGGCGACGCCGGCAGCGCGATCGCGCTCGACACCACCGCGACCACGCCGACTCCCGAGGCGGGCAGCAGGATCGGAACCCACGAGCGCCCGTTCCGCTGGAGGCGGTCCGCGGCGGCGTACCCCGCCGGCCCCTTGTGGGAGACGATCGCGACGCCCAGCAGCGGCCCGAGCTCGGGCATGTTGCCGTAGACGATGCCGATGATCGCCCCCGCCGCGGCGGCGTGGGCGGTGAGCTGTGCGACGGTCGAGTCCATCGGCAGCTCCGCGTGGGAGAGCCGGTGGCCGATCGCGTGGCCGCCGAAGCCGACGATCACGCCCGTCGCGACGCCCAGCCCGCCGAACTTGAGGTGGTGGTTCAGCGCGTCCGGGAGCAGGAACAGCCCGACGCTGACGATCATCGCGCCGCTGGCCAGCCCGGAGCCCCAGACGAGCGTCGAGGGGCGCTTCTCACCGGTCCGGCGGGCCAGCGCCACGCCGCCGACCATCGCCGCGAACGCGACCCAGCCGATGCCGACCGGCTTCGTCGCGCCCATCGCGACGCCGGCGGTCGACGCCACGAGCAGCGCCAGCACGCCCGCACCGCCCACCAGCCGCTCGCTCCGCGACGACGTCGGAGTAGCCTCTGTATCCATCTATTTGTGAATCACTGCACCGAAGTTAATAAGCCCTCGTAGTCGGTCCGGTCGACGGCGTTACCGCGGGAGCTTCCCCGGGTCGCCGTCCTGCCGGATGTACTCGACGGCGATGCCCGTGATCGGCGCGTCGGACGTGTCGGCGGCGTCGCGGGCGGCGTCGAGGTACGACTCCGTGATCGAGACGACCCGCTCGTACGCGTCAGCGTCGCTGTCGGCCAGCAGGTACTCCGCGGTGACTGGGGTGAGCTGGCCTTCCCGCACGTCGGCCGCGAAGTCGTCCACGTCGTCCAGCCAGACCTGCGCGCCGATGATGGAGAGTACGACCGCGCGCTCGAACTCCGGGGAGAGTTCGACGCCGGCCTCGCGGAACATCTCGACCATCCCGTGGTAGATCACGCCCACGCGGCCGTACTGAGTGACGAGGTAGGGGAGGTCGAGTTCGGTCTCGTCGAACAGTTCGGGCGTCCCCTCGAACGCCGCGTGTTTGTACTCCTCCCGGAGCGCCTCGCGGGCGGCCGCGGCGTCGGTCGCGTCGCGGTCGGGTGCGTCGACGGTCACGTCCTCGACCGCGCCGGCCTCGGCGGCGTCGACGGCGGCCGCCATCAGCTCCCGGAAGTGCGGGTCGCGGTCCTGATGGGCCTCCGAGCGGTCGACCGCGGCGTCGTAGGCGTCCCGAACGTCGTCGGGGAACGCGGCGAACTGCTCCTGGACCGCGGCCTGCAGCACCTCCTGTGCGACTTCGGCGACGCGCTCGCGATCCGCCAGCGAGAGGTCGAAGTCGACCGCGAAGTCCTCGTACTCCCCGTCGTTGATCGCGTCGCGCATGTCGCCGTCGAGCAGGGCGACGACGACCAGTTCGGCCACCTCGCGGGCGCGGCGCGTCTCCCCGACCAGTTCGACGGGGTCGGCGTCGGTCTCGGTACGGCGCCGGCGGAGCTTCGAGATCGGGTCGGTCGCGCGCCGGCCCGAGACGGGATCGACCCCCGGCGGCGCGACTTCGCTGGCCCGACGGTAGACGTGTGCGAGCGTGAGTTCGACCGGCATCGTGAGCTTGGTGTCGTAGGAGAACTCGACCGATTCCCGGCCGAACTCGGCGGCGAGGGCGGCCTCCACGTCGGCGTAGGCGTCGTCGACCATCCGCTCGATCTCGTCTTCGACGCGCTGCTGGAGGCGGATCGCCCTGAGTTCGAGCGAGCCGCCGGCGGCGTAGTGGCTGAACACCGCGCGGGCGGGCGTCGGGAGCGCGTCGACGCCCGCGAGCCGGTCGGCGACCCGGCGGAGCGGTCCGGACATGGCCGTGGGTGGGCCGACCAGCGGTTTGAAGCTGTCCATCCCCGAACCGACCGGGTTTTTGCCGCCCGGCGGCGAAGCACCCCTATGCGACGGGATCTCGCAGCCCGGGGCGAGCGCGCGGTCGACGCCGCGCGGCTGCTCGCCCGGAGCGCGCTCGACACCAATCCGGTGCCCGACTGGGACCACGTGACGAAAGTCGACCCCGAGGGCGCGAAGAAGCTCCCGCTGCTGTACCCGCTGTGGCTCGCCGAGACCGACGCCGTCTCGGTCGGCGGCTCCGCGGACGTGACGCCGGCGAACACCGAGGCCGCGTTCGACCTGCTGGCGCCGCTGTCGACGCCGGTCTGTCACGAGCCCAGCGGCGCCGACCACGTCACCGAGCAGAGTCAGGAGACCGCCGACCTGCTGCTCGTGCCGGAGGTGCTCAACGGCGATAGCGAGGCGCTCGTCGGGACGCTGGGGGTCGCGATCGAGAGCGTCCGCGAGGTGCTCGCGCCCCAACTCGTCGGCCGGAAGGCGCCGTGGCTGCCCGACCGCGTCGCCGACTGGCTCGCGAGCGTCGCCACCTCGCTGCTGCTCTCGGAGGCGGCGTTCGAGGCGTACATCGTCCAGAACCCCGACAGCGCCGCCGCCCGCGAGGCCGGCGTCGACGAGTCGGACGTGCTCGACCCCGCGACGGCCAAGCGCCGGGCGATGGCCGCCGACCGCCACCTGGAGTCCGAGATCGTCTACCTGGAGTACTCGGGGACGTTTGGCGGCGACGAGGCGATCGAGACGCTCGACCGGATCGACGACGCGCTCGTCCGCTCGCGACTCTGGTACGGTGGCGGGCTCGCGAACGGTGAGGACGTCCGGGCGGTGCGGGAGGCGGGCGCCGACACGGTCGTCGTCGGCGACGCCTTCCACCGCGTGGCCGAGCGGGAGGCCGAACTGCTCGAGGCGGCGGGAGAAGAGCTCGACGACGAGGACGATCCCGAGACGGTTCGCGAGTGGGTCGACGATCGCGTGGACGCCGACGGCCCGGGCGCGCGCTACCTCGCGACGGTGCCGAGCGTCGACGAGCCGGTGGAACTCGCCCGGGAGTACACCGGCGCGACCGTGCGCGCGTGGCTGGAACTGCAGGCGCGCCGCGAGCGGGCCCGCGAGGCCGGCGACGGGACGCCGGTAATCGACGTGCAGGGGACCGCGCTCCGGGCCGCGCTCGCGCCGGTCGTCGACGATCCCGACGCGCTGGCGGCGACGATCGCGCGGGCGGCGTTCGCCGGCCCGGGCGAGGGGAACGGCGAGGGCGAGGCCGAACAGCTCAGCGCCTCGCTGTTCGACGCCGGAGCGTCACACTGACGTAGCCGGGCGTCGCTACCCCGGATATGGTCGACCTACCGGACGCCGCGTTCGTTCTCGGGAGTGGACTGCTCGCGTGGCTCGCCGCCGTCACGGCGACAGACGGCTGGAGCGAGCCCGCGATCGCGGTCTGGGCGGCGGTGCTCACCCTCGGCGTCGCCGCCGCCTTCCTCGCGGGCGACGAACTCGAACTGCCGGGCTGACTGCGCCGAAACAGCAGTTTGAAACGCCGCGCTCTCTTCGAACCGGGCGATGACTATCCCCTCGTTCGTGGTCGGGATCGCCGGCGGCACCGGCGCCGGCAAGACCACGGTCGCCCGCCTGATAACCGAGAGCGTCGGGGAGTCGGTGACGCGCATCCCCCTCGACAACTACTACGAGGACCTGAGCCACCTCGACCGCGAGGAGCGCGAGGAGATCAACTACGACCACCCCGACGCGTTCGAGTGGGAGCTGCTGCGTGAACACCTTCGGCAGCTCTCGGAGGGGCAGGCCGTGGAGATGCCCCAGTACGACTTCGAGATCCACAACCGCAAGGACGAGCGCGTGACGGTGCTGCCGACCGACGTGATCATCGTCGAAGGGATCCTCTCGCTGTACGACGAGGAGATCAACGACATGATGGATCTCCGGCTGTACGTCGAAACCGACGCCGACGTGCGGATCCTCCGGCGGATCAAGCGCGACGTGATCCAGCGCGGCCGGGAGCTGGAGGACGTGATCGACCAGTACCTCTCGACGGTGAAGCCGATGCACGAGCAGTTCATCGAGCCGACGAAGAAACACGCCGACCTGATCATCCCCGAGGGCGCGAACTCGGTGGCGGTCAATCTGCTGGAGGAGAAGATTCAGGCCGAGATCGAGGGCGAGGGGACCCGGACGTGGGAGCGGGGCGCGCTCGATCAGCAGTTGGGCGAGCGGATGTCGCTGGACGAGGAGTAGTCGTTTTTCGGTGGGAGGTGTCTTTCTGTACAGGGCGGAGTTTGCGCGGCTGTTTCTGGTTGATCGGTTAGTGTCTGCGAACGTTGTTGGTGGGTGCACGGAGTTCGAAGACTGACCGCAAACAGGACCGCGGAGTGAGCATGACCACTTGTGACCGCACCGCCCCGCACAGCCCACAGACCTCCCCAGCCGACTCCCTCTCTCGCTTCGCTCGATCGGTCGTCCCTCGCGCGCTCGTTCGCGCACGGAGGCGCTCACGTCGCGCGCCACCGCGGCGGCGGTGCGGTGGCGGTGGACGCCTCGCCGGCGCCAACGGTCGGCGCCGGCGGGGGGAGGGGTGGGGACTCGGTGCCGTGCCGGGCCTCGTGCCCGGCACTCTGCGGTCGCAAGTAGTCAAGCATCGAGATGCAGTTGCTGTCGCAGTCACGCTCCCGAAGACCAACGAACCGAACCACTACCCAAAATCGCTTACGCCCGCCGGGTCAGGTGGTCCCGAACCATCCGCTGACACGCCGCCAGCAGGTCGTACAGCCGCGTCAGCGTCGACAGCACCGGGTAGACGACAGGCAGCGAACTGTAGAGGTACCGGACCAGCGTCCGGTGGGCAACGTCGGCGGACTGGTTCCGGCCCGTCGTCGTCAGCAGTAGCTCCTGTCGGTCGTCGAGCAGTCGATCACACCGGTCACGGAACTCGGCGAGGCGGTCGTGACGCTCCCGAAGCTCGTCGAACCCAAGCGACGACAGCGGCGTCTCGTCCGCCGCCGCGAGCCAGTCCGTGATCTCTCCGACGGCCTCGCCGACCGTGCGGAGCGACTCGGCCTCGCTCTCGAGGGCGTCGAGCGTCGCGTCGATCCCCCGTCGGCGCTCGCGGGTCGCGGTGAGGATCGCCCCCTTCGTCTCCGGGGTGAACGCCGTCTCGGTCGTCGGCGCCAGCGCCAGCGCGATCCCGTCGCCGAGCTCCTCGCGGATCGTTTCGAGCAGCGGCTCGTCGCCCACGTCGTCGACGCTGTACGGCCGGACCGTCTCCGCGAACGCCTCCCGGACCTGCTCGCAGGCGCCGCCGCTCGCGTCCCCGTGGGCGGTTCGGGTCGCGACGCCGCCGTGGGTCGCCCCGACGCTCGCGCCGCGGCCCATCTCCGCCGCAGACAGCGACTCGACGCGGCGCCGGAACGCATCGTACGCCGACCCCTCCTCGGAGAGCACCTCCCGCTCGCGCTCGACCGCGGTCCGCGCGCGGTCGACGTGCGTCTCGATCACTGGCGGGCCCCCGCGCCGTCGGGGTCAGCCTCCGCCCGGATCTCGGGGGTCTGTCTGACGACGATGTCGTACTGCGGAAGCTTCGGGTCGTACCGCCGGAGCGCCGAGCGGTACTCCTCCGTCAGCCGTGCGGCCCGCCGAGCGACGGCGCGGCTCTCGAAGCGACAGCCGTCGGCCGGCACCGGCCGGTCGCCGTAGCGACTGCAGACGAGGTAGAACTCGCCGCGCTCGCTGGCCAGCGCCTCGATCCGCCGTCGGAGCGGGCAGAGTTCTCCCTCGGTCATCGCTCCACCCCCCGCCGCGTCCGGGATAGTCCCGCGGTCGTGGTCGAGTCGCTCCGGTGCCTCGCGGCCGTCGTCCCCGGCTCGGTGGGCGTGTCCCTGCGCCACATACTCTTTAGGCTTGCCTAAACCCATTTAGTCGTTTCGGGTTTTAGGCCAGCCGAAAACAGTCGGGTCGTGAACGCCCCGCCTCGGGTCGGGAAGATAGCGGAGAAGCCGGGCAGTCGGTCAGGCGTCGACGAACTGCTCGGCGCCCTCGTAGAACCAGTAGCCGTTCTCGCGCATCGCCTCGCCGAGGGTGCGGTGGAACTCGACGAAGTCCTCGAACTCCTCGGCGTCGACGTGCTCGAAGATCTCTTCGACGGAGACCACCTGCTCGTGGCTGATTCGGACGGGGTGGTCGCCGTAGTCGGCGACGTACTCCTCGGCGGAGAGCGGGAAGTCCTCCTCCTCGTCGATCTTCTTGGCCAGCACCGCGTGGCCGTACTTGCGGCGGCCTTCGCTCCCCTCCTCGCCGTCCGGGTCGTGGGGCCAGTCGTCGCTCATTGCTCGGTCGTTCGCCCGACCGGCCCAAAGCCTTTACGTTCGACGCGGTCGGAGTCGGTGGTCGAACTCGATACGCGTCGCTGCTCACTATCGTTCACAGCAGACGGTGGGACTGGGATTTGAACCGGAGCCAGACGTGCTCACTCACTGCGTTCGTTGCGCGCGACTGGCAGGGTTCAAATCCGACACGCGTCGCTTCTCACTGTCGTTCAGAGACGACGGTGGGACTGGGATTTGAACCCAGGAGGCTGACGCCACCGGTTTTCAAGACCGGCGCAATAGGCCACTCTGCCATCCCACCGCGCGTCCGGCCGTACTCGCTCGGGTGGGTTGAAGCTACCGTTCCGGAATCACTCCCCGCCGGCGTACCGAACTCCCAGCCAGAACGCGGCCGCGGGGACGAGCAGGTACGTGTAGGCGCTGCCGAGCATCGTGTACGTCAGCACTGTCTGCCCGACGCTGCCGAACGTCGGCAGCCACGCCGGGAGGCCGGACTCGACCGTGCGCTGGACAACGATATCGAGCGCGCCTTGGAGGGCGAAGATCCCCACGACCAGCACGACGAGGGCGAGGGGGTAGCGGAGCCGTCGGGAGTCACGGACCGACATATTTGCCGGTTCTCCACGAGCCGGTAAAAGTCTTGGGCGGCCGTTACTGCCGAACGAGGCCGTCTTCGTCGACGACCAGCCCGTACTCCTCGATCAGCGCGGTCGTGGACTCGGGGACCGCCCGCCCGGCGGCGACCCGCGCGCGGACCTCCGCGACCACGCTCGCGAGGTCGTCGCCGGTTTCGACCGTCGGCTGGGTCGGGACGAACTCGGTGTCGTGGCCCGCGCCACGGGCCAGTTCCGCGAGCGTGTTCAGCGCCGGCGGCGCCATCGCGTCGGTGAAGTCGATCGTGTCGGTGAAGCCGGCGTAGTACACCGAGCCGCGGGCGCCCGGCCCCAACACGACCTCGTTGGTGCGGAGCTTCATCGCCGCGGAGTCGATGCCCGTCCGCGTGACGAACGGCGTGTTCCCGAGCAGCACCGCCACGGAGCCGACCTCCTCCTCGGTTTCGAGCAGGTGAGTGACGGTGTTGCCCACGCGGGCGCTGGTCGTCGAGCCGACCTGCGGCTCGAAGCGCACGTCGCTCACGTCCTCCAGCGCGTCGGCCGCGAGCGCACGCAGCTCCGCCTCGGGGGTGGCCTCGGTCCGGTGTGCCTCGGGGAGCAGGTCCTCCGGCAGGTAGTTCACCAGCAGGTCCGCGCCGGAGCGCTCGACGGCCCGCATGGTGTCTTTGTCCATCGCGGCCGCGAGCTCGGCGGCCTCCGACTCGCTCAGCGGGCTCGTCGCCGCGAGGTCGGGAAAGCGGAGTCCGGGGCGTGGCGGATCGGCGAGCAGCACGACGACTGTCATCGTCGACTCTCGGCCCGCGGCGCGCTTGAATCCGGCGGGTCGCGACCGCCGGGGCGTCGAGCGCCGCGCTTAAGCGACTGCCCGCCGACGCGCCGGTATGCTCGACTCCCGCGCGGCCGGACTGCTCGCGTCCGGCGTCACGTCGGCGTTCGCCCTCGGCGGACTGGGAACGTTCCTGCGACTGCTTCCCGACTCGGCGAGGCTCGCACCCACGGCGGCAGTGTTCGCGTTCGTCGCGGTGGTCGTCGCCGCCGGCGTCGTCGTCGGGAGCCGTAGCGTTCCGAACGGGACGGCGTACTGGACGTAGCCCGAGCGACCGGCTACCGACTCCTGCGGCCCTTCGTCTGCCGGTAGTCCCGCGAGAAGACGTTCTCCGTCATGTGCTCGACGAACGCGGCCTCCTGCGCGTCGGTCTGCTCCCCCGGCGGGATCATGGGGACGAGTTCGAACCCCCGACCCCGGACGGTCGTGGCGTGCTCCTCGGACACGTCGAAGCTGTCCGGCGATCGCGTGGTGTACTCGATCGCGAGCTCCCGCAGCGCGCGGTCGCCGATGGGGACGATGATGTGGGGGTTGATCATCCGGAGTTCGGCGTTGAGGAACGGCTCGCAGTTCCGCACCTCCGCGTCGGTCGCCGCCCGCTCGGGGTGGCGGCAGCGCGAGAGGTAGGTGAGGTAGACGTTCTGGAGGTCGGGCTCGGCAGCCCCCGGTGCCGAGCGCGAGAAGCCGAGTTCGCCGAGGATGCGCTGGACCCGCTCGCCCGCGGCGTCGCCGGTGAACGGCACGCCCGTCGCTTCGGCGCCCGCGGTCGGCGACTCGCCGACGAAGACGAACTCCGCGCCGGCGTCGCCGTAGCCGTGGACCACCTGCTCCCGGCAGTCGGCGAGGGCGGGACAGTTCCGGCAGTCCTCGTCCATCGCGAAGGGGTTCGAGAGTTCGTCCTGGTGGGCGTCCACTGCTTCGGGTCTGGTGTGGCTGGTGGAAAAACGGTTCGCTGATGAGTGAGGTTCGTGCGAGGTAGTCGGTGGGGGTGCGACTGGGAAATCGGCGACGACTGTGCTACCGCGACCGCGAACAGTACCGCGGAGCGAGCATGACTACTTGTGACCGCAGTGTGCCGGGTACGAGGCCCGGCACAGCACCGAGTCCCCACCCCTCCCCCCGCGAGCGCCGACGGTCGGCGCTCGCGAGGCGTCCACCGCCACCGCACCGCGGTCACAGTGGCGCGAAGCGCGTGCGCCCTCGTGGCGCACGTCAGCGCGAGGGACAACTGAGTGAACGCAGTGAACGAAGGAGTCGGCTGGGGAGGTCTGTGGGCTGTGCGGGGCAGTGCGGTCGCAAGTGGTCTAGCGTCGAGACGCTGTTCCTGTTCACCATGCCGGCACACACGAACGAAAAGACGCCATTTTCCAGCCCAAAATCGACCGCGTCCGGAGAGATCCCCTACTCGTCCGGGTCCAGACCGCCCTGCTCCTTGACCTCCAGGATGTGCCGCATGTTCATGTAGATCTCCGGGATCGAGGTCTCCTCGCCCTCCTTGTACAGGTCCGACACGCGGTAGAGGAACGCCCCGATCTGGGACGCCTCCGAGGAGTCGTCGCGGGCGCGGATCTCGTCGGCGACCTCCCGCAGCGCCTCGCGCTTCTCGGCGTTCTCGGGGAACGTCGCGTCGCCCTCCGGCGCCATCGCCCAGTCCGTCTCCTCGTCACCAGCCATGCTGCTGGACGCTCTGCCGGCGGATCACGCCGACGTTGTTGGCGACGTTCTCGGTCAGCACGCGGAACGCGTCGGCGGTCTCGCCCTCCCGGAGCACGACCGGCTTCCCCTCGTCGCCGCCCTGTCGGATCTCGGGGTCGATGGGGATGCCGCCGAGGAACGGCAGGTCGTTTTCGTCGGCCAGCGTCCGCCCGCCGCCCTCGCCGAAGATCTCGTGCTCGTTGCCGCAGTCCGGACAGCGGAACGAGGCCATGTTCTCCGCGATCCCGAGCACCGGCGTCTCGTGCTTGCCGAACATCCGCAGCCCCTTGCGGGCGTCGTCGACCGCCACGTCCTGGGGCGTCGTGACGACGACCGCGCCCGTCAGCGGCAGCGTCTGGAGGATCGTCAGTTGGGTGTCGCCCGTCCCCGGCGGGAGGTCGAGCACCATGTAGTCGAGTTCGCCCCACTCCACGTCCTCGACCAGCTGGGTCAGGAGCTTGTGGACCATGGGGCCTCGCCAGATCACGGGGTCGTCCTCGCCGGAGAGGAAGGCCATCGACATCAGCTTCACCCCGAACTTCTCGGGCGGGATGATGGTGTCCTCGTCGGTGGCTCGCGGCGCCTCGTCGGCGTCGAGCATCCGGGGCACGTTCGGCCCGTAGACGTCGGCGTCGAACAGGCCAACTTCGGCGCCCAGCTTCGAGAGGCCGGCGGCGATGTTGACCGCCATCGTCGACTTGCCGACCCCGCCCTTCCCGGAGGCGACGGCGATGATGTTCTTCACGCCCGGTAGCACCTGATCCTCCCCCTGCTGATCGTCGGGGATGTTCGCCGAGAGCTCGACCTCCAGCCCGGCGTCCTGCAGTTTCTCCCGGACCTCGGCCGCGATCGCCGACTCGTGGGGGGCGTAGGGCGCCCCGAGCGCGAGCGATACCTTCGCGGTTCCCTCTTCGACTTCGATGGCGTTGACCAGTCCAAGCGACACCAGATCGTCGCCGAGGGAGGGGTCCTCGACCTCCGCGAGCAGGTCGCGTACGGCGGCTTCGTCCATAGCTGAAGGTGGCGCGTTCGGCTAATGAGGGTTTTGAAGCCGGCTCCCGGCGCGAGGTCGATTTCGTACCCCTCGACGCCGCCGCCGACGGGGTAGCGAAACCGCAATCAGTTACGTTTTCGGTGTCACCACCCGGAGGCTTAAGCCCGTCCGGACGAACCGTAAGCCAATGCCGCTCTCGGACGAGTTCGGCCGCGAGGTGACGGGGGTCCGGGTCTCCCTCACCGACCGGTGTAACTTCGACTGCGTCTACTGTCACAACGAGGGGCTGGGGGACACGCGCGGGCCGATGGAGCCCGGCGACGACGAGATGGACACCGACGACGTGGTGCGCTTTCTCGACGTGGTCTCGGAGTACGGCGTCGACTCGGTGAAGCTCACCGGCGGCGAGCCGATGCTCCGACAGGACTTAGAGGAGATCATCCGCCGCGCGCCCGACGAGATGGAGGTGTCGATGACGACCAACGGCACCTTCCTCCCGGGCCGCGCCGAGGACCTGAAGGAGGCCGGGCTGGACCGCGTGAACGTCTCGCAGGACGCGCTCGACCCCGACGAGTTCGCCGAGATCACCAAGTCCGGCGCCTACGAGAAGGTGATGGAGGGGGTGCAGGCCGCCGTCGACGCCGACCTCGCGCCGGTGAAGCTCAACATGGTCGTGTTCGAGCACACCGCCGGCTACGTCGAGGGGATGGTCGAACACGTCGCCGAGAACGAGGGGCTTCAGCTCCAGCTGATCGAGTACATGCCCGAGCTCACGGGCCGCCCGGAGTGGAACATCGAGATCGACCGCGTCCACGACTGGCTCGAGGATATCGCCGAGCACGTCGAACACCGCGAGATGCACGACCGGAAGCGCTACTTCGTCAACCCCGACACCGCCGAGTCGGTCGCCGCTGCCCCCCAGCCCTCCGAACTCGACGAGTTCCAGGGCGGGATGGTCGAGATCGTCGACCCCGTCGAGAACGCCGACTTCTGTGCCAACTGCGGCCGGGTCCGGGTGACCCACGAGGGGTACCTGAAGGGCTGTCTCAACCGCAACGACGACCTGCAGTCGATGGGCGAGATGAGCCGCGAGGAGATCCGCGAGACGTTCGAGGCCGTCGTCGCCGACCGCGTCCCCTACTACGGCGAGTACCTCGTCGAGAACGACCGCGGCGAGTACGAGATCAACGAGAAGTACATCTCCGCCGCGGACTGAGCCGCCGCCTCACCGACCCGGCAGCAGCTCACCGTACCGCTCGAACAGCGTCGACGCCAGCCGGCGCTCGACGGGGGTGAACCCCAGCAGCTTGAGCGTCGCCGCGAACACGCCCAGTCCGACCAGCGTTCCGCCCACGGCACCGACGACGCCGGGCGCGACCGCACGGGCAGCGAGGCCGACGCCGGCGTAGGGAACGGCGGCCACCAGCGGGAAGCCGTGTCGCTTCGTGAACGGCTGAAGCCCCTCGAGGCGGTAGAGCACGAGCACCTCGATCCCGTTGTTGAGCGTGAGCATCAGGAGGTACGTCCAGACGACGCCCGCGAGGCCGAACCGGCGGGTGAGCGGGATGGCGACGACCGCGAGCACGGTCGTGATCGCGACGTTGGTCACCAACAGCGCACGCTGGTGGTCGGTCATCCGCAGCAGGATCCCCACGCTGCCCGCGGCGCAGGCGGCGACTTGTGCGAGCACGAACAGCGTCAGCAGGGGCGCGTACGCCGTGAACGTCGGGCCGAACGCCGCCATCACCGTCTCGCGGTAGATCACCACCGGCACCGCGGCGGCGACGACGCCGACGAGCACGAGCCGGCTGGTGACGTGGTAGAGCCGGGACAGCGCCTCCTCGTGGCCCTGCTCGTTGAGCGCGGCCGCGACCGGCGGGATGAACTGGTTGATCGCCATCAGCGGCAGGCGGACTAACTGGGAGACCAGCACGCCGACGGAGAACACGCCGCCGGCGACGCCCGTGAGGAAGACGGCGATGAGGGGGTAGAAGCCGAGTCGCTGGGTCGTCGTCGCGATCCCGCCGAGGAACAGCGGGATCGTGTAGTCGAGGTAGCGCCGGCGGAGCGCCGGGAGGTCGGGGCCGCGCAGGCGCGGGCGGAACCCGCGTGCGCGAACGACCCAGAGTGCGGCGCCGACGCCGGTGAGTCCCATCACCGCCAGCACGCCCCCGGCGACGAACAGGATGTCGCCGAGGACGAACGCGCCGACGACGCCGACGACCAACTGCGCGGCGGGGAACGCCAACCGGAGCGTGAGGTTCAGCGGCGCGACCGCCTCGATTCCCCGGAGCACCTCGGTCACGGTAAAGAGCCAGACGCTCGCGGGCATCCCGAGCGCGAACACCCGCAGTAGCGTCCCGAACTGCTCGCTCTGCCCGGCCATCGCCGTGAGCCGCGGCGCCGCGAGAAAGAGGCCGGCACCGAACGCGGTCGACACGCCCAACAGCAGCAGCGACGCGAACGTCGCCAGCGCGTTCCGCTCCTCCTGATCGGCGGTCGGGAGGAAGCGACTCAGCCCGCTGCGGAAGCCGAGTACGATCCGGGAGAGGAACCGCTGGATGCGCCGGGCCAGCGCGAACAGGCCGTACGGCGCGGCGCCCAGCCCGTTCGTGAGCGCGGCGGTGAAGGCGACGGTAAGCCCGCGCTGGAGCAGGATGCTCGGCACCGAGACGGCGGCGCCGTGGGCGACCCGCTCCAGCGCGTCGTCGAGCCGACGAGTCACGTCGTCGGCGTCGGCTGACTCGTCGGTGGACACGCTGCCGGCTACCCGGAACGCTCGAAAAAGTCCGGCGGTCCGTCGGAGCCGTGTGGTGTGCCACCGAAGGTAGCTTGATGGGGCGGCGGCGCCACGTTCGGGTATGTCCGACAGCTGTGAGTTCCTCGAACGGCGGCGCGCCGGCGACGACGCCGAGTTCGACGGCGAGCGGCCGTACTGCACCGCCGTCGACGCGTTCGTCCAGCCGATGCGGGCCGACGTCTGCGCGAAGCGCTACGGGCTGGACCCCGAGACCGACTGCGAGTTCTACCGCGAGGCGAAGGGACTCGGCTCGATCACCGGGTTCGAGGGAGCGAACGGCGAAAGCGAGTCGGGGACGGAGGAGGCCGGCTCGTGAGCTACGACGACTACCGCGACGGGAAGCCGCTGATCGTCACCGCCGCGCTCACCGGCGGGGTCCACGGGAAGGAGGCCAACCCGAACGTCCCCGAGACGCCCGCCGAGGTGGCCGAGGCGGCGGCCGCCGCGGAGGCGGCGGGGGCGAGCATCCTCCACCTCCACGCCCGCGAGGACTCCGGGGAACGAGCGTTCTCGACCGAGCGGTTTCAGGAGTTGACTGAGGCGGTCCGGGACGCGACCGACGACGTGGTGATCCAGCACTCCACCGGCGGGACGGCGGCGCCCGACGCGCTCCGGGCCGAGCCGCTGCGGACCGACCCCGCGCCCGACATGGCGTCGCTGGACATGGGGCCGCTGAATCGCTACCAGCACCTCACCAGCGAGAACACCCGGGCGCTCGTCGACGCGCTCCACGAGGAGATGCAGGCCCGCGGGATCAAGCCCGAACTGGAGGTGTTCAACGGCGGCCACCTCAACGAGTCGCTGCGGATCTGGGACGACCTCGACGAGCCGCCGTACGTGAACCTCGTGTTCGGCGGCGGGACGACGACGATTCCCAACCCCCGTAATCTGCTCAACATGGTCGAGAACGTGCCCGACGGCGCGGAGTTCAACGTACTCGCCTTCGGTCCCCACCAGCTCCCGCTGACGACGATGGGGATCCTGCTGGGCGGTCACGTCCGGGTTGGGCTGGAAGACAACCTCTACTACCGGAAGGGTCAGCAGGCCGAGAGCAACGCACAGTTGGTCGAGCGGACGGTCCGGATCGCCGAGGAACTGGGTCGGCCCGTAGCGTCGACGGCGGAGGCGCGGGAGATTCTCGATCTGTAGCCGGCGGCGCGTGACAGCCGCGTCGGGCGATCGGCCCGCCGCCGTCGGCGGTGTTTCCGTCTCACACACCCACCCCCGTTCCGTGATGTTTAAGTGTGTACTCCCGGAAGCGATGGGTGTAGTGAACTGTAGGGGCGCGGCGTCCCGAGTCCGAGGAATCGGGCGACGATAGAAGACAACGCGGGTTGCGGTAGCCTAGCCTGGCCCAAGGCGCAGGGTTGCTAACTCTGTGGCGCACAGCCTCCGGGGTTCAAATCCCCGCCGCAACGCTCGCACCGACACCAACCAGATATGAGTGCAGAAGAACCAGCGGACGGCGAGGCGGAGGGGGACGAGGACCTCCAGTACTTCGTCCGGATCGGGCAGACCGACCTGGACGGGACCAAATCCGTCGAGCGGTCCCTCAGCGAACTCAAAGGCATCGGCAAGCGCATGGCGCGCATCGTCGCCGACGAGGCCGACGTAGATCGGCAGGCGACGTTCGGGCGCCTCGAGGACGACGAGATCGACAGCGTCGTCGAGGTCGTCGAGAATCTCGGCGACTACGTCCCCGAGTGGATGGCCAACCGGCAGAAGGACTTCTTCTCCGGCGAGACCACCCACGAGACCGGGGGCGACCTCGAGGAGTCCCGGCGCCACGACATCAACCGCATGAAGATGATCAGCTCCTACAAGGGCGTCCGCCACGAGCGCGGGCAGAAGGTCCGCGGACAGCGGACCAAGTCCACGGGTCGAACCGAGGGGACCATCGGGGTCAACATCGAGGAGATCCGCGAGGAGATGGAGGAGGATGAGGCAGAATGACGACAGGTAACGCCACCAAACGCTACGAGACGCCGAACCACCCGTTCCAGGGCGAGCGTATCGCCGAGGAGGCCGGACTGGTCGACCGCTACGGGCTCGAGAGCAAGGAAGAGCTCTGGCGCGCACAGTCGCGCCTGCGTGACTTCCGCCGCGAGGCCCGACGGCTGCTCGGCGCCGCACAGGGCGACGTCGAGGCCGCGAACGAGCAGGGCGACGAGTTCGTCGCTCGGCTCCGGAAGATCGGCATCCTCAACGAGAACGACGACATCACCGAGGTGCTGGGCCTCGACGAGACCGACGTGCTGGAGCGCCGTCTCCAGACCGTCGTCTACCGGCAGGGGCTGGCGTCGACGCCCCAGCAGGCTCGGCAGTTCCTCGTCCACGGCCACGTCACCGTCGACGGCGCTCGGGTCACCGAGCCCTCGAAGTTCGTGACCGTCGCGGAGGAGGACACCATCGAGTTCGACGAGAACTCCGTTCTCGCGGACGAACTCCACCCCGCACGCGCGGAGGGTCAAGACGAATGAGCCAGAGCGAGTCCACAGCCGACGACGACGAGAAGTGGGGCATCGCACACGTGTTCGCGTCGTTCAACAACACGCTGATCACGGTGACCGACGCCACCGGTGCGGAGACGGTCGCGAAGTCCTCCGGTGGGACGGTCGTGAAGCAGAACCGCGACGAGGCGTCGCCGTACGCGGCCATGCAGATGGCCGAGGCGGTCGTCGACGACGTGAAGGCCGCCGGCATCGGCGGCGTCCACGTCCGTGTTCGCGGTCCGGGCGGTAACGACACCAAGTCCCCGGGGCCGGGCGCGCAGGCGACGATCCGAGCGCTCGCCCGCGCGGGCCTGGAGATCGGCCGCATCGAGGACGTGACCCCGCTTCCCCACGACGGGACGCGCGCACCCAAGAAGAACCGACTGTAACACATGGCAGACGAATTCGACGTCGAGTACATCCGAGGCGACGATCGCGAGGCGCGGATCCTCGTGCGCGGTCTCACCCCGGCCTTTGCCAACGGGCTTCGCCGGGCGATGATCGCGGACGTGCCCACGCTGAGCATCGACACGCTCCACGTCGTGGAGAACTCCTCGGTGATGTTCGACGAGATGATCGGGCTCCGACTCGGGCTCGTCCCGCTGACGACGCCCGACGACTTCGAGTACGGTGACACCGTCACCCTCGCGCTCGACGTCGAGGGGCCGGGCACGGCGTACTCCGGGGACATCGAGTCCTCGGACCCCGACGTCCAGCCCGCCGACGAGGACATCCCGATCATCCAGCTCAACGAGAACCCCGGCGGCGAGAACCAGCGCATCGAGCTGGAGGCCGAGGCCGTCCTCGACGACGGCAAGAGCCACGCCAAGCAGTCGGGAGGCGTCGCGGTCGGCTACCGCCACCTGCGGAAGGTGTCGGTCGTCGGCGACCGCGGCGAGTTCGACGAGGAAGAGACCAACATCCTCCGCGGGGTCATCGAGACCGAGGAGGGTGAGCTGGTCCCCACCGACGAGTTCGATCACGACCTGACCGAGCGCTACCCCGGAAAGGAACTCGAAGTCGAGGACGTGCCCGGGGCCTTCGTCTTCCACGTGGAGACGGACGGCTCGATGACGGTCGAAGAACTGGTGCTCCGCGGGATCGAGTCGATCGAGTCACGCGCGGACGAACTGCAAGAGAAAGTCGCAGTCTGATGTTCCAAAGTCCACGCCACCCCGACGCCAGCCCCCGATCCGGGAGCCGCGGCGCCGGCGCGGCGTGGGTGCGGACCGAAACCGCTTTCAAGGGACATCGAGTACACGAGAGTGCAGGCAGGGATAGCCAAGTCAGGCCAACGGCGCAGCGTTCAGGGCGCTGTCCTGTAGAGGTCCGCAGGTTCAAATCCTGCTCCCTGCACTCTCAGTTTTCCGGAGGCAACTCCACTTCAGAGGTCAATCCATGAGTAGCAACAAGACGAACCCGAGACTAGGGAGCCTCATCGCCGAGCTCAAGTCGGTCTCCCGCGACGTCGGTGCCAACGTGTGGGCCGACGTCGCCGAACGACTTGAGAAGCCGCGCCGCACGCACGCAGAGGTCAACCTGGGCCGCATCGAGCGGTACGCCCAGGAAGACGAGACCGTCGTCGTGCCCGGCAAGGTGCTCGGTAGCGGTGTGCTCCAGAAAGACGTTACCGTCGCCGCGGTCGAGTTCTCCGGCACCGCCCGGAAGAAGATCGACCAGGTCGGCGAGGCAGTACAGCTCGAACAGGAACTCGAAAACAACCCCGAAGGCAGCAACGTGCGGGTGATTCGATGAGCGTCGCCGAGTGGGAGGCCGACCTCGTCGTCGACGCCCGCGACTGCATCATGGGCCGCGTCGCCAGCGAGGTCGCCCAGCGCGCCCTCGACGGCGACCGCGTCGCCGTGATCAACGCCGAGCAGGCGGTGATCACCGGCAACGAGGAGGCCACGATGGACACCTACCGCACGCGAGCGAATCTGGGCTCGGACTCGGGACCGTACTACCCCAAGCGTCCGGACCGCATCTTCAAGCGCTCGGTGCGCGGGATGCTGCCGTACAAGCAGGACCGCGGCCGCGAGGCCTTCGAGAGTATCCGCATCTACGTGGGCAACCCCCACGACCGCGACGGCGAGGTGCTCGAGGGCACCTCGCTCGACCGGCTCTCGAACATCAAGTTCACCACGCTCGGTGAGATCTCCGAGACCCTCGGCGCCAACAAGACATGGTAACGAACACGTCCGGCAAGAAGAAGACGGCCGTCGCCCGCGCCACCGTAAGCGAGGGCGAGGGTCGCGTTCGCATCAACTCCCAGCCCGTCGAGCTGGTCGAACCGGAGCTCTCGCGGCTCAAGATGCTGGAGCCGTTCCGCATCGCCGGCGACGACCTCCGCTCGGAGGTCGACATCGACGTGTCGGTCTCCGGCGGCGGCTTCGCGGGGCAGGCCGACGCGGCCCGCACCGCGATCGCCCGCGGACTCGTCCAGCACCTGCAGGACGCCGAACTCCGCGACGCCTACATGGAGTTCGACCGCTCGCTGCTGGTGAACGACTCCCGGCAGTCCGAACCGAAGAAGTGGGGCGGGCCCGGCGCGCGTGCCCGTTACCAGAAGTCCTACCGCTGAGGTGATCAAACCATGATGATACCCGTCCGGTGTTTCTCGTGTGGCAAGGTCATCGGGGAACACTGGGAGGAGTTCGAGGAACGAGCGCGTGACGGCGACGAGGACCCCGCGGCGGTGCTCGACGACCTCGGCGTCGATCGGCACTGCTGCCGGCGCATGATGGTCAGCCACCGCGACCTGGTGGACGTCGTCTCCCCCTACCAATGAGCACGGAGTTCAATCGGTACGAGAAGGCCCGCATCATCGGCGCCCGAGCGCTGCAGCTATCGTACGGCGCGCCGGTGCTCGTGGAGACCGATCGCACCGAGCCGTACCTCATCGCGGCACAGGAGTACGACGCCGGCGTCCTGCCGTTCACGGTACGACGGGAGGGCAAATGACGCGCATCAGCGGCGTCTCGCTCCGGCGCGTGCTCGACTCCCGTGGCAACGCCACGGTCGAGGCCGACGTGCTGACGCGATCGGGCGGCTTCGGCCGCGCGACAGCCCCCTCCGGGGCCAGCACCGGCGAGCACGAGGCCGTCGAGCTCCCGCCCGGCGAGGCGATCGCCGCGGCCCGGAAGCACGCGGTCCCCCGACTCGTGGAGGAGGTCCACGCGGGGAACCAGCGCGAGGTCGACGCCGCGCTGCGCGGCGCCGACGGCACCGAGGACTTCTCGGAGATCGGCGCCAACAGCGCGGTCGCCATCTCGATGGCGGCCGCCAAGGCCGGCGCCGACGTGCTCGGGGCGCCGCTGTACCAGCATCTCGGCGGCACGTTCCGGGGGGGAAACTTCCCGGTGCCGCTGGGCAACGTCGTGGGCGGCGGCGAGCACGCCGCCGACGCGACCCACATCCAGGAGTTCCTCGCGGCGCCGGTCGGGGCACCCTCCGTCGCGGAGGCGGCCTTCGCCAACGCCGCGGTCCACGAGACCGTGGGCGAACTCCTCACCGAGCGCGGCATCCCCGCCGCGAAAGGCGACGAGGGCGCCTGGGCGCCGTCGATCGACGACAGCGAGGCGTTCGAGATCGTCGCGACGGCCTGCGAGCAGGTCGCCGAGGACGTCGGCTTCGAGATCGAGTTCGGTCTCGACATCGCGGCCTCGGAGCTCTGGGACGGCGACGCCTACCAGTACGGCAACGTCTCTCGGAGTCCCTCGGGGCAGATCGACTACGTGGCCGAACTGGTCGACGAGTACGACCTCGCGTACGTCGAGGACCCCTTAGAGGAGAACGACTTCGAGGGGTTCGCCGAACTCACCGACCGAGTCGGTGAGGAGACGCTCGTCTGTGGCGACGACCTGTTCGTCACCAACACCGAGCGACTCCAGCAGGGTATCGAGCGGGGCGCGGGCAACAGCATCCTGATCAAGCCGAACCAGATCGGGACGCTCTCGCTGGCGGTCGACGCCATCGAGACCGCGACCCGCAACGGGTTCACGCCCGTGATCTCCCACCGTTCGGGGGAGACCGAAGACACGACGATCGCACACCTCGCCGTCGCGACCGGCGCGCCGTTCATCAAGACGGGCACCGTCGGGGGCGAGCGAACCGCCAAACTCAACGAACTCATCCGCATCGCGGAGGACGCTGTATGAGCGAAAGCGAGAACGACGACACAGAACCCGCCGAGGAAGAAGTGGCCGACGAGGTCGCCGACTCCGACGCGGCGGCAGAGCCCGCCTCGGACGACGAGGCAGAGACAGAGCAGGCCGACGAGGCCGAGGAAGAGGAGTCCCGGTTCGACGAGAACGTCATGCCGGACGAGGAGGAAGCAGACCTCCTCATCCCGGTCGAGGACTACCTCTCCGCTGGGGTCCACATCGGGACCCAGCAGAAGACGAAGGACATGGAGCGGTTCATCCACCGCGTCCGGGACGACGGTCTCTACGTGCTCGACGTGAGCCAGACCGACGGCCGCATCCGGACCGCGGCGGAGTTCCTCTCCAACTACGACCCCGAGCAGGTGCTCGTCACCTCCTCGCGGCAGTACGGTCGGTTCCCGGCGGAGAAGTTCGCGGACGCCATCGGCGCCCGCGCCCGCACGGGCCGGTTCATCCCGGGCACGCTGACCAACCCGAAGTACGACGGCTACATCGAGCCGGACGTCGTGGTCGTCACGGACCCGATCGGCGACGCGCAGGCGGTGAAGGAGGCCATCACGGTCGGCATCCCCGTCATCGCCATGTGTGACTCGAACAACGCCGTCTCGAACGTCGACCTGGTCATCCCGACCAACAACAAGGGTCGGCGCGCGCTGTCGGTGGTCTACTGGCTGCTGGCCAACGAGACGCTGGACCGCCGCGGCGCCGAGCCCAGCTACGCCCTCGAAGACTTCGAGGCCGGGCTGTAGGCCCGTCGAGATCCTTTCTGCGTCCAGTTCTGTGGCGGGTAGCGGCGGCGCTGTGTCGTCTGACGTGGTTTCACTTCGGTTTCGTGAAGCGGACTCGTTTTCGTAGGTAGCATCGTGATTCCGCTCGACGACAACCGCGCCAGTGGCTCGATCGCTGGCAACTGAGACAGCGACAGCAACAGCAACTCGATCGTTGGCAACTTGCGACCGCAGAGTGCCGGACACAGGGTCCGGCACAGCACCGATTCCCCACCCCTCCCCCCGCCGGCGCCGACCGTCGGCGCCGGCGAGGCGTCCACCGCCACCGCACCGCGGCCGCGGTGGCGCGCGACGTGAGCGCGTCCCTGCGCGAACGAGCGCGCGAGGGACGAGTGAGCGGAGCGAACGAGTCGGCTGGGGAGGTATGAGGGCTGTGCGGGGCGGTGCGGTTACAAGTGGTCTAGCCTCGAGTTGCTGCCAGCGTTGTGGTTGCTGTCTCGGTTGCCAACGATAGAGCTGCTGTCGCTGTCAGCCATCAATAACGCTCAGGATGCTCTCTCCACTACTCTGACGACGGGCTTTTCCTGACTCTCACCCAGATGCAGCCATGGGCTACCGAACCGTGCGAACGCAGGACGTGGAGCCGACTCCCGATCGACCGTGCGAACTCCGGCGGCTGACCGAGGCCGCTGGACTCGAACAGGTCGCGCTCAACCGCTACAGCGTCGAGCCGGGCGAGGAGATTCCGCTGGCGTACCACTACCACGACGAGCAGGAGGAGGCGTTCTACGTGATCTCGGGGACGATCGAGGTGGAGACCCCCGAGGGGACGTTCGAAGTCGGCGACGACGAACTGTTCGCGGCCGATCCCGAGAGTCCCCACCGGGCGTACTGTCCCGAGGACGCCGAGGGAACCGCGGAGGTGCTGGCCGTCGGCGCGCCGCAGGTCGACGGCGACGTGCACGCCTACGAGCCCAACGAGTAGCAGTCGGAACGACTGTAACGATCGAGAGCGAGCGTTCGGACATGACGACTTCGAGCGCCCCCGGCAAGGTGTACCTGTTCGGGGAGCACGCCGTGGTGTACGGCGAGCCCGCGGTGCCCTGTGCGATCGAGCGCCGGGCGCGGGTCAGCGTCGAGCCACGCGACGACCACCGCGTCCGCGTCGAGGCCGACGAGCTCACCCTCGACGGCTTCACCGTGGAGTGGGGCGGCGAGACCGACGAGCAGCCCGACGTGGACGTGCCCTCGACCCTCGTCGAGGCCGCGACGGGGTACGTCGACGAGGCGCTGGGGCAGGCCCGCGACGCGCTCGACGACCCCGAGGCGGGGTTCGACGTGACCATCGAGAGCGACATCCCGCTGGGCGGCGGGCTGGGCTCCTCGGCGGCGGTCGTCGTCGCCGCCATCGACGCCGCGGTGCGCTCCCGCGGAGAGTCGATCGATCCCGAGGAACTGGCCGACCGCGCCTATCAGGCCGAATCGACCGTGCAGGGCGGGGAAGCCTCCCGCGCGGACACCTACTGCTCGGCGATGGGCGGGGCGGTCCGCGTCGAGGGCGACGACACCCGACCGATCGAGGCGCCGGAACTCCCGCTGGTGATCGGCTACGACGGCGGCGCGGGCGATACGGGCGAACTGGTGGCGGGCGTTCGGGCGCTCAAGGAGGAGTACGAGTTCGCCGCCGACACCGTCGAGACGATCGGCGACCTCACCCGCGAGGGTGAGCAGCTACTGGCCGAGGCCGACCCCGGCGAGGAACCCAGCCCCGTGTTGCTCGACGAACTCGGCGACCTGATGGACTTCAACCACGGGCTGCTGTCGGCGCTGGGCGTCTCCTCGCGCTCGCTGGATCGGATGGTCTGGTCCGCCCGCGAGGCGGAGGCGGAAGGCGCGAAGCTAACGGGTGCGGGCGGCGGCGGCTGTATCGTCGCCCTCGATCGGACGCAAGCGACCCGGCGAGCGCTGGAGTACTCGCCGGGCTGTGAGCAGGCGTTCCGCGCCGAGCTCGCGACCGAGGGGGTGCGTGCGGAGGAATGAACCCGACGATCCTCAAGCTCGGCGGCTCGGTGATCACCGAGAAGGACCGCGCGGAGACGCTGGACGGCGCGGCGCTCGACGCGGCGGCCGACGCCGTCGCCGAGGCGATGGAGGGCGGCGACGTGTCCGAACTGGTGCTGGTCCACGGCGGCGGGAGCTTCGGCCACCATCACGCCAGTGAGGCGGGCGTCACCACGACCGACGGGAGCGGCGACGCCGCCGACGCGATCGCTATCCACGGCGCGATGAAGACGCTCAATCAGTTCGTGCTCTCCCGACTCCACGAGCGCGGCGTGCCCGCGCTCCCGGTCCACCCGCTCTCCGCGGGCGCCCGGGACGCCGACGGCGACCTCGACCTCCCGATGAACCAAGCAGCAACGATGCTGAACGAGGGGTTCGTCCCCGTCCTCCACGGCGACGTGATCGCGACGGCGGGTGAGGGCGTAACGGTGCTTTCCGGCGACGAGATCGTCACCACCGCCGCGGAACACCTCTCGGCGGACCGCGTCGGCCTCTGTTCGACGGTGCCGGGCGTGCTCGACGGGAACGACGAGGTGATCCCCGAGATCACCGCGTTCGAGGACGCCGCCGACGCGCTCGGCGGGAGCGACGCCGACGCCGACGTGACCGGCGGGATGGCCGCGAAAGTGCGGCAACTGCTCGATCTCGGCGCGCCGGCGTCGGTGTTCGGCCCCGAGAGCATCGGGGCGTTCCTCGCGGGCGAGCAGCCGGGGACGACGATCCGCGGGCGGTAGCGTTCGGCAGCCCTTTACCCCTCCCTACCCCCCGTCCCAGTATGCACGAGATCACCGGGAGCGGCTTCGTCGAGGTGATCACCGGATCGATGTTCTCGGGGAAGACCGAGGAGCTGCTCCGGCGTCTGCGCCGCGCGGAGATCGCCGGACAGGACGTGGCGGCGTTCACCCCGGCCATCGACGATCGGTACGGCGAAACCACGATCGGCTCCCACGAGGGGCGTCAGTGGGACGCACGGGTCATCGACAACGTCGGCGACGGCGTCTGGGAGCTTCAGGAGTACCTCAACGGCGAGGAGGTGGTGGCGATCGACGAGGCGAACTTCTTCGATCGCGACCTCGTCAACGTCTGTAACGTGCTCGCCAACGACGGCCGGCGGGTGATCGTCTCCGGCACCGACATCACGTTCCGGGGCGAGCCGTTCACGCCGCTGCCGGAGCTGATGGCGATCGCGGAGTACGTCGACAAGCTACAGGCGATCTGTACCGTCTGCGGCGAGCCGGCGACCCGGAACCAGCGACTGGTCGACGGGGAGCCCGCCCACGTCGACGACGAGACGATCGTCGTCGGCGCCGAGGAGTCCTACGAGGCACGGTGTCGGAACTGCCACACGCTCAGGACCGACTGAGAATGTCCGAGACGGGGGCGTACCGATGACCCAGTGGATCGCCGACCCGGAGGGCGGCCGCGACCGCGGCCCGCGGGCGCTCGCTCGCGCGTGGGCGGAGGTGCTCGTCCGCCCGCGGCGGTTCTTCCGGAACGGGGTCGCGCCCGCGGATCAGGCGCCGGGACTGGTCTTCGGCGTGCTCGTGGCGCTGGGCGCCGTCGCCGGCCGGCTGGCGACGGGCGACATGCCGACCTTCGAGACCGGCGGCGTTGCACCACCGTTCGGACTCGGGAGCGGGCTGGGCGCGGTGCTGGTGCTGTTGGGCGTCGGCCTGTTTCTCGCCCCGGCGGCGTTTCACCTCTCGGCGGCGATCGAGACGGTGGGGCTGTCGCTGCTGGCGCCGGACCGCGGCGGCGTGAGCGAGACGGTACAGGTGATCGCGTACGCGACCGCGCCCTGCCTGCTGACCGCCGTGCCGTGGGCGCCGCTGCGGGTCGTCTGCTGTCTGTACGGGGCAGTGCTGCTCGTCGTCGGCACCGCAGTCCGCCACCACACGTCGATCCCGCGGGCGGCGGTCGCAGCGGCGCTGCCGGCGGTCGTCCTGTTCGGCTACGGCTACGGCGGATTCGCGGCCGCGGGCCTCTGAGCCGGGGTCGTTCCGGCCGATCGCGGTTGGTTTCGACAACGCCTTTAGGGCGGACCGAGTTTGTCCTCACAAATGGGCAACTGTATCATCTGTGGCGCCGATACCGAGGGCCACATCTGCCAGTCACACGAAGAGGACGTCGTTTTCGAGTTCCGGGGCAACAGCCCGGACCAGCTCGTCGAGAACCGCTTCTACCGCGGCGTCGTCGACGGCTACGCCGACTTCGGCGTGTTCGTCGACCTCTCGTCGAACGTCACAGGGCTGCTCCACCGCTCCGAACTCGACGGCCGCCTCGAGAGCCTCGACTGGGAGGCCGGCGACACCGTCTTCGTGCAGGTCAAGAACGTTCGCGACAACGGCAACGTCGATCTGACCTCCTCGATCCGGCAGGCCGACCGCGAGTTCCGCGGGACGCTGATCCAGGACGGGACCGAGGAGCTGCTCCCCGAGGACGAGGAAGAGGAGGTCGAAGAGGGAAACGGGCGTGAGCGGGACGTAGAAGCGACGACCGAGGAGGACGAGGAGTCCGCCTCGGCCGAGACCGACGGCAGCGGCGCCGAGGCCGCGGCGGGGACCGCCGACGAGACGGCGGCGGAGCCTGCCGAGTCCGAGCCCGCCGAGGCCGAATCTGCGGAGAGCGAGCCCGTCGATGCCGATCCGGCGGAGGCTGACACCGAGGAGACGCCCGCGGGCGCCGAGCCGGAGGAGCCGACCCGCCGCGACATCGGCGAACTCTCCGACCGCGTCGGCGAGGAGGTCCGCATCGAGGGCGAGGTCGTCAGCGCCCGACAGACCGGCGGCCCAACCGTGTTCGAACTCCGCGACGAGACCGGCGTGGTCGACTGCGCGGCGTTCGTCGAGGCCGGCGTGCGCGCCTACCCCGAGATCGAGGTGGGCGACATCGTCCGACTCGACGGCGAGGTCGAGATCCGCCGCGAGGAGCTGCAGGTCGAGACCGAGGCGCTGGTCGCGCTGGAGGGCGAGGAGCGCGAGGCCGTCGAGCGACGGCTCGCCGAGGCGCTGACCGAGCGCGCCCGCCCGGACGAGGCGACGCTTGTGGCCGACGACGACACGCTCGCGGCGGCCGGCGAGAGCCTGCTCGACGCCGCCGAGGCGATCCGCCGCGCGGTGTTCGAGTCCCGACCGATCGTGGTCCGGCACGCCGCGACCGCCGACGGCTACGTCGCCGGCGTGGCGCTCGAACGCGCCATCCTCCCGATGGTGCGCGAGGAGCACGCCGAGAGCGACGCCGAGTACCACTACGTGAACCGGCGTCCGCTGGAGGAGTCGGTGTACGAGATGAACGACGCGACGAACGACGTGACCAGCATGCTGCAGGACCGCGACCGGCACGACGAGAAGCTGCCGCTCGTGGTGCTGGCCGGCACCGCCTCCACCGTCGAGAGCGAGGACGGGCTGGAGATGCTGGGGATCTACGGCGCCAAGCGCGTCGTCGTCGACGCCGCGCCGGCGGACCCGGAGATCGCCGACACGTCGGACGTGCTGGTCAACCCCGACGCCGACGGGCTCTCGACGGGCGCGCTGGCGTCGTCGCTCGCGACGACGGTCTCCCCCGAGGTGCGCGAGGAGATCGCCCACCTGCCGGCAGTCAGCTACTGGGAGGACACGCCCGACTCCTACCTCGACGCCGCCCGCGAGGCCGGCTTCGACGAGGAGGCGGTGACGGAGCTGCGGGAGGCGATCGCGCTGGAGGCGTTCTACCAGTCCTACGACGAGAAGCGCGAACTGGTCGGCGACCTGCTGTTCGGCGAGAGCCCCGAGGCCGTCGCCGCCGGCGCGCCCGAGGACGCCGCCGAGAGCGAGACGCTGGCGGGTCACATCGCGACCCAGTTCCGCGAGAAGATGGACACGGAAGTCGAGACCGCCGAGGCCAACATCGAGCGCAGCGAGAGCGGTGGCGTCGAGGTCGCGGTGCTCGACACCGAGGAGTACACCCACAAGTACGACTTCCCGCCGAGTTCGCTGCTGCTTGACGAGCTCCACCGCCGCGGCGACGCGGCCGTGACGATCGGCGTCGCGATGGACGAACTCTGGGTCCGCGCGGACACGGACGTGGACCTGCGAGAAGTGGCTCGTGAAGCGGCCTCGAACGCGCCGAACGCCGGAATCAGCGCTGCGGGCCTGCGCGAGGGTCGGATCGAGTTCCTCTCCGGTGCTCGTGAAGAGGTCGAGATCGCGGTCGTCGGGGCGGTCGTCGAGCAGTTCGACTGATTCTCGGTTCGCTGCGTTTTCTCGGGTTTCTTCGGTTCGCGTCGATGGCTCGTCTTCATTACCGACTACTGTAACAGCAACAGCATCTCGTTCGTAGACCACTTGTGGCCGCAGGGCGCCGGACACGAGGTCCGGCGCAGCCCCGAGTCCCCACCCCTCCCCCGCGCGCCGGCGACGATTGCCGGCGCGCGGCGTCCACCGCCACCGCACCGCGGCCGCGGTAGCGCGTGACGTGAGCGCGTCCCTGCGCGAACGAGCGCGCGAGGGACGAGGGAGCGAAGCGAACGAATCGGCTGGGGAGGAACCGAGGTGGGAAAACTCGCCGAAGGCGAGGCAAACCGCCTCGAAGCGAGCGGCGAACGGAGTGAGACGCGAGCGGTGAGGGCTGTGCGGGGCGGTTGCGGTCACAAGTGGCCCTGCTCACTCCGCGGTCGTGTTCGCGGATACGGTAGTCATCGCCGATCGATCAACTCAATCGCTGGCTCGCGGTTCGCTGACGCTCACCGCTCGCGTAACGAGGAAGTTTGCCGTTCAGTCGTTTCACTTCCTCACGTTTACCTCCCTCACTGGCTCACGGCTCACTCCGTTCGCCGTTCGCATAACGAGACAGTTTACCGTCGCTCGTTCCACTCGCGACGTTTCCCTGTCTCGCTCGCAACCCTTAACCCCGAAAACCACCCACCACACACCAATGAGCACGGACGCCGCGGACACCGAAAACGGCGACCCCCCCGCCTTCGTCGACGCCTGCGAGGAGCTCTGCCGCCGGATCATCGAGGAGGGCCTCGAACGCGACGACCTCGAGGCCGCAAAGCGCGAGGTCTGCAGCGAGACGGGCGCCCCCAAGGTCCCCACCAACGGCGATATCCTCAGCTACGCCCCAGACGAGTGGCGCGAGGAGGTGAAGTCCGTCGTCCGGCGCAAGCCCGTCAGGACCGCCTCGGGCGTCTCGCCCATCGCGATCATGACCTCGCCGCATCTCTGCCCGCACGGGAAGTGTCTCTACTGCCCCGGCGGGCCGGCCTCGGAGTTCTCCTCGGCGCAGTCCTACACCGGCCACGAGCCCGCGGCGGCCCGCGGCGAGCAGAACGACTACGATCCCTACGGCCAGGTCACGCTCCGCCTAGAACAACTCCGCTCGATCGGCCACCCCGTCGACAAGGCCGAACTCATCCTGATGGGCGGCACGATGACCGCCCGCAGCCACGACTACCAGGAGTGGTTCGTCAAGCGCGCGCTGCAGGCGATGAACGAGTACGACCTCGACTCCGATCCCGACCCCAGTCAGACCGAAAGCTTCGCCGAACCCCCCGAGGAGCAGGAGTTCGAGTACCTCGAGGACGTGATCGCCCGGAACGAGACGGGCGACATCCGCGTGACGGGGATCACCTTCGAAACCAAGCCCGACTGGTGTGACCCCGAGCAGATCGACCGCATGCTCGATCTCGGCGGCACGAAGGTCGAGGTCGGCGTCCAGACCACCTACGAGCGCATCAACCGCGAGATGCACCGCGGCCACGGCACGCAGGCCTCCATCGACGCCAACCGCCGGCTGCGGGACTCGGCGTTCAAGGTCGGCTTCCACATGATGCCGGGCCAGCCCGGGATGAGCCAAGAGATGTGCCGCGAGGACTTCCGACAGCTGTTCGACTCCCCCGAGTGGCGGCCGGACTACCTCAAGATCTACCCGACGCTGGTCGTCGAGGGCACCCGCGTCTACGACATGTGGAAGCGCGAGGACTTCGAGCCGCTGGACAACGAGACCGCCGCCGACGTCGTCGCCGACGCGATGAACGAGATCCCGAAGTACTGCCGGCTCCAGCGCGTCCAGCGGGACATCCCCGCGGACTTCATCGAGGGCGGCGTCTGGAAGTCGAACCTCCGCCAACTCGCCCAGCAGCGCGCCGAGGAGAAGGGGTACGACATCCGGGACATCCGCGCCCGTGAGGTCGGGCACAACGACGCCGACCCCGATCCCGCGGAGATCACGCTGGACACGATGGAGTACGAGGCCGGCGGCGGCACCGAGCGGTTCATCTCCTTCGAGGACCCCGTGCGGGACCTGCTGATCGGCTTCTGCCGGCTGCGGTTCCCGAACGACCCCGTCCGTCGAGAACTGCAGGACGCCGCGCTCGTCCGCGAACTGCACGTCTACGGCTCCGAAGCGACGTTCGACGGGAGCGGCGACGACGACGGGCAGGAGTGGCAGCACCGCGGTTACGGGAAGCGGCTCGTCCGCGAGGCCGAGAAGCAGGCCCGCGAGGCCGGCTTCGGGAAGCTGAGCATCATCTCGGGCATCGGCGTCCGGGAGTACTACCGCGAGAAGCTTGGCTACCACCAGGACGGCCCGTACGTCTCGAAGCGGCTCTGAACGGGAGTGTTTTTGTCAGCGTCGCCCAATGCCCCGCGTATGAGCGACGCAGGCGGGGACGGGCAGGACTCCGTGGGCCAGCGGCTCCGGGAGAACGCCACGGGCATCGTGAGCACGCTCGTCACCGCGATCTGGTTGGGCGCGCTGTTCACCGATCAGGGCTGGTGGCTGGCGGCGATGCTCGTCGGCTACGTCGCGGTCGTGCCGATCACCGCGATGCTGTTCGATGACGACGACGAGGAGGAGTGGCTGGACGAAGCCATCGACGACCGGGTATCGAACCGATCGAGCGACGAGAACGACGAGACGCCGCTCGAAACCCTGCGCCGGCGCTACGCGGAGGGGGAGCTGAGCGAGGCGCAGTTCGAGCGCAAGCTCGACCAACTGCTCGGAACCGAGACGATGGAGGACGCCGAGGAGTACGCCCGCCGGGAGCGCCGCGACCGGGAGACCGAACGCGAGCGGTAGTCGCTGCCTCGGCCGGCGCCGCGAGCACTCCCTCGTAGCGTGGGTCCCGAACGGAACGCCCTTCCCGGTCGCCCGAGAAATCCGGCGCATGGAGCCGAAACGCGAACTGTCGAGCGTCGACCTCGCGGCGCTCGCGACCGAGCTCTCCCGCTACGAGGGAGCCAAGCTCGACAAGGCGTATCTCTACGACGAGGACATGCTGCGGCTGAAGCTCCGGGACTTCGACCGCGGGCGGGTGGAGCTGCTGATCGAGGTGGGCGAGAACAAGCAGGCCCACGTCGCCGACCCCGAGCGCGTGCCCGACGCGCCCGGGCGCCCGCCGGAGTTCGCGATGATGCTGCGCAACCGGATCGAGAGCGCCGACCTCGTCTCCGTTTCCCAGTACGAGTTCGACCGCATCCTCGTCTTCGAGTTCGAGCGCCCCGACCAGAACACCACGCTCGTCGTCGAGCTGTTCGGCGACGGCAACGTCGCCGTCCTCGATGGCAACGGCGAGGTCGTGCGCTCGCTGGAGACGGTGCGGCTCAAGTCCCGCACCGTCGCGCCGGGCAGCCCCTACGAGTTCCCACAGTCCCGGCTCAATCCGCTCGAAGTCGACTACGACACGCTCGAGGCCCGGATGGAGCAGTCCGACACCGACGTGGTGCGGACGGTCGCGACCCAACTCAATCTCGGCGGCTTCTGGGGCGAGGAGCTCTGTCGCCGCGCTGGCGTCGAGAAGGCGATGGACATCGAAGAGGCGGGCGAGGAGGAGTACCGCGCGATCCACCGCGAGCTGACGGATCTCGCCGAGGCGCTCCGGGGCGGCCAGTTCGACCCCCGGGTGTACGTCGAACTCGACGAGGACGGCGAGGACGACGAGGACCGCCCGCTGACCGAGCGCGGCCGCGTCGTCGACGTAAGCCCCGTGGTGCTGGAGGAGCGATCCGACCTCCACAGTCAGGCGTTCGACTCGTTCAACCCCGCCCTCGAGGAGTACTTCTACCGACTCAAGGAGCAGGCCCAGCGCGAAGAGGAGGGCGGCGGCCGCGAGCGCCCCGACTTCGAGGCCGAGATCGAGAAGGAGAAACGCATCATCGAACAGCAGGAGCAGGCCATCGAGGGGTTCGAGGAGGAGGCCGAAGCGCTCCGGCGGAAAGCCGAGATCTGCTACGCGCGCTACGACCTGATCGACGAGGTGCTGTCGACGATCCAGCAGGCCCGCGAGCAGGACCGCCCGTGGGACGAGATCGAGGAGACGCTGGCGGAGGGCGCCGAGCAGGGCATCCCCGCCGCCGAGGCGGTCGTCGACGTCGACGGCTCCGAGGGGACGGTCACCGTCGAGGTGGACGACGAACGGATCACCCTCGACGCGACGACGGGCGTCGAGAAGAACGCCGATCGCCTCTATCAGGAAGCCAAGCGCGTCGAGGGGAAGAAGGAGGGCGCCCGCGAGGCGATCGAGGACACCCGCGAGCGGCTCGAGGCCGTCAAGAAACGCCGCGAGGAGTGGGAGGAGGAGCCAGAGCCGGAGCCGGAACCCGACGAGGAGCGGGAAGATATCGACTGGCTCTCCCGGACGGAGATTCCGGTCCGCCAGCCCGAGCACTGGTACGAGGAGTTCCGGTGGTTCCACACCAGCGACGGCTACCTCGTGATCGGCGGGCGCAACGCCGACCAGAACGAGGCGCTGGTGAAGAAGTACCTGAACAAGCACGACCGCTTCTTCCACACGCAGGCCCACGGCGGCCCGGTGACGATTCTCAAGGCCAGCGGTCCCTCGGAGCCGTCCAGCCCCGTCGACTGGCCCGAGTCGAGTCTGGAGGAGGCCGCCCAGTTCGCGGTCGCGTACTCCTCGGTCTGGAAGGACGGCCGCGGCGCCGGCGACGCCTACATGGTCGAGCCGGATCAGGTGAGCAAGACGCCCGAGTCCGGCGAGTATCTGGAGAAGGGCGGCTTCGCGATTCGGGGCGAGCGGGAGTACTTCCGGGATATGCCCTCCCGAGTGAAAGTGGGCATCACCTGCGACGACGAGACGCGGGTGATCGGCGGCCCGCCGAGCGCGATCGAGCCGACGGCGGAGACGACGATTACGCTCGAACCCGGGAAGTTCGCCCAGAACGACGCCGCGGTGAAGTGCTACCGGGAGTTCAAGTCCCGCTTCGCCGACGAGTCGTTCGTCCGGAAGATCGCCAGCGCCGACCGGATCCAGGAGTTCCTGCCGCCGGGCGGGAGCGATCTGGTGGACGTGTAAACGACGCTATCGCCGACCTTCTACGGGAAGCCGCAACTCCTCCCGCCGCCCGTCGAGCACCACGAACCGCTCGCCGCGCCGCGTCTCGAGCCAGTAGAGCAGCCGCTCGGCCCAGTGCAGTTTCCTCGCTTTCAGCTCGCCCACGTCGGGGTCGTCGAACTGCCAGCCGACGAACCGGAGTTCGCCGGCGCCCAGCGCGTCCGCGAGGAACGCCGCGCGGTCGCCGTCGGTGAAGCCGCCGAAGTTCCGGACGTGAGCCGTCGGCGCGGCCTGTGTGGTCGGCAGCAGTCGCTCGTCGGCGAACGCCGGCACCCACTCTTCGAGCGCGTCGACGTTGTCGCCGTGGGCGTGGACCGCGACCGGGACGCCCTCCCGACTCGCGGCGGCGAGGTGTTCGGGCACGCCGTCGAGGTCAGTGACTGCGACGTCGACCTCGATCCCGGCGTCCCGGAGCGTCGCCGCAGCCGAGGAGGCGGCGATCACGCGGTCGGCCGCCGCAGCAGTCTCCGCCTCGCCGGCGAGGGTCGGGGCGGCGCCGGCGACGGCGACCGTTCGCCCCTCGAACGCGGGGAGGGCGTCGAGGTCGAACGGCTCGGTCAGCGCCGCCAGCCGGTCGCGGGCGCGCTCGTCGGCCGCGCGGCCGAAGCCGAAGTCGGCGAGGATCCGCTCGTAGACTGGCTCCCAGACGTGGAACTCCATACGGTGTAGCGGTCGCTGAGGGACGTGAATACTGCGGAGATGAATGGGCCGGCGTGGTACCGAAGTACCCCTACCCAGGTACCGTGCCGGCGTCCACCTGTGGTTTTCTGCGGCCCCGGTATAAGCTTTCTTGTCGGCTCCGGCGTGTGAGGCCGCCGGAGGCCACCCCGTAACCTTGATGCGCTGGCTGGCGCAGGATACCCCATGGATCTCTATCGCACCAGCGAGTCGGGCGTCGTCCCGGTGCAGCCGCTCGGTCCCGGCGAGACGGCCGGACTCGCCGGCGCGCTCCTCCGAGGCCCCGGCGGGACGCTCGGCGGCGACGACGTGCTGTTCGTGACGACGGCCGCGGGCGACGGCGCCGCGACGGCGCTGGCGCTCGACGCCGAGGGGTCGGCAGTGGTCGTCGGCGCCGTCGACGGGACGGTGGACAGCGACACGGTCACGGAGACGCTCCAGCGCGCCAGCACGGTCGCGGACCGCCCCTACGAGGCGTTGAACGAGCAGTACGACGGGGGGTCGCTCCGCGAGGCGCACGCGGAGTACTTCACCCAAGCCCCGCTCGACCCCGAGGCGTTCAACGAGGAGCAGCGCGTCCGGCTGCTCGGGACGGCGTTCGCCGACGAGGCGCTGGATCTGGCGACGTTCCTGAGCGACCGCGAGGTGGCGGTCGACGCGATCCGCGTCGAGGCGTTCGGCGCGCCGGAGAGCGAGGAGTTCCTCGTGCAGTTCGTCCCCGACGACGGGGAGCAGGCGGAGAGCACCGACAGCGCGGAGCAGTGGGTCGCCGGCACGAACGCGAGCGCCGAGACGGCCGCAGGCGGGGAACGCGAATCTGACAGTGGTGAGGACACCGCGGACGCGCCGAGCCACGAGTCGGCGCTCGCGGCGGACGATGGCGCCGACGGCGGTGCCGGAGCGGACGACGAAAGTGAATCGGAAGCCGGGAGCGGAGCGCACGATCGGGACAGGACGGCCGAGGACGGAACGGGAGACGAAGCGGGCGACGAGGCGGGCGAGGCCGAGAGCCTCGAACTCCCCGTGTTGCTCGACGCCGTCGCGGAGGGGATACAGGACCGCCTCGTCGGGACCTTCGACACCGACCCCGAGGATCTGGTCTCCGTCGAGCGCGGGAACGAACTGCTCGTCCGGCCCGACCACCCCGCCTACGCCGGCGGCGTGCTCCGCTACCGGATTCAGGTCGGCTCCGACGGCACCGTGGAGTTCGGGGTGAACATCTACGGCGGCAGCGAGGCCGAGAAGGAGCAGATGCGCGCGGTGGTCCGGGAGAACGAGGCCGGGATCGAGGAGGAACTGGAGTACGAGATCGCCGACGGCTACGACGGGTTCGCGGCGAGCCGGCAGTTCGCGACGCTCGATCAGGTCGCGGCCGCCGAGATCGTCGACGAGTTCGACCGACTCGTCCGCTTCTTCCACTCGCGCGTGATGCGGGCCTGACGCCGAGAAGGAAAGAGACGTGACCCCGGGGGCCGGAGTGCTCCCCATGCGAATCGTCCAGCGCGGCCACGGCGCGGAGGGCCGTGACCGGGTGACGCTCGTCCCCGAGACCGTCGACGACCTCTGGCATCTCTCGCACGTCCTCGAGCCGGGGGATCTGGTCGAGGGCGACACCACCCGCCGCATCCAGCGCAACGACGACCAGATGCGCGACACCGGCGGCGAGCGCGAACATCTCCACGTCACCCTCGAGGTCGAGGACGTGGAGTTCGCCCGCTTCGCCAACCGCCTCCGGGTCGGCGGCGTGATCCGTGACTGCTCGATGGAGGACCAGATCGGGCTGCATCACACGATCAACGTCGAGACCCACGAGGAACTCACGATCGAGAAGTACCTCAAGCCCGACCAGCGCGACCGGATCGAGGAGGCCGCCGAGGCCACCGACGCGCCGGACGTGGCGGTCGTCACCGTCGAGGAGGGCGAGGCGTACGTCCACACGGTCCAGCAGTACGGCACCGACGAGTACGTCTCCCTCACGGCGCCGACGGGGAAGGGGGAGTACGCACAGCCGCGGACCACGCTGTTCGAGGAGCTCGGTTCAGCACTCCAGCACGTCGACGCCGAGGCGATCATCGTCGCCGGCCCCGGGTTCACGAAGCGCGACGCGCTGGACTACCTCGAGGAGGAGTACCCCGACGTGGCCGAGAAGGTCGCGACGACCGTCGACACCTCCGCGGCGGGCGACCGCGGCGTCCACGAGGTGCTCAAGCGCGGCGCCGTCGAGGACGTACAGGACCAGACACGGATCGCCCGCGAGAGCGAACTGATCGACGAACTCACCGAGCGCATCTCCACCGGCGAGAAGGCGACCTACGGGATCGAAGAGACCGCCGAGGCCGCCGAGTACGGCGCGGTGGGGACGCTGCTCGTCGTCGACGAGCGCCTGCGAACCGAGCGACAGGACGAGGGCGACTGGGAGCGGGACGCAAACGAGATCATCGAGACCGTCGAGCAGAAAGGCGGCGAGGTGGTGGTGTTCTCCTCGGAGTTCGCGCCGGGCGAGCAGCTATCGAACCTCGGCGGGATCGCGGCGCTGTTGCGGTACCGGATCCAGTAGCGCGGACAAAACTTTACGAGCCTCCCCGCGTTCTATCCGGCAATGGACAGCGAGACGACCCGCCGAGCCCTCCTCTCGGCGGTTCTCGGCGCCGGCGTCGGCGGGATGGCGCTGACGGAGGCCCGGTCGTACTTGGACCGGTTCGCGCCCGGGTCGGGCAGCGTCTGGGGTGCGGCGACGGGAACGGCACCGGACGACCTCGACAGCCCGTACGGCCCCGCGACGGTGCGCTACGACGACTACGGCGTCCCCCACGTCGAGGCCGAGAGCGAGCGGGCGGCGTACTACGCGGTCGGCTACTGTCACGGCGCCGACCGACTCTTTCAGATGGATCTCTACCGCCGGCGGATGGCCGGCCACCTCTCGGAGGTCGTCGGCCCGGCGACGGTCGACAGCGACGCGTTCCACCGGCAGATGGACTTCGAGGCCGCCGCCGAAGCCACGTGGGAGCGCGCCGCGGGCACCGAGACCGGCAACGTGGTCGAGGCGTACGTCGCAGGGGTGAACCGCGCCCGCGAGGTCGAGCCGACGCCGCTGGAGTACGGGCTGCTGGAGTTCGAGCCGCAGCGGTGGACGCCGACGGCGTCGCTGCTCGTCCAGAAACAGATCTCGTGGGGCCTCACCGGCTCGTTCCGGGCGCTCCGGCGCGCGCTGGCCCGCGACCGGCTCGGCGCCGACGCGACCGAGCAACTCTACCCGCGAGTCATGGACCACGAGTCGCCGATCATCCGCGGCGGCGAGGCGTCGTTCGCGACGGTCGGGGGTGACGCCGCGGCCCCCGACCCCGACCTCGTCGACTGGCTCGCCGGGTTCGAGAGCGACCCCGGGATCGGCTCGAACTCCTGGGTCGTCTCGGGCGAGCACACCGCCTCCGGCGACCCGATCGTCGCGAACGACCCCCACCTCCAGCTCTCGGCGCCGCCGATCTGGTACGAGCAGCACGTCGTCGGTCCCGCGTTCGACAGCCGCGGGGTGGCGTTCCCGGGCGTCCCGTTCGTCGTGATCGGGCAGAACCACGCCGGGGCGTGGGGCTTTACGAACGCCGGCGCCGACGTGATCGACTTCTACGCCTACGAGACGGTCGACGACGGCGCCGGCTACGAGTTCGGCGACGGCGTCCGACAGTTCGACAGCCGGACCGAGACGATCGAAGTCGCCGGCGCCGAGAACGTCGATATCGAGGTGAAGCGCTCGGTCCACGGCGCGGTTCTGAGCCAGTACCCCGACGGCGACGGGTTCGAGACCGCCGACGAACTCGGTGTTGCGTGGACGGGGCTGTCGGCGACCCGGACGGTCGAGGCAGTCCGGAAGCTCAATCTCTCCGACGGGCTCGACGACGCCGAGGCGGCGATCCGGAAGTTCGACGAGCCGACCCAGAACTTCGTCTACGCCGACGACTCGGGGGACACCTACTACTGGGTCACGGGCCAGATCCCGATCCGGACCGTCGACGGCGAGCCGGTTCGGGGCACCCGAATCTTCGACGGCTCCGCAGGAGAGGGCGAGTGGGGCGACGGGTACGAGCCCTACGGCGAGTCGTCGTGGGGCGGGTTCGTCCCATACGAGGAGAAGCCGGGCGTCCGGAACCCCGACTACCTCGCCACCGCGAACCAGCGCATCACGAACGATCCCCAACACTACCTTTCGGAGGGGTACGCGCCGCCGTTCCGCGGGCGACGGCTCTACGACCGGCTCGACGCCCGCGCCGAGAGCGAGGCGCCGATGGACGCCGCGTTCCACCGCGATCTCCAGACCGATGTGGTCGATGCCCGCTACGACCTGTTCCGCCCGATCGTCGAGGAAGTAGTCGACGCAGGCGGGACAGCCGACGGCAATCTCGACGCGCCGACCGCGGCGTCGCTGCTCGATTGGGACGGCGAGATGCGCCCCGGCCGCGCCGAGCCGCTGCTGTTCGAGCAGTGGCTCCGGAGCTTCCGCGAGCGGACGTTCGGCGACGATTTCGACGCGGCGGATCTGCCCGAGGGGTTCCCCCGACCGAACTTCTGGGTGCTCGGGACGCTACCCGTCGATAGCGAGTGGTTCGACGGCGACCGCGCGGCGGTCGCGGCCGACGCGATGACGGACGCCCGCGAGCGCATCGACGGCGAGGGGTGGGAGACGTACGGCGACTGGAACCGCGTCCGGTTCGCACATCCCTTCGACCAGTCGTTCCTCAACTACGAGCAACTCCCCACCGCGGGCTCGCCGGGAACGATCCGGAACTTCCACAGCGAGGCGTCGACGGGCGCGAGCTGGCGGATGGTCGCGACGTTCGACGGCGAGTCGGAAGCGGTGCTGCCCGGCGGCAACTCCGGCGACTACTTCTCGGCCCACTACGACGACCAGCTCTCGCTGTGGGCGGACGGCGAGTACAAGCCGATGACTCGGACGCTGCCCGACGGCGTCGATCTGACGTTCACGGAGGGCGAACGATGACCGCCGACTCGCCGGGGGGTGGGCTGACTACCCTCCGGACGGACCGCCGACGCTGGATCGCGGCGACTGCCGGCGCCGTCGTACTGGGACTGGCGCTCTCGCTGTTCCACTGGTCGGGACTCCTCGCGGCCGGCGCGCTGGTCGCGCTGCCACAGCGATCGCTCGGGCGGGGGATCGCCGCCGGGGTCGGGATGGGCGCGCTGATCGTCGTCGGCTTCCTCGCCCAGTTGGCACTCGCGGGGACCCTCGCCCCGGTGCTCGCGATGGGGCAGCCGAGTTGGCTCGCACTGGGCATCGGTCTGTTGCTGCCGGCGTTCGGCTCGCTCCTTCGCGGGGTCGTCTGATCCGTCCGGGGCCCCGAGGGCCTCACTCGGAGTCGTCGAACTGGACCGGGACGATCCCCTCCTCCCGCCACGCCTCGAACTCGGCTCTGAACCAGTCGTCGACCGCCTCGACCGCCGCCTCGGTGGAACAGCAGTAGAAGCCTCGGCCGTCGTGGAACAGAACGACTGCCGCGTCGTCGACCGGGGGTGGGTAGTACACGACAGTGCCCCCCTCCGACCCCTCGATCGTCTCGAAGCTCCGGCTCCGTAGCTCGCCGGACTCCTGTGAGAACATCGAGATCGCCAGCGCCTGTGGGTGGACGCGGTCGATATCGAGGTCGAACCGGTGGACGATCGGGTGGGCGCGCTTGACCGCCTCGACGCTCTCGTACCGATCGTCGTCGGTCGGCCCACTCTCGTAGAACAGGTCGCGAGCGTCCGATTCGTGCCAGATGTACCAGCCGGCGAGTGCGACGACCTCCTCGGGCGAGCAGTCCGAGAGGCGGACGGTCGCGACGTCTGCGTCCTCGAAGCGAGCGGGCAGCCCCGGCGGGGGCGTGATGCTGCTCGCGTACGCTCGTACGTACTCGCTCCACCGCATCACGACCGTCGAGTCGACGCCGTCGCCGCTGACCAGTCGCTCGATCTCGGTGTCCTCGCTGAGCGGCCCCTCTCGTGAGGGGTGTGGCGGCAGGTCGTCGGGGATCGCGTCCGGCTGATACGCCATGTGGGGTGAGTTGCCCACGAATCACCTTAATACTGCGTCGGCTCGGGTGACCCCACGCCCGCGCCGAACTGATCCTTTTTACCGATCCCCGACCCACCCACACCCATGGGCACCCACATCGTCCCGGTCGGTTTCGACTACGACCGGCTGATCGCGCCGCTGATCCGCGACCAGTTCGACGTGGATCGCGTGGTGCTGCTCGAGGGCGCGGTCGGGAGCGAGGCCAACGTCGAGTACTCCCAGAACCTCGCCGGCAAGCTGGAACAAGACTTCCAGAACCTGCTGGGCGCCGAGACCGAACGCGTCGGGCTCTCTGACGTGTACGACTACGACGCCGCCTTCGAGCGGGCGTACGACCTGATCAACGCCCACCTCGACACGGGCAGCGAAGTCTGGGTCAACATCTCCTCGATGCCCCGGCCGGTCAGCTTCGCGTTCGCGACCGCGGCACACTCCATCACGCTCGAACGGCAGGAGGACCGCCACCGCATCCACACGTACTACACCGCCCCCGAGAAGTACCTCGAGACCGAGATGGCCGAGGAGCTACGGGAGACGCGTGACCTGCTCGCCGAGGTCCGCGAGTCGGGCGCCGACGACGGGGAGATCACCGAGCGCTTAGAGAGCATCGAGGGGCTGCTCTCGGAGTTCGACGAGCGGGGGACCACGATCGGCGCCAAGAAGATCGGCGACAACCACATCGTCGAGCTCCCGGTGGCGGCGTTCTCGAGCGTCGAGCCGTTCGAGGAGGTGATCCTGTTCACGCTGGGCGAACACGGCGAGTTCGAGAGCGTGAGCGAGCTCGCGGAGACGCTGGCAGCGGACACGGGCGAGGAGTACACCGACAGCTTCCGGTCGAAAGTGATCTACAACGTCGATCGGCTCGGCCCCGGCGGGAAGGCGTACGTCGAACAGGAGGCACACGGCAACTCCCACCGCACCTCCCTCTCGCGGATCGGCGAGCTCTGGGTGCGGGCTCACGCCGACGACGAGCCAGCCGATCTCTCCTAACTCGCCGTCCCGTTGTACCAGTCCAGCCCGCCGGTGTCGATCTCCGCGGGCGACTCGGACGTGACCGCCGTGACTGCGCCCGCGGCGTCGAGGTAGAGCCGGCCGTCGTCCTGGACGGCGGTGTTGCGGAACACGCGCTGGGCCTCACTGGGCGAGAGGCTCTCGTTCTCCGCGAGCATTAGGGTGAGCGTCCCCGCCACCAGCGGCGCCGCCACGGAGCTACCGTACATCTCGCCCGCCGTGTTCGTCTCGACGGCGCTCGGCGCCGAGATGTCGAGGCGCGGGCCGGTCGAACTGTACGGCTGCGGCTCGCCGGTCACCGCGTCGACGGCGCCGACGGCGATGACGCCCTCGGCGGTCGCCGGCGCGACCATCCCGCCGCCCTCGCTGCTGATGGCGAGTTCGTGGCGGGAGGAGAACAGATCGACGGTGCTGTTGTCGGCGTCGGGACCGCCCCGGACGGCGACGTAGTAGCGCCCCTCGGGGACCGTGGCGTCGATCGCCTCGGTGTGGCTGCCGGCTCCGGTTTCGTTCGTCGCCGACTTGGCGACCAGCGGGTCACCGCCGTTCTCCGCGCGGTAGAGGTAGAGGTCGTAGTCGGCGGCGCCCTCCCAGTAGAGCCGAAGCGAGACGCTGCCGCTGATGTCGCCCTCGCCCAGCGTGTTGTACCGCGTCTCGTTCGCGAACGCGAGCCACCCCTCGTTTCCGGTGCCGGTCCAGTGTCGGTCGGCGTAGTTGCCCGCCGAGGTCACGAAGGCGGTGTCGTTCGCGGCCGCGGCCGCGGCGGCCTCGTTCAGGCGTGCCATCCCCTCGGCGGTCCGGGGGAAGTAGCTCCCGGCGTCGACGACGACGTCGACCTCGCGCTCGCGCAGCCAGGAGACCGCGCGCTCGTAGGCGTCCGGTCCCCCGTCGAGGCCGATGCTCGCGAGGTACAGCTTCGCGTCCGGCGCGGTCCGGGCGACGATCTCGGCGACGGCGGTGTCGTGCGTACCGTCGGCGGTCAGCCCGGGCGACCTGTCCGCGAACGTCCGGCTCGCGGCGACCGAGTCGGCGATCCGCCCGTCGCCGGGGGAGAACTGGCTCCCGATGACGCCGACACGGACCCCCTCGCCGGTGACGCCGGCGTCGTGGACCGCGTCGAACCCGGACAGTGGGTTCGGATCGCGCGTCTCCTCGGTAGGCTCCGGCGACGAGCGGATGGCGTCGGCGAGCGCGTCATTGGGCGGCCCGCGTACCAACTGCTGGCTGCTCGACCCGACGGGGACGGCGAAGGAGACGCTGCTGACGACGACGACGACGACGAACAGTGTCGCTGCCGTACCGACTCTCATGCCGTCATCTCCGGGGGGTTGTTCATCAGTCCGTTCGGCTGTACTGGAGTGCGACCGCCGCGAGCGCGACCAGCCCGCCGGCGAGGAACAGCGCCGCCGGCGGGACGGTGCCGAACAGCGCGTCGGAACTGATCGAGTCGGCGACCCGAGGCCCCGTGGGGCCTGCGATGCCGCCGCCGCCCACGTTCACCGTCGCGTGGACCAGCAGGGTCCCTGCGAGCACCGCGGCTGCGGCGCCGACGTACTGCCGGAGCGAGTCGAGCAGCCCCGACCGCTCCGCCTCGTTCCCGACACAGACCACCAGCGAGTCGTCGACCGGCGCGTACACCTTCATCTCGCGGCCCTTGACCGAGTAGCGCGTCTCGGCGACCTCGACCAGATCGGCCTCCTGTAAGTTGTCGAGGTGGTGGCGGGCGTTCTGCAGCGACGTGTCGACCGCCTCGGCGAGCTCGGAGGCCGTCCGTGGCTCGTCGTGTAGCGCCGTCAGCAGCGATCTGGCGGTCTCGGAGGAGAGCGACCCGATCAGCGGATCGACTTCCTCGTCGTCGAGCCAGAGCAGCCGGGTGCCACCCTCGTCGTCCGCCTCGTCGGCGGCGACGGCGTCGGATTCGGACGGCAACAGACCGGACATGAGTGTGCGTACCACATCCAGTAACTAAACCCTTCGGTAACGACAAGAAGCTCCGAGTCAGCGCGCGCGGCGGAGCCGCCCCAGCAGCGGGGTGCGCTCCGCGACGAGCGCGTCCGCGGCCTCGACCGCCTCGTCGGCGTCGGCGGCGGTCGCGTCGCCGCCGTACCGCGCCCGCTCGTACAACGCCGCCACGCGGTGGACCCGCGTGTCGGTCACGTCGAGGCTGGCGAGGTAGTCGTCGACGGTTTCGCCGGGGCGCCGCGGCCGGTAGCGAGCCCCGAGCAGCGTCTCGATCCGGTCGTACGCCCGCTCCACGTCGGCGACGGGACCGTCCCGTGGCTGGTAGCGCAGCCAGACGAACCGGTAGAGCCGGTCGTCGAGACCGAACCGCCGGCCGGCGGCCACCCCGCCGAACAGGAGCACGAGGCCGTAGCCCACCTCCTCCGGCGTGGGCAGCGCCGGGTCGTCCGAGCCCGCCCCGTCGCCGCCGGCGGTGAAGTTCCCGACGGTGCCGTTGGGAGCGTCCTGTCTGGGCCGGAGGACGTCCTCGAGGCCCTCCGTCGCCGTCACCGCGTCGACGGTGCCGTTGATCGTCTCGGGGGTGGCCGTCGCCGTCGGCGTCGCCGTCCACCCGCCCGGACCGGTCCGGTTGGTGTCGACGCCGTCCTCGCCGCTCTGGCGCGCCTGCGCGATGCGCTGCTCGGCCGCGGACTCGCGGGGCGTGCTCGGCGTCGGATCGAACGCGACCCAGCCGGTCGCCGGGAAGTACACCTCGACCCACGCGTGGGCGTTCAGCCCGCGGACCACCCACTCGTCCTCCCCGACGCGCTCGCCGGGGGTGTAGCCCGTCACCATCCGGGCCGGGATCCCCTGCGTGCGAAGCATCACGGCCATCGTCGTCGCGTAGTAGGTGCAGTAGCCGGCGTCCATCTCGAACAGGAACGCGTCGGCGACGCTCCCCCGCGGGCGCTCGACGTTCAGCGAGTACTCCTTGGTTCGTTCGAGGTACGACTCGATCGCGACGGCGGTGTCGTAGGGGGTGGAGGCGTTCGCCCGGTCGGCGACCGTGGCCGCGCGCTCGCCCACGCGGTCGGGCGTGCTGTCGGGCAGCGAGAGGTACCGCTGTTCGATCCTCTCGGGATAGTCGGTGCCGGCCATCCGGAGGTCCCGAGTCGTGTACACCGGGCGCTGGCTGACGACCTTGTAGGACTCCCCCTCGGCGATCGGCGCCGCCGCGCGGAGGCCGCCCTCGGCGGTCACCTGCGTCGCCCGCTCGACGGTCCCATCGACCGTGACTGGCTTCCAGATCGCGGGCATGGAGTTCATCGTCGTCTCGGCGGTGATCGTCTGTTCGACCCCGATTGTCGGGCCGGGCGGGCTGTCGAGGCGGCCGTCGTAGCTGCGCGCCTCGCCGCTCCGGACCCACGAGCCGCCGGTGTAGCGGTCGTAGGCACCGACGCGCCAGTACCCCCGGCGCTCGGACTCGACGGAGAACCGCACCTCGGGCGAGAGCCGGATCGCGCCAACGATCCCGACGTTGTCGGCGTTGTCGACGACGTTGCCTTCGAGCGTCGGCGTCGCGCTGCCGCCGAGGACGGGGCCGCCGGCCCCGCCCGGGACCAGCGAGACAGTCGAGGAGAGCACGATCATCACCGTCACCACCAGCACAACCGTGTCCCAGTGGAGCGCGATCGCCCGCCGGGGGGAGAGCTCGCCGAACCCCACCGCGACCGCCGCGCCGACGACGCCCGCCAGCGTAGTGAGGAAGCCGGCGTCGCCCGTGAGCACGAACAGCCCGAGCGCGCTGCCGCCGACCGCGGCGCTCAGGGGGTAGTTCCCCCGGAGCGCGAGCAGCCACGAGCCCAAAAGCGGCGCGGGCAGCACCGCGAGCGCCCAGATCTCCGCCTGAACCAGCCGGAACACAGAGAGCCCGCTGAGCAGCGCCGCGAGGTCGGTCAGTACGGCGCCGGCGTCGATCAGCGCGCGCTGGCTCGCGGGGATCGAGAAGTAGTACGCCGCCATTCCGGCGAGCAGCGCCGCCGCGCTCCCCACCAGCGCCGTCCGGGTGTCGACGCGGCCGGCCAGCACCGCGCCGAGCGCGAGCACGACGCCGACCTCGAGGAGCAACGCCCCCGTGCCGCCGACTACGTCGGTGACGTGGAACAGCACCCGGAGGTACGACGCCGTGAGGACGGCGAACCCGAGCATCCCCGGGGAGAGGATCGCCGACCGGAGCGACCAGTCCGTTCCGGTCGCGAACCCCGACCCGCGGCCGGGGGCGGTCGTCACGCTTCCACCTCCGGGGCCGGCGTCGTGTCGCCCGTCGTCCGTGCCTCCACCATCTCCGAGAACTGGTGGCGGCGCCCGCGCACCTCGACGGTCGCGTCGTCGGCCCGGCCCTTGATCACCACGTCGGCGTCGGGGTTAGGCACCGGCCCGGAGTCGACCACCGCGAGCGTCCGGAGCATCGCCCCCTGTCCGCCGTACTCGGGGCCGACCCGAAGCTCCCCGCGCGGGAGCGAGAGCTCGACCGGGACGCCGTCTGCCACCAGCGGGAGCACCACGCTGGCGGTCGCCTCGGCCATCGCGTCGGCGCCCTCGGCGTTCGCGCCGGCGGCGACGGTCACCGACGCCACGTCAGTGTCGGCGGCGAACTCCGTGACGATCAGTTCGTCGCGCTTGGCCGTGGTCTTCCAGTGGATGTCCCGCAGCGGGTCGCCCGGGACGTACTCACGGAGCTCCTCGAACTCGCCGCGTTGGTCGCTCCGGCTGTACTCCTGCAGCCGCCCCAGCGACCGCCGCCCGACGACGCCGAGCCGCCGGACCCGCGGGAAGACGATCGTCGTCTCCGTCCCCCGGAGTTCGGTTTCGCGGGCGTGGAGGCCGAACGCGTCGGTCGCGGTCACCGTCAGCGGGCCGAGCGTGTGCTGGCCGCGCTGTCGGTACTCCACCTCGTACTCGATCGGCTCGGCGCCGACGGCCGTCTCGAACGTGATCTCGGCGTCGCCGTCGGGGCGCTCCCGGACCGTCGCGTTCTCCGAGGTGACCGGCCACAGCCCCTCGCCGACGCGCTCGGTCACGTCGCCGAGGAACGGCCGGGAGATCGAGTCGCCGTCGCGAGTGCGGAAGGAGAGTTCCGCCGTCCGTGTCTCGCCGGCGTGGGCGTTCTCCGGCGGCGTGCGGTCGACGGCGACGGCGGGGACGAATCGGACCTGCAGGTAGCCGGCAACCAGCGCGACGGCCGCGGGGGCGACGACCGCGTTGAGCGCGCGGGCGCCGAAAATCCCCGCGAGCAGCAGCGCCAGCCCCGCGACCCCGGCGACGGCACGGCCACGGCGCGTGAGCATCACTCCACGGGGACGGTCGAGAGCGCCGAGGCGACCACGTCCTCGCCGGTCTCGCTGCCCGTTCGCGGCCGGATGCGGTGGGCGAACACCGTCCGGGCCTCCGCCTGTACGTCCTCGGGAGTGACGTAGTCGCGCCCGTCGAGCAGCGCCCGGACCTGCGAGGTGCGGGCCAGCGCGATGCTCCCCCGGGGGCTGACGCCGAGTTGGGCCTCGTTCCGGGTGTGTTCGGCCAGCCGGCTGATGTAGCTCCGGACCGGCTCGCGCAGCGTCACCTGACTCGCCGTCTCGCGGGCGCGCCGAAGCTGCTTGCCGTCGGTGACGGGCTCTAACTCCTCGATCGGGTGGTGGCCGGCGGTGCGGCCGATGATCTCGGCCTCCTGCTCGCCGTCGGGGTAGCCCAGCCGGAGCTTCTTCGCGAAGCGGTCGACCTCGGCCATCGGGAGCTCGTAGGTGCGGCCGGTCTCCACGTCGTTCTGGGTCGCGATCACGACGAACGGCTCGGGGAGGCTCCGGGTGTCGCCGTCGACTGTCACCTGTCGCTCCTCCATCGCCTCGAGCAGCGAGCTCTGGGTCTTCGGCGGCGCGCGGTTGATCTCGTCGGCCAGCACCACGTTCGCGAACACCGGCCCGGGCTGGAACTCGAACTCCTGGGTCTTCTGGTTGAACACGTTCACGCCCGTCACGTCGGAGGGCAGCAGGTCGGGCGTGAACTGGACGCGGCGGAACGAGGCGTCGACGGAGGTCGCGACCGAGCGCGCGAGCATCGTCTTCCCGGTCCCGGGCACGTCCTCCAGCAGGACGTGGCCGCGGGCCAGCGTCGCGACGAGGATGTGCTCGATGGCGTCACGCTTGCCGACGATGACGCGCTCGACGTTGTCGACGATCTCGTCGATCAGGTCGGCCGCCGCGTCGACCGATAGCGGGTCCAGCGTCGACGGGCCGGCGTCGCCGCCGGTCTCGACGGCCGCGTCGCCGCCGTCGGACCGAGCGTCGTCGGTCATCGTCGCGGACCACCTCCGGGAACGTCCGTGCGGGGAGCGGGACGGTACACGAGGGGAGTGTGTGGCTGTGTCTACCTAACTCTGCCGCCAGCGGCGGAGTCCGGGGTCGCCGGCCCGCGCGTGTGCCTTGCCGGATCGGACAACCCATTAGCCGTGGGACTCACACCGTCGGCCATGGAGACCACCGACGCGTTCGCCGGGCTCGACTGCATCGACTGCGGGGAGCGGTTCGACGCCGAGACCGCGACCCACCGCTGCCCGGACTGCGGCGGCATCCTCGACCCGGCGTACGACTACGACGAGATCGACGTGTCCCGAGAGACGTTCGAGGGGGAGCGCTTCGACTCGCTGTGGCGCTACGACGCGCTGCTGCCGTTCCCCCGCGAGGTCGCCGTCTCGATCGGCGAGGGGGCAACGCCGCTGGTCGAGTGCCCGACGCTCGCCGACGCGATGGGCGTCGGCGAGGTGTACATCAAAGACGAGGGGCACAACCCCACCGGGACGTTCAAGGACCGCGGGCAGACCGGCGCGGTGACCGCCGCCGCCCAGCACGGCGCCGATACGATCGCGCTCAACACCGCCGGCAACGCCGGGCAGGCCGCCGCGGCGTACGCGGCCCGCGCGGGGATGGACGCCCACGTCTGGCTGGCCGAGCGCGCGGGCTACACGCAGAAGGCGATGGTGGAGGTTCACGGCGGTGAACTCCACGTCGTCGAGGGGGAGATCACCGACGCCGGCGCCGCCTACAGCGAGCGCATGGACGAGGAGGACTGGTACTCCACCAAGACGTTCGTCACCCCCTACCGCCACGAGACGAAGAAGACGATGCTGTACGAGACGGTCGAACAGCTCGACTGGGACGTGCCGGACGCGGTCGTCTACCCGACCGGCGGCGGCGTCGGCCTCGTCGGGATGCACAAGGGCGCGAAGGAGTTCCGCGACTTCGACCTGATCGACGAACTGCCGGGGATGTACGCCGCACAGGCCGCCGGCTGCGCCCCCGTCGTCGAAGCGTGGGAGCAGGGCAAGTCGATCCACGAGGCGTGGGGCGACGAGAACATCTCCACGGTGCTCAACGGCATCGCGGTCCCCGATCCGGGCGCGAGCCCGCTGATCCTCGACGCGCTGGCGGAGAGCGGCGGTGGCGCCGTCGCCGCCAGCGACGAGGCGATCCTCGACGCCGCAGTCCAGATCGCACAGACCGAGGGCGTGGAGATGGGCGCGACCTGTGCGGCCGCGGCCGCTGGGGCGTTCAGTCTCGCCGAGGAGGGTGAACTCGGCGAGGACGACACGGTCGTCCTGCTGAACACCGGCGCCGGCAACAAGGACGTTGACACGCTGCGCAGCCACCTCGGCGAGCGGGAGTTCGAGAGCGGGGAGTAACGTCCGACACCGTCGAAATCTGCGGCCCTTTTTACCGGATGCCGCCGAAACCCGGCGTATGACCACGATCAAGGACTCCGTCCACGACCACATCGAGGTGGAGGGGGTCGCCGCCGACCTGCTGGACACCCCCGCAGTCCAGCGGCTCCGTCACATCAAGCAGTTGGGGACGGTGCAGTTGGCGTATCCCTCCGCGAACCACACGCGCTTCGAGCACTCGCTCGGCGTCTACCACCTCGCCGAGCAGGCGCTCGACCAGCTGGGCGTCGACGGCATTGACGCCGAACGCGTCCGGGCGGCGGCGATGCTCCACGACGTCGGGCACGGCCCGTTCTCGCACAACATCGAGTCGCTGACCCACCGCGAGACGGGGAAGTACCACGACGACGTGGACGAGCTGCTCACCGAGGGGCAGGTCGGCGACGTGCTCCGGGCAAACGGGCTTGACCCCTCCCGGGTCGCGGGGCTGGTCGCCGGCGAGGGGAAGTTCGGCCAGCTCGTCTCCGGCGAACTGGACGTCGACCGGATGGACTACCTCGTCCGGGACGCCCACCACACCGGCGTTCCCTACGGCACGATCGACCCCGGGCGGCTCGTCCGGGCGCTGCGGTTCGTCGACGGCGAGCTCGTGCTCGCGCCGGGCAACGTCCAGAGCGCGGAGTCGCTGCTGGTCGCCCGGGCGCTGATGAACCCCACCGTCTACTCCCACCACGTCGCCCGGATCAGCAAGGCGATGCTGCGGCAGGCCTCCGAGCGCCTGCTCCGGAGCGACCCCGACCTGACCGCCGAGGAGCTCCGGCGTATGGACGACCACGGCCTCATCGTCGCGCTCCGGCTCTGTGAGGAGACGGCGGCGTTCGCCCGCCGCTACGCCGAGCGCGACCTGTTCAAGCGCGCGGTGTGGGCCGAACTGGGCGGCGTCCCCGACTGGCTGCTGGACGCGGGCCACGAGGAGACCCGAGAGCTGGAGGCCGAGATCGCCGCGGCCTGTGACCTCGATCCGCGGGAGGTGATCCTCGACGTGCCCAGCGAGCCGTCGATGCGGGAGTCCACCAGCCGCGTGATGGTCGGCGACGAGATCCGCGAACTCGGCCGGCAGTCGCCGCTGGTGAAGGCGCTCCGGACCGCCCAGTACCAGCAGTGGCGGCTGGGCGTCTACACGGTGCCCGAGGCGACCGAGCGCGTGGGCCACGAGGCGGTCGACCGCCTCCAACTCGACGTGGACGGCGCACTGGTAAGCGAACGCCGCGGCCGGCCGGCGACGCTCGACGAGTTCGCCGGCGCGGAGTAGCCACCGCCATCCTCGCACTTATTGGTGGCCGCACCGACTCCTGACCGTGACTGGAACCGTCGAACGCATCCACGTCGCCGGCGAGGCGGGCGCCCCGCCCGAGCCGCGGGAGTCCGTCGAGGCGGTCGTGGGCAAGGGGCTGACCGGCGATCGCTACTTCGAGAACGAGGGGACGTTCTCGACCGACGACGAGGAGCGGACCCGGGACCTGACGCTGATCGAGGCCGAGGCGATCGAGCAGGCGGAAGCCGACTACGACGTGTCGTTCGAGCCGGGGGTCCACCGCCGGAACCTCACCGTCCGCGGCGTGGGGCTGAACCGCCTGTTGGGCGAGCAGTTCCGCGTCGGCGACGCCGTCGTCGAAGGGACCGAGCTCTGTGAGCCCTGTACGTACCTCGAACGGAAGCTGGAGGAGAAAGGGGTTCGGGAGGCGCTGGTCCACCGCGGCGGCCTGCGGTGTGAGATCGTCGAGGGCGGCGAGATCGCCGTCGGCGACGACGTGCTGACCGAGTAGAACCGACGCGTTCAGGACGCCGCCGCCCCCAGCGACGGCATGAGCGACCCCGAAGAGCTCGACTTCGACCGCGAGATCAAGGTCCGGCTGGCGTTCGCCGTCGTCGCCGCCGTGCTGGGTATCGGCGTCGCGACGTTCACCAACGTCTCCGAGTGGATCGCGTTCGGGATCGTCGTCGTGTTGGGGATCGTCGCGCCGCGGACGTACCTCTACTTCTCCGACGAGTAACGCCTCAGAGCCGCTCGGACCGGCCGGCGGCGCTCCAAGCGTCCGTCGGCGTCCCGTCGCGCACTCTGACGGTCCGGCGCTGTGTCGACTCGACGCGGCCCGCGAACCCCCAGCGGTTGCCCTGCCAGCTCTCGGTCTCGCTCTGGGCCGCCTCCGCCGCGGCCGCCGCCTCGCTGTCCCGGATGTGGGCGCCGACCGCGGCGGCGATGGCCGCCGCTTCGGCGTCGTCGGCGTCGTCGGGCAGGTCGAGGCGCTCGACGAGCGAGTCAGTCATATCGGGATGTTACCGTGTTTCTTCTGGGGCGTCTGCTCGCGCTTGCCCTGCAGCATTTCGAGGTCGGAGATCAGCCGCTCGCGGGTCTCCGGCGGCTCGATCACGTCGTCGATGTAGCCGCGGTCGGCGGCGGTGTAGGGGTTGGCGAACTCCTCGCGGTACTCGTCGATGAGCTCCTGTCGCCGGGCCTCCACGTCGTCGGCCTCTTCCAGTTCGTCGCTGTAGAGGATGTCCACCGCGCCCTCCGGCCCCATCACCGCGATCTCGGCGGTCGGCCACGCGTAGTTCACGTCGGCGCCCACGTGGCTCGAGGCCATCACGTCGTACGCGCCGCCGTAGGCCTTCCGCGTGATGACGGTGAGCAGCGGCACCGACGCCTCGCAGTAGGCGTACAGCAGCTTGGCGCCGTGGCGGATGATCCCGTTGTGCTCCTGATCGGTGCCGGGCATGAAGCCGGGCACGTCGACGAACGTCAGGACGGGGACGTTGAACGCGTCGCAGGTGCGGATGAACCGCGCGCCCTTCTCGCTGGCCTCGATGTCGAGCGTGCCGGCGTTGACGCGGGGCTGGTTCGCGAGCACGCCCACGGAGCGGCCGTCCATCCGGGCGAAGCCGACAACGAGATTCTTCGCGAACTCGGACTGTACCTCGAAGAACGAGCCCTCGTCGACGACCGACTCCAGCACGTCGTGCATGTCGTAGGGCTTGCGCGGCTGGTCGGGGACGACCGAGTTCAGCGACTCGTCGGCGCGCTCGGGGTCGTCCCATGGCTCGACCCGCGGGGGGTCCTCGACGTTGTTCTGCGGGAGGTAGGAGAGCAGCCGCCGGATGTCGTCGAGCGCGTCCTCCTCGCTCTCCTCGGCGAAGTGAGCGACGCCGGAGGTGGAGGCGTGGGTGACCGCGCCGCCGAGTTCCTCGAAGCTCACCTCCTCGCCGGTGACCGTCTTCACCACGTCGGGACCGGTGATGAACATGTGGCTGGTGTCTTTCACCATGAACGTGAAGTCGGTCATGGCGGGGGAGTACACCGCGCCGCCCGCGCAGGGACCCATGATCGCGGAGATCTGCGGGACGACGCCGGAGGCCTCCTGATTGCGCCGGAAGATCTCGGCGTAGCCGCCCAGCGCGTCGACGCCCTCCTGAATCCGGGCACCGGCGGAGTCGTTGAGGCCGACGACGGGCGCGCCGACCTGCGTGGCCTTGTCCATCACCTTCGTCACCTTCTCGGCGAACACCTCGCCGAGCGAGCCGCCGAAGACGGTGAAGTCGTGGGCGAAGACGAACACCTTCCGGCCGTCGACCTCGCCGTAGCCCGTGACGACGCCGTCGCCGTACACCTGTTTCTCCTCCATCCCGAACTTGTGGTTGCGGTGGGTTCGGAACTGGTCGAACTCCGTGAACGTGCCGTCGTCGAGGAAGTAGTCGATCCGCTCGCGGGCGGTCATCTTCCCCTTCTCGTGCTGGCGCTCGATGCGCTCCTCGCCGCCGCCCTTCAGGGCTTCCTCGCGGCGTTCGCGGAGTTCCTCGATGCGGTCCTCCATCGTCACTGTGGACCACCTGCGGTCATTGTGCGCAACGTCGCCGAGGCAGCGCAAAAGGATTCCGAACGAGAGAGGGAGAGCGTCGCGGAGGTGTGTCGACAAGTCTCTGCGAGAGCGGGGCTGGAAAACGTCGACCGGAAGGAAGTCGAGAAGCCGCTCGAAGGAGCGATAAGCCGGGAACGAGGCCCGTAAAACGGCTTTCTGCCAGCACTTTCTCCAAACAAATTAGGAATGTTGACATATCAGAGGCGACCTGACGTACGCTCAGAGTTGGGCTGCGGGAAGTCAGATATTGTCAGTCCTTCCCTGACCGGTCTCAGTCGTGTCAATACTACCTACAAATGGTGACTGGAGTCGAGTGAGTGCCCTCGAGTGGCGCGGTGCCACGAGGAGTGCACGACGAGGTAGTCAAACCAATGGAACGTCGAAAATTCATTGCCAGTGTCGGATCGCTCACTGCCGCCGGGGCAGCTGGAATCGGAACGGGCGCGTTCACGAGTACGCGGGTCAACCGTAACGTTTCGGTCGATGTCGCCGGTGACGCCGATTCGTACCTCGGAATCATCGCGTCCGATGCGAGCGCGGTTTCGACCAGTAGCGAAGGCACGATCTCCATCGATCTCGCCAGTAGCTCCGGGCACGGCGGGACTGGCGTATCGAACGACAGCCTGACGCGTATTTGGCCCGCGTTCCAGCTCCGGAATCAAGGGACGGATACGATATACGTCGAGATGGAGAACCCACTGGCCGACAGTGACCTCACGGACGGTGGTGTGGACGTGCAGTTCCTCGCTGTTGACGACGCCGACGAAAACGTGATCGGGGACAACATGCCGGTTCTCTTCGATCGGACCAGCGTCGTGAGCAGCGTTGGTGGATGGGATATCGGGAACCCGGCCGCAATCGCCCAAAGTGTGGGCGGCGTCCACGCACGTGGGTTTAAAGGTAGCTCCCGTGGCGGAAGTCGGTTCAAAGGTAACGACGAGGCTTCGACGATGTACCTGGAGTTGAGCCCAGGTCAGGATGTCGATGTCATCGTCCGAGTGTTCGCCCAAGTCGACGACGTCGACTCCGTCGACCTCTCGGACGACGTCACAATCGAGGCCTACACTGACGAATCGAACACGACTATCGAAGACGGTGAAGATTGGCTCGGTGACTGATTAACTGGTCAGCTCGTTATCTTTTTAGGACTCATCTGGAGGTTCAACAGTTCTGAAACTGTCTGATTCGCACAACGAGTATCATACGTTTCAGACGCTTACTGCATTCGCATACGTACTCCCCGTGCTAAGCGGGAACTTGACCAGACGTCGGGAACACGGCGAGCGACTGGAACGGAGTGGAATCGTCCTCAGGCGAACCACCGACGCCACACCACGACCGATTTACCCCCACCGGTCCCACGGCCACCCATGACCGACACGCGTCGCGCGCTGCTCGATGCCCTCGAGGACGACCGCGTCGCCGGCCCCGAACTCGCGGACCGACTCGGCGTCTCCCGAGCGGCGGTCTGGAAACAGGTCGAGGCGCTCCGGGAGACGGGCTGGGGGATCGAGAGCACCGACGACGGCTACCGCGTGACCGACGTGGCCGAGTTCGGCGGCGCCGCGATCGAGTACGGCCTCGACGCGCCGTTCGAGATCGAGTTCCACGACAGCATCGGCTCCACCAACGAGCGCGCCCGCGAACTCGCCGACGAGGGGCGGGCGGACGTGGCCGTCGTCGCCGACGAGCAGACCGCCGGGCGTGGACGGCTGGACCGCGGCTGGAGCGGTCCGTCGGGCGGGATCTACACGTCGTTGCTGCTCCGTCCGGACGTGCCGCCCGCCCACTCGCCCGTCTACACGCTCGCGGCCGCGGTCGCCGTGACGCGCGCCGCGCGGGAGGCGGGCGTCGACGCGCGGATCAAGTGGCCGAACGACGTTCTCGTCCTCGACGATGAGGCCGAGCGCGGCGGGCAGAAACTCTGTGGCATCCTCACCGAGATGGAGGGCGAGGCCGACCGCGTCGCGTGGCTGATCGTCGGCATCGGGATCAACGCCAACGTCGATGCGGACGCGCTACCCGACGGCGCCACCTCCCTGCTGGCCGAACGCGGCGAGCCGATCGACCGCCGACTGTTCACCCAGCGCCTGCTGGAGACGTTCGACGACCTGCGGAACGACCCCGACTCGATCCTCGACGCGTGGCGCGAACACGCGGCGACGCTCGGCCAGCGCGTGCGCGTGGAGACCCCCGGCGGCGACGTGGTCGGCGAAGCCGTCGACGTGGCGTTCCCCGGCGCGCTGGTGGTCGAAACCGACGACGGCGAGCGAAAGCGCGTGACTGCGGGCGACTGCGAACACCTGCGCCCGGTGTAACGGTCGGTGTTACTCGCTGAACTCCTCGGAGAGCTCGGCGTCCGGGGAGTTCGCGACCACGCTGCGGATCCCCTTCAGGGCGTTGTGCTTGCGCGTGTACCCCTCGCCGCCCGTCGCGATGACGTTCCCGTTGCGGTGGCGGAGCCGCCAGCGCCACTCCGACGCCCTGTCCTGAAACAGTTCGAAGCGGGCCATCGACTGTGGTCCGTCGGTCGCCCCCGCGAGTACGGGCTTCCCGGTCTCGGTTTCGTCCTCGTTCTCCTCCTCGACGCCGATCGGCTCCTCGATTGACGTAACGGACGATTCCGCGTCGGACGCGGGCCACTCGATCTCCAGTTCCAGACTCGCCTCGCCGCCCTCGGTTTCCAGTTCGAGTTCGAGGGTGAGTTCGTCGGGCATCGCGACGGAGACCGCGTTTGCCCCGTCGCCCAGCCGAACGTCGCCGGCGCGAACCCCGTCGGCCACGCCCTCCAGGATCGACGCGATCTCCGCACGGTCGGCCGTCAGCTCCTCGTCGTACTCGTCGTTTCGAGTCACAGTCGCAGTCCGGGGGGACGACGGATAAACGGTTGCTCCGTCGAGAATCGGACGGGTCGGTCGAGACACAGAGCCGCCGACACGCGTAGCCAGCCCCGAACGGAAACGCACTAACCCCGACCGGCCGAACCCCCGCTATGACCGATCCGCTTCTCGTCCGTGCCGCCCGCGGCGAGCACACCGAGCGCCCGCCCGTCTGGCTGATGCGGCAGGCCGGCCGCCACCTGCCCGAATACCGCGAACTCCGCGAGGAGTACAGTTTCCGCGAGGCGATCGAGACGCCCGAAGTCGCCGAGGAGATCACGCTCCAGCCGTACGAGCGCTACGGCGTCGACGGCGTGGTGATGTTCTCGGACATCCTCACCTGCCTCGAACCGCTCGGCTTCGACTACCACATCGAGTCCGGCGTCGGCCCGGTGATCGAGAACCCCGTCGAGGGGCCGGAGGACGTTGCCCGCCGCCGTGGCGACGTGCGCGAGGAACTCTCGTTCGTCGCGGACCTGCTCGACCGCCTGAGCGAGAGCGTCGCCGACGAGGACGCCGTGTTAGGGTTCGCGGGCGGCCCGTTCACGCTCGCGTCCTACGTCGTCGCCGGCGGGCCCGACCGCGGGCGCAAGGAGGTCCGGAAGTTCCGCGCGCGTCATCCCGAGGCGTTTCGGGAGCTGATGGAGCGCTTCGCGGACGTGGTCGCGGAGTACCTCCAAATGCAGGCCGACCACGGCGCCGACGCCGTCCAGCTGTTCGACACCTACGCGGGCGTGCTCCCGCCGGCGGATTATCAGGAGTACGTCCTCCCGCTCCACCGCGAGATCGTCGAGAGCGTCGATCTCCCGACGATCGAGTTCGTCCGCAACATGGGCGGGCGACTGGAGAGCCTGGAGGCGACCGGCGCCGACGCCGTCGCGCTCGACTGGACTGTCGACATGGCGACCGCCCGTTCGGAACTGGGCGACACGCCCGTTCAGGGGAACCTCGACCCGTCGATACTGTACGCCGACCCCGAGACGATCCGCGAGCGGACCGCCGAGATCATCGAGGCCGCCGGTGCCGAGGGGCACGTCCTCAACCTCGGCCACGGCGTCAACCGCGACACGCCGATCGAGGGCGTCGAGGCGTTCGTCGAAACCGCGAAGAACTGGGAGTGGTAGCTACTCAGGGCCTGCGAGCCGCCCGGCCAGCCGTCGCGCCTCGCGGACCCGGCTCGGCACGCCCATCCGGCCGGTGTAGTTGGTCGCGAGCGTGATCCCCTCGGGGGGGTCGACGCGCTCGCTGGCAGCCCAGGAGTCGTCCCACGCGGGGAACGCGCGGGGCATGCGCTCAACGTTGACCACCTCGGCGTCGACGCCCATCACGCGCCGGAACTCGGAGACCGCCGTCTCCCCGAGCGTCGCGTCGTCGCGATCGATCGCCCCGGGGTCGTGCATCCCGCCGAGGAAGACGGTGTAGACGCCGTCGCGGTCGAACAGGCTGGTGTTCCACGTCACGCCCAGCGTCCGCAGCGGCTCGGTCCGGCGGACCTGATAGCCGAACCCGTCGGCGCGGGCGGGGCTCTCCAGATGCACCATCACGAGGGGGTTGTAGTTGAACTCCCGGAGCGCCGCCGCGCTCTCGGCGTCGACGCCCTCGACGATGTCGGCGGTGGTGTCGGCGGGCGTCGTGAGCACGACGTGATCGACGCGCCGGCTCCCGTTGTCGGTGTGGACGAGCCACTCGCCGTCGCCGTCGTCGGCGCGCTCGATTCCCGTCACGGGCGTCTCGCGGTGGAGTCGGTCGGCGTGTTCCTCGGCCAGCGCCTCGGGGAGGCGCTGGAGTCCGGACTCGAAGCTCGCCGGCGGCGGCGTCTCGTCGCTGGCGAACACCAGCCGGGAGAGCGCCGCCCGGAGCAGGCTGCCGTTTTTCTCCTCCATCCCCATGATCGGCTTCAGCGCGTACTTCGCGGGCATTCGCGCCGGGTCGGAGCCGTACGTGCCGCCGAACAGGGGGGCGATCAGGTTCGTGTACGCCTCGCGGCCGAACTTCCGGACGAACGCCGCCTCGGCGGACTCCTCGGGGTCGATCGGATCGGTCAGCGGTTCGGCCAGCAGGCGGAGCTTCGCCGTCGGCGAGAGCAGGTCCGTCCGCCGGAACGCCGACAGCGACCGGGGCGCCTCCCGGAGTTTGCCGCCGGCGTAGACGAACAGCGGCAGGTCGTCGTCGGCCGTGATCACCTCGTCGGCGATGTCGAGGTCGGTCACCATCGCCCGGATCGCGTCGGTCAGCCGCAGGCGCTGTGGGCCGAACTCGAGCAGCTTCCCGTCGATCTCGCCGCTACGAACGACGCCGCCGACCTCGTCGGTGGCCTCGTACGCCACGGCGTCGACGTCGCGCTCGGTCAGCGCGTGTAGGGTCGAGAGGCCGGTCATCCCGCCGCCGACGACGGCGACCGCGGGGTCCTCAGTCATTCCGGCGGGCGTTGAGACACATCGCGTTCGGCTCCGGCCGGCACTTGCACTGCTGGAGCCCGTAGAGGTCCGGATCGAAGTCGGCGATGAACGGCTCGGTCAGGTCCGCGAGCAGGCCGACGAACCGCTCGTCGTCGTAGGGGACCGGGACGCGAGTGAACCCGAGTCCCTCCTCCTCGGCCTCCTCGCGCAGGTCGTGGTCGAGTTCGCCGAGCGTCTCGCTCTGCTCGTGCATGAAGCTCGTGGGGTCGACGACGACACGCTCGGCGTCGATCTCCTCGATCACGTCCTCCACGTCGGGCTGGGTCCACTCCACGTCCCGGTTGGCGTGGTTCTGGTAGCCCAGTTCCCACTCGGGGTTGCCGAGCATCCCTGCGACCATCTTGCAGTACTCCTCGACGTACTGGACGTAGCGGCTCCCCTCGTCGAGGTAGTACGTCGGGGTGCCGTGGGCGGAGAAGATCAGCCGGGTGTCCGAGTCGAGTTCGAGCCCCTCGCGGTTGAGCGTCTCGCGGATGTTGTCCGCGCGCAGCCGAGCGTAGGCGGAGTGGGTGTGGTACCCCGTGATCTCGGTGTACGGCACGTCCCAGTCGAGGTCGTCGACGGCGTTCGAGAGCTTCTCCAGCGCCTGCACCGTCGTCGAGGGACCGCAGAGCGGGTAGACGGGCAGCCCGATGAGGCGGTCGACGCCGTCGTCGTGGGCGGCCTCGGCGGCGTCCTCGACGAACGGCTCCATGAACTGGTAGCCGACGTACGTCTTCACGTCGTAGCCGCGGTCGCGGAGTTCGGTCTCGACGAGTTCGGCCTGCCGGTCCGCGTGGGCGTTCAGCGGCGAGCCGCCGATCTCGCCGTACTCCTCGATGAGGCCGGGCGCGCGGCGTTCGGCGAGCGATCGGGCGCGCTCGCGGGCGGCCTCCTGAGTGGTCTCCCCCTCGATGTCCATGTTCGCGAGGAAGATTCGTTCGAGGTAGTCCTCGACGACGTCGCGGTCGGCCACGGCCGGCTCACCGAAGTTGAGCACGGCGATCCCAGTAGTCATACGTCGAACTCGGGGCCGGCGGGCCAGAAAGGTAACGGTTCAGGCGCGCGCCCGCGCGAGTCAGCGATCGCCGTCGTCGCCGTCATCCGCAGCGCCGGCGTCGTCGGCATCCTCCGCAGCGGCGTCCTCCGCAGCGGCGTCGTCGGTGTCGTCGTCCGCACCGACATCACTGACATCTTCGTCGCGGACGGCGGCGGAGTCGACGGACTCCCGCTCGGGCGCCTCGCGGGTCGCGATCCGGGCCTCGCCGCTGGTGTCGTCGAACACCATGTGGCGGTGCGGGTAGGCGATCTCCACGTCGACGTCCTGCTCCTCCAACTGCTCCCAGATCGCCGTCTGGACGCGCGAGCGGGCGGTCAGGAGCTTGTACGGTCGGTCGACCCAGTAGCGGAGCGTCAGGATCACGCCGTCGTCGTGGAACTCGTCGATGTAGCAGGTGGGGCGTGCGGGGTAGCGCGCCGAGCCGATGCGAATGTCCGGCCCGCCCTCGATCACGCCGTCGACCTTCCGCGCCGCGCTCTCGATCAGCGACCGCGCCTCGGCCACCTCGCTCTCGTAGGTCACCTCGACCGACAGCCTGAGCCGGGTCCGCTCGTCCTCCGCGGAGAGGTTCGTCACCTTGTCCTGCCGGATCACGTCGTTGGGGACGACGAGGAACGTGTTGTCCACGGTGAAAATTTTCGTGTACCGGATCGTGATGTCGTCGATGAACCCCCGGGTCTCGTCGGGGAGTTCGACCATGTCGCCGATCTCGTATGGCTCGTCGGCCAGCAGGAACAGCCCGTTGACCACCGACCCCACCAGCGGCGCCAGCACGATCCCGATGACCGCCGAGAACACCGTCACCGAGAGCACGATGTTGCCGAGTTCGAGGCCGACCAGTCCCGCCGCCAGCAGGAGGAAAAACAGCGTGATCGTCGCGCGGATCAGCCGCAGCACCTGCTGGGCGACGCTCTGTCGCCGGAACCGCTTCGCGACCGGGCGCCCGAACAGCCGGACGGCGTACCGCGAGACGGTGTAGCCGACGACGCCGAACACCACCATCAGGAGGAAGCTCAGCGCGGGCGAGCTCCCCCAGTTCGGGAACAGCGGCGCCAGCCGGTCGACGAGGGAGCCGAGCATCCGTATCGGGTCCGGGAACTGGCCGAGGCTCACGACCTCACATCCACCCGCCCCGGAAAAAGCGTTGCCGTCGGCGCGGCCCCGGTGTCGATAAGCGATCGGACGCCCAAGCGGGCGCATGGAGAAACAGGCGCTCCGCGAACGGGTCTGGGACGAACTCGAAGCCAGCGGCGAGGCTCGCTTCCCGTTCCCGCCCCACGGCCGCATCCCCAACTTCGCCGGGGCCGAGCAGGCGGCCGAACGGCTCGCGTCGACCGACGAGTGGGCGGCCGCGGACACGATCAAGTCGAACCCCGACTCCCCGCAGCGGCCGGTCCGACGGCGGGCGCTGGAGGCGGGCAAAGTGGTGTACATGGCCGTCCCGCGGCTCGCAGACGAGGACTGCTTCCTGCGGCTCGATCCGGCAGCGATCGACGACATCGACCACGCCACCACGATCGGCGGGTCGTCGGAGTTGGGCGTGCAGGTCGGACCGGAAGAGATGGAACCGATCGACCTGATCGTCTCCGGCAGCGTCGCCGTGACCGAGGAGGGGGAACGGGTCGGGAAGGGCGAGGGGTACAGCGATCTGGAGTTCGCGATCCTCCGGGCGTTCGGGCTGGTCGACGACGACACCACGACGGCCACGACGGTCCACGAGATCCAGGTGGTCGACGAGGACGTCCCGACGACGGCGCTGGACGTGCCGATGGAGCAGATACACACGCCCGAGCGGTCGATTCGGACCGATTCGGCGGGCGGGAAGCCCTCGGAGATCGACTGGGACGCGCTCGACGACGAGCGACTCGAGGAGATTCCGATCCTGTCGCGGCTGGAGCCTTGACTACGCCTCGATCGCCGCCTCGAACGCCGGCAGGACGCGCTTGACCTGCGCGCCGTCCTCGACGAACACGATCGTCTGTGGCGGGTCGGCGGCCTTGGGTCGGACGCGGAGTCCCTCATTCTCTGCTGCTTCAGCGACCGCCGCGGGCGCGGCGCGGAACTCCACGCGAGCGCGGTCGGGCTGGACGTAGACGGTCGCGATCGTCTCGTCGGCCGGGGCGTTGCGGACGCGGTACGCGAGCGCGCCGTCAGCCGTCGGCTCCACGTCGGGGTCGGCGTCGGTGACCGCGAGCGCGACGTGGCTGGCGCCGCTCTCCAACTCGGAGGCGAGCAGTTGGGCGATGCGGTGGCCGTCCTGGAGTCGGTCAGTGGTCATTCTTCGAGCACCGAGTTTCGGGCCGCGCCGGCGACCCCGCTCACGTCGACGCCCTCGCGCCGGGCGTAGACGACCGCGGCGGCCTCGATGGTCACGCCCAGTTCGCGCTGGAGCTCGTTGATCCCCGCGACGGCGGCCTGCTTCTCCACGCCGGCGTCGGTGACGCGGTCGAGCACTTTCTCGAAGGCGCTCTGCTCACGGAGCACGTCCGCGTCGGGGCTGAACTCCTCGGGCACGTCGACGCCGTCGGGGTCGAACGTCGCGACGAGTTCGCCGTCATCGCGTTCGAGCAGCCCGCGGCCCAACGCCACGTCGACGACACGCTTGGCCTGATCGGGGGAGAACCAGTCCCGGTCGAGCGAGAGCGCGACGACGAACTCGCCGTCGCCCAGCCGGTCCCGGCCCTCCTGCCGGAACGGGACGGCGACGGTGGCCTCCAGACTCATGCTCGTGTGGAGGGGGTGGGCGGGGGGTAAGGGTTGTGGATCGGGTGGGTTCTGGGTAGTTTTCGTTGGTGCCGTCGGTTGGTGGTTCTTCGACTGTGGATCTCGCCCGACGGCAGCGGACAGCACTGCTTCCGCGACAGCGAACAGCAACAGCATCTCGTCCGTTGGCAACTTGAACAGCAACCGCAACAGCATCTCGACGCCAGAGCACTTGCGACCGCAGTGCGCCGAACACGAGGTTCGGCGCAGCACGGAATCCCCACCCCTCCCCCCGCGTCGGCGACAGGTCGCCGACGCGAGGCGTCCACCGCCCCGCTACCGCACCGCGGCCGCTGTCGGCGCGCGACGTGAGCGCCTCCGTGCGCGAACGAGCGCGCGAGGGACGAGTGACTGAGCGATAGCGAAGGAACGAGTCGGCTGGGGAGGTTCGTGGGCTGTGCGGGGCGGTTGCGGTCACAAGTGGTCTAGCTCACTCCGCGGTGTTCGCAGATGCAGCAGCGGTGCCGTTCGCGGCCGCAGTGATGTCAGTCCTTGAGCAATCGATGAGGCCCAAGCAACACAAATCACGAACCGCGGTCGACTCACCACACACCCCACCGAATTCCGATACTGGGCCGAGAGTCGAACGGTTCAAGTATTCGCTGACCGTTTCCCGGAGTATGCAAGACCAAGGCCACTCCCGACGCAAGCGTACCGGGGGTCGACTCGTCCGATCGCACAAGAAGAAGCGCCACCAGCTGGGTAACGAGCCTACCGAGACCACGGTCGGCGAGCCGAAGTTCCGCGTCGTCGACGCCCGCGGCGACAACCGCAAGACCCGCGCCCTCTCGACGAACGTCGCGCAGGTCGCCGACGGCGGCGAGACCGTCGCGGCCGAGATCGAGGACGTGACCGAGAACCCCGCGAACGTCAACTACGTCCGACGGAACATCATCACCAAGGGCGCCGTCATCGAGACCAGCGCCGGCACGGCCCGCGTCACCTCCCGCCCCGGCCAGACGGGGCAGGTGAACGCGGTCGTCGTCGACGAGTAACCGCCGCACTTTCTCCCGCTCTCCCCGTCGGTCAGCGGCCGCACCGGCGGCGAGCTATAAGTATTCCCGCCACCTACGGCCCGTAGAGACCCATCGTGAGAAACGGTACCCAGACACCTGCCGAAACCACCACGGGCGCCGTCTTCGGATTCGACCGGGGCGGCCGCCTGCGTAGCTGGAACGGTATCGCGACCGACGTGGCCGGCTACGACGAGTCCGCGATCGACGGCCTGCCGTTCGGCGACCTGTTCGAGAGCGACGCCACCTCGCCGACCGACCTCCCGGCGGGTCCCGTCGAACTCACCCTCCGAACCGCCGACGGGGACGCCCGCTCCGTCACGTTCGAGGTCCACCGACTGGGGGGCGAAGGCCCCGCCGTCACGCTGATCGGAACCGACGACGAACGCGGCGACCACCGCGTGCGCGTGCTGCGGGAGATGTACGAGATCGTCGCCGACCGGGGGCGCTCCTTCGAGCAGCAGGTCGAGGCGCTGCTGGCACTGGGCCGGGCCGAGTTGGACGTGGCCTACGGGACGCTCTCCCGGATCGAGGGCGAGGAGTACCTGTTCGAGGTCGTCGACGCCGACGAGGGCGACGACGCGATCGAGGCGGGCGACGTGGTGCCGCTGTCGGCCACCAACTGCGAGGTCGCCGCGAGCACCGAGGAGACGATCGTACTCGGCGACGTGGCCCGCGACGCCCCCGAGGAGACCGACCGCGCGGGCTACCGCGACTGGGGGATCTCCTGTTACATCGGCGCCCCGGTGTTCGTCGACGACGGGGTGTACGGCACGTTCTGCTTCTACGACACCACCCCCCGGAACGGCCAGTTCTCCGACTGGGAGGTGACGCTCGTGGACCTGATGTGTCGCTGGGTCAGCTACGAACTCCAGCGCGAGCGGGCCAACGAGCGACTCGAACGCCAGAACGACCGGCTCGAACGGTTTGCCTCGATCGTCTCCCACGACCTCCGGAACCCGCTGAACGTGGCCGACGGCTCCGTCGAACTGGCCCGGGAGGACGGCGAACTCGAACACCTCGACCGTGCCGCCGCCGCGCTCGACCGGATGGACGCGCTGATCGACGACCTGCTGACGCTGGCCCGCGCGGGCGAGGCGATCGGCGAGACCGAGGCGATCGACCTCGCGGCGCTCTGTCGGGAGTGCTGGGGCGATCTCTCGACGGTCGACGCCGACCTCGTCGACGCGACCGAGCGGACCATCCGCGCCGATCGGACTCGGGTCCGACAGCTCCTAGAGAACCTCTTCCGAAACGCAATGGAGCACGGTCGACCCGGGGGCGAGAGCGTCACCGTGACCGTCGGCGACCTCCCGGAGGGGTTCTACGTCGCCGACGACGGGGTGGGGATCCCCGAGGCCGACCGCGAGATCGTGTTCGAGCGGGGCTACTCGACGAACGCCGAGGGCACCGGCTACGGGCTGGACATCGTCGCAGAGATCGTCGAGGCCCACGGCTGGGACGTGACGCTGACCGAGAGCGACGGCGGCGGCGCGCGCTTCGAGATCACCGGCGTCGAGTTCGCCTAAGGCGTCGGCGCGGCCTTCTGGAGCGCGGTCTCGGCGACGTTGCCGCCGTAGTCCGCGGCCCGCGAGAGCGAGTCGACGATCAGCCCGAGCAGCTGTGCCCGCGCGGGGTCGAGCTCCCGGAGTAGCTCGTCGATCTCGCGGGCGCTGGCGTCGATCTCCTGGACGCGCTCGCGGGCGCCGTTGGCCAGCCGGATCGCCTCGTCGTTCTCCTCGGCGACCAGCGCGGCCATCGCGTCCTCGATCACCTCGGCGGCCGCGCCGTGAAGCTCCTGCAGCGACGCCGTCACCTCCTCCGGCGGCGTCCCCTCCAGCTCCAGCGAGAGGTGGGCGATCTTGGTGGCGTGGTCGGCGACCCGCTCCAGCTGCCGGGCGCTGGAGTGGTAGTCGAAGCAGACCTCGCGGGGGAGGCCGAGCTCCTCGGCGGCGGTCGGGCTGCGCAGCGTCGCCCGGAAGATGCGGGAGACCACCATGTACAGCCGATCCACGTCGTCGTCGCGCTGGACCACGTCCCGGGCGAGGTCGTCGTCGCCGGCCGCCAGCGCCTCGACGGCGTCGTCGAGCATCGACGACGCGATCAGCCGCATCCGGTCGACGGCGTTGTGGATCGACAGCTCCGAGGAGTCGAGCAGATCCCTGACGACCACGCGCTCGGCGGTCTCTTCGAGCACCTCCAGCCCGACGAGGCCTTGGGCCGCCTGTCGGATCTCCCGGCGCTGGTCGGTCGTGATGCGGTCGGCCTCGAAAGCGATCACGTCGAACCCCGAGACGTACATCGTCATCACCGCGCGCCGGAGCTCCTCGCCCTCCAGCCCCGCCACGTCGAGGCTCCCCTCCGTCCGCCCCTCCTCGCTGACTGGCGTGAGGATGAGCGAGTGGTCCTCGGGGTGGAACTGTACGCGGCTCCCCGCCTCGACGTCGTTCTCGGTCGCCCACTCCTTGGGTATCGACACGGTAAACGTCGACCCGCCGGTCACCTGCACCTTCCGGGTTTCGGCCATCGGGAGAGGATAGCCGGCGGAACGGTCATAAACGTTCCCCTCAGCTATATACTTTCACGTCAGGGGAGTACCGGACCCGATCGATACCCGAGCGAGCCACGAACTATCGAGACGGATTTCGGCGTCGTGCGACGACGCAACAGACGAAGCGTCCGTCATCTACCGTTCCCCTTCGGTCGGGGGAGCCGGTCCAAAGCGAGCGTGTGAGAACCGTTTGCGAACGTTGTTCTATATAGATTTCATAGTAGTGTATTTACCTCCGTGAGGGGAGTATCCGGTGATGGCAAAACAGACCGACGGCGTCTCCCGACGATCGTTCCTCGCGAGCGCGGCCGCGACGGGTGCGGTCGCGGCAGCCGGCTGTACGAGCAACACGGGCACCGAAACCGGCGGCGGGCTCTCGGGTAACATCGACATCTCGGGGAGCTCGACGGTGTTCCCGCTCTCGGTGGCGATGCGCGGCGCGTTCACCGGCAGCGGCGAGTACCCCAACGTCGACGAGACGGACCAGCACCCCGACGTCGACATCTCGATCAACTCCACCGGGAGCGGCGGCGGCTTCACGAACTACTTCTGTACGGGCGATACGGACTTCAACAACGCCTCCCGCCCGATCAGCGAGACGGAGGAGCAGCAGTGCGCGGACAACGACGTGACCCCGGTCGAACTGAAGGTCGCGACCGACGCGGTGACGGTGGTCGTCAACAACGACGCCGACTGGTTCGGCGAGGACGACTGCGTCACCGTCGAAGAACTGCGGGAGATCTGGTCCGCCGAGAGCCAGCCGACGACCTGGAGCGACGTGAACTCCGACTGGCCCGACGAGGAGATCCAGCTCTACGGCCCCACCGACGCCTCGGGGACGTTCGACTACTTCCTCGAGGAGATCATCGGCGAGGAGGGGAGCCACCGAACCGACTACCAGGCGACCGAGCAGGACAACCAGATCATCAACGGCGTCGCAAACAGCGAGTACGCGATCGGCTACATGGGCTTCGCTTACTACTCCGAGAACACCGACCGCGTGACCGCGCTGGCGATCGACAACGGCGACGGCTGCGTGAAGCCGACGCTGGAGACCGCGAGCAGCGGCGAGTACCAGCCGCTCTCGCGGCCGCTGTTCACCTACCCCGCCCAGTCGGCGCTGGCCGAGGAGCATATCGCGGAGTTCGCGCGCTTCTGGCTCGAGTACAGCACGAGCGAGCAGATCGTCGCGAACGAGGTTGGCTACGTCCCCAACACCGAGGCGGAGCGCGACGAGATGCTCGACCGACTCGACTCCGCGATCGAGGCCGCCTCGGAGTAACCACCGCGCCGTGGACCTCACAACGAAGCGCTTTTTCCGTGATACGCCGATGAACGATTCAGTATGAGTGGGGACGAAGCGAGGGAGCTGACCAGACGGACACAGAACTCCTCGCGGGAGCTCCTCGCCAAAGGGTTCTTCTTCGCGTGTGCGGCGCTGTCGGTGCTGACGACGCTCAGCATCATCGCGCTGCTGGTGTTCGAGGCGGCCAAGTTCTTCTCGATCAGTGCGTCGCTGGTCGGCGTCGAGGGACCGACCGCGACGGTGACGGAGTTCTTCACCGGCAGCGAGTGGGGGCTGCAGGGGCCGGACCTCGGCGTGATGCCGCTGGTGGCGGTGACCCTGATGGTGACGATCGGCTCCGGGCTGATCGCGATCCCACTTGGCGTCGCGACCGCGCTGTACCTCAGCGAGTACGCCAGCGAGAGCGCGCGGTCGTACCTCAAGCCCGCACTCGAGATCCTGGCCGGGGTCCCGTCGATCATCTACGGCATCTTCGCGGTGGCGTACATCACGCCCGTGCTCGACTCGCTGTTCGGCGTCGACGGGCTGTTCAACGTCGCTTCGGCGTGTATCGTCGTCGGCATCATGATCCTCCCGATGGTCGCGTCGGTCTCCGAGGACGCGATGCAGGCGGTGCCCGACGACCTCCGGCAGGCCGGCTACGGGATGGGCGCGACTAAGTACGAGGTGTCGACGGGGATCGTCGTCCCCGCGGCCATCTCGGGCATCTTCTCCTCGTTTATCCTCGCGATCTCGCGAGCGATCGGCGAGACGATGGCGGTCACGCTCGCTACCGGTTCGCTCGCCCGCGAGTTCGACCCGACGCGGCTCTCCTCGTACCTCACGCTGTTCGACCCCGAGTCGTACCTCGAGCCGGGGATGACGATGACGGCGGCGATGATCCAGCTACTGACCGGCGACATCACCGGCGGCGGGCTGGCCTACCGCAGCCTGTTCGCGGTCGGGCTGGTGCTGTTCGTGATCACGCTCGCCATGAACGTGCTGAGTGACCTGATTTCCCGACGGTACCAGGAGGACTACCAATGAGCACCGAGAACGCGTTCGGCCGAGTCAGCCGACGGGTCGGGAAGCTGTTCCGGGCCGTGCTACTCGCGTCGACGCTCGCGGGCATCCTCACGCTCGCGGTGCTGCTGGTGTACGTCGCCAACGACGCGTTCAAGCCGCTGTCGGCAGACCCCGGCTGGCATCTCACCTTCTTCCTCACGCTGGTCGTGCCGACCGTCGGCGTGGGCTGGTGGAGCTACCGGCGGAGCTACGGCACGCTCACGACGGGACTGCTCGGCACCGTGATGCCGGGGATCGCGGCGCTGTACGCCGGCGGACTCGCCGCGCTGTTCATCGACGTGATCCCGACGCTGGTGTGGCTCTCCTTCGTCATCGCGCTCGCGGTACCGATCAGCGTCGCCGCCGCGCTGCGCCGGACGGACCGGGACGTGCCGTTCCTCGCGAAGCTGGTGCTGCTGCTCGGGACGACGATCGGCTCACTGCTGGTGATCCCGGGGTTCGTCCAGGAGCTTCCGACGGTGCCGGCGGACTGGATGGTGCTCGTGCTGACCCTCGGGGTGCCCGAGGCGCTCCTGCTGGGACGCTGGCTCGGCGGTCGGTGGGGCCAGCGTGCGGGGCGGATCGCCGGCACGGCGATCCTGCTCGGCAGCGCCGCCGGCGGCGTCGTGGGGATGGCGAGCGGGCTGGGCGCGATCCCGGGCGTCGCGCTCGCGCTGTTCGCCGCGGTGCCGACCGGGATCTACGTCGCGATCGTCCTGAAGGAGCGTCCCGACCGACGCGTCGGGCTGTTGCTGCCCGCGGTCGTCGTCGCCGGCGCCCTGACGGGCGAACTGCTGGTCGGGGCGCTCGGCTTTGCCGGCCCCGAGTCGTGGGTCGACTGGGGCTTCCTGACCAGCACCGTCCAGAGCGGCGCCGACGCCTCCGCGGTCGGGATCTACTCCGGGGTCGTGGGGACGATCCTGCTGATGTTCGTCGTCGCCGCCATCGCGGTGCCGGCGGGCGTCGGCGCCGCGGTGTACTTAGAGGAGTACGCGCCCGACACCACCCTGACGCGGATCATCGACGTGAACATCAGCAACCTCGCGGGCGTGCCGAGCGTGGTGTACGGCCTGCTGGGGCTGGGGCTGTTCGTCCGCTACGGGGGCCAGCCGACCGGGACGCTGCTGGTCGGCGGCGCGACGCTCGCGCTGCTCGTCTTCCCCATCGTGATCATCTCCGCGCGGGAGGCGATCCGGGCGGTGCCGGACTCCGCCCGACAGGCCTCCTACGGGATGGGCGCGACGCGCTGGCAGACCGTCAAGAACGTCGTCCTCCCCCGGGCGTTCCCGGGGATCCTGACGGGGACGATCCTCGCGCTCTCGCGGGCGATCGGCGAGACCGCGCCGCTGCTGGTGATCGGCGCCGCGCAGGTGTTCGGGGTGCCGGACTCCTGGAACTCCGCGATCGGCGCGATGCCGCTGCAGCTGTACGTCTGGGCGTCGACGTACGCCAGCCCGGCGTTCTACACCACCGTCCTCGCGGCGGGCATCGTGGTGCTGCTGACCGCGATGCTGAGCATGAACTCGATCGCGATCTACGTACGCAACCACTATGAGCAACGCTGACCAGCAAACAGACATGAGCGAGGGATCGAGCGGCGACGAGTACGCGGTCGGCGTCCCCGAAGAACGGGGGCGCGACCGGGACGCCGACGGCGAGGCGTCGACGATCATCGAGAGCCGCGACCTCAGCGTCTGGTACAACGACGAGCAGGCGCTGCGCTCGGTGAGCATGGAGATCCCCGAGAAGCGGGTGACCGCGATGGTCGGCCCCTCGGGCTGTGGGAAGTCCACCTACCTCCGGAGCATCAACCGGATGAACGACCTGATCGACGCCGCCCGCGTCGAGGGCGAGATGCTGTTCGACGGGAAGAACGTCTACGACGACGACGTCGACCCCGTCGCGCTGCGCCGGCGCATCGGGATGGTGTTCCAGCAGCCCAACCCGTTCCCCAAGAGCATCTACGACAACGTCGCCTACGGCCTGCGCCTGCAGGACCGCACCGAGAACTTAGACGAGAAAGTCGAGCAGGCGCTCAGGGACGCCGCGCTCTGGGACGAAGTGAAGGACCAACTCGATCAGTCGGGGCTGGACCTCTCGGGCGGCCAGCAGCAGCGGCTCTGCATCGCCCGCGCGATCGCGGTCGACCCCGAGGTGGTTCTGATGGACGAGCCGGCGTCGGCGCTCGACCCCGTCGCGACCTCGAAGATCGAGGACCTGATCGACGACATGGCCGAGGAGTACACCGTCGTGATCGTCACGCACAACATGCAGCAGGCCGCCCGCATCTCCGACAAGACCGCCGTGTTCCTCACCGGCGGCGAGCTCGTGGAGTTCGACGACACCGAGAAGGTGTTCGAGAACCCCGAGAACGATCGGGTCGAGGACTACATCACCGGGAAGTTCGGGTAGCCCGACCGCGTTTTCGACGGATTCTCTCTGTCGCCGCCGATCGAACAGCGGCGCGTATCGCCGCCGACGGCTGCCGAGCCGGCCCCGTGGCTACGTTCCCCACGGGAGACGGGGCGGAGTCTCGAACAGTTATCTACCCCGCGGCGCAATCGAGGCCCATGCCGCGGGACGACTACCAACGACAGCTCGAATCGCTGCGGGAGGACGTGCTCTACATGGGGGAGGTCGTCGCCGAGCGCCTCCGGATGGGGCTGGACGCGCTCGAACGACAGGACGACGAACTCGGGCAGGAGGTGATCGATCGCGACAGCGAGGTGAACGAGCTGTACCTCGAGCTCGAACAGGACTGCATCGATCTGCTCGCGCTCCAGCAGCCGGTCGCCGGCGACCTGCGCTTCATCGCCTCCTCGTTCAAGATCATCACCGACTTGGAGCGGATCGCCGACCTCGCGACCAACCTCGGCGAGTACGCCGCCGAGGCCCGCTACGAGGTGTTCCCCGACGTGGACGTCCAGCGTATCGGCGACGAGACGCTGGAGATGCTCGCGATGGCGATGGCGGCCTACGAGGACGAGGACGCCGAGGGCTGCTTCGCGGTCGCCGAGCGCGACGACGAGATGGACGCGCTGTGTGAGGACGCCTCCGAGATCATCGTCCGCGACCTGATCGAGAAGGAGGCCGACGACGAGAGCGAGATCGAGGACCTGATGGCCGACGTGTCGCGGCTGCTGCTGACGGTCCGTGACCTCGAACGCGTCGGCGACCACACGGTGAACATCGCCGCGCGGACGCTGTACATGGTCGAGAACGACGACGAACTGATCTACTGAGCCGTCCTCACTCGCTCAGCCGCGCGAGCTCCGACTCGGAGAGGTCGATCCCGCTGGCGGCGACGTTCTCCCGCAGGTGCTCGACGCTCGACGTGCCCGGGATCGGGAGCGTCACGTCCGAACGCCCCAGCAGCCACGCCAGCGCGATCTGGTAGCGCGAGGCGTCGTGTGCGTCGGCGATCTCGTCGACGACTTCGGCTTTCTCGCCGAGGTCGCCCGCGCCGATCGGGAAGTACGGAATGAAGCCGATCCCGGCGTCCTCACAGGCCGCCAGTACGTCCTCGTGCTCGCGGTTCGTGAGGTTGTACTCGTTCTGGACCGTCGCGATCTCGACGTGGTCGCGGGCGGTCTCCAACTGCTCGACGGAGACGTTGCTCAGCCCCACGTTGTCGATCAGCCCGTCGTCTTTGAGTTCCGCCAGCGCCGTCACCGACTCCTCGAACTCGGTGTCCGGGTCAGGACGGTGGAGTTGGTAGAGATCGATGCTGTCGACGCCCAGTCGGTCGATCGACGCCAGCGCGGCGTTGCGGAGGTAGTCGGGGTCGCCGAGCGGGAGCCAGTCGCCGTCGTGGTTCCGGAGCAGGCCGCCCTTCGTGGCGACCAGCGCGTCGTCCACGACGCCGGCCTCCCGGAGCAGACGCTCGCTGGTGCCGGGACCGTAGGAGTCCGCGGTGTCGATGAAGTCGACACCCAGATCGACGGCCTCGCGCGCGACCTCGCGGGCGGCTTCCTCGTCGTCGGGCGCGCCGATGATGTCCTCGCCACAGAGCCGCATCGCGCCGAAGCCGAGCCGGTGGACGGTGTACTCGCCGATCTCGAACGTGTCGCTCTCATTGGTCGACATACACGACCGTGGTGGCGCCGACGGGGTGGGCGTTGCGCTACCGGCAGTCGATCGGCCGGCGTGGGCCGGCTACGCCTCGCCGACGAGGCTGACCTCGTACGCCTGCCCGTCGACGCGGGCGCGGTAGGGCGACTCGTCGTAGCCGACCAGCCCGTAGGTGACCCGCTCGCTGCTCCGGAGCCGTACCTCGTCGACGCCCTCGGCGAAGAACGGGAGCGTGTTCCGCAGGCCGCGGTACCACCCCCGCATCACCTGCTCGCGGATCAGCGTCTCCTCGGCCGCGTCGGCGCGGGTCACCGAGAGCGTCACGTCGCGCTCGCCGTCGCCGCCCGACCACTCGGGTGTAGTGACGGTGACGGTGCTGCCGTCGCGTTCGTGCTCCACGTCGTCGGTCGGGACGATCTCGATCGGATCGCCGACCAGTTCGACCATCGCCGTACTTGAGGAGGATTCGTCGCCGTAGCCGACCGAGACGGCGTAGCGACCGCCGCCGAGGTAGGGGTAGGCGCGGCCGTCCTCCGGGGGGAGGCTGCCGCCGCCGCGGTAGGCGTGCAGCGTCCACGACTCCGTGCCCGCGGGCCGGACCATCCGACAGTCGGCGGTCCGGACGTACGGACCGAGGTCGAACCACTCGCCGTCGTGCAGTTTGTACACGTACCAGTGGCCGCAGCCGAGCTGCTCGCGGGTGTGGTTGACGAACTGGAACGTGATCCCCGCCGGCAGCGACGCTCGCTCGGTTTCTGGGCGGAGATACGCGGCCGTGGACTCGTCGGCCGTGTGGTACCAGCCCGCTCCGGCCTCGCCGTCGCCGTCGATGGCGGGGACGGACTCGCCGGCGAAGCGCGACCGCTCGGCAGGCCCGGGCGCGCTCGTCTCCCAGACGGTGATGCTGGCGTCCGCGCCGTCGGTCCCGCCGAGGTACTCGTACACGCCGGTCGGCCGGCCCGACCCGCCGGGGTGGCCGACGACGGCGTACTCGCCGCGGATCGCCTCCCCGGGGTCGAGCGTGATCGTCTCGGGCAGCCAGCGGTGGATATCGCCGGCCAGCCGCCAGAGGCCGTCGCCGTCGCGTTCGATTTCGGGCGGCTCGTCGACGAGGTCGTGGTTCGCCGTCGGGGCGAAGATCAGGCTCCCCTCGTCGCGAAGCCCCCCACCCATCAACGGCTCACCGTGGTCGCGCGGCGGTTCGCTGCTCGGGCGGCCGAACGGCGGGAGCCAGTCGAGGTCGACTGACTCGCGGTACCGTTCGGTGTTCTGGAGCGAGGCGACCAGCCGGGCGGGGCGGTCGGCGGTCGCGGTCGCGTCGAACCGCATCCTGATCTCGGCGCCGTCCTCGGTCCGGTACCGCATCGGCGAGAGCGCGTACGTCCGATCGGCAGTTCCGAGGTCGATAGTACTGGCGCCGAACAGGGCGTTACCCTCCAGTTGGACCACCTCGTCGGGGGTGCCGGCGGGCGTCGACGGCGTGGCAGTCGGCGTGTCGGTCCCGGCCGTCTCCGTGTCGGTTGGGGCGGTCTCTGTCGGGTCGGTCGAGCTACAGCCGGCGAGGAGGCTGCTGCCCGCCGCCAGCGAGGCGAGGAGGGCGCGTCGGCGCATACGCCCTGCTGAGAGTGGTAACGAAAAGGCCCTTGTGGAGGCGAAAAGACCGTTTTGTGTCTACTGGAAGCCGAGGCGGTTCCCGCGGTCGACGTTCGCGCTGGAGCTGCCGCGGAACTCCTCTTCGACCTCCTCGTAGTAGCTCATCAGGTCGTCGGTGATCGTCGGTCGGACCGCCTCGATCGCCTGCCGGAAGTGGCGCATCTCGACCTCTTCGGCACCGTCGGACTCCCGTAGCGCCTCGATCGCGGCCTCCCGGCAGATCGACTCCAGGTCGGAGCCGACGTAGCCGTCGGTTATCTCGGCGACCTCCTTCAGGCTCACGTCCGGCGCCAGCGGCGTGTCCTCGGTGTGGATCTGGAGGATCTGCTCGCGGCCGTCCTGATCGGGCGCGCCGACCATCACGAGCCGGTCGAACCGGCCCGAGCGGATCAGCGCGGGGTCGATCATGTCCGGGCGGTTGGTCGCGCCGATCACCATCACCTCGCCCATCTCCTCCAGCCCGTCGAGCTCCGTGAGGAGCTGGTTCACGACGCGCTCGGAGACGTTCGTGCCGGCCTGCTCACCGCGACTCGGCGCGAGCGAGTCGAGCTCGTCGAAGAAGATCACGGTGGGCGAGACCTGCCGGGCCTTGCGGAACGTCTGCCGGATCGCCTTCTCGGACTCGCCGACCCACTTCGAGAGGAGTTGGGGCCCGCGGACCGAGATGAAGTTGGCGTTGGTCTCGTTGGCGACGGCCTTCGCCATCAGCGTCTTCCCGGTGCCGGGCGGGCCGTACAGCAGCACGCCCTTCGGCGCCTCGACGCCCATGCGCTCGAACTTCTCGGGGGTCGAGAGCGGCCACTCGACGGCCTCCTTCACCTGCTGTTTGGGGTCGGTAAGCCCGCCCACGTCGTCCCACGTGATTTTGGGGAGCTCGACCAGCACCTCCCGCATCGCGCTGGGTTCGACCTCGTTGAGCGCGCCGCGGAAGTCCTCCTTCTTGACGATCATGCGGTCGATCAGGCTCGGCGGCACCTCCTCCTCGTCTAAGTCGATCTCGGGGAGGTAGCGCCGCAGCGCCTTCATCGCGGCCTCCTTGCTGAGGCTCTCGATGTCGGCGCCGACGAACCCGTGGGTCTCGGCGGCGAGGTGGTCGAGGTCGATGTCGTCCGACAGCGGCATCCCGCGGCTGTGGATCTGGAGGATCTCCTTGCGGCCGGTCTCGTCGGGGACGCCGATCTCGATCTCGCGGTCGAACCGACCCGGGCGGCGCAGCGCGGGATCGACGCTGTCGACGCGGTTGGTCGCGCCGATGACGATCACCTGCCCGCGGGAGTCGAGCCCGTCCATCATCGTCAGCAGCTGGGCGACGACGCGGCGCTCGACTTCGCCGGTCACGTCCTCCCGTTTGGGCGCGATGGAGTCGAGTTCGTCGATGAACACGATCGCGGGGCTGTCCTCCTTGGCGTCCTCGAAGATCTCCCTGAGCTGCTGTTCGGACTCGCCGTAGTACTTCGAGATGATCTCCGGGCCGGCGATGGAGAAGAAGCTCGCGGAGGTCTCGTTGGCGACCGCCTTCGCGAGCAGCGTCTTCCCGGTGCCGGGCGGGCCGTGGAGCAACACCCCCTGGGGCGGCTCGATGCCGAGCTTCTTGAAGATCTGGGGGTGTTTCATCGGCAGTTCGACCATCTCCCGGACGCGCTGGATCTCGTCCTCGAGGCCGCCGATGTCCTCGTAGGTGATCCCGCCGCCGGTCTTGTCGAAGCCGGAGATTGGCTCCTCGCGGAGCTCCACGTCGGTCTCCTCGGTGATCAGGCAGACGCCGTCTGGCTCGGTGTCGACGGCGATCAGCGGGATCGCCTGCCCGGGCGAGCGCATGAACGGGTGGTTCGTGCTCGACATCACGGGGACGATGTCGCGCTCGACCACCGGGCGCTTGAGGATCTGCCGCTTCACCATGCCGGCGGCCTCCGAGCCGAACTGCACCGACGCCTCCTCCGGCGGGGCGAGGGTGAGCGACTCGGCGGTCTCGGCCTCGGCCTTCCGGATGGTGACGCGCTCGCCGATGCTCACGTCGGCGTTCTGGCGCGTGAAGCCGTCGATGCGAACCGTGTCGGTGTTCCAGTCCTGTCGGTCGGCGCGCCAGACCTTCGCCGCCGTGGTTTCGGCGCCCTCGATCTCGATGATGTCCCCGGGGGAGAGCTTGAGGTGGAGCAGGGTGTCGGGGTCGAGCCGAGCGATACCGCGGCCCGAGTCGTTCGGGTACGCTTTCGCGACTTCCAGTTGGACTTCGTTCATGAGTAACCCGGAGTGAGTTACGTGGAAACAAGGGGTGTTCGCGCATAAGTGTGGCGTTAGGTCGAGGTTTTCTTCGTACACCAACGGCGCGAATTACCAGCAGACGGATGCCGAATTCTCCAGTCGAACAGCGGCGGAGTCGGTCGAGAGAACATCGAGGCGGGCGTACTCCCCTCGCTGAGGCACCGAACCGCCGCGAGTCCGAGCGCTTTCGTACCACCCCGCGCAAGCACCGCCAATGAGCGAACCCGTCCCCACCGGCTGCGACCCGATCGACGACCTGCTCGGCGGCGGTTTCGAGCGCGGCACCGTCACGCAGGTGTACGGCGAACCGGCCGCGGGGAAGACCAACCTCGCACTCGCGGCGGCGGTCGAGGCCGCCGTCGACGGCGGGCGCGCGCTGTACATCGATACTGAGGGGCTGTCGATCGACCGCTTCCGCCAGATCGTCGCCGGGAAGACCGACGGCGACGCCGACTTCGAGGAGGTGGCCTCCCGCATCGTCGTCTCGGAGGCCCACGACTTCGAGGAACAGGCCGAGGCCGTCCGGGACGCCGAGGAGTTCGCGGAGACTGCGGACCTGATCGTGCTCGACTCCGCGACGGGGTTCTACCGGCTGGAGCGTGCGGGCGACGACTCCGGCGGCGAGTCCCTGCGGAAAGTCGCCGACCAGATCACCCACCTGCTCTCGCTGGCGCGCAAACACGACCTCGCGGTCGTCGTCACCAATCAGGTGTTCCGCGATCCCGACGCCGATCGGACCCGCGGACTGGGCGGGAACACGCTGGAACACTGGACCGGCGTGGTGCTGCGACTGGAGCGGTTCCGCGGCGGTAACCGCCGGGCGTCGCTGGAGAAACACCGCTCGAAAGCGACCGGCGAGACCGCGACGTTTCGGATCGTCGAGGAGGGGCTGGCGGCCGCCGAGGAGCTCTAAGGCCGACGCGACGCGTCCCGGATCGGCCGTACGACGGCGAAAAAATCGAACGCGGGCGGCCTCTATAGCTCGTTCAGCTTCCGCATCAGCTGACCGCGGTACTCCTCGTCGGCCTTGACGCCCTTGAGTTCGAGCACGTTACGCTCCAGTCGGTCGAGCGCGACGTGGAACGCGTGCTCGGCGCCGTACCCCTCGCCGGAGCCGGCGACCTGCCCCTGCGTGGTTCGCAGGCGGATCTGACAGCGCAGCAGCGGGGTCCCACGGAGCTTCTCCTTGTGCTGGGTGAAGCGGACGTGGGCGTGGAGCACGTTCATCTCCTTGAACTTGTCCGCGACGCTCGTGATGTCCGCGACGATGTCCTCCCGAGTGAGCACGTCCAGCAGATTGATGTTCGTGATCTGGACGTCCATCGACTCCTCCTCGGTGTGGGTCAGCGCGCGGAGCACGTCGGTCTTCGTGATGACGCCCTCGATCTCGGCGCCGTCGGGCGTCGCCGTCACGACCAGCCCGGAGATGCCGTTCTCGAACATGATCGACACCGCCTCCTCGACGGTCTCGCCGGCGGTGATCGTCTGGACCGGGCTCGACATCAGGTCGTAGACGGGGATGTCGAGCATGCGCTCGAGTTCGCCGCTGCGGTCGCCCTCGCCCTGTCGGTCCTCGTCGCGCACCGCGAAGTCGACGATGTCGTTGGTCGTGACGATCCCGGTGAGGTCGCCGGTCTCGTTGGTGACGGGCAGCCGGGAGATGCCGTTCTCGCGCAGGCGGTTGATCGCCTTGCCGACGTGGTCGTCCTCGGTGACGGTGACGACCGACTCCGAGGCGATGTCGCCGACGGTGATGGCTTCGAGGTTCTCGAGCACCGCCCGCAGGATGTCGTCGGCCGCGACGATCCCCCAGAGGTTCTCGCCCTCGTAGACGGGCGCGATCTTCACGTCGCCCTCGACGAGCACGCGGGAGACCTCGCGCACGTCGTCGTGCCGGCCCACCTTCGGCGGGCTCCCGCCGCTACGGGAGGAGCGGACGACGGCGCCGACCTTCATGTCGTCCTCGACGTGAGACTGGACCAGTTGCTTCTCACGGATCACGCCGATACACTCGCCGTCCTCCATGACGACGACCCCTTTCGGGTTCTCCCGCTCGAACCGCGACCGAATCTTCGCGACGCGCGTGTCGGCCTCGACTTCGACGAATTCCTTGACGGCGATATCCGAGATGTCCATAGACAGTTTATCAGTTCCCTCGGCGTTGCCTTGAAGGTTATCGCATCGGGACAGCGGCGTGACGTGTTCGCGTGGCGTCACCGCTTCGGCGTCCGAATCCTCTCGGACCGCGCGAGGGGAGCGCCACGGGTCGCGTCGCCGTCGTCGAGTCACGCCGCGTTCGAGCAGGACCCAGAGCGTTCTTGGGGCTGGCTCCCCGAGACGGAGAACCATGGACGAACACGGAGCGGCCGGCCGCGCCGCGCTCGCCCGCCGCGCGGCCGTCGCCGGCGGCGACGTGGCGAAGGAGTTCTTCCGGACCGGCGTCGCCGTCGAGACGAAGGCGGGAAAGACCGACGTGGTGACGGAGGCCGACCGCGCCGCCCAGCGCGAAGTGGAGGAGGTCATCCGGGAGGAGCGCCCCGAGGAGCCGATCGTCGGCGAGGAGGGCGACGCGCTCAAGTCGGTACCGGAGACGGGACCGGCGTGGATCGTCGACCCCATCGACGGCACCGACAGCTACGTCCGGGAGCTCACGACCTGGGCCACCGCGGTCGCCTGCGTGGTCCAGGGCGAACCGGTCGCGGCCTGCAACTACCTGCCCGCGATGGACGACGTGTACACCGCCGACAGCGGGGCGGCCTACCGCAACGGCAGCGAAATTTCGGTCTCGTCGGTGAGCGACCCCGAGCGCGCCGCGGTCGTGCCGACCGTCTGGTGGCCGCGCGAGCGGCGCGACGAGTACGCCCGCGCGTGCGAGGCCATCGTGAGCCGCTTCGCCGACCTCCGACGACCGGGCAGCGCACAGGCCGCGCTCGCGATGGTCGCCGCCGGCTCGATCGAGGGCGTGATCACCAACGTCCAGACGAAGCCGTGGGACACGATCGCCGGGGTCCACCTCGTGCGCCGGGCCGGCGGGACGGCGACCGACCTCCGCGGGGAGCGGTGGCACCACGACGCCCGCGGGCTGGTCGTCTCGAACGGTGTGCTCCACGAGGAGATGCTCGAAGCGGCGCAGGCGATCGACGACGCGGTCTGACCTTCGGGAAGCAGTCACAAGCCCAAAGAGTCCCGACCGCACAGTCCCGCGTATGGAACTCGACGAGACGGACCGGCAGATCCTCCGCATCCTGCAGGAGGACGCCCGGACCCCCTTCAGCGAGGTCGCGCGCCGGATCGACATGTCCAGCGCGACGGTCCACGACCGGGTGAACCGCATGGAGGAGGCGGGCGTCATCGAGGGGTACCACGCGAGCGTCGACGCCGACGCGGTGGGGTACGGCGTGAGCGCGTTCGTCGGTCTCCGCACCGAGCAGGGCCGCGAGGAGGAGGCGCTGGCCCACCTCGCCGGCCTGCCCGAGGTCCAGGAGGTCCACCTCACGACCGGCCAGTGGGACGTGATGGTGCGGGTCCACGCCGAGGACACCGACGGCCTCCGGGACCTGATGTTCGACCACATCGCCGACACCGAGGGGTTCACGCGCTCACAGACGATGGTGGTGCTCGGCACCGACTACGAGGCCGACGGGCTGCCGATCTAACCGACGTACTGCGCCTCGGCGGAGTTGCGATCGCGGCCGAAGTCGACGATCTCGGCGTCGATCACGTCGCCCACGTCGGCGCTGTCGGGCACGCCGTCGACGAAGATCACGAAACCCGCCTTCTTGCAGACCGCGACCCGCTCGCCGGAGTGGTGGCTCTCGAACTCCTTGACGGCCAGCGAGACGCGATCGCCCACGTCGACCGGCGGCTCCCGCTCGGTGGCGGCCTCGTGGGCCTGCCGCGACTGCTCGCGCTGGGCCCGCTCGATCCCGTCGGCGCGCCCCTTCTGGTAGGCGGCGTAGAGGGCGATCACGGCGACCGCGACGCCGCCGGCCACCAGCATCGGTGTCGGACTGACCATGCTCCCGACGGGGGAGTCGCGGGAGGTAACGTTACTGGTCCCGCGCCGGGCGATACGGGAGACCGCAACCCTGAAGCCCCACGCTGTGCGGTGTTGGGGTATGTCATCCCTCCGCGAGTGGACCGGCCGGAGCCCGGAGCGGCTCTGGGCCGGCGCCGTCGGCGCGCTCCTGGTGGCGCTGGTCGGGGGGTCGGTACTCGCCCCCGAGACGGTGTACGACGGCTTCATCTGGCACTACTTCTGGGGGCCGGTACAGGCCGACGCACACAACGCGGTCTGTGCGATCCGTCCCGGGAGCACGGTCGAGTACCTCTACAGCACGTCGGCGTGTCGGGAGGCGGCCGAGCCGGTTGCCTACCCGGGTTACACGGTCGTCAGCGAGGTCGGCTACATCGTCGCGCTGCTGATCACGATCACCGGCGTCGTGCTGCTGCTGGAACGGCTCGGCATCGGGGAGGACCGCGGGCTGTTCTGGGCGATGGTGCCGTTCATGCTGCTCGGCGGCGCGCTCCGGACCGTCGAGGACGCCCACAACGCGATGGGGGATAGCTGGTTCGACTACCCGCTGAACACGCTGCTGATCAGCCCGATCATCTACCTCACGCTGTTCGTCATCGCGCTGGCCTGCATCCTCCTCTCGCTGTGGCTGGCCCGACGGGGGTACGTCGACGACTACGTCCGGCCGCTGACGGCGATGGGCGGCGGCGCGGTCCTGCTGTCGGTCGGCTACCTCGCCTTCCTCGCGGCGACGGACCCGCAGGTGCAGTTCTACCCGCTGGTGCTGATCGCGACGGTCGGGCTCTCGGCCGTCGCGGCCGTCGGGACGTGGTACGCCATCGAGACGTTCGCACCGAGCGTCAACGAGGGGACGGGACTGGCGGGCGGGATGGTGCTCGTCGCCCACGCCGTCGACGGCGCCGCGAACGTGATCGGGCTGGACTACCTGATGGCGCTCGGCGTGCCGTACAACCTCAACCCCAAACACCCCGCGAACCAGTTCATCGTCGACCTGTTCGGGGCGGCGTGGCCGTTCCTCGTCGTGAAGATGGCGGCGGCGACGTTCCTGATCTGGGTGTTCGAGCCCGAACTGGTCGAGGAGACGCCGCGGTACACGACGCTGCTGTTGACCGCGGTCAGCGCCGTCGGACTGGGGCCGGGGTCTCGGGACCTACTACGGGCTGTTTTCGGCGTCTGAGCCGTTCTCCGGTCGCCGGCCGTCGACCCGCGCCATTTTTACCCTCGGACGCAGAAGGACGGGTAAGAACATCCCGCGGGTAAACGCCGACGGGGCGTTGCGGGGATCGGTGACCGACGCGCTGTAAGACGCCGGGGTCCACGACCCCCACGCTCGCGGCTGTTTCAGTACGCACACCGCCACGAACGTGGCTTTGAGTGCATCCAACCATGGAAGTCGAAATCGCAACAATCGGCGGCTACGAAGAGGTCGGTAGACAGTGTACCGCGGTCCGCGCGGGCGACGACGTCGTCATCTTCGACATGGGCCTGAACCTGAGTAAGGTCCTGATCCACGACAACGTCGAGACCGAGCAGATGCACAGCCTCGACCTGATCGACATGGGCGCCATCCCGGACGACCGGGTCATGTCCGAGATCGAGGGCGACGTGCAGGCCATCGTGCCCACGCACGGCCACCTCGACCACATCGGTGCCATCTCGAAGCTGGCCCACCGCTACGACGCGCCGATCGTCTCGGCGCCCTTTACGATCGAACTGGTGAAACAGCAGGTCCAGAGCGAGTCGAAGTTCGAGGTCGACAACGACCTCATCAAGATGGACGCGGGCGAGACGATGCAGATCGGCGACGACACCGAACTCGAGTTCGTCAACGTCACCCACTCCATCATCGACGCGATCAACCCCGTGCTCCACACGCCGGAGGGCGCCGTGGTGTACGGGCTGGACAAGCGCATGGACCACACGCCCGTCATCGGCGACCCGATCGACATGGATCGGTTCCGCGAGATCAGCCGGGAGGAGGGCGTGCTCGCGTACATCGAGGACTGTACCAACGCCTCGAAGAAGGGCCGGACGCCCTCCGAGCGCGTCGCCCGCGAGCACCTGCGTGACGTGATGATGAGTCTGGAGGATTACGACGGCGGCATCGTCGCCACCACGTTCTCCAGCCACATCGCCCGCGTGAAGAGCCTCGTCGAGTTCGCCCAGGAGATCGGCCGCGAGCCGGTGCTGCTCGGCCGCTCGATGGAGAAGTACTCCGGCACGGCCGAGCGCCTCGGCTTCGTCGACTTCCCGGACGACCTCGGGATGTACGGCCACCGCAAGTCCGTCGACCGGACGTTCAAGCGGATCATGAAGGAGGGGAAGGAGAACTACCTCCCCATCGTCACCGGCCACCAGGGCGAGCCGCGCGCGATGCTCACCCGGATGGGTCGCGGCGAGACCCCCTACGACATCGAGGACGGCGACAAGGTCATCTTCAGCGCCCGAGTCATCCCGGAGCCGACCAACGAGGGCCAGCGCTACCAGTCCGAGCAGCTGCTCCGGATGCAGGGCGCCCACATCTACGACGACATCCACGTCTCGGGCCACCTGAGTCAGGAGGGCCACTACCAGATGCTGGAGGCGCTCCAGCCCGAGAACGTCGTCCCCGCCCACCAGAACCTCGAGAACCTCGCGAAGTACGTCGACCTCTGTGAGTCCGAGGGGTACAACCTCGGCGACGACGTCCACCTCTCGCGCAACGGCAACGTGATCCAGCTCACGGAGTAACGATGAGTGAGGACGCGACGGTCGAACGGCTGCTCGCCGCGGTGAAACAGCGCCGCGAGCGGGTCAACGACGCCATCGTCGAGGAGCTCCCGATCGAGGAGCCAGAACGCCTCTACGAGGCCTCCCGCTACCTGCTCGACGCCGGCGGGAAGCGCCTGCGGCCGACGGTGTGTCTCCTCGTGGGCGAGGCGCTGGCCGACGTGGACCCCGGCAGCGCCGACTACCGGGCGTTCCCCGCGCTGTTCGACGGCGAGGTCGACCTGCTGCGGGCGGCGGTCAGCATCGAGGTGATCCAGTCGTTCACGCTGATCCACGACGATATCATGGACGACGACGACCTCCGGCGCGGCGTGCCGGCGGTCCACCGCGAGTACGACGAGGAGACGGCGATCCTCGCCGGCGACACGCTGTACGCCAAGGCGTTCGAGTTCATGACCGACACCGGCAGCCGGCCCGAACTCTCCGTCGCCGCGACCAACCGGCTGGCGCGCACCTGTACCGAGATCTGTGAGGGACAGGCGCTCGACGTGGAGTTCGAGAACCGCGCGGGCGTGCTCCCCGAGGAGTACCTCGAGATGGTCGAACTCAAGACCGCCGTGCTGTACGGCGCCTCCGCGGCCATTCCCGCGATCCTGCTCGGCGCCGCCGACGAGACCGTCGAGGCGCTGCGGCAGTACGGGATCGACTCCGGGCGCGCGTTCCAGATTCAGGACGACGTGCTCGACCTGACGGTGCCCAGCGAGGAGTTGGGCAAGCAGCGCGGCTCGGACCTCGTCGGCGAGAAGGAGACGCTGATCACCCTCCACGCGCGCCAGCAGGGCGTCGACGTGGACGGGCTGGTCAGCGCCGAGACGGCCGACGAACTCACCGAGGCCGAGGTCGCCGACGCCGTCGAGACGCTCGAAGCGGCGGGCAGCATCGAGTACGCCCGCTCGAAGGCGGAGGAGCTGACCGCCCGCTCGAAGGGCCACCTCGACGCCCTGCCGGACAACGAGGCCAGTCGGCTGCTCGCGGATCTGGCGGACTACCTGATCAACCGCGGCTACTGAGCCGGCGTCCCTTTTCCCGACTCCCGTTCGCGGAGCCGGTACGGAAGCTACCGGAGTTCGACCTCGAACCGCGACTCGGCGGCCGCCGCGTCCCGAACGCGCTCGGTCGACCCACACCGATCGAGCAGCGCCGCCAGCCCCCCGAGCCGGACCGGCCGGTAGTCCAGTAGCTCCGCCGAGACGTTCACCCGGCGCGCGTCGGCGGCGACGAACGGGTGGGTGTCGGGGTCGTTGTCGTGGTGGTGGCCGTGGATCAGCCACCCCTCCCAGTCCGCCGGCGCGTCCTCGGGGCGGTGCGTGCAGTAGAACGACCGCTCGCCGTGTTCCAGAACGAAGCCGTCGACGACCGGGAACGGCGCCTCCGCCGGGTCGAGCCCCACGTCGTGGTTGCCACGCACGAGCAGGTCGCCGCCGAGCTGGTCGAACCGCTCGATCGTCTCCCGGCCGTCCTGCATGTCCATCGCCACGTCGCCGAGGTGGACGAGCACGTCCTCGGGCGAGACGGTCTCGTAATGCCGGTCGAGCATCGCGCTGTCCATCGCGCCGGGCGAGTCGAACGGCCGGTCGCAGTACTCGATGATGTTCGCGTGCCCGAAGTGATGGTCGGAGATCAGATAGCGGCCCACGGCGTCGATAGCGGGAGATTGACACTTAACTCCCCGCCCGGTGTGTGGACGGCTCACACCTTTCCGGGGCGGCGAATCGCGCCGCGATGGACACGCTCAAGCCGTCGCCGCCACCACTCCCGACGTGTCTCGCTATCAGGATGCCGGGCTGTTCGTGGTGCTGGCTGTCGCGTGGGGTGCCGGGTTCTCGGCGATCGAGGTCGGCCTGCAGACGATTCGGCCGATCCTGTTCGCCAGCTTTCGATTCGACATCGGCGCGGTCGTGACGCTGGGCGCGCTCGCGGCGCTGGGGCGGTTGGACCTCCCACGGACACGAGCGGACTGGCAGGCGATCTTCGTCGCCGCGGCGTTTCTCGTGTTCGGGAACGTCTTCTTCCTCTTCTTCGGACAGCTCTACACCTCCGGCTCGATCGCGTCGGTCGTGTACAGTCTCAACCCCGTGCTCACGGTGGGGTTCGCCGCACTGCTGCTCTCGGGCGACGGGCTGACGCCCCGCGACGTCGTGGGGATCCTCCTCGGGCTGGTCGGCGTCGTGCTGATCGCGCGGCCGTCGCCGACCGCGGCGACCGAGCCGCCCGCCGGCGCGCCCGGCGTGCTCGACGGCGCCTTCGAACTGCTCGGTGCGGACGGGCTCGGGGCGGCGCTGGTGTTCTGTGCGGTGATCGCGGTCGCCGCTGGCAGCGTGCTGCTGCGCCGGGTCGACGCGCCGATGGCCAGCCTCCCGACGACGGGGTGGGCGATGGGGCTGGGGGCGATCATGCTCCACGCCGCCAGCCTCGGGTTGGGCGAGCCGATCGTCGTGCCGTCGGGGACGTGGACGTGGGTCGCGGTCGGCTACGTCGGCGTCGTCGCGAGCTCTGTGGGGTACGGCGCCTACTTCACGCTGATGCGCCGCCGGGGACCGTTCACCGCGAACCTCGTGAGCTACGCGGTGCCGCCGGTCGCCGCCGTCACTGGGTGGGCGCTGCTGGACGAAGCGCTCCCACCGGCGGCCGTCGCCGGGTTCGGCTGTATCCTCGCCGGCTTCCTCGTGCTGAACCGGAAGGCAGTCGGCGAGGAAATTCGGCGGCTACGGGCCTAATCGAGGTCGAGGTCCGCCAGAATCTCCTCGGCGTGGTTCTCGGGATCGACGCCCTCGTACACTTCGACGATTTCGCCGTCCTTCACGACGAACGTGTTACGGAACACGCCCATCACCTCGTTGCCGAAGACGTTCTTCTCGCCGTAGGAGCCGTACGCCGCGGACACCTCGCCGTCCTCGTCGGAGAGCAGGTCGAACGGGAGGTCGTACTTCTCGCGGAAATCCGCGAGATCATCGACGGGGTCGTCGCTGATCCCGACGACGGAGATGCCGGCGTCCTCGTAGGTGTCCCAGTCGTCGCGGAACGAACACGCCTCGGTGGTGCAGCCGGGCGTGTCGGCGCGCGGGTAGAAGTAGACGACCGCGTACTCGCCGGGTAGATCCGAGAGCGAGACCTCGTCGCCGTCTTGGTTGGGAAGCGAGAACTCTGGCGCGTCGTCACCGGGTTCGAGCATGCCCGAGCGTGCGACCGGCGGGGACTAACGCTTTCCGCTCCCGGCGACGGTCACCAGAGTCGCTCGGCGGCCTCGCGCTGGAGCAGCGCCTCGGCGTTGTCCGCGGGCAGCGAGACCACGTCCTCGCTCTCGAGTTCGTACTCGCGGTCGTCGACGCCGAGCAGCCGCCCCACGTCCTCAGTGACGCGGACGGTGGTCCGCTCGTCGTCGGTGTCCTCGGCCGCAGTCGCCGGACTCGCGGGCGCGTCGCCCGCCGTCGCGGCTGCGACCCCGCCGTCGGATCGCGGGTCGGCCGGCGTCTCGGGCGGCTCCGGCGGCGTTTCCTCGACTTCCTCGGCCGGCCTGTCCGGCGGCGCGGGCGGCACGTCGTCGTCCGAACTGTCCGGCTCGGGCGCTCCCGTGCCGACCGCCGGCTCGTCGCGGGAGGGGCCGGTGTCGTCGGGTGCCGTCGACGCCTCGCCGCCGGGCGGCGACGGCTCGCTCGCGGTCGTCGTCTCGGTCGGTTCGGGCTGGGCGCCCGGCGAGCCCATGGGGGAGGCGGCGACGCTGTCGCCCTCGCCGGCGAGGATGTCCAGCACGCGCGAGCGGTTCTCGCCGATGCGGCCGACCATGTCCTCGAACAGGTCCCGCTCCTGCGTGGTGAGTCCCTCCTCCTCGACGGGCATGTCCGCGGCCTTGAACGAGGCCATCTTGACGACCTTCCCGACCCGGCGCTCGTAGATCGCCTCGACCACGTCCTCCGCGCGCTCGATGTCGTCGCTGAGCCGGGAGACCTCCGGGTCCGAGAACGGCTCGTCGGCCGCCTCGGCCACGCGGTCGCGCTCCTCTTTCAGCTCCTCGATGTACGCCGCGACGTCCTCGTAGAACGAGTCCCGCAGGTGCTGGAGGCTGTCCTTCTGGCGCTCCTTGCTCTGGACCGTCTGGAGTTCGTCGATGTCCATGCTGTGTGTCGGGGCCGCGCGGGTGGCGCGACGGTGGCCTGCGGGTTCGTTCGGTTACTCTGCGGCTTTCTCGGCGCGCCCCCTCGCCATGAGGAACACGCCGACGTACTCTTCCACTGATTGCGGACCAGGCTCTAAAGCTGTTTCGGCGCCCAAGTCGACCGGGCCGGGCTCGGTGACGTTCACCATGATTCGCTGGCCGCGGAAGCGGTCGGCGACGGCGTCGGACAGCGGGTCGAACGCGTCGAGATCCGCGGGATCGATGGGTTTCACGACGAACCCCGTCCCGCCGTGGAGCGTCCCCGGCAGCCGGATGAGTCGGCGCACGTCGGTGGTGACCGGCTCGTCGATCGGCGCCGTCTCGTTGCCGACGACCTGTGCGGTCAGCGCCTCGATCAGCTTCCGCAGGCCGGGGCCGCCGGCCTCGACGTTCCCCTCGCGGATCGCGTCGGGGTTGCGCTCCGCGGCGTCGAGGATGGTGCCCGCGCGGCCGTCGCCGATGCCGTCGAACGCGGTGAGCTGTTCGAGGGCGTCCTCGCGGTCCATCTCCCGGAGGTCGGCGACGAACTCCACGAGCTCACGGTGGACGCGTCGCCCCCACCCGCCGCCGGTCTTGAGCTCACGGCGGGTGGTGCCGCCGTAGGAGACGGTCCGGATCAGGCCGTCGCGGTCGAGGTCGACCGCGCGCACGTAGTCGACGATCTCGCGGCGCGCCTCGCTGTCGAGGTCGAGCAGCGCGTCGTTGCGGACGTGGACGTGGTAGCCGCGGCCGCCCGAGAAGACGATCAGCAGTTCGTCGTCGGTGAAGCCGAAGTCCTCCCGGAGCAGGTCCAGCAGTCGCTTGAGCGCGTCCTTACAGGCTTCGAGCATCTCGGCGTAGCTCGCTTCCTCCTCGTCGACGCCGGGGAGGTGGTCGGCGTCGAGGTCGAACACGAGGTCCGCGCCGCGCCAGCCCTTCTCGGCCATCGTCCGGTTGTCGGGGTCGTCGTAGCGTGCGGCCGAGAAGTAGGCGTGGCGGGGCGCCTCGCGGGCGAGGAACTCCCGGACCGATTGGGCGTCCCCGCCCATGTCCAGCAGCGAGCGGTGGCGCACCATCGTCGTCCCCTCGCTCTCGGTGTAGGGGATGTGCCCCCACTCCCGGGCCGCGGGTGCGGGCGGCACCGAGATGTCGGCGTCGGCGTAGTAGTCGCCGAATCGCCCCTTGAGGTAGTTGCGCGTGCGGTCCTCCATTCCTGTGCTCGCTTGTGGAGTTCGTGGTATAGGGTTTTGCCTTCGCCGACGCGGCGCGTCGACGCGCCACGGGACGGCGTCACAGGGACCGACACGGCGCCCTCGGCGGGTTTCGGCGGGTCCCTAGTTCGACGGCTTTAAGTCTCGCATCGCCGTCGTCTCGGGTGAGACAGGCGTAGCCTGTTTCACTCACCCGTAGGAGCTACCTACGCGTACTACGGAGGTGAAAGATGGCAGATTCAATAGAGGAAGCAGTATCCCGCGCACTCGAGGACGCACCCGATCGGAACTTCACCGAGACGGTCGACCTCGCAGTTAATCTGCGCGACATCGACTTGAACGACCCGTCCAACCGGGTCGACGAGAGCGTCGTGCTCCCGTCAGGAACCGGACAGGAGACACGTATCGTCGTCTTCGCGACCGGCGAGACCGCCGTCCGCGCCGAAGACGTCGCCGACGAGGTGCTCGGCCCCGACGAGCTCGAGGACCTCGGCGACGACGACGACGAGGCGAAGGACCTCGCCGACGATACGGACTTCTTCATCGCGGAGGCCGCGATGATGCAAGACATCGGCCGCTACCTCGGGACCGTGCTCGGTCCGCGAGGGAAGATGCCGACCCCACTCCAGCCCGACGACGACGTGGTGGAGACGATCGAACGGATGAAGAACACCGTTCAGATCCGCTCCGGTGACCGCCGAACGTTCCACACCCGCGTCGGCGCCCAGGACATGACCCCCGACGAGGTCTCGAACAACATCGACGTCATCATCCGTCGTCTCGAGGCCGACCTCGAGAAGGGTCCCCTCAACATCGACTCCATCTACGTGAAGACCACGATGGGGCCGGCCGTGGAGGTGCCCGCATGAGCGAAGCCGAGGACGTCCGCAAGACCGAGACGGTGCCCCAGTGGAAGCAGCAGGAGGTCGACGAGCTCGTCGACTTCCTCGAGCGCTACGACGCCGTCGGCATCGTCGGCGTCACGGGCATCCCCTCGCGACAGCTCCAGAGCATGCGCCGCGGGCTCCACGGCACCGCCGAGGTGCGCATGAGCCGCAACACGCTCATGACCCGCGCCGTCGAGCAGGTCGACGAGGGCCTCGAACAGCTCGCCGCCGAGATCGGCGGCGAGGTCGCCTTCGTCGGCTCGAACGACAACCCCTTCGGGCTGTTCAAGGAGCTGGAAGCCTCGAAGACCCCGGCGCCGATCGGCGCCGGCGAGGTCGCCCCCAACGACATCGTCATCCCCGAGGGTGACACCGGGATCGACCCCGGTCCGTTCGTGGGCGAGCTCCAGTCGGTCGGCGCCTCCGCGCGAATCATGGAGGGGTCGATCAAGGTCACCGAGGACTCCAAGGTGCTCGAGGCCGGTGAGACCGTCTCCGAGGACCTGGCGAACGTGCTCGCCGAGATGGGCATCGAGCCCAAGGAGGTGGGGCTGGACCTGCGCGCCGTCTACGCCGACGGCGTGCTGTTCGAGCCCGACGAGCTCGCACTCGACGTCGACGAGTACCGCGAGGACATCCAGGCTGCCGCCGCGGCCGCCCGGAACCTCTCGGTCAACGCCGCCTACCCGACCGCCGAGAACGCGGGCACCCTGCTCGCGAAGGCGGCCGGCGAGGCCAAGTCCGTCGGCCTCGAGGCGACGATCGTCAACGAGGAGCTGGCTCCCGATCTGATCGGCAAGGCGGACGCACAGCTGCGTGCGCTGGCCGCCCAGATCGACGACGAGGAGGCGCTCCCCGAGGAGCTGCAGGGCGTGGAAGCGCCGGCAGCCTCCGAGGACGTCGAGGAGGACGAGGATGAACAGGACGACGAAGCAACTGATGCCGAGGACGCCGACGACGCCGAACCGGAGGACGACTCCGACGACGACGACGCCGACGGCGGCGAAGGTCTCGGCGAGATGTTCGGGTAACTCAGAACAATGGAATACGTTTACGCTGCACTCACGCTGAACGAATCGGGCGAGGAGATCAACGAGGAGAACATCACGGCCGTGCTCGAAGCGGCCGGCGTCGACGTCGAGGAGTCCCGCGTCAAGGCCCTCGTGGCCGCGCTGGAGGACGTCGACATCGAGGAGGCCATCGAGACGGCCGCCGCCGCGCCCGCCGCGGGCGGTGCGGCCGCCGGCGGCGCTGGCGGTAGCGCCGACGAGGCCGAGGAAGCAGAGGAAGAGGAGGCCGAGGAAGAGGCCGAGGCCGAAGAAGAGGACGAAGACGAGGGCGACGAGGAGTCCGGCGAGGGCCTCGGCGAGCTGTTCGGTTAAACGACAGCGACCCTCTCACCGACGCTTCCGCAGTGCCGCTTTCTTTCGACGCCGACCGAGCAGCCGTGGCGCCGCCGATCGGGCGTCAGTCGGTCACGTCGGCCGGCCTGTCGGGGTTGACCTGATGGTACAGCACCTCGGCGTCGGCGACGTTCTCGCCCGATTCGAGCACCTCCCGCATCACCGCCTCGTGCTCGGCGTCGATGTCGAACTCCGAGTTCTCGAACGCCTCGAAGACGGCCTGAACGCTCTCAGTCTCCATGTAGTAGGTGAGGTACGGCTCCCCGTCGATGCGTTCGAGGAACGCGGTCTCGGTGTAGACGCCCTCGTTGCGCAGCGTCTCGACGTGTTCGTCCGGCCGCTCCCGGACTTCCGCGGTCCACTCCCGGAGGTCGTCGACGCGGTCGGGATCGACGCGCTGTCTGGTGAGCACTGGCTCGACCATGGGCGGGGGTCGGCCGTCAACGGGAAAACTCTCCGTTTCTGACTGGTTCGGGAGTCAGTGCCGGAGCCAGACCGCCACCCCGGCGACGGCGCAGGCGACGCCGATCACCACCGGCACGGAACCGCTCGACTCGCCGAACTCCCAGCCGAGGAACGTGGTTCCGACGACGGCGACGGCTGCGACGGCCAGTCCGATCAGGAACAGTACCGGGGAGTCGCTCGATCGACCGGGCATGGCCGGCGCTACCGGGGCGAGACCCATAGTTCCACAGGACGGTGCCGTCGCTGTTCGAGTGGTGTCCGGAAGGAATGTGCGTGGGTGCTGTCCGGAGGACGAGCACCCGCATCGTGTGGCGGGTGGTTGCCCGCCGTGCGATGCGTGGGACCGGATTTGAACCGGCGGACCTCTACAGGACAGCGCCCTCAACGCTGCGCCGTTGGCCTAGCTTGGCTACCCACGCTCGCGTGCTTGCTGCAATCGTTCATTGCCGACGGCCCAGTAAAAGGGCTTCCTTTTGGCGTCGCCGTCGGGCGACGGGAGCGCGATCGCCATGGACAGACTCGTGCCGTCGCCACACGTTTCTTGCCCCGCCGGGCCGACGCTCCGGTATGAACGTTCGTGCCACCGTCCGCGACCACACGCTCGGGACGGCGGCGGTGCTCTCCGCCGTCGCGCTCGCGCTCGTGTTTGCCGCCGCGCTGCGTGTCGTCCCCGCCGGGGCGCTCCCACAGGCGCCCGCGGCGGTCGTCGACGCCATTCCACACCTGAACGCGCTGATCTGTACGGTCGCGCTGGTCACCGTAGTCCTCGGCGTCCGCGCGATCCGCGAGGGGAACGTCGAGCGCCACCGGAAGCTGATGGGGGCGACGTTCGGTCTGTTCGCCGCCTTCCTCGTCGCCTACCTCTACCGGGTCAGCCTCGTCGGCCCGACGGAGTTCCCGGCGACGGGGCTGCTCGAGACGGCCTACCTCGCGATCCTCGGAATCCACATCACGCTCGCGATCGTCTGCGTGCCGCTGGTGTTCTACGCGCTGCTGCTGGCGTGGAGCCACCCCGTCTCGGAGATCCCTCAGACGAACCACCGGAAGGTCGGGAAGGTCGCGGCGCCCCTCTGGGCGATCTCGTTCGCGCTGGGCGTCGTCGTCTACCTGTTCGTGTACGTGATCGCCTGACTACGCCCACCGCGGCTCGGACCGCTCCGCGCCGCAGTCCGGGCAGACGACGACCGTCTCTTCCTCACCCTCCCCGGACCTGACCTCCATCTCCGCGCGCTCACACTCTGGACAGCCCCGGGTTCGGTGCGCGCCGCCGCAGTCGGGGCAGGTGAGCAGTACCCCGCCGTCCCACGCCGGCGAGAGCCCACGATGGCCACAGTCCGGGCAGTCGAGCGGGACGCGCACTTGTTCGCTCTCCTTCGGCGCGCCGAGCGCGAGCACGAGAGCCGACGACGATTCGTCGTTCGTTCCGGTCTGGTACTCGCCGGGCGCGAACCGGACTGCCTCGCCGGCGCCGACGACGACCGGCTCAGAGAGCGTCTCGAACGTCACCGTCCCCTCGAGGACGACGAACACCTCCTCCTGATCGAGGTGGGTGTGGAGTCCGCTCGGCAGTCCCTCCCCGGGCGGGAGCCGATAGCGGTTGATCGCCACGTCGGTCGTCCCGAGCGCATCGGAGAGCGACTCCCGATCGGCGTCGTCGGGCGAGAACGTCCGCATACAGGCTCCGTTCGGCTGGTGTGAGAAAGAGCTTGTGCCGTCAAGAGAGGTCGTCCTGCACGACCGCCGGTCGCCGCGTCTCAGTCGTCACAGAGGAACGGCCGACCGTCGCCGTGCCTCAGTCGTCCGCGACGACGGGACCGTCGATCTCCGGCCGCGTCACGTCCCGGTCAGTCTCCTCGCCGTCGATGTCGTAGGGGTATTCCCCCGTTACACAGCCCAGACAGAGGTCCGCGCGCGACTCGCCGAGCACCTCGGCGACGCCGTCGACCGAGAGGTAGGAGAGCGAGTCGGCGCCGACAGTCTCCCGGATACCCTCGGTGTCCTGTCCCGCCGCAATCAGCTCCTCGCGGGAGGCCATATCGATCCCCATGTAGCAGGGCGCGAGGATCTGCGGCGCGCCGATGCGGAGGTGGACCTCCGCCGCGCCGGCCTCCTCCAGCAGCGAGACGAGCTGCGTCGAAGTCGTCCCGCGGACGATACTGTCGTCGATCAGCGTGACGGATTTCCCCTCGACCGTCGATCGGATGGGGTTGAGCTTGAGGCGGACGGCCTGCTCGCGCTGGTCCTGCGTCGGCATGATGAACGTCCGCCCGACGTAGCGGTTCTTCATCAGCCCCTCCGCGAACTCCGGGCCGTCGTCGCCCAGCTCTTCGCTCGCGGCCTCGGCGTACCCCGTCGCAAACGCCCGCCCCGAGTCGGGGACGGGCATCACCACGTCGCTCTCGACGCCCGACTCGTCCCAGAGCCGCGCGCCGAGGTCGCGGCGCGTGTCGTAGACCAACTCCTCGTCGATCACGGAGTCCGGCCGCGCGAAGTAGACGTGCTCGAAGAAGCAGTGGGCGGTGTTGTCCTCCTCGACCAGCTGGTAGCTCTCGTACCCCGTGCCGTCGGGGTCGAGCAGGACGAGCTCGCCGGGTTTCACGTCCCGGATCAGCTCGCCGCCGAGCGTATCGATCGCCGCCGACTCGCTGGCGAGCACGTAGCCGTCGTCGAGTTTTCCGAGACAGAGCGGGCGGTTCCCCTGCGGGTCACGGATCCCCAGCACGGTCTCGTCGTGCATCACCGTCAGCGCGTAGGAGCCGTGGATGCGGTCCATCGTGCGCTTGACCGCGCGGACGAGATCGGCGTCGAGCAGGTTGCGAGCGAGGTCGTGGGCGATCACCTCGGTGTCGCCGTCGGAGGTGAACGCGTGGCCCTCGGCGGCCAACTCTTCGCGGATCTCGCCGGCGTTGACGAGGTTCCCGTTGTGACTCAGCGCGAGCGAACCCGATCGGAAGGAGACGGTAAAGGGCTGTGCGCAGGCCTTGTCGACGCTGCCGGCCGTCGGGTAGCGGACGTGGCCCACGCCGGTCGAGCCTTGGAGGCCGTCGAGGTCCTCTTCCTCGAACGCCTCGCCGACCAGTCCCATCTCGACGTGGTCGTGCTGCTGGAACCCGTCGTGGGTGACGATCCCCGCCGACTCCTGGCCGCGGTGCTGGAGCGCGTACAGGCCGTAGTAACAGGGGTGGGCGGCCCCGCGGTCCTCGAGCGCGACACCGACGACGCCACACTTCTCCCGCATCCCGCCGGTCGGCCCTTCGGCCGAACCCTCGTGCATACCCGCCCGTCGGTCGCGCGGAACCAAAAACCCCCGCTATCGTGCTGTATCGTTGCCGGTAGACGGAGAGAATATTCAGGGACGTGCATACCGAGAGGCGGCGCAGCGATCGCGCTACCCGTCGCTGCGACCGTCGATGGCGCGAGCGCCGCCGCTACTCCGTGAGAAAACGGCAGAGAAGACTGCAGTGAGAGCCGTCAGTTGTCGCCGCTTTTCGACTGCCACGCGTAGTCGCGTCGCTTGGCGGACTTCCCGAAGCCACACGAGGAGCAGACCTTCTTCTTCGTGTGGTAGGATTTCTCGCCGCAGCGGCGACATTTCGTGTGGGTCGTGGTGTTCTTCTTCCCCTGGCTCGGTGTTCCTGCGCCGGTCATAGAGTTACCGAAACGACGTTGTCGCCACGGATAATCGTTGTGTTGTCCACTTCCTCGACGTCGAGTTCGCCCAGCACGGCGTCGCTCGCGTCGGCCGGTTCGAGCACGACGTTCATGTGCTGGTCGTAGCCCGAGAGCGCCCCGTAGAAGGACTCGCCGTCCTTCAGATGGACCGTCACCGGCTCCGAGAGCGACTCCTCGAGCACGTCGAGCGGGCGTCCACTCATGGTCACTCAAACCCCGGTGCCGGAAATAAACGTACCGAACCGCCGACGACGACGGGCATCCGTCCCAACCGCTCGGAGCGCCGGCTCACTCCAGTTGGCCGACCGCCTCGGCGGCGTAGCCGAAGATGTCGTCGTACCCCTCCGCCGAGAGGAGCACGGGGTAGAACGGCTCGTCGGCGGTCAGCGCCTCGCCGTCGGCGATCGCGAACCGCTCGCCGGCCTCGACTTTCTCGAAGTTCGGGACGACCACGTCGTACTCCCGGCCCGGCGGCTTGGCGATGGGACCGTCGAGGCGGAACACTTCGACCTCACCGCGTTCGGGCTGGGCCAGCCGGTCGTCCGTCGCGGGCACCGACAGCGCGTTCGACGCCGCGAGGAACGCCCGGGTGAGCCAGTAGGCGTTCTCGGCGGCCTCCTCGCTCCCCTGGAGTCCGCACTCCAGTTCGATCGTGTGGGCGTGCTCGACCAGCCGGCCGTCGGTGTAGTTGTCGGTCTCGATCAGCACGTCGACGGGGAGCAGCGGCGCAAGCGAGCGCGCGATCTCGTCGACGGTGTCGATCACCGCGATCGGCTCGGCGTAGGACTGCGTAGAGTGCAGTGCCAGCACCGTACAGCCCTGCACCTCGCGGGCGAGCTCGTGGGCCAGCCGCGACTCGTGGGTAGCGCCGTCGGGGTCGCCCGGGAACGCGCGGTTGAGGTCCTCCTCGACGTACCGGACGCCCCGCTCCAGCGCCTCCTCGTTGGCGATGATGAGCTTCACCGGGCGGTCGACCTCGGGGTCCTCGGCGACGAGACGTTCGACCGCCTCGACGCCACAGGGCTCGTCCCCGTGGATGCCGGCGACGACGGCCAGTTCGGGCTGTCCCTCGCCCAACTGGTGGATTTGCATACCCCACTGAAGGAGGTGAACGGGCAAGAAGGGATCGGCTTCGGCCTACTCCACCAGCGATGCCGTCCGGGACAGCGCCGCCGTCAGCAGTGCCACCGTCGCCGACAGGTCGTCGCGGTGGGCGGTCTCGACGGGGGAGTGGTGGTAGCGCACGGGGATCGAGAGCGCGCCCGAGAGGACGGCGCCACCGGCGTTCTGGAGCGCGCCCGTATCGGTCCCGATATTTGCGGCGACCTCGCGCTGGTGGGCGATCCCCTCGGCCTCGGCCACGTCGGTGAGCCACTCGATCACCGCGGGGCTGGGGATCACGGAGGCGTCCTTGCGCTTGATTCCGACGCCATCGCCGAGCGTTGACACCGTCTCGGCGGCGTCGACGCCGGGGACGCTCCGTTCGAGCGTCCCGTCGAGGGCGAGCACGAGGTCGGGATCGAAGCGGTCGTCGGTCGCGACCGCGCGGGCGCCGCGCAGGCCGACCTCCTCCTGCACCGTGGCACAGAAGTGGACTGTCGCGTCGGGGTCGGCGGCGCGTGCGGCCGCGAGCATCGCGTAGACGCCCGCGCGGTCGTCCAGCGCCTTCCCGGTCACGCAGTCGCCCAGCAGGCGCGGTTCGGCGTCGAGCGTGACCACGTCACCGACCGAGACGGTCTCGGCCGCGGCGTCGCCGTCCAGCCCCAGATCCACCGCGAGGTCGTCGATGTCCTCCACGTCGTCCTCGTCGCGCGTGTGTGCCGGCTCGGCGCCGATCACGCCCGCGACCGTCCCGTCGTCCGTGTGGACGGTGACGGGCTGTGCGCGGAGGATCTGGGCGTTCCAGCCGCCGAGGGCGTCGAGCCGCAGGAACCCATCGTCGGTGACCCGTGAGACCATGAAGCCGATCTCGTCCATGTGGGCGGCGACGACGACCTCGCGGTCGCCCTCGCCCTCGACAGTACCCACGACGTTTCCCATCGCGTCGGTGTCGATCCGATCGACTGCGGGAGCCAGCGCCTCGCGAACGACCGCCCGGACGCTGTCCTCGTATCCCACCGGGCCGGCGGCCCGGGCGAGGTCGAACAGGAGTTCCCGATCGTGCATACCCGAGGCTGTTCCGGGCCGGGCAAAGGCGCTCCGGTCGGGGCGACCGTCGCCGGCTCAGGGGAGCCGGGCGAACCGCCAGAGGGAGGCGATCCGGGCGAACCCAACCGACTCGTAGAAGCCGACGTGCTCGCTCGTGGCGCAGACGACGATCCGCTCGTCGGGGAGCGGACACCGATCGACGACCGCCCGGACCAGTTCGGCGCCGACGCCCTCGCCCTGCGCGTCCGGTCGGACACCGACGTGGGTGAATCGGGCGACCGGATCCTCGCCCTCGGCGCCGTCGTGGACGTACCAGCCGGCGGCGCCGATCGGCTCCCCGCCGCGGGAGACGACGACCTCGCGCCCGTCGAGCGCGCCCGCGATCGCGGCCGTGTACTCGATCCCCGCCGGGTCGCGACCGACCGACTCGTGGACGGCCCGCGCCTCGTCGCTCCCGTGCCGGCGAGTGTCGAACTGGAGCGTCGTGTCGTCGCCCGGTGGGACGGTCGAGTCCGGGACGAGCGCGCGGTAGTCCTCCCGCTCGTAGCCGTTGGTCCGGAGCAGCGGATCGAGGCGGACCGCCGTCTCGGTGTCGTGGCCGGCGACGACGCGGTGGGGGAGGTCGTGGCGCCGGTAGAGGCTGTCGAGCTGTTCGAGGAGCGACTGTGCGGCCTCGTCGTCGCCAACCGTCGGCGGGAGTTCCGCCGTGGAGGGGAGCCGCGCGTCGAGGAGCTGTGTCGCCGCCGCGCGGTCGGCGTGGGCGGGGTCGTGGACGAACGTCCCGAACCACGTCTCGGTCACGTCGGCGAGGACGCGCCACTTGGCGTACTCCGCGTCGGCGACGCGCTGGGGTGGGAGCATCTCAGCCCAGCCCCGCGGCGTACTCGTAGTCGGCGGGGTAGGCGTCGGGCGTGTGGTCGTCGATCGCGATCCGCCAGTCGTCGATCAGCCGCGGTTCGAACATCGCGACCAGCAGGCGGCGCCGGACCGCGGCCACGTCGACGCCGTAGAAGTCGTCGGGCACCCCGCGGAGATAGTCGAGCGCCGTCGAGAACAGCGAGCGCATCCCGTCGTCGCCGGCCTCGGCGCCCCGCCCGGCGTCGGCGGCGTGTTTGTGCGTGCCGGCGGCGACCTGCTGCATCCCGTGACAGAACGCCGACTCCGCGGTGCCCCGACCGTAGTTGTACCACTCGAACTTGAAGCAGTCGTAGCTCTCGGTGTAGGCGGCGTCGTTGTACAGTCGGACGCCGTGTTCGGCCGCGCGCCGGAGCGTGGCGTGCTCCCAGCGGCGGTCCTCGCGCCACCCGGTCGGGTCCCCCAGCGGCGGCGCGACGCCGGGGTCGCGGGTGTGCTCGTCCATCGTCGGGGGAGTAGGACGGGCAGGGGCCTGAAACTATCGCCGTCACATCGAGGCGGGGAGCGCGTTATCACCGTCGGTCGATCCAAACCGTTCTTTTAAAGCACGTCGATGACCCGGGAGGAGGACCTCACGGCTGACAGTTGCATGATAAACGACCAGGCGATGAAGTACAATAGCACCTCATCCGACGGTCGGCGCGATGCACTGGACAGAATTGACTAAAGTCCGCGGGAGCGGTCATCAACTTCTTTTGTTCTACTTAGGATAACTCGTGGCATGACGAACGATTCCGAAAATGAAGAACCAGACGGATTCTCCAGAGAGGAACTAATTGGCAATCGACTACTGCACACCGAGTACGAGCAGGCCGGAGAAGAATACAGGTACAGAGATAGGCTACTCCACAACTCGTACTATCTTCTGATTGTAGTTACTGCTCTGCTTGCTGGACCCCTTCTTCAATATATTGGACAAGATGGTTATCTCAAGTTGGGCGTCATCGTGCTTCTTGCTGGTGGGCTTTACACTCTACTTGGTTTGGTGATGTTGACCCATTATGTGCAAAGAAACTCTGCATCGTTTCTAAGAACACGGGTGGAACAGGTAGCGGATGGAACAAAAGAACGCATCCCACGTCCGTTTGCTATCCAATACCGTGTCATCGGCCAAGATACGAGGATGACTGATGAGCATGAACTCGATAAGGCTCGCCCGTTCTTCAGTAGAGTCCTCGGCATGCCAGAAAATCTACACTCGGCTGAAACACTTGCACAAGCCGTCCTCGTGGTTGGCTTCACGTTGATCGTAGCTGGTGTAGCTATCCTGACGAGTACCTGGCCGTTCATTTACAACCTCGCCTCAGCCTTCGGTGCCTTTGTGGCGGTCGGTGTATTCGTGCTGGGGCTTCGGAACATCGGTTCGGATTTAGAATTTCGATAGTGTAGGCTGAGGATTACAAGAAGCCAGAATACGGCGAGTGGATTTGCTCCACCTTCGGAGAATCATTTTGTCAACGAACCCTAAAACGGCAAATTCCGGTAGAGAAACCGCAGGACGGAAGTAATGGTGTAACCAAGCGATGAACGCGTGCGAGGGTAGCCAAGCTGGGAAACGGCGGCGGACTCAAGATCCGCTCCTGTAGAGGTCCAAGGGTTCAAATCCCTTCCCTCGCATCGTCGGGGCAACCACCCCGTGATGCGGGAAGACGCTCTCGGAGTGCTCTTCCCTCGCAAAACTCTGCGTCCACGACTCAGTAGCGGTCGCTCAGTCGATCTTCCCCGACGACGGCTTCCCACAGAGCGTAAAGCGCGTCAGCCGCAGGATCGACAGCGTCTCGAAGGGGTAGGACTCCTGCCGGACCTCCTCCGGCACGAAGCCGGCGTCGCGAGCCAGCTCCTCGACTTCCTCGAACCCCGCGAGCGAGGAGACCAGAAGCAGCGCCTGCCCGCCCGGCGCGAGCACGCGGCCGAGGTCGTCGAGGAACGGCTCGATCAGCTCGCGCCCGCTCTCGCCGCCGGAGAGCGCCTGCTCCATCCAGTCGTCCCACTCGTTCTCGGGGTCGGTCGGGAGGTACGGCGGATTGAACAGCACCGTCTCGAAGCTCCCCTCGGCGAAGGCGTCCATGAGGTTCGTCCGGACCGCCTCGATCCCCCGCTCGCGGGCCTGCTGGCAGGCGTGTGGGTTCACGTCGGCGGCGACGATCTCCGGCACCTCGGGCGCGACCTGCTCGGCGACCCAGCCCGAGCCGGTGCCGACCTCGAGCGTGCGGCCGCGGGCGAACTCCGCGGCGGCGTCGGCGAGCAGCCCCGAGTCCTCCGCCGGCTGGTACACCTTCGTCTCCTCCCCGCGGCGCTCGGCCAGCCCCGCGGCCGTCGACTCCTCGTCGGTCATCCGTCCGCCTCCGCGTCAGCGTCGTCGGCAGCGTCCTCGCGCTCGATGCGATCGTCGTCCGTCCCGTCCGTTTCCTCGGTGTCGTCGTCGGTCACGTCACTCACACTGACCCCCGAGACGGCGACGCTGCCGGCCTCGGCCCGGCCGGAGAGTTCGCGCTGCGGGAACGGGATCTTGATCCCTTCCTCGGCGAACGCCTCCTTGACCGCCGCGATCACCTCCGTCCGGGCCTTCCACATCTTCCGGGCGCTGGGGTTGTCGATGTAGTACCGCAGGCGGAGCACGACGCTCGATCCGCCGAACTCCGCGAGCACGACGTTGGGTCCGGGGCGTTCCATCGGCGTCTCCGTCTCGGCCATCGCTTTCGCGGCGGTCTCCATCGCGTGCTCCACGTCGGTGTCGTAGTCGACGCCCACGTCGGTCTCGATCCGCAGGCGCCCCTTCCGGGAGCGGTTGCGGATCTCGGTGTCCGTGACGATGTCGTTGGGGATCATCACGTACTCGTCGTCGAACGTCCGGATCCGGGTGTTGAACACGGTGATGTCGGTGACGATCCCCTCCTCGTCGCCGATGACGACCCAGTCGCCCAGATCGAACGGCCGGGAAAACAGCACCACGAACCCCGCGAGCACCGCACCCAGCGTCTGTCGGGCCGCGAGGCCGATAACGACCCCGGCGGCCCCCGCGCCGAGCAGCAGTTGGCCCGGCTCGACGTTCCAGATCCCCAGCACCACAAGCACCGCCATGGCGAACACGAACAGCTGGACGAGGTGGTGGGCGACCTCCTGCTGGTGGTCGCTGATCGCGCCGCGCTCCTTCGAGAGCCGCCGGATGCTGCTCTTGGTGAGCCGGGTCAGCCCGTACGCGGCCACGAGGACGGCGACGCTCAGCACGATCGCGGCGACCTGCTGGCGGGACGGGTCGATCTGTGACAGCCCCTGTTCGAGCAGCCAGCCCGCCCGCCAGACCGCGATCAGGAACATCGCGGTCATCGCGGACCAGACGGTGACGATCCCCGCCTGTATCGACTCGGCGACCGCGTCGTCGACGTGGGCTTTCAGCCGCGGCCCGAGCGACCGCACCGCCGAGCCAACGATTCCGAGCACGACCAGCGCGACCAGCGTGAGCAGGAGCCTCGCCTCGGTCGACGCCGTCGCCGCCCAGATCGCCTCCCGGAGCGCGTGGTGTCCGGGCATTCAGCCACCCCCGTTGCCGACGCCGGGATCGATCTGTCGGGCGAGCTGTGCGAGCGCGGCGAACTCCGCGGGCGAAACGTTCCCCGCACGCTTGCTCATCAGCGACTCCTCCGCCGCGTCCACGACGGCGTCCGGCGTCTCCAGCCCGGAGATGTGGCCGGTGTTCCGGACGGCGTTGCGCATCGTCTTCCGGCGCTGGGTGAACAGCGCCTTCACGAACCGCAGGAAGAACTCCTCGTCGGCCACCTCGTACTCCGGCTCGCGGGGGGTACAGCGCACCACCGCGCTGTCGACCCGCGGCCGCGGGTCGAACGCCTCGGCGGGGACGTGCTCGACGATCTCCACGTCGGCGTAGTGCTGGGCCGACACCGAGAGCCGGCCGTAGTCGTCCTCGCCCGGCCCGGCGACCATCCGCTCGGCGAACTCCTGCTGGAACATCAGCACGAGCGGGCGCTTCCGCGGTAGCAGGTCGAACGCGATCTCCGAGGACGCGCCGTAGGGGAGGTTCGACACCGACGCCGAGAACCCCGGCAGGTCGACCTCGAGGGCGTCGCCGGCGATCACGGTCAGCGAACCCGACTCGATCGCGTCGGCGAACTCCTCGCGCAGGAACGAGACGAGGTCCGGGTCACGCTCGACGACGGTGACCTGCCCGTCTTCGGGCGCGGCCGCGAGCAGGCGGTCGGTGAGCGCGCCGGTCCCGCCGCCGATCTCGAGGACGTGCGAGCGGTCGGTCCCCTCCGGGAGGTAGCTCGGGAGCCGGTCGAGCACCCGGTCGTCGACGAGGAAGTGTTGGTCGAACTCCGGGTTCCCCCGCTTGGCTCGGCGGATGAGGGCGTCGGGGTCCCGCAGGTCGTCGGACCCAGTCATTACCGGCGATACCGCGTCGCCGGCGTTAAAAGCCCCGTTCCGGTCGCGGCGGCCGGCTCACACTCCCGACGAGAGGCTACTCCTCCTCGCCGACGAACGCCCGGTACTTCACGTCCTCGGTTAGCTCCTCGATGATCCGCTCGACGACGGTGCCTTTCGCGTCGTGGAGGCCGGAGATGCGCTCCTCCATCTCCTCGAAGCTCTCGAAAGGTCCCTCGCGCTTGCGGCTCTCGAGGATGTCGTCCCGGAGCTTCTCGCCGATCCCGGGGAGGACGTTGAGCTGGTGGAGCCGCAGTGTCAGGGGCTGGGCCTCGTTGAAGTACTCGAGGAAGCGGTCGGGGTGGCGCTCGACGATCTCCTCGATGACGTAGTCGAGCTCCTGCTCGGCACCCCGGGAGAGGTCGTCGTGATCGATCTCGCGGTAGCGCTGGACCAGATCGCGGTCGGCGTCGGGCGCGACGACGATCCGGTCGCCGATGCTCACGTCGGCGCCGTCGGCCAGCGTGAGCTCGAACAGATCGAACGCCTGTTCGCCCACCGCGTAGGCGATCTCGGGTTTCTGGTGCTGTGGCCGATCGTCGTCGGGGCGCCCGTACGGGAGGTGGTCGAGCACGACGGCGTACTCGACTTCCTCCTCGGTGGCGTCCCCGGCCGTACCGGACTCCTCGGCGTCGCTCATGGCCGGCGTACGTCACCCCGACGGATAAACTGTCGCCCGGCGTGAGAACGAGTCGAAAGCGCCCGCAGTCAGGCGTACTCGGCGACGACGTTGAGGATCTCGTCCAGCTCCTCGCCCGACAGGGAGTAGCGCTCCTGTGCGTACACCGTCCGCAGCTCGTCGCGGTCGCGGGGGAGCAGGTCCGCGATCTTGTGGGCGGTCGCCTCGTCGACCTTCTCGAGCTCCTGCAGGCGCTCGACGAGCTCGCGGGACTCCTCGGCGTCGAGCAGCGCGAAGCGGTTCACGTGCTCGATGGCGCGGGCCAGCTCGTAGCGGAGCTCACGCTCCTCGTCGGCCGCGCGCTCCTCCTCGACGGACTGGAGCTCCTCTTTCACCTCGGCGGCGGTGAGATACTCCTCGTCGAGCTTCTCTTTGAAGATCGTCATTACTCCTCCTGCGCGCGGAGATGGGCGGCGGCGGCGATGATCGTCTTCTCCTTGCCGCCGTCGGTGATCTGGACTTTGAACGCGTCGCCCTGCTTGCCGACGACCTCGCCGGTGTGGCCGCTGAATCGGGCGTGGAAGCGCCCGTCCTCCACCGAGGGGTCGAGCACGAGATGGACCTTCTGTCCCTCGTCGTAGTCGGCGATGGCACGCTGGGGCGGCGACGTACCGCGCTCGCGTGGGTGGTTCGAGAGCTTGTTCCGGGTTCCGGTGTTGGGCCCGTTGGAGCTAGGCATGGTCTTGTTCCCGCGTACTGGTGGTCGGCGTATAAACGATGCGTTCTCGGGACGGGGTGTGCCGCCGAGACACCCCACCGACCGGGCCGGAAGCGGAACTATGACGCCCCCACCGGCCCAGTTGCCGGTATGAGCGACGAACACGACGACGAACGCATCGAGACGCGCGCGATCCACGCCGGACAGGAGCCCGACGAGGAGACCGGCGCGCTGATGACGCCGATCTACGCCAACTCCACGTACAAGCAGGACGCGCCGGGCGACCACCGCGGCTACGAGTACTCCCGGACGGGCAACCCCACGCGGACCGATCTGGAGGAGAACCTCGCCGCGCTGGAGGGCGGGGAGTTCGGCCGCGCGTTCTCCTCGGGGATGGGGTCGATCAACACCGTCCTCAATCTACTCGAGTCCGGCGACCACGTCGTCGCCGGCGACGACGTCTACGGCGGCACCCACCGCATCTTCACGCAGGTGTACGAGCAGTACGATCTGGAGTTCGACTTCGTCGACACCACCGACCACGACGCGGTCCGCGATGCGATGCAGGAGAACACCGAACTCCTGTGGGTCGAGACGCCGACGAACCCCCTGCTGAACGTCAACGACATCGACGCGCTGACCGACATCGCCGACGAGTACGACGCGCTCAGCGCCGTTGACAACACGTTCGCGACGCCGATGCTCCAGCGACCCTTGGAGCACGGCGCGGATATCGTCTCCCACTCGCTGACGAAGTATCTCGGCGGCCACTCCGACGTGGTCGGCGGCGCGCTGATCGTCGACGACGCCGAACTCGACGACCGGATCGCGTTCTACCAGAACTCCGTCGGCGCCACCCCGTCGCCGTTCGACTGCTTCCTCGTCCTCCGCGGGACCAAAACGCTGCCCGTGCGGATGGACCGCCACTGCGAGAACGCCAGCGAACTCGCCCACTGGCTGCAGGATCACGACGCGGTCGACCGCGTCTACTACCCAGGGCTGGAGAGCCACCCGGACCACGAGCTCGCGGCGGAGCAGATGGACGGCTTCGGCGGGATGCTCAGCTTCGAACTCGACGGCACGCTGGAGCAGGCCCGGACGGTCGTCTCGGAGACGGACGTGTTCACGCTCGCGGAGAGCCTCGGCGGCGTCGAGAGCCTGATCGAGCAGCCGGCGACGATGACCCACGCCGCGATCCCCAAGGAGGAGCGCGAGGCGGCGGGGCTGACCGACGGGCTGATCCGAGTCAGCGTCGGCGTCGAGCACGTCGACGACCTGAAGGACGATCTGGCGCAGGCGTTCGAGGAAGCGCTGAACTGACCGCGAGCGAACGGTCCTCCTACCTGCGAACGAACTCCGACAGCTTCTCCGAGATGGTCCGCTCCTCGCCGAGTTTGAGGTAGTAGGCGTCGCCGCCGTCCTCGTAGTAGCTCTCGATGCGGCGCACCACCTCGAAGCCGATGTGGCGGTAGAAGGAGAGCGCGTCCTCGTTGGTCGCGCGGGCGTGGCAGGTCACCGAGTCGTGGTCCGCCGCGACGGCGGCCACGAGGCGCTCCCCGAACCCCTCGCCGCGGTGGTCCGGCGACACCGCGAGAAAGAGGATGTAGCCGTCGCGGCGGGCCGAGACGAAGCCGGCGAGCTCCCCGTCGACGAAGATCAGACGGCAGTCGGCACGGCGGTAGGCGTCCCTGAAGAAGCTGCGGCGCTGCTTCAACACGCCCTCAGTTCGGCGGATCCGCTCTTTCAGTTGCCACGCCTCGGACTCGTGGGTGGCGTCGCCACGGGGGTCCCGGCGCGTCTCGACCGTCGCGCTCACTGTTGCCGATTAGTAGTCGTGACGGGGATTTAACTCCGTCGTCGGTGGGGGCGAGAGCCGCGGTACGGGGCCGCGAGCGGTCACGCGCCGCCGGCGGTCAGAGCCCTCCCATGGCATCGAGCGTCGTCGCTCCAGCACGGCGGCAACAGGACGCTCGCTGCGGGAGGCTAAAACACACTGTCGGCGGTCGCGGCCCCGACGACCGCGAAGACGGCGCCGATACTCACCGCCTTCGCGGTCTGGTAGACGTCGGCGTCGAACGCCTCCGGCGCGGCGAAGCTGAACGCCAGCACCAGCACCGAGCCGAAGGAGACGAGCATCAGCGTCAGGAACCGATAGGGGATCCCCGCGACCTCGGTCTCGTCGTCGGCGTCGCGGCCGCTGTCGGCGCGGTAGAGCGCCCCCCAGCCGATCGCGAACACCATCCCGACCACCGTCACCCACTGGGCGGGGTTCATGAACCCCGCGAGCACCCAGACCTCCTCGGTGACGACGAACGGTCCCGCGAGCAGGAACCCCCCGACCACCTGCTGTGCCACGTCGGCCGGCTGGAACTCGCGGTTGAACAGCCGGCGGAGGATCGTCCGTACGATGCCGGTCATACCGGATGCTCACGGCGGGAGGTCTTTACTCCGACGACCGCCGGGCGGGGGCACGGCTTGAGTCGTCACCACGACGGGGATCACACTGTCGCGACAGATCGTCGCCGCGACGGAGCGTCACACGGTGCCGACTGACCGTCGTCGGCACCTCGTTTCGCACTCCTGCGGTTGGCGCTCACCGCAGGAGAGCTTCAGAAGATGTTCGCCTGCCGGTACACCGAGATCCCCTCGTTGGTGATCTCGTATGGCTTCGTCTCGCGGGAGTGGTTCGCGTCCCGGATCTTCTGTATCTCCACCGCCAGTCTGGTCTCCCGGAAGTCCGAGGGCCGGACGTACTGGAGGATGAACACCGCGTCCACCAGGTACTCGATGATGCCGTACCGCGAGGTGTAGGCGTCCTCGCTGTCGGCCTCGGAGGTGAGCATCGTCGTCACGCCCGCCCGCTTGAGCGAGCGCGCGAAGTCGAACACCTCCGACCGGCGGTCGGCGGGGTGGTCGTACATCATCTCCAGCAGCGACACCGAGTCGAGCACCAGCCGGTCGGCGTTGAACTCCTCGACCAGCCGCGAGATGTCGTTCCGGATCGACGACAGGGAGTTCGCCATCTCGATGGGGTCCATCGCGACGATCGCCAGCCGGCCCTCGTCGCGCCACTCGCGGAACGGCCAGCCCTTCTCCTCGGCGGTCGAGAGGATCGCCTCGCGGGACTCCTCCAGCGTGATGTAGATCGCGCGCTGGTCCTCCCGCAACGCCTCGGTCAGGAACTGGAGGCCGAACGTGGTCTTCCCCGTCCCGGCGGCGCCGATGGCCACCATCAGCGAGCGCTTGGGGATGCCGCCGAGAATCATCTCGTCCAGCCCCTCGATCCCCACGTCGATCCGGTCGATGTCCGAGTCGAGCTCCGCCTCGTCGAACGACTCCCCCTCGCCACCGAACCCGCCGGCGCCGCCGCCGAATCCACCGCCGCCGTCGCCACCGCCGAACCCGCCGCCCTCGTCGCCCATCGCGTCGGGGGCGGTCCCGCGCTCGCCGAACCCGGGGGCGTCGCCGAACGGATCCTCCCCGGAGCTGGGGGGTTCCGACTCGCCGGCGACACCGCCGAAGGGGTCGTCCTCGGGCTGTGCGTCCTCGAAGGAGTCCGCCCCGCCCCCGCCGTTGGCGCCGCCGAACGGGTCCGACTCGGGGGGTGCCGAGGATTTCTCGCGAGCCGGTTCGCCGAACGAGTCCTCCCCGTCCTCGGCGGACTCCTCGGCGGTGGACTCTTCCTCCGCATGCTCCTCTTCCGCAGACTCTTCTTCCGCGGACTCCTCACCAGCGGACTCCTCTTCCGCGCGCTCCTCCTCGTCCGCGCCCGCGTGCTCCTCCTCGTCGGTCTCGCGCATCGCACGCTCGAACCAGTCTTCCTCCTCCTCGTCGCTCATTGGGGTGCGTTCACCTCCGCGGGGCGGTCAGTCATTGACGAACCTTCAGTCGCGCCCGCAAATGAAGGTTGTCCGTGTGGCGCGTATCCGCGCGTTTTTGCCGGCGGGGTGGGAAGCGCGAGCCATGCTGGTCGGTATCGTCGCGAAGCGGGGCAACAGGCGGGCGTCGTTCCTGGCGGCGGACATCCGCGACCGCCTCCGGGAGGCCGGCGTCGAGGTGTGGCTCGACGAGGCCACGGCGGGGGTCCACGACGAGTCCGGCCACCCCGTCGCCGCGATGGACGCGTGCGATCTGGTCGTCGCGATCGGCGGCGACGGCACGTTCCTGTTCGCCGCCCGCGGGGTCGGGGGGGCGCCGATCCTCGGCGTGAACCTCGGCGAGGTCGGCTTCCTGAACGCGCTCGGGCCGGAGGAGGCGGTCCACGAGGTGATGCGGGAGGTCGAAGCCCTCGAGAACGGCGAGCTCTCGGTTCGCGAAGCCCCCCGGCTCGTCGCCGCCGGCGAGGGCTGGGAGAGCCCCGCGGCGGTCAACGAGGTCGTCCTCCAGGGTCCACAGCGCGGCCGCGCGGGCGGGATCGACCTCGAAATCCGGATCGACGGCTCGCTGTTCTCCTCCGGCCGGGCCGACGGCGTGCTCGCCGCGACGCAGACGGGGTCGACCGCGTACAACCTCTCGGAGGGCGGGTCGCTGATCCACCCCGACGTGGACGCGATCGTGGTCAACGAGATGTGCGCCGAGGCGGGGATGCCGCCGCTGGCGGTCGGCCACGACAGCGAGATTACGGTCCGGCTCACGGGGGCGCCGGAGGCCCACGTCGTCGTCGACGGCCGCGTGACCCGGAGTCCGGAGCCGCCGGCGACGGTGACGATCCGAACCGCCGACACGCCGGTCCGGATCGCCGGCCCCGACGCGGAGTTCTTCGAGGCCCTGAACAAGCTGGAGTAGGGCCGTTCCGTCGCCGGCGTTTCAGCCCCAGTTCTCCTCGCGCGTCGGGCGGTCCGACAGCGCGGCCACGTCGACGCCGGCCAGCGGCTCGTCGGTCCCCGCCGCGGCGTCGAGCGCCTCCAGCGCCGCGCGGGCCGACACCGTCGTCGAGAGGTAAGGGACCTCCTCCTCGACGGCGGTTCTGAGGCTGTCGCGCTCCGTCGACAGCAGGAAGTCGATCTCGTCGGCCAGCAGCGCACCTTCGAGGTCGTCCGGCTCGGCCAGTTCGAGGTGGTCGGCGAACGCGTCGACCACGTCGGCGGGCCAGTCGCCGTCGACCGCCACCGTTCCGGACTCGGGAATCTCGTTGCCGGCGGCGATCTGGGCCTTCCCGTAGGCCGCGCCGAAGCTGCCGGCGGTGCCCATCACCTCCCCGGTGGACTTCATCTCCGGGCCGAGACGGGGGTCCGAGTTCGGCAGGCGGTCGAACGGCAGCACGACCTCCTTCACGCTCGGCTGCTCGGGGATCTGCTCGGCGACGTCCATCTCCGCCAGCGACTCGCCGGCCATCGCGCGGGCCGCGAGCTTCGCGATCGGTACGCCCGTCGCCTTCGAGACGAACGGGACGGTGCGCGAGGAGCGGGGGTTCGCCTCGAGCACGTAGACGGTCGCCTCGCCGCCACTCTCCTGCACGGCCAACTGGACGTTCAGCAGGCCGACCGTCGAGAGCGCGTCGGCGATCTCCTCGACGACCTCGCGGACGCGGGTCAGCGTCTCGTCGTCGAGCGAGCGGGGCGGGATCACGCAGGCGGAGTCCCCGGAGTGGATGCCGGCGCTCTCGACGTGTTCCATCACGCCGCCGATCAGCACGTCCTCGCCGTCGCTCACGGCGTCGACGTCGAGCTCGATCGCGTCCTCAAGGAACGAGTCGATCAGGATCGGCTTCTCCGGGGAGACGCGAACCGCCTCCTCGACGTACTCCTCCAACTCCTCGTCGCTGTGGACGATCTCCATCGCGCGCCCGCCGAGCACGTAGGAGGGGCGCACGAGCACCGGGTAGCCGACCTCGTGGGCGAGATCGAGCGCCTCGGCCTCGCTGGTCGCGGAGCCGCCGGCCGGCTGTTCGATGCCGCGCTCGGCCATCAGGCGGTTGAAGCGGTCGCGGTCCTCCGCGAGGTCCATCGCGTCGACGCCGGTGCCGAGGATCTCGCAGTCCAGCCCGCGGCGGTCGAGTTCGTCCTCCAGCGGCTCGCCCACGTCGACGGAGGTCTGCCCGCCGAACTGCACCATCACGCCGTCGGCGTTGGTGGCCTCGACGGCGTCGGCGACCTCCTCGGCGGTGATCGGCTCGAAGAACAGCCCGTCGGAGGTGTCGTAGTCCGTCGACACCGTCTCGGGGTTGTTGTTGAGCACGTGGGCGTCGATGCCGAGTTCGGAGAGCGCGCGGACCGCGTGGACCGCGCAGTAGTCGAACTCCACGCCCTGCCCGATGCGGATCGGGCCGCCGCCGACCACGACGACGCTCTCGGCGTCGCGGTCGACCTGCAGTTCGCCCGCGGCCGCCTCGCCCTCGAACGGCCCGGTGAACGACGGGGGCTTGCGCGAGGAGTAGTAGTACGGCGTCGACGCCGCGAACTCGCCCGCGCAGGTGTCGACCTGCTTGTACGTGCGGCCCGGCACGGTCGCCTCCACCTCGCCGACGCCGGCGCGTTCCGCGGAGACCGGGAGGCTCTCGCTCTCAGCGGCGCCCGCGGCCGCGGGCTCGGCGGCCTCGCGCCACGCGCCGCGGGTCTCGGGCAGCCACGTCAGGCTGCTGTCCTCGAACACGTTGCCCGCGAGCGCGGAGATCTCCGCGTTCGTGAAGCCGGCGACCGCCGCGGGCGTGAACTCCCCGTCGACGACCTCCTGACTCGCGTCGACGATGCGGGCGAACCGCTCGACGTACCACTCGTAGATGCCCGTGGCCTCGACGACCTCCTCGACGGAGAAGCCGCGCTCGAACGCCTCGAACATCGCGTACGGGCGGTCGGGGCTGGGGCGTTCGAGGTAGCCCTCGCGAAGCTCCTCGTCCTCCAGCGCGTCGAACTCAACCGCGGGGTCGTACTCGGAACTCCGGAGCGCCTTCAGCAGCGACTCCTCGAACGTCCGCCCGATCGACATCGCCTCGCCGGTCGACTTCATCGCCGTCGAGAGCGTGAAGTCCGTCTCGGGGAACTTGTCGATCGGCCAGCGGGGCACCTTCGTCACCACGTAGTCGATCGCCGGCTCGAACGCCGCGGTCGTCTCGCCGGTGATCTCGTTGTCGATCTCGTGGAGTCGCTTGCCGAGCGCGACCTTCGCGGTCACGCGGGCGATCGGGTAGCCCGTCGCCTTCGACGCCAGCGCCGAGGAGCGGGAGACGCGCGGATTCACCTCGACGACGCGGTACTCGCCGCCGGGCGTGCCGTCGTCGCGCCACGCGAACTGGATGTTACAGCCGCCCTGGATCCCGAGGTCGCGGATCACCTCGAGCGCCGCGTCGCGCATCTCCTGGTGGCCGTCGTCGGGGATCACCTGCGAGGGTGTGACGACCGTCGACTCGCCGGTGTGGATCCCCATCGGGTCGAGGTTCTCCATGTTGCAGATGATGATGCAGGAGTCGCCCGCGTCGCGCATCACCTCGTACTCCAGTTCGACCCAGCCAGAGATGGACTCGGTGATCAGGACTTCGTCGTTGCGCGAGAGCCTGAGTCCCTTGCGCGTGCGTTCGAGCAGTTCGTCCATCTCGTGGACGACGCCCGATCCGGAGCCGCCGAGCGTGTAGGTGGTGCGGGCGATCACCGGGAGGCCGCCGACCTCGTCGACGGCGTCCTCGACGCGCTCTTTGAGTTCTGCCTCGCCCATCTCGGTCGCCGACTCGCCCTCATCGAGGGTGACGGTCGTCGACTTGGGCATCGGCTGCCCCAGGTCCTCCATACGCTGGCGGAACAGGTCCCGGTCCTCGGTCGCGTAGATCGTGTCCAGCGGCGTGCCCATGATCTCCACGTCGTGCTCCTCGAGCACGCCCTGCTCGGCGAGTTCGGCGGTGACGTTCAGCCCGGTCTGGCCGCCGAGGCCGGCGATGACGCCGTCGGGCTGTTCCTTCCGGATCACCTCGGCGATGGCCTCGGGGGTGATGGGTTCGACGTACACCCGGTCGGCCGTCTCGGGATCGGTCATGATCGTCGCCGGGTTGGAGTTGACGAGCACCACTTCGGCGCCCTCCTCCTGCAGCGCCCGGCAGGCCTGCGCGCCGGAGTAGTCGAACTCCGCGGCCTGCCCGATCTGGATCGGGCCGGAGCCGATCAGGAGGATCGTCCGACCCTCGCCCGCGCCAGCGTCGCCGCCGTCTGTCGCGTCTGTCGACGGCGACGGTCCGCCGCCGTCTGTGACTGGCTCCGGGACCACTGCTCCGTCGTCACTGCCGGTGTCCGTCATTACTCATCCGGAATACGTGAATCGTAATAAGCTCGGCGAATATCTACGAGGTCCGAAGAGAGATTACGAATTTCGTAACCGCACCCGATCGAAAGCGCGATTGGGACGACAGCCGTGGCGACGGGCGTGTCCCGCGAGTACGACAAACTGGTCCGCGACGACGTGCCCGGGGTGATCGAGGCCGACGGGGAGACGCCCGTCACCCACGTCGTCGACGGCGACGCCTACGAGGAGCGGCTGTTCGAGAAACTCGAGGAAGAGGTGAACGAACTCCGCGAGGAGCCGAGCGCCGACGAACTCGCCGACGTGCGGGAGGTGCTGACCGCGATTCAGGACTGTCTCGATATCGACGACGACGTGCTGAAACGCGTTCGCGAGGAGAAGGCGGCCGAACGGGGGCGGTTCGAGGAGGGCGTCGTGCTGGAGCGCGTCGAGGATTAGACGTACGGCTCGGGGTCCAGATCCCGCTCGGCGCGGTACTGGTCGACGAACTCCGTCACGTCGAACTCCAGCATCTTCTCTTCGAACTCCGTCATCGCGCGCTCGCTCTCGGCGTGGGAGACCGCGTGCTCCATCATCTCGACGACCAGTTCCACCACCACTTCGTGGAGCCGTCGCGAGTCGAACTGGGAGATCCACACCATCGCGAACCCCACGTCGCCCTCGTCGGCCGCGTCGGCGACCGCGATCTGCTCGGGGAACTCCTCCATTACCATCCCCATCAGGTGGGGGGTGCCGAAGTCCGGCATCTCCTCGCTGGTGGTCTCGACCACGTCGTCGAGCGTCTCCACCAGGAACTCCGGGAAGAACCGCGTCGGCGGGTGCATGTCCATCACGACCGCGTGGGCCTCCCCGCAGTCACAGTCGAGTTCGCGCATCCCGAGGTCGAGCGACGTGAGCGCGACCGTCTCGCCACAGGGTAGCTCCAGTCGCTCGCCGCCTGCCGTAGCCATGGTCGAGAGAGGGGGCTGGCGGGCTAAAAGGTCGCCGCTCCCGGGCTGTGTTCGACGTTACTCCTCCTCGTCGGAACCGACCTCGAACGTCTTGCCGCCGTCGTCCTCGTCGTCGTCGGCGATCGAGACCTCCGTCGCGCCGTCGTCGTCCTCGTCAGTCACCTCGATCTCCGCGGCGACGTGTTCGTCGTCAGACTCCTCGTCTTCCTCGTCCTCGCGTTCGCCCCCCTCGATCTCCAACTCCACTTCGACCTCGATCCCGTCGGTCTCGAGTTCGGCCTCGATCTCGCGTTCGTCGCCGGCCTCGACTTCGAGTTCCTCGCTGTCTACCTCGACTTCGACCTCCACGTCGATTTCGACGTTCGTGTCGTCGGACATACGCGGGGGTAGGAGCGGCGGCGGGATAGTTTGCTCGGCCGGTCAGTCGCGTCGCTCTCTGACGTTCCGGACCCGCCGCTCACGGCTCACTCCGTTCGCCGTTCCCGTTTCGGGACTGTTTACCTCCGCTTCCTGCGGTCGCGGTGTTTCCCAGTCCCGCGTTCGACAGTCTTTACCTCCAAACAGCCCGACCACGAAGCATGCAAGAGGAGACCCGCGTCGAGTGGCGTCAGTGGGGGCAGGACGCCTTCGACGAGGCGCGCCGACGCTCCGTACCCGTACTGCTCTCGCTCTCGACGACCTGGTGTGTGGACTGCCACGAGATGGACGCCACCACCTACGCCGACACCAACGTCGCGGCCAACGTCAACGACCGCTACGTCCCGATCCGCGTCGACGCCGACCGCCACCCCCGCGTTCGCGAGCGCTACGCCGCCGGCGGCTTCCCCTCCACCGTCTTCCTCACGCCCGACGGCGAGGTGCTCTCGACGGCGACCGCGCTCGCGCCCGACGGGATGCGGCAGGTGCTCGACCGCGTGGCCGAGAACTACGCCGAGAAGGGCGACGACGCCGGGCGCGTCCCGCGCGCGCTCTCGGGCGACCTCCCGCCCGCGGGCGAGGTCGACGCCGCGATCGAGGAGCAGCTCGCCGGCCAGCTCGGCGAGAAGTTCGACGACCGCTTCGCCGGCTGGGGCGAGAGCGCGAAGTTCCCGCTGGCCCGCACCGTCGAGTTCGCGCTCAAACGCGAGCGCGATCAGGCCCTCCGTACCCTCGACGCGATCCGGGACCACCTCCACGACGACGTGGCCGGCGGCTTCTTCCGCTACGCCGGCCGCCGGGACTGGGGCGAGGTCCACCACGCGAAGCTGCTCGACACGAACGCGTCGCTGCTCCGGGCGTTCGCCCACGCCTACGTCTACACCGGCGAGGACGCCTACCGCGAGCCGGCCGAGTCGACCGTCGAGTTCCTCACCGACGACCTCTGGAGCGGGGTCGCCGTCGGCGGCAGCGTCGGCCCGGGCGAGGGCGCCGAGTACTGGCGGAAGAACGCCGAGGAGCGCGCGAACGCCCGCTCGCCGCGGACCGACCTCACCGCCTACGCCGGCGGCAACGCCCTCGCCGCCGACGCGCTGCTTGCCTACTACGGCTACACCGACGACGACCGCGCCCGGGAGTACAGCGAGCGCGTGCTGGACTACCTCGAACGCGACCTGCTCGAACACGGCTCGGTCGTCCACTTCCGAGAGCGCGGGCAGGACGGTCCCCGCGACGTGCTCGCCGACGCCGCCGCCGTCGTCGGCGCGTTCACCCGGGCCGAGCAGACGCTCGGCTACGGCGCCGACGTGGCTGCGACGGTCGCCGATCACGCGATCGAGGCGCTCCACGACGGCGGCTCGTTCCGCGACGGGCCCGCGGAGGGCGCGGGCCTGCTCGACCGCCCGCTCCGGCCGCTGGACGGCAACGCCGCGATGGCGAACGCGCTGGTCGACCTCGCGACGCTGACCGGCGACGACGAGTACCGCGGAATCGCCCGCGAGACCGTCGGCGCCTTCGCCGGGGCTTCCCACCGCGTCGGCGTGCAGGTCGCGGAGTACGGGACGGCCGCGAGCCGGCTCGTCCACGAACCGCTGACGGTCGCCGTTGCCGACGAGCCGGGCAGCGACCTCCACCGTGCGGCGCTCCGGATCGCCGACCACGAGAAGGTGGTCGTCCCCGACGCCGACGAGTCGGTCGCCCCTGACCTCGACCGCGGGACCGCCCGCGTCGCCGGCGTCGACGAGCCCGCGAGCGACCCCGAGTCGCTGATGGAGCGCGTCGCCCGGCTGGAGTAGCCGTCCGAGAAACCTCGCGAAACGACCTTCACGGGTAAACGTTCGGTGAGTTTTTGAGGGGGCGAACTGTGACAGTCGACTATGGCCAGCTTACGCGATCTCGGGCTCTCCGAGTACGAGGCCCGGGCGTACCGGGCGCTGCTCGACGACTCGCCGAACACCGCCAAGGAGCTCTCCCAGTCCAGCGACGTGCCGATGGGCCGGGTGTACGACGTGCTGAAGGATCTGGAACGCCGGGGGCTCGCCCGGAGTCAGGCCGCGAGCCGGCCGAAGAAGTACGTCGCCGTCGAGCCAGAGGCGGCGCTGGACCGCCTGCTCGACGCGAAACGCGAGGAGCTACGGGAGCAGGAAGCCCAGTACGAGGAGACCGTCGAAGAGCTTGAGGGCGATCTCGACGCCGGCGTCCCCACGGAGGAGGGGTTCTGGACCGCGGTCGTCGGCCGGGAGGAGAGCGCCGACCTGCTGCTCGAACGGCTCGACACGGCGACCGAGCGGGTGATCAGCGTCGCCGGCGGGCCGACCCCGCAGTTCGACGTGGGCGAGTACGGCGACGAGGTGACCGCGGCGCTCCAACGCGCGCTCGAACGCGGCGCCGAGGTGTCGGTACTGCTCGGCCCCGACCTGATCGAGACGCTACCGAACACGGCGCTCAAACGCTACGAGAAGGAGCTTGCGGGCCATCCGGCCTTCGAGGTCCGGACGACCGAGCGGGTCAGCGGCTCGTTCCACCTGATCGACGGCGCCGAGGCGTGTATCGAGGTGCCGAACCCGCTGGCGCCGCGGGAGCCGTTCGCGATGCTCGACCTGAAAGACCGGGAGTTCACCGCCGACGTGCGGGAGACGTTCGACCCGCGGTGGGAGGACGCCGAGCCGCTGACGACGGGCTAAGCCGAGAGTTCCTCGCGGAGTCGGGCCATCGTGACTTCGCGCTCGGCGACCGCGTCGTGCTGGTGGATCGACTCGTCGTTCTCCTGCTTGACGTGGATCACCGCCTCGTCGTCAAGGTCGGGGTAGGCGTCGACGACGCCCTCCGCAAGCGAGCGCACGCAGTCCTCGACGAACTTCGCGTTCGCGTGGGCCGCGTAGGTCATGTGGTCCTCGTCGGGACGCTTGGCCAGGTTGTAGATCCGCGCGCTCATCGAGTCCCGCGCGATGTCGATCAGCTCCATCAGGTCCACGTCGGGCTCGGTGTCCTGCGTCACCGTCAGCGTAGCGTGGCCGCGCTGGGAGTGACCGGGCTGGGGCACCTCGTCGAGGAACGCCTCCGTCGTCTCCTCGTCGACGCCCAGTTCTTCGAGCGTCTCGCGGGCGCGTGACTCGGACATCCCCTGCGAGCAGGGACAGACCGTCATCCCGGTGACGCGGCAGCCGATCTCCTCCTCGGTCCCCTCCTCGGTGGCGGTCGCGGAGGCGATGATGTCGACGGTGCCCTGCGTGGGTCGGCCGCTGGCGGGGGTCTCCTCCCGGAGCACCCACTCCGCCTCCATCTCCACCTCGGCGGTGGTGGTGTACTCGTGTTTGGCCAGCAGGCGCTCGGCCGCCTCGCCGCAGAGCTCCTCGACGCGGTCGGTCTCGCCGTCGACGGCGTCCTCGAGCACCTCGTCGATCACCTCCATGTTCCGGCTCATGTCGATCCCCTTCCGGCCGCTGGGGAGGTCGACGAACACGGAGAACTCCGCGGTCAGCACGTACGGTCGGTCCTCGCCTTCGAGTTCGACGAGCTTCTCGACGCCGGTGACGCCGACCTGACTCAGCCCGACCGTCACGTCGGGCTCGTCGGCCTGCACGTCCGGAAGCTGGTGACTCATTACCGGTGCTGCGGCCTCCGCGTGATTAGTGTTGTTGGAAGAGGCACGCGCGCCGGCGCGCACGCGGGGAGCGACGGTTCCGCGCCGTTTTGGCTACGCACAGTCACGGCATCTAGCTCTTCGGGAGCGACACGGAGGTCGCTCCAGTTCGCTTGCCGTCGCTGGCTATGGCCAATCCTCGCGTTGGTCGCCCTCCTCGAAGGGGTCCTCGTCGTCGTCCCCGGCCGCGATCTCCCAGTCGGCCGCCTCGGCGGCGTTCTCGAGGGGGAGGTACTCCCAGCCGACCGATTCTGCCTGCTCGCGGTGCTCCTCCGAGGTGCCGACGAACACGTGGCGTTCGGTGTCGAACTGGCGTTTGACGTTCTCGAGGCTCTCCTCGACGCCCCGCGGGCCGGAGAAGAAGTCCTGTCTGATCCGCTCTTTGCGCGTGAAGTTGGTGACGACGTAGGTGGGCTTGTCGCTCACCACGCCGACGTAGCTCGTCCACCCGCGGGCGTCGTTGAACACCGCGTTGGGGTCGGCGAGCGACTTCAGCGCGTCCAGTTCGAACGCGAGCGTCATGTCCGAGGAACCGCCGGAGTCCATACGCTCACTGGGAGCGGTCGCCGCAAAACGACTTCGGTGTCTCAGTCGTCCGGTGCTTGGGCGAGAAACCGAGTCAGGGGGTCAGTCGTCCACGCCGGCTGGCAGCGTGCCGGCGAGATCAGTCGTCCGCGACCGGCGCTTCGAGGTCGTCGACGCTGAAGGACTTCTCGACCAGCTTCTCCTTCTCGTCGCCGACGTGGGTGCCCTCACGCATCAGCTGCTTGTACGCCGACTGGGGTGCGAGGTCGCCGATCAGCACGCCGCCGACGATGCGGCCGTCCTTGAGCGCGAGGCGGCGCCACTCCGTGTCGGAGTACTTGCGCTCGACGCTGTCGTCGCCCTGCGTCGGGTGGCCGAAGGAGAGGAACGGGAAGTCGAAGTGGGTGATCGAGTACGAGGAGACCCAGCGGAACTCCTCCTCGCCGTAGTCGAGCATGTTCTTCGCGGCACACTCGCCCTGTGCCTTCGCGGAGCCCCAGGCGCCGTTCTGGGCCTGATCGCCGAGGATCAGGTCATTGAACTTGGTACAGTCGCCGGCGGCGTACACGTCGTCGAGGTTGGTCTGCATGTACTCGTCGACGATGATGCCGTCGTCGTCGTACTCGAGGCCGGTGCCGCGGAGGATCTCGGTGTTGATGTCCAGTCCGATCGCGACCCCGGCGAAGTCGGCGTCGAACTCATCGCCGTTGGGGTCGACCGCGGACTCGATGTGGCCGTCGTCGTCGACCTCGAAGTGGTCGACGCCGGACTCGAACACCGGCGTGACCCCGCGCTCGCGCATCGCGTCGTGGAGGATCTCGGCGCCCTCCTCGCTGAGCGCGTAGCGCCACCAGGCGTTGCCGCGCATCAGGTAGTGGGCGTCAACGTCCTGTGCGCCACAGATCGCCGCGAAGTCGATGCCGAGCAGGCCCGCGCCGACGATGACGCCGGTGTCAGCCTCCTCCACGTCCTCCTTGATCTTCCGGGCGTCCTCGAACGTCCAGAAGTGGTGGACGCCCTCGGCGTCGGAGTTGTCGACGGGGAGCTGTGCGGGCGTTCCGCCGGTGGCGATCAGCAGCTTGTCGTACTCGTAGCTGTCTCCCTCGTGGCTCGTGACCTCGTGGGCGTCGGTGTCGATGTCGACGACGAGGGTGTTGAGCTGGAGGTCGATGTCCCGTTCGTCGTACCACGACTCGTCGTGGATGGAGATGGGCGCCTCCGGAAGCTTCCCCTTCGCGAACTCCTTGATCAGGATGCGGTTGTAGAGAGCCTCCCCCTCGTCGGTGATGACGGTGATGTCGGCGTCCGGCGCGTTCTCGCGCAGCGTCTCCGCCGCCGAGCTCCCAGCGACCCCGTCGCCGATGATCACGAACGACTCGCTCATGCCTTTAGGTTTGGCAGCGGGGGTTAATGTGGGTTGCCATACGGCTTTCGGTTGGGGAAATCCACCCACACCTCGGGTCTCGGAGGGTTGAAGGTCGTTGCGCCGCTACAGTCGGTTAATGAAACTCCGCCAGAACGTCCGTCACTTCGCGGCGAAGCAGGCGCTCACGATGCCCGTCGTCGGGGAGAAGATGAACGACAAGCTGGTCGACCTCCACGTCGGCGTGTTCGGCGACCGCGCCGAGGACGGCCACCGGGAGGAGCGCGAACCCCACATGGAGGCCTTTTTCGACTGCACGATGGCCACCTACCTCGCGGCGCTCGAGGAGGGCTACCCCGAGGCTGAGGCCCGCGAGATCACCCACCTGCAGGCGAACTTCGACTTCTACAACCACGGCTGGACGGAGATGATGGAGTTCCCCGTCGACGAGGTCGAGGAGCACTACGACCGCTACGCCGACTTCTTCGAGGCCCACGACATCACGATCGACGACCCGCTGGGGGAGTTCCGCGACCGCGAAGTCCCCGACGCCCCCTCGACGCCGGAGAAGCTCGACGATCCGGAGCACCCCCACGCCGAGGAGGGGTTCGCCGATGACGTGTACGTCGAGACGGAGGACGGGGTGGTCACGGGCGACCGGAGCGACGAGATTCAGGAACCGAGTGGCTGAGCGGTCAGGTTCGGTTGGCGGACAGGTGACTCGACGACGGCGACTGCGACGGACTGAGCCACACACCCGCGAGGCCCGCCGCGATACGGTGGTCAGGTCACGGCGGGGTTGGTCGCTTTTTGGTACTTAAGCATCGACCACGGATGCGTCCGTTTGAGGACCGCAGTCATGACTGTTACCGCGGAGTGAGCATGACCACTTGTGACCGCAGGGTGCCGGGCACGAGGCCCGGCACAGCACGGAGTCCCCACCCCTCCCCCCGCGGCCGCCGACCGCTGGCGGCCGCGAGGCGTCCACCGCGACCGCGCCGCAGTCGGCGGTGGCGCGCGACGTGAGCGCCTCCGTGCGCGAATGAGCGCGCAACGAGCGAACGGACGTGAGCGAGTGAGTCGGCTGGGGAGGTGTGAGGGCTGTGCGGGGCGGTGCGGTCACAAGTGGTCAACGATCGAGCCACTGTCGCTGTTCGCGGTCGCGGTCTCAATCGGCAACAGTCGAGACACAGTCGTCGAAATGGCCACCCGATAATGCGACCGTCGCCGGTACAGTCACGGTCCCGATAGAGAATCAGTCCGCCTTCCGGTCGATCCGCTTCGCACACTCGAAGCCGGCGACGATGCCCCCGTCGAGGCTGCGCTCGGGGTACTGCGCCTCGCTGGCCATCCCGGCGTAGTAGAGTCCCTCGGCCACGTCCTCGGCCAGATCGTACGGCACCACCATGTCCAGATACCCGCGCTCGTAGATCGGCGCGGCCCGCGGCGCCTTGGCCAGCCGGAACTCCTCGACGTGCTCCCGACTGAACTCGGGGTACATCCCCTCAATCGCGTCGAGCCACTCCGCCTCGATCTCCTCGTCGTCGGCCGTCGCGAGCCACTCGTCGTCGCTCTGGACGTAGGAAGCGACGTAGAGGAGGTGCTGCCCGCCGTAGCGCTCCGGCGGCACGAAGTTGGTGTGCTCGATCAGCGCGCCGAAGGGGGCGTCGTCGGCGATGTTGAGCCAGTACGTGTCAGTCAGCGGGCGGTCCATCGTCACGACCGCACACACCGCACCCTGAAAGTCGATCTCGCAGGTGTAGCCCGTCAGCTCTTCCAGCACATTGGGCATCGTCGCGACCACGACGCCCTCGGTGTCGTGGGTGGTGGTCTCGCCGCCGGACTCGGTCGTCACGGTCTCGACCGCGCCGTCCTCGATCCCGAGGTCGGTGACGCGGGTGTCGGTCTGGACGGTGTCGCGGCCGACGGCGTCGATCAGCGGGTCGAGCAGCGCCTCGAAGCCGCCCTCGGGGTAGCCGAGGATCTCGCCGCGGAGCAGGTCACGCTCGCCGCGGAACTTGATCCGGCCGAGCAGCCACGCCGCGCTCACGTCCTCCTTGCGGTCGCCGAACTTCGCGTCGAGCAGGGGTTCGAAGAAATTCTCGTACACCCCGCGGGTGGTGTGTTCGAGCAGGAACTCCTTGATCGGCACGTCCTCGAACTCGGCGAGGTCGTCGTACGTGTCGAACGTCGGGACCCCGCCACGTACGTCGATCTCCAGCGTGAGCATCCCCAGCCGGAAGATGTCGTAGAGGTTCATGTGCGGGTACGCGAGGATCTCCCACGGGGTGTCCATCGGGTGGGCCTCGCCGTCGACGAAGTAGGCGTTCTTCCCCAGCCGCCACTCGATCCGGTCGCCGACGCCCAGTTCGTCCGCGAGCTTTACGATCGTCTCCTCGGACTTCGAGAGGTGGTGGTAGAACTTCTCGATCGGGTCGCCCGCGGTCTCGTAGCTGGCCGCGAGCCCGCCGAGCTCGTCGCTTCCCTCGAGGATCCGGACCTCGTGGCCGCGCTGCTGGAGGCTGTACGCGGCCGCGAGGCCGGCGATCCCGCCGCCGACGACGTGGTACATGGATGTGAAGAGGATGGCTGCACAGGAAAACCCTCCCGGTCCGCAGGCGACGGCTACTGCCGCCGACCGCGGGGGATGCTTTTTGCCGCCAGCGCCGGACAGTCCAGTATGGACTCGTCGCAGACGACCGCCGCCGGCTCCCCGGGGCGATGGTAGACGTCGCGCTCTCGGTCGGCCGGCTGCTCGTCGCGCTGTTGCTCGTCGCGTTGAACGGCCTGTTCGTCGCCGCGGAGTTCGCGTTCGTGCGGGTGCGAGCCACCTCGGTCGAGCAGCTGGTCGAGGAGGGACGCACCGGCGCGGGCGCGCTGCAGGACGTGATGACGGACCTCGACAACTACCTCGCCGTGACGCAGTTGGGGATCACCCTCGCCTCGCTGGGGCTGGGGTGGGCCGGCGAGCCCGCGATCGCGTCGCTGCTGGAGCCGGTGCTGGGGTCGGTGCTGCCGCCGACGTTGGTCCACCTCGTCGCGCTGGCGATCGGCTTCTCGATCATCACGTTCCTCCACGTCGTGTTTGGCGAACTCGCGCCCAAGACGTTCGCGATCGCCCGGACCGAGCGGATCTCGCTGCTGCTCGCGCCGCCGATGAAGCTGTTCTACCTGCTGTTCTACCCCGGGATCGTCGTGTTCAACGGCGCCGCCAACGCGTTCACGGGGCTGCTCGGCGTCGCGCCGGCCTCGGAGTCCGACGAGACGCTGGGCGAACGGGAGATCCGACGCGTGCTCGCACGCTCCGGCGAGGAAGGCGACATCGACGTGACCGAGGTCGCGATGATCGAGCGCGTGTTCGAACTCGACGACACCGCAGTCCGGGAGGTGATGGTGCCGCTGCCGGACGTGGTGAGCGTTCCGGCCGACGCGTCGCTCGACGAACTCCGGACCATCGTCGAGGAGTCGCGCCACACGCGCTACCCGGTCGTCGAGGCCGACGACCCGACACAGGTGGTCGGCTTCGTCGACGTGAAGGACGTGCTGCGCGCGATCGACGGCGACGAGCCGACGGGCACGGCCGGCGACCTCGCCCGCGAGGTCATCGTCGTCCCGGAGACCACGTCGATCGACGACCTGCTGGCGCAGTTCCGAGACGACAGCCAGCAGATGGCCGCGGTGATCGACGAGTGGGGGTCGCTCGAGGGGATCGCCACGGTCGAGGACATCGTGGAGGCCGTCGTCGGCGACCTCACGGACACGTTCGACGAGGCCGAGCCGTCGATCCACCGGCGCTCCGGGGGCGGGATCGACGCGGACGGCGGCGTCGCGATCACGGCGGTGAACGACGTGCTCGGGACCGAGTTCGACCACGAGGGCGTCGAGACGATCGGCGGCCTCGTGCTCAGCCGGCTGGACCGCGCGCCCGAACACGGCGACAGCGTCGAGATCGAGGGCCACGTCGCCGAGGTGACCGACGTCGACGGGACGCGGATCGCGACGCTGCGGATCCGCGAGCGCGACGGCTCGGACGACGCTCCGGAGTCGGAGGAACCCTCGGCGTCCGAAGAGGATTCGGAGTCCGAGGAGCGTTCGGAGTAGTCACTGAGCGACGATCCTTCGGTCGACTGTTGCCCCTCTATGTCGACGGCAGTGAGACTGTTCTTGAGAATTTCGCGCCAGAAATCGAGCGTCAGGCTCGGGCGACCAACAGCGTCGTCCCGGAGCCGTCGACGAGTCGCACGTCCTGCAGCCCGACCCCTTCCGCCGCCGCCCGGAGCGACTCGGCGTCGTGGACCGGGACCGTGATCGTCTCGCTCGTCGTCGCGGTGTCGCCGCTGTCCTCGTCGGTCGCGCGGTAGCCCATCCGGAGGTCGCTCCCGCCACCTGTCGGGAGGTCGGTCACCGAGCGCTCCATCCGGTAGCCGCTCCCGGTCAGCACGCCCACGGACTCGACGGCGTCGCGGACGGCGTCGGCGTCGGTAACCGCACGGAGGAGGAGCGTCCCCTCGGGAGCGAGTCGGTCGGCCGCGGCCTCGATCAGGTCGGCGGGATCGTCGACTACCGGCGGGGCCGCGGGGCCAGCCATCGCGACCACGAGGTCGAACGACGCGTCGGTCGGCGGATCGAGCGGGTCGCCGACCGCCACGTCCGCGTCGGGGGCGCGGTGGGCCGTGAAGCGGAGCAGGTCGTGGTGGCTGTCGACGCCGAGCACGCGGTCGAAGCGGTCGTCGAGGTGGGCGAGCAGCGCGCCGACGCCGCAGCCGAGTTCGAGGACGTCGCCGGACTCGGGCGCGAACGCCCGCACCGCCTCGAAGTCGCCGGCGACGCGCTCCTCGTCGGTCAGTCGGTCGAAGACGGGCGCGAGCGTGGTGTACAGCGAGTGCTCGCCGTCGGGGTCGCGAAGCAGGCGCTCGCAGGCGTCCGGGAACGTCGGTGCCGCGGGACGGGGCATCTACGCGTCGTCCCCGGCGCGGCCGGCATCGTCGGTGCTGTCGCCGGGCGTGTCCTCTGCGCTGTCGGCGTCGTCCTGTAGCCGGACGCGGACGCTCTCGGCGTGGGCCTCCAGTCCCTCCGCCTCGGCCAGCGTGGTGACTGTCCCCGCGAGGTCGTCGAGCGCGTCGCGATTGAGGCGCTGGACCGTCGAGGAGCGCAGGAACTCGTCCACCGAGAGGCCGCCGTGGACCTTCGCGCCGCCGCCGGTCGGGAGCACGTGGTTCGTACCGGTGGCGTAGTCGCCGGCCGCGACCGGCGCGTACGGGCCGAGGAACACGCTGCCCGCGTTGTCGATGCGGTCGAGCAGCGCCTCGTCGTTCTCGGCCTGAATCGAGAGGTGTTCGGCGGCGTACTCCTCGGCGAACAGCACCGCCTCGGGCATCGAGCGCGCGACGAGCACGCCCGAGGCGTCGGCGTCGAGCACCTCGCGGATCGTCTCCGCGCGCTCGCGCTCGGCGAGCTGTCGCTCGGTCGCGTCGACGACCTCCTCGGCGAACGCGGCGTCGTCGGTGACGGCGACGACGCTGGCCTCGGGGTCGTGTTCGGCCTGTGCGAGCAGGTCGGCGGCGACGAACTCTGGGTCGGCGGTGTCGTCGGCCAGCACGAGGATCTCGCTCGGGCCCGCGAGGAAGTCGATCTCGACCTCGCCGCGGACCTCCGCCTTCGCGGCGGTGACCCAGGGGTTGCCCGGGCCGACGATCTTCTGGACCGCGTCGACGGTCTCGGTGCCGTACGCGAGCGCGCCGATCGCCTGCGCGCCCCCGACGGAGTACACCGCGTCGGCGCCGGCCTCGTGGATCGCGGCCAGCGTGACGGGGTTGATCTCCTCTGCGGGGGGTGTCGCCACGGCGACGTGCTCGACGCCCGCCACCTTCGCGGGCACGACGCCCATGATCGCGCTGGAGGGGTAGGCCGCGGTGCCGCCGGGGACGTAGACGCCGACGCGCTCGATCGGCCGGAAGCGCCGGCCGAGCTCGCGGTCCTCGAACTGTTCGCGCCAGTCGTCGGGGCGCTGGCGTTCGTGGAACGCCCGGACGTTCTCGACGGCGTCGCGGATCGCCGCCAGCGTGTCGTCGTCGACGTCCTCGACCGCGCGCTCGGCCTCGGCGGTCACGTCGATGTTCGCGACGTCGACGTCGTCGAACTCCTTGGAGAACTCACGGACCGCCACGTCACCCTCCTCCCGTACCCGCGGGAGGATCTCGCGGACGTCCTCGCGGGCGCTCTCGACGCCCGAGTCCCGGTCGAAGAAGGCCCGGCGCTCGCCGGTCGAGAGCTCCGCGATCGCTCGTGGTTGCATACCTCGCGTTCCTCGCCGACGGCCTAAGGCGGTTGCGGATAGCCGTCGCTCGCGGGGAGTAGGAAGCGCGGCAGCGGATAGCTGCCGCTCGAAAGTGTGAGTTCAGGGGTCCGCAACGCGGACGCCCGAATAGTTACTGCGTCGCGAAAACGCTGAGCCGAGTTACAGGCGGGTCAGGTTCGTCGCGCGCGGGCCCTTGTCGGCCTGTTCGATGTCGAACTCGACCTCCTGGCCCTCTTCGAGGTCGGGACCGCCGACGTCTTCCATGTGGAAGAACACGTCGTCGTCCGCGTCCTCAGTCTCGATGAAACCGTAACCGCCCGTGTCGTTGAAGAAATCAACCGTACCAGTCGCCATTACATACCAACGGACTCGCGGCTAACTGTTAACCCCTTCGGTCCGACCACGCCAGTGTCGAACCGCCGGCAACCGGCCGTCCGCAGGCCGACGGGCCTTTACTCGCCGACGCCTCACCCTCTCACAGTGAACCCAGAGGACGTGCGCGAGGAGTGGGCCGAGCGGACCGGCGAGTTCTCGCCGACGTACTACGCCCACAAGGGGCCGAACGAGGCCAGCGAGCAGGTACGGGATCTCGTCTCACACTTCCTCGACCGGGAGGCGCGGGTGCTGGAGATCGGCTGTAGCTCCGGCCGCCACCTCGCCCACCTCCACGACGGCGGCTTCGAGAACCTCCACGGGATCGAGATCAACGCGGACGCCATCGACGTGCTCCGGGAAGAGTACCCCGACCTCGCCGCCGACGCGACGTTCCACGTCGGCGACGCCGGCGAGATCCTCCCCGAGTTCGACGACGGCGCGTTCGACGCCGTCTACTCCGTCGAGACGCTCCAGCACATCCACCCTGACGAGGCCGAGACGGTGTTCGACGAGGTTGCCCGCGTCACCGGCGACCTGCTGCTCACCGTCGAGAACGAGTCCGCACGCGGCGCGGGCGCCCGCGAGGAGGCCGACGTCTCCTACGTCAACGACGAGTTCCCGCTGTACCACCGCGACTGGAAGGCGATCTTCGAGCAGCGGGGGTTCGCACAGCTGCTCTCGGAGTCGAGCAAGCGCCGGGACACGCTGCGAGCGTTCCGTCGGCCGTAGTCGCCGCTATTCTCCGCTAATCGTCGTGTGACACCGATAGCACGACCGCCTCGCCGTCGATCACCGTCGTCGAGTCGTCGCCGTCGACGACTTCGGCGACCGTCTCGACGCGCACGCGGTCGTCGCCCAGTTCCGCGACGACCTCCACGCTCGCCCGAACCGTGTCGCCGGGGCGGACCGGCGCCTCGAAGTCGAGATCCTGCGAGAGGTAGACGATATCGCCCGGGAGCGCGGCGAGCGCTGCGCTGATTAGCCCCGCACCGAGCATCCCGTGGGCGACGATCCCGCCGAAGAACCCCTCGGCGGCGTAGTCGGGGTCGGTGTGGAGGGGGTTCTCGTCGCCGGTGAGTTCTGCGTACTGCTGGATCGTCTCCTCGGTCACCTCGCGCTGTACTTCGGCGTCGTCGCCGACGGTCGCGACAGGCATACCCCGACCGAATCCCGGCGGCACCGTAGCTGCCCCGGTTCACATGTGAATACGGACCTTGATAGCCCGCGGGCGACAGTTCGAGGGTATGCCGACCGCACACAACGGCGACGTGGCCCTCTCCTACGACCGGACGGGGCCGAGCGACGCGCCGACGGTGGTCTTCGTTGAGGGGCTGGGCTACGGCAAGTGGATGTGGCAGTTCCAGCGCGACCCCCTCGCCGAGTCCTACGACACGATCGTGTTCGACAACCGCGGCACGGGAGACTCTGACTGCCCAGAGGGGCCGTACACGATCGACGAGATGGCCGATGATCTGGGAGCGGTGCTCGACGACGCCGGCGTCGAGTCGGCCCACGTCGTCGGCGCGAGCATGGGCGGGATGATCGCCCAGCGCTTCGCGCTCGAGGACGACCGCGCGGAATCGCTCGCGCTGCTCTGTACCTCCCACGGCGGCGAGGACGCCGTCCCGGTCCCGCCGGAGACGCAGGCGTTCATGTTCGACGTGCCGGAGGACGCCGACGAGCGCGAGGCGATCCGGTACAAGATGACGCCCGCGATCTCCGACGGCTTCGCCGAGGAACACCCGGACCTGATCGAGGACATCGTGGACTGGCGGCTCGACTCCGACGCCAGCGAGGCCGGACGGAACGCACAGGCTGCCGCAGTACAGGCGTTCGACGCAGCCGACGAACTCGGCACGCTCTCGCTGCCGACGCTGATCATGCACGGCACCGACGACGAGGTGCTGCCCGTCGAGAACGCCCACGCGCTGGCCGACCGACTCCTCCACGCCGAACTCGAACTGTTCGAGGGTGGCCCGCATCTCTTCTTCGTCGAGCAGGCCGACGCCGTGACCGACCGACTGCGGGAGTTCCTCGATCAGCATGCCTGAGGGGTTCACGCCGGTCCACGGCCACAGCGCCCGCCCGTACGACTGGGTCGGTGCGTGGAGCGAGAAGCGCGCCGAACTCTCGCCGGACCGCGTCGGCCTCGTCGACGACACCACGGGCCGAGAGTTCACCTACGCCGACCTCGACGCGCGGGCGAACCGGACCGCGCGCCTGCTCCGCGACCACGGCGTCGGGGACGGCGAGCGCGTCGCGGTCGTCTCCCGGAACCGCCCCGCGCTGGTCGACCTCTTCTTCGCCTGCGGGAAGACCGGCGGCGTCCTCGCCCCGCTCTCGCATCGTCTCGCCGCGCGGGAACTGGGCGAACTGCTCGCGAACGTCGATCCCGAACTACTCGTCGTCGAGGCCCCGTTCGTCCCAGCCGTCGAGGACGCGCTCGACCGCGTCGATCTGGAGATCACCGTCCGCGCGCTGCCCGCGGAGGACGGGCAAGACCGAGGGACGGTCGACCACCCCTCCCTGCTCGACGAGCGCCCCACGGACGACTCGCCGGTCGAGGCCGCCGACCTCTCGATGGACGACCCCGCCCTCTTCCTCCACACTGGCGGCTCGACCGGGACGCCGAAGGAGACGGTGCTGACCCACGGGGGGCTGCTCTGGAACTCCTTCAACACCATCACGGCGTGGGGGCTGCGCGAGGACGACACCACGCCGATGGTGTTCCCGATGTTCCACACCGGCGGCTGGAACGTGCTCACGCTCCCGCTGTTCCACATGGGCGGGACGGTGGTGATCGCCCGGGAGTTCGACCCCGGCGAGGTGCTGGGGCTGGTCGAGGAGACGAACGCGTCGGTGCTCGTCGCGGTGCCCGCGGTGCTGCGGATGATGACCGAACACGACGACTGGGCGGAGACGGACCTCTCGACCCTGCGCTTCGCGAAGTCCGGCGGCGGCCCGTGTCGCGACGCGGTGCTCCGGAAGTGGTGGGACCGCGGGGTCGACCTCTCGCAGGGGTACGGGCTGACCGAGTGCGGCCCGAACAACTTCACCATGCCCGACGGCTGGCCCCGCGAGAAGGCCGACAGCGTCGGCGTGCCGGCGATGCACGTCGACGCCCGCGTGGTGGACGACTCGGGCGAGGAAGTCGAGCAGGGCGAGGTCGGCGAACTCGAACTCGCGTCCCCCCACGCCGCCGACCGTTACTGGGGCAACGAGAGCGAGACCCGCGGCACGTTCGGCGCTACGGGTGACGCCGAGCACGGCTGGGTCTCCACGGGCGACCTCGTCCGTGTCGACGGGGAGGGCTACTACTACATCGAGGGCCGGAAGAAGAACATGTTCGTCTCCGGCGGGGAGAACGTCTACCCCGCCGCCGTCGAGAACGCGCTGACCGACCACCCGAAGGTCGACGAGGCGGTCGTCGTCCCGATCCCCGACGAGACGTGGGGCGAAGTGGGGAAGGCGGTCGTCGTCGGCGACGAGTCGCTCACGCTCGGGGAGCTGACCGAGTTCCTCGACGGCCGGCTCGCGTCGTTCAAACACCCGAAAGCGCTGGCGTTCGTCGACGAGATGCCCACCTCCGGCCCCTCGAAGATCGACCGGGGCGCCGTGAACGAGCGGTTCGGGGAGTAACGGGTCGTCGGGGGCATTGCGTCGTTTCGACCATCTGGTTCTATTGGGTCATCCCTTTCAGTCTCGTGGCGTAACGGGTCCACAATGCCGGGACTGGCTGTATCCCTCGCCTTGATCGTGGTCGCAGTCGGTGTCATCTGGAAGGGGAGCGAGTACTTCGAGCGGTCCGCGGAGCGACTCAGCAAGCACTACGGCCTGCCGGTCGCCGTCCACGGGGCCGTCGTGGTCGCCGTCGGGTCGAGTTTCCCGGAGATCAGCTCCGTCGTCATCAGCACGGTGGTCCACAACGAGTTCTCCCTCGGGGTGGGCGCCATCGTCGGGAGCGCCATCTTCAATCTGCTCGTCATCCCCGCGCTGTCGGCCATCTTCAGCGAGGAACTCGAAGCGACGCGGAGCCTCGTCCTCAAGGACGCCCAGTTCTACGTCATCAGCGTCCTCGTGCTGTTCATCGTGTTCGCGCTCGGCGCGACGTACGTCCCGGGCGGAACCAACAGCGCCGCGATACTGACGCCGTCGCTGACGGTCCTGCCGCTGGCGACGTACGGGATCTACCTCTTCCTCCACCAGCAGGACGCGAGCGATCACGTCACCGAGGCTGCGATCGACGTCCGGCCGGCCCGGGAGTGGGGGGTGCTCCTGATCGCGCTGCTCGTGATCGCCGTCGGCGTCGAGGGCCTCATCCGCGCCGCCCTCTCGCTCGGGGCGATCTTCGACTCGCCGAGTTTCCTCTGGGGGATCACCGTCATCGCGGCCGGGACGAGCCTCCCCGACACGTTCGTGAGCGTCCGCGCCGCCCAGAACGACGATAGCGTGACCAGCCTCACGAACGTGCTCGGCAGCAACACGTTCAACCTCCTCGTCGCGATCCCCCTCGGCGTCATTCTGGGCGGCTCGGCGACCATCAACTTCCTCGCGGCGATCCCGACGATGGGCTTTCTGGCGTTCGCGACGTTGGTGTTCATCGTGTTCACCCGGACCGACCTCGAACTGACCGACCTCGAGGCCTACGGCTTCCTCGGCCTGTACGTGCTGTTCCTCGCCTGGATGATCCTGGAGTCGATCGGGGTCATCGAAACCGTCAGGGGGATCTGATCGGGCCTCGGGGCCAGTCCGCCGTCGTCGAATGCTCCGAATTCTTCCCGTCTACTCGTAGGTGTTCGTCATCCCGCCGTCGAACAGCAGATCGCCGCCGTTGAGGTGTTTCGCGTGCCGCGAGAAGCCGAACACGAAGAGGTTCGCGACCTCGACCGGACTCATCATCCGCTTCGTCCGCGACTGCCCGAGCATCACGTCCTCGACGACTTCCTGCTCGGTCAGCCCGCGCTGGTCGGCGGTGTCCGGGATCTGTCCGGTCACAAGCGGCGTCGAGACGTACCCCGTCGACACCGAGAACGCCCGGACCTCGCCGTCGCCCTCGGCCGCGAGCGACTGCGTGAGTCCGCGAAGCCCGAACTTACAGACGTTGTACGCCACCTTGTCGCTCGTGGTGTAGTGGCCGTGGACCGACGCCATGTTGCCGACGGCGCCGCCGCCGGCCTCGCGCATGTGCGGGAACGCGTGCTTGGACAGCAGCGTGGGCGCGCGGAGCATCACCCGCTGCATCAGGTCGTACTGCTCGGCGGGAAACTCCTCGATCGGCGCGACGTGCTGGAGGCCGGCGACGTTCGCGAGGAAGCGCAGATCGCCGTACTCCGCCGCAGTGTCGACGATCCGCTCGATGTCGTCGTCCTCAGTCAGGTCCCCCTTGATCGTGTGGATCTCGCCCGCCGCGTCGAGGTCGGCCCCGCGATCCACGGTATCGTCGAGGCCGTCGGCGTCCACATCCGTCGCGGCGACGGTGCAGCCATTGGCCGCCAGCGCGACCGCGACCGCCCGGCCGATCCCCGAGGCCGCGCCGGTGACCAGCGCGACCGACTCGGCGGCGTAGCGGTCGTCGTCGACCTCGAGGACGTTCGCGGCGGTGAGTTCCGGGCCGTCGGCGCCCGGGATGGGGTCGTCGGTCATGAGGATGGACAGTCCCCGAACCATCCAATAAGGGCGGGTTCAGGTATGAACCCGGCCCGCCGGAAGCGATCCCCCACGAAAACGCTTAACACGGAACCCGAGAATCGTCCATGATAGTACAGCGCCCCATGATCGACATCGCACTCGATATGCGGCAGTACGACTGCCCGTTCATCGACACGACGGACGACGCCGACCTGAGCTTCGCCGCCTCCTACTGGGAGTTCAACCCCGCGGCGGGGGAGCTCGAGACCCGGATGGTCGTCGAGGCGCCGGACCGCCACGAGCTCGATCAGGGGCTGTCGATGCTCCGCGAGCACCGGGGGATGGAGGGGTTCGACCTGCTCGCCAAGCGCGACGGCGCAGCCCGCATCCGGACCACGATCCAGGAGACCAGCGCGATGCGCACGATCCGGCAGAACGAGGGCTACGTCACCGGCCCGTTCTACATCGAGGACGGCCGCGAGACGTGGCACGTCGGCTTCGACAACGACGGCCTCGCCGACGGCGCGCTCGCGGGGCTGGAGCGCAACAACGACTTCTCGGTGCTCTCCCGCGAGGACACCAGCATCCCCGAGATCTCCGAGCTGATGAGCAACGCGGGCGCGGCGATGACGCTGATTAACGGCTGCCGGGAGCTCTCCGAGACCGAACGCGAGACGCTCGAGACCGCGGTCGAGGGCGGCTACTTCGAGAGCCCGCGCGGCGCGACGCTCGGCGATCTGGCCGACGAGTTCGGCGTCTCCAAGCCCGCGGCGTCGAAGAACCTCCGCCGGGCCGAGCGCAAGCTGATCGACCGGGTCGTCGACGCGCTGGGTGAGCTGGAGTAGCGCTGAACGCGCTGCCGCGGGCTGATACGACGATCCCGACGACGGCCGATCCTGCGCGTCGATTCACATGTTAACCACCCCATCCATGGTGGGAGAGAGCCTCATACTGAGGATATGGCGCGAAAGCTATCGCGGCGAGGCATGCTTCGAGCGACCGGCGTCGCCGGCGTCGCCGGGCTCGCGGGCTGTACAGGCGCACTGAGTGGCGGCAGCGGCATGAGCATCGGCGTGCTCCAGCCGGTATCGGGCGACCTCGGTTACTACGGCCAGCAGGCGCTCTGGGGGTTCTTCTCCGGACTGGCCTACAAGGGTGACACCGACCCGATCGAGGAGTCGACCACTGGGAGCTACACCGTGACCGCGGGCGACACCGAGTACGAACTGATCGTCCGCGACACGCAGTTCAGCGCGGACACCGCCCAGTCGGCCGCGACAGACCTCGTGGAGAACGAGGACGTGGACATGCTGTTCGGCACCGCCTCCTCCGGGGCGGCCGGCCGCGTGATCGACACGGTCGTCGACACCGCGGAGGTGCCGTTCATGGCCGGCCCCGCGGCGTCGGCGGGCATCACCTCGAACGAGGGGACGTGTTCGGACCTCGTGTTCCGGGCCTCCGAGAACACGGCAATGGACGCCCGCTCCGGCGGGAAGTACGTCGCGACCGAGACCGACATCTCCTCGGTGTACCTGTTCGGCGCCGACTACTCCTTCGGCCGCGCGGTCGTCAACAACTACGAGCAGGTGCTCTCGAACAACGGCGTGGAGATTCTCGGCAAGCGGTTCGTCCCGCAGGGGTACAGCGAGTGGGACGGCCTGCTCCAGAACGCCGAGGACGCCGGCGCCGACGGCGTCGTCGGCGGCTTCACCGTCTCGACGCTCCCGCAGATGTTCACGTCCTACCTGCAGGGCGACTACAGCTACTCCGTCTTCGGCGGGCTGGCGACGCAGGTCACCAGTCAGGTCGTCGGGCAGACGCTCCAGCAGGCGCTCGGCGAGCCGCTCACACAGGAGAAGCTCGACAACTCCGGACTCGGCCCGTTCACCACGCGCTACCACTGGAACCAGTACGACAACGAGATCAACAGCTCGTTCGTCGACTCGTACACGAGCGCCTACGGCGTCGTGCCGGACCTGTTCACCTCGGGGACGTTCACCGCGGCCTCCGCGATCGTCCAGGCCGTCGAGGAGTCCGGCTCCACGAGCGGCAGCGACGTGGCCGGCGCGCTCCGAGGCATGACGGTCACGGACACGCCCAAGGGCGAGAACGGCTACACGTTCCAGGAGTACAACAACCAGGCCCGCTCGGCGATGACGGTCGCGAACCTCGCGCCGACCAGCGACGAGTGGAGCGACAGCTGGGACGCCGCGATCCAGCCCGGCGAGCCTCTCGCGACGATCGGCAAGGGCGAGACCACGATCCCCGCCGACGCGCCGGGGATGAACTGCTCGCTGTAGATGCTCCGCACCGCCGGACTGACGAAGAACTTCGGCGGCCTCACCGCCGTCGACGACGTCGACTTCCGGCTCCGGGAGGGCGAGCTCTGTTCGCTGATCGGTCCCAACGGCGCCGGGAAGACGACGTTCTTCGACCTGCTGACGGGCGCGCTCGAACCCACGGCCGGCAGCATCGAGCTCCGCCGGGACGGCGAGTGGGAGTCGCTCACCGACGCCTCCCCCTCGGCGGTCGCGCAGGCGGGCGTCCACCGGTCCTACCAGATCACGAACGTGTTCCCCGAGCGGACCGTGCTGGAGAACGTCCGTGTGGCCGCACAGGCCGCCGGCGAGAACGCCTGGAAGGGGTGGCGCAACACGGCGACGTTCGAGGAGCACATCGAGGAGGCCCACGGGATCCTCGACCGCGTCGGCCTCGACGCGCTGGCGGACCGGCCGGCAAGCGCGCTCGCCCACGGCGAGAAGCGCCAGTTGGAGGTCGGCATCGCGCTCGCGGGCGACCCGGACGTGCTGCTGCTCGACGAGCCAAACGCCGGCGTCTCCAGCGAGAGCGTCGACGACATCATCGACCTGATCGCCGACGTGGCGACCGACCACGCGGTGTTGCTCGTCGAGCACAACATGGACATCGTGATGAACGTCTCCGACCGCATCGTCGTGCTGAACCAGGGCGCCGTCATCGCCGACGACGAGCCCGCGGCCGTGCGGGAGGATCCCGCGGTCCAGCGGGCGTACCTCGGCGGGTACGGGGAGGACGACGGCGACGACCTCCCGAGCAGCGGTGCGACGACCGACGACGACGAGGAGGTGGTCGGCGCGTGAGCCTGCTCGAACTCGACGGCGTCGAGACGTACTACGGCGAGAGCCACATCCTCGAGGGCGTCGACCTCGAAGTCGAGGCGGGCGAGGTGGTCGCGCTGATGGGGCGCAACGGCGTCGGCAAGACGACGACGCTGCGGAGCATCCTCCAACTCACGCCGCCCCGCGAGGGGTCGATCCGCTACCGGGGCGAGGAGCTGGTCGGCAAGGAGACCCACGAGGTCGCCGACGCCGGCGTGGGGTGGATCCCCGAGGACCGCCGGATGTTCAGCCAGCTCACCGTCGAGGAGAACGTCCGCATCGCCGTCCCGAAAGGCTCTGACGTGCAGGCGGGGCTGGACCTCGCGTGGGACGCCTTCCCCGACCTCGAAGAGATCCGTGGCCGCGACGCCGGCGACCTCTCGGGCGGGCAGCAGCAGATGCTCGCGATCGCCCGCGGGCTGGTCGGCGAGAACGACCTGCTGTTGGTCGACGAGCCCAGCGAGGGGCTGGCGCCGCTGATTGTCGAGGCCGTCCACGACGCGCTCGAAGCGGTCGCCGGCGAGACGACGATCCTGCTGGTCGAGCAGAACCTCCCGATGGCGCTCGACCTCGCGGACCGATTCTACGTGCTGGACCACGGCGTCGTCGTCGACAGCGGCGACGCCGACGAGGTGTCGACCGACTCCGAACGGCTCAGGAGGCATCTCTCGGCATGACTGGGGCCGTACTCACACCCCTGATCGTCGACGCGCTGGGGGAGTTCCTCCGCCTCGGCACGCTGTCGGAGGTGTTCGTCAACGGCCTCTCGAAGGCCGCGCTGTACGCGATGATCGCCAGCGGGCTGACGCTCGTCTTCGGGCTGCTGGGCGTGCTCAACTTCGCCCACGGCTCGTTCACCATGCTCGGCGCCTACCTCGGCGGGCTGGTGATGGTGGTGCTGGTCGGGAGCGCGACGGGCGACCTCGCCCGCGTGCTCTTTTTCCTCGTCGGCACGCTGCTCGTGTTCGCCGCCATCGGCGCGCTGGGCGGCGCCGTCGAGGTGGGGCTGATCCGCCAGTTGTACGACCGCCCGCCGATCTACCAGATCCTGCTGACGTTCGGGCTGGCGCTCGTGCTCGACGAGGCGGCCCGCATCGTCGTCTCGTTCTACGGCATCCAGCCGATCACCGACTGGCGAGACGCGCTGGGGACGAAGCCGGCGTTCATGGTCGAGAACCTCTCGGTCGCCGGGCTCTCGGTGTCGCCGCTGGCGCTGTTCCAGATCGTCTTCGGTACGGTCACGATCGGCGCCGTCTGGCTGTTCCTGACTCGGACGCGCTACGGGATGGTGGTCCGGGCCGGCAGCGAGGACGACGAGATGACCGCCGCGCTCGGCATCGACGTGAACCGCGTGTTCACCACCGTCTTCGCGCTCGGTTCGGCGATCGCCGGCGTCGCCGGCATGCTGCTGATGTGGGACCCCGTCTGGGGGGCGAGCCTGCCGTTAGCCCACGAGACGCTGCTGCCCGCGTTCGTCGTCGTGATCGTCGGCGGCCTCGGCACGTTCCGGGGCACCGTCGTCGCGGCCGGCCTCGTGGGCATGGTCGACGCGACGATGACGTGGTGGTTCCAGAACGCGATCACGTTCACCGGCCTCCCCGAGATGATGATCTTCCTCGTGCTCGTCGTGACGCTGATCGTGCGGCCACAGGGACTGTTCGGCGTCGAGGAGGTGGGCGGCCATTAGCTCCCCCACCGAGCCGCCGGGCGAGAACGACCCGCACGAAGCGGGTGCCCACCCGCCGGACGAGGACGATCCGGCCGCACCCGAGGACGGCAGCATCGCGGCCGCGAGCGGTCGCGAGTGGTGGCGGCGCTACCTGCGCGAGCACACCGCCCACGCGCTGGTCGTGGCGGCGTTCGCGCTGTACCCGTTCCTCTACGCGCTGCTCGCGGCGTCGCCGCTCGGCACGGAGGTGGAGACGCTGCTGCCACGTGTGGAGACGATGGTCGCGGTGTTCTACTTCGGCCTGTTCGCGATGTCGTTCGACTTCGTCTCGGGCTACACCGGCTACCTCTCCTTCGGCCACGCCATCTTCTACGGCACGGGCGCGTACTTCGTCGTGCTCGCGGCCAACGGACAGGTGCCGCTGCTCGCGCCGGGGACGCCGTTCATGCTCCTGCTGCTGCTCGCGGGACTGCTGGCGGTCGTCATCGCGCTGGCGATCGGCGCGCTCTCCTTCCGGCTCTCGGGGGTGTACTTCGCGATGATCACCCTCGGGTTCGCGCAGGTCGCGTACGTGTTCGTCCGCGGCTGGGACTACGTGAGCGAGAACCCGCGGGACGGCGCCGCCGTCTCGACGGAACTCCACCCCGGCGGCTTCGACGTGGGCGTGCCCGGGATCGACGCGCTCAACCTCGCGATCGGCCGACTGACCGGCGACAGCGTGGAACTGCTGTTCGTCGAACTCGGCGGGACCGAGGTGTCCTACTACATGGTCGGGCTGGTGGTGCTCGTCTGCTACCTCGCGATGCAGCGGCTGATTCACTCACCGTTCGGGACGGTGCTGCTGGCGATCCGCGAGAACGAGGAGCGCGCCGAGGCGGTGGGGTACGACCCGTTCCGGTTCAAGCTGGCGGCGTTCGCGATCAGCGGCTTCTTCGCCGCGATCGCGGGCGGGCTGTTCGCCGGCTTCCGGCGCTCGGTCGCCCCGGACAACTCGATGTACTTCCTCGTCACCGGCGACGCGCTGCTGGCGTCGATCATCGGCGGGTTCGGCACGCTCGCCGGCCCGCTGTACGGCCGGCTGTTCGACGAGACCGTCCGGGAGTTCCTCTCGAAGCGAGGCTCCGGCGGCGGCCTGCTGCCGTACCTCCGGGAACACCTCCCGGCGAACGTGATCGAGGCCGACCTCGTCGGCGGGCTGACCGTCGGCGGCGCCATCGAGACGTTCCTCAACGGCCACGCCAGCCTCTACATCGGCGTGATCTTCGTGCTGTTCGTGCTGTACGTCCCGAACGGCCTGCTCGGCACCGTCCGTGACCGCCTCGGCGGCACGGTCGCGAAACAGCTCCCCGACTCCCTCGACCGCTACCGGCGCGACTGACCGGTGGCGACTTTCGACTCATGACCGTCTCACTCACCGGCTACGGCCGATACGTACCGCAGGAAACCATCACCGGCCCGGAGATCGCCGACCGCTCGGGCATCCCCGAGGACGTGGTCGTCGAGAAGATGGGCGTCGTCGAGAAACACGTCTGCCCGCCGGACGACGACCACGCGACCGACATGGGCGTCGCCGCGGCCCGCGACGCGCTCGCCGACGCCGGCGTCGACGCCGCCGACGTGGATCTGGTGCTGTACCACGGCTCGGAGTACAAGGACCACGTCGTCTGGTCGGCGGCGGCGGACATCGCCGAGCGCCTCGGCGCCGAGAACGCCTACGCGACCGAGAGCTACTCGCTCTGTGCGGGCCAGCCGATCGCGTTCCGGCAGGTCGCCGCACAGATCGAGACGGGGGACGTGGACACCGCGCTCCTCGTCGGCGCCAGCCGCGAGGAGGATCTCGTGGACTACACCGACGCCGACGCGTCGTTCATGTTCAACTTCGGCTCGGGCGCGTGTGCGACCGTGCTCGAACGCGGCGCCGGCGAGCGCGCGCTGGCGACCTTCCACGGCCACGCTGCGAAGACCGACGGCTCGTTCTCGCGGGACGTCATCATGCCCGCCGGCGGCTCCGAACTGCCGCCGAGTCGCGCGACCGTGGACGAGGGGCTACACACGCTGACCGTCCCCGACCCCGACGGGATGAAGGAACGGCTGGGCGAGGTGAGCCTCGCGAACTTCCTCTCGGTCGCCGACGACGCGCTCGCGGCGTCGGGGCTGACCCGTGAGGATATCGACTTCGTCGCGCTCACGCACATGAAGCGCTCGTTCCACGACTACCTCACCGACGAACTGGGCGTCGGCGACGGCCACCACTACCTCGACGAGTACGGCCACGTCCAGAGCGTCGATCAGGTGCTCGCGCTCGACGAGGGGCTGGACCGCGGGCTGGTGGCAGACGGCGACGTGGTGCTGTTCCTCGCCGCGGGGACGGGGTACACGTGGGCGGCGAGCGTGCTGCGGTGGATCGGCTGAGGGTCGATCGACGGGACGTTTTCTCGCTTGGAACGATCGGGAAACGGCTGGTACGTAGTTCTTCGAAATGTTGTTGTCCAACTCTATTTCTGGTGGAGGGGGCTGAGGTGGGACTACGGTAGTGCCGTTCTGAGATCCTCACACAGATCGTCGGCATCCTCAAGTCCAATCGACACCCGGACTAACGACTCAGGTACCTCCGCGGTACCCTCTCCGTGACTTACCTCGTCAGGGATCATCAACGATGGAACTTCAACAAGGCTCTCAGCCCCACCGAGACTGGCTCCGGGTGTGAATACGTCCAACCCTTCGACGAACGCTTCGAGTTCGATAAGCGTTCCGTCGAATTCGAAGGACAACATTCCGCTGTATCCCGACATCTGCTCACTCGCGAGGTCGTGTTGGGGATGACTCTCGACGCCCGGATAGTAAACCCGAGCAACCTTGTCGTGGTCCTCTAAGAACTTCGCTACCGCCATCGCGTTCTGCTCGTGGTGCTCCATCCGTGCTGGCAACGTCTTCAGCCCTCGTGCGACCAGATAGCAGTCAAATGGCGAGAGTACATTCCCGAGGCCAATCCGCTGGGCGAACGACAATTCCTCGAAGACTCCGTCTTCGTCGGTGATAACTGCACCACCAGTCGAGTCGGAGTGCCCGTTGAGATACTTGGTAGTGCTGTGGACGACGATGTCGGCACCCAGTTCAAGCGGGGCTTGGAAGTACGGACTCGCGAAGGTGTTGTCCACTCCGAACAGCGCGTTGTAGTTATCGGCGATGTCGGCTATCGCCCGGATGTCGCACAGCTGCATGAGTGGGTTCGTCGGCGTCTCTGTCCAAATCAAGTCCGTACCCGAATCGACTGCATCGGCGACGTTTTCGGGGTCACGGGCGTCGACAAAATCGACGTCGATGTCGAAGTGCCCGGCGGCGAGCTCTGTGAGCAGTTTTTCGGTTCCGCCATAGATGGAGTCTGCGGAGACGAGATGACCGCCTGGCGGAACCAACGTCAGTATTGTCGTGGAGATGGCAGCCATCCCGGAGGCGAATACCAATCCGTGATCGCCACCTTCGAGTCGCGCTATTTGGTTTTCGAGGGCTGCCCGCGTCGGATTGCTCTCGCGAGAGTAGTCGTGTTCATTCGAATCCTCCCCGCTGGCCCATTCGAATGTGGTTGAGAGATGAATCGGCGACACAACATCATTTGTCCCCCCTTTGGAGCGGGTGTTGTTCTCGCTGGATCCAACAGCGATAGTTGCGAATCCGTTCCCGGAGGGATGGTCGTTGTTTCGTGTCATGTGTGGGTCTCAGTAGTAGCCACGGGTGTTGCCACACGTATAGTTGAGGGGAGGTTCTTATCCACACGAACGAGTGACCCTATATCGATGTATCTCGTTACGTTCCGTCTTGATCCAGGGGAGTACGATTCGGAGTTCCACGAGTTGAACGACGCGATACAAGCGGCTGGCGAGGATACAGACGGGTACGTGGGTAAGCGGACGTGGCATTCCCCAGAGAGTGAGGAAGTTCTCGTCGTCTACTATTGGGAGTCGTTAGACGCGCTTGAGACGTTTGCCGCATACTCTGAGCACAAAGAGGCGAAAAAGCGGTGGACAGAGTGGTACGATGCCTACGAGGTCACCGTTACGGAAGTCATCGAATCATATGGGAGTGGATTTGGTGACGACGCAGATCCACCTGCATGGTGTATTACCTGTACTTAGCGTACAGTTGTTCCGCAAAACGTCGCATTCGCGAGCGAAGCGAGCGGTTCCCCGGACCGACCGAAGGGAGGTCCGGATTTTTGGCATCATCAGGATCGCAAAGCGATCCTGATTAGCAGCCAGAATCTTCGATTCTGGCGTCATCAACGGGTTTTACCGGGGTTCGACCGAGCGAAGCGAGGGAGGACCCCGGTAAAAGCGGTTCAGACGAACGCCTGTCGGATCACCGCCGCCAGCACGCGCGCGAACCCGGTCCCCTCGCTCCAGAACGCCGACTCGTCGGCGGCGGTCGGCATCTCCGCGGTCGGCTGTACGCTCAACAGCACCGTGTCACCGTCGATGAGCACCACGCGGCCGACGCTGAGCTCCGGCGTCACGTCCGCAACATCGATGACCGACAGCCCGGCGTCGATCGCGGCCTCGCGCACGGCCGCATCGGCGCTGGCGACCGTCACGTCGACGCCCGCCTCGGCGGCCTCGACCAGCGCGTCGGCCACGTCGTCGGTCAGCAGCGCCGGATTGCTGGTCGCGAACAGTACCTCGCGGTCGGCGCCCGCGACCAGCGACGTGATCCGGGCGGTCACGTTCTCGCGCCCCTCCGTGGTCCAGATGGCCTCGCGGTCGTCCGAGGAGGTGTGCTGGCCCCGGACGGCTTCGAGGTGGTCGAACGCCGCGTCGGCGCTCGACCGCAGCCGGTCGTACAGCAGTTCGCGGGCCTCGTCGACCGGGACCGCCCGGTAGCGCGTGGGCGAGCCCTCCTGGACGTCGATCAGCCCCATCTCCTCCAGCTCGTCGGTCGCGCCGTACACCTGCGATCGCGGCACGTCCGTCACCTGTGCGACCTCGCTCGCGCTGGCGACGCCGATCTTCTGGAGGCCGACGAACGTCCGGGCGGCGTACGTCGACAGCCCGAGTTCGGTCAGCGCGTTCGCGGCGTCGGCGTCGTCCATCACTCCTCCTCGCGGGTCCAGGCTTGATTGATCCGGCTGAGCTGTGCCTCGGTGAGCTCTTCGCGCTCGAACCCGTCGTAGGCGTCCGCGAGGTCCGCCGCCGACACCGAGCCGGAGGCGGTGACGCGCTCGAACACGTCGGAGACGACCGACACCTCGTAGTCGCCGTCGGTCTTGTACGCCTCGCCGCCGACGACGACCGCACCGTCGAACGTGAACGTCTCACCGTCCGTGGCGCCCTCGGGCACCGTCGTCGTGTACTGCAGCGTCGGGTTCTCACCTTCGAGCGCGACCGAGAGCACGCCGTCGGTCTCGACGTGTCGGATCGGCTCGGGCGTCGCGGACTCGATCGACGGCGTCCCACCCGTGCGCTCGTAGATGACCACACGGCCCTCGACGCCCGCCGTCTCGATCGTCACCGTAACCGTGCCGTCGGGACCGACGACCGAGCGGTCGAAGCGGCGTTCGGCACGGGGACCCTGCCTCGCGACTTCGGTGGACGTGCCGGCCGACCCCGTGTCGTCAGCGTCGGTGGCGTCGGCGTCGCCATCACCGTCGTCGCCGTCATCGTCGGCCGACTCGGGGAACACCCCGTCCGGGCCGACGAAGCGCGTCCAGACCGCGAGCAGCGAGGGCAGCACCAGCACGCTCGCGAGGAACGCGTAGACGATCGTCAGCCCCGTGATCTGGCCGAACTGCTGCAGCGGCGGCAGGATCGCGAAGATCAGCACGCCGAAGCCGCCGACCGTCGTGGCCGCCGATCCCAGCAGCGCGCCGCCGGTGCCGGTGACCGCTCGCTCCATCGCGGTCCAGATCTCGCCGGTACGTTCCAGCTCCTGGTTGTACCGCTCGGAGAGGTGGATGCTGTAGGCCACCCCCAGCCCGACCGTGAGGCTGGTGATCATCCCCGTGATGACGTTGAACGGGATGTCGAGCAGGTGCATCGTGCCGAGGATCCACGTCACGCTGAACGCGACCGGGAGCAGTGTCACCGCCCCCAGGCTCGCGCTCCCCTCGGTGATCCGGTAGGCGATCATCAGGAAGACGAACGTCGCCACGAGCGTGATGAGCAGGCTCTCGACGACGGTCTCGAGCAGCTGGTCCTGCACGATATCGTTCAGGACCGCGCTGCCGGTCGCGGTCGCCTGCAGCCCCTCGCCGTCGACCTCGTCGGCCACGTCCCGCATCGACTCGGTCACCGCGTCGCCGCTCGCGCCGCCCTGCACGGAGACGACGATCCGCATCGCGGTGTACTCGCCGTCGTCGCGGTCGATGACGTTCGACGCGCGGTCGGGTGCGGCCTCGAAGAGCTGGTCGTACAGCGCGCCGAGGTTGCGGTCCGGAACGCCGTCGTCGTCGGTGTCCGCGGCGGCGAACTGCTCGCCGAAGGAGTCGTTCTCCTCGGCGACGGCCTCCATCACCGACAGCGGGCTCTCGATCCGCGGCTCCCCGTTGGAGAGCGTCTGTGTCACGTCGTCGTTCTCCGCGGCGGTCGCCTCGGCGTCGGCGATCCGCTGGAGCACGTCGTCGTCGGTGAGATCACCGCCGTCGGGCCGTATCAGAATCTGGGCCTGCGAGTCCTGTCGCAGGAAGTTGTCGTTGACGTAGTCGAGGTTCGACTTCGCGGTGTACTCGCTCGGCGCGAACGGTTCGGGCAGCTCCTTCATCCAGTCGGCCGGGTCCTCCGCGATGAAGTCCGACTGCTCGAAGGAGGTGTCGACCTGTGTGGCGCCGTAGCCGCCGCCCGCGCTGAGCACCAGCGCGAACACGATCACGAGGTAGGGGCTCTTCCGTGCGGCGGTCGCGCCGACGGCGAGCACCGACGAGAACGCGCCGCCGCCGGTGCCGAACGCCCGCTTGCGCCGGTCGTACCCGCGCGCTTCGAGCAGTTCGTCGATCTCGACTTTCATCGCCGGGATCAGCAGGCCGAACACCAGCAGCGCCGCGGTGATCCCCGCGGCGCTGACGATCCCGAACTCCCGGATCGGCGGCACTGGGCTGGTCAGGTTCGAGAGGAACCCGATCACGGTGGTCGCCGTGACGTAGATCAGCGCGATCCCGACGCCGACGAGCGCGGTCCGCATCGACCCCCGCGGGCTGCCCTCGCCGCCGTTCTCACGCTCCTCGCGGTGGCGCATGAAGATGTGGATCGCGTAGTCGATGCTCAGCCCGATCAACAGCACCGGGACGGCGATGAAGATCTGGTTGAACGCGATGTCCGCCCAGCCCATGAAGCCGAACGTCCACGCGAGCACCGCGCCGATACCGAACAGCCCCAGCAGGATGTCGAGCACGTCGCGGTAGGCGACCACGAGCGCGATCAGCACGAACACGATCGCCAGCGGCCCGACGATCAGCAGGCTGTCGGTCATCGAGCTGGTGATCTCGTCGCTGATGATCCCCGCGCCGAACACGAGGTACTCGCCGCCGTTGGCCTGCCCGCCGAGCGTCTGCATCGCCAGCTGGGCGTCGATCACGTCCTCGCCGGCGGCGCCCTGGGCCGCGGAGCCGTCACCCTCCATCGTCACGATCAGCATCGTGGCGTTGGCCTCGGTCGATCCGGGCTCGTAGTGGGTCGGCATCAGGGCGAACGGCCCGGGACCGTCGCCGCCGTTCCCGCCGGCGTCCTCGCCGAGCACGGTCTGGATCGTGTCGTGGATCTCCGACTCGTTCATCGAGCGCAGCTGCTCCTGCTGCTCCTCGAGGGTGGCGTTAGAAGCGTTCTCGTACTGCTGGCGCTCGGTTTCGAGCTGGTCGGCGAGCTCTTGGAGTCGCTCAGCGTCCTCCTGAAGCGCCGCGGAGCGCTCCTGCAGGGCGGCGTACTCGTCTTCGAGCACGCCCTGCGTCCCGAGACGGTACGCCTCCTGTGCCTCGGCCTCGGAGGAGGCGTTCCGGAGCTGTTCGGCGGCACGCTCGAACGTCGCGGCGTCCTCCTCGTCGAGTTCGACGCTCGTGTTCGCGCGCACGTCGGCGAACGCGGCCTCGACGCTCGCGTCGGGGTTCTGTCGGAGCGCCGTCAGCGACTCACGCAGCAGCCCCGCGGTGGCGGTCAGCGTCTCGTTGCGCTCCCGGATCGCCGCCCGCTCCTCGCTGACGCTCTCGTTGAGCGCCCGCAGTTCGGCGGCGGTGCGCTGGACGTCCTCGCCCTCCTCGGCGCTGATCGCCGTGATCGCGATCACGTTCGCGATGCTCGTGCTGGGCTGGTCGCCCGACAGCGTCGCGTTGATCGTCTCGTTGTCGTGGAGCGTCTGCTGGTACTCCAGCATCCCCACGAGCGACGACTGGTCGAACACGTCGCCGTCGCGCTGTATCACCTGCGCGGTGGTGGTGTCCCCGTCGCCGGTCGAGAAGTTCTCCTCGGCGTAGTCCAGCGCCTCGCCCTCCGGCGAGTCGGTCTGGAACTGGTCGAGCGAGGACGTCTGCTCGACCATCGCCGCGCCGCTGCCGATGGCGACGGTCAACACCAACATCACCGCGATCACCACCCGGCTGTGGTCCATCACGGCGTCGACGACGGCGTCGACCCCTCTCATCCGCACCTCCGCTCGTCCGCCACACGCTGGCCAATCATCTGTCTGTACTATCGTACTAACAGCCGCGCCATAACCCTTCCGACTCGGTGAACGCTCGTTCAACATCGGGACCGGAAGCAGACGGAAGCGCTTTCCCCGGCGGCCCGCTGAGGGGGCGTATGTCGTTGGTTCCGGAGCGACTCCGGCCGTTCCTGGCCGGGCTGTTGGGCACCATCGCGACCGGGTTCGGCCAGTTCTACCTGCGGCGCTGGCTGCGCGGCGTCGGCTGGCTGGCGCTGGCGTTCGCGGTGACGTTCGCGTTCGTCCCCGAGGGGACGCTGATGGCGATGAGTTCGGGCGAGGCCATCGCCGACAGCACCGCGCTGTACCCCACGATGGCCGTCCAGTTCGCCGGCGCGTTCGACGCGTTCCTGCTGGCCTACCGGAACCGCACCGATCGCGACGTGACGCCGGACGTCGACGTGCCGGTGGTCTCCGAGGAGAGCCCGGGGATGGTCACCTGCCCCAACTGCGGGAAGGAGGTCGACGCCGACCTCGAGTTCTGTCACTGGTGTACGACCGAGTTCCCGGCGGCCGACTCCGAGTGAGGCCTCACGACCGACACCCATATCCTCCGGACTGAACATTCGATCGACATGGGGGAGACACCACCGTTCCTCGCCGACCCCGAGAGCACCCGCGAGTCGATCATGCGGGCGACGTATCTCGCGCTGTGTGAACACGGCTACGCGGGGCTGACGATCCAGCGGATCAGCGAGTCCTTCGAGAAGAGCAAGTCGCTGCTGTACCACCACTACGACGACAAGGACGAACTACTGCTGGCGTTCCTCCAGTTCATGCTGGAGGAGCACGAGGCGTCGGTGCCCGAGACGGCCGACGGCGACGCCGTCGAGCGCCTCGACGCGGTCCTCGACGCGATGCTCGCCCCCTCCCTCGCCGCGGAGCACGAGGAGTTCACCGCCGCGATGGTCGAACTGCGGGCGCAGGCCGCCCACGACGAGCGCTACCGCGAGCAGTTCGCCGAGCACGACCGAGTGTTCCGCGACCGACTCGTCGACGTGATCGCCGACGGCATCGACGCCGGCGCCTTCCGCGAGGTCGACCCCGAGAGCGTCGCGGAGTTTCTGAGCACGGTCGTCGCCGGCGCGATGACCCGCCGAGTCACCGGCGGCGACGACGTGGCGGCGACGGCCGCCCGCGACGAACTCGACGACTACGTCGATCGCGTGCTGCTGGCCGAGGACTGATCCGTCCCTCGGCGTGTCGCTTCTCTTCAGACGCCGAGTTCGTCGACCAGTTCGTGAATCTCCGCGACGGTCAGGTCCAGCCGCGTGCTCCGGCGAGGCCGGCTTTAACCCTCGTCCGGGCCAAGCGCGCGTATGGTCTCGAACACGCGGCTGTACGGCGCCGCGATCGCCGTCGTCTCCGGCGCCTACTCGCTGTGGAGCGCGTCGGTCGGGCCGATGGGAACCGGCGGCTGGCTGATGCTCGCGCTGGGCGCCGTCGTGCTCGTCCACGGCGCGCTGTTGCTGACCGACTACGCCGACCGGCTCGGCGACGCCAGCGGCCCGCTGATGATCGCGTACGCGGTCCTGATGCTATTGAACCAGACCCTACTCGGAACGGGGATGATCGACGGAATGGATGGCGGAATGAACGGCGGCATGGGTGGCGGGATGCAGGGCGGCACGACCATGCCGAGCGCCGGGATGGGCTGGGACGCCGGGATGGTGGCGCTCGCGCTGCTGATGCTGCTCAGCGGCGTCATCATGACGCAGGACGACTCCTCGGACGGCGGGATGTAGACGGGGCGGGCGGCCGCTACCCGAGTTTGTCGACGAACGGTGCGACGCGTTCGTGCCCGAACTGGGCCGCCTCGCCCCCGTCGACGCGGCGCACGAGCGTGCGGGCGGGGGCGTCCGGGTCGGACGCGTGCGGTCGCAGCGAGTCGTGGCCCACGCCGCCCGCGAGCAGGACGACCGGCGCCTCCGGCGCCCGTACTTCCAGCACGAACAGTCGCGTCCCGTCCACGTCGACGTACTGGACCTCGGTCCGGTAGGTAGCGTCGTCGTCGACGGCCGCCGCCAGTTCGTCCGCGGCGTCGCCCGGGACGGTGAAGCTCAGCGTCACCGGATCGTCGCTCCCCCGGACCGTCGCGTGGTCGGCTACGACTTCGACGACCTCGCGGCCCTCCTCGCGGTACGTCGCCGCGGTCGATCCCACGACGTTGCGGACGCGCGTCCACGCCGCAGCGAGAGGATGATCGCCCGACATCGTCAGCCCCCGGCCCCGCTGGCGGCCGCGCTGGCCTCCTCCTCGTTCTCGAGGTTGGTCTCTGAGTCGATCGCGTCGCGGATCCCGTCGCCGAGCGCGTTGAACCCCGTCACGACGATCACGATCAGCACGCCCGGCATCACCGCGATGTGCCACGAGACGGTCGTGAGCAGGGGTTGGCCGACGTTGACGAGCCGGCCCCACTCCGGCGTGGGCGCGGTGACGCCCAGCCCGAGGAAGGAGAGGCCCGCGGCGCCGATGATGATGCCGCCGAGGCTCATCGACGCGTACACCAGCAGGTAGCCGACGACGAACGGGAAGATGTGCCGCAGCATCGTCCGCGGCGAATCGAGGCCGTAGCCGTCGGCGGCGTCGACCCACGCGCGCTCGGACACCTGCAGCGCCGGCCCACGGACCGCGCGCCACAGCGACGGCCAGCCCGTCAGCGCGAAGATCAACGAGAGCAGCACCGCGCCGTTGTACAGCCCGGCGATCCACGTCTGGGAGAGCACCACCGAGAGCATGATCACCACCAGCAGCTGGGGCAGCGACTGGGTCGCGTCGCTGAGCAGGACGATCGCGAGATCGACCAGCCCGCCGTAGTACGCGCTGATCAGCGCGAGTGCCGCCGAGACGGCCGCGCTGACGGTGATCGCGACCAGCCCGATGAACAGCGACACCCGCGCGCCGAGCGCGACCGCGGTGAACAGGTCCTGTCCCGACGGGAGCGTGCCGAACGGGTGGTAGCGGTTGTACCGGTCGTAGCTGAACAGCCCGACGTTGCGCTCCGGGATCCCCTGCGAGGTGGAATCGAGATTCGCCTGCCCGACCGTCACCGTCTGCACCGCGCCGGCGTCCTCGTCGTAGTAGCTCACCTCGTAGCTGAACGGGTCCTCGACGTTGCGCTCCATCGTCGTCGGGCCGAGCGCGGGCGCGAACAGCGCGAGGATCAGGAACAGCACCACGACGACCAGCCCGAACTGCCCCCAGCGGTGGCGGGCGAACCCCCGGACCGCGTCGTCGCGGGGCGTCCAGTCGGCGTCGCGGTACTCCCGCCGCCAGAGCCGGTAGCCGTACCACAGCCAGACACACCAGACGCCGCCGTAGAGGAACGCCAGCGACACCCGCAGCGCCCACGCGCCCGCCGGCGACAGCCCGAGGAACGTCCCCTGCCAGCCGGAGCCGGGGACGTACGCCCCCTGGTTCGGGATCGTCCCCCGGCTGATCAGGGTGGGGATCGAGTCGGCGAGGCTCGACGCGCCGGCGCCGAGCGGGAGCACCTCGGCGGCGAACTGCAGTACGGCGCCGAACTCCGGCAGCGCCAACAGGCCGGCGACCAGCGCCCAGCCGGCCGCGGAGGTGACGAGGACGGGAAGCCGACGCGTCCGGTCGGCGTCCCGCTGGTAGACGTTCCCGCTCATCGTCGCTCCTCGTAGCCGATCCGCGGGTCGATCACCGTGTACAGCAGGTCCTGTGCGATGTTGATGGAGACCGTGATCAGGATGAACACGAACATCAACGAGCCCGCAAGCGGGAGGTCGCCGCTGGTCATCGCCTCGTAGAACAGCGTCCCGATCCCGTTGATCCCGAACACGACCTCGACGAGCACGCTCCCGCCGACCAGCAGGTACGCCTCGCTGGTGACGATCGGGATCAACGGGATCATCGCGTTCCGGAGCACGTGCTTCCCGATGATCCGGTGATCCGGGACGCCGGTGGCCTTCGCCATGTCGACGAAGTCCTCGGTGATGATCTCGAGGACGGCGGTCCGGGAGAGCCGGAGCTCGTTGCCCATCGACGCCGAGCCGAGCACGAACGCGGCGGGGAGGATCTGCTTCGTAGCCGTGACGAACCCGTCGACGGTGCCGAGGTTCGAGAGGTCGGGCGCGCCGACGAGCTCGGTCTCGACGAGGAACGACTCCCAGCCGGCGCCGAGGAACAGCGAGTCAGTGCGGGACAGCAGCGCGAGCAGGATCACCGCCAGCCAGAAGTTCGGCATCGCCCGCCAGACGATCCCCCCGACCGAGGCGGCGTAGTCCTCCGCGGAGTTGGCGTTGAGGCCGGCGTAGATCCCCAGCGGGATGCCGACGAAGATGGGGATGAGCACCGCCCAGAGCCCGAGCCAGATCGTCCGCGGCCCGAACTGCGCGAGCAGGGAAATCGTGCTCTGCCCCGGGTAGACGACCCACGACTGCCCGAGGTCGAACGTGATCAGGTCCGTCATGTACTCGACGTACTGCACGCTGATTGGATCGGTGAGACCGAGCTGTTGCTTGATGCGTTCGAGCTGCTCCTGTGCCTGTGCGCTGTTGACCGGGCCGACGATCGCCGCGGCCGGGCTGAGCGGGCCGACCCGGATTATCAGGAACGTCGCCGTCGTCCCCAGCCACAGCACGGGGATCGACATCAGGATCCGGCGGAGCAGGTAGCCGAGCCGATTCATGAAACGTAGTCGGGTCGAACAGTAATCATGAGGGGAGAAAAATCGGCCGGCGAGTCAGAACGTCACGTCGTCGTACAGGCGGTCGTGGAAGCCGCTGCTCTGGACCGGCACGTCGACGTCGTCGTACCACCACTGCTGGCCGCGCGGGTGGTAGTTCGTGAGGTAGATCGCGTCCTCCCAGATCGCCTCCTCCATCGTGATGAACGCCTCGTTGCGGGCCTGCTGTGCGTCCTCGCCGGGGCCGAGGTTGTTCTGGATCTGCTCCCACGCCTCGGCCGCGCGCCCGGAGGCGTCGGAGGGGTCCTCACGCCACCGGACGAGGTTCCCCTCGTACGGCCGGCCGAACTTGAGCATGTCCATGGGTGAGGGGTACTCCAGCCCGTTCCCGAGCGTGTACATGTCGAGGTTCCCGCTGACGGCCTCGCTGATGATGGTGTTGAACGGCGCCCGCTCGATCGTGAGGTCGACGTGGATCGCCGACGCCTTCGAGCGGAGGACGTCCGCGATCCGCGAGTAGGCGTCCGGGTTCCGGTCGTTGTACAGCGAGAGCGTGATCGAGGCGGGGTTGTCGGGACCGTAGCCCGCCTCCTCCATCGTCGTCCGTGCCTCCTCCATCATCGCCTCGTTGTAGCCGTACGGGAAGTTCTCCTCCGCGTGCTGGTCGTACGCCTCCTTCCCGCCGGGGAACACCGACGGCGGGCTCTGGTGGTACGCCGGCTCGCCGACGCCGCGGAACCCCTGTTCGACGAAGTTCTCCTGATTGACCGCGTAGTTCAGCGCCTGCCGGACCGGCTTCTCGACGCGCGAACAGTCGAAGATGAAGTACGCGGTGTAGGCGTCGTCCCACGTCGCGTAGTTCACGGTCTCGTCGTTCGACAGCGGCCCGTACGTCCCGACCCGCTGGCCCAGTTCGCGGGTCTCCTCGAAGGAGACCTTGCTCGGGTCGAACCGGGAGTTGGGGAGCTGGAACACCTGGACGCTTTCGTTAACCGCGCGCTGGTAGCTCGCCTGCGTGTTCTGGACCACCTGCATCCGGATCTCGTCGGGACCCGGCTCCTCGCCGTGGTACTCCTCGTCGGCGGCGAGGACGACCTCCGTCCCCGTCTCGACGGTCTCCGCACGGAAGGGACCCGTCCCGATCGGCGACTGCGAGGCGAACTCCGAGTACGCCATCTCGCCGTCGTACCCCTCGACATCGCCGACGATCCCCTCCGGGACCGGGCTCAGCGAGCCGTACGCGAACCAGAACAGCGCGTCGAAGAAGGGGCTGGCGAGCGTCACTTCGAGCGTGGTGTCGTCGACCGCCTCGACCGCGAGGCTGCCGGGCTCGTACACCTCCTGCTCCTCGCCGTCGACCGTCTCGGTGGTGGTGTCGTGTTCGATCTGGAAGCCGCCCTCGAGGATGACGCCGCCCTCCTGACTGTTCTCGGAGGCGGCGAGGCGCTCCCAGGAGTACACCACGTCCGAGGCGGTCAGCTGCTCGCCGTTGTGGAACGTCACGTCCTCCCGGAGCTGGAACGTGTACGTCCGCCCGTCGTCGGACACCGAGTAGTCCGAGACCAGCTGCGCCTCCGGCTCCAGACTCCCACGGGGGAGGGCGAACAGCTCGCTGAACACGTGGTCGGAGACGAGCTGTGAGCCGTCGCCTTTGATCTGTACCGGGTCGAAGTTCGCCGCGTTCGGGATCGACAGCGACAGCGTGTTCCCGGTCGGTGTCTCCCCCGCCCCGCCGTCGGTCCCCTCGGTCCCCCCGGACGGCTCCGTCTCCCCGCCCGACGTCGGCGACTCGGTCCCGTTCCCGCCGCCGCTACAGCCCGCAAGCCCCGCGGTGGCGACGACCCCAGCCGTCTTCAGAAATGTCCGCCGTGCACGACCGCCCTCGTTGGAATCTTGCACACGAGCGAGATGCTTTCTGGGGCGAAATAACGGATCGGATACAGGAAATCACACAGGGGTATGCATATTTTAAAGTCGTATTATCCCGTGTATACTCATCTATACGGGTCACACCGGTTGCGTCAGGAGGGCTATATAGTCGCGTGGCGGCCGACCCGAAGTTTTATTTCTTTAGGTACCCCTAAATCGGGACGATGCCGACGAACGAGCCGGTCGAGGGGGACGATCGGGCGGAGCTACCCGCCGTGAACGCCCACTGTCTCTCGACCGAGCGAACCGTGTTCACCGAACAGGGGAACGAGGACGGCTGGATCTCGACGGATCTGACCGTCGAGGTCCGCCGCTAGAGGCTGTCGTCGCCGAGGTAGCGCTCGATCGTGTGCGCGTCCCGTTCGATCGTAAGCAGTCCTTCTTCCAGCGCCTCGGCCGTGCGCTCGTCGCTGACCGATCGGGCCGTCTCGATCGCCTCGCGGAACGTCACCGCGAGCGCCGCGTAGCCGTCGAGGTCGCTCGCGAGCGCGTCGCGCAGCGCGTAGGCGTCGCCGCCCTCGATCCGCATCGGCGCGTGCTCGCGGATCCCCATCGGGCCGTTGACCGGGACGCCGCCCAGCGCGTGGACGCGGATCGCGAGCTCGTCGGTCAGGTCGCTGAGCCGGTCGGCCTGCTCCTCGAGCCGTTCCTCGACCTGGTGGGACTCCGCGCCCTCGATCGTCCAGTAGTGCTTGCGGAGCTGATTGAACAGGATGTACAGCCCCGAGAGACAGCGGTTCACGTCCTCGATCACCGCGGCGGCCGCCTCGGGGTCGAGCCGGAGCTCGTTGTCGCCGACGGTGCCCCACTCGCGGCGGCGCTCCTCCTCGGCCGGGTGGCGAAGGTGTGGCGCGCTCATCGGTCCACCTCCACGAGCGCGTCGTCCTCGAGGTAGCGCTCGATCGTGTGGGCGTCCTCCTCGATCGTCTCGAGGCGGTCCGAGAGCAGTTCGTAGCTGGCCTCGTCGCCGATCTCGTCGGCGGTGTTGATCGCCTCGCGGAAGCTGACCGCCAGCGTGGCGTACGCGTCCAGATCGCCCTCGAGCGAAGCGCGCAGGCTGTAGAGGTGCTCGGCTTCGAGGTGGACCGCCGCGTACTCCTGGATCTCCGGCGGGGTGCTCACGGGGACGCCGCCGAGTTCGGTGATCCGCTCGGCGACGCTGTCGTCGATCTCGCGGAGCCGTTCGTAGGCGTCGCCGAGGAACTCGGCGACCTCCCCGGACTCGGCGCCCTCGGCGCTCCAGTAGTGTTTCCGCACGAGGTAGAAGAGGTTGAACGCCCCCGCGTGGGCGACGTTCAGCGCCTCCACCATCTCGGCGGCCTCCTCGGGGTCGAGCCGGACCGCGTTCCCGTCGACGGTTCCCCGTTCCTGTCGGACGGTCCCGTCCGGCAGGTCGCGGACGAGCCGTCCGCGTTTGGGCTCGGACACGGGTTACTCCTGGACGAGCGTGTCGTTCTCGAGGTAGTGGTCGATGTCGTGGGCGTCGTCCTCCAGATCCTCCAGCACCTCGCGGAGGAGCTCGGCCGTCGCGTAGTCGCCGAGGTCGGTCGCGAGGCCGACGTGCTCGCGCACGTTCTCGATCACGTCGCCGTACGCCTCAAGGTCGGCCTCCAGCGAGTCGCGGATCGCGTACACGTCCTCGCCCTCGAACTCGACGTAGGCGTGCTCCTCCTGTGCGGCCGGGCCCGCGACGGGCACGCCCCCGAGCGCCTGTGCGCGCTCGGCGATCGCGTCGGCGTGGTCCTCGAGCGTCCCGGCGGCGTCGTCGAGGAAGTCGTGAAGGTCGCCGGATTCGGCGCCCTCGACGTTCCAGTGGTGCTTGCGAACCTGGTGATAGAGCACGTACGTCGACGCCAGATCGCGGTTCAGGGCGTCGACGATCTGCTCGGCCTTCTCGGTGTCGATGCGAACGGCGTTCTCCTCGACGGTGTCGGCACGCTGTCGGGCAGTCTTCTGGGTACTCATAGGTGTCTACAGGTAGGGACGGGACACTGATAAATCTTACAGCCGATACCGCCAGATTTCGGGGGTTTCGGACGGCCTAAACGCCCGAAACGGGCACTCCCAAACGCCGGTCTTCCGGGCCGTCGACCCGGTGGCTACTCCCCGCGCGATCCGTACCTGTCCTCCGCCCAGTCGTCGTTGTCTATCCCCTCCCGTTCGATGTAGTCCTCGAGCACCTCGTACACGGTCCGGGCGAGGTCCGTCAACGCGGTGTCGATCGTCGCGAGGTCGTCCGAGTCGAGCGACACGCTCACGTCCTGCTCCTGCCAGTCATCGGGAATCTCCGGCACGTCGAACCGAAGCCGATCCTCGGTCGGATCCCAGTAGAAGTCGATCGCGTGGAACAGCCCGAGATCACGGACGGCCTGGGCCTGCGTCTCGTCGAGGTCGGTGTACTCCTCCCACTCGTTGAACCCCTCCCTCCACGCGCCTGACTGGAGCAGGTCCTCGAGATCCTCACGGTAGAAATCCTCCGAGCCGAGCGTGTCGTCGTCCCACTCGAAATCTCGGGGCATCCCACGGTTCGAGAGGTCCGGCGGGTCGGGCATCGCGATATCGAGTGACATACCCGACAGTTCGCCCGGACGAGGGATAAAGCCCGTTGCCGAAGACTGGCGTCGACGATCGTGGCGCGGTCGTCGGGACGAACGCGCTGCCGGCCGTCGAGTGTACGCCGGAACACTACCCACGAGTTGCTACTAGCAGGCTCCGCGGAACGAAAATCGAGCGTTCTGTGGTTAGTGTTCGACGGTCGTGACGGTGAACAGCGAGTCGTCGGAGAGCACACTCTGGACGCGGCCGTGCCACACGTCGGCGAACAGCTCGCGCTCCTCGTCGCTCGCCGTCCCCTCGATGATCTGTTGGAGGTTGCCGAGTGCTGGCCCGCCGTCCGGGACGTCGCCGACGTGGTAGGTCACCTCGACGGTTTCGTCGGTGTCGGTCCGGCGGAAGCGGAACGTCGGGGCGGCAGTATCGGGGTCGAACGCGTCGAACGTCAGCATGTTCCGGCGGTCACCGTAGCCGCCGGCGAGCCCGCCGAAGCCGTCCTCCTGGGCCGCGCCGGTCACGTACGAGATGAGGCGTCCCATCACGCCGTACGTGGCGTCGTCGCGCGGTCCCGCAGCGAGTACCTCGATCTCGCTCCGGACGGGGAGATCGTCCGGATACAGCGCGTCGAGGCCCAGCTGGGCGATGCGATAGGCGCCCGACGCTGTCGGGCAGGAGTGACCCGCCGCCGTCACCACGTCCTCGTAGGTGACGACGAACGGGTCGCCGGGGTCGAGGACGGCGAGCGCTTCCGCGACGGGGTCACGGACCCGGATCGGTTCGACGTCGTATTCGACGGCCATGTTCGAGCCGGGACGGTTCGTGTCGGTCGGGGTCGTGTTCTCTGACATCGTGGTCGGGTGTAATCGTTGGTTCGTGACTCGGTCCTGTTCAGTACCGCAGCAGCCGCATCCCGTTGCCGATCACGGCGAGGACGCTCGCCTCGTGAACGAGCATCCCGAGCGCGAGCGTGACGTAGCTCGTCAGGACCCCTGCCAGCAGGAGCGTCACCGTCAGCACCGCGAGGCCGACGTTCTCGTAGATGTTCCGCCGGGTGGCCTTGCTGAGCGTCACCGCGTAGGGGATCCGTTCGAGGTCGTCCGCCATCAGCGCCATGTCCGCCGTCTCGATGGCGGTATCCGTGCCGGCGGCGCCCATGGCGATACCCACGTCGGCAGTCGCCAGCGACGGCGCGTCGTTGATGCCGTCGCCGACCATCGCCACGACGTGGCCAACCTCGCGGAACTCCTCGATGACAGTCTGCTTGTCCTCGGGGAGCAGCTCCGCGCGGTAGTCGTCGATACCGACCTCCTCGGCGACCGCGCGAGCGGTGCGCTCGTTGTCGCCGGTCAGCATCACCGTCTCGATGTCCGCGTCCTGGAGCTGCTGGACGACGCCGGGTGCGGCCTCGCGCAGTTCGTCCCGGAGCGCGATCGCACCGACGACGACGCCGTCGCGGACCACGTGAACGGTCGTTTCGCCGCGCTCCTCGCGGCTGCGAACGTACTCCGCGACCTCGTCGGGGAGCTCGACCCCGCGCTCGTCGAGCAGTGCGCGGTTCCCGACGACGATCTCGCGACCGTCGTAGTGAGCGACGACGCCCTTCCCGGCGACCACGTCGAAGTCGTCCGGGTCAGGGAGCGACCGCGCGTCCGTGATTGCTGAACCGTCGTCCGCTCGGGTCGTCGTCGTCCCGCCATCGGTCGCGGGGTCCCGTCGGTTCTGCGCCGCCTCGAGGATGGCGTCGCCGAGGTGGTGTTCGCTCTTCTTCTCGGCGACGGCTGCAAGCTCCAGCACGTCGCTGGCCTCGGCGTCGAACCCGGCGACGTCGGCGACGGTCGTCTCGCCCTTCGTGAGCGTGCCCGTCTTGTCGAAGGCGACGAGGTCGATCTTGCCCGCCCGCTCGAGGTGCTCGCCACCCTTCATCAGAACGCCGCTTCGGGCGGCGTTACCGATCGCGGAGACGATGCTGACCGGCGGCCCGATCACCAGGGCCCCGGGGCAGCCGATGACCAGCAGCGTCAGCGACAGGATCGCGTTCTGCGTGACCGCGTAGGCCCCGATGGACAGTGCGATCACACCGGGGGTGTAGTACTTCGCGAAGCGGTCGATGAGGCTCTCCGTCGGGGACTGCGCCTCCTGGGCCTCCTCGACGCGCTGGATGATCCGCTGGAGCGTCGTGTCCGAGCCGGCGCCCGTCGTCTCGATCTCCAGTGAACCTTCCTGGTTGATGGTGCCGGCGTACACTTCGTCGCCGTCGGCCTTGTGGACGGGCGCGCTCTCGCCGGTGACCGGCGCCTGGTTGACGGCGCTCTCCCCGTCGACGACGTCGCCGTCAACGGGGATCTTCTCGCCGGGCTTGACGATGACGACCTCGCCCGTTTCGACCTCGCGGGCGGGCACCTCTTTTTGCTCGCCGTCGCGGCGCACGGTGGCCGTGTCGGGCGTCATCTCCAGCAGTTCTTCGAGGGCGTTGCGCGTCTTGCGCATTGTCCGCCCCTCGAGGTACGACCCCAGTGCGAACAGGAAGACCACCGCGGCGGCCTCCCAGTACGAGCCGATACCGATCGCGCCGACGGCGGCCAGGGTCACGAGCGTCTTGATGCCGAGCGTCCGGTTTTTGACCTCGTGGTAGGCCGTCTTGGCGATGTCGTAGCCGCCGACGATCGCCGCGAGAACGAGGATGGCGGAGCTCGCGGTATCGAGGCTGGTGAGGTAGCCGAGCGTCCAGCCGCCGGCGTACAGCAGGCCGCTCACCGCGACGATGACGGCCTTCCGATTTTTGCGATAGTACCGTTTGACTGATTGGGTATCCATGGCTCTCCTCCTCAGGCAGGCTGGGGCGTGTACCCCTGATTTTCGATGGTCTGTTCGAACGTGGCGGGGTCGGCGACGCTGTCGTCGTAGTCGATCTCGACGCGGCCGGTCGAGTAGTGTACCTCGACATCTTCGACGCCCTCCTGATTCGAGAGGGCGCGTTCGACGGTGCTCGCACAGCTCGGGCAGTCGAAGTCCATCACGCGGAGTTGCGTCGTTTCGGTCATCGCAGTTCAACGTAGCATCCGTGCAGCCATAAGTATTTTTTAAATGATATGTTTGAATGGAGATACGAGCTGTTTGAACGGACAAACGAGTCGTCCAGAGCTTTCAGAACTCTCCCGAGACCGGACGTCGAGCGAAGCTCGAATGCCGGTCGTCATTACTTAGCGTGTACAGGCCGTTAGTTCACGTATGAGCACGTCCGATGCCGCCCACGATCTCGAGGATATCGCCGTTCGAGACACGCGGGTCTCCGACGCTATCGACGAACCGATGCGGGCGATGATCCTCGATATTCTCGCCGAAAAAGCGCGGACGGCGAGCGACGTACACGAGCGCCTCGCTGACCGCGGGGTAGACCGGACGGAGAACACCGTGCGTCACCACATCAACGAACTTCGGGATGTGGGCCTCGTCGACGTGGTTCGATTCGAGGAGGGACGGGGCGGGACAACGAAGTACTACGGGGCAAACACGACCGTTCTCTCGTACTCGCTGCCGGAGTCAGCCGATCCCGCTATCGAGGAGATGATCGACGCGGTCCAGCCACAGATCGAGAGTGTACTCGGGACGCTGACCGAGGAGTACGACGACGCGATAGACGAGATCACGGCGGAGATGCAACCCTGCGAGCACTGTCGTACCCAGAAATACGAAACCTACGTGCTCCTGACAGTCCTCCGCCGGGCCTTCGTCCGAGCACATCGAGACGGGGAGTCCGCATCCGCCACGCAGGAGTCCTGAGACGTATCGTTTTGACCCGAGAAAACATGACATCGAACATTTACGTGGTGTCTGCAGCATAGACATCCGAACCCGACAGATGTGAGTACTCCCGGTAGACCTCTTCTCGGGTTCGTTGTCACCGACCGTTTCCACAAATCCGACGGGAACGAGGCGTCAATACCGAAGAACGCCGTTCGACGATAGCCGATAGCTGAAGCGATCTATATTTTCAGATAATTCTTAAGGAACGCTCGAAATGTACGCCCGGAACACTAACTGCCAGCCTCATCCCGGGGCTGCGTGCCGCGTCGGCTGGCTAACCCTCGTGCCGGGCGACCGGGTACGCCCCGGCGGGCGGTCGCTCTCGCGACGGGTGTTCCGCGCCCGGGTTCGCCACGCTGTCATCGCTCCCATGCGGGAGTGCTCGGGTGGGGACTGAAGGCGCGGACTCGATCTACCGGGCGCAGGTGGTTAAAAGGTGCGTCGGGTTGGTCGGTCGTCGCCGGCTGCTCGCGTCGGCGACACCCTCACTCCTCGCCCACGGGCTCCTGCGGCGTATCGGCGGCGACCGGCTCGATCCCCTTGCGGTCCGCGTCGAGCTCCGAGAGGCCGTAGACGAGGCCGACGAGCGCGAGGACGCCGACCGGGAGCAGCGCGACCGGGGTGATCCGGGTGACCCCCCACACGAGCAGCAGCACGACGGCGACGAGCGCCACGGTGAGCGCGTAGTACAACTGCGTGCGGACGTGGTCGACGAGGTCGGCGCCGGTGAACGTCGCCGAGAGCACCGTCGTGTCCGAGATGGGTGAGCTGTGGTCGCCGAAGATGGCGCCGGAGAAGATCACGCCGACCATCGCCGCGATGATGGTGTGGTCGCCGGTGAGGCTCCACGCCACCGGGATCACGATCGGCGTCAGGATCCCCATCGTCCCCCAGGAGGTGCCCGTCGAGAACGCGATAAAGGCCGCGAGCACCAGCACCAGCGCGGGCAGCACCGCGATCGGGAACTGGTCGCCGACGATCCCAGCGACGTACTCGCCGGTCTGGAGCGCGCTCACGACCTCGCCGATCCCCCACGCGAGCACGAGGATCGACACCGCGGTGAGCATCAGGCCGAACCCCTCGATCACCGTGTCCGTTGACTCCCCGAGAGTGAGGATGCCGTAGAACTTCCCGAGCAGGAACCCGGTGACGACCATCGCGAAGGAGCCGTAGATGAGCGCCGACGCGAAGTCGGCGTTGGTCACCATGTCCATCAGGCTCGCGCCGGGCGAGTAGCCGGTCCACAGCGCGCTCCCGATCGTGACGGCGATGAGCACTGCGATCGGCACGAAGAAGCTCACGAGCCGGGGGTCCCTCGCGCTCGGCTCGCCGAGGTCGGACTGCACGTCCTGCATCGGGCGGGCGTCCTCGCGGTTCACTTGCCCGGTGCTCCACGACCGGTGCTCGGCGTCGAGCATCTCGCCGTAGTCACGCCCGGAGAAGACGATGATCGCGACCATCACGATCGCGAGGATGGAGTACATATTGAACGGGATGGAGCTGAGGAACACCTCGAACGCCGGCGGGTGGTCGGCGACGCCGGCGGCCTCGTAACCGTCGGTGATGAGCGAGAGTTGGAACGCGACCCACGAGGAGATGCCCAGCGTCGCCACCGGCGCCGCCGTGGAGTCGACGATGTACGACAGCTTCTCCCGGGAGATCCGCAGGTGGTCGGAGACGTCCTTCATCGCGGAGCCGACGATCGCCGTGTTGGCGTAGTCGTCGAAGAAGAGTACGACCCCGAGCAGCCACGCCACGGCGCCGACTTTCCGTTGGGTGTCGAGCTTCGCGATCGCCCAGTCGCGGACGGCGTAGGAGCCGCCGAGGTTCCAGATCATCGCGACCCCCGCCCCCAACAGGAGCGTGAAGACGAGGATGCGGACGTGGAAATCCCCGGCGACCGCGGCGACGATCCAATCGAACGTCTGGACGATCCCGAGCCCGCCCGTGTAGATCACCGCCCCGGCCCAGATGCCGAGGAACAGCGACAGCACCGCCTTCCGGGTCACGATCGCGAGCACGATCGCGAGCAACGGCGGGAGCACCGACAGTGCGCCGAACTCTGATGCCATATTCGTGGAGATATATCTCGAGAGCGTATAAAACAAGCAGGCACTTCACCCGGACGTGGGAGGAAGCCACACGTTCCTCAGTACGTCCGCGGCGCCGACCCCGACGAAGCACCAGCAGGCGCGGGGGGCCGCCGAGGATTCGTCGGCGGCGGCCGAGGCGCGCCGACGGTTCGCAGCCGAACCGGGATCGAGAGCACGGAACTCTCGAAATCGGCAGTTAGCCGGGTTCTCTCGCCCGCTACCCGAACGCACTTACCGTCGGCTCCCCAGCCACAGGTAATGTCCGTTCGTGTCGGCCTGCTCGGCGCTACCGGCGCCGTAGGCCAACGGTTCGTTCAGCTACTCGAAGACCACCCGACGTTCGAGATCGCCGCGGTCACCGCCAGCCCGGAGAGCGCCGGGAAGAGCTACCGCGACGCCGCCAAGTGGCGCGTCGACACGCCGATCCCGGATCACGTCGCCGAGATGACCGTCCGCGAGACGACGCCGGAGGCGCTGCCGGACGATCTGGACCTGCTGTTCTCCTCGCTGCCCTCCGGCGTCGGCGCCGCGGTCGAGCCGGAACTCTGCCGGGCGGGCTACGTCGTCTCCTCGAACTCCTCGAACGAGCGCATGGCCGAGGACGTGCCGCTCACGATCCCGGAGGTCAACCCCGACCACCTCGACCTGCTCGAGACCCAGCGCGAGGAGCGCGGCTGGGACGGCGCGCTCGTCAAGAACCCCAACTGCTCGACGATCACGATGGTCCCGACGCTCGCCGCGCTCGATCAGTTCGGTCTCGAACGCGTCCACGTCGCGACCCTGCAGGCCGTCTCCGGCGCGGGCTACTCCGGCGTCACGTCGATGGAGATCATCGACAACGTCCTCCCCCACATCGGCGGCGAGGAGGCGAAGATGGAGACCGAGTCCCGGAAGCTGCTCGGCGACGTGGAGAACGGCGAGCTCTCGCTGCACGACGTGGACGTGTCCGCTTCCTGCAACCGCGTCCCCTCGCTCGACGGCCATCTGGAGAACGTGTTCGCCGAACTCGACGCCAACCCCGATCCCGAGGCCGTCCACGAGGCGCTGGAGAGCCTCGACGGCGCGGACCTGCCCTCCGCCCCCGATCAGCCGATCCACGTGTTCGCCGACCCGGATCGACCGCAGCCGCGGCTCGACCGAATGCGCGGCAAGGGAATGCAGATTTCGGCAGGTGGGCTGCGCGAGACCGCCGAGGGGGTCCAGTACAACTGTCTCGCACACAACACCATCCGCGGCGCCGCCGGCGCGTCGGTGCTCAACGGCGAACTGCTGGTCGAGGAAGGCTGGGTCTAAGCTAGGCGACGCGGTTCTCGATCTCGCCGCCCTCTTCGAGCGCCTCGTAGTTCCCCGCCACGATGTCGGCCAGCCGCTCGAAGTACACCGGGGAGTGGCCCGCGTTGTGGGGCGTGATCCGGACGTTGTCGAACCCCCAGAGCGGGTGGTCAGCCGGCAGCGGCTCGGGGTCGGTGACGTCGAGGAACGCGGCGCCGATGGCGTTGCCCCGGAGCGCCCGGACCAGCGCGTCGGTGTCGACGACGCCCCCGCGGGCGATGTTGACGAGGTTCGCGTCCGCCGACATCGTCTTGAACGCCTCGTCGTCGAGCAGGTTCCGGGTCGCGTCCGTGAGCGGGCAGGCGAGCACGACCGAGTCGCTGCGCCGCAGCGCGTCGTGAATCTCGTCGAAGCCGAGCACCTCGTCGGTCGGTCCGCCCTTCTCGGGGGTGTAGCGGACGCCGATCGTGTCGACGCCGAACGGTTCCAGCCGGTCGACGACTGCCTGCCCGATCGCGCCCATCCCGACGACGGTGATTGTTGAGCCGTAGAGCTCCTGACTGCCGAAGGACTGCCAGACGCGCTCCTCCTGCTGGCGGGCCGCGCGGGGGAAGTTCCGCGCCAGCGAGATCAGCGCGCCGATCACGTACTCCGAGATGTTCGGCCCGTGGACGCCGGAGGCGTTGGTGACGGCGACGCCCGCCTCCTCCAGCGCCTTCATCGGGAGGTGGCCCGTCCCGGCGTAGGAGCAGGCGAACAGTTCGAGGTTCTCCGCGCGGTCGAGCATCTCGGGGTCGATGTTGAAGCCGGCGACGACGCGGGCGCCCTCGATCAGCTCCCGCTCCTCCTCGGGCGTCCGGCCGACCGCGATGTCGGCGTCGGGGAGCCACTCGCGCATCGCGTCGGCGTACTCGTCGACGGACAGTCCGTGGATCTTCTGGCGCAACAGCAGCACGTCTGGCTCGCTCATACTCGCGGCGTCGACCCGCGACGGAAAGAGTGTACCCTTCTCGGCAGGTCACGGGCGGCGGGTCGGCCCACCCGAAGCGGCGACGCCCCGCCGACGCAGATCACTGTGAGGGCAACGCTCGACCGACTCGCCCACCTGTTCCCGACATGTCACAGGAAGCGGTCGCGCGCCGGTACACGGACCGGGACACCGCGTAAATCGGTCGTCGCTCACACCACCGGCGGCGCCGTCGGGTCCGTCACCACCGGGATCACGTTCGCCGGCACCTCGTCGAACCACCGCACGTCGAGCACCGTCTCGCCGTCGTCCAGTCGGTCCGGATCGACGCCGGCCTCCCCGCCCACGGCGTCGGCGGTGAAGAACACCTCCAGCAGGTAGCCGCGGCGCTGGGGGTCGTCACGGCGGACGAACCGCTTCCTGACCGCGCGCCAGACGCCCGTGATCTCGCAGTCGACGCCCGTCTCCTCCCGAACCTCACGTTTGGCGGTCTCGGGGAACGTCTCGCCGGACTCGTGGCCGCCGCCGGGGAGCACCCACGTCTCGGGGTCGCGGTCGTCGCGGAGCAGGAGGAGTCGCCCGTCGTCGTCGGTGACGCGGGCGCCCGCCGCGCCCCGCTGGCCGCGCTCGAACATCTCGACGCCGTGCTCGAAGAACTCGGGATTGTTGAGCCGGGTGGCGTCGACGACCGGGAACGGCCCGAACTGCTCGCGGAGACCGTCGATCCGGTCGTCAATCGCACGGCGCGTGCGGAGCGAGAGCGGGGCGGGCATCGCGGCTCAGGGCTCGCCGACGCCCTCGTCGGTGATCAGCGTGTCCACCAGTTCGACCGGCGTGGCGTCGTACGCGGGGTTCTCGATCTCGACGCCCTCGACGGGTTCGCGCATCACTTCGCTGCCCGGGCGGAACTCGTTCTCGAAGCGGAACTCGTCGATCACCTTGGTCGAGGAGCCGACGACTGTCACGGGCACGTCCTCGCGGTCGGCGACCGCGGCGATAGGGTAGGTGCCGATGCGGTTGTACAGCGTCCCCTCGACGATGCAGTCCATCCCGACGATCACGCGGTCGACCTCGTCCATCACGTAGCCGGCGGCGCTGTCGACCAGCAGGTGGGGCTCCACGCGGTCGATCCCCGCGAGCATCCGGGCGGTCTTGCGCCCGAGGTAGCGCGGCCGGGCCTCGGTGACGTACGCCGTCAGGTGGGTGCCGTCGGCGCAGGCGGTCTCGACCGCTTCGAGGACGGTCGAGGAGTAGTCGTGGGTGAGGATCGTCTCGCCGTCCTCGAACGTGTCCGCCGCGTGGGCGGCCGCGCGGCGCTTGCCCGCCTCGACGCGCTCGACGGCCTCTTCGATGGCCTGTTCGAGCAGCGCCTTGGCCTCCTCGGGCGTGTCGGCCTCGCCCACCACGGCGTCGGTGATGCTGCGCATCGCGGTGTGGAGCGACGCGTGGGAGGGGTTCGCCCGCCGGAGCGCGCCAGCGTTGTGTTCGAGATCGCGGTCGAACGCGTCCGCGGAGACGTACTCCCGATCCAGTAGCTCCCGGAGCGCGGTGGCGGCTTTCACCGCGACGGCCGAGGAGGAGTGGCTCCGCATCTCCCGGATCTCGGCGACCGTCTCGTCGATCATGGTCGCCGCTGGGGCCGCTCGCCCGATAGGTGTTGCTACTCGCGGAACGGGCGAAGGGGACCCCGAGCGGGAAACTTATCCCCCTCACACCACCCACCCCAAACGATGACGGGTGACGGCGCCGACCGCACGCCGGGGACGGCGATCGACCCCCCGGAGTGGTTCAGGTCGGCCGCGGCGGTCTCGAACCCCGAGATCTACGAGCGGTTCGAGCGCGACTGGCCCGACTGCTGGGCGCGCGCCGGCGACCTGCTCGACTGGGAGCGCGAGTACGAGACGGCGTTCCGCGGCGGCGACACGCCCCCGTTCGAGTGGTTCCCCGGCGGCGAACTCAACGCCTCGGTCAACTGTCTCGACCGCCACCTCCCCGAACGCAAGAACCAGCGCGCGCTGGTCTGGGAGGGCCAACTCGACGAGCGCCGGAGCTACACCTACCTCGAACTGTACCGCGAGGTGAACGCGCTGGCGGCGGGGCTGCGCGACCTCGGCGTCGAGGCGGGCGACGTGGTGACGATCTACCTCCCGATGGTGCCGGAGCTCCCGGCGGCGATGCTGGCGTGCGCCCGCCTCGGCGCGATCCACAACGTCGTCTTCGCAGGGTTCTCCGCGGACGCGCTCGCGACGCGGATGCGGCGGGCCGACTCCGGCTTCCTGCTCACCTGCGACGGCTACTACCGCCGCGGCGACGCGATCGCCCAGAAGAACAAGGCCGACAACGCCCGCCTCGAACTGGACCGCGACGTGGACGTGGTGGTGCTCGACCACCTCGGGCAGGGCGTCCACCTCGGCGAGGGGTACCACGACTACGACGACCTGATCGACGCACACGAGGGAACGGAGGTCGAGCCGGTCGCCCGGGACGCCGCCGACCCGCTGTTCCGGATCTACACCTCCGGCACCACCGGCGAGCCGCGCGGTGTGACCCACACCACCGGCGGCTACCTCGCCCACGTCGCGTGGACCGCCCAGTCGGTGCTCGATATCCGCCCTGAGGACACGTACTGGTGTGCCGCCGACATCGGCTGGATCACGGGCCACTCCTACGTCGTCTACGGCCCGCTCGCGCTGGGGACGACCACCGTCCTCTCGGCGGGCACCGCCGACCACCCCGAACGCGACCGGCTCTGGAAGCTGATCGACCGCCACGCCGTCGACGTGTTCTACACCGCGCCCACGGCGATCCGGGCGTTCATGAAGTGGGGCGCCGAGCATCCCGAACGGCACGACCTCTCCAGCCTCCGGCTGCTCGGCACGGTCGGCGAGCCGATCGACGAGCGGGCGTGGCACTGGTACCGCGACCACATCGGCGGCGGCGACTGCCCGATCGTCGACACCTGGTGGCAGACCGAGACGGGCGCGATCCTCGTCTCGACGCTGCCCGGCGTCGACGCGATGAAGCCCGGCGCCGCCGGGAAGCCGCTGCCCGGGATCGAGGCCGAGGTCGCCGGTCCGGGCGGCGAGCCGGTCGACCCCGGCGAGCGCGGCGAACTCGTCCTCACGCGCCCGTGGCCGGGGATGCCGACGGCACTGGCTGAGGGTGCCGACTGGGGCGAGCGCGCGACCACGGAGCGCGACGGCTGGCGCTACTACCCCGAGGACGCCGCGACGGTCGACGACGACGGCTACGTCACGTTCCTCGGCCGCGCCGACGAGTCGGTCAACGTCGCGGGCCGCCGGTTCAGTACGATGGAACTGGAGTCGACGATCGTCGGCGTCCCCGGGATCGCGGAGGCCGCGGTCGTCGGCGCCGACCACGAGACCACCGGCACCGCGATCTACGCCTTCGTCGCGCCCGAACACGGCGCCGACGAGGGCGAACTCCGGGAGCGAGTCCGCGACGCCGTCGAGGACGCCGTCGGCGCCGTCGCGATCCCCGAGGCCGTCGTGTTCACCCCGGACCTCCCCAAGACGCGCTCGGGGAAGATCATGCGTCGCCTGCTCGAGGACGTGGCCAACGACGAGGACCTCGGCGACACCTCGGCGCTTCGCAACCCCGAAATCGTCGGTGAACTCCAGTCCCGGACACCGGACTGATTTCGGAGAGTTCGCTCGTCCGAAACAGTATCAGGCCTTTTCGAGCGTCAAATCGACCGATACCGAACGTACGCGGAGAACGAGCGGTGCACTTATTTCGCTTCGCGTGACAGACCGAATCAGTGTCACTGACCCCCGCGGCGTACGATCGGCTCCGGCGCGCGACCCGGACCCACCGCGAGGAGCTCGTGGTCCGGCTGGCCGGCGAGGCGGGACTTCGGCCGGTCGAGCAGGCGCGTCTCCGGCCCGGTGACGTGTTCGAACACGACGGCACCCGGCTGGCGGCGGTCCACGACGAGTCGACGGCCGCCGCGCGCGAGGCGGGGGAGTCGCCGGAGCCGGCCCGGGAGACGGTGCTGCCCGACGGCGTCGCCCACGACCTGCGGCAGTACGCGGCGAGCAACGGGATCGACGACGACGAGCCGCTGTTCTCGGTGTCGCCCCGTCGACTGGCGATGCTGGTGCGCGAGGTTTCCGACCGCGTCGACGGCGTCGACGCCACCGCCCCGGACCTGCGCGAGTACTTCGCCGCGGACCTCCTCGACGACGGCGTCCCCCCCACCGTCGTCGCGGCCGCCGGCGGCTGGGACCGGCTCGATAGCCTCGCGCCGCTCCTGCCCGAAACCGACCGCGACGCGCTGGTCCGGGCCGTCACGGACCGCGAGCAGAAGTCCGGCGCGTCGGGGCTGGCCCGCCGCACGCTCGCCGCCGCGCGAGGGCTGCCCGAAGCGCTCCACGACGCCGGGGACCGCGAAACCGTCGCGGCGACCGTCTGTAACCGCCTGGCCGACGTCGAGGGGGTTCGGTTCGCGTGGCTCGCGGAACGAACCGGCGAGACCGTCGCGCTCCGTCACGTCGCTGGCGTGCTCGAACGGACCGTCCGCGACCACCTCGACGAGAACCGCGACGCGATGGAGGCGGTCGCCGCCGCGGGCACCGCCCGCCAGCTTCCCGGCCCGGACGGGCCGATCGTCGTCGCCCACGCCCCGGGGGGCGACGCCGGCGGCGCGCTGCTGGCCGTCGGGGCGAGCCAGCCGGTCGACGACGCGGCGACGGACGCGGTCGCAGCCGTCGCCGGGCAGACCGCCCACGCGCTCGCGGCCGTGCGGCGCAAGCGGCTGGTGCTCTCGGACTCGGCGGTCGAACTCGACTTCCGGTGTCCGGTCGAGGCGTCGGCCCTCGCCGACATCTCGGCGGCGCTTTCCTGCCGGATCGAGCTCTCCGGGCTGGTCCCCGTCGGCGGCGACTCGCTGCTGTTCTACGCGGCCGTCGAGGGGGCGGACGCGGAGTCGGTGCTGACGCGGGCGGCGGAGACCGAGGCGGTCGACGACGCCCGGCTGCTGGAGGAGTACGGCGACGGCGCGGCGATCGAACTGGTGTTGACCGCCACGCCCGTCCTCCCGCTCGTCGAACACGGGGGGCGGGTCAAGTCGCTCTCGGCGGCCGACGGCGTGACCACGCTCACGGCGGAGCTGCCCGGCGACGGCGACGTGCGTTCGACCGTCGACGCCGTGACCGACGCGTACCCGTCGGTGCGGCTGGCCGCGAAACGGCAGGTCGATCGGCCGGTCGAGACCGACGCCGGGTTCCGCGAGCGGCTCGGCGACCGCCTCTCCGAGCGCCAGACGACCGTCCTCCGGGCGGCCTACCATGCGGGCTACTTCGAGTGGCCGCGGGACACGACCGCCGAGGAGCTGGCCGACTCCGTCGGCGTCTCGGCGCCGACGCTGCACAACCACCTCCGAAACGCCGAGGGGAAGCTCCTCACCGCGTTCTTCGAGGACGCTCCCGCGGGGGAGAACGGGGACCGCTGAGCCTCGATCGGCGGGCGAAAACCGGGCGCAGTTTGGATAATTAGCGCCCCCGTTTATGTGATGGGAAGGTGGATCGTCGGCGATAGATCATGGGTGATCAAGACGCGGAACTGGAAGCGCGGCTCGAAGCGCAGGACGTGTTCGAGCCGCCGGAATCGTTCGTCGAGCAGGCAAACGTCGCGGACCCCGACATCTACGCGGAGTTCGCGGAGAACTGGCCGGAGTGCTGGGCGACCGCGGCCGACATGCTCGACTGGGAGACCGAGTACGACACCGTACTCGACGACTCGAACCCGCCGTTCTACGAGTGGTTCACGGGCGGCGAACTCAACGCCTCGGCGAACTGCATCGACCGACACCTCGACGAGCGGGGCGACGAGGCCGCGATCGAGTGGGTCGGCGAGCCGACCGCAGAGGAGAACCGCACCTACACCTACGCGGAGCTTCACCGCGAGGTGAACGAGTTCGCGGCCGCGCTGCGGGAGATGGGCGTCGGCGAGGACGACGTGGTGACGATGTACATGCCGATGATCCCGGAACTGCCGATCGCGATGCTCGCCTGTGCTCGCATCGGCGCGCCGCATTCGGTCGTCTTCGCGGGCTTCTCCGCCGACGCGCTCGCGACGCGCATGAACGCCGCCGACTCGGAGTATCTCGTCACCGCCGACGGCTACTACCGCCGCGGCGACCCGCTCGACCACCTCGAAAAAGCCAACGAGGGCCTCAGCGGCGTCGAGCACGAGGTATCGGACACGGTCGTCGTCGGCCGGCTCGCGGCCAACGGCGACGGTCACGGTCACGAACTGGGCGAGTCACAGCACGACTACGACGACCTCGTCGCCGCCCACGAGGGGGCCGAGGTCGAACCGGTCGACCGTGACGCCGAGGACATGCTGTTCCTGATGTACACCTCGGGGACCACGGGCGAACCGAAGGGGGTGAAACACACGACGGGCGGCTACCTCTCGTGGGCCGCGTGGACCTCCCACGCCGTCCTCGACGTGAAGCCGGAGGACACGTACTTCTGTTCGGCCGACATCGGCTGGATCACTGGGCATTCGTACATCGTCTACGGCCCGCTCGCACTGGGGACGACGACGATGATGTACGAGGGGACGCCGGATCACCCCGAGCGCGACCGGCTCTGGGAGATCGTCGAGGAGTACGAAGCCACCCAACTCTACACCGCACCGACGGCGATCCGGGCGTTCATGAAGTGGGGATCGGAGTTCCCCGACAGTCACGACCTCTCCAGCCTCCGCCTTCTCGGGACCGTGGGCGAACCGATCAACCCCCGCGCTTGGAAGTGGTACTACAAGCACATCGGCGACGAGTCCTGCCCGATCGTCGACACCTGGTGGCAGACCGAGACGGGCGGCATGATGGTCACCACACTGCCGGGCGTCAAGGAGATGAAGCCCGGCTCCGCCGGCCCCGCGCTGCCGGGCATCGACGCCGAAATCCTCGACACGACGGGCGATCCGGTCGAGCCGGGCCGAGCGGGCTACCTCACGATCCAGAAGCCCTGGCCCGGGATGCTCCGGACGCTGTACCAGAACGACGAGCGGTACATCGACGAGTACTGGCGGGAGTACTCCGACACCGACTCCGACGACCCCGAGGACTGGGTGTACTTCCCGGAGGACGGGGCGAAGATCGACGAGGACGGCTATATTACGGTTCTGGGGCGCGTCGACGACGTGCTCAACGTCTCGGGCCACCGGCTCGGGACGATGGAGATCGAGAGCGCGATCGTCGGCGTCGAGGGCGTCGCCGAGGCCGCCGTCGTCGGCGGCGATCACGACGTGAAAGGGGAAGCCGTCTACGCCTACGTCATCACCGAGGACGGTCACGCCGGCGACGAGGCGCTCCGGCAGGCCATCATCGAGGGCGTCGAGGACGCGATCGGCCCGATCGCCCGCCCCGAACAGGTGATCTTCACGCCCGAACTCCCCAAGACCCGCTCGGGCAAGATCATGCGCCGCCTCCTCGAAGACATCGCCAACGGCGCCGAACTCGGCGACACCTCGACGTTGCGCAACCCCGAGATCGTCGAGGAGATCCGCACCAGCGTACAGGACTGACGACCGTGTTCCGACTTCGACAGACGACCGACCACCACACACGCCACGACACATGACACAGAATACCTCACACGAACCGGACGACGACCTCGCCGCCGACGGCGGCCGATCGTCGCCGCCGTCCGCCAAGACCGACGGCGGCGTCGCCGAGCGCGAGGCCGACGTGGACTACCTCGACACCGAGATCAACATCCTGAAGCCCGGGACGCCGTTCATGCGCGACCACCTGAAGCAGGTGTGGGCCGGCTTCGTCGCGTGGACGATCCTCACGTGGGGACCGGTGACCGCGACGTTCCTCGCGCCGGAGCTGATGACTCAGGAGATCCCGATCCTCCAGTTCCCGGCCCACTACTTCACCGTCGCGTTCGTCGCACCCACCAGTTCGCTCGTCCTCGCGTACATCTACACCCGACGGCGCGACCGGCTGGACGAGAAGTACGGCATCGATCACACCACGCCGGCCGGGAGCGAGACGGACACCTCGCCGCCCGAGGAGGGCGCCGCCGTCTCCGACGGGGGTGAGGCGGAGTGAACCTCGCCGCCGTGAACGCGGCCGTGCTGCAGTCGAACGAACTGCTGCCGGAGGCGCTGGACATCTCGTTCAAGCCGATCCCCGCGGTGCTGGTGATCGCGATGCTCGCGCTGTTCCTCGTCGTCGGCTACCTGTTCAAGGTCGCCGACACCGAGGGGATGTGGGTCGCGGGCCGCTCGATCGGCAACGTCGAGAACGGGATGGCGATCGGCGCCAACTGGATGTCCGCCGCCTCGTTCCTCGGGCTCGCGGGGCTGGTCGCCCTCTCGGGGTTCTACGGGCTGGCCTTTATCATCGGCTGGACGGCCGGCTACTTCGTCCTCCTGATCTTCCTCGCCGCCCAGATGCGGCGGTTCGGGAAGTACACCGCGCCCGACTTCGTCGGCGACCGCTTCAACTCCGACACCGCCCGCGCGCTGGGCGCGCTGACGACGATCCTGATCGGCTTCGTCTACTCGGTCGGACAGGCCCGCGGGATGGGGCTGGTCGGCCTGTACGTGTTCGGCACCGACTACGCGACGATGGTGCTGATCATGATGGCGATCACCGTCGCCTACCTCACCCTCTCGGGGATGATGGGGGCGACGAAGAACATGGCCGTCCAGTACGTGATCCTCATCGTCGCGTTCCTCGCGGCGGTGTACGTCGTCGGCTTCACCGGCGGCTACTCCACGGTCCTCCCGCAGATCGAGTACGGGGCGCTGATCAACGACCTCAACAGCGAGTTCTCCGAGCCGTTCGCGAACTCCTCGTTCTTCCTGTGGGTCGCGACGGCGTTCTCGCTGGTGTTCGGGACGTGCGGCTTGCCCCACGTGCTCGTTCGGTTCTACACCGTCGAGAACGAGAAGGTCGCCCGTCAGTCGACGGTGTGGGGGCTGTTCTTCATCATGATCCTCTACTGGGGCGCGCCCGCGCTGGCGGCCTTCGGCGTCGACCTCTACGACGCCTCCCAGTACGGCCCGACGTACGCCGCAGAGGGCGGGATGAGCGGCGGCGAGGGCGACCTGATCGTCGTGCTGGCCGCCCAGCTATCGAACCTCCCGACGTGGTTCGTCGGCCTCGTCGCCGCCGGCGGGATCGCCGCCGCGATCGCGACGACCGCGGGGCTGTTCATCACGGCCTCCTCGGCGGTTTCTCACGACATCTACACCAACATCATCAACCCCGACGCGACCCAGCGCGAGCAGGTGCTCGTCGGCCGGGCGACGATCGTCGTCCTCGGCGCGATCGTCAGCGTCACCGCGCTCGACCCGCCCGCGCTGGTGGGCGAGCTGGTCGCGCTGGCGTTCTCGCTCGCGGCGATCGTGCTGTTCCCGATGTTCTTCCTCGGCCTCTGGTGGGAGAACACCAACCGACAGGGCGCGCTCGCGGGGATGATCGTCGGCCTCACCATCTGGGTCGCCGCCGTGGTGAACGACCTTATCGTGCCGTTCAGCGACCTGTACGGCCAGGTGTTCCCGGCGATCGGGGCCGCGCTCGTCGGCACGCCGATCGTGTTCGCGATCACCATCGCCGTCTCCAAGGTCACCGAGGAGCCGCCCGAGGAGACCAAGCGGATGGTCCGCCAGTGTCACAGCCCCGAACCGATGTCCCGACAGGAGAGCGCCGAAGACGTCGCGACCGACGGGGGCGAGACCCCCGCGGACGACTGACCCATGTACGACGACATCCTCGTTCCGACCGACGGCAGCGACACCGCCGAGGCCGCCGTGGACCGCGCGGTCGACCTCGCCGCGAAGTACGACGCCACCGTCCACGCGCTGTACGTCATCGACGTGGACGCGGTGAACTACTCGCTGGGCACCGAGCAGGTCGACCGCATCCGGCAGGGCCACCTCGACGACATGCCCGAGGTGAAGCAGGCCGCCGACGAGGCGACGGGCTACGTCGCCGACGCGGCCGCGGCCGCGGGCGTGCCTGCCGAGGAGCACGTCCGCGCCGGCCAGCCCGCGCTGGCGATCCGTGACGCGATCGACGAACTCGGCGCCGACCTCGTCGTGATGGGGAGCCACGGCCGCTCGGGCATCTCGCGGGCGCTGCTGGGCAGCGTCGCCGAGAAGGTGCTCCGGAAGACGAAGATCCCCGTGCTCGTCGTCGACGCGCGGGGGGAGGAGTGATCCACAGACGGCGAATCCACGAACGGCGCTGATCCGCGCCGACCCCACCGCCGCCGAAACCCACGTATCGTTCGGGCGCCTACGGCGCCCATGGCCTACCCCGTCACCTACTACTGCCCGCGCTGTGGCGCCGTCCACGAGCTGGAGCGCGAGGGGTATCTCGCCGACAAAACCGTCACGCCCTACCCGCTGGAGGGGTGGAGCTACGTCGATCCCGACGAGCCGTTCGAGGACGAGGAGGGCGTCGACGGGGTCCGGTTCGTCTGCGGCGCGGACGAGGAACTGCTCCTGACGGGCGAGGAACTCCCCGACGCCGCGGAGGCGCCCGATTCAGGCTGCGGGGAGCCGTTCTACCTCTCCTTCGTCCGGTTCGAGGAAGGCGAGGAAATTCAGCCCGAGCGCGGCGACGACCGCGTCACCATCGGCGTCGGCCCGCAGCGACCGCGCGGGCCGGACAGCCCCGGCGGCCCGAGCGGTCCCCACGGCGACTGAACGCGGATCGGCGGTCAGTTCTCCCGCAGTAGCTCGTACACCGTCGGGTGGCTGAGGAGGTTCGCCGCCGTGAGCGCGAACAGCACCACGCCCGCGACGACGACCACCTGCGTGTACGGGTCCGGCGGGATCAGCAGCGTCGACACCGGGACGGCCACGGCGAGGATGGCGAGCGCGATGCCGACGAACCGACCGCGCCGGGTTTCGAGCATACGCCCCGTACGCTCGCTCCCGCCTAAAGCTCAGCCCTTGATGTTGCAGACCGGGAACGTCCGCGCCACCTTGTCGCCGATGTCCAGTTCGTCGCTGACGCGGACCACCTCGTCGACGTCCTTGTACACGCCGGGGGCCTCCTCGGCAATGGTGGCGCCGGAGTTGGCCTTCACGTAGATGTGCTCCTGCTCGGCGAGGTCGTCCTGCACGTCGCCGCCCCAGAACTCTCCCTTGGCCTGCGTCCGGGACATCAGCCGCCCGGCGCCGTGGGCGGTCGAGCCGAACGTCTCCGCGAGCGAGCGGTCGCCGCCCTTCAGCACGTAGCTGCCGGCGCCCATGGAGCCGGGGATGATCACGGGCTGGCCCACGTCGCGGTACGCCGGCGGCACCTCCTCGCGGCCCGGCGGGAACGCCCGAGTCGCGCCCTTGCGGTGGACGAACAGGTCGCGCTCCTCGCCGTCGACCTCGTGAGTCTCGCGCTTGGCGATGTTGTGGGCCACGTCGTACAGTAGCTCCACGTCCGCCGTCTCGACGGCGTCGAACACGTCGGCGAGCGTCTCCCGCGTTCGGTGGGTGATGAGCTGGCGGTTCACCCACGCGAAGTTGACCGCGGCGCACATCGCGCCGTAGTACTCCTCGGCCAGTTCGGAGCCGGCGGGTGCCGCCGCGAGGTCCTTGTCCGGCAACTGCTCCAGCAGGTCGCCGTGTTCCTGCTCGATCCGGCGCACGTAGTTCGAGCAGATCTGGTGGCCCAGCCCGCGGCTGCCGCAGTGGATCAGCACGACGATCTGGCCCTCGGAAAGCCCGTAGGCGTCGGCGACGGCGTCGTCGAACGTGTCGGTCACGCGCTGGACTTCGAGGAAGTGGTTGCCCGAGCCGAGACTCCCCATCTGGTTCATCCCGCGGTCCTTGGCCTTCTTCGAGACGTACTCGGGCTTCGCGTCCGGCCGGCGCCCCCCGTCCTCGCAGTGGTCGAGGTCGGCCTCGGTCGCGTACCCCTGCTCGACGGCCCACTCGACGCCGCGTTCGAGCGCCCCCTCGACCGCGTCGCGGCTCCCCTCGATCACGCCGCCGCCGCCGAGCCCGGAGGGGACCGCGTCGAACAGCGCCTCGACCAACTCCTCCTCGCGGCCGCGCACGTCGTCGTACCTGAGCGGCGTGCGGAGCATCCGGACGCCGCAGTTGATGTCGAACCCCACCGCACCGGGCGAGATGCAGCCGTCCTCGGCGTCGATGGCGCCGACGCCGCCGACCGGGAAGCCGTACCCCTGGTGGGCGTCGGGCATCGCGAGGGCGTACTTCGTCATCCCGGGCAGCGCCGCGGCGTTTTTCAGCTGCTTGAGGCTGTCGTCGTCGCCGATGTCCTCGAGCAGCGCCTCGCTCGCCAGCACGCGGCCGGGGACCTCCATCTCGCCCTCCCGCGGGATCTCCCAGACGTGCTCCCGGACGCGTTCGAGCGTCACGTCGCCGAACTCTCTCGTGGTCATGCTCGGGCGTCGGGGCCGGAGGAGAAAGACCGTTGCGTGTCAGTCAGCGGTCGGCGCCGGCTCGTCCTCGCGCTGCTGGACGTCGGTGTCGTCGTCGAACCGCTCGGCCAGCCAGCGGTCGACCGAGTAGGCGCCGCCGCCGGTGATCACCAGCATCGACACCAGCCCGAACAGCGAGACGTGGGCCATCACGGGGTCGTCCGGCAGGCCGAACAGCGTGGTCGTGAACATCAGGATCGCGACCCCGCAGCCGGCGCGGGTGAACAGCCCCAGCGCGAGTGCGATCCCCAGCGCCGCCTCCGTCAGCGCGGCACCGACGACCCACAGCTCCGGCGAGACGGGGACGACCTCGGTGAGGTTGTACTTCGCGACGACGCTCAGCGCCTGCCCCGGCATGAGCAGCTTCTGGACGACGCCGAGGTAGACGAACGAGAACCCCAGTCCGACGCGGACGATCACCGGGACCAGCTCGTCGCGATCGGCGAGCCGCTCGCCGACCGGCGCGAGCGTCTCCCGCACCGGGTCGATCCGCTGGTACACCGTCCCCCCGACGGCCGACAGCCGCGAGAAGACGTGGTCCGCGCTCGGGCGCCCGCCGCCGAGCAGCAGGATCGCCAGCAGCCCCGGGACGAACTCGAACGCCAGCAGCAACGCCGGGCTAAGTGCCAATCCCACGAGATAGCCGAGCAGTCCGACCGCGGCCGTGAGCCGCGTCGCGAAGCCGAACACGAGCAGGAAGCCGACGCCGATGCCGAACAGCCGGACCAGCGCGCCCGGAACGCCGAGGAAGTCGGCGGTGGCCGCGGGCGAGAACAGGTAGCCGGTGAAGCCGGCGCCGACCATCGGCAGGCCGATCGCGAGGCGGGCCAGCCACGGCAGCAGATCGTCGTAGCTCCGGAGCGTCTGCCGGAGCACGGCGAGGTCAAGCCGGAACGGGCGGAACCGGAGCCAGCCCGCGCCCGTGACGACGGCGCCGGCGCCGCCGCCGAGGAGCAGCGCCAACGCGAGCGGGTCCGCCACGACGGCGGCGAGCAGTTCGACGGCGCGTTCCCCACCGTCGCCCGGCGTGACGTACCGGACGTGTGCCAGCGCCCGGCCCGGAACGACGGCGAACAGCACGGCGAGTGCGGCCGCCGCGGAAGCGGTGTAGCGCGTCATACCCCAAACTGTGTCCGAAGGGGCAAAGGCGTTCGCCCGGGGTTCTACGTGGAAGGGTACTGAAGGGGCGGTATGGCCACCAGACGCTGTCCGGACTGTGGCGTCACGCTCGAGGAGATGACGATGCGGACCTCCGACGGCTTCGAACTCCACCTCGTCACCGACGAGCCGAAGAAGGGAATCCTCGGGAGCCTCGGCGCGAAGGAGAAGGTGAAGCCGACGGCGTACGCCTGTCCGGAGTGCGGACTCGTCCGGCAGTACGTCGAGGAGTGAGTCGGAAGTCGGGGCTGACTACACACAGCCGCGCCAGCACGCTCCTCGCGAGCGACCGAACGTCGCTCGCCGGTCGCGAGCCGCGGCTGGTTACACGTCGAAGACGACGTACGCCTCCCACGTCCCGTCGACGCGTTCGAGTCGCATCTCGGAGTACGTCACCGCCTTCACGTCCCGGGCGGTCACCGCCGAGAGCGGGACGCCCCGGTAGCTGGCGTCGACGGTCCACGGCTCGCCGTCGGCCACCTCGGCCTCGTTGTCGACGGGCAGCACCGACCGAACGTCGCGCTCGTAGATGAGCTGGTCCAGATAGTCGTACAGCGCCGCCTCGCGGCTCTCCGCGGTGAGCCGGAGTTCGGCACGCTCCCCGCCGTCGGGGGCGTCCGCCGGCGGCCACTCCTCGCACATCGCCGCCGCCAGCCCGTCGGCGACGGCGGCGAACGTCGGTCCGAGCGCTGCGCCGCTGGCCGCGACTGCCACGTCGGCGGTGTGCTCGCGGAGTTCGAACGCCGCCATCAGCTCCGACCCCCCCGGTCCTCGTTCGACTCGCGTTCCGGCTCCCCCTCGGTGGAGTCGCGCTGTTCGTCCGCGCGGTCGGCCGCCTCCGCCGGCCGCTGTTCGGTCGACTCGCTCTCGGCGGCGTCCCGGCCGGCCGCCTCCGCCGGAGGCTCGTCGGTCTCCGTGCGCTGCTCGGCGTTGCGGTCGGCCGCTTCCGCCGGCCGCCGTTCGGTCGACTCGCGCTCGGCGGCGTCCCGGCCGGCCATCTCCGCGGGGGGCCGTTCGGTCGCGGCGGTCTCGCTGGCGTAGCGCCCCGACTGCTCCGCCGGGGTGACGTTCGCGTCGTCGGTGTCGACGCCGTGGGCTCGCTCCGCGGCCGTGTCGGCGTCGGCCGCGGGACCCTCCGCCTCGGGGCGTTCGCGGCGCGCGATGTCGTCGGGCGTCGTCGCCTGCGCGGGCTCGACCGACTCGTCGTACGTGTCCGATCGGTCGGTGTTGACCGGCTCCGAGCGGCGGATCGTCGGCGACGCCGCCTCCGGCTCGAACCGCTGGTCGGCGTACTCGACGCCCGCCAGATCGCGGAGTCGCTCCTCGGAGACGCCCCCGCTCGTGACGTCGCTCCCGGCGACGGCGACGCCGCTGGTGACGATGGCGCGGATCCCCTCCTCGACGGTCATGTCCACGTCCATCACGCGGTCGGCGGGCATGTGGACCAGATGGCCGCCCATCACGGGGTTGGGCGCCAGCGGGAGAAACAGCGTGAGCATCTCGGCGTGGCCCGCCGGGTCCGACAGCGCGGCGGGCGTCTCGGTGGTGACGAACCCCAGCGTGTACGCGCCCTCGTGGGGGAACTCCACCAGCTTCACCTCCCGGAAGCTCTGGGTGTCGGACTCGAGCATCACGTTGCTCATCTGCCTGAAGGAGTCGTAGACGCCGCCGACCGCGGGGATCTGCGAGATGAAGTAGTCGAAGTAGTCCACCGCGCGCTCGCCCCACTTGGTGGTGTTCGTGAAGATGCCCACCACCATGATCACCGCCAGCAGGATCACCGGCGTGACCAACTGGATCACCAGGACGCTGGCGGGGATGTCGCCGATGAACGGGAGGATCACCTCCTCGTCGGCGGCGACGATCCCCTTTGCGAACCACGAGAGGTAGTTGTAGACGTACTGGAACGCGACCGCCAGCACGATGACCGTGACCAGCACCGGCACGACGACCGCAAGCCCCGTGACGAACGCCTCTCGGAGCGTCTCGCGGGTCGACTTCCTGACGCGCTGGTCCATCCGCAGGTCCGACTCGTCCATTCGTTCCGATCAACGCAGTGACTCCCGCTAAAGCCTTCGGCCTCCCCGGAGTCGCGGCGTCGCCGGCCGGCCACGACGCCCACCACGCTTTCCCCGACGCCGCGCGTTGGTCGGGGTATGGCTCCCATCGACGGACTGCTCGTGGGGATCGTCAGCCTGCTCGTCGGCGCGCTCGCGATCCACGTCGGCGCGAGGCTGGTCGTCGGCGACGACCCGGCGTTCGGCGACGCCGTCCTCGCCGCCGCCGTGGGCGCACTGGTGTACGCGCTGTTCGGCTTCGTCGGCGGGATCCCGGTGGTCGGCCCGGCGCTGCTGCTCCTGCTGTGGATCGGCGTCGTGAACTGGCGCTACCCCGGCGGCTGGCTCGGCGCCGCGGGGATCGGCTTCGCGGCGTGGCTGGCGGCGATCGTGCTGCTGTGGATCCTCTCGCGGGTCAATCTCGTCGAGATCGGCGCGCTGGGCATCCCGGGCGTCTGAGGGCGAGCGTTGGTTCCGGTTCCCTCCGCCGAACGGGGTACGTACCGTCGGATACTGATCCCGACGCTGGTGGTCGGCGGGGCGGGGACGGCATAAACCGGGGGCGGCCCCGCCGCTCTCAGGCGATCACGTCGACGACGAGCAGCAGGCCGACGACGACCGTGAGGCTCCCGACGACGAAGCCGACCAGCCGGGCACTGTCGTCCATCTCGATCTCCGATGGCTGCTGAGTCGTCCCGGCGGACTTGAGCCAGCGGTTGAGCCAGTCGATCGCCGGGTGATCGATCGCGAGGAGGGCGCCGCCGACGGCGAGGAACACGCCGAATAGGACCTGTTCGACTGCGACCATGGCGGGTAGCTGTCGGCGGGGAGGATAGTTCTGTTCGTTGTCGTCGTGTGTCGTGGGTCGGTCTACACGATCGCGGCAACAGGCTCCGAGCGATCAACAAACCGTCGATCGCCGGTCACAAGCCGCGATCGGCTTACTGCGTCGCGAAGCTCTCGGTCACGACCTCGTCCTCGAGTTCGGCCTCCGTCGGCTCGAACTCCTCGCGGTGGACGATGTCGTCGACGGGGCGGCGGAACTTCCGGGGCGTGTTCGTGTCGGCGGCGTTGGGCGCGGCGTGGCCCATCGTCACCAGCATCACCGGCTCGTACTGCTCGTCGACGTCGAACTCCTCGTGGAGCGCGTCGGGGTCGAAGCCGCCGACGGGACAGGTCGACAGCCCCTCGGCGCGGGCGGCGTGCATCAGCGTCATCGCCGCCAGCGAGGTGCTCTTGGTCGCCCAGACGCGGTTGGTCTCCTCGTCGCGGTCGGCCATCCCCTCGATCGTCTCGAGCAGGCCCTCCTTGGCCTCCTCGTTCGGGAGGTACCCCTTCCGGAGCTGGTCCTCGGCGACCGCCTCGCCGTGGGCGCTGGGGTCGGTGTTGCCCAGCACCGCGACGGCGACGGGGGCGTCGGCGACGTGCTCCTGCCCGTAGGCGACCTCCTGCAGGCGCTCGCGGTTCTCCTGCTCGGTCAGGACGAGGAACTCCCACGGCTGGAGGTTGTAGCTGGAGGGGCTGTAGCGGACGCGCTCAAAGACAGCCTCGATCGTCTCCTCGGCGACCGGCTCGTCGCTGTACTCGTGGACGCTGCGGCGGGTCAGGACGGCGTCGTCGAACTCCATACCGGAGACGGACGGTTCGCGGTTTAATGCCTGTCGAGTCGGGCGTAATTAGGTCACGGTCGGGTCAGCGGGTGGCGTCGGTGTCACCCTCCTGTCGGCCGACTCACCGGACGACCGTGACGGGGATCGGCGACTCGCGGACCACCTTCTCGGCGACGCTGCCCAGCAGCATTCGCGAGACGCCGGTCCGGCCGTGGCTCCCGACGACGAGGTGATCGTACGCCGGGGCGTCCACGTCGTCGCTGTCGCCGCCGGCGACGTCGACGATCGTCTGTGGCGGCCGCCCCACCGCGATCTCGGTCCGGAACTCGACATCGTACTCGGCGGCGGCCTCGTCGAACAGTTCTTCGGCGTCCGCCTTGGCCTGCTCGAACCACTCCTCGGCGCCGCTGGGGATGCCGACGCCGGCGCTGTAACCGGCCTCGACGGGGTTGATCACGTACAGGAGCGTGATGTCGGCGCCGCCCCACTCGTCGATCGCGAACTCGAGCGCTTCCTCGGCCTGTGGCGTCCCGTCGTACGCGACGAGTAACCGTTTCGTCATGGCACAGGGTTCGGCCGGCGAGGTAAAAAGCCCGGTTGCCGAGCCGCGTTCAGTGGCCGGTGTGGCTCGCGCCGGCGATACCGACCCCGAGACGCCGCTGGAAGCCGGTCGCGGACGAAACCGCCCCGCGTCACTCGGCGGTCACGACGGCTCGGCGTTCGCGTGCGGAAGTGACACGACGAACACCGAGCCGCGAGGGTCGTTGTCTTCGATCCGGAGCTCGCCGTCGTACCCTTCGACTAACGTCCGGACGAGCGAGAGCCCGCCACCTCTCCCCTCCCGTGGGGAGAGCACGCGCTCTTTCTGCTCGTCCGAGAGGCCGGGACCGTTGTCCGCGACCCTCAGCTCGACCGTCTCGCCGCTCGCGTCGACGTCGACGTGGACCCGTGGGTCGTCGGCGTCGTTGTGTTCGACCGCGTTCTCGAGCACGTTGTCGACGACCGACCGCAGCCCCTTGTTCGCGACGACGGTGGCCTCATCCGGGATGTCCGTCGTGACCGCGATGCTGTAGGTGTTCTCGACCCCCTTCGCGATCTCGGAGGTGATCGCCGCGAGATCGATCGGAGCCAGGTCGGCTTCGCCTCGCAGCGTCTCCGCGATCACGCCCGTCGTGTCGATACGGGCGAGCGCCTCGTCCGCTTTTTCGGCGATGACCGACGAGCTGTCGGTGCCCGGTTCGGCGTCGCCGGCGTCGTCGCTGCTCTCCGCCAACTGGGCGTGCCCTCGGATCACGTTGAGATCGTTCCGGAGGTCGTGGCGGATGAGGCTGTTGACGAACCGGAGCGCTTCGCTCACGGTGCGTGCGCGGCGGGCCTCGCTCCGTGCACGTCCGACGTAGTAGCCCGCGATCACACCCGCGATCCCCCCCGACTCCGCCGCGATCAGGAGGGGGAATATGGCTTCACCGATGACGCGCCCCTCGAACGCCCGGATGAGGAGGGAAAGCCCCATGATGGCCACGAAGATCGCGGCACCGGTCAGGCACCACAGGAACACCCGCCAGCGGTCCTGCGGGAGGAGGTCGGTGCCAGAGAGCCAGTACCCGGCGTACACGACCACGAGCGCGAGAGTGCCGTCCAACAGCCCCGCCACGACGGGACCGACCAGCCCGCCGAGCGCGACGATCTCGGTCGCGTGGTGAACGACGGCGATCAGAAACAGCACCGCCCCGAAGCCCATGATGAGACGTGGCGATCTCGTCCCGAGGCGGTGGGAGTCCATGAGAAGATACGCTTCAGGAACGGTATTTACAGTTTTGGAAGCCTGCGACTACCCAGACACGCGGTCCCACATCGTCACGGCACGGCGAGGGGTGGCGCTCACTCGCCGTGTCTGGTGACACATCGCCACGGCGTTGGTTCGGCGCTCGCGACAGGTCACACAGTCACGGCAACACGCTCCGGGCGTCGATCCGGCGATCGACGCTGGTCACGAGCCGTGACTGACTTACTCGCCGTGTCTGGTGACACATCGCCACGGCGTTGGTTCGGCGCTCGCGACACGAGGTCGCTTCGCGCTCACTCGCCGTGACGAGTGACACACTCGCTCAGCCCGATCAGCTCCACCGGCTCGGAGTTGTCCGGCGAGTACACCACCATCTGTCCCTTCTCCATGTACGGCACCTTCTGGGCCAACTCCGTCGGGATGTTCACCGACGAGATCGCGTCCTCGTCGCCGAGGTTCAGCACGACCTTCGTGTTCACCTGCTTGAACACCGGCTCCGCGATATCCTGCGGGTCCTGCGTGATCAGGAACAGTCCGAGTCGCTCCTTCCGGCCCTGTTTGGCGGCCTCCGTGAACTTCTGGACGACCTTCCGGGCCTGTACGGTGTCGGCGTCCGAGAGGAAGTTGTGCGCCTCGTCCATCCCCAGCACCAGCGGCGTCTCCTTGATGCGCTGGCTCTGCGGGGAGTTCGAGAGCTTGTCGTCGACCAGCAGCGAGGAGACCGCGAGCACGAACATCTCCTTCGCCCGCGATGTCGAGAGGTGGTACGTCGGCACGACTGTCAGCCCGCCCGGCCGGACGAGTTCGTGATCGAGTTCGGTGATCGGCCGGGCGTCCTGATCGAAGATCCCGGAGGGAATCCCGCGAACGCGGCGCTTCACGGCGTCGAACGTGGCCTCGTGGACGCGGCCGGACTCGTCGAGTTCCTCCTTGAGGCCGGGGTCGTCGAGGAACCGCTTGAACTCCTCGTAGGTGCCCTCCTGCCCGTAGTCGCTGAAGAAGCGATTGAGGAGGGTGAGCAGCGCGGGGTACTGATTGTCGTTCAACCCGCCGCCGGCGACCAGCCACGGCATGTCGTACTCGTCGACGACCGAGAACGGGATGGTGAACCGCACCTGCTCGGCGCGGTGGTTCTCGCCGCCATAGCTCACGCCGTCCTCGACGGGCACGAGTGCGATCGTGTCGTCGTGGCCGCCGTGGGCGATCCCCTCGCGGTCGAGGTTCCGAGCGAACGCGTCGCTCATTCCGGGGTTGTCGTCGTGCATCTGGGCGTACTCGTCCTGCGGGTCGAACTGCACGACCGCGGGCGAGACCTCCCGACCGTCGTCCATGGGGTACGTTCGGTCCTCGTCGAGGTACTGCCGGAGGACGTTCTTCGAGGCGTGGGTCTTCCCCGATCCCGTGCCGCCAGCGACGAGCGTGTGCCGGAACACGAGCGGGTCGCCGTCGGCGTAGTCGTCCTTCACGCGGTAGTCCACCGTCGGCGGCTCCGCGGCCGTGCGGACCTTCTCGCCGCCCACGGAGAGGTGGCCGAGGAACACGCCGTCGCCCGGAATCTTCAGGCCGGTCTTGATCTGCTCCTCGTCGGAGGCCTCGCGGGCGAGCGCGCCGGGCTTGGGCACGCGGTCGGTCATCCGGCGCTTGAGTTCGTCGCCCTCCTCGTAGATCACGGCGACGGGTTCCAGTTCGGCCATGAACTTGTAGTCCCGTTCCTCGAACTCCTCGCGGCGCATCTGCCGGCGTGCGTGGATCTCGGTGGCGTCGTCGGACTGGAACTCCTGTGCGTACTCCAGCGCGGCGATCGAGCAGAACAGCACCTCGTCGTCGGGGTAGGGGACGAGCAGGTAGCTCCCCAGCCGGACGGAGTCGCGGTTCCCGGTGGTGATGAACGCCCGCAGCGTCGTCTCGTCGCCGTCCTGCGAGACGCGGAGTCCCTGCGAAACGGAGACGGTGCCCAGCCCCTCGTCGGCGCCCGCCGGCTCGGCGCCGTAGCGCTCGAACTCGGCCGCGTCGTCGCTCTCCCGGCCCGGATCGTCCCCCGCGGCCGCATCGCCGCCGTCGGTCGCCCCCGACTGCTCGGCGTCGTCGTCGACGTAGTCGGTGAAGTCGCCCAGATCGCCCGAATCGCTCATGTCCCGGAGGTGGGCGGCTCCCGCCATACGCCTTTCCCTGTCCCGGGGTGCAGGACTCGCCCCGGGCAGCACCCCTAAAAGCGCCGGGCGAGTAGCTTCGGTATGATTCACGTCCACGGCCGCGGCGGGGGGACCGCCCTCACCGGCACGCTGTTCGAGCGCGGCGAGGACCCGCCGACGTACAAGGGTGCCCCCGACGAGGACGCCGCCTACGTCTGGGTGTGCGACGCGTTCTACCAAGTCGAGAGCGGCGGCTCGGCCATCGAGGTCGACGGCGAGGAGATCCGTGTGGCGTTCGAGTCGCCGATGCCCCGGGGGTTCGACACCCGCGAGCAGGCGCTTTCGGCGGCGCGGGAGCACATCCGCACGCAGTTCGCCCGGATCGGCGTGGAGGACGTGGAGATCGAGGTGGAGAAGGAAACGCCGGCGTAGGTGGAGTCGTCGTTTTTCCCGGAGTGTTCGACATCGTCGATCGAGAACGATACCTGCGAACGATTTTGTGGTACTTGGGTGGCGAATCAACAACAGCAGCCGCGAACGTGACTCCGGAGCGAGCATGACCACTTGTGACCGCACCGCCCCACACAGCCCACGAGCCTCCCCAGCCGACTCGCTCCCGTTGGTCGCTCGTCCCTCGCGCTGACACGCGGCACGAGGCCGCGTGCGCTTCGCGCCACCGTGGCCGCGGTGCGGTAGCGGTGGACGCCGCGGGCCGGCAACGGTCGCCGGCCCGCGGGGGAGGGGTGGGGACTCGGTGCTGTGCCGGACCCCGTGTCCGGCACACTGCGGTCGCAAGTGGTCAAGCATCGAGGTGCTGTTGCGGTTGCCGTCGCTGTTCCAGTTGCCAACGATAGAGCCGCTGTCGCCGTCGCTACTCCAGTTACCAACAACCAAAACCCGACCGAAAACCGGGACTACTCCTCCTCGCCCCAGCGCAGCCCGTCGTACGTCGACCGCGACTCGCTGCCGAACGTCTCCTCGAACTTCCGGCGGATCGCCGCCTTCTCGCCGGCGCCGATCTTCGCGAGCTCGTCCGCCTTGTCGATCGCCTCCGGCGGCCCGCGCTCGGTCGCGACCTCGCTCAGTAGCTGGGTCGTCAGCGCCTCGCGAGTCTCCGGATCCCGCGTGACGGCGTAGGGGGCCTCGATCTTGTACGTCACGTCGGTCCGGGGGTCGTAGAGGTAGCAGAACGTCACCTCGTAGCACTCCGGCTCCAGTCGGCGCTCGATTCCCATCGCGTCGCCGTCGACGGACATCGGCTCGTCCGAGGAGCCGCGGGAGCGGAACCACGAGGTGAAGGTGAGATCGGACTCCTCGCGGGCGGCGGCGGGGTCGTCGCTCGTCTCGTCGATCCCCTCGTCGCGCTGCTCCAGCAGCCGGGTGAACAGCGCGGCGTCATCGGTCCACGGCGTCGGCACGCGGTCGTCGAGCGTCCGGACGATGAACCGGGAGGTGGGGTTCTTCACGAACCCCGCGATCGGAATCCCGCGCTCGACGAACTGCTCGACCAGCCGGACGTAGTTCTCGACGATCGCCTGCGGCGCCGCCTCCTTCGTCGCCTCCGCCAGCGCGGGGTCGCGGGACTCCCAGTTGAACAGCCGCTTGGGGTAGAGCGGCCCGTCGAGCAGCAGTAGCTCCTCCACCGCGTCGGCGTGTTCGAGCGCGTGGGAGGACTCCGCGAGGTACAGCGCGAGCTCGTGAGTCACCTCGTCGGCGAACTCGCTCACCGCCGGGACTTGGAGCACCTTCCGTCGACTGTAGCTCTCGTCGTACTTGCGCCACTCCTCGCCGTACTCCCGGGTGGCGTCGCTGGCGTGGACCGTCGCGACCATCGAGCGCGAGCGGTGGAGGTCGAGATCGGTCGGCGACGAGGCCATCGCCGCCTGCGCCACGTCGAGCAGGAGGCCGTTCTTGAACCCGGTGGGGTTGAGCGTCCCCGCGTCGAGCCCGTGGGTTGTCTCGAATGGCCGGTCCGCGAGCGCCACGTCGTCGATGGCGGCAGCCCGGAGCGCCGGCTCGTCGAGCGGTTCGACCACGACTCGGCCGTCCTCGCGCAGCGGGTCGAGCAGCCCCCACGCCCGGGCGGCGTGGTCGTCGTGGTCGGAGTCGTCGACGGTGCCCGCGATGGAGGCCGCGATCCGGGCAATTGTGTCGACGTGGATAGGGTCGAGCGTCACTGGCTGTCGGTGGGGCGCGAGGTGGGAAAACTCCCTCGCCTCTCTCGGAAGAGCGAAGTGACCCCCGATACAACGTCGACCTATGGCTACGCTGCAGGAGTTCGTGACCCGGATCGTCACCGACCTGCCCGAGATGGGCCGGCTGTTCGAGGGCGTCGTGACGCAGGACCCGCTGTCGGCCGTCTCCGCCGCCGTGGGCGCGCTGTTCGTGATCGCCGCCAGCGGCGCGCTGGGCTACCTCGCGTTCGGCGGCCTGCTCGACCTGCTGGGCGCGAGTTCGACGCGGTAATCGTCGGTCAGTCCCGCTTCTCCGCCCGTTCGAGCGCCTTACTCGCCAGTTCGACCGCCGCGTCGAGATCCGGCCCCAGCGGCGACCCACACACCACCCCGTCGGCGTGCTCTAACACCGCCGCCAGTCGATCGGCCACCTCCTCGACGGTACCCGCGGCGGCGAAGGCGTCGATCATCGCGGGTGAGACCCGATCGAACGCCTCGACGAACGCCCCCTCGCTGATCTTCTCGCCCACCGCCGCGGCGCGCTCGGGATCGATGTCGTGCCGTGCGAGCACCGGCTCGGGCGCGCCGGCGGCGATGAACGCCACGGGCGGCCGTGCGGCCTCGCGGGCCGCCTCGCGGTCGGCCGCGACGCTCACGCTGGCGTACGCGAGGAAGTCGAACTCGCCGCGGTGGTCCGGGCGCTCCCCCAGCCCCTCCGCGACGCGGTCGGCTGCCCACGAGAGGTCCCGCGGGTGGGAGCCGTTGAACAGCAGTCCCTCGGCGTGTTTCGCGGCCATCCGGCACATGTGCGGTCCCTCGCCGCCGACGTAGACGGGGATTTCGCCGGACGGCTCGTAGTTCAGGCCGGCGTCGTCGGCGACGAACGTCCCCTCGTGGTCGATGCGCTCGCCGTTCCAGAGCCGCTTTGCGACCTTGAACGCCTCCAGCACCGAGCGCAGACCGCGGTCGTCGCCGTCGACGCCGAGGTTCCGCAGCGTCGAGGGATCGCCCGGGCCGATCCCGAACACGCCGCGGCCGCCCGAGTGCTCGTCGAGGGTGGCCATCCGGGACGCGAGCGCGACGGGGTGGCTCTCGTGAGGGTTGGCGACGCCCGGGCCGAGCCGGATCGAGTCGGTCCGCTCGGCGATCGCCGTGAGCGACTGAAACGGGTCGCGGTTGTTGTAGTGCGAGGAGACGAACGCGGCGTCGAACCCCGCCGCCTCGGCCGACGCGCCGAGATCCGCGAGTCGGGAGATCGGGTGTTCGGGCGTGAGCTCGATCCCGCGGCGGATCGGCTTGCTCATGGCTCGTACTCCCAGTCCCGCAGCGCTTGGCGGACGAAATCCCTGCGCATCTCGCGGAACATGTTGTCGCTGCCGTCGTGATCGCCGAAGTCCCAGTCTCGGACGACGACGACGGGGTTCCCGCCGTCGCCCTCGCCGGAGACGAGGTTGGCCGCGCCGGCGAGTTCGTCGACGACGCTCTGGACGGTCACCTGTAGTTCGTGGCCGTCGCGGTCGGTCTCGCCGCGCCAGTCTCGCGAGGCGGGCATCCCCGCCCAGCCGATCGCGACGGCGCGCTGGCCGTGTCGGAACGACCGGCCGGAGGTGTCGGTGACGATCACGGGCGGCGATTCGGGGAGGTTCTCGTGGATGCGCTCGGCCGACTGGCTCGGGCGCTCGGGCAACAGAAGCAGGTCGTGATCCGGGACGTTCGAGCGGTCGATGCCCGCGTTGACGCTGACGTGGCCGAACGGCGCCTCGGTGAGGATGAACGGCTCCTCCATCACCACGTCGGTGCTGTTCTCGAGCACGGCCTGCGCGAACCGCGGGTCCTTCTCGTCACCGGAGATCTCCTCTAAGTTCCGGGCGATTTCTTTGGCCCGCGGGCCGGCGGGGAACTCCTCGAGGTCGGCAGTGCGGCCCTCGGCCTTCGAGACGACGGTCGAGGCGACACAGACCACGTCGTCGGGGCGGAGGTCGACCCGTTCGGCGATCATCGCGGCCAGATCGTCGCCCGCCCGTATCTCCGGGAGGTCGGGGACGGCGAACAGCTCCATACCCGCCACTCCGGGCCGGCACACAAAAGTCGTGCCGAAGGGGCGAGCGACACGTTGGAGGGGCATCAAAACAACAGGAATACGTAGAACGACTGAGAACCCCCCCGTAATTGATGCGGGATCAGGATTTCCTCGAGTCCGAATGGGACTACTGCCTGGTGCTCGACGCGTGCCGCTACGACGTGTTCAGCGAGATCTACGACGAGTATCTGGACGGGCGACTGGAGAAGCGACGCAGCGCCGGATCCTCGACGCCGGAGTGGGCGTACCGCAACTTCACGGGCCACCACGACATCGCCTACTTCTCCGGGAATCCGTTCATCAACGACCTCGGGATCCCGCTGAACGAGCTGAAGTGGGGGGCGAGCTGCGACTACGAGTGGACCGCCTCCGACCACATCTCCGAGGTGTTCGACGTGTGGAAGACCGGCTGGGACGACGATCTAGGCACGGTCCCACCCGAGGGAATCACCGAGGCGTTCCGGAACAACCGCGACGCCGTCGACGCCGCCGAACGCACGGTCCTGCACTACATGCAGCCCCACGCGCCCTACCTCTCCCGCGGGAAGGGCCAGAAGCTCAAGCAGATCCAGAAGGGGATCCGCAAACAGGAGGAGGCCGAGAACGGCGACGCCGAGGCCGACGGCGGCACGCTCGCGTCGATGAGCGACCGGCTCCGGACCAACGTCGAGAGCGTGCTCGACGGCAGCGAACTGGCCCAGAAGGCCGGACTCTGGCTCGAACTCGATCCCGCGGACGTGATGAAAAACGGCACGCAGGAGGCCGCGCTCGGGCTGTACGAGGAGAACCTCCGGATCGTACTCGAGGACATCGCCGAGTTCGTCGACGAACTCGACGGCGACGTTGTGGTGACGGCCGACCACGGCGAGGCGTTCGGCGAGGAGGGCGTCTGGGAGCACCACATCGAGACCCACATCCCGCCGCTGATCGAGGTGCCGTGGTTAGAGTTGGACAAATAGCGAACGACTGATACAGATCCGGAGCGAACGTCCCGCCGGGCGGCAGTGACGAGGGTTACCCCCACCGAGCCCCGTGTGACGATGGATTCTCCCGAGCCGCCCGTTCTACCCGTCGAGCGGCGCCGATAGCGGTCAGCGTCGCACTCGGTCAGGTAGCCCCAGAACGTCCACCGCAGCCGAAGCCACTTCCTCCCGCTCCTGCTCGGGCGCGTACACGCCCAGCCGCCAGCCGTCGCGCTGTGCCTGTCGGATCGCGGTGACCAGCCCCGAGGCCTCCTCCAGTCGCTGAACCACGCCGTCGACGACGACCCGGGCGTTCGACTCCTTCATCGACGGCCGACGGGGCACGTCGACGATTACCTCGGACTCGTCGACGCCCGCGCGCTCCGCGATGTCCCGTTCGGCGGCACGCTCGTCCTCGTGTTCGAGTTCGAGGAGGTGTGCGGGCGTGTCGGAGAGGTCTGCCCACACCGTCCGCTTGTAGAGGTCCCGGCGCTCGATCCGGTCGCCGAGGTCGGGGACGTGCTCGCCCAGCGCGACCAGCAGGTCGTGGTCGGCCATCCGTGCGAACTCCTCGATTCCCACGTCGTTCTCGCCGTCGAGCAGGCGATCGGCGGCGCGTTCGAGCATCGAGCCCGCGATCCGGGAGACGTGGTGGCGGTAGACGATCCCGTTCATCAGCCCGCGGGCGAGCAGCAGCGACTCCGCGGTCCGGACGTTCCCCTCCGCGAGCACCAGTTCGCCGTCGCGGTAGCGCAGCGACCGCACCAGCCGCCCGTGGTCGATCGAGCCGTAGGGGACGCCGGTGTGGTGGGCGTCCCGAACGAGGTAGTCCATCCGGTCCACGTCCAGTTCCCCCGAAACGAGCTGGCCGAGTTCGCCCTCGCCGCGGACCAGCGCGGCCACGCGGGACGGCGAGAGGTCGTGTTGCCGGAGCACGTCGGCGATCCCGGTGTCCTCGATCACGTCGCCGATCTCGTCGTGGTGGCGGCCCGCGCGGCGCATGATCACCTCCTCGGTCTGGTGACCGTAGGGACCGTGGCCGACGTCGTGCAGCAGCGCCGCGGCGCGGACGTGGTCCGCGCGCTCGCCGTCGACGCGCAGATGCGACAGGGCCTGTTCGGCGAGGTGGTACACCCCGAGCGAGTGCTCGAAGCGCGTGTGGGAGGCCGAGGGGTAGACGAGCCGGATCGTCGAGAGCTGCTTGATGTGCCGGAGCCGCTGGAACGCCGGCGTGTCGAGCAGGTCCGTCGCGACCGGGGAGAGGGTGATCCAGTCGTGGACGGAGTCCTTGATCGCGTTCATACCGGACCCCCGTGGGCGAGCCTCAAAGTCGCCCCGGTGCGCCGTCGGGAGAGGAAGCTTCAACCCCGCGCCCCCGAAACGCCGCGTATGGTCACGTTCCTCGCCGGGGGGACCGGCACCCCCAAGCTGCTCTCGGGCGACGAGCCCGTCTTCGCCCGCGATTCCGTCACCGTCGTCGGCAACACCGGCGACGACGTGGAACTCGGCGGGCTGCTGGTCTGCCCGGACCTCGACACGGTGCTGTTCGACGGCGGCGGCGTGCTCGACCGCGAGACGTGGTGGGGGATCGACGGCGACAGCCACGAGACGAACGCCGAACTGTTCCGGCTCGCCGACGCGGCCGGTCTCGAGGAGGGGCCGCGCTACCTCGACGACGACGCCCAGACCGCCGGCCGGGAGATCGCTCGCTGGCGGCGCTTCTCCGGGATCGCGGAGTTCATGACGATCGGCGACCGCGACCGCGCGGTCCACATCACCCGGACCTCGCTGCTCGACGAGGGGCACTCGCTGACCGAGGCCACCCGCACGCTCGCCGACGCGTTCGACCTCGAGATCGACCTCCTGCCGATGAGCGACGATCCCGTCGCGACGATCGTCCACACGCCCGACGGCGAGATGCACTTTCAGGAGTACTGGGTCGCGAACCGGGCCGGCCCGCGCGTCGAGGGCGTAGAGTTCCGCGGCGCGGAGACGGCCGAGCCGACGCCCGAAGTCGAGGCCGCGCTGGCCGATCCCGTCGTGATCGGTCCCTCCAACCCCGTCACGTCCGTCGGCCCGATCCGGTCACTCGCGGGCGTCGATGCCGCGCTCGGGGAAACGCCGGTCGTCGCCGTCTCGCCGTTCTGCGAGGACGAGGCGTTCTCCGGCCCCGTCGCGGACCTCATGGCCGGCACCGGCCGCGAGCCGTCGACGGCCGGCGTCGCCGAGACGTACGGCTTCGCGGACGCGTTCGTGTTCGACGAGGCGGACGGCACCGACCTCGATCGCCCGGTCGTCCGCACCGACACGGAGATCGACGGTCCCGCGGACGCCGAGCGCGTCGCCCGGGCCTGCGCGCTCGCCTTGGCGGCCGTGGGCGCGGACCCGGACGATCTCGGCCTCGCGGTCGACGATCCCGCCGAACTGGACGGCGACGACATCGACACGAGTGAACTGCCCGCACTCGGGGGGAAGCCGTGATGTTCGAACCGCGACTGGCGCTGGCGTCACTCTCCGGCGAGGCCGACGCCGAGTGGGCCCGAGACGGGGCTGCGTGGGCCGGCGCGGCGGTCCTCGGTGGGGTCTGCCTCGACGAGCCGACCCGGGAGGCCGCTCGGGCGATGGTCGCCGACCGCGACCGCTCGGAGTTCCTCCCCGACGATCCAATCGCGTTCGTCGACGACGAACTCGCGGCTCTTTCCGGCGTCGACGTACGGCCGGGGATCAACGTCCGGTCCACGACGGTCGAGCCGGTTCGGGAAGTCGCCGAGGTGGCATCCGACCACGACGCAGTCGTGGAGATCAACGCCCACTGCCGGCAGGACGAACTCTGTACGGCCGGCGCGGGCGAGACGCTGCTCCGGGAGCCAGACCGGCTCGAAGCGCTGGTCGCGGCGGCCGCCGCGTCGGGCGCCGACGTGAGTGTGAAAGTCCGGGCCGAACTCGACGGCGTGGACCTCGCGGCCGTGGCTCGGCGGATCGAGGCCGCGGGCGCGGACGCGATCCACGTCGACGCGATGGACAGCGAGGCGGTGGTCGCCGAGGTCGCCGACGCGACCGACCTGTTCCTGATCGCGAACAACGGCGTCCGGGGGCGGGAGAGCGTCCGGGAGTACTTCGATCACGGCGCCGACGCGGTCAGCGTCGGCCGGCCGAGCGACGACCCCGCGGTGCTCGATCGCGTGGCGGACGCGGTAGCCGCGTGGAGCGCCGACCGAGAGCCGCCGGGGGTGGAGCCGTGAGCGACAGCGCCCGAACCCCCGCAGAGAACGCCGAACTCGCACTGCTGCTGGAGGTGGCCGGCACCCCCAAGCCGGGGAACGTCGACCGCCGACGCGATCTCGGCGACCTGCGCTTCGAGCAGTTCCTCGCCGGCAGCGTCGGCAGCGCCGCGGGGCTGCGGCTGGCCGCCGAGGGCGCGCCGATCGGCGAGGCGTTCGACCACGCCGTCGCGGGGATGAGCCGGCAGTCCGGCGGCAACACCCAGTTCGGGTGTCTGCTGCTGTTGACGCCACTGGTGAGCGCCGCCGCGGACGGGGAACTGAGTCGCGAGGCGGTTCGCGATCGCTGCCGGGCGACGACCGTCGAGGACGCCGTGGACTTCTACCGCGCGTTCGAGCACGTCGACGTGGCCGTCGGCGACCCGCCCGAGGGCGCCGCCGAGTTGGACGCCCGGCGCGGGAGCGACGCCGCGCCCGCGCTCCGGGAGCGGGAAATAACGCTCTGGGACGTGATGGAACTCTCCGCCGACCCCGACGACGGCGTGCCCGACACGAACGCCGCGGAGTGGATCGAGGGGTTCCCGCGGACGTTCGACGCCGCCGAATCGATCCTTGCCGACGACGGTCCCGTCCTCAACCGGGCGGCGCGCTGTTTCCTCCGGCAGTTGGCGGCGGAGCCGGACACACTCGTCTGGACCAACCACGGCGAGGAGACTGCACAGGAGGTCCGCGAGCGCGCCGAGACGGCACTGGCCGAGGTTGAACGGGGGGAATCGCTCGATCCGGCCGAGGAGTTAGCCGAAGCGTTTGTCGAGGAGGGGATCAATCCCGGGACGACCGCGGACCGCGTCGCCGCGGCGCTGTTCGTCGCGCTCGAACGGGGGCTGACGGTATGAGCGACGGGGGCGAGCCAACGGGCGACGGGGACTGGACTCCCGAGAACGACGCGCCCGACGGCTGGCCGGTCCCGCTCCGGGGCGTGACCGAGTCCGTGATCGCGACGATGGGACCGAACGGCCTGTGGAACCTCGCGGCGCTCGGCCTCCACGCCGGCGATCCGGTGACCGCACGGACGTACGGGAACACGCGAACGCGCCGGAACTTCGAGCGCCGCGGCGGCGGGGTGGTGCAGTTCGTGGCCGACCCGCGGCCGTTCGTCGACGCCGCGCTCTCGATCCGCGAGGCGTCGGAGCCGGTGCTGCCCAGCGCGGACGCGTGGGTCGAGGTGGACGCGACGCTCGTCGACAGTTGGACGGAAGCGGGGACGACGATCCGCGAATGGGAACTCACGCCCGGCGAGAGCGAGGTCGTCCGCGAAGACCCGACGACGATCAACCGCGGCTTCGGCGCGGTGGTCGAGGCGACGGTCGCGGCCTCGCGGCTGGGCGTCGCGGGGTTCGACGACGCCGACCTCCGGGAACGCCTCGACTTCCTCGCGGGCGTGGTCGAGCGTGCCGGCGGCGCCCGCGAGCGCGAGGCGATGACCCGGATCGAGGAGTACGCCGACTGGGACCGACCGGGGAACTAAGGCCGCTCCCGGCGACCCGGTACGCATGAACGACAGCGCCCGACCGACGAGCCAGTTCGCCGTCGAAGGGACCGAGGAACCCAAGGAGACGCTGCTCTGTGGGTTCGCGAGCTACGGGCTCGCCGGATTGACCGCCGTCGACTTCCTGATCGACCAACTCGAACTCACGGAGACGGGCCACGTCTCGGCCGAGGGGATGCCGAGCATCACCCCCTTCGAGAACGGGCAGCCCACCCACCACACGCGGCTGTTCTCCCGGCCGGACCTGGAGCTGACGCTGCTGAAGAACGAGCTGTTCGTCCCGCCGGAGCTGAGCGGGCCGTTCGGCGAGGAGATCCTCTCCTGGACCGAGCGCCACGGCGTCGAGGAGGTTGTCGTCGTCGACGCGGTGCCGATGCAGCACGGCCCCGACGACCACCGGACGTACTACGTCGCGACCGACGACTACCGCGAGCGACGGCTCGCCGACGCGGAGATCGAGCCGATGTCGCGGGGCTACCTCGACGGCGTGACGGGCGCGCTGGTCGAGCAGGGGATCGACTCGCCGCTCGCAGTCGGGGTGTTCCGCACGCCCGTCCACGACCAGACGCCCGACATGGAGGCCGCGATCAGGCTGATCGAGACGGTCGACGAGCTGTACGACCTCGACGTGAACACCGAGCCGCTGCAGGCCTTTGCCGACGAGATCCGGCGCTACTACGAGGAACTCGCCGAACGCTACGAGGCCGCCGCCGAGAAGGAGGAGGCGTTCGCCGACCGGATGTTCATGTGATTGGCAGAGTTATTGTCCGGGAGGTCCCTGTTGAATCCGATTAGTTCGAAATCATTTGTGGAAAACAGCCAGTAAGTTGGGTTGCGTATCAATCGTCGTCCCGTTGCTTGCGGGCTTCGAGAGCGATCTCCTCGTGTTTTGGGAACCAGTCAGGGACCTCTTCAACCTCCCAATACTGAAGGGCTTCACCCTCGTGCGAGAGTTGAAGCGTCCCGTCAGTGACGGTGCAGAGATACGGGAGTAGAATCGTCGTATACGGATGCACCGAGTTCGGTTCGAGTCGGTACGCTCCCAACAATGTTTCAGGCCGAATACTGAGGCCTGTCTCCTCGTGAGCTTCACGGACGACGGCCTCTTCAGGGGACTCGTGTATTTCCATTGCTCCACCCGGTAAGCACCAAAGTCCGCTTTCCGGGCGTTTCATGAGTAATATCTGCCCCTCTTCGTCGAATAGAATGGCGTCGACGCCGACTTTTGGAGTGACTTGCCCCATCTCTGCCGCCATATCTTCCCGGATTTCTTCCGAAGGGACGCCTACAGTTTTACCGTAGTACTGGCTGACGAGTTCGAGAATCCGTTCGTAGCGCTCCTCATCGTATGGATTATCCGCGAAGTTCAACCCTGTCCTGCCGATAGCTCGCAATTCATCTAGGAGACTAAGCAACTGCATTCGTCGTCGTTCAGTACGTACATCCGATAAGTGTACTCCCTGTACATAACGAGTAGATTGACGGATCTATTGGCTACTGGGGGTTTCAACAGATTCCCGACGAGAACGAACTACCGGACGACGCCGACGGGGAAAGTCAGTACCTTTAACGCGGCGAGTACGCACCTATCCAGTCATGGAACGCGTAGACGTCGCCATCGTCGGCGGGGGGCCGGCCGGCACCGCGGCCGCCCACGCCGCGGCCGAACACGGCGCCGACGCGGTGGTGCTGGAGAAGGGAGTCCCGCGTGAGGACCGCTCGGGGCTGGGTCCCGACTCCACCGACGCCGCCGGCATCCTCGACTACTGGGTCGACATCATGGGCATCCACCCCGACGAGATGCCCGACGGGGTAGTGCAGAACGTGCTCGACCGCGCGGAGTTCCGCGGGCCGAACACCGCCTGTAACCTCCGCTCGACCGGGATCGAGTCGTCGTACGACGAGTTCGGCTACACCTTCCACCGGGCGCGCTTCGACGACTTCCTGCGTTCGCGCGCGGAGGAGGCGGGCGCCCACTACCGCACCGACGCGTCGGTGAAGGGCGTCCTGACGGAGGCACACGACCACCCGCGGCACACGATCGCGCTCGCGAACGGCGAGGAGGTCGGCGCCGACTACCTCCTGCTGTGTGACGGTCCCCAGCGCACCGTCACGATGGGCGTGCTCGACGACTACCTCCCGGAGCGGCGCGGCTCGGAGGTGCTCTCGCCGCCGACGGCCAACCACATCGCCTACCAGGAGTACCGGAAGTTCCCCGAGGAGATCTACGAGGAGGTGAAAGACGCCATCGTGTTCTGGTGGGGGCTGATGCCCGGCCACACCGCCTACCCGTGGATCTTCCCGAACCAGGACCGGGTCTGCCGGGTCGGGCTGACGATGCCGATCGGGATGGACATCGACGAGGTCGAGGAGCGCGAGAAGTACGACCTGCTGCGCCCCGAGGACGACAGCATCCCGCAGGGCGCCACCTACATCGAGCGCCTGCTCGAACGCGAGTACGGCGACGAGTACGACCTCGAGGACTTCCCGAGAGTCGAGGACGCGGGCAAGAGCCGCGGCACCGAGACGTACCCGATCTCCTCGACGCGGCCGATCGAGTCGCCCGTCGACGCCGGGATCGCGGTCTGTGGCGGCGCGATGGGGACCACGTCGGCGTTCCACGAGGGCGGCGACCACCTCGCGGTCCGGACGGGCGCGATCGCCGGCCGGCTCGCCGCACAGGATCGGCTGGGCCACTACAACCACGAGTGGCGCGACGCCATCGGCGACGAGGTGCTGCGGAACGTCTCGCTCGCGGAGCTGGTCCGCGGGTGGGGGCCGGATCAGTGGGACAAGGTGTTCCGCGTGGGCGAGGAGATGCTGGCCGAGGAGGGCGCAAACGAGATGCTCTCTTGGAGTCCCAAGGCGGGGCTACGCGGGGCGAAGCTGCTCGCGGAGTACAAGCTCGTCAAGTTCCGGAACCGGAACCGATACGTCCAGCTGACCGCCGACGAGTACAGCTACTAGCGGAGAACTACGCTTCGGCTTCCTGCGCGGCGGCGCCGGCTTCCTTCCGCGTGATGTAGCCCGCGATGCGGTTGCGGACCTCCTTGGACTCGACGTTCGTGAGCGCGGAGACGCTCTCCTTGTTCGTTTCGAAGTTCTGGTTGAACGACTCGGGGTACTTCTCGAGCAGGATCGTCCCCAGCTGTTTGACGTACTTCGGCTTGATTGCCATACGGTTGGATTCCCCGGAGAGCCACTAAAGCGATTCGTTCCGAGCCAAGGGGCTGGGTCCCGAACCCACTCGGATAGAGTTATGCCGCGCCGGTCCCGCGGACGTAGTAACATGGAGGTCGAACTGCTGGAGGCCACGGAGGACCCGGAGGAGGTAATCTGTCGGGCCGCACGCAACGACTACGCGTCGGCGTTCGTCGGCGACCAGACGTTCGAGGAGACGATGGAGACCGTCGACGGCGACGACCTCGAGGCGAAGAAGGAGACGCTGATCGGCCACCTACTGAGCCACGGCCACTTCGGGCCGTTCGAGCACCCGCAGGCCACGTTCGCGATCGAGGGGATGTCCCGATCGTGCATGGCCCAACTCACCCGCCACCGCCACGTCTCCTTCGACGTCCAGAGCATGCGCTACGTCGCGTTCGACGACGTGGACCCCGAGGACGTGGGCGACGGTGAGATGGTCGTCACACCGCCCTCCGCGACCGATCCCGACTGGATCGGCCGCAATCAGCAGAGCGGTACCGTCGACGAGGTAACCGTCGAGGAACGCGAGCAGGTGTTCCGCGACTCGGTTCAGCGGTCCGTCGAGGAGTACCAGCGCCTGCTGGAGCTGGGGATGCCGCCCGAGGACGCCCGGTTCGTGCTGCCGATCGGCACCGAGGTCAACGTCGTGATGAGCATGAACGCCCGGACGCTGATGCACGTCGCCGACATGCGCGCCGCCGCGGACGCCCAGTGGGAGATCCGCGGGCTGACCGAGCAGGTGCTCGACTACGCCGCGGAGTGGTGTCCGGTGACGTTCGACTACTACGAGGAGAACATGAAGAACCGGAAGAACCGCCTCGCACCGTAGCCAACGCCTTTTCCCGCTACTCGCCGTAGCGCCGGTGATGTACTCCGGCGCCCGGACAGTCGCGCTCTGTCTGCTCCTCGTTCTCGCCGGCTGTGGCGGCGCCCCCGTCGGGACCGACAGCGAGGGACGGATGGCGACCGAGACGGCCACGCCGGCCACGCCGTCGACCGCGATCGACGCGCCGCCATCGGCGACGCCCAAGCCCGACGGCGTAGAGGTCGAGGTGATCGACGTCGTCGACGGCGACACGATCGACGTGCGCTACCTCAACGGCAGCGAGGACACGGTTCGCTTGCTCGGCGTCGACACGCCGGAGGTCCACGCCGAGACCGACCCCGCGGAGTTCCCCGGCGTCCCCGAGACCGAGGCGGGCCGGAACTGCCTCCGCGAGTGGGGCGAGCGCGCCAGCCAGCACGCGAAAGACGAGCTGATCGGCGAGACGGTGACGCTCTCCTTCGACGAGAACGAGCCCCGGCGGGGGTACTACGGCCGGCTGCTCGCGTACGTCCACGTCGACGGCGACTCGTTCAACTACGGCCTGCTCACGCGGGGGCTGGCCCGCCGGTACGACAGTTCGAACTTCCAGTACCGCGAGCGCTACGGCACCGCCGAGGGGATCGCACGCGGGACCGACGCCGGGATCTGGGGGGCCTGCGCCACCGACGACCCGCAGACGGCGACAGAGACGCCCATCCCGATCGCCGACGGCGGCCCGCCGCTGTGGATCAGCGAGATCAACGCCGACGCCGCGGGCGACGACCGGGAGAACCTCAACGGCGAGTACGTCACGTTCGGCAACGCCGGCAACGAGACGCTCGACCTCGCGGGGTGGACGGTTCGGGACGAAGCGGGGCACGTCTACACCTTCCCGGAAGGCGCCGAAATCCCGCCGAACGGGACGATCACGCTCCACACCGGCAGCGGCGAGGACGGCGACGGTGCCTACTACTGGGGGCAGGGCAGCCCGGTCTGGAACAACGGCGGCGACACCGTGATCGTCCGGAACGAGAGCGGCGAGACGGTAATCGAACGCGAGTACGACGGCTGACCGGACCGCAAGCCACATTCCGCGACGGCGCCCAGCCACGGGTATGCACTCGGCCGTGATCATCGCCGGCGGGCGATCGACTCGCTTCGGCGACGAGGACAAGGCGACCGCGCCGCTGGCCGGCACACCGATGATCCGCCGCGTCGCGGATCGACTCGAACCCGTCGTCGACGAGGTGGTCGTGAACTGCCGGGACGACCAGCGCGCGGCGATCGAAGACGCGCTCTCGGGCTACGAACAGCCCACCAACTTCGCGCTCGATCCCGAGACGGATCAGGGGCCGATGGCGGGGATCCGCAACGGCTGCCGGGCCGCGACGGGCGAGTACACCGCCGTCGTCGCCTGCGACATGCCCTTCGTCGACCCCGACGCGATCAGCTACCTGTTCGACCGCGCGAGCGGCGAGATCGAACCGCCAGCAGACGCCGACGACGAAGGAACGCCGCCGTTCGACGGCGCGGTGCCGCGGCTCGGCGACGGCTGGTACCAGACGACGCAGGCGGTGTACCGGCCCGACGCGATGGCCGACGCCTGCGACGCCGCGCTGGAGCGGGGCGACCGGAAGATCCTCGCGCCGCTGGAGGACCTGACCTACGCGGTCGTGAGCGAGGCCGAACTGGAGGCCGTGACCGATCTCACGACGTTCGAGAACATCAACACGAAGGCGGAGTTCGACGAGGCCGCCGCGCGACTGGAGTAGCTACTCGACGATTTCGCGAACCTCGGCGTCGACCATCCGCGCGAGCACGACCCGCGGGACGATCGATCGGTCGGCGTGTTCGAGCACCGCGTCGGCGATCTCGCGGGCCGCTTCGAGGTCTCCCTCGTCGTCGACTTTGTTCACCAGCGGGATCGCCGTCGCGCCGGGCGGAACGCCCCGGAGGCCGCCGTCGGGGCTCGCGAGCACTCGCCCCACGACCTCGGGGGTGATCTCGTCGCCGACTTCGATTCCTGCAACGGCGGCGACGCGTTCCGGGCGGTGGACCAGCTCCTCGGAGAGCGGTTCGCCGACGACGTGGGCGCTGGCGACCGGGATCACGGTGTCGGCCTGCTCCGGGATTCGTGGCTCGTTCGCGCCGGGCGCCTTGAAGTCGCGCATCCGGGCGCCGTCGGCCTTGACGAGGACCGGCCCGTCGTGGGCCGCCCCGATCTCGTCGACCGTGTCGGGCTCGTAGCCGCGGTAGCGGTCCTCGAACTCCCGTTCGGGGACGAGACCGAGCGGCCAGTCGTCGGCGGTGACAAGCGTCGCGAGCGGGTCCTCGGTCACTTCGACGCGGGCGACGTGGGGGTCGAAGATGGGGATGCGGACGGTGGCGGTAACGACCGCGCGGTCGCTCTCGGCCGCCAGCGCGTACATGGTGGTCTTCTTGCCGCCGGCGCCGACGACGCAGACCAGCCCCTCGGCGTCGAGGGCGGCAGTGAGTTCGGACATGGAACGAGGTGGGGCCGCGAGGGGCCAAACAGTTTCGGGACGGGGATCAGACGACTTCGCCGACCGTCGCGAACTCGACGCCGGGCTTGGCAGCCATATGTTCGATCAGCTCCCGGAGCATCGACGGCCGGGGGCTGCGGCCGCTGACCTGCGGGTGGAGCGTGAGGACGTACACTCCGCCCTCGCCGGATCGCGTCCCCTCGTACTGCTCGTACATCCAGTCGAACTGCCGGCGCCAGTGGTCGAACACCGCGGCCTCGTCGGCGAACGCGCGGTTGCCCGAGAACGCCAGCGCGGGGTAGTCGTCGCGCTGCCACGACACGGGGACCTCAGTGATCCCCACCGGCTCGCCGACCTCGTACGGCTCGTCGACGGGCGCGTGCTCGTCGGTCAGTTCGTACGGTTCGAACTCCCGGGCCATCCCGCTGGAGGAGTACTCGAAGCCGAACTCCCGGAGGATCGACACCGTGTATGGCGAGAAGTCCCACGAGGGCGAGCGGTAGCCCGCGGGCGGGGAGCCAGTGAGGGACTCGATGCTCTCGATCCCGCGGGCCACGTCGGCGCGTTCGGCCTCGCGGCTCTCGTACTCGCCGGGCGGCGTGTGACTCCAGCCGTGGTGGCCGATCTCGTGGCCGGCGTCGACGACGCGCTCGCAGGGCTCGGGGAAGGAGTCGATCGTGTGCCCCGGGACGAACCACGTCGCCGGCACGTCGAGGCGGTCGAACAGGTCGAGCAGCCGCGGCGCGCCCACCTCGGCGCCGAAGCGGCCGCGGGAGCGCTGGACGGGCGAGTCGCCGAACTCGCCGGCGTGGAGCCACGGCGAGACGGCGTCGAAGTCGACGGTGAGACAGACGGTGGCGCGGGCCATACGGACGCCGGGGGACCAGAACGGCATAAATCCTCGAACCGACCGGGGCGGCCTCGGCTGCCCGCACCGCCTCATGCGGCGACCCCAGATCGCCAGCAGCGATAGGGGTTGTAAAATCCCGCTTAGGCAGGGTTTTTCAGTCGGGGGGGCGTACCAATAGTCGATGACCGACAGCGAAGCCGTCTCTGCGGCGGAGGGTTCCCGATGAGAGGAAACGACCAGCAGGCCTACGACCGCGGGACGTCGCTGTTCTCCCCGGACGGCCGCATCTACCAGGTGGAGTACGCCCGCGAGGCCGTCTCGCGCGGCGCACCCAGCGTGGGCGTTCGGACGGAGGAGGGCGTCGTTCTCGCCGCACAGGCCCAAGCGAGCTCGGAGCTGATGGAGTCCGAGAGCATCGAGAAGATCCACAAGCTCGACGACCACATCGGCGGCGCCTCCGCCGGCCACGTGGCCGACGCGCGCCAGCTGATCGACTTCGCCCGCCAGATGGCCCAGAGCAACCATCTGCGCTACGGCGAGGCGATCGGCGTCGAGACGCTCACCAAGTACATCACCGACCACATCCAGGAGAACACCCAGATGGGTGGGACCCGGCCGTACGGCGCCGCGCTCCTGATCGGCGGGATCGAGGGCGGCGTCGAGGGCGAGAAGGGCACCCCGCGCCTGTTCAGCGCCGACCCCTCGGGGACGCCCCACGAGTGGAAGGCCACCATCATCGGCGGCGGCCGCGAGGAGATCCAGGGCGTGCTCGAGGACGGCTGGTCCGACGACCTCAGCCTCGACGAGGGGCTTAACCTCGTGCTCCGCAGCCTGCGCGAGCACGAGGAGGAGATCGAAGCCGATTCGCTCTCGGTCGTCTCGATCACGATCGACGACGGCTACGAGACGTACGAGACCGAGGAGATCGCCGAACTGCTCGGCGCGCTCGAGGACGAGTCCGACGACGACTCCGAGGAGTAACGCACCCCCGATCTCCCGCCGCGGACCGCTTCTCGCCGCCACCCGACGCTTTAGGTAGTGGGCGCCACCACCGACAGCCATGCAGCTACTCGAAGGCGGCACGGTAGTCGACGCCGAGGGCGCGCGGGCGGCCGACGTACTGATCGACGACGGCAGCGTCGCCGTCGTCGGCGACGCGAGCGACGAACAGCCCGACGAGCGCGTCGACGTGTCGGGACAGTTCGTCGTGCCGGGGATGATCGACAGCCACGTCCACCTGATGATGGACGCCCGCCCCGACGCCGAGAGCGTACAGGGCGACAGCGAGGCGACACTTGCCTACCGCGCCGCCGAGACCCTCCGGAATCAAGCCGAGGCCGGCGTCGTCGCGACCCGGGATCTCGGTGCGCCGGCGACGGTCGCCATCGACGCCCGCGAGGCGGTCGCGAACGACACCCTCCTCGGCCCACGCGTGCAGGCCGCGGGACAGAACGTCGTCATGACCGGCGGCCACGGCCACTGGTTCGGTCGCGAGGCCGACGGTCCCGACGAAGTCCGGAAGGCGGTCCGCGAACAGCTCAAGGCCGGCGCCGACGTGATCAAGTGCATGGCCACCGGCGGCGTGCTGACGACGGGCGCTCAGACCGGCGCGCCCGAGCTCACGCCCGAGGAGCTGAAGGCGCTCGTCGACACCGCCCACACCGCCGGCCGACCCACGGCGGCCCACTGTCACGGCACGCAGGGGATCAAAAACGCCGTGCGCGCAGGGATCGACAGCGTCGAGCACGGGACGTTCATGGACGAGGAAGCCGCCGAGCTGATGGCCGACCGCGACACCTACTGGGTGCCGACGCTGTCGGCGCTGAAGGGAATCGTCGAGAACAGCGACGCCGGCATCCCGAAGCAAGCCGTCGAGAAGGGACAGGACGCCGCCGAGCGGATGGCCGCCGCGTGGGAGTACGCGCTCGACGCCGGCGTGCCGATCGCGATGGGGACCGACGCGGGCACGCCGTTCAACGAGCACGCCGACGTCGCCCACGAGCTCGCGTACATGGTCGAGTACGGCCTCGACGAGCGCGGCGCGCTGGAGGCCGCGACGATCAACGCCGCCGACCTGCTCGGCCTCGACGACACGGGACTGGTCGAGAAGGGGTACCGCGCGGACCTGCTGGTGCTGCCCGAGAACCCGCTCGAGGACGTGCAGGCGTGGCAGTCGCCCGAGCGGGTGTACCTCGGCGGCGAGCGGCTCCAGTAGGGCGTCGACGCCCCCTCGTGACCTGCGAATCCGCCACACGGCGGCGAGGAAACGCAACGGTTTTACGTTCTACCCGAATACAGTTGGATGCGAAGCGCTCTGGTGGTGTAGTCCGGCCAATCATATCACCCTCTCACGGTGATGACCTGGGTTCGAATCCCAGCCGGAGCATTTCTCTCGACGCTAACCGTCTAACAGCGGTACTCTCTGTCGACGAACCTCCGTACTCGCAGGGGTACGGACGACCGTCCCGACGGAGGAAACGAATCTTTATACCCTCGCCGTGGCCATTCTTCGCTAACGGAGCGTACCATGGCATCGACGATCTACCTCGTGAGTGCGGCGCTGATGGCAGTCCTCCTCGTCGCCGTCGTGGCGGCGACGGTAGGTCGGGGCTGGAAAAAGTACACGCCGGGGCTGCAGCACGATCAGTCGGTCTGGAGCTCCCTCGCCGGCAGCGAGTCGGCGTGGACGCTGGCGTTCATCGTCGCGGCGCTCGCGGTCGGCGGCGGCGCGACGCTGTTCGTGAGCGGGGACTCCTTCTCCGGATCGATCGTCGCCGTCGGCGGCGCGGCGGTCGGCGTCGCGCTGGCCGCGGCGTTCGTCTTCTACCTCTTCTTCGGCACCTACGCGGCCGCGAAGTCGCGTGGGTACCGACGCGCGGCGGCCGTGATGGCCGGCTCGTGGGTGCTGGGCCTGCTGGTCGTGCTCGTGATCACGGTGAACCTGCTGACCGGCGCCTGAGCCGGTTGCGAAACGTTCCTGTAGCTCCCGACCCGAGTTCCGGAGAGACGTGAGTACACACCGCCAGCGCTCGGTGTCGGCCCGTCACCGGGACGACGCCCGCCGACTCGCAGCGTCCGTCCGATCGGCCGTGGCCGGCACGGGAACGCGCTGGCTCGCGGTGCTGCTGTCGGTGACGCTGTTCGCGGCGCCGGCCCGCGCCCACGGCGGCCCGGGGATCACTTCGGGCAACGTCGACACGCCGACGTGGCTGTTCCTGATGACCGGCGGCGGCGTCGTCGCCGTCTCCTTCCTGCTCACCAGCTTCGTCACCGACCGCGACCTGCTCGAGTCCTACCACGACCGCCGCGTGTCGATCCCCGGCGGCGCAGCGATCCGCCGGTGGGGTGGGCCTGTCGGCGGCGTGGTCGGCCTGCTCGGTCTCGCCGGCGTCGTCGCGACGGGCGTGTTCGGCCCGCCCGAGGCTGCGCGGAACTTCGCGGTGCTGCTGGTCTGGGTCGTCTGGTGGGCGGGGTTCACCGCCAGCACCTACCTCGTCGGGAACAGCTGGCCGGCGCTCGACCCGTTCGGCCGCCTCGCGGCGCCGCTTTCCGGCGACGGCGCGGTCTCGCTACCCGACTGGGTCGGGCGCTGGCCCGCGGTCGCCGGGCTGCTGCTGCTCGTCTGGCTGGAGGTCGTCACCGCGGTGGCGTCGAACCCGACACAGCTGACCGTCGTCGTCGGGGCGTACATCGTCGCGACCGTAGCCGGGAGTGCGCTGCTCGGCCACGAGACGTGGCGAAAACAGATAGACCCGATATCGGGCGTGTTCGAGCTGTACGGCCGCGTCGCGCCGATCCAGCGCACCGACGACGGTCTCGAACTGGCCGCGCCCGGCGCGGCGCTGGCCGAGACGGACGCCGACGCGACGACGGTCGCCAGCGAGATCGGCTTCGTGATCGCGCTGCTGTGGGTGACGACGTTCGACGGGTTCGTCGCGACCCCGGGCTGGCAGTCGATCGCGGCGCCGGTCGTCCGGGCGGGCGTGCCCGCGGAGCTGGCGTACTTCGGGGCGATGCTCGGCGGCTACGCGCTGTTCTTCGGCGTCTACTGGGGCGCTTCCAAGCGCGTGCGGATCAGCGGGAAGACGTACCGCTCGGCGCCGCGGATCGCCGCCGCGTTCGCGCCCGCGCTGGTGCCCATCGCCGCGGGCTATCACTTCGGCCACTACTTCCCGTACTTCCTGACCCAGCTCCCGGCGTCGATCGTCGTCACTCTGAGCCCGCTGTCGCCGCCGTTCGCGCCGCCGGTGCTCGGGCTGCCGGGGTGGATCAGCTGGGTCGGCCCGGTCGCGGTGCTGTCGGGCCACCTGCTCGCGGTGTGGGCCGCCCACGCCCGGGCGTTCGACCTGTTCACCGGCCGGCTCCAGCCGATCCGGAGCCAGTACCCCTACGTGGTCGTGATGGTGCTGTACACGATCACGGGGCTGTGGCTGCTCGCCCAGCCGACCATCGACGCACCCTTCATCTGACCATGAGCGACCAATCCACCACAGATCGAGCCGAGGCAGCGTTCGCGGTCGACGACGACGCCGAGCGCTGTCCGTACTGCGGCCGCCCGTTCGCCACCGAGCACCTCCACGCGCTCCACCTCGGCGAGGAGCACGCCGACGCGCTGACCGAGGACGAGGCCGAGCGCTACGCCGCGGCCGACGATCTGGAGAGCGACGAGCTGTTCAAGTTCCACATCAAGGTGCTCGCGGTGCTGACGCTGATCTCCTTCGTGTTCCTCTACAGCTACACGTTCGTCTGGACCTGAAACGGGGCGTCAGGCCTCGTGGAGCGTCACGTCGACCTCGCCGTCCTCGGCCGTGACGGTCATCATCGTCGCCCGCTCGGCGGGGTCGGCGCCGGTCACCGATCCCGGATTGAGCACGCGTACACCCTCGTGGACGGTGTCCTCGACGACGTGGGTGTGGCCGCCGATACCGACGACCGTCTCGCCCGGCTCGGTCCGGCCGCGCGCTCGGGCCGTGTCCGCGACGGCGTCGGCCCACTGCTCGCCGCCGAGGACGAGTCCGGCGTCGCTCTCCAGCCGTGCCTCGAACGACGTGATCTCGCCTTCCTCGCCTACCTCCATCTCCGTATCCACGCTCGCCGCGTCGACGGCCGCAGCGACGGGGTTGATCGTGCCGTGGGTGACGACGAACGTGACGCCCTCGAACGTGACTGCCGCCACCGCGGGGAGGCCGAGGTCCTCGGGGTCGACGTTGCCGTGAACGGCCGTGAGTTCGGCGGCGAGGTCGCGCACGTCGTCGAGCACGTCGGCCGTCTCGAAGTCACCGGCGTGGATCGTGTGGTCCGCGGCCGCGACGCGTTCGCGGAACTGCGAGGGGAGGGCCGCTTCGCGTTCGGGGACGTGACTGTCGGAGATGACTGCGAACTCCATGTCCCCTTGTTGTCAGGACCCGGAATAACGGTTCCGGCGGGTAGAGGAGCGTTACCACACTGTACTTCGAAAAAGTCGCGACCGCGACGGCGCCTTACTGGATCGAGTACGACGCCGCGACCGTGAGCGCCAGGAAGCCGACGAAGCCCAGCAGCATCACGTACGTCACCGAGCGGGGCTCCCAGACGAGATGCTGGAAGTAGCCCGCGACCATCACCGCCTTGATCAGCGAGAGGGCGGTGATCAGGCCGAGCGCGAGCAGGTAGCTGTTCTCGAGCAGGCCGATCTGCTCGACGCCGACCTGCATCGTCGCGATGACGAACAGTGCCACGTAGATGCCGGTGTAGAGTTTTGTTCGTGCCATTGGTCTAGACGATGTAGAACATCGGGAACAGGAACAGCCACACGATGTCCACGAAGTGCCAGTACAGCCCGAAGTACTCCAGGGGTTCGTCGTCGCCGTTGACGTACGCGCCGTTCCAGGCACGCCAGATCAGGTAGGCCGTGACGAGCAGCCCCGCGATGACGTGGCCCATGTGCAGGCCCGTCGTCAGGAAGTACGTCGAGGCGCGCACGCTGGAGTCGAGCGCGATCGGCGCGTACTCCTCGGTCCCCTGGAACAGGACGACCCACTCGATCGCCTTGTTCACGAGGAACGCCAGCCCGAGCAGGAACGTCACGACGAGGCTTGCGACGACGCCCTTCCGACTGCGCTTCTGGGCGGCGACCAGCGAGAGGATCACCGTGAACGAACTGGTCAACAGCAGGTACGTGTTGACCAAGCCCGGGATGGGGTTGTGCGGCACCGGGTGCCAGTGCGTCCAGCCGTAGGCCACACGCAGGAAGATGGCGGCACCGATGAACGCCCCGAACAGCACCACGTCGGAGGCCAGGAACACCCACATCCCCATCTTCGTGTTCTCGACCCCGCCGAACGGCCACGTCTCGCCGAAGCCGCCCTCGTGGGCGGTGAAGTTCTCGTAGCCCATGAACGAGACCGAGCCGATCAGGCCGAGCACGCCGAGCACCGAGGACGCGGCGTAGAACGTCCCTTCGAGGCCGGCGGGGAAGCTCCCGGTCTGGAGGCCGGAGAAGCCGATCGCCGTGATCACCGTGAACAGGCCGATCGCGAACGGCCAGTGGCTGGCGTGGTCGACGTGCCCGCCGTCGTCGTGTGCCGACTCGAGTGCGGCCGCGTGGCCGCCGTCGGTCGCGGTCGTACCGCCGTCGGCGGCGGCCGCGCCCGCCGGTTCGTCGTCACGCAGGAACTCGAGCGAGCCGCTGGCGTACGACGGCGTGCCGGGGAAGTTCTCCATCGGCGGCGGGGAGGAGACTGCCCACTCCGCCGTCGTCGAGTACGGCCACGGGTTCGCCGCGGCGTCGTCGCCCGCGACGATGCTCTTCGCGAGGTTGTAGATGATCAGCAGGAACCCGACCCCGAGGACCACCGCGCCGACCGAGGCGAGGCGGTGCCACGGGACGTACTCCGGCCGGTAGGCGAACACGCGCCGGGGCGTCCCCCACGCGAGGAACAGCGGGAAGTACAGCAGGTTGAACCCGGTGAAGTACACCGCGAAGCTCACCTTGCCGAGGAACTCGTCGTACGTCTTCCCGGTTATCTTCGGGAACCAGTAGAACAGCGCCGCGATCAGGCCCGTCACCCCCGAGACCATCACGTAGTGGAAGTGGGCGACGACCCAGTAGGTGCCGCGGAACTCGTAGTCGAGCACGACCGCGCCGAGGAACACGCCGGTGATCCCGCCGACGATGAACAGCACCAGCGCACCGAAGGCGTACAGCATCGGCGTGTCCCACCTGATCCGCCCCTTGATGAGGGTGTAGATCAGCGCGAACACCATCAGGTCGAACGGCAGCGAGATCCCGATGGTGGTCGCCATGAACAGCGTCTTCACCTCGAGGTTGATCGAGGTGAGGAACATGTGGTGCATCCAGACGATGAAGCTCTGCAGCGCCACCAGCACCATCGAGACGATGAACCACTTCCGGCCGACGATCCGGTTACCCGAGAACGTCTGGAAGATCTCCGCCATCGCGCCCAGCGCCGGGAAGAACACGATGTACACCTCGGGGTGGCCGAAGAACCAGAACAGGTGGGTCCACAGCACGGACCCGCCCGCGGTCGTCGCCGCGAAGTACGTCGTCCCGAGCATGCGGTCCGACAGCAGGATCATCGCCGCCGCCAGCAGCGCCGCGAAGGCGAGCAGCATCATCCAGACCGTCAGCAGCCACGACCAGGTGAAAAGCGGCAGCGAGCGCATCGTCAGGCCGGGCGCCCGCATGCGGTGGATGGTGGTGATGAAGTTCACCCCACCGACCGTGACCGAGGCACAGAACACCACGATCGCCAACACCGTCGTCGTCGCCCCGATGCTCGGCATGAACGCCGGGATGTTCAGCGGCGCGTACAGCGTCCACCCGCCCGCGTAGGAGGCGCCCTGGAAGAACGACGCGAACACCAGGATGCCCGAGGCCAGGTAGAGCCAGTAGGAGAGCGCGTTCAGCCGCGGGAACGCCAGGTCCTCCGCGCCGATCTGCAGCGGCACGACGTAGTTCGCGAACCCGGTCGCGAACGGCGAGATGAACCAGAACACCATTATCAGGCCGTGTAGCGAGACGGCCTGATTGTACGCCATCGCCGAGAGGATCCCCTCGCCCGGCGCTCGCGGCGACCACATCTGGGAGCGGATCAGCAGCGCGAGCACCCCGCCGAAGATGAGGAAGAACATCGCCGTCGCGATGTAGAGGATGCCGACGTCCTTGTGGTTGGTCGTGACGAGCCAGCGCTTCAGCGACCACCGCGGCGGGAGGTGGCCGTCGTCGTGGCTGTCACCCGGCAGTGCCGTGCCGCCGTCAGTTCGTGGTTGTGTGTCGTCTGTCATGCGTTACACCCCCGCCGCCGCGACGCTGGCGGCGGACTCGTTGCTCGCCGACTGGTTGTTCGCGGACGCGGTCTGGGACGCGTACCAGTCCTGGTACTCGTCCTGCGGCATCACGATCACTTCCGCGTCCATGTAGGAGTGACCCTGCCCACACAGCTCGTAACAGTGGGCCGAGTACGTCCCCGTCTCGGAGGCCTCGAACCACGTCTCCGTGGTCTCGCCGGGGATCGCGTCGGACTTCACCCGAAGCTCCGGAATCCCGAAGTTGTGGAACACGTCCGACGAGGTCACCCGTAAGTTGACCTGCCTGTCGACCGGAACGCGGAGCGTCCCGGAGGTGTTCACCCCCGCGTAGCTCCCGTCGTCCTCAAGGTAGTGGAAGTTCCAGCCGAACTGGTACCCCTCGACCTCGACGTCGACGCCCTGATCGCCGGCCTGCCCCTCGACGAACAGCAGCGTCCCGTAGGTCCACGCGATGAGCGAGATGACGATGATCGCGCTCAGGCTCAGCGAGAGGAACAGCTTCTTCCCCTTCCCCCCGCCGGTCGGGACCTCACCCAGCTTCGGGCGGTCCTTCTCGTCGCTGCCGCCCTCGTAGCTGTATTTGTACGCATTGTACAACATGTAGCCGATAACGACGGCTCCCACCAGGGTCCCGAGTACGAGGAACACCCAGTAGATCTCGTTGAACACTTGCACCCGTGTCCCGTCGGGGACCAGCCCGCTCTGGAGCACGGATGCGGCTGTAGCATCAGGTATCATCGGCGACCTTGATAGTGGGCATTCGCTCCGCTCCGACCTTAGTGGTTTCGAACGGTTTCGCACGCGCGCGAGGCGATCGGGCGTCGACGACCGGCAACGCTCCCGCCGAGAGATAGGAATAAGGTCGGCCGATCCCATGTCGTGTGTATGCTTCACGCAGAGGGGCCGATGCTCACCGTCGACGTGGGGGAGCGCAGCGCCGACACCGTCGACATCGACAGCGTGCTCGAACGAACCATCGGCGGGCGCGCGACGGCGACCGCGCTGGCCCACGATCGGATACCGTTCGACGCCGACCCGTTCGGCCCGGAGAACCGGGCGTACCTCTCGACGGGGCCGATGCAGATGAGCCGGACTTCCTTCACCGGCCGGATGAACATGACGGGGCTCTCGCCGCTGACCGACGGCCTCGTCTCCACCAACGCCGGCGGCTACCTCTCGCGGAACTTCGCCGGCGCGGGGCTCTCCGTGCTCGAACTGGCCGGCGAGAGCGACGAGCTGCTCGCGATCCACGTCACCGACGGTCCCGACGGACCGGAAGTCGAGTTCGAGGAGGTGCCCGAACTCGAGGGCGCCGAGACCAGCCGCGTCTCCGCGTACATGGAGAGCCACCACGATCTCGGCCCCGAGAACTGTATCACGATCGGCCCCGCCGGCGAGAACCTCGTCCGGTTCGCGTCGGTGATGACGTTCGACTCCCGGGCGTTCGGCCGCGGCGGCATCGGCGCCGTGCTCGGCAGCAAGAACGTCAAGTGCGTCACCTTCGAGGGTGACTCGACGCCCGACATCGAGATCCCGGACCCGCCGGCGATGGACGTCCACCGCGAGGCCGCCACCAGCGACGACCTGATGCGCCGGCAGGGGACCACCGGCAACACGGAGTTCATCAACGACAACTTCTCGATCCCGACGCGGTACTTCGACGACTACGAGTTCGAGAGCATCGAGAGCATCGGCGGCAACGCCGTCGAGGAGAAGAAGTACAAGAAGGGCGCCTGCTCGCAGTGTGCCTACGCCTGCAAGCTCCCCACGCGGGACGAGGAGCGCGGCGTCGAGACGGAGGGGCCGGAGTTCGAGACGGTGTACTCCTTCGGCACCTGTCAGGGCGTCGGCGACATCGTCGACGTGATGATCTCGAACGAGCTCTGTGACGAACTCGGGATGGACACCATCTCCGCGGGCGTCACCGTCGCCGCCTACCTCAAAAGCGAGGACGCCTTCGGCGACGCGGAGTTGGCCCACGAGACCCTGGAGAAGATCGCCCACCGCGAGGGGATCGGCGACCTGCTCGCAGAGGGGACCGCCCGCGCCCACGAGGAACTGGGCGTCGACAACTACACCGTGAAGGGGATGGAGTTCGCGGCCCACGACGGCCGCACGCTCCACGGACAGGGGCTCTCCTACGCGGTCGCGAACCGCGGCGCCGACCACATGTACGGCGGGATGCTCGGGCTGGAGTACTCCGGCGAGGTCGATCCCGAGGGGACGCTCGGCAAGGCCGAGACGCTCGTCGGACTGGAGAACCACAACGTCGTCCGCGACTCCGCGGTGATCTGCGCCTTCGGCGGCGACTACATGACCGACGAACGGCTCGAACAGCTACTCGGCGTCGACTACGAGCGGCTCCAGTCGCTCGGCGCCGAGACGATCGAGCGCGAGCGCCACTTCAACAACAAGCGCGGCAAGGGCGTCGACGACGACGACCTGCCCTACGAGATTCCGGATCTGGCCGAGGCCGTCCAGGAGTACTACGAGGCCCGCGGCTGGAACGAGGACGGCACCGTCCCGGACGCGGCAATCGACTCGGTCGCGCCTGTGGCCGCGGACGACTGAGGGTTCGGGCGCGCCCGCGGGCTACCCGCCGTACACCGACGGGACGATCCGGACCACGTCACCGTCTTCGAGTTCGGTCGCGAGCCCGTCGAGGTGGGTCACGTTCTTCTCGTCGACCGTCACGACCGTCGATCCTTCAGTCTCGCCCGCTTCCTCGTCGACGAGCCGGCCGTCGAGGCTCGGGTACTCGGCCTCCAGACCGCGCAGAAGTTCGCCGACGGTCGTTCCGGGGTCGTACTCGCCGCCCACGTCCTCGACGCCGGCGTCGTCGCGGAACGGACCGAACAGCTTGCAGTCGACTTGCACGGCCGGCACGTCGGGCGTCGGGGGAGAAGTAGCCAGCGGTCAGCCGGTGGTGACGATCTCGACCACGTCGCGGTGGGCGAGCTCGTGGTCCGCGCCGACCTGTCGGCCGGAACGGCAGTCGATGCCGTGGAGCAGGCCGTCGCCCACGTCGGAGTGGATGGTGTACGCGAAGTCCTCGACGGTGCCGCCCTCGGGGAGGACGAAGCAGTCCCGGAACACGCCCTTCTCGTCTTTCGACCCGTTGGCGCTGCCCGGGAACACGCCGATACAGCCCAGCGTCTCGAACAGCGCGGTCTCGAGCACGTCCTGCACGCCGGTGCCGCCGTAGTTCCCGACGAACTCGCGGATCTGTTCGAGTCCCTGTTCCTGCTCCGTGCTCACGTCGCCGACGATCTCGAAGTCGGATTCGCCCGGGGTGTACTCCACGACGCCGGCGTCGTTCGCCTTCTTCAGTGACTTCTCGGCGTGGGCGCTGACGGGCACGAAGTCGAGGTGGTCGTACTGCTCTTCCTCGGTGATCTCGGCCCAGTTCTCCTGTGCGGCGGGCGTGTCCATCTTGTTGGCCGCGATCACGATCGGCTTGGTGCGCTTGCGGATCTCGCGGGCCAGTTCCTCGCGCTCGTCGTCGTCCCACGCTTCGGGGTCGAAGCCGATCCCCTGCCCGAGGATGATCTGCTTGATCTCCTCGGCGACGATGCCGAACGCGTCCATCTGCTCGCCCAGCGCCTCCTCCACGTCGCCGTCGCCGCCGTGGTAGCCCGAGAGGTGGCGCTCGATCCCCTTCTCCAGCACGTCGAGATACCACATGTCGATCTCGTTCTCGAGGAACGCGATGTCCTCGCGCGGGTCGTGGCCCTCGGTGGCCTCGCCCTCGAGGTCGGTCTCGCCGGAGAAGTCGACGACGTGGACCAGCACGTCAGTCTCGTTCAGGTCCGCGAGGAACTGGTTGCCCAGTCCGTTCCCCTCGTGGGCGCCGGGGATCAGGCCGGCCACGTCGACGAGCTTGACCGGGACGAACCGGGTGCCGTCGTCGCAGTAGCCGACGCTCGGTGTACACGTCTCATCGAACTCCGGGGCGGCACACTCCACGCGAACGTACGCCTCGCCCACGCTCGGGTCGATCGTCGTGAAGGGGTAGGCGCCTTCCGGCACGTCGTTCATCGTCGCGGCGTTGAACAGCGTCGACTTGCCCACGGAGGGCTTGCCGACGAGTCCGATCCGATAACTCATTGGAACAGCCGACGTGGTTCCCGGACAAAAGCCGTCCCATCGGCGCCGTCCGGGGCTGAGACTCTCACACACGGGCGAGCCGGAGGGGATTTGCCCCGTCGGACCCGAGTGCCGGGCATGAGCGACGACGCGGACGGGACGGACGAGGCACGCGAGGGTGACACGTTCGGCGTCGGGATTCGTGTGACGGAGAGCGAGCTGCGCGTGGTGGTCAGAGTGCCGTCGGACATCGACTCGGGATGGACCGACCCCGATTCGTTCCAAGGGATGGTGGAGCAGGTGCTCTGGGAACGGCTCGATCAGGAGGAGACGCTTCAGGCGATCGCGGCAACGACCGAACCCGGAGAGACCACGATGCTCGGGACGGTGACGCTCCGCCCGGACGGCACCGTCGTCGAGAGTTCGCTCGCGGCGCCGTCAGTCGGGGAGTAGCTCGACCGCGAGCCCGAGCTCCGCGGCGCGCTCGCGGTCGTAGCGCCGGCAGTCGTACCGGTTCGGTCCGTTCGTGTCGGCTCGGACCGCCAGTGCGTCCAACTGTGCCAACGCTGACAGCGTCGCGCCGAGCGTACGCGAGGAGAGATCGGTGTCGAGCTGGCCGGCCTGTACGTACGAGCGGTCGACCCGATCTAAGATCTCGATCGCGTCCCGCCAGTACTGCCGGAAGTAGCCGAACGTTGTCGGGTCGATCGCCCGGAGCCGTCGCACCGCGGTCGGCGCGTCGGAGTCGAACGCCGGTTCGCCGACGGTTTCCGCGAACGCGTCGCCGAAGGCGACGGCGTCGCACAGCGTATCCTCGGGGACGCCGGCGACGATCCCCGAACCGTCCTGTGTGGTGCGCGCACGGAACCGATCGAGGAGGGGTTCGACGGTCTCCCGATCGGTATCCTCGCGGAGGTCACGCAGCGACTCGACGTACACCACGGTCCCGCGCGGGCTCTCGTCCCACCCGTCGAGGAACCGATCGCACACCGACCGGATCGCCTCGCCGGTGAGCGGGCGCTCCAGTTCGGTGACGACGAGCTCGTTCGAGACGACGTTCGTCCGTGTCTCCGTCGTGGCGCCACGGCTGAAGTCGAAGCAGTCGACGATCGCCAGCTGTGTCGCGTCGCCGCCGGATCGCTCCCAGCGGCGATGCCACTCGTCGGCCGTCGAGTCGGTCACCACCGCGATGACGTTCTGTCCGGCCGCGTGCTCGCGTAGCGCCCGCATCGCCCGATCCACTCCAAACGAGAGGAGTGCCGGGCCAGCGTCGGGCATCGTTGTCGATTACAACACCCGAACGGGTATAAAAATACGTGTTGCGGCGGATGGGATATCCGCTCGAGGTATCGAAAACGAGCGGGGAGCGATCGCTTCGCTTCCCGCTCGAAGGTTCGAGAATGCCGCAATGAGTAGAGAGACGGCGAGTGCACTTTCCCAGCGGGTCGCCCACGCCAGTACTCGCCCACACGTAGGTGAGCTTAACTTCCGTGTTCGGGATGGGTACGGGTGTTGCCTCACCACTCTGGCCGTCTCACGCCGAGTCGTGGAATCGAACCACGAAATACCATGCTCGGTGTGGATCGAACCGTGTGAATAAGCGTAGTCCAGTTCGCACCTGGACCCGTTCGATACGGGCGCAGTGCAGAGAGATTACCGGATGAATGATGGCTTCGGTCTGTTAGTGCTCGCGGACTCAACGCCTCGTTGCCTTGGCGCGTACATCCCGAGTCTATCTAACTCCTCTTCTACGAGTGACCTCAACGGTACTTCGTTTCCGAGTGGGTTTCGAGCTTAGATGCGTTCAGCTCTTACCCCGTGTGGCGTGGCTGCCCGGCAGTGCTCTCTCGAACAACCGGTACACCAGTGGCCACCAATCGTAGTTCCTCTCGTACTATACGATCGTTCTCGTCAAGTACCATTACACCCCCAATAGATAGCAGCCGACCTGTCTCACGACGGTCTAAACCCAGCTCACGACCTCCTTTAATAGGCGAACAACCTCACCCTTGCCCGCTTCTGCACGGGCAGGATGGAGGGAACCGACATCGAGGTAGCAAGCCACGCGGTCGATATGTGCTCTTGCGCGTGACGACTCTGTTATCCCTAAGGTAGCTTTTCTGTCAGCAACCTGGCCCATCAAGGACCATGGTTGGTTCGCTAAACCACGCTTTCGCGTCAGCGTCACTCGTTGGGAATGACACTGTCAGACTTCCGTTTGCTCTTGCGCTCTTCCTCGGGTTCCCGACCCGAGTGAGGAAATCTTGGGGCGCGCTCGATATCTTTTCGAGCGCGTACCGCCCCAGTCAAACTGCCCGGCTACCGGTGTCCTCCGCCAGGAGTGAGAGTCGCAGTCACTACCGGGTAGTGTTTCATGTGTGCCTCGGTGGCCCGCTAGCGCGGGTACCTGTGTAGCGGCTCCTACCTACTCTGCACAGTAGCGACCACGTCTCAGCGACAGCCTGCAGTAAAGCTCTATAGGGTCTTCGCTTCCCCTTGGGGGTCTCCAGACTCCGCACTGGAACGTACAGTTCACCGGGTCCAACGTTGGGACAGTGGCGCTCTCGTTGATCCATTCATGCGAGTCGCTACTGAAGCGACAAGGTACTACGCTACCTTAAGAGGGTCATAGTTACCCCCGCCGTTGACGGGTCCTTCGTCCAATTGTACTTGGTGTTCAGATACCCGCACTGGGCAGGATTCAGTGACCGTACGAGTCCTTGCGGATTTGCGGTCACCTGTGTTGTTACTAGACAGTCGGAGCGCCCAAGACACTGCGACCTGCCTCGCTTGAGGCAGGCATTCCTTATTGCGAACGTACGGAACTAACTTGCCGAATTCCCTAACGTCGGTTGTCCCGACAGGCCGCGCCTTGCTCTGGCAGAGTACCTGTGTCGGATCTCGGTACGGTCATCGTGCTCCCTTTTCACGGGCTCTTGGTAACATCGACTTTCGCTATCTCGAGCTTCGCTCGCTTCCTGCCGTTACGGCGTCCACGAGCTTCCTCGATTCGACCGGGCGAAGACCCGGCTCGATGGTTCCGAAAGCGTCGGTTTCACTGCACGATGGTGCTGGAATATTAACCAGCTGTCCTTTCGATCCCTGCGAGTTACGAGGGACCTTAGGATCGACTAACCCTTGGCTGACTAACAGTGCCAAGGAACCCTTACTCTTCTGGCCGTCGGGGTTCACACCCGACTTTCGCTGCTACTATGACTAGGATTTTCGTTACTAGACGGTCCACGCGAGCTCTCGCCCGAGCTTCCACCCGTCCAGAATGCCAACCTACTGGGTCGCTGTGTTACCAGCGCCGCTAGGTCTCGGTGGTGGATTTGAGCCCCGATCATTTTCGGCGCCTCGAACCTCGGCCGGTAAGCTGTTACGCTTTTCTTAGAGGGTAGCTGCTTCTAAGCTCACCTCCCGGCTGTTTAGGGCTCGAGACTACCTTCCAATCGCACTTAATCCACACTTTGGGACCTTAACCCAGCTCTGGGTTGTTCCCCTCATGGTACCCAAGCTTACCCCGGGCACCGGACTCCCATCGTCCACGGCGTTTGCACGTTCGGAGTTCGACAGAGAGGCCGACTCCTCTCGGAGGCGGGTCTCTCAATCGGTCGCTCTACCGCGCAAACTACCTCGGATGAGGTCATGCTTCGACATGTTTCGGTTGGAACCAGCTGTTGCCGAGCTCGATGGGCCTTTCACCCCTACTCTCGAGTCACGGGAGGGTATTGTAGGACACCAACCCTAACGGGCCTCCACGTGCCTTTCGGCACGCTTCACCCTGCTCCAGAGTAGATCGCTCGGTTCCGGGTCGTATCCCTTCGACTCCCCGCGCTTGAACACGGTGGGCCTGGCAATGCTGCGCCCCTATCGGTTTCCCTACGCCTTCCCTGATAATCAGGTTAGACTCGCCAAAGAGATACACTCCCTAGTTCGTTTTTCAAAACGTACGACGGAACTTCGGCTCCCTCTTCGTCCTACTGGAGGCTCGCGCCTCGGTCGTTTTGAAGAGGGCCTTTCAAGCCCCGTCGCTCTATCGCCGACTGGTTTCATGCCCTATTGCACCGCCCTTCTCGGGGTGCTTTTCAGCGTTCGCTCACGCTACTTGTTCGCTATCGGTCTCGAGGAGTGTTTAGCCTTCGCGGTCGATGCCCGCGACATTCACGAGGGATATCCAACCCCCGCTACTCTAGAACTGGCGCACACTCTACTGGATCACGGTACGGGACTGTCGCCCTGTTTCGTGCTCTGTTCCAAGAGACTTCTCGTGATCTGTCGAGTGCTGGGAGCCAGCCTGTACACCACATGTCCTTGCGGATTCGGTTTGGGCTGTATCGCGTTCACTCGCGGTTACTAACGACATCGCAGTTGCTTTCTCTTCCTGTCCTTACTAAGATGTTTCAATTCAGGACGTTCCCCATTGCGCGAGGCAATTGCGGTGGGGATTCCCATTCGGAGATCCTCAGTTCTACGCTTCCATGCAGCTCCCTGAGGCTTATCGCAGCTTGGCACGTCCTTCTTCGGCACTCGAGCCGAGCAATCCATCAGCCGGCATAGTAGCCGTCTGTCGGTAATCGTCGTTCCACTGCAACCCGATATCGTACGGGTCCAGTGGGTGCCTGGACTACGCTTACACACGGTCGTCAACGTACGTCCCGTGGGTGTCACGGGAGCGTACTCTGACCCTTCCCAGACGCGCTCTCGCGGTCTGGTGCATCGATCGTTCTGGATTCCATCGTACTTCCGTGGGGCATATAACCCGCACGGTTTCCTTCTATCCGAGATGGACTCGCGGGGATTCGAACCCCGGGCATCCTCCTTGCAAAGGAGGCACTCTCCCACTGAGCTACGAGCCCTATGGAGCCTTGGTAGTTCTGAGGTGCCCGGTCGAACCGGCACACCGAACGGCGAAAGGTGGGTCTGCCCGAAAGGGCAGATCCCGGTCAGTGGAGGTGATCCAGCCGCAGATTCCCCTACGGCTACCTTGTTACGACTTAAGCCCCCTTGCGGAGCCCAGATTCGACCTGTGAAACAGGCCTCATCCGGACCCCACTCGGGTGCTTTGACGGGCGGTGTGTGCAAGGAGCAGGGACGTATTCACCGCACTCTCCTGGAATGCGATTACTACCGAATCCAGCTTCATGCGGACGAGTTGCAGTCCGCAATCCGAACTACGACCGAGTTTCTGAGATTACCGTCCCCTCTCGGGGTTGGAACCCATTGTCTCGGCCATTGTAGCCCGCGTGTTGCCCAGCCCATTCGGGGCATACTGACCTACCGTTGCCCGTTCCTTCCTCCGCCTTGGCGGCGGCAGTCTCCCTAATGTACCCATCACCCACAAGGGGCATGCTGGCAATTAGGGACGCGGGTCTCGCTCGTTGCCTGACTTAACAGGACGCCTCACGGTACGAGCTGACGGCGGCCATGCACCACCTCTCTACGGCGTCGTGACGAGGTCATCAACCTGGCCGTCATCACCGTAGTCGGGGCTGGTAAGGTTACCGGCGTTGAGTCCAATTAAACCGCAGGCTCCTCCGGTTGTAGTGCTCCCCCGCCAATTCCTTTAAGTTTCATCCTTGCGGACGTACTTCCCAGGCGGTTCGCTTAGCGGCTTCCCTGCGGCACAACACTCACTCGTAGTGAGTGTCACACCTAGCGAACATCGTTTACGGCTGGGACTACCCGGGTATCTAATCCGGTTCGAGACCCCAGCTTTCGTCCCTCACTGTCGGATCAGTCCTCTCGAGGTGCTTTCGCCATCGGCGGTCCGTTCAGGATTACGGGATTTCACTCCTACCCCGAACGTACCCCTCGAGCCTTCCTGTCCCAAGCCGTGCAGTTTCCGCCGGACGCCCACCCGTTAAGCGGGTGGATTTCCCGACGGACTTGCGCGGCCAGCTACGGACGCTTTAGGCCCAATAAGATCGGTCATCACTCGAGCTGCCGGTATTACCGCGGCGGCTGGCACCGGTCTTGCCCAGCTCTTGTTCCTGAACCTCCCTACGGTTCAGAAAAGAAAGGGCGATATGCCCTTTCACTCGGGGTCCCCTTATCGCACTGGCGTGCAGTGTAAAGGTTTCGCGCCTGCTGCGCCCCGTAGGGCCCGGAATCTTGTCTCAGATTCCGTCTCCGGGCTCTTGCTCTCACAACCCGTACCGATTATTGGCACGGTGGGCCGTTACCCCACCGTCTACCTAATCGGCCGCAGCCACATCCTACAGCGCCGGAGCGTTTGAGCGTCGGTGTATTCAAACAGTCGACGCGTATCGGGAGTTAGCCTCAGTTTCCCGAGGTTGTTCCCGTCTGTAGGGTAGTTTGGCCACGTGTTACTGAGCTATACGCCGCGGGTCTAACCCGCGCGACTAGCATGGCTAAATCGGACCCCGATAGCAATGACCTCCGGCAGGATCAACCGGAATGTGTACGTGCTATTGCACGTGGGTGGCGGGTCGGATCACACGACGTGATCGTTACCAATCTGGTATTGCGTATCGGTTACCGTTCGCTGTCCGCCGGCCGAACCGGGGGACACCGAACTACCAGGGCTCACATCAGAAGCCGTCCTGTGGCGGACCACGGGGGCGGCGTCCTCATCTTTCTTCGGACCCGTATGTTTCGCTCGATGGGTCATAAACCCATCGAAGCGAGTCGGGTCCACGCACCGTCCCGGATCGTCCCGGGCCGCGGCGCGTTCTTCGCATTCCATCCGATGGGTGTGGAACACTTAACCCTGATGTTTCGATCGGCCACTGGGTGGCGTTACCGTGAGAGATTGTTCGCACGATCCGCCATCGACACCGGCGAACCGGTATATAAGGGAACCGTTTATAAGGGCAGGGTGAGCAATAAAGGGTGAACGATGAGTTCGCCGGCAGAATCAATCGAGATCCAGAACGTGGTCGCATCGACGGGTATCGGGCAGGAGCTCGACCTCGAAGCGTTGGCGGAGGACCTCCCGGGCGCGGACTTCAACCCCGACAACTTCCCCGGCCTCGTCTACCGGACGCAGAGTCCGAAGGCGGCGGCGCTGATCTTCCGATCCGGGAAGATCGTGTGCACGGGCGCGAAGAGCATCGACGACGTCCACGAGGCGCTGGGCATCATCTTCGAGAAGCTCCGCGACCTCACCATCCCGGTCGAGGAGGACCCCGACATCACCGTCCAGAACATCGTCTCGAGCGCCGACCTCGGGCACAACCTCAACCTCAACGCGCTCGCGATCGGGCTGGGGCTTGAGGACGTGGAGTACGAGCCCGAACAGTTCCCCGGCCTCGTCTACCGCATGGACGAGCCGGACGTGGTGATCCTCCTGTTCGGCTCCGGGAAGATCGTCATCACGGGCGGGAAGCGTACCGAGGACGCACAGGAGGCAGTCGAGCAGATCGTCGAGCGCATCGAGGGGCTCGGCCTCCTCAGCTGAACCGTCGACGCCGCCTCCCGACCCGTTTTTCGTCGCGCTGACGCAGTGTGATACCGGCGCAAGAGGAATAACCCTCCAGTACGAAGCCGCCGGTAGTGGCATCCCGTGACCACGGCCCGGACGGCCGGGGCGCCCCGGGCCCAGACACCAAGCACCGTACGGCCGAGCAGGCGGCGGTCCCCGAGGCGACCCGGCGGCGGCCCGAAGACCCGCCGATCCGGAACCCGGGACAGTACTCCCTGACCGACCACGTCCGCCAGCGGCTCGCACAGGGCGGCCGCTACGTCACCCTCGACGGCATCGACGCCGCGATCCGCGGGGGACAGCTCCGCTGGAACAGCAGCGACGGCTGGCGGTTCGCCCGCGTCGAGGAGGGGGTCCGGCTCGTCGTGGTCGTCTGCGACACCGACACCACCTCGCCGGTCGTCGTCACCGCGTGGACGGAGGTCGCCGACATCGGCGCCGCCCAGCGCTCGGAGCAGTGGGACCGGACCGACGTGGAGACGATCCGGCTCCGCAGCACGCTCTCGGAGCGTTCGGACGAGCACGTCCCCGAGCACATCCGCCCGCGCGACGTGCCTCGGCCGTTCTACGTCCGCGGCCACGAGCTGGTCACCGAGCCCGGCGACGGCCACCTCCGCTGTGTCGACTGTCACGGCCGCTTCCGTTCGAAGGGCGAGCTCGACCGCGCGGACTGCTCGCACTGAGTTTCGCGGGCGTGCGCCGTCACTCGCAAGGCGTATTCCCCCCGACCGCCAACCGCGGGTAATGAGTGATCTCTCCCTCTCGGAGTTCTACGACGCCGTCGAGGCGGAGGGTCGGCCGCTGCTGACGGCCGGCGAGTTCGCCCGCCGCCTCGACGCCAACCAAGCCGATGCCGATAACGCGCTCTCCCGGCTCGCCGACGAGGGGCTGCTCGAACGCGTCGACGTGGAGAACGACCCCGTGATCTGGTACCCGACGGAGTGGGGTGAGCTGGCCTCGCGCGAGCGCGTGGTCGTCTTCCCAGAACGGCGGGAGATCGTCGTCGACCGTCCGACGCAGTACACGCAGGCCCGCCTCTCGCAGTTCGCCCACCTCGTCGACACCACCGGCACCGAGCCCGGCACGCGCGGCTACCTCTACCGAATTCGCCCGGAGGACGTCTGGTCCGCCCCCTTCGACGGCGTCGCCGACCTGATCCTCACGATGCGGGGCGTGTTCCCCCGGCGCTACGAGGGGTTGGAGGAGTGGGTCGAGAGCCAGTGGAAACGGGCCAACCGCTTCCGGCTCGACACCCACGAGGACGGCTACACCGTCCTCACCGCGGCCACCGACGACCTCATGGGCAACGTCGCGATGGAGAAACTGGACGACGACGCGATCCGGGCGCCCATCTCCGACACCGAGGCGTGGGTCAACGAGGACGCCATCGCGAACATCAAGCGCACGCTCTACGAGGCGGGCTACCCGGTCGTCGACGACCGGGACCTCGAGAGCGGCGACCCGATCGACGCCGAACTCACGACCGACCTCCGGGAGTACCAGCAGTCCTGGGTCGACAGCTTCCTCGAGAAGCAGGCCGGCGTCCTCGTCGGCCCGCCCGGCTCCGGGAAAACCGTCGCCGCGCTCGGCGCGCTCGCGGCAGTCGGCGGCGAGACGCTGATTCTCGTTCCGTCCCGCGAACTCGCGGGACAGTGGCGCGAGGAGATCGAGCGCCACACCACCGTCGACCCGGAGCAGGTCGGCGAGTACCACGGCGGCGCGAAGCAGCTCCGGCCGATCACGATCGCCACCTACCAGATCGCGGGGATGGACCGCCACCGGACGCTGTTCGACGATCGCGAGTGGGGGCTGATCGTGTTCGACGAGGCCCACCACGTCCCGGCGCCGGTGTTCAGACGGTCCGCGGCGCTGCAGAGCAAACACCGCCTCGGCCTCACCGCCACGCCGGTCCGGGAGAGCGACGACGAGACCGACATCTACACGCTGATCGGCCCGCCGCTCGGGACTGACTGGTCGGCGCTGTTCGACGCCGGCTTCGTCGCCGAGCCCGAGGTCGAACTCCGCTACCTCCCGTGGGACGACGAACTGGCCGAGAACGAGTACGCCAGCGCCGACGGCCGCGAGCGCCACCAACTGGCAGCCACCAATCCCCGCAAGATCGAGGAGATCGGCCGACTGCTCGCCGACCACGACGGCAAGGCGCTGGTGTTCGTCGACTACCTCGATCAGGGCGAGGCGATCGCCGACGAACTCGACGCCCCGTTCGTCTCCGGCGAGACGCCCCACCACCGGCGCGAGCGCCTGTTCGAGTCGTTCCGCACGGGCGAGCGCGACGCGCTCGTGGTCTCCCGCGTCGGCGACGAGGGGATCGACCTCCCGAACGCCGAACTCGCGGTCGTCGCGTCGGGGCTCGGCGGCTCCCGCCGACAAGGCGCCCAGCGCGCGGGCCGCACGATGCGCCCGGTCGGGCGCGCGGAGGTGGTCGTGCTCGCGACCCACGGCACCCGCGAGGAGGAGTTCGCCCGCAAGCAGATGCGCCACCTCGCGGAGAAGGGCGTTCGTGTCCACGAGACAGTCGTCGGCGAGGAGACTGACGAACCGAGCGGCGACACGAGCAGCGACGAGGGGTGCGACGACGACGTGAGCGACGACGGAGACGGAGCGACGACGACCGAGTGAGTCGGGATATGGGCACCGGCGGATCGACGCCGGCCACCCGCCGTACCGAGAGCGTTTAGGCGCCGGCCGCCGGCGACGAGCACATGGGCGACGAGCGACAGGCGACGTTCGGCAGCGACGGCACGCTGGAGACCGATCGGCCGCCGGAAGCGACCGGCGAGGACGACTTCGGCGAGGAGAAAGACCCCGACGAGACCGACGGCGGCTTCAGTCGGTACGTCGTCTCCAGCCTGCTCCAGAAGGCTGTCCGGCGCTCCGACGAGGAGATCGCGGCGTGGGCGGCGTGGGAGCTCGCGCGCTCGGGGTTCGGCTGGAACCTCTGGGAGCGGCTGAACCTCTACGTCGTCGAGGACCTCCGGGCCGGGCAGGACGTCGCGACGCAGGTGGCGCGCTACGAGGAATTGGCGACCGAACGCTGGGAGCCAGACGAGTGGCGCGGCCGCCTCTGTGCCGTGCACGCGGCGCTCGCGTGTGCCCGCGCGCAGTCCTCCCGTGAGGCCGCCAACGCCGACGAGTACTTCGGCGCCGTCGCGGAGCGCCGCGCGGAGGCCCACGAACGCGGCGAGGAACCGAGCCACGACTTCCCCGTCAGCGACCTCGAACCCGGCGGCCGCTTCGACGCGGTGTTCGACGGCCACACCGGCGAGGGGTCGCGCCGCGACCGCGGCACGGAGTTCTTCAAGACCCACGGCGCCCGCGTGGGGCCCGAGGGCGAGGGCGACCTCAGCGCCCGCTGGCAGCGCCTCGCGATGGTGCTGTCCTCGACAGAGTTCGACGAGGCAGACATCGAGCGGGCACTGGAGCCCACGGACGCTGAGGACCCGTGGGCCGATCCGGATTCGTAGGCAGTCGGCTCGTCGCCGACACCGCTGATCCATCGGGAGACGGTGAGACAGATTCCCCGCGGGACCACTTTTTAAGCGTGTTCGCAGTGGAGACGGCGTATGGATCTCACGGGGGTTCGCGTTCTCGACCTGACGCGGCTGCTACCGGGCCCGTACGCGACGCAGCTCCTCGCGGACATGAACGCCGACGTCGTCAAAGTCGAGGAGCCGAGCGTCGGTGACTACGCCCGGTCCATGGCGCCGAAGACGCCGGACGGCGTCGGGACGATCTTCGCGGCGGTCAACGAGGGGAAGCGGAGCATCACGCTCGACCTCGAGGACGACGACGGGCGCGAACTCTTCCACGAACTGGTCGCGGAGGCCGACGTGGTGATCGAGCAGTTCCGGCCGGGCGTCGCCGAGAAACTCGGCATCGACTACGAGTCGGTTCGCGAGCACAATCCGGAGATCGTCTACTGTTCGCTCTCCGGATACGGACAGGCGGGGCCGTACCGTGATCGGGTCGGGCACGACCTCAACTACGCGAGCGTCGCGGGGCTGGTCGACATGACGCGGGAACGGACCGACGGGAAGCCCGCGATCCCGGGCTACCCCATCGGGGACATGGCCGGCGGCCTCTTCGCCGCGTTCAGTGTCGTGAGCGCGTTGCTCAGTCGGTCGCTCGGTAACCGAGCCGGGAGCTTCGTCGACGTCTCGATGACCGACGCGATACTGTCGTTCGCACAGCCGGTGGCGTCGGCGGCGTTCGCCGGGGGCGATCCACGGCCGCGGGGGACAGAACTGACCGGGAAGCTCCCCTGTTACGACCTCTACCGGACCGCGGACGACCGATACGTCTCGATCGCCGCGCTCGAGCCGAAGTTCTGGCGGACCCTCTGTGAGGCGTTGGATCACCCCGAACTGATCGAGAACCACCACGCCGAGGACGAGGCCGTTCGGGAGGCGGTCCGGGAGACCCTCGCGACGACGTTCCGGTCGAAGACGCAGGCGAAGTGGGAGGAGGAACTGGGTGAGCAGGACGTGATGTTCGCACCTGTTCGGACGCCGAAGGAGGCGATCGGCGATCCCCACATCAGGAGTCGCGGAATCGTCGAGGACGACGGGTCTGGTGTGCCTCGGGTCGGTTTCCCCGCGAAATCGACGCCCGAACGCCGGCGCGGGCCGGATTCCGGGCTTCCGGGGATGGGCGAACACACGAGAGAGGTACTCGAATCGGTCGGCGTCGACGAGGCGACGATCGAGGCGCTCCGCGAACGGGACGTCATTTAGCCCGTGAGCTCGGACCATCGGCGTCGACGACATACGCGTTGCTCGTCGATCGAGCGTCGGGAGGAGAAATCCGCCCTCCCCGATTTGAACACTGTGAGACGATCCGACTCGCTACGCTCGTCGGCTGCGACTCACAAGCTCAAATCGGCTCAGTTGGATTTCTCTGCTCACTCCGTTCGCAGGAGAAATCCGCCCTCCCCGATTTGAACGGGGGGCAAGCCGATCTACAGTCGGCTGCTCTACCAGTCTGAGCTAAGGGCGGGCACTTCCACGTAGGTCCCGGTTCGGACTTAAGGATTGTCTCTTGTCCTCGCTACGTGAGTCAGTATCGCCCGACGACGACGGTCCCTCTGACGACCACATCGGCCGGGGAGGACACTGGATTGCTCCCTTCGAAACGGGTAAGCGCCCGGCGAGAGGAGCGTTCGGCGTGTCCTTCGCCGCCGTCGAGGAGCGAGTGCCGCCGATGGCCGCGCTGGCCGTCGCCGTCGTCGCCGTCAGCACCAGCGCCATCCTGATCCGCTGGTCGGGCGCGCCGAGCGTCGTGAAGGCGTTCTACCGGGTGGTGTTCACGACCGCGTTCCTGCTGCCGTGGGCGGTCGGCCGCTACCGCCACGAGTTCCGGGCGATCGAGCTCCGGGATCTGGGGGTCGCGGGGCTTACCGGCGTCGCGCTCGCGCTACACTTCGCGTCGTGGTTCGAGAGCCTGAACCACACCTCCGTCGCCGCCAGCGTGACGCTGGTCCAGAGCCAGCCGCTGTTCGTCGCCGTCGGCGCGTGGGCGCTGCTCGACGAGCGGCTCACCCGGCGGATGCTCGTCGGGATCTTCGTGGCGCTGTTCGGCGCCGCCACGATGTCGCTGGGCGACCCGCTGCTGGCGGCGATGGGGTTCGGCAGCTCGGACGGACTGGCGGGAACCGGGACGTACGGCAACGCGCTCGCGCTCGTCGGCGCCGTCTGCGCCGCCGCCTACGTACTCGCCGGACGGTCGCTCCGCCAGCGCGTCTCGCTCGTCCCCTACGTCGTCGTGGTGTACGTCGCCTGCTCGGTCGTCCTGCTCGTCGTCGCCGTCGCACAGGGCGCCCCGCTCGTCGACTACCCGCGCCACGAGTGGCTCCTGTTCCTCGGGATGGCGGTCGGCCCGGGGATCTTCGGCCACACCGTGATCAACTGGGCGCTCGCCCACGTCGAGTCCGGCGTCGTCTCGGTCAGCCTGCTGGGCGAGCCAGTCGGGAGCACGGTGCTCGCGCTGCTTCTCCTCCCCGGCGAGGTGCCCACGCCGACGACGATCGTCGGTGGTGCCGTCGTCCTGCTGGGCATCTACCTCACTGCCGAGGCACGGAACCGTGACTGACTCGACCGATGCCACGGCCGGCCGGCCCATCGACGACGCCACGGCGCGGCGCTACGTCGGGAGCCAGATCGCGCTGTTCCTCGCGACGCTGCTTCACGCGCTGCTGACGTGGCCGCCCTCGGAGACGGTCGTGCTGTTCGCCGGCGGTATCGCGGTCGCGTTCGCCGTCGAGGCGCCCGCGATCCGGGCCGGGCTGTTCACCCACTACCTCCGCCCGCGACTCGTCGGCGTCCCCGTCTCGATCCTGCTCGCGTGGCCCGCCGTCGTCTACCTCGCAGTCCGGACGGCGTCGCTGATCGTCGACGGTCCGGTCGCCGTCGCCGGGCTGGCCGCGGTGCTGGCGACGCTTGCCGACGCCGCGGTCGAACCGAGCGCGGTCCGCGACGGCGCGTGGGCGTACGCGGACGCCCTCCCCGGCCCGCGCGTCCGCGGGGTGCCGTGGTGGAACGCCGCCGGCTGGCTCGGCGTCGTGTTCGTGACGGCGCTGCTGCCGGCCGCCGTGTGAGACGTCGCTACTCCAGCAGCTTCTTCGTCTGCCGGTGGCGGTAGCGGAACATCGGCTCGAAGCCGACGACGCCGAGCGGTCCCAGCGCCCGACCGAGCCCGCCAAGCGGGAGCCGGTAGACGACGCGGTCCTCGATCACCGTCCCGTCGCCGTCCCCGCGGAAGCGGTGGGTGTGTTTCCAGCGCGGGAACGGGCCGCCGCGCATCTCGTCGCGGAACCACGCCACGCCGTTGCCCTCCTCGCGGTCGGTGATGACCGAAGTCCAGCGCTGGCGCGGCCCGACACCGAACGGACGCAGCGACATCTCGATCTCGCTGCCCTGCATCAGCACCTCGGGGTCGGGTTCCCCGTCGGGGCCGCGGACCTCGCCGACCTCGAGGTGCATGAACCCGGGGGTGAGCGCCTCCAGCCCCTCGACCCGGGAGTGAAACGCCCAGACCTCCGAAAGCGGGGCGTCGACGCGAGTGCGGCGCGTGTACGTGGGCATGGGGAGAACTACGGGCGGCGTCGGGATAACAGCGGGGGCTACCGGCCGTCGAGTGTCGAGAAAGGTCGCGCTCGGTCGTCAGCGGTCACACCGAGTCGGAGCCGGCGCTTACAGCCTGTCGGCGTCGATATCGACGCCGGACGGCGCCACGACGAGGAACCCTCGAAAGTGGGTCAGCGACCCGCCTTCCGCCCGGATCTCGCGGGCGAACCCCGCGGCCAGCGTGTTCAGGTCGCCCGCCACGTCGAGGACGAGCACGTCGCCCGACCGGACGGCGTCGATCCACTCGTCGGGGTCGGTTTCGCCGTCCAGTACCCCGAGCACCACGTCACCCGCCCCGTCGTCGTCGGGGAGCTCCTCCTCGGCGCGGGTGAGGTCGAGGCCGAAATCGCTCATACTCGCCGTTGGGCGGGAGACGGTTAAAAAGGAGTCGGCAACGGGCCGATGTACTGAAACGGGTGGCCTCACAAGGGGTGGTATGGCCTGTGATCACGAACTCGACAGCGAGTACCTCACGACCACCGACAGCACCGTCACGGACATCCGCGGTGCCGGCGAGTCGCTCCGTATCGACGTCGTCGTCCCCTGCCCGGACTGCGGGCAGGCGCTCGAACTCACGCTGAGCGAGGAGAGCCGCGAGGAGGTCGACGTCGACTTCCCGCTCGACGACGCGGAGATCGCCAACAGCTAACGCCGGCCTCGGGAGCGCCCTACTCCTGATAGGCGATGCGGACCTGTTCCCACCGCCCCTTCTCGATCAAGTGTTCCTGTAGCGTCTCCGCGTAGCGTTCGAGCAGTTCCTCGGCCTCGTCCATCCGGTCGGGTTCGCCGCCGCCGTCGCCGCCGACGCCAAGGGCGTCTTTCACCGAGGAGAACACGCCGTCGCCGTCTCCCCCGCTATCGCCGCCGGCGCCGGCGGGGGCGCCGCCCATCCCGCGCTCCATCTTCTCGACCTCGGGCATGATCCCCGCCACCTTGTCGGTGTCCGGGACGATCCGGGCGTCCTCGGGATCGTCGGCGTCGGCGATCTCGAACTCCGCCGCCGTCATGATCAGTCCCCACTCCTGGTTCGAGAACGGGGAGTCACGGACCTCCGCGGCGAACTGCTGATCGACCGCCATGCGCTCGCCGACGATGGCGTCGGTCCAGTCTGAGTCGCTCATACCGCCCCGTACGCCGACGGTGCGTTTCAGGGTTTCCCCACCGACGCTGCCCCCGCGCACCATCCGCCGAACGCCTGCATAACTTACAGCGATACTCCGTATGAGCGCCGTGCGTTATCGCCCGTCTTTATCAGATATCCCAGTCCGCTTTCCCTCGCCACAACTACAGTAGAAACGCACGCAGGCATTGGGGTGTCGCCAGAGTCGAGCCCGACAAGTACTTATACCGCGACCCGATCGGAACCACCACGCAGATGAGCCGAACCATCCGCCGCGTCGCGCTGTTCGCACTCTACCAGCTCACGGTCCTGCTCGGGATCGCGCTGCTGCCGGTCGCGCTGTTCACCCGCCGCCTCGGCGTCCCGCTGCCGCTCGGTCGAGCCGTCGACGGCACGAAGGCCGCCTACGAGGCGACGGAGTAGCCGAGGGCTTTCTCTTCGAGCGCCGCCCGCGAAGCGGCGCCGCCGGGGTTTCGAAAGCGGGGAGTTCTCCCCGAAGGGGTGGCTTTATCAGCGTTCCCCGACTAGCGTTCGTCAATGCGAACACCTGCTGATCGGTCAGGACTCGACCCGCTGAGCGGCGACCAGTCCGACGTTTTCGGCCCCGAACTCGGGGAGTTCCCCCACGCCGACGAGCGTCGTGCACAGGCCGCGACCGACGATGGGATGAAGACCGGGACGACCACGATCGGCATCAACGCCGGCGACGCGGTCGTGCTCGCGACGGACATGCGTGCCAGCATGGGCAACATGGTCTCCAGCAAGGACGTCCAGAAGGTGGAGCAGATCCACCCGACGGGCGCGCTCACCATCGCCGGCTCGGTGTCGGCGGCCCAGTCGCTGATCGAGACGCTGAAAGCCGAGTCGAACCTGTTCGAGGTCCGCCGCAGCAAGCAGATGTCGATGCAGGCGCTCTCCACGCTGACGGGTAACCTCCTGCGCTCGGGCGCGTTCTACATCGTCTCCCCCATCCTCGGCGGCGTCGACGACACCGGCGCGCACGTCTACTCCATCGACGCGCTGGGCGGCACGACCGAGGAGGACTACGCGGTCTCCGGCTCCGGCTCCCAGTTCGCGCTGGGCGTGCTCGAACAGCAGTTCGAGGAGGAGATGGGGATCGAGGACGCGAAGACCGTCGCCACCAAGGCGATCAAGAGCGCGATGGAGCGCGACACCGCCTCCGGCAACGGGATCAACATCGCCGTCGTGACCGACGAGGGCGTCGAGGTCACGAAGGAGAAGGAGATCGACAAGCTGCTCTAAACCGATCGCGGCGGGCGACCGGCAGCGACCGTCGTGTCGCTGCTCGGAGCCGATGCCGCGATGGTGTCTGTAGCAAAACGCCGCGTTTCACGTTCTCCCGCTTTCCACCGTCGAACAGCCGTGTGACCGTCCTACGCCCAATCCGCGAACGACCCCTGCAGCAGCGTCTCACGCTGCTGGTGGACGTACTCGCGTTTGGTGTCCTGCACCGCGTCGGCGAACGGCTCCCCGTCCTCGGTCCGGTCGCGTGCGCGGTCGAGCTTCCACGACGCCGGAGTCACGCGGTTCTCGACGCGGTAGCGTAGCGGCGCGAGGTACTCCTCGGCGGCGGCTTCCGAGCAGCCAGCCGACTGCAGCCCCGCGCTCGCGTTCGCGAGCAGGTCGTCGTACAACTCGTCGGTGTCGGTCGTCCGCGCGCCGTCGGCGGTGATCCAGTGGAGGTCGGCGTCCAGCCCCTCACGCATCGCGTCGTAGAAGTTCGACTCGGCGGTCGCCCAGTCGAGTTCGTCGACCGGGTGGGCGTGGCGGGGGAGCTGCTGCATCAGCCCCGCGAAGGCCGCGAGGAACGCGACCGTGTCGGCCACGGTCGGCTGGCCGGGCAGCGGGCGGAACTCGATGCGGGCGTTGGCCGCCGAGCGGGTCGAGCCGCCGAACACCGGCCGCACCCAGCGCCAGTACGTGCCGTGTTTCGCCCGGAACGTCGGGAACTGGTCGTCGAATCGGTCGCCGTCGTCGTCGGTCGGGATCGGCACCACCACGTCGTCGCCCGCGATGCGGTCGACGGCCTCCTCGACGGTGTCCAGATCCGGCGGGAACGCGACCTTCTCGGCGTCGTCGGTGTTGAGCACCGACTCGAACACGGCGATCCGGTGCTCCGCGTGCGCTTCGTCGAGAATCGTCTCGGCGTCGACGCCGTCGGCGTAGAGGTCCGGCGGGAAGAACGGGGCGTTCACCCCGAGCGCGAGCAGCGGGCCGGCGATCCGCAGCGCGTACGTGTGGTGCCGGGGGAGGTCGGCCGCCCGGCTCATCTGGTAGTGAGGCTGGATCGACGTGATCAGGCTCTCGGGCATCACCGTGTCCGCTTCGATGTCGACGTTGGGCGCGTCGACGGTCATCGGCCCCGCCAGCGCGCCGCTGTTGGACATCGCGTGGTAGCGCACGGCGTCGCTCATGTTGACCGCGACCCGGACGCCGTCGTCGACGACGCTGTCGGTGAGATACTCCCGTGCGGTCTCGCCCGCGGGCGGGATCGTCCAGATGCCGTCGCTGACCAGCCGCATCCCCTCTGCCTTGGTGCAGTCGCGGGCGTTCTGGAGGTGTGACCGGATCTCGGCGGACTGTGCGGCCATCCCGTAGCTGTTGAACGGCTGCGGGCTGGTGGTCATCTCGGCGTTGTGCAGCCCGAGCTCCTTCTCGAAGTCGAGCAGGTCGAACAGCCGCCGTGGCACCCGCATCAGCGTGCCGTCGGTCGCGTCGTTCTCCGCCCACCGGCCGTCGGCGGCGGCGTAGAACTCGTACTCCATCCCCACCACGGCGCGGTGGTTGTCGAACGCCCCCTCGCGGAGCAGCGACTTCACGACCTCCGCGTCCTGTGCGGCCCGCTGGGCGAACGCGTCGGCGTCGACGGACTGCAACTCCCTGACCCGGTCGGCGAGCGTCTGTTCCATGCCCGTGGCTGTGTGTACGGAGAGGGAAGAGCCCGTGGGCCGACGGCCGGCGCCGCATCGGCGGCCTTTTTTGGGGGTTGCTCCTACCCCAGTCAGATGCAGTTCGCCGCCTTCGCCGACCGCGCCGCCGAACTGGAAGCCGAGCCCGCCGACCTCGAGACCGTCTCCTTGGTCGCGGACCTGCTCCGGGACGCCGGCAGCGAGATCGAGACCGTCGCGCGCGTCCTGCAGGGCCGGGTGTTCCCGGGCTGGGACGCCCGCACGCTCGACGTGGGGCCCGCGCTCTGCTACGAGGCGCTCGCGAAAGCCGCCGGCACGAACGTCACCGCCGACGATATCGAGGAGCGGCTGGCTGACGAGGGCGAGATCGGCGCCGTCGCCGAGGGGCTGCACCTCGGCGGCCAGCAGGGGCTGGGCGCGTTCGCGAGCGGTGGGGGCGGGAGCGACGGTCCGACGCTCGCCGAGGTCGACGAGGCGCTCCGGGAGGTCGCCGCCGCCGAGGGGGCCGGCAGCGAGGACACCAAGCTCGCGACGCTGTTCGGCCTGTTCTCGCGGGTCAGCGACGCCGAAGCCCGTTATCTCGCCCGGCTGGTGCTCGGCGAAATGCGGCTGGGCGTCGGCGAGGGCACCGTCCGCGACGCGATCGCCGAGGCGTTCGACGTCGACGCCGGCCTCGTCGCCGACGCGCTCCAGGTCAGCAACGACTACGGCCGGGTCGCCCGGATCGCCCGCGACGAGGGCGACGACGGGCTCGCCGAGATGAGCCTCACCGTCGGCCGCCCCGTCCAGTCGATGCTCGCGCAGGCCGGCACCGTCACCGGCGCGCTGGAGTCCTGGGAGGCGGTGGCCGCGGAGATCAAGTTCGACGGCGCGCGCGTCCAACTCCACCACCACCCCGACGGGATCGCGCCGCCCGAGGCCGACCGCGAGCCGACGCCCGACGACCCGACGGTGCGGCTCTACTCGCGGAACACCTCGGAGGTCACCGACGCGCTCCCCGAGATCCGGGAGTTCGCGGAGGAGCGACTGACGGCGCCGGCGATCCTCGACGGCGAAGTCGTGGCCGTCGACGACGACGGCGGCCCGCTGCCGTTCCAGGAGGTGCTCCGACGGTTCCGCCGGAAACACGACGTCGAGCGGATGCGCGAGACCGTCGAACTCGAACTTCACGCGTTCGACTGCCTGCTCGACGGCCGCGAGGAGGTCGAAGGAACTGATCTCCTCGAACGCCCGTTCCGGGAGCGCCACGGCCGACTCTCGGCGCTCCTGCCCGAGGCGGCGAGCGAGGTGCTGTACAGCGACGACGCCGACGAGATCGAGGCGTTCGAGCAGGACGCGCTCGAAGCGGGCCACGAGGGGATCATGCTCAAGCGGCCCGACTCGGCGTACACCCCGGGCGACCGCGGGCAGGACTGGCTCAAGCGCAAGCCCGACGTGGAGACGCTGGACTGCGTCGTCGTCGGCGCGGAGTGGGGCGAAGGCCGCCGCGCCAACGAGTTCGGGACGTTCCTGCTCGCGGTGGGGAGCGACGACGGCTACGAGACGGTCGGGAAGGTCGCGACGGGGATCACCGACGAGACGCTCGCCGAGCTCACCGAGCTGCTCGAACCCCACGTCGTCAGCGAGGACGGGCAGACCGTGGAGTTCCGGCCCGAGGTCGTGTTCGAGGTGGGGTACGAGGAGATTCAGGAGTCGCCGACCTACGGCGCCGGCTACGCGCTGCGCTTCCCGCGGTTCGTGGGCGTTCGGGAAGATAAGTCGGCGGAAGACGCGGATACAGTCGAGCGTGTGGAGCGGTTGGCCGAAGGTGTGGATTCGGTTTCGGTGGACGACTGATCGGTTGAGGAGAACTTTCGGTACGGGCCACGAGCTTCCCAGTGCATCGTCTGTACCCATCTCAGACGACGATTGAGAATCCTTATTAGTTGACTCGGGAACAGGTTGGCTATGCGTGTCACCCTCCTCGGGACTGGCGACGCGACAGGGATGCCTGCAGCACTCTGTGATTGTGAATACTGCGAGCAGAGCGCACCACGTCGTCGACCCGCAGTCCTCGTCGAGAGCGGCGACACCACAGTTGTACTCGATATCGGACCGGACCTGGTCGACCAACTTCAGCAGACAGAGACCTATCAGGTAGACGCCTTCTTTTTGACACATTTCCATCGTGACCACGCTGATGGACTGCTCGGACTGCTCCAGACCCTCCGTTCCGGAACCGAGACGGCGTGGAACGGCGCAGGGGATGCACATTCGTTCGATCTCCATATGACCGAGACGGCTACCGACCACCTCCGAGATTCGTTCGACTACTTTCTCGACCTACTGGAACCGACGTGGAGTCCGACTGGCGTTTCCATCGGAGAACTGGAGATCAGCCCGTTCGCTGTCGAACATATGCGTCCTGAGTACGAAACCGTCGGTTTCGTCGTCAGAGAAGGTGATCGAGCGATCGCATACGCCCCGGATATGGAGAGCTTCGTGGATGAACCGCCCGCGACAGATATCGACCTCTTCGTCTGTGAGGGGTCACCGTTCGTGGGCCTCAATCACGGGCCAGCAGACGAATTGAGTGCGGCGATAGCGAAACTTGACGCCGATAGAACTGTCCTCGTAAACGCCAGTGAGCACGCACGTCGTGAGCACACTCACGAATTAGAGAAGAACGCACAAGCGGCCGGTGCTGAACTGGGGGCCGACTTCGAAGAGTACACGATCCAATAGGCGGACGTGTTTCACTTCTGATTCGGTCGTACCCCCGAGTTGGACGCGGCTGCTCTCCGACCCCGCATATCTGTCGTCTGTTCCACAGCCTATTCTGAACGGAGAAGCCGTGCTACGAGTGACGGGTACTGTAACTGTAACAGCATCTCGTTCGTTGGCACCTTGTGACCGCACCGCTCCGCACAGCCCACAGACCTCCCCAGCCGATTCGCTCCCTCACTTCGTTCGGTCGCTCATCCCTCGCGCGCTCGTTCGCCCACGGAGGCGCTCACGTCGCGCGCCACCACCGGCCGCGGGGGGAGGGGTGGGGAATCGGTACTGTGCCGAGCCTCGTGCTCAGCACACTGCGGTCGCAAGTGGTCTAGCACCGGGATGCTGTTGCTGCCGCAGTAATCGGCGAACTACACCACGACGCTGCCCCGAAACCCCGCCACTGAATATTCGCCGAATACCGCTCCAACAACCCCTAAGGACCCCCCGACCCCACCCCCGACTATGACTGTCCATCACGACGGCCTCGCCGTCACGTGGCTCGGCTACGCGACCACCCGAATCGAGACCCCGGGCGGCTTCGTCGCCTACCTCGACCCCGGCCGCTACGGCGTGCTCACGGGCGACTGGACCCCCGTCGGCGGCGGCAACCCCACGGACGCCGCCCACCCGCGATCGACCGACTACCGCCCCGAGGACGCCGATCTCGTCTGTGTCACCCACGATCACCACTACGACTCCGACGGGATCGATCGCGTCGCGAACGAGGACACCACCGTCGTCGTCTACGAAGCCGTCGACCCGGCAGGAATCGACCGCGACGTAGCGCCCGTCTCCGAACTCCCCGGCGACGTCGTCCGGATCGGCGAGGAGGACCACCTCGCTGTCGACGGGCCGGACGGCGGTGCGGACGTCTGGTCGGTCCCGGCGTACAACGAGCCGGACGGCCCGCGGGCCGACGTGGACGGGAACGTCAGCCACCCGAAGGGGTTCGGCGTCGGCTACCGGCTCGCCATCGGCGGCACGTCGGTGTTCTGGCCGGGCGACAGCGACGCGCTGGACGCGTTCGCGGAGCTGTCAGTGTCGTTGTTCCTCGCGAACATCGCCGGGACGGTCGTCAGTAGCGCCGCGGAGTCGGCCGACCTCGCCGAGCGCATGAATCCGGACTTGGTGCTGCCGGTCCACTACAACACGATCGAGATCTTGCAGGCCGACTCCGGCGCGTTCGCGGCGGACGTCGCCAAACGGGGTGTGCCGGTGGTGCTGGACGAACGGGAGGGGTAGAACAGCGAGCGGTGGACCGTGCGCTCAGTGCGCGGCGTCTCCGGCCGGCGCCGCCATCGACTCGATCTCGAGGATGACCACGTTCGCGGTCGTGTCCTTCCCGTCGACGGTGCCCTCGACGACCAGCGCCGACAGCGGGGTCGGGCCGGCGCGCACCTCGTCGCCCTCGTGGAACTCCTTGACGGAGCCGCGCAGGTGGAGTTCGGCCCGACAGAGGTCGGGGTTGTGGACGCTGGTGAGGCGGATCTCCTCGACGTTGACGCCGGATAGCTCCTCGCCCTCGTGGACCAGCGGCACCGACGCCGGCTCGTCCAGTTGCTGCACGTCGAGCGCGTTGAACGCGTTGGTCGTCGGCTTGTAGCCGCCCTTCGGGCCGGGGACCCCCTCGACCAACTGGAGCGCCTTCAGGCTCTGCATCTGGTTGCGGATCGTCCCGGGGTTTCGGCCAACCTCCTCGGCGATCGCCTCGCCTTTGACCGCGGACTCGCGTTCGCCGTGGAGGTTGACGAGCGCCCTAAGAATCGTACGCTGGCTGGCCGTGAGCTCGATCGAAGACATTTGTCGAGATGTGACCGGCGGAAGCACATAAATCTGCGCACACCGGCGGCCGAAGTGAGGATGTTTGGGGAGAATACCCGGATCGTTCCACAGAACTGTTCAGAAATAGGCTTGGTCCGGACGGACGTGGGTATCGCCGAACGACAGGCCTTTGCCGCCGCCGGGTGGAGGCTCGCACATGAACGGCAAGCGCGTGCTCGTCACCGGCGGCGCGGGGTTCATCGGCTCGAACCTCTCGAACCACCTCGCGGCCGACAACGAGGTGATCGCGCTGGACAACTGCTACCTCGGCACGCCAGAGAACCTCGACGACGACGTGATCTTCGCGGAGGCGGACGTGCTCGACGACGACCTCCCGACCGACGTGGACGCCGTGTTCCACCTCGCCGCGCTCTCCTCCCGCGAGATGCTGGAGGAGAACCCCCGGCAGGGCGCCCGCGTCAACATCGAGGGGTTCGTCAACGTCGTCGAGCAGGCGATGGACGACGGCTGCGAGACGTTCGTCTACGCCTCGACCTCCTCGATCTACGGGAGTCAGGAGGACCCCTGCAGCGAGGCGATGCCCGTCGAGGCGTCGACGGGGTACGACGCGTCGATGATGGGCCGGGAGCGCTACGCAGAGTACTACTCCGACTTCCACGACCTCACGCTCGCGGGGATGCGCTTCTTCTCCGTCTATCAGGGGTACGGCGGCAACGAGGAACACAAGGGGGAGTACGCAAACACGATCGCCCAGTTCGCCGACGCGATCGCCGACGGCGAGTCGCCGGTGCTCTGGGGCGACGGCACGCAGACCCGCGATTTCACCCACGTCGACGACATCGTCCGCGGCCTCGAACTCGCCGCCGAGAACGAACTCGACGGCGTGTACAACCTCGGCGTCGGTGACCCCTACACGTTCAACGAGATGGTCGACATGATCAACGAGGAGCTGGGGACCGACGTGGACCCCGTCTACGAGCCGGTGCCGCTGGAGAACTACGTCTTCCACACCCACGCCGACCCCTCGAAGTTCAAGGACGCCACGGGCTGGGAGCCCGAGATCAGCTTCGAGGAGGGCGTGAGCCGGGTGTGCGAGCCGTACAAGGAACGCGAGGACGGCGAGAGCGAGCGCGAACGGCTACAGGAGTAGCTACTCGCTGTCCGCCAGCCCGGAGGAGTCGGGCTGGAGGACGCCGATCAGCCCGAAGAGATACCCGAGGGCGAGCAACAGGAGGCCGACCCCGCCGCCGGCAGTCGCCGCGCCGAGCGATACGAAACCGCCGAGGAGCAGCGTCAACAGCCCGAGTCGGTAAACTGTCTGGTTCACGGCCCACGGCTTCCCGCGGTCGCTACCTCGTTCTTTCGCCTTCCCCCACGGAGCGCCGAGTTTATCACCCGGAACCGCCCCACTCCAGCCATGCGCGTCGAGAACTCCTTCATCCCCGTCCGCGGGGTCGGCGAGACGACCGAACGCCGGCTCTGGGAAGACGACATCACCCACTGGGACGACTTCCACCCGAGCGCGGTCGGCCGCAAGACCGGCGAGCGCGTCGAATCGTTCATCGACGAGGCCCGGCCCCGCCTCGACGCCGGCGACGCCGCCTTCTTCGACCAGCAGTTCCCCTCCAGCGAGCGCTGGCGGCTCTACGAGAACTTCCGCGACTCGGCCTGCTTCTTCGACATCGAGACCACCGGGCTCGATCAGGAACGGAACGAGGTCACGACCGTCTCGTTCCACCGCGACGGCGAGACGACGACGCTCGTCAACGGCGACGACCTGACCGCCGAGAACGTCCGGGCGCAGTTCGCGGACGCCGACCTGCTGGTGACGTTCAACGGGAAGCGCTTCGACGTGCCGTTCCTCGAGACCTCGTTCGGCCTCGACGTGGAGACGCCCCACCTCGACCTGATGTACACCTGCAAGAAACTCGGGCTCTCCGGCGGCCTGAAGCCGATCGAGCAGGAGATCGGCATCGAGCGCGACCGACCGGACATCTCCGGCCGCGACGCGGTCCGCCTCTGGAAGGAGCACGAGCGCGGCGAGGACGGCTCGCTGGAGACGCTGATCTCCTACAACCGCGAGGACGCCGTCAACCTCCGGACGCTGGCCGACGAGGCGACCGAACGGCTGGACCGCCGGACGTTCGTCGACGGCTGAGGCGGGGCGGCCCGGAGACTTTTGTACGACCGGCCAGAGTCCCGCGGGTATGGGAGAGAACGGCGGCGACGAGAGCAGTGACGCGTCCGGCGGCGAGGCCCGTCGACGCGCGGCCGACGCGTCCGGGGAGGACGAGACCGTCCCGCGAGTCGATCTGGGGCTGCGGGAGCTGTCGGTGTCGGTGACCGGCCGGTCGGACGACGACCTCGAGGCCGTCGCGGAGAGCGCCCAGGACCTGATGGGCTACCTCGTCGCGGAGGCCGACGGACTGGAGGACGACCACGACGAGTACGGGCTGAGTTGATCGGGCGTCAGATCGACTCGACGATGTCGCCGATTCGGCGGGGTTCCCCCGAGATGTTGGGGTCCTCCTCGACGATCTTGAGCACCTCGTGGTCGGTCACGTCTGGGTAGGACTTCTCGGTCGCCTCCTCGATCAGCGCCTTCTCCAGTCGGAACTCGGTGCCCTCGTAGACGACGTCGACGCCCTCATCGTCGAACGAAAGTGCGGTCATGCGCCGACGTACGACGCCGCCGGGGGTTAACCTCACGCTTCCGGGGCGAGCCTCGGCCTCGTCACCGCCGAACGCGGCCGTCCAGCCGCGGATGCCGGCAACAACTGTCGAGAACCAGATGTATGTCTGACGGAGCCTTTTAAGTATGGAGACCGACCTATCGCGTGTATGTCGCTCCGTCAGGACCCGCTCGACGAACTGTCCATCCCCAGCGGCACCGTGGTCGAGGAGCACGACCTCGTCACCGACGGTGACGTGCTGGTCGGTGGCCAGTCGACCGTCGAGTTCGGAGTCCGCGGCCGCTCGGTCGCGGCCGGCGAACGGAGCAGTTTCGGCGGCCACATCGAGGCCGAGAACGACTGTCGGCTGGACATGTGGACCGACGTGGACGGCGACGTGCTCGTCGGCGAGGACGCCTACTTGGGGGAACGCGCCCGGATCGGCGGGCAGTTGATGGTCTCGGGCGATCTGGACATCGGCGACGACGTGGAGATCGAGGAGGGGTTCGAGGCCAACGGCTGGATCACGATCCGGAACCCGATGCCGACGCTGGTGTTCTACTTCATCGTGCTCTCCCAACTTCTCCGGCTGGGCGAGGAGGAGGCCGCCGACGACTTGGCGTACGCGCTGGCCGACGGCGGCGAGGCCGAGCAGGCGCCGCTGGTGATCCCGCGGGGATCGTCGGTCTCCGACGACGCGTGGCGCGTCTCGACGCCCGCGACGATCGGCTCGGACTGCCGACTCCACGGGAACATCCGCGCGACGGAGGTGACGATCGAGGAGCGCTCGGAGCTGTTCGGCAGCGTCCGCGCCCGTGGCGACGTGCACCTCCACTCCGGCAGCGTGATTCACGGCGACGTGAGCACGCGGGACGGCCGCGTCACGATCGACGCCGGCGCGAACGTCCGCGGCGACGTGTCGTGTGGCGACCTGCGCGTCCACGAGCGCGCGAACGTCGAGGGGACGATGCGCGCCGACGGCGAGATCCAGTTGGTGCAGTCCGACGACTCGGCGCCGACGGACCCACAGGAGCAGACGCCTGATTTCTGAGTTTCACGATTTTCTCGGCGAGGGAACGCTGTCGGCGCGAAGCGCTCGCGCCGCCGTGCGCGAGCGAGCGCGAGGGACGAACGAGTGAACGGAGTGAACGAGTGAGTCGGCTGGGGAGGCGTGTGGGCTGTGCTGTCGGGTGGGACTGAAAGGGGCTGTCGGCTCGACGAACCCGGACGACGCAAGCACCGCAAGGAGCGAAGCGACTGAGGAGCGAAGCGAGTCCCGGGAGTCGAGCCGCCAGGGGCTTTCACGGTGTTGCTGATCCTGTTTACTCACCATACGCCACTGTGCCCGGTGCGAGCGGATAGAGAGTCTACCACCTTCCCAACTCAGAATCCCCAGTATCGACCGAAAGGCAGTTCCTCCCGTCCACTGAACCAACCCCCAACTAAATGCTCTCGGTCGCGCTCGCCGGCAAACCCAACGCCGGCAAGTCCACGTTCTTCAAGGCCGCCACGATGGCCGACGTCGACGTCGGCAACTACCCGTTCACCACCATCGACCCGAACCGCGGCGTCAGCCACGTCCGCACCGAGTGCCCCTGCCTCGACCGCGAACAGCGCTGTGACAGCGACAACTGCCGCGACGGGAAGCGCTACGTCCCGGTCGAACTGCTCGACGTGGCCGGCCTCGTCCCCGGCGCCCACGAGGGCCGCGGCCTCGGCAATCAGTTCCTCGACGCGCTGACCGACGCCGACGTGATCCTCAACGTCGTCGACGCCGCCGGCGCGACCGACGAGGAGGGCGAACCCGTCGAGGTCGGCACGTACGACCCGACCGAGGAGGCCACGTTCATCGAGGAGGAGATGGACCGCTGGCTCACCGGCATCGTCGACCGCAACTGGGAGTCCGTCGAGCGAAAGTCCCGCTCGCCCGACTTCGACATCGACGAGGCGCTGCACGACCTGCTCACGGGCTTCGGCGCCGACGAGTACGACGTGACCGCGACGCTCCGCGGGATGGAGTACCCCGACAACCCCCGGGACTGGACCGACGACCACCGCGAGACGCTCGCCCGCGATCTGCGAGCGCGCACGAAGCCGATCGTCCTCGTCGCGAACAAGATCGACATCGCGCCCGAGGAGAACGTCGAGGCGCTACGGGAAACCGACAAGCCGGTCGTCCCCTGCACCGCCGACGGAGAACTCGCGCTCAGAAACGGCGCCGAGGCGGGAATCCTGAACTACGACCCCGGCGACGAGGACTTCGAGATCGTCGGCGACGTGAGCGAGAAACAGGAGCAGGGCCTCGAGACGATTCGGGAGACGATGGCCGACCACGGCGGCACGGGCGTCCAGCAGTCGCTGAACGAGGCGGTGTACGGCCTGCTCGACCGACTCACCGCCTACCCCGTCCAGAACGAGTCGAAGTGGACCGACGGCACCGGCAACGTCCTCCCCGACGCGTTCCTGCTGCCCGAGGGGTCGACGCCGAAAGACCTCGCCTACGCCGTTCACTCCGACATCGGCGACGGCTACGTCCACGCCGTCGACGCCCGCGCGGGCCGGCGCATCGGCGAGGATCACGAACTCGAGGAGGGTGACGTGATCAAGATCGTCTCCACCGCCTCCTGATGGCCGACGGTGAGAAAATCGAACAGCGACCGCTCGCCGACCTCCACCCGAGCCAACTGCTCGTGAGCGCCGCGAAGCTCCGCGGCGTGTTCGAGTGGTGGGACGCCGACGACCCCGATCCGGAGCCGCTGCCGTATCTGGACCCTGTCGAGGATCTTGGACTCGACCCCGGAACGGTCGAGCCGGGCCGGGTCGTGCTCGCGGACGGCCACACGCGCGCACTCGCGACGGTCCTCTCGGGCACCGAGACGGTGCCGGTCGTCCGTGACCCCGACAGGGAGGAGCTCTCGATGGGGATTTACAGGGAGTGTCTCGGCTGGTGTATCGACGAGGGCGTCCGTCGGCCCGCGGATCTCGTCGGGCGGATGGTGAGCGACGAGACGTTCCGGACCGAGTGGGTCGAGCGGTGTCGGGCGGTCGCCGAGGAGTGAGCGCGACCCAAAAACGCTATTCCGCCGTTCTCCCACCGACAACACAGTGGTGGGCGAGTTCCGCACCAAGGACGGCCGCTGTATCGTCGCGGAGGACGGCCTCCGCATCCGGGTCGGCGAGCGGAGCCCGCTGGGGACGCTCCGCGACGCGCTGACCGACGAGGAGATTCCCCCGGTTCGGCGCGCGGGCGTCGCGCTGTTCGGCCTCGCGGTCGTCGTCGGCGTCGTGCTGGCGGTCCGGACGCTGCCGGTGTGGCTCTCCGGCGCCGGCGTAGGGCTGCTGCTCGCGTGGCTCGTCTGGTCGCGGCTCCACGGCGGGCAGCCCGAGAAGGAGATCAGCATCCAGTACGACGCCGTCGAGAGCGTCGAACCCGAGTACGGGCTCCCGCTTTTGACCCGGCCGCGGTTCGTGATCCGCTACCGCTCGGAGGGCGGCGTGAAACGGCGCTACGTGCTCTGTCCCTCGCGGCTCTACGGCTTCGGCGCCTACGAACGCGGAAAGGAGCTGTTCGCCGAACAGGGGCTGTGGCAGGAGCCGGAGGCGACTAACGACGAGTAGGCCATGGTCCGCGAACCCGACCCGGAGCGACCGTCCCGTCGGGTCGCCGCGGACCTGCGGGACTGGTTCGGCGGCGCCCCAGTCACGTGGGGCGCCGTCGCGCTGTTGCTCTGCTGGCACGCGCTCGCCCCGTGGCTCGCCGCCGCGTTCGGGGCGGACCGCTTCGGGGCGTGGTTCGTCGCGCGAGCGTCGCCCTCGCCGGGGTGGCTGCTCGCGGTGCTCAGTCACGCCGACCTGAACCACCTCACAGCGAACCTCCTCTTTCTGGTGATCTGGGGGACGATCGCCGAACACGCGCTGGGGGCGCGACGCTACGCCGGCTTCCTCGCCGCGACCGGCGTCGCCGGGATACTGGCACAGGTCGCCCAGTACGTCGTCGCGGGCGTCACCGGTGGGATCGTCGGCGCCAGCGGCGCGGCACAGGCCACGACCGCGTTCGCCGCCGTGGCGCTGGCGCGGGGGCGCGGCCCCGTCGAGAGCCCGGCGCTGCGCCGCGGGCTGGTGTCGGGCGCGGCCGTTGTCGTTACGCTCCAGCTGCTGAACGACTTCGTCGGCGCGTCGGCGATTGCCCCGGAGAGCTCGGGCGTCGCCCACCTGACGGGAATGCTCCTCGGTGCCGGCTACGCATTGGTCGAGGTCGGGCGGAACACAGCTTGACCGGCTCCGACGGAAGTATCGAACTCCGCGGGGTTACGCAGTGTCCTCGATCGTGAACGGGCCGTCGCCGGGGGGCGCGTCGAGGATCCCCTGTACGCGGTCGTGCCACTGGTCCCGGAACGTCGCGGCTTCCGCCTCGTCAGCGTCGCCAGCGACGAGCTTCGAGAGCATCCGCATCGGCGGCCCGCCGCCCTCGGAATCCGCGCCGGTCGCTGACGGGTCGAACGAGACGACGACCGCCGAATCGACGTCCGTTCGTTCGAAGCGGAACGCCCGGCCGGCGGCGTCCACCTCGCCGAACGTCAGGAGCTTTTCGCGGCCCCCGAATCCGCCGAAGCCGGCGAACCCCGTCTCGTCCGCCGCGCCGGTGATGTGCCGGACGACGTTCGCCATCGGGCCGAGTCCGGAGTCCCCCGGACTCCCCCCGACGGTGACCTCGATCTCCGAGCGTACCGGAAGCGTGTCCGGGTAGAGCCGTTCGAGCGCGAGTTGGGTCGACCGGTACGCACCGGCGACGGCCGGGCAGGCGTGTCCGGCGGCTTTCACGACGTCACCGAACGTCAGGACGAACGGTTCACCCGCCGGAACCGTTCCGAGAACCTCGGCGAGCGGGTCGCGGATCCGGATCGGGTCCGCCTCGGGGAGACGCTCCCAGTGCGTGTCAGTCGGTGCCTGTACCGTTCCGTCGGCAGTCGGTGAATCGATCTTACTCATGGTGGATCTCCAGGTAGGTCGTGTACTCCTTTCTGAGAAGTCGTCCGCGCTCGCTCTCGATGCCGAGCAGTTCGTGTGGCGTCTGTTCCGCCAGCCGTGGGTACTCCTGTTTCGCCCGTCTGTCGGTGCTTTTCACCACGAGCACCGCTCCCTCCGGGAGGTCTTCGAGCGCCCGTTGGACCCGGGCGATCCCGCTCGCACACCCGCGGCCGCGGTTGTCGACGGTCATGTCGGGTTCGACGCCGGCTCCCGCGTCCGGTGCTGTGGCCTCAGTCATCGCTCCGCACCTCCGAGCCACCCGCGGTCGGATCGCTATCCGCCGTCCCCTCCCCGCCGAGTTCGTCGAGTTCACAGACACCCTCGATCGGTGAACAGGCCCGCCACATCGGGCAGAGCTTGAACACGACGACGAGGACGCCGATGAACCCCACCTTCGCGAGCACCGTCAGGCCGACGGCGCTTCCCAGATACGCCTCGGCGTTCACCCCGAGTCCATCGACGGCCTGGTAGAGGCCGGTCAGGAACAGCGTCGGGATGACGAACCGGACCGCCCAGCGGAACCGCTCGAGCTGCTCGCCGGCCGCTCGGACGACCGGGACGGTCGGCCGCTTCTGCCCCGTCGGGACGGCGACGAAGATGTTCCACACTGCACCGCCGACCCACACCGCGAACGCCACGAGGTGGAGGACGCGCACCACCACTGCGGCAGGATCGAGGCCGGTCACCGCGACCTCTGCGACGGCCGTCGCGACGACGACCGCGAGTGCGAGCCCGAGCGTCACGACGCCCGTCGGAGTTCGGAACTGCCGTTCGACAGCCTCGCTTCCAAGTATCTGCACGAGGGCCATCGCGAGCAGCGCGCCGACCAACGCGGCGTACCCGACGAGGGCGGTCGTCGGTCCGAACACGGCGACGTACTCCCGGAGAACTACGGCCCCGCTGACGGCCAGAACGACGGTCGCGCCGGCCGCGATGCGGTCGAAGCGATCGTACATCTCCGCGCAGTAGTCGGCGGCGTCGTCGCCGAGGTCGGCGGGTCGGACGAAGACGTGTTTCCAGACGAGTCCGCCAGTGAGAACGCCCAGTCCGACGAGGTACAGCCACTTGGCCACCGCACCGGCGAGAGTCGCGGTCCCGTCGAGGGTCGCTGTCACCCACGTGCCGGCCAGCGATGCCGCCAGAATGACGCCGAGGGCGACTTTCGGAAGCGTGTACCTGTCGAAGAGGGCGTCGGGCTGTTCCGCGGTGGTTCCGGTTTGGGGTTCTGGCATGAGGTGTGGCCTCCCCTCGGCGAGGGGTTAGCCCGGCCGAAAGCTAAGCACCGGGGCGGAGATATTCGGGCGAGAGCACTTGCCGTCTCGCTCGGGGGGCGCCGTCAGCGTCGCTCGCCCCCACCCGAACGTTCGAAGTACGGCGACGGTCACACGTGGCACATCACAGCCTCTGCTCTCGGGACCGACCACCGGACGCGTTCGCGAACATCTCAGGGAGAGAGCTTTCCCGAACTGACAGCGTAGGGGAGTGCGATGACCGAGCGGACACCTTCGGGCGGGTCCCGAGAGACCGTCGAGTGGCGGCGGCTGTCGCCCGGTGAACTGCCGTCACCCATCGTTCGTCGGCTCCCCTACCTCGAACTGAAGCTCGAACACCCGGAGCTCGAACCGTCCGGGATCGGCGATCGGTTCTTCCCCGACGCCGTTCCGTACGAACTCGACGGGACTCGACGGGTCTTCTACTGGCGGCCGTCGATGGCGTCGTCAGCCGGGGAGCCGAGCGACTGGGAACTGGCCTGTGCGACGACGCACGAACTCCGCGGAGTCAGTTCGCTCCCGGCGGACGCTCCGCGGCTCGTCACTCGGGGCGACGACCGGACGGTGGTCGCCGTCGACGGCACGATCGGCGGCGAGACGACGACGACGGTCGTGTCGTCGTACTCGGTCCCCGACGTTTCCGTCGAGAACTGTTCGGACTCGGCGGTCGAACTGACGGTCGACGGAGCCGAGTACAGTATCGCGGCGGGGGAACGCCGGCAGATTGCGCTCGAGGAACGACACGTCGAACTCGTCGGCGAGGACGGCGAATCGACGAGCGTCACCCCGGAGATCGGCGTCCGGTTCCCGGGTCGGCGCGAACTCCACCACCCGGCTCACGGCGCGACGTACCGGCTGTTCCCCTCGTTCGACATCGACGTCGACCAGCTCCCGAACCCGCTACCGATACCGACCGCAGCCCGCGAACTCGACGACACCGCCCTCGCGGAAGCGTTGGGCGTCGATCTGTCACGGCGACCCTACCCCGAACGAGTGCTCTGGCAGGCGTTCGCTCATACGGCGTTCGGCCGCCACACCGGCGCGGAGCCGGAGCTGGCGCAGTTGGCTACCGGCCACATCGGACTCCGGATCAGGGAGTCCCGAACGGAGTGAGTGTCGCCCGTCGGGCCGGCCAGAGCGCACCGGTCGAAACCGAAGAAATTCGGGAGTACGCTTTCCGACGTCGCTGGGAGAGTACGCGGTATGTCTTCAGAGACACAGTCCGGGCCGTCGCCGTCGTTCACACCGTCGCTATCCGACGTCGAGCCCGGGACGGCACGCTACCTCTTCGCCATCTCCGTGCTCTCGGAGTCGGGGACCGGCCGGGTTACGACCGGCGAGCTCCGGGAGTACCTGAGTGTGGCGCCGGCGAGCGTCACGGAGATGTTCTCGAAGCTCGACGGTCGGGGGTTCGTCGAGTACGAGAAGTACCGCGGAGCGACGCTGACAGACCGGGGAGAGAGCCTCGCCACGGAAGCGCGGTGGCGGTTCTGCGTCGTCTCCACGTTCTTCGACTCCGTACTCGGGGCGGCGCTCGACGAGGAGACGGCGCTCGAGATCAGCTTCGCGTTGCCCGAAGACGGCGTGTTCCGCCTCCGTGATCTGGTCGAATCGGAGTGTCTGAACTGCTGCCCGGAGGCGGAGGGAGGCGCCGAACGGTGTGTCGCCTGACCGGACCCCCGAATCGCTTCGGCAGAGGGTGTATCCGGCTACTCGACGACTACCGACTACAGCAATGAGTACGCAGGTCGATCTGCGCGACCGGCCGGAAGCGGAACACCGTGAACAACTGTTCGACGCGTTGGAGGCGTCCGAATCCGGCGACTCCCTCGACATCGTCGCCGATCGGGATATCGACTCACACCTGGTCCGCTACCAGATCGAACGCGGTCGGAGCCTGGACTGGGAGTACGCGGACCCCGACGCGGAGCCGCGGGAACTCCGGCTGACCGTCGGCGATGCGCTCGACGACGCCGCCGCGGGGACGATCGACGTTCGCGACCTGAAGCCACAGCGCCGACACGAGGCGCTGCTCGACACCTTCGACGAACTCGGGGACGGCGAGGGGTTCGTTCTCGTGAACGACCACGACCCCAAACCGCTCTACCACGAGCTCCGGTCGATGCACGGCGATATAGTCGACTGGGAGTACACGAGCCGAGAGTCCGGAGAGTGGCGCGTGGAGGTGACCAAGACCGGCGACTCCGCACCAACCGAGGACGACGTCGTCACGCGGTACGACGTCCGCGAGATCCCCAAGGAGGAGCGCCACCCGACGATCCACCATCGCTACGGGATGATCCCGGAGGGCGGGACGATGGAGCTCGTCGCCCCTCACGAACCGCGACCGCTCCACCGAGAGTTCCGCGAGCGGTACGGCGAGTCGTTCAGTTGGGAGGTCGTCGAATCGAAGGTCGGCCGCTGTCGCGTTCGGATCACGAAAGAGGGAACCCACGAGGGCGATAGTTCGTCCACGGCAGACGACGAGGTGGCAGAATCATCGGACGACGAGGTGGCAGAATCGTCGGACGACGAGGTGGCAGAATCATCGGACGACGAGGTGGCAGAATCATCGGACGACGAGGTGGCAGAATCATCGGACGACGAGGTGGCAGAATCGTCGGACGACGAGGCGGTCAAGGTCGCTGAGGAGCTTGACGTGAGAGACCTCCCCCCGGCACAGCGACACGAGCAGATCTTCGAGGCGTACGAGGAGTTAGACGTCGGCGAAGGGTTCGTCCTCGTGAACGATCACGATCCGAAGCCGCTCTACCACCAGTTCGAGGCCGAGGCGGGGCCGGAGTTCCACTGGTCCTACCGAAAGCGCGACCCCGAGGAGTTCAGAGTCCTCGTCGGGAAAGCGGCGGTCGCGGACGACGCGGTGACCGAGGAGTCGGGGGCGCCGTTCTGACGATGGCCGAACCGTCGACGGACGCCGAGGTCAGCGTGACGTTCTACCCGCAGGAGTGGGTCGATTCACCTGGGGAGGCGCACGACTGGGACAAGAAACGGCTGGTACCCGCGCCCGACAGCGACCCGGTGTCGTTCACCGTCCCCAGGGAAGACGCCACGGACGACACCGGGGCCGTCTTCGCCGACGAATCGTACGAGGCGAACCTGTTGCAGTCGCATCCGTCGGCGCCGGACTGGGTGCGGAACTGGGACGGGCCGTACTACGTCCGAACTGACGACGAGGACGAGTAGGACCCGGTCGTTCACCGGTTCCGCGCCTCACGCCATCGAAAACCGACCGCCCGAATATCTCCGGGAGCAACTGTACCCCGGACGACGACGAACGGGTCGGTATGCCGAGCATCCCATCGCCGTTCGGCGGGGACGACGACGAGGACCTGTTCGACGGCTACGACGAGTTCGTCCCGAACGACACACCGACGCCCGGCCCGTTTCTCGAACCTCACGCGGTGCTTGACGGGCTGGATCACCTCGCGTTCCACCGCCTGACGCGGGAACTGTTCGAGGAGCGGAAGGTGTACGACATGACGTTCAACTACAACCTCGCCCGGCTGAATCTGGACACCCGCCACAAAAACGCCGGCTACCGCTACGCCGTCGAGCGGGGGGACGCCGACGACGCGATCGACGACGGGGACGCCGAACGCGTCCTCCGGGCGGAGTTCACGCCGACGACGCCGTTCTGTCCGCAGACGCACACGCTGACGATCGGGTCGTTCCGGGCGTGGAACGGTCTCTCCGACCGGCACGAGTACGACCTCGTTCGCGTCCGTGCCGCACCGATGCACCACCAGAGCACCGAAATCAACGATCAGCTCGCGGAGCTCGAGGAGAAGTACCTCGAAACCGAGAACGTGACCGTCGTCCCGGAGGAGAGCGACGAGGTCGGATCGAACCCGATGGAGCGGAGCATGGAGAACGAAAGCCCCAGTCGCGGGTCGCCGGACGCGCCGTTCTGAACGCCGCTCTCCCCCACGCCCCTCGACGGCTACTTAGGTGCGATCCGAAGATGTTCGCGCTGACTTACTTTTAGGTACGGCTAAAACTACGACCGAAGACGTTCGGTCCCCTCGGGCGACGGAGTCGAGGGGCGGAGCGCCACCAGAACCATGCCCTACGCAAAACTCACGATTACGGTCCCGGACGCGGTCTGGATCGGCGAGCTGTCACAGACGTACCCCGACACGAGCTTCCGGGTGCTCGCCGCGACTGCCAACACGGCGACGGGCGTCGCCCGGATCGAGATCATCGGCGACGACCCCGACGCCGTCCGCGAGGAGATCCGCGGCTACGACTCGGTGACAGATCTGACGGTGTTCGAAACCGAGCCCGGAATGAGTCGGGTGCAGGTCAAAACGACGGTGCCGCTGCTACTGAGTGCGTTGCAGGACTCCGGCGTCCCCCTCGAGATGCCGTTCGAGGTCCGGGGCGGCGAGATGACGCTCGAAGCGACCATCCCACAGCAGACGCTCTCCGAACTCGGCGAAACCCTCGACGAGTTCGGCATCCACTACACCGTCGAGCGGATCCAGCAGGACGTGGATTCGGACCCGCTACTGACCGATCGGCAGCAGTTGGTCCTCGACGAGGCGATCGACCGCGGCTACTACGACACGCCGCGGGAGACGACGCTCGTGAACCTCGCGGACGAACTGGGCATGGCGAAGTCGACGTGCAGCGAGATCCTCCACCGAGCGGAGGGGCGAGTGTTGAAACAGTACAGGAGCGACGATCGCGACGCCATGGCCGAAGTCGCGGCGTCTCCCGACTGATAGTTCCCCGCCAGCAGCGGTCCGGATCGGACGAACATATGCGGCTGTAGCTTTCTGTACGGGCGAGTCGAACGCGAAGCCGGCTCCGTAATGATCGTAGTTTCGAACCGGGTTCAGGTGCCCGACGCACGCATCGACGCCTTTCTCGATCGGCTCCGGACTGACCACGGTATCGAGGACCACTCTGGGTTTCGGGGGATGAAGGTGCTCTCCCCGGTCGATGCGGAGGGGCACGTCACGATGACGTTCTGGGACTCGATCGACGACTACGAGGATTGGCGTGAGGGGAGCGCGTACGAACGCGCACACGAGAACTCGTCGGCGGCGGACGCCTTCGAGCGGCCGAACGACGTCGAGATCCACGAGGTGGTCGTCGAACGGGAGCCGGCCGACGACGTGGGACAGTCCGATTAGAGAGCGCGGCTTCTGATCACAGGGATGGTTGGCTCAGGGGGCGTCAGTCGGTGGACTCACCGCTTCGCTGTCGCGAGTGCGGTTTCCATGGTCGGCCTCCAGGCGGCGTGGCTGTTCGACGCCGGCTATCGGGTCGTCGCCCTCCTCGGACTGTTCGGCGCCGTGCTCCCGATGGTCTTCGGGATGGCGTACCTCCTGATCCCCTCCTACGTCGGTCGGACGCTCTCGACCGGACGGCTCCCCGGGGTTCAGTTCGTCGCGAGCTACGTCGGGACGGGGCTGCTCGTCGCCCACGAGCTGTTCGGACTGCGCCGTATCGTGATGACCGCCGGGATCGTCTGCTGGAGCATCGGGGTCGCCGTCTTCGTCGCAACGCTTCTCCGGACCGTCGGTCCGGCCCTCGGAACGTCGCAGGACCTCGTGGGTCTCTCGGGAACGCAGTCCCGACGATCGACGCGTCTCGCGACGGTCGCGATCCCCGTCGGGTTCGGGTACCTCGTCGCCGGGACGGTCGTACTCCTCTCGATCGCGTTCGACCTCCCGATACCCCTCACCCCCACGTTCCCGACGGTCGTCCACTTCTACGCGACGGGGTTCGTCGCACTCCTGATCTTCGCGCTCGGGGTTCAGCTCATGGCCGGCTTCTTCAGGGTCGCGCCGCCCAGGCCGCTGACGTACCTCCTCCTTCTCTCCGGCGGGATCGCTCCGGGACTGCTGGCGACGACGTTCTACCGGCCGCCGTGGTTCGTCGTCGGTGCGGGCCTCGAACTAGTCGCGATGGTCGGCTACGGCGTCGCGGTGACGATCGTCGTCTCCCGAACGGACCGGCGCCGCGTCGGCCTGTCCGGCATCTGGCTCGGGGCGCTCGCCGGGGTACTCGCCGTCGGCGTCGCAGTCGCCCGGGTGACGGGCTTTCTCGATCCTCTCGCTATCGGCGTTCACGTCGTCGGCGCGCTCAACGGGTTTCTGCTCCTGACGGTTCTGGGGTACGCCTACCAGTTCTTCCCCGTGACGAGCGGGCAGTTCCCGGGGGCGACCGAACGGTCCGGACGGACCACGATCCTCCTCCTCGGAACGGGTACCGGACTCTACGCACTCGGTACGGCCGTCGAACTCCCCTGGCTCCCGATTGCGGGCGGGGTTCTCTCCTTCCTTGGCGCCGGCGGGTACGCGTACCTGATGGTCCGCCGACTGCGATGGGGGTTGAACGGAGAGTGAGTTCCGATGGACCTCTCACGGGGTCGTCGCAGCGAACACACGAACCGCTGAGTTCCCCGTAGGCGAACCACAACGGCGGCCGTGAACATCTTCGGGAGAACTGGTTCGGTTCCCGCGGCGCCTCCTCCCCGCATGAGTGATTCGGCGATAGCCGCCACAGGAACCCAGATACTCCGCCCGGATTACGCGAGTCGCCGTTCGAAACCCCAAACGGCGGAGGTGACCCGATGACGGTCTACACCGGTCGAGGCGACAACGGGAACACCGACCTGCGGGGCGGCGACCGGGTCTCGAAGACGCATCCGCGTATCGAGGCCTACGGCACCGTCGACGAGTTGAACGCGTTGCTCGGCCGAGTCCGTCCGGCACCCGCAGGCGATGTCGACGACACCCTGGAGGCGGTCCAGAACCACTTGTTCGTCCTGCAGGCCGAACTGGCGGATCCGGAGAGCCACGAGGAGACCCCGGAGATCACGGACGAACACGTCGAACTCCTCGAGGAGTGGATCGACGACGCGGAGGCCGAGCTACCGAAGCAGGACTCGTTTCTCCTCCCGGGCGGGACGGACACCGGGTCGGCGTTACACCACGCGTGTACGGTGTGCCGCCGGGCGGAACGCCGCGCTGTCGTGCTCGACGAGATGTCGGCGCCCCTCGATCCACTCGTCGTGACGTATCTAAATCGGCTCTCGGACCTCCTGTACACGTACTCCCGCCTCAGCAACCACCGAGAGGGAAGTATCCCGGACCAACCGACGTACGAACTGCAGCCGGACTGAAGCGGAGACGTCGCCGCTCCGTTCCCCTCCTTATCCCTGCAGGCGGACGGTCGTCTCTCCGCCGGATTCGTCGACGGCGACAAGCCCGTCATTCCGCAGATCCGACAGAATTCCCCGGAGCCACTCCCGACCGTGCTCGCCGTCGGGGGCGTAGTCAATCCGGATGCGGTGGCCGAGCGTGTCCAGGTCCATCTCGTCGTGTTCGCCGAGGAGTCGAACGACCCGCCCGCGGAACTGTCGGCGGCTCCCCTCGAAGCTCGGCTGTTCGGGCACGTCCGGCGCGGTGAAGTCGCCGGTCTCGTAGGCGTGACACCACCGGCGCCACGGGCAGCCAGCCTCGTCGCAGTTGGGCGACTTCGTGCAGGCGACGCCGCCGAGTTCCATGATCGCGTTGTTCCAGACCCGTGACTCGCCCTCTGGCATCAGTTCGCTGGCGGCCGCCTCGAACGCCGCGTCGTCGTCGGGCACGTCGAACGCGCGGTAGGTGACCCGCTCGACGTTCGTGTCCACGACCGCGTTCCCGTTGTTGAACGCGAACGACGCGACCGCGTTGGCGGTGTACGGGCCGACCCCCATCAGCTCCTCGAGTTCGTCCGGCTCCTCGGGGTACTCGCCGCCGTACTCCTCGACGACCTGATTCGCGGCCTCGTGGAGGTACTTCGCGCGGTTGTTGTACCCCAGCGAGTGGTCAGTCCAGAACGACACCACCTCGCTGCGGTCGGCGTCGGCGAGGGCGTCGACGGTCGGCCACCGCTCGCGGAAATCCTCCCACGCGGAGATGATCCGGTCCAACTGAGTCTGCTGGCTCATCACCTCGCTGACGTGGATCTCGTAGGGGTCGTCGGTCTGCCGCCACGGGAACGGCCGGTGGTCGGCCTCGTACCACTCGATCAGCGCCTCGCGGACGGCGTCGAGATCCAGATCCGGGGGGAGGGAGGCGTCGGCGGCGCTCGCGCCGCCGTCGGCGTCAGTCATGCGCGGAGGTGGGGACCGGCGTCGCTAAAACGGCGCGGTCGCGGGGCGTGAGTCGTCCGCGCCGGGAACGTTTCCGATATTTAACTCTTCCGTCCAGGTTCCGGTTCGACAGCCCTGGATCCATTTATAAGCTGGCGGCGGTCGGAGCGTCTCCCACAGCGAACGATGTCACGAGACAGACTGTCGGACGCGATCGGTTTCGTCACGCGACACACCCGGCTTACGTTGCTGGTGATGGTCCTCCTGTCGGGGGTGGTGGTCGCCGGGATCCCCCAGCTCGACACGGGGAGTCAGGCCGGCGCCGACGCCGACGCGTTCGACGACGTCGAGCGCGTGCAGAAGGCACAGTACGCACAGAGCCAGTTCGGCGGGTCCGACGACGGCCCGGACCGCAGCTTCGAGGCCGTGTACGTCCGGGACGACGACGGCAACGTCCTCTCGAAGAGTTCCCTACTCGCCGGGCTACGCTACCAACGGACGATACGCGAGAACGAGACGATCGACGCCGCCCTCCACGACGACGGCGTCACGGGGCTCTCGAACCTCGTCGCGAAGCGTGCGGCCGGCAGCCCGAACGCCTCGCTCGACGAGCAGATCCGGGCGCTCGAGGGCGCGACGCCCGCCGAGGTCGAACGGCTGGTCGGCCGGACGCTGTCGAACGATCCGCGGGCGTTGCGCTACCTGCCCGCGGATCACGGGCGGAACGAGACGACCGCGACCGACCGCCGGCTGCTCGTCGCGTTCGACGCCGACGCCGGCAACGGGACCGTCGACAACGCGACCGCGGCGCTGTACCACAGCGCGAGCGAGCGCTCCGCCGCCGGCTTCTTCGTGGTGAACTCTGCGGCCATGCGCGACGCCAGGAGCCACTTCTTCGGGGAGATGGTCGAACTTGTAGTGCCGGCGGCGTTGGCGTTCATCCTCGTCGTGCTCGGGTTCGCGTACCGTGACCTCGTCGACGTGGTCGTCGGCATGGTCGGCGTCGCCCTCTCGGTGGTGTGGATGTTCGGCCTGCTCGGCTGGCTCGGCGTGGCCGCCGGCATGACCAGCATCATCCCGGTGGTGCTGGTCGCCGGGCTGAGCATCGACTACGGCTTCCACGTGTTCAACCGCTACCGCGAACAGCGCGGCGAGGCGGAGGCGATCCGCGAACCGATGCGTCGCGGCGTGAGCCTCGTCGCTACGGCGCTAGTGCTCGTCACGGTCACCGCGGCCATCGGGTTTCTCGCGAACCTCTCGAACCCGCTGCCGCTGATCCGCGATCTCGGCGTGTCGATCACGCTCGGCGTCGTCTCGGCGCTGCTGATCTTCCTCACGGTCGTCCCCGCGCTCAAGATCGAAGTCGACGGGCTGCTCGAACGCGCCGGGATCGACCGCCACAAGCGGGCGCTCGGTCACGGGCGCTACCTCCGGCCGGCCCTCACGAAGGCGGTGACCGTCGCACGGCGCGCCGCGCCGGCCGTGCTGGTCCTTACACTCGTCGTCGGGAGCGCCGGCGGCGTCGCGTGGGCGGACCTCGACGAGGAGAGCTACCAGCAGAACGACGGCGTGGTCGCGGAGTGGAAACAGGAGCTGCCGGACCCGATCGGCTGGGACCCCCACCCCGTCCCGGAACGGAGCCAACACGTCGACGAGGTGTACCAGCCCGCCAGCGCCGAGGCTGCCACACAGGAGCCGATCCTGATAGAGGGCGAGGTCACGAGCGACGACACGCTCGAGGATCTCCGGCGCGGCGTCGACTACATCGACGAGCAAGGGCTGGTGGTCGATCGCGCGGATACCCCCGGGGTCCGCTCGCCCGTGACGGCGATGCAGTCCGTCGCCGCGCGGAACGACTCGTTCGCGGCCGTCCTCGACGACGCCGACACGGACGGCGACGGCGTGCCCGATCGGAACCTGGAAGGGGTGTACGACGCGTTCTACGCCGCGGACAGCGAGGTCGCGAGCAGCGTCATCGAGCGGGACGACGGCGAGTACGAGTCCCTGCTCGTGACCCTATCGCTCGACGCCGACTACGCCGATGCCAGTGACGTCGTCCCGGAGCTCGCCGAGGGCGCCGACCGCATGGCCGACGGCGACGATCGGACCGCGACCGTCGTCGGGAACCTCGCCGTCAACGATGCGGTGCTCGGCGAGGTCGTCGGCGGGATCCTCACGACGATGGTGCTCGCGCTCGCGGCCATCACGCTGACGCTGGCCGCCGTGTTCGAGTACATGCACGGCAGCGCCACGCTCGGGCTGGTCGTCTCGGTCCCGATAGCACTGGTGCTCGGGCTCGTCATCGGCGGAATGGCCGTCCTCTCGATCCCGCTGACGCTGCTGACCGCGCTGCTGATGAGCCTGGTCATCGGGCTGGGCGTCGACTACAACATCCACGTCGGCGACCGCTTCGCCGACGAACGCCGCGCCGGCGCGGGCACGTTCGAGGCGCTCGAAGCCGCCGTCACCGGAACCGGTGGCGCGCTGCTGGGCAGCACGCTCACCTCAGCGGGCGCGTTCGCCACCATCGCGCTCGTTCCCCACCCCCAGCTCCAGAGCTTCGGGGCGATCGTGGTCGTCGCCATGACGACGGCGTTCGCCATGAGCGTCCTCGTCCTGCCGAGCCTGCTGACCCTCTGGGACCGCTACGTCCCCGCGAGCGTCGCGACCGCGGCGACTCCGGCCGAGATCCCACAGGACTGAGGACCGTAAGCCCCCGCGCTGCCCGACCGATGCCGGCGAACGAGCCATCCCACCCCGGTTGCCCATCACCGGCGAGCGAGCCACAAGCCGTATTCCCCTCCCGCCGAACCGTCGGGCATGAGCCTCGACGATCTCGACGAGAACGTGACCGCGAACTACGCCGCGCTGGGCGAGGAGACGACCGTCGACCTCGACCCGGAGACACGGAACGAGCTCGCGATGCTGTCGGCAGCGATGGGCACCGACACCGACGAACTCCTGCGCCGCGGCGTCCACGCGCTGTTCCAGCAGGCCGTCAGCAGCGGCGACCTCGACTTCCACCTCCGGACCGGCTACGACGTGACCTACGACGAGTACCTCGCGGGCGCGACCTACGAGGAGATGACCGGCGCCGATCAGTACCCCGAGCGCGACGAGGACCGGCGGTACAACATGTAGCCCGACCTTTTGCTGCGGTCGCTCGCTTCGCTCGCTCCCTGGCAAAAGCTCGGCCAAAAGCCTCCTCGCTCCCGTTGGTCGCTCGTCGGCCCGCTCGCTCACTGCGTTCGCTCGCGGAGGATGAGAACAGGAGTTCCGCCTCAAGTCGCAACCGCAGACGCTCAGTTCGCGGCTTCGACCGCGTCGACGAACAGCTCCGCACCGAGCTCGATCTCGCGTTCGGTCACGTCCATCGGCGGCAGCACGCGGATCGTCTTCTGCCCGCAGGCAAGCAGCAGCAGGCCGCGCTGGAAGGCGGCGTCGACGATATCGTCACGCAGCTCCTTCGACTCGAAGTCGATTCCGAGCATCAGGCCCTTGCCGCGGACGCTGGTGACGCCGTCGAGGTCGGCGTCCCGGAGGATCTCCTGGAACTGCTGCCCGCGCTCGGTCGCGTTGTCGAGCAGGTCGTACTCCGCGATGGCGTCGATGGTGAACGCGCCGCGGGCGGCGGCCACGATGTCGCCCGCGCCCCACGTCGAGGAGAGCCGCCCCGTCTCCTCGGGGAAGATCTCCGAATCGGAGACGGTCGCGCCCACGCGCAGCCCCTTCGCGGAGGTGATCACGTCGGGGTCGAACGGGTAGTGCTCGGAGGCCCACCACTCGCCGGTGCGGCCGAGGCCGGACTGGATCTCGTCGGCGATTAGCGTGATGTCGTGCTCCTCGGTGACCTCGGCCACGTCGCGGGCGAACGCCTCGCTGGGGAAGCGGTAACCGCCCTCGCCCTGGATCGGCTCCATGATCAGGAACGCGACCTCCTCGGGGTTGACGTGGCCCGTCTTCGGGTCGAGCTTCGAGCGCAGCGCGGAGGTGCCGCCCGCGAAGTAGCCACACTGGCAGTCCTCGGGCGCGCCGTCACAGGCACAGAACGGGAAGTCGTGCACAGACGCGATCTCGGGGAAGCGACGGCGGTACACCTCCTTCGAGCGGTTGAGCGAGAGCGTGCCGAGCGTCCGGCCGTGGAACGCGCCCTCGAAGGTGAGTGCGTACTTCCCGAGGGGGGTGTGGTCGTAGGAGATCTTCATCGCGTTCTCGACCGCCTCCGCGCCGGAGTTCGAGAGGAACACGGTGTCCATGCCGAACTCCTCGGCGGTGGCGGTGATGCGATCCATCAGCCCTGCGGCGCCGGGCAGCCCCTCGCCCGGCGGCTTCCCGTCGGAGGCGTAGAAGTCCTGTCCGGCGATCTTCACCGGGTCGAACAGGTCGAACTCCGAGAGCGGCTCGGTGATCTTGGGGTTGTTGTACCCCAGCGGCGCCGCGGCGACGTGGCTGGTGAAGTCCATCAGCACGTTGCCGTCGACGTCGGTACAGAACGGACCCTCGGCGGGCGCGGTGTGGTCCCAGACGAACTCGTAGACGTACGTGCTCGGTGCCGCGAACTCGTGGTGGTAGTCGACCCACTCCGTGGCTCGGTCGCCGGGGAGGTCGGTGACCTCCGGCTCCGCAGTGTCCCGGTCCATGCTTGAGAGAGCGGAGGGGCTGTTGTTAAGCTGGCGGTCCGCTCAGAACCCCGGCCCGAACAGGATCGCCGCCCCCGCCACCGCCGCGGTGACGGCCAGCAGTAGCACCGACCAGATAGCCACCGAGCGGGCGAACCGCCGCGGCCCCGAGAGGGTGAGCCCGGCCTTGACCGCGATGCTCGATCCCGACGCGAGCAGGACGGCGATCACGGCGGGGCCGCCGGCGACGCCGCCCCCGATGTACAGAAGCGTCGCCGACGTGGTCGCGCCCGCCGAGGAGACCAGCCCCGAGATCGCCGCGCTGACGAACAGCCCCGCGGTGCCGAAGCGGGCCTGTGCGAACGCCGAGCCGACGAGGATCACCGCGAACACCGCGCCGAAGGTGAGCGCGTTCCGCATCGAGAACGGGCTCTCGAGTTCGACGTCGAGCGACGTGTCCCAGTCGGCGGTCAGCGCGGCCGCGCCCACGCTCGCGAGCACCAGTGCGCCCAGCGGCGCCGCCGCCGCGACGAGCACGGGCACGCCCGAGGTCAGCGTGAAGAAGAGGACGATCCCGAGGTTGCGCGCGGCCATCGCGGCGTCGGCCAGCAGCACCGCGGCGACGGCGTACTCCGTCACCGAGTCGCGCTGGCGGACGTGATCGAGCATCGAGCCCACGACCGCGGTCGAGGACGCCAGCCCGCCGAAAAAGCCCGTGATAGCGACGCCGCGGCCGCCGTAGCTCCGTACCAGCGCGTAGTTCGCGATCCCGATCCCCGCGACGGTGACGACCATCAGCCACGCCACCCGCGGCGGGAAGCCGACGCCGAAGAGGTCCATCTCCTCGGCGGGCAGGATCGGGTAGATCACGAACGCGAGCACGGCGAACTCCGTCGAGGAGCGCAGTTCGGCGCGGTCGAGGCCGCCGGCGAAGGAGTGAAGCTCCCGTTTGAGCACCAGCAGCGCCGAGGAGAGCACCGCCACCGTCACCCCCTCGATCACCAGCCCACCCGCAACGAGCGCGCCGATCCCGTAGGCGACGAACATCGAGACGCTGGTGGTCAGCGAGAGCGAGGCGTCCTCGCTGTCGCTCTGGAGCTCCCGGACCGCGAGCAGCCCGCCCATCAACAGGACGAGCAGGCCGCCGACCGCCACCAGCGCGCCGGTGGTGGCGACGCGTTCGGCCAGCAGCGTCGTCGTCGCGCCCGACAGCGTCAACAGCGAGAACGTCCGCACGCCCGCCGACTTCTCGGACCACTCGCGTTCGAGGCCGAGGAACAGCCCCAGCGCGGCGGCGATCGTCAGCCGGACCACCGGCTCCGACAGCGGGGCGGCGAACAGCGTGTCGGCCTGCAGCGGCGGCATGGGTCGCTACGTACCGCACCCGGCACGTAAATGTCTACGGGCTGGTGCGGCGCTCGGGCCGGGAACACGCTTATACTCGCGCCGGTCCCCTCGGGGGGTATGGAGCTCTTGGAGGTCGACAAGGGGCGACTGGCGTGGGGGGCGCTCGGCGTCGCGCTCGCGGGCGCGCTGGTGTTCATCGCCTACTCCTTCGTCGGGACGTTCGTGTTCGGCCTCTTCGTCTACTACGCGACCCGGCCGATCTACCGGCAGCTCCGGCGCGCGCTCGACAGCCCCAGCCTCGCCGCCGCCGTGTCGTTGTTCGCGCTGGTGCTGCCGGCGCTGGTGCTGGTGGGGTACGCGCTCACCATCGTACTGCAGGAGCTCGATCGCTACGCCCAGACGACCACCATCGATGTCGAACAGCTCGGCATCGACCCGGCGCTACTGGACGGGATCGCCGACCCGGAGAGCCTGCTTCAGGGCGGGATGGTGGAGATGCTCACGTCGGCCGACCTGTCGGGGCTGCTCGGGTCGATCGAATCGGCGTTCGGCACCGTCGCGGTGTTGGGCATCGCCGGCATCCACCTGTTCGTGATGCTGGCGATGGCGTTCTACCTGCTCCGGGAGGACCACCGGCTCGCGCGCTGGTTCGTCCGGAACTTCGACGACGACCGCGGGACCGTTCGGACGTTCTTCGGCGCGGTCGACCGGGACTTCAACTCGATCTTCTTCGGCAACATCCTCAACGCGATCCTGACCGGGACGATCGCCGTGATCGCCTACTCCGTGCTGAACGTGTTCGCGCCCCCCGGCGGGTCGATCCCGGCGGCGGCGCTTGTGGGGATGCTCGCCGGCATCGCGAGCCTGATCCCCGTCGTGGGGATGAAACTCGTCTACGTGCCGGTCGCGCTGGTGCTGGCGATCCAGTCGGCGCTCGCGGGGACGGCCGGCGGGTTCGCGTTCGTCGTCGCCTTCGTCGCGGTGTCGTTCGTGATCGTCGACACGATCCCCGATCTCGTGCTCCGGCCGTACGTCTCCGGGCGGTCGCTCCACGTGGGTGCGCTGATGCTCGCGTACACGCTTGGGCCGCTGCTGTTCAGCTGGTACGGGATCTTCCTGATGCCGATGCTGCTGGTGTTCGTCGTCCACTTCACCCGGGTCGTTCTCCCCGAACTGATCTCCGGGGAGGCGATCGAGCCGTACGCGGTCGACCCGAGCTACATCACCGTCGGCGCCGGGGAGTTCGCGTTCAGCGGGGACGAAGAAGAGACACCGGGGGCGACCGGGGACGAGGGTTAGTCGAGGTCGACGTACTGGTTCTCCCACTCCCGGCGTGCCTCGATCTCGCGGGTGCCGCGGCGGGTCAGCGTGTAGTAGTTGGTCCGCCGGTCGCGCTGGCCCTTCTCCACGAGTCCCTTCTCGACCAGCGTGTCGAGGTTGGGGTAGAGCCGCCCGTGGTGGATCTCCGACTCGTAGTACTCCTCCAACTCCGCTTTGATCGCCAGCCCGTGTGGCTCACCCTCGCCCGCGATGACGTACAGGAGGTCGCGCTGGAACCCGGTGAGATCGTACATCGTGTTATTTACCAATTATTTCGGAACGTTGATAAAGATTACGCAGATCGGCACGATGACGGCCGTTGACGCCCGATACGGGTCGGTTCCCGGGTGCCAGCCCGACCGACGGGTCGGCGAGACGAACCGACGGAGCAGTGACTGACGAACGTGAGAACGAAAACGCCGGGCGGGCCGAGAAAACCGGCCCGGCCCGGCGTCGAAACGGTCCCCGCTGACGCTTCGGCCCTCCAGACGAAGCGTCATCGGTCGTTTGTCGTCGTCGCCATTAAACGTAGCGTTGTCCCGAATCCGACACTAGATGTGCTCCTCCTCGAGCACCCATCCCAGCGCCCGCTTGTAGTAGGTAAACATCTCCCTGACGCCCTCGTGGTTCATCTCCTCGCTGTCGAGCTGTTCCTGCAGGAACTCGTACTGCTCGCGGATCTCCGACTCGTCGCGCATGAAGCGAGGTAGAACCTGGGGGCGCTTGGGCGTGACGGCGCAGTCGGGCGCGGCCGCCAGTTCCGCTACTCGGGGACCACGCGGTTCGTGGATCCAGCTACTCCCGCTCCAGCCGCTGAAGCCCGTGCCAGATAGCGTCGACCATGCGCTGCTCGCCCTCGCCGTCGGCGTCGTCCCAGCCGCGGGCCAGCGCGTCCTCGACGACGGGCAGCGAGTGGTTCTCGAAGTTGTTCATCCCGCGGAACGCCTCCAGCGCCTCGCGCTGAGGCTCGGCGAACGCGGCGACGGTCTCCGCGTCCTCGGCGTCGAGGTGACCCAGATCGACCAGCGTGTCGGCGACCGCCTGTGCGGTCTCGCCGGTGAGTTCCGTCACCTCTTCAGGCTCCTCCCGGGCCAGCAGCGTCACGTCGTACAGCTTGAACACGCGTTCGAGCTCCTGAATCGGCGTCTCGTGGTCGTCGACGCGCACGTCGATCCAGCGGTCGTTTCCGCCGTCGTAGCCGCCCTCGGGCTTGACGACGTACAGCGCCGCGGCCTGCTTGCCGCGGCTGTCGCCGCCGGCCTCGTCGCCGGCCTCCAGCGCGGCGAGAAGCCGCTCGGGCAGGCCGCCGTCGGCCTCCTCGAACGTCTCGGCCATCGCGTGGATCGTCTCCTCGTTCTCGAGGATGTTCCCCTGAACGGTGTAGTTCTCGCCCTGCACGTCGAGCGCGGTGTCGAAGCAGTCCTCGCCCGTGAACCCGGCGACGGAGCCGTCCGTGCCGACGACGCCGACCTGCCGGCGCTCGGCCTCGTCGTCCTCGTCGGTCAGCCGTTCGATCGTCTCCTCGGCGGTCAGCCCGTTCCGGAGATGTTCGAGCCCGTCCTCGCCGTAGGCGACGTTCGCGAAGCTCTGTGTCGCGATCGCGCCCGCCTCGGCGTCCGCGAAGGGGACGACCGAGCCCACGCTGACGAACTTCGACTGGACGGCGATCCCGATCGCGTCGTCCGCTTTGGCGACGATGGAGAACGTCATGTGCGATCGGTCGGGCGGCGGCGAGAAAAGCGTTGACGCCGCGGCAGCCACGCCGCAGTCAGTCCGTCGGCACGACGGCGGCCGCCCGATCACGCCCGTCGTCGGGAGCGGTCTTCTCGGCGGTCAGGGGCTGTTCGGCGACCAGTTCGCAGTCGAAGGCGGGGTGTTCGGCGAAGTGCCGGACGAGCAGGTGTCGGCGGCTCCCCGACACCGCGTCGTCGCCGGCGGCATCCGCGACCGCGCTCGCGTCGAACCGCCCGGGCAGCCGGTCGTACAGCGCGGTTATCGTCCGGAAGTCGCGGAACTGCTTGGCGTTGCCCGCGGAGTCGGCGCCCCGGCGCGAGACGACGTAGCTGCCGTCCGGGCGGTGCTCGCCCGCGGTCCGGACGAACTCCCGGCGCCCCGTCAGCGCCGCGGTCAGATCGTCCCGCAACGCCGTGGCGGCCTCGCGGGAGAGCCGGTGCTCGCCGTCGGGGAGCGACAGAACCAGTTCGCCGTCCCGGGTGGCGTCAGCGCCGACCGATTTCTCGATCAGCCGCCTGTCGACGGCTTCCTCTATCCTCGACGGATGTCGGGTGGGACATCGTGCCCGACGATTGGGCGGGTCGCCATTTATCGGTGACGGGTGGACGAGGCGGGCTCACATACGACCACGGCATCACTCCAAAATCGAGCCACACGGGACTCGGTCGGTCGCTCGCCGTCGTCGGTGGACACGGCTCCCGACCACCGTCGTTTTGCCGCCGGCGCTCCGACGGCCGGACATGAAGATCCGCGGCGAGCGCGAGTGCAAGAACTGCGGCACGCGCTGGTCCTACTACGAGACCGGGGAGGCGAGCTGTCCGGACTGCGGGAGCCTCCGGAGCGTCGCGGTCGAGGACGAGCGACGGCACCACACCGACAGCCCCGCCGAGATCGACCTCACGCCGCACCGAACCGCGCTCGCGGACGGGGAGGACATCCTCGATATCGCCGACAGCGTGGCGTCGGACTGCCGGGCGTACCTCCGAAAGCGGGGGTTCCTCCGCGGGGGCGAACTGCTCCCGCTGGACGACACGTACCTCGCGGTCGGGGAACTCCGCGCGGCGATCACCGACTACCGCCGGGACGCCCGCTTCGGCGCCGAGTACGACGATCCCGATCGGGAGGCCGCCGAGCGGTACCTGCTCGACCTGCTTCAGGGCGCCGACGACGGCGAGCGCCCCGCGCCCGACGAGGTGCCGGAGTCGCTCGCGCCCGCCCGGGGGCTGGCGTACGCGGCGGCCGTCGAAGCCTACCGTGACGACGTGGCGGCCTACCTCGACGACGCTCCCGACGAGGACGCCCGCCGGACGCTCGGGCGGATTCGCGATCAGGGGAAGCGGCTCGAGGCGCTGGAGGGTGACCTCCCACCGGAGACGGTCGAGTCGCTCGTCCGGGCGTGTCGGGACCTGTACCGCTACCTGAACGGCGAGGAGTCGGCACTCGCCACCGCACGCCAGCGGCTCGACGGGCTGACCGAGAGTTGAAGGGCGATCGCGCGACCACCCTCCCCGTGACCTGACGAGCCGACGGCCGGACGCCGGAGGAGGCCGGGAGTGGGCCTGTCTCCTCGATCGCGGGAGCGCGGGGCACGTCCGGCCGTACAGCCGCCCCCGCCTGTTCGCCACGTGATAACGTGTTTTCAGCCAGCTTTATCACCGGACCCTCGCATTTGCGGCGTATGGAACACGCACTCGCAGTCGTCGGGCCGGACGACGTGACAAAGGATCTGGTTCGGGAGGCCGGCGAACTCGCCGCGGGGGTCGACGCCCGGCTCACGCTGCTCTGTGTCGTCAGCGAGGAGGAGTACGCCGAGGAGCGCGAGGCGCTGGAGGCGATCCCGGAGGCCGACGTGAGCTACTCCGTCGGGCAGGCGCTGGAGGGCGCCCGCAGCTTCGCGAACGACATCGGCGTCGAGACGCTCGAGGGCGTCGATATCGAGTACGAGACCGCCGGCGCGGTCGGCGACCGGGCCGAGACCGTGATCGACGGCGCGCAGAACCACGGCTGTGACCACATCTTCATGACCGGCCAGCGCCGCTCGCCCACCGGGAAGGCGATCTTCGGCGACGTGACCCAGCGCGTCATCCTCGACTTCGAGGGACCGGTGACGGTCGTCACGGAGTAAAAATCAGCCACGGCGCGTGACGGGCGACGACTATCGTGTCGTCGCTAAATTTTCTATCGGAGCAGTCCAGACGCCGACAGTCTACTCCAGATCGAGATCCACACCCGACTGCCGAGCCGCGGCCGTCACCGTGTTCCGCAGCAGCATCGCCCGGGTCATCGGCCCGACGCCGCCGGGGACGGGCGTGATCGCGCCGGCGACCTTCGAGGCGCTCTCGTACTCGACGTCGCCGACCAGTTCGCGGTCGTCGCCCTCGCCGACAGCGTTGATCCCCACGTCGATCACCGTCGAGCCGGGCGCCAGCATCTCGCCGGTGACGAGTTCGGGGACGCCCGCGGCGACGACGACCACGTCCGCACGGGAGACGTGGGCCGCGAGGTCGTCGGTCTTCGAGTGACAGACCGTCACCGTCGCGTCCGCGTCGTCGCCGCGGCCGAGCAGGAGGTTCGCAAGGGGCTTCCCCACCAACTCCGATCGGCCGACGACGACCACGTCCGAGCCGGGGATCTCCACGCCCGCCTCGATCAGGAGCCGCTGGATCCCCAGCGGCGTACAGGGGACGAACCGGGGGTCGCCGGTCACGAGCCGGCCGACGTTCTCCGGGTGGAACCCGTCGACGTCCTTCTCGGGGTCGACCCGGCGCAGCGCCGCCGGCTCGTCGACGCCCTCCGTTAGCGGCCGCTGGATCAGAATCCCGTCGATCGCCGGGTCGGCGTTGAGTTCGTCGATCGTCTCGAACAGCTCCGACTGGGGGGCGTCGGTGTCGATCTCGACGTGGCGGCTCTCGATACCCACGTCCTCGCAGTCCCGCTGCTTCATCCGCACGTACGTCTCGCTGGCGGGGTCGTCGCTCATCAGCACGGTCGCCAGCCCCGGGGTCACGCCCTCGCTCCGGAGGCGATCGACCGCCTCGGAGACCGTCTCGCGCACCGCCGCGGCGACGGCCTCGCCGTCGATCACGTCAGCCCGGTCGGCTCGCTCCTGAATGGCCTCGCTCACGGTCGATACGGGGGGCTACGCCCACTTCAACCCTCGGATACGTGCATAGAAAATGTCCGAAACTGTTTCGAGTAGGCAAGAACGTGGATTACTCCGTCGCCCGGCGGAGGCGGAGTCGCACGACGGTGTGGCCGTCCCGACGCTCGAACGACACGTCGCCGCCGACGGACTCGACCGCCCAGCGGACGAGCCACAGCCCCAGCCCGCTGCCGTGTTGGAGCTGCGTGATGTCGCGGCTGCCCGTGATGGCCGCGCGCTCGGCCTCCGGAATCCCTGGCCCGTCGTCGACGACGAGCAGATCGACCCACTCTCCGGGGGCAGGCTCGAACGGCTCCGCCCGGAGGTCGACCGTCGGGTCGTCGGCGCCGTGGACGATCGCGTTCTCGACCAGTTCCTCCAGCGCGAGCCGGAGGTCCGACGTGGCCAGCACCGCGAAATCGTCGAGGTCGTCCTCGACTCGGATCGTCGCCTCGGGGAACTGCTCCCGGGCGTCGGCCGCGACCGTTCCGAACAGGCTCGCGACGCCGATCGTCGACCGCTCGGTCTCGGGACCTTCGATGATTCGCCGAATCCGCTTTGCGGTGTCGCTCAGGTCGATCAGCCCGTTGGCGGCCTCGACGAGGGCGGCGGCTTCGGACTCGATCTCCGGGTCGTCAGCGCGATCGAGCACGTTCTCGGCCCGACCGATCACGACGCCGAGATCGTTCCGGAGGTTGTGCCTGAGTAGTCGGTCGAGCACCTTCACGTGGCGTTCGCGCCGCTCGATCTCGGTCACGTCGGTGTAGATGCCGAACGCGCGGACGGAGCCGTTCTCGGCGTAGGGGATTCCCCGGAACAGGAAGGTGCGCGCGCCGTGGGCAGTCTCCCGCTGGACTTTCGCCCCGGTCACCTCCCCCTCGCGGACCCGCTCGTTGATTGCTTCCGGCGGCGTGTCGCCGGCTTGCTCGCCGGCGGGCAAGCTGAGCACCTCGTCGATTCGCTGTCCGACGATCGCTTCACGGTCGACGCCGAACACGTCCGCGAACGCGTCGTTGGCCGCCCGGATCACCGGCCCGCCCTCAACGTGTTCGGCGTCGACGACCGGGTCGGGGAGGTTCTCGAACAGCGTCCACAGGCGCTCGTGCTCCCGGCGGAGGTCCTCGCGGGTCTCCGCCAGCGTCGAGCGGTCCTCGACGATCCCGACGAGCGTCCGCCCGCGCTCGGTGTGGTCGAGCACCGAGAGCTCGACCCGGGCGGGGAACGACTCGCCGGACGGCGAGTCGATGTGGACGTCGAGCGAGAGCTCCGACACCCCCTCGCGGAGCCGGCTCTCCGCGCCGTAGAACTCCGTCACGTCGACGAACTCGACGACGTGTTTGCCGACGATCTCCTCCCGACTCACGCCGAGGCGCTCGGCCAGCGGCGTCGAGACGTAGTCGACCAGCCGGTCCTCGTCGAGCACGAACACCATCCCCTGCACCGATTCGAGCACCGCCTCCCGACGGCGAAGCTGCGTCTCGCGTTCGGCCCGATCGAGTGCCGCGGTCACCGTCGTCGACAGCAGCCGCGCCAGCGACACGTCGGCCTCGTCGAACGCGTCGGCGGCGGTCGAGCCGACGCTCATGACGCCGTGGTCGCCCAACGGGAGGGAGATGGTCGATCTGACCTCGCCGAACCGCGCCTCGTCGAGGTCGAGCGAGATCTGCGGGCTCCCCTCCTCGTAGACGGTCCCGGAGATGCTCTCGCCGGCGCCGTAGCGCGACCGTTCGGGCATCAGCTCCTCGACCGGGTCGGTTTCCGCCGCCACCCGAAGTCCGTCGTTCGCCGAGTCGGCGAGGCGGACGACGACGACTTCCAGGCCGAGCACGTCCCGGGCCGCCTCGCAGGCGATCTCCGCGATCGCGTCGGGCGTCTCGGCGGCGAACAGTCGGCGGGTGAGACCGTGGAGCCGGTCGAGCACGACGCGCCGGCGCTCGGCCGGATCGAGTTCGACGACCGTGACAGTCGCGCCCGCCTCGGTCGGGCGGGCGGTCAGCTCCAGCCAGCGGTTGGCCGGCATCAACCGCTCGGCCGTCGCCACCGTCCCGTCGCCGGCGTCGAGATCGTCCATCGCTTCCAGCCGGCCGAGGTCGGCCCACGGCAGCGCCTCTTGGAGTTCGCGACCCAGTAACGCCTCGGCGTCCCGGCCAAGCAGTTCGGCGGCGCGCTCGCCCACGTAGCTGATCCGTCCCTCCTCGTCGACAGTCAGCGTCCCCCGCGGCGGGCGTCCGTCGGTCGGCGTCGCGGTCCCAGTCGGCGCCGGCGGGTCGCCGGCGGCCTCCCGCGGGGTGTCGTGGTTCGACCCCATGCCGTCGGCGATCGAGGCCGAGGCCGACTCGACGGCCGCGAGGCGGTCGTCGAGGGTGTCGACGCCCCACTCGTCGGTGTCCTGTGGCAGCACCACGTCGACGCCGGCCGCGCTCGCGGCACCGACCCCCTCGGCGGTCGTCGTCGGTGGGCAGTACGCGATCGACGCCGGGGCGGCCGCACGGAGCCGGTCGAGGTCGGCGTCGTCCGTGCCGACGACGACCGCCGCGGGGCGGTATCGGGTCGCCGCACCGGCGCCGTCCTCCGGGTCGGCGCTCCGGAGCGACCAGCCACGCCGTTCGGCGAGGCGGACGACCGTCTCGGGTGGCTCCGGCGGACCGACCCAGAGGAGGTTGGTACCCATCTATCGTTCACTCCAGTTCACGAGTGATAAATCCGTCCCGCTCCCGCTACTCGTACAGCGGGTGTTTCTCGGTCAGTTCGCCGATCGTCTCGGAGACCTCGGCCAGCACGTCCTCGTCCTCCGGCGCGTCGACCACGTCGGCGATGCAGTCGGCGACGGTCCGGCAGTCGCTGGCGGTGAACCCGCGGGTCGTGATCGCCGGCGTGCCGACGCGGATGCCGGAGGGGTTGAACGGCGAGCGGGTCTCGCCGGGCACGGTGTTGGCGTTGAGGACGATCCCGGCCTTCTCGAGCGCCTCCTCGACCTCCTTCCCGGTCGTGTCGGGGTGGGAGGGGCGCAGGTCCGCGAGCACGAGGTGGGTATCGGTGCCGCCGGAGACGAGATCGAGGCCGCGGTCGCGCAGGCGCTCGGCCATCGCCTCCGCGTTGGTGACGACGCGGGCGGCGTACTCCTCGAACTCCGGCGTGAGCGCCTCCTTGAATCCGACCGCCTTGCCGGCGATGTTGTGCATCAGCGGGCCGCCCTGCATCCCGGGGATGACGGCCTTGTCGACGGCCTCGCTCCACTCCTCGCCACACATGACCATCCCGCCGCGGCCGGCACGGATCGTCTTGTGGGTCGAGCCGGTGACGAAGTCGGCGACGCCGACCGGCGACTCGTGTTCGCCGGCGGCGACGAGTCCGGTGATGTGGGCGATGTCGGCGAGGTGGAGGGCGCCGACGGACTCCGCGGTCGCCTGGATGCGCTCCCACTCGACCTCGCGGGGGTAGGCGGAGTAGCCCGAGACGATCATGTCGGGGTCGAACGCCTCGGCCTGCTCGGCCAGCCCCTCGTAGTCGATGTACCCCGTCTGGTCGTCGCACTCGTAGTGCTGGACCTCGAAGTGCTCGCCGACGAAGTTCGCGGAGTGGCCGTGGCTGAGGTGGCCGCCGTGGGTCAGATCGAGGCTCAGGATCTTGTCGCCGGGTTCGAGCGCGGCGATGTAGACGGCCATGTTGGCCTGCGAGCCGGAGTGGGGCTGGACGTTGACGTGCTCGGCGCCCCACAGCTCCTTCGCGCGGTCGATCGCCAGTTGCTCGACGGTGTCGGCGTGCTCACAGCCGCCGTAGTATCGCTGCCCGGGGTAGCCCTCGGCGTACTTGTTGGTGAGGCTGCTGGACTGGGCGTCCATCACCGCCTCGGAGACGTGGTTCTCGCTGGCGATCAGTGTGATCGTGTCCCGCTGGCGGTCGGTCTCGGCCTCGAGCGCGTCCGCGAGCTCCGGATCGACGTGCCGGACGTGATCGTGCTCCATACCCGCAACCGGGGCCAGGTCCGGGTTAAGCCTGACTGTCGCCGGCGGCGCCCGACAGAGATTTAGCGTCTGCCTCACGTATCGCGGGACGGACGCATGGATGTGGAGATCGACGGGGACGGCGTCCGCGCCGTCGACGAGGCCAAAACCGCCGTCCGCGTCGAGGCCGAGGGATGGGAGTCGGCCGCCGGCGCGCCGGCGTTGGACGCCCCCGTCGACGCCACGGTCGCCGGCCGGACCGAGCGGCTGGAGTTCCCGCCCGTCGTCGTCGCCGTGGACGACGTCGACAGCGAGGCGTCGACCACGCTGGGCGGCCGCGAGGGACCGGTCTCGTTCCCCGCCGGCGCGTACAAGCTCCGGATCGCCGCACCCGTCCGAACGTTCCTCCGGGTGGACGGCCCGTTCAGCCTCGCCCAGCCCGAGTTCGACCGAACCGTCGTCTCGTTCCCCGGGCCGACGGCGGTCACGCTGGGGTTCCAGAGCCGCGCCGACGCGGCGCGGGAGTCGGTGACCGTCCCCCGAACTCCGGAGGGGGTCGCGACGGCGCTCTCGACGTTTCCGGCCGCCTTCCGGTCGACGACCGCCGATCGGTCGTTCAGTTCGATGCGAGAGCGCCCGCCGTCGCTGACGTTCGGCGAAACCGTCTCGATCCCCGACTCCGTTCGCGAGGCGGTGCCCGACTCGTCGGTCGAACTCCGGCTCCCCCGCTCGCTGTCGGCGCTGCTGCCGGCGGCGCCGCTGGCACACTACCTCGGCGCCGAGGTCAGCGTCGCCGACGGGGCCGAGCCGTCGCTCCGCGTCGGGGACGAGCGGATCGGTCTGGGGCAGGGGCGACGCTACGAGCAGCGGGTCGCGGCGCTGCTCCGGCGGACGTTCTGGCTCGACTGTCTGGTTCGGACCGCCGGCCCCCACGACGCCGCCGTCCGAGAGGCCGACCTGCTCGATCGGCTCCCCATCGACGCCGACGCGCTCTACGACGCGGCGATCGCCGACCGGCTGCTGGCGTACCGGGAGGTCGATATCGACGCCGTCGCCGACACGCTCCCGGAGTGGCACCTCTCGATGTACGTCGAGCCGACGTACGACGGGGTGCGGTGTCTCCCGTTCATGCTCGACGACGTGCCGCAGCTGTTCACCCCCCGGAGTAGTCCGCTGAGCGACGAGGACCGGCTCGACAGCTCGCTGTCGGCGTTCTACCGGTCGGGCGTGGCCGCCCCCGACCCCGTCGAGCTCCGGGACGCCGATCTGGGGCCGAGCCGCTACCACGGCTGGCTGGCCGACGGCGTCGCCATGGACACGTTCAAGACGCTCCCGGCGGCCTACGAGAACCGATCGCTCTACCGGGGGCGGGCCGACGGCCCGATTTCGGTGGTCGCGGTGCTCAACGACGCCGAGATGCGGGAGGAGCACTCCCGGGCCGCCGACATCTACCGACGGCGGGCCGAGAGGCTCGACATCGACATCGACGTGCGGGAGTCGCTGACCGTCGACGAACTCGCGAGCGTGATCGAACAGCGCCACGACCTGCTCCACTTCGTCGGCCACTGCGAGCCGTCGGGGCTACGCTGTCCCGACGGGACGCTCTCGGTCTCGTCGGTCGATCGCTCCCGGGTCCAGACGTTCTTCCTCAACGCCTGTGGCTCCTACGAGGAGGGGAAGGCGCTGGTCCGGAAGGGGAGCGTCGCGGGCGCGGTCACGTTCGAGAAAGTGCTCAACAGCCACGCCGCGAAGGTCGGGACGATGTTCGCCCGGCTGGTCGCCCACGGCTACGCGATCGAGCGGGCGCTCGCGCTGGCCCGCCGGCGAGTCATTATGGGGAAGGACTACGCGGTCGTCGGCGACGGCACACACGTCCTGACGCAGACGGACTCGCTGGCGGGAACGGAGGCGGAGCTGTCCCGGGACGGCGATTCGTTCACCCTCACCCACGGGATGCTGTCGCCGTCGCTCGCCGGCGGTCGTGCGTTCATCAACGTCGACCGGGACTGCCCGCCGGTGCTGATCGGAAACGAGTGGGAACTCGAGATGGACGCCGCCGAGGTAGTCGAGTTCCTCCGACGCGGGGAGTTCCCCGTGGTCTACCGCGGCGACATCCACTGGTGTACCGAACTCGCCGAGGAGTTCGCCGCCGAGATGGCTGATCGTTAGTCGTCGATCGGTTCGGGACCGGGGTCGGCCGACGCGTCGTCGGCCGGCTCCACGAGCGTCCCGTCGGCGGCCAGCGCCCCGTCCTGTGCCGCCAGAAGCAGGATCGTCGCCGCGATCGCGACGACGAGCCGCGGGTGGCGCGCGACGAACTCGCCGATCCGGACACCGATGCTGGGTACTGTAACGTTTCGTGCCATGAAATACCATACCTTGCCGACCGTGAAAAGAGTTACCTTCTTCACACGACTCCGTCAGGTTGTTTTCCCATCTAATCGAGTTCAGAATTTCCGGTAGAAGCCCTGAGACGGCGATATACCCGTTAATATTAAATACCGAGTGCCGCATATACTCTCGTAGGAATGAGTTCGAATTTACTCGGCGAAGAAATAGAGGATATCCTCCGGAAGAGCATCGAAGACGCCGAAGACGAGGTCCTGTTCGTGGGACCCTCCGCGGCGGCGGTGGAGGCGCTGATCGAGCTCGGCACCGAGTTCGACGGCGAGTTCCCGACGGTGAAGCTGCTGGCCGACGAGCGCATGCTGAAGGACGTGATGGACGACTTCCTCGTCGCCAGCAACGCCGCCGATCTGGTCGAGGCCGGGAGCCTCGAACTCCGGACGCTCGCCGACGGCGTCGACAACGCCCTGCTCGTAACCGAGGAGCGAACCATCGCGGTCGTCACTGCGGGCGACGCCGTCGCCGGGCTCTCGACCGACGACGAGTCGTTCGTCGGGCAGGCCTACGAGGACTACAGCGCACGCTTCGAGGCGGCCGAGGCGTTCAACCTCCGGACGCCCGCCATCTCGCGGGTCCGTGAGACGATGGCCGACGACATCGGGGACCAGTCCCGCACCGACTTCGACGCGGTGCTCGACTCGCTGGAGACCGCCCGCGGCGACGGCGACGGGCTCGACGAGGTGACCATCTCGCTGCTGGTCGCCGCGAAGAACGACGTGCTGCTGTACGACATCAGCAAGTGGGGCGAGGACGTGGGGATCGCCTCGAAGGCAACCTTCTCCCGGACCAAGACCCGCCTCGAGGAGCTTGGCCTGATCGATACCGAGAAAGTCCCGATCGACGTGGGCCGCCCCCGACTGCGGCTCAAACTGGGCGACGAGCGGCTCCACGACGCCGACGCCGCGGAACTCGCCAGCGTCGCACAGTCGATGCTCGCCAGCTAAGCCGGCACCCGTTCCTTTTTGCGATCGGCGCCCCCTCCCCGGGACATGGATATCGGAATCGTCGGGAGCGGCCCCGCCGCCGACGCGATCGAGGCGGCCATGGGCGATCTCGACGCGCGCGTCGTCGAGGCCGGGAGCGACGAGTTCGCCGACGTGGGGCTCTGTTTCGTCGTCGGCGCCGCCGGCGCGGGGGCGTTCGGCACCGCGGCCGACAGCGACGCCCTTGACCGGTGGATCGCCGTGGAGATCGGTGGCGTCGGCGGCCACGCCGTCGACGATGTCGCCGCCGCCGTCTCGGCGTTCACGCCCGACTCGGGCTGCTACCGCTGTCTGGAGCGGCGCGTCGCCGCGACCGCAGAGGAAAACGACGATCCGTCCGCGTCCACCAGCGCCGTGCGCTACGCGGGCGCGGTCGCCGGCCGCCGGGCGACGAGGCTGCTGACCGGCGAGGATCTGGGCGGGACCGTCGTCGAAGTCGGCGATACCGACGTGCAGCGGCGGTTCCAGCCGGTGCCGTACTGTCGCTGTGCCGGCGGCCGGGATCGAACGCTCTCGCTCTCCCACCGGGAGGCCGACTTCGACGACGCCATCAGCCGAGCGGAACTGGCCGTCGACGACCGCGTCGGCCTCGTCGAACAGGTGGGCGAGCAGGCGTCGTTCCCGCTCCCGTACTACCTCGCGTCGATCGCGGGGACGGAGGGGTTCTCCGACGCGGGCGCCGCCCCCTTCGCCGCTGGCGCGGCCGCCGACTGGAACGAGGCGTACATGAAGGCGCTGGGCGAGGGGCTGGAGCGCTACGCCGCCGGCGTCTACCGGACCGCCGAGTTCCGCCACGCGCCCGGGACGGCGCTCGAGGACGCCGTCCGATCGACGCGCTTCGTCACGAGCGACGGCTACGACCCCGACCCGGACGCCGAACGCCCGTGGACGCCGGGACTGGATCTCGTCGACGAGTCTGGGGTCTGGCTCCCCGCGGAGGTGGTCCAGTACCCCCCGCCCGAGCGGCGGATCAAGCCGCCGATCACCACCGGGCTCGGCCTCGGGAGTTCGACCATCGAGGCGACGATCTCGGGGCTCTCGGAGGTGATCGAGCGCGACGCGGCGATGCTCGCGTGGTACTCCGACTACGAGCCGCTGGGGCTGGCCGTCGACGACGAGCGCTTCCGCGAACTCGAGAAGCGTGCCCGCGCGGAGGGACTGACGGCCTCCGCCACGCTGCTCACGCAGGACGTCGACGTGCCGGTCGTCGCCGCGACGGTCCACCGCGACGGCGAGTGGCCGCGGTTCGCCGCCGGTTCCGGGGCGGCGCTCGATCCCGTCGACGCCGCGACCGGGGCGCTGGCGGAGGCGCTCCAGAACTGGATCGAACTCCGGGACATGGGTCCCGAACAGGCAAGCGAGGAGGGCGGCGCCATCGGCGAGTACGCCGACTTCCCCGACCGCGCTCAGGAGCTCACACACCCCGAGACGACCGTGCCGGCCGACTCGGTCGCCGATGAGGCCGCAGAATTCTCCGGCGAGGCCGCTCTCGACGCGCTGGTCGACCGCGTCGACGACGCCGGACTCACGCCGTACGCCGCCCGGACGACGACTCGGGACGTGGCCGCACTGGGGTTCGAGGGCGTTCGCGTCGTCATCCCCGAGGCACAGCCGCTGTTCACCGGCGAGCCGTTCTTCGGCGACCGACTGGAGCGCGTTGCGGCGTCGATGGGGTACGAGGCGCGGCCGGAGCGGGCGTACCACCCGTTCCCGTGAGCGGACGCCCGTCAGATCGTACTTCGTTATAGCAGCACGTCTTTTACGTCGCCCTCGCCCGCCCGGCGAACCACCGCGCGGACCGGCTCCTCCGCGCCGGCGAGGTTGTCCGAGTCACCGTCGAGCGTGAGCAGTTTCGCGGGTCGGCCCTCCTCGATCAGGCCGTACTCCTTCCCCGCGAGTTCGGCGCCGTTTCTGGTCGCCATCCGGAGTACCTCGGTCGCGCTCACGTCGGCGAGCTTGGCGGCGAACTCCATCTCGCGGAACATTGACGGCGAGTTCAGCATCACGTTGTCGGTCCCGAGCGCGACGGTGGTCCGCTCGACCAGTTCGCGGATCGGGGCGACACCGACGTTGGTGACGAGGTTCGAGCGCGGGCAGACCACCACCGGCATCTCCTCGCGCTCGATCCGGTCGAGATGCTCGTCTCTGGGGTGGACGACGTGGATCAGGAACGCCGGGTCGAGGTCCATCGCGGGCGTGAGGTCGTGCGGGTCGCGCTCGCCGGCGTGGATCGCGAACGGCTTGCCCGCCTCCCGACAGGCCTCGCGCAGGTCGCCGAACTCGCTGTCCCGGGCGCCGCTGGCGCCGAAGCCGTCGGCGGCTCGCATGGCGTCGGCGCTCTCGCGGCCGAAGATCACGGGGTCGATCTCCCGGTCGGCGAGCGCGTCGCGGATCGCCTCGACGCCCTCGACGCCGCCCTCGCGGAACTCCAAGAACGCCGCAGTACCCGAATCCTCCATGAATCGGAGGCTCCGGGCCATCGCGTCGACCTTCGCCTCGCGGCTGGCCTGCCGCAGGAGGCGGTGTTTGAGGCCGTCCGGCGGCGCGACCAGTTCGTCCAGCGAGAGGCCGCCGCCGGCCTCCTTCGCGATCGAGTCGCCGATGTGCGTGTGGGCGTTGACAAAGGCCGGGAGCACGATGTCCGTCGAGTCGGTCGGCGCCTCCTCGACGGCGGTGATCTCGCCGTCCTCGACGACGACGCGCCCCTCGATCGGCGTGAACGACTCGCCCCGCAGGATCGTCCCTTCGAGCGTGGTAGCCATACCGGATCGTGGATCCGGGGGGCAATGAACGCGACGCCACGTGGGCGGCGTCGCGGACCAACAGAAGGGTAACGGCCTTCCCCCAGCGGCGGCTACGCTCGGGTGGCCGATGACGACGGCACCGGGCCGAGCCGGACTCGGCATCCGGCGACGACGAGCCCTATGAGTGCCGAGGCCGACTTTCCGGCAAGACATTTGCGACGAAAAGTCACGAACGTTGTGAGACCGCGTACTGCCGCGTTTCGTTCGCGGGACTCCGGCGCAGTCTCCGATAGACGGCCGACCGGACGCCCCAGACGGACCAGCGCACTACGGTGGCGTCGTATCGTCGACCGCATCCTCGAGAAGCTCGAGAACCCCGCTATCGTACCGCTCGCCGACGTGGTTCACGTTCCAAAGACCTGATTCCCGTATCGCCTGACTCTGGCTGTGCCGACCGAGCCATCCGCCTCCTCGTGGGTCAATCGGTTGCTTGTCGAAGTTGCTGAGGAGAGCGATAGCGTTCCGTTCAAGATACGCCCGGTCACTGTCTGCACTCGGTTCGTCGTCGAGATTCACCCAGAGGAACGGCTGTTCGCGGATGTAGGTGCTCACCCGACGTTCGAGGATGTATTCTTCGTCACGGACCTCTGACCGATCACGGTTGATACTCGACCAGCGTTTGTCCCAGTCGGGATAGTCGTCGTGGAGGCCGTGCTTCTCGATAATCGCCTCGCCAACACGCTTGCGATACACGGAGCCACGATGAGCGCCCCCGTGAGGATGGTTGGAACTCCCGCTGCCCGTGCCGTAGTGTTGTTTCAGTCTATCCCAGAGCGTCGTGCTGCTCCCTTCAGACACTGCGTGTGTCCCGATGCGGGTAACGCGCAACTGGTCGGTTGATTCGCGTGTCTCGCCCGGTTCGAGGAAGAAGTAGACGCCGCGGTCAGGCCAGTCCATGTACCCGGTGCAGTTCTTGAGTTTCCGTGTCCCGCCGACTTGCTGCTCAAGTTCGTCGAGCAGTGTATAGAAGCGGTCGAGATCGTCCTGACGAGTCATTCTTACAGGATTCCTCTCATTCACGCACAAAGAGCTTCACCACTCGGTGCGACGGTCGGTTTACTCGGTCGTCGTCCCCTCGGTCTCCGTCACGTCCGAGTAGGAGACCTCGGTGCCGGAGGCGACCGGCTGGAGGAGGTACGTCCCGGTCTGCCCGCGCTTCACCGGCGTGAAGTCGGCGGTGAACGTCGTGCGCTGGCCCTCGCGGATCTCGAAGGACTGCTTGAACTGCAGCGGCGCCTCGCCGGGGGTCCCCACGTCGGCGGAGTGGGCCTCGCGCGACGCTCAGTACCCCTCGCCCAGTAGCTCCCGCGCGACGATGTTCTTCTGAATCTCGGTCGTCCCCTCGTAGATCTGGGTGATCTTCGAGTCGCGGTAGAGCCGCTCCACGTCGAAGTCGTCGACGAAGCCGGCGCCGCCGTGGATCTGGACCGCCTCGTCGGCCACGTCGGTCGCCACGTCCGAGGCGAACTCCTTGGCCATCGACGCCAGCATGGTGAGATCGTCCTCGGCGTGCTCGACGCTCCATGCGGACTTGTACGTCAGCTGCCGGGCGGCCTCGGTCCGGGTGTGCATCTCCGAGAGCTTGTGCCGGATCGCCTGGAACTCCGAGATGGAGCGGCCGAACTGCTCGCGCTCCTCGGCGTACTCGAGGGCGCGCTCGGCGGCGCCTTTCGCGATACCGACCGCCTGCGCCGCGACCATGGTTCGCGTCTCGTCGAAGAACTGCATCAGCTGGGGGAACCCCATCCCGCGCTGGCCGACGAGGTTCTCCTCGGGCACGCGCACGTCGTCGAACCGGAGTTCGGCAGTATCGCTTGCGCGGATCCCCATCTTCCCGGTGATCTTCTCGCTCTCGAACCCGTCGCGGTCGCGCTCGACGAGGATCTGTGAGAACCCGGTGTAGCGGTCGCCCACGTCGGGGTCGGTCTCGCACATCACGACGAAGTAGTCGCCGACGGAGCCGTTGGTGATCCACATCTTCGAGCCGTTGAGCACCCACTCGTCGCCGTCCTTCCGCGCGGTCGTCGAGATCGAACTCACGTCGGAGCCGGCGTGAGGCTCGCTGATCGCCGCGCCCATCACCGCCTCGCCCTCGGCGATCGGCCGCAGGTACTCCTCCTTCTGCTCTTCGGTGCCGAACTCCATGATCGCCTCGGCGCCGAAGCCGGCGCTGGTGACACAGAGTCCGATCCCGGGGTCGACCGCGAACAGCTCCTCGGTGATCAGCGCCATCTCCAGCGTCGAGTAGCCGACGCCGCCGTACTCCATCGGGAAGTGGGCGCCCGTCAGCCCCATCTCGGCGGCCTTCTCGACGATCTCGGCGGGGTACTTCTCCTCGCGGTCGTACTCGCCGGCGACGGGCGCGATCTCGTTCTCCGCGAACCGACGCACTTCCTCTCGCAGCTGCTCCTGCTCCTGAGTCAGTCCGAACTCCATACCCAATACAACGAGAAACACGTGAAGAATTTTTCGGCGAACAGAGGCGTGTGCCCGCCGATCGGCGCAGCCGAGGGGGGACCGCCGGCTGAACGCTTTAGTGGCCGCGGAGCGACCTTCCGACCCGGATGCTCGAACTCTACCAGTCCGAAGGCTGCCCGCACTGCGCGAAGGTCCGCGAGACGCTCTCAGAGCTCGGCGTCTCGTACGTGATCCACAACCCCCGGCTCCCCGGCGGCGCCGGCGGCGACGTGACCAACGAGGTGACCCACGAGGAACTCACGGCCGGCGGCGAGGACCAGATCCCGTACCTCGTCGACACCGACCGCGGCGTGACGATGTACGAGAGCGACGACATCGTCGAGTACCTCGAAGAGCACTACGAGTAACGTCCGCCAGTCCGCGGGGCGGACCGTTACCAGACGAACCGGAACAGGATCGTGAACGCGGCGTAGGCGCCGACCGTCGAGAGCACGGGCACGACGTTCTGCATGATCAACACCCGGCCGGTCGTCGCCGGGTCGAACAGGTCCGAGGCGGCGGGGATGTCCTCTGGCTCCTCCTCGCCGATCTCGGGGACTTCCTCGCCCGCCTCCTCGGCGGCCAGCGCGCCGACGGACACTTTGGCTTCCTCCTCGCCCCGAACCCCCCCGGAGACCGTCGCCGTCCGGGTCGCCCGCCCCCAGCCGAGGCCGACGATCGAGGTGGTCGCGATGATCACGAACGAGGCGGGGATGCCGATCGCCGAGAGGCCGATCACGATCGACGAGGAGACGACGGCGACGACGATCGCGGCCGTCAGCGGCAGGTCGGTGATGTCGTTGCCGAGCGTGTCGAGCGTCCGTCGGGCGATCGTGAACGCCCCGACGGCGACGGCGGCACAGCCCAGCAGGATCATCATGTTCACGTCGACGCCCGCGCCCACCAGCGGCGCGATCGCGTTCGCGATGTTCGAGGTGCCCGAGGCGAACGCCATCAGACAGCCGATCGTGATGACGATGATGCCGCCGATCATCTCCCGGCGGGTCGTGTTCGGCCCCGGGACGGGTCGCGGGACCGCGCCGGAACGCTCGATCTCCATCAACGGTCCCTCGCTGCTGTTGATCGCGACCCACTGGTTGATCCGCGGGTAGAGGTACCGCCCGATCATCCCCGACACCCAGAAGCCGACGATCGGCGCGACGATCCACCAGACCGCGATCTCGCCCATCACGACCCAGTCGAGTTCGCCCGTTGCGACGCCGAGGCCGGCGATCGAGCCGACGGCGGTCATCGACGTCGACGCCGGGACGCCGAAGTAGTTACCGACGAACAGCGCGCCGCCGACGAAGAAGAGGACGACGATGCTCGTCTCGATCGTGAACACGCTGGCGCTGGTAATGAGGTCCTCGCCGAGCTTGTCCACCACGCGGCGGCCGATCGTCCACGCGCCGACGAAGAAGAAGACGCCCATCAGCGCCGCCGCGCCGGTCTTGGAGATGGCGTCGGAGCCGACTGCCGGCCCGAACGCCGGCCCGGTGGTCGATCCACCGATGTTGAACCCCACGAACAGCGCCACGGCGATCCCTACGAGGAGAAAAACGTCGACCATACAGGACGCAGCGGCGCCGCGCTCTTAAGGGGTCGGAACGGCCCGCCCGCGACCCGGCGCGACCCAGCCACGGGCGGGCGGACGCCGCCACGATCGCCCGCCGGGAAAGATGGGTATACCCGTCTGGAACTCGGTGTTTGGGTATGACCGTCCACCGACAGCGCGAGCGCTCGCAGGAGGAGTCCCGATGAAGGCGTCACGCGTCGACGCTATCGTCGACATCGCCTACGGCCTGACGATCTTCGTCGCCATCGTACTGATTCTCGAACTCGGCACGCAGGTCGGCGTCGCGTTCGGCCTCGGGGCGCTGCTCTCCTACCTCGTCCACATCGCCTGGAAGATGGCGCGGTTCGACCCCGAGTGGATGACACAGGAGGTGACCCAGAAGGTGAGTGAGGAAGTCGAGGAGACCGTCAGTGAAACCGTCAGCGAGGAGGTCGAGCAGACCGTCACCGAAACGGTGAGCGAAGAGGTCGAGCAGACCGTCAGCAAGGAGGTCGATCAGGTGAGCGACACCGTGACCGAGAAGGTGTCCGAGGAGGTCGAGGAGACCGTCAGCGAGACGGTGAGCGAAGAGGTCGACAAAGTCAGCGAGGAAGTGACCGAGGAGGTCGAAGAGACCGTCAGTGAGACCGTCAGCGAGGAGGTCGACAAGGTGAGCGAGGAAGTGACCGAGGAAGTCACCGAGAAGGTCACCGAGGAGGTCGAACAGACCGTCGAGCAGACCGTCGCCGAGGGTGTCGACGCGGGCGACGAGGCCGGCGAGAAACCGAGAACCGAGGCCGAGACGGCCGAAGACGAACCCGAGACCGAGGACGAGTCCGAGGCCGACGGCGGGACGGCGGACGACGCCGACGACGAGTCGGACAACGGTCGCGATCCCGAGGATCGGAAGTAGCCCGCCGGCGTCGCGTCCGCTCAGCCCGGGAAAGCCACGATCGACCCGAGAGAGTTCGTTTTCTCCTTTCGATACGATCTTCTCGAAAATGATTAATAACGTACATTACGAAGCGTGCACAATGTACCGATGCAGTCGAGGTGATCAGCCATGGCGCTTCCGGAGAACCTGACCAGTTCCTGGACGCAAGGCCTCGATCTCCCGAGCAAGCTGTTCGAGTCCGGTCGTACCGACTACGAACTGTTCGAGGAGGACGGCGAGTTCGTCCTCAGCGTCGAGATGCCCGGCTTCGATCCCGAGAGCATCTCGGTGTCCTGGGACGAGGGTGTCCTGAACATCGCCGCGGAGCACGAGGACACCCAGCGCGGCCGACGGCGGACCTACCACCGTCGGTTCCGCTTCCCCAAGTCGATCGACGACGAGGGGATCACGGCCGAGTACAACAACGGCATGCTCGAGGTCCGCCTCCCCATCGAGGCGGAGGCCGCCGTCACCGGCACCGAGATCGAGGTGCAGGGCTGAGGACGATCGCCTCGACCATCCGTCGAGCCGCTCCCCGATCCGTTTTTTCGTACCGCGAGTCCGACAGAACACGACTGTTCGCGGTCGCGTGACCCGTCGCTCTCACTGACTGCCGTTCCTGTCGGTCGAGCCGACCGAACGCCCGCGTCCCGGCCGCTTCTGTCGATATCCGTCACGTCGATCGTCGAACACGACGGCGAAAGAAGACCCATTATCAGTGCGGAGCACGAGCGTGGGAGTAACGCCCACATGTCCGAACAGTACGACCTCGTCATCGTCGGCGGCGGCATCAGCGGCGCGTCGCTGCTGTACACGACCGCGAAGTTCACCGACATCGACTCGATCGCGCTCGTCGAGAAGGAGCCGGAGATCGGCGCGATCAACACGCACCACACCAACAACTCCCAGACGCTGCACTTCGGCGACATCGAGACCAACTACACCCTCGAGAAGGCCGAGGAGGTCAAGGAGGGCGCCGAACTGCTCGCGGGCTATCTGGAGAACCACGACCCCGACCGCGAGATGCACGCCAAGCGGAGCAAGATGGTGCTCGGCGTCGGCCGCGAGGAGGTCGACAGCCTCGAACGCCGCTACGAGGAGGAAGGGTTCGGCGACCTGTTCCCCAAGCTCCAGCCCATCGGTCGCGAGGAGATCGCCGACCTCGAACCCAAAGTCGTCGAGGGGCGCGACCCCGACACCGAGATGCTCGCGCTTCAGACGCCCGACGGCTACGTCGTCGACTACGGCGCGACCGCCAACTCGTTCGTCGAGGCCGTCGAGGACGACGCCGGCGTCGACGTGTTCACCGGCACGGCGGTCACCGACATCACGCCCAAGCCCGACGGCCACGAGATCGAGACCGCCGGTGCGGGCACGCTCGACGCCGACGCGACCGTCGTCGCCGCCGGCTCCCACAGCCTCCAGATGGCCAAGGAGCTCGGCTACGGGCAGGACAAAGTGCTGCTCCCCGTCGCGGGCAGCTTCTTCCTCGCCGACGACCTGCTGAACGGGAAGGTGTACACGCTGCAGATGAAGAAGCTCCCGTTCGCGGCGGTCCACGGCGACGCCGACGTCCACGACGGCAGCATCACCCGCTTCGGTCCCACCGCGAAGCTGGTGCCGGCGCTGGAGCGGGGCCGGATCTCGACGGTCGGCGACTTCATCGACGTGTTCGGGCTGAACGCCGCCTCCTTCCTGAGCTACGCGAACATCCTCGCCGACCGCATCCTGCTGCCGTACGTGCTCCGGAACCTCGTCTACGACGTACCGGAGATCGGCCCACGGCAGTTCCTCCCTCACGTCCAGAAGGTGGTGCCCAGCGTCGAACTCGACGACATTGAGCGCGCGAAGGGGTACGGCGGCGTCCGCCCCCAGATCGTCGACACGGAGAAGAAGTCCCTGGACATGGGCGAGGCCAAGATCGTCGGCAACGACGTGATCTTCAACATCACGCCGTCGCCGGGCGCCTCGACCTGCCTGAAGAACGCGATGCGTGACACCCACACGATCGTCGACTTCCTCGACGACGAGTACGAGTTCGACGAGGACGCGTTCCGCGAGGACACGATCGGGGAGTTCCCGCGCGCGGAGTAGGCCGCCGCGGTCGCAGGTCCGATCGTCCCGAACGCGGCGCTCCCTCGCGGCGTTTAACTCCGCCCGACTACAACCCCCGCCGATGGCAGACGACTACGACGGCATCCTCGGCGCCTTCCCCTACGCGTTCCGCGGGAGCGACTCGCTTCTGTTCCGGTCGTACGTGCTCGTCGCCGCCCTCGCGACGCTTTTGTTGGCGCTGACCTGCGTGCTCGCGATCGTCGTCGTGTTCGGTCGGACGGCCGGCGCCCGCGGCGGGAGCTTCACGCTCTCGCGGTCCTTCATCGCCCTCCTGGGGCTGCTGGCGGTGCTACCGACCGTCGGCCCCGTGCTGCTCGCGGCCCGAACGCGGCGGTACGGGCGCCGCGTCGATGGGTCGTTCGACCCGCCGGCGAACTACGAACCGCTGCTGGCGGTCGGCGGCTACCTGTTCCTGCTCTCGCTGTATCTCGGCCTGATCGCGTCGATGCCCGAGACGTTCGTCCTCGACGGCGAGACGATCGCCCGCCCCGAGCCGTCCGGCGTGTTCGCCCCCGTCGTCGCCGCGCTGTACGCGCTGCCGGCGATCGCCTCGCCCCTGCTCCCGACGGCGGCGGCGGCGCTGATCCTCCTGATCCACCGCCGGCTGCGCTGAGCCGCGGGCGAAATCCGGAAAGGGCTCGGGCGCCCAGTAGGGGTATGAGCGACGCCGAGATCGACAGTGCGACCGAGGGCACGTTCCTCGTCACGCACGCCGACGACGACAGCGCAGTGTTGCGGGACGTGGAGCGCGGCCAGGTGCACACGCTCTCCTCGAACCCCGGGCTCTCGGAGGACGACGTCGTGGAGGGGACGGTCGCCCCCGAGCCGCCGCTGGAGGTGACCGCCGAACTGGTCGAGGTCGAGGAGCGACGCTCGCTGTCGATCAGCGAGAGCCGCGAGCCGCCCACGAAGCAGGAACGCGAGATCGCTGCCGAGCAGTCCGTCGGCGAGCTCACCAAGCAGGAACGCGCCGGGATCGGGGAACTCCACGTCATCAGCGTCCCCGAGGAGGAGACCGAGGACGCCGTCGAGGACGTGCTCGAGGACCGCGAGGCGACGCTCGGGCGCGCCGCCCGCCTCGGCGTGAACCGGGTCGAGATCCGCTCGGAGCCGGGGACCGTCAGCGTTCGGTACCTGCCGTAGCCGGCGTCTGCGTTTCTACCCATACCGTTATTCCCCTCGCCGCGTCAGGTGAGGTATGACCGTCTACGAGACCGACCTCCCCGGGGTCGGCCGGAAGTTCGACCTCGAACTCGACGCCGGCGGGGTGGCGTCGGTGGTCGTCCACCACGACGGGCGCTGTGAGCTGTACCGCCGGCCCGCCCGCGACGAGAGCGGGGAGAAGCTGCTCGACCTGAACGGCGAGGAGGCGAACAAGCTCGGCTCGATCCTCGAGGGCGCCTACTTCGAGTCGGTGAACGTCGACGCGCTGTCGGCGCCACTGGGCGACGCGATCATCCAGTGGGTCGAAGTCGCCGAGGGGTCGTCGCTCGTCGGTACGACGCTCGCCGAGAGCGAGATCAAACGCGACACCGGCGCCACGGTGATCGCGGTCCAGCGCGGGGAGGAGACCGTTTCCAACCCCGACGCCGACTTCGAACTCGCTGGCGGGGACCTGCTCGTCGCGATCGGCACCCACGAGGAGCAGGCCGCACTGAAGGACCGCGTTCAGGACTGAGCCGTCGTCGGGAGCCGTTCCGCCACCCGCTGGATCAGCCCCGCGTTCCGCATCAGCATCGTCCCGAGGATGCTCGTCAGGAGGACGTAGCCGACCGTGAACGCCGGAATCGTCTCGCGGAGCGCCGGCGTGGTTCCCGCGGTCAGAAGGAACGCGGCGATCACCAGCGAGAACTCCCCGCGAGGGACCAGCGCGGCGCCCATCTTCGACGCCCCTTCGACCGAGAGCCCCCAGCTCCGCCCGGCAACGTAGCCGCTGACGATCTGTCCGACAACGGTGACTGCCGCCGCGGCGACCACGAGCCCGGCGACCGAGACCACCACCCGCGGGTCCGTGCCGAGCCCGACGACGAAGAAGAACACCGCCGCGAACAGGTCCCGGCTGGGCGCGAGCAGGTCCTGTATCCGGGCGGCGTGGGAGGTCTGCCCGAACGCCGCGCCGGCGAGGAACGCGACGATCGCGTCGCTGACGCCCGCAGCGAGGCCGAAGCCGGAGACGAGCGCGGTCGCGCCGAGGACGGCGAGCAGGAACAGTTCGCCCGAGCGCACGTCGAACGCGCGGTCGACCCACTCGCTCCCGTAGTACGCCAGCAGCGTGAGCGCGACCAGCACGACCGCCGCCTGCCCGAGCGTTCGGCCGAGGGAGGCCACGTCGGCGCCGCCGAGCAGCACCGCCGAGAGCACCGCGAACGCCGCCGCGGTGAGCACGTCCTCGACGACGATCACGCCGAGGATCGCCTCGCTCTCGGGGTCGGCGATCCACTCCAGATCGATCAGCGACTTCGCGATGATCACCGTCGAGGAGTTGAACGTGATCAGGCCGACGAACAGCGACTCCACGAGCGAGAAGCCCGCGGCGAGGCCGACGACGATCCCCAGCGGGAAGCTCACGGCCACGTCGACGGCGCCCGCCCGGAGGAACTGCGAGCGCTTGCGGATCAGCGAGGCGAGGCTGAGTTCGAGGCCGACGAAAAACAGCAGCAGGACGACCCCCAGATCCGCGAGTAGCCGGACGATCTCCGTGGACTCGACGACGGTGAGCGAGACGCCGCCCACGGAGGGCGCGTAGGGGCCGAGCAGCACGCCGACGAGGATGTACGCCGGGATCACCGACTGGCCAAGCCGGAGCGCGAGCAGGCCGCCCAGCGCCAGCGCGGTCAGGAAGATCCCCGCGGTGAGGACGAGGTTCGCCTCGACCATACTCCGAGAGAACACGCGGGCGGAATGACTGTTGCGGTGCGGCGGGGGCTACCCGGCGCCGAACGCCGCGGCGAGCGTCGCGACGTACAGCACGCTGCTCACGGCCGCGAACGCCGCGTAGACGAGCGCCGGGACGGCCAGCGACTCGGTCGCGTCGTAGGCGGCGGCGGCGACGCCGATCACCGCGGTCCGGGTCCCGGCGACGAGTACGCCGCCCACGGAGTCGAGGTCGGGCAGGAGGACGGCGGCCGCGGCCCCGACCGCGAGCAGCAGGGGGAGCCACGTCAGCGCGTCGGGAAGCCCCTCGCGTTCGTCAGCGACGACGGCGACGGCGAGTGCGAGCACGAACAGGATCGCCACCGCGGCACGGCTCCCCCATATCGACAGCCACGGCCCGTTCGCGAAGCTGCCGTATGTGACGACGGTCGGCGCCGCCAGATAGCCGCCCAGTAGCGTCGTCCCGACGGCCGCGAGGGCGCGCTCGCCGCCGAGCGCGTACCGGAGCGCGCCCTGAATCAGCCCGTGGTAGAGCAGCGCCATCCCCGCCACGAACAGCGCGATCCGGGCGAGCGTGCGGACGGTGAAGACGCTGCCCGGGTCGGCGAGCGTCGACGCGACGTGGTCGATCCCCGTGCCCGTCCGGAGCGCGAGGAGGGCGAAGGGGAGCGTGGCGAGGAGCACCGTCCCGGCCACGGCGGCGCCGACGACCCGTGCCTCCTCGCGGTCGGGTATCGACACCGGGAGCGACTGCCCCCGCCACGCCGCGTACGACGCCGCGAGCACGCCCATCCAGAGGAGGACGAGTGCGCTCCGGACGAGCAGCAGCGACGTGTCGCTGTCGAGGAAGTACGGGTCGAGGGCGTCGTCGAGGAGCACCGTCCCGGCGGCGAAACCGAGCAACAGCGTGACGACGATCCCCAGTTCGACGGCGACCGCGCGCCGGCACAGCGTGTCGAGGGGCGCAGGGGCTGCCGTTCGCTGGTCGGAGCTCATAACTGCGGCCGACGGGAGGGTCGTAAAAATAGCTTCCCGTGGCCCTACTGTCCGTCCTCGAACTCCAGCGCGACCGAGTTGATGCAGAACCGCTTCCCGGTCGGCTCGGGACCGTCGCTGAACACGTGGCCGAGGTGGCCCTCACAGGTGGCGCAGACGACCTCGGTGCGGGTCATCCCGTGGCGACGGTCCTCGCGGGTCTCGACGGCGTCGTTCTCGGCGGCGTAGAAGCTGGGCCAGCCGCAGCCGGCGTCGAACTTCGTCTCGGAGTCGAAGAGGATCTCGCCACAGCCTTTGCAGCGGTAGACGCCGTCGTCGTCGCGGTCGACGTGTTCGCCGCTGAAGCGCGCCTCGGTGCCGCGCTCGCGGAGGATCTCGTACTCCTCGTCGGTGAGTTCCTCGCGCCATTCGGCGTCGGACTTCTCGGCTTTCGCGTCGGACTCGCTCATGGGTGGTGTTGGGGCTGTACGGGTCTAATGCTTCCGCCGATTTAGTGGATGAGTGGTTCGTAGGTGCTTGACGGTACGTGGTTGCTGTGGCAGCGACGGTAGTTGGCTACCGCGACGGCAACAGCATCTCGATGCTTGGCCACTTGTACCGCAACCGCGGCCGCACAGCACCGCGATGGTCTTCCCCTCATCCTCCCCACGGGCTCGCCGACAGGTGGCGAGCCCTCGCGTCCACCGCTACCGCACCGCGGTTGCTGTCGGCGCGAAAGCGCTCGCGCCGCTGTGCGCGAGCGAGCGCGAGGGACGAGCGAACGAAGTGAGCGAGTCGGCTGGGGAGGTCTGAGGCTGCGGCGCAGTGCGGTCGCAAGTGGTCTACGAACGAGATGCTGTCGCGGTCGCTGTTCCCGTCTCGAACGCAGTCACGGTCGCTGTTCCCGCACCCAACGGCTCGTGCCCCATCACGACTATCCGCCAGACCCACAGCAGCCGCTCCTCCGTCGACGCTCGCGGCAAACCGAACGTCCGAGAAGAACTACCGACAGAGCGCCCGCACGTCGTGCAGATCGTCGACCACGTGATCGGGCTGGACCGATAGCTCGTGGTGACGGCGGTGGGGGCGACGGATGAACGCCGACTCGACGCCGGCGTTGACCGCCGCGGTAATGTCGCTCTCCCGGTCGCCGACGTACAGCGCGTCCTCGGCGTCCAGATCCGCGAGTGCTTTCTCGAGGAAGTGCGGGTCGGGCTTCTTCCGGCGCAGGTCCGAGATCGTCGGCTGCCGGCCGTAGGCGGTGTCGAACAGCCCCGAGACGCCGTAGTGCTCGAGCAGGAAATCAACCGTCTCCTGTTGGTTCGAACTCACCACGCCCATCGGGAGATCGAGATCCGACAGCGTCGACACGTCGTCGAACAGCTGCTTCCCGCCGGCGTGGACGTGCTCGCGCTGTGCCTCGTGGGACGCACGATCCCGCACCCGCCAGAACTCCTCGACAGAGAGACCGTACCGCTCGCAGACTTCCGACAGCGACTCCGGCGTCACACCGACGACGACCTCCTCGACGTGCTCGGGATCGGGGTCGTCGACCCCGGCCTCCTCGAACGCACGCCAGGCGGCCTCCTGCAGCACGTCGTAGTCGGTGGTGTCCACCAGAACGCCGTCGTTGTCGAACACGACCGCGTCGTAGCTCATACGTAATAGACGCGAACGGCGGTGAAAAGCCTTGTGTGGGCCGAAACAGGTGGGGCGGCCCGCCGGCGGCACTCAGTCGTCCGCGGCCCCCTCCGCCCCGCTCTCCTCGTGAATCCGCTCGCCGCGGTGGAGCCGCGACGCGATGGAGTACGTCTGCTCGCGCTCCCGCCGGGTCGGGTAGTGCGCCGCGAGGTAGCGCGCGACCGCCGTCGCGAGCACCCGCCGCTCGTCGGGATCGTCCCGGAGGTCGAACTGCCGGAGTCCGGCCTCCAACGCCTGGAACGTGTGAAAGCCCGTATCCTCCCGGAGCAGCGCGCCGCCGAGTTCGGCCTTCAGGCGCTCGGGATCGCCGCCGGCGTCGAGGAAGTTCGCCGCGTGCGTGCCGGCGGCGTTCACCTCGCCCTCCATCTCGAAGCAGTGCAGGAGTTCCTGAAGCTCTTCGTCGGGATCAGCGCTCTCGTCGACCGACGGTTCGGGCGCTGGCGGCGTGTTGAGGAAGCGATCGAGGTAGACGTTCGTCGCCGCGTCGTACACCCCGCGGTAGAGTTCGGTCGTGGGCGCGCGCTGGGCCGCGCGGTGGACCGCGTTCGCGTAGGTGAACGTGTGGTGGACCGTGTTCCAGTCGTTGAACTCGTTGGCCGTCGAGAACTGCGCGACGCGCTTGCCCGCCGCGAACGCGACCGCGCGGGCCAACTCCTCGACGGTCGCCCCCCCGCGGATCGCGTCGTCCAGCGCTTCGTACACCGCCTCCGGCTCCTCGCTGTGAAGGCGGTCGGTGAAGTCGTCGGGTTCGGTCCAGCTTTTCCCTTCACCCTCGGCAACCATCTCGTCCAGTCGCTCAAACGACTCGGCACTGCGGCCCGCGAGATCGTCGGGCTGGCGCCACGAGGAAAGCTCCTCGCTGCGTTCCGCGGTCGCGAGCCCGCGCACCAGCGACGCCAGCACGTCCGCCGTCTCGGGATGGTCCCAGCCCACGTGGTCCAGCGCCTCCGTCGCCTTGTTCAGGTGGTCGAACCGGTGGCCGGTGTCGAGGTAGCGGTGATCGGTCGCCGCCGCCGTGAGCATCTCGGTCAGCTGTTCGGGCGTGCAGTCGGCGGCGACGGCGGTCCGCAGCACGCGCTCGGCGCCGTCGGCGTCCCGCACCTCGACGTTCTCCCGGAACCACGCCTTCAGCCGCGAGAACGGCACGTCCGTCGCCTCGAACGCCTCCTGATCGAACTTCGGCGGCTGGTCGGCGCAGTCGCTCGCGACCTGCACGAGCCCCTGGTAGAGCGCGCGCTCCCGATCCGCCTCGTCGAGGTCGGGCAGTCGGTTCATCAGGGCGGTCAGGATCGTCAGCCCGGAGCTCCAGCCGCCCTCGCGGTACTTGGTGCCGAAGACGGTCGCCGTCTCGAACGGCTCGACGGGGTTCACGTCGGCTCGGAGCAGCCCGATCGCGGATTTCGCGAGTACGAGTCTGAGGTTCTGCTCCAGCCCGTCCTCCAGTCGCTCGGCCCAGTGGACCGCCGGCGGTTCGTCGCGCTGCGGGTCGGGGTCGACGTAGACGGTACCGTCGACGACCTCGACGGGGTAGCTCTCCACGTCGTCGGCCCACGGGTCGAACGTGTCGCCACAGGAGAGTTCGAAACGGGCGTGGTGCCACTCGCAGGTAAGCACGCCCTCGTCGACGCTCCCCTCCGAGAGGGGAAAGCCCATGTGGGGACAACGGTTGTTGACCGCGCGGAACTCGCCCTCGTGGTGGAACACGACGACGGGAGTGCCGTCGGCGCTCGCGACGGTCCGACCTTCCTCCCGCAGCGTCGATTCGTCGGCGACCGCGACGTAGCCGTCGGGGACTGTGGCAGCCATACCCACGGCTGGGGGCGAGAGCGACTAAAGCGTATCCTGAAGAACGTTTTACCGAGTCGTCCTGCCGAGGACGGAATCAGTGCGGTGCTCCCGACCGCTCAGTCGGAGGCGACCGCGGGCGCGTGGTTCTCGGCCATCTCGAGCACGTCGTCGAAGAAGTCCAGCGAGTCGTGGGGACCGGGGTTGGCCTCGGGGTGGTACTGGCGCGTAATCACGTCGATCCCGACGCCCTCCAGCCCCTCGGCGGTGCCGTCGTTGACGTTGACCTGCGTGACCGCGAGCTCGCCGGGGTCGGCGACGCTGTAGCCGTGATTCTGGGTCGTCATGATCACGCGGTCCGTCTCGAGGTCGCGCACCGGCTGGTTCAGGCCGCGGTGGCCGAACTCCATCTTCTCGGTCTCGCCGCCCAGCGAGCGGGCGACGACCTGCTGGCCCAGACAGATGCCCGCGATCGGGAGCTCGCCCGCGAACTCGTCGACGACCTCGCCGGCGGCCTCGAAGTTCGCCGGGTCGCCCGGGCCGTTCGAGACGAACACCAGATCCGGCTCGACTGCGGCCACCTCCTCCGGCGTCGAGTCGTAGGGCAGGACGTGCACCTCGGCGTCGCGGGCGGTGAGGGAGTCGACGATCGACTGCTTCGCGCCGCAGTCCAGCAGCGCGACGGTGAGTCCGTTGCCCTCGTACACCTGCGGTTCGTCGACGCTGACCTGTGCGCCGATGTCGGTGTGCTCGCTCATCTCGACGCACTGCTCCAACTGTGCTTTGGCCTGTTCGGGCGTCGCGTCGGGACCGGCGGCGACGCCACACCGCATCGCCCCCTGCTCGCGGATCGAGGTGACCAGATCCCGCGTGTCCACCGCGTCGATCGCGGGGATCCCCTCGCGTTCGAGCCAGTCGGCCACGTCGTCGGTGAACTCGTGTGCGACGGCGACTCGGGGCTGGACCGAGTCGGACTCGAAGCGCTCCTCCCGGACGCCGTAGTTCCCGATCAGCGGGTAGGAGAACGTCAGCGCCTGCTCGGCGTAGGAGGGGTCGGTCAGGCTCTCCTCGTAGCCGGTGTAGGCGGTCGTGAACACCAGCTCGCCCCGGCCCGTGCCGGGGGCACGCGAGCGTCCCTCCACGACACGACCGTCGGCCAGCGCGATGTACGCACTCATTACGAGATACGTACTCATCGTTCCGTATAACTGTGTCGTTCGAAGTTTTCCTACGAAATTCGTAATCGGTATGACGGAGGCGCCCCAGGGAACTGTATGGACGAACTCGATCGGGAGATCCTGAACATCCTCCGGCGGGACGCCCGGACGCCCTACACCGAGATCGCCGAACGGGTGGGGACCAGCGAGGGGACGGTCCGGAACCGCGTGGAGGGGATGGTCGAGGAGGGCGTGATCGAACGGTTCACCGTGACCACCCGGACCGGGAACGTGAAGGCGATGATCGAGATCTCGGTCGCGATGGACGTGAACACCGACGAAGTGGGCAAGCGGCTGGCGGAGTGGGACGAGGTGGACTTCGTCTGGCAGGTCTCCGGCGAGGACGACATCGTGCTGGTCGTCGACTGCGTGGACACCCGCGCGGTGAACGAACTCATCTCGCGGGCCCGCGAGCAGGAGGAGGTCGAGGAGAGCACCACCCGGCTGATCCTCGACGAACGGCTCGGCACCTAAAGCCCTCCGGCGGGCGGATCGCGTGCCACGGCGGGAGCGCTTTTCCCTCGCAGTCCCCGACTGTCGAGTGCATGACCGACGCGCTATTCATCGTCAGCGAGGAAGGCTACTGGGCCGAGGAGTGTATCGACCCGCTCACCACACTGGACGACGCCGGCGTCGACGTGACCGTCGCGACGCCGACGGGCGAGCCGCCGGTCGTCGACGAGCGCTCGCTCGACCCCGAGGACATCGGCGAGGAGGAGGCAGACCGTCTCCGCGAGATCCACGAGACCGACGAGCGGCTCAACGACCCGCTCGCGGTGGCCGACGCCGAGCCGGCGGGCTACGACGCGGTGGTGCTCCCCGGCGGCCACGGCACCATGTGGGACATCAATCAGGACAAGCACGCCCGCGCCGCGCTGCGGACGGCCGTCGAGGGCGAGGACGGCACCGCGCTGGTCGTCTGCCACGCGGTCGGGATCCTCGCGTTCACCCGCGACAGCGACGGCGAGTTCCTCGCCGCCGGCCGGGACGTGACCGGCTTCCCGAACGCGTGGGAGGAGGGGATCGTCGACGAGCGCGACCTGTTCGAGGGGCGGAAGCTCCCCTACTGGGTCGAGGACGAAGTGAAGACTGTCGGCGCGAACTGGGACGCCGAACTCGACGCCGACACGTCCGTCACCGTCGACGGCGATCTGGTGACGGCTCGCGGCCCCGGCTCCTCCCACGAGGCCGGGCTGACGCTGCTGGAGGAGCTGGGCATCGACGCCTGAGCACGCCGACCGCGGTCCGCGCCGCCGAGCATCGAAGCGACCTTACCCCCGGTGGCCAATGACCCCCGTATGAGCACCGAGAACGCCGACGCGGGCGGGGGTACCGAACCCCACCCCAACGCAGCGCAGGACGTGGTCGCCGTCGACGGCGACGACGAGCCGACCGGACTCGCCAACCGTCTGGACGCCCACACCGGCGAGGGGCAGCGCCACCGCGCCTTCACCGCGCTGGTGTTCGACGAGGAGGGCCGGATTCTGCTCGCCCAGCGCGCCGCGAACAAGCGCCTCTGGGACACCCACTGGGACGGGACGGTCGCCTCCCATCCCGTCGAGGGACAGAGCCAGATCGAGGCCACGAAGCAGCGACTGGAGGAGGAACTCGGCGTCACGCCGGACCAGTACGACGACCTCGAAGTGACCGACCGCTTCGAGTACAAGCGCCGCTACGAGCGCGAGGGGCTGGAGTGGGAGGTCTGTGCCGTGCTGCAGGTGACGCTGACCGACACCACGCTCGATCCGGACACCGAGGAGATCGAAGGGCTGCTCTGGGCGGACTACGACCTGCTGTACGAGCATCCCGAGTGGTACCGCCAACTGCGGCTCTGTCCGTGGTTCGAGATCGCGATGCGCCGGGATCAGGAGGGCGAGACTGTTTCCGACGGCGAGGTCGGCTTCGAGCGATAAGTAGTGGTCGGCGGCCGCTTCTTTGGGGGACAACGGACAGCGACTGCGAACGGCGTCTCGATTAGTAATCGCCGGACAGCGACCGCGAACAGCAACCGCAGTTCGATCGTTGGCACCTTGTGACCGCGGCCGCGCCGCACAGCCCACACACCTCCCCAGCCGATTCGCTCCCTCACTTCGTCCGGTCGCTCATCCCTCGCGCGCTCGTTCGCGCACGGAGGCGCTCACGTCGCGCGCCACCACCGGCCGCGGTCGCGGTGGACGCCTCGCGCCGGCGATTCGTCGCCGGCGCGGGGGGAGGGGTGGGGACTCCGTGCTGTGCCGGGCCTCGTGCCCGGGACTTCGCGGTTACAAGTGGTCTACGAACGAACTGCTGTTGCCGTCGCGGTTTCGGTCGCCGTCGCGGTTGCTGTCACCGTCGTAGTCACTGGTCCAGTAGCCGACGACCTGAGCGACCCCGAAAACCGACGAAAAACGCCCGAATCTACTCCTTCATCGCCCAAACCCCGACAACACCCAACAGCAGCGCCGGAATGAACGGCAGCGCCAGCATCGCCACCATGAACGGCACGTGATCCGCCAACAGCGTCGGGTACAGGTAGATTATCCCCGGGATCACCAGCGTCGCCAGCGCGACCACGACGACGAGCAGCGTGCCGCTGGGGCCGCCGCCGTCGCCGTCCGACTCGCCCTCGACGCTGCCGGCCGTGTGGGTGTAGCCGTCGTCCTCAGAGCTCACTGTCGGGCTTTAGCACCACCTTCCCAAAGCCCTCCCGGTTCTCCAGCATCTCGTGGCCGCGGGCGGCCTCGGACATCGGGACCACCTCCCGGATCCGCGGCTCGAACGTCCCATCCCAGACGAGTGAGAGGGCGTCGTCGGCCTCGCCGGGGGTGGCCATCGTCGAGCCGAGCACGGAGAGCTGGTTCCAGAAGATGCGGTTCACGTCGGTGTGAGGCTGCCCGCCGGCGGTGGCGCCGCAGGTCACCAGCTTTCCGCCCTTCGCGAGCGAGGCCAGCGAGTCGGACCACGACTCGCCGGCGACGTGATCGACCACCACGTCGACGCCGCGCTTGCCCGTGAGGTCGCGGATCCGGTCGGCATAGTTCGTCTCGGTGTAGTCGATGACGTGGTCGGCGCCGCAGTCCGCCGCGTAGCCCAGTTTCTCCTCGGTGGAGGCGGTCGCGTACACCTCGTCGGCGACGTGGTCGGCGATCTGGACCGCCGCGTGGCCCACGCCGCCGGAGGCGCCGAGCACGAGCACCGAGTCGGTCGGCGAGAGGTCGGCGCGGGTGACGAGCATCCGCCACGCGGTCTGGAACACCAGCGACGCGGAGCCGGCGACTTCCCAGTCGACGCCCTCCGGGACCGGAACGAGGTTGTCCGCCGGGACGGTGGCGTACTCCGCGTGGACCCCGGGGCGGTGCTCGCCGATGATCTGGTAGCGCACGCACATCGACTCCTCGCCGTCGCGGCAGAACTCACAGCGACCGCAGGCGACGCCCGCCGACACCGCCACGCGGTCGTTCTGCTCGAACCGCTCGACGTTCTCCCCAACCTCGACGACGACGCCCGCCGCGTCGCTGCCGGGCGTGTGGGGCATCGACAGATCGATACCGGGCATCCCCCGCCGGGTCCACACGTCGAGGTGGTTCAGCGCCGCGGCCTTCACGTCGATTTTGACCTCGTCGGGGCCGGGGGTCGGATCGGGGATTTCGTCGTACTGGATCACGTCGTGGCCGCCGTGGCCGTGGAACTGGACCGACTTCATGGCCGGAGCGTTGACGGCCGGACGCCATAATTGGTCGGGGCGGCGGGTCGCTCACTCGACCGCGCGCCGGTCGATCGCTCCGGTGAGTTCCCGCATGAACGTCGCGACGGTGTTCCCCATCAGGAACACCGGGTAGCCGTCGTCGAGGCATCGATCGAGCACGCGATCCGCCGGCATGGACTCGTCGTGGTGGACAAACTCGGCGTCGACGCGCCGCTCCAGCAGTCGGGCGTGCGAGCCTGCCACGTGGACGCGACCGACGAGGTCGTGCTCGGCGAGCCACGTGAGGTAGTGGACGAACGCCACGGTCCGGCCGGCCCGATCCCGGCGCGTGTAGACGAACGGCGTGATCGTTGGCTCCTCGAGGCGCTCGACGAGGAACTGCCGGAGGAGTTCGGTCGACTCGATATCGTTCATCATCGCCCCGTTCGCGACGAGTCCACCGCCCGCCAGCCGCCGCCACCCCCACTCCGAACGGAGATTCTCGACGTAGGACTCGATCCGGGCCGGCGGCAGCGGGTCGAGGCCGAGGCTGCGCAGCACCTCGTCGACGGCGAACGCCGACCGCGCGCCGAACACGTCCTCGAAGGGGGAGTCGGGTCGCGGCTCGGCGACGGTGAACGCGTTCCCCGTCTTCTCGAACTCCCGCCGGAGGTAGTCGTTGATGGCGTCGTTGCGGTCGGCGCTGATCACGTGGGCGTCCTCCGGGACCGTGCGGGTGAACACGCGGGCGATGTCGGTGAGCTCCGCGCCGAGCGTCGACTGGTGGTCCCGCCGGACGTTGAGAATGACGACGACCTGCGGGTCGAACAGCTCGTTCGCGAGCCGCGTCGTGTACTCGCGGATCCCCTGATTCTCCGCGACGACCGCGTCGACGGGGGCGTACTTCCGGAGTTCCCGTTCGTTCTCGTACAGCCGGGTCGGCCCGCTCCGGGGGATCTCGTGCTTCTCGCGGTTGCGGTAGGAGAACGATCGATCGCCCGTGACCTTGGCGTACGTCTCGAACCCGCGATCGACGAGCACCTCGTTGAGCCAGCGGACGACCGTCGACTTCCCTCGGACGCCGGAGACGGTCACCCGGATCGGCGTCCGTTCGACCCGCTCGTAGTGTGACCGTCCGCGGTCCGCGACGTGTCGGACGGACCGGATCGAGTCGCCGACCGATCGTCGAAGCCGCGAGAGGAGGCCGCTCCCGGTCATCGCTCTTCCTCCGTCTCCGCGACCAGCGGGGAGTCGTCGATGTCGGCGCCGTCGACCGAGACGTTCGCGAACACCGACTCGCGGGCGAACGCCGCCGCGTCGGGGATCGACGCCTCGAGCCGGCGGAGTTCGACGGCGGCGAGGCCGACGACGACGATCCCGACGAGGGCGTACGGGACGGGATGGTCGGAGATCAGCCCGCTCGGGGGGACGTCGACGAGGACGTAGATGGTGGCGTAGAACATCGCGAACAGGGCGGCGGAGATCCGGATGTGCGCGCGGCGGTTCGCCGGCGTGACCCGGTGGAGGTTGTACGCGCCGATACCGACGAACAGGCCGACGAAGAACAGCGTGATCCCCGGGGCGGAGACGGGCCGGAGCACGCCGATCACCAGGACGTAGAGGACGCCCAGCGCGAGCGAGAGCGCGAGGAGCACCCGCCCGTACAGCAGCGTCACCCAGTGGACGTAGGAGAGGAGGAAGAACACCGCGGTCGCCCCGATCACGTACACGGCGATCGCGGGGCCGTACCGGACGCTGAACACGGCCAACAGCGGGACGATGATGATTCCCGCGAGGCGGTGGTCGTACCGCTTCCGGAACCCCTCGTAGATCGCGACGTCGACGAGCAGCAGCGAGACCGAGAGCCAATTCGGGGTGACCGGGGGGTGGGCCGTCCCGCGGGAGTCGATCCCGATCCAGTCGACGAAGTCGCTGGTCGGCAACGCCAGCACGGGCGGCGTCGGCGACCCGACGCGCGCGAGGATCACCAGCGAGAGCGCCCCGACGGCCACGAGGCCGGCGTAGCAGCCGGCCATCGCGAGGAGGTCGGCCCGGCGGTTCTCGGGTGCGAGCCGCATCAGGTTGTACGCGGTAACGCCGGGGAAGATGCTGGCGATCACCTCGGCGTTCTCGAAGGGGAGCCGCGCCGGGAGGAGTTGGGAGACGACGAAGCCGACCGCGACCGTCGCGATCGCGCCCACGCCGACGGCGGCGAGGAAGAGCCGCCGGCCGTAGTTGAGCGTGTACTCCCTGAGCGCCCAGAGGGCACACCACGCGGCGGCGGTGCCGCTCACGAAGATGACGGGCGAGAGCGGCTCCCGGAGCGTGTAGATGACGAGCAGCGGGACCACCATCACGCCGCCCAGCCGGTAGCCGTACGCCTGTGACAGGAACGCGACGATCCCCAGACCGGCGATCATCACGAGGCTGGCGGCGATCATGAATCTCTCAGACGCGACGTTGGGGGAGACGTATTAAGCCGTTTGCTCATTGTTCCGGAGCGACGCGTCGGTACGTATCCGGCGGCCGGCGCGCCGGACGAGGGGGACCACGGCGAACCGCGAGCGCCCGGAGTTTTGTGTCCCCCGGTCGGAGGCCCAGCCATGAGCGACGATCACGGACACGCCCACGACGATCCGGGAACCGACGACCACCACCACCACGACCGCGACCACCTCGGCGTCGCGGTGCTCACCGTCTCCTCCTCGCGCAGCCTCGACGAGGACCCCGCCGGCGACCAGATCGCCGACGCCTTAGAGAGCGCCGGCCACGGGATCACGACCCGCGATCTGGTGCCGGACGACTACGACAAAGTGCAGGCCACCGTCGAGCGGTTCGTCGACCGCGACGACACCGACGCCGTGGTCACGACCGGCGGCACCGGCGTCACGCCCGACGACGTGACCGTCGAGGCCGTCGAACCGCTGCTCGCGAAGGAGCTGCCGGGGTTCGGCGAGCTGTTCCGGCGGCGCTCCTACGAGGAGATCGGCACGATGGTCGTCGCGACGCGGGCGACCGCCGGCGTCGCCGACGGCGTCCCCGTGTTCTGCCTGCCCGGGAGCGAGAACGCCGCCGCGCTGGGCGCGGAGCTGATCGTCTCGACCGCCGGCCACCTCGCGGGGCTGGCGAGCCGGGACGAGGAGGGTGGCACCCACGAACACGACGGCGACGGGCACGAACACGCCGACGGGGAGGACGAACACGGCGACGAGAAGCACGAACACGGGGAAGGCGGCGCCGACGGGCACGACCACTGACGCTCGGTCCGGACCGACAGAATCACGTCGGACCTGCGAGAACCCCCTCCAAGAATGTTCGACAAGGTGCTCGTCGCGAACCGCGGTGAGATCGCGGTCCGAGTCATGCGCGCCTGCGAGGAACTGGGCGTCGACACCGTCGCGGTGTACTCCGAGGCCGACAAACACGGCGGCCACGTCCGCCACGCCGACGAGGCGTACAACGTCGGCCCCGCCCGCGCGGCCGACTCCTACCTCGACCACGAGGCCGTGATCGAGGCCGCGGAGAAGGCCGGCGCCGACGCGATCCACCCCGGCTACGGCTTCCTCGCGGAGAACGCCGAGTTCGCCGGCAAGGTCGAGGCCCACGACGACATCACGTGGGTCGGCCCCGCGGCGGACGCGATGGAGCAGCTCGGGGAGAAGACCAAGGCCCGCCAGACGATGCGGAAGGCCGACGTGCCGATCGTCCCCGGGACGACCGAGCCTGCCGAGAGCGCCGAGGAGGTCAAGGCGTTCGGCGAGGAGCACGGCTACCCCGTCGCGATCAAGGCCGAGGGTGGCGGCGGCGGCCGCGGGATGAAGATCGTCGAGGGGCCGGAGGAGGCCGAGGACCAGTTCGAGAGCGCCAAACGCGAGGGCGAGGCGTACTTCGACAACGCCAACGTCTATCTCGAGCGCTACCTCGAGAACCCCCGGCACATCGAGGTGCAGATCCTCGCCGACGAGCACGGCAACGTGCGCCACCTCGGCGAGCGTGACTGCTCGCTCCAGCGCCGCCACCAGAAGGTGATCGAGGAGGGGCCGAGCCCCGCACTGACCGAGGAGCTTCGCGAGGAGATCGGCGCGGCCGCCCGCCGCGGCGCCGACGCCGCCGGCTACTACAACGCCGGGACGTTCGAGTTCCTCGTCGAGGAGGAGGACCGCGACGCCGAGAGCGGTGAGCTGCTCGGCCCGGACGCGAACTTCTACTTCCTCGAGGTCAACACCCGGATTCAGGTCGAGCACACCGTCACCGAGGAGCTGACGGGCATCGACATCGTGAAGTGGCAGCTCCGGGTCGCCGCCGGCGAGGAACTCACCTTCGAGCAGGAGGACGTGGACCTCTCGGGCCACGCGATCGAGTTCCGGATCAACGCCGAGCACGCCGACGAGGAGTTCCAGCCCGCAAGCGGCGGCACCCTCGAGACGTACGACACGCCGGACGGCATCGGCGTCCGCGTCGACGACGCGCTCTCGGAGGGCGACGAGCTGGTGACCGACTACGACTCGATGATCGCGAAGCTGATCGTCCACGCGAGCGACCGCGAGGAGTGCATCGCGCGCTCGAAGCGGGCGTTCGGCGAGTACGACATCGAGGGCGTGACCACCATCGGCCCGTTCCACCGGCTGATGCTCGACGACGAGGCGTTCGTCAACGGTACACACACCACGAAGTACCTTGACAACGAACTCGACCACGCCCGCATCGAGGAGGCCGTCGAGAAGTGGGGCACCGAGTCCACCGGCGACGAGGGCGAGGAGAGCGAGACCACCACGCGGGAGTTCACCGTCGAGGTCAACGGCAAGCGCTTCGAGGTGAACCTCGAGGAGGAGGGCGCGCCCGCGATCCCGACGCCCGAGACGAGCAGTAGCGGCGGTGGGAGTCGTCCCTCTGGCGCCGGCGGCAGCAGCGGCGGCAGCAGCGACGACGGCGGTTCCAGCGGCGGCGAGACGCCCGACGTCCCCGAGGGCGGCGAGTCCGTCGCCGTCGACATGCAGGGGACGGTGCTGTCGGTCGACGTGGAGGTCGGCGACGAGGTCGCGCCGGGCGACACCGTCGCGGTGCTCGAAGCGATGAAGATGGAGAACGACATCGACGCCGAGCGCGGCGGCACGGTGTCGCAGGTGCTGGTCGAGGAGGGCGAGAGCGTCGATATGGGCGACGTGCTCGTGGTGCTGGAGTAAGTCGGCAGTCTACGTTTTCGGGGCCCTCGTCAGTCGCTACGGTGGAATCTCGGTCGTTGTTGAGTGAAGAAGTAACCGCGACAGCGACAGCAGCTCGATGCTTGACCACTTGCGACCGCCGTGCGCCGGACACGAGGTCCGGCGCAGCACCGAATCCCCACCCCTCCCCCCGCCGGCGCCGTGATTGGCGCCGGCGAGGCGTCCACCGCCACCGCTGCCGCCGGTGGCACGCGACGTGAACGCGACGGCGCGAACGAGCGCGCGAGGGACGAGCGAGCGTATGCGAGCGAGTCGGCTGGGGAGGTTCGAGGGCTGTGCGGCGCGGTCGCAAGTGGTCATGCTCACTCCGCGGTCGTGTTCACGGTAGAAACAGCGAAATACGCGGTACGCGAACCGTCCCAAACGACCTCACAGGAGGGAGCATCGGCAACGACAGAACCGCCGCAGAAACCGTAGAACTACTCAGACGGCGCCAACTCCACCTGCGTCAGATCACGATCCAACTGACACGTCTCGTGGGGCGGCTCGCCCTCGACCGCCTCGATCTGGTACTCCTCGTCGAAATCAGCCCCCAGCGGCACACACAACGGGTGCGAGGGACACTCCGAGTGGGGGCACTCCCCCGCCAGCTTCGCCTTGCTCCCCGAGTACGCGGACTTCGAGGGGACGTTCGCGGGGACCGAGGTAGGCTCGACCTCGACCGCCCGGACGCCCTCGTCGTGGACCGCACAATCGAGCACCTGCGTGTTCTCCCGCACGTCGACGACCTCGTAGCGGGTGCCGGCCTCGATGTTGAGACACTGGCTCCGGTAGGGACAGCCCTCACAGCCCGAGGCCTCCCCCTGATAAACGAACTCCTGTCCCGGTTCGGCGAGCCGGGCGCCGACGAGCGTAACGGTGGTCATGGGCGGACGTAGCTCCGCGGCGGGGTTAAGGCTCTCGCCCGGCCCCCCGATCCGGTTTCAGTCCGCTCGCCCGGTGCGCTCGTCCAACTCCGCGAGGTACGCCTCCCGGGGCTGCTGGTACGCCGCGCGGTAGTCGATCTCGCCGTTCGCGAACCGCTCGGCCACGTCGACCGCGGCATCGACGGCCGCCGCCCGGCTCTCCCGCGTCTCGTTCGTCAGTTCGATCTCCGGCTCCGCGAACAGCGTCGCGTGCCACTCCTCGGTAGCGTACTGGCCCGCGCCGGGGCGGTCCGCCCGCGAGCCGTTGGTGACGTAGATCGTCGGCAGACACGGCGCCGGGAACGCGTCGGCGTCGAACACGTCCGGACGGTAGGCGAGGATGACCCGGCCGTCCCGCTGCTCGGTCCAGACCGTCCAGGACTCCGGGAGGTCGTCGAGACCCATACCGGGGCTGGGCGGCGGAGGTGGATAGGCCTCTCGGCTCGCCCCGGCGGCCCGCTACCCGAACTGCAAAGCGGCCGCCGACCCCACGGCCGGCATGGAGACGGCCCTCTGGTGGGTCCGCAACGACGCCCGCCTGCACGACAACGCCGCCCTCGACGCCGCCGCCGCGGCCGACGAACTCCTGCCGGTCGCCGTCGTCGATCCCCGGGAGTACGGCGAGCAGGCCTACGGCGGCCGGCACTCCTTCGACTTCGAGAAGACCGGGCGGTACCGCGCCCGGTTCCAGCGGGAGACGGCGGCGGATCTCCGGGAGTCGCTTGCGGACGCCGGCTCGACGCTGCTCGTCCGGGAAGGGCGGCCCGCGGACGTGTTGCCCGAGGTCGCCGCGGCGGTCGACGCCGACGCCGTCCACTACCAAGCGCTCCCCGCGCCGGAGGAGCGCGCCGCCGCGCGCGCCGTCGTGAGCGCGCTGGCCGACGCGGGCGTGCGGACCCAGAGCCACTGGACGTACACGCTCCACCACGTCGCCGACCTGCCGGCGGGGATCGACGGCATCGACGACACGTTCACCCCGTTCCGGCAGTCCGTCGAGCGCGACAGCCGGGTCCGGGAGCCGGTTCCGGAGCCGGAGCTGCCCGAGCCGCCCGATCTCGGCCGGCTCGGCGGCGACCCCGGCTCGTTCCCGACGCTCGACGAACTCGGCCTCGACCGCCCCTCGTACGACGACCGCGGGGTGCTCGCGTTCGAGGGCGGGGAGACTGCCGGGCTGGACCGACTCGAAGCGTACGTCTGGGAGGGCGACCACCTCCGGGAGTACAAGTGGACGAGGAACGGGCTGTTGGGGGCGGAGTACTCCTCGAAGCTCTCGCCGTGGCTGGCGGCGGGCTGTCTCTCCCCGCGGTACGTGAAACGCGCCGTCGATCGCTACGAGGACGAGCGGGTGTCGAACGACTCGACGTACTGGCTCCTGTTCGAACTCCGCTGGCGCGACTTCATGGCGTTTCAGACCGCCAAACACGGCGGGCAGTTCTTCGCCCGCGACGGGATCAGGGAGCGCGAGGATATCGACTGGGCCGACCCCGGGAGCGATCCGACGGCCCGGGAGCGGTTCGAGCGCTGGAAACGCGGCGAGACGGGGGTGCCGTTCGTCGACGCCAACGTGCGCGAACTGAACGAGACGGGGTACATGAGCAACCGCGGCCGGCAGAACGTCGCCTCCTTCCTCGCCAACAGCCTCCGGATCGACTGGCGCCGCGGCGCGGCCTACTTCGAGACCAAGCTGGTCGACTACGACCCCGGCTCGAACTACGGGAACTGGGCGTACGTCGCCGGCGTCGGCAACGACAGCCGGAACAGCTACTTCGACATCGTGGAACAGGCCCGCAACTACGACGAGGACGGCGAGTACGTCCGCCACTGGCTGCCGGAACTTCGGGGGCTTCCGCCCGCCTACGTCCACGAGCCGTGGGAGATGGACCGCGAGGAGCAGGCGGCCTACGGCGTCGTGCTGGGCGAGGACTACCCCGAACCGATGATCGACCTCGAAGCCAGCTACGAGGCGTTCCGTTAGGGCAGCCCCCTCGCCCACGACGCGAGGGTGAGGCCGGCCGCGATGGCGCCGGCCTGGAGGGCGACCGAGAGCGCCGAACGGCTCGTGAGGCCGTACCAGCAGAGCGCGAGCGGCACCGAGACGAGGGCGAACGCGGCGGCGTCCGGGAGCGAGGGGTTCAGCCACAGCAGGACGGCGAACAGTGCGATTCCGAGGAGGGCGAGACCGAGCCGGCGCGGGGGTGGCGTGTTCACGTCGACGACGGCGTCGTGCGACGAGAAAAAGGGTACTGTCGGCCGGGGGCTACTCCAGCGCGTCGGCGTCGAGCGGCGTCGCCCGCCCGCGGATCGACTCGTACTGGTCGCGGTAGTTCGCGACCGCCTCCGGGCGATCGTTGCTGAGCACGCCGACGACCGCGCCGCCCTCGTGGACGGTGATCCCCGCGTGTTCGAGCGCCGGCCCGTTCAGCAGCCAGAGCGCGTACGGCAGCGTCTCGTCGGTGACGAACACGTCGACGGCGTCGGTCGCGAAGAACTCGGCGACCTCCGTCCCCGTGGGGATTCCCCCGCCCAGCGAGTCGACCGTCTCCGCCGTCACGACGATCTCGACGGAGAGCCCCTGATCGACGACGGCGTCCTCGAGCATCGAGACGTAGTTCGTCTTCACGACCGGGGCGAACCCGCGGAGCGTCTCGGCCTCGGGCAGCCGGGAGAGCACCTCCGCCAGCGCCGCCTCCGGCAGCGCCGGGTCGGCGTAGGTCACCGTGCCGCCGTCGAGGATCTCCGTGCTCACGGGCACGTCGTCGGGGATGGCGGCGAGCAGCGGCTCCGCGGCGCCGAGCGTGTCGGTCGTGTCGCAGTACGCCCGGTGGGTTTCGAGCGCGAGCTGTCCGGCGTGAGTCGCCTCGAAGCCGCCGTCGACCCGCCTGACCAGCCCCGTCTCGACGAGTTCGGCGATCGCCCGGTCCACGGTCGAACGGGAGACCCCGACGCTCTCGCCCAGTTCGCGCTTGTCGAGCCGGTCGGTCGAGAGGGCGGCGAGCACGTCGCCGCGCTTGCGAAGGACGTCCCGGACGCGCTGTCCGTCGACGCCGTCAGTATCCATACCCGATGCTGGGAACGCGACCGTAAATCGGTTTCCGCTGCGTCACGGCTCAGAGCAGCCCGATCCCGAGGACGTGCCACCAGACCGACACCGCGAGCGCGCCGTTTGCGGCCGTCGCGACCCACGCGATGTTGAACCGCTCGGTGAGCGTCCGGGAGGCCGACTTCGGGTTCGCGCCCGCCACCGAGTAGTACAGATCGACGTAGAACGCCGTCACGCCGCCGAGGGCGGCCGCGGCGATCGGGTAGCCGAGCGCGAGCGAGAACCCCGCCGCCGCGGCGGTCGCGATGGCCCCAACCGCGACGGTGGCGGCCACGCCGAGCGCGGTCGCGAACGTCTCGACGCCGGCCTGTCGGTCGAAGTGTACGTCGGCCGCCTGGTGGAGGACGTGGTAGCCGAAGCTGTAGCAGGCGACGACGCCGACGGCGACGAGGATCGCCGGCGCGAGCCGGCCCGCGGTCAGCACCGCGACGGGCAACACAAGGAGTCCGGCGTCGACGCCGGTCGTGACGACGTGGTTCCAGACTCCCCGCTCCTTGAACCGCGGCGGGTAGGAGTAGGTGAAGCCGAGTACGATCACTGCGACGCCCGCGAGGAACACCCACCAGCCGGCGACGGCGGCGACGGCGGCGTACAGCGCCAGCGCCGCCACGAGGTAGCCGCCGAGCAGCCACCACGCGCGACCGACGCCGAGGCGCCCGACCGCCGCCGCGATCACGTCCTTCCCGGGGTTCGTGGCGTCGACCGCGCGGTCGTGGATGGCGTCTGCGACCGACGCCTGAAACTTCGCCGCCATCGTCGCCGCGGCGTAGCCGACGGCGACCCAGCGGGCCGTCACCCCCGGCCAGCCGCCGACGCGGACGCCGAGGCCGACCGCGAGCAGCACCGACGCGACGTTGTAGCCGACCGTCGCGGACAGCCGGCTCACGACGGCGACAGCGCGGAGCTGTGAGACGAGCCGACGAACGGTCGGGTGAGCCATTCGCAGGGACATCCGCGTTTCTGTGATTAATGGTTGTCCGTTCGCGGCGAGTCGATCAGGGGCTGCACGGATCGTCAGACCCTGAGCAGAAACCCGGGGAGCGAAATCGTGCTCGGCAGCCCCGAAACGCGCCGAGAATCGAGGTAAAGGGGTTCGACCCCCTATGTCCGACTACCGCCGGAGGTATCCAAGATGACCGACTCCCCCGCAACGCACGGAACGAGACGCAGCGTGCTGAAGACGACCGGCGCCCTCCTCGCAGCCGGCGGGCTGCTCGGAAGTACCGGAACGGTGGCCGCCGCCGACGGGTGGGCGACCGCCGAAACCCCGACCGACCGAACGCTGCACGCCGTCGTCGAAACGGCCGCGGGCGCGTTCGCGGTCGGCGGCGGCGGCGACGTGCTGCAACGGACCGCCGAGGGCTGGACCCGAGTCGTCGACGGCGGCCCGACGGGGAACGGGAACGATCTCTACGGCGCCGCGACGACCGACGGCGGCGAGCGGCTCTGGGTCGTCGGCGCCTCGGGCGCGATCGGCGAGTACGACGTGCTGACGGGGTCGATGGTCGATCACTCCGCGCCGAACGACGTGACGAACAACTTCAACGACGTGAGCGTCGTCGGCGAGCCCGGCGACGCGAACGTGTACATCGCCGGCGACTCCGGGAAGATCTACAGCAGCTTCGGGAACGGGGCGACCGGGACGTGGGATCAGGTGACGCCGGGATCGGGCTCGGCGATCGAGGCGATCGACTTCCACGGCCCGAGAAGCGGCCACGCGGTCGACGGCAACCAGACCGTCTTCGCGACGGCCGACGGCGGCGTGTACGAGAACATCGGCATCGCCAACGCCAACGTCAACTTCTACGCCGTCGACTCCGACGGGAGCGACAGCGTCGACGTGGCCGGCGGCGGCGCGATGGTCCACCGCTGGGACGGCGCGGGCTGGACGCCGACCGACCTCGGCGACGCCTCGCTCCGTGACATCGAACTCGGCGGCGACGGCGGCTACACCGTCGGCAGCGGCGGCGCGGTGTTCGAGTACACCGACGGCGAGTGGCGCCGCGAGCCGACGCCGACCGGCGCGAACCTGAAGTCGGTCCGCCGCGGCGAGACGGACATCGCGGTCGGCGCCAGCGGCACGGTCATCGAGAAGTAGTCCCCGCTGACCGTCGTGGGACATCGGGATGTGTCAGAGGCAGCCCGTTCGATCGCTCAGTCCCCCGACGGCGCGGTCACTGTTTCCCTGCGGTTCCGTATCGATTAGTGCTCGCGGTCGCTGGTCGTCGTGCCGCTGCTCGTCGGTGAGTTCGTCGGAGAAATGCTCGGTCGGGGATTTGAACCCCGGTCATCGGCTCTCTTCCCGCGTAGGCCGATTCCTTTCGCGGCCGAAAGGCCGAAATGATTGGCCGGACTACACCAACCGAGCGCATTCGAATGTGGTGTCTGTGAGTTTTTAATCCCATCGAAAGTCGATAGCCGTCCCCCAGTTACTCCGGGTGATCGACGCCGGGTTCGAACTCAAGCTCCCCATTGTCCGCTTTCGGGTGGCATCGCCGGCAGAGAACGACGAGGTTTCGGGGGTCGTGCGCCTCGGAGAGTGCCGCGTCGTCGGCCCGGCGGAAGCACCGAACCGGGATGATGTGGTGTACGTCCAGCGGGCGTTCGGTCCCCTCGTGTCCACAGGCTTGGCAACGCTCATCGCGGTCGAGAACGAACTCGCGAGCGATCGACCAGCCGTCGCCGTACCGCCGGCTGTACCCACCTTTCCAGTTCGGATTCGCCCTCCCCGTCGTCGACTCGCTCATCCGACGCCGCGTCCTCTTCGAAAGTGATCGCCCTGAGAGCGACTCGGAGATCCGCTCCCGGACGTCCTCCGGCAGCGTCCGCCCCTCGTGGGCTTCCGCGATTCGCTCGCGATGTGCTTCGGTCACCTCTCGGTTCTCCATCGTGTCGGAGATCTTCGCACGTGTCTCGGCGGTTCGCGTAGTACCGTACTGCGGGTGGTTCTCGCCGGCGAGGTCGCGGGTGTCGAGGTTGCGCTTCTCCATCCACTTCCGAATACAGCGTGGCGACACGCCACATTCGTCGGCTATCTCTGCCTGCGTCCACCCCTCTGCCCAGTACTTCTGTTCGAGCCACCAGCCGCTTCGGTACCGTCGACCCACGAAGAAAAGTTCGCCCGGATCAGTGAAGAAATCTCGGCCTACTTCCCTTCGAACTCCGGCTCCCCGTCGCCCATGAACGCCGTGACGCCCTCCATCAGGTCGTCGGTGTTCATCAGGTGGCCGAACGCCTGACTCTCGACTTCGAGGCCGGCGTCGGTGTCGTCGCGGCCGGCGAGCATCGCGCGCTTGGTGTAGCGCTGGGCGATCGGGGGGCCGGCCGCAAGGTCGCGGGCCAGCTCCCAGCCGCGGTCGAGCAGTTCGCCGTCCTCCGTGAGCTCGTTGATGAAGCCGTACTCCTCGAGCTCCGCGGCGTCGTAGCGCTCGGCGGTGAAGATGATCTCCTTCGCCCGGCCCTCGCCGACGATGTGGCGCAGGCGCTGGGTGCCGCCCCAGCCCGGCAGCAGGCCGAGGTTGTGTTCGGGCTGGCCGAGTTCGGAGCGCCGGCTGGCGACGCGGAGGTCGGCACAGGTCGCGAGCTCCATCCCGCCGCCGAGGCAGTAGCCGTCGATGGCGGCGACGACCGGCGCGTCCAGCGACTCGAGCTTGCCGAACGTCTCCTGTCCGAGCTTCGAGAGTTCGACCGCGTGCAGCGGGTCGCCGCCGCCGGCGGCCATCGACTGCACGTCGGCGCCCGCGGAGAACGCCCGGTCGCCCTCGCCGGTGAGCAGCACCGAGCGCACGTCCTCGTGAGCGTCGAGCTCGTCGATCGCGGTGTCGAGCTCGTGGAGCAGCTCCTCGCTGATCGTGTTCATTCGGTGGGGCCGGGCGATCTCGATGTGGCCGACGTAGCCGTCGACGGTGACGTTCAGCACCTCGTACTCCGTCCCGCCGTCGCCGTCGCCCGCGGGACCGTGGAAGCCCGCGCCCGACTCGGCGAGTTCGCGCAGCGACTCCTCGGCCTCGTAGCGGGGTTCGTCGGTCGCCTCGTATAGCTCGTCGAGCGTCTCCACGAGCGGCTCGATCCCGTAGTCGTCGGCCATCTTCGCCGGGCCGTCGGGGAAGCCGGCGCCGAGCTTGACCGCCTCGTCGATCGCCTCGGGGTCGGCGACGTCCTCGGCGACGAGGCCCGCGACCTCGTTGGCCATCACCGCGAGCAGACGCTCCTGGATGTCCTCGCGGCCGGCGTCGGTCGGGATCTGGGCGCCGTCGCCGTTTTCGTAGTCGTAGAAGCCGCGGCCGGTCTTCTTCCCGAGCTCCTCCGTCTCGACTTTGTTCGCCAGCAGCGGGCAGGGCCGGTAGGCGTCGCCCAGCTCCTGATACATGTACTCCAGGACGTGGTAGCCCACGTCGATGCCGACCTGATCGGCGAGCTCGAACGAGCCCATCGGGAGACCGAGATCGTACTTCGTGGTGGAGTCGACCTCCTCGATCGTCGCGTCGTCGGCCTCGACGATCCACGCCGCCTCGTTCATCAGCGGGACGAGCACGCGGTTGACGATGAACCCCGGCGAGTCCTTCCGGACGCGGACGGGCGTCTTGCCCAGCGACTCCGCGAGCGCCTCGATCGTGTCGAGCGTCCCGTCGGCGGTGTGGGCGCCGGAGATGACCTCGACCAGCTGCATCCGGACGGGGGGGTTGAAGAAGTGCATCCCGCAGAACTGCTCGGGCCGGTCGCTGACCTCCGAGAGCTCCGTCACCGAGAGGCTGGAGGTGTTGGTCGCGAAGATGGCCTCCGGCGGCGCGTGGTCGGCTACGTCGCGGTACACGTCCTTCTTGATGTCCATCTTCTCCGGGACGGCCTCGATCACCACGTCGGCGTCCCCGACTGCGGCGTCGAGATCGACGACCGGCGTGACCCGGTCGAGCGCGCCGTCGGCGTCGGCCTGACTGATCTGGTCTTTCTCGGCCAGCTTCTCGAGGCTCCACTCGATCTGCTCGTAGCCGTTCTGGACGAACTCCTCGTTGATGTCCCGCATCGTCACGTCGTAGCCGGCCAGCGCGGCCACCTCTGCGATGCCGTGGCCCATGTTCCCTGCGCCGAGCACCGCGATCCGGTCGATATCGTCGGGATCCATGCGCGGGTAGTCGACCGGATAGCGGTTGAACGTTTCCCTCTCCCGTATCAGCAACGGGCTCGGAGTTGCTCCGCGTGGATCGCGGTCGCCGCGGCCGACACCTCTTACCTCCCGGCGACCCCATACGGGAACGGATGGAGATCGAACAGGCGACGATGGACGACGCCGACCGGATCGCGGAGCTGTGGGTGGATCTCGCGCGCGACCAGCGCGCACACGGCTCGCATCTGCTGGCGGCGCCCAACCGCGAGTCGGTCCGCGAGGGACTGGCTCGCGCCATCGTCACCGAGGGGGTGCTGGTCGCCCGCACCGCCGAGGGCGACCTCGCGGGGTTCGTCGAGTTCGCCCCCGAAACCGGCGGCTTCCGGCAGGACGTCGATCGCGGCGTGATCGAGAACATCTACGTGCGGCCGAGCCACCGCGGCACCGGCGTCGGCGGCGACCTGCTGACTGCCGCCGAGCGCCGCCTGCTCGACGCTGGCGTCGATCGGATCTCGCTGGAGGTGCTCGCCGACAACGAGGCCGCCCGGCGGTTCTACGCGCGCCACGGCTACCGCCCCCACCGCGTCGAGATGGAGAAGGCACCCGAAAACGACACGCACTCAAAGGAGGACTGAGTAGGCTCGGCCGCGCCTGGAGAGCATGGGTGGTTCATGCACTCGACTTGTAATCGAGACTTCCCGGGTTCGACTCCCGGTCCAGGCTCTTCTCGTCGAGCGAAGCGAGACGTGAAGCGCCGCCGTCGGAACCCATTTCCACGACCGCCGAGAACCACCGCCGAATGGCGTACGAACCGTGGCAGCCGCTGGTCGCCGGGCTGTTCCTGCTCCTCGCCGGGGGGATCCACGTCCTCGCCCCCTATCAGGCCGCCCGGAAGGCCGCGATGGAGGAGGGCAACGAGGACGAGGTCGCCGACGAGTGGGAGATCGACGCCACGCAGATCGTCGGCGCGATCACCGCGCTCGTCGGGCTGTCGATACTGGTCTCGTCGATCTGGCTGTGGTGAGCGGCGTTCGATAACCCCAGAAGTTACCTGCTCCGTCGCGTAGCCACCCGCAATGTCGGACGGCGATGCCCAAGAGGAGTCCGTACGGAAGGCGATCGAACAGTCCGAGCACGGCGCGCCCGCGGCGGGGGCGGTGCTTCGCGACCAGTTCGAGACCCACGAGGTGTTCCAGCGGATCATCGCCGCCGCCGACGAGGAGGCCACGACGGGCGGACGGGAGCTGTTCTTCAGCAGCCTCGCGGCGGGGTTCGCCATCACCGTCACGTTCCTGATGCTCGCGTCGCTGACCGCGTCGACCGACAGTCATCCGATACTCAGCGCGTTGCTGTACCCGCTCGGGTTCGTGTTCATCATCCTCGGCGGCTACCAACTGTACACCGAGAACACGCTGCCGCCGGTGGTGCTGGTGCTGGAACGCCTGATGAGCCTGCCCCGCCTGTTCAAGATCTGGGGGATGGTTATCTTCGGCAACTTCGTCGGCGGCGGGTTCGGCGCGCTGATCCTCGCCCGGACCGGCGTCCTCTCCCCGGAGGTGATGGACGCGGCGATCAAGCTCTCACAGAAGGGGCTGGATACCGCGTTCTGGCCGCTGTTCTTCAAGGCGACGTTCGCGGGGTTCATCGTCGCGGGCGTCGTGTGGCTCGTGTACGCCGTCCGGGACAGCTTCACGCGCCTCGCGGTCGTCTACATCGCCTTCCTGTCGATCCCGCTGGCGAACCTGTACCACTCGGTCGTCTCCTTCACGGAGCTTGCGTTCCTCGCGTTCGCGGGCTACCCCGTGTTCGTCGGCGGGCTGTTCTGGTTCGTGTTTCCGGTTCTGGTCGGGAACACCGTCGGCGGCGTGCTGTTCCTCACGGTCGTGAACTACTTCCAGACGACCGAAGAGCGGCTGGACATCGCCCGTCAGGACGGGTTCGACCGGAAGCTCACCCCGCGAGAGCTGCTGTTCGGCGGGCTGGCCGGGCGGTCGTACGTCCACAAGCTGGTCCACGAGGATAGCGATTAGCCGCCGACGCCGCGTCTCGCCCCGCGAACGGCGCCCCGATACTGTTTTGTAGCTGTGGCAGCTACTTTTCGGCCGTAATGGGTGAAGTCTGCTCGACGTGCGGGCTGCCTGAGGAACTCTGCGTCTGCGAGGACGTCGCGAAAGAGTCCCAGCAGATCAGCATCCGCATCGACGAGCGCAGGTACGGCAAGGAGGTAACGGTCATCGAGGGGTTCGATCCGAAAGACGTGGACATGGACAGCCTGTCCTCGGACCTGAAGTCCAAGTTCGCGTGTGGCGGCACCGTCGAGGACGGCGCCATCGAACTCCAGGGGAACCACAGCGGTCGCGTGGAGGACTTCCTCCGCGACAAAGGCTTCAACGTGGCCTGACCCCCTCCCTGCCGGCCCGGTTCCCACCCGGTGACGTGGGAACTATGTCGGCCCCGCACCGAGCAGTACTGTGCACAGAGCCGTCGCGGTCGCGGTCGTTCTCTTGCTCGCCGGTGTGCAGCCAGCGGCCGCCGTAACGGCCGCCGACGCCGACGCGAGCACGTGGGGTACGGATCGTGACGCCGAACCGGCCGTCGGCCCCGCGGCGTCGCCGACGATCACGGTCGACACCGTCCTCTCGCTCACGCCGGAGCGCGCGGGGTCGATCGGCGTCGTCCAGACGTTCGGGGTCCCGTCGGAGGTGACCGAGCTCAGGGTCACGCTCGACCCGCAGTCGAACGTCACCGACGCCGAAGGGTTCAGCCGCCTCGACGGACGGACCTGGGAGTGGGACGGCGAAACCGCCGAGCCGCGACTCCGCTACGAGATGGCCGCCAACCGGACCGCCGACCGCGACGGCCCGCTGGCCGCCGACGGCTCGTATCTCTACACCGACACCGGCGAGTGGGCGCTGGTCCAGCAGCCCAACCTCGGCTACCAGTGGCGCTACCGCGGCACGGACTCGGTCAGCATCGATCGCACGACCCGTGTCGACGGCGAAGGTGCCGTCGGCGAGACGACGGCGTTCCTCGGCCCTCACGCGACGTACACGCGGGAGGTCGCCGGGCAGGAGATCAGGCTGATCGTGCCCGAGGCCGCCTCGCTCGCGGACCCGCCCGAAGAGATCCTCGACGGCCTCGGGAACGCCTCGCAGGCGCTCCGCGTGGGCGACCGGGACCCGACCGTGTTCGCGGTCGCGGCGCCCACCGACCGGGTGAACTGGGCGGCACAGGGCGTTCAGGTCGGCGATACCGACTTCTGGGTTCGCGCGAGCCAGCCGATCGACAGCGTCGGCAGTGCGTGGCTCCACGAGTACGTCCACACCCGGCAGTCGTTCCGGACCGCCGACTCCGGGCGATGGCTCACGGAGGCCAGCGCGACGTGGTACGCCGCGCTGCTGAGCCACCGACAGGAGGGGGTGAGCTTCGCCCGCTTCGCCGAGTATCTCGACCGCGGCGCCGACGACCCGCAGGCGAGTTCGGTGCTGGCGGAGCCGACCGACTGGGCGAACCACGCGAACTACTGGAAGGGAGCGCTGGTGACCGGCGAGATCGACCGACGGATCCGCGTCGCGACCGACCGCGGCGCCACCTTCCAGCGCGTGCTCGCCGCACTCAACGAGCGAACCTCCCCGGTCACCAACGAGGACATCCTCACGGCCGTCGGGAACGCCGGGGGAGAGTCCACCCGCACCACCGCCGAACGGCTCACGACGACCAGCGACACCTTCGAGGTCTGGAACCGGAGCGCCCACCGCGAGGCGTTCGGCGGCGACGCTGCGCTGCTGCGGGTCGGTTTCGACCCCGCGACCGACGTGCGCGCGACCGGGCCGTACCGGAACGCGACGCTCGGCGCCCCGGTCACGCTGGCGGCCGGCGAGACGCTCTCGCTGCGGACGACGGTCGAGAACCTCGGCGGCGCGTCCGGCGAGTACGCGGTCACGCTCCGGGTCGACGACCGCGCGGTCGCGACGGCGAACGGGACGCTCGCTCCCGGCGAACAGACGACGGCCTCGCTGACCCACGAGTTCGATGAGCCGGGACGCTACACCGTCTCGATCGCCGGCGAACGGTTCAGCGTCGCGGTCCGCGAGCCGGCGACGCCGACGGTGACCGACCTCGCGGTCGAACCGCGGACGGTCGAGCCCGGCGAGGAGACGACCGTGACCGCGACCGTGACGAACGACGGGCAGGCACCGGGCAACGCGACGATCCCGTTCACCCGCGACGGCGAGACGGTGGCGACACGGACGGTGACGCTCGGCCCGGGTGAGCGTACGACGGTCTCGGCGACCGTCGAACTGCCGGCAGCGGGCGAGTACCGCGTCGGCGCGGGCGACCGTGCGGTCGACGTGCGCGCCGTCGCACCGACGACCGAGACCACCGGCCCCGGGTTCGGCGTGCCGGCCGCGATCGTCGCCGTTCTCGGGGCACTGGGGCTTCGGCGGCGGTCGGGGAGCTAACTACTGGATAGGGTCGAGACCGTCGATCGCGAGAGAGATGCGGAGTCGGTCGCTTAGAACGGCGCTGCCGGCCCCTCGTCCGGCTCCGCGTCGGCGGCGGACTCGATCTCGCCGTCCCACTCGCTCAGCCCGCCGGCCATGCTCTCGACGGTCGCATCGGTGATCCCCTCGTAGGACTCGATCAGCTTCGCGGCCTGTACGCTGGCTTTCCCATGGGGACAGACCGTCACGACGTGGTCGGCGTCGGAAAGCTCGGCCACGCGGTCGGGGAGCTCTCGGAACGGGACGTTCAGGCTGCCGGGGATGTGGCCGCGCCGGAACGCCGGCGGCTCGCGGATGTCGACCAGCGTCGGGGCCGCGTCGTCCGCGAGCAGTTCGGCCACGCGCTCGGTCGAGATTTCGTCCATACCGACCGTGGCTCGCTCGGACGGTTGAAGCTCACGGACCGCGGCCGGGGCTACAGCAGCCCTTCCTCGTCGGCCAGCGTCAGGCCCTGCAGCGTGGCCTCGTTGGTCGGCCGCGAACGGACCGTCTGGATCGCCTCCTCGATCGGGATCGCCCGCGGGGTGAGAAACTCGTTCGCGTCGAGCTCCTGCCCGACCGGTTCAAGGCCCTCGGCGAACACGTAGGCGCGCTTGTGTCTGAGCGCGCCCGTCGCGACCCAGACGTCCTCCAGCAGCGACAGCGAGTCGGCGCGGAACCCCGTCTCCTCGCGGAGCTCCCGCCGGGCCGCGGCGGTGAACGATTCTTCGGCCTCAACGACGCCGGCGGGCAGTTCGAGCTGTTCGTGGCGGATCGTCGGCCGGTACTGCTCGACGAACAGCACGTGGTCGTCGGTGACGGCGGTGACGACGACGGCGGTCGCGAGCTCGGCCCAGTAGTAGCGCTTCCGGCTGCCGTCGGGCTGTTCGATCAGATCGTACCCCCCGACGAACCAGCCGGTCTCGTACTCCGGCACGCTCTCGATCACGCGCCAGTCGGGGTGCGGGTCGGGCAGCGACTCGTGCCGGCGGCCGTCGTCCGGCGGGAACTCAGCCATCCGACTCTCCGGGCACGTCGTCTTTCAGCAGCGGCTGGTAGATGCGGCCGAACGCCTGCCGGCGGAGGGTACCGATCGCCGCTTCCTCCTCGGACTGGAACGTCGCCGCGACGACCTCCTCCGTGGCGGGGGCGGCGTGCCAGACCACCCGCTCGACGCTCTCGGAGCCGGTTTCGTGGACGTCGTACCCCGGGTGCTCATCGCGCCACGCCTCCCACTCCTCGCGGTCACCGATCGTGACCGACAGCAGCGAGGCGAACAGCGCGTCGCGGGCGGTCTCGACGACCTCGCCGGTCACCCGGCGGTCGTACTCCTCGCGGTCGAACTCCATCGCCTTGGCGGTCTCGCGGACGACCGTCTGAGCGGCGGGACCGACGGTCTCGAACGCCTCGGCCGCGTCGTCTGCCGTCTGCGGGGAGAACACTCCTTCGGTTCGCATACCTGGAAATCCCGAGCGGACGGGCTTACCGGTGACGATGGTCGATCGGGCGTCGCACTTCCCGGCTGGCAGCGTGCCGGTCAGGCGTCGCCGTCCTCCTCGCTCTCCTCTTCGGCGGCGGCCTCGCGGCGCTTCCGGGTCATCTCGCGCGCCTCGGCGACGGCCTCCTCGGCCGCCTCGTCGATGAACCCCGAATCGGGCACTTCCGCGGGGTCGGCGATCTCCTCGGTGGGGTGGCCGCCGGCGTCGCCGTGATCGTGCTCGTGGTCGTGTTCGCCGTCGCCGGTCGGAATCTCGGTCTCCGCGCGTTCGGCGGTCGCCTCGTCGTAGTCGACTTCCTCGGCGTCGCCGACGATCTTCGCGGCGAGTTCGGGCGGCGTGTGCTCGCTCCACTCCTCGACGTGGTCGTCGAGCCACGCCTCGTGGTCCTCGCCGTGAAGCATCGCGGTCATCGCGAGGTGGTTCGCCAAGTGCTCGTCGTCCTTTTGGGGCGAGCCACAGACCGGACAGCGGTATCCCATACCCGGCTCTCGGTCCGGAGGGGGAAAACAGGTGTGCTCGGCGGGGCGGCGCCGGCGTCGAGTGCCACGGAGCCGCGGCATGGCGCTCCGTTGCTCCAGCCCGGAGGCTGGAGCAGGTCACGCGCCGGCGTCGAGTCCCACAGAGCCGCGGCATGGCGCTCCGTCGTCGCGACACGGAGGTCGCGACAGGTGCCAGCCGCGGCTCAGTTTCGCCAGTCGTCGACGTCGAGCACCATCACGAACGCGTCCTCGCCGTCGTCGTAGTAGGCGGACACCCGCCGGACGCGTTCGAACCCAACGTCCTCGTACAGCGACTGCGCCACGTCGTTGCTCTCCCGGACTTCGAGTTTCACCACGTCCGCGCCGGCGAGCGCCAGCGTGAACAGCACGCGCCGGAGGAGCGCGCGGCCCACGCCCTCGCCCTGCATCTCGGGGTGGACGGCGATGTCCTTCAGGTGGCCCAGATCGCGGCCGTGGTTCGCGCTCACGTCCGCGATCGCGTAGCCGACGACGGCGCCGTCACGGACCGCGACGAGGAACCCTCGATTGCCCAGGAACCGCTCGAAGGAGGCGAACGGCCACGGCTGGGGGAACACCGACTTCTCGATCCGGAACACCGCGAGCAGATCCGCCCGGTCGGCCTCGCGGATAGTGAGGTCCGCGGCGTCCGACGTGTCCGGGTGGGAGGTCACGTCCGTGACCTAAGGCAGTGGTCGGCATAAACGACGCGGCCCGCGGGGGGCGGATCGGCGACGAACCGTTCGGCTCCGTCGTCCACGTCGGGGCGTTCACGAACGCTCGGCGCGCTGCCAGACGGAACGACGATCGGTGCTCGTCGCTGACGCGGGGCGATGCGCGCTCACGGTCGCCGGGAACAGCTACTCGTACTGACTGAGCGATCGACAGTCGAAATATCGGAAAAAGGGATCGCGAACCGCTACTGGCTTAGTCGTCCGCGGGGGCGGCGCCGCTGCCGTCCTGAGCCTGCTGCTTCGTCCACGAGAGCTTGCCGCCGGCCGCGAGGATCTCGCGCTCGCGCTCGGAGGCGTCGAGGTGGGCGGTGCCCTCCCACTCGTCGTTGACGCGGAAGGCGAACTCCTCCTGCCCGGAGCGGACGCCGGCGCCCACGTCGTCGACGATCTGGACGTCGTCGCCCTGCTCGATGCGCTCGTAGTCGTCCTCGTCGATCGTCAGCGGGACGAGGCCGAAGTTGAACAGGTTCGCCTTGTGGATGCGGGCGAAGCTCTGAGCCAGCACGCCCTCGACGCCGAGGTACATCGGACAGAGGGCGGCGTGCTCACGCGAGGAACCCTGACCGTAGTTCTCGCCGGCGACGAGGAAGCCGCCGTCGGCGTCCAGCGCGCGCTGGGCGAAGCTCTCGTCGACGCGGGAGAGCGTGAACTCCGAGAGCTTCGGCACGTTGGAGCGGAACTTCAGGATGTCCGACGTGGCCGGGATGATGTGGTCGGTCGTGATGTTGTCGCCCATCCGGAGCAGCACCTCGCCCTCGAGGTTGGACTCGAGCGGGTCCTTCAGCGGCACGTCGCCGATGTTGGGGCCTTTGACGAGCTCGTCGTCGACGGCCTCGTCGGGGGCGATGAGGTCGGCGTCGTGCTGGTCGTAGTCGGTGCCGAGTTCGAAGCCGGGATCCTCCAGATCGCCGAGTTCGTCGGCCAGATCGCGCGGGTCGATGATCTCGCCCTTGATCGCCGCGGCGGTGGCGACCTCCGGCGAGCAGAGGTAGACGGAGTCGTCCTCGATTCCCGAGCGGCCCTCGAAGTTTCGGTTGAACGTCCGCAGCGAGACGGTGTCGCTGCCGGGGACGTGGCCGATCCCGATACAGGCGCCACAGGTCGCCTCGGAGAAGTTCACGCCGGCGGCCATCAGCTCGGCCGTCCAGCCCTCACGGGCGAGCATCTCGGAGGCCTGCTTCGAGGCGGGCGCGATGATCATCTCGGTCTTCTTGTTGACCTCGCGGCCCTCCAGCATCTTCGCGGCCGGGAGGATGTCCTCGTAGGCGCCGTTGGTACAGGAGCCGATCATCACCTGCTCGACCGACTGGCCGGCCGCCTCGCGGACGGGCACGACGTTGTCGGGCATCGACGGCTCCGCGATCATGGGCTCGATCTCCGAGAGGTCGACGACGATCTCCTCGGCGTACTCCGCGTCGTCGTCGGGCTGGAGGTCGACGTAGTCCTCGGGGCGACCGACCTCGTCGAGCCACTCCTTCGTGCGCTCGTCGGTCGGGAAGATGGAGGAGGTGGCGCCGAGCTCGGTCCCCATGTTGGTGATCGTCGTCCGCTCCGGCACGGAGAGGGTCTCCACGCCCGGACCGGTGTACTCGAACACCTTGCCGACGCCGCCCTTGACGCTCAGGCGCCGCAGCAGCTCGAGGATGACGTCCTTCGCGGTGGCCCACTCGCCGAGCTCACCTTCGAGTCGGATGTTGACGACCTCGGGCATGTCGACGTAGTAGGCGCCGCCGCCCATCGCGACGGTGATGTCCAGCCCGCCCGCACCGATCGCCAGCTGGCCGAGGCCGCCGGGCGTCGGCGTGTGGGAGTCCGAGCCGAGCAGCGTCTTGCCGGGCGCGGCGAAGTTCTCCTTGTGGACGTTGTGACAGATACCGTTGCCCGGCCGGGAGAAGTGGGCGCCGTAGGTGCCCGCCGCCGAGCGGAGGAAGCGGTGGTCGTCGGTGTTCTTGAAGTCGAACTGGTACGTCTGGTGGTCGCAGTACTGCGCGGCGAGTTCGGTCTGGACTTCGTCGAGGCCGAGCGCCTCGAACTGGAGCCACACCATCGTCCCGGTGGTGTCCTGGGTCAGCACCTGATCGATCTCGATCCCGATCTCCTCGCCGGGAGTCAGCTCGCCCTCAACGAGGTGATCGTCGAGGACTTTCTCCGTGATTGTCTTTCCCATATCGTCTGCAAATGGACTCGGAGCAGTGATAAATCCGGCGAGAAACGGCGCAGGCGGCGAGGGAGCCACACGCGGGCAGGAGAGCCGGTCACGGCGCCTTCGGCAAGGTTTTGTCGCCGACGACCCGACACCGATTCATGTTCCGCTCCGGAGCCGAGGTCGCCGCCGCAGTCGAGGACGCCGCCGACGACGCGGTCCAGCCGAACGGCGTCGACCTCACTCTCGACGCAGTGTTCGAACAGACCAGCCCCGGCTACGTCGGCCGGGACGGGAAGTCCGTGGGGGAGCGCAGCGAGGTCGACCCCCACGGCGACGACCCGCCGATCTATCGTCTCGAACCGGGCGACTACGTCGTGCGCTACGGCGAGCGACTGGCAGTGCCCGAGGACAGCGTCGGCTTCGTGCTCCCGCGTTCGACGCTACTGCGCAACACCTGCTCGCTCGATACGGCCGTCTGGGACGCCGGCTACGAGGGCCGCGGCGAGGGACTGCTGCAGGTCGGCCGGGCGATCGAGATCGAGCAGGGTGCCCGGATCGGGCAGTTCGTGCTCGCCGATGCGGAGAGCGAGGGAACGTACGACGGGAGCTATCAAGGGGAGAACTGAGGACGACCGATAGTAGCGAACACCGCGCGAAGTTGGAGGGAAAGAGATGTGGTTTCGATCACCCCGTTCGATTGGATCGAAGCCGAACCGTCCGCGTAACTGGGCCCTCTTCTAACTGTTCTTCTTCAACAGCTTTCTGGCGCTCGTGTCGAGATACTCGTTGCATATCGGACATTTCTTTCCGATCTTCAACTCATCGATGTCCTCAAACACGGTACTACAGTTTCCGCCAGCGTCCTCACACGTTACTTGTACCATAGCTCAATATCCTGTCAGGCGTGCCTAAAGGTTTTCCCAGAATCCAAGGGTAGCCACTTACCTGCGGTTACACTGCAGATAGAACTGAGAGGAACTTGAACCGGGATCAGGCGTGCTCCCTTCGGCGGCGGCTTTGCCGCCGGCTGTCAGCGGGACCTTCGGTCCCGCCTCACTGCGCGCGACTGACAGGGTCAGCCCCTTCGGCGTCGTGACTCACGACTCACATCGTTCGTCGGAGAAGCGGGCTGAGAGGGACTTGTACCGGACGGAAGACGGTCCTGCTCGGCTCGCTTCGCTCGCCTGCGCGGGCGCGGCTTCCGAGGTTCAAGACCCTTCAGCGACGATCGACACGCCTCGCTGTCGCTCGGCGGTCTGTACGGGCTGAGAGGGACTTGAACCCCCGACCGTCTGGTTAAAAGCCAGACGCTCTCCCAAACTGAGCTATCAGCCCTCACGCCGATCAAGGACGACCACCGGGTAAGCGTTTACGGTTCCCCCGGAAGCTAAACCCTCTCCCGCCGACCCCTCGGCCATGGAGATGCGTACGTTCGCCGAGCGACTGATCGAGTTCCCCACCGTCGGCGGCGGGGAGGCCGAGGCCGCGGCGTGGACCAGAGAGCGTCTCGACGACCTCGGCTTCGAGACGTACGAGTGGGAGGCCGACGCCGAGGAACTGGCCCAGCACTCGTCGTTCCCGGACGATCCCGACCTGATCGACACCGAGGACCGCCCGAGCGTCGCCGGCGTGCTGGAGTTCGGCGACCCCGACGCCGGCCCGACACTGATCCTGAACGGCCACCTCGATGTCGTGCCGGCCGACGAGGACGCGTGGTCGTCGCCGCCGTTCGAGCCGGTGTGGGGCGAGAGCGACGACGGCGAGGAGACGCTAACCGGCCGCGGCGGGGTGGACATGAAGGGTCCCGTCGCGGCCTGCGTGTTCGCCGCGCTGGACGTCGCCGAACGCGCCGAGGACGCCGACCTGAACGGCCGGCTCGTCGTCGAGGCCGTCGCCGGCGAGGAGGAGGGCGGCATCGGCGCCGCGGCGGCCGCGCTGTCGAACCCTTATCCCTTCGAGCGCGACGCCGCGATCGTCGCCGAGCCGACCGAGTTGACGCCGATCACTGCCACCGAGGGGACGGTGATGAAGCGCCTCGAGATACAGGGCCGGGCCGCACACGCGGCCTCGCGCTGGCGCGGCGAGGACGTGCTCCCGCACTTCGAGCGCATCCGGGCGGCGTTCGAGGATCTCGAAGCCGAGCGCTCCGAGAGCGTCACTCACCCGCTGTACGAGGAGTACCCCGTCCCGTGGCCGATCGTGATCGGCAAAGTGCAGGCCGGCAACTGGGCCTCCTCGGTGCCGAGTTCGCTGACCGCCGAGATGCGGTTCGGGGTCGCCCCCGGCGAGACCGTCGACGAGGTGGAGCAGCAGTACGAGGAGGCGCTGCAGGCGGTCGTCGACGCCGACGACTGGCTCTCCGAGCACCCGCCAAGCTTCGAGCGGTTCAGCATCCAGTTCGAGTCGGCCGAGGTCGACGCCGACGAGCCGATCGTCCGGACGCTGCGGGAAGCGATGCTCGACACGGGGCTGCCGGACACGGACCCCCGCGGCGCGACCTACGGCGCCGACTCTCGGCACTACGTCGCCGCGGGCATCCCGACGGTCGTGTTCGGCCCGGGCAGCATCGAACAGGCCCACTTCCCCGACGAGACGATCGAGTGGGCCGACGTTGAGCAGGCCCGAGAAACGATCGCGGAGACCGCCGTCCGGTTCCTTCAGTCGTAGCGCTCGGCGATCATCTCGGCCACCAGATCGCTGGGAGTGGTGTTCTGCATCGACGCCTCGCGGCGGAGTTCGCGGTACTGTTCGACCGGGAGCGAGAGGCGGATATCGCCAAGTTCGACCCCCTCCTCGCGGAGCGCTTCCTGCGCCGACGTGCCGTCGTTGACCCGGCTCGCCAGCGATCGGACCTGCCGGACCGTGAGGTCGTGGTCCAGCACCGCCCACGCGAGATCCAGCCGTGCGGGGCCGTCGACGCGGGCGAGGTGTTTGGCCGCCGAGGGGGCGATCTCGCCGCGGGCGACGTGGCGCCGCACCGACTGCGGTAGGTCGTGGACCCGCGCCCACGTCCGGATGAACGACACCGAGACGCCGCCGGCGCGCTCGGCGGCCTCGCGGTAGGAGCCGACCCCGCGCACGAGCGCCGCACACGCCGCCGCGCCCCGGAGCATGTCGACGCAGTCCTCCTCGCCCTGACAGCCGGCGAACTCCGCCAGCACCTCGGCGGCGCGGGCGACGCTCTCGGGGTCGTCGGGGTCGAAGTCGATCGCGTCGCTCGCGCGCTCGCCGGTGATCTCCGGGTCCGCGCGGACGACTGGCTCGCCGACCCGCGAGCGCCGGTCGGTCGTCGCCGGCACGTCGTCGGTCGGTTCCTGCCGGCTCGCCCGCGGGTCGCCCGCGCGAGCCTCCTCGTCGGGGTCGGGTTGTGACATTAGCTGCTGGTTCGGTCCCGCGGTGGAAAAGCCTCCCGCGCCCGAGTGAACGCGACGCACACCGGCGGCGACTGGCGACGCACGAGTGCTGCGAGGGAGAGTCGCCTCAGACCAGCGAGACGCTCGGGTCCTCGGGCTCCGTGATGTGCTGTTTCCCCCAGTCGCGCATCGCCGTGATCACCGGCTCCAGCGACTCGCCGTGGTCGGTCAGCGAGTACTCCGTCCGGACGGGCTTCTCGCTCACGATTTCGCGGTCGATCAGCCGCTTGCTCTCCAGATCGTCGAGCACCTCCGAGAGCACCTTGCTGGAGATGCCGCCGACGCTGTCCTCCAGTTCGCTGAAGCCGCTCGGCCCCTCGTTGAGCAGCCGGTGGATCACCACCGGGTGCCACTTCTTCCCGACCAAAAGCGCCGTCGTGGTGACCGGACACCAGTCCTCGCCCGCACACCACACCTGCAGCTTCTCCCCGTCCTCGCCCGTGTCACTCGTCATACGTGGTGAATAGGGCGACGGCGACTTAGGGGTTACTACTGGTAACTGAGTTACATATAGGTAGCTTTGCCTGCGGCCGGCCGGAGGGGTAGGCGGCGGCAGCCGTACGGCCGGGTACGAGCAGCGGGGCTGTCGAGGCCGCCTCGGCCAAGAACATGTTCGGCCATCCCCCCATGGTCGTCGGCGTCGAAGGACGACGTAAGCCATGTCTCAGCACGACCACGAGGCGGCCGACCCCGTCACCGACCGCGTCCACGACAACTCCTGGTCCGCGAACCTCGAAGGTCCCGAACACGCCGAGGACCGCGACCTCCTCGTCGAGCAGGGGATCGACGCCGTCGAACACACCGCCCCCGGAAACCACGTCAACCTCGTGACCCACGGCGAGCACGGCCACCCCGAGACGTACCTCTACGACGTGCTCGACGACGAGTTCGGCGACGACGTGGAGTACGAGTACGTCGAACAGTGCGGCTGTGGCGGCCACGTCCTGCGAGTCCACGTCCAGTAACCGCGTCTCCGACACCCACGACGACCCCAATGCGCCCATCCACCATCGACACGAGTCAGCGCCCGTTCGTGCTGGTCTGGGAGCTCACGCAGGCCTGCGAGTTGGCCTGCAAACACTGCCGCGCGGAGGCCCAGCCCCAGCGCCACCCCGACGAACTCACGACTGAGGAGGGGAAGCGGCTCCTCGACGAGGCGAGCGAGTTCGGCGAGAACCAGCTTGTCGTCCTCTCCGGGGGCGACCCGCTCTACCGCGACGACACGTTCGAGCTGATCGAACACGGCGTCGATCAGGGGCTGCAGATGACGCTCACGCCCAGCGGGACGGCGTCGCTAACCCCCGACCGGATCGAAAAGCTCGCAGACTCCGGGCTGCGCCGACTCGCGCTCAGCATCGACGGCGCCACCCCCGCGGCCCACGATGGCTTCCGGAAGGAGGAAGGGAGCTTCCGGCAGACCGTCGAGGCGGCCCGAGCCGCCAACGAGGCCGGGCTTCCGCTCCAGATCAACACGACCGTCTGTGCCGAGACGGTCGAACAGCTCCCCCAGCTCCGCGAACTGGTCGACGACCTCGGCGCCGTGCTCTGGTCCGTGTTCTTCCTCGTCCCGGTCGGCCGAGGAGAGGTGCTCGATCCGGTCCCGCCGGAGCGGGCCGACCGCGTGATGGAGTGGCTGACCGAGGTAAACGACGAGGCCGACTTCGGAATCAAGACCACTGAGGCGCCCCACTACCGCCGGGTCGCGATCCAGCAGCGCCGTTCGGCGACCGACAAGCCCGAGAACGACGCGATCGGCCGCCGGACCGGCATCACCGCCGGCGACGGCTTCGCGTTCGTGAGCCACACCGGCGAGCTCTACCCCTCCGGGTTCCTGCCGGAGCCGGCCGGGAACGTCCGGACGGACAGCCTCGTCGACCTCTACCGCGACGCGCCGCTGTTCGAGAAGCTCCGCGATCCCGACGCGCTGGAGGGGAAATGCGGCGCCTGCGAGTTCCGGAACGTCTGCGGCGGCAGCCGCTCGCGGGCGTACGCGACGACCGGCGACCCGCTCGAGAGCGATCCACTCTGTCCGTACGTGCCGGAGGGGTACGACGGCCCGCTGCCGAACCCCGCCGACTGACGATGCGGGTCGGCATCGTCGGCGCGGGGATCACCGGCCTCGCGCTGCAGCACCAACTCTACGAGCGCGGCGTCGACAGCGTCGTGTTCGAGGCCGACTCGGAGCCGGGCGGCGTGATCAGGAGCCGGTCCGTCGAGGGGTACGTCGTCGAGGACGGTCCCCAACGCACCCGTCTCTCGCCGCCGGTGGCGTCGCTGGTCGACGACCTCGACCTCGACGATCGACTCGTCGAGGCGGCGGACCCGCCGCTGTACCTCTACCGTGACGGCTCGCTCCGCCAGGTGCCGTTCTCCGTCCGCGAGGGGGTGTCGACGGACCTGCTCTCGTTGCGGGGGAAGCTCCGTATGCTGCTCGAACCGCTGACCGGGCCGCCACGGGGTGAGGAGAGCGTCGAAGAATCCCTGACCCGGATGCTCGGGCCGGAGGCCGCCCGGTACCTCGTCGGCCCGCTGTACGGCGGCATCTACGGCACGCACCCCGACGAGATGCCGATGCGGCACTCGCTCGGGCGAGCGCTCGAGAAACGCGGCGTCGATCGGAGCCTGCTCGTCGCGGCAGTGCGGGCGAGTCGTCGAGGGTCGACGCCGCCCGTCGTCTCCTTCGACGGCGGCCTCCAGACGCTCCCGGAGGCGCTGTTCGAGCGCCATAGCGAGCGTGTTCGGCTCGACACGCCGGTCGAAGCAGTCCAGCAGACCGACGACGGCTTCGTGATCGAAACGCCCGAGGAGACGACGACGGTCGACCACGTGGTGCTCACGACGCCCGCGGCGGTGACCGCCGACCTGCTCGACCCGTTCGCACCCGAAAGCGCGGACGCGCTCCGCCGACTCACCTACAACCCCATGGCGGTCGTCCACCTCGACGCCGCGAGCGACATGGACGCCGCCGGCTTCCAGATCCAGTACGACGAGTCGTTCCGGACGCTCGGCGTGACCAGCACCGGGGCGCTGTTCGACCGCGGAAACCGCCACACTGCGTACCTCGGCGGGGGTCGGAACCCCGGGCTCGTGGATCAGCCGGAGTCGGATATTCGTGAGATCGCCGAACGGGAGTTCGCAGAGCTGACCGGCGTCGAAGCGACCGCCGTCGACGTGTGTCGGCTCCGCCGCGGGATGCCCGCCTACGACACGACGTGGGACGCGCTGGAAGCGGTCGACCTCCCCGACGGGGCGCAGATCTGTGCGAACTACGCCGCCAGAGCGGGGATTCCGGGCAGACTCCGCGAGGCCGAGCGGGTGGCCGAATCGCTGGCCGAGGGCTGACGCGTCGGACGGAGATGTTCGTCCCGAGTGTTTTCAATCGAGGCGTTGTAGCCCGGGTATGAACTCGGTCAGCGTCTCCCGGGAGATCGCGGCGCCGCCGGACGCGATCCGCGAGCGGATGGACGACCTCGGGCCGTTCATGCGCGCCGCGGGATTCGACGAGGTGGTCATCGATGGCGACCGCCTCGAACTGGAGAACGGCGTCGGGATCGCGACGATCGAACTCACGCTCGAACTGACCGACGAGCCGGACGCGGCGCTCGCGTACCGCCAGCGCGAGGGCATCTTCGAGGAGATGGTGACGCGGTACACGCTCGAAGCGACCGACGCCGGCACCGAGGTGACCGCCGAGACGGAGTTCGCGATCGACGTGGCGCTGGTCGGCAAGCTACTGGACTCGACGGTGATCGAGCGCCAGCGTCGCCGAGAGCTGGAACAGCAGTTCGACTGGCTCGAACGCGAACTCGACGCTCAGACCGAGTAGGTCGCGCCCAGTTCGGGCGCCGACGCGTCGTGGCCGTCCGCGCGGAGTTCCTCGGCGAACGCGTCGCATCGGTCGCCGTGGTTCACGAGGATCTCCGCGCCGTCGTAGGAATCGAGGAACCGCCGCAGACCGTCGCGGTCGGCGTGGGCGGAGAAGTCGTACGCCTCGACCTGCGCGCTGACGGGCATCACGCGCCCGTCGATCTCCACCCGGCCGGTCTCCAGTAGTTCGCGGCCGGGCGTCCCCTCGACCTGATAGCCGGTCAGCGTGAGCTTGTTCACGGGGTTCGCCCGGATCTCGGGGATGTACGTCATCGCCGGGCCGCCGGAGAGCATCCCGCTCGTGGTGACGATGGCGGCGGGCTGGTCGGCGATCCGTTGTCGCTGGCCGTCCCGCCCCGTCACGAACCGCGCGTGGGATTTCGCCCGGCGCAGCGCGTCGGGGTCACGGACGTATTCGGGGTACTGCCGCAGCATCTCGGTCACTCGCTTCCCCATCCCGTCGACGTAACAGGGGATGTCGTGTGCCTCGCAGATGAGCAGCATCTCTTGGGTGCGCCCGATCGCGAACGCCGGGACGACGACGGTTCCGCCCTCCCACAGCGTGGTCTTCACGCTCTGGGCGAAGCGGTGCTCGACGGTCGCCCGGGGTTCGTGCTCCACGTCCGAGTAGGTGCTCTCACACAGCACCACGTCGGCGTCGGGCCGGGCGGTCGATCCCGCGACGAGGCGCTGGCCGACGGGCGGCTCCCCGGCGTCGAACCCCGCGGGCGGGTCGGCGGCCTCGGCCTCGTCGACGTGGAAGTCGCCGGTGTAGAGCAGGCGCGTCTCCCCGTCGTCGACGAGCACGTGGGCGCTGCCGGGGATGTGGCCCGCGTTGTAGAACGTCACCTCGTACCCCGCGGCCTCGAAGGACTCGCGGTAGCCGTGGGTCTCGGAGACCTCCGTCACCCGCTTCACGTCGTTCTCGGTGAACGGGCAGTGCGGCGACTGCCCGTGGAGCTTCAGCGTGTCCCGGGCGAGCGTGAGCGCCAGCTCCCGCGTCGGCGGCGTCCAGTGGATCGGCGGCCGGTTCGACCCCGAGAGCAGCGCGGGGATCGTGCCGACGTGGTCGAGGTGGCCGTGGGAGACGACGACCGCGTCGGGGTCGGGCGTCCCGACGGGGTACTGCGGCGGCTCGGCGGTCAGCAGGCCGAAGTCGAGCAGCAGCGAGTCGTCGACGAGGACCGCGCTGCGGCCGACCTCGCCGGCGCCCCCGAGGAAACGTAGCTGCATTCGGTCGACTCTCGACGGCGCCGGCGTTTCCGTTCGTCGGTTCGGGGGCGGATTAGCGAACTCACTCCGCGTCCGGATAGCGTCGCACCGCGAACCCCTCGTAGCCGGCGTAGGCCAGCGAGAGCACGCCCATCCACCAGTTCCAGCGGTCGGCGGGCGAGCCGTCGGGCGCGTCCGCGAGTTCGTCGAGGACGAGATCAACCGTGAGTTCCCGCCCCGTGTCACGGCGGTACCGCCCCGCGTCCGCGAGATCGGCGGCCTGCCGGGCGACGGTGCGCCGTTCCGGCTCGGTGCCGCCGAACCGGGCGAGCGCGTCCGCGAGCGTCGCCGGATCGAGCGCGTCGGCGGCCGCGTCGTCGGTCATCGTCCCCGCTCGGTGCCGCCGTCGACGCCGGCGGTCGGGAACGAACGGTCGAGTGCCATCGTGGGAGCGAGGCGGGGGCGGGGCAAAACGGTTCGGGCGGCGCTGGCGAGGTGAAGCGGCTGAGAGGAGTAAGCCCCCTTCTGTTTCGACCCGGCATTCGGCTGAGCACCCGCGCCCTGCCGTCTCCGGCCGTCCGGACTACCTTCGGGCACGGGCTTGCACCGGCGAGGGTTCGCCGTTCCATCCGTTCCTGCCCGTCGATCCTCCGTGGGTTAGCTCCCTTCCCTTACGGGTCGGTTCGCGCACTTCATGGGTCGGGGCAGGCGGTCTCGTTTCTGTTCCAGAGCCAGCCGTCTCCGACTCCGGGCTTGCGCCCGGTCGCCCGTCCGGACGGTGGGGGGACTTTCCTCACGCCCCTTGCTCGCGGGCCGGGGCGCGGGAACCGGGCTCTCTCTGCCGGTTCGTGGTAGGCGAGTGGCGGGGTTAAGCGGTTCGGTGGGCCGAGGTGGGAGGAGGGGTCGTCAGCGGGGGCGGGGAGGGCAGCAGCGGGGAGTTGGTGGGGACAGGAACGGACCGCGGGCGCGACACTCCCGTGGCTCAGCGCCCCGAGAGGTGAACGTCGCCGGTTCGGGTCTCCACTCGGAGAGTCGAGCCGCCGTCGCCGAGCGTCCCCGACGCCGAACTCTCGGTCCGGGTGCCGTCCCCCAGCGATAGCCCCTCGACGGTCACGTCGCCGACGCGGCTCTCCGCGGCGAGTTCGGCGTCGAGATCCGGGGAGAGCGCGGCGTCGATGTCGCCGGTCGAGGTCCGGAACGCCGTGTCGCCGTCGATCGCCGACACGGCGAGGTCGAGGTCGCCCACGTCGGCCCGCACGTCGCCGACCGCCGACGCGCCTTCGATGCGTACGTCGCCGGTGCTGGCTTCGGCGGTGACGGTGCCCTCGACGTTCCGGATCGTCACGTCCCCGACCGAGGAGTCGACGGCGAGGTCGCCCGTCACGCCCTCGACCCGAACGTCCCCGACGCTGGCGTCGATCTCGGCGACGCGGAGCGAGCGCGGGACACGGATCGTGAGGTCCATCGACGGCGTGCCGCCGAGCAGGGAGCTCTCGCCGGTGTAGCGGGTCGCGAGCGTCAGCCGGTCCCCCTCGCGTTCGACCGCGAGGTCGAGCTTCGAGAGGTCGCCGCCGACCGAACTGGACTGCTTGACCATCTCGACGTCGATGTCGTCGCGCTCTTCGCCGCGGACGGTCACGTCGCCGACCCGGGCGTCGACGGCGAGCGCCGCGGCGCCCTCGGTGGGGATGGTTCGGTCGTCTTCGAGCCGCTTGCCGACGAACGGCGTCGCGCCGGTGCAGCCGGCGAGCGCGGTCACGAGTGCTGCGCCGACGCCGCCGAGCAGTCGTCGTCTGGTGGAGGTCCGCTCCATACGAGACCCGTCGCCCCCGGAGCACTTCAACCGTGTTCGCCGACTGTCACGGCGCCCAGTCGTCGAAACCTATTTGTACTGGATTCGTTCCCCGACTCAGGTACCTTCGAGCGAGTAGAGCACCGCGAGCAGGCCGGCGATGTTCGCGAGTAAGACCGCCAGCAGCGTCGCCGCGTCCGAGAGCGCGAACAGCGGGCCGGCGCCGTAGGTGAGGAAGAAGGGCACGACCGCGATGCAGGCCACCCCGATCGCGAGGAAGCGCATCGCCCGGCTGTCGTTGCGCCGGTACCCCTGATACGCCAGCCACGCGACGACGCTGCCCGCGGCCGCGGTCGCGCCGGAGGCCAGCACCAGCAGCGTGGCGGCGTCAACCACGGTCGAACACCACCGTGAGCACGATCAGGAGGCCGGCGAGCTGGCTCGCCGTCGCCACCAGCGCGCGCGTCGTCGCCGACACGTCGCCGACGTTCGTCAGCACGATGCGGAGCACGAACGGTACCGTCGTGAGGAGGATCAGCCCGACGAGTAGCCCCAGCATCGGCCGGCCGCCGCCGCGGCGGTACCCCCGGTAGAGCCGCGCAGCGACCGCGAGCGAGAGCACCGTCGCGACCAGCAGCGCGAGCAGCGCGGCGAGAACGACGGCGGCCGAGCCGCCGGTGGCCGCCTGCACCGGGGGCGACGCCGGGTGTATGGTGAGTGGAACGGTCATTTGAACTCCTCGTACAGGCGGGTGAAGCGGTCGGCGGGCTCCTCCTCCTCCACGTAGTCGACGTCGATCTCGTACCCCTCGGCGCGGACGTGGACGTGGACCGCCTCCAACACGGCGTCGTACTCCTTGTAGTGGTGGCCGCCGGGGTCCAGTCGCTGCTCGTCGGTCAGCAGCCCTGCGGCCTCGAGGCGCTCGACCCGGCGGTAGATCGTCGAGGGGTCGGCGTCGCAGGCGTCGCTGAGCGCCTCGACGGACTTTGGCTCCTCGCGGGTCTCCGCGAGGATCGTCCGGACGTAGTCGTCCCCGAGGAGGTCGACCACGTCCTCGCCGCCGTCGCTCATCGGGTGGGCTGTGGGTGTCCCGGTCGAAATATCCACGGGGTACGCACGGCCGGCGGTTCGCGAGGGAAGAATAAACAGACCGACGCCGAGTTGTCGAGCCGGCAGATCGACCCGAACCCTTATTCCGGCACGCACGCCAGCATCGGCCGATATGCCCTCCCCCACGGCGCTGCCGGCGCGTGACGGCCGGCTCCGATCCTTCCTCGCCGCCCCCGTCCGGCCGCAGACGTACCTGAACCTCGCGTACCTCGTGCTGGCGTTCCCGCTGGGACTGGTGTACCTCGTGTCCGTGACCGTCGGCCTCGGCCTCGGCGTGGGGCTCTCCGTCGTCCTCGTCGGACTCCCGCTGCTCGCTGCCGTGGTCGCGGGCTCGTTGGTCGCCGCCGCGTTCGAACGACGGCTCACCGCGTGGCTGCTCGGCGTCGACGTGCCCCCCGGGCCGGCGCCGGCCGGCGACGGGCGGTGGGAACGACTCCGCGCGCTCGCGACCGAACCCGGGACGTACGCGCCGCTGCTGTACCTCCCGCTGAAGTTCGTCGCCGGCGCCGTCGCGTTGGTCGTCGTGATGAACGCGCTCGTGACCGGCGTCGCGCTGCTGTCGGTGCCGCTGCACTACGGCGAGCCGGGGCTGTACGTCGGGCTGGTGACGGACCGCCCGGTCGAACTCCACCCCGCGCTCCACTTCGGCTGGAACCGCCTGCTCGTCGGGTTCGAGGCGGTCGTGACGATCGAAGCGTGGCGGATCCGGACGCTGCCGGGGGCGCTCGTCGTCGCCGGCGTCGGGGCGCTCCTGCTGCTGGTCGGCCTCGCGTTCACCAACTGGCTCGCGGGCGCCTACGGGCGGCTGACCGCCCGACTGCTCGCCCGAACGTACGATCCGGTGTCGCTGCTCGGGGACGACTGACGGCTCACCACGCCGACTCCAGCACCTCTTCGATCTCTACGACCGACGGCTGGACCGGCGCCTCAGCGAACAGCCCGTCGTCGTGGATGATCGCCGCGATGTCCGGGAGGTCAGCCCGCGAAAGTCCCTCGATCTCGCGGAGTTCGCTGGGGAGGCCGAGGTCGTCGCGGACGCCCGCGACGGCGTCGACGACCGCCTCGGCGGTCTCCGCGTCCGTCGCACCCCCCTCGTCGACGCCGAGCGCCCTCGCGAGCAGGTCCCGCCGGCCGTCGACCTCGGCGAACACGGACCGCAGGACGTGCGGGGCGAGCACGCCGTGGACCGTCCCCTGGTGGGCGTCGTAGTCGTTCGAGAAGCCGTGGCCGAACGCGTGGATGATCGAGGCGCGGTAGGCGCCGGGGGTGGAGATGCCGTACTGCGCGGCGACCACGCCCGCGACCGCGTCGTCGAACGTCGCGGGGTCGGGATCCTCCTCGGGCAGCGCGGAGAAGCCGGACTGCATCAGCGAGAGCGCACGGCTCGCGGTGCCGTCGGTGATCGGCGTCGCGTGCGGCGAGTAGAGACACTCGACGGCCTTGTCGAACCCGTTCATCGCCGAGGCTGTGAGCACCGAGCGCGGCGTCGTCTCGAACAGTTCGGGGTCGTAACACAGCGCCGTCGGCATCAGCCGGCGGTCGCTCACGCCGCCGCTGGGGATCTCGCTGGGGTCGGCGTCCCGGTCGAGCGAGAGGCCGACACCGCCGATCACCGAGAGGTCGGCGCCCGCGAGCGTCGTCGGCACCGCGATCACAGGGGTCGGGCGGCCGTCGTCGGCGACCGGGACCGAGCCGGAGTCGAGGGCGTGCTCGGCGGCCGCGGCGGGGTCGGCGTAGCTGCCGAGCGCGCTCGCGACCTTCGCAGTGTCGAGGCTGGAGCCGCTGCCGACGGCGACGATGGCTTCGGCGCCGGTGTCGCGCACCTCGCGGGCGGCCGCGAGCGCGGCGCCGAGCGTCTTGGCGGGGGTGGTCTCGTCGAACACGCCGGCCAGCGCGTCGCCGAGGCCGGCCTCGACTGGCTCCATCACGTCGGGGTTGGCGCCCACGTTCTCGCCGGTGACCACCACGGCCGACGCAAGCCCGCGATCCGCGAGCAGGTCGCTCAGATCGTCGGCGGCGCCGCGGCCGAACCGTATCTCGCCGGGGTCGTAGTCGAGCGTGAACTGTCGGCGGCTGTCGTCCATACCGGTCACAGGGGGCGGCGCCACATCAAGCCGGCCCCTCCGGCATCAGTCAAGGCCGTCGAGGAACGACGCCAGCTCCCGGTTGTAGCGGTCGATCGACTCCCGGAACGGGCTGTGGCCGGCGTCCGGGTAGATCGAGAGCTCCGCGTCGGGCAGGCGCTCGGCGGCCGCGCGGGCGGCGTCGGGGTCGACGACCGCGTCGTGGGCGCCGTGGGTGAGCAACACCGGGATCGTCAGGTCATCGAGAGCGTCGAGGTGGGACACCTCGCGGTCCCGCATCGCGTCGCGGACGGACGGCGGCACCGCGGCGTTGACCCCGAGCAGCAGGTACCGCTCCTCGGGCGAGGGGGCGTCGTGGAAGCAGATGCGGACGAAGCGGTCGAGCGCCGCTGTCGCCGTCTCGGCGTCCGTCGAGACGATCTCCGGGAACAGGTCGACGTACTGCTGGCCCAGCCACTCGTTGGTCTGGGGCGTGCCGATCCCGAGAACGATGCCGACGAGGTTCGCCCCGCGGACGCGGTCGGTGCCGTGGACCGCGAGGTAGTCGAGCGCGACCAGCGAGCCGTACGACCAGCCCACCAGCGCGAACGAGTCCAGCGAGAGCGCGTCGGCGACGGCCTGCACGTCGTCGGCCCACGCCTCGCTGTCGGCGTAGCCCGACGGCGGCTTCTCGGAGTCGCCGTGGCCGCGGAGATCCATCGCGACGAGGCGGTAGCGGTCCGCGAGCGAGGAGCGAAGCTGGCCGCGCCAGCAGAGGTGGCTCTGGGAGTAGCCGTGGACGAACAGGACCGCCGGCGCGTCGCTCGGCCCCGACTCGGCGACGTGGATCGCCGGCCCGTCCGGGCGGGAGACGGTGTGGGTTCGCATCGGTGGCCGTTTCGGCCGGAGTGCCGTGAGCTTTCGGCCGGCGGCACCCTGCACGGCCGCCGGGGTATCAGTCGGAGCGGTCGGCGTCGACGCGCGCCGCCAGCGACAGCATGCGTTCGCGCAGCGTCGCGGCGTCGGGCGCGAGCAGCCGGACCATCGGCTCCTTGCCGTGGGCGCCGCCGTCGACGATCGCCTCGGGCGCGTCGCCGTCCCGTCTGATCAGTACGCGCTCGGCAACCCAGTCCATCGTCCCGTCGGCGTCAGCGGGTTCCTCGGTTCGATCGACCGTCGCGACCGCGAACTGCTCCTCGAGGGCCGCACGAACCGCGTCGCTCGCCCGGACGTTGCAGGCCGCCGTCACGGCCGGGTCGTGCTCGCGGACGCCGAGCAGGAGCCGCGCGACGTGGCTCGACGCGCCCAGCGCGGCGCCGCCAGGCGCACGGACGCCGTCCGGAACCCGGGTGAGCCGCCCCTCCGTCGCCGCCACATCGGCAGGCTCGGTCGCCGTCTCCGGCGCGACGGCGACGGTCGTGCCGACCTCGGGGATCAGCGGCGCCACCTCGGGGGTTTCGAGCGCCCGGACCGTCTCCCGCACCGCGGCGAGCGCGTCGGGCGCGTCGGCACGCGCACGGACGCCGGCGAGGTGGTGGACCGGCCCGGTTCCCGCGCCGAGATCGAGGCCGTGCCGGATCGCGCGATCGAGCAGGGCCTCCGCGTTCGCGACCGCCGCGGGGAGGTCGAGGTCCCGGGCGAGGTCGGCCGCGATCGCCGCCGAGAGCGTACAGCCGCTGCCGTGGCTGTTCGCGTCCGGAACCCGGGGCGAGCGGAACTCCCGGACCTCGTCGCCGACGAAGGTGTCCACCGCCTCGTCGCCGGGGAGGTGGCCGCCCGTGACGAGCGCCGCGTCGGCGCCCAGCTCCCGGAGTTCGGCGCCGGCCTCGCGGGCGCTCTCGGGGTCCTCGACGGTGATCCCGGTCAACAGCTCCGCCTCGGCGGCGTTGGGCGTCACCAGCGTCGCCGCGGGGAGCAGTTCCTCCCGGATCACGTCCTCGCCGTCCGCGGAGAGCAGCCGGTCGCCGGCCTGCGCGACGACGACTGGGTCCACGACGACCGGGTACTCGGCGTCGCGGAGTTCGTCGGCCGCCGCCGCGGCCACCTCGGCGTCGGCGAGCATCCCGGTCTTGGCCGCGTCGACACCGAGGTCCTCCTCGACCGCGCGGATCTGCTCGCGGACGAGTTCGGGGTCGGTTCGGTCGCTGGCCCGGACGCCCGCCGTGTTCTGGGCGGTGAGCGCGGTGATCGCCGAGGCGCCGAACGCGCCGCGGGCCTCGATCGCCTTCAGGTCGGCCTGCACGCCGGCGCCGCCGCCGCTGTCGGAGCCTGCGACGGTGAGCGCGACGGGTCGGCCCATCAGTCGTCGGCGGGGCCGGGCTGTGTGCTGGGCATGCCGACGCTCGGCGCGTCGTGGCCGAGTTCGTCGATGGCCACCTGCGCGGCCTGCTTACCCGAGAGCAGCATCGCGCCGAACGTCGGCCCCATGCGGGTTAGCCCGTGGGTCGTCGCGGTCGCGAGCCCCGTGGTGATCAGGCCGTCGTGGACCTTCCCGGTCTGCTCGACCACCGCGTCCTCGCTCTCGCCGACCCACATGGAGTCGTGGCCCGGCGAGTCGTGGCCGGGGGCGCCGTACTCGCCGTCGGCGGAGGTGTCCATGCCGACCTCGCCGGTCTCCTCGATCCCCTCGGCGTCGATCACGCCGCGCTCGTGGAGCTTCGAGACGACGACCGCCTCGTGGCCCGTAGCGTCGATCACGAGGTCGGCCTCGACCGCGACGGGGTCGACGCAGGTGAGTTCTCGGGGGAGGGAGTGGACGGGCGTCCAGTTGAGCACGACGCCCGACACCTCGTGGTCCTCGCGGACGACCACGTCGGTGAACTCCGTCATGTTCTGGATCCGCGCGCCGGCGTCGCAGGCCGCCTCGATCAGCGCCGAACTCGCGTGGGGCGCGGTCGCGACGTGGAGTCCCTCGACCTCGTCGGTCTCCTCGTAGGGGACGCCGAGCTCGTCGAGCACCTCGTGGGCGGGCTCGCGGACCGTGAGCTTGTTCATCAGGAAGCCGCCGAGCCAGAAGCCGCCGCCGAGGTAGTTGTTCTTCTCGACGACGGTCACGTCGACGCCCCGCTCGGCGAGCTCCTTCGCCGCCACCAGCCCCGAGGGGCCGCCGCCGACGACCACCACCTCGCTGTCGGTGAACTCCATGAACTCGTCGTGCCACTCGTCGGCGATCGCGCGGGTGACCTGTGCCTCGCTCGCGTCGCTGAACCCGTCGAAGGACATGCGATTACTACGTGGTACTACCGAGTAGTTAAGCGTTGCGTCGCGGGCGAGCGAGGCGGCGGGGCCGTCGGGCGTCGCGCCGTCACAGAGCGTTTAGAAACCCCCCGACGGTACGTCATCCATGACCAGCGAGACGGAGAAACGGGAGGGGGTCACGTTCACCCTCGACGGCGCGTGGGAGGGGTTCCGACGCTGCCTCCCGGTCGCGGCCGGCGTCGGCGGCTACGGCCTCGTGTTCGGCGTCGTCGCGCGGCAGTCGGGACTGAGTGTCGCGGAGGCGGCGCTCATGAGCGCGACCGTGTTCGCGGGCGCGGCTCAGCTGATCGCCGTCGAGCTCTGGGCCGACCCGGTCCCGATCGCCGCGGTGCTGACGACGACCGCCGTGGTCAACACCCGCTACGTGCTGATGGGGGCGGCGCTGCGGCCGTGGTTCGCCCGGCTCCGGCCCGGCCACGCCTACGGGAGCGTGTTCTTCCTGATCGACGAGACGTGGGCGCTGACGATGGGCGAACTGAGCGAGGGGAGCGGTCGCGGGGCGTTCATGCTCGGCAGCGGGATCGCCGTCTGGCTGTTCTGGGTCGCCGCGACGGTCGTCGGCGCGAGCGCCGGCGCCGCGATCGGCGACCCCAGCCGGTACGGGCTCGACTTCGTGCTGCCCGCGATCTTCGTCGCGATCGCGGTCGGCCTCTGGGAGGGGAAGTCGACGCTGCTGCCGTGGGGCGTCGCGTTCCTCGTCGCGGTCGTGGCCGCCGACGCGCTCCCGGGGCGGTGGTACATCCTCGCCGGGGGGATCGCGGGCAGCCTCGTGGAGGTGATCCGTGTCGGCCGTTGATCCGACGGTACTCGCCGTCGTGGCCGCGATGGCGGTGCTGACCTACCTCACCAAGGCCGGCGGCTTCTGGCTGCTCGGCCACGTCGACACCTCCGAGCGCGTCGACGCCGCGCTGTCGGCGCTGCCCGGCGCCGTCGTCGTCTCGATCGTCGCGCCGGAGCTACTGCACGGCGGGCCGAGCGCGTGGCTCGGCGCGGCGGCGGTGGTGCTGCTCACCCGGAAGACGGGGAGCCTGTTGGCGGCGATGGCCGGCGGCCTCGGCGTCGTGCTCGCGGTCCGGGCGGTGCTCTAAGCGGGGTCGTGGACCTCGTCGAGCGCGTCGAACGTCGGCGCGTTCACGATCCGGACGGTCCGCCCCTCGCGCGTCACGCGGAACGCGTCCGCGAAGGACCCCTCGGACACGCGGTAGACCCCCTCACCCTCGGCGGTGGCGTTCAGCGACTCGGTGAGCAGCCCACGGTAGGCGCGGGCGAACTGCCGGGCGTCGCGCTCGCTCTCCCACCGGGTCTTCAGGACGTAGCCGTCGCCCTCCTCACCGAAGTACGGCACCAGCGTGTCGCCCCCCCAGCCCGCGGTCGCGGGATGGGAGTAGTTGTACGCGGAGTAGGGGCCGGGGTCGTTCGACAGCGTCCCGCGGTCGATCGCGCGCTGCTGCCACAGCATCGCGAACAGCGTCGCCTCGCCCAGCGTGGTCGGGCTCGCCCGCTCGAACGCCGCGGTCGAGCGGTCGGGGACGATCACGCTCGCCGGGCGGTCCGCCGGGTAGTCCGGGGGGTGGATCAGCTGTTCGCTCGATCGGGGCGGCCGGACGTACAGGTCGTTCACCGCCGCCCAGCCGCCCGCCCGGTAGGTGTGGTGGACGAACGTCGGCCCCTCGCTGTACGGCGCGTAGACGGTGAGATACAGCCCGAGGTTCCGGTCGGCGATGCCGCCCGCGCTGCTGCTCGCCGGGCGGTCGATGCAGTCCCACTGCTCGCCGCAGCGCTCCTCGTAGCGCGCCTCGACGTAGCTGGCGTCGCCCTCGACGACGCCGGTCTGGGCCATTCGCTCGTCCGGGCCGGCGGCGCCGCCGAGCAGCGAGAGCTGCTGGTCCTGCAGCGCGTGGACGAGTTCGTGGGCCAGCGTCGTCCGGTCGACCGTCGGCGTCTCGTTACCGCTGACGATCACGATCTGATCGCTCGACGAGGAGTAGTAGCCCAGCACGGAGCCGCCATAGATTTCGGCGAACGCGCCGCCGACGGTGCGGTCCTCGCCGACGAGCATCGCCGCCTCGTAGCGCTGTTCGCGGGCGCGCTCGGCGGCCGTGTCGACGGTCGTGTCGCGGCTCGACCCGTTCAGGTACTCCTCGCGGGAGATCACCTCGACGGGCACCGTCTCCCGGAACTCCAGCCCGCGGATCACCTCGACGCGGGCCATCGTCCGGGCGACGACGGCGTCGAGTTCGGACTCGTTCAGCCCGTCGCTCGGGTCGACCGCGAGCTCGTCGGTCGCGGCGTAGCCGTTCTCCACGCCCAAACGGTCGCCGTCGGGCGACGGCGACGGCGCCGCCGGCGCCGGCGCCGCACAGCCGGCCAGCACCAGACAGCAGACGACAGCGAGGAGGCGGAGCTTCACAGCCGAAACTCCGGCGGGAAACGGAAAAGAGCTACCGCCGGCGGGCGAGCAGCGCCGCCCCGAGCACCGCGACCAGCGCGGCGACCGCGGAGAAGCCCGGCGCCTCCGTGGCGACGGTCGGCTCGGTCACCGTCTCCGGTGGCGTCTCGCTCGCCGGCGCCGGGGTCGCTGCCGGCGTCGGTGTCGCCGTCTCCACGTCCGGATCAACCGAGCTTCGGACCTCGGTCAGCTCCCCGACGGAGGGCGCGTTCACGATCGTCACCGTGTCCCCCGCCACGGAGACGTGGAACGCGTCGGCGAACGGCCCGTCGGCGATGCGGTACGTGTCCTCGCCGACCGGTTCGGCGCCCCAGTACGTCAGCAGCTCCTCGTAGGCCTCGCGGAACTCGGCCGCCTCCGCGTTACTGTCCCAGACGAGCCGCCAGACGTAGCCCCCCTCGCCGGCGTCGTTCTGATAGAAGTGCATCCGGTCGCCGTCCCAGCCGGCGGCGGCGTCGAACCCGTAGTTCAGCGGGTCGATCGGGCTGAGGTCGCCGGAGTCGGTGTAGTTGAACCACGTGTCACGGAAGTTCGGGATCGCGTCGTACCCCCGTGTCTGCTCGCCGGCGTACCACGGGTAGACGAACATCGACGCGACGCCGGCCTGCCCGACCTCGGCGTAGTCGAGGCGACTCTCCGGGCGGATCCGCTCCCAGTCCTCGCTGTGTTCGTCCTCGAGTTCGACCTCCGTCGGCGGGTCGGTGCCGTAGCGCTCGGGGTGGATCACCTGCTCGGCGCTCTGGGGCGGGGCGTCGTAGAGGTCGTTCACGGCTTCCCAGCCGCCCTGTCGCTTCTGGGCGGCGATGAACGCCGGCCCGTCGCTGTAGGGCTGGTAGTTCACGAAGTAGACGCCGATGTTCGCCGGGCCGCCGCCACCGCCGCCACCGCTGGCGTCGGGGCGGAGGCAGCTCCCGGCCCACGCGCCGCCCTCGGCACACCGCTGTCGGTACTGCTCCTGCACGTAGTTGGCGTCGCCCTCGATCAGCCCGCTGTTGGCGTTGGCGCCGTCGCGGGTCCGACTACTGACGTTTCCGAGGCCGAACCGCTGGTCCTGCACCGCGTGGACGAGTTCGTGGCCGAGGGTGAGCTCGTCGACTTGGAGGGTCGTCTCGTTGTCCGTGACGAGCACGATGGAGTCCGCGGCGGGGCTGTAGTAGCCCCCGACGGTCGCGCCGCGGTTGGACTGCTGGACCCCCAGCGAGTCCTCGTCCTCGCCGATCAGGAACAGCGCCTCGAACTTCGCGTTGTCGAACGCGCGGAACGCCTCGCTGTAGGAGCTGTTGCCCGAGGAGTTCGCGAACGCCGAACGCGAGACGATGTCGACGGGCACCGTCGTGTTGAACTCCAGTTCGCGGATCACCTCCACGCGAGCCATCGCCCGTGCGACCGTGGCGTTGAGTTCGGCCTGCGTCAGCCCGTCGCTCTGGTTCACGTCGATGCTCTCGTTGTGCCAGTAGCCGTCCTCCCAGCCGATCCGGTCGCGCTCCGGGTCCGGCGGCGCGCTCTCGTTGCTCGGCTCCGTCTGGGCCGTCGCCGCGGCGTCGCCGACGGCGGCGTCGGCGACCGGGGGGGCCGCGGCCGCGAGGGGGGCGATCCCGGCGAGGACGACCAGGGTGACAGCGAGGACCGTCGCGAGTCGTCGCATACGCGCACATGGGGAGGCCCACGCAAAAAGACCCCGGCGAGGGAACTAAGACGGCGACGGCCCATCCCTCCGCCGTGTACGATCCAGACAGCACCGCGGTCGTCGTCGTCGACATGCAGCACGGGTTCTGCCACCCCGACGGCAGCCTGTTCGCGCCCGCGAGCGAGTCGGCGATCGAGCCAGTGACCGAACTCGTCGCCCGCGCCCGCGACGCCGGCGCGAGCGTCGTCTACACGAAGGACACCCACCCCGAGGAGCAGTTCGACGGGAACCACTACTACGACGAGTTCGAGCGCTGGGGCGAACACGTCGTCGAGGGGACGTGGGACGCCGAACTCCACGACGACCTCGACGTGCGCGAGGCGGACTACGTCGTCGAGAAACACACCTACGACGCGTTCTACCGGACCGGGCTGGAGGGCTACCTCGACACCCACGGCATCGACGACCTGCTCATCTGCGGCACGCTCGCGAACGTCTGCGTGCTCCACACCGCCGGCAGCGCCGGCCTGCGGGACTACAAACCCGTGATCGTCGAGGACGCGCTCGGGTACATCGAAGAGGATCACAAGGAGTACACCGTCGAACACGCCGACTGGCTGTTCGGCGAAGTGACCGAACGCGACGACGTGACGTTCGCGTAACGGACGCTGGACTGCAGGGTCCTCGCCCGGGGTCTACCGCGACAGCGCGTCCGACTCCTCACGGAGCGTGGCCGCAGTGTCCGTCAGAACCGCGTCGTCGGGGTCGCCGGCCGTCCAGTCGAGATCCACGCTATCGTCCTCGGACCGGGGGATCACGTGGACGTGTGCGTGAAGCACCTCCTGTCCCGCCGCGCGTCCGTTCGACTGGACGACGTTGATCCCGTCCGGCTCGAACGCCGACTCCAGCGCGGCAGCGACCCGCTGTGCGGTCCGGAACACGTCCCCGACGAGCGGAGCCTGCATCTCGGTTATCGACTCGGCGTGCTCCTTCGGGACGACCAGCGTGTGCCCCCGAGCCGCCGGGTTCACGTCAAGAAAGGCGAGCGTCCGCCCGTCCTCGTACACTCGATAGGCGGGAGCACGCTCGGCAACGATCGAACAGAAGGCGCAGTCGGACATGGACGGTGGTGCGCCGTCGGCGCCAAAAGTACACCGCCGGGAGGGGACGAAATTCCGCCCCGAACGGTCGCTACCGGAACAGCCGGTAGGAGGGCTGTCCCGTTGCCACGAGCCGTTCCTCCCCCTCCTCGACGCCCCAGTCCACGTCCTCGTCGCCGTCTTCCGGCACCGTGCTGGTCACGTCGACGCGGCTGACGCCGATCGTGGAGCCGGCCCGGACGACGTCCGCGGTCGCGTGGAGGTCGCCGGTCGCCCGCCGGAGGTAGTTCACGTTCAGGCTCACCGTCGCCACGTCGACCGCCAGCGGGTCCTCGGCGGCGAGCCGCAGCGCCAGCCCGCCCGCGGTGTCGATCAGCGTCGCGGCGACGCCGCCGTGGATCGTGGGCTTCGACGCGATGTTGGTGAGCTTCTCGTCGAACGGCACCGTGAGCTCGATCCGGCCGCGCTCGACGGCGCCGACCTCGGTGCCCAGCCACGAGAGGTAGCCGTGCTCCTCCTCGATCGCGTAGCGAAGGAACTCGGCGGCCTCCTCCGGCAGCGGCGGAACGTCGGTCATACTCCCGCTGGGGTCCGGCCCACCAAGTAGCCGCGGGGTTCGGGGACAGTTTCAGGCCGTCGCCGTCCCAACCGCCGCCGATGCCCGCGATGGGTGACCTCCCCGAGGACGACGACGGCGAGTACGACCACGACTTCCGGGCCGACCCCGAGCCGTACCGCATCGGCCGGGGAGAGGAGGGCGTGTTCAAGGTGCAGCCGTACAAGTCGGAACTCCTCCCGCTGTGGGGGTACGCCGACCCCGAAACCGCCGCCGAGGCCGCCGAAGCCATCTACGAGCGGTTCCTCCGCTACCGCCGCGACGACGAGTTCGTCGGGATGGACATGGCCCGGAAGTACCTCCGGATGGGGTACACCCGGGCGATGCGCTACGCACACTACCCGGGCGGCCGAAAGTACGACAGTGACGGCAACGAGCGCGAGAGAGTCCACTGGGCCGACGCCGAGAAGCGGAAGGCGGCGCTGATTTTCGACCACGTTCGACGCCGCCTCGAGGACGACGAGGCGTACCAGCGACGCAAGCGGGAGTGGCGCGAGCGACGCGGCTAACCCAGTCGAATCGACGCGTCCGCGGACTCGATCGACGCTCGCACCTCGTCGCCGACGGCGAAGCCGTGGCCCTCGTGGAAGACGATCTTCGCGCCGAACGCCCCCGTCGCGGCGAACAGCGAGAGCCCCGTCGCGCGCTCGGTCCGGTCCGTCCCGCGGACCTCGATCGCCACGTCGCCCCAGTCCACGTCCGCGCCGCCGCCGTCCCGCGGCGTCGCCGTCCCAACCTCGCTGCCGAGCAGCGAGAGCGATCCCTCGGGTCGGCCGTCGACGCCGTACGCACCGCCACCGGAGTAGTGGGCCAGCCCGCCGTCCAGCGGCGTCCCGTCGTCAGCCGCGATCGTCGCCCAGCACCCCGGATCGGGGTGGGCGGGCGCGTCGAGTCGGACGAACGTCTGCCCGGTCTCGACGACCGTACCGGTGCCGTCCCACGGCGCACCCGTGATCGGCACGTCGGGCACGACGGGGAGCGAACCCGACGCCCGGTAGGGGTTCACGTCGGCGGGACGGAAACCGAGGTGGAGGTGGTCGTCGACCCAGCGGCCGAAGAAGCCCGAGCGCACCGTCTCACCGAGCGAGTCGCCGGCATCGATCCACTCGCCCGAAGAGACGGCAGGATCGACGTGGAGGATTCGGGCGAGCAGGTCCGATCCTCGCCCGCCGGCCCAGTCGTCGGCCACGTCGAGCACGATCAGGTGGTCGTGGTCGACCGCGTACGGGCGGTCCGGGCAGGCGACCGTCCGGGTGTCGAGCACCTCGCCGGGAAGCGGCGCGGGCGCGGTGCCGTCGTCCGGGTAGAGGTCGACCGCACAGCCGCGGTCGTGGGCGGGGTAGGGGGAGTTGTAGCAGGAGAAGCGCGCGTAGCGGGCGAGGAGCGCGTCGGGGAGCGGGACGGGAGCCTCGCTCGCCGCCTGATCCGCGGGCATACCCGAGGCGTCGCGACGGCCACGCTTAGGTACGTCGGAGCCGGAGAGCCGGTATGCGCGTGATCCGCGGGCGGGCGGCGACGCCCGACGCCGACCGGGCGGCCACCCGCGAGCTACTGGACGCGGTCGCCGACTCGGGGACGCCGGTCGTCCGGGCGTGGACCCCCCACCGACAGCTCGCGTTCGGCCGGCGCGACGCGAACGAGACGGGGTACGATGCCGCCCGGACCGCCGCGCGGGAACGAGGGTTCCCGCCGGTCGAGCGCTCCGTGGGCGGGCGCGCGGTCGCCTACACGGGCACGACCGTCGCGTTCGCGTCGGTCGAGCCGGTCGAGGACAGCCGCTCGGGGCTGACCGATCGCTACGAGGCCGCCGTCGAGACGGTCGTTTCGGCCCTCTCCTCGCTTGGCGTCGACGCCGAACGCGGCGAGCCGCCCGAGTCGTTCTGCCCGGGCGACTACTCGGTGCAGGCGGCGTGTTCGACCGGAAATGGGGAGCGACCCGGGAAGCTGGCGGGGATCGCCCAGCGCGTCACCGCCGGCGCGGCGATGGTCTCGGGGGTGGTGACCGTCGCCGACCGCGAGGAGATCGGCGACGTGCTCGATCCCGTGTACGACGCGCTCGGCGTGCCGTTCGACCCGAACTCCGTGGGCAGCGTCGCCGCCGCGGGCGGGTCGAACGATCCGAAAGAGGTGGCTCGGGCGCTGGAGGACGCGATCGTCGACGGTCGGCCGACGACGGTCGAACGGCTCGCCGACACTGCGGCGGGCCGGGAAACTTAGGGCGGGGCCACACCCAGTGGACGTATGCTCATCACCGGCGCCGAACTCCCCGACGGCCGCGTCCGGGACGTTCGGACCGACGAGGGCCGCATCGCCGAGATCGAAGGCTCCCTCCACTCGCTGCCCGACGAGGAGACCGTGGACGCCGACGGGCTGACGCTCCTCCCGGGCGCAATCGACGCCCACGTCCACTTCCGCCAGCCCGGCCACGGCCACAAGGAGACGTGGGCGACCGGCAGTCGCTCGGCCGCGGCGGGCGGCGTCACCACCGTCGTCGATCAGCCGAACACCTCGCCGCCGACCGTCGACGGCGACGCGTTCGACGAGAAGGCGGAGTTCGCCGACAACGCGGCGGTCAACTACGGCATCAACGGCGGCGTGAACCACGAGTGGGCGCCCGAGTCGCTGCTCGCCCGGCCCGTGTTCGCGCTCGGCGAGGTCTTTCTGGCGGACTCCACGGGCGAGATGGGTATCGACGAGGACCTGTTCGAGGACGCGCTCGCCGCGGCCGCCGACGCCGGAATCCCCGTCACCGTCCACGCGGAGGACGCCGATCTGTTCGACGAGTCCGTGTACGGCGCTGACGCCGGCGGGGTCGGCCGGGAGGCCGACGCGGACCTGTGGAGCCAGTACCGCACCGCCGAGGCCGAGATCGCGGCCGTCGAAGCCGCCTGCGAGGGCGCTCGCGGCGCCGGGGTGGAGATTCACGTCGCCCACACGTCGACGCCGGAGGCGGCCGACCACGCCGCCGACGCGGGGATGACGACCGAGGTCACCCCGCACCACCTGCTGCTCTCCCGCGAGGACCTCGACGAACTGGGCACGTTCGGGCGGATGAACCCGCCGCTCCGGAGCGAGGCCCGCCGCGAGGAACTGTACGAGCGCGTCGCCGACGGCACCGTGGACCTGATCGCGACCGACCACGCGCCACACACGACTGCGGAGAAGGAAGCCGGGCTCTGGGACGCCCCCTCCGGCGTCCCGGGCGTCGAGACGATGCTCCCGCTGCTGCTCGCGGAGGTCCGCGACGGCGGCCTCACCCTCGAACGGGTCCGGGACCTCGTCGCCGCGAACCCCGCCGAGCGGTTCGGCCTGCCCGAGAAGGGCCGGGTCGAGGTGGGGTACGACGCCGACCTCACGCTGGTCGACCTCGACGACGCCGAGCCGATCCGGGCCGACTCGCTGCACACGAAGTGTGACTGGACCCCCTTCGAGGGCCGCGAGGCGGTGTTCCCCGAACTCACGATCGTCGACGGCGAGATCGTCTACGACGGCCGTGCCGGAGATCGGTTCACCGTCGGCCTGGGGCGGAACGTCCGGGAGTAGCGAAATCCGGGTGTTCCGGACTGTCAGACAACGAAGTTCTCACGCTGGGGCTACCCGCCCGAGAGCGGCGTCGCCCGCCGGGCTGTGACGGTCTCGCAAGGCAAGCTTTACATATATCTTCAAGTAAATTAGAACGATGCCCGAATGCCAGAACTGTAGTTCGTTCGTCACGCGGCGGTACGTCCGGGTGTTCACTCCCGAGGGGCAGGAGACGCCTCGGGTCTGTCCCTCCTGTGAAGACAAGATCCGGGACGGCAGCGACGTACGCGCCGCGCGTTCGACGCGAGGGAACTGAGAGGTAGACGGGTCTTTTCGGCGCTCGAACCGCGGTCGCGGGGAACACCCCGCGGCAGTCGGTCGACGAAAACGGGAACCGCAGTCAGTAGCTCCGCTCTTTCGGCTCGTAGGTCTTGGCCTCGCCTTCGAGCACCGCCGGCTTGTACCAGAGGCCGGGGCTGCCGTCGTTCCAGGACAGCATCGTGTGCTTGAGCCACTCGTCGTCCTTGCGCTCCTGGTGCTCCTTGCGCCAGTGGGCGCCGCGGAACTCGTCGCGGGCCAGCGCGCCGACGGTGATCGCCTCGGCCACGTCGAGCAGGTTCCGGGTCTCGATCGTGTGGATCAGGTCGGTGTTGTAGGTGCGCGAGGGGTCCTCGACGGTGACGTGCTGGTAGTCCTTCCGGGCCTCGCGGATGTCTTCCAGCGCGTCTTTCAGCGCGCCCTCCTCGCGGAACACGTTCACGTTCTCGGTCATCGTCTCCTGTAGCTCCGAGCGGACCTCGGCGTGGTTGATCCCCTCCTCCTTCTCGAGCAGGTAGTGGACCCGGGTGCGCTCGGCCTGCACCGCCTGTTCGACGACGCCGTCGGCGTCCTCGGCGTCGACCGCGGGGTCACTGTCGCCGGACGGCGACGTCGCGCCGCCGTCAGCCAGCGCGCCCTTCTCCGAGGAGGGGAGGTCGGCCTCGCCCAGCGGCACCGGCGAGACGTTCTCGCCCTCCTCGCTATCCTCGTCCCAGCCGGTGGTGATCTTCGGCTCCTCGTCGACGGCGCCGGCGGCGTGCCGGCCCGCGCGGGCACCGAACACGGCGAGTTCGGGCAGCGCGTTGCCGCCGAGCCGGTTGGCGCCGTGGACCGACGCACACGCACACTCGCCGACGGCGTAGAGACCGTTCACGCAGGTCGACCCCCACTCGTCGGTCTCGATGCCGCCCATCGCGTAGTGCTGGCCGGGCTTGACGGGCATCGGCTCCTCCAGCCCGTCGACGCCCTCGAAGTCCTCCGCGAGGTGGAGGATGTTCTCCAGTCGGTCGAGGATGCGGTCCTCGCCGAGGTGGCGCATGTCGAGGTGGACGTACTCGTCCTCGATCCCGCGGCCGTTGTTCACCTCGTTGAGTTCGGCGCGGGAGACCACGTCGCGGGAGGCGAGTTCGCCGTCGTTGTTGGCGTAGCCGCCCTCGAACATGAACCGCTCGCCCTCGCTGTTGTAGAGGATCCCGCCCTCGCCGCGGACACCCTCCGAGATGAGCACCCCCGTCGAGGGGAGCGTCGTCGGGTGGAACTGGATCATCTCCATGTCTTCGATCGGGACGCCGGCGCGGTAGGCCATCGCGACGCCGTCGCCGGTGTTGGCGATGGCGTTGGTGGTGTGGTCGTACACCTGCCCGAGCCCGCCGGTCGCGAGGATCACGCCGTCGCGGGCGCGGAACCCCTCGATCTCGCCGCGCTTGATGTCGTAGGCGACGACGCCGTGGCAGTCCCGCTCCTCGGGCTCGTCCTCGTCGGTGACCGCGAGCCGGGTGACGTACCACTCGTCGTACACCTCGATCCCGCGTTTGACCACCTGCTCGTACATCGTGTGGAGCATGTGGTGGCCGGTCTCGGCGCCGGCGTAGGTGGTCCGCGGGAAGGAGAGGCCGCCGAACGGTCGCTGGGAGACCTGCCCGTCCTCGTCGCGGGAAAAGGCCATCCCCCAGTTCTCGAGTTGGATCGTCTCTTTCGGACTCTCGCGGGTCAGCGCCTCCACCGCGGGGGCGTCGCCGAGGTAGTCCGATCCCTTCATCGTGTCGTAGGCGTGGTCGCGCCAGTCGTCGCCCTCGCGCAGCGCGGCGTTGATGCCGCCCTCCGCCGCGCCCGTGTGGGAGCGGACGGGGTGGAGCTTGGTCACCATCGCCACGTCCGCGCCGTTCTCCTGTGCGGCGATCGCCGCGCGGAGCCCGGCGCCGCCGGCGCCGACCACGATGACGTCGTACTCTCTCATCTTACCAGAACTTCAGGTTGGATTTGACTGCCTCCCGCTTGAGCTCCTGAATGTGCTCGGTCAGCGGGATGTCCTTCGGACAGACTTCGGTACAGGAGAACTGGGTCTGACAGCGCCAGACGCCGTTCTCCTGCTCGATCAGCTCCATGCGGTGCTCCTTCATCTCCTCGCCCTCCCGGTCGTCCATCGCGAAGCGGTACGCCTTGTTGATCGCCGCCGGGCCGAGGTACTCCTCGCCGGCCGCGATGTTGCAGGAGGACATGCAGGCGCCACACCAGATACACCGGGTGGACATCTTGATCTTCTCTCTGTTCTCCGGGGTCTGGAACTGCTCTTCCAGCTCGTCGTCGGGCGTCTCGTCGGTCTGGAAGTACGGCTCGACCGCCTCCATCTGGTCGTAGAAGTGCTCCATGTCGACGACGAGGTCCTTCACCACGTCCTGGTGGGGGAGCGGCTCGACGCGGACCACGTCGCCGTCGAGATCGGCGATCTGGGTCTGGCAGCCGAGGCGCTGGCGGCCGTTGATAAAGAGCGCGTCGGAGCCACAGACCGCCTGCCGGCAGGAGTGCCGGAACGTGAGCGAGGAGTCGTACGTGTCCCGGGCCGCGATCAGCGCGTCGAGGACGGTCATCCCCTTCTCGAAGGGGATCTGGAACGTGTCGAAGCGCGGTTCGGCCTTCGCCTCGACCTCGGGGTCGTAGCGGAACACCTTCAGGGTGACCGCGTCCTCGCCGAGGTCGGGTTCGGCCTCGGCCTCCTCACGCTCGCGCTCGGCGGCGCGGGCGGCCTTCTCCGCGCGGCGGCGGTCGCCGGGGCTCTCCGGCTCGGCCTCCGGCGTCGATTCGGTCTCGTCGTCGGTTTCGGGTGGTTCGGTTTGCGTGCTCATAGTTAGAACAGGTTGGTCCAGACGAGCGCGGTTCGCAGCCCTTGGACGATCAGCACGAGGCTGGCGACCGCCAGCACCGCCGTGATCGCGGTCCGCTTCCAGCCGTCGACGCCGTCGCGGTGGACGAGCGTGTTGTGAATCCCGTTGACGCCGTGGAACGTCGCCGTCAGCAGGAACAGCACCATCAGCGAGAAGTACGTCCACGTGCTCATCCGGGCGGAGGTGCCCGCGAAGGTCACGTCGGCGGCGTGGTTCACGAAGTGGAGGAGGAAGAAGTGGAACGCGAGCACGACCACGAGGAACGCCGCCGTGATGCGCTGGAGCAGCCACTTCCGCCCCGATCGGTCGAACGAGGAGTAGTGTTCCGCCATCTCAGAACACCCCCGAGACGAACGTCGGGACGCTGGCGACGGTGATCGCGCCCGTGATCACCAGCGACGCGTAGAAGCTCTCCTCCTGTGCCTCCAGCCCCTTGCCGAGGTCGATGAACAGCAGCCGGACCCCGTTGAGGATGTGGAACACCGCCACCGCGAGCAGGCCCACCTCCAGCAGGCGCACGATGGCGAGGCTCTCGAGCCCGACGATGGTGTCGTTGTACATCCCCGGGTTCTGGAGCGCCGTCGAGAGCACGGCGATGTGTGTGAAGAGGTAGCCGATGAGGACCCAGCCGGTGAACTTGTGGAACAGCCACGCCCACATGCCGGCAGTGAACGAGCGCCACCGCCCGAAGTCCTCGACGGTTCCCCGATCGTACGACTGACTCATGTAACAAGTTCACTCGGTTCGCGGAGGGTATAGAAGTTACCGTCTCGGTTACGCCGGCCGCCGAACGTGTTCCCCGTCGGCTGTCGATATTCCCCGAATCGACGCGCCGATTCAGAACAGTCCCGAGACGAACCCGACCCCCATCACGATCAGCACGGCGGCCGAGAACGCCGGGAGGTAGGGCGTGAACCGCTCGACGCGCTCCTCGTGGTGTTCGTACCCCGCGACCAGCAGCATCGTGAACCCGACGATCCCCGCGATCACCGTCAGCGCGTAGGCGCTCATCAGCTCCAGACAGTGGGCCGAGCCGGCACACAGCGCGATGATCTCGAACTCCTCCTCGTGGGCGAACCCGAGCAGAAACGCGAACCACGCGATCCCGAACAGCCCGCGCTCGGCCGCCTCGTCACCGCTGGCGTGGCTGTGGCCGCCGACGAACGGGAGCGCCGTCTTGACTCGATCCCACCAGCCGTCGTCGTCGTGGTGATCGTCGTGCTCGTGGTGTGGGCCGTCGTGATGGTGGCCGTCGTCGTCGTGCTCGTGATGGTGGTGACCGTGATCGCCGTGCTCGTGCTCATCGTGTTCTTCGCCGTCGTCGTGTCCGCCGTGGCCGTGGCTGTGCCCGCCGTAGTACTCGCGCAGTCCGAGCAGGATCAGCAGGACGCCGGCGACGAGGCTGACCGGGCCGCCGATCGTGATCCCGTCGACGACCGTGATCGGCTCGTTGACCTGCGTGAGGCTGAAGTACGATTTGGCGTAGAAGAACACCCCAACCATCGCGATGCTGCTGATCAGGTGGCCCGTGCCGAGGATCAGGCTGGCCGCGAAGCCGTAGAGCCACTTGTTCGACTGATCCAACGCGTAGGAGGCCGCGACCGGCCAGCCGTGTCCGGGCTCGACCCCGTGGACGGCGCCGAGTGCGACGGCGCCGACGAGTAGGCCGACCGCTTCGCCGTGGAGCATATCCGGTAGCCGTGGAGGGAGGCGTTTAGAGGTTGGCAAGGCGGAGATTGGTGGCTGGGAAGTAGTTCGGTTCGCTGCTTCCGCAACTGCGAACAGCAACAGCATCTCGTTCGTAGACCACTTGCGACCGCACCGCCCCGCACAGCCCACAGGCCTCCCCAGCCGACTCCTTCCCTCGTTTCACTCGGTCAGTCGTCCCTCGCGCTCGGCTCGCCCACGGAGGGGCTCGCGCTTCGCGCCGACCGCCGGCTGCGGTGCGGTGGCGGTGGACGCCGCGGGCCGGCAGTCGTCGCCGGCCCGCGGGGAGGGGTGGGGACTCGGCGCTGTGCCGAGCCTCGTGCTCGGCACCCTGCGGTCACAAGTTGCCAACGATCGAGCTGCTGTTGCGGTCGCAGTTTCAGTTGTCGGCGATGGATGTCACTGCTGTCGTCACCCCCGGGAAGTTCACACACCGAGCAACGGTATCCAAGTACCCACCACCCACGAATCAGCGGCCACACCGTTCACGTCGCTCCGTGCCAAACGCCCACGCATGGACCTGACAGACCGCGTCGCCGTTGTCACCGGCGGCGCCAGCGGAATCGGCCGGAAGACGGCGATCCGGATGGCCGAACGCGGCGCCGACGTGGTGATCGCCGACGTGCGCGAAGAACCACGGATCCCGGACTCGGCAGGCGGCGCCGAGGACCCGCGCCCGACACACGAGTACATCGACGACGAGACCGACCGCGAGGGCCACTTCGTCGAGTGCGACGTGCGCGAGCGCGATGACCTCCGCGTCGCCGTCGAGGCCGCCGAGTCACTGGGCGGAATCGACGTGATGGTGAACAACGCCGGCGTGTTCCGGACGATCCCGTTCGCGGAGATCAGCGAGGAGGAGTACGACCGGATGATGGAGATCAACGCCAAGGGCGCGTTCTTCGGCACGCAGGTCGCCGCCGAGGCGATGGAGGAGGGGGCGGTCGTCAACCTCGCCTCGATCGCGGCGCTCCACGGAACGGGGAACCATCCCGTCTACTCGGCGTCGAAGGCCGCGGTTCAGAACCTCACGAAGTCGATGGCCGACGCGCTCGGGCCGGAGATCCGGGTGAACTGCGTGCTCCCGGGGGTGATCGACACCGCGATGACCCGGGAGGACGTGCCGACCGTCGGCGGCCAGCGCGCCGAGCGCTACGCGGACGAGATCCCGCTGGCGCGCTTCGGCGACCCGGACGACGTGGCCGACGCGATCTGCTTTCTCGCCAGCGACGCCGCGAGCTACGTCTCCGGTGCGGGGCTGCCGGTCGACGGCGGGCTGAGTGCGGTCTGACGGCCGCCACGCCCAAACGGCTCGGCGGGATACCCACGTCGCGATGAGCCTCCAGCAGGCGTTCCACGAGCTCGTGACGCTCGAACTGGTGCTCGCGTGGCTCGCGGTCTCCCTCGTCTCCGTCGGGGTGCTCTGGGTCGACCTCCGACGGAACAACGAGGCGCTCCCGTCGATGATGAAGCTCGTCTGGACGCTCACGGTGCTCTACTCGGCGGTGCTCGGGCTGGCGGTGTACTGGTACAGCGGCCGGACCCAGATTCCCGAGGACAGCTTCCTGCGGCGGGGAATGCGCTCGACGGCCCACTGCTACTCCGGCTGCGGGGTGGGTGAGGTGCTCGGCGTCACGCTCGCGGCCGGGATCCTCCTGTTGAGCACGCTCGGCGTCGCCGCCACCACGTTCGCGTTCGCCTACACGTTCGGCGTCGCGTTCACCGTCGGCCCGCTGCTGCAGGAGGGCGTCGGACTCCGCGAGGCGCTCACCGACGCGGTGTACAGCGAGTCCGGCAGCATCGTGGCGATGGAGACCGTCGCGATCGGTTCGGACATCTACCTCGCCGGCGAGTCGACGATGGGCGAGCCGGTGTTCTGGGCGTCGCTGGCGGTGTCGCTCTCGCTGGGCTTTCTCGCAGCCTACCCAGTCAATCTGGGGCTGCTCCGGCTCGGCGTGAAGGAGGGGATGGGCGACCCCTCCGAGATGTGACCGAGCACGTTCGCGGGGAACGGATCGGCCGGTGGGCCAAAGGCCCCCGCGCTCCTGACTCCGACCATGCACGACACGGAGCGGATCACGCTGGCGCGGCTCCCCTCGGGCGTCGAACTGGAGACGACCGTCCACACGTACGGCGACGGCGACGGGCCGACGCTGTACGTGCAGGCGGCCCAACACGGCCGCGAGATCAACGGGAGCGAGGTGCTCCGGCGGCTCCACGGCGAACTGCTCGCGCGGGAGGACGATTTCTCCGGCACGCTGATCGCCGTCCCCGTCGCCGACCCGATCACGTTCGATCGCGTCTCCTACACCGCGCCGGAGGCGCTGGACTCGGTGAACGCGAACATGAACCGCTGCTGGCCCGGCGACGAGGACGGGACGCTCCACGAGCGGATGGCGGCGACGCTGTGGGAGTACGCCGGCGACGCCGACGCGATCGTCGACCTCCACACCGGCGGGAAGGAGATGCTGAGCCACACCGTCTACCTGAAAGGCGACGCGGAGTGTCGTGCGCTCGCGGAGGCGTTCGGCCACGACCTCCTGCTCGCCGAGGCAGCGGGCGAGGACGCCGACGCGGAGTGGGCCGACCGGAACTTCGGCGGGAAGCTCCGGGTCGCCGCCACCCAAGAGGGGATTCCGACGATCACGCCCGAACTCGCCCACAACACCGAACTGGTCGAGGACGCCATCGACGCCGGCGTCGCGGGGATGCTCGACACGCTCCGTCATCTCGACATGCTGCCGGGGGAGCCGGCGCCGACGAACGCCACGGTCGCACGGAACCACCTCGGCCGAGTGAAAGCCGACGACTCGGGGCTGTTCCACGTCGACGGCGACGTGGAACTCGGCGACTACGTGGAGCCGGGCGACCACGTCGGCGCCGTCCACGACCCCACGAGCTACGAGGTGCTGCAGGAGGTGACCGTCGACCGCGAGGGGATCGTCTACTCGCTGGAGCGGGAGGCGACCGTGACCGCGGGGTCGACGCTGGTCGGGGTCGCGCTGCCGCTGGCGGAGTAGGCGACCGAAACCGACTTCCGGGATTGCTGGGTATCTCGGGCCGCGCGAGGGTGGCCGAGTCAGGACAAAGGCGGCGGGCTTAAGACCCGCTCCCGTAGGGGTCCGTGGGTTCGAATCCCTCCCCTCGCATCGTCTCCGAACGACAGTGAGGAGCGATGCGTATCGGGGATTCGAAGCAGGGAGGTCGCGCGCAGCGAACGGAATGAGCGAGCACGTCCGACTGTGGTTCGAATCCCTCCCCTCGCATTTTCCGGGGCGATCGGTAGGAAGCGCCGAGATCGGTGCCGTCGCGGCACAAAGCCTTTCGGGAGCGCCTAATTAGATATAATTAGAATGCTCGGTGGCCTCGCGCGTCCGGACTACCATCTACTCTTCATCCCGTCCGCGCTGCTGTGTGGGATCGTGGCGGCCGTGCTCTCGCCGCTGTCGCTCGGCGCCGGCGCGGGCGTCGGGTCGCTGCTCGCGAGCGCCGCCGTCGTCGACGGCCTCGCACTCAACCCGCCGACGGAGAACTGAGTCGTCGCTGATCGAGTAAGTTTCAGCGAAAACGGGCCGCGCCGCCGCGAAAAAGCGCGGCGGCGCGAGCCCGGTTGGTCCCCGCTGACGCTTCGGCCCTCCAAAGCGAAGCGTCACCTGAACCATGTGGGTGGAGGAACTTAAACCTATTCGCTACCGGAACTACGTGACGGCTTCCGAAAGAACCGCCGGACTGCGGCGGACTCGCTACTGTCGTGCCGGGTGGTCGGCGGGGAGCCGAGACTGCCCCTCACCGTAGAGCCGTTCTCGGAGCGTCTCGCCCTCGTACTCCGTGCGGAACAGCCCCCGGTCCTGTAGCTCCGGGACGACCTGATCCACGAAGTCGTCGAGGCTGCCCGTGCGGACCGCCTCCTTCACGTTGAAGCCGTCGACGCCGACCTCCTCGTGCCAGTAGACGAGTTCGTCGGCGACCTGCTCGGGCGTCCCGACGACGATGGGCGAGGTCGAACCGAGGCCGGAGAACTCCGCAACCTCCCGCACCGTCCAGTCGTGGTCGGGGTCGGACTGCGTGAACGCGTTCATCGTCCCCTGGATCGCTTGGGTCTCGATGTGCTCGACCTTCTGGTCGGGGTCGAGTTCGGAGAGATCCATGTCGAGGAAGCCCGAGAGCAGCGCCAGCGTCGACTCCACGTCGACCGACTCCTTCAGCGCCTCGTACTTCGCTTCCGCTTCTTCCTCCGTGGGCGCGACGACCGGGACGATCCCGATGAAGAACGCGATCGCGTCCTCGTCGCGGCCGGCGTCGGCGGCGCGGGACTTGACATCCTCCATGTACTCCACCACCCCCTCCTCGGTCGGCTGGGAGCAGAACACCGCCTCGGCGTTGTTCGCGGCGAAGTTCCGGCCGTACTCCGAGGAGCCGGCCTGATAGATCACCGGCGTGCGCTGGGGCGACGGCTCGGAGCCGTGCGGGCCGGGCACGTCGAAGAATTCGCCCTCGTGGTCGATACTGTGGACCTTCTCCGGGTCGGTGTAGCGGCCTGCGTCGGCGTCCCGGATGACTGCGTCGTCCTCCCACGAATCTTCCCAGAGCGCGTAGCAGACGTCGAGGAACTCGGCGGCGCGCTCGTAGCGCGTCTCCTTCTCCATGCGCTCGTCGAGGCCGAGGTTCGCGGCGGCGGATTCGAGGTAGGAGGTGACGACGTTGAACGCCACGCGGCCGTCGGTGAGGTGATCGAGCGTGGAGAACTCCCGAGCGAGCTGGTAGGGGTGGTTGTAGGTGGTGGACTTGGTGATCGCGAAGCCGAGGTCCTCCGTGGCCTCGGCCATCGCCGGCACCACGAGCGCGGGGTCGTTCGACGGCGTCTGGACGGCCTTCTCGATCGCGGTCTCGCGGTCGCCGCCGTAGACGTCGTAGATCCCGCGGACGTCGGCGAAGAACACGGCGTCGAAGTTGCCGCGCTCGGCGGTGCGGGCCACGTCGGTCCAGTACTCTCGATCGGTGTACTCGTGCGAGCGGTCGCCCTCCCGGCGCCAAGTGCCGGGCGAGACGTGCTCGACGGAGTTCATCGTGAAGAGGTTGAGGTGGAGCCGGTCGCTCATCTTGGTTACGTGTTGGGGTCTGAGGGTTAGGAACTACCGGATGCCGGCGAAACGGTGGGGTTTCGCGGTCGTGATCGTTTGGTCGTGTTCTCGTTGTACCCCTCTAGGGAGACCGTGACTGGATTTCGTTCGTCGGCTACTGCAACCGCGACAGCATCTCGTTCGTTGGCCACTTGCGACCGCAGGGCGCCGGACACAGGGTCCGGCGCAGCACCGAGTCCCCGCCCCTCCCCCGCGGGCCGGCGACCGCTGCCGGCCCGCGGCGTCCACCGCCACCGCACCGCGGTCGCGGTGGCGCGCGACGTGAGCGCCTCCGTGCGCGAACGAGCGCGCGAGGGACGAACGAGCGAACGGACGTGAGCGAGTGAGTCGGCTGGGGAGGTGTGAGGGCTGTGCGGAGCGGTGCGGTCACAAGAGGTCTAGCGACGAACTGCTGTTGCTGTCGCGGTCGCAGTGGCCAACAATCGAAAATGCCACAATCGCGAGCACAACACCACCCGAACAAATCGAACCACCCACCGAAACTCTGCCCCAAACGAATCGACCTAACAGGAACAGTAGTACTCCCGGTCCGTGAACTCCGTGTCCAGCAACTGCGCGACTGGCGCCGGATCGCTGGGCCGGTAGACGCCCGTCGTCAGATTCCCACTATCCTCGAACGCGCCCGAGACCAGCGACACCCAGTCCTCCGTATCGAGCACGTCCCAGAACGTCTCCTCGCTCGCGAGCAGCGTCAGGTAGTCCCGCAGGTACACCCACCGCCCGTCGTCGATCTCGCCCGGCTCGAACGTCTCCCCCACCGTGTCGGCGTACGCCGCGTACGGGAGGTTCGCGCCGACCGAGACGGGCAGCGAGATCCACTTCCAGGGCCGGGTGTTGATGTCCAGCAGCACGTACTCCTCGCGGTCCTGGTCGTAGACGAACTCCGACTCGCTGATCCCGTGGTAGCCGGCGTCCTCGATCACCGAGAGCGCCCGCGCCTCGATCTCCGGGGCGTCGACGGTCTCGACCAGACAGGACGTGCCGAACTCCAGCGGGAAGCGCACCGCGGCGTTCCCGACCACCGCGAGCGGCTCGCCCTCCGCGGGCACGTATGACGCGAGCGAACGGTCCTTTCCGGTGGCGATGTTCACCTTCTCCTGCAGCATCACCTCGACGCCGGCCGCGTCGGCGGCCTCGAGTACGTCGTGCAGTTCCTCGCTCGTCGCGACCTCGACGACGTTGCTGCCGATCGCCTCCTCGCCCTCACGCTTCCGGGCGGGCTTGACGACGAGCGGGAACCCCAGTTCCTCGGCGGCGGCGGCGGGGTCGGTCTCCACGGGGAAGTACGTCTCCGGGTAGGGGACGCCCAACTCCTCCGCGCGGCGGTAGAGGCGCGTCTTGTCGAGCACGCTGACGTGGTTCTCCCACGGCAGGTGGACGTTCTCGACGCCGGCGTCGGCGAACCCGTGGACCCACTCGTCCATGCAGCCGAAGGCGACGACCTCGCCGGCGGCGTCAGCGATCGCGGCAAGATCGTCCGCGAACCCCTGCGGATCGTCGAGCGGGTAGCGCACTCGCCCGGCGAAGTCGATCGCGTCGGAGGGGTACGCGACCCCGTCGGCCATCTGGTCGACGGCGATGACGGGCACCCCGTGGGCGTCGAGCGCGCGGGCGACGCTCAGCCCCGTGATGTGTGCGTTCGCGACCACCGCTGGCGTACGATCGAACTCGGCGTCGTCGACGGCGTCGACGAGCGCGTCGGTGTCGAGGAACTGCTCGGCCATACCCGCCGTTCGATGCCGGGAGGGAAAAGCTCCGCCGAACCGGCAGTTCGACGGCCGTTCCGGGATCGCTCTTGGGGCCGTACGCCCCCGGAAGGGACGCGCTTATTCGCCGCAATCACGTGGAACGGGTATGAGCGAGCTACCCGACAGAGCCCGGCGGGCGTTCCGCCGCCACGACGCGTTCGCGGCCGAGAGCGACGCCGAGGACCGGTTCGCCGCCACCGCCACCCCCTTCGAGGGGACCGTCGCCGCCGAACCCGGCGAGGGCGGTGAGATCCGGTTCGAGATCGTCGTCCGCGTCCCGATGTTGGACGAGGTGACCGAGAGCGACGTGGCCCCGGTCGTCGAGGAGGGCTGGTACGAGACGTTCGAGCGCCGCCTCGACGGCATCGGCGGCGGCGTGCTCGCGGGCGACCACGAGCTCGAACCGACCGTCACCGAGACGGTCCACGAGGGGACGCGAACCGCCGAGGTCCGGGCCGGATTCACGGACATCGACCCGGCTCGGGGCGTCGACGACGCCGCCGCGGTCGTCGACTTCGTCGAGGGGACGTTCGTGCAGGGCGTGATCCCCGGCTACGACTACACCGAGCCCGTCTCGAGCATCCTGACCGAGGCGCGGCGGGCAGGCGGCAGCGACGGGATCGAACAGTAGGAGGCGGCAACGGTCAGCCGCCGGTGTCTCAGTCGGAGGCGGCAACGGTCAGCCGCCGAAATCTCAGTCGTAAACGGTCGCCGACCGACAGCGACAACGAAAAGGTCACGCGGCACCGAGAGCCGGGTAATGGCTTCGGCGCTCTCGATCGGGTTCCTGCTCGCGCTCGTCGCGGCCCACACCCTCCTCGCGGCGGTGCTCACGCGCTACTTCCGGATCGCGCTCGATACCCGCGGGGGGGCCGCGGTGTTCACCGTCACCGGGATCCCCGTGGTGTTGCTGGGCTCGACGTACCTGTTCTCGGGGCTGTTGGGTCTCGGTCCCGATCTCGCGAGCCCCGCGATCGTGCTCACCCTGCTCGTCGCGGTCCCGATCGGACTGGGCGCGCTCGTCGACGTGCTCTACGTTCCCCCACCAGAAGACGTGGACCTCCCCGAGACGTGGGAGTAGCGACCGCCGCCGCTCACTCGTGTTCGTCCAGTAGCCGGTCGACCGCGTCCTCCACCGCCGCGATCACGTCCTCCGGCGACTGCGTGCCGTCGACGCGCACGAACCGCTCGGGCTCGGCCTCGATCAGGCGCTCGTAGTTCGACTCCACCTGCGCGAGGAAGGCGGCGTCCTCGAACTGGTTCGCCGAGCCGCTCCGGGCCGCCGCCGTCTCCGGGTCCACGTCGATGTAGATGGTCGCGTCCGGCGGTTCGGTGAAGGCGGCGTGGATCCCCCGGATGTACTCAAGCGGGCGCTTGAGCTCGCTGCCCGAGAGCGCCGCGGCCTGATACGCGTACCGCGAGTCGGAGTAGCGGTCCGAGATCACCAGTTCGTCGTTCTCCAGCGCGGGCCGAACCGTCCGCGAGAGGTGGTCGGCGTGGTCGGCGGTGAACAGGAACAGCGTCGCCAGCGGGTCCGCGTCGTCGTCGTCGATGGCGCGGTTCACGGCGTCGCCGTACCACGACTCCGTTGGCTCCCGGGTGAACGTCGCCTCGGGGTGGGAGTCGTGGAGGGCCTCCCAGACGGTGGTCTTCCCGCTCCCGTCCAGCCCCTCCAGCGTGATGAGCATGGACGGAGGGTGTTCGTCGCGGGATTAAGGCGCGTCGGTCCGGGGCTGCTGCCACCACGGACGGCCGCCGCTGCCGCCGCCATTTAAGTTCGTGTGCGCCCACTTCACACGTATGGAGATACTCGTCGCCGGCGGTGACGGCTTCATCGGTCGCCCGCTCTGTACCGAACTCGTCGAGCGGGGCCACGACGTGACCGCGATGTCCCGCAGCGAGCCGGAGGAGTCGCTGCCCGACGGCGTCAGCCACGCGACGGGCGACGTGACCGACTACGACTCGATCGAGTCGGCCGTCGACGGCCACGACGCGGTGGTGAACCTCGTCGCGCTCTCGCCGCTGTTCACCCCCAGCGGCGGCGAGGGGAAACACTTCGAGGTCCACCTCGAGGGGACGAAGAACCTCGTCGCCGCCGCCGAGGAAGCGGGCGCCGATCGGTTCCTCCAGCAGAGTGCGCTGGGCGCCGACCCCGACGGGCCGACTCACTACATCCGGGCGAAGGGGCAGGCCGAGGCAGTCGTCCGCGACTCCGACCTCGACTGGACGATCACCCGCCCCTCGGTGGTGTTCGGCGAGGGCGGGGAGTTCGTGAAGTTCACCAAACTGCTCGCGCCGCCGTACATCACGCCGCTGCCCGGCGGCGGGAAGACGCGGTTCCAGCCCATCCACGTCGGCGACCTCGTCCCGATGCTCGCCGACGCCGTGCTGGAGGACAACCACGTCGGCGAGACGTACGACATCGGCGGCCCGGAGAAGCTCACGATGGCGGAAGTCGCGCGTCTGGGTCACCGTGCGGACGGTCGCGGGGTGAACGTGCTCCCGATCCCGATGTCGCTGTCGAAGATCGGACTCTCGGCGCTCGACTACGTCCCGGGGTTCCCGTTCGGGAGCGACCAGTACCGCTCGCTGCAGATGGACAACACCGTCGACGACAACGACGTGTCCGCGTTCGGTGTCGACGAGGAAGATCTCACCACGCTCTCGTCGTTCCTCGACGGTTAGCTGACACGTCGGGGACCGCTGCCCCGGTACTTTTTCACCCCACCCACCTGACCCCACGGTCGTACCATGGCGTGGGCTCCGGGGCTGCCGTCGCTGCTGCTGTTCGGCGTCAGCACGCTCTCCGCGCTGCTGGCGGTGGCGGTCCGGCGGAACCGAAGCGAGCGCTACGTCGGCGGGTTCGTCGCACTGGTCACCGTCATCGGGACGTGGGCGTTCAGCTACGGCGTCCAGCTCGGGTTCGCGGCCCGGCCGGAACAGCTCGCGTGGTGGCAGCTGACGCTCGCAGTTGCGGGGTTCATCCCCACCGTGTGGCTGCTGTTCGCGCTGCGCTACGCCGGCAAGGGCGAGTGGCTCACCCGGGCCGCCCGCCTGGCGATGGTGTCCGAACCCGCCGTGTTCGCGGCGTTCGTGCTCACCAACCCTCGGCACGGCCTGATCTGGTCCGACCTCGATCTCGCCGCCACCGGCGTCATCCGCGTGTTCGCCCCGGAGTTCGCGCTCGGCTACTACGTCCACATGGCCTACGCCTACGCGATCATCGGGTTCGGGATCTACCTCGTCCTCCGGACGGCGGCCCGGTCCTCCGAGCTCTACCACCGACAGGCGGCCACGCTGCTGGCCGCGGTGGTGCCGCCGTTGTTCGCGAACGCCGCGTTCACGTTCGGTGCCAGTCCGGTGCCCGGCCTCGACCTCACGCCGTTCACGTTCGGCGCCACCGTCACGCTGATCGGGGTCTCGCTGTTCCGATTCGACCTGCTCGACCGGACGCCGATCGCCCGGGAGGCGGCGCTGGACGTGGTCGGGAACGGGCTGGTCGTGCTCGACGCCGAGGGGATGGTCGTCGACGCCGACGAGCGCGCGCGGCGGGTGCTGACGCCCGCGCCCACCGCCGGCGACCACATCTCCGCCGTCTTCCCCGACACGCCCCTCTCCCGACTCTCGGGGACGACCGTCGACGGGGAGACGGAGGGGATCCGCCGCACCTACGAGGTGCAGGTCTCGTCGCTGCGGGACGCCGAGGACACCCTCACCGGCTACGCGCTCGTGCTGCGGGACGTGACCGACCGCCGCGCGTACGAACAGCGGCTGCAGGTCGCCAACCGCGTGCTCCGGCACAACCTCCGCAACGACATGAACGTCGTCCACGGCCTCGCCGAGCGGATCGAGTCGGGCGAGGCCGACGATCCGGCGGCGATCGCGGCGCAGGTCCAGTCGAAAGTCGACGGCGTGGTCGCGACCAGCGAGAAGGTCCGGGAGATGACGCGGATCGAGCCCTCGTCGGTCGAGGCGGCCGAGCCGGTCGATCTCGGGCAGGTCGCCGAGGAGGTCGTCGCGCGGTTCGACGCCGAACACGCGATCGTCGAGTCCGATCTCCCGGGGACGCGGGCCGCCGTCACCGACGAGGCCGCGCTCACGACGGCGCTGCGGAACCTCCTCGAGAACGCCGTCGAGCACAACGACGGCGACCAGCCGTGGGCGCGGCTCCGGATCGAGGAGGCTGACGGGACGGTCCGCCTCCGCATCGACGACGATGGGCCGGGGATCCCCGCGGAGGAACGGGAGGTGCTCAGACGCGAGGCCGAGACGCCGCTGAAACACAGCCGGGGGCTGGGGCTCTGGCTCGCCTCATGGAGCGCCCGCGCGGCCGGCGGCGAACTCAGCATCGAGTCCACGGGGCCTGACGGGACGACAGTCCTGATCGAGTTCCCCGCCGCCGACCGGAAGTAACCGACCGTACAGCCTTTCCCCGCCGGCCGCCCACTGGCGTCCATGCGCGTCACGCTGCTGGGGACGGGGAGCGCCATGCCGCTGCCCGACCGCGTCCAGACCGGACTCCTGCTCGAACGCGACGACCGGGCGCTGCTGGTCGACTGCGGCGCCGGCGTCCTCCACCGCCTCTCGGAGTCACACGTGGGCTACGAGGACGTGTCGACGGTGCTGCTGACCCACCACCACCTCGACCACGTCAGCGACCTGCTCGCGCTGCTGAAGGCGCGGTGGCTCGCCGGCGAGGAGTACCTCGAAGTGATCGGCCCGTCGGGGACGAAGGCGCTGGTCGACGACCTGCTCTCGGTCCACGACTACCTCGACGGCCGGGTCGACCTCTCGATCCGGGAGGTGAGCGCCGACAGCGAGTTCGAGGCCGCCGGCTTCGAGATCGCGACCCACGAGACGGTCCACTCGATGGACTGTCTGGCCTACCGATTCGCGAGCGAGGGGAGCGACGGCGAGTTCACGTTCGGCGCCGACGGCGAGGCCAGCGCGTCGATCGCCCGCTTCGCCGACGGCTCGGAGGTGCTGCTGCACGACTGCTCGTTCCCCGACGAGGTGGACGTGGACAACCACCCGACGCCGACGCAGTTGGGCGAGGCGCTGGCCGGGACCGACATCGACCGCTTGCTGCTCACGCATCTCTACCCCCACACCGAGGGGAAACACGACGAGATGATCGAGAGCGTCGAGCGCGCCGGCTTCGACGGCGACGTGTCGATCGCCGAGGACGGGATGCGCTTCGAAGTATGACGGTGGGACCCGACGACGTGAGCGACGACGACGCGTACGACCGCCTCCGCGAGGACGAGTACCTCGGCCCGATCGTCGCCGAGGTCGGTCCCGTCTCGATCGACCCCGCGGAGGACGCCTTCGAGCGCCTGATCGTCTCGATCCTCCGCCAGCAGGTGTCGATGGCGTCGGCGGCGGCGACGCGGGAGCGCCTGTTCGACGCGGTCGAGGTGACGCCCGAGGGGATCCGCGCCGCGGACGACGAGATTCTGCGCGACGCCGGGCTCTCCCGACAGAAGACGCGGTACGTCAACGAGATTGCCGACTCGTTCGCCGAGGCGGGGTGGACTCGCGACGACTTCGCGGCGATGGCCGACGACGAGGTGCGCGAGACGCTCACCGATATCACCGGCGTCGGGCCGTGGACCGCGGACATGTTCCTGCTGTTCGTGCTCGGCCGCCCGGACGTGTTCCCCGTCGGCGACCTCGGCGTCCGGGAGGGGCTGAAGACGCTCGTAGATCACCACGGCGAAGACCCCGAGATGACCCGCGGGGAGATGCGCGAGTTCGCGGCGCGCTGGGAACCGGTGCGGAGCTACGCGGCGCTGTACCTCTGGCAGGTCGAGGAGGAGCTCGGGGAGCGTGCTGGCGACGTGGTTTCGGAGTGAGGGCGGCCGGGGACGGGCGACAGCCCGCGACTGCTTAGCTATCCTTCCGAGCCGGATCGAACGTCCGCCACTCCCGTGGGTGTCCGGCCAGCCCACGCGTCCGGAGTTCGGGGCCGTCGTCCCCCTCGCGAACGTCGATCCGGCCGGTACAGAACTGCGAGAGCGTCCTGACGGTCTGGTCGTCGTGGATCGCGGGGTCGATCAGCAGCACGCCGAGACCGTCGAGCGCGTCGATGCGCCCGACGAGCGTGTGGACGAACCGCGAGACCGTCTTGAGGTCGCCGAAGGAGAGCAGCGTCGACAGCGAGAACAGCCCCGTGCGGACGCGATCGATCCCGGAGCGCTCGAACTCGCGGTGGACGTCGGAGTAGCGCATCCCGATCCCCGTCAGGTCCGAGGGTCCCGACACCGGGAGCACCCGCGCCGGCACGTCCGCGTCCTCGTCGCCGACGCAGTCGAGGATCGCCGTGCTGTCGGCGGTAAGCTCCAGCCCCACGTGCTCGCAGTCGGCGGCGATGCGCCGCGAGCGTCGGTTGGTGGTGACGACGATCGCCCCCTCGCCGGAGGGACCGGCGAGCATCCCGAGACCGAGTTCGCGCGCCCCCGAGTGGGCCGGGCCGGCCAACAGGACGGTCGTCCCCGGCCGGATCGGGTCGAGCGGGAGCCCTGGGAACGCGTAGCCGTCGTCACTCATCGGCTACCTCCGTCTCCCGCCGGTCGCGACGGAGCGTCAGTTGATCCATCGCCTCCGCGCCGAGCAGTTCGAGCAGCTCCCGGTCGCGCGTCGAGAACTCCCGCGGCGCGTCGTCGTAGATGCAGAACGTCCCGACGGCCTCGCCCTCGGGCGTTTGGAGCAGGCTGCTGGCGTAGAACCGGATGTTCGCGGCCTGCAGCCCCTCGTTCTCATCGAACCGCGGGTCCGCCTGCACGTCCTCGATCACGGTCACGCCGTCGTCGAGCAGCGCGTACGTACAGACGGTGTCTTCGCGGTCCATCGGGTCGAGCGAGATGCCGTGACAGGCAAGGAAGCGCTGTTCGTGAGCGTCGATCAGCCCGACAGCGGCGGCGTCGACGCCGAACAGTTCGGTCGCGATCTCGGTCAGTCGGTCGAACGACTCACCCAGCGCCTCCGGTTCGACGGCGTAGCGCTCCAGGGCGGCCAGTCGGGCCTCCTCGTTCTCGGGCAGCGGGTAGGCTGTCTGACTCCGGAACGCGACGGCGTGCTCGACGAGATCGAGCAGGTCCGCGCGGGCCTCGGGCGCGTCCTTCGGCACGTACTCGACGACGATGTCGCCGAACGCGGCGGTATCGATCTCCTCGATCGGCAGGTCGGTGAACAGGAAACAGGGGGTGTCGGGGACGGTCTCGCGGACGTCACGGACGAGCTCCAGTCCGGTCCCGTCGGGCAGCGACTGTTCGGTGACGAGCGCGTCGAGATCGTCGTCGACGTGCTCGCGAGCGGCCGCGATCGTCGCCGCTTCCGCGACGGTGAACCCGGCGTCCCGCAGCGTCTCGGCCGTCGCCTCCCGCGAGGCGGCGTCCGAGTCGACACAGAGCAGCATACCCCTTACTCAGTGGAGGGGGGTTAGGAAACTGGTGGTCGTCAGGCGGGCGTCCGCGCCGCGATCTCGACGAGGATCTCGTCCAGCGCACGGATCAAGTCCCGATCGCGCGGCCCGTCGGCCCACGTCCGGTTGTACGTCGCCGTTCGGTTCTCGAAGGTTACGCCGACCAGCAGATCGGGGTCCGGATCGCTGTCGGCCGCTCCCCGGTTCTCGAACGTGTCGTCGAAGGCGTCGCTGGCCTCCCAGTCGAGCCACGTCGGCTCGGCGTCGTCGCCCAGAAGCGCGATCGCCCGATCGGCGGCCAGCCAGTCGGCGGCCTGCTCGGCCGCCACGTCGGTGTCGCCCGGGAGCAGGAGCAGATCGGCGTTGTTGGTCGCGCTCACGGTCGGGACCTCCTCGTGGAGCGTGAGATCGACGCCGTCGGCGACGTACGTCGGCGTCTGGTGGAGTTCGTCGAAGGTGAGTTCCTCGGTGGTGTCGTCGGTGCCCGGGAGGTTCGAACAGCCGGCGACGGCGGCCGTGACGGTGGCGCTGATGGCGGCGAGGGCGCGGCGGCGGGGGAGGGAGTCGTGCTGCATGAGTCGCAGTTCGGCCGGGGCGGGGAAAGGCGTCACTCAAGCGCAAAGAGCCGTTTGAGTGTCGGCGTGGCACGGGGGGCTGGCGGATTTGAACCACGCGAACTTCGCTATCGCTCGTTCTCTGGGTTCAAAATCCGCCACGGCGGCAGCCTCGGCTCCTCACTGTCGTTCGGAGCACTCGGATGGGCCCTGGCGGATTTGAACCACGGTCGTTCCGTTTCACTCCACTCCCTGGTTCAAATCGCCAGGTCGGAAAATCACCACCGCTCGCTGTCGCTCGCGGGGTTCATGGGCCCTGGCGGATTTGAACCACCGATCACCCGGTTATGAGCCGGGGGCTGTAAACCAGACTGAGCTAAGGGCCCGTAGACGAACAGCCGGACGGCTCGCCCTTGAGACTACCGAAAGGATCGACGCCGTCGCCAGGGCTCGAACCTGGGACAACCACGTTAACAGCGTGGTGCTCTACCAGCTGAGCTACGACGGCTCACTTTCTCGTACCGTGGTTTCACACAAATGGGTTTCGTTTCCCCCCGGCGGCCCGACCGACACGGTTTCCTCCCGCGTCGCGGAACCGTGGCCCATGACCGACGACGCCCTCGACGCCGTGCTCGAACGCGTGAGCGAGCGCGTCACGCCCGACGCCGACGAGCGCGAGCGCCTGCGCGCCGTCACCGAAGAACTCACCGACCGTGCCGAGACCGCGATCGAGGAGCTACCCGTCGACGCCGACGTGACGCAGGTGGGATCCAGCGCCCGCTCGACGTGGCTCGCCGGCGACCGCGACATCGACCTGTTCGTCCGCTTCCCCACCGAAATCGACCGCGAAGAACTCGAACGCTACGGCCTCGACGTGGGCCACGCCGTCCTCCCCGACGGGCACGAGGAGTACGCCGAACACCCCTACGTGAAGGGGGAGTACGAGGGGTTCGACGTGGATCTGGTGCCGTGTTACGCCGTCGACTCGGCGACCGAAATCCGCTCGGCGGTCGACCGGACGCCGTTCCACGACGCCTTCCTCCAGGCGAGATACACCCCCGAACTCGCCGAGGCCGCCCGGCTCCTGAAGCGGTTCATGAAGGGCGTCGGCGTCTACGGCAGCGACCTCCGGACCGAGGGGTTCTCCGGCTATCTGGTCGAACTGCTCGTCTTGGAGTACGGCGGCTTCCGACCGCTGGTCGAGGCCGCCGCCGAGTGGCACCCGCCGGTTCGGTTCGACCTGCGTGGTGACGGCGGTCCTGCCGAGGTCCCGCCCGACGTGGCCGAGGCAGCCGAGTTCGACGATCCCCTCGTCGTGATCGATCCCACGGACCCCGACCGCAACGTCGCCGCCGTGCTGTCGGAAGCCAATCTGGCGCGGTTCCAGCACTACTGTCGGGAACTGCTCGACGAGCCGCGGGAGTCGCTGTTCTTCCCCGAACCGACCGAGCCGATCGACGCTGCCGGCGTTCGCGAGCATCTCGACCGGCGCGGGAGCCACGCGGTCGCGGTCGTCTTCGACACGCCCGACGTGGTGGAGGATCAGCTCTACCCGCAGCTCCGGCGCTCGCTCGGCGGCGTCGCCGACGAGTTCGACCGCCGGGGGTTCGACACCCTGCGGGCGACGACGTTCGCCGACGGCGTAGGTGAGACGGCGTCGGGGACGTCGGTGCTGTTCGTCGAGACCGCCGTCGCTGAACTCCCCGCCGTCGAACGCCACGAGGGGCCGCCCGTCCACGTCGGCGAACACGCGGCGTCGTTCTACGACGCCTACGCCGACGACGAGTCGGCGTACGGCCCGTTCGTCGACGCCGGTCGCTACGTGGTCGAACGGGAGCGCGAACACCGGACGCCCGAGGCCCTGCTCCGGAGCGACACGCTGTTCGACGTGGCGCTCGGCACCCACGTCGAGACGGCGCTCGGGGGGTCCTACGACGTGCTGGTCGGCGACGAGACGGCGGCGCTGGCCGAAGAGTTCGGCGAGGAACTCCGGGCGTACTTCGAGCCGGAAATCTGATCGGACTCAGAGGTCGTGGATCTCGCGGATTCGCTCGACCAGCTCCACGACCTCCCCGGCGGGGTCGTCGTCCTTGGGGATCGGTTCGCGGCCGTCGAACGTCTCGTGGACCACGCCGACGCTCTCCGAGAGCGTGTCCAGCCCGTAACCGCCCTCCAGAACGAACGCCAGCGCGGCGCCGATGTCGTCGCTCAGTTCGCGGACGGCGTCGGTGAACTGGGCGTACCCCTCCGTGGAGACGCGCATCCGCGAGATCGGGTCGTGGCGGTGGGCGTCGAAGCCCGCCGAGACCAGCAGCAGGTCGGGGTCGAAGCGCTCGATCGCGGGCGCGATCGCCCGCTCGAACACGTGGCGGTACTCCGCGTCGCCACAGCCCGCCGAGAGCGGCGCGTTCAGCGTCGTCCCCTCGCCGGCGCCCTCGCCAGTCTCCTCGATCGGGCCGGTGCCGGGGTAAAGCCCCTCCTCGTGGGTCGAGGCGTAGAACACGTCCGGGTCGGCGGCACAGATCTCCTCGGTCCCGTTGCCGTGGTGGACGTCCCAGTCCCAGATCGCCACGCTGTCGACGGCGGAGTCGGGATCGTCGATCACCGTGCGGGCGGCGACGGCGGCGTTGTTGAAGAAGCAGAACCCCATCGCCTCGTCGGACTCGGCGTGGTGGCCCGGCGGCCGGCCGAGCGCGAAGGGGGTGTCACGGCCGTCGGCGCCGTCGAGGGCGGTCTCTGCCGCCCATATCGCCAGCCCCGCCGACTTGCGCGCCACCTCGTACGTGTCCTCGCCGGCGACTGTGTCGGGGTCCCACTCCCCGCCGCCGTCCGCACAGAACTCCCGGACTTCGGCGACGTACTCGGTGTCGTGGGCGCGCTCGATGTCGGCCCGGTCGGCGGCGGGGGCGTCGACGTACTCGACGCCGTGGCGGTCCTTGAGCGCCTCCCTGATCGCCCGCATCCGGTCCGGCGACTCCGGGTGTCGGGGGCCGGTATCGTGGTCGAGACACCGGTCCGAGTAGCCGAACTGCATTACTCGAACAGGGAGAAGTACGTCTCGATGTCCTCGGCCTGTACGGTCCGGCGGTCGGCGTGGCGGGCGAGCTTGGCGGCCGCGCGGGCGACGTTGTCGGCGTAGTCCTCGAGGATGTCCGCCAGCGCGATGCGGGCCTCCATCGACACCCGGTAGCGGTCGTCGATACGGAGACGGGCGATCCGGTCGACGGGCGCGACGGGGAGGTCGACGGCGTCGCGGTCGACGACCTGCTCGACGCCGAAGTCCTCGGCCATGAGGGTCTTCCGGCCGTCCTCGGTCGCTCGCTCGGCGGCCTCGATGGCGAGTTCGGCGCCGCGGTCTTGGACGTGCGCCGCCAGCTTCTCGGCCGCGTCGGCGCTCACCCGGAGCCCGTCCGCGTTGCGCCGGATGATGGCGTCGACGGGGGCGAACGGCAGCTCGACGGTCATACTCACACCCCGGGCGTGGCGCGTAAAACGCTTCCCCTCCGCTCTGAGGGCGTCACGGCGACGGGACGACCGGCGGGTCGACGGCGGGTGTCGTCGGGACGAGACAGTCGCTCAGGTCCCTACCGAAACGCTCCGTCACAGCTAGTCTCCACACGGAATCCTCGCTGTCGCTCGTCGTCGTCATTCGGCGAAAACGTCCGGACGGAGTCCACGCGAACGAAGTGAGCGTGGGCACGTCCGGTCGTGACTGAACGAAGTGAAGGAACGTCCGGACGGAGATTTGAACTCCGGTCCCTGGCTCCGCAAGCCAAGAGGATAGTCCACTACCCTATCCGGACTCATATCGACAAACGCCCGACCCGCATAAGTCGGTTCCGGTTCCCAGTCGGCGTGGGGGCGAGGAACAAAGGAGATTTTGTCCGTACCGCGACCTTATGCAAGTAGCCCCCGTTGGCCGAGGTATGGAACGCAGAACGTTCCTCGCCGGCACCGCAGCGGCGCTGAGCACGGTCGCCGGCTGTGTCGGCGACGCGCCGGAGACGCCCGACGGCGGGGCCGAGCCGACCGACACCGACGGGGGGACGGATACCGAGACGCCGGAGACCGACACGCCGGAGGACGGGACTCCGGACGACACTGACACGCCGACGGAGACGCCGTCCGGGGCGTCGACGGCGATCGTCTCCCGGTCGCTCGAACAGCAGGGAGACTGCGACTCGCCCGGCAGCGCGAGCATCGCCGCCGACGGCGCCACCGTCACGGTCGAGGGCTGCATCGTCGGTCGGAACGGCTGTACCTACCCCGCGCTCGAGTCGGCGCGCTACGACGCCGACGCCGACGAACTCACGGTCCGCGTGGTGGCCGAGGACAAGTCCGACCCCGACGAGTCCTGCACGCAGGCGCTCGTGAGCCGCGGCTACGTGGTGACCGTCGAGTTCGACGGCGCCCGCCCGGGGACGACGACGGTCGTCCACGACGGGGCGGAGGGCCAGCGGCAGGTCGCCCAGTCCTCGACGGGCGAGTAGCCGTCCGGAACGGCTCAGTCGGAGTTCGACGGGTACCGAGAACTACCGCTCCGGCGGTCTGACCGCAGGACTAAACGCCGGGCACCCGAACGGTGGGTATGGGCATCTTCGACTCGATCAAGTCCGTGCTGGGCACTCGGGCGGAGGCCGACGCGTCGAGCGCGGCCGACCCCGAGGCGCTGTTCGGCATGAGCACCGCCTACGTCACGATGGAGGCCGAACTCGGCTACGAGTCCGCCGGCGCCGCCGCGCTCTGTTTCTCCGAGGTCGACAGCACCGCCTTCGCCGACGCCGTCGACGAGGTGGAGGCGATCCTCCGGGCCGGCGAGACCGAGACTGGCACCGAGTTCCGTCGCCGCGAGGACGACCACGGCTACCACTGGGTCATCCTCGAGGACGACGACCCGGAGGACCTCGTGACGAGCGTCCACTTCGCCGCCGACGAGTTCGTCGAACAGGGGTTCGGTTCGCGGCTGCTCGCGGCGGTGTTCGGCTTCGAGAAAGGTGACGGGAACGTCGCCGAGTCCGGGGGGAACTCCGGCGATCGCGGGGCGGGCGCGACCCGTGCCAGCACCGACCGCGCCTACTGGATCTACTCGTTCCGCCGCGGCGCCTACTACCCGTTCTGTCCCACCGGCGACCACGACCGCAACACGAGAGCGGAGTTCAAACTCCGGTCCGTGCTGGACGGCGAGCTCGAGATCGAGGGTGAGGAGTCCCACTGGTACCCGCTCTGGCCCGACACCGCCGGCGGCCACCCCTGGGAGTGACGATGCCCGCCGAGCCCGCAGTGTACGACCACTACCGGCTGACGGACGGGCCGGACGCCGGCGCCGTCTTTCGCGTCGTGGGTGTCGACGCCGATGGCGAGGCGGGAGTCACCCTGCTCCGGGTCACCGACACGGAGGGGAACCGGGAAGCGACGGGCGACCTGCGTCACGTCGCGCTGGACCGACTCGATCGCGCGTTCGCGCCCGCGGACAACCCCGACCCGCGCTTCGAGACGCCGGACTACCTCGCCGGCCTGCTGCTCGTCGGCGGTATCGCGCTCGCGGTCCACCCCGCCGGCGACCGGGTCGGGGGCGCGATCCTCGCAATCGGCGGCGGCTACCTCCTCTGGCGGCGGCACTGACGCCGCGCCATTCGGTTTGAGTCTTCGCGTACGGCGAGAGCGACCTCGCCGTTCACCCCGCAGTTTCACTTTCACCCTACTGTTAACGAGGGTTTATCCCGGGTGACGCACAACGACTGGGTATGGCAGAAGACGACCTCGAAAGTCTCCCCGGCGTCGGCCCCGCAACCGCAGACAAGCTCACCGACGCGGGCTTCGACAGTTTCCAGAGCATCGCCGTCGCGAGCCCCGGCGAACTGTCCAACTCCGCGGACGTCGGCGACTCGACCGCGTCGGACGTGATCAACGCGGCCCGCGAGGCCGCCGACGTCGGCGGCTTCGAAACCGGCGCGACCGTGCTCGAACGCCGCGAGCGCATCGGGAAGCTCTCCTGGCAGATCGACGAGGTGGACGACCTGCTCGGCGGCGGGATCGAAACCCAGTCGATCACCGAGGTGTACGGCGAGTTCGGCTCCGGGAAGTCCCAGGTCACCCACCAGATGTCCGTCAACGTCCAGCTCTCGAAGGAGAACGGCGGGCTCGACGGCGGCGCGATCTTCATCGACACCGAGGACACGTTCCGCCCCGAGCGGATCGACGACATGATCCGGGGGCTTGATGACGAGATCATCGCCGAGGAGCTCGAACGCCGCGGGATCGAGGGGCAGCCCGGCGACGAGGAGGCGATGGAGCAGCTGCTCGAGTCGTTCCTCGACAACATCCACGTCGCGAAGGCGTTCAACGCCAACCACCAGATGCTGCTGGCGGAGAAGGCGCTCGAACTCGCCAAGGAGAACGAGGACTCCGACTGGCCGGTCCGCCTGCTCTGTGTCGACTCGCTGACCGCCCACTTCCGTGCTGAGTACGTCGGCCGCGGCGAACTGGCCGAACGCCAGCAGAAGCTCAACAAACACCTGCACGAGCTCGACAAGGTCGGGAACCTCCACAACGTCGCCGTCCTCGTCACCAACCAGGTGGCCTCCAACCCCGACTCCTACTTCGGCGACCCGACCCAGCCCATCGGCGGGAACATCCTCGGCCACAAGTCGACGTTCCGCATCTACCTCCGCAAGTCCAAGGGCGACAAGCGTATCGTCCGCCTCGTCGACGCGCCCAACCTCGCCGACGGCGAGGCCGTCATGCGCGTCCAGGACGGCGGCCTGAAGCCCGAGTAAGCGCGCAGCGCGGTCCTATTTTTCACTCGTCGGCGTCGTGACGCGGCAGCGCCTCGACGTCGGCCGCCGTCGCGTCCCGGTCGTCGGGGAGCCGTTCGATACAGTCGAAACAGAGGAAGAACTCGGCGCCGTCGGCCAACTCCAGATCCATCCCCTGCGTGGGACCGTCGTTGCTGAACGACCAGAAGTCGCCGATGCCGCCGCCGATACGGACCCGCCGATCGCAGCCGTCACAGCGCTGGGTAGCCATCGGCGTCGCTTCGGGAGCGAGGCGGTTAGGCGCTCCGGCGGTGCGGTCGCCGGTGGCGCCGCTGTTCGAGCGGGCTGCCGGAGAAGGGAGGTCCGGATCAGTCGTCTTTGATCTCTTCGAACTGGTCGAGCAGCGCCTCCGCGGACTCGCCCGAGTCGTAGCTGACGGTCCCACTGAACTCCTCCTCGCTTTCGGCGAACTCGGTGTCGGCCTGGGAGGTCAGCTGTTCGCGACGTTCGTGCTCTCCCTCATCATAGGCACCGAATGACATGACAACTACTCCCTTTGTGGGAGGGTAGCATATACGTATCGGTTAGTTTCACCGGTGATCGCCGTGTCGTCCGGGGTCACGCCCCGCCTCGAAACGTGTAAACCCCCACATCACCGAGTGAAACCGTGGCAAAGCCGCTTCGGTTCCGATACGCCCCCGGGTCGTGGTCCGAGGCGCGCGTTCGCGACGAGCTGTTACAGGCGCTGCAGGCCAACATCGGGGCGGAGATGGGAGACCCGTGGTACAGCTCGCCGGACGGCGTCGAGGCCGTCCGGTTCGAGATGGACAACGGCGACGTGGCGCTGTTCTGCTGGGACGACGACGCCGGCTACTGGCTGGGCAACACCGAGACGCCGTCGGCGCTGTGGCGCACCGACAAGGTGGGGTGGGAGGAGGTCCCCTACCCGATCCGGCGGTGGGCCGAACGGGAGCTGCTCGCCCAGCTCACCGAGGAGTCGCCGTGGCTCGAGGACTACCCGCACCTCTCGTGGTTCTTCCTCCCGGTGTTCCTCTCGAAGGACGGTCGGGAGACCACCCGGGAGTTCTTCCGTGACCACGCCGCGGGCTTCCCCGACGCCGAGCGGGACGAGGCGCTGTCGTTCTACGAGGAGCTGCTCTCGACCGGCGCGCTCGACGAGTACCGCGAGACGATGGCCGGCAAGCTCGGCACCTCCGAGGTAATGGACCTCACCCGGATGTCGGCGACGATGGGCGAGTTCAACGCCGCCGCCATCCTGCTGGAGGCGGGCTACGACGTGACCCCCGAGGCGGCGGTGACGACCGGCCACTCCATCGACTACCGCGCCAGCCGCGACGGCGACGCCGAGGCGTCGCTGGTCGAGGTCACCCGGCCGCTCCCGCCGAAACACCGTGCCGCGGGCTCGCCGGTGACCGCGATCCGGGAGACCGCGGAAACCAAGTCCTCCGGCCAGCTCGAGGAGCACGGCGGCGGCGTCACGCTGTTCGTCGACTGCTCCTCGTTCCCGGACGACGACTGGCTCGCGATCGCCGGCGAACAGCCCGAGGTGCGTCACCGGCCAGCGGTCGTGTTCCGCGCCCGGCCCTCGGGCCGCATCGAGGCCTACCGGAAGGGCGGGCTCCCGCTGGAGCTCGACGGCGCCGTCGAGTGGGTCGACGACTGACACCGCAAGCGGTTTCTCCCGCGGTCGACAGGGTCCGCCAATGAGCGTCGTCGCCGATCTCCACGCGCACACGACCGTCTCCGACGGCACCTTCTCGCTCGACGGGCTGATCGAAACCGCCCGCGAGGCGGGGCTGGACGCCGTCGCCGTCACCGACCACGACCGCTACCACCCCGAGCTCTCGGTCCCCGTCGAGCGCCGCGGCGACCTGCTCGTGGTACGCGGCATCGAACTCCGCGTCGAGACCGACCACGAGCGCGTCGACCTGCTGGGGTACGGCCTCGAACCCACCGACGCGCTGACCGCGGAGGTCGAACGGCTCCAGCAGGACCGCGTCGACCGCGGCCGGCGGATCGTCGAGAACGTGGAGGCAGAGTTGGGCGTCGATCTCGGCATCGACCCCCACCCGGGACTGGGCCGGCCCCACATCGCCCGTGCGGTCGTCGAGAGCGCCGCCGACTACGACGCCGTCGGCGACGTGTTCGACGACCTGATCGGCGACGACTGCTCGTGTTACGTCTCCCGGAACGTCCCCGACTTCGAGACGGGTCGGGAACTGCTCGAGGAGGCCTGCGCGTTCGTCGGGCTCGCTCACCCGCTGCGCTACGACGACCCTGAAGCCGCGCTGGAACTCACCGCCGAACTCGACGCCGTCGAGCGCTACTACCCGTACGATCGCCCGGTGTCGCCCGACGACGCCGAGGCGCTCGACCCCCGACCCGTCGAGGCTGCTATCGCCGACCACGATCTGCTCGCGACCGGCGGCACCGACGCCCACGAACAGGAACTGGCCGTCGACGGCCTCCCGCGGGCTGCGTGGGAGCGGGTCCGCGAGCGCCTGCCCGAGCCGGTCGAACTCGCCTGACTTCGCTGCCGGCGAGAGTAACTGATTTATCCGCCACTCCGGTAACGGCGGCCGTGAACGAGGGGATCGTCGCCGAGATGCCGGGGTGGCTGCAGTCGCTGCTGACCTCGGAGTGGGCGTACGTCGTCCTGTTCGGCGTGTTCGTGCTCGAGGGGGCGATGCTGATGTACTTCGTCCCCAGCGAACTCCTCGTCCCGGGGTCGCTGGCGCTGCTGGGCCACGGCCCGGACGAACTCCTCCCCCTGCTCGGCGTCGCCGTCCTCGGCGCCACGGTCGGGCAGGTCGCGCTGTTCACGGTCGCTCGGCGGGCCGGCCGTGAGTATCTCCTGCAGAACAGATGGTTCCGGGTGAGCGAGCGCACGCTGACCCGGTTCGACGGCTGGTTCGAGCGCTGGGGCGGCTACGCCGTCGCCGGCAGCAACGCGATGCTGTTCACCCGCGGAATGTTGACGGTCCCGGCGGGGTTGGCGTCGATGGACCGGAGGCGGTTCGTCGCCCTGTCGGCACTCGGGACGCTCGTGTTCGAGTCCGCGCTCGCGGCGCTGTACGTGTTCGGCGTCGACGTGCTCTGGTGAGCTACTCCGCGCGGTCGATTTCGGTCCGCTCCCGCAACGCCTCCAGCCCCTCGTCGTCGGCCAGCTCCTCGACGCGCTCCTGGAAGTGCTGCTCGCAGAGACCAACCTTGATCCCGTCCGTCTCCGCGGCGTAGACGGCATCGTCGTCGCAGTAGTGACACTTCATACGTGAACGACTACGCGGGCCAGTCGGTTAAAAACGCGGGTCGCGGCCGACCGGAACGACGCGGTTTTGCCGCCGGAGACGCTGTTCCCGGCATGGAGCAGATCCCCCGTCCCGGCCGCGACGACGCCCGCCGCCCGCGGCGCCTGCGGGCCGACGGCGTCCGGTCGCTCGTCTCCGAGACCAGCCTCGACGCGACGGACCTGATCGCGCCCGTGTTCGTCGACGCGACGACCGACGAGCGCGTCCCGATCGAGTCGATGCCCGGCCACGAGCGCGTCCCCGTCGACGACGCCGTCGCCCGCGTCGAGGAAGTGCTGGAGACGGGCGTCGAGGCGGTGATGGTGTTCGGCATCCCGGAGTTCAAGGACAGCCGCGGCACACGGGCCTACGCCGAGAACGGCGTCGTCCAGCGCGCCGTCCGAGAGATCACCGCGGAGACGGACGCCTACGTGATCACGGACGTCTGCCTCTGTGAGTACACCGACCACGGCCACTGCGGCGTCGTCGAGGGCGACGCCGACGAGGACCCCCACCTGACGGTCCGGAACGACGAGAGCGTCGAACTGCTCGCCGAGACCGCGGTCTCCCACGCCGAGGCGGGCGCGGACATGGTCGCGCCCTCCGCCAGCCTCGACGGGATGGTGGGCGCGATCCGCGACGGGCTTGACGACGCCGGGTTCCGGAACCTCCCGATCATGTCCTACGCCGCTAAGTACGAGTCGGCGTTCTACGGCCCGTTCCGCGATGCAGCGGACGGCGCGCCCGCCTTCGGGGACCGCCGACACTACCAGATGGACCCCGCGAACTCGCGGGAGGCCCGCCGCGAGGTCGACCTCGACGTGACGGAGGGCGCGGACGTGCTGATGGTCAAGCCCGCGCTGCCGTACCTCGACGTGGTCGCGGACGTGCGCCGCGAGCACGACCACCCCGTGGCGGCGTACAACGTCTCCGGCGAGTACGCGATGCTGCACGCCGCCGCGGAGAACGGCTGGCTCGATCTGGACGCCGTGGCCCACGAGTCGCTGCTGTCGATCAAGCGCGCCGGCGCGGACCTGATCCTCACCTACTTCGCCGAGGACGTGGCCGAGTCGCTCTGAATAACGTAGCGGACCCACGGCTCATCGTCTCGGGACCGAACCACAGACTGCTCACGCGAGCGTGTCGCCGAGCGCGATCAACACGGCGAGGCTCCACAGAAACACGCCGGTCCCATAGAGCAGGAGCGTGAGACGGAGCGAGACCTCCGTGCTCGTTTGGGGTAACAGCCCTGCTTCGTCGAACTCCGCCCCGCCCTCGTCCGAGTTTTCGCCGCCGCCGAGGCTCGTTCGCCCGGCGGTGCCGCCGTTGAGAACGGCGACGAGCAGGCCGACTGCCGTCAATACGAGGATGAGCGCGAGCGATCGCGTCGCGAGATACACCGTACCGACCGTGAGCAGGGCGAGGACACCGGTGTAGAGCAGGACCGGCTTCCAGAGGGCTCGGAGGGCCATGGGGACTGTGGTCGGAGCGAGAACAGATATTCCTTCCGCCGGAGCGGTAGGTCACGGTGAGTTCGGCTGTTACCGTGACTGGGCGGCGTTTCCGCCGTCTTGCTCGCGGGTCGTTACACTCCCCGCTCGCCTCCCGAGGTGGTTTGCCGTCGCGCCTTCGGCGCGACGTTTTCCCACCTCGCTTGCGAACCAAACGGTTTTGCGTCGCCGCGTGGACTCCCACCCATGGAGCCGTTCGACCGCGTACTCGTCGCCGTCGACGGGAGCGAGGAGTCGACCCGGGCCGTCGAGTACGCCGTGGCGGTCGCCGACACCTACGACGCCGCGGTCCACGTCGTCTACGTGCTCGGCGACGGCGTCGCCGACAACTACGAGTCGGAGGGGTACGCCGACACCGCCGAGGAGATCGCTGCCGAGCGCGGCGTCGAGATCGAGGCCTCGGCGGTGTCCGGGTTCTCGGAGAAGCGCCTCAGCCAACACCCCGGCAGCGTCGTGCTCGACACCGCCGAGGAGGTGGGCGCGGACTTCCTCGTCGTCCCGCGGGAGCCACAGACCGGCACCCGCGCGGCCGTCCTGGAGAAAACTGCGGAGTACGTGCTGCGCTACGCGAGTCAGCCGGTGCTCTCGGTCTGATCGGCGAGCCGGATCGCCATCTCCAACTCGAAGCTCTCGGCGTCGGTGGTCTCAAACCCGATCTTCTCGTACAGCCCGACGGCGGCGCGGTTCCAGCGCTCGACGGTGAGCCACACTTTCGTGATCCCCTGCCCGGCGGCGTAGCCCAGCGCCGTCTCGATCAGCGCGGTGCCGATCCCCGCGCCCTGGTGGGACTGGAGCACGAAGATCGCGAGTTCGTACGGCGACTCCGCCCCGTTCTCGGGCACCAGCGTCACGTGGCCGACCACGTCGTCGCCGTCGAACGCGAACACGTTGTAACAGCCCTCGTCGAGGATCCGGTCGAGCCAGTCTTCGAGCTGTGAGGGGCGGCTCGGCGGGATCCCCTGTGCCCGGTCGGCGGGGTCGAACGCCTCGTACATCGCCCGGAGCGCCTCGCGGTCGCTCTCGCTGCCGTCGTCGGCGCGGACGCGAATTTCCCGCCCCTCGTTGTCCTCGACGGTCCGGGGCGGCGTCGGAAGCCCCCCGACGGCGTCGTCGGGGTAGCGCTGTGGTCCGGTCATGCTCAGCGAACCAGCCTGACGGTCGTGTGGGCGTTCAGCAGGACGAACTCGGCGATGCTGCCCACGTTGATCTTCCCCATCGGGCTGGTCTGTCCGCCGCCCAGCGCGATCTCGTCGAACCCCTCGCGCTCGGCGATGTCGACCAGCTCGCTCCCCGGGTCGCCGTCGACCTGCCGGATCTCCGCGTCGAGGCCGGCCGAGTCGAGCTCCTCGCGTGCTCGCTCGGCGACCGTGTCACGCGATCGGGGCGAGCGAGGGTTCTCGACGATCGCGATCGTGAGCTCGTCGCCGACCGCCGCCGCGCGATCCACCACGTGCTCGAGCGCCCGGATCGAGTCGTCGCTCCCGCCGATACCGAGCAGCACCTTCATGCGGTGCAGGTCGGCGTGGGACCCGATAAAACCACGGACATCGACCGAATACGAGGGGCGTGACGCCGTCTGGGTGATCCGCCCCGCGGTGATCGGTCAGGGCTTGACAGCGTGTCGTACCGCCACCGCTGCCGTCACCGCGGCGACCCCGGCGTAGCCGATCCCGACTGCGAGCGCACCCCAGTTGGGGTCGACCGTGAGCGCTGCGTCGGTCGCCGCGACGCCCGCCCACCGGCCGGGGAACACGGCCGCCCACTCCGGGGTTTCGGTCGCTAGCGGCGAGTGGAACAGGAACAGGTCGACGGCCGGTGCGAACAGCATCACGTAGACGCCCGCGAGCCGATCGAGGACCACGCCGACGACCGCCCCCGCCAGCCCGTACGTCAGCGCGAGGACCAACACCGCGACGACGAACAGGGCCGGTTGGTCGGGCACCACGTGCACGCTGAGAACGACAGTCGCGGCGACGGACGCCACGACGGCGGCGACCGTCAGGACGACTGTCCGCGCGAAAAACAGCGTCCGGGTCGGCAGTCCGGCGAGCAGCAGCCAGCCGTCGGCGTCCAGCGAGCGGACGGTGAGGAACAGCCCCGTGATCCCGACGACCATCGCCGCGGCGAGCGTCGCGAGCATGGGCAACACGCCGTGGGCGAGCGTCGTCTCGACGGTCAGGCCCGGAAGTGACACGGCCACCGGCGTCGACGGCAGGACCGCGCCGAGCAGCCAGACGAAATACGCCGGCAGGAACACGAGCAGGGCGAGGACGACCGGCGTCCGCAGGAACTCCTTGCCGGTGGCCACGATCGCGGCGCCCGTTCGGTTCACAGCGACCACCTCCGCCCGGTCGCCGCCGCGTACGCCACCCCCGCGGCGACGCCGAGTACGCCCAGATAGCCCAGCGCCGGGAGGACGGTGTCGCTCGGGAACGTCCCCTCGGTGACCGTGGCCACGAACAGCGTGTGGGGGTGGTGAAGCGGGAGATACGTCACGAGCTCCGTGTCCAGTCGGAGCACGTCGCCCGAGAGGAACGAGTCCATGTCCGCGAGGAACACGAGAACCAGCGACCCCTCCAGTTCCCGCGTGACGAGCGCCCCGACGACCACCCCGAGGAGCCCGTAGATGATCCCCGCGAGGACGAGGACGGCGTAGGCGCGCGGAACGGAGGCGACGTCGGTACCGGCGGCCGACAGCGTGGCGAGCGAAGCGCCGGCGGCGACCGCGGCGACGCCCACGGCGACGACGAGCCGAGTGACGAACAGCACGCCCGCCGGGTAACCCGCGAACGAGAGGTACCGATCGGCGCGTGCGGCGCTGACCGTCCCGAACAGGCCGACCAGCCCCGAGAGGAACGCTGTCGCGAACAGCGCCCCGCCGATGCGGCCGTACGCGGTCGCCGACGCCTCGCCAACGACGGCGTCGGGGAACGACGCCATCGCGGCGCCGTAGAGGACGACGACGAACGGCGGCAGGAGCGTGAGCAGCGCGAGCGTCGTCGGCTGGCGGAGCACGCTCTTGGCGTGTGCGCTGACGCTGACGGCCGTGCTACGCATGGTCTCTCACCGTCAGGCTGCCGTCGCTGAGCTCGTAGATGCGGTCGAACCGCTCCTGTTCGCGCACGAGGTGGGAGATGAGGGCCACCGTGGTGCCTCGCTCCGAGAGGCTCTCGGTGAGTTCCCAGAACGCGAGGTACGTCTCCCAGTCGAACCCGGTGTACGGCTCGTCCAGCAGGAGCACGTCCGGGTCGTGCATCAGGGAGATCGAGAGCGTGAGCTTCCGACGGTTGCCGCCCGAGAGCCGATCGACGCGGCGGTCGCGGAACCGCTCGAACGCCAGCCGTTCGGTCAGCCGGTCGGCGGCCTCCTCGATCTCCTCGGGAGCCATCCCGTGTGCCTGCCCGAACAGGCGAAACGTCTCGTCCACGGTGAGCCGGTCGTAGAGCCGATCGTCCTGCGGACACCAGCCGATCCCGCCGGGACGAGTGACGCTGCCGGCGTCGGGGTCGAGCGCGCCGACGAGACACTGCATCAGCGTCGACTTCCCGGAGCCGTTCTCGCCGACGATACCGACGACCTCCCCGGCGCGGAGTTCGATGCTCGCCCCGTCGAGAACCGTCACGTTCGGCTCCCACGGGAGCAGCGAAGAGTACGTCTTCTCGAGGCCGGTCGCGGAGAGGACCACGTCCGAGGACCCACCTCCGTTCCCTTCATTCGGCATATGCCGAATATTCAGAACAAAACGATTTATTCGTTACGGAGCCGTGTCTCGGACATGGCCGACGCCGAGACTGCCCGGGAGCGCGTCATCGAGGGGTTCGAGCGATCCGCCGAGATATACGGACTCAACCGGAGCTACGGGCGGCTGTACGGGATCGTCTACTTCGCCGAGGAGCCGATGTCGCTGGACGACCTCGCGGACTCGAGCGGGTTCGCCAAGTCGACTGTCAGCACCGCGATGACGGAGCTGGAACGGCTCCACATGGTCCACCGACGGTCCATGCCGGGCGAGGGCAAGCGCGTGTTCTTCGAGGCCGAGCGCGACTTCTGGCGGGTCGTTCAGCAGTTCCTCGACCAGGAGCTCCGGCGGGAGATCGACACGATGCTGCGTGCCCTCAACGAGGCGGAGTCGATCCTCGAGTCCGCTGACTCCGAACGGGCCGCGAACGACCTGGAGCGCGTCCGCCAGTTACAACGCGTCTACGCCCAGTCCGAGCGGTTCGTCGACGTCGTCACGTCCGCGCCGGTCGACCGACTCCGATCGGCGATCGCCTCGATCGACGAGCTGCTCGAACGGCGCTGACTCTCGGGTCGTCCCGGCGGCCAGCGCGAGCCGCCCCGACACCGCTGCACGCGTGGGGGACAACTCTTTCCCCCTACACCGTACAAACCGGGACATGGCTCAGGATTCGACGCCCGGCGCCGACGAGATCGACACGGGCGAGGATGTGACCGACGAGCGCAGCGATGCCGCCGACACCGACGACGGGTCAGCCGAACCGACCGCCTCGCGCGACGTGGAGCTTCCCGAGGACGTTCCGGAGGACGTCGCCGAGTACGAGCGGTTCACCAAGATGGATCGCGCGGACTACGACCGCGTCAACGAGTTTCTGCGCGATCGGACGTACATCACCGCCCGCGAGTGGGCGATCGCCCGGCTCTGTGCGGACTTCCGGACCGAGACCGGCGTCGAGATGACCAAGATCGGCGAGAACCTCCCGCGGCTGGTGCCCTTTATGACCGACACGTACACCCCGCAGGCGGTGAATCAGGCCCGCGCCTCCTTCGAGGAGAAGGTGACCAAGGCGGGTGCGACGTTCCTCTACGGCGCGATGTCGGGCTTTTACACCGCCGAGGAGCTCGACGAGACGATGTACGAGGTGACCGAGATCGCGAAGTTCCTGCTTGAGGTCGAGGGGGTGGACCTCTCCGTCGAGGAGGAACTGGAGGCCGAGGACGAGATTTCGCGGGTGATGCGCGAGGTGCGGGAGGCCTCCGCGGAGGTGCGCGGCGAGGAGGTGAAGTGCCCGGAGTGCGGGCACGTCCACGAGACTGAGTGAGTCAGTGGAGGCCGGGGGCCTCGTCGTCGATCTCGGTCTCGACGTAGTCCCGGCCGTGGTCGGTGATGATGTAGCAGGACTCCATCTCGTCGAGTTTGCGGATGAGCCGGGTGTCGGCAAGCTCCCTGACGGCGTTCAAGACGGCGGTTCGGTCGGGCGGGTCGTCCATCCGGTCGTGGAGATTGGCGGCGATCCCGCTGGGCGAGATGCCGACGCCGGACTGGTAGAGGAGTCGGAGCGTCGGCTCGACGGCGTCGGAGTCGAACTCGGGCATGATCGTTGGTTGTACCGTCCGGGTGAAAACGTCCGTGGCCGTTATTAGTCGGGTTCTCTTGGAGGAAGAACTCCGGTTTCGCCGACGCTGTTTCGCTGCACAGCCTCTGGAACAGCACCCGCCACGGCAACAGCACCTCGATCGTTGGCAACTTGCGACCGCAGTGCGCCGGGCATGAAGCCCGGCGCAGCGCCGAGTCCCCACCCCTCCCCCGCGGGCCGGCGACCGCTGCCGGCCCGCGGCGTCCACCGCAACCGCACTGCTGTGGCGGTCGGCGCGCGACGTGAGCGCCTCCGTGCGCGAACGAGCGCGCGAGGGACGAGCGAACGGACGTGAGCGAGTCGGCTGGGGAGGCGTGAGGGCTGTGCGGGGCGGTGCGGTCGCAAGTGGTCATGCTCACTCCGCGGTGTCGTTCGCAGTAGTGGCAGTGGTCCAGAGAAAACTGCCCGAACCGACTACACCAACTCAGCCCTCGAACCCGTCTTCCCACCGGAACGTCCCGTTACGCTGCACCACCTCGCCGTCGATCTCCATCCGCGAGTCCTCGCTCATGTCGGTGATCATGTCGACGTGGACCGCCGAGTCGTTCGCCTCGCCCTCGCTGCCTTCGGGGAAGTTCGACTCGTAGGCACGCCCCACTGCCAGATGCACCGTATCGCCCATCTTCTCGTCGAAGAGGATGCTGTCGGTGAAGCGGTCGATGCCGCGGTTCATCCCGATCCCGAGTTCGCCGAGTCGCCGAGCGCCCTCGTCGGTGTCGAGCACCTCGGCGATCGCGTCCTCGTTCTGCTCGGCCGCGAAGTCGACGACCTCGCCGTCCTCGAAGGTGAGGTGGACGTTCCGGACGCGCTGGCTGTTGATCGTCATCGGCACGTCGAAGAACACCTCGCCCTCGGTGGCGTGGGGCGCGGTGAACACCTCGCCTGAGGGGAGGTTGTGGGAGTCGTAGGCGACGCTCGCGGCGGAGTTCACTGCGGTCCGGCCCTCGATCGACATCGTGAGATCCGTGTCCTCCTTGACGATCCGGACCTCGCTCCCCTCGTCCAGCAGTTCCTTCATCGTCGCCATCTCGTCGGCCAGTTCCTCCCAGTCACGCAGGACGGCGTCGTAGACGAACTCCTGGTACTCCGCGTAGCTCATGCCGGCCTGCTGGGCCAGCGCGCGGGTCGGGTGGACCGTCGACACCCAGTCGGTGTCCATCCGCGCCTCGCGGATCCCCTGCCGGGCACGGCCCTTCGCCTGTCGCTTCTCGGCGGGTACGTCGGCGCCCTCCGTCGTGTTCCGGCCGCCGCCGAGGCGGAGCACCGCGTCGGCGTGCTCGTACAGCGCGCGCTCGTACTCGGGGTCCTCGTCGAACTCGCCGCTGTGGGCCCGCGTGTACGCCCGATCCACCTCGCTGGAGCCGTACAGCGTGACGAGGTTCGCGTCGCGCTCGCCGAGCTCCTCGGCGACGGCGACGGCGAGTTCGTGGGCCCCCTCGGCGACGGAGAGCACCACGTCGTCGCCCGCCTCGATCCGGGCGCTCCAGTCGACTAGCGTCCTCGCGTGTTCGCGGATGCGTTCGTCCATGGCTGCCGGATCGGTGCCATCCGGGAAAACACCCGCGGGACGCGGTCGACCGCCCGCGGCGATCGGGCAGTTCCGCGACCGCCCGGGACCGCAACGGCTACACGCGTGCCCTCACAGCCTCGGGTATGGAACTGGGCGTCATCGGACTCGGACGGATGGGACAGATCGTCGTCGACCGAGCCCTCGACGCGGGCCACGACGTGGTGGCGTTCGACCTGAGCGCGGAGGCGACCGCCGAGGCCGCCGAGGCGGGCGCGACCGCCGCCGACAGCGCCGCGGACCTCTGTGACCGACTGGGCGAGGAGAAGCGGATCTGGCTGATGGTGCCGGCGGGCGACCCCGTCGACGCCACGCTCGCCGACCTCGAACCCCACGTCGGCGAGGACGACGTGATCGTCGACGGCGGGAACTCCCACTTCGAGGCGTCGGTGCGCCGGGCCGAGGAGGTCGACGCCGCCTACCTCGACTGCGGCACCTCCGGCGGCCCCGCGGGCGCACACCTCGGCTTCTCGCTGATGATCGGCGGCCCGGAGTGGGCCTACGAGGCGATGGTACCGGTCTTCGACGCCGTCGCGACCGGGAACGCCGGCCACGAGCGCATGGGTCCCTCCGGGTCGGGCCACTACGTGAAGATGATCCACAACGGCGTCGAGTACGCGCTGATGCAGACCTACGGCGAGGGGTTCGAACTGCTCGCGAACGGCCGGTACGACCTCGATCTCGAAGCCGTCGCGCGGACGTGGAACAACGGCGCCGTGATCCGCTCGTGGCTGCTCGAACTCTGCGAGGAGGCGTTCCGCGAGGAGGGGAACGACCTCGGCGACGTCGCCGACCACGTCGCCGGCGGCTCCACGGGCACGTGGACCGTCCAGGAGGCGCTGGAGCAGGAGACCCCGGTGCCGCTGATCTATCAGGCGCTGGCCGAGCGGTTCGGCTCGCGGGCGCCCGATGAGGGGCGGTTCTCCCGGCGGCTCGCGAACCGGCTGCGCTACGGGTTCGGGCGGCACGACGTGAAGCGAGAGTAGCGAGGTCGGGGCAACGCGAGCGACGGAGGAGCGAGCGGAAAACCGACCTCGAAAGCGAGCGAGGCTGGCAAACGGCACACTGACGGTGTGCCGGCAAACAGCCTCGAAAGCGAGCGGGGAGGGACGACCCGCGAGCAAGGAGCGAAGTCGGGGTAACGGCACACCGACGGCGCGCCGGTAAACAGCCTCGGAACGATCGTAAAGTGATCCGCTGCGCGTTCTATCGTCGGGAGAGCCGTCGCTCAGGGTCGTTGAACGACGGGGTAGGGCAACAGGAGAACCCCCGTGGAAACCACGAGGGCGAAAGGCTCCCGCTGTCCGTGCCGTCACCTGTACTCCCCGCCGCTGACTGAAAACCCCTCCGACATCCCCGTTCGTTACTGGGTGCCGGGAGCCGACCGTTACAGGTCGGCGTCGCGGAACCAGACGATCCCCACCGCGAGCGGGACCGCCAGCCAGAGCAGCATCGCGAGCAGGACGACGCCGTCGGCGAACATCGGCGAGAGCTCGGGGCCGAGCGCCTGCGCAGCCTGCTGGTTCGGGATCATCCCCAGCAGCAGGCTGAACATCCGGATGCGGGCCTCCAGATCGCTCATGAACAGGCTGTCGACCAGCGACTTGTACGCCTGAATCGGGTTGAGGATCTTCAGCGCCAGCCGGAGCTGGAACTGCTGGGGCGTCGAGAGGCCGAACAACTCGGTCGCCGCGCGGTTGACGCCGGTGACGAAGAAGTTCCAGAGGAACCAGAACGTCGCGAACAGCCCGCCGGCGCCGACAAGCGCCTGCTGGTTCGTGTTCGCGGCCGCGGAGACGCCGACGGCGATGCCGACGAACACGACCCCCAGCAGCGCGGTCAGCAGCGCGAACTCGACGTAGACGAGGATGTCCAGCCCCGACGCCGCCGGCAGCAGCGCGAGCAGCGCGACGAAGAAGCCGATCAACACCGGGAGGCTGACGACCGCACTGCGACCGAAGAACTTCCCGAGCACCACGTCGTCACGCGAGTGAGGCAGCGAGAGCAGCAGCTTGATCGTGCCCGACTCCCGCTCGCGCGTGATCGAGCCGTAGGCGACGACGAGCGCCGTCAGCGGGATGATGATCGCCGTCCCCTGTTTGAGGAAGAAGAGGAACGTGCGGAGCACGCCGCCCCCGCCGCCCTGGGGGCCGCCGCCGACGTAGAGCCGGCCGATCGCGGCGCCGGCGAACACCAGAATCGACAGCGCCGACAGCACCCAGAGCCACCGGGAGCGCACCGCGTCCCGGAAGTCCTTCCGGGCGACGGCCTCCCAGCTCATGCGTCCACCTCCTCGGCCTCCCCGCCATCGTCGGGCGTGTCACCTTCGGTGTACGCGAGGAACAGGTCCTCGAGCGACGACTCGCGGGTCGAGAAGTCCTCGACGGCGATGCCGGCGTCCTCGAGCGCGCCGATGACCGCGGTCTTGGCCTCGGGGTCGCACTGGACCGTCACGGTCGCGCCGTCGGTCGAGGCGGCGTCGACGCCGTCGAGCGCGCGCACCGCGTCGAGATCCTCGTCCGTGACGCCGTCGGCGGTGATCGAAAGCGTCGCGCCGGAGCCGACCGCCTCGCGCAGCCCCTCGACGGAGTCCTTGGCGACGAGTTCGCCGTTCCGCAGGATCCCCACGGTGTCACAGACCGCCTCGACCTGCCCGAGCACGTGGCTGGAGAAGAAGACCGTCGCCCCCCGGTCGGCCTCCTCGCGGACGATATCGCGCATCTCCTTCGCCCCCGCGGGGTCGAGCCCGGAGGAGGGCTCGTCGAGGATCAACAGATCGGGATCGCCCACCAGCGCCATCCCGAGCGCGAGGCGCTGGGCCATCCCCTTCGAGTAGCCGCCGGCCTTGCGGTCGCCGTCGCCGGCGAGGCCGACGCGATCGAGCACGGCGTCGGGGTCCGCGTCGGCATCTTTGGACTCGATCGCGAACTCCAGATGTTCCCGCCCGGTCAGGCGGTCGTACACGGAGAACCCCTCCGGGAGCACGCCGGTGCGCTCCCGAACCGCGACGCTCTCGCGCTGGGGGTCCATCCCGAGCACTTCCACCCGCCCCGCGGTGGGGCGCACGAAGTCGAGCAGGACGTTAATCGTCGTCGACTTCCCGGCCCCGTTCGGGCCGAGGAAGCCGAACACCTCGCCCTCCTCCACCGTCAGATCGAGCCCGTCGACGGCGGTCACGTCGCCGAACCGTTTCGTCACCCCGTCGAGTTCGATGGCGGCCATGGGGCGGCTTGCCCCGGTTCCGGATAAAGGGTTTCGGCTGCGTCGCCGGCGTAACTATCGCTCAGAGTACGTCTTCGGGGTCGTGTTCCGCCGCCACACGCTCGACTTCGGCCGCGTAGCGCGCGGCCGTCTCGGGGTCGTCGACCGGTGTTAGCCGGTCGTCCTCGACGTCGACGGCGGCGGTCGGGCCGTCGCGGGTCGCGAGGCGGTCCAGCGCGGCCTGTCTGGTGAACGCCCGCTCGCCGTCCGGGGTGGCGTAGGTCATCGTCACCGTGTTGCGGCTGTCGACGTCGCGGTCGACCAGCCAGACGCGAGTCATGCTCCGGGGTTGTGGTGGGCGCGGTTTGTAGCCGACGGTCGGATTCGGCCCCCGCGACACCGAGGGCGTCACGCTCAAACGCGCCGACACCCTACCCCGGATAGATGGACGCGAGCGAGGCACGCGAGCGCGCCGGCGACCTCCCCCGGGAGCCGGGCGTCTACCAGTTCCTCGAACGCGGCGACGACAACGACACCGTCCTCTACGTCGGCAAGGCCGTCGACATCCGCGACCGCGTGCGCTCCTACGCGGACCCGCGGAGCGACCGTATCCGGAAGATGGTCCAGCGCGCCGACGCCATCGACACCGCGGTCACGGACACCGAGACCCAGGCGCTGCTGCTGGAGGCGAACCTGATCAAGCGCCACCAGCCGCGGTACAACGTCCGGCTGAAGGACGACAAGTCCTACCCGCTGGTCCAACTTACCGACCACGAGTACCCCCGCATCGAGATCACCCGCGATCCCGACGACGCGGCGACCGTCTTCGGCCCGTACACCCGGAAGGGCGAGGTCGAGACGGTCGTGAAGGCGATTCGTGAGATGTACGGGCTACGGGGCTGCTCGGACCACAAGTTCCGGAACCGCGACAGGCCGTGTATCGACCACGAGATGGGGATCTGCTCGGCGCCCTGCGTCGACGCCATCGACGCGGAGCGCTACGCCGAGGACGTATCGAGCGCGATCCGCTTTTTCGAGGGCGAGACCGGGATCCTCGCCGACCCGCTCCGGCGGGAGATGGAGCAGGCCGCCCAGAACGAGGCGTTCGAGCGCGCCGCCAACGCCCGGGACCGGCTCGAAGCCGTCGAGGCGTTCCACGGCGAGGGCGGCGAGGCCGTCTCCTCGCCCGGGAGCCGGCGGGAAGTCGACGTGCTCGCGGCGGTCGTCGAGGGCGGCGACGCGACCGTCGCGCGGCTCCACGCCGACTCCGGCCAGTTGGTCGACCGCTCGCGGCACCGACTCGACGCGCCCGATGGCGAGGACCGCGTCGCCAGCCTGCTGTCGGCGTTCCTGACCCAGTACTACGCCGAGCGGGAGCTACCCGACGCGATACTGCTCTCCGAACGGCCGGACGACGAGGACGTGCTCGACTGGCTCGAAAGTGCCGGCGTCGACGTGTCGGTGCCCGGCGCGGGCCGGGAGGGGAAACTCGTAGAGTTGGCGCTCAAGAACGCCCGCAGCGGCGTCGGCGGCGCGGACGACCCCGTCGGCGCGCTCGGGCAGGCGCTCGACATCCCCCGCCCGGAGCGGATCGAGGGGTTCGACGTGAGCCACGCACAGGGGAAGGCGGTCGTGGGCAGCGACGTGTGTTTCGTCGCCGGCAGCGCCGAGAAGTCCGACTACCGCCGGAAGAAGCTTCCCGACCGCAACGACGACTACGCCAACATGCGCGAACTGGTGCGCTGGCGGGCCGAACGCGCCGTCGACGGAACAGACGACCGGCCCGACCCGGACCTGCTGCTGATCGACGGCGGCGAGGGGCAGTTGGGCGCGGCGATGGACGCACTCGACGAGGTGGGCTGGGACGTGCCCTGCATCGCGCTGGCGAAGTCCGAGGAGTTGGTGGTCACGCCCGACGGCGTCGAGCGGTTCGACGACGACGCCCCCCACCTCCACCTGCTCCAGCGCGTGCGCGACGAGGCCCACCGCTTCGCGGTCCAGTACCACCAGAGCGTGCGCGACGAGGTGGCGACGGCGCTGGACGAGGTCGAGGGCGTCGGCCCCGAGACCCGGAAGCGCCTGCTCCGTCGGTTCGGCTCGATCGACGCCATCCGCGAGGCCGGCGAGTCGGCGCTGCTGGACGTGGAGGGCGTCGGGCCGACGACCGCCGAACGGATCGACCGACGGCTGTAAAAAATTCGTTTCACTCTCCAGTAGCTATTTGCCGGCCGGCGTCGAAACGCCGCCCGTTCGCCGCCCTCCGCCCTCCGTGGCGAGTTTCGGCGTACGCCACCCATGAAACGAGTCATACTGATCACGCTTCTCGTCGCGCTGGCCGGCGTGCCAGCCGCGGCGGCAGTCGCACCGATCGACGGCGCGACCGACGCACCGGCCCCCGCAGTGAACGACGCCGTCTCGAGCCAACAGACCGAACAGAGCGACGACGGGAACTACACCCGGCTCTACGTCGACGCCCGGGAGAGCTACCTCGACCTGAAGCCCGGGGAGAGCGGGACGTTCACCGTCGTCGTCGAGAACGGCGAGGACGAGGCGGTCGACGTGAACCCCCACCTGTTCACGTCGCCGACCGACCGCAACCCGATCAACGAGTCGTGGGTCGAGATCGACGGTCCCGACACGATCGACGCGGGCGAGGAAGTCGAGTACGAGGTGAGCGTCTCGGTCCCCGAGGACGCCGAGATCGCACGCTACTCCGGCGCGGTCGCGTTCACCGACGAGACCGTCTCCTCGCCCGGCCGACCGGACCGCCCGGTCCACGCGGCCCACACGAGCGTGAACGTCTGGAAGGAGCCGACCGTTCGGATCCTCTCGGAGACGTACATCAACACGCAGGTCGAGGCGGGCGACTCGGTCAGCAAGCAGATCGTGATCGAGAACACCGGCGACGAGTCGGTGCCGCTGAGCCCCGAGCGCGCCGAGCAGCGGGGTCACTGCTACGGCACCCACTGCCCGCAGCAGGTCGACCAGTCCTGGATCGACGTCGACGCGCCGAGCCAGATCGCGCCCGGTGAGACCGCGACCGTGACGGTCACGATCTCGCCGGACGCCGACGCCGAGCGCGGTCGCTACGACACCTCGCTCGATCTGGGGCTGCAGGACCCCAACCGCCGCGACGACAACAACTACTGGCAGGAGATCAGCCTGAGCTTCGTCGTCTGGGAGCAGCCCGACCAGCCCTACGAGGCGACGTTCGACGTCTCCGAGCGGACCGACAACGTCACGCTGACGCTCAACCCGCAGAACCGCCGCACTGCCGAGAACGCCGAGGCCGCGAGCTTCGACGTGACGTTCGTCTCGCCCGACGGCGAGCGCATCGACGCCGAGCGCGTGCAGGTGAGCCAGAGCGGCTACGTCGATCTCGGCGCCTCGCCCGAGCGTGGCGCCTCGCAGGACGGTCCCTACGCCACCAACGGCGGGCAGACCCAGTTCGTCTACGAACTGGAGGAGCCTGTCGCCGGCGAGTGGACCGCGGAGATCATGCCCGAGAACACGATCGGGTTCCAGTACGAGATCACGCAGAACGAGTCCGACGAGGAGTCGGACGAGTAACCCCGCTGCAGTCCTCCATTTTTCGCGTACCGCAGCCTATCAGCGCCGCGTGCCGCGACCGCCGACCTCTCCCCTCGGTGGCCCGAACGTTCGGGCGATGCCATCAGAGATGACCGCACACGTCATCGAGGAGTACGGCGACCCCGACGTCTTCACCGAGACCGAGCGACCGGTCCCCGAGCCAGACCCCGGCGAGATCCGGGTCGAGGTCGTCGCCTCGAGCGTCAACCCCGTCGACTACAAGATCCGCGCGGGTCACATCCCCGACTTCGCCCCCGAGTTCCCGGCGACGCTGGGCTGTGACGTGGCCGGCGTCGTCGACGCGGTCGGCGAGGGTGTCGACCGCTTCGAACCCGGCGACGAGGTGTACGGGATGCCCGGCGGCGCCGGCCGGCAGGGCGCGCTCGCCGACTACGTCGTCGGCCACGCGGGCACGTTCGCCGACGCGCCCGAGTCGATCCCGCTCGCCGACGCCGCGGCGCTACCCGTCGTCGCGCTCACCGCGTGGGAGATGCTGACCGACAAGAGCGACGTGGGGATCGACGACGACGTGCTCGTCTACGGCGCCAGCGGCGGCGTCGGCCACGTCGGCGTACAGGTCGCCCGCTGGCTCGGCGCGAACGTGATCGCGACGGGATCGACCGCCGAGAAGCGCGACCTCGCGCTCGAACTCGGCGCCGACGCGGCCGTCGACTACACCGAAACCGAGCCCAGCAAGTACGTCGCACAGTACGCCGACGGCGCCGGCTTCGACACCGTGTTCGACCCCGTCGGCGACGACCACCTCGCGACCGCGTTCGAGGCGGTCCGACCGTTCGGCAGCGTCGTCACCACCGAGTCCAGCGCCGCCGAGGAGCTCTCGCTCGCGCCGATGCACCAGGGATCGCTGGAACTCGGCGTCGTGCTGGTGATCCTCCCGGTGCTGCTCGGCGAGGGGCAGGAGCGCGTCGGCGACGAACTCGACGACATCGCATCGCTGGTCGACGACGGCGCGATCACGCCGCACATCGACGAGCGATTCACGTTCGACGAGGTGGCCGAGGCCCACGAGCTGGCCGAGTCCGGCGAGTTCGTCGGGAAGATCCTGCTCGAGAACGAGTAACGGCTCAGTCGGCCCGTTCGACGGCGAGCCGGTAGTCCGTCACGGCTCGTGCGGCCTCGCCGCTCCCGCCGAACAGGAGTTCGACCGACCAGCGCCCGCCGGCCGCGAGGTCCGTCGTCGACGCCTCACTCTCGTCGATTACCGCGCCCGCGTCGTCGAGGAAGCGGGCGGTCGCGGTCACGTCGGCCGGCTCCGATCCGCCGTTCTCGATCGTGGCCTCGACCGCGACGAGTTCGTTCTCGCTCCCCTCGTTCGATCGCGAGAGCGTGTGCTCGACGACGCCGAGCGAGCCGTTCTCCGGCGTTCGAACCGTCGACGGCGTGGCCGTCGGGCTGGCAGTCGGTGAGTCGGTCGGGGAGTCGCGCCCGTCGCCGAGGCCGGAGCAGCCGGCCAGCCCGGTGGCGGTGGTCAGGAGGGCGGTGCGCGCGAGGAGGGCACGGCGGCGCATACCGGCCGCTCGGTCCCGAACCGCATAGTCTCTGTGACTATCTCCGGAGCAGCCACGCGGCGACGGCGAGCCACGGCAGCGCGGCCAGCACGCCCACCGGCGTCGGGCCGAGCAGCGTGTTGGGCCGCCCGGCGACGAACAGCACCGCGACGCTCGCGATCGCGTTGATCGCGCCGTGGCCGATGCTGGCGGGCCAGACGCTCCCCTCCCGGACCGTGAGCGTGGCGAGGAACGTCCCCGCGCCGACGGTGAAGACGAGGAAGGCGGCCATTCCGGTCCACGGGAACCCGGGGTAGTCGAAGCCGTAGCTGTGCCCCATCGCGACGATCGGCCAGTGCCAGACGCCCCAGATCACTCCCGAGAGGACGACCGCGCGGCGGTACCCCAGCGGCGTCAGCTTCGGCAGCAGGTACGCCCGCCAGCCGAACTCCTCGCCGAACGCGAACAGCCCGTTGACGAGCGGGGCGATCGTGAGCGCGCTGGCGATCTGAATCGCGGCCAGCAGCCGCGGGTCCATCCCGACGCCCATGCTCGCCACCTGCTCACGGAACGCGGCCATCGTCGGGTCGAACTGCCCGGGGAAGACCGCGAAGTAGAGCGCGGCGCCGACGACGGTCAGCCCCGCGGGCGCGAGCCACGCGGCGGCGTAGGTCCACATCGTCCCCTCGAACTCCGGGTAGAGCCGGTGGCGATCCCACCCCTCGCCGGTCACGAGCCGGGCGGCGACGTTCCCCACCGCGGGGCCGAACATGTAGGCGGTCGGGAGCAGCACCGCCGCGAGCGTGATCCCCTCGGCGATCTCGGGGCTGTCGGCCAGCCCGCCGGTGAGCCAGATCGCGAGTCCCGTCGCCCAGGAGACGCCGAACGCGACGGCGAGGAACACCGCAATCCGGCGGCGTTCGAGCCTCTCGGGCGTCTCGAGTCGGCCGTCCATGGCCGGCGTATCGGCGGGAGGGGAGAAAAATCGTGGTCGTGTGTCGCGTCGATAGCGCGGCTACTGGATTTTGGCGTACTGGTCGCGGAGCTTCTCGGCGGCGTCGTCCATCAGCCCGACCTCGTAGTCGGAGAGCTCCCACTCGACGACCTCCTCGACGCCGTTCGCGCCGAGCTTGACCGGGACGCCGAAGGCGGTGTCCTCGTAGCCGTACTCCCCGTCGAGGACGATACTGCCCGGCAGCACCTCGCCGGTGTCGCGGATGACCGCCTCGGCCATGTGGGCGACGCCCGTTGCGGGTCCCCACTCGGTCGCCCCTTTGCGCTCGATCACGTCCATCGCGGACTGCTGGAGGTCGGCGAGGATCTCGTCGCGCTCGTCGGGGGTGAACTCGGGGTCGCGGCCGTCGACGCGCACCTTCGAGAAGACGGGCACCTGCGCGTCGCCGTGTTCGCCGAGGATCGTCGCCTCGACGTTCCCTACCTGCGTGTCGAAGCGCTCGGAGAGCACGTAGCGGAACCGCGCGGAGTCGAGCCGGCCGCCGAAACCGATCACCTTCGAGCGGTCGCGGTCGCCGGTCTCGTACAGGTGGCGGTTCAGCAGGTCGACCGGGTTGGAGGTGGTGATGGTGACGAAGTCGTCGTTGTGCTCGGCGAGCGAGGCGCCGATGTCGTCCATGATCGGCGCGTTGTCGCCCGCGAGGTCGATCCGGGTCTGGCCCGGCTCGCGGGGGATGCCGGCGGTGATGATGACCACGTCCGAGCCGGCGGTGTCCGCGTACCCGCCTTGGCGGACGGTCGTGTTCGAGTCGTAGGCGACGCCGTGGTTGGCGTCGGCGGCCTGCCCGACGGTCACGTCCTCCTGCTCGGGGATGTCGACGTAGACGAGCTCGTCGACCACGTCACGGAGCGCGAGGTTGTACCCGGCGGCCGCGCCGACGGTCCCTGCCGCACCGACTACGCTGACTTTCGTCATGACGCATACCTGTTGGGCCAGTCCGGGATTAAACGCACCGATGGCGGCGACTGAGTGCTACTCCAGCGCCGCGGCCGGCCCGTCCCACTCGCGTTCGAGCAGGCCGTAGTGGACGGCGTCGACGTGCTCGCCGTCGAGGAACCACGCCTCGCGGGCGGCGCCCTCCTCGGCGAAGCCGAGCCGCTCACAGAGCCGCCGGGAGGCGTCATTACTCCCCGCGACGGTCGCGGAGACGCGGTGGAGTCGGTGGGCGCGGAAGCCGTAGTCGAGCAGGTGGGCGCCGGCGTCGAGCGCGTAGCCGTTCCCCCACGCGTCGGGGTGGAGCCAGACGCCGAAGTTGGCGTAGCCATCGGGCTGCTGGATCGGCGCGAGGCTGACCGAGCCGACGGGTTCGCCACCGAAATCGCCGGACTTCGGCACCACGAGCAGTTCGACCCCGTCGTCGTCGTTCGGCAGCGGCCAGCGGTCCTCGCGGTACGCCGCCTCGGAGACGGGCGTCCGGAAGCGCGTGACGTGGCGCCGGACCTGTGGGTGGTTCTCGGCCTCGACGAGGAGCGGGATGTCGCCCTCGTCTGGCGGCCTGAGTTCGATGCGGTCGCCGTCGATGAACGTCGCGTGTGGCATCGGTGTGTGGTCGATCGGTGTTGCGAGCGATACGTCGGTGACGCCGGCTATCGCGAACGGAGGGAGCCGGAACGGGCGATGGCGTTGGGCACGTTCCGTCGGGTGCGGTCGGCAGCGGTATAGCAGTTCGGAGGGAGTGTGACAGTCCCTCACGGCACGGTCGTAACGGGGTGATGAAGGACATTTCTCTCCATTAGTGGACAACTCCGTGGAATCGGCCGTCGAGACGCCGAGTATATCCCCGCCGGCGTGCTACCGGGACGGGAGAACCGCCCAACTGAGGAACGTTGGACGGACCGACAGCCAACCACTCATCTGCCCCGACTGCGGCGGAGAGATGCGTAACCGACGAACCAGACTCGAGTAACAGTGAGCCCCACGACAGAGGACACGACCGAGCGGGAGAGTAGCGAGGCGACAGAACACGAGTCGGCGCTGGAGACGGCCAAGCGCCAACTCCACAGCGCGGCCAAGCACGTCGACGTCGACGAGAACGTGGTCGAGCGGCTGAAACACCCGAAGAAGGTCCACGAGGTGACCGTGCCGATCGAGCGCGACGACGGCTCCGTCGACGTGTTCACGGGCTACCGCGCCCAGCACGACAGCGTCCGCGGCCCGCACAAGGGCGGCCTGCGCTACCACCCCGAGGTGACCCGCGACGAGTGTGTCGGCCTCGGGATGTGGATGACCTGGAAGTGTGCGGTGATGGACATCCCCTTCGGCGGCGCGAAAGGCGGGATCGCGGTCAACCCCAAGGAGCTGAGCGAGGACGAAACCGAACGGCTCACCCGCCGGTTCGCGGAAGAACTCCGCGACGCCATCGGCCCGAACAAGGACATCCCCGCGCCGGACATGGGGACCAGCCCCCAGACGATGGCGTGGCTGATGGACGCCTACTCGATGCAGGAGGGCGAGACCACCCCGGGCGTCGTCACGGGGAAGCCGCCGGTCGTCGGCGGCAGCGAGGGCCGCGACGAGGCGCCGGGCCGGAGCGTCGCGATCGTCGCCCGCGAGGCCGCCGACTACTACGACATGCCGCTGTCGGAGACCTCGGTCGCGATCCAGGGGTACGGCAGCGTCGGCGCCAACGCGGCGCGCCTGCTCGACGAGTGGGGCGCGAACGTCGTCGCCGTCAGCGACGTGAACGGCGGGATCTACGACCCCAACGGGCTCGACACCAGTTCGATCCCCAGCCACCACGAGGAGCCGGAAGCGGTGCTCAGCCACCCCGCGCCCGAGAAAGTGAGCAACGACGAACTGCTCGAACTCGACGCGGACGTGCTGATCCCCGCCGCCATCGGCAACGTCATCACCGCCGAGAACGCCGAGGACGTGCAGGCCGACGTGATCGTCGAGGGCGCCAACGGCCCGACGACCAGCACGGCCGACGAGATACTCGAGGAGCGCGGTATCCCGGTGGTTCCGGACATCCTCGCCAACGCCGGCGGGGTGACCGTGAGCTACTTCGAGTGGCTGCAGGACATCAACCGTCGCGCGTGGTCGCTCGACCGCGTCCACCGCGAACTCGAGTCGGAGATGGTCGAGGCGTGGGAGACGGTGTGCGACCGCCGCGAGGAACACGACGTGAGCTGGCGCGACGCCGCCTACATCGTCGCGCTCACGCGGGTCGCCGAGGCCCACGACAGCCGCGGCCTCTGGCCGTAAGTCGGGGCCGCCCGCCGCCTACATCTGGCCGCCTTCCTCGTACGGCTGGACGACAACGAACCCCTCCTCGCCGGTGAACTCCATCTGCATCGACTCGCCGGACTGCTGGCCGATCTCGATCATCTTGTTCGTCCCGATCGAGGGCGAGAGGTTCGAGCTCCACGCGACGGTGGCGTCGGGGTCGGTCGTCACCGGCGGCGAGATCACCAGCGGGTCGCCGTGGGTGGAAATCGCCACGTCGCCGGGGCCGGAGAGGAAGACGTTCGTCAGCCCGCCGGCGGCGGCGCCGGAGAGGCTGCCGATCGTGCCGATCTCGTAGTCGATCTGCTCCTCGAACGCGAGCACGTCGGTGCCGTTGACCGAGATCGACTCCCCCTCGTCCAGCGAGAGTATCTGCACTTTCTTGCCCTGATCCGCGAGGTACAGCGAGCCGGTTCCCTCCGCCTCCATCACCGGCGTTCCCTCGTCGGTGACCGCCTCCTTGACGAGCCCCGTGAGCCCGCCCTCCGCGGAGGACCTGCCGGTGAACGTCAGATCGCCGGTGTAGGCGACCATCGTGCCCACCTTGACGGTGGTCAGCCCGTCGACGGGGATCTTCAGCAGACGGTTGTTCTCCTTCTGAAAGCCGTTCGCTTCGGAGTCAGGGCCGTTGGCGTCGATGAACTGCTCCAGCTCCATGGGGACGGTCGGCATTGTGTCGGCATCCGTGAAAAAGCCCGGGCGTCCAGAACCACTAACCGCCGGCCACACGACGCCCGGGTATGGAACAACTGTTCGCCCCGTGGCGGATCGACTGGGTCGAGCGCGACCCCGAGGACGACGAGGTCGACGGCTGCCCGTTCTGTGTACTGCCCGAGCGTGACGACGACCGCGAGAGCCGGATCGTCGCCCGGAGCGAACGCTCGTTCGTGATTCTCAACAACGCCCCCTACGCGCCGGGGCACGTGATGGTCATCCCCGACCAGCACACCGGCGAGTGGGCCGACCTCTCCGACGCGGAGCTACTGGACCACGCGAAGCTGAAAGTCGCCGCCATCGACGCGCTGGAGGCGGCGTTCGGGCCGGACGGCGTCAACGCCGGCGAGAACCTCGGCGGCGACGCCGCCGGCGGCTCGATCGACGACCACCTCCACACCCACCTGATCCCGCGCTGGTCGGGTGACACGAACTTCATGCCGATCGTCTCGGACACGAAAGTCATCGTCGAGGCGCTGGAGGAGAGCTACGACAAGCTCCACGAGGCGTTCGCGGCGCTGCCCGATGCCGCCGACGGAGCCGAAAAAACGGACGCGGTCGAACTGCGGTTCGACTGACTACAGGAACGGCAGCCCCGGCGACGCGTAGATGGAGGTGACGCCGAGGTACAGCGTGATGAACACGCCGACGAACACGACGGTCCGCAGCCACCAGATCCAGAGGTTGGCGACGCTCGCGTCGGCGCTACTGCCCTGCTTGATCTCGTCGACCGCTTCCGGCCCGTACACCCAGCCGACGAAGATCACGCCCAGCAGCACCGAGGCGGGCAGGAGGACGCTGTACGCCAGCGTGTCGAACCAGCCCAGCCACGCGGTGTCCCACGCCGCGAGCGTGCCGAGCAGGAACAGCGCGCCGCCGAAGCCGAACGCGGTCGGCTTCCGGTTCCAGTCGTACTTGTCGACGCAGTAGGAGGTGACGACTTCGAGCAGGCTGATCGCGGAGGAGAGCGCCGCGACCAGCACGACGAAGAAGAACAGCGCGCCGACGGCCCGGCCCGCCATCCCGAGGTTCGCGAACGCCTGTGCGACCGAGACGAACAGCGCGCCGGGACCGCCGCCGGCGGCGCTCTCCGGCACCGTCCCGAACTGGACGAACAGCAGCGGGATCACGACCAGCCCCGCCAGCACGCCGATCGCGGTGTTGAGGCCGACGACCAGTCCGCCGTCGGCGGGCAGGCTCTCGTCCTCGCCGATGTAGGACGCGTAGGTGATCATCGCGCCCATCCCCAGCGAGAGCGAGAAGAACGCCTGACTCACCGCGAAGGGGATCACCGAGCCGAGGTTGTTCGCGAGGTAGCCCAGATCCGGCGAGAGGTAGTAGCCGTAGGCGGGGCCGCTCCCGCCGAGGGTGAACGCGTACACCGCGAGGCCGACCAGCATCACGACCACCGAGGGGACCATCAGCTTCGTCGCCTTCTCGATCCCGTCCTCGACGCCGAACGCGACGATCCCCGCGGTCAGCGCCATGAACACCGCGTGGAACGCGATCGCCTCCCAGCCCACCGACACCGCGCCGAAGTACGCGGCGGTGTCGCCGAAGTAGCCGCCGGTCAGGCTCCCGATCACGTACCGGATCACCCAGCCGCCGACGACGCTGTAGTACGACAGGATCCACAGCCCCGTGAACAGTCCCAACCCCCCGACGACGGTCCACGCCGGGTGGTCGAGCCGGTCGAACGCCTCGACCGCGTTGATCTTCGCCCGACGGCCGATCGCGAACTCGCCGAGGATCGTCGGGAGGCCGATGAGCACGGCGGCGAACAGGTACACCAGCACGAACGCCGCACCGCCGTTCTCCGCGGTCTTGAACGGGAACTGCCAGATGTTCCCGAGGCCGACCGCGCTCCCCACCGCAGCAAGGATGAACCCCGCACGCGTCGTCCACGTCTCTCGTTGTGCCATATGTCCGCAAGCCGTTCATCCGATACAAGTTTTTATCGGTTCACCCCGCAACGAACGTGAGAAGTCCGACAGAACGGGCCGAACGCGACCACTCAAGTCAAGTACCGGCGCGCCCCGAATCCGGCCGCATGGAGCGCAAGGGGGCAGTCCGCCGGGTCGGCGTCGTCGTGCTCGCCGCCAACCTCGCGCTGGCGCTGCTGAAGACGGGGGTCTGGCTGGAGACGGGCAGCCTCGCGCTCGTCAGCGAGGCGGTCAACAGCGCCTCCGACGCCGTCTACAGCGCGGTCGTCGTCGCCGGCCTCTACCTCACCACCCAGCCGCCGGACTTCGAACACCCCCACGGCCACGAGCGCATCGAGCCGTTCGTCGCGCTGTTCGTCGCCGCGGGCGTGCTCGCCGCCGGCACCGGGGTGGCGTACTCGGGGGCCACCTCGCTGCTCGCTGGATCCTACTCTGCCGTCTCCCCGGTCCCCGCGGTCGTGCTCGGCGTCGGCGCCGTCGCGAAGTACGCGCTGTATCGCTACTGTCTGCGCGCCGGCGAGACTCACCGCTCGCCGGCGTTGGTCGCCACCGCGAAGGACAATCGGACCGACGTGTTGACCGCGGTCGCGGCACTCATCGGCGCGGGCGGCGCCGCGGTCGGCTACCCCGTGCTCGACCCGATCGCCGCGCTGGTGGTCGCCGTCGGCATCCTGCTGACCGGCGTCGACATCGTCCGGGACAACGTCGGCTACCTCGTCGGCGCCGCGCCGCCGGAGGACCTCCGGGCGGCGATCGTCGACGCCGCGCTCGCCCACCCCGAGGTGCGGGGCGCCCACGACGTGGTCGCCCACTACGTCGGCCCCGAGGTCGACGTGAGCCTCCACATCGAGGTCGAGGGCGAACTGACGGTTCGGGAGGCCCACGACATCGAGACGGAGGTGATCAACGCCATCCGCGACCTGCCCGAGGTCGACGACGCGTTCGTCCACGTCGATCCCAAGGAGCTCGGCGAGTGGAAGGAGGACGACCGCTGGCGCGACGAGCGCGTCGGCTGACCGGGCGAGCGCTTATTCGGCTCCGCGCCCCAGCACCGCCATGGCCGGCTACGAGGCGGGCTTTCACGATCTGACCGAGGGGGTCCGCGACCGCGACCTGCCCGTCGAGGGCGACGTGCCGGCGTGGCTCGACGGCGCGCTCTACCGGAACGGCCCCGCACGCTGGACCGTCGGCGACGCCGAGGCCGACCACTGGTTCGACGGGCTGGCCCACCTCACACGCTTCTCTTTCGACGACGGCGCGGTGCGGTACACTAACCGCTTCCCGCGGACCGACGCCTACCGCGCCGCCGTCGAGGACGGCAGCTTCGCCGGCCAGTTCTCCTCGACCGACGGCTACCTCAGCCGCGTGAAATCGATGCTCGCCGGCGATGCGACCGACAATGCCAACGTCCACGTCGCCCGCATCGGCGGCGACCTCGTCGCGCTGACGGAGACGCCGAACTGGCTCCGGATCGACCCGGAGACGCTGGAGCGCCGGGGGGCGCTCGACTACGACGACGAGGTGACCGCCCACCACGTCACCGCCCACCTCCGGCAGGACCCCGACAGCGGCGCCCACTGGGGCTACTTCACGAAGTTCGGCAGACACAACGAGTACGTCCTCTTCCGCATCCCCGAGGGAACCACGCGCCGGGAACGGGTCGGCAGCGTCCGCGTGGAGAAGCCGGCGTACATGCACAGCTTCGCGCTCACGCCGACCCACGCGGTGCTGGTCGAACCGCCGCTGGTCACCCGCCCCGCGAGGTTCCTACTGCCCGGCTCGGGCGGCTTCATCGACAACTACGACTGGGAGCCGTCACGCGGGACGCGCTTTCTGGTCTTCCGGCGCGACTCCGGCGAACTGGTCCGGGAGGCGACGGTGCCGGCATTCTTCACGTTCCACACCGCCAACGCGTTCGAACGCGAGAGCGACGGCACGACCGAACTCGTCGTCGACCTCGTGGCGTACGACGACGACAGCGCGGTGACGGACCTCTCGATGAGCGCGCTCCGGGGCGGCGACGCCGGCTTCCCCTCGGGCGAACTCCGGCGCTACCGGCTCCCGCTCGATGGCGGCGAACCGGGCCACGACCACCTCGCCAACGAGGTGGAGATGCCGCGGTTCTCCCCGCGGGTCCACACCCGCGAGTACGAGCACGTGTTCGCACAGTCGACGGAGATGGACGGCGGCAACGCGCTGGTCCGCGTAGACGTGGCTGGTGAGAACCCCGGCGTGGCTCGCCGCTGGGAGGAACCGGGGGTGTTCTCGGGCGAGCCGATCTTCGTCCCCCGCCCCGAGGGCGACGCGGAGGCCGACGGCGTCGTGCTCTCGCTCTGCCTCGACGCCGACGCCGAGCGGTCGGTGCTGCTCGTTCTCGACGGCGACCTGACCGAACTCGCGCGGGCGCCGCTGCCCCACGCTGTCCCCTTCGGCTTCCACGGGGAGTATTTCGTGTCGGGCTGACGATCAGGCGGTGCTGGTCCCGCCGACGACGGTGATCTCCCGCTCGGCGTCGACGTGCCCCGAGAGCCGGAGCGTCGCCGACCCCTCGTCGGCGTGCGTGTACTCGGTGTCGATCGAGAGCGACGCCGTCACCGTCCCGCCGGCGTCGACGGAGCGCTCGATCAGGTGGGACTCGTCGTCGTCGGCGATCCGTGTCGGCCAGTAGGCGGCCGCGAGGAAGCGGCCCGCGGTCTCCGTGGTGTTCGTCGCCGTCAGCTCCACCTCGAGTGTCTCCCCGCGGTCGACGCTGTCGGGCACCGAGAGCGAGTCGAGTTCGAACGACGGCGCCGACGCCGCGAGCGTCTCGCGGACGTCGTCGGGCAGTTCCCACTCCCCCGACTCGCCGCCGCGTTCGAGGACGATCCGCACGTCGTCGGCGTCCAACGGCGAGTCGAGTTCGAACGCGACGTAGCGCGGACCGTCGCCGCCGGTGAGGTTGGGACCGCCGACGATCCCGCCCTCGTGGCCGGCGACGGCGTAGTTCTGAGCGCCTTCGTCGCCCGGGTCGACCGCCGCCCACGACTCGCCGCCGGCGCGGAGGCTGAACGCCTCCGTCTCCAGTTCGGCGTCGCTGCGGACCGAGGCGACGACGAACTGCCGTCCCTCGGGGGCGACGACGCCGCCCGAGCCCATGATCGACTCGTAGGTCACCGCTTTCTCCGCCACCACGTCGAACACGGCGACGGTGGCGCCGCCGACGGTTCGCTCGGACGCCGCCGGCGGCGGAACCTCGGTGTCGGACGGGGACCCCTTCGGTTCGGTGGGCGAGTCGGTCGGTGAGTCGGTGTTTCCCGGCGTGTCGCCGATGCAGCCGGCGGTCACGAGCGCCGCGGCGAGGCCGAGGCTCCCCGCGAGGAACTCTCGTCTGTTGGAGGGCATCGGCCGAAAATCGGGGCGGCGAGCGTAAGAAGCCTTGTGGGGGCAGAACGGGGCGGCGTTAGGTCAGACCGGCGTCCCGAACGCGTACACCGTCTGGTGGCTGTCGACCTCGACCTCGGCGAAGTCGCCGGGTTCGAGGCCGTGCTCGCTGGCGTTCTGGACGACGATCTGGCGGTAGGCGGAGTCGCGGCACTTCACCGAGTCGCCGGTCCCCTCCTCGACCACCAGCACCTCACGGGTGGTGCCCACGAGCTCCTCGTACGCCTCGGCGACGATCTCCCGCTTGAGTTCGCTCATCGCCTTCGAGCGGTCCTTCTTGGTCTGCCCGCCCAGTCCCTTCATCTCGGCGGCGTCGGTGCCGGGGCGCTTCGAGAAGCGCGTGACGTTCACCTTCTCCGGGCGGACCTCGCGGAACAGCGCCATCGACTGCTCGTGGTCGGCCTCGGTCTCGGTGGGGAAGCCGACGATGAAGTCCGTCGAGAGCGTCCAGTGGTCGAGGGTGTCGTCGAACGTCTCGACGATGTCGACGAACTTCTCGACGCGGTGCTGGCGGCGCATGTCTTCCAGCACGTCGTCGCTGCCGGACTGGACCGGTGCGTGGAGGAAGTCGTACAGCTTCTCGTTCTCGGCGTACACCTCGGCCAGCTCCTCGCGGATGCCGTGGACGCCGCCGGGGTTGGCCATCCCCACCCGGACCCGGAACTCCCCGTCGATGTCGCAGATGCGGTCGAGCAGTTCGGGCAGCTTCCGCTCGCCCTCGTCCCAGCCGTAGACGCCGGTGTCCTGCCCCGTGACGCGGATCTCCTTCGCGCCGGCGTGGACCAGCGCGCGGGCCTTCTCGACGTTCTCCTCGACGCTCGGGGAGTCGATCCGGCCGGTGGCCTGCTTGGTGATGCAGTACGAGCAGTTGCTCATGCAGCCCCGGGCGATGGGGAGGATGCCGACGACGCCGTCCAGCACGGGCTCGACGCCCGGGCCGGGCGTGGGACACTCGCCGTTGGTGACGGCCTCGGGCACGTCGTCCCAGTGGAGCACCTGCGCGTCAAGGTCGGCCTGCTCGAACTCCTCGCTCTGGGCCAGCGCCATGCAGCCGGTGACGATCAGGTCGGCGGTCTGCTCGTCGAGTTCCTGCGCCCGGCGGAGCATGTTGCGCTCGGTCTTCTCGACGACCGTACAGGAGTTGAGAATCGACACGTCCGCCTCTTTCGGCCCGTCCACCCGGTAGTGGCCGGCGTCGCGCAGCGCGCTCTCGATCGACCGACTCTCACCCCGGTTCGACGTACAGCCGTACGTCTCGATGTGGTAACGGGCCATCTTCGTCGGAACTGGGCGAGCGGCGCGCAAAAGCCCGACGGTTCCGTGCCCGTTCGACAGCGAGTCCCGACCGGGAGGAACAGAGGTACTTTCTTGCGCGTGGCCCAGAAATCGAGGGAGTGATGCCCTCCAGACGCGCGTTCCTCGCGGCAGTTAGTACCGGCGTCGCCGGCGGCCTCGCCGGCTGTATCGACGGAGCCAGCGGCGACGGCGCTCCCTCGCCCGGCAGCGACGGGAGCACCGAGTGGCCCGTCCGGAACTACGACCGCTTCGGCACGGCGTACGCCTCCGACGCTGCCGTCCCCCGGTCGGGACCGAGCGAGCGCTTCAGCACGCCCCTCGACGGGACCCCGCGCGGGCGCCCGGTCCTCGCCGGCGGGCGGGTGTTCCAATCCACGTGGGCCGGCATCGAGACGTTCGACGCCGAGAGCGGCGAGAGGCTGTGGACCTTCCGCGAGACGGACGACGAGGGGGCCAGCTACTACACCTCGCCGGCGGTCCACGACGGGATTGCGTACCTCGGCACCGAGTCCGGTCTCGTCGCCGTCGACGCCGAGAACGGCGAGGAGCAGTGGCGGGTCGAAACCGACGGGCGGGTCAGCGCGTCGCCGGTCCCCGGCATCGAGTGGGGGGCGCTGTACGCTGGCAGCGACCGCGGGGAGGTGCTCCGGATCAGCCCGGACGGCGACGTCGAGTGGCGGACCTCGGTGTACGGCGAAGTGACCCATCTGGTCTCGGCCCAGATGGCCGGCGTTACCGCGGCGACCAGCGGGGGCGAACTGTTCACCCTCTACGACGGCCGCGGCCTCTGGCGGCAGAAGGTGCCCGGGAAGGTAACCGCTGTCGCCGGGCGATCCGGGAACGACCTGTTCGTGGCGACGTTCGGCGGCGGCGTCCTCTGTCTCCGGACGGCCGCCCACGCGGGCCGAGTCGCGTGGCACGCCGAGAACGGCCCGGTCGCCGACGGGGCGCTCGTGCTCGCCGACGGCGCGGTGTTCGGCGGCGATCTCTCGGGCGTCGACCGACTCGACGCGGACGACGGGAGCCGAGGGTGGGAACTCGGCGACGACACCTACTCCGTCGCGGCCGCGGGGGACACGCTGTACACCGGCGCCGACGGCGCGGTCGTCGCCCGGCCGCTCTCGGGCGGGACTGGGGTCGGCTCCGCCCGCGTGAACGCCGAGCGGTTCCGGTACGGTATCGGCGAAGAGGCCTCGGCGATGGGCGTGACCCCGGCCGACGGCGCGCTGTTCGCCGGCGTGACCGACAGGGGGGACGGCGAGGAGCGACTGATCGCGTTGGAGTGAGGATCCTGTTTACTCGGGCGCGCCCTCGACGATCTCGACACCCGAACTCGCGCCGATGCGTTCTGCGCCTGCCTCGATCATCGCCATCGCCTCCTCGTAGCTCCCGACGCCGCCGGAGGCCTTGACGGGCAGGTACTCGCTCATCAGCTCCACGTCGGCCACCTCGGCGCCGCCGTCGGCGAAGCCCGTCGAGGTCTTCACCATGTCGGCGCCGGCGGCCTCGGCGGCCTCGCAGGCGGCGTGTTTCTCGTCGTCGCCGAGCAGCGCCGTCTCGATGATCACCTTCACCGGCAGCGGCGTGGCGGCGACGACCTCGGCCAGCTCGTCCGCGACGGCGTCGGTCTCGCCCCCTCGCAGTCGGCCGACGTTGATCACCACGTCGAGCTCGTCGGCGCCGTCGCCGTCGGCGACGACCGCCTCCTCGCGCTTGGCGGCCGAGGCGTGCTGGCCGTGCGGGAAGCCGATCACCGTCGCCAGCGTCACGTCGGGCGCGTACTCCGCGGCCTCGGCAACGTAACACGGCGGGATGCAGGCGTTCATGCCGTACTCCGCGGCCTCGTCGAGGACGCGCTTCGTGTCGGGCCACGTCGTCTCGGGGCCGAGCACCGTGTGGTCGATCCGGGGGGCGAGTTCGTCGCGGTTCATAGCCGTCCCTGTGCAGCCCGCGGTGAAAAACACCGCCGCTACGCGGCGGCGCGCTCCGTAAGCCTTTCCGCCTCACCGCTCCCCCCGGGAACCATGGTACTCCCCGCCGGCTTCGCGCTGCCGCCGCTGCCGTACCTGCTCGGGCTGCTGCTCGCCGGCGGCGCCGTCGCCGTCGGCCTGCGGCGCCGCGACCCGCCGGTGTCGCCCCGGCTCGTGCTCGCGCTCGTCCCGTGGATGCTCGCGGGCGCGTGGCTCCACGTCCTCGACGTGGTCGGCGCCGTCCCGGACGCGGTCGCCCCGCTGCTCGGTACGCCCGCGGCGTACGTCACGACCGCCGTGCTCGCCGGCGCGGTCTGGCTCGCAGTGGAGGCCGACGACGGGAACGAACGCCCGTTCGCCGCCGCCGGCGCCGGTCTCGCCCTGATCGCGCTCGTCGTCGGCTTTCGTTGGGGATTCGCCGAGGGGACGGTCAGCGTCGTCTGGCCGGCGATCGCGGCCGTCCTCGGCGTCGGCGTCGGAATCGGCGTCTGGCTCGGCCTGCGCCGCGTCGCCCCGTCCATCGGCGACGCCGGCGTCGCGGGCGGGCTGGCGATCGTCGCCCACAGCCTCGACGGCGTTTCGACCGCGATCGGGATCGACGTGCTCGGCGCGACCGAGCGGACGCCGCTCTCGCGGGCGGTGATCGAGTTCGGCGCGACGCTGCCGACCGCCGACCTGTTCGGGAGCGCGTGGCTGTTCGTGCTGGTGAAGCTCGCGCTCGCCGGCGGGATCACGGCGCTGCTCGCGGAGTCGGTCCGGGAGGCGCCCCGCGAGGGCCGACTGCTGCTCGCGTTCGTCGCCGCCGTGGGGCTTGGCCCCGGCGCGCACAACCTCCTGCTGTTCTCGATCACGGCCTGATCCGACGCCCGGCCGGACCGCGGCGCTTTTGCCCTCGCCGCCGGCAACCGCGAGTATGGCCAAACAGCCCCACCTGCTCGTCGGCGACGGCGACGTGAACGAGATCGCGCTCATCCCGGGCGACCCGGGTCGTGTCGACCGCATCGCCGCCCAGTGTGAGAACGTCGAGGAGGTGTCCCAGAACCGCGAGTACAAGGTCGTCAACGCCGAGTACGAGGGGACCGAGCTGACGATCTGCTCGACGGGGATCGGCTGCCCCTCCGCCGCCATCGCGATCGAGGAACTGCACAACGTCGGCGTCGAGACCGTCCTCCGCGTGGGCACCACCGGCGCGCTGCAGGAGGAGATCGAGATCGGCGACATGGTCGTCGCCACCGGCGCCGCCAAGGAGGAAGGGACGAGCAAGCGCTACGAGTCCGCGACCTACCCCGCGGTGCCGGACTACGACGTGCTCTCGAACCTCGTCGACGCCTCGGAGGCCAACGACGAGGACGTCCACGTCGGCCCGATCGTCTCCGACGACGCGTTCTACAACGAGAGCGACGAGTTCGTCGAGGACTGGGAGGAAGCCGGCCTGCTCTGCATCGAGATGGAGGCCGCCGCGGTGTTCTCGCTGGCTCGCCGCCGCGGGATGGCCGCGGGCGCGATCTGTACGGTCGACGGCAACCTCGTGAAGGGAACCCAGAAGGGCGAGACCGAGGAGGACGAACTCCCCGAGAAAGCCAAGGACAACGTCGAGCGCGCCATCGGGATCGCGCTCGACGCCGTCGCCGCGCTCTGAATGGGCCTCCGGGAGCGAGTCCGCGCGATCTGTCGGCGCTGTCGGTCCGTCGAGCGCCGCGAGGTCGCCGAGTTCCGGCGCTGGGCGGAGAACACCGACAACCTCGTCCGCCTCTCGGCGCTGGTGTTCGTCCCGCTGCTGATCGCGCTGGTGACGCTGCTCTCGAACGCGGTCGCGGCGCTGCCGTATCTCCTCTTCCCGCCGCTGGCCTCGGGGGCGTACACGCTGTTCGTCCGCCCGGAGAGTCGCTACGCGTCGCCGCGGCGCTTCGTCGGCGGGATCACCGCGGGCGCGATCTGTGGCTGGATCGCGTTCGTGGCCGCCGAACGGCTGCTCCCGAGCGCCGCGGGGGGGACCGTCCCCCCGATCGCCGCCGCCAGCGCGATCGCGCTCACCGCGATCGTGACGTGGGTGCTCGACGTCGAGGAGCCGTCGGCGTTCTCCTCGGCGCTGCTGGTGCTGGTCGTCGACATGGGGACCGGGACCGTCGTGCTCCGCCCGCTGTCGCTGTTCGTGCTCGAACTCTCCCCGCGCTCGGCGTACGTCGTCAGCGTCCTGCTCTCGACGGCGCTGGTGGCCGGCGCCTTCGCCGTCTGGGACAAGACGGTGTACGAGCGCCGGGCGACGTACCTCTACGGCACGACCCACGGCGACGACCACGTGCTCGTCCCGGCCCGCGGCGAGAACGACGCCGAGAGCGCGACGATGGCGGCCCGGATCGCCGCCGACCACGACGCCGGCAAGGTGGTGCTGCTCGACGTGCTCGACGGGATCGACGCCGACGTGCTTGCGGCCCACCGCGGCGAGGGCGACCCCGAGTCGGTCGACGAGGCCGACGCCGAGCGCGTGCGGGGGGCCGCCGAACGGCTCGACGGGATCGCCGAGCGCCTGCGGGCCGACTACGGCGTCCCGTGTGAGGTGATCGTCGCCAGCGGCGACCCCGCGGCGACGGTGCTCGACACCGCCGAGCGCGCCAACTGCGACCTCGTGATCACCCCCTACGAGACCGAGGACGGCGCGCTCTCGCCGTACATCCGGACGGTGCTCTCCGGCCCCGTCGACGCCATCGTCCACCGCTCGACCGGGACGACCGACTGGCGGCGGGTGATGGTGCCGATCGCCCGGCCCGGCGATACGGCCCACGCGATGGTGGACTTCGCGAGCCGACTGGCCGGCGACGACGGCCGGGTGAGTGTCTGTACCTGCATCGACGCCGACGGCTCGCGGCGGGCCGCCGAACACCGCCTCTCGAACGTCGTCGAGACGTTCGACGGGCCCGTGGAGACGCGGGTCGCCCGGGCGGAGATTACGACGTACATCGAGGAGAACGCCGGCGCGTACGATCTGGTGATGCTCGGCTCCTCCGGCGAGCGCTCGACGGCCTCGCGGCTGATCTCGCCGCCGACGTTCAAGCGGTTGAAGGAGGTGGACTGCGACGTGGCGGTGGTGGATCGGGGCGATGTTGGACGGTGATTGTTGGGTTCAGCGAGGGAAAGCGTCGACACTCGGTGGGTCGTTGGTAACTGCAACAGCAACCGCAACAGCGACTCGTTCGTAGACCACTTGCGACCGCAGTGTGCCGGGCACGAGGCCCGGCACGGTACCGAGTCCCCACCCCTCCCCCCGCGGCCGGCGACGATCGCCGGCCGCGAGGCGTCCACCGCGACCGCACCGCGGCGGCGGTGGCGCGCGACGTGAGCAGGGCGAGACCGAAGGTCTCGCTGGCCGTGCGGGCGACGCTTGGGTCGCCCGCACGACGCCTCCGTGCGCGAACGAGCGCGCGAGGGACGAGTGACTGAGCGACAGCGAAGGAACGAGTCGGCTGGGGAGGCCTGTGGGCTGTGCGGAGCGGTCGCGGTTACAAGTGGTCTACGAACGAGTTGCTGTCGTCGAGTCCGTCAGCTATGACGTTCCAGAGATCAGGCGGAGGCACGCCAACGTTCCAGAATCGCCCACTGTTTCAAACGACTACTCCTCGCCCAACAGATCGCTCGCCTCGCGCTCACTATCCCCCTTTCCCATCGCCGCCTCGACCAACAGATGCCCGCCGATGGCGGCGGGGCTGATCACCGTGTCGGCGCCGGCGCGCTTGAGCTTGCTCACGTTCTCCCGCTGGGTCACGCCGACCGCGATGTGGATCTCGGGGTTGAGCTGGCGGGCGGTCAGGATGCTCAGCGCGTCCTCGGCGTCGCTGTTGGTGGCGGCGATGACGGCCCGCGCCCGGTCGATCCCGGCGCTCTCCAGCGGCTCCTCGTCGCTCGGGTCGGCCGTCAGGACGTGCACGTCGCGGTTGGCCAGCCGTCTGGTCGCCGCCTCGTCCTCGGTGATGACGACGAACCGCACTTGGTCTTCCAGTTCTTCGAGAATCGGTTCGGTCAGGTCGCCGTAGCCGAGAACCAGCACGTGGTTCTCGAGCGTGTCGAGTTGTTGTTCGGTCATGCGTCCGAGTGCGGCGGAGAGTCGGGCCTCGATCATCGGCGTCAGCACGACACCGAGCGCGACCGCGAAGGAGGCCACCGAGAGCAGGATCGCCGACATGGCGAACAGCCGCGCCTGCTCGGTCTGGGCGTAGATGTCGCCGTACCCCACGGTGCTGCCGGTGACGAGCGTGTAGTAGAACGCGTCGGTGAGGCTGTCGACGCCGTGGAACTCGTCGCGGAACGCGTAGGTGCCGGCCGTGCCGTACGCCTGTGCGGCCACCAGCGAGCCGGTCGCGGCGAGCTGGGTCGTCGTCAGGTCGAGCTCGTTGTCGAACGTCCGACGGTTGAGCAGGACCACCAGCAGGGTGATCAGCGACAGCGCCACCAGCGGGTAGGAGTACTCGCTGGCCTGTAGCAGCCCCTGTGCGGCCGTGATCGGCAGCATCACGACCGTCAGGTACCAGCCCAGCCGGTAGCGGCTCTGGAGCATGAACGCCCCGGCCAGCGTGAGAAACCCCGTCAGCGCGCCCGTGAACCCGACCGTCTGCCGGACCATCGGCGGGATGTACGGCGCCAACGGGCCAGTGACCGTCGTCGTCGAGATGTTGACGATACCCGTCCCCACCGACAGCGCGGCGACGGCGAACGTCAACAGGATGGAGGCGCGCACGCCGAGCCAGTCCCGGTCCCACTGCATACGTGAGGAGTGACGGAGCGGGTACTTAAATGGCAGCCGATCCGGCCGACGCCGGTACGTCTATGTCTCCCCCACCGCTGGCTGTGCGTATGGCGTCGTTTCCGCTGCAGGTCCTGCTCGGGGTGTACCTCGGGCTGGTGACGGGCATCGTCCCCGCGCTGGTCTCTTGGGGGCTGGGGTTCGCGTTCAAGTACTTCACCAACGTCACCATCCCCGGGTTCGGTACCGTCGTCCTCGCGCTCGCGATCGCGGGGGTCAACGGCGGCCTGCTCGCGCTCAACGACAAGGCGATCACGAACAGCACGAACGGCGTCGCGGTGCTCGTCGCCATCGTCGTCGTGCTGATGCTGTCGATGTACGCCCACGCGAAGGGCGACCAGATGGGGGCGGCGACGCCCAAGCGGCTCACGCTGAAGAAGCTCGCCGGCCGCACCCTCTCCAGCGACGTCGTGGAGTTCGTCGGCAACCGCGGGCAGGTGAAGCTGAACATCACCGGCGAGGTGGGCGATCTGGAGGGGTACCCGCCGCTGCCCGCGGAGCTCCGAGCGGAGATCCGCGAGGCGTCGATCGCGCTGCCGGCGGACCTTCCGATCTCCGAGCTCGAACACCGCGCCGAGGACCAGCTCCGGACCGAGTTCGATCTCGTCGACGCGTCGGTCCGGATCGACGAGCGCGGGCACGCGACCGTCGCCGCCGCGCCGCCGACCGCCGGGCTCTCCAAGCGCGTCCCCAACGGGAAGCGCGCGGTGTCGCTGACGACGCTGGTGCCGACGGGGCTGGCCGCCGGCGACGAGGTCCGGCTCCGCACGGCCGACGCCGAGTACGACGGGACGGTCGTGAGCGTCCGCCCCGGGAAGGAGGGGGAGACGCCCGCGGTCACCGACGGCGGCGAGGACGTTGCTGCACCGTCGACGCCAGCCGCCAAGACCGCCGCGGGCGGGCGCGACCGCGTGACCGTCGCCGTGACTCGCGAGGCGTCGCGGGCGCTGATCGCGCACGAGGTGACCGGGCTGACGGTGCAGTCCCGCGGCGAGCGCGAGGAATTCGAGCTGCTGGCGCTGCTGCGGCGCTCGGGCAAGCGCCTCCGCCGGGTGACGGTGAAGGAGGGCGGTCCCCTCGACGGCCACGGGCTGGGCGAGGTGGGCGTCCACTCGACGTACGGCGTGGTCGTGCTCGCGGGGCGGAGCGACGGCGGCTGGACGGTCGCCCCCGATAGCGAGTACGTCCCCGCGGCCGGACAGGAGCTGTTCGTCGTCGGCGCGCCCGCCGACCTCGACGCGTTCGCGGAGGTGGCGGCGTGATCCTCCAGATGCTGCTCGGCGACGTGGCGGTGCTCCCGGCGCTCGGGGGGCTGTTCGGGCTTTCGGTGCTCGCCTTCTTCGTCTCCGGGGGCGTCTCGGTGGCCTACCGCTGGTACTTCCGGGAGCCGATCCCGCGCGGGCTGGCGGCGCTGTTCGGCGTCGCGACCGTCGCGCTCTACCTCAACACGGTCGGCCTGCTGGGGCGGGTGATCGGGACGCCCGGCGGCGATCCCTTCGACGCGGTCGGCATCGGCATCGACCTGCTCACGCTGCTGTCGGCGTTCGTCGCCACGATCCCCGGCCGCCGGCTTGGCGACTCGCTCCGCTCGGGGGTGCTGAGCGCGGCGGGCGCCCGCGAGGTCAACGCCAGCGTCGGGCGCGCGCTCCGCGGCGTCGCCCGGCTCTCGGCGGTCGAACTGCCCGCGACCGACGAGATCGAGGACATGGCGAGCCACGACCCCGTCCCGGCGGCGGTGAAAGACGAGCTGGGCGGGAAGACGCTGCTGTTCCCGCGCGCGGGCACCGAGACGCTCCGGGAACGGCTGGTGACGCGGCTGAAGGAGGACTACGGCGTCGGCTACGTCGACGCCGAACTCGACGACGACGGGACGGTGACCTACCTCGCGCTCGGCTCCCGGCTGGCGGGGATCGGCCCCACGCTCGGCCCGGGCACCTGCGCCGTCGCCGTCGAGGCCGACCCCGCGAGCGACGCCGGCCCGGGCGACATCGTGCAGGTGTGGACGACGCCCGAACCCGCTCCCCCAGCGACGGAGAGCGACGCCGAAGCCGCCGACGCCGAGGCTCCGGCGGCCGCGACGCCGGCGCCGAGCGAGGTGGAGGGAGCCAAGCGCGTGACGACCGCGGAACTGCGCGCGACCGCGGGCGAGACGGTGACGCTCGTCGTCGACGAGGGCGACGCCGAAGCGCTCTCGCCCGACGAGCGCTACCGGCTGGTGACGCTGCCGGTGAGCGCACGCGCCGACCAGGAGTTCGCGTCGCTGCTGCGCGCGGCCGACGAGACGCTGGGCGTCGTCGACGTTCCCGAGGGAAGCCCGCTCGTGGGGACCACGGTCGGCGACCTCGCGGTCGCCGTCGTCGCGATCCGGGAGTCGTCGGGGACGCTCGACTCGCTGCCCGCCCGCGAGCGCGCGCTCGAACCCGGCGACTCGGTGTACGCGATCGGCCGGCCGGACGTGCTGCGGGGACTGGAGGAGCGGGCCCTGCCCGAGTGAGCGCAACGCTCTTTTCCGCCCGTCGCCCACCCCCGACCATGCAGTGGAAGCTCTTCGCTGATCTCGCCGAGGCCGCCGGCGAGCGCACCGTCACGGTCGACGTCGACGCCGGCGCGACCGTCGACGACGCGCTCGACGCGCTCCTGACGACGAAGCCGGCGCTCGCCGAGCGGGCGCTGAACGAGGACGGCGAACTCCGGGAGCACGTCAACCTCCTCAAGAACGGCGAGAGCGTCGACGGCGACGCGACCGTCGACGCGGGCGACGAACTCGCGCTGTTCCCGCCGGTCAGCGGCGGATAGGACGCTCCGCCCGCGTACCGTCCTACCAGTTCTCCCGAGAACTCACTCCCGCGGGAAACCGACGTGTGCGGCGTCGGCGAGGGCGCGGTCGGCCGCCGCGTCGATATCGAACTCCCGAACGAGCTCACCGTCCCGGAGCAGCGGCTCCAGCAGCGCCTCGCCGTCGGCGCCGCGGTCGGCGAGCGCGACGTGGTGGCCGCCGTCGTCGGTCCGGTACACCTGTTTCGTCCCCGAGAGCTTCCCGCGCTTGGCGGCTGGCTCGCCGTCGACTTCCACGATGTCCAGCGCGAAGTCGATCGGGTCGGCGTTGCTGACGTAGCCGCCGACGCCGAACCCGTCGACGGTGTCCCGGAGGTGGCGGATGCTCGCGGGGTCGATGCCGCCGCTGACGAACACGTCCACGTCCCCGTGGCCGCGGGCGTCGAGCTCCCAGCGAACCTCGCGGACGATGTGGCGGAAATCCCCCCGCCGGGAACCGGTCGTGTCGAGGCGGACGCTGTCGAGGTCGTCGCCCAGCGTCTCGACCGCACGGAGCACCTCGTCGACCTCGTCGGAGTACGTGTCACACAGCGTCACCCGCGGCACGTCGGGGTCGACCGCCTCGTCGAACGCGCGCCAAGCGTCCTCCTGATTCCCGCGGCCGAAACAGATCAGCAGCGCGTGTGGCATCGTCCCGCCGGCCTCGCGGCCGAGCACCTCGCCGGCGGCGACGTTCGAGATGCCGTCCAGCCCGCCGATCAGCGCCGAGCGCTCGACCATCGCGCCGATCGAGGGGTGGACGTGTCGAGTCCCGAAGCTCAACACGGTCGACTCCGGCGCGGCCCGGCGGGCCCGGAGCGCGTTGGTCGCGACCGCCGAGGCGTGGGAGAGAAAGCCCAGAAGCGCCGTCTCGTAGCGCGCGAAGTCGAGGTAGTTCCCCTCGATCCGGCAGACCGGCCCGCCGTCGAACAGCGTCCCCTCCGGCAGCGCGTCGGCGTCGATCGGCAGCCCCTCGAGGAGGTGGGCGGCGTCTTTCAGCCCCGCGAGCAGTTCGAACTCGCCGGTCGGGAACTGGTCGGCGGTCACCTCCGCGACGACGTGGGGGTTCCGTCCCGCGTGGGAGAGCGTCTCGGTCGTCCGGTCGAAGTAGGCGTCGGTCGCGTCGCCTGACTCGATCGCCTCGGGTGAGATGATGTCGAACTCGCTCATGGTGTGGCCCCCGCAGTCGCGGGGAGCAGTGTGTCCGAACTCGTGGGCGTGTGAACAAAAAGTCCCGTCTATCGGTGGCGGCCGGAGAACGAGGGTCTTCAGCCGCGCGGTTCGAACGCGAGGCGTCTCAGCCCGGCGGGGCCGGGTCCCTACTCGGATTCGTCCAACTGCTCGGCCAGCGTCACCGCGTCGCCGGCCACGGTCGTGTAGTCGACGCCCGCCTCGTCGGCGACCAGCCGGATGTGAGAGGCCAGCAGCGAGAGCGCCTGCATCCCCTCCTGCTGGGCGTCGTCGGCCCGCTGGGCGAACGTGGAATCGACCTCGCGGCCGTCGCGGACGACGCCGACGTAGAGGGCGGTGGCGTCCTCGTCGAGCAGATCGCGGGCCTCCTCGACCCGGCGGGCGAACGCCGGATCGTCGGCGTCGTCGCCGGCGGGTGCGCCCTCGCTCCCACCGTCGGCGTCCGGGCTGTCCTCGAACTCGTCGGCCACGGGAATCAGTCGTCCGGCCGGGGCCGGGCGACGAACAGCGTCTGGACGATGCTGAACGGGTCGTAGACGGACTGGTGGCAGGCGCAGTAGACGCCGTCCTCGCCGCCGAAGGAGGCCGAGGAGGAGTTCTGCTTGTACCCGGGGACACAGCAGAAGTGGGTACACTTGTTGAGCCACGCGAGGAACCCCTTCTCGGTGCTGGCCTGCAGCCAGTTCACGATCGACTGATCGGCGTCGGTGTTGCCGTTCGCGATCTCCTCGATGATCGGGCTCCGGATCACCTGGATCGGGATGGTGTTCTCGGTACCCTCCGAGCGCCAGCGCCCGGTCGCGGGCTTGCCGAGACCGGCCTCGCCGATGCCGTTGCCCCAGCTCTCGTAGTCGTCGAACATCTCGACGTTGAGGCGGTCACCCTCCTCCAGCGCCTCGCTCTGCCAGTCGTAGTCCGGACCGGCGATCGAGCGGAAGTAGTTCTCGGAGTCGTAGCTCGGGACGATCCCCTCGTAGGACTCGACGCCGCAGTACTGGAACCACTCCGAGGAGTACGTCTGGCCGCCCATCTCGGTCTCCGCGACCTCGATGGTTCGGCCGCCCTGTTCGACCTCCTTCACCTCGGGCCAGACGCCCTTGAGGTACCCCTCGTCGTCGATCTCGACGGGGATCTGGGGCATCCCGCGCGGCGCGGGACCCGCGGTGTTCTCGATGGCCATCGCGGTCGTCGAGCCACCCCCCTCCCCGGGGGATTGGGTCGCGGAGTTGATGCCGACCGCGCCGGTCATGCCGACGGCGGCCAGCCCCGCGCCGCCGACGACCCCCTTGACGAACCGCCGACGCCCGGACTCGGCGGGATACTTGTCCTCGTCTGCGCTCATGCCCGAGATGTCGGTCCCGCGTTCTCAAAAGCATGACGAAGCACCCATGCGGGCGGCGGGTCGGCCGAGACGGCGTGCGACGCCCGCGGGCGCGGCCGTCCGGGGAGCGGAACCGAACGCAGTGGCAGAGGTTCAGGGTGAAACACCCCCGCCACTCGGAACCCTCGACTACCGAACCTTCCCCCGCGCCTGCACCTCCCAGAGATCTGCCACCTCGCCGTCGCGAACGCCGACGATCAGGTCGTGGAGGTTGATCGTGGTACAGACGTGGGGGACGACGAACTCGAGTCGATCGCCCACCGCGAACGTCTCGTCGGACTCGCTGGTGTCGATCCAGCCGTGCTCCTCGCTGGCGTTGACGTACTCGATGTCGTCGCGGCGTTTCGGCACGGGCATCTGGGGCTTGTCGAGCGAGAACGTCTTGCTGCCGCCGTCGACCACCAGCCGGTCCTCGTCGGGCACCGAGATCACCGTCGTCAGCACCGTCGCCGTACAGTCGGCCTTCGACACCTCCCACGGCCGAAGCTCCAGTTCGCCCACGTCGTTGAACGGGTACATTCCGGGGTTGATCTCCGTGACGACGGGGTGGCGGGCGCTGTACCGCGAGGTGGCGGTGCCGCCGACTTTCACCTCCGCGACCTCGATCCCGGCGGCTTCGATGTCGTCGACGACCGACGCCGCCAGCTCCATCGCCTCCCAGCAGCGCTCCTCGAACTCCTGTTCCGTGCTCGCCTCGCTCTTGACGTTGGCGTCGTAGGCGAGGATCCCGTCGAACGCGAGCGCGTCGGCGTCGGCGATCCGCTCGGCCAGCGCCGGCGCTTCCTCGGGGCTGGCTCCCGTCCGGTGCAGTCCCATGTCGACCTCCAGCACCGCGTGCAGCGTTCGGTCGTTCCGCGCCGCCGCGGCTTCGAGCGCGTCGATCGTCGCCGCGGAGTCCACGGTCGTCGCCAGTGCGTCGAGCTTCCCGTCGAGCCAGCAGAGCCGGTCGAGCTTCGACTCGCCGACGACCTGGTAGGAGAGGTAGATATCGTCGATCCCGTTGCGGGCCATCGTCTCGGCCTCGCCGAGGGTCTGACAGCAGATCCCGGTGCCGCCGGTGAGTTCCACCTCCCGAGCCGCCAGCTCCGCGTTCTTGTGCGTCTTGACGTGTGATCGCAGGTCGACGTCGTGCTCGTCGGCGACGGCGGCGTACTCGCGGATGTTCTGTTCCATCGCGTCCACGTCGGCGAGCAGCACCGGCGTCTCGAGGTCGTCGACGGACTGCCCGAGGCGGGGCGCCATCTCGTCGCTGGTCCACGTGGTCATGCAGGGAGGGGCACCGGCGAACGGAAAAGCGGGGTGGAAGGAGAAAACGGCGACGGGCTACCCGAGCAGCCGCGAACAGGAGCCACAGAGGTTCTCCTCCTTCACGTCGACCTCGCGCACCGTCGGGGAAAAGGACATCACGCACTTGCTGTTGTCGCAGTGCTCCAGCCCGAAGTTGTGGCCCATCTCGTGGACCACCTCCTTCCGGATGCGGTCGGCGAACACCTCCGTGGTGGGCTTGTTCGAGATGCCGCCGTCGGAGGAGGTGTTGAGCCGGTGGGTCGAGATGACCGAGCCGCGGCCGTTGAGGTACGCCAGCCCGAACACGTAGTTCCGCTGGCGGTAGTAGAGGTCCTCGGTCGTGATCGCGATGTTCTTCTCGCCGGTACCGGCGTCGCTGGCCACCTCGATGAACCGCTCGGCGCGGTACTGGCTCCGCCCGCGGTCGTACGCGTCCTCCGGGATCGCCTGCTCGCTCCGAACGCCGACCTCGCAGTCGTAAACGGTCCGCAGCGCCTCCGACGCCTCGCGTTTGGCACGGCTGGGGACCGATCCGACTGGAACGATGTCGACGCGCATATCTCCACCCATGCCGAGGATCAGCATAAACCCTCGGCATGGACCGTAAAACCGATCCGCTGATCGTCAGACAGCTCCGGGGCGAGGAGCGCGTGCTGGAGGTCGGCATCGGCAACCGGACCGGGGTCGCGGCCCGACTCGCCGACGCCGGCGTCGACGTGCGCGCGACCGACGTTCGCCCCGTTACCGTCCCCGAGGGCGTCCGCTTCCGCGTCGAGGACGTGACGGCCGTCGACGAGCCCGATGTGTTCCATCAGGTCGACACCGTGTACGCACTCAACTGCCCGGCCGAACTCCACCGGCCGATCCGGGATCTCGCGGCGGCCGTCGGCGCGACGTTCCGATTCACCACGCTGGGCTACGAGGAGCCGTCGATCCCCGTCGAGCGCGAGACGCTCGGCGGCGGCGACACGCCGCGGGTGACCCTCTACACCGCCACGACCCGGGACGGGCCTCGCCCGGGGCGTCGCTGACGCCGGCGCGAGCCGCAAACGCCTTTCCGCCCGGGGTCGGAGCGGGGGTATGCACGCTGACGCGGTCGTCCTCGACGTCGACGGGGTGCTCGTCGACGTGGCCGACTCCTACCGGCGGGCGATCATCGAGACGGTGCAGCGACGCCACGGCGGGACGATCGAGCGCGCGACGATCCAGCGCTTCAAGGACGCCGGCGGCTTCAACAACGACTGGGAACTCACCGACGCGGCGACGCTGTTCGTGCTCGCCCGCGAGGCGGGCTACGCCGGCGACGCCGCCGACTTCACCGACGCGATCGCGGCCCACGATGAGGGGGGACTCGCGGCCGCCCGGGCAGTTCTGCGCGAGGCCGCGGCGCGCGAGGGGTTCGACGCCGACGCCGTCGAGGCAGCGTGGGACCCCGAGGGCGTCCGGGAGACGTTCCAGGCGCTCTACCTCGGCGCGGAGTTGTTCCGGGAGATCGAGGGCGGTGCCCCACCCTTCGAGGCGCCGGGGTACATCCACGACGAGCCGGTGCTCGTCGAGCCGGGGACGATCGAGCGGCTACAGTCGGGGTTCTCCGTCGGCGTCCTGACGGGGCGACCCGCCGCGGAGGCGGATATCGCGCTCGAACGCGCCGGGCTCTCGGTTCCCGAGGAGCACCGCTTCACGATGGACGACTGGGAGGAGGGGAAACCCCACCCCCACGCACTGGTCACGCTCGCCGAGCGGTTCGGCGCCGACTCGACGGTGTTCGTCGGCGACACGCTGGACGACGTGCGGACCGCGACGAACGCCGCCGAGGCCGACCCCTCCCGGGAGTACCACGGGATCGGCGTGCTCACTGGCGGGCTGACGGGCGAATCGGGCCGACGGAAGTACGAGGCCGAGGGCGCGGCGGCGGTGCTCGACTCGGTGAACGACCTGCCGGACCTGCTCGACTGAGTCGGCTCGCTTCCCGCTCGCACAACCCTTAACGTCGGCACCACCGCACGGGCAGGTATGGACATCGCGATACTCGGCGGCACCGGCGACATCGGCGAGGGGCTCGCGCTGCGCGTGGCCTACCACACGAGCCACGACGTGCTGATCGGCTCCCGCGACGCCCAGAAGGCCGAGACGAAGGCCGCGGAGTACGAGACCGAACTCGACTCCCGGGGGACCGAGGTGACGATCGAGGCCGGCGCCAACGAGGACGTGGCGACGCTCGCGGACGTGGTGGTCGTCGCGGTCCCGCCGTACTACGTCGACGACACGATCGAGTACGTCGCCGACGACCTCGACGAGGGCGACATCGTGGTCTCGCCCGCGACGGGGATGGATCGCGACGACGACGGCTTCCACTACGCGCCGCCGCCCGCGGGTAGCGTCACGGAACACGCCGCCAGCGCAGTGCCTGAGGGGGTCCACCTCGTCGGCGCGTTCCACAACCTCGCGGCCGGCCGGCTGGCGAACTTAGACGCCGATCTGGGCGTCGACACGTTCGTCGTCGGCGAGGACGACGACGCGAAGGGGATCGTGACCGACATCGCCGAGGGGATCGAGGGGCTGCGCGCGCTCGACGCCGGCGGGCTCGCCAACGCCGCGGAGGTCGAGTCGCTCACGCCGCTGCTGGTGAACGTCGCGATGCACAACGACGGGCTGCACGATCTGGGGCTGGAGCTGAAGTAGTCGGCCCGCGGGGGGCTGGTCGGCGCGCTCGTTAGCTTACTCGCGCTCCCAGTCCCGTTCTACCTGTTCGAACTCGGCCTCGTTCTGGCCGGGGAGAGCGTGTTCGAGCCGGTGCCGAACGCGTCCCCCCTGACGCAACTCCTTTCGGATCTGCTGTCGTTCCTCTTCGTGCCGATCGTCCTCGGCGCACTGGGGGTCGTTCCGACGTACGGCGGGACGGTCGTCGTCGGTGCGCTCGTCGGCTCGCTCCTCGCCTCCGAGTGAGAGGTAGTCGCGAAATGCCGTCGGTATCCGCGGAGTCGCGAGATCAGCGAGTCCGGTTCGGAGAACTCGACGGCGCCTCGAGTTCGATCCACTCGATGGTCTGGAAATCGCCGGAACACTCGCCGCAGATGAGTACCTCCTCCAGTACGGTCGAACCCTCGAGGGTCAGCGTGTAGCGGTCGGACGCGGAGGAGTTGCAGTTGAAACACTCGTCCATCACTGGAAAGATACTCGCCACCCGTATCAGTTGGAACGTTACCGATTATCCGGGTAACCGTTCGGTCGTCCGGCAGCGTGGCCCCGAACTCACGAGCGGGACCGACCGGTGTACGCTAAAACCGCGACTCCAGTTCCGCCCGCAGATCGTCCGGCTCCATCCCCTTCATCGAGAGCAGCACCAGCAGGTGGTAGAGGAAGTCCGCGCTCTCGGCGGCCAGCTCCTCGCCGTCGTCGTCTTTCGCCGCCAGAATCAGCTCCGTCGACTCCTCGCCCAGCTTCTCCAGCACGGCGTTCTCCCCCTTCTCGTGGGTGAACAGCGAGGCCGTGTAGCTGTCCTCGGGCAGGTCGCGCTTGCGCTGCTCGATCGTCTCGAACAGGGCGTCGATGGTGTCGGCGTCGAGTGCGTCCTCGGTGTCGGCCGTCGGCTCGGACTCGTCGGGATCGCTCACTGGCTGCTCACCTCGACGGTCTCGAAGAAGGCGAGGTCGTGGATCCGGGAGTCGGCGGTGAGTTCGGGGTGGAACGACGTGCCGACGACGGGACCCTGTCGGACCGCCACGGGGTCGCCGTCCCAGCGCGCGAGCACTTCCACGTCGTCGCCGTCGTTGATCGGCGCGCCCGAGCCGTCGCCGACTGCGTCGATCAGCGGCGCGCGGATGAACACCGCCGGGAACGGCGAGTCGAGGCCATCGACCGCCAGCGGCGCCTCGAAGGAGTCCTTCTGCCGGCCGAACGCGTTGCGATCGACGGTCACGTCCAGCAGGTCGAGCGTGTCGACGCGGTCGTCCTTGGCGTCGGTCGAGGCGACGATCAGTCCGGCACAGGTCGCGAGCACCGGCTTCCCGGCCGCGACGTGGTCGCGGATCTCCTCGTCGATCCCCTCGCGGGCGAGCAGTCGGGAGATGGCCGTCGACTCGCCGCCGGGCATCAGGAGCACGTCGCAGTCGGGGACGGTGCCGGACTGGCGGATCTCGACCACGTCGGCTTCCTCGCCGTGGGCGCGGGCGGCGCGCTCGATGGCGGCGGCGTGTTCGCTCACGTCGCCCTGGACCGCGATGACGCCTGCTTGCATGGCTGGAGGTGGGCGGGCGGCGCGCAAAAAGGGTGCGTTCGACCCGGCTCAGAACGCGGCGCGGAGGACCAGCACGAAGATCCCGAACAGCGTCCCCGCGGCGACGACGGTGCGGGGGTCCATTCGGATGGCGTTGCGGTCCTCGGCGTCGAAGTAGCGGACCAGCCCCGCGCTGGACATCAGTCCGCCGCTGTCGCTTCCGCTCATACAGCCACGTCGGGACGTGAGCCGCCTAAAGCTTCCGGAGCGGGACGGGAGCGCGTGAACGCGAAAACCGAACGGAGCGCCGCCGGCGGAACCCTTATGCGCGGCCACGGCCAATTTCGGCCCACGCATGACTGTCCGACTGAAGGACTTCTACGCCGACTGGTGTGGCCCGTGTAAGACACAGGACCCGATCCTGGAAGAGCTCGAGGAGGAGTTCGGCGACGTGGAGTTCGAGAAGATCGACGTCGACGCCGATCAGGAGACCGCCAACGAGTACTCCGTCCGCTCGCTCCCGACGCTGGTGATCGAGAACGACGACGGCGTCGTCGAGCGGTTCGTCGGCGTCACTCAGCGCGACGAGCTGGAGGAGGCGCTCGACCGGGCCCAGCAGGGCCAGCAGGCCGCCTAACCGGTTTCGACGTTTCTCTCTCGCCGCGAACAGCCCGACCAGCCGCCGGCGAGCCGCTCGTAGGGCGGCAGCGCACCCCGAACGGCGGCGTCGGCCCGCAAGGTAAGCGTTAAACGCCCGCCGAGAGAATCCACGCGTATGGCTAAGTTCGAAGAAGCGGAGAAACGCATCCTCGACAAACAGATCTGCATGCGCTGTAACGCGCGGAACCCCCAGCGCGCCGAGGAGTGCCGGAAGTGTGGCTACGGGAAGCTCCGACCCAAGGCCAAGGAGCCGCGCTCGGCCTAACGACGCGCTCCCCTTCTCCGTCCGCAACCCTCGACAGCCGCGCTACTCCTCGGGGTACTTCGGCTCCCGGCGCTCGGCCCGCTCCAGCGCGCGCTCGATCACGTCGCGCACGCTCTCCCCGTCAGTCGCTTCGAACGGGTCGCCGTGGCCGGCGTACATCCCCTCCACCGAGTCGGGGAGTCGATCGAGGATCGTCCGCAGGCTCTCGATCAGCCGCTCGCGGTCGCCGCTCGGGTGGTCGGTCCGGCCGAAGCTGCCGTCGTCGAACGCGCCGTCGTTGTACACCACCACGTCGCCGCTAAACAGCGCCGTCTCGCCGACGAACGCGACGTGGTCGTCGGCGTGGCCCGGCGTGTACACGACCTCGTGGGTCTCGTCGCCGATCTGGACCGTGTCGCCGTCGTCGATCGCGTGCGTTCGATCCGGGTGGTCGTCGTAGGCGAACAGTTCCGCGTCGAACGCGTCGAGCACCGCGTCCAACTGCTCGACGTGGTCGCCGTGCTGGTGGGTAAGGACGACGCGATCGAGATCGTCGACGTGCTCGCGGATCTCGTCGACGACGCCGGGCATCGCGCCGGCGTCGACCAGCGTCGTGACCTCGCCGTCGACGAGGTAGACGTTCGCGGTGAACTGCTCGGCGTCGGCGGTGACGTTGACTGGGTCCATACCCTCGCTTGGGCCGGGCGGAGTAAAACGCCGGCGTCGGCGGCCGACCGCGATCGACGGCCGACGGCGGCGAGTCGTCGATCTACTCGTCCGCCGGCTCCCGCGCCGGATCGAGCAGTTCCACAGGGTGAGTCGCCGGCCGGTCGAGCAGATCCGTCAATTGCTCCTCGCAGGAGGTGCCACTGGCGACGACACGCCGGTCGGCGTCGGTGTCGTCAGCCGCCTCGATCTCCTCGGCCAGCGACTCGCCGACGGCGACGCTGAGTTCGTAGTAGTCCGCCTTGTAGCCGAAACTGCCCGCCACGCCACAGCACTCCGCGTCGGTCGTCGCCACGTCGTACCCCAGCCTCCCCAGCACGGCCTCGGTATGAGCGTCGAGGCCCAACGTGCGCTGCTGGCAGTGGGCGTGGTAGGTCACCCGCTCGCCACCTCCCCGGGTGAGCGGGGCCGGATCGACGCCGTTCTCCAGCAGCCCGTAGACGTACTCGAGTACCTCGAAGCTCCCGTCGGCGAGCGTTTCGGCCCGCTCCGCGGGGAGCAGTTTGTCGTACTCCGCGCGCATCATCGCGAGGTCGGAGGGTTCGACGACGACCACGTCTCGGCCGGCCTCGATATGCGGTTCCAGCGCGTCGGCGACCGACGCGGCCCGCTCGCGGGCGGTGGCGAGCATCCCCTGTGAGAACGGCGCACGGCCGCTGCCCGCTTCGCCGGCGACCCAGACCGGGACGCCAAGCGCCTCCAGCACGCGGACGGCGGCTTTCCCCCGGTCCACGTCGACGTGGTTGGTAAACACGTCCGGGAACAGGACCACCTCGCGGTCCGCCCGGGGCGTCGCGACGTCCGGATCACGGTGCTGGTCCCACTGTCTGAGCGTCTGCCGTCGGAATTCGGGGAGATTCCGTCGGGCGTCGATGCCGAGGCCGCGTTCCAGCAGCGACCGGACCGGGGCGCTGTCGGCCAGCCAGTTCGAGACCGGCGCGGTTGCGCTCCCCAGACGCGCGAGCGTCTCGACGTTGCCGAACGCGCGTTTCCCCCAGTCCATCCCCGCCGGCTCGGAGTCCGGGACGAGGCCGTCGACGAGGCTGTCGATCGCGTCCGGCTCCGCGCCGCGGTTGATGCGGTCCCGGACGACGGTGTTGATCCACGGCACGTCGATCTTCACCGGACAAGCGTTCACGCAGCGCGAGCAGCCGGTACAGAGATCGTTGAACGATTCGGCGGTCTCCTCGCCGCCGACGCCCGCCTCCCACCCCGTCGCGATGCCGCCGGTGTAGGTGTCGCCGCCGAACGCGTGGCCACCGACGTGCTGGAAGTTCGCACAGGAGTTGCTGCAGGCGCCACAGCGGACGCAGTAGAGCGTCTCCCGCAGGTTCTCGTCCTCGCGCATCTCGAAGCGACCGTTGTCGATCAGAACGAGGTGGAACTCGCGGTCCTCGGCGCCGCCGCCGATCGGCTCGTTCGAGTCGAAGTCGACGGTCGGCGAGTCCGTCGGCGGCGTCAGTAGCGAGACGTACTGGGCGATCTCCTGCCCCGTCGCACTCCGGGCCAGCAGTTCGATCATCGGGCCGAGTTCGTCGACGGAGGGGAGCAGTTTCTCCACGCCCGCGACGGCGACGTGCGTGTCGGGCGTGACCGCACACTTGCGCGCGTTGCCCTCGTTCGTGACCAGCGTGATGGTGCCGCTCTCGGCCAGCACGAAGTTCGCACCGGTCATCCCCACGTCGGCCTCGCGGATGCGCTCGCCGAGGTGGTCGCGGGCGAACGCGGTGAGTTCCTCGGGCGTTTCCAGCGGTTCGTCGGGGTCGAATCGGGCCTCGAACAGGGCCGCGATCTCGTCGGTCGACTTGTGGAACCCCGGCGCGATCAGATGTGACGGCGCCTCGTCGGCGACCTGCAGGACGAACTCGCCGAGGTCGGTCTCGGTTACGTCTACCCCCGCCGCCTCGAGATGCTCGTTGACGTCGAGTTCCTCGGTCGTCATCGACTTCGACTTCACGAGGCTGTCGGCGTCATCGCAGACCGCAGCGATATGCTCGTTCGCGTCGGCGGCGTCGTCAGCGAGGTACACCGTGCCGCCGTTTGCCTCGACCGACTCCCGGACCGTCTCGATCAGTTCCGGCAGGCGCTCGATGGCGTCCTCCTTGATCTCTCGGGCCTCAGTTCGCAGGCGCTCGCCGTCGACGTCGGCCATCGCGGCGTAGCGCCCCTCGTTGAACCCCTGGGCGTTCCGCTTGACCGTCGGCCCCTCGGTTTCGAGCAGTCGCCGGATGCGCTCGGCCCGGCTCTCGTTGTCGGCGCTCATCGGTCCGAGAGCACGATGACGTGCACCTCCCGCGGCCCGTGGACCCCCTCGACGGTGGCGCCCATGTCCGCAGTCGCACTGACGCCGGTCGCGAGGACCGCGCTGTCCCGGCCGCTCTCGAACCGTTCTCTGAGGGTATCGGTAGCGTCGTCAACGCCCGCGACGAGGTCGCTCTCCCGCAGCACCGCGACGTGGCGCTCCGGATAGAGTGCGACCAGTTCGTCGCCCGCCGGTCGGGACTCGACGACGACCGACCCGTACTCGGCGATGCCGCCGAAGACAGGGGTGACGCCAGTCGTCGCCGTCCGGAGTTGGTCGGGCGTCGGCGGCACGGTCACCTCGGCACCGTCGAGCGAGACGCCGTCGAACTGGAGCGGTGTTCCGACCGCCGGCCCCTCGATCGCCCCCGCCAGCGCGTCGGGGAACCCGGCCGCCGTCGTCCGCGTCGATCCCACGCCGAGGCCGTCGAGGGTGTCGGCGAACGTCGCCGCGAGCGTACTCATGTTCGGCCGGTAGGCTGTTCGAGCGATAAATCCTCGGCAACTCATGTGGTATGGTACCAACACTGAACGTCCAAGCGTTTATCCATACCGAGCCACAAAGTTTAGATGTAATGGGCTTCGGGAGCTACGATGAATCCGAGCAGGAGAATCAGCAGCTCGACATGAACGACGGCGACGACGCAGTCGACGCCGACGGCGGATCCCACGAGGGTTCCGTCGAGTTCGACAACGGAGCCTCCAACGACGAACTCCTGGACCGGCTTCAGGACATCAAGGACGATTAAGCCGGGCCGACGCGCACTCGGCGTCGCGTTCTCCGACGGCGAGACCGCCTCGACCTGCGCGGGCGCCGTGGTCCGGGCCGACCGCGTCGTCGACGGCCTCGGCTTCGAGCGCTGCACCGTCGGCGGCGACGACGCGACCGCGGCGACGGCCGCGCTGATCGACCGCATCGACAGACCCGACGTATCGGTCCTTCTGCTCGCAGGGGTCGCCCCCGCGTGGTTCAACGTTCTCGACCTCTCCCGTATCCACGCCGAGACGGGGCTGCCCACGCTCTCGGTCTCCTTCGAAGCCAGCCCCGGGCTCGCCCCCGCGATCCGGGCGCAGTTCGACGGCGAGGCCCGGGCGTGGCGGCTCGACGCCTACGAGTCGCTGCCGCCGCGGCGCTCGCTGTCGGTCAACGACGAACGGGTGTTCGTTCGCGGGGTCGGCGTCGACACGCCGGCCGCGACGACGAACTCGGACGACGACGAAGTGCCGCCGCTCGAACCGAACTGCGAGGCCGCCCAGTTCGTCCGTGGGTTTACGCCGGACGGTGGCCGGCCCGAGCCGCTCCGCGTGGCACGGACCGCGGCGCGGGCCGGACGGGAACTGGGCGAACGGCTCGACTCCTGACCCGGGAGCGACGCCGATAAGCCCCGCCGGTACCAACCGAAAACGATGAGCGAGGAGCCGCCCGAGCCGTCGGTCGCGCCGCTGCTCGATGCGCTGTCGGTCCGGCGGAACGCCGCAGTCGGCGCCGCCGCCGGGGTCGCGCTGGCCGTGCTGGCGTACGTGTTCCGCCTCACCCGCGTCGCGGGACCGTTCGCGGGCACGCGCGAGTTCCCCGTCCTCGGGGAGACGGGCTGGTTCCTGCTGCTTTCCTTCGTCCTCGCGTCCGCGGCGGCGCTGCTGGTGACGACGGTTCTGACCCTGTTCTCGTTGATCCGGCTCGTTCGCAGGGAAGCGTAGCTACGCGTCGAACTCCCGCGGGTCGCCGGCCATCGCCGAGAGGCGCTCGGTGCCCGCCCGCGTCCCTTTCGCGACGAGCACGTCGCCCGCCGAGAGCCGGGTGTCGGCGTCGGGCGAGACCACCCACTCGGTCTCCTCCCCGGGTCGCCGAACCGCGATCACGCGGCCCCCCGTCTCGGTGCCGAGTTCGAGGTCGCCCAGCGTGTGGCCCGCGATCTCGGCATCCTCCGCGACCGTGAGGCGGACGATCACCTCGTCGCTCTCCTCGACGGCGGCGGCGACGACGGGGTGGGCGTCCAGCCCCCGGAGCACCCCCTCGCTGATCTCCAGGGCGGCGTCGCTGATCACCTCCGTCGCGGCCGCGAGGTGGACCAGCCCCCGGAGTTCGATGGGGTCGTCGACGCGGCCGGCCGCACGGAGCGTCCACGCCTCCAGCCGGGACTTGAGCGCGTCGACCTCGGCCTCGAGCTCGACGACTTCCTCGGCGACGGCCTCGCTGTCGAACAGCACCGAGCCGTACGCCAGATCGACCGCGAGCTCGCTGGTGTCCTTCATCGTGACGATCGAGTCGACCGCGCGTTCGAGGTCCTCGATCGGTGACGCCGTGTGCTCGGGCGGGTCGTACGCCTCGCCGGTCGCCGCCTCGTACACGGCGGCAAGTCCCTCGTCGAGCCCGCGAAGCAGGAGCACGTCGCCGGCGCGGATCTCGGTCTCCTTGTCGGGGTTGGTGATCCACGCCCGCTTGCCCGTCTCGCTAGCCCGCCGGACGGCGATCACTCGGACGCCGCGCTCGGTCTCCATGTTGATCTCGCCCAGCGTCCGTCCGACGTACTCGGAGTCGGCCGCGACGGTCGTCCGGACGAGCGCCTCGGTCGCCTCGGGGATCGCCGCCCGCATCGCCTCGGGGAGGCCGATGTCCTCGAGCACGATCTTCGCGATGTCGCCGGCGGCGTCGGCGATCTTCTCGGCGGCGCCGACGACGCCCAGCACGGGCGCCAGCTGTTCGGCGTCCTCGGGGCTGCGGGCGGCCATCAGGACGCTCATCCGGGCCTGCAACTGGAGCACGTCCATCCGTTCTTCGAGGGCGAGCACCTCCTCGGCCAGCTCGTCGCTGCCCGACAGCACCGCGGAGTAGGAGAGGTCGATGAGGAGCTCGGCGGTGTCTTTCATCTCGGACAGCACCGCTTTCACGCTGACCGGCTCGTACTCGACGTCGGGCATACCCGGCGGTTCAGCGGGACGGGGGATAAGGGTTGTCGGCCCGCAACGGGCGCAAGGGACCGATTCCACGATAGGGCGGCCGGAACGGCAACGCTTTTTCGTCGACCGGCCGAACCCGTAGCCTATGTCAGGCGAGGTTCAGAAAGGTCTGGAAGGCGTCGTCGTCGCGGAGTCCCAGCTCAGCTTCATCGACGGGGACGAGGGACGACTGATCTACCGTGGCCACGACATCGAGACGCTGGCGGCCGAGGCCAGCTACGAGGAGGTGCTCTACCTGCTCTGGCACGGCTCGCTGCCGACGGCCGACCAGCTCTCGGAGTTCACGGCGACGATGGCCGAGGAGCGCGCCGTCGACGACGAGGTGCTCTCCGTGCTCGCCGATCTGGCTGCCGTCGACGAGTCGCCGATGGCCGCACTCCGGACCGCGGTGTCGATGCTCTCCGCGAGCGACCCCGAACCCGACGCCGATCCCGAGGATGGGGCCGCCCGGCTCCGGCAGGGCCGGCGGATCACCGCCAAGATCCCGACGATCCTCGCGGCCTACCAGCGCCTGCGCGACGGCGAGGAGCCGCTCTCCCCGCGTGAGGGGCTGAGCCACGCCGCGAACTTCCTCTACATGCTGACCGGCGAGGAGCCGGACGAGGTGGCCGAGGAGACGCTGGACATGGCGTTGATCCTCCACGCCGACCACGGGCTGAACGCCTCGACGTTCACGTCGATGGTGATCGCGTCCACGCTCGCCGATACGTACTCCGCGATCGCCGGCGGCGTCGGCGCGCTGTCGGGGCCGCTCCACGGCGGCGCGAATCAGGACGTGATGGAGACGCTGATCGAGGTCGATAGCTCCGAGAAGGGTTCGGTCGAGTGGGTGAAAGACGCGCTCGAACAGGGCCGGAAGATCCCTGGCTTCGGCCACCGCGTGTACAACGTGAAGGACCCGCGGGCGGTAATTCTGGAGGAGAAGTCCCGCGACCTCGGCGACGCCTCCGGCGAGCGCAAGTGGTACGACCACGCGAACGAGATCGAAGAGTACCTCGTCGAGGAGCAGAACTTCGCCGAGAAGGGGCTGGCGCCCAACGTCGACTTCTACTCCGGGACGGTGTACTACCAGCTCGGGATCCCGGTCGACATGTTCACCCCGATCTTCGCGATGAGCCGCGTCGGCGGCTGGGTGGCCCACGTGCTCGAACAGCTCGAGGACAACCGCATCATGCGGCCGCGGGCGAAGTACACGGGTGCGAAGGAGGCCGACTGGGTGCCGCTCGGGGAGCGGTAGTCGATTCGTTCGGTTCTCCGTTTTTCGAGGGAGATACGGGCGTCTGAGCGGTGATCTTCCACGTCGGGACAGCAGCCGCGAACAGCATCTCGATCGTTGGCACCTTGCGACCGCACCGCCCCGCACAGCCCACAGGCCTCCCCAGCCGATTCGCTCGGCCTCCGGCCTCGCTCATCCCTCGCGCGCTCGTTCGCGCACGGAGGCGCTCACGTCGCGCGCCGACCGCGGCGGCGGTGCGGTAGCGGTGGACGCCTCGCCGGCGCCGACGGTCGGCGCCGGCGGGGGGAGGGGTGGGGACTCGGTGCTGCGCCGGACCCTGTGTCCGGCGCACTGCGGTCGCAAGTGGTCAAGCATCGAGATGCTGTTGCCGTCGCGATCGCTGTCCCACCCTCGGCTGAGAAAGACGAACCCAACTTACTCCCGTCCACGAAGCACGATCACCGCACTACTCAACAGCAGACAGCCCACCAGCCCGACGAACGCCGTGTCGTAGTCGACGTACTGGCCGACGACGCCGACGTACGTCGCACCCAGCGAGCCGATGCCGATGTAGACGCTGCGCATCGCGCCCAGATCGCCGCCCATGCTGTCGCCGGGGAACGAGTCCATCAGGTACGCCTGCATCACCGGCGGGTACGCCAGCAGCCCCGCGGCGAAGGCGGCGACAGCGGCGAGCGCGACGGCCGAGGTGGAGGCGCTCACCAGCACGAGCAGCGAGCCGGCGGCGACGACCAGCACGGCCGGCGCGAGCAGCCCCCGCGGGACGCGGTCGCCCAGCCCGCCGGCCAGCGGTTTCACCGCGGCACCGACGAGAAACAGCAGCGCGAAGGAGGCGTTCGCGACGACCGGCGAGAGCTCCTTCGCCCGGAGGTACGTGGGGAGAAAGCTCGTCGCCGCCTGCCAGGTGAACGCGTACAGCGCGTAGGCGACGAGCAGCCAGCGCAGTCGCGGGACGCCCAGAATCCGCCGGAACGTGTCGCCGACCGCGAGGTCGATCGAGGCGAGTTCGTACCCCTCGTCGCTCCAGACGTGCAGCAGCAGCGCGATCAGCAGCAGCGCGACCGCGACGGGGGCGAAGGCCGCCCGCCACGTCGCCACCGCGATCACGACCGTCCCGATCCCGGCCGCCAGAATCCCGCCCACGTCGCCCGAGGCGGTGTGGAGGCCGAACGCCCGGCCCCGCTTGACGACGAACAGGTCCGACACCAGCCCCCGCGCCGGCGTGGGATAGAGGCCGACGCCGACACCGATCACGACTGCGCCGAACAGGAAGGCGAGGTATGTCGGGGCCGCCGAGAGCGTGAGGAAGCCGACGGCCGCCAGTGAGAGCCCCGCGACGAGCAGCGTCGTCCGGGAGAGCTGATCCGAGAGCCGGCCGCTCGGGTACTGAAGGATCGCGTACGTCCCCCAGACGACCGTGACCGCGAAGCCGGCGGCGCCGCTGGAGACCTGCAGGTCCCCCGCGATGTTCGTCAGCAGCGGCGAGATGCTCAGCCGGCCGGCCTGCAGCAGCGCCCAGCCCAGCGAGACGACGAGCAGCAGCCGTCCCGAGTAGCCACGGAACAGGTGCTCCTCGTCGGGCGTTCCGTTCACGGCCACACTCTCGGCCGGGGGGCACTTGAACGCGGGCGTCCCGGCCGTTCTCCCCTACTCCTCGTAGCGGTACGCCCGGGTGGACTCGCCGCGGAACCGCGGGCCCGAGCCGGCAGCCTCGAAGCCGGTCGCCTCCGCCGCGGCCCGCATCGCGTCGTCGCCCTCCCGGAGCACCAGTTCCACGGGCAGCCCCTCGGCGCGGGCGAAACGCAGCGGCTCCGTGAGCAGGCGCTCACAGGCCGCCCGGTCGCCGCCGAACTGGGTGACGAACACCGCGTCCTCGCGGGCGTCGAAGCTGACGAAGCCGCGGAGCGTCGACTCGTTGTCGGCCGCCGCGTCGTCGGCTGCCTCCCCGTCGCCGGCCTCGACCAGCACGCGGACGCTCCGCTCGTGAATCACGTTCCGGAGCACCGGCTCCGGCGCGTCGCTCAAGGCGGCCATCGCCGCCGCGTCGCGCTCGACCGCGTCGCGGACCTCCATCCGACCGCCCCTTCCGGTCGTGCAGCCTTAAACGCCGGGGGCGCGGGCGGCGTCGGATTGATTGTGCCGCCGACCGATCCCCCGGATATGACCGACGGCCCGAGTTCGCCGATCGCGCTCGTGATCGCGCTCACGCTCGCCGTCGGGGGGCTGGTCGTGAGCGGCGTCACGGGGCTGATCGGGACGTTCGGCGGCGCGCTCGTCGGCGCGGGGACGAACCCCGACGCGGCGACGCCGGTGCTGGTCGGCGTGGCGCTCGCGGCGTCGGAGGCCGGGTTCGTCGTCGTCGGCTACGCGTTCCGGCGGACCGACGACGGCCGCGATCTGGTCGTCGACTGGATCGGCAGCCCGGACGCCCGCGACGCCGCGCTGATCGTCGGCACCACGGCCGTCCTCGTCGTCTTCAACCGGCTCGCGTTCGCCGTCGGCTCGCTGCTCGGCATCGACCCAACGACCGCCGTCACCACCCCGGAGGAACTCTCCGTCGCGGTACTCGTGTTCGTGATCCCCGCGATGCTGTTCGCCGTGGGGCCGGCCGAGGAGTACCTGTTCCGCGGCGTGATCCAGGGCTACCTGCGACAGTCGTTCTCCGCCCGGGGCGCGATCGGCTGGGGTGCAGTGCTGTTCACGATTGTCCACCTGCCGAACCTCCTCGCCAACCCCGAGTCGGGCGTGGTATCGATCCCGATCTGGCTGGTGATCGGCGTCGTGCTGGGCTGGCTCTACGAGCGGACGGCGGCGCTGCTGGTGCCGGTCGCGGTTCACGGGCTGTACAACGTGGCCGTGATCTGGCTGCTGTTCGCCGAACTGGGGATCGTGTAGGGGGCTACCCGAGCAGTTCGTCCAGCCCCCGCGCGGGGTAGCCGACGACCGTGTCGACGCCCGCGCCGTGAAGCCCCTCGACGCGACCCCGGACCGTCTCCTCGTCGCCGACGATCGCGAAGTCCCTGCTCGCGGCCAGCAACACCTCGCGGGCGCGGCCGGTCGCCGCCGAGTCGGTCTCGTACTCGTCGGGCAGCGCGCGGCGGACCGGCGCGCGCCGGGAGACGTACCCGCCGACGGCGTCGAGGATGGCGTCCTCGTCGTCGCTCAACACCGTGGGCGCGTACACCGCGAGGTCGCCGTCGAAGCCGGCGGCCCGCAGCGCGCGGGCGTCGCGCTCGGTCGAGCGCGAGAGCAGATCGAACTGGGGCGCGCCGGTCGCGAGCGCGACCCGTTCGACGCCCTCGGTGCCGACCCAAGCGTCGGGGTAGCGATCGGTCGCTTCGCCGAGTCGGGGCGCGACTGCGCGCTGGCCCTCCTCCTCGGTGAGGTACGCGCCGTTGCCCGCGACGAGCACCCGACCGACCCCCTCGGGGATCGATTCCGACAGCGAGTCGTCGCCCAGCGGGTCGAGCCCGTCCGCGCGAACGGGCGTGGTGACGCGCACCTCGGCTGTTTCGGCCAGCGCCCGGAGCGTGTCGGCGTCCGGGAACGCCTCGCGGCCCTCGTAGTCGACGACGAGCGTCGACGCCGCGAGCTCGGTGGCGCGGGCGAGGTCGACCTTCGCCGGCTTGAGCGCGACCGCGTCGATGCCGACACGCGGGAACGGCCCGACGGCACTGTTCTCGGTGGTTCGCTGCGCGGTGCTGTCGGGCTGTGTGGTGTCGGGTGTAGTCATAGCTGGCGCTCGTCGGTGGTGCGGTAGCTGTACGAGAACTGCGCGGATTTAGAATCGCGGAACGCGATCCATCGCCTGTGCGGCCATGCACTCCTCCGTACCGTGGTCACGGGGATAAGGGTGTCGTCACTCCAGCAGCACCGAGAACCCCCAGTCGACCCCCTCGCCGGCGTCGAGGTTCTCGGGATCTGGGTAGCGGGTGATCGTCGTCTCGAAGCGGTGTTCGCCGACCGGGAGGCAGGCGTCGTCCTCGACGCCGGCGGCGTACAGTTCGAGGTCGGACGCGTGGCTCGCCCCGGGTTCGAGCGTGACCGTCCGGTACTCCTCGGTGGTCCCCACGTCCTCTGTCAGCCGCCAGCAGCCGGGTTCGGCGGCGTACTCCCCGTCGGCGGGCAGCAGGGCGAGGTAGCCGTCGTCGGAGTGCTGGTACTCGAACACCGCCGCACGGGCCTCGCCGATCGCGACCGTCTCCTCGCCCTCGTTCGTGATTGAGACGGCGACCCCCGGTGGGTGATCCTCGGTCGCGACTGGCTCGGTGACCGTCACCTCGACGCCGAGCGGGAGGTCGGGCCTGTCGTCGACGCTCGCGAGTGTGACCGCTGGGCCGCCCGTGCCCTCGGGTCGCGTTCCGCCCGCGGAGCCGTTGCCGCCCGGCAGGCCAGTCGTCGGCGTCTCGACTGAGGGAGCCGAGAGGCAGCCTGAGAGCGTCAGCAGCGAGGCGCCGGCGAGGAACGTCCGTCGGGTGTGCATAGTGTGGAAAGGTGCCGAGAGGGCTTGAACACTCCGTAGAGACAAACCCGGGCTTGTCTCACACGATCACGGCATCGGCTCCGTGGCCGGCGCACGGAGGCGCCGGCCGGTCGCGTGTCGTAGTTGGTCTACACACAGCCACGGCATTGGCTCCGCGGCCGGCGCACGGAGGCGCCGGCTGGTCGCTCGCCGTAGTTGGTCTACACACAGCCACGGCATCGGCTCCGCGGCCGGCGCACGGAGGCGCCGGCCGGTCGCGGGCCGTGGCTGGTTACACCGGGAACTCGGCCTCGGCGTCGACGACCCGGTCGGGTGTCTCCGGCGCGCGCCAGTCGGTCGTGAGTTCGAGCAGCTGGACCAGCATCCGACCCGTCGCGCCCCAGACGGTGTAGTCGCCGACGTGGAAGTAGTGGACGCGGACGTCGCCCACGCCGGCGCGCTCCCGACGCTCGGACTCGTAGTTCGCGGGGTCGGTCAGCGCCGAGACCGGCAGCGTCGTGATCTCGGCGACCTCGCGCTCGTCGGGTTCGTACTCGCGGTCGGGCACCTCCGCGACGAACGGGCGGATCGCGTAGCCGGAGGTGGTCGTGGTGTCGTCCAGCCGGCCGACGATCGAGGGATCGGACTCCGGGAGGCCGATCTCCTCGAACGCCTCGCGGCGGGCGGTGGCGGTCAGGTCCGGGTCGAACGGCTCGTGACCGCCGCCGGGAAACGCCATCTGGCCGGGGTGGGAGCCGAGGTGGTCGGCCCGCTTGATGAACAGCAGCGAGGGCTCGCCGTCGCGCTCGACCACCGGCGCGAGCACGCTGGCCCAGCGCTCCGCGTCGGCGATCGTGACCGGCTCGTAGCTGCCGAGCCCCGACAGTTCCATATCTCACTGTCGGCGGTAGTCGGTCAAAAACGCTTCGTCGGTTTCACTCCCCGAGCGCGAGTAGGCGCTCGCGAGTCTCCCGGAGCTCGACCGGTCCCCACGCCTCCACGTCGTAGGTCACGTCGGCCAGCGTCGCGGCACGCTCCTCGTCGCCTTCGTCGACGGCCGTCTCGGCCTCCGCGCGCAGGCGCTCGGCGGCGTGCTCGGCCGCGGTCGCGCGGTCGACCGAGCGCGCGGGCACGTCGAGGATATGTGGGAGATCTTCGCCCTCGTCGGGGAGCATCGGGAACGCGACGGGACCGACGATCAGCACCGCGTCGGCGTCGACCTCGCCCTCGACGGCGTCGGCGGGGAGTTCGACGAGGTAGTACTCCCGGATCGCCTCCGCGACGGCCGCCGAGACGGCGTCATCACGTACGTCGGCGCCGCGGCGGTAGGCGAGCTCGACCAGCGCCTGCTCCAGCTCCTCGCGGGTCAGCGCGTCGAACAGGTCGACGACCCCGGCCAGCTCGTCGTGGGTGGCCTCCTCCATACCCGGAGTGGGACGGCGGTCGGCAAAAGCGCGCGGGGTCCGTGCTCACTCGGTTTCGGTATCGGTCGAGTCGCTCTCGACAGTGACAGTCACGGTCGTCTCGCCGACGGGCGTCCGGACGCCGTAGTCGATCTCCCGGCCGGGATCGGCGTCCCGGACCTCGGCCCCGACGGTCTCGGTGCCGGACTGCCCGGGATCGAGCGGGATGTCGAACCCCCTCGGGGCGTACAGCGGGTAGGAGAAGTTCACCGCGCCGCGGAACGTCCCCGGCCCGTCGCCGACGTTCTCGGCGGTGATCGCGATGTCGAACGTCGTGTTGGGCGCGACCGTGTCGGGGGTGTCGACCGACCACTCCCACGCGGGCGGCGGCGCCGTCGCGAGGTCGGCGTCGAGTTCCCACTCCGCCGGCGCGGGGTCGCGGTCGAGTCGCAGCGTCGGCGCCGAGTCGAGTTGGGCGGGCGTCTCGAAGGCGAGCCAGCCCCGGCGATCGGGACCCTCGCGGTCAGGGGTATACGCGCTCCCGGGCACGTCGAGGTCGACGGGCATCCGGTGGGCCAGCTCCGCGGGGGCGTACTGCTCGCCGTCGGCGACCAGCGTGAACGCCGAGCGGGCGGGGACAGAGTCGGCCGGGCGGGCGTCGACGGTGACGAACACGAACTGGCCGTCGGCGGGCTGGATTCCGTTCCAGTCGACGTTCTCGATGTGGCGGTAGGCGTACTGGACGGCCGCGGCCTCGACGATCACGTCGGGGCGCGGAGCGGTCCCGGGTGCCGTGGTCGCCGTCGGGCTGTCCGTATCGGTCCCCGTGGCGGGCTCCTCGCCGATACAGCCGGCGAGTCCTGCGGCTGTGAGGGTAGCGAGATACGCGCGTCTGGAGGGCATTAGTTCGAGGTTCGGTCGGTCGGGGTAAGTGCTTTCTGCGAACCGACCTTTTGCTGCGGGCCCCAGAGGGCCCTTGCAAAAGCTCGACCAAAAGCCTGCGAGCCTCCCTCCGGTCGGCTCTTGGCCCGCTCACTCGCTCCGAGAGAGCTTCGCTCGTTCGCGGTGAGTAACCGGCCAGTAAAAACGGGAGAACGTGATCGACAGAGCGGTACGCGGGTCGGCGGGCGGGTGTGAAGTTAGCTACTCGCCGAACTTCACATCGCGCCGCCCATGCCGCCCATGCCGCCCATGCCACCGGCGCCGCCCTCGTCCTCGTCGCCCGAGGTCGAGAGGTCGCCCGCGGCGATGATGTCGTCGATTTTGAGCACGAGGTTCGCGGCCTCGGTGGCGCTGGAGACCGCCTGCTCCTTGGCGTGGGCAGGCTCGACGACGCCGGCCTCGAAGGTGTCCTCGACCTCGCCGCTGAAGACGTTCAGCCCGGCGACCTCGTCGCCGGCCTCGTGGGCGGCGCGCAGGTCGACCAGCGTGTCGATGGAGTCCAGCCCGGCGTTCTCGGCGAGCACGCGCGGGACGAGTTCGAGCGAGTCCGCGAACGCCTCGACCGCGAGCTGCTCGCGGCCGGTGACGCTGTCGGCGTACTCGCGCAGGCGGCTGGCGAGCTCGACCTCGATCGCGCCGCCGCCGGCGACCACGCGGCCGTCGGAGACGGTCGTCGCGACGACGTCCAGCGCGTCCTCGACGCCGCGCTCGAGCTCGTCGACGACGTGGTCGGTGGAGCCGCGCAGCAGGAGCGTGACGCCGTGGGAGTCGTCGCCCTCGACGTAGAACATCTCGTCGTCCTCGTCACGGCTGATCGAGCCGTGGCCGAGGTCGTCGCTGCTCAGGCCGTCGAACGTGCTCACGACGTTGCCGCCGAGCACGTTCTTCAGGAAGCCGATGTCCGAGGACTTCACGCGGCGGATCGCGAGGATGCCCTCCTTCGCGAGGTAGTGCTGGGCGAGGTCGTCGATGCCCTTCTGACAGAACACCACGTCGGCGCCGGTCTCGACGATGGCGTCGACCTTCTCGCGGAGCTCCTGCTCCTCCTGGTCGAGGAACGACTGGAGCTGGTCGGGCGAGTCGATGGAGACGTTGGTGTCCACGTCGGCCTCGTCGACCTCGATGGCCGCGTCGAGCAGCAGCGTGTCGGCGTCCGCGACCTCGCTCGGCATGTTGTCGTGGACGGGGTCCTTCGAGATGACCGCGCCGTTGAGCAGGTCGCTCTCGGAGACGCCGCGGCCCTTCTGGGTCTCGATGTTGAGGTTGGCGAGGTCGACGACGTGGCTGCCGTCCTCGGCCTCGACGGTGACGGCCTCGACGGCCTCGACGATGAGCTGGGCGAGGTGCTCCTTGTCGAGCTCCGCGCCCTTGCCGGTCATCGACGTCTCGGCGACCTTCGCGAGCAGCTCGGTGTCGCTCGGGTCGATCTCACGCGAGATGTCCTCGATCTCCTCGCGGGCCTGCTCGCTCGCGAGGTGGAACCCCTTGATCACCGCGGTGGGGTGGATGTCCTGCTCGAGCAGCTCCTCGGCGTTCTTCAGGAGCTCGCCCGCGATCGCGACGGCCGTGGTCGTCCCGTCGCCGGCCTCCTCCTCCTGGGTCTCGGCGACCTCGACGATCATCTCGGCCGTCGGGTTGTCGATGTCCATCTCCTCGAGGATGGTGACGCCGTCGTTGGTGATGGTGACGTCGCCCATCGAGTCGACGAGCATCTTGTCCATCCCTTTCGGGCCGAGCGTCGAGCGTACAGCCTCGGCGACCGCGCGGGCCGCAGAAATGTTGTACTCCTGTGCGTCCTTGTCCTTCACTCGCTGGGAGTCCTCGCCCATGATGATCATCGGCTGGCCTCCGCCTCGCTGTCGTTGACTCATGTGTATAGAGAGATTGTCCGTGGTTCTATATAAATGTGTCGTTGGTGGCGGCCAGATCGATCCCGTCGTCGAGCCAGATTGGCCGAAGAAATCGACAGCAAGCGACCGGTAGGGAGCGAATCGTGTGTTACTGTAGCATGGTATACCGAGTCGAGATTTGGCGCCTTTATGTACTCGTCGGGGTGTCCACCGGGCGGGGAGCCATGGCGAACCGCTCGCCCCCTCGACTGGACACGAGAACCGAGCCGAAGCTACTGGTCGGGGGGCAAGCGTCGAAGAGATACGGCTGACGGGACGGGTCGACGACGAAACGAGGAGAGCAGAAACCGCAAGCAGGAGAGGAGAGGGGTGGTCGGCGCGGCGGTCGGTCAGTTCTCGGGGTGATCACCCCCGTCCGGATCCACCAGGTACTCGGCGTCGGCCGCGTCGGGCTCGGGGAGCTCGTCGTCGAACTCCGTCTCCACGTCTCGGGAGGCGAGGCGGTGCTCCAACTGTCGACGCTTGTTCCGCCCTTTCCGCTCGCGACCGGTTTTCGTGTCTGGCATCGTCACCCGTGACAAAGATACACATGGTTATCAACGTTTCGGGGGTATGCGACCCGCTACAGCCGGTCGCCTCGCGAGAATCCCACCGCAGCCGGGGACGGTGTTCGTTCTGTGGTAACTTCCCACACACTTAACAGGGTGGCAGTCGAAATACGGCCCGTATGGTGCGTACGGTTCCACCGAACGAGGAAGCACGGAGCGTGTTCGAACGCCTCGGCTACGCCGTCTCCGGCGACGGACCGGAGTTCGTCGCGGAGCGGAAGTGGCGGTCCGTCCGGGTACGGACCCTCTGCGCCGAGGACGCCGCCCGGCCCGGCGCCCTCGACGCGGAGTACGGCCTCGAATGCCTCGTGACGTGGACCGACTGCGTGGACGAACTCGACGACCACCTCAGCGAACAGTCCCCCGACGGCGAGTGGGCGATCATCGGCGTCGACGACGAGGGCGAGTACGAAGTGCATCGAGCAGCCTAATCCTCGGTCGCCGGCGATCGGCCCCTACGGTGGGCTCGGCTACCAGATTTTTACGCTCGACCCCCGAGAGATAGCCTATGCTGTCGCTCCAGTTCGGGGTCGTGCAGGAGGGGATCGATCGGTTCATCGAGGGGATCGCGGGCGCGATCCCGCGCGTCCTCTCGGGGATCGTCTTCATACTGATCGCGGCGGTGCTCGCGAAAGTCGTGATGACGATCGTCAGGGTCGCGCTCCGCCGCACGCTCCCGAAGGAGTCCGACGTGTACCGACAGTTCGTCAGCACCATCGTCGCCGCGTTCCTCTGGTTCGGGATCGGGCTCTCCTTCCTCTCGATCGTCGGACTCGATCAGATCGCCGCCTCGATGGGGACCGCCGCCGGCTTCCTCGCCCTCGGCGTCTCCTACTCGCTGTCGAGCATGATCGCCGACGCCGTCGCCGGCGTCTACCTGCTGCGCGACCCGGACTTCATGCCGGGCGATCGCGTGAAAGTCGGCGAGGTGTCGGGCACCGTCACGTCGATCGAACTCCGCAAGACGCGGTTCCGCGACGAGAATGACGACACGGTGGTCCGGGGGAACGCCGAGATCGAGAAGAAGTGGACCAAGCTGAAGCAGGCAGACGACGAGGCTACCGGCGAATCGGACGGCGAGGCTACGGGCGAATTCGACGACGAGGCGGCGGCCGAATCGGACGACGAGGCTGCGGAGGAATCCGACGACGAGACGGCGTAGCCGGTGTGCCCGGCCGGGCGAGAGACTTATCACCGGCAACCGCGAAGCTCTGTTAATGTTCGTCGGCCACGCGTTACTGGCGTTCGCGCTCGTCGGGGGAGCGGCGGCGCTGCTGACCGACCGCGGGGTCGGCCTCCGCCTCGGCCTCGTCGCCGCCGCGTTCGCGGCGGTGCCCGACGTGGACATGGTGTACGCGCTGGTCGGCCTCGTCGGCGCCGAGGGCGGCGCGATGGGCACCGTCCGCTCGTTCTGGGCGGCCAGTACCGCGGTCCACCGGACGATCACCCACTCGCTGCTGGTCGCGCCCGTCGCCGCCGCGCTCGCGGCCGCGTGGCTCCACGGCCGACGCGAGCGCGCCCGCCCGTGGCTCGGTGCCGCCGCCCTGCTCGGAGCGGGGCTGACCGCCGTCGCGGCCGTCGTCAGCGGCACGCTCGGCGGCGCGGTGATGGCCGTCTTCCTCGTCGCCGCCGCGCTCGTCGCCGAGGGCGTGAGACGGTACTCCACGTTCGGTGCGCGGGCGACGTTCGCCGTCGCGCTCGTCGGCCTGTTCTCCCACCCCTTCGGCGACCTCGCGACCGGCGAGCCGCCCGCGTTCCTCTACCCGCTCTCGGCGCCGCTGGTGACCGAGCGCGTCGCGCTCTCGGCCGACCCGACGCTGCACCTGCTCGGCGCGTTCGGCGTCGAGCTCGCCGCCATCTGGGCCGGGCTGCTGGTCGCGATGTGGCTACTCGAGCGGCCGATCCGCGAGGCGATCGACTTCCGGGCGGTCGCCGGTGCGGGCTACGCGCTGGCCGCGCTGGCGATCCCCGCGCCGACGCTGGACTTCTCCTACCCGTTCGTGTTCTCGGTGCTCGCGGTCGGGATGATCGGCGCCGCCCCTCGGGTCAGGATACCGGACGTGACGGTCGAGCGCCCCGACGCCGTCGGCGCCGCGCTCACGGGACTGGCGGCGGTGACGCTCGCGGGCGCCGCCTACGCCGTCGCGTACGTCGCACTCTAGAGGCCGAGCGCCAGCGGGCCGAGCAACACCCCCATGAGGTACACCCGGCGCGCGCCGATCCGGACCGCGAACAGCCCCACCAGCGTCGCCAACGAGAACACTGCGACCCCCGCGACCCCCGCGAACAGCGTGGCGAGCGCGACGAGCAGACAGAGCACTCCAAGCGCCAGCCGTCGCTGATTCAGCCGTGACACGGCCCGGAACGCCGCGTCGCCCAGCACGCCGACGAGGACGAATCCGACCGCGGCCGCGACGACGACCACCGGCAGCAGCACCGACAGCGAGAGCGGCACCCCCGCGTCGTCGACGGCCACGAGCACGCCCGAGCGGGGCGAGCCGAGCGCGACCAGCGCGAACAGGGCGAACACCGCCGTCGAACTGTTCGCGCCGCTGGTCGCGACGACGAACCCCCGGAGGTCACTGCGGGCCGGCACGGCAGGCAGCGAAATCGTCGCTGCGACGCCCGCGGAGACGCCCGGGAGGTAGCCCACCGCCGCGCCCGAGAGCCCGCCCGCGGCCGCCGAGACGCCGAGATCCAGCGGCGGGATCGCGAGCGCGGCGTCGTCCTGTTCTGGCACACCACCGCCGTGGAGCGCGTCCAGCAGCACGGGCGCGCCGAACAGCCCGCCGAACAGCGGCGCGAGCACGCCGCCCGCGATCGGCCCCGCGAGCGAGAGGCCGAGCGTGACGGTGCCGAGCGCCGTCGCCGCCGCGAACGCGAGCAGGCCGGCCAGCCGCGCGCTGTGGGAAGGCTCCGTCGCGAGCAGCACGGCGAGCACTGCGGCGGCGACCGCGGGGAACCACGCCGTCAACAGGGGCGCCAGCCGGACCATCGCCCACGTCACCGGGAACGCCAGCAGCGTCGCAACGGCGACCGCCGCGCCGGAACCCAGCGCGGAGAGCCGTAGCGCCTCACGCCCGCGCCCGCGAAGGACCAGCCGGTGCCCCGGGAGCGCGGCCGCCGCCATCGCGCCGTCTGGCACCCCCAACGCGAGCGAGGGAACGATGTCGAGGAACGTGTGGACCACGCCGGCGGCGAGCATCGCCGCGCCGAGCGTCAGCGGATCGAGCGGGACGCTCGGCGCCGCACCCGCCAGCAGCAGCGCGAAGTTGTTGGCGTGCAGCCCCGGCACCAGCCCGGAGCAGGTGCCGAGCAGGCAGCCCGCGAAGGTCGCGAGCATCACGGGAACGAGGACGGCAGGCGCGACCCGCGGGCCGAGCGGAACGCCGGCGACGCCGGCGCTGACCGCAGCCGCGGCTCCGAGGTCGGCGAGCGTCCGGGGACCGGGCGGCGCGGGCCACATCCGAGCGGGAGTGGTCCCGTTCCCCTACTTCAACTTCGGGGGTGAACACGGCCGGGGCAGGCACTCGGCGAGTCAGGGCGCGGGCGGGCTGCTGGACCCGTCCGAACTCCCGCCGTTCGGCGCGTCCCCCGGCGACTTCTCGCCGCTGACGAGGAAGTCGAGCAGGTTCCCGACCAGCCGTTCGTTGTCCGCCCGGTAGAGGAACTCCTGCGTCGCGACGCTGGTGTCGCCGACCGCGACGACGTTCCCCGAGCGGGCGACGACGCCGTAGCTCCCCTCGCGTCGGGTCTGGGAGAGGATCGTCTCCTCGGCGGCCACTACGGTATCGCCGCCGGTCACGGGCGTCGCCTCGTAGAAGACCGCGCGGTCGACGCCCTCGGTCAGGTCGCCGTCGCTGCTGGGCGTCCCGGCGACCGCGCGGTAGTTCAGCGTCGCCTCGCCCTGCGTGTAGAGGTAGCCGTTGTCGGACGCCAGCCCGAACTGGGAGAGCATCGGCGCGAGCGGGCTGGTCACGCTGCCCTCCGTCGAGAGCGTGAGCAGGGCGGTCCCGCCGCTGGCCTTCTCGGGTTCGTCCATCACCAGCACGCGGCCGCCGGCGTCGGCGAACGCCCGCAGGCCGTCGAGTTCGTCGTCGGTGTAGCTGCTCCCGCCGCCGAGCACGACGAGCGCGTCGGCCTCGCTGAGCGAGTCGTTGAGCGGCTGCCCGCCGGCGCGGGGACCGACGTGGTAGCGCACGGTCGCGCCGTTCTCCGTCAGCGTCGTCACGATCGGCGCGAGCGCCTCGCGGTCGATGCTCGCGCTGTGGGCCGTGTCGATCACGACCTCCGTCCCGTCGGCGTCGGCGGACATGGTGAGTTCGCCCGACTGCTCGGGCACCGTCGCGACTGAGTCGGCGGCGTTGAACGACGGCGCGTCCACGTCGCCGTCGATCGGCGTCGAGCCGAAGCCGCCGGCGGTCAGGCCGCCGACGACCCCCGCGAGCGCGACGACGAAGAGGAAGAAGCCGACGCGGGCGGCCGTCCCCAGGTCAGGCATCGGCGGTCACCTCCCGTGCGGCCGTGGTGTTGGCGTCGAGGCCGTCGGGCGTGCCGTAGATCATCAGGAAGTGGATCGAGTCGACCCCGCGGTCGGTGTACGGCGCCGTCTCCCCGCTCACGCTGCCGTTGGCGCCGAGCAGGCTCGCGAGCGACGCCAGCTGTGCGGGGTTGTAGTAGTCCACCCGATAGTTCGAGAGGCCGGCCTGCTCGGCGGCGCCGGCGATCGCGCTCTCGAGGCCGCCGATCTCGTCGGCGTAGCCGGTCTGGACCGCGCGGCCGCCGTGGTACGCCGACGCCTCGGCGACGGTCCCCCGCGACACCGAGAGCCGGTCGCCGCGCTCGGTCATCACCGCGCCGACGAAGGCGCGTTTCATCGATTCGAGGGCGGCGAAGTACTGGTCGCGGGTCATCCCGCGGTGGGCCTTGTCGGCGCCCGTGGTCGACTGGGCGCTGAGTCCGTCGCTCGGCGCGGTCCCGATGACGCCGACGTGGCCGACGATGCTCGCCGGCGTCACGTAGATCTCCTCGCTCGGGATCGCCGTGTAGTACGCGCCGGAGGCGGCGTACTGGCCGACGCTCGTGACCACCGGCTTCTCGTCGGCGAGCCGTTTGACCGCGAGGTAGAGCTGCTCGCTTGCGGCCGCGCTGCCGCCGGGGCTGGATATCCGCAGCACGACCGCCTTCACCGAGCCGTCGGTGCGGAGCTGGCGGAGCCGGCTGATGGTCTCCTGTGCGGTCGTCCCGGTGATCGTCTCGTCGATGCTGACGACGGCGATCCGGTCGGGCTCGCTGCTCACGACGCCCGCGGCGAACGGCGCGGCGATCGTCGCGCCGATCACCAGCCCGACGATCGCGAGCACCGTGTACGACCGGAGGGCGGTCGCGACGTACCTGTCTATCGGGTTCTCCATGGCGGGGTTCCGGTGGACGGTGAACCGGACCCCACCAAAATCTTCCGACCGAACGTCCGTTCAACACCCGACGCGACGGCTACCGCGCCGTCTCGCCGTCCGCCGACACCGTGATGACGGTGCAGTCGAGCTGCTCCTCCAGATACCGGCCCACGTCGGGCGACTCGAACAGCCGGTTCAGCATCTTCCGCCAGCGGCCGGCCTGTTTCGAGCCGATGACCACCACGTCGGCGTTCTCGTCGGCCACCTCCTCCATGATCGTCTCCTCGACGAGAAACCCCTGCCGGACGACGTAGCGCGCCCGGTCGATCGGGCCGAGTTCGGACTCGACCTCCCGCTTGAGGTCCGCACGGCTCACCTTCCGGTTCTCCTGGTAGAGATCGACGTGGAGCACCGTCAGGTCGGCCTCGCGCTCGTCGGCGATCCGGGCTGCCTCCCGCAGCGTGGCCTTGGAGTGCTTCGAGAGCGGGTACCGAACCGGGACGACGACCAACGTCATGGGGACGACTCCGACGGGAGTGGACAAATGCGTACCCCTTCCGGGAGGCTACCGCTCGAACGTCAGCCGCCCCTCGACCTCCACGTCGAGGCCGCCGTCGCGAGCGTGATCGGCGAGCACGTCGTGCTGGATGCCGACCTCGCCCGCGCGGTGGCGCTGCTCGATCGTCGGGAACTCGTGGTCGGAGTGGAGCAGGTACTCCGCGGTCGCGACCGTGTAGCGCCGGTCGGGGTCGATCGGCTCGCCGTCGACGCGGGCCTCGAGCAGTTCGCCCGCCTTCTCGTCCCAGCGCAGGCTGGCGCCGCTGAGGTGGGCGTGCCACCAGTGGGGTTCGCCGAAGTCGAGTTCGGCGCCGTCGGCCTCGCTGAACGTCTCGAGCAGCTCTCTCCCCGTCAGTTCGACGACGACCACCGGCTCCTCGAAGGGGAGCACGCTCACCAAATCCGCGAGCGTCACCTCGCCGGCGAGCGGCGGCCCCTCCCGGATCCCGCCGCCGTTCTGAAGGCCCACGTCGGCGTCGGCCGCAGCGCGGTAGGCGTCGGCGACGAAGTTGCCGATCCGGGACTCGCCGCCGAAGGTGGTCTCGTCGGTGCGTTCCAGCGGCTCCGCGACCGTCGCGACCGTCTCGGTGAGGCCGGCAGCCTCCCGCCGGCGTTCGAGTGCGTCGGTCAGTTCCTCGTGGACGGGGCCGTTACTGGGGTTGACCACGCGCGCGCTCGCGGCGACGCCGCCGTCGCCACGGGCCGCTTCAGCTCCGTCGTCGCCGAGTTCGACCTCGACGAACTCGTGGCCGTTCACGCCCGGCCGCGTACAGAGCGTCCCGTCGACGTGCTCGGTGCGGACGCTGTGGACGTGGCCGCCGAGGATCGCGTCCACGTCGACCCGCCGGGCGAGTTCGTCGTCGCCGCCGCCGAGATGTGAGAGCGCGACGACGTAGTCGACGCCCTCCTCGCGGAGTTCCGCGACAGCCCGTTCAGCGGCCTCGTAGGGGTCGGTGAAGGTGAGCGGCGCCGCCTGTGGGTTGATCGAGTCGGTCGCCGGGTCGGTCAGGCCGAAGAAGCCGACGCGCTCGCCGTCGGCCTCGGCGACCGTCCACGGGACGACACCCTCGTCGGCGCCGAAGCGCTCGCCGTTCTCGTCGCGTGCGTTGGCGCTGACCCAGGTGAACGGGCTGTCGGCGACGAACTCGCGGGTCGCGTCGGGACCGTAGTCGAAGTCGTGGTTGCCGAACGTGTCGGCGACGGTGTCGACCGCGTCGGCGAAGTCGAGCACCTGCCGCCCGCTGGCCGCGAGCGACACCACGCCGGGGGCAGTGTTGTCGCCGGTGCCGACGACGAGGGCGTCGTCGCCGTCGAGTTCGCGGATCCGGCCGGCGAAGCGGCCCGCCCGCTCGGCGTCGTCGAAGAGGTTCTCGATATCGGAGTAGTGAAGCAGACGAACCATCGAGTAGTCGGGAACAGTCGGCCGGGAAGCAAGAACTCGTCGGACCGCGGGGGCGTTCAGCCCTGGAGTTCGAACGCGACCTCGACCTCGGCCTGATACTCCCGGTCGTCGACGCTGGCGAGCTCGACGCCGAGCTCCTTTACCTCGGCCCACTTCACGTTGTCCAGCGTGTCCTCCGCGCGGTCGATCGCGGCGTCCGCGGCGTCGTCGAAGCTCTCGCTGCTCGATCCGATCAGGGTGATCTTCTTGTGAACCATCACGTCACTGTTCGGCGAGCGGACACATAAACGGGGCGGCCGTCGGGCCGGCGTCGTCGTCGGACCCCCGACGGTTTTCCACCGGTCGCCCGAACCCCCACCTATGGCGACCGACAACACCTACGTCAACGCGGTGGTGGGGGCGGCAGTCACGGTGTGTCTCTCCTTCCTCGGCGTCTCGGCGCTGCTGGGCGGCGCGACCGCGGGCTATCTCGAACGCCGGGACGGCGGTCGCGTCGGCGCACTCGCGGGGCTGTTCGCCGCGATCCCGATGGCGGGGGCGGTGCTGCTGTTCGGCGGCTTCCTCTTCGCCTTCCTCGGTTTCGGCGACGCGTTCGCCGGCGGGATCGCGATCCTGCTGCTCGTCGTCCTGTTCGTCGCCGTCTCGACAATCGCCCTCTCGACGGTCGGCGGCGTGCTCGGCGTCTACCTCGCCGAGGAGTTCCGGGACTGAGCCGCCGCTGCTCGGTCCGAAGAAATTAGCGACCGAACGGGAGCAGCGCCGCTGGCGGATCGTGAACCGGCGGAGAAACGTCGGTAGCCTTAGAGGCGGCCGACCGACTCGACGTTGATGCTCTCGACGCCCTCGACGTCGCGGAACGCCTCCTCGACGGCCTCGGTGCCACCGGCGTCGTCGGGGACGACGACCGTCGGGAGCAGCGCGGTCAGGCCAAAGGCCACGTCGTCGCGCTGGAAGCCGCGGATCTCCGCGCCCTCCGGCAGCGCGTCCTCGAGACGGTCCTCGAGATCGTCGAGATCAATCTCGGGGTTCTCCGGCATCACCTTGATCTTGGCGGCGACGTCACCCATTTTACGGCCCCCTGAACCCGCAGTCCGGGCACTCGTAGAGGTTGCTCTGCTTCCGGCACTTCGCACACCGGAAGATGACGGTGCCACAGTCGGGGCACTTGAACCGGGCCGCGTTCGTCCCCGTGACGGAGATGCCACAGGAGACACAGGATCGCTCCCCAGTCGTTTCTGCTTCGCTCATGTCCGGAAAGGCGGGCGCGCGACGTTTAACCGTTACCTTCCCCGGCCGAGGGGCGAAACGTTTTGCCCGAGCCACCGGACCTGTCTCTATGGACAGTACAGGACTGGGACTGCTGGAGGGGGAGCGCAGGAACGCGCTGCTCGCGTGGGTGATCCTCGCCTTCCTCCTGCTCGCGGCGACGGTCGAGCTGGCCACGGGTGCGGTCGTCTGGGCCGGGTTCGTGTTCGTGATGGTCGGGCTCGCCGTCGTCCCGGCGGCCGCCGCCCGGGACTGGCAGGCGATGCTGCCGTGGGAGCTGCTCGGGCTGGCGTCGCTACCGGTGGCCGGGCGGGTGTTCGTCGCGGGGCGCTCGATCGGCGAGGTGACGCTCACCGGGCGGGTGATGACGTTCGTCGCCGTCGCCGCGGTCGCACTGATCATCGCCGTGTTGCTGGGCCAGTTCACGCAGGTCCGGATGAACGACGCGTTCGCGGTGGTGTTCGTCGCCGTCACGACCACCGCGGCCGCGGGAATCTGGGCGGTCGCACAGTGGCTCTCGGACATCTATCTCGCGACGAGCTTCCTCGACCGGCCCCACGCCGAGGAGGCGCTGATGTGGGACTTCACCGCGGCGACGCTGGCGGGCGTGCTGTCGGGGCTGCTGTTCACCTACTACTTCCGACGACGCGCGAACGGACGGCGCGGCGGTTCGGGCGGCGAACGGGCGGCCGAGGGGGGTGAGCGGCTGTGAAGCTCCGCGATCGCATCGGGCTGAGCGACCGCCAGCAGCGGATAGTCACTCAAGTGATGCAGTACGGCCTGTTCGGCATGATCACGGTCGGCTTCTACGAGGGCAGCGTCGGCGTGATGGTCAACGCCGGCGTGGGGTTCGTGATTACCTACGTCCCGGCGCTGCTGGAGCGGGACTACGACATCAACCTCGATCCGGCGCTGGTGCTCTGGATCACGCTCGCGGTGTTCCTCCACGGGTTCGGGACGGTCGGTCTCCCGGGCGCCGAGGCCCACCCGTACCGTTCGATCTGGTGGTGGGACCACATGACGCACACGTTCTCCGCCAGCCTCGTCGCCGGCGCGGGCTACGTCACGGTGCGGGCGCTCGACGAACACACCGACGCGGTTCGGTTCCCGCCGCAGTTCACCTTCGTGTTCATCCTGCTGTTCACGATGTCGTTCGGGGTGTTCTGGGAGGTGATCGAGTTCGCCATCGCGCTGATCGCCGAGGCGACGGGCGCGCCGTCGGTGCTCACCCAATACGGGCTGGAGGACACGATGAAGGACCTGCTGTTCGACACGCTGGGCGGCATCGTCGTCGGGATCTGGGGGACGGCCTACCTCACCGGCCTCACCGAGATCCTGACCGAACGGCTCGGTCCCGGCGGGAGCGAGTAGGCGGCGCCGCCGCTATTTGGACGGGAGAACCGCAAGAAAGCGCGCAGATCAGGCTTCGGCGAACTGCTCGTCGTAGTCGCCGGCGTCGATGCGCTCCTTGAACGTCCGTGCGTCCTCGCCCTCGATGGTGACGCCCAGCGAGACACACGTCCCGGCGACCTCCTTGGCCGCGTTCTTGGTGTCGTAGGCGAGCAGGTCAGAGGACTTCTGCTCGGCGATCTTCCGGAGCTGATCCGCGCTCAGGTCGGCGACGAAATCCTCCTGAGGCTTGCCGGAGCCGGTGTCGAAGCCGGCCTCGTCCTTGATGAGCTCCGCGGTCGGCGGGACGCCCACCTCGATGGTGAACGAGCCGTCGTCCTCGTACTCGATCGTGACGGGGACCTCCATCCCGTCGAACGCGTCGGTCTCCTCGTTGATCTCCTGCACGACCGCCTGCACGTCGACGGGTGTCGGACCCAGCTCGGGGCCGAGCGGCGGGCCAGGGTCGGCCTCGCCGCCCGCGACGAGCACTTCGATGGTTCCAGCCATACCCGAAACGTGCCCGGCGGCGCGTAAAACGGTTTCTTTCCTGCCTCGGCCCGGAGCGACAGCGGTTTGCCCCTCGGTGCCGCAGCGTCGGAGGTAATGGTCTCCCGCGCCCGCACGCTCGGACTCGTCGCGGGCGGCGGCGCCGCCGGCGCGGTCACGCGCTGGCTGCTCGCCGTCGCGCTCCCGGCGCTGGCCGGCACGCTCGCGGCCAACGTCCTCGGCGCGTTCGCGCTGGGCGCCGTCGTCGCGGCGGACGCGACCGGCCGCCTCCCGGCCGCGACGCGGGCCGCAGTCGCGACGGGGTTTCTCTCCTCCTTCACGACTTACTCGACGTTCGCCGTCGAGTCGGCGACGGCCGGCTCGCACGCTCTCCTGATCGGAAACGTCGTCGCGACCTACGTGTTGGGGTTCGCGGCCGCCGGGGTCGGCCTCGCGCTCGGACGGCGGATCGTCGACCGCGCGGACGGGGGTGAGACAGCGTGAGCCTCCCCGCGCCGCTGCTCGTCGGTCTCGGCGGTGCCCTCGGCGCGACGCTGCGGTACGCAGTCGGGTGTGCGCTGGCGGACGCCGACGCGCCGTTCCCGGCGGCGACGCTCGCGGTCAACGCGCTTGGCACGTTCGCGCTCGGCCTGCTCACGTTCGCCGGTGCGGGAGAGACGGCAGTGCTGCTGTTCGGAACGGGCGTCTGCGGCGCGTTCACGACGTTCTCCTCGTTCTCGGTCGAGACGGTCCGGGCGTGGGAGTCGGGGCGGCGCGGGCTCGCGGCCGGCTACGCGCTCGGGACGCTGCTGCTCGCGGGCGCGGCGCTCGTTGCCGCGTGGCTGCTCGTCGGGTAGCTCGGAGCGGTCCCGTCCCCGCGACCTAACTGACAACTTATTGATTTATCGGCGACGCCCCGTGGCGAATCCGCGGTGTTCAGGGCGTGAGCAATTTGCTCGGGAGGTGACCTATTGGTTTCTACCCATGTACGATCGGGCATGGGACTGTTCAGTCGAGATACCGGTCCGACGCCGACGGCCGCGGGGATGGCGTTCGAGTTCGTCGCGCTCCGCGCCGCGACCGCGTCGGTCGACGACGACTTCGACGACGTTCGACAGTACGCCGGGGGCGAGCCCGTCCCGTTGACGCGGGGCGACGGGGCGAACCCCGACCTGTCGACCGGGTTCGAGGCGGTGATCGAGGGGCTGTTGTTCGACACGCCCGCGGTTGACGTCGAGGACACCCCGGTCGGAGTCGACGTGTCGATCCAGGACGACTTCGACGGGATCGTCGACGCGCTGGCGGGCGAACTGGCCGCCGAACACGAGCAGTGGGACGGCGAGACGGTCGTCGCGGTTCCGGGGCGGTACGTCGACGACGCCGCGAAGCGGCTAGCCCGGCGTGCCGGCGGGTCGCGGGTGGAGCCGGTCAGCCTCGTCCGGACCGACGTGGCGTCCGCGGTCGCCCGCGGGCTGGAGCACGCTCACGGGCGATACCCTCCGGAGCCACACCCGGTCGCGGTCGCCGAGATCGGGCTGTTCGACACCACGACCGCGATCGTGGAGGTCAACGCCGCCGAGGACCGGGTCCGGGTGCAGGACCGGGTCACGGTCGACGGCGGCTCCCAGCTGGTCGACAACATCTTCGCCGAAGAGACCCTCGCCACGGCGCTCGACGTCGACGAGGACGACGTCCCGATCGAGCTGTGGGCGCAGCTCCTCCCGACGGTTCGGGAGGTGCGTGCGGGACTCACCGGGCGAGAGACGGACAAGCTCGCCACCGTCGAGCTCGCGGACACCCAGATCGACGTGCCGGTGTTCGCCGACGCCGTCGAGCGGGAGGTCACCGAGCTCGTCGAGCAGACGGCCCACAACGTGATAACGATGATCGACGACTCCGGCTATCGCTTCGAAGAGATCGGCGCCGTCTGCCTGACCGGGCTCGGCGTCCGGACGCCCGGCGGCGACGCCTACGAGGAGGGCGTTCGCAGCCACCTCGCCGACGAACTGGCCCCGGGCTGGGTCGTCGAGCACCTCAAAACCGGCTCGCGGTACGCCCCCGAGCGGGGCGCGGCACTGATCGCACAGCGGGAACTGGACGATTCGACCGACGCCTTCGACGTGTACGACGACCAATGAGCACTGACCAGACCACGGACGACGGCGGAGCACCGGACGACGACGGGATCGACATCGCCTTCGAGGCGGGGGGAGGCCTCTCCGACGAGGCGGTCGCCGAGGAGATGATCGCGGAGTTCAGCGAGAGCTGGAAGGTCGTCGACGACCTCGACGGGGAGGCTGAGATCCAGAACTTCGAGGAGTGGGACGTCCACAAGAACATCGTCCGCGACCTCGAAGTGACCGAGGACGTCGAGGAACTGGTCGTGCCGCCGAGTAAGGCGCCCTCGGAGGGTGGGGAGTACGTGCGTGCCGCCGAGCGCTACGAGGCGGCGCCGGCGGAGTTCGAGGAGAAGACGGTCGATTTCGTCGACTTCGGCGGCGCGAGGGTCGAGACCTGTACCACCTGCAGCGGGTCCGGCGACGTGACCTGCCCGAAGTGTTCGGGCACGAGGAAGATGAGCTGTCCCACCTGTTCGGGCAGCGGGCGCGAGAGCTGTTCGGCCTGTTCGGGCAGCGGGACGCTCCGGTGTCAGACCTGTGGCGGGAACGGCAGCGTCGGCAGCGGCGACGACGCCAGACAGTGCCGGGACTGCGGCGGCGCCGGGAAGCTGACGTGTCGTGACTGCAACGGCTCCGGCGACTTCCGGTGTTCGAACTGCGGCGGCTCGACGGAGGTCGTCTGTGACCGCTGTGGCGGCAGCGCGACCGTCACCTGTAGCACGTGCGAGGGTGAGCGCGAGGTGTACCGCACGACCCAAGGGACGCTGGAGTTCGAGCCCGACGAGGGGTACAACCTCGACGACGACCGCGGCGCGAAGTTCCGGTGGTTCCGCCACAAGACCGGCGACCGTGTCGACATCGAGACGGTCGCCGACGGCGTCCCCGCCGACCCCGACGACGACGAGCCGACGGTGTACCGTGAGGAGGTAGAGACGCGGGCCATCCGGACCCGGAAGGTGAGCTACGAGTACGACGGCGACAGCTACGAGCTGTTCGACGTGGGCGGGAGCCTCCACGCCGACTCCTACCCGAAGTCCGCGGCCCGGAAGGTCGTCCCGTTCGTCGCGCTGGCGCTGGTGATCGCCCTCGCCGCGGGCGGCTACTACTACTTCGCGGTGATGTAGCGCCGGAGGGTCCCCGGGGACAAACGTTCTTGGACTGCCCGAACCAAGGGGACCGTATGAACCGGGACGGGACGATCCGCGTGGTGTTGGGCCTCCTGATCGTGTTTGGCGGCGCCGGCATCGTCGTCGCCGCCGCGACCGGTGGCGGCACTCACGTCAGCGCGGCCGCCGCCGCCGTCTGTCTGCTGAGCGCTGCCGCGATGGCGTCCACGAGACGGCCCGGATCGACGGAGTGAGCGGCGTCAGATCCGGACTTCGAACGGCGCGTGCTCGCCGGCGCGCTCGGCCATGGCGGCACAGAGATCGGCCACGGCGTCCAGATCCGCCACGTCCACGACCTCGACCGGCGTGTGCATGTAGCGGTTCGGGATGCCGACGTTCAGCGACGGCACGCCGCCCTTCTGGGTGAACACGCCGTCTGCGTCGGTACCGGTACGGCTCCCGGCGGCCTGTAGCTGGTAGTCCACGTCCTCGTCGTCGCCGGACTCGCGGGCCAGTTCCACGAGGTTCGGGTGGTTCGTGCTCCCCCGACCCACGACCGGCCCCTCACCGAGCTCGACGGGGCCGCGCGCGCTGCCGGCCACGTCGGGGTTGTCGGTCGCGTGGGTCACGTCGACGGCGACGTAGGCGTCCGGGTCAACGTCGAAGCCGACCATCCGGGCGCCGTTCAGGCCGACTTCCTCCTGCACCGTCGAGACGGCGTAGACGGTCGCGTCGGCGCCGGCCTCGGCCGCGCGGCGGAGCGCCTCGGCAGCGATCCACGTCCCGGCGCGGTTGTCCACGCCGCGGGCCGCGATGCGACCGTTCGCCAGCTCCTCGACCTCCGAGGAGAACGTCACCGGGTCGCCGATCGACACGAGCTCCTCGGCGTCGTCGTCGTCCTCGGCGCCCACGTCGACGAACTGCTCGCTGATGTCCTCGTACTCCTCGTCGCCCTGCCGCAGGTGGATCGCGGTCTGTCCGATCACGCCCTGTACAGGCCCGTCGTCGGCGTGGACCGTGACGTGCTGGCCCTTCGACACCGTGCGGTCCGAGCCGCCCACGCGGCTGATCCGGAGGAACCCATCGTCGAGGATGTCCCGGACGATGAACCCGATCTCGTCGGCGTGGCCGCCCACGGCGAACTCGGTGTCGACGGCCGAGTCGCCCTCGTGGACCGCGACCGCGTTCCCGTACGGGCCGGTCTCGACGCGGTCGGCGAACTGGGAGACGTAGTCGACCCAGACTCGCTGGCCGCGCGTCTCGAACCCGGAGGGGCTCGGCGTCGTGAGCAGTTCGTCGAGGAACGCCCGCTGGCTGTCGTCCATGGCCCGACCGTCGGCGCCGAACCAAATGAGTCCGACGGTGGGGGACGCCCCCGCCGGTTGGGCGACGGTCACGCTCGCCAACAACTAAGGCAGAGTGCCCCGAACCGGGGAGTATGCGCCCCGATCGACCGTCCCTCCAGTCGGTCACCGACACGGCCGTCTCTACGCTGGCGTTGCTCGTACAACGGCTGCTCGACGCCGCCGTCACGACGTACCGCTTCCTCCGGCGACTGCTCCGCCGCGTGCTCCGCCGCAGCCGCGAGCTGTGGAGCCGCGGGCGGCGGCGCGCCGGCGAACTGCTCTCCGGCCCCGCAAAGCGGTTCGTGACCGGGCCGCTCCGGGCGGTCCTGCTCGGGCGCCGGACCGACCTCTCGCTGCTCGTCGTGCTGGCGAGCCCGGCGCTCGCGCTCGCCGTCGCGTGGTGGGTCGGGTCGGCGGTCGGCTACGAGTCCGTCGTCGCCTCCGTTCGCGGGACGTGGCTCGGCACCGACCCCTCGCTCTCGGTGTTCGGTGCCGTCGGCGCGCTGCTCCTGCTCGCCGCGGTCAGCGCGGCCGCCAACTCCGGCATCCTGCCGACGGTGCTGCTCGTCAGCGCCCCGGTCTTCGGCGCCGGCGTCACCCGCTACGGCACGAGCGTCACGTACAGGTGGGGCGCCGAGGTCGCCTCCCTCCCGAGCGCGGTCTGGACGGCGGCCGGCCTCGCGCTCGCGTTCGGCGTCCCCATCGCCGTCGGGGGGTTCCTCCTCGGGTCGTTCGCCCGCCGCGCGGGGACGACGCTGCGCGGTCGCGTGGCCGGGGACGACTGAGCGCCCGCCCGCGCCTCGGGAGGGTTTATGCCGTCACCGGCCGAACGGACGTGTATGTCCGACAAACAGTTCACGCTCCTCGAACTCCACGTCCACGACGGCCTCCAGTTCGGTCCGCGCAGCCTCGGCTCCGACGACACGGCGGCCGACGACGCGACCCGCGAGTCGGCGGCCGAGGCGGTCGAGGCGTCGGGCGACGGGTCAGGGTCGAGCGTGTTCGGCCCGCTGCTGGGGCTGGGCGTCCTCGCCGCGCTGGCCTACGCCGTCCGGAAGCTGCTCTCGGGCGTCGATCCCGAGGGACTGGACGCGCTGGACGACATCGAGGAAGAGGTCCAAGACGCCACCGACGATCTCGAGTCCGACGAGGACTCGGTCCCGATCGAGATCACCAGCCCCGACGAGGAGACGGACGGCAACCTCGCACGCCTGCTCGCCGGCGCCGCCGTGTTGCTGGTGCTGTTCGTACTCGGCGCGAAGAAGCTCCTGAGCGGGAGCGAGGAGATCGTCGTCGAGGACTGAACGAGGGTTTTTGCCCGCCGCCCCCCGAGTGGGGGTATGGATCTCTTCCGCAGCGTCGGCGCCGTGGCTTCGGCCTCCGGCGACGGCGTCGTCGACTGGGCGGCCGTCTCCGAGGCCGCCAAATCCGGGACCGACCCCGGCTCCCTCGACCTCTCGGCGGCCGACCGCGAGGGGTACGCGACCGACGTTCGCGACGCCCGGGACCGCATCCGCGAGGTCGGCGGCGTCGAGTTCGACGTGCCCGAGACGGTGTCGCTCCAGAACCGCCACCACTGGATCGACGCCAACGTCGACACGTTCCGGCGGCTGATCGAGCCGATGGCCGACGAGTTCGACCAGCCGCTGTTCCCCGGCGCCTCCCGCGTCGTCAACACGGGCTCGATGTCGTTCTCGCTGGCGTTCCTCGGGCGGCACGTGCTCGGCCAGTACGACCCCCTCCTGCTGGCTGAGGCTGATGGTGGTCCGACCCACGAACTCTACTTCGTCCACCCGAACATCGAGCGCACCGCCAGAGAACTGAACGTCGACTTCCCGCGGTTCCGGCGCTGGATCGCGTTCCACGAAGTGACCCACGCCGCGGAGTTCGGCGCCGCGGAGTGGCTGCCGGAGTATCTCGAGTCGCGGATGCGTGACACCGTCACCGAACTCGCCGCCGGCGGGCTGAACCGCGAGGCGTTCTCGGAACTCGATGCCGCGATGACCGCCGTCGAGGGGTACGCCGAACTGCTGATGGACCGGGCGTTCGACGAGGAGTACGACGACCTGCGCCGGAAGATCGACGCCCGGCGGGGCGGCGGCGGACCCGTCGATCAGCTGATCCGGCGGCTGCTCGGGCTCGGTCTCAAGCGCCGGCAGTACGAGCGCGGCGCGGACTTTTTCACCGCCGTCGCCGACGCCGAAGGGCTGGAGACGGCCGGCAGAGTGTGGGACCGCCCGGAGAACCTCCCGACGGACGCGGAACTCGACGCCCCCGAGCGCTGGCTCGCCCGGATCGAGTAGCTACCACTCCCGTTCTGACACGTCCGGCGTGTCGGGCATCACTTGCCGGAGGTTCCGGACGACGAACCACGTCACGACGGCGCCGACGGCGAGCCCGGCGACCCCCGCGAGCAGCGCGAACCGGATCCCGGCGCCGGCCTGAATCGACACGAACACGCCGGAGAGACCGATGAGCAGCACGAAGCCGGCCTGCAGCGTCAGCGAGCCGTTGTTCCAGTCACCGCCCATCGCAGAGCCTCCCGTTCATGGCTCGAGAGAGGGCGTTCGAGGGCTTGAACGCGGCGGTTGCGCCGCCGCGGAGATCGTCAAGCGTGGCGGGTTCCCCTGTCGACCGCTCCAGCCCACAAGACACCTATACCCCGCACTCGCCCCCGAACGTATGGGCGAACACGCAGCCGTCGCCGCCGTCGACGACCCCGTGACGGTCGATCGAATCGCCGCCGACCTCCGCGAACTGGGCGTCGAGGCGGGCGATACCCTCCTCGTACACACCTCGCTCTCCGAACTCGGCTGGGTCGCCGGCGGACCGCAGGCCGTCGTCGACGCGCTCCAGCGCGTCGTGACCGCGGACGGCACGATCGTGATGCCGACCCACTCGACGCAGTACAGCGATCCGTCAGTCTGGATGAACCCCCCAGTTCCGGACGACTGGATCCCGCAGATCCGCGAGTCGATACCGCCGTTCCGGCCCGAAGTCACACCGAGTCGCGGCATGGGCGCGGTCGCGGAGTGCTTCCGCGACTACCCGAACGCCGTCCGGAGCCGCCACCCGCTGTACTCCTTCGCGGCGTGGGGCGCCGACGCCGAAGATATCGTCGCGGACCACAGCTTCGAGAACGCGATGGGCGAGGAGTCGCCGCTCGCGCGGGTGTACGACCGCGACGGCTCGGTGCTGCTGCTCGGAACCGACCACGCGTCGAACACGTCGCTGCATCTCGCGGAGTACCGCGCCGACCTCGACGCCGGACGCGTGACCGAGACCGCGCCCGTCCTGCGGGACGGGGAGCGGACGATGGTCGAGTGGACCGACATCGAGCACGAGAGCGGCGACTTCCTCGTGGCCGGGTCGACGTTCGAGGGCCAACGTCCCGAGTCAGTCGAGACGGGCGAGGTCGGGGCGGGGACGGCGACGCTCGTCGATCAGCCGGCGCTGGTCGACTTCGCCGCCGAGTGGATGGCCGACCACCGCTGAGCCGGGACAGCCGGCCGAAGACCCGGCCGACCGACACCGTTTACCTCCGGGACCCACTCCATCCCACAATGCGAATCAGAGGCCCCATCGTCGACGTTGGCGATCAGCGGACCGCCGGCGGGGCCGACCTCGTCGAACTCACGATCCGGCCCGAGCGCGGCGCCGCCGACCCGACAACGGTGACGCTGTGGAACAAGTGGGCGGAGACCGCCGACTACGCCGAGGAAGGGATGGAACTGCTGGTCACTGATGCCGAGGAGTCGGAGTTCCGCGGCGAGACCACCTACGAGACGACGCCCGACTCGTGGGTCGTGCTCGAACCCGAGTTCCTCGTCGACGTGACCGCCGTGCGGTCGTGGGTGCAGTGCCCGCGGATGTACTACCTGAACAAGCTCTCCGGCGTTCCCCTCAAGTACCCCGTCGTGAAGGGGACCGTCGTCCACGAGGTGTTCGGCGACCTGCTCCGCGGGCGCGACCTCGACGACGCGATCGACCACCGCGTCGCGGAGGCCGGCCTCGAACTCGGCGCGCTCGGCTACGACCGCGAGGAGGTCGAGAACGAGGTCCGCAGGAACGCCGCCGCCGTCGAGGGGTGGCTCGAACAGGGCACCCTCACCGAGGAAGACACGTGGCGATCGGAGTACACGCTGATCTCGCCGACGTTCGGGCTGAAGGGGCGGGCCGACGCCCTGCGCCGCGGGATGCCGGTCGAACTCAAGACGGGGAAGAACACCAAGCGCGAGCCGCGCTTCCAGGACAAGATGCAGGCGGCCTGCTACGCGCTGATGCTCGAAGAGCAGGGCGTCGAAGCGGACACGGGCACGCTGCTCTACACGAAGAACACCGCGCTCGAACGCAGCGAGGAGACGGGCGACCTCGCGCCGGCGAAGGAGTTCTCCGTCGGGCCGGGGCTGTTGAAGTTCGTCGTCCGCACCCGGAACGAACTGGCGGCGATGGAGTTCGACGCCTCGGTCCCGACGGGGTTCGAGGCCGACGCGAACTGCCAGTACTGCTTCGAGCAGGACACCTGCATGGTCGTCTCCGGCCGGCTGGATCAGGAGTCCAAGGCGGGGCAGATCGGCCAGCCCCTGCCCCCCGAGGAACGTGCGTACTTCGAGGGGTTCTACCAAGCCATCGAGGCCGAGCGCCGCGAGGTCCACGCCGAGTACCGCAAGCTCTGGGAGCAGGACGCCGAGGAGCGAGCCGACGACGACCGCGCGCTGCTCGACCTCGAACCGCTCGATCGGGAGGAGCTTCCCGGCGGGCGCTGGCGCCTGCGGGCCCGCAAGCCCGACGACGCCGTCTCGAAGCTCCGGGAGGGCGACGTGGCGCTGGCCAGTGACGGCGATCCCGTCGAGGGGCACGCCGAACTCTGTCGAATCCAGAGCCTCGGCACGGGGAAAGCCGGCGCCGAGATTGTCGTCGAGGCCGACGAGCCGGTCGACGTGCGCCGGCTCGACGTGTACCCCTCCGAACTCTCGGTCGACCGGATGCTGACCGCGCTCCACGACGGCGTGCTGAAGGGCGACCCCGACCGGAAGGACGTGCTGTTCGGCCGCCGTGAGCCCGAGTTCTCGGGGCCTGAACGCGAGTACATCGACAACAACGAGGCGCAGAACGACGCCGTCAACCTCGCGACCCGCGCCGAGGACTTCGCGCTGGTCCACGGCCCGCCCGGTACGGGGAAGACGTACACCATCGCCCAGACGGTGAAGGCGCTGATCGAGGACGGCGACCGCGTACTGCTCTCGGCCTTTACCAACCGCGCGGTCGACAACGCGCTCGAAGCGGTCCGGGAGACGGGCGTCGACGACGACGAGATCGTCCGCGTCGGCACCGAGTCCGGCATCCGCGAGGACATGACCGACCTCCACCTCGAGGAGGCCGGCGATCCGGGCGAGCGCATCTCCGAGTTGAAGGAGGCGTCGCTGGTCGCCGCGACGACGGCCTCCTGCGGCTCGCGGGTGATGCGCGAGGAGGCGTTCGACGTGGCGCTGGTCGACGAGGCGTCCCAGCTCACCGAGCCAGCGACGCTCGCGGCGATCAACCTCGCCGAGCGGTTCGTGCTCGTCGGCGACCACGAGCAACTCCCCCCGGTCGTGCAGGCCGAGGGCGGCGACGCGTGGCACCGGGGGTTCGGGACGGCGGAGGCCGACGGCGGGACCGCCACAGAGGGCGGAAATATCGAGGCCGACGACAACCGCGCGCCGCGGCTCGACCTCTCGACCTCGCTGTTCGAGCGACTCCACGAACTCGCGCCCGAGGCGTCGGTGCTGCTGGACCGCCAGTACCGGATGGCCCAGCGCATCCAGGCGTTCCCCTCCCGTGAGTTCTACGACGGCGCGCTCCGGCCCGCCACCCGCGAGGTGGCTGCACAGCAGATCTCGGACCTCCCGGGCGTCGACGCGGACGCGCTGCCGCCGGAACTGCGCGACCCCGTCGCGTTCGTCGATCCTGACGGGGCACGCGAGGGGAACACCAACCCCGCGGAGGCCGACCGCGTCGCAGAGATCGTCGAGCAGTTCGTCGCCGCGGGCGTCGACGAGGACGACATCGGCGTGATCGCGCCGTTCCGGGCGCAGGTCGCCGAGATCTCCCGCCGGGTCGACGCCACCGTCGACACCGTCGACCGGTTCCAGGGGTCGAGCGAGGAGGTGATAATCGTCTCTTTCGTCGCGACGGGCGAGCTCTCGGGACCGATCTACGACGACCCGCGCCGCATGAACGTCGCGCTCACGCGGGCGAAGAAGTCGCTCGTGCTCGTCGGCGACGCCGGCGCGCTCGGCTCCGAGCCGTTCTACGAGCGGATGCTCGAGTGGGCGCGGCGGTAAAAAGTCAACTATCGAATGAGAACCCTCAATCCCGGGGTAGTTGGTCCGTGATTTCGCGAGTCAGCGTGGGGCTGGCCCACAAGCCTTTTGTTCGGGTTCCACGTCACTCCCGATTAACGATGAGGGGAGCGCACGCATGAAGCTGGCAATGATCGGGTTCGGTCAGGCCGGCGGGAAGATCGTCGACAAGTTCGTCGGCTACGACGCCGAGCACGGCTCGAACATCGTTCGGGCCGCCGTCGCCGTCAACACGGCCAAGGCCGACCTGATGGGGCTGGACAACATCCCGGAGGACCAACGGGTGCTCATCGGGCAGTCCCGGGTGAAAGGTCACGGCGTCGGCGCCGACAACGAACTCGGCGCCGAGATCGCCGAGGAGGACATGGACGAGGTGCAGGGCGCCATCGACTCCATCCCGGTCCACGAGGTCGACGCGTTCCTCGTGGTCGCCGGCCTCGGCGGCGGGACGGGCAGCGGCGGCGCGCCCGTCATCTCCAAGCACCTGAAGCGGATATACACCGAGCCTGTCTACGGGCTGGGGATCCTGCCGGGTTCGGACGAGGGGGGTATCTACACCCTCAACGCCGCGCGCTCGTTCCAGACGTTCGTCCGTGAGGTGGACAACCTCATGGTGTTCGACAACGACGCGTGGCGGAAGACCGGCGAGTCCGTCCAGGGCGGCTACGACCAGATCAACGAGGAGATCGTCCAGCGCTTCGGCCTGCTGTTCGGCGCTGGCGAGGTCGAACAGGGCGGCGAGGTCGCCGAGAGCGTCGTCGACTCCTCGGAGATCATCAACACGCTCTCCGGCGGCGGCGTCTCCACCGTCGGCTACGCGAGCGAGGAGGTCGAGAACGCCAGCGGCGGCAACGGCGGCCTGCTCTCGCGGCTCACCGGCGGCGAGGAGGAGGACGAACTCGACACCGCCCACACGACCAACCGGATCACCAGCCTCGTCCGGAAGGCGGCGCTCGGGCGGCTCACGCTGCCCTGCGAGATCGAGGGCGCCGAGCGCGCGCTGCTGGTGATGGCCGGCCCGCCGAAGTACCTCAACCGCAAGGGCATCGAGCGCGGGCGGAAGTGGCTCGAGGAGCAGACCGGCTCGATGGAGGTCCGCGGCGGCGACTACCCGGTTCCGAGCGCGAACTTCGTCGCCAGCGTGATCCTGCTGTCGGGCGTGAACAACGTCCCGCGGATCAAGGAGCTCCAGCAGGTCGCGATCGAGGCCCAGGAGAACATCGAGGACATCCAGGAGGAGAGCGAGGAGAACCTCGACGAGCTCGTCAACGACGACGACGACGAACTCGAGTCGCTGTTCTGAGCGCGCGCCCCTCGTGCACGTCGTCGTTCCCTTCGCTGCCGACCGGCCGAAGACCCGTCTCGCCGACACGCTCGACACCGACGAGCGACGCGAGTTCGCCGACGCGATGCTCCGCGACGTGCTCGCGGCGCTCGACGCGGTCCCGCGATCGCTGGAGGTGACGGTGCTCTCGACGGGGCCTGTCGACGGTGTCGACGCCGCGATCGAGATCGACGAGCGACCGCTCACTCCCGCCGTGAACGACCGCCTCGGGACGGCGCCGACGGCGGTGGTGATGGCCGACCTCGCGCTCGCGACGCCCGACGCGCTCACAGAGCTGTTCGCCGCCGAGGCCGACCTCGCGATCGCCGCCGGGCTCGGCGGCGGCACGAACGCCTTCCTCGCCCGCGACTCGGCGTTCCGCGTCGACTACCACGGCGCCTCCTACCGCGACCACCTCGCGATCGCCCGCGAGGAAGGCCTCTCGGTTCGGGAGGTCGACTCGCGGCTGCTCGCGGTCGACATCGACGAGCCTGCAGATCTGGCGGAACTGTTGCTCCACGGCGACGGCGCGGCGCGGGACTGGCTGGTCGACGCGGGGTTCGAACTCTCGGTCGGCGGCGGGCGGGTCGAGGTGGTCCGGGAGTGAGTTCGCGAACCGCGTAACGCGTCGCCGTACAGGAGTGTAACGACGGGATTCCCACGGACTGACGCCCGGAACCAGTTAGAAGTGGGTTCCGCTTCGACGGTGACCCATGCAGGTGTCACGACAGACGCTCGCGCGAGCACTCGTCGTCGTCTTCGTGATCAATCTGGTCGTGATGTCGGGTGGGGCCTTTCTCGCGTACCAGCAGTCCCCCGACCGGCCCGACCAGTTCGTCGGTCCCGACGGCGACGTCGTGACCACCGACGAACAGATCACCGAGGGGAAGGCGGTGTTCCAGCGGAACGGGCTGATGAACCAAGGGTCGATCCTGGGCAACGGCGCGTACTTCGACTCCGACTACACGGCCGACGCGCTGGACCGCATGACCCGGCACATGCGGGAGTACGTCGCCCGGGAGCGGTACGGGACTGAATACGCAGAGCTCGACGCGTCCGAGCGGGCCGTCGTGGACGACGCCGTCAAGCGACAGATCGAGAACGGCGAGTTCGGCGACACCGTCGAACTGACCGCCGCCGAGGCGTACGCGTTCCGGCAGGTCCGCGCGGAGTACGTCGACCGCTACCACGACGGCTCCCGCGAACACGGGATCCCGTCGAACTTCGTCGGAAGCGAGGCCGAGGCCGAACGCTTCGCCGACTTCGCGCTCTGGACCGCCTGGTTCTCCGCGGTCGACCGCCCGGGCGGGGAGATCTCCTACACCAACGAGTGGCCGTACAACGAGGCCGCCGGCAACACCCCGCCGGTGTCCGCGATGACCTGGAGCGTCGTCGCGATGATCATTCTCGTCGCCGGCGCGGGCATCGGCATCTGGCTCTACCGCGCGCTCGAACTGCCCGAACCGGAGGCCGACGGGCTGGACGTGCCGCCGCCCGAGGAGACCAACATGTACCCCAGCCAGTTCGCGGCCGCGCGGTTCATCCCGGTCGCCGCCCTGCTGTTCCTCGCGCAGGTGCTGCTGGGCGGGATGATGGCCCACTACTACATCGAGCGCGGCGGCTTCTACGGCATCGCCGACGCGCTCGGGGTGAACGTCCTCTACCTGATCCCGTTCTCGATCACCAAGGCGTGGCACATCGACCTCGCGGTGCTGTGGATCACCACGCTGTGGATCGGGATCGGCCTGTTCCTCCCGGCGCTGTTCACCGGGCAGGAGCCGGACGGACAGAAATCGCTGGTCAACGTCCTGCTTGGGGCGCTGTTCGTCGTGGTCGTCGGCGGGTTCGCGGGCATCTGGCTCGGCTCCCACGGCTACTTCGACGGGGACCTCTGGTGGATCGTCGGCAACGAGGGACTGGAGTACCTCGAGATCGGCCGGCTCTGGCAGGTCGGCCTCCTGCTCGGCTTCGCGCTCTGGACGTTCATCGTCGCCCGCGGGTTCAAGCCGCTGCTGGACCGGGAGTCCCGATACGGGCTGGCCCACCTGATCCTCTACGCCGGCGCCTCCATCGGCCTGCTGTTCACGGCGAGCATGCTGTACACGCCGACGACGTCGATGGTGGTGACGGAGTTCTGGCGCTGGTGGGTCGTCCACATGTGGGTCGAGGGCGTGTTCGAGTTCTTCATCGTCGCCGTCATCGGCCTCACGCTGGTGTCGATGAACCTCCTCTCGCGGGCCAGCGCCGAGAAGGCCGTGATGGTCGAGGCGCTGCTGGTGATGGGGTCGGGGATCATCGGCGTCTCCCACCACTACTGGTGGATCGGGCTGCCGGAGTACTGGGTCCCCATCGGCAGCGTGTTCTCCACGCTGGAGTTCATCCCGCTGGTGTTCATCCTCTTCGAGGCCACCGAGGAGTACCGCACCTACGCCACCTCCGGCGAGGAGTTCCACTACACGCTGCCGTTCATGTTCATCGTCGCCTCCGGCGTCTGGAACTTCGTCGGCGCCGGCGTGCTCGGCTTCTTCATCAACCTCCCGCTGGTGAACTACTACGAGCACGGTACGTTCCTCACCGTCGCCCACGCCCACGCGGCGATGTTCGGCGCCTTCGGCTTCCTCGCGCTGGGGATGGCGACGTACATGCTCCGGTTCACTACGAAGCCCGGGAAGTGGGACCCGACGAACCTGAAGCGTGCGTTCTGGCTGTGGAACATCGGCCTCGCGTGGATGGTGCTGATCGGCGACGTGCCGGTCGGCTTCCTCCAGCTCGAGACGGTGTTCACGCAGGGGTACGACGCCGGGCGCTCGCTGGCGTTCTACAGCCGTGACATCATTCAGACGCTGTTCTGGGCGCGGCTGCCGGGTGACCTCCTGCTCATCGGCGGCACGGGGCTGTTCTGCTACGACGTGCTGAAAAAGCGGCTCGTCAAGCGCGAGCAGGTCGCCGACGTGACCGGCGGCACGCCGATCTCGCGGCGCATCTTCGGCGGGGACGACGAACCGGACCGGGAGCCACGCGACGACTGACGCCGGTCGGTCCTCACGCCGCGGCTCCCCTCTTCTGGAAACCTTCATACCCGTCGCCCCGCCACCTCCGGGCGTGATCCCGGGCGCCGACGAGTACGATATCGACGTGTCGATCAGCGACGACGAGATCGACCGCCTGCTCGACGTGACGCCCGACGACGTTGAGGCCGCCGACGCGCTGACGTTCTCCCGGAACGTGTTCATCCCGCTCACCACGGCCTGCCGCTACACCTGCACCTACTGCACGTACTACGACGTGCCGGGCGAGGCCGACCTCATGTCGCCCGCGGAGATCCGCGAGGAGTGCCGCATCGGCGCCGACGCGGGCTGTACGGAGGCGCTGTTCACGTTCGGCGACGACCCCGACGACCGCTACACCGCGATCCACGACCGACTGGCCGAGTGGGGCCACGACTCGATCCACGAGTACCTCCGCGAGGCCTGCGAGATCGCGCTGGAGGAGGGGCTGCTCCCCCACGCTAACCCCGGCGACCAGAGCCGCGAGCAGATGGCCGAGGTCGCCGACGTGAACGCCTCGATGGGCGTGATGCTGGAGACGACCGCGGACGTGCGCGCCCACTCGGGCGGGCGACGCAAGACGCCCGGCCAGCGGCTCAACACGATCAAGAACGCCGGCGAACTGGGCGTCCCGTTCACCACGGGCATCCTCGTCGGTATCGGCGAGGACTGGCGTGACCGCGCCGAGAGCCTGCTCGCGATCAGAGAACTCCACGAGCGCTACGACCACGTGCAGGAGGTGATCGTTCAGAACGTCGTCCCGAACGAGCGATCCGACTTCGAAAAGCCCGACCTCGGGACGATGCGGCGGACGGTCGCGATGGCCCGCGCCGCGCTCCCCGAAGAAATCTCGGTGCAGGTGCCGCCGAACCTCTCGCCGGCCCGCGACCTGCTCGACTGCGGCGTCGACGACCTCGGCGGCGTCTCGCCGATCACGGACGACTACATCAACCCCGACTACGAGTGGCCCGCACTGCGCGAACTGGGTGATATCGCCGACGGCGCGGGTGTCCCGTTGTACGAACGACTCCCCACGTACGACCGCTACCTCCCGGCAGATTTGCGTAGAGAGGGGTTCGACGGACGCCCCGCCGACCCGCCCGCGAACGGCGGCGAGTGGCTGCCGGCGCCGGTCCGGGAGCGCGTCGCCGACGACGACGTACACGGCCGCCGGTTCCGGGCGGTCGCTCGCCGAGAGGGGCCGCTCTCGACCCCGGAGTAGTATCGCTCGCTCACCGCGCGATCCGAGGCCAGTAGCTCTTTGCGACGGGCGCTCGTGCCGTCGCGTATGCAGACACTCACCGCGCTGCAGTTCGGGCTGAGCGGCGAGCTGTTCGGCGTCTCGCTGTCGGCGCTGGCCGGCCGGGCGCTGGCGTTCGTCGCCGGCTTCCTCGTCACGATGCTGATCGGTCGTCTCCTCCTGATACCGCTGCTGCTCCGCGTGTTGCGGGCCCGCGGCTTCACCGAGGCGCTGCGCGGGCTGACCAAGAGTGCCGCCAACGCGCTGGTGCTGTTCGCCGCGGTCGCGGTCGCGTTCATGGCCGCCGGCTTCCCCAGCTTCCTCACCGCCGCGGCGACGCTGTCGGGCGCGCTCGCGCTCGCGCTCGGCTTCGCCGCGCAGGACCTCGTCGGCAACTTCGTCGCCGGCGTGTTCATCATCAAGGACAAGCCGTTCGAGGTGGGCGACTGGATCGAGTGGGACGGCAACGCGGGCCGCGTCGAGGAGATCGATCTCCGGGTGTCGACGGTCCGGACGTTCGACAACGAGCGCATCACCGTCCCGAACGGCGACCTCGCGAACAACGCGATCACCAACCCCGTCGCCTACGAGAAGCTCCGACAGAAGTTCGTGTTCGGCATCGGCTACGACGACGACATCGAACTCGCCCGCGAGGTGATCGTCGACGAAATCAGCGCGGTCGACGGCGTACTCACGGACCCGGAAGTCACCACCCGCGTGACGGAACTCGGCGACTCCGCGGTCGGCATCCAGGCGCGGTTCTGGATCGACGACCCCGACCGCGGCGACTACGTCGCGGTCCGCAGCGAGGCGGTCCAGGCGGTGAAGGAGCGCTTCGACGACGAGGGGATCGACATGCCGTACGTCTACCGCCAGCTCACCGGCGAGATCGACGTGACCCAGCACGCCGCCGAGGCCTAGTTCAGTCCAGCAGCGGCGTCCCGTCGGCTTTCGGTCCCAGTTTCGGGCCGTACGGGCCACCGTCCATCTCGACGCGTCGCGTTTCTTCGTAGTCGGTCGAGCGTTCGGCGAGCGGGCGACCGATCGCGCCCACCATCTCGACGTAGTCGGCGACGCTGCGGAACTCGCCGTACTCGCCGCCGGCGCGTTTGGTGATCTCCTCGGAGAGGATGGTGCCCATGAAGTCGTCGGCACCGCAGTTCAGGAGTTTGAGGCCGTGTTCGTCGCCGGACTTGACCCACGAGGACTGGATGTGCTCGACGTTGTCGAGGAAGAGGCGCGCGACCGCGACGAGCAGTTCGTCCTCGTCGCGGCTGGCGCCGCCGTCGACGACGCCCGCCTCGTACAGCGGGGTGTTCTGGTGGATGAAGGAGAGCGGGACGAACTCCGTGATCGCGCCCGTGCGGTCCTGCAGGTCGCGAATCACCTTGAGGTGTTTCGCGCGGTGCATCTCGTTCTCGACGTGGCCGTACATCATCGTCGAGGTGACGGGCAGGCCCGCCGCGGCGGCGCCCTCCATCGCGTCGACCCACTCGCCGGTGTCCATCTTCCCCGGGCAGATCACTTCCCGAACCTCGTCGACCAGAATCTCCGCCGCGGTGCCGGGAGCGGAATCCAGCCCCGCCTCGCGGAGTCGGCCGTAGATCGACTCGTAGGAGCGCTCGGTCCCGCGGCGGGCGTGGTACGCCTCCTCCGGCGTCATCGAGTGGAGGTGGACGCCGCCGACCGACATCGCCTCCATCTGCTCGACGTACGTCCCGGGATCGGTCTCGTAGCGCTCTGGCGGCTTGTAGTTCACCGTCCGCGCCGGATCGTCGTAGTTCTCGAGAATCTCGCGGTGGTCCTGATCGAGCGCGAACGCGGGGTGGAGGCCGGAGACGGAGGTGACCTCGTAGATGCCGCGTTCGAGGCCGTCCCGCACCGCCTCGCGGCTCTCGGCCGGCGTCTTGGTGAACCCCGAGTGCTCGACGTCGGCGTCGACCTCGAACGCGTCGTCGGGGTTCTTGAAGTTACAGAACAGGCAGCCGGTGTTGCAGGCGGTCGTGACGTTGTTGTTGAGGTTCGCGACGAACGTCACGGTGTCGCCGACCTCCTCGGCGCGCCGGCGGTCCGCGAGTTCGAGCACGCGCTCCTTGCGCGCGGGGTCGATGCCCGACGACTCGGTGCCCGTCGTCAGCAGTTCGACGGCGTCGTCGACGCTCAGTCGCTTCCCGTCGGCGGCTTTCGCGAGCGCGTTCTCGAACGACTGGTCGCTCTCGGGGACGTGCTCGAACTCCAAGGCCCCGTCGTCGAGGTCCGCCGCCGTGGTCATACAGGGTTGGAACGGCCGAGCGTGAAAAACCGCGCGGTGCGGGCGACCCCGGCCGGGTCGTCGCCAGTCGAACCACGACCGTGCATACCTCCACGCGAAACAGTGGGGTCCTGCCCACCGATGTGAAGATTGAAGGTCGCTCCCGCCTCCCCTCAGCGTGTGACCAGCGTCAAGGAGTTCCGCGTCGACCGGGAGCCGACCGACGACGAACTCGGCCGGGGGCGGTTCGTGTTCACCGACGACTACTCCGTGTTCGACTGGGGACCGATGCCCGACACGATCCCCGAGAAGGGGCGGAGCCTCTGTACGATGGGCGCGGACAACTTCGAGCGCCTCGCCGACGCGGGCGTGCCGACCCACTACCGCGGCGTGGTCGACCCCGCGGACGCCGGCGTCGACGCGCCGCCGACGGACGAGCTCGACGGCGTCTCCGGCCCGCCGCGGCAGATGGCGATCGACCTCACGGTCGTCCCGGAACTCCCCCACGGCGCCGACGGCTACGACTACGACGCCTTCCACGCGAGCGCCGGGAGCCACTACCTCGTCCCCCTCGAAATCGTCTTCCGGAACGAGGTGCCCGTCGGCTCCAGCCTCCGGACCCGGAAGCAGCCCGAGGACGTTGGACTCGACCGCCACCGCTGGCCCGACAAGGCCGTCTCGCTGCCCGAGCCGATCGTGGAGTTCTCCACGAAGTTCGAGGAGCAGGACCGCTACCTCGACGAAAGCGAGGCCGACACGATCGCCGGGCGCGCCGACCTCGACGACCTGCGGGAGACCGCGCTGGCGGTGAACGAGGTGATCACCGAGCGCGCCGAAGAGCGGGGGTTCGTCCACGAGGACGGGAAGATCGAGTGTCTCTGGGTCGACGGCGAGATCCGCGTCGCCGACGTGGCGGGGACGTTCGACGAGAACCGCTTCGCCTACGACGGGCAGGAACTGTCGAAGGAGGTGCTCCGGCAGTTCTACAAGTCCTACGACCCCGACTGGGTCGCCGCGGTGAAGGACGCCAAAGCCGTCGCCGCCGCGGAGGGCGTCGCCGACTGGAAGTCCTTCTGCGAGGAGTCGCCCGACGAACTACCCGCCGACGTGCGTGAGGTCGCCGGCGAGATGTATGCCGCGGGGACGAACGCCTACACGGGCCGAGAGTGGTTCGAGGCCCCCGGGATCGACGAGGCAGTCGACGCGGTCCGGGAGCTGTAACGCCGTCGACACCACGGACGGCGCCGTGTTCGTCGTGAGAATCCGGGACAGCGACAGCGGAGTGTATCGAGTCGGCTGACTCGGTGTCAGAGCAGGTCCGGGAGCAACAGGATCGCGAGCAGCAGGTGCCAGCCGACCATCGCCATCGTCTGCCGCGACGACGACGGCGGCCGGGGTGGGTTCCGCAGCGTCGCGTCGTAGACGAACACCGTCGCGAGGAGGGCGCCGGCGAGCAGACCGAGTCGGAACTCGACGGCGGTGGCTGCGCCCACCGCCGATCCGCCGGCGAGGCTGGCCGCGATGGCGATCAAGATCTTGTCGTAGTAGCCGAGGGACCGGCGCCGTGCCACGGTCGACGGTAGCTGCTTGAGCCTGAAAAGCGTTCCAGCGGTTCCTGCGGCCGCGGTCACTCCGCGACGGCCGCCGCCAGCCACACCGTCACGAGGGTGCCCGCGAGGGCGACGATACCGATCGCGCCGAACGCCGCGCTCGGACCGGTCACGTCCACGATGTAGCCGAACGCCGGCGGCGCGATCGCGCTGCCGAGCATCACGCCGACGCTGACTACCGCGAAGTTCGTCCCGACGGTGTCGTCGGCCGAGAGCGCGTCGGTCAGCCCGTCCCGTGCCGGGCCGGCGAGGCTGCGGGCGGCGCCGACGCCGAGCAGAGCACCGACGGCCACTGTTGCCGTGACGAGGCCGGACGCCAACAGCGCCACGAACCCCGTGACCGCGGCGAAACTCCCCACCATCACGGGGCCGGGAGCGATCCGGTCGGTCAGGTCGCCGCCGAGGACGATCGCGACCGCGCCGACGACGAACATCCCCGTGAGCGCGAGGTTCGCCGTCTCCGAGGGGACGTCGTACGCCCTGTCGAGGAACACGACGGCGTAGGTGTTCACGCCCCACGACGCCGTCGAAGTGAGCAGCGCGAGCAGCGTGAGCCCCAGAATACCGGGCGAGTTCGCCAGCGCGCGCAGGGCCGCGACGGCCCGGGTCGAGAGCGACTCCTTCTCCCCCGTCGTCCCGGCATCGACGTTCGGCCCCGTCACGTCGTCGCCGACGACGGACCGGAGGACGACGGTGGCGACGACCGCGTAGAGGAGGCCGACGGCGCCGATAGCGCCGACGGCGTGGCGCCACGTCAGGCCGGCGTCAGTGAACAGCGTGAACGTGACCGGCGGCGTGGCGAAGCCGAGCGCCCCGCCGACGCCGTACACCGAGAACGCCCGGCCGCGGAGCCCGTCCGGGGTGGCGTCCGAGAGCAGCGGGTAGTGGGCGGGGTGGTGGCCGCCGACGCCGACCCCGACGAGCACCTGCCCGAGGACGAGCATCGGGAAGTTCGGCGCGAGCGCGACTGCGAGCACCCCGAGCGCGCCCGCGACGGAGGAGAGCGCGAACGCGATGGTCCGGTCCCGCGCGTCGGCGAGCCAGCCGAAGGGTAGCTGGAACACGGTGTTGGCAGCCCCCTGTACCCCGATAGCGATGCCGAGCATCGCCAGCGACACCTCGAACTCCGTCGAGAGCGTGCCGAGTATCGGCGGGAAGAGCACGAGATACGCGTGGTTGACGTACTGCGAGCCGCTGACGAGGCCAACCACCGTCGCCGCCTCCCTCGACGCGTCCCGGACTCGGGTCGCCATCAGGTCGTCTCACGGTCCCCTCGACTCCAACCCTACGGCTGCCGGCAATCGAGGGGGGTTTCTCCGAGCCCGGGCCGGCGCAGGGGAGTATCCACGAGCGTGTATATACGTCGACGACCACAACCCCTTTTACGCACGGACGAACATACCCACGCGATGACCGCCTACACCGCGACGGTGACGGTGCGGCTGAAGCGCGGCGTGCTCGACCCGGAGGCCGAGACGACCCAGAAGACCCTCGAACGGCTGGGGTTCGAGCTCTCGGATCTGCGCTCGGCCGACCAGTTCGAGGTGGATCTGGACGCCGACGACGCCGACAGCGCCGCCGAGCGCGCCGACGAGATGGCGCGGCGGCTGCTCGCGAACCCCACGCTCCACGACTACGACGTGGTCGTGGAGGAGCAGAGCGCATGACGATTGCTGTGGTGCAGTTCGGCGGCTCGAACTGCGACCGCGACGCCGTGCGCGCGCTCGACCGGATCGGCGTCGACGCCGAGCGCGTCTGGCACGAGGACGGCCTGCCCGCGGATACGGAAGGCGTCGTCCTCCCCGGCGGCTTCTCCTACGGCGACTACCTCCGGGCAGGCGCGATGGCCGCCCACTCGCCGATCATGGACGAGGTGCGGGCGGCCGCCGAGGACGGGACGCCCGTGCTCGGCGTCTGCAACGGCGCCCAGATCGGCAGCGAGAGCCGGCTCACGCCGGGGGCGTTCACCACGAACGCCAGCGCGCGGTTCCAGTGTGAGGACGTCTACCTGCGCGTGGAGAACGCCGACACGCCGTGGACCGCGGCGTACGACGAGGGCGCGGTGCTCTCGCTGCCGATCGCCCACGGCGAGGGGCGGTTCGAGATCGAGGCCGAGCGGTACGACGAACTGGTCAACGAGGATCGCGTGCTGTTCCGCTACTGCGACGCCGACGGGAACGTGACCGACGCCGCGAACCCCAACGGCTCGACGGGGAACGTCGCGGGCGTGCTGGGCGAGCGCGAGACCGTCGCCGTGTTGATGCCCCACCCCGAGCGGGCCGCGCTGGCGGAACTCGGCGGCAGTACGGACGGGCAGGGCGTGCTGGAAGGGTTCGCGTAGCGACTCCTTCGCTTCTCCGTCGTTCGATCACGTGTCGGTATCGCCCGCCCGACAGCAGAATATTCTTCAGTGATACCACCAACTTATATCACCGTGGCGTCACAGGGCCGAGGTATGGAGACGATCGAACTCGGACTGGAGTGGTTTCTGAACCCCGACCACGTCCCGTTTTTCGTCGCCGACGAGCGGGGCTACTACGAGGAGGAGGGGCTGGAACTGGCGTTCTGGGAGCCAGAGGAGCATTACGACACGCTGGAGATGCTGGCCGACGGCGAACTCGACTACGCGATCACCGAGCCGATCCACCTCGTCCCGGACCGCTCGGCGGGCGTCCCGGTACAGGGGATCGCCACGTTCCTCGAGACCCGCGGCGGGATCCAGTATCCCGAGAGCCGCGGCTGGGAGTCGCCGGCCGACATGGAGCCGGGGGTCCGGCTGAACTACCCCGGCGCGCCGGGCGAGGGCGGGCGGAAGATGGTCGCCTACATGGCTCAGCAGGCCGGGAGCGACCTGACGGCGGCCGACATCGAGCCCGTCGATCGGGGGTTCTACCACACCGACGCGCTGATCGACGGCGACGCCGACGCGGCGTTTCTCGCCTTCCACAACTTCGAGATCGTCGAGAGCCGCCACCGCGGGTTCGATACCGGGCTCTGGGAGTTGGCGGATTACGGCGTCCCGGACTTCAACCGCCTCGTGCTCACCGCCTCGGACACGAAAATCGAAGACGAGCCCGAGCAGGTGCGGCGGTTCGTCCGCGCGACCCGGCGGGGCGTCGCCGACACCGTGGAGGAGGGCCGGGAGGCGGCCGAGATCCTGTTCGATCGGCACCCGGAGATCCGCGAGGAGCATCCGGAGCTGATGGACCGGATCACCGAGGCGACGCTCGACTGTTTCACGCCGGATCTGACGCAGGATCGGGAGATGTACGAGGGTCTGGTCGCGTTCTGTGAGGAGCTGGAGCTGACTGCGGGACCGGTCGGCGTGGACGACGTGATCGCCGAGGAGTTCGCGTAAGCGGGCTCTCGGTTGGTGACCGCTGGAACAGCCACCGCGGCAGCAACGTCATCTCGACGCTAGACCACTTGCGACCGCAGTGTGCCGGGCACGAGGCCCGGCACAGCGCCGAGTCCCCACCCCTCCCCCCGCGGCGGCCGACGATTGGCCGCCGCGAGGCGTCCACCGCGACCGCACCGCCGCGGCTGTCGGCGCGAAGCGCGAGCCCCTCCGTGGGCGAGTCAGCGCGAGGGACGACCGACTGAGCGAAGCGAAGGAGGGAGTCGGCTGGGGAGGAAGCGAGGCGGGAAAACTCGCCGGAGGCGAGGCAAACCGCCTCGAAGCGAGCGGGGAGCAGAGCGACCCGCGAGCGGTGAGGGCTGTGCGGGGCGGTGCGGTCACAAGTGGTCTACGATGGAGATGCTGTTGCTGTTCGCGGTCTCGAGAGTTGAAAACACGCAAAAAGCTATCCAGACCCAACCAAACCCGAAACCGACTACTACCGAGCCAGCGGCATGTTGTACGACGCCTCCTCCTCGAGCACCAGTTCCCATGTGAACTCACACTCACACTCCACCTGCTCGAACACCGAGGGGTCCTGCCGCAGGTCGAAGTCCTTGATCGCGCGCTGGACGCGGTCGTCGCACTCGCCGCAGTTGTGCGGGCCGCGGTCGCTCCCGTGACCCACCGGATCGGACACCACGATCGCGTCCACGTCCGTCGTCGTCCGCAGCACCTCCGCGACCGACCAGAGCCACGGCGGCCGGTAGCCCCCCTCGTAGAACAGTTCGTCGACCATCGTGTAGCGCTGGACGTTACAGGGGTTCATCGAGACGGTGTGACAGCCGTCGACGGCGCCACAGCGCCGGACGCTCGACTTCATGTCCTCCAGCGCCTCCTGCTCCGAGAGGAACGGCGGCTTCATCAGCAGGTACGCCTTCACGCCGGCGTCGCCGGCCCGCGCCTCCGCGCAGGCCTCCTCGAAGTCCGCGAAGTCGAAGTACTTGTTCACGCAGTCGTGACGCACGCGGTCGGTCGCGGTCTCCAACCCCACCGCCACGTCGGTCTCCAGCCCCTGCTCGGTGAACTCCCGGACCTTCTCGCGGTCGACGAAGTCCGGCAGCGACTCGACGACGATGCGGTCCCGGTCCGCGAACGTCTTGGCGATCGCCTGCCGGGTCTCGGCTGGCACCTCTCGTTCGTCGAGGAACGAGCCGGAGGTGTAGATCTTCACCAGCCCCGACTCGCCGTCGGCCTCCTCGGCCTCGTGGTCGAGACAGTACTGGATCTGGTCCATCAGCGCGTCGTGGCTCACGCTGCCGCCCTCCACGGACTCGGCGACGTAGCCACACATCGTACAGCCGCCGGCACGGGCCCAGCGACAGCCGCCGGTGTTGAGGATGATCGTCAGGCTCTGGTACACCCCGTCGGGGGTGTTGTCCTCGTCGATCCACACCCGGGTCGGCTCGCGGGGGTCGTAGCTCTGGTCGTTCTCCGCGCGGATGTCGCGCATCACCTGATTGTGCGCGTCCATCCCCCGCCCGCGCTCGTACACTTCGGGCGTCGGCTCGCTGCTCATGGCCGAACTGGGCCGGGCACGGGGAAAACGGCTTCGACAGGCCGGGACGCTACGACCGCGCGTCGTCGACCCACGCGGGCGACGCGAACAGCCGCCACGCCGCGACGCCCGCCACCGCGCCGACCGCATCGGCGACCAGATCGAGTCCGGACACCGTCCGCCCCGGAACGAACCCCTGCAGGAGTTCGACGGCGCCGCCGAATACGGTCACGACGACGAGCACGGCGAGCATCGTCCGGAGCGTTCGCGAGCGAATCGCGAACAGGCTCGCCGCCGCGAGCGCCGCGTAGCCGAGGACGTGGAGGAGCTTGTCGACGCCGACTGGGCCGACGGTACCGCCGCCACCGCCGCCCGGCACGAACGAGGCGGCGAGGACGACGGCCACAACCGCGATCGGGAGCCAGCGACGGTCCATAGCCGTGGGTGGGGCGAGCCGCCCAAAGCCGTTGTGTCCCCCGGTCGTCGGCGGGTGGGTTTATCCGGGTCGCGACGGAACGGTCGGCCATGTCCGAGCCCTCCACCCTCTCGGAGAACAGTGGCCTGTTGATCACCGCCGGCGTCGTCGTGCTGGCCGTCCTGCTCCTCGCGGGGCTGTTTGGTTTCGGTGGCGCCGTCGGGGCTCTCGGGTTCCTCCTGTACACCGTCGTCTGGCTGGCGGTCGCGGCGTTCGTGCTGTGGCTGTTCTACCGCCTCGTCGTCGCCGTCGAGCGCATCGCCCACGCACAGCAGCGAATCGCTGCGGCGGAGAACCCCCCGAGCGGCTCGCAGGTCGCCGCGGGGAACGACGCTAATGGGAACGCTGCCGACGGGGCAGATGCCGACGAACCCGACGCCGACGGGAACGACGACGCGTAGTTTCACCGGGTTCACAGGAGCTTTCAGGGAGCCGCCGCACTCGTGGACGATGAGCGGCAAGAAACGGTTCACCCCCGAAGAGCTGGCCCGCCTCCCCGAGTTCCACCACCCCCGCGTGGGGCCGGACGGCGAACGCATCGCGTTCTACTACGACGGCACCGGCCGGAACGAGCTGTACGTCCAGCACGTCGAGACCGGCGAGCGCCGACAGATCAGCGACGGCGAGGTCCCCCGCGCCGCGCGCTGGCCGATCGCGTGGGGTGCCGACGGCGAGGAGGTGCTGTTCCACCTCGACGACGACGGCGACGAACAGAACGACATCTGGGCGATCGACCTCGACGGCGACGCCGAGCCGGTGATCGAGACGCCCGGGCAGGCGTCGCTGCAGGACGTCGCCGACGACGGCCGCCTGCTCTACGCCAGCGACGAGGGCGAGCAGATGAACCTCTACCTGTTCGACCCCGCGGCCGGCGAGTCCGAACAGCTGACCGAGAACGACGAGCCGGTCCGTGGCGGGAGCTTCGCGCCCGACGACGACCGGATCGCCTACACGACCAACGAGACAGAGGCGATGGAGAACCGCGACGCGTACGTGATGGACCTCGAGACCGGCGAGAGCCGCCGGCTCGACATTGGCGAGACGGGCTCGCAGACCGCCGCGGTCGACTGGCACCCCGACGGCGAGCGCCTGCTCGTCCGCGACGACACGGAGGACTTCACCAACGCCGGCGTGTACGACTTGGAAAGCGACGAAGTTCGGTGGCTCAGCGGCGGCGACGCCGAGGAGTCGCCGCAGGCGTTCGGTCCCGACGGCGACCACGCGTACGCCCTGCGAAGCGAGAACGCCGGCCGCGCGCCGATCGTCTACGACCTCGAGAGCGGCGAGTCCGAGACGCTCGACCTCGCGGAGGGCGTCGCCTCGCTGGCGGGCGGGGAGCACTTCCTCGCCGACGGCCGCCCCGTCTTCACCCAGACCACGCCCGACACGCGCTCGTCGCTGCTGGCGTACGACGACGGCGCGACCGAGACGCTGATCGAACCCGACTACGGCGACATCGATCCCGACGCGTTCGTCGACGCCGAGTACGTCACCTACGAGTCCGCAGACGGACTGGAGATCGGCGCGCTGCTGTACGACGCGCGGGATCGCCCCGATGGGAGTGAAGATGAACAGACCCCCGGCGTCGTGAAGGTCCACGGCGGCCCGCACGGCCAGTCGATGCAGTCGTTCGACCTCTACGCCCAGTTCCTCGTGAGCGAGGGCTACTCGGTGCTGCTCCCGAACTACCGCGGCTCGGTCGGCCGCGGCCGGGAGTTCCAGCAGGCGATCCTCGGCGACTGGGGCGGCGCCGAACAGGAGGACATCGCCGCCGGCGGCCGCTGGCTGGGCGACCGCGAGTTCGTCGACGAGGACCGGCTCGCGGTGTTCGGCGGCTCCTACGGCGGCTACTCGGCGTACTGCCAGCTCACGATGCACCCCGAAATCTGGAAGACCGGGGTGGCGTGGATCGGCATCACCGACCTCGAACTGCTGTACGAGGAGTCGATGCCGCACTTCAAGGCGACGCTGGAACAGCAACTCGGCGACCCCGAGGAGAACGCCGACCTCTGGCGGGAGCGCTCGCCGATTACCCACGTCGGAAACATGGAGGCGCCGGTGTTCGTCGTCCACGGCGTCAACGACCCGCGCTGCCCGGTCTCACAGGCGCGCGTGTTCCGCGACGCGCTGCTCGACCGCGGCTGGGAGGAGGGTCCCGACGGCGACTTCGAGTACGAGGAACTCGAGGAGGAGGGCCACGGAAGCTCCGACGCCGAGCAGAAAGTGCGGGCGTTCGGGCTGATCGGGGAGTTCCTCGAGCGGCGGTTGTAGCCAGTCACGGCGCGTGACCTGCCGCGAGCTTCGGCTCGCGGCCACGGAGCTTGACGCCGTGACTGTGTGTGCCCTTCCACAGCGCGTGACCGAGAGCGACCCCCGTGTCGCTCTCCCGGAACTCGATGCCGTGACTGTGTGTAACCACCCACGGCGCGTGACCTGCCGCGAGCTCCGGCTCGCGGCCACAGAACTCGATGCCGTAGGGGTGTATCGCCGACGACGACGCTACTCCCGCCCGACGACCACCGCGGTCCGGATGTCCAGCGCGGCGTCGAACTCGCTCCCGCGGCGCGTCTCGGCGCCGATCCGGAGGAGCTGTCGCTCGTGTGCCTGCCGGACCGTCAATTCCTCCTGTGGCGTCAGCGAGAGCGCCGACGCCACCCCCTCCCAGTAGTCCGGCGGGACGAAAAACAGCTCGCGGCGGTCGTCGCTGTACGGCGACTCGAACTGCCGGCGGAGCGACGCCCGGCTGTCCGTCAGGTGTGCCTCGACCCGACCCAGCAGCTCCGGGAGCGTCCGCGGGTCGACGCCCTCGCCCCCTGCCACCTGCTGGAGCACCGCGGCGTCGAACGGCACCTCGTCCGCGTCGGGGACGGGCGTCGGGTCGGGGGGGTCCGGCCCGTCGTCGCGCCGGCCGGGGAACTCCGAGCGCCTCATTGTCGCCCCGCTGATCGACGCGGTCGGTCGGCGACGGGGGGTCGAGCGAGCGTCGAGAGGGACATACTCCCCACTTGTGCGTTCTCGGGCATAAGGAGCGCGACGGCGCTACTGGTTCCAGGGCGCCGCGTCGAAGTCGACGATGCGGTGGCGCTCGTCGATTCCGTCGATGGCGGCCACGTCCTCGTCGTCGAGATCCAGCTCCCGGGCTTCCCAGTTCTCCCGGATGTGGCTCTCGCCGGTCGCCTTCGGGATGGCGGCGACGTTCTCCTTCTCGAGCAGCCACGCGAGGCTCACCTGCGCGGGCGTGGCGTCGTGCTTCTCGGCGATCTCCCGGATCGGCTCGACGTCCGCGACCTGATTCCGCGCGATCGGGCAGTACGCCACCAGCGCGTAGTCGTGGTCGACCGCGTGGGCCCGGAGGTCGTCCTGCGGGAGCATCGGGTGGCACTCGACCTGGTGGGCCGCGAGCCGTGGCTCCAGCCGATCCAGCGCGTCGTTGAGTTGGTCGACGCGGAAGTTCGACAGCCCCACGGCGTCGATCACGCCGTCCTCGTAGAGGTCGTTCAGCGCCTCGATCGTCCCCTCGGGGTCGTAGCTGTTGATCGGCCAGTGGACGTACAGCAGGTCGATCGTGTCGACGCCCAGCCGGTCGGCGCTCTCGCGGGCGGTCTCGACGGCGTCGTCGTACGCGAGGTTCTCCGTCGAGAGCTTCGTCGCGACGAAGACGTCCTCGCTGTCCACGTCGCTGGCGGCGATGCCGTCACCGACCGCGCTCTCGTTGCCGTAGCTCTGGGCGGTGTCGACGTGCCGGTAGCCGGCGTCGAGCGCGGTCCGAACGCTCTCGGCGCACTGCTCGGGGTCGTCGTTCTCGTAGGTGCCGAAGCCGAGTCGGGGGATCTCCTGCATGACCGGATCGGGGGGCCGGGGGCGTGTCAACCCTGCGGTGGCGGAACCCGAACTCAGAGCGACAGCGTCGCCGGTTCGACCCCGAGGTGGTCGAAGTGGGTCTCCAGCGCGTCGATCCGGCGGCCGATCTCCGCCGGCTGGTGGGAGTCGCTGCCGACGACGAACTCGATATCGCGGTCCAGCAGCGTGTCGAGCAGGTCGGGCGCGGGGTGGAACTCGCCGTAGTCGTCCAGTACGCGGCCGGCGTTGATCTCCGGCACCGTCGCCGAGTCCGCGAACGCGTCGGCGACCTGTGCGTAGTGGTCGGCCGTCGAGTAGCCCCGGAGTTCGGGCGTCCGTTCGACGAGGTCGGCGTGGGCGGCGATCTCGAACAGCTCCGACTCCGCCAGCGCGGCGAGGTTGTCGTAGTAGCCGTCGACGACCGCGCGGCGCTGCTCGTCGGTCAGGTCGGCGAAGTTCGCCGACCACTGCACGTCGTCGCCGTCGACGGAGTGGACGCTGCCGATCGCGTAGTCGAACGCCGCCTCGTCGAGGAATTCGGCGATCTCGGCCTCCCGGCCCGGGACGTAGTCCATCTCGACGGCGTCGTACACCGTGATGTCGGTCTCGGTGCGGATCCACTCGATCCCCTCGCGGCGTCGGTGGTACGTCTCGTCGAGCGCGAACCCGAGGCCGTCGAGGCGCCGCCGGGCGTCGCCCTCCGCGGTGACGTTGCAGTGGTCGGCGAAGCCGATCCCGTCGAGTCCGGCCGCTTCCGCGGCCCGGACCATCCCCGGGATGAAGTGGCCGTCCGAGTAGTTCGTGTGGGTGTGGTAGTCGAACCGGACCATCAGGGCAGGGGTGCGAGCGTGGCGGTGAAGACGGCGGTCCCGTCGGTGTCGTTGCGCGCGCCGTGGGCGACGCCGCGCTCGTGGGCGACGACGCCCGGCGCGTCGATCGCTTCCTCCTCGTCCGCCTGGATCACGGTCACGGTGCCGGCGAGGACGTGGAACACGTTCAGGCTCTCGGGGTGGTCGTGGGCGTCGAGTTCGGCGCCGGGGCCGAGGAAGAAGGCCTTGACGAGGGCGTCGTCGTCGACCACCAGTTCGCGGGTCTCGATCGTGCCCGGTTCCGGGGTCACGTCGGGGAGTCGGTCCATACACCCCACTCGGCGGGCGGGGAGAAAAATCCGGCTACGTCGGCGTGGACGGACACGACCACGGCATCGGCTCCGTGGCCGGAACACGGTGGTTCCGGCAGGTCACTCACCGTGATCGGCTTCGCTACTCGTCGGGACCGCCGTCGAGGAACCCGTGGTACGGGCAGACGTACTCGTCGCGGATGATCTGCTCGTCGACGATCTCCAGCCCCAGCGCGTCGAGCTCCTCGCTGATCCGGTTGAGGTCGTCGTGGTCGCGGCCGATCGTGTTGACGTAGACGTTGCGCTCGCCGGTCATGATCTCCCGGACCGCGGTGACACCCTCGATCTCCCGGGCCGCGTTCGCCATCTCGTCGCGGTCCGGGATGGGGGCGGTGCAGATGATCTTCGTGTACAGCGGGTAGCCCGCGAGGTCGTAGTCGATGTCGAGGTGGTAGCCGCGGATGATGCCGGACTCCTCGAGCTTGTTGATCCGGGTGCGAACGGTGCTCGCCGACAGGTCCAGCTTCTCGGCGATCTCGCTGGAGGAGGTGCCCCGGGCGTCCTGCTGGAGGTAGTAGAGGATGTGACGGTCCACATCGTCCAGCTCTCCGTCTTTCATCGCTACCGACGCGACGCCCGGTAGCGCCTTAGAACCCCCGATCCAGCCGGGGGAGCGGTCGGTCGCACCCGCCACCCAACGGACTTGGCGACGTTTCCGCAATAATCGGCCACTATTTTGACGGACCGTCATCGAAAACCGCTAATTTATACACTTCCGACCGTTACTGTCGAGTAAGCACCCGTGGACAGCGGGTGGCACGCACCACTATGAGTGACATCTCTACCGACACGGACGCACCGACGGGGCGGTCGACCGACGCCGAACTGTTCGTACTGGGCGACGGCGCGGTCGGCGCCGCAGTCAGCCGAGAGCTACAGGCGGCGGGCCACGCCGTCGTGCTCGTCGACGACACGGTCGATCCGCCCGGGATCCCGACCGTCGAGGCCTCCCCGACCGACTCGGCGGCGCTGCGCGAGGCCGGCATCCCGGCGGCGTCGACGGTCGTCGTGGCGACCCGGTCCGACCGGCGGAACCTCCTGCTCGCCCAGTCGATCCGGGTCCGCTTCGACACGCCCCGGGTGATCGTCCTGGTCAACAGCCCCGACCGCGTCGACCCGTTCGCCGACGCCGGTCACGAGGTCGTCTGCGCGACAAGCGCCGTCTCTACGGCCGTCTCCGAGCACGTATGAAGGAACTCGAACGCGACCTCGGACTCCCGTCGGTGCTTGCGATCAGCATCGGCGCCATGATCGGCAGCGGCATCTTCATCCTCCCCGCGCTGGCGCTGAAGATCGCCGGCCCCGCGGTGATCCTCGCGTACCTGCTCGCGGGCGTGCTCGTCGTGCCCGCGGCGCTGTCGAAGTCCGAGATGGCGACCGCGATGCCCGAGGCCGGCGGGACGTACATCTACATCGAGCGGGGGATGGGACCGCTGCTCGGCACCATCGCGGGCGTCGGCACGTGGTTCTCGCTCTCGTTCAAGGGCGCGCTGGCGCTTGTCGGCGGCGTTCCCTACCTGCTGATACTGTTCGATCTCCCGCTGAAGCCCGTCGCGCTCGGGCTGGCGGGCGTGTTGATCCTCGTGAACCTCGTGGGCGCCAAGCAGACCGGGCGCCTGCAGGTCGCCATCGTCGTCGTGATGCTGGCCGCGCTCGGGTGGTTCGCGGCCGGCAGCGTCCCCAGCGTCGAGTCCGCGAACTACGCGAACTTCTTCGCCGACGGGATCGGCGGCCTGCTGGCGGCGACGGGGCTGGTGTTCGTCTCCTACGCCGGCGTGACCAAGGTCGCGAGCGTCGCCGAGGAGGTCGAGGATCCCGGCCGGAACATCCCGCTGGGGATTCTCGGCTCACTGGCGTTCACGACCGTGCTGTACGTCGCCGTCGTCGCCGTGCTGGTCGGCGTGACCGACCCCGGGACGATCGCCGGCTCCGACACGCCGGTCGCCGACGCCGCGGCGGTCACGCTGGGCGGCGCCGGCGTGATCGCGGTGATCCTCGCGGCGATCCTCGCGCTGGTGTCGACGGCCAACGCGGGCATTCTCTCCTCCTCGCGCTACCCGTTCGCGATGAGCCGCGACCAGCTCGCGCCGCCGTCGCTGGCGTCGATCAGCGAGCGGCTGGGGACGCCCGTCAACTCCATCACGCTCACCGGCGCGGTGCTGCTGGCGCTGATCGCGTTCGTGCCGATCCTCGACATCGCCAAGCTCGCGAGCGCGTTCCAGATCATGGTGTTCGCGCTGATCAACCTCGCCGTGATCGCGTTCCGGGAGGGGACCGTCGAGTACGAGCCCGAGTTCACGTCGCCGCTGTACCCCTGGATGCAGATCTTCGGCACCGTCACCGGCGTCGGCCTGCTGACCCAGATGGGCCGCGTGCCGCTGGCGGGCGCGCTCGTCATCACGGTCGCGAGCGTGCTCTGGTACGCCGCCTACGTCCGGCCGCGGGTCGACCGCGAGGGGGCCGCGACGGGCGCGATCCGCCGGCAGGTCAGCGAGGAGGGACTCACCGAAATCGAGTCCGCCGACGCGACCCGCGAGGTGCTCGTCGCGCTCACGAAACGGATGGACCAGCGCCGGATACAGACGCTCGTCTCCCTCGGCGCCGATCAGGTCCGCGCCGACGACGGTCGGGTCGTCGTCGTGCGGTTCGAAGAAGTGCCCGATCAGGCGCCCCTGACGGCGGACGCCGCCGCCCAGTCCGAGGACGACCGCTCCTTCGAGCGGCGGATGGAGACGATCGGCGAACGGCTCGGCGTCGACGTCGAGGCCGACGAGATCGTCAGCCACGACACCAAACACGCCATCGTCAACGTCGCCGAGCGGCGGGGAGTCGACGCCATCGTCGCCGAGCACGAGCCGCTGCGCCTGCGCTCGCGGCTGATCGGCGACCCCATCGACTGGGTGGTCCGCCACGCGCCGTGTGACGTGCTGCTGGTCGACAGCTCCGCCCCACGGACGCCGGAGAAGGTGGTCGTTTCGGGCGAAAACGCGCCGTTCCCGTCGACGGCAGTGACCGTCGCGGAGGCGGTCGCCGAGGCCCACGACGGAGGTCTCTCGCTGTGGTACCCCGGCGACGGCAACGGCGACCGCGCGGCGTCGGTGGAGGCGTACCGCACCGACCTCGCGGGGATGCTCGACGTCCCCGTCGAGGCCGAGTCGATCCCGACCGACCAGCGCCCGCCGGCGGCGGACCTGCTCGTCCGCCGCGGCGCCGACCACCGCCTCCGCGGGGCGCTCGCCGACGGCGGGCGGCCGTTCACGCAGGCCGCCGGCACGACCGTCACGGTCTACCCGCGTGAGAGCCGCCGACCGTCGCTACACCGGCGGCTGATCGAGCGGTACCTGCTGTAGGCGGCCGCGCCGCTCGCGGTCGCGAGCTTCGGAGAAGGCGACACCGGTGGACGGCGTCGCACCGGACAACACGTGCACTCGACGACTGGGACGGCCATCCCGATGCCCCGCCTCTGACAGAGGGCACCCCCATCGTCCGCGCCGCCGGTCCACGCCGAGGCCGCCGCCTCCCTGCGGGAGGATGGGCGGCTGCGAAACCCACTGCGCCGCCGAACCGCAACTCAGCGGTTAGTTGTTGCCGTTCCCGTTACCGGGGTTGCCGTCCTCGTCCTCGTCGTCCTCCTCGTCGTCATCGTCCTCGTCGTCGGCCTCGCTCTCGGACTCCGACTCGTCGTCGCCCTCGTCGTCAGACTGGCCGGGCGCGTCGCCGGAGTTACCCGGCGCCTCGTCGTCGCTCTCGTCATCAGACTGGCCGGGCGCGTCGCCGGAGTTGCCCGGGGCCTCGTCGGAGTTACCCGGGGCGTCGTCGTTGCCGTTGTCGAGCTGCTCCTGAATCAGCTGGCCGAGGCTCTCCTCCTGATCGCCGTCGAGCCAGCCCTGGATGACGCCGAAGACGTTCTTCGCGCGGTCGGAGGCGTTCTCGTCGGGGCCGGCCTCGTCGTCGCTCTCCTCGACGAGCTCACCGTCCTCGATCGTGTACGAGAGTTCGAGCTCCTGCTCGCCGGCAGTGATCCCGATCTCGAGCTCCTCGCTGGCGTTCGTCTCGAACGTGAGCGTGCCGTCCGCGTCGGTCGTGCCCACGTCCTCGCCGTTGGCCGTGACCGAGGCGTTCTCGACGGCGCTGCCGTTCTGCGTGACCGTCAGGTCGACGGTGCCGTTGTCGTAGCTCACGTCGGCCGCGAGCTCGGACTCGTCGTCGTCCTCGTCGGACTCGCGAACGAGGTCGCCGTCCTCGATCACGTACTCGACCTCGTGCTCGATCCCGTCGCCTTCGAGCTCGATCTCGAGCTCCTCGGTGGCGTCCGTCTCGAACGTCAGGCTCCCGTTCGCGTCGGTCGCGCCGACGTCCTCGCCGTTGGCCGTGACCGAGACGTTCTCGACGGCGCTGCCGTTCTGGGTGACGCTGAGCGTCACCGTTCCGTTGTCGTAGGACGCCTCGACCGTCGTGTCGGACGCCGTATCACTGTTCTCCGCGCCTGTGGCCGTGACCGCCCCCGCACCCGCGGAGACGACCAGCGCTGCCACCAGCACCGTGAGCAGTTTCGTGGTGTTCATCGCATCCGTCCCGACGACCTACTCCCCCTTGAAGGGGTAACGCGCCAAACGCCGATTCCGGCGGTTTGAGTCCATCCTAAACCGAATTAAGTCGGGTTAACCGTCGGTTCCGAGACCGATCGGCTCAGCCGTCGCTGGCGGGCATGGATTCGCTTGGAACACGGTCGTGGGCGGCCGGGGCGCGCGGCCGCCGAAGGGGCGCGGAGCGCTACGAGAAGTGCTACGCGAGTTCGTCGACCAGCTCCTCCGCGACCGCCTCGGCCCCCAGCAGCGACGGGTCGACCACGAGATCGACGGTGCCGGCGACCGACTCCGGCAGCTCGCCGCTGCCGAAGCAGACCGTCCGCACGTCGGGGTTGATCTCCTTCGCGAGCGTGATCGAGATCCCCTCGGAGAGGTCGGTGAGCACGAACAGTTCGGCGTCCGCGATCCCCGCGTCCTCGAGCGCGTCGGCGAACACGGGGCTGTCGACCCGCGCGACGGTCACGCCCAGCGCTTCCAGTTCCTCGCTGATCCCCTCGGCGTCGGCGCCGGCGACGATCGCCTTCATTCGTACTCGATGGTCGCGGGCGGTTTGTGGGTCACGTCGTACACCACTCGCGAGACGTTGTCGTTCATCCCGGTGATCCGGCTCTGGATCCGCTGGAGCGTGTCCCAGTCGAGTTCCTGTGCCCGGGCGGTCATCCCGTCCCGGCTCTCGACGGAGCGGACGGCGACGACCCAACCGTGGACGCGGTTGTCGCCTTTCACGCCCGTCGCCTTCCCGAGCACGGCGCCAAAGGCCTGCCACGGGTCGTGCTCCTTCGTCTCCTCCTCGACGACGTGACAGGCGTCGCGGGCGACCTCCACCTTCTCCTTGGTGACTTCGCCGACGATGCGGACCGCCAGCCCCGGGCCGGGGAACGGCATCCGCTCGGAGATCACCGCCTCGAGGCCGAGTTCGCGGGCGACCTCCCGGACCTCGTCCTTGTAGAGGTCGCGAACCGGCTCGACGATCCCCTCGAAGTCGACGGCCTCGGGCAGCCCGCCGACGTTGTGGTGGGACTTGATGTTCCCCTCGCTCTCGATGCGGTCGGGGTAGATCGTCCCCTGCACGAGGTAGTCGGCGTCGGCCTCGCGGGCCTCGCGCTCGAACTCCCGGATGAACTGCTCGCCGATGACGTGGCGCTTCTCCTCGGGGTCGGTGACGCCCGCGAGTTCGGAGAGGAACCGCTCCTCGGCGTCGACGACCGTCAGCGAGTGCATGTAGGAGAACGTCTCGCGGATGCTCTCGGTCTCGCCTTTCCGCATCAGCCCCGTGTCGACGTAGACCGGCACCAGCCGGTCGCCGATGGCCTCGTACGCCAGCGCGGCCGCGACGGAGGAGTCGACGCCGCCCGACAGGGCGATGACGGCCTTCCCGTCGCCGACCTCCTCGCGGATCTCCTCGACCTTCTCGTCGATGAACGACTCGGGGTCGACCATCAGGCGCTCACCTCCGTTTCGGCGGTTTCGTCGCCCTGTTCGTCGAGGATCGCGTCGAGCAGGCCGACGAAGGGCGGGCTCGCGCGGTCGGGGCGGGAGCGGAACTCGGGGTGGAACTGTGTGCCGATGAAGTACGGGTGGTCGGCGCGTTCGACGATCTCCATACGGTTGTCGGCGTACCCCGAGAACGTTAGCCCGTCGGCTTCGAGCTGTGGGATGTACTCCGGATTCACCTCGTAGCGGTGACGGTGGCGTTCCGTACAGGAGGTGTCGCCGTACACCGCCGCGGCGAGGGTACCCTCGTCGATCTCTGTCTCGTGGGTTCCAAGCCGCATCGTCCCGCCCATCTCCTCGGTCTCGTACTGCTCGGGCAGCAGGTCGATCACGGGGTGGGGCGTGTCGGGTTCGATCTCGGTGCTGTCGGCGCCCTCGAGGCCGACGACGTTGCGTGCGTGCTCGATGACGGCCATCTGGAAGCCGAGACAGAGCCCGAGGAAGGGGACGTCGTTCTCGCGGGCGTAGCGCACCGCCTCGATCTTCCCCTCGCTGCCCCGGGAGCCGAAGCCGCCGGGGACGACGACGCCGTCGGCGTTCTCGAGGCGTTCGGCGTGGCAGTCGTCCATCTCGTCGGCGTCGACCCACTGCACGTCGACCTCGACGCCGCGCTGGATGCCGGCGTGTTTCAGCGCCTCGTGGACCGACATGTACGCGTCCTCCAGATCGTACTTCCCGACCAGCGCGACCTCGACGGTCTCCGTTCGGTCGCGGGTGACGAGGTCGCGCCATTCAGTGGACCGTTCCTCTTCGGGCAGCGCCTCGTCGGTCAGATCCAGCTCCTGCATCACGTACTCGTCGAGCCCCTCGCGCTCGACCATCAGCGGGACGTGGTAGACGTCCTCCACGTCGGGGTTGGAGAACACCGCGTCGGTGGGCACGTCACAGAACAGCGCGATCTTCTCCTTCGTCTTCGGGTCGAGTTCGTCCTCGCAGCGCCCGACCAGGACGTCGGGCTGAAGCCCGATCGACCGCAGCTCCTTCACGGAGTGCTGGGTGGGTTTGGTCTTCTGCTCGCCGTTCTTCGAGTAGGGGACCAGCGTGACGTGGGTGAAGAGGATGTCCTCCTCGTCCTCCTCGTGGGCGAACTGCCGCAGCGCCTCGAGGTACGGCATCCCCTCGATGTCGCCGACGGTGCCGCCGATCTCCACCAGACAGACGTCGCTGCCCTCCGCGGCCTCGCGGATGCGGCGCTTGATGTCGTCGGTGATGTGGGGGATGACCTGCACCGTCTCGCCGAGGTAGTCGCCGGCGCGCTCGCTCTCGATGACGTTCTGATAGACTTTCCCGGTGGTGACGTTGTGGTCGGAGGTCATGTCGACCCCGAGGAACCGCTCGTAGTTCCCGAGGTCCAGGTCCACCTCGCCGCCGTCCTTGAGGACGTACACCTCGCCGTGCTGGTAGGGGTTCATCGTCCCGGCGTCGACGTTGAGGTAGGGGTCGATCTTGACGGCGGTCACGTCGAAGCCGGCGTTCGAGAGGAGGCGCCCGGTGCTCGCGGCGGTGATGCCCTTGCCGAGGCCGGACATCACCCCGCCGGTGACGAACACGAACTTCCGTCCGAGGTCGGGGTCGTAGCGCTGCTGGTCCGTCGGCATACCGACCATCCCCGTCCCCCCGGCAAAACGATTTCGGAGGGACCCCGGGGTCGGTGGTGACTCCCGACCGATCCCGTCAGCGCTCCGAGACCGATCCCCGTCGATTCCGCTGGCGGTTCCGGGATCAGTCCCCCTCGATCCCGTCGATGGCGCCCCGGCTCCCGTCGGTGGCCGCGAACTGCCCCGCCGCCGAGGTCTGCCGGGAGACGGTCGTCACCCGGAGGACGTAGCTCGCGACGAGCAGGAACGGGGCGAAGGAGATTGCCTCGATCGCGGCGACGAGCAGGTGGCTCTCGGGCACCCACGCGAGGTAGTGGAGGAACGTCGCGGTCAGCGCGACCGCGGGAACGGAGGCCAACACGAGCCACCGCGAGAGGCTGGCGAACTCGGATTTGGTGTACAGCGTCTTGAAGTACTGTCGCGCCGCCGCGAAGTACTGGAGCAGCCGGAGCAGTTCGTCGATCGCCTCCTCGGCCGACGGCGAGAGCGCGTCGGCGTGCTCGGCGCGGATCCGCCGGAGATCGTTGATCTGCCGGTCGTGGTTGTAGTTCATCATCGCGACCGTCACGTCCAGCGGCGAGGAGGCGCCGTCGATCCCCTCGTTCATCCGGCCGGTCTCCGCGGCGAGGTCGTCGACGTACGCCGAGACGTTCTCGCGGGCGTCGATGTCGGCGGTCGCGATGTCGTCTTCGAGCCGCTGGGCGCGTTCGAGGATCTCCCCCGAGAGCGTCCGTACGAGCGGTCCGGGCGACGCGGGGACGTGCTCCTCGTCGACCACGCCCTCGAGCTGGCGGCGGAACTCGACGACGCTCTGGACCCGGCCGAACTGCTGGTCGAGGGGGTTCTGCTCGCCGGAGACGAACAGGGAGTTGATCGAGACGACGATCGAGAAGATCAGGAACGTGCCCGACAGCATCGTGTTCAGCAGCGGGACGGTCGCGTCCCGCCCGCCGAGGTGGTGGCCGTGAGGCAGCAGCGCGTGGCCCACGGGCGCCGCGAGCACGTAACCGACCAGCAGGACGACGGCCGTGACGTGCTGGCGGTTCCCCGTCAGCACCACCCACCGGAACAGGCGCGTGAACGGCCCCTCGTCCCGTCTGAAGCGCATGGTCGTTCTCTCGCCGCGCAGTTAGTTACCGCTTGCGACCCCGGACGCCGACCGTCAGATCTCGGCGAACAGCTCCTCGGCGTACGCCTGTGCGCGCTCGCGGATCGCGGCGGCGTCGACGCCGACGTGTTCGCCGTCCTCGTAGCGCACTCGGCCGTCGACCATCGTGAACGCCACGTCGTCGCCGTGGGCCGCGAACACGAGGTGGGAGACGGGGTCGTGGACCGGCGTCGCGCGCTCGCTGTCGGTCGTCAACCCCACGACGTCGGCTTTCCACCCCTCCCGGAGCGCGCCCACCTGCTCGAAGCCAGCGGCCTCGGCGCCGTTCTCGGTCGCCATCTCGAAGGCGGTCCCGGCGGCGACGGCGGTCGGGTCGTTGTCGTCGACCTTCGCGAGCAGGCTGGCCTGCCGCATCTCGGTGAACGCGTCGAGCGTGTTGTTGCAGGGCGGGCCGTCGTTTCCGAGGGCGACGGTGACCCCGCGGTGCAGGTAGTCCTCGACCGGCGCGATCCCGGAGGCGAGCTTCATGTTCGAGGACGGGCAGTGAGTGACGTTGGTGTCCGTGTCCGCCAGCACCTCGCGTTCGGCCTCGTCGGTGTGGACGCAGTGGGCCAGCACCACGTCCTCGCCGGTCAATCCCACTTCGTCGAGCCAGTGGACGTTCCGCATCCCGGTTTCGGTCTCGACGGCGGCGATCTCGTCCTCGTTCTCGCTGGCGTGGGTGTGGATCCGGACGCCGTCGTAGCGGTCGGCGAGTTCGCGGGCGCCGCGCAGGCACTCCTCCGTGCAGGAGACGGCGAATCTGGGAGTGACGGCGTACTGAATCCGACCGTTCTCGGTATCGTGGTACTGCCGGATCAGCGCCTCGCTGTCCCGGAGGGCCTGCTCGGTGGACTGTTGGAGGCCGTCGGGCGACTCCTTGTCCATCAGCACCTTCCCCATCCGGACGCGGATCCCGCGGTCGCGGGCAGCCTCGAACGCCTCGGCGGCGTGGTGGACCGAGAGGTGGTCGATCACGGTCGTCGTGCCCGAGGCCAAACACTCCAAATAGCCGAGGTCGGCCGCGAGCCGCATCCCCTCGGCGTCGAGGCCGGCCTCCATCGGCAGCACGTGGTCGAACAGCCAGTCGAGCAGTTCGGCGTCGTCGGCGACGCCGCGGCCGAGCGACTGGACGGAGTGGACGTGCGCGCCGACAAGCCCCGGGGCGACGATGTCGAACGCGCGGTGCTCGTGGGCCGGGAACCGCTCGCGGAGGTCGGCGGCGGGGCCGACGGCCTCGATTCGGTCGCCCGCCGTGACGACGGCGCCGTCCTCGATGGTCGTCTCGGCGTCGACGACGACCGTTCCGGTGAGTAGCATCCCCTGCGTGGGAGGGTGTGGAGGATTAAGAGGCTGACTATCGCCTACAGCGCCGGTCAGAGCCCCAGCGCCTCCAGCAGGTCGAACCCCCAGCCGAGGTGCGCCATCACGTAGTAGCCCACGTAGATCCCCACGATGGCGACGACGCCCGGGAGCGCCGGCGGTGCGGGGATCGGCAGTCGGAGGAACGTGAACAGCGCGCCGGTGATGATTCCGACCGCGAGAGCCGCGACGACGGCAGCGACGTTCATGGTTCCCGGAGCGACGCGGTCCGCGAACGTAAATGCGGCTATCGGCGGCAAGTACGCGCCGGGAGTCAGCAACGTTAACCGTCGCCCGGCCGGATTCACGGACATGAGCTACGAAGACGAGATGGAGAACCCCGAGAACCCCGTCGCGACGATCCACACCAGCCACGGCGACATCGTCGTCGAACTGTTCGAGCAGCGCGCGCCGACGACCGTACACAACTTCATCAGCCTCGCGACCCACGCCGAGGACTACGAGGACGCCGAGGTCGGCCCCGAGGGCGAGGCGTGGGAGGACGACGGCGAGAAGCGCGTCGACCCGCTGTACGACGACGTGGCGTTCCACCGCATCATCTCCGGGTTCATGATCCAGGGCGGCGACCCGACCGAGACCGGCCGCGGCGGCCCCGGCTACGAGTTCGAGGACGAGTTCCACGAGGAGCTCACCCACGACGGCCCCGGGATCCTCTCGATGGCCAACTCCGGCCCGAACACCAACGGCTCGCAGTTCTTCATCACGCTGGACGCCCAGCCCCACCTCGACGGCAAGCACGCCGTCTTCGGCCGCGTGATCGACGGGATGGACGTGGTGCGCGAACTCGGCAACGTCCCGACCGACCGCAACGACGAGCCGCAGGTCGAGGCGAAGCTCGAATCCGTCGATATCGACGAGTGACGGACCTGCAACCGCCGTTCTATCGATTTTTCTTTTCCCGAACCTCACGAGCGGCGTGTTTGCGCTCCACATAAGCGTTGCCGGCAAGGCTTATCCCTACTCGTGGTAGTTGTTCACATGCACAGCATGTTCGAGCAGTTCTCCAGCGGCTACTACCTGGGCGTGTTGTACGTCCAGCCGGGCGAAGAACGGGCCGCCCTCAACGTCGAGGACCACGAGGCGGTCAACCGACAGCTCTACGGCGACAGCGAGGGGATCGAGCGGCTCGACTCCCCGCTCGTGATGAAGCTCGACGGGACCCACTTCCCGGTACGGGGAGCCGAGGGCGTCCCGACGGGGACGCTGACGGTGCCCGAGTCGCTGGCCGACGACGACCTGCCGGCGCGCCGCGAGGTGCTGCTGGCCCGCCCCGAGCGCGCGGGGCAGCTGCTCAAGTACGGCGGCTGGGAGCCGGCGGACGCCGCGTAATCCGCCGACGGAAGCGGTTCGATCAGGGCGACGTACCGCCCCGGCGAGGCCACCCTTCGACGCCGTCGAGGGACCGAAAGCGGCCCATTACTTTAAGGCAGAAACACGGTAGTCCAGTCATGGCTACCCGACAACGCGCCAACACTGTCGTGGCTGAACAGCTTCAGGAGGCGCTCGACGCCGCCGAGTGCCCGGAGGTACGCTACCACATCCGGGAGTCGATGCAGCTGCTCCACCTCGACGACGAGGAGAACTGAGCCCCGAAGCTACAAACCCCTCCCAGCCCGCGGGTTCGGTATGCTCGACCGCCTGCTGGGCCGGCGCCGCCTGAAGGAGCGCATCGAGGAGCTCGAGGAGGAGTGTGAGAGCCTCCGGGCACGGGCCGAGTCGGCCAAGGAGAGCCGCGCCGAGGCCGTCAGCGCCCGTCAGGACGCCGAACACGAGATCAACAGGCTCGAAGACCGGATCACCGAGCTCGAAGACCGGCTCGACCGCGCCGAGGGCGACGGCGAGCCGGACTTGACGTTCCGCCACGAGGAAACCGCCAGCGGCGGCCGGGTCGAGGCCGTCGCCGACCGGCTGCGCAGCGTCGACGCCGGCCGCGAGGGCGCGCTGACCGCGTTCGTCGCCGACGACGAATCGGTGCCCGAGGCGGTCCGAGAGACGCTGGGCGACCGCGCCGGACTCGTCTCGCGGGCGGCACCCTGTCTGGTCTGTGCCGACGACGCCGGCCTCGTCGCGACCGCGCTCTCGCTCCCGGTCGAACCCGACCCGTTCGTCGAGTGGGACGACGGCTTCCGGGTCGATCCCGAGTGGGTCGGTCCGACGGGTCGGCTCTGCTTCGCGCTCGTGCGCTCGGACCGGTTCGCCCTCGGGGTGTACGAGGACGGCGAGCGCGTTGAGTTCGCGGGGTTCGAGAGCGACGTGATGAACGAACACTCGAAGGGCGGCTTCTCGCAAGGGCGCTTCGAGCGCCGCCGCGACGCCCAGATCGACGAGCACCTCGAGAAGGCCGCCGCGACCGTCGAGGAGCACGCGACCGACGCCGATCGCGTCGTGATCGTCGGCGAGCGCAGCGTGCTCGGCGAACTGCGCGAGCTCGCTGACACGACCGCCCGCGTCGACGCGACCGGCGACCCCGAAGAAGCGCTCGAGACGGCGTTCCGCGACTTCTGGAGCGTCCGCGTGCGGGGGCTCTGACCGTTCAGTCGGATTCCCGGACTGCACCGTCGCGGCCGACCGAAGCGAGTGCTACCGCGGACCACCGATTTATACCCCCGCTCCCCGATCCCTCCACCATGTCCGAACAGAGACGGCTCGCGATCCTCGCCCACGAGAAGTTCCCCGACCGCGCGAAGACCGCCCTCGGGGTGATGCGCTACAGCGACGACGAGACCGTCGCCGTGATCGACCGTGACACCGCCGGCAGCCGCGTCCGCGACCACACCGACACCGTCCCGGACGCGCCGATCGTCGGCTCCTTCACCGAGATCGACGAGGACGTGGACGCGCTGCTGATCGGGATCGCCCCGATCGGCGGCGGCTTCGACGAGTCGTGGCGGCCGGACGTACGCGCGGCACTCGAAGCCGGCGTCGACGTGGTCGCCGGCCTCCACTACTTCCTCAACGAGGACGAGGAGTTCGCGACGCTCGCGGCCGAACACGGCGCGGATATCCACGACGTGCGCGAGCCTCACCCGGGGATCGGCGTCGCCGAGGGGAAATCCGACGAGATCGACGCCGAGGTCGTCCTCACGGTCGGCACCGACTGCTCGGTCGGGAAGATGACCGCCACCTGCGAACTGGTCGAGGCGGCCCGGGACGCCGGCATCGACGCCGGCTTCGTCCCCACGGGCCAGACGGGGATCATGATCGCCGGCTGGGGCAACCCCGTCGACCGCGTCGTCTCCGACTTCACCGCCGGCGCAGTCGAGGAGATGCTGCTCGAACGGGGCGACGAGCACGACGTGCTGTTCGTCGAGGGGCAGGGGAGCATCGTCCACCCGGCCTACTCCGCGGTGACCTGCGGCATCCTCCACGGCTCGATGGCGGACAAGCTGGTGCTCTGTCACGAGGCCGGCCGCGAGGTCGTCCACGGCTACGAGGACACCGACCTGCCGCCGATCGCGGAGTACGTCGACCTCTACGAGTCGCTCGCGGCGCCGGTCCACGAGACCGAGGTCGTCGCCGGCGCGCTCAACACGAAGGAGATCGACGGCGACGAGGCGGCCCGCGAGGCTGTCGAGGCGTTCGCCGACCAGATCGGCGGCGTCGCGACCGATCCCGTGCGCTTCGACGCCGCGGAGATCGTCGACGAGGTGGTCGGGGAATGAGCCTCGACACGGAGTTCGAACGCGTCTCGCTGCCGCTGGCGGACGCCTTTACCATCTCCCGAGGGACGACCGAGGCCGCGGAGAACGTGATCGTCAAGATCACCGACGAGGGCGGGATGACCGGAATCGGCGGCGCCGCGCCCTCGGCGCACTACGGCGAGACCGCGAACACCGTCGAGGCGGTGCTGCCGGACCTGCTCGACGTGGTCGAGGAGGTCGGCGACCCTCACGCGCTGACGACGATCGAGGAGCGAATGCGCCACGTCGTCGAGCGCAACCCCGCCGCGCGGTGTGCGGTGTCGATCGCGCTGCACGATCTCGCCGCCAAGCGGACCGGGCTTCCCCTCTACCGGATGTGGGGGCTGGACCCCGAGTCGACGCCGACCAGTTCGTTCACCATCGGCCTCGACACGACCGAGAAGATCCGCGAGAAAACCGAAGACGCCGTCGAGGCGGGCTACTCGACGCTCAAGGTGAAACTGGGCACCGACCGCGACCGCGAGATCATCGAGGCGATCCGCGAGGAGGCGCCCGACGCGACGCTGCGCGTCGACGCCAACGAGGCGTGGACGCCGCGCGAGACGGTTCGGAACTCGGCGTGGCTCGCGGACCACGGCGTGGAGTTCATCGAGCAGCCGGTGCCCGCCGAGGACCCCGAGGGCCTGCAGTTCGCCTACGAGCGCAGCGAACTGCCGATCGCCGCCGACGAGTCCTGCGTCACGCTGGAGGATATTCCAGAGATCGCCGACAAGTGCGACATCGCGAACCTCAAGCTGATGAAGTGCGGCGGGCTGCTCGAGGCGAAACGGATGATCCACGCCGCCCGCGCCGAGGGGCTGGAGGTGATGCTCGGCTGCATGATCGAGAGCAACGCCAGCATCGCTGCCGGTGCCCACCTCGGCCCGCTGCTGGACTACGCCGACCTCGACGGCTCGCTGCTGCTGGATTCGGACCCCTACGAGGGCATCGACCTCGCCGGGGGGGAGATGCGGCTGGCGGAACTGGGGCTGCCCGGCACCGGCGCGCGGGAGGCGTAGTCGCTCACTCCTCGAACGACGCGTCCCGGTCGGTTTCCCGCAGGATGAACGGGCCGATCGAGAGCGTCCGCTTGGTGACGGTGACGATGCGGAGCATGTACGCGAGCAGCACCGCGAACGGGAGCAGCGCGACGGCGACGACGCCCGCGATCTGCAGCAGCGCGATCGGGACGCCCGCGACGGCGCCCGGGGCCGCGTCGAAGAACAGCAGCGCCCACGTCGACACCAGCAGCGACGGCAGCGACGTCCAGAGGATGGTCCGCGAGAGGTCGATCAGCTCCCACTGGAAGTACAGCGTCTTGAAGTGCTCGCGGGCGGGCCCGAACAGTTCGAGCACGTCCGAGAGCGCCGCCAGCCGGTCGGCCGCCTCGTCGTTCAGGCTGTCGGCGTGTTCGGCCCGGAGCCGCCTCGCGGTGTAGAGCTTCCAGGAGTAGTTGAAGTCCAGCGCCGCCGAGATGACCTCGAACTCGCCGAACCGGGCGCCCTGGAGGTCCGAACGGACCCCCTCGCTGTTCTCCCGGATGGCGTCGACGAACTCGGTAACGCGCTCCCGGAGATCGTCGTCCTCGAGTTCCTCGACCGCCGTCGATACCTCGTCGGCGCGCTGCTCGGTGGCGTTGACGAGCGCCCGGAGGAACGCCGAGGGTTCGGTCGGGCTGACGGGGTCCTCCAGCAGGTCGGCCACGTCCGAGCGGAACGTCATCGCCTCCTCCATCCGACCGCGCTGGTCGCCGACGGCGCCCTGCTCCTGGGAGAGCACCAACTGCGAGAGCGTCAGCACGAGCGTCACGCCGGTCACCGTCGACCCGACGAGCGCCTGCGACAGCGTCTCGACGGGGTCGCCCTCGGCGAGCAGCGGGAACGGCTCCGGGTGGAGCACCCCGCCGACGACGACGCCGAGGAACAGGGCGCCGGCGACCCCCAGCGCGACCAGCCGGCGGTCCGCGGCCATGTAGAGCCAGAGCTTGGCGGTGCTCACGTCCGCACGCTCCCGGATTGAGTCGCTGGTCCGACCTCTGGTGCCGTCGTCGCTCACGGGGGTTCACCGTCGTTCGGGGAGGGCGAGGCGGCGCGGGGGGTCACTCCTCGTCCCGAAGCTCCTCGAGTTCGCTCTCGATCTCGGGGTCTGCCGGCTCGCTCTCCGTCTCCTCGCTCGACGACTCGTCGGCGTCGGTATCGGCGCCGTTCGAGTCCACGTCCTCGCCGAGTTCGCCTTTCAGCGTCGCGAGCTCGGACTCGACCTCGGTGTCGGTCCGCCCCTGTTCGAGCTCGCGGTCGATGCGGTCCTCGTCGGAGAGGGCGCTCTCGAAGGCGCCCGACTCCTCGAGTTCGTCCATCGCCTCCGCGCGGGCCTCCATCTCCTCGGTGCGCTCCTCGGAGCGTTCGATGGCGCGGGTCACGTCGGCCATCTCGTCGCCGGCGCCGGTCATCGCCTCGGAGACGCGCGTCTCAGCCTCGGCGGCGTCGTGGCGCGCCTTCAGCGTCTCCTTCTTCGTGCGGAACTCCTCGATCTGGCTCTGGAGCTCCTCCTTCTTCTCGACGAGGCGGTCCTGTGACTCCTGGAGGTCGGCGATCTGGGCCTCCAGATCCTCGATCTCGTTCATCTTCGACTTCTTCTTCTCTAACGCCTCGCGGGCGAGGTCGTCGCGGTCCTGCCGGACGGCCTCGCGGGCCTGTTCGTTGTGCTTCTCGACGTTCTCCTCCAGCCGGCGCTTCTGGATCTCCAGCCGTTTCTTCTGGGTCGTCAGGTCGGCGATACCCTGTTTGACCTCCTGCAGCTGGTCGCGCATCTGCTCGTAGGAGTAGTCGAGCGTCTCGTTCGGGTCTTCGGCGCGGTTGAGCACCGAGTTCACCTTCGACCGCACGATGTAGGAGGCGCGCGAGAGGATTCCCATGGCCGGGTATGCGGTCGTCAGCGCCTTAAAGTTCCCGCGGAGCCGCGGTTCCGAGCGGAAGGCGCTTGGCGGCGGCGGCCCCAGCCCGACCCATGAGCGACAGCGAGCCGATCGTGATCCCGAGCGCGCGGGACGTGCGGGCGAACCTCGATGAAGGTGCGGCCGGCGATGATCGGCCGGCCGTAGCTGGCGAAACTGACGCCTGCGTCGTCGCCTGCCCACCCCACCCACAGCAGGGCGGCCACCGCGGCGACGGCCGCCTCGTCGGGATCAGCGACCACCTCACCGCGGCCGGCGTCGACTGCCTGCGGTTCGACTACGGCGACTGGGACGAGGGGTACGGCGAACTCGGCGACACGTACGCCGCGATCGAGTGGGCGAGCGAGCGCTACGACCGGATCGGACTGACGGGGTTCAGCTTCGGCGCCTGCCTGACGCTGCTGGCGGCCGGCGGGACCGAAGTCGACGGCAGCGCGGGCGCCACGCCGGATCTCGCCGCCGTCGCCGCGCTCGCGCCGCCCTCGCGGCTGAACGACGACCTCAACGCGGTGCCGGCGATGGAGCGGATCGAGGCGCCCGCGACGGTGGCCTACGGCGAGCGCGACGACCTCGCGGACTGGGAGCCGGTCGTCGAGCGGGCCGAGGAGCTGGGCTGGGAGACGACGGCGCTGTCGGCGGATCACTTCTTCGTCGGGCGGACCGAGAGAGTGGCCGAGACCATCGGGGGGTTCCTGCTCGACTACTGCGCCTCGCGGTAGCCCGTGACGACGTAGCTCGCGGTCAGCACGACGACCATCGCGAGCACGAACGCCCAGAAGCCGGCGGAGAGGGCGCCGGCGATCAGCGACGGCGAGAACCCCGTCTCGGTCAGCCGCCAGCCGAACAGTGCGGCCGCCGCGAGCGCGCCGACGACGAACGGGGCGAGGAAACGCGGGTCCCACAGCGATCCCCCGGTGTCGGCGTAGCTCGTGACGTAGTTCCGGAACGTGCCGACGAAGACGTACACCGCGAACGCCCAGAGCAGGCCGCTGAGGACCGCCGTGAGGACGTTCACGAGGCCGAACCCGTCGGTACCGCTACCGAACAGCGAGCCGGCGGTACCGACGAAGAAGGCGGCGACGACGAGGACGTGCCACGGTTCGAAGCGGTCGGGGAGGGCCATACTGGCCGGGGTCGAAGGGGCGAAAGAAAAGCGTGCCGGCGTCAGTTGTACTCCCGCCAGGTGTTGTCGCACTCCTTGCAGCGCAGGAACCGCGTCGGCGGCTCGTCGGCGGAGGCGGTCTGCTTGATGTCGTACCACGCCTCGTTGTGGCCGCACTCCTCGCAGGTCACGTCCGAGGCGGTGGGTTTCCCCTCGTACTCGGCGTCCTCGTCGGCCTCGATCAGGTCGCCCTCGGTCTGTTCGTCGGTGGAGACGAACGCCGCCTCGGCCTCCTCGTCGCGGGGCTGGGTGGCGTCGCACTCCTGACAGACCATCAGGTCGCCCTCCGCGACCATCATCGAGCCGCAGTCGTCGCAGAACTGCATACCCGAGGAAGGGGACCGCCGCAGGAAAGGCTGTTCACTCCTCCCCGGTGGTGAACCCCGAGAACGCCTCGTCGTCGGCGGCGACCTTCGGGCAGCCCCGGACCCGGAAGTGGCCGTTGTCGACCAGCTCGACGATCACGGTCCCCTCGTTGGTACAGACCGCGTCCGGCGGCGCGGCGAAGAACTCACACCGCTGGCAGTACTCCCGCTTGTCGATCACGTGCTCGTCGGGCACGCCGGTGGATTCGACCGACGACTCCACGTCGGCCTCCATCCGGGACTCCCCCTCCAGCAGCTCCTCGGTCTCGGCGTCGCCCTCGACGACGGCGTCCCACACCGCCTCGCCGTCGAGGTCGCTGACGTCGACCTCCTCGAACAGCTCGTCCGACCCCGCAGCGTCGGCCGGCTGGTCCTCCGCGACCGTCTCGAAGGGACTCTCCCGGTCGGCCTCCCCGTCGTTCTCCCGCTCGGCGTCGACGCGCTCACGCAGCCCGGCGAGGGGAAGCTCCTCGTCGTCATCTTCCGGGTCGTCGAAGCCGTCGTCCTCACTCATCGTCCTCGAACACCTCCTCGGCCGCCTCGGGGTCGAACGACTCGCCGGTCAGCGCCGGCTGGTCGCCGGTCACGAGCGTCGCGGAGCCGAAGAAGCGACGCCCCGGCTCCACGTCGACGAACGCCTCGTCGCAGTGTGGACACCGCGGCGCCGACAGCAGGCCGACGTGGACCTGCCGCTCACACGCGCCGCAGTCGGCCGCCCCCACGTTCCGGCGGTTGGCCTCGGCCTGCAGCTCCTCGACGGCGCTCCGGCGGGCGTCGGCGGCCTCCAGTTCGGTGACCCGCCGGCGCAGGCTCACCACCGCGTTCGCGAGCGTATCGAGCTTCTCCTCGGCGTCGTCGGCGCGGTCGACCAGCGAGGAGAGCACCGCCTCGTAGTTGTCGAACCCGCCCTCGACCTGCCGGTCGAGCTCCGCGAGCGACCGCCGGAGCGCCGCCACGTCGTCGGCGCCGGCGTCCTCGATCTCCTCGATCCGCGCTTCGAGTTCGGGGTGGTCGTGCTCCTCGTCGGCCTTCGCCTTCGCGACCTGCATCACCTGCACCACGCGGTCGCGCACGTCCTCGACCCGATCGTCGACGTCCGCCTCGACCGCCGCGACCCGGTCGGCCAGCTCCTCGACCTGCTGGTCCAGCGGCTCCGTGTCGGTCGCGTCCTCGGCTTCCGAGAGGAGGCGGTAGGTCGCGACCGCACGGGCGAGCAGCTCCCCACGGTCCCGGCCGGTCTCGGCGGCCCGATCGTCGAGCCACGCGTCGAGTTCGGTCGGGAGTGACTGGGGTTGCTCCTCTGCCATTACGGGAGGATAATGTGCGCCTACATAAGTAACTCCGTGCTCCGGCCCACCCCCTCGCTCCGGGAACTGCGTCGATCGACCCCGCCGGTGGTAGAAATCCGCTATCAAAAATATTTTTAATTAACTCTCGCGAGGGGCAGACATGTCCCTGAACATCGGTGATGCCCTCTCAAGCGGCGCGGAGAAGCTAACGACGACAGGCGGGATCCAACTCGGCGTGATCTACGTCCTGCTCCAGTTGCTCACCGTCCTCGGCACGAACTCGGCGGTGACCTCGGTCGCGCCGCCGGCCGGCACCTCGGGAACGGCGACGACCACGCTGTCGCTCCCGATCGGGGCGGCCGGCGGCGCCGCGCTGGCGACGCTCGGCGCGATCCTCAACGTCGCGTTCACGATCGTCGCCCTGCGGGCGCTGAACCACGACGCCACCGACCTCGGCTCGATCCCCGGCGGCGTCACCGACGACATGCTGAAGACCTGGGTGTTCCTCGTTGTCGCGCTGATCGTGCAGGGGATCGCGGTCGCGATCGGCTTCGTCGCGCTGTTCATCCCGGGGCTGTTCCTGCTGGTCAGCCTGATCTTCACGCAGGTGTACGTCGCCGTCGAGGGCGAAGGGCCGTTCGAGGCGCTCTCCTCCAGTTGGTCGCTCGCGAAGGGGAACCGCTTCCCGCTGTTCGGCCTCGGGATCGTGATCTTCGTCATCAGCCTGCTGGCGAGCATCCCGACGGGGATCCTGACGGTGTTCAGCCCGGTCGCCGGGACGCTGCTCACCTACGTGGTCTCCGGGTTCGTGAGCATCTTCTCCCTCGCCGTCCTGATCGACGCCTACCAGCAGCTCGAAGGCGGATCCTCGGCGACGACGACCGAGACGGACGACGACGATGTGGAGCGACTCGACGACGACTCCGGCTTCGACTACGCCTGATCGACGCGCCGGGCGCCGTCGAGTGGGGCTTCCGGGCTTCGGGTTTCGGTCGACGGCGCTGAAAGATGGCAACTCTTAACCTCGCCGGGTGCCTCGTTTCGCCTGCGGGCCGGTGGGGTAGCTTGGTATCCTTCGGCCTTCGGGTGGCCGTAACCGCGATTCGAATTCGCGCCGGCCCACTACCCCCTTATACTCTTTGCAGGGTTCTCTGATAGGTAGCGGCCGTTCTGCGGGGTGTTCCGCATGAGCGTCGAGAGCGGACTGGCGTTCAACTCACCGCCGATCTGCGACTACTGCGGCGGCTACATCCTCGACACCGATCAGAAGTGTCCCGCGCAGGACGACGCGAGGTGTTCGCCATGAGGTTCTGTCCGGACTGCGGAACACGTCTCGAACCTCAGCGCCGACGAGGAAGCGCTATCACTCGCCGTGTCTGCCCGGAGTGCAACGGAGGTGAGCAGCGTTGAGCGCCGACCGCGTTCCGCCGTCGACGGACCATCCCGCTCCCGGCGAGCGGCTCGACTTCGACGAGATCGCCGGGAGCGACCAGACGAGCTGGGCGCGCGCCGATCCGGAGGCCGCCCTCATCGAGAGCACGGGCCGGTACGGTTACCGAGTGACGCTGCCGGACGGCGACGCTCACCTCGTCGCCGTCGCTCGCGAGCACGGCGAGCACGTCGGCACCTGCGACTGCGAGGGGTGGGAGTACAACGACGGGCCGTGTGCCCATCTTTGCACGGTCAGGAAAGCCGCATTCGCCGGCGTCGAGGATGTCGAGGGCGATTCCGTCATGATCCCTCGCGTCGACCTCGACGCCCACAGCACCGATGAGCGAGCCGTCGCCGACGGTGGCTTCGTCGATCAAGCGCAGCGCACCGACGCCACGGGGGGCCGCCGATGAACGCGGTCCCTCGCGGCCGCCCCGGTCACCGACGCCAGCGCCGGCGGCCTCGCACGCACGCGGCAATCGCGGGCGCCCGCGTGAGTCTCGCAGAGACAGGGGGAGGGGTGTCATACATACTGCACTGCAACCCCCGGAACCTCACCCCATCTGGTGATTTCGGCGCGTCATGCGAAACCGCACCGCGTCATACGGAGGTGGCCTGATGGGACGGATGGAGTCCGACGAGACCGACACCAAGCGCGTCACGGTCCGCGTGCCCGAGAACGTAGTCGAGGCGTACGAGGAGTCGCTCGACGACGACACGAACCGCAGCGAGGACCTGCGGGCCTACATGCGACAGCAGGCCAAGCATCCGGCCGCCGACGGGGGTCTCACTCCGCCGGGTGACGACGAAACGCTTGCATCGGCCTACAGCGTGCTCCAACGGGCTGCTGGGGACGCGCCGCTCCCGGTCGACGAAGCGAAGAGTCTGATCGCCGCCCAGACGAACATCCCGAAGAGCAGCGTCTCCCGGCGCGCGCTGAAGCCGCTCCGAGATCGAGGCTACGTCCGGCGCTGTGGCGACCCGATCAACCGCCCCATGCTGGAGGTACGGTGATGGGACGAACGACGATGAAATGCCTCGCGTGCGGCAACACGGAGGAAACGATCGAAGAACACCAGCACCACCTCGCAGCCGCCGATCACCCGGACAAAGGCGAAGTCTGGGTGTAGGTGGCTATCGACTCTATTGAAACCTATTTTGGACACAATTGCGGTGAAACAGCCGTTCGATAGGTGTGCGAATGTATCAAGCCAGTAGTGGGTTCCGAAGTGACCAGCAGGTCCCCGCCGGTGGTCGTAGAAGCCAACCGCTCTTCATCCCCTCTCCGAATGTTTTTGATACCATACTGTCAAGACCAGAGATGCATGAGGTCGTCATCGCGCCACCTCCGTTTCATCCTCAGTTTGGTCCCGCTCGTTGCCGTCGTTGCATTCGTGAGCATTGTCGCGGTTGCCTCGGCAACCGCTCACACGGCGACTCTGGGTCCTGAACCGTCGGAATATCCGAATCATCTGTCGGCCCTGCTAAGCCTGCCGTTTATGCTGGTTCTCGTTGTTGGCACGTGGGGCGTACTCCGGTACGAGGGCGTTTCAGCGTCTGCTGTCGGCCTCAGTAGATCGACATTTTTCCCTGCCGTCATCGCGTTCTGCGTCCTCTGGGGATGGATGAGCATCATCGGAGTGGGGTATCTTGTCGTCACGGGAGCGACCGCACAACTGGGATTTGCCTTCGATATGCCGTGGTACTGGGTGCCGATCTGGTTTCTGCTCACACTCACCGTCTCGAACGGGCTCACCGAGGAGTTCGTCTTTCGGGGATACGTGCAGAACAAGTGTACTGGTCTTGCGAGTTCTCGCTCGCATAGGTTATCCGTCGCAATCGGAATCCTCGGTGGAGCCGTCTTATTCGGCGTCGCACATATTCCCGTCGGGCTACTACTGGAGGGGGCCTCTCCGACGGCGATTCCATGGATTATCCTGGCGAACCTGATTCCGGGAATCACCTATGGTATCATCTACTATCTGACGCAGAACGTGTGGTATGCGGGTTTCGTCCACGGGTTCGGCAATGCCCCGGTGGTTCCCTTCGATCCGTCCGCAGTACCGTCTTTTATCCCGGTTGCCGCAGTCTCTGGGCTCCTCATCGCGCTTGGATACAGATTCATGGGAGGAGACACACATCCAGTGACAATCGACACTCAAAATCAGCCTTCTAAATCAGCGGAGTGATAAGGAACGTTACGTATACCCCCCTGTACTTACTGATACGCAGTAAAATTTGGTAGCTGCTGAAGGCTACAACTGAGCCACTACTCTTCTTTCACGTCGTCGGCGTCGGCCGCCTCGACGGCCGCGCGCATGGCCTGCTCTCGATCAAGGCCGGGCGGCGGCTGGTAGGGCAGCCGGCCCATCATCGCCCGACCGAAGCCTCGGAGGCGCTCTTGGGCGTAGTAGGCCGGCACGAGCGAGCCCGTCACGACGCCGATCGCGAACATCACCATGTACGGCGTCGACGCTGCCAGCGCCTCGCCGACCGCCGCGAGCTCACTCATCTCTCCCCCCGTTCGGCACTTTCGGCGGTCGGTAGATTCCCTCGCGGCGGAGCACTCGTCGGTTGACTTGGCTCCGCTCCTCGTTGTCGTAGATCGTCTGGCGGGCCTCATGAGCCTCTCGGGCGATGTACGCGACTCCTGTGGCCGTCAGCGCCGACGAGAGCGCGATCACGTACTGAAGGATGGCCTCAATCACGAGATCACCTCCGCCCCCGAGTCCGCGGCCCACGCCACCGCGATCAGGCCGACCACGAGTAGCAGCTTGTCCATCTGCCCGCCGATGTTCAGCGGGTCCGACGGGTCGGGCGTCGATCCGCCCGACGGCAACCACGGTAGCCCGTTGCCACCGTCGTTGTCGTCACTTCCTCCGTCGTCCGGCGTTTCGGGCGGCGTCGAGGTGATGCTCAGGCTCTGTTCCAGCGTGTCGGTCGTCTTTCCTGAGCCGGTCATCTCGACCCATGCCTCAACCGTGTAGTCGCCGCCGTCGTCCGGTACCTCGAACGTCTTCGCCCAGGTGTGGTTCGAGAAGTCGCCGGCGACGCACTTCTCGTTCGTGTAGACGGTTTCGCCCGAGGGAAGTGTGAGACCGGCGCGCATCTTGTAGCCCGCCACTGGGTTGTTGCAGCGATCTCCGTCGAGCGGGTTTATCACGATCGCGCGGTTCTTCACGCGGATCTGAGCCTCGGCCATCTCCCCGGGCTCGACGCTGTCGGGGAGGGCCAGCTCCTTCAGCACGACGTTCCCGCCCTTCGTCGTCGGGAGCGAACCCATTAGCGTCCCCCCATGACCAGCGCACCGATCAGGAGGGCCGCGCCGGCCTTCCCGGCCCGGCCGATCCCCTCGGCGTCGCCCGAGTTGTCACTCCCTGCGGGCGTGTTGTTCGGACTGTCGTTCGCGGAGTCCTCCGGAGCGTTGGTGACCGTTGTGCTGCTCCCGTCCTCTTGGACCACGGTGGTAGTCTCCTCTTCCTCGCCGTCGTTGTCGGTGTCCTCCGAGCCGCCGACGAGTCCGACGCGGTCACCCGTCGAGTCCTCCGACGTGTCCGGGTCGATGACGGTCGTCCCGCCGTCGCTGAGTCCGCCGTTCTGGTCGGTCACCTCCACGCCGTCCGCGTCTTCTCCCGCACCGTCGACCTCGATGTCCTGGTCGTGCCCGGCGACGTTCGCTCGCGCGTCGTTGATGAGGTCACCCTGTGCGAGCGTCTGCTCGTGCTCGTCCTGATCGAACTCGTAGCTGTCCGAGCTCGAGCCGCTGTCGTCGCTGTCGGAGGTTGTGCTACTCCCCCCGCCGGCGTCGACGAGGGGTTCGGAGCTGCCGCCGGCGTCGATCAGCGCCATTAGCTCCCCTCCGCGAGTCGGTTCTCTGCCTGTGCGTCGTCGTTGGTGGTGTCGTCGATCATGGTGTTAGTGGATGTGTTGAACGAGGTGATGGGTCCAGAGCCAGTCCAGCGGCGTGGGGACGCCGAAGGCGTGCTCGGCAACGTCGTCGAGCGCGACGATCGCGCCGACCAGCAGCACGCCCCGCGGGCCGAGCCACGGGTAGCTACTCCAGAACGGGAGCAGCGTCGACGCCAGCGCGATCACGATGCCGGCGAGTGCGAGGGCTGCGCCGGTCTGTGGGTAGAACTTCCAGATGGTCGCGAACGCAAACGACGCCGCCAGCAGCGCCGCAGCGCCCACCCACGGCTCCGCACCCGTCGCGTCATCCCACACGAGTGCGACCGCCAGCAGCGCCAGCAGCAGCCCGAGATAGGCGTGGTGCGGGCCGAACACGGCGCCGTCCGGAACCCGATCGGCGGGGAAGGTCTCGATCATGTTAGAACCACTCGAGATAGTGGAACTCAACAGACCCGTACGCATCGCTGTCGCTCGGGTCCTGTGTGAAACTGCACTCGATTCGGTCGATTCGCTTCCCCTGCTCGAACTCCCCCCACATTGGAGCTGTGTACGTGTTTGAGGAGGAGCCCATTTGCCCGCCGAGGATATTCACATAGTAGCTGTTTGACCCCCCGTTTTCATAGTAGAGGGTCGCGGTTGTTCTCGTCTCACCATTATACGACCCCCCGGAATTCACGAAGATGTAGAGACGCCACGGAACTGCGTTTCCGATTGAGAGGGTCGCCGTGTCACCGTCTCCGCTCACGTTCGTACTGTCGAACCCGCCCCGAATCCCCGCGACTGGGGCGGCAGCAGCCGCTTCGGCATCCGTGTACCGGGAATGATGGTCACTCGAACTGATCCCGGACAGCTTCGAGTGGTCCGTAATCGTCTGCTCGACCCACGCGCTGCCGTCGTAGACAAACGCGCTGTCGCTCCCGGTGTCGTACCACTCCTCGCCCTCCTGCGGGTCTTGGGGTTGCGGGTCCTGCACGTAGTCGAACCCGCCGCCGCCGGAGCCACCGTAGATGCTCACCATCAGGCACCACCTCCGACGAACGATACGATCACACCGTCGCCGGTGTTCGGCGTCCGGACGTAGATGTCGCTGGTGTCGGTGACGCGGAAGCCGCGGCCCTGCCCAGCGGCGGTGAGCGCGATCGCTTGCGTGTCAGAATCGCCGACGTAGACTGTGCCGCTGTTGCCCTGATCGTACTCGACCAGCACCTCCACACCGCCGGGAACGCTCTTGGAGTCGAGTGCCTCCGCGGTGGTTCCGCTCGTCGAGTAGACGAACTGCGTCAGCCCATCCCGATTTCCAAGGAAGTCCCGGATCTTGGCCTGTAGGTCTGCGTTCGCGGCCGGTCTGAAGTCCCCGGCGCGATCGACGACGCCGCGAAGCTTCTCGATCTTCCCGCGAGTGATGAGTCCCATCAGGTGCCCTCCGTGGTCTCGTAGCCCATCGGCAGGATGCTGTAGGTCCGCTGGGCGTCGGATACGTTCTTGATGATTACTGTGAGGCTGCTCCTGAAGCGCTGGCAGGGCACCCACGTCACCGACGAGTCGTCGATGTCGGTGGGCGGGATCGCTGCCGGCCCGTACATTGGAGTGTCGTCGTCGCGGAGTTCGTAGGTGGTCTGGGCCTCCTTTGAGATCGCGACTGCGGCGAGGTGGAACACCGAACTCGACTCCTCGGGCGTGAACTCGACGGTCGCCTTCTTACCCGGCGGTACGGTGACCGTGTACGGGCTGAGGAACGGCGTGTCGTCGGGGTCCGGTTCAGGAATCACGCGGGGCAAAGCCCATCACCTCCTCGTCGGCGGTCTCGGTGTCCGTGTCGACGGCCTCCTTGACGGCCTCTTCGAGCTCGTCGTCGGTCATCTCCGTGACCTCGGCGTCCTCGACCTCAGGCATCGCGCACCTCCACGTACCACGCGATCAGCAGCGTGGTCTGGAGCAGCATCAGCACGAGCATCAGATCCTCGCGGGACCAGCCCGAGCTGGCGATGAACGAGTCGAGATGAGACTCTCCGGACGGGCCGCCCCCAGCGTCGGTGGTCGAGAACGCTTGGTCACCCCCTGTGGTGGATGCGCTCTCGCCGCCGTCCTGTTCGGCGATGAGCCCGGCCATCTATCGCCCCGCGGAGTCCTGCGCGACGGCCGTTTTCAGCCCCTCGATGTCCTCCTTCGTGGCGCGGTACGCGAACCCGAGCAGGGAGTTGGTGGCCTGCTCGTCGGTCCCGTCGCCGCCCACGTCCTTCGCGAACCTCGCCGTGTACGGCGCGTCGACGTACACCTGGAGGCGCCAGTCGGTCGGGATCACCGGCTGGAGCGGCGAGCCGCTGAAGTTGAGCGTGATCGGCTCGCGCGCCGTGTCGCGCATATGGATCAGCCCGATATCGCCCGAGTAGAGCGTCTCCTGTGCCTGCGAACCAGGCGCGGTCTTCTGAACAGCCACCTGCGCCTGTTCGCCCGAAGCGTAGAACACGCCGAGCGTGCTGTCGGCGTTCGCGGGCGTGACGGTGACCGTGTCGTTCTCGAAGTCCCGCGAGTCGATCGGAAGCCGGGAGTCGTTCTCGTAGACGACGACCGGATCGGGGGTCGCGGTGGAGTCGACTGGGTCATGTGAGAGGGTCAGCGTCTCGCTGTTGCCCGCGGTAGCGTCGGCCGTGAACTCCTCGTAGGCCATGATGGCCACGTCGATCGGGACGCCATCCTCGAGCGCGTGGGGGCGGAGTAGCTGGGTCTCGGCGACGAGTTCGTTCGACCCGGCAACGCCCGCCGAGAGGTCGAAGTCCGCCCGCGTGAACTGGTCGCTGTAGGTGTCGGCGTTCCGGAGCTCGTTCAGGATGCGGTCGGAAACCATGTTCAGGCCTCCTGTCGGGTGGTGACGTTGTCCTTGTCGACGTAGATGCGCGAGTTGGACCAGTCGATCTGCTCGCTGGACTCGATCGCGACGGCGGCGATGTCGATGTCCCGGACGACCAGCTCCCGCCCGTTGAGCGAGATGCGGGTCTGCTCGACGTAGTCCTCGTTCTGCTGTTCGGCGATACTCAGCCGGTTGTACGTCCCGATGTTCGCGAGCGACTCCGAGACCGTCTGGGGGCGCTGGAGGTGCGGCGCGTCGTAGACGATCTCGAGGTCGGTGTCCAGCGGGAGGGGGTCGTCGTTGGCGTCCCGGAGGTCCATCTGGAAGGGGATGCCGCCGCCGCGGTTCGACAGCGTGAGCACCATCCCGTCGATGGGCTGGAACTCGAGGATGTTCGTCATCTGCCCCGGGACGTTGGTCTTCTCGGTCGCATCGACCTTCGGCGTGCCGAGGTTGGAGAGGGTTTCAGACATCCGTTAGGCCCCCGCGTTGACGATGGTGCCCTTGACGCCGAACCGTTCAGCGGCCGCGTCGGCGGTGTAGACGCCACCGCCGAGGCTTAGTTCGGTGCTGTACTTTGGCGCGAGCTGGCCGCCGGCGACGACGGCAAGCCCGTAGACCTCGCGCTGGTCGGTAGCATCGGGGACGACCCCACCGAGGAGGTTTTGCAGGACAGTCGGAGCGAAGAAGCCGGCGAGGATCGCCAGCACTCGCTCCCACATGTCGAATTCGATCACCTGTTCGAACGCATCAGCCATCTCTGCCATGCGCTCCTAACTCGGAGGGTGAAACCCTTGAACTGGCCACGAAAGACTGCTGCAGGTGTGCTGTGGCGTGCAGCGGTTCAGCAGTAGAGCTATGTATAGTTCCGGGCCGACCCTGTTGATTCGGTTTGTCCTCTGGATTTATTGTGCCCCAATCAAGTAATGGATCTATGACTCCTGGTGAAGGCTCACGGCAAGGTGAGAAATCAGAATTGGCTGTTGCCTCAGAACTGATGGCGCAAGGGTACGGTGTTTCTTTTCCTTTTGGTCATGATCACCAATACGATCTAATCGTTGACAAAGATGGATCTCTGTATAGAATCCAAGTTAAGACTGCGAAAAACGAGGGAGGCAACAGGTATTACATCCAAGCTAGTGCCGATCACTACGAGGAAGAGTATGTGGATCTCTTAGCAGGATATTCTGAGGCCGAAGAGAGATCATTCTACATCCCGACTGTTGAGGCGTCCGGAAAGAGACAACGTGTGACGTTCACCGACTTAGATCAAATGAGGTCTGACAGAAGCCGACAGACCTCTCACCATATTAGCGACCATACATTCTCAGAAGCTATTAAGAAGATATAAAATCTGTACTACGCCCCATTCCCTCTATTTGCGGAACGGGATTGCATCACAACCTACTACTACAGGATTCACTTGAACCTCCAACGCCATCCGGTGTCATAACTGCGTCGGCCGGATCGAACTGATCCATCATCATACGGATGAGTTCGGCGTTTGAGGGTTCGGCGCCGCCACGGAGTTCACAGACGCGCTCGCGGGTATCTTGGAAGCGTTCAGAGTCCGCTCCTTGGAGGGTCGCTTGGGTACGTGGCATTAGTTCGGGTCGTGAATGGGGTGGCCTTCGGGGCCGTAGTGGGTGGTCTCCATGCTCAGATCGCGAGTGTCGCGGCGTTCCATCTCGCCCTTGTTGTTCGAGTAGACCCACTCAGAGCCGATCGTCGAGCCGTTCTCCTCGAAGCGCCGGAGTGGGAGGTTCTCGCCGTCGACACGGAGTTCCTCCGGGAGTCGGGCGATGCTCCGAGCCTGCGGGTTGTGTACGTCCTCGGGGTACTCCGGATCGATTTTTCCGCGGTCTCGATCGCCCGAGAAGCCGCCGACGATCCGCTCGTCGCACTGCGAGCCGACTGTCTCGTCGAGTTTTGCGAGGCGCTGGGTGATCCACATGCTTGACGCGCCCTCACCGCGGCCGGTCGTCGCGAGCCCCTCGATCGCGTCGGGGATCTTGCCGGACTGCGGGGCGACGAAGTGGGCCTCGTCGACGCCGGCGAGCGCCGATCGGGACGGTCCGGCGAGGTTCCGGAGGGCTTGGACGGCGCTGGCGGTTACTTCCTGCCACTCCTCGGGTTTGAGTCGGTGCCGGGCGAGCACAACCTTCGGGTTCGACTCGAAGAACGTCTCCCAGTCGTCGACGGACCACGCCTTCTCGCGTTCACCGACGATGTAGTGGTTCGCGAGCCCGGCCTTGACCAGTCCGCGGTACTCGTCCTTGTAGTCGAAGATCGCGACGAGATCGAACTTGGGAAGGTTAGTCTCGAAGAGGAGTTGCGCGTACCAGGACTTCCCCCACCCGGACATCGCCGCGAGCAGGCGCCGGGTCACGCTTCGGCCTCCTCAGTCACTTCCTCCATCGAGCGCCGAACGGCGCGGAAGTTCCCGGCGAAGATGCGCTCGGCTTCCTCTCCGCGCTCCCAGTTGACCACGCGATCTTCGAAGGTCTCGAGATCGACGCCGAAGGTGCGCTTGACGTGGTGCTCGGCGAGGACGCGGTCGTTCCCCTCGGCGCCGTTCTCGCGATAGAACTCGGCCCAGCGCTCGATCTGGTCGGCCCACTCGTCGTCGTCCATCGCGAGGTAGGACTCGGCCTTCTCGGGGTCGTCGAGCAGCGCCGGCGCGACCTGTTCGATCCAGACCTCGTCCACCGAGTCGGTGACGAGCGCCTCGATCAGCCGCTTCAGCGCGGCCTGTCGCTCCTCGACGGTGGGGAGATCGCCCAGCGTCTCGGTGCCGTGGGCTTCCTCCATGCGCTTGGCAGTCGTGAGGAGCTCGTGCTCGGCGCGGGCGAGGACCGAGGTGAGGTTCTCGGTCATCCCGGAGTCGAGCAGTTGGTTCATCATGCGCTGCTTCATGCCGCCCATCACGCCGCGACACCTCCGTTCTCGGCGCCGTCGCCGTTCATCGCTTTGTCCATCAGGCGGCTCACTTGCTTGTCGAGCACGTCGGTCTCGCTCACCAGGCCGTCGCCGACCGAGAGCACGGTGGCCATCAGGAGAGCCTCGTGGGGCTCCATGTCCGAGCCCACCCCCATGTAGTCCATCGTCTCGTTGAAGTGGTGGGCGAGGTCGTACTGCTCGAAGTGGTCGTCCCCCAGCTCTTCGGCGTCCTCGTCACCGAACTTCTCGATCTGCGCGTTCGTGACCGACTGGACGACCGAAACGTAGAGGTTCCCGGCTTTCAGCGGGCTGGCTTCGGTAGCCTCTCCACCGGAAGCGCCGGGGTCGGCGATGTCGCTATCGGCACCTGCCTGTTCGTCCTCGACGTCTTCCTCGTCGACGCCGGCTGCCTCCTCGGCTTCCTCGGGGTCGATATCGTCGAGCCCCTCGGGGATGCTGGCCTGTTCGTCGGGGGCGATGTCGGGCTGGTCGCTACCACCCTCTTCACCCCCTTCGGAGGCCCCCTCTTGGCTGGTCTCTACCTCGCTCTCGTCGTCCGGTTTGGGTTGGTCGTCGGGCATCAGTCGATCAGGCCTCCAGTCTCGCCGTCGCTACCACCCTCCGAGGCCCCCTCGGAGGGGTCTTCGCTACCCCCTTCGTCGCTGGTCCCCATCGCGTTCTCTGCTGTCGGTTCTCCATCGTCGCTGGTGACGAGCAGCACGACCAGCAGCGCGAGGGCAGCGATACCGACCACGACCCACATCGACTGGCCGGCGATGAGGGCGGTCGCGCCCCCTGCTGCCGCTGCACCAGTCCCTGCAGAGGGGTTCGAACCCCCCTCTGACCCCCCCTCGTCGCTGGTCCCCGTCTCCTTCTCGTCTGTCGGTTCTTGCTGGTCGTCGTTGGTCTGGTTCTCGTACTCGGCGTCGGTTGCCATCGTACCCCCTTCAGAGGGGCCTTCAGACCCCCCTTCGTCGCTGGTCTCTTTCCCCTCTGCTGGCTGGTCGTCGTCGGAAGGGTCGGAAACAGCGCCGTCCCCTGATTCGTCTCCCCCCGATGGGTCCCCTTCGGGCTGGTCGTTCTGGGCCTCGATCTGGTCTTTCAACTCCGACCAGTCGTGATCGGGGTCGGTCGACCCGTTGATGTGGCCCCTCACCGAGTCGAGGTTGCCGGTGTGTTCGCACCAGTCGACCGGGCACTCGTACTCGCTCATGCGTCGGCCTCCTCAACGTGGCCCTTGGCGTCGTGTGCGTCACGGCCAGTCGCTTGGAGCTCGTCGCTGAGTTCTTCGAGGCGCTCGAACTCCATCGGTTCCTGTCCGTGGTTAGCCCGGATCGCGTTGATCGCCGCTGCGGCCTGCTCGGCGTTGGCCTTCGCGTCGACGGCGTCGGAGAGTTCCTGATCGAGGCGGCTGACGCCGGCCTTGTACCCCTGCCACGCCCGGCCGAGGGCGCCCAAGGCTTCCCCGGAGATTTCCTCCTCGGCAGCACGAGGTTCGTCCGAGAGCAGCGCGGAGACTTCGTCGTCGTCCATCCCACAGCTCTCGCGGAGGAACTCACAGGCCTCAGGATCGCCGTGTTCGCAGTGATCCCGAGCGTGGTCGCACTGCTCGCCGGCGGCCTTCTCGGCGCGGGCCGCGGCGTCGCGATCGGGGCCTTCGTTCTCGATCCGGTCGCCGCCGCCAGCCTGCTGGGCCTTTGGGAGCACGGAGTTCCGGTGCTCGTCGACGGTGAGTTCCGGACCGTACCACGCTTCCCAGTCGCTCACCCCGTTATCGCGGAGAAGTGCTTTCACTGACGCAGCCTTCAGGTAGTTGTTCTCCTCGACGAACGGGCCGACGCGGTTCTTCTCGCCGTCGGTGAGTTCTGCCTGCCCAGCCCCTTCCTCACGCTCGGCGCGGCCGGTCTGGGCGCCGGCCTCGAGCTGATCGCGAACGTGGTCGGGGGTGTCGTCGACGAACGCGACGGTCTTGAGCCGGCGATCGTCGTCGACGGGGCAGACGTACTCCCCGTGTTCGTCGCGGGCGGCGTCGGCGCCGCCCTTCGTCCCGAACTCGATCTCGAAGCTCACCGAGCACCTCCGTCCGGAAGTAGGAGTGCGTCTCGGTGGCTCGTCTCGTCGAGTCCGTCCCACGCTGGGAGCTTCCACTCCGGCGCGGGGTAGCGGAGGTCGGGCGTCGAGAGGATGCTGCACAGGCGGACCAGCGCTTGGTGCTCGACTTCGGTCTCGGCTTGAAGGGCGAGCACGTCGCCGCTCTCGTGGGTGTGCATCAGGCCACCTCCGGCCCACCCTGCCCGGGCGGGATGAACGTTGGCCGGTCGGCGTCCTTCTGGTCGCTCCAGAACACGTCGTCGCCCTTCTCGATCCCGTAGCGGTCGACGATGGCCTTCGGGATGCCCACGGTGAGGCTCCCGCCACGTTCGAGGACCTTCCGCGAGCCCGCGTAGCCGTCGTCAGACATCGTCGGCCTCGCGGGCGGCGTTGAGCGCCGACTGTGGTGCGTCGTCGTTCGTCAGCTCCTCGTCTGGCTCCCAGTCGCCGACGGCGTCACCCTCGCCGACGTACTCCGGCCCGTCGTCGGTGACCTGGAAGACGTGGCTGCCGACTTCCCGGCCGGTCGCGTCGGTGGCTGGAACGACGAGGAAGGTTCGTTGTTCGCCCTGGTGCTTGCGGTGTACCGTTGTTGCCATGCGGTCGGCTGTCGGGGAGCGAGCTATTCGGCGATGAGGGAACCTGATACAGACGTTGATACTCGCGTAGGTATTTTACCGATCTACTCGCAAAGAAGAATCGTGGCGACGAAATCTCGGCCCAGCCGGACGGCGGCTGAAGCGAAGACTGGTAGCGACTCCGACGTGGTCCCGCTCGGTCAGCGGACCCTCGGCACCAACGACGGTACCTTCACCGTCTCACTCCCCAAGCAGATGGTCGAACGCCTCGGCATGGAGAAAGGCGACAGCCTCGAGCTTGGCTACGATGCCGAGGCCGACGAGTTCCGGATTCGGGAGGCGGAGAACTTCGAGGGATGGGACTGATGGACTTTTGCCCGCTCCACGAGATCGAGTACATCAACACCGACGACGAGTGCCCCCTGTGCGCTCGGGCGCCGTCGACGGCCGCTTCCGAGAATCGGGGGAGAGTCGGAAACTGATGACCCGATCACCCCCTGAATCGGCGCCGATTCACCCCCGATCGGCGGCGATCGACCGAGGAAACCTTCCGGGAAGCGGGCAAGGAGGAAGGTAGCCATGATGACCGAGGAGTACGACGACAAGGACGGTCGGCGGGTGTGGCTCAGTCGGTCCGAGGTCGAGCAGCTACTCGGCGTCGCCGACGACCCGCTACGGAAGGTCGCGTTCCGGCTCGGCGCCGAAGTGGGGCTCCGGTCTCACGAGGTCGTCGAAGTTCGGCCCGAGCACGTCGTCGACGGCGGGGAGGCCGGACAGATGCTGGTCGTGCCGGAGGGAAAGGGCGAGAAGTACCGCGAGGCGCCGATTCCCGACTCGCTGGCGGATACTGTGGACGCCGCGGCGAGCTTCGGCGGCGTCGACGACGACGAGGTCCTAGTTGATCGATCGACACGCTCGGTCCGGAACTGGGTCGAGGGCGCTCGCGAGGAGCTGGCCTCGGCAACCGGCGAGGATCGCTGGGAGCACCTGACGTTTCACGACCTGCGGCGGACGTGGGCGGGGCAGCTCGCGAACGCCGACGTGGACGAGACTGTGGCGCTGCGTTGGGGCGGGTGGAACGATCTCGATACGTTCCTGAACCACTACCGCGGCGAAGCGACGGAGAAGGCGCAGGCGAGGGAGCGTGGGAAGGTAGAGTGGCTCTAACCTCTCCGCTATCCGATTTTCTGTTTAGACTATACGTAAGAACTATACTTAGACCCAACAGCTCTGGGTCTAACGAATGGTCCGAAAGGATACCGACCTTCCTTTCGGAGACGCTTTCTCTCCGAACCAGATCGAAGTCGAGGACGGCGAAGACGAGCTACGGGCCGTTCTCGAACTAGCGAAAGAGCACGAATGGGATCCCGAAGCGTTCGACCAAGAGATGCGGGAGCAGTTCTTCTCGACACCCGACCGCGCGAAGAACGTTCGACTCGGGCTCGGGCCAGCGGGATACGATATCGTCGACGAAGACTTCCGATTCACCGAGATCGGTGAGGAGCTCTACGAGCTTCGGGACGATCTTGAGGCGATGTACGATCGGTTCGCGAAGCATATCCTCCAGAACGAGCACGGGCTGAAGGGAATCGAGATCGTCGAGGATCTTCAGGCTCAGGGCCGGCGAACAGTCAACGAGAACGTGAAAGAGGAGTTCCGAGAACAGTACGACTTCCACATCAACGAATCCTCTAACCACTGGTCCCAGATGCGGGCGTGGATGTCGAAGGCCGGTGTGGTGAATTCAGGAACCCACCACTACGACATCGACCGTAGTAGGATCGAGGAGCTGATCGGCGTCGATTCGGAAGATATTCTCGAACTGGACGAACTGGAGGACGAACAGCAGGCGTTTCTTCGGGCTCTGGCGCTCATCGACCCCGACGGTCCGATTAAGAACAGGGTTCCGAAGGCTATCGCGGAGGAGGCCTACGGCGTCGATATTCGGCAGTCTGGCATCAGTAAGCGGATACTCAACCCCCTACAGGAAGCGGGGTATATCGAGTGGGAACACGTCTCCGGGAAGCCGAACCTCGTCACGACGACGGAGAAGTTCGACGCCGAGGTTCTGCGTCCCGTCTTAGAAGACTTGGCAGAGCGTACCGGCATCCCCAGGGCGGTTCTCCGACTCTCGTTCGACGAGATCCAAGAGCAGATGGACGCCGACTCAACTTACGAGCGCGGTGTTGCCCTCGAAACGCTGACTGTGAAAATCGGTCGGCTTCTCGGGCTCGACTTCGCAGGCTGGCGGGTTCGCGGTCGAGAGACAGCAGGATCGGAGGTCGACGTGGTCATGGACGACGTTGGTGTGACGTTCAACCGCTTCCAGATCCAGTGTAAGAACACGAAGGATCAGCTCGAGGCGAAACATATCGCTCGCGAGGTCGGCCTCTCACGGACCCTCCAGACGAACACTATTCTGATGGTCGCCAGAGGGGGCGTCTCCTCGAAGGCAGAGCAGTACGCGAACCGTGTGATGCAGCACGAGAACATCGCCATTCTGTTCATCAGGGGTGACGACCTGGACGAGTTCGACGGGAACGAGGATCACCTCCTGACGACTCTCCGGGGAGAATCCCGCCGGGTGAAGAACCTGAAGCGGCTCGGCCGTGAGGACTTGGTCGACGAGGACGAAGACGAAGAGATGACCGATCGCGAGGAAGAAGCGCTGGAAAAGTACGCCGACCAGATCGAGGACGGCGACGACTCGCAAGAGTCGCTTGACGAGTTCAGTTAGTCGTCGCCGATCTCGGCGAACTCGCCGATGTCGCTCTGTTCATCGTCGAGGGACTGGCGGATCTCCTCCTCGGCCATGAAGCGGAACCGCGAGGTCTCGATGTACTTCTTCTCCTTCTCGAAGCCGAGCCAGTAGCGGCCCTTCTGCTGGGCGATCTGCCCGGTCAGGTTGCTGCCGGCGAAGATGTCGAGCACGACCGGCCGGTCGAGCTCACCTCGGTCCCAGTCGTCGTAGGGGGGGTTCGGCGTCAGGAAGTCGATGAAGAACTCCGGGATCTGACGCGGGAAGCGCGCGGGGTGGGCGTCGAAGCCAAATTCGCGGCACATCTTCAGGTAGTGGGTGTTACTGGCGGTGTTCGACGCCTCAACGAGGTTGTCAGCGGTCGGTCCACCCATACCGAGAATCCGGAGTAGGTCGCCGGCAGATAGATCCTCTGGGTCCTCGCCCGCGACCATCCCGATGAACTCCTCGGCGGAGATCTCGTCGAGCTTTTCGAGCACGTTCCCGGCGGAGAAGCCCTCGATCAGGTTGTCCGGGATCGAGCCCTCGTTCTCGTTCGCGAAGGACTCGGCGTCAATGTCCCACCCGGAACTCCGCTTCCCGTCGTTGTAGTCGCCGGTCTCGATCAGGTCTTTCTGACTGTCGCTGTACTCCTGGAGGACGCGCTGATTGTTCGCTTCGGGACTGGGCTGTTCGCCCTCCTCGACGGCGGAGTCCTTGTTCGCGTCCTTCGAGAGCCACCAGATGTGCGTGACGGCGTCGGTGACGCGGATCTTCCGGACGTTCACCCACTCGATCGGGTTCGGGAGTTTCGCCGGGTTGTACCAGTAGAAGTCCTGCGCGAGGTCGAAGTTGCCCTCCTCGACGAGGCGCGTGATCAGTTTGAACTGGTAGGTCGAGCGCTTGGGCCAGCCCTTCTGGAAGGCGCCGCCAATCTCGATGACGAAGCTCCCGTGGGGCGCGAGAACGCGGTAGACCTCCTCCGCGAACTCCATGAACCAGTCGTTGTACCCCTCCTGATCCTCGTTGCCGTACTCCTTCTTGTGCTGTAGCGCGAAAGGAGGAGACGTGACTACGAGATCGATACAGTCGTCAGGTAGCTCCTTCAGACGTTCTCGGCTATCGCCCTGATAGACCGCTCCGAGCTCCTCGGCGTAGGCGGACTCAGAATCCATCAGGTCGAGGACGGCCGGCTCCTCAGTCATTATACTATCCAGATGCGCCGGCCGTTGTAAGTGAAGTGGTTGCCTCTCAGTCTAAGTGATTCTCTTCAATCAGTTTCTGAAGAGTAATCCCGTCAAGCTTGTAGCACAAGTCTGCGATCTCGCTATCTTCGTTCAACTGATATAGCGAGCTATGCCCATCACTGACATCTCGCGTATGCTTGATCACGCCAAGCCTCTGAAGCGAATCAATGTGGTTGTACACCGTGCTTCGCGAAACTCCCGAAAGGCGAGCAATCTCTGAGATACTAATATCCCTCCCCCTCTCTGAAACAAACGTGCTGATAATCTTCACCCGGGCCGTGTCTCCAAACAGGTACGCAAGTGGCGACTCCTCCGCATAGTGGTCCGTCTCAACAAGAACGTCCTCTTGCTCTTCGTTAGCGTTCTCTGCCATCATCACCTGCATCTATCGCAGCCAGCTACATATAGGTGTTGTATCTACACAACAACCTTGGTGGGTGAGCTCCCGTATATACACCTCCCTGTCACGACAGAGTTGATATAGAGAGCTTATTCTCTAACCCCTCTATTTCACATCGTGATTATATCGGAAAGGAATATTCCCTCCATTCTCTTCCAGAAACTCGACCGCTGCATCTTCGTCACTGATGTGATATGTCTCGGGCTTCATCCGAGCCCAACCAGCGGTGTGATTCCGCACCATCTCTTCGAGGACCTCCTTAGCCTGCCCTCGGTTGTGAACTGCCACAACACAAACGATACCCTCGACAGGCATGTGGCGCTTGCCTGTCACGTCTCGATGCAGAGCCTTCTCCGTCATCCGAACAGCCAACGCAGTTTCAGAGTCGTTCATATCCGATTATTGGATTTGGAGGATAATAAACCTTTTTATTAATCTCAGAACCATTATCTTTGCTACAATTTTGGTCTATCCTGTGGGTTTGGAAACGACGAATAGCCGCCTTTATCGATCTGTTCTATCTGCTCTCGGACACCCACTAAGCGAAATAGAAGTAGTGCTTATTCTGCCGATCAGCATGAACTATCTTGCTCAATAGTGGGATCGCTTATTTCGCGATAGTATACATTCTTTGCGCGAGCCGTCATATGGCGGCTATCAATATTCTTCAGAAAGACTTTTTTACCTACCTATCCAACTAGGGGATGTGATGAGCGAGAATAAGTACGACCTTAAGCCGTCGAAGGAAGCGTATCAGGCGGTGAAGTCCGACGTTACGCCCGTCTCGGCGTTCAAAGAGTTGATCGACAACGCCCTCGATAACTGGCGCCGTAATCTCGATGGTCTGGACCCGGCCACCATTGAGATTGAGTACCATGAGGGGGGTGCCAGAGATAACGACGAGATAGTTATTCGAGACGATACCGGTGGTGTTGAGGAAGACGATCTTCACATCCTTTTCGCCCTGGGGCAGTCGAATAAGGGTGAGATTTCCGGCTCTATCGGTGCTTACGGGGTCGGGGCCAAGAAGGCCATCGTGAACCTCGGGAACCAAGCGACGATCAAGAGTCGGCATATGTATGCTGACACTGGGTTTGGTTTCACCATTGACCAGGATTGGTTAGAAGACGAGAGTGACTGGACGGTAGATAAAGTCACGTACGAGGACATTGAGGAGGGCGTGACCGAGATCCGTATTTCGGATCTGAACACGCCGTGGGGGAAGTACCGGGAGAATCTGGTTGAGGAGTTGGGCAAGACCTACGAGCACTTCCTGCGGGACGACAAGATGGAAGACATGGAGTCCGTGTCGATCATCGTTCAGGAGTACGACGAGAACGATGAGCTCACCGACACGACCGAGGTTGAGCCTCCCGAGCCCATCGAGTGGTCGTTCACCCCGATGGACGATCTGTTCGTCCGTCGCTACGAGAACATCGACCTCAACTCCAAGGAGTTCGATGCGGCTGTCAACCTGAACATCACCGTCGGTCTGATGCGCGAGGCGAGTGCGGAGGATTCCGGTGCGGACATCTATTGTCAGCACCGCCGCGTTCTGACTGGTGTTACCGACGAGCGGGCGGGCTTCGGGTCTGACCTGGGGAACTTCTCCGGTCAGCACCGGCGTCTCCGTATTATCATCGAGTTCGAGACTGAGGGGGACGCCAGGATTCTCCCGTGGGACGCTCAGAAGTCTGACATCGACCCCTACAACCGTGTCTCCAGGGCTGCTCTGGACTGGGTTCGCCGGATGGTCGAGCCCTACTACCGGGCGGCGGGTGCGTACGACGACCTCTCTACGGCGATGACTCGCCCCTACGACAGGGACTGCGAGCACTCGATCACGTCGGGGCTCGATGACCCCTACGACTACGAGGGCCGCGAGCGTGTCACCCACAAGCCCGACTCCTCCCTTTCGGAAGCGATCGTTACTGGTGACCGTGCCGATGCGACCGCTGCTCTCCCCGAGTACTCCTCCGGTGACCTCGAGGATTACCTCGAGCCCGCGTATCGGGAGGAGTTCACCCGGCTGGTTCGGGACATGTACGACTTCGAGACTGAGGATGAGGAAGAGACCCTGATCGACCTGGTCCCTGAGGGTGAGGTCCCCGAGGATCTCACGGAGAGCGAGGCGGAGGTCGTTACAGAGGATCTCCGAGACCAGGCCATCGAGCACGCTTCGCGAGATCCTGCGGAGCGGATGGTCGGGCTCGCTGACTGGAAGCAGAGGCTCTACGACTGGCATCTCGAGTTCGCGCTCTTAGATCAGGGCAAGGACGTCGATCTCGAAGATCTCGACACCTTCGAGGCTGAGCCCGAGGAGGTTACGGAGACGCCCTCTGAGGAGCCGGAGACAGAAGATACCGAGACTCCGGAGACGGACACCACGGACGATCAGGACACCGAGCAGGTTGAGTTCGAGGCTGAGGCGTCGGAGACCTCTGAGTCCGCGACCGATTCGGGCTCCGATCTCACCGAGGAGACCGAGTTCGAGTCGGGAGAGGATGGTCTCGGCTCCACTGAGGGTCTCGGGAGCACCAGCGACGGGAGTACTGAGAGTGTCAGCACGACAGACGTGGCAGAGCGCACCCTCGATCTGACCGAGGACGAGTGGGAGAAGGTTGTCGATGCGCTCGGCCTCGACGACGATGCTTCGCCCGAGAAGGTCCGAGAGGAGCTTCTCGAGAAGCTCGACCTCGTCCGCAGTCTTCGGGCGTAAGTAGGGTAGCTACCCGAACCCGGCGTACCACCCGGGTCTAACCGCCTCCGGCGGCCTCGGCGCCGGCTCGGGGCGCCGCACTTTCGCACTTACCTGACCATCGAGATACAGCGCGCCCCACTTCGTGATCTCGTAGTGGTCATCAAACTCTCGCTCGACGAAGCCAGCACGACGGAGTACCTCACACCGCTCGAAGATCTGCTCCTCCGAGGCCGCGATCTCGATGTCGAACGAGAGGAAGTGTGGTGTCGACCACGACTCGCTGTTCAGTGCCTCGAGAATCCTGTCGTCGATGAGTTCCATCCAGTTGCCTGATTTTCGCATTAGGTCCTCCTATGCCGTCGCCGGTGAATCGCCGTCCCCGTTTTCCTCCAACTCCGAAGCGTCGAGTTCCTCATTCAGATACGCCTCTCCTCGCTCAGACATGATGTAGACGCCGTTCCCCAAGTCCTGAAGGAACCCTTTGTCAGCTAGTTTTCGGAGGCGACGTGAGAGATGGGGTTTGGTCACGTCGAAATAACCGCTGTCCTCTAGTTGTTTTGGCGACGCTGAGCCCTCTTCCTCGATGTATTCGAGTATCCGATCGTCCCAAATCGTCATCCAGGATCCAGACTTCCTCATTGCTAGTGCGTAAAGGCACCCTCCGGCCTATTTGCCTGCAAAATTGCTATTGGGCACCACTAGTCTTCTAGAGTACTATAGAGCTTAGAAAGAACTAGCGTTACCTTTACGTAATACGAGTGGCTTGAGAGGAGTGAGGAGACACCGAGCAGGTTGGTGATGACTCTGGTAGGTTAGCGACAGAGGGGCCGTGCTGGCACACGACCCCGAGGTGTTTCCCGGACCAGCTATGTCCGTGAACACAATCGCGGGGGATACACCCCGCACAGGCAGTGAGGGACCGATTTCGGAAAACAGTAGCGACACCGCCGTCGCGACGGACCAGCCGGGTCCGGTCGGCGACGACGGAGCGTCGACGTGCGACAACTGCAACTTCACGACTCTGAACGGCTGGGAGCTACAGCTCGTCCCGGCCGAGGAACTCGACTTCGACGTTCGCGGCTGGAACGTGCTCCTGTGCGACGACTGCCGGGAGAAGCACCGCGTCGACGGAGGGCGCCGATGAGCGACGTGACGGGCCTCTCGGACCTCTCGGCGTTCCAGCGCGACGTGCTCTGGGTGCTCGCCGACGAGTCCGACCTGAAGGGCGTGGACGTGAAGCGCCGGCTGGAGGAGTACTACGGCGACCACGTCAACCACGCCCAGATCTACCCGAACCTCGACGATCTCGTCGACGAGGGGCTGGTCGAGAAGGCCCACGCCGACGGTCGGACGAACGCCTACAGCCTGACAGAGGCCGGGCGCCGTGCGCTCTCCGCGCGGCAGACGTGGATCGGGGGTGCCGCCGATGAGTGACCCCGAGCGCCTGTCCGTGCAAGTCGGCCAGGTGACGGCGACGGTCTACAGCGACGAGACCGTGGCCGACCTGTTCGAGCGCCTCGACGAGTCGGCGAAGGGGCTCTCGGTCACGCCGCGCGAGACCGTGCTCTGCCGCCCGCTCGACCCGCACGCGCCGACGGAGCCGGCCGAGGAGGACATCATCCCGTTCGATCTCGACGGCGTCGAGGACGGCGACGAGTTCGACCTCTACCGCGTGCCGTCGAGCGAGCAACCGGCCTATCCGGAGATCGACGAGCAGCGGGAGAGCACCACGGCGGTCGCCGACGGTGGGGAGCCGCCGACCCGCGCCGAGCTCGCCGAGCGTGTCGAGGAACTCGAGAAGATTCTGAAGCACGTCACGGCGCACAACCGCCGCGACACGGCGCCGGGGGGAAGCTTGTGAGTCGGGATCGCCCCGATCCCGAGGACATGACCGTTCGGAGCGCCGTTCAGCGCTATCTACGTCGCCGTCGGGCAGACGCGACGGAGTCGAGCGTTCGGTCGTGGAAGTACCGGCTCAAGCTCTTCGTCGAGTGGTGCGAGGGTATCGGCGTCGACTCGGTGAGCGAACTCCGGCCCTACGACTTGGACGAGTACTATGAACTCCGAAGTTCGCGCATCAAACCTGTGACGCTAGAGGGGGAGATGCGAACGCTGCGGACGTTCCTGACTTACCTTGATGAGCAACTTGACGCCGTCGAGGACGGGCTGGCTGACGCGGCGCGTGTCCCCGATCTCGACCGGAACGAGCGCGCCAGCGACGCGTCCTTCCGGGCGGAGAAGGCGATGGCGCTGCTGGAAGCGTACCGCGAGAGTCCGCAGTATCGGGCGCGTCGAGGCCACACCTTCCTCGAAATCGCGTGGCACACCGGCGCTAGACAGGGCAGCATCCGCGGCCTCGACGTGCGTGACGTGGACTTCAAGAAGGAGTGCGTGGAGTTCCGGCACCGGCCGGACACGGATACACCGCTGAAGAACAAATCCAGCGGCGAGCGTCCGGTCGCCCTCCCGACGGAGGCGATGGACGTGGTCCGGGAGTACGTCGACGAGGAGCGACGGGACGTGCGCGACGACTACGACCGGAAGCCGCTGCTCCCGAGTGCGGTGGGCCGACCGACGAACAACACGCTCCGGAACTGGTCGTACATGGCGACGGAGCCGTGCTTGCTGCTCGACTGTCCCCACGACAAGGAGCGTGAGGAGTGCGACTGGACGGAGTACGTCCACGCCAGCAAGTGCCCGTCATCACGGTCTCCTCACCGGATCCGGACAGGCAGCATCACGTGGCAACTGAACCTCGGGTTCCCGCCGGAGGTGGTCTCCGAGCGCGTAAACGCGACGGTGGACGTGATCGAGAACCACTACGACTGGGCGAGCCGCGAGGAGCGCTGGCGTCGACGGCACGAGCGGATGGAGAACCGCCGCGAGTACATCGACCAACTGGAGGTATCCAACAATGAGTGAACCGGAGTTTAAGTTCGGAGAATCGACGGACAGCGTAGGTCGGGGTCGCGGTAATCCAGAGTCGCGCCGGCCCACTTCCCGCATTCTCACATCGACGAGCGACAGCGAGGAGTCCGTAGTAGTGTGTAACGGTCCACCTCGTTGGCGAGCAGTGACACCCCCCACCCTGAAGCGCTGACTATTAGTGCGCGCACCCCACCCAACAAAACGAATGCTCGTCCTCGTGTGTGGGCTGCCCGGCACCGGCAAATCCACCGTCGCCGAGCGGATCGCCGAACTGCTCCCGGCCCGCATGCTGCGGACCGACGTAGTTCGCAAGGAACTGTTCCCGGAGCCGACCTACGAGGCCGAGGAGTCCGCCGCGGTGTACGACGAACTGTTCGACCGCGCGCGGGACCGCCTCGACGCCGGCGAGCACGTCGTCCTCGACGCCACGTTCCGCCGGCGACGGCTCCGGCAACGCGCCGCCGCGGTCGCCGACGACGCCGGCGTCGAGTTCCGCCTCGTCCGCGTCGAGTGTGCGGAGTCGGTCGTGCGCGAGCGCATCGAGCGCCGCCAGCGCGAGGAGGACGACGAGAGCGACGCCGACTTCTCGGTGTACACCCAGCTCAAAGACGAGTTCGAGCCGATCGAGGGCGACGACCACGTCGTCGTCGACAACTCCGGCTCGCTCGCGGAGACGCTCGCGGCGGTCGACGACGCGTTTCGAACCGTCGTGACCGCCTGAGTCGTCTCGGATCGACAGCGCTCCCCGCGCTGGCCGTCCTCACAAGGGTTATGCCCCGGCGCCCACCGACTGTACGGTAATGGACCGGAAGCGACGCGGCGCCGTCCTCGTGATCGGCGCCGTGGCCCTCCTCGTGGTGACGATGGGCGCGAGCGCGGCGCTCGCCCCCGACGCGTCCGTGGCCGGCACCGACGGCGAACGGCAGACGCTCGTCGGGATCCAAGGCGGCGGCCCCGGCTGGCACCAGTACGGCAGCGTCGCGATGTACGAGGGCAGCAGCGTGGCGTGGCGCATGGACGATACGGACAGCTACTTCGACGTGACCCAACTGGACAACGGTAGCGTGATGGCCGGGTTCATGGACGGCGGCTACGAGGACTGTGGCCCCTACGAGTCGCCGTGTACCCACACCGGGTTCCGGATCCTCGACCCCGACACCGAGTCGATCGAGTACGAGTACTCCTTCCCCGTCCGGAGCAGCGGGAACAGCGAGGTCCACGACGTCGAGAAGCTCGGCGGCGGCGAGTACCTGCTGAGCGACATGGAGCACGAACGGCTCCTGATCGTCCGCGACGGCGAGCCAGTCTGGCAGTGGAACGCCAGCAGCTACTACGACGCCCCCGCCGACCCCACCCGGGTCGACTGGCTCCACATCAACGACGTGGACGTGGTCGGCGAGGGCCAGTTCCTCGTCTCGATCCGCAACGCCAACCAGATCCTCGTCGTCGACCGCGAGGAGGGCGTGATCGAAACCATCAACGCCGACGACGGCGGCCCCGACGACTCCTGTATGCCCGGCGGGAAGCGCCAGCTCGAGGACACCGACGGCGACGGCGACGTGCGCTGTGGCGACCCCGAGGTGATCGACCACCAGCACAACCCGCAGTGGCTCGGCGGCACCCCCGGCGGTGACGGCGAGGCGGCCGTGCTCGTCGCCGACAGCGACAACAACCGCGTCGCCGAACTCCACCGCGAGGACGGCGAGTGGGAGGTCGCGTGGACGCTCGAACGCGCCGGCGGCATCGACCTGCGCTGGCCCCGCGACGCCGACCGCCTCGCCAACGGCCACACGCTGGTGACGGACACGCTCAACAAGCGCATCCTCGAGGTCGACCGCAACGGCACCGTCCGGTGGTCGGTCACCACCAACCAGATCCCCTACGAGGCCGACCGCGTCCCGGGCGGCGAACATCCCGAGGGCGAGTGGTACGTCGGCGAGACGCCGACCGATCGGGCCGGGGGGACCATCCCGCTACTCGACGAGGCGGCCGTGATGCTCCGGGGCGTGTTCCCGTGGCTGCCGTTCTGGTACACCGGGCTCGACCTCGGCCTGACCGCCGTCTCCGTCGTCATCGCCGGCGTCGGCGCCCGGGATCTCTGGCTGACGCGGTAGGGCGGCGACCGTCGACGCCACGGCGGACCGACCGCCTTTTCTTGCGGCCGGGCAGCACTCCCGCTCATGACTGAGGACGACCTCGCGTGGGAGACGCTCGACACCGAGATCGACTACCGCTGCCCGGGGTTCGCGGTCCGGCGCGACGACGTGGAACTGCCCGACGGGACCGAGACGGAGTACCACCACGTGGAGGAGGTCGAGAGCGTCGTCGTGCTCCCGTTCCTCCCCGGCGGGGACGAGGTAGTACTGATCGAGGAGTGGCGGCAGGCGGTCGGCCGCGTCAACCGCGGGCTGCCCGCCGGCGGCGTCGAACCGGAGGAGGACGACCTCGAAGCCGCCGCCCGTCGGGAGCTTCGTGAGGAGACGGGCTACACGGCCGACTCGATCGAACATCTCTGTACGACCGAGCCGGTCAACGGGATCGCGAACTCGCTGCACCACACGTTCGTCGCCCGGGGCTGCGAGCCGGCGGCCGAACAGGAGCTCGACGACGACGAGAGCATCCGGACGCTGACGACCGACTACGACGACCTCGTCGCCGCAGTTCGTGACGGCGAGATCCGTGACGGCCGGGCGGCGCTGGCGGTGAGCCGGTACGAACTCGGCTGACAGGGGAACGTCTTTGGCCTCGGCGGCCCGCCCTCCGGTATGGACTCCCGACTGCGTGCGGTCGGCGTCGGCCTCGGTCTCGGCATCGCCGGGATCGGTGTCGCGCTGGTGCTGGTTCTGTCCAGCGGCCTCCTCCTGAGCCTCGCCGGCGTCACGGTCACCCCCGTCCTCAGCATCGTGCTCTCCCTGCTGCTGACCCAAGGCGTCGCGTTCCTCGGCGTCGGCTACCTCTACCTCCGGCGGCGGGGGATCCCCGTCCGCTCGATCGGGATCCGGCTCCCGTCGGTCAAGGAGTTCGGGATCGTGATCGGTGCGCTCGTACTCTCCTTCGTCTACCTGATCGCCGTCAGCCAACTGCTCACGGCGACCGGGACGGAGGCCGCCGAGAACCAGGTGACCGACATGGCGATGGCGAACCCCGAGATCGTACTGTACCTCCTCCCGGGCGCGTTCCTCCTGATCGGGCCGGGCGAGGAGCTGCTGTTCCGCGGCGTCGTCCAGAACCGCATCCGCGAGGAGTTCACCGCGGTGCCGGGCGTGATCGTCGCCAGCGCGATCTTCGCGGCGATCCACGTCGGCTCGCTGGTGGCGTCGAACCCCTCCGCGGTGCTGGTGACGATCGGCGTCCTGATGGGTCCGAGCCTGATCCTCGGCGCCATCTACGAGTACACCCGGAACCTCGTCGTCCCGATCCTCGTCCACGGCACGTACAACTCGATCATCTTCCTCTCGCTGTACCTCGTCGCGACCGGGGCGGTCGAGCAGAGCGGGAACGCCGCGGCGACCGTCGTCGCCGCGCTGCCCTGACAACGCAACCCCTTACCGTTCCCCCGCGAAAGCCGATCCATGCGCGACGCCTTCGAAATCCGGGCCAGCGACGGGCTGGCCCGCGTCGGCCGACTCACAGTGCCCCGGGCGGGCGTCACCGTCGAGACGCCGGCGCTGATGCCGGTCGTCAACCCCAACCTCCAGACGATCTCGCCCCGCCGGCTCCACGAGGAGTTCGGCGCCGAGATCCTGATCACGAACTCCTACATCATCCGCACCACCGACGACCTCCGGGAACGCGCCGAGGAGCAGGGCCTCCACGAGATGCTCGACTTCCCGGGCGCGATCGTCACCGACTCCGGCTCGTTCCAACTGGCGGAGTACGGCGAGATCGACACGACCACGACCGAAATCCTGAACTTCCAGCACGAGATCGGGAGCGACATCGGCACGCCCGTCGACATCCCCACCCCGCCGGACGTCCCTCGCGAGCAGGCCGAGGAGGAACTGGCCGCCACCGAGGAGGCGCTCGCCGACGCCGAGGCCGTCGACACCGGCGAGATGCTGGTGAACGCGCCCGTGCAGGGGTCGACGTACACCGACCTCCGCGAGCAGGCGGGCGCCCACGCCGCGAGCACGGAACTGGACGTGTTCCCCGTCGGCGCGGTCGTGCCCCTCCTGAACAGCTACCGCTACGACGACATGATCGACGTGACCGCCGCCGCCAAGCGCGGGCTGGGCGCGGACTGCCCGGTCCACCTGTTCGGCGCGGGCCACCCCATGATGTTCGCGCTCGCCGCCGCGGTGGGCTGTGACCTGTTCGACTCCGCGGCGTACGCACTGTACGCCCGCGACGGCCGGTATCTCACCGTCAGCGGCACCGAACAGCTCGACGAGCTCAGCTACCTCCCCTGTCCCTGCCCGATCTGTACCGAGCACGACCCCGACTCGCTGCGCGCGCTGGACGACCGCGAGCGGGAGAACGCGCTCGCCGAGCACAACCTCCACGTCACGTTCGCGGAGATCCGCCGGGTCCGGCAGGCGATCCGGGAGGGGAGCCTCATGGAGTTGGTCGAGCAGCGCGCCCGCGCCCACCCCGCGAGCGCCGACGGCTACAAGGCGCTGCTCGATCACGCCGAGCAGTTGGAGGCGAACGACCGCGTCTCGAAGGGGACGTTCTTCTACACCTCGCCGGAGAGCGCCCGCCGGCCCGAAGTGCTGCGACACCACGAGCGCCTCGCCCGGCTGGAGACCCCCGAGCGAACGCTGCTGACGGAGTTCGGCGAGCCTGCCGACCACGACCACGACGCCGTCTGGCGCGTCGAACCGCCCTTCGGCCCGTTCCCGCCGTCGCTCTCGGAGACGTACCCGTTACACGCCGAGACGCCCGATCGACTGGAGCCGCCGGCGTACGTCGCCGCCGCCGAGGGCGTCGCGTCGCTCGCGGACGCGAACCCCGAGACGACGTTCACGCTGGGCCACGACGACTGGCCCGAGGAGGCGCTGGCGGCGCTGCCCGAGGACGTGGTGACGGAGGACCTGTCGGAACTGGGCGAGGATTAGATCGACTCGATCACCGTCATCACGCCGTAGCTCAGGAGCAGCGAGAGCGCGAGCGAGCCGGCCCACGCGAGCACCGTGAACAGCATCTTCTTCCGGCTCACCCCCGCGCCGCCGGCGGCGTACCCCGAGCCGACGATCGCGGAGACGATGATCTCGTTGAAGGAGACGGGGATGCCAAAGGCGACGGCGGTCTGAGCGATCGCGAAACTCGGGATCAGCGCGGCGATCGAGCGCCGCGGGCCGAGGCTGGAGTAGTCCTGTGCGAGCGCCTTGATCATCCGCGGCGCGCCGGTCCACGACCCCACGAGCAGCCCCACGCCGCCGCCGAGCAGGAGCGCGACGATCGGAATCGACTGGAACGTATCGAGCAGCGGCACCAGCGGGCCGATCGCCAGCCCGACCTGCGAGCCGCCGGCGGAGAACGCGACCAGCCCGCCCAGCACGAGCAGGAAGCGGCGCTGGGCGTTCTCGGCGTCCCGCCGCGTGTCGGCCGCGAGCGCGAGCGCGACCAGCAGCGACAGCGCGAGCGTGACGCCGCCGCGAACGAGAAGCAGTTCCCGCGGCGATCCGACGGTGCCGCCGAGCGCCACGCCGACGACTACCGCCGTCAGTTCACCCGCGATCGAGCCGCTGCCGCCCGCCGGGCCGAGCAGCGCGAAGTCGACGTTGACGACGATCGCGCCGACCAGCGCCGCGAGCGTCGGCACGAGCACGCGCTCGGGGACGCGCTCGGCGCGCAGCAGCCGCGCGGTCGCGTAGGCGATCCCGCCACCGACGAAGGGGGTGAGCACCCACAGCGTCACGATCTGGCGGTACTTCGCCCACGCCGGCTCACCGCCCATCGCGAGGCCGACGCCGACGACGGCGCCGGTGACGGTGAACGCGGTCGCGATCGGGTAGCCCCGGAACACGCCCAGCGCGACCAGCGTGGCCGCGATCAACAGCGCCACCGTCGCCGCCAGCGCGGTGAGCGAGACGCCGCCGACCAGCTCGGAGCCGACGGCCTCCGTGACGCTCTGGCCCTGCAGCACTGCGCCGGCGAAGCCGAGCACCCCGACCACGAGGCCGGCGCGCATCACCGAGATGGCGTTGGCGCCGACCGCGGGGGCGAACGGCGTCGATCCCGAGGAGCCGGCGCCGATGGCCCACGCCATGAACAGGCTCGCGAGCGCCGCCACGAGCGCGGTTCCGATAGTGAGCGGGTCTACCACGGGAGCCTCACCGTCCTTTCCCGCTGTCGAACCCCTCGCGGAGCCCGAGTAGCGTCCGGCGCACGAGTAGATACATGAAGAAGACGAACCCCAGCATCCCGGCCAGCACCACCGTGAACAGCGGGTGCGAGACGAGGAAATCGAACGCCTCGCCCGCGACGTTGGCTGGAGCGACCATACCCGGCGTTCTTTCGGCGGTCGGTTAGGCGTTTCGGCGTCAATCCTCCGCCGCCGTGGAGTCGCCGGCGCTCGACGCCGCCGCGTCGTCGTCGGTCGCGTCACTGGTCGACGGGGTAGCGGCGTCCCCGTCGACCGCGTCACCGGCGTCGTCGGCCTCCGCGTCCGACTCGACGACGCCGGCACCGCCGGGTTCCTCGGCGTCGACGGCCGCGGGGTCCTGCACCCAGAGGTCGTCGAACAGGTCGTCCTGGTTCAGCCGCACGTCGCCCCGGTTCGAGAGGAAGAGGAGAGCGAGATACGTCATCACCGGCCGGCCGCCGGCGTCGCGCACCTCCACGAACAGCACCTCGTCGCGGCCGCGGTCGTAGTGCTCGGCCAGCGCGCCGTCCACGTCGGCGATCACCTCGTCGATGTCCTCGGTGTGGGTGGTGCCGGTGACGTCGTCCTCGGTCGGCTCCTCGTCCCGCCGGAAGTCGTCGCCGGCGTGGTAGTCGAGCGTTTGTGGGCCGCGGTCGTAGCCCGCGGGCGACTCGCTGGTGTCGTAGCTGCGGGACTCCTTCCACCAGCTCCCCCGCTCGGCGTCCCGGAGCTCCCGGACCAGTTCGTCCAGCGTCTCCGGCGTCCCGCGGGTGGATTTTCGTTCGAGCCGGCGGTCCATCTCCGCCTCCAGCTGATCGACGGGGTCGAAGCCGTCGTCCTCGCCGGGCGGCGGCGCCTCCCGCCGCATCGCCGTCTCCCACGGCTCGGGTTCGGGCTCGTCGGGCTCGTCGTCGCCCAGCATCGCTTCTGACTTCATCCGCAGCAGCACCGAGGCGTAGAACAGCGCCCGGCCCGAGGCCCGGAGGTCTGCCTCGTCGAGTTCGGCGAGGAACGCGTCGGTGACCGCGACGATGTCGATGTCCCACGGGTCGATCTCGCCGTCCTCGGCCAGATTGACGAGCACTTCGACCGGCTCGACCTCTCCGTCCTCGTCGTCGGTCTCGGCGGCATCGTCGCTCACGAGGTCGTCGTCGACGCCCGGATCGCCGGTCTCGTGGCCCGCGATGTCGATCGAGAACTCCTCGTCGCTCATCGTCCCCTCCGTGCCGGGTTCCCGTCAGTCGTCATCGGTCGCCACCTCCGCCCCCGGCTCCTCGCCGTCGGCGAGGTCGATCCCCGTGACCGCGGAGACGTTGTCCTCCTGCATCGTGACGCCGATCGCGCGCTCGGAGCGGTCCAGCAGTGCCGAACGGTGGCTGACGACGACGAACTGCGCGTCGCCCGCGAGGTCGTCGACCATCTCGCCGACGCGCTCGGCGTTGACCGCGTCGAGGAACGCGTCGATCTCGTCCAGCGCGTAGAACGGCGCGGGGTTGTGCCGCTGGATCGCGAAGATGAAGGCGAGCGCGGTCAGCGACTTCTCCCCGCCGCTCATCGCGTCCAGCCGCTGGACGGGCTTGTCCGCGGGCTGGGCCTTCATCGTCAGCCCCTCCTCGAAGGGGTTCTCGGGGTCCTCGAGCACCAGCTCCCCCGTCCCGTCGGAGAGCCGGGAGAAGATGCGCTGGAACTGCTCGTCGATCGACTCGAAGGCGTCCATGAACGTCTGTTTCTTCTGCTGCTCGAAGCCGTCGATGCGGTCCTCGATCCCGTCGCGCTCCTCGACGAGCACCTCCCGCTGCTCGCGGAGCTGGTCGAGATCAGCCTCGACCTCGTCGTACTCGTCGATCGCGAGCATGTTCACCGGCTCCAGCGCTTCCATCTCCTCGCTCAGCCGCTCGATCTCCGCCTCCACCTCGTCGTGGGGCGGGATCTCGTCGGCGTCGTACTCGCCGACCTGGCTCTCGAGGTCGGAGATCTCCTCGCTCAGCGCGACCGCGCTGCGTTTGAGCGAGTCGAGCCGGTTCTCGACGCGATCGACCTCGTCCTGCCGGTCGTTGCGCTCGCTGCGGGCCTCGCGCACGTCGGCTTTGAGCGCCTCGCGCTCCTCTTTGAGCTCGGCGAGCTGCTCCTCGAGCTCGGCGACCTTCTCGTGTTTCTCCTCGAGCACTTCCTCCTTCTCCTCGATCTGGGCCTCGAACTCCTCGATATCGCTCTCCAGTTCGGCTTTCCGGTTCTGGGCCTCCTCGACGGTGTCGTGGAGGTCCTCGAGGGAGTTCTCGGCGTACTCCTTCTCGCGGCGCCGGTCGCCAAGTTCGGCGTCGAGGTCGTCGCTGCGGTCCTCGAGCGCGTCGATCTCCTCGCGGATCTCCTCGGCCCGCGCGGAGAGCTCGGGGATCTTCGAGTCGGCCATCTCGGCCTCGATCTCCTCGATCGACTCCTCGGCGGCCGCGATCCGCTCGTCGAGGTCGGCGATCTCCCCGTCCAGCTCGGTCATCTGCGCGTCGACTTCCTCCCGCTCCTCGCGGAGGTCGGCGAGCTCGTCTTCGATCTCCTCGATCCGGGCCTCCGCCTCCGCGACGTCCTCCTCGGCGTCCTCCACGTCGGTCTCGATCTCGCGGACTTTCTCCGCCGCGGCGCTCTTGCGCTCGCGGGCGTCGGTGAGGTCGGCCTCCACCTGGTCGAGGTCGTCCTGGATCGACTGGCGCTCCTCTTCGAGTTCGTGGATCTCCTCGGCCAGCCGTTCGAGCCGGCCGCCGCCGGACTTCGAGAACGAGTAGCGCGAGCCGCCGCCGGAGCCGCCGGTCATGGCGCCGGACTTCTCGACGAGGTCGCCGTCGAGGGTGACCATCCGGAAGTCGCCCATGAAGTGGCGGGCGGTCTCCATGTCCTCGACGACCAGCGTCGAGCCGAGGACGTAGGAGAAAATGCCCGAGTAGCGGTCGTCGTAGTCGACCAGTTCGCGGGCGAAGCCGACGACGCCGGGGTCGCTCGGTTCGCGGGGGAGGCTGCGGTCGTTCATCTCCGTCATCGGGAGGAACGTCGCCCGGCCCGCGTTCCGCGACTTCAGGTAGTCGATGCAGTCCGAACCCACGCCGTCGTCGTCGACGACGACGTTCGCGAGGCGGCCGCCGGCGGCGGTCTCACACGCCTCGGCGTACTCTCGGGGGACCGACGCCAGTTCGCCCACGGGGCCGTGGACGCCGCGCTTCCCCGCGTTCTTGATCGCCGTGACGGCGCGGGGCCACGACGTGTCGCCGCTGTCGCTCGCCTTGGCCTCGAGTTCGGCGTACTCGTTGCGCAGTTCCCGGAGCTCCTCGTCCACCTCGGAGATGTCGCCGTTGAGCTCCTGCTTACGCTGCTTGAGCTCCTCGACCATCGACGCCGCGGTGGACTCGTTCTTCTCGGCTTTGTCCAGTTCCGAGCGGAGGTTCGACACCCGGGCCCGGAGGTCGGGCAGGGAGTCGCGGACCTCCTGCAGTTCGTCCTCGCGGTCGCTGACGCGGTTCGAGCGCCGCCGGGCCTCGTCGAGCAGGCGGTCCTTCTCGCGCTGCTTCTCGTTTTTCTCCTCGCGCAGCGCCTCCAGCGCCTCCTTCTCGCGTTCGAGTTCGGCCTTGAGCTCGTCGAACGCGGTGTCGACGTTCTCGATCTCTTCTTCGACCTCCTGGAGGTCGCTCTCCTTCGAGACGATGTCGCTTTTGACGTTCGCCTTCTCGACTTTCAGGTCGCGGATCTCGTCTTCGAGCTCCTCGATCTCCTCTTCCTTCCGGTCGATGTCCACGAACGCGCTGCGGCGCTCGGACTCGGCCTCCTCGATGCGCTCCTGGCTTGCCTCGATACGGTCCTCGAGGCGGGCGATCTCGCCCTTTACCTCCTCGATCTCGCTTTTGACCCGGAGCTGCTCGTCCTCGCCGGTGCGCTCGATCTCGGAGTCGAGCTCGTCGAGTTCCGCCTCCAGTCGGGTGAGCTTCCCCTCGGCCTCGTCGAGGGCGGCCTGCTTCTCCTCGAGCTTCGTCTCCGCGTTCTCGATCTTCGCCTCGGTCTGTTCGAGGTCCTCGCGCTTGTCTTCGAGTTCGGCCGCCCGGAGGTAGCCCTCGTATTCCTCGCGCTCCTCGCGGAGTTCCTGGTACTCGAGGGCGGTCTCGCGCTCGTCGGCCAGCTGCTCCAGCCGGGACTCCTTCTCCTCGATCCGGAGTTCGGCCTCGTCGATGCGCTCCTCGACCACCTCCAGCTCCTCCCGGGCGGAGGCCTTCTTCTCGTCGAACTCCGCGACGCCCGCGATCTCGTCGATGATCCCCCGCCGCTGGTAGGGGGTCATGTTGATGATCTCGGTCACGTCGCCCTGCATCACGACGTTGTACCCCTCCGGGGTGATCCCGGCCTGTGCGAGCAGGTCCTGGATGTCCGAGAGGTTCGTCGATCGGCCGTTGAGGTAGTAGTAGGAGTAGTAGTTGTCCTCGGTCTCCTTCACCCGGCGCTTGACGGTGATCTCGTCCACGTCGCCGACGTTCTCGCTGCCGGCGGCGGCGGTCACCTGCGAGCGGCTGAGGGTGCCGTCGGAGTTGTCCAGCACGACCGTCACCGACGCCTCGCGTGGGCCGTCGGTGTTGCTCCCCTCGCCGCCGGGGTTGTAGATCAGGTCAGTGAGCTTCTCCGCGCGGATGCCTCGCGTTCGCGCGAGCCCCAGCGCGAACAACACCCCGTCGATGATGTTTGACTTCCCCGAGCCGTTGGGACCGGTGATGACGGTGAAGTCCTCGTAGAACGGGATGTGGGTCTCACGCCCGAAGCTCTTGAAGTCGTCCAGAACGAGTTCCTGAATGTGCATACGGCCTCAGGCGACGATGATGTCGTCGCCGTCGTCGTCGTCGGATTCCTCCTCCTCCCCCTCGGCGGCGGCCTCGTCGGCGTCGTCGTCCCGCTCGGCGACGAACTCGGCGTCGCGGCGCTCCGCACCGCGGGCCTGTGCCTGCTGTTCAGCGGTCGTCCGGCTCTCCGCCTCGCCGTCGTCGGCTTCGAGGGAGTCGGTCGTCTCCTCGAGCTGCCGGACACGCTCTTTGGTTTCCACGAGTTCCTCGGTCAGCCCGTCGACCGCTGCCTGTAGCTCGGCGACCTGCGACTCGAGATCCTCGCCTCGGTTGCTCATGGGCGGATTACCGAGGCCACCTGTATAAAGCCACGGACGGGGATTCGGGAATCGATAAATCACATACCGCTCTATCGAACTCGGTTCGCGTGGGTCACCGCGGTCGATCGCGTGCCTTCTTCGGCGGCGAGGGGGAAGGGCTATGCTGAACGAACGATTAGTCAGTGGCATGGAACGATTCGACGGGCAGGCGGCAGTGGTCACGGGAGCGGCGTCGGGGATCGGCCGTGCCTCGGCGCTGCGGCTGGCCGAGGAGGGCGCCAGTGTCGTCGTCGCGGACATCGACACCGACGGCGGGCGGGAGACGGTCGACCTGATCGAGCGCGCCGGCGGCGAGGCGACGTTCGTCGAGGTCGACGTCTCCGACACCGCCTCGGTCGAGAACATGGTCGACGTGGCGGTCGAGACGTACGGCGGCCTCGACATCGCGCACAACAACGCCGGCATCCTCACTGGGTTCGTCGAGACGACGGGGATCGAGGAGGCCCAGTGGGACCGCATCGTCGACATCAACCTCAAGGGCGTCTGGGCGTGCATGAAGGCGGAACTCCCCGTGATGGTCGAGGACGGCGGCGGCGCCATCGTCAACACCGCGTCGGAGGCCGGGTTGGTCGGGATGGGCGGGCTCTCGAGCTACTCGGCGAGCAAGCACGGCGTCGTCGGCCTGACGAAATCGGTCGCGCTGGAGTACGCCAAACGTGGCGTCCGGGTGAACGCCGTCGCTCCGGGGCCGACGAAGACGAACATCCAGTCCGGCCTGATCGGCGGGCCCGGCGGGTCGTCGCTGTGGGACCGAGTTCGGACGGCCGTCGAACTCGTAAAGACCGCGATCCGGACGCTCCGCGCCGACTACGACACCTCGGCGATGCGGGAGGTACCGATGGACCGGATCGCCGACCCCGAGGAGATCGCCGGCGCGGTCGCGTTCCTCTGCTCGTCGGACGCCTCCTACGTGACGGGGCACACGCTGCCGGTCGACGGCGGGCAGGCGGCCGACTGAGCGACGGCTCGGAGGTTCGAAGAACGCGGAAAGCGTTGGGTGACCAGCAGGCCGCGGTCGCTGGAGTCGCCTACACCAACAGCACCGCCAGCGCCGCCACCAGCACCGCCAGCACCAACAGCAGGCTCCGGTCGATCCCGGCTTTCGTCTCGACGGACTCCCGGCCCGTCGCCCGCGCGATCGCGGCGTCGGGATCCTTCGCTGCCCGGACCGACGCCTTCGCGAACGCGACCGCGGCGTCGTCGACGCGGGCGTACAGTTCGGTGACGCCCACGACCAGGTAGCGCGCACCGTAGAACGTCGCGGGGTTGTAGAGGTTGTCCACGTCGGGCACCCGACCCAGCCCGGAGAGGGGTTTCTTGACGAGCGCGAAGCCGACCAGCCCCAGCACCGCCAGCGCGACGCCCTCGATCAGGTGGGGCACCGTGTACGTGTGGTAGGCGTGGGCGACCACGTCGCCGTCGGTCACGTCGAACGGGAGCAGGCCGAACAGCGCGCCGTCGAAAATCCCGTAGAACACGCACAGCGCCGCGACGAGCACCATCGCGGCCGCCTGCCCGCGGTTGGCGTCCTTCACGCTGCCGTCGTACTCGCCGTGGAAGAACGCGTAGTAGCCGAACTTGATGAACGACATGAACGTCCCGACGCCCCCGAGCAGGAGGAGCAGTTCGAGCGTGTAGAAGTCGCCGAGGTGGATCGGCCCCTTCTCGAAGGCGTAGTGGCTCGCGGAGATCACGATCCCCTTGCTCACGAACCCGTTGAAGCCGGGGAAGCCCGCGATCGACAGCGCCGCCACCGTGAACGCCCCCGCGGTGATCGGCATCTCGCGGGCCAGCCCGCCCAGCTTCTTCAGGCTCTCCTCGCCGGTGCGGTAGATCACGACGCCGGCGGTCATGAACAGCAGCCCCTTGTAGAGGATGTGGTTGAACACGTGGGCGAAGGCGCCGGCCTGTGCCAGCGCGCCGCCGATGCCGACGCCGGCGACCATGTAGCCCACCTGCGACTGGATGTGGTAGGAGAGCAGCCGGCGCATGTCGTTCTGGAACAGCGCCATCGTCGCGCCGAAGACGGCCATCACGCCGCCCATGTACGCGACCGCGACGTTGCCGTCCCCCGGGAACACGCGGTACATCCCGTACACGCCGGTCTTGGTCGTGTACACGCAGAGGAACACGCTCGCCGCGATGTGCGGGCGCGGGTACGTGTCGGGAAGCCACGCGTGCAGGCCCACGAAGCCGACGTTGACGCCGACGCCGAGCGCCGCGAGTACCGGCGCCACCGGGCCGGCAAGCCCCGCCGTCTCGGGACCGCCGGGGACGCTCGCGAACAGGAACGTGCCGGTCTCCGCGAAATGCCAGACGACGGCGCCGAGGAACAGCGTGCCGCCGACGCCGTGGAGCAGGGCGTAGCGGAACCCCGCGCGGACCGCTTTCCCGCCGTAGTGCCACACCAGCAGCGTGCTGGTGACGGCCATCAGCTCCCAGAAGAAGATCAGGGTGAGCCAGTCGCCGCCGAAGACGGCGCCCAGACTGCTCGCGACGTAGGAGAGCGCGAACGCGGTCTGGACGTTCTCGGCGTCGCTGTAGTAGGAGTAGGCGACGCCGACCGCGCCGATGAACGCGAAGATCAGCCCCATCAGCGTCGAGAACGGATCGACGTTGAAGAGCACCGTCTCGAAGCCGAACAGGTCGACGTTCGCGAAGTGGGCGCCGGAGTCGACCAGCCAGACGTACGGGACGACCGCGCCCGTCAGCAGGCCCGCGGCCGCGTGGCCGAGCTTCCGGCCGAGCAGCGGCAGCAGGAGCGCGGCGACGATCACCGGAACGAACGGCGGAACGATCGGCTCCATCAGACGTTCACCCCCGTGGTGGCCGCGACGATCAGCCTGACGATCCGGAGGAACACCGCGGTGTCGGGGACGATGCCGAGCACGACCGAGCCCGTCGCCGCGAACAGGATGGGCCCGAGCATGAACCACGTGGACTCGCCGCCGAACCAGCCGCGGGAGTCCCAGTCGCCGCCGTGGCCGTGGTCGTCGTGCTCTTCGCCGTGCTCGGTCTCGGAGCGACCGCCATCAGTCGCGAGTTCGTCGTCGGCAGCGAACCGCCCGCCGAGCACGTGTTCGAGCAGCGGCTTCCCGTCGCTCTCGCCCTGCGACTCGAAGAAGGCGGCGTAGACGACGGGCCAGAAGTACGCGATGTTGAGAATCCCTGAGACCAGCAGCGCGGCGGTGAACACGAGCTGGCCGCCGGAGACCGTACCGATCAGCAGGAAGTACTTGCTCACGAAGCCGGCGAGCAGGGGGATGCCCGCCATCCCCAGCGACGCGACGCCGAAGGCGGCCATCGTCAGCGGCATCCGCTCGCCGATCCCCGCCATGTCGCTGATGTCGTCGGTGTGGGTCTCGACGTGAATCGCGCCCGCACAGAAGAACAGGGTGAGCTTCATGAACGCGTGGGCAGGGATGTGCAGCAGCCCGCCGACGAGCGCGTACGCTGACGCGCGGCCGGGCGCGAGCGCTGCGCCGACCGCCAGCCCGAGCACGATGTAGGAGAGCTGGCTCACCGTCGAGAACGCCAGCCGGCGTTTGAGGTTGTCCTGCCGGAGCGCGATCACGCTCGCGACGGTGAGCGTGAACGCGGCGACCACAGCGAGGGGGAGGCCCATCCCGATCTCCGCGACGGTCTCGGGGCCGAACACCTCGAGGATCACGCGCGCGATCCCGAACACGCCGGACTTCACGACCGCGACCGCGTGCAGCAGCCCCGAGACGGGCGTCGGCGCGACCATCGCGTCGGGGAGCCAGGAGTGCAGCGGCATCAGCGCCGCCTTCACGCCGAAGCCGAGGATCAGCAGCCCGAACGCCGCGCGGGCGAGCGTCGGATCGCTGCCCGCGAGCGCCTCGATGCCGCCGGGCGCGAACGCGGTCGTCCCGGCGAGCAGGTAGACGAGCACCGAGCCAGCGAGCACGGCGACGCCGCCGCCGAACGTGTAGGTGAGGTACTTCCGGCCGGCCGCGCGGGCCTCGTCGGTCTCGTCGTGGCTGACGAGGGGGTAGGTCGCGACCGTGAGCAGTTCGTAGAACACGAACAGCACGAGCAGGTTCGACGCGAACGCGACGCCGATAGCGGCGGCGACGCTGCCCGCGAAGGCCGCGAAGTAGCGCGTCTGGTCGTGCTCGTCGAGCCCGCGCATGTAGCCGATGCTGTAGAAGCTGGTGACCAGCCACAGCAAGCTGGCGAGCAGGCCGAACAGCACGCCCAGCGCGTCCGCCTGCACCGCGAACTCGACGCCGGGGACGAGCGTGCCGACGGCGCTGACGTACGTGTCGCCCGCGAGCACGCCCGGCACCATGCTGGCGACGATCCCGAGCGCCGACAGCGCCGCGAGCAGCGTCCACGTCTCCCGGACGTTCTGCCGCCCCCGCGAGGCGAGGATCGGGAGGATGGCGACTGCCGGCACGAGCACCGCTGCGAGGGGTCTGAGTGAAGCTATCTCGGTCATGAGAGGAGTGCCTGAACCGTCGGTTCGAGGAGCTGTCCGTACTCGAAGGCGAGCATCCCGAGGGCGATCGCCGCGAAGGCCGCGACGACGACGGTGGCGGTCATGCCGATCGAGGGGCGCGACAGATCCGCGCCGCCGTCGGTCGCCGACGGGGTATCGGCCGTGTCCCCGCTCTCCGAGGAGCGTGGCTCCTCGCTGCTTCCCGAGGAGCGTGGCTCCTCGCTGTCACGGAAGAACATCCGTTCGAGGATCCGCGCGAAGTACGCAAGCGTCAGCAGCGTGCTCGCGAGGATAACGACCGCGAGCGGCCACGCCGACGCCTCGACGGCGCCCAGCGCGACGTACCACTTGCCGACGAAGCCGACCGCCGGCGGCACGCCGACCATCCCCAGCGCGAGCACGCCGAACGCGCCCGCGCCGAGGGGGAGCCGCCCGACCAGCCCCGAGTACTCGTCGACCGTCCGGGCGCCCGTGGCGGTCGCGATCAGGCCGGCGGTCAGGAACAGGCCGCCCTTCATGATCGCGTGGCCCACGAGGTGGATCGTCGCGCCGATCAGCGCCGTCTCGTTCGCGACGGCGACGGCGCCGACGACCAACCCGAACTGCGACATCGAGGAGTAGGCGAGCATCCGCTTGATGTCGGTCTGGGACACCGCGAGCACGCTGCCGACGACGATGCTGACCACCGCGGCGGCGACCAGCAGCGAGCGCGCCGCGGGGTTTGCCTGCAGGAACTCGACGGTGAACACCGTGTAGACGATTCGGATCAGCGCGTAGGCGGCGACCGTCGACACCAGCGCCGAGATCAGCGCGCTCACCGAGTCCGGCGAGCCGGCGTAGGCGTCGGGCTGCCACGCGTGCAGCGGGAACACCGCGACCTTGACGAACAGGCCGACGACCAGCAGCGCGAACGCGGCCTGCACCAGCGTCGCGTCGTAGCCGACTGCCGCGAGCTGCTGGGAGAGGTCGGCCATGTTGAGCGTCCCCGTCGCGATGAAGGCGTAGCCGATCCCGAGCAGGAACAGGCTCGCGCCGACCGTCCCCACGATCAGGTACTTCAGCGCGGCGCGGGCCGAGCGACCGCCCTCGCCGCTGGCGACCAGCGCGTACGCCGCCAGCCCCGTGATCTCGAGGAACACGTACATGTTGAACACGTCGCCGGTGATGCTCATCCCGGTCAGCCCGGCGACGAGCAGGAGGTAGACGGCGTAGAACGCGTTACTCCGCGGGCCGGCCCGCCGCGCGTACGCGAGCACGCCGAAGGAGACCACCGCGACCAGCAGCGCCATCGTCGCCGAGAGGCCGTCGATGTACAGTTCGATGCCGAACGGCGCCTCGAACCCGCCGACGACGTAGCTGACCGTCGAGTCGAACGCCCGCGAAGCGAGTACGCCGGCGCCGACGACCTGCACGGCGGTCGTCACCAGCGCGACCGGCCAGCCCGAGCGTGAACGGGCGAGGCCCGCGAGGAACGCGAACGTCGACCCCAGCAGCGGGAGCGCCACCAGCAGCGCGGGGAGATCACTCATCGAGGCTCACCTCCCGGATCTCGCTCTCGCGGAGCGAGCCGTACTCGTCGTACACCCGGACGATCAGCCCCAGCGCCACCGCGGTGAGGCTGACCCCGACGACGATGGCGGTCAGGATCAGCACGTGCGGCAGCGGGCTGACGTACGGCGGCGACGCCGACAGCAGCGGCGGGCTCGCCCCCGAGACGAACGCCGAGGCGACGAAGAACAGGAAGATCCCCGTCTGGAACACGTTCATCCCGATCACCTTCTTGATGAGGTTGTCGCTGCCGATCAGCACGTACGTCCCGACGCCCATCAGCAGGAAGCCGACGAGGAAGTAGCCCCGCGACGCGAGCAGGTCGATCACGCCGACTCACCCCCGTTGAATCCGGACGCGATGGCGAAGAACAGGCCGGTGACGATGCCCGAGACGATCACGCCGATCCCCAGTTCGACGAACTCGATCCCGTACTTCGTCGCGTGGGGGATGCCGAGGTCGTGGTACACCGAGTACTCGAGGAAGCCGGCGCCGAGCAGCACGCTCCCGATCCCGGTGAACAGGAACGCGAGCATGCCGACGCCGATCAGCGCGACCGGGAGCCTGCTGCCGATCCACTCCCGGGTCGCCTCGATCCCGAACGCGATCCCCAGCATCAGGACGACCGTGCCGACGATGACGCCGCCCTGGAAGCCGCCGCCGGAGGAGTCGGCCCCGTGGAACATCACGAACAGGCCGAACGTGAACACGAACGGCGTCACTACGCGCACGGTGGCCATGATGATCGGGCTGCCGACGTACGGGCCGCTCTGGCCCGTCGGCACCTCCGTGTCGGGCGTTCCGGCGGGCTGTCGATCGCTCATCAGCCGAACACCTCCCTGTCGAGCACGACCAGCAGTCCGACGCCCGCGGAGTACACCACCGCGGCCTCGCCCATCGTGTCGAAGCCGCGGTAGGCCGCGAGCACGGCCGTCACGGCGTTTTTGACTTCGGTCTCCTCGTAGGCGTTGTCGAGGTAGTACTCGGTCACGTCGTCGTCGGACACCGCCGAGTTCGCGTCGCCCACCGCGGGCAGTGCGAACAGCGTCGTCGACAGCACCAACACGAGCGCGACCGCCACGCCGGCGGCCCGGAGGTCGATGCGTTCGAACGTCCGTTCCGTCTCGCGATGTTCCGTCTTCACGATCGTGAGCAGGAACAGCACCGTCATGACGCCGGCACCGACGGCGGCCTCCGTCAGCCCCACGTCGGGCGCACGGAGGAACACCCAGACGATCGCGATGCCGAGGCTGTACGCGCCGAAGGCGACGACCGAACTCAGGACGCTGCGCAGCGCCGCCGTCGCGACCGCGGCGCCGACGACCAGCGCGAGCAGGGCGATCTCGAACGGCGTCATGGCTCCTCCTCCTCGCCGGTCCACGGTTCGATTCCGAGTTCGTTCGCCGCCCGGGTGATGGCGTGGGCTGCAGTGGGGTTAGTGATGAACATGAACAGCAGCAGTAAGACGACTTTCAGCGTGTCGAAGCCGACCCCGTAGGTGACCGCGACCGCGCCCAGCGAGAGCACGGCGCCGAGCGTCTCGCTCTTGGAGGTGCTGTGGGCGCGCGCGTACACGTCAGGCAGTCGGAGCAGCCCGACTGCGGCGACGACAGCGAAGAACGCGCCGCCGACCACGAACACCACCACGGCGATCTCGCGGGGCGTCATAGCACACCTCCACGCTCGACCTGGAACTTCGAGATGGCGATGCTGAGCAGGAAGTTCAGCAGGGCGTAGACGAGCGCGATGTCCAGCGCCCCGGGCTCGCCGATGGCGGCGGCGATCAGCGCGATCACGATCACGACGTTCGAGCCGACGAAGTTGATCGCGATCACGCGGTCGGGCATCGTCGGCCCGGCGATCGCCCGGTAGATCCCCACCAGCGAGACGAGGACGAACACCGTCGCCGCGCCCAGCAGGACCTGTTCGATCATTCGTTCTCCTCCTGCTGTCGGCGCTCGAACGGGCTGGGGATCCGGGCGGCCGCGCGGCCGTAGAACACGAACCGGACCGCCCGTTCGAGCGTCCCCGCGAACAGCGCTTCGCGCGCGCTTCCCGTCAGCGTGTGGATGACCATGTGCTGGCGCTCCACGTCGACGGTCAGCGTGCCGGGCGTGAGCGTGATGCTGTTGGCAAGCGTCGTCACCGGCAGCGCCGACCAGACCGCGGCGTCGAACTCCACCAGCTCGGGGTCGATCGGCAGGTCGGGGTGGAGCACGATGTACGCGATCTCGAAGTTCGCCTTCACGATCTCCCAGAGCAGGAACGGGACGTACAGCGTGAACCGCGCCAGCCGGCCGGCGGTCTGGCTCAGATCGATCGCCGACGTGAGCGAGACGCGCCACAGCGCGACGGCGACGATCCCCGCGCTGATCGTGCCGGTCGCGAGCTCGAAGGGGGCGATCGAGCCCGCGAGCAGGAGGTAGAACGCGAACGACGCCGCGAACAGCGCGAAGAACTGCGTGAGCGTCCCCCGGCGGACCAGCGGCTGGGAGGGCGTCTCGACGTTCCGGGGCGCCTCCTCGACCGCGAGGCCGGCCCGGCGGACTTCCGCCTCCAGCGAGGGCAGCAGCGGCGTCGAGCCGATCGGGTCGTACCGGGGGTCGAACACCGCCAGCCCGAGGTCATGTTCGTTGGCGTAGCGGACGAGCACGTCGGCGTAGTCGTTGGGCGTCGAGAGGTACTCGTGGGTGGCCACGAGCGCCGTCTCGATCGTCACGTCCGCGCCGTCGGCGTCCTCCTCGGCCCACGACGCCACGCGGTCGAGCAGCGTCCGGGCGGCGTCGACCCGCGGCGAGCCAGAGCGGAACGTGATCTTTTCCGGGAGCGGGTAGACGAAGTGGATCGCCGGCGGCGACCCCGCCTCGTCGGCGCGGGCGAGCGCTTCCTCCACGACGTAGGCGACCGTGTTCCGGAGGCTCGCCGACTCGTCGACCGGGACGAGCAACCGTGACTCGGTCACGGCGACCACCCCACGGACGGACGGCCTGCCGGACGAACTGGATCGAGTGGCATCAGTAGTCGCCCGTGGGTTCGACCACGCGCTTTATAGACGTTCTCACTCCGGTCGTGGGCGGCGGCGGCCGGTCCCGGTCCGTCGACACCGGACCGAGGTGCCGCGGGCCGGGGAGACGTAACTGCTTCCGGCTCTCCGATCGCCGCGTGCTCCCGAATATACGGCAATATGTAACTTCGAACAGTTACTCCGAGAAGCGAACGTTTTTCCCCCGCCGGCGTTATGCCGAGTACGATGCAACGACGGAAGTTCCTGCAGGGGGTCGGGCTGGCCGCAATCGCGAGCACCGCCGGCTGTACGCAGGTCACCGGATCCGAGTCCGAGGGCGGGCCGGGCGTGGCGGGGGAGACGCTGACGCTCACTACCACGACGAGCACGTACGACACGGGGTTGCTCGACGCGATCCATCCCGAGTTCGAGGACATGTACGGCGTCACCGTCGACGCCGTCGCACAGGGGACGGGGGCGGCGCTGGAGACCGCCCGCAACGGCGACTCGGACGTGGTGATGGTCCACGCCCGCGGGCTGGAGGACGAGTTCATGCGCAACGGCTACGGGATCAACCGCCGGGATCTGATGTTCAACGACTTCGTGATCGTCGGGCCAGAGAGCGACCCCGCGGGGATTCAGGGGATGGAGTCGGCGACCGAGGCGCTGGCCGCCATCGCCGAGCAGGAGGCGGCGTTCGTCTCCCGCGGCGACAACTCCGGGACGCACACGAAGGAGCTGAACCTCTGGGACGCCGCGGGCGTCGAACCCGGCGGCGACTGGTACCAGGAGATCGGCGCCGGGATGGGCGAGGCGCTCAACAACGCGAACCAGCAGGACGCCTACACGCTCTCGGACCGCGGGACCTTCATCTCCCAGCGCTCGGAGATCGACCTCACGATCCTCGTCCAGGGGCCGATCGAGGGCGGGCCGGAGATCCTCTCGAACCCCTACGGGATCATGGCTGTCAACCCCGGCGTCCACGAGAACGTCAACTACGACCTCGCGATGGCGTACATCGGCTGGATCACCAGCCCCGGCGCCCAGGACGCCATCGCGAACTACGAGATGAACGGGGAACAGCTGTTCTACCCGCGGGCGATCTCGGAGGACCCCGACTTCCAGCAGTACGTTCCGGAAGGTTGGAGTAGCGACTCGTCCAGCGAGTAACCGTGCCGTTCGATCCGGTCGTGCTGCTCCCCCTGCTCGTCGAACTCCCCTTCGAGGACGGGTACGTCCAGAGCATAATCTCCGTCTCGCTGTACGTGAGCTGTACCGCGGTCGCGCTGAGCACGCTGGTCAGCATCCCCGTCGCGCTCCTCATGGGCTTCACCGAGTTCCCGGGCAAGCAGTTCGTGAAGTCGATCATCAACACCGGGATGGGCTTTCCCAGCGTCGTCGTCGGGCTGCTGGTGCTGTTCACCGTCTCGAACCAGGGGCCGCTCGGGCCGCTGGACCTGATCTTCACCAAGGAGGCGATGATCATCTCCCAGTTCGTGCTCGCGACGCCGCCGATCACCGCGATCAGCCTCGCGGCCATCACTGGCGTCGACGAAAACGTCCGCGACGCCGCCCGCGTCCTCGGCGGCACGCGTCTCGACACGGCGCTCGTGGTGATCAAGGAGGCCCGCTACGGCATCGCGACCGCCGTGCTCGCCGGCTTCGGTCGGGCGATCAGCGAGGTCGGGTCGGTGCTGATCGTCGGCGGGAACATCACCAGCGCCGACGGCATCTCCCAGACGCGGACGCTGACGACCGCGATCCAACTGGAGGCCCGACAGGGCCAGTACGACACCGCGCTCGTGCTCGGCGCGGTGCTGGTGGCGCTCGTGCTGCTCGTCAACGCGATCGTCGTCCGACTCGGCGACACGGAGGCGGTGAACCGATGATCCGGCTCGACGGAGTCGCCCACGCCTACGACGAGGAGGCGGTCGTCGACGACGTGTCGCTCTCGATCGAGCAGGGCGAGGTAACCGCCGTTATCGGCCCCTCCGGCGTCGGGAAGACCACGCTGCTACGGGTGCTCTCGCTGTTCCTCGAACCCGACGAGGGGCGTGTCGAACTCGACGGCCAGTCCGTCTGGGACGCCGACGAGGAGGAACGGCTGGCGCTCCGGCGGCGGGTCGGGATGGTGTTTCAGGAGGCCAGCCTGTTCGACGCCACGGTCGCCCGGAACGTCGAGTACGGGCTGCGGGTCCGGCGGGACTGGGACGACCGCATCCGCCGGCAGTTCCGGTCGCTCGTCGGGTCGCCCGAGCCGCCCGAGGCCGTGACGGACGCGCTCGATATCGTCGGGTTGGACCACAAGCTCGACCAGCCGGCGGGGTCGCTCTCGGGCGGCGAGGCCCAGCGCGTCTCCTTCGCACGGGCGCTCGCGTACGAACCCGACTACCTCCTGCTCGACGAGCCGACCTCCGACCTCGACCCGCGGAACACGGGGCTGATCGAGGCGGCGATCGGCGAGGCCCGCGACCGCGGCATCGGCGTCGTGATCGCGACCCACGACATGCACCAGGCCGAGCGCGTCGCCGACCGCGTCGGCGTGCTGCTCGGCGACGGGTTCACCGAGATCGGCCCCACCGAGCGGATCTTCGAGGACCCCAGCGACGAGCGCACCCGGAAGTTCATCTCCGGGGAGCTGGTGTACTGAGCGGATCGGAGGGCGGGCCGACGGGCGTTCCTGCCGTCCCGACACGCTTAACCACGAACCACGGGAACCGAGAACCAATGAGTCAGGCGCTCGCGGACCGGGAGCTCGCGGCCGTCATCGGGCTGGAGGTCCACGTCCAACTGGAGACCGACACGAAGATCTTCTGTAGCTGCTCGACCGACGCCGCCGACGACGAGGAGCCGAACAGCCGCACCTGCCCCGTCTGTCTGGGGCTGCCGGGCGCGCTGCCCGTGCTCAACGAGGCCGCCGTCGAGTCGGCGGTCAAGATCGGGAAGGCGCTCGACGCCGACATCCCCGAGGAGACCACGTTCCACCGGAAGAACTACTTCTACCCCGACCTGCCGAAGGGGTTCCAGCTCACCCAGTACGACGCGCCGATCTGTGCCGACGGCGAACTCGAAGTGCGCGTCGAGGGCGAGCGCCGCACCATCGGCGTCCGGCGCGCCCACCTCGAGGAGGACCCCGGCAGCATCCAGCACGAGGGCGGCAACATCGACACCGCCGACTACACCCTCGTCAACTACAACCGCGCGGGCACGCCGCTGATGGAGATCGTCACGCGGCCGGACTTCCGCTCGCCCGCCGAGACCCGCGAGTTCCTCGCGAAACTGGAGGAGGTGCTCGAGTACCTCGGCGTGTTCGACGCCAACCGCGACGGCAGCCTGCGCGTCGACGCCAACATCTCGCTGGTCCCCGCCGACGCGATCAGCGAGGACGGCGAACTCGACGAGGACGCACGGGACGAGGCCAACCGCACGGAGGTCAAGAACATCTCCAGCCACAAGGGCGCCGAGCAGGCGCTGGCCTACGAGATCACTCGGCAGAAAAACGCCGTCAAGCGCGGCCGCGAGGTCGAACAGGAGACCCGCCACTGGGACGAGAGCCGCGGCGTCACCGTCTCGATGCGCTCGAAGGAGGAGGAGAAGGACTACCGCTACTTCCGCGAGGCCGACCTACCCCCCCTCCAAGTCTCCGACTGGAAGGAGCGCATCCCGATCCCCGAACTGCCCGACGACCGCCGCGAGCGCTTCCGCGAGGAGTACGGGCTGAGCGAGGAGGCCGCCTCGAAGCTCACCTCGCGGAAGTCGGTCGCGGACCTGTACGAGCAGCTCGCCGAGGAGTTCGAGCCCGACCTCGCGGCGACGTGGGTCGCGGACAACCTCCTCGGCGAACTGAACTACCGCGACATGGCCGTCGCCGACGTGACCGACCGCCTCGACGAGATCGAGCACGTGATCCGCCTCGTCGCGGAGGACGAGCTCACCGCGAAGAACGCCGAGGAGGTCGTGCTCCGCCGGATGCTCGACGAGGGCGAGCACCCCGACGAGATCATCGAAGCGGAAGACCTCGGGAAGGCCAGCGGCGGCGAGGTCGAGCAGGCCGTCGCGGAGGCGATCGAGGAGAACCCCGGCGCCATCGAGGACTACGAGTCCGGCGACGAGGGGGCGCTGAACTTCCTCGTCGGGCAGGTGATGGGGAAGACCGGCGGCTCGGCCGACCCCGGGCAGGTGAATCAGCTACTGCGGGAGCGCCTCGAGTAGCTCAGCTCCGGAGTAGCAGCCACCCGCCCGCGGCGACCGAGACAGCTTCGAACAGCCGTTCAGTGCCGGGGTTCGCCGGGTACGACCGCTGTTGGGACTCCTCGAAGACGACGTAGTACTCGCCGTCGACCACGAGCACCTCGTTCGCGTCCTCGATCGGCTCGTCGGTCGTGACCGATCCTGTCTCGATCGCGGTTCTCGCCGGCTCGGAGACCTCCTCGTGTGCCACGTCCGCCAGCGCCGTCGCCGGATCGACGCGCTCGACGCCGAGTTCGACCGTCACCCCGACGGACTCGTTGGCGTCGACGAACGTCGTCGAGCGTCGGTAGATCTCGTCGGCGAGCATCACGTACTCGTCGTCCCCGGTCCGGGTGAGTTCGCCGGCCGCCGCCGGGTCGGAGACGTCGACGATGCTGGGGTTCACCCCCGTGACGTTGCCGTCGATGGCGCCGCCGTCGTAGAAGCACCGCCGGGTGAACTCGAACGAGCGGTCGAAGCAGTCGATCCCCTCGACGTCGTGGACGTGGCTGCCGTCCGGAGTATCGACCGCCAGTTTCCCGTTCTGGGTCGAGAGCTCGGCCGTCTCGTAGCGGTAGTCCGGCCCCGTCACGTCGAGCGGCGGGGCCCAGATCGGCACCGCGATCAGCAGGACGGCGACCGCGACCGTGAGTTCGCGTCGTGTTGGAGGGCGCATGGGGGGAGCCAGCGCCGGACGACGGAAAAATCCGGTCCCGGCCTAATCGTCGCCGGCCGCGACGTTCGGCCCGGTGTCGACGACGCCCTCCTGCCAGCGGCCGAGGTTGAACCACGCGGCGCCGATGACGAACGTGATCACGCCCGAGAACGCCATCGCCCACCAGAGCCCGGCGGCGTCCCACGCGAGGTAGTACGCCAGCAGCCACGCGACCGGGATGCGGAACAGCCAGCGCGAGGCCAGCGAGAGCGCCATCGCCTGCGCGGTCTGCCCGGCGCCGCGGAAGCCGCCCTGGATCACCATCAGCCCGCCCATGAACGCCCAGAACGGCGCGATGATCCGGAGCAGGACGACCCCGGCGTCGATCACGGGCTGCTCGTCGATGAACAGCCCGACCGCCGTCGCCGGGTAGACGAACGCCAGCGCCCCGGCGGCGAACAGGAACACCATCGTCGCCGCGGTCGCCTTCCACGTCACCTCCTCGGCGCGCTCGGGCGTGTCGGCGCCGAGGTTCTGCCCGACGCCCGTGGCGGTCGCCTGCCCGACCGCGCCGGAGACGGTCCACGAGACGGACATCAGCCGGATTCCGATCCCGTAGGCGGCGGTCGCGATCGGCCCGAACCGGGCGACCAGCGCGGCGAAGAAGACGGCCGCAAAGGAGCGCGCGAGCCCGTCGCCGGTGCCGGGCGCGCCGATGCGGACCAGATCCGTGAGCACCTCGCGATCGGGTTTCAGGTCCGGAAGGCGGAGTCGGACGCCCCAGCCGCCGTGGAGCAGGACGCCGAGCCCCACCAGCGCGGCGAGCACCCGGGAGATCAGCGTCGCGATCCCCGCCCCCCGCACACCCATCGCGGGGAAGGTGATCGTGCCGACGATCGGCGCGCCCTCGACGAGCGTCCAGCCGAGAATCAGGAACGGGTCGAGGATCACGTTCACGCCCGCAGAGAGGACTACCAGCCACATCGCCGTCCGCACGTCCCCCGCGGCGCGCAGGACCGCGCGGAACGCGAAGAAGAGGAAGGTGAAGGGAATCGCTGCGAGGATCGGTTCGAGGTAGTCCATCGAGTAGGTGAACACCTGCCCCTGCGCGCCGATGAGGCTCACGAGCGGGTAGCGGATCGTGAAGCCGATCGCCGCCAGCGCGAGGCCGACGGCGACGGTCAGCAGCACGGTCTGCCCGACCGCGTGGTCGGCTTTCCGGCGCTCGTCGGCGCCGACGTACTGCGACACCAGCGCGACCGCGGCGGCGGTGATCCCCATCGCGACCGAGACGAACATCCACGAGGTGGGGAACATCAGCGACACCGCCGCCACCGCCTCCGCGTTGACGCGCCCGACCCAGAACATGTCCGCGAGGTTGTAGAGAGTCTGGACGAGGTTGCCGAGCACCAGCGGCCACGAGAGCGCGAACAGTTTGGGCGTGATCGCGCCGGTGGTCATGTCGACGCGGGCGTCGTCGCTCACGGGGGTGCGGTGGGTTCCGGGGGGCGATAAATCCCGCCGTTGCGGTCGAACTGGTGGGGTTCTCTCGTTCCGAATCCGGCTGTGCGGTGGCGCGAAGCGGGCGCGGCCCTGTGCCGCGCCTCAGCGCGAGGGACGACCGACTGAGCGAAGCGAAGGAGGGAGTCGGCTGGGGAGGCGTGTGGGCTGTGCGGTTTCGGGTGGGACTGAAAGGGGCTGTCCGCTCGGCGAAGCACGGCGACGCAAGCACCGCAGCGAAGCGAGGAGCGCAGCGAGCCGCGCGAGCCGAGCGGGCAGGGGCTTTCACGGTGTTGCTGACCCTGTTCATCGCACTGTCTCTGAGACAATCTCGTACGAATCCCGGCACACACAGCCCGCTCCCGAACCCCTTTCTCCCACCCCTCACCACACGTCCCCGTGAGCTACCCCATCGCCCGCTACCTCGGCATCGACAGCACCGACACGCCCACCTTCACCGTAAACGACACACTCGCGTATCTCGCCGACACCACCGGCACACCGCAGGTCTACCGCCTCGACGAACCCGACAGCTACCCCGAGCGCCTGACCGCCCACGACGAGCGCGTCTCGTTCGTCGACGCCTCCCCCACCCGGGCGGAACTGATGTTCGGGATGGACGAGGGGAGCAACGAGCGCGACCAGCTCTACCGCTACGACCTCGCGACCGGCGAGGAGCACCAACTCACCGACCAGCCCGAGGCCAAACACCTCTGGGGCGGGTGGGGACCCGACGGCGAGCAGTTCGCGTTCGCCGCCAATCGGCGGCAGGGCGACACGTTCGACGTGTACGTACAGGGCCGCGACGCGGAATCGGCCGACCTCGTCTGGGAGGGGCCGGGCGGTTTCGTCGGCGTTGCGGCGTGGCACCCCGACGGCGACGCGCTCGTCCTGCAGGAGTCGAACTCCAGCGCGGATCAGGTGCTCTACTGGCTGGACATCGACGGCGGCGACGCCGAACGCCTGACCGACGCCGACGAGGCGGCGCGCTACCACCACGTCGCGTTCGGCCCCGACGGCGACCTGTACGCGGTGACCGACTACGGGGCGGAAACGGCGTACGTCGGCCGGATCGACCCCGCGGAGCGCGGCGATCGAGGGGTCGAGAGCGTCGAAACGGTCGAGCCGGGTCACGACGACTGGAACGTCGATTCGCTCCAGATCGACGCCGACAGCGGCCGGGCGGCGTACACCGTCAACGTCGACGGCTACTCGGAGACGTACCTCGGCGCGCTCTCAGACGACGGGAGCGAGATCGTCGATACCACCCAGCCGGACGTCCCTGAGGGCGTCGTCGCCGGCGTGGAACTCGGTCCCGACGGCGAGCGCGCGGCGATCGAGTTCAGCGCCGACGATCACCCGCACTCGGTGTACGTGGCCGGGACAGAATCCGGCGACACCGAGCGCTGGACGGCTCCGGGCACGCTCGGGATTCCGGAGGATCGGTTCCTGCGCTCCGAAACCATCCGCTACGAGACGTTCGACGGGCGGGAGATCCCCGCCTACTGGACGCTCCCCGAAGGCGTGAGCGAGGACGGCAGCGACGGACAGGTGCCGGTGATGGTCGACATCCACGGCGGCCCGGAACACCAGCGCCGGCCGTGGTTCTACCCGACGAAGCAGTACTTCCTGAATCAGGGGTACGCGGTGCTGGAGCCGAACGTCCGCGGCTCCTCGGGCTACGGGAAGACGTACACCCACCTCGACGATCAGGAGAAGCGCCTCGACTCGGTGAAAGACATCGAGTACGCGGTGAACTGGCTGGAGCGCCAGCCCGCGGCGGACACCGACCGCCTGATCGCCTACGGGCGCTCCTACGGCGGCTTCATGGTGCTCTCGGCGATCACGCAGTACCCCAATCTCTGGGCCGCCGCGGTGGATTTCGTCGGCATCGCGGACTTCCAGACGTTCCTCGAGAACACCGGCGAGTGGCGGCGCGAGCACCGCGCCGCGGAGTACGGGAGTCTGGACGATCCCGAACTGCTGGAGCGCATCTCGCCGATCCACGACGTGGACGAGATCCAGTGTCCGCTCTTTATCCAGCACGGCGCGAACGACCCGCGCGTGCCCGTGAGCGAGGCCGAGCAGATCGCTGAAGCCGTCGAGGCGCGGGGGATTCCGGTGGAGACGTGCATCTTCGAGGACGAGGGCCACCACACGACCGATCGGGAGAACCTGATCGAGGAGTTCGAACGGATTTCGGCGTTCTTGGAGGAGCACGTCTAAGTCGGTGGCTTTTCGAAGGAAGTGAGGAGATCCGACCGTACCGCGACCCCGAACAGCGACAGCGGCTCGATCGTTGACCACTTGCGACCGCACCGCCCCGCACAGCCCACGAGCCTCCCCAACCGATTCGCTCGTTCGCTCCGCTCACTCGCTCATCCCTCGCGCTCGGTCGGCGCACGGAGGCGCCGACGCTTCGCGCCACCGCACAGCCAAGCGGGAAACGGACGTGTCGGGACTGTTCTACTGTCGATCTACCACCCGGCGTCGATATCGCTTTTGAGCGCTTCGAGAATCTCCTCGGTCCCGTGGTCGATCACCTCGGCGACCGCCTCGGGGTCGGCGTTGGTCGGATCGCCCAGCCCGCCGAGGTCGGTCACGCGGTCGAAGTAGCCGTAGCTGGCCGTCTCGGGCATCTCTTTGGCGTTCTGTGGCTCCTTCTTCCCCTCCTTCACCAGATCCGGGCGGTAGTGCTCGATCACGCTGGTCTCGTGGTCGCCGGCGTGGCCCCAGCCCTCGCCGAACACCTCCTGCAGGCGCTCGCGGGCGAAGTCCGTCCAGTGGACGAAGTGAGTCGGGAGGTCGTACTCCCGGACGAGCCGGTCGGCCGCGTTCGATAGCGGCTCGCGGTTGCCGCCGTGGCAGTTGACGATCACGAACCGCTCGACGCCGTGGCGGGCGAGGCTGGCGCCGATCTCGACGATCGCGTCCTCGTAGGTCAGCGGGTCGAGCGTGATCGTCCCGGGGAAGTTCATGTGGTGCTCGCTCATCCCGTAGGGCATCGTCGGCAGGCGGACGAACTGCAGGTCGTGTTCGTCGGCCGCGTCGATCAGCTCCTCGGTCAGGTGCTCGGCGCGGAGCGTGTCCACCGAGACGGGCAGGTGGACCGAGTGCTGTTCGACGCTCCCCGTCCCCAGGAGCGCGGCGTCGGCGTCGGCGAAGGCGTCCTCGGCGTCCTCCCACGTCATCGTCGTCAGGTCGTCGTCGGTCTCGGGCATACGTGGCCGTGGGGCGGGCCGGGGCAAAGAGCTACGGGGACGGGCGACCCGCCCGCACCTTCTTCGGGCCGGGCGCCCGAGCGGCGGTATGTCCATCGACGCCGACACCGAACGCGAGATCGCCCGGCTCTGTCGCCGGGTCGTCCGCGAGGAGAACCTCCCCGGACTGAGCGTCGCGGTCACCGACGCCGACGACACCCTGTTCGCCGAGGGGTTCGGCTCCCGCGACCTCGCGGGGAACCGCCCCGCGACCCCCGAAACGCTGTACGGGATCGCCTCCTGTACCAAGTCGTTCGCCGGCGTCGCACTGCTGCAACTGGCCGAGAGCGGGATCTGTAACCTCGACGACCCCGTCTCCGCGTACACTCCGGTCGAGTTCGAGGAGCCGGAGCCGACGCTACACCACCTGCTGACGCACTCATCGGGGCTACCCTCGCTCGGCGTGAGCGAGACGCTGCTCGCCCGGCGGCTGCGGCTCCCGGATCCGAACGTGCCGCTGGGCGATATCGAGGACTTCTACGCCCACGTCGACGGCGCCGACGCCGAGCGAACCGACCCGCCGGGCGAACGCTTCGCCTACTGCAACACGGGCTACGCGCTGCTGGGCGAGACGGTCGAGTCGCTGACGGGCAAGCCGTTCGAGGAGTACGTCGCCGAGCACGTGTTCGAGCCGCTAGGGATGGAGCGCTCGACGTTCGACGACCACGAGTTCTCGATGGCCGACGACCACATGACCCAATACCGGCAGACCGAGGACGGGCTGATGGCGTCGTCGCTCCCGACCCGCGACATCGGCGCCGCGACGGGCGGCATCCTCACCTCGGTCTCGGAGATGGCGCAGTACCTCCGCCTCCACCTGAACGGCGGGGCGGCCGCGGGCGAGCGCCTGCTCGACGCGGAGACGCTCGCGCGAGCACACGAAGGGTACATCGACGTGCCGGGCACCTCTCCCGGCCGCGAGGGGCCGGACCGCCAGTACGGCTACGGCTGGTTCCGGGACGAAGGGTTCCTCGGTGATCGAACGCTGCTCGGCCACTCGGGATCGATCACCGTCTCCTCGGCGTATCAGGGGTTCCTCCCCGACGAGGGGGTCGGCGTCGCGCTGGCCGCGAACACCTCGCCGGCGTTCCCGCTGGGCGTCGTCGGCGAGGGCGTGCTCGCGACGGTGCTGGACGAGGATCCGGCGGAATCCGTGCCGTTCTTCCGCCTGCGCCGGCGCCACCGGCGACTCGCCGGGGAGTACAGCGCGTACGAGGGGGTGATGGGCGCGACCGTCGAGCGCGACGGCGCCACGCTCCGCGTGGACTTCGACCACCCGCTGAAGGACGGCGAGGCGGTACTGTTCCCGGCCGAGCCGGACGAATCCGACAGCCGGGACGCCGACGCAGTGTACCAGTACGAGACCGTCGATTCGGCGGGCCGGCGCGAACCGGTGGAGTTCCGAGTCGAGGACGGCGAGGCGTCACTACTGATCGACCGGTGGCGGCTGCGAGAAGCGCGCTGATTCGCGACCGGAACGCAGTTCTGTATCGTAGTATCCGATTTATCGGTTCGACACCTCGATCCGGTGCCACCCGGTGAAACGCACGAGAACAGTCCGAACACGTGGACTATCGGCCGAACTACTCCGTCGATTCCACGATCACGTCGCCGACCATCCCCATCCGCTCGTGGGGCTCGCAGACGTAGTGGTACTCGCCGGGCACCTCGAAGGTGAACTCGTAGGTGTGGCCCGTGTTGTGGATATCCGGCTCGCCGCCCCAGTCGGCGTCGGCGGGCTGGTCCCTGACGACGACGTTGTGGTTGGCCGATCGCCAGCGCCACTGGACCCGGGTGCCGGCCTCGATCCGGAGCGGTTCGTCCGTCCCCGGAGTGAAGACGGTGTCCCCGCTGGGACCGACCTCGACGACCGGGCCGTCGAAGCTGCTGGTCGGGGTCGCGTCGTCGCCGGAACAGCCGGCGAGTGCCGTCGCCGACGCGATCGCTGCGGTGCCACGGCGGAGGAACGCACGGCGTGAGCGTCGCATACGCGAGCGTGAGCGCGCGCGAGGAACATGTCTTCCGATCCCGGAGCGCGAAACGTTTAGGCCGGGGAGCAGTGTACTGCCGGTAGCGAATGGAACTCATCGTCACCGAGAAGGACAACGCGGCCCGTCGCATCGCGGAGATCCTCAGCGACGGCACCGCCGACGCCGAGCGGGTCAACGGCGTCAACGTCTACGGCTGGGGGGGCACGCGGGTGATCGGCCTCTCGGGCCACGTCGTCGGCGTCGACTTCCCGCCGGAGTACGACGACTGGCGGGACGTCGAGCCACACGAACTCATCGACGCGCCGATCGACACCGAACCCACGCAGGAGGCGATCGTCGCCGCGCTCCGGCGGCTCTCCCGCGACGCCGACCGCGTGATCATCGCGACCGACTACGACCGCGAGGGCGAACTCATCGGGAAGGAGGCGTTCGACATCGTCCGCGACGTCGACGAGTCGGTACCCATCGAGCGCGCGCGGTTCTCCTCCATCACCGAGAACGAGGTGCAGGAGGCGTTCGCGAACACGGGCGAACTCGACTTCGACCTCGCGGCCGCGGGCGAGGCGCGCCAGACCGTCGATCTGGTGTGGGGCGCCGCGCTCACTCGGTTCCTCTCGCTCTCTGCGGGCCAGCTCGGCGAGGACTTCATCTCCGTCGGCCGAGTGCAGGGGCCGACGCTGAAGCTGCTGGTCGACCGGGAGCGCGAGATCCAGGCGTTCGACCCCGACGACTACTGGGAGCTCTTCGCTGATCTCACGAAGGACGGCGGCTCCGGCTTCGAGGCGCAGTACTTCTACCTCGACGAGGACGGCAACGAGGCCCGCCGGATCTGGGACGAGGCCGCCGCCGAGACCGCCCACGAGGCGCTCGCCTCCGCCGACGGCGCCGCCGTCGAGGAGGTGAACCGACGGACCCGGACCGACGAGCCGCCGGCGCCGTTCAACACCACGCAGTTCATCCGTGCGGCGAGCTCGCTGGGCTACTCCGCCCAGCGCGCGATGAGCATCGCTGAGGACCTCTACACCGCCGGCTACATCACCTACCCGCGGACGGACAACACCGTCTACCCGGACGATCTGGACCCCGAGGAGCTGCTGGAGGCGTTCCGGGAGACGTTCTTCGGCGACAGCGTCGAGGAGCTGCTCGAACAGGACGAGATCTCGCCGACCGAGGGCGACGAGGAGACGACCGACCACCCGCCGATCCACCCGACCGGCGAGATGCCGACGGATCTGGACGACGACGAGTGGGAGGTGTACGAACTGGTCGTGCGACGCTTCTTCGCGACCTGTGCGCCCGCGGCGACGTGGGAGCACCTGCGCGTCGTCGCCGGCGTCGAGGGCGAGGTGTCGCTGCCCGCCGGCGGCGAGCGCGGCCTCTCGCTGAAGGCAAACGGGAAGCGCCTGCTCGAGGAGGGGTACCACTCAGTGTATCCCTACTCCTCGGCCGACGAGACCGTAGTGCCGGACGTGGCGACCGGCGAGGAGTTGGCGGTCAGCGACGTGCATCTCGACGCGAAGCAGACCCAGCCGCCGCGGCGCTACGGCCAGTCGCGGCTGATCGAGACGATGGAGGATCTCGGGATCGGCACCAAGTCCACCCGCCACAACACCATCGAGAAGCTGTACGACCGCAACTACGTGGAGGGCGACCCGCCCCGCCCCACGCAGTTGGCCCACGCGGTCGTCGAGGCCGCCGAGGAGTACGCCGACCACATCGTCAGCGAGGAGATGACCGCGCAGTTGGAGGCGGACATGCGCGCCATCGCCGCCGGCGAGAAGGGGTTCGACGAGGTGACCGAGGAGTCCCGCGAGATGCTGGAGGCGGTGTTCGAGGAGCTACGGGAGTCCCGCGAGGAGGTCGGGGACCACCTGCGGAAGTCGATGAAGGCCGACAAGATCCTCGGCCCGTGTCCGGAGTGCGGCGAGGACCTGCTCGTCCGGAAATCCCGCTACGGCAGCTACTTCGTCGGCTGTGACGGCTACCCCGACTGCGAGTACACGCTCCCGCTCCCGTCGACCGGCAAGCCGCTGATCCTCGACGAGGAGTGCGAAGAACACGGCCTGAACCGCGTGAAGATGCTCGCCGGACGGAAGACGTTCGTCCACGGCTGCCCGCTCTGCAAGGCCGAGGAGGCCGACGCCGAGGCGGACCGGGTCATCGGCGCCTGTCCGGAGTGTGGCGAGGAGCACGGCGGCGAACTCGCGATCAAGCAACTGCGTTCGGGCTCGCGACTGGTGGGCTGTACGCGCTACCCGGACTGTGACTACTCGCTGCCGCTGCCCCGCCGCGGCGAGATCGAGGTCACCGACGAGGAGTGCGAGGAGCACCACCTCCCGCACCTCGTGGTCCACGGCGACGACGACGAACCGTGGGAACTGGGCTGTCCGATCTGTAACTACCGGGAGTTCCAGGCCCGCGAGGCCGACTCCGAACTGGAGACCGTCGAGGGGATCGGCGAGAAGACCGCCGAGAAGCTCGAAGAAGCCGGCGTCGAGGACGTCGAGGGGCTGAAGGAAGCGGACCCGGACGAACTGGCGTCGAGCGTCGACGGCGTGAGTGCGGGGTCAGTGCGGGACTGGCAGGCGAAGGCGGATTAACTCCGAGCTTTTACTCGTCGGGTGGGCTTCGCCCACCACTCCTCGCAAAAGCTCGGCCAAAAGGGCGCTCACTCGCTTCGCTCGTTCGCGAACAGCGTCGGTGTCCACGAAGGACTAGCAGTTCAACCGCAGCGCACCGCTACTCTCCCACGCTCTCCTCGACGATCTCGATCTCCTCGTCGGTCAGCCCGTACAGTTCGTACACGATCTCGTCGATCAGGTCGTCGGTGCGCTGGATCTTCGCGTCCAGTTCGTCGGCGCGCTCCTTCGTCTCGCGGTACCGTTCCAGTCCGTCAGCCACGTCGTCGACACGCGGGAGGGTGAGCGCGCGCAGGCGATCCACCAGCGAGTTCGTTTTCGTCGCCGTCTCGCGGAAGCCCGCGAAGCCGCCAGCCTCGTCGACGGCGACGGGGACGAACGCCGCGATCAGGTCGGCCTCGGTTTCGGTGAGGTCGGTGATCCGCAGCGCCGGCAGGAGATCGGTCTCGGTGTACCCCCACTGGTCGGTCTCGTGGGCGTCCTCGTCCTCGGGCTTGTACCGCGCAGTGAGGCGGATCTCCACCGTCGACGACGACTCGCGGACGACCTCGCAGTCGCCGACCCGGAGGTTCGGCTTCTGTTCTGCTGTTTGTTGGAGGATGGAGTCGGCGGCGTTCTCCGGGGGTTGGGTGAGGCCGATATCGGCGAGGGTCTGGCCGTCGTCGTAGGAACCGAGGTGATCAAGGAGATTGAGGTTGAGACTGTCCAGACGTGAATTTGCTTTGAGAATATTACTAGCAGCAGCAGATAGTAATTCGTCGGCAGTATGATTTTCATCTCCGAGACCATTCAGGGAGGATGATGGCTCAATAGAAGGATTCTGAGCCAGTTCTTCACTCGATGGGATGCCAAACGGGTACAGATAATCTCTTTTGAAAGTAAAGTAGCCACCTCGGAGTGCATACCCCGTCCTAGAGATGAAGAACCAGAGGAGATTACTATTTAGAAGTGCCAGCAGAGTTTCCTCCTCGATATCGACATTATCCCTCAGCAGAACACCATATACCTTGGTTTTATGATAAGTACTGTCACGATCCAGTGTGAAGTTCCCACCGTATCCAATTTCAGGAGTGAGGATTTTTTCTTGTTCGAATTTTGTTAGATTCTTGGGATAGACGTAGTCATACCACCTCTCGTGATCCATCTTTCCACCCTCCCTGCTTCGGAGCTTCTCCTCATGCTGCTTGAGATATTCATATGTGTTTGGGTAATTAGAAGCAAGTTCGGAACTGGAGATGAATTCTGCTGATGCGTCACCTTGGTCACCCCGAATTCGATAGGGGAATATGACCCGCCTATCGGTGCTAATTGATGCGTATCTATCCACATCTTCTCCTTTAAGGAATGGCTTTAGAATCTCCGACTCAAGTCGATACACCTCCCCATCTTCCTGGCTACGTACTAACTCATATTCCCCATCACTTCCTTCAGAGTTCATTAAGTAGACACTATCAGCGCTAGTCTGAAGACCAACATATACCTCAGCGATATCCTCCAGAGTCAAAGATTGTGCTTCAATAGAGTCCAGAACTTCAGTCTCCTGCTTCGAATTAAATACCCAAGATGATTCGTCATAGTCAGAAATTCCACGGAATTTATCTTGGTCTACGTTAAGGAGCTGGTCGGGAGAGAGCCGGGCATATTGAAAACTCTCTGTGGGAGTTTTTGAGAGAACCAAGATACAGGTATACACGGAAGCGCCGTCAAATACCTGCTCATGACCGAACGATACAATCTTTCTGAGAGAGTCATCCCCAGAGATGAACTGTCGAAGTCCCTTACCAGAGTTATTTCTGAAGAACTTGTGTGGCTGAATGAAACCTGCATATCCATCCCCTAGTAGCTGATACGATTTCTCAGTAAAGCAAACATACAGGTCGAAATTTCCAGTAGGGGACACATATTTATCAGAAATGTATGTAGCGAGGCGGGGAGAATTCGAACGTATATTCTGGATTCGCACATACGGTGGATTCCCGACAACCGCATCGAACCCAGCCCCGTCCTTTCGCTCCCCATCCATCCCAAAGAACACCTCAGGGAACTCCAGTTCCCAGTGGAAGAACTGCTCCTCCTCGGCCATCGCCTGCGCCGTCGTGTACCAGTCTTCGCTCTCGATCTCGGCCCAGTCGTCGGTGTCGTCGATGGCGTTCGCCATCTCCTTGTACGCGCCGTCGGGCACGTCGAGGTCGAAGCGCTCGGCGGTGTGGACGTTCGCCATCGCGAACAGGCGCTTGTAGAGGTCGTCTTCCCGGATCTCCTCGTAGAGATCCTCCATCCGCTTGGCCTGATCGACGGTGCGGTTCTCGATGTCCAGCAGGTCCTCCACGAGCTCCATCACGTGCTCCAGCGCCTGCCTGCGCGTGCGGCTGAAGTCGTCGAACAGGGTTGCCTGCTCCGTCCCGCTGGGTTCGTCCGTCCCGAGCACTTCCGAGATGTCGCTGCCGACGAGGGAGTTTCCGGACTTCAGGTGGTGGTCGAGGAACGCCAGCGGCTCGTCCGGGGCGAGCGTTTCCAGCCACATCGAGAGTTTCGCCAACTCCGTCGCCATCCCGTTGACGTCGACGCCGTAGATGCACTCCCGCGAGATGGTGCGCCTGATGTGCTTCTCGTCCCGGCCCTGCTCCTCCTGCTCGCGAACGACCTCCATCACCTGCTCGGTCAGGTAGCCCGTCGCCTTCGTGAGGAAGTGGCCCGACCCCATCGCGGGATCGAGGATTCGCAGGTCCTGCACGGCGCCGTAGAACCGCCCGAAGTACGCTTGGTCCGTCGGATCGAGGCCGTCCTCCCGAAGGTCCTCGCGAATCTCCTCCAGTAGCGGGTCGATCGTCTCCTCGACGATGTAGCTCACCACGTAGTCCGGCGTGTAGTACGCGCCCGTGGCCTTCCGCTCGCCCTCGTCGTTGACGACGTACAGTTCACCCTCGTCGACGGTTTCGACCGTATCGTCGTCGACCTCCGTCGCCGGCTTCCAGACCTGTCCGCCGTCGGCGCCGACCGCCGCGTAGTCTTCCGGCGCGATGCGGAACTCGTGTTCCAGCAGTCCCTCGTAGATCGTCCCGAGGTGGCGCGTATCGAGGTCGGCGTAGTCCGCCAGCGCGAACGATCCGTCCGCCGTCTCTGTCGTGCCGAGGCGATAGATCACCTCCGCGATGTAGCGGTCCGCGACCGCGTTCTCGGCGAGGAACTGGTGCTGCTCGCGGTCGAACAGGCCGCCGTTGTACGCCGAGATCCCCAGCGACTCCTCCCCGGCGTCGACGAGGCGGAACAGGTCCTGAAGCTGGGACCAGATGGTGCGGGAGTGCTCGCTGTAGTCGTCGAAGCTGTCTCCGCTCTCGATGCGGTCGTGAACGTCCAGCCGAATCTCGTCGAGGCTGAAGTTCTCCCGGAACTCCGCCCGGTCTTCGGGATCGTCGGGATCGATCAGATTGCGTGACTCGGCGTACAGCACGAACATCAGCCGGTAGAGCAGGACCAGCGACTGCTCTTTCAGCTCCGCCAGCGCCGCCTCGTCGTCCGGGTCGATGTCGAGATCGTTCGTCTCGACGAACCCCTCCCCGAGCACCCGCAGCGCGGTGAACACGTTGTCCTGCAGGTCCTCCCCGAGCTCCTGTGCGGCCGTCTCGCTCTCCGACCAGACCGTTTCGAGGAACGTACTCCCGCCGACCTCCCGGAACGCCTCGGGGCGGAAGAAGAGGTAGAAGTACTTGAACTCCTGCAGGTCCCCGGACTCCAGTATCTCCGGGAGGTCGACCTCGTAGTACGTCTCGGTCGCGTAGTCCTTCGTCCCGTAGAGCCGCCACTTCTTTCCGTCGGTCAGAATCCCCCACTGGAGCGACTCGGGCGTGTGTTCGAGGTAGTACTTCACCTGGTGGGACGCGTCGCGATACGATCGCTGTTCGCTGAACCGTTGGGTGAAGTCGGTGTCCCACTGCTTCGCTTCGAGCAGCGCGGCCGCACGCCCGAACGCGCCCGAGAGCTGCCCGTCCTGCTTCATCGACATCGCCTCCCGCCGGTCCGCGGCGTCGGGGTAGAGCACGCGGTCGATGTACCCGCCGGTGTCGGGTAGCGAGGTCTCCTGAATCGTGTCGTACCCCAGCGCGTCGAGAACCGGGTCGATCCACGACCCCAGCAGCGTGTCCTCGTTGTAGCCCGCGAGGAGTTCCCCTTCACCCTCCCAGAGCTCCCGGAGCTCCTCGAACACCGCCTCCGCCTCGTCGTCGCAGTCCCATTCCTCCAGATCGTCGACGCGCTCCTGCAGGTAGTAGCCCGAGAAGAGGTCCGAATTACGGTAGGGCGTGCTACCGAGCGTCGATTGGCTCATAGCTACGACTCCTTCCGAGGTGACAAGAAACTACGGGAGACGCCACCGGAGCCGTCACGCGGTTGCCCGGCACGAGCGAGCGTACGGGGGAGCCGCGACCGTCGCCGGGAGGGAACCACGGTCCGCGCCCTTTTTAGCCGGGGACCGAACATCGGACTCTATGACCGGCCCGTGGGCAGAGTGGGACCACGTTCTGAAGGTGGACCCCGACAAGGAACTGGTGGCAGGCGAGACGTTCGACGACGTCGCCGCGACGGGCACCGACGCGCTCGAGATCGGCGGGACGATGGACGTGACCAGCGAGAAGATGCAGCGGGTCGTCGACGCCTGCGCGGCCCACGACGTGCCGATCTACCAGGAACCCTCCAACCCCGGCGTCGTGATCGACCACGACGCGCTCGACGGCTACCTCGTCCCCACCGTCCTGAACGCCGGCGACCCGTTCTGGATCACCGGCGCGCACAAGGAGTGGGCCCGGATCGACGACGACCTCGACTGGGCCAACACCCACACCGAGGCGTACGTCGTCCTCAACCCCGACGCCTCCGTCGCCGAGTACACCGACGCCGACTGCGACCTGACCGCCGCGGACGTGGCGGCCTACGCAGGCGTCGCCGAGCGGATGTTCGGGCAGGAGATCGTCTACCTCGAGTACTCCGGCACGTACGGCGACCCCGAAACCGTCGCCGCCGCGGCCGACGAACTCGACGACGCGACGCTGTTCTACGGCGGCGGCATCCGCGACTACGAGAGCGCCCGCGAGATGGGCGAACACGCCGACACGGTCGTCGTCGGCGACCTGCTCCACGACGAGGGCGTCGACGCGGTGGCCGAGACCGTCGACGGCGCGAAGGACGCCTAAACCGTCCAGTCCTGCACCAAGAGCCGGTCGCGCTCGCCGTCGAACGCGACGTACAACTCCCCGGGGTAGGGCTCCGGGAGCGGGGTCGCACCGTCCAGCCGATCACGCAGCGCCGCCAGCGCGTCCGACTGGGGCTTGCACTCGTCGTAGACGTCGTCGCCGCGTGCGTCCCGGAGGATCTCTCGCTGGGAATCGGGAACGTCGCGCAGGTCGAGGAGGTACTCCTCGGCGAGGTGGGCCCGGAACGCCGCCTCGTCCTCGGCGACGTGCTCGACGGTGATCTCGTACGTCCGCCGCCGGATCGTCCGGGTCTGCTCGCCCGGGATCTCGACGCGGACAGCCCGGTTCTCCCACTCGACCCACGTCGTGTTCCCGATCAGCACCGAGCCGTCGCCGCCGTCGGGGTACGGGACCGAGTGGTTCCGGACGGTGAACTTCTTGATCGGCGCCCCCGCTTCCGGCCGGTCGGGGACCGCCATCCGGAACGCCCGCTGGTCGTTCGCGGGCAGCTCCGCGAACGGCACGAGCACAGCGTCGGTGGGGGTCTGTCCCGACCGCCACTTCGCGGAGAGCTCGAACGCCGGGACGTCGGTGGTGTCGACCTGCTCGCTGTAGGCCCGGTAGAACGCGCCGTCGTGGCGGACGAGCGTCGGCTCCTGAAACGGCGACGGCTCGTAGGTGCTCAGCCGTGTGCCGTCGTTCTCGACGGCGTCGGCGGCGGCGTCCTGCTGGCGGTCGACCAGCCAGCCGTCGAGTTCGGCGACCGGGTCGAACGACCGAACGTCGACGGTGACGCCCGAGCTACACGCCCTGCCGGCCATCCCGAGACAGCCGCCGGTCAGGAGCGAGGCCGCCAGCGCCAACGCGCCGCGTCGGTGGAGGGGCATAGCGGGGAACGAAGCGCCCCCGACATACTTCTTTCGTCAGCGTCGGGCACGGCCGCTCGGCCAGTTCCGCCCCCGAAACGCGGTGTTTAAAGACGCCCCGAGCGAACGCTCGTCCATGCAGGACCGAACCTACGCGGCGGACGTGGACGCCGGCGAGTCGGCCACGGTGGCCGGCTGGGTCCACGAGATCCGCGACCTGGGCGGCATCGCGTTCCTCATCCTCCGGGACAAGAGCGGCAAGCTCCAGATCAAGCTGGAGAAAGACGAGATGGACGACGAGCTGGTCGAGACCGGGCTGAACGTCCACCGCGAGTCGGTGCTCAAAGTCGCCGGCGACGTGAAGGAGGAGCCGCGCGCGCCGACCGGCTTCGAGCTCGTGCCCGAGTCGATCGAGGTCGTCGCCGAGGCCGACCCCGAGCTCCCGCTCGATCCCTCCGGGAAGGTCGACGCCGAGCTCCCGACCCGACTCGACAACCGCACGCTCGACCTTCGCAAGCCGGAGGTCAAGGCGATCTTCGAGATCCGCGCGGAGGTCATGCGCGCCGCCCGCGAGACGTTCCGCGACCTGAACGCCACCGAGATCAACACGCCGAAGATCGTCGCCACCGGGACGGAGGGCGGCACGGAGCTGTTCCCGATCACCTACTTCGGCGAGGAGGCCTTCATGAACCAGAGCCCCCAGCTGTTCAAGCAGCTGATGGCCGGCTCCGGCCTCGAGACGGTGTTCGAGATCGGCCCGATCTTCCGCGCCGAGGAGCACAACACGCCGCGACACCTCAACGAGGCGACCTCCATCGACTTCGAGTCGGCGTTCGCCGACCACCACGAGGCGATGGACGCCGCCGAGGAGATCGTCGTCTCCGTCTACGAGGCCGTCGCGGAGAACTGCGCGGAGCAGCTCGACCTGCTCGGCTACGACGACTTCGACGTGCCGGAGGGTGACTTCCCCCGCCTGAGCTACGAGGAGGCGATCGAGCGCATCAACGCCACCGGCGAGCTCGACGAGCAGCTCGTGTTCGGCGACGACCTCTCGACGGAGGCAGAGCGCGCGCTCGGCGAGGACGTGGGGACGTTCTACTTCATCACCGGCTGGCCCAGCGAGATCAAGCCGTTCTACATCAAGGATCAGGACGACGACGACTCGCTCTCGACGGGGTTCGACATGATGCACCCCCGGATGGAGCTCGTCTCGGGCGGGCAGCGCGAGCACCGCTACGAGAAGCTGGTCGAAGGGTTCGAACAGCAGGGGCTGGACCCCGAGCAGTTCGAGTACTACACCAAGATGTTCAAGTACGGCATGCCGCCCCACGCCGGCTGGGGGATGGGCGGCGAGCGGCTCGTGATGACGATGCTCGGACTGGAGAACATCCGCGAGGCCGTGCTGTTCCCGCGAGATCGCCAGCGCCTCTCGCCCTGAGAGGCGCCCGCGGCGAGCGGGAGCCAGAGAGACGAGCGGAGCGAGTCTTCTCGTGTTCCCGCGAGATCGTCAGCGTCTGAGTCCGTAGGACGAAGACCTGACGAGACGCGAGACGGAGTCTCGCGGAATCGCCAGCGCCTGAGCCCCGAAGGGCGAACGGCGAAACGCCTCCTCACTGATTTTCTGCGAACGTCGCAACCGAACCGCGAAAACGGGTCGCCAACTACTCCGTGTCGGCGGCGTCCACGTCGGTATCGGCGATCTCCTCGTCGACCTCGCCCGTGTCGTCCTCGTAGTACTCCTCGGTCACCGTCACCCGGGCGCGCTTGATGCGCGTGGTGTCGACCTCCTCCACCCGGATGCGGATGCCGTCGTACTCGATCGTCTCGCCCTCCTCGACCAGCCGGCCGGCGCGGTTGAAGATGAAGCCGGCAAGCGTCTCGAACTCCTCGCCTTCGGGGAGGTCGACGCCGAGTTCCTCGTTCACCTCGTCGATGTTGACCTCGCCGCGGATCAGCGCGGTGTCGTCGTCGACAAACTCGATGGCCTGCTCCTCGTCGCCCTCGAGGATGTCGCCGACGATCTCCTCGACCATGTCCTCCATCGTGAGCAGCCCCTCGGTGGTGCCGAACTCGTCGATGACGATCACCATCCGGAGGCGGTTGTCCTGCATCTCCTCGAGCAGCTCGTCGACGTTCTTCGACTCGGGGACGTGTAGCGTCGCCTGAACGAGATCCTCGAGCACCGGGTCGCCCTCGCCGTAGTGGGCCGCTCGCACCAGATCGCGGATGTTCACGACGCCGATGATGTTGTCGAGGTTCCCCTCGTAGACGGGGATGCGCTCGTGGTCGGACTGGATGCACTCCTCGATCGCCTCCTCGACGGTGGCGTCTTTCGGCACCGCGGTCATGTCCAGCCGCGGGGTCATCACCTCCTTGGCGATCGTCTGGTTGAACCGGAAGATGCGCTGGAGCATCTCCCGTTCCTCCTCGTCGATGACCCCCTCGCGCTCCCCGGTCTGGATCATGTTCTGGATCTCGTCACGGGTGACGTAGGAGTCCTCGATCGCCGAGCCGCCGCCGGTGACGCGGTTGATCACCTGCGTCAGGTAGTCGAAGACGACGATCAGCGGGAGCAGCAGCCGCTCGGCCCACTTCAGCGGACGGGCGATCCGCAGCGACCACGACTCGGTGTTCTCGACGGCGTAGGACTTCGGAGCGCTCTCGCCGAACAGCAGCACGACCGTCGTGATCCCGAACGTCGCCGCCAGCACCGCCTGCCCCTCCGAGAGGTAGAAGCCGAACAGCCACGTCGCGATCGAGGACATCGCGACGTTGGCGATGTTGTTGCCGACGAGGATCGTCACCAGCAGCCGGTGGGGGTCGGCGAGGAGGTCCTGCACCAAGTTCGCGCCGGGGACCCCCTCCTCGACGAGCGAGTCGACGCGGTGGCTCTCCAGCCCGAACATCGCGATCTCCGAGGAGGAGAAGAAGGCGGAGAACCCGATGAGGACGACCAGCATGGCGACGCCGAACACCGTCTTGGCCTCCTGTCCGAACGCCGGTAGCTGCAGAACGCCCCTGCTAAGGGCGAAGGTGACCGTGGGAAGCAAGCCCATTTCCCGTCGTGATTATTGGGCATCCGGATTAAGCGTTCCCCTCCCGTGTGAGACCCGCCGGTTTCCGGCCCGCTCGGGGGCGTGCCACCAGTGCCGTCGCCGACGACTTTAGGCGCCGGGCGTCCGTAGCGTGAGCCATGTCCGAGGACCCACCGATCACGCTCTACCGGCTCCAGGCCTGCCCGTTCTGCGAGCGGGTCGTCCGCAAACTGGACGAGTACGGCCTCGACTACCAGTCGCGGTTCGTCGAGCCGATGCACTCCGACCGGGACGTTGTCAAGCGCATCAGCGGCAAGCGCTCGGTGCCCGCCATCGTCGACGAGAACACCGGACTCACCATGTCCGAGTCGGGCAACATCGTCGAGTACCTCGAGAAGACCTACGGGGGTGAGGCCTGATGGCGATGGGACTGGACTTCGAAGTCGTCGACCTGCCCGACGCCGACCACCCCGAGGTCGGCGACGAGGCACCCGACTTCACCCGCCCGCTGGTGAACGAGGAGTTCTGGGAGGACCGCTCGCTCGCCTCGCTCGTCGACGACGGTCCCGTGCTGCTGGTCGCCCACCCGATGGACGGCGCGTTCCCCGCCACCTACGTCTGGAACGAGATCGACGACCGCGGGTGGACCGACGAGGTCGACGTGGTCGGACTCTCGATCTCCTCGCCGTACGAGCACAGGGACCTGCTCGCCGAGCGCGGCGAGGAGGCACGGCTGTTCTCCGACCCCGACGCTGGCGTCGCCGAGGCGTACGGCATCGAGCACGACCTCGACGGGATGACCGGGATCACCGAGCACCGCCCCGCCGTCTTCCTGATCGACGGCGACCGAACGATCGAGTACGCGTGGGTCGCCGAGACGTGGCCGGACTTCCCCGACTACGACGAGGTCGAGGCCGCGATCGAGTCGCTGTAGGCTGTATCGCTCGCTTTTTTCCCGCCGCCCCCGGAGTCGGGGTATGCGCGACGACCTCGTTCAGGCCACCAGCATGCTCGCGATGGGCGAGCTGGCGGTCTACCCGACCGACACCGTCTACGGGCTGGGCGCCGACGCCATCGCCGCCGACGCCGTCGAGCGCGTCTACGACCTCAAGGGCCGCTCGCGGGACGACCCGCTCTCGATGGCGGTGCCCGACGTGGAGGAGGCGCTCGAACACGTCACCGCGACCGAGCGCGAGGAGGCGTTCATGCGCGAGTTCCTCCCCGGCCCGGTCACGGTCGTCCTCGAGCGGCAGGACCACGTGCCGGACGCGCTGACCGCCGGGCGGGACCGCGTCGGGATCCGCATTCCGGACCACGACCTCGCGCTCGACCTGCTCTCCGAGTTCGCGCCGATCACGGCCACCAGCGCGAACCGCAGCGGCGCGGCCAACGCGACCCATCCCGACGAACTCGACGACGCGATCCGTGAGGGCGTCGGTGCCGTCGTCGACGGGGGCGAGCTCCCGGGCGGCGAGAGCACGGTCGTCGACCCCGGGAACGACGAGATCCACCGCCGCGGCCGGGGGGCCGACGAGGTCGAGCAGTGGCTGGCCGAGCACTGAGCGACCCCATCGGCGCTCAAAGCCCCAACAGCGACCGGAGCGACCGACTCTTCACCCCACACGTCTCCCGGTACTCACACGACTCGCACTTCGCGTCATCGTCGAGCCGCGGCGGCGGCCCGTCGAGCGTCTCCACCGTCCGGAGCAGCTCCCGGTAGCGGGCCTTCTTCCGGGTGGTGAGCCGGACGGTCCGAACCACGCCCGCGGCGGGGTACTCCACGACGGCGCGCGGAACCGCGCGTTCGCGCTCCCACGCGAGCGCCTTCGCCAGCGCGACCGCACGGACCGACTGTGGCTCCCAGACGCCCGCGGGCGGCGGGACGCCCCCGGAGACGAGCGTGGGGATCGGTGGGGCGGGATCGTCGTCGCCGCCCGCCGCGAGCAGTTTGTGGGCGACGCCGCGGCAGTCCTTTCCGCTCAGGAGCGCGTCGCGAGCGGTCGGCTCGACGAGGCGGTCCCACAGCGGTTCGGCGGCGAGGGCGTCGAGGTTCTCGCGGTACTCCGCGGGCGGGACGGCAAGCGGGAGGTCGTCGAGCGTCGCGTCGCTCGCCGACCGGAGTTCGGGGTAGCTGAAGGCGAGTTCGCGGCGGCGTTCGACCTCCGCCGGCGGCCCGCGGTCGTCCGACCGGCGGGCGTAGTAGAGTTGGCGGGGGCAGTACGCGGCGCGGCCGAGGTCGCTGGCGGCGACGAGGGACACGGGGAGCGTGGTCCCGTGATCCGACTTGAACTTTCGGCCCCAGAACAGTTTTTGTCGCGGCGGTCGAACAAGAACCCGATGTCCCGAGAACCGGGCTCCCGTCGCCGGACCGTCGGAACGCTGCTCCCTTTCCTGGTGGTGCTGCTCGTCGGCCAGTTCGTTCCCGAGGGGACGATCCCGGCGTGGAGCGCGAAGGCGGTCGTCGCGACGGCGGTTCTGGTGGTTCTGGCCGCCATCACCTTCGAGGTCGGTCGGGGCTACGAGCGCGCCTGAGCTACAGCTGGGTGTTCGTCTCGATGTCCTCGGCGGCCTCCGCCAGCCCCGACTCGCGGGCGTCGGCGGCGTGGCTGTCCCGGAGGTCCGCGTCGGTCAGCAGTTCGGCGAACTCGTCGGTGAAGCGGCCGTTCGCGCGGGTCGAGCGCCGGTCGGCCGCGATCACCTGCGAGTAGTGCTCGACCGTGTCGAGGTCCGCGTCGAGTCGTTCCGCTCGCTCCGCGAGCGGCACGTCCTCGACGATCAGCTCCCGGAGTTCGTCCATCGGGAGGGGTGCCTCGCGGTCGCTCTCGCGGACGAGGTGGAGGTCCATCCGCGCCCGGAACACCGTCGCCTCGTCGGTCCCCAGCGCGTCGGCGATCTCGGCGTCGCCGTCGCCGGCGTAGAACCGGGTCACCACCCGGACGAGCGCGTCGTCGTCGAGTCCCGACTCGAACGCGTACCGCTCGCGCATCCGCTCGACCAGCTCCCGGATCCGCGCCTCGGCGTCCTCCGCGGCGACCGTGTCGGCGAGATCGCCCCGGTCCTCGGCCTGATCCTCGGTCACCTCCTCGGCGCCCGTGGTCTCGACGAACAGGTCCCGGAGCTCCTCGGTTTGTTCGTCCATAGGGGTGAACAGACGTGCTACGGGCGAATAAGGGTTGGGTAGCGCCGGGGGAGCGTGCTCGTAAACCGTAGCGTTAAGGTGGGTTTACGAGAACCGTCGGGCGTGTCAACCGCAACCGACTCAGTCGACCTCGTCGGCGACGACGTCGCCGTCAACCTCGTCCGCGCCGCGCTGCTGGCGGCGCTGATGGGGGCGTTCGCGTTCGTCTCGTTCCCCAACCCGCTCAGCCCGGGCGTCCCGGTCACCGCGCAGGTGCTCGGCGTGTTCCTCGCGGGGATCTACCTCGGCCCCGCGTGGGGCGGGTTCGCGATGGCGCTGTACCTGCTGGCCGGCGTGCTGGGCGCGCCCGTCTTCTCGGGCGCCAGCGCCGGGCTGGGAGAGATATTCGGCCCGACGGGCGGCTACCTGCTCTCCTACCCGTTCGCGGCCGCGCTGATCGGCGCGATCGTCCACGGCGCCGACGGGCTGGTCGATCTGGAAACAGTCTCGCTGCCGCGGCTGGTGGCCGCGATGGGCGTCGGCGTCCTCGTCATCTACGGGTTCGGCATCCCCGTCTACTGGTACTACCTTGACACGAGCTTCGTCGCCGCCGTCTTCGCCGCGGGCGTCGCGTTCGTTCCCGCCGAACTGGTGAAGATGGCCGCCGCCGTCGGGATCGTTCGCTCCGACGAGGTGCAGGCGACCTGACGTGCTCGAACTCGACGAACTGGTCCACGAGTACGGCGACGCCCGCGCCGTCGACGGCGTCTCGCTGTCGATCCCCGACGGGCAGTTCCTCGTGCTCTGCGGGGCGAACGGCTCCGGGAAGTCGACGCTCGTCCGCCACCTGAACGGGCTGCTCGCGCCCGACGCGGGCCGCGTGCTCGTGAACGGGACCGAGGCGACCGAGGATCCCGTCGCCGCCCGAACGACGGTGGGGATGGCGTTCCAGGAGCCGCGCGACCAGTTCGTCGCGGCGACCGTCGGCGGCGACGTGCGGTTCGGCCCGGAGAACCTCGGCCTCGGTCACGACGAGATCGACCGTCGGGCCGAGGAAGCGCTCGCCGCGGTCGGGCTCGACGGCCGCGAGGCCGACCGGATCGAGTCGCTGTCGGGCGGCGAGCGCGAGCGCCTCGCGGTCGCGGGGGCGCTGGCGATGGAGCCGGACCACCTCGTGCTCGACGAGCCGTTCACCGGGCTCGATTCGCCCGCACGCGACCGCCTGCTCGGGCACCTGCGCGAGCTTCACGCCGACGGCACGGGACTGATCGTGGTCACCCACGACCTCCGGGACCTGCTCGGCGACGCCGAGCGCGTGGTCTGTCTTGCCGACGGGCGGGTCGTCGTCGACGCACCCCCCGACGAGGCGGCCGCCGAACTGCCCGACTACGGCGTCCGCGTCCCCGAAACCGAGGCGACAGCCGACTGATGCTCCGCTACGAGCCCGGCGACTCGCTCGCCCACCGACTCGACCCGCGGACGAAGCTGGCGGTCCAGCTCGCGTTCGCCGCCGCCGCGTTCGCCCACACCGACCCGCAGGGGCTGGCGGTCCTGACCGTCGTGACCGGCGTGGCGCTCGCGAGCGCGCATCTCACGCCCGTCTCGGTGCTGTGGGGCTACCGCTTCCTGCTCCCGCTGCTCGCGGCCGCGGTGCTGTTCGAGTTGGTGACGCTCGGCCCGCCGTGGATCGAGCCGGCTGCGGCGGTCGACCCCCTGCTCGCGAGCTACCGGACGCTGCTGATCGTCGCCGTCGCGGCCGGCTACGTCCGGACGACCGCGGCTCGGGAGTCCCGCGCCGCGGTGCAGTGGGCGATCCCCGGGAAGCCGGGACGGCTGCTAGGTGCGGGCGTGGGGCTGGTCTTCCGCTTTCTCCCCCTGCTACGCCGGGACGTGGCCGCGATTCAGGACGCCGAGCGGGCGCGACTGGGCGACGAGCGCCCGACTCGCGAGCGGCTACGGACCGTCGGTGCGGCCGGCCTGAACCGGGCGTTCGCGCGGGCGGACCGGCTGGCGGCGGCGCTCTCGGCGCGGTGTTTCTCGTGGAACGCGACGCTGCCGCGGCTCCGGTTCCGGCGCGTCGACGTGCCGGCGCTGGCGGTGGCGGCGGCGCTGGTGGCGTACGTGTTCGGGTGAGCCGGCGAGGCCGGCCGCTCGCAGTCGGCACCATTTAGGTGGCGGCAGCGCAGCACACAGGGTATGCTTGCACAGACGCGCGAGACGTTCTGGACGATTTCGCCGACGGGGAAGGCGGCGTTTTACTTCCTCGCGGCGGCGGCGATCCTGGTGTTCGCCGTCGGCGTCTACGAGCGGTTCCGTCGCTACGCGCGGGCGAAGGAGGACCCGTTCCCGCGGCTCGACGACCTGCCCGCCCGCGTCGTCGACGCCGCCGGCACCGTGCTCTCGAACCGCAACCAGTTCGATCGGGACATCTACGCCGGGGTGATGCACGCGTTCATCCTCTGGGGGTTCCTGACGCTGCTGATCGGGACGACGATCCTCGGGTTCGACATCGACGTGTACCGGCTCGTCACCGGCTCGTCGTTCTTCCAGGGCGATTTCTACCTCGCGTACTCGCTGGTGATGGACGCGATGGGGCTGCTGTTCGTCGTCGGCGTCGGGATGGCGATATACAAGCGCTACGCGCGGCGTGACGGGCGGCTCTGGGGGAAACACACGAGCCTCGAGGACGACGCGTTCGTCTGGACGCTGTTCGCGCTGGGCGCCGGCGGCTACCTGCTCGAAGGGCTGCGCATCCGCGCGACGGGGTTCCCCGACTTCGAGAACGTCAGCTTCGTCGGCTACTTCGTCGCGATGGTGATCGAGGCCGCCGGCATCGACGCCGGCGGCGCCGAGGCGCTCTACTGGTGGGGCTGGTGGTCCCACTCCCTGATCGCGTTCGGCTTCATCGCGTTCGTCCCCTACGCGAAGCCGTTCCACATGATCTCCAGCTTCGCGAACGTCGTCGTCAGCGACGACAAGGCGGGCGCGCGGCTGCCTTCCGTCCCTGCCGATCTCGACGCCGACACCGGCGCCGAGTCCATCGACTCCTTCACCTGGAGCGAGACGCTGGATCAGGACGCCTGTACGAAATGCGGGCGCTGTTCCTCGGTCTGTCCGGCCAACGCCTCCGGCCGGGATTTGGACCCGCGGGACGTGATCCTCGACCTGAAGAGCTACCGGGAGGAGGTCGACGCCGGCGACGAGGAGGTCGAAATCATCGCCGACGGCGGCGAGAGCGTCATCGACGCTAGCACGATGGAGTCCTGCCTCTCCTGTATGGCGTGTATGGACGCGTGTCCGGTCGACATCGAGCACCTCACCAGCTTCACGAAGATGAACCGTCAGCTCGTCGACACGGGGCAGGTGAACTCGGAGCTGCAGGACGTGTTCCAGGACGTGATGCAGAAGGGCAACACGTTCGGCGACCCCAACCGCAAGCGCGGCGACTGGTCCGAGGAACTGGAGTTCGACGTGACCGACGCCCGCGAGGAGGAGGTAGAGTACCTCTGGTACGTCGGCGACTACCCGAGCTTCGACGACCGGAACAAGAAGGTCGCCCGCGCGCTGGCCCGGGTGTTCGAGGCCGCCGACGTGAGCTACGGGATCCTGTTCGACGACGAGAAGTACGACGGCAACGACATCCGCCGGACCGGCGAGGAGTTCCTCTACCTCGAACTCGCGGGCCATCACGTCGAGTCCTTCGAGGACTGCGAGTTCGAACACATCGTCTGCACGGACCCCCACTCGTTCAACACGATCAAAAACGAGTACCCCGAGATCGACTACGCCGAGTTCGCCGACGACCCCGTGATGCCGTTCGAGTACGACGGGGAGTGGAACGCCGACGGCGAGATCGGCGTGTTCCACTGGACGCAGGTCGTCTCCGATCTGGTCGACGCCGGCCGACTCGACCTCTCCGGTGCGGATCTGGACTACACCGTCACCTACCACGACCCCTGTCACCTCGGGCGGTACAACGGCGAGTACGAGGCGCCCCGCCAACTGATCGAGGCGACGGGCTGTGACCTCCACGAGATGCCCCGCAGCCGCGACGACTCGTTCTGCTGTGGCGGCGGCGGCGGCGGCCTCTGGATGGAGTTCGACGACGAACCCAAGCCCAGCGAGGAGCGCCTCCGCGAGGGGATCGAAGATACGGACGCGGGCGACGCCATCGAGAAGTTCGTCGTCGCCTGCCCGATGTGTACGACGATGTTCGAGGACGGCCGCAAGACCGGCGGCTTCGAGGACGACCTCGAGATCGTCGACGTGGCGGAACTGGTGGAGGAGGCGCTCGACTCGCAGGGCGCGCTGGCGTCGGTCGGCGCCGACGACGGGACGACCGCGGCGAGCGCGGACTGACGCCTGCGGAACACCTTTTCGGCTGTCGGGTGAGCGATGAGTATGGACGGTCCCGATACAGTCTTCGGAGTCGACTTCAGTGGGGCGAAAGAAGCGGGGAAGAAAATCTGGATTGCCGAGATCGACTGTACGGGTGACGAGCCAGAGTTGATCGGTTGTAACCCAGCGACAGAGTGTTTCGGGACGAAGAAACGGGACCCCACGCTGAGAGAGCTGACCAAATATCTTGCTGGACTAACCCCGAACGCTGTCACCGGCCTCGATTTTCCGTTCGCACTCCCTCAGCAGATCGTCGGCGTCGACGACTGGGAGACGTTCCTGCTGGAGTTCCCAGGAGCGTTCGCCAGCCCGAGCGAGTTCAGGCGTCGGTGTCAGGCCCGCGGATCACGGCTCGACGAAGGCAAGGTCGAGTATAAGCGGAGAATCGAAGAGGAGCATGACGGACTCGCCGCGTACAACTATATGCTGTATAAACAGACGTTCTACGGAATCAGGGATGTACTCCGTCCTCTCGTGCTTTCGGACAGTGTCCGCGTCCCGCCGATGCAGGAGCCGGACGACGACCGCGAGCGCCCGACCGTGCTGGAGACCTACCCTGCTGGCGTCCTCAACGACCTGGACACAGACGAGAGTACCCGTGAGAACTACAAGAAGGACACCGACGAGAGTCGCAAGAAGCGAGAGAAGAACCTCGATGCACTCGAAACCAAGATAGAACTGACAATCGATGATGATCTTCGGAACCGCCTGCTAAACGATTCAGAGGGTGACGCACTCGATGCCGTGATCGCCGCCGGTGGAGTCTTACGCGCGGCGGAGAACGACTTCGCCTACGACGACGACTACGATGAGCAGGAGGGCTACATCTACGTCTGACTCGGCCGGGAAAACAGTTTATACCACCCGACCGAGGCGTGAACGATGAGCGAGGGGGACTCGACGACCGAGGTCTCGAAATGGGCGCTGTTCAAACCGTTCAAGCGACCGCTCGCGCTGAACCTGCTCGTCCCGGTGCTCGGAGTCGCACTCTGGCTGGTCACGTTCGACCAGACCGTCGAGGTGCTCGGAGTCGGCGGGGGGATCGCCGCGGACTCGACTGCCGGCCGGGTCACGCGGGTACGGGCGACGGCAGTCGCGAACGTCGTCTACGGAACGTTCCTCGGGGTCGCGACGCTGTCGGCCTACGGATGGGTGGTGTGGAACCTCTTCTTGAGTGGGTTCTCCACCCTGTACCTCCCTAACCTCTACTTCCGGCTGCGAGGGACCCCGATACCGGATCCGATGTTTCACATGGACGCCCCCCTTCTCCGGTACGGTGTCAACCCCGAGCGGATCGTGCTCCTCTCGTTGGCGTGGGTGGCGTCGACGTATCTCCTCTTTTTCGGCGGCGCGAAGCTGTTGCTGAAGCACACGCGTTGGAAGTACTGGTGGATCCCGAAGCTGCCGACGTAGGAGCTCAGGCCCCGCACCACACGCGTTTTACCCGTCGACCGACAAGCCGAGGTATGACCGACCCCGGTTCGCTCTCCGTTACCATCGTCGACGGCTACGTCGACGAGCCGGCCCACTTCGGGGTGCCGCCGTACATCTCCACCTACCCCCGGTTCACCGCGGGCGCGCTCGTCGACGCCGGCGTCCCCCGCGAGCAGATCACCTACCACACGATCGACGAACTCCGCGAGGACCGAATGAAGTGGGGCGACGTATCGACCGCCGACCTGTTCATCTACGTCGGCGGGATGACCGTCCCCGGCTCCTACGTCGGCGGCACGCCCGCCGAGCCCGACGAAGTGAAGGAACTGGCGTGGACCGCCGACGGCACCACCCTCTTAGGCGGTCCCGTCCGCTTCGGCGTCGGCGAGGAGAACGCCGGCGCACAGGATATGGAGCGCAAGGACCTCGACTACGAGTTCGTCGCGAAAGGCGACATCGAGGCCGCGGCGTACGACCTCGTGGACTCCGGGCTGGAGGGGTTCAACGACCGAATGCGCGACAACGAGGAACTCGACCGCTGGGCCGCCAAGGGCGCGTTCGTCGTCGAACAACACCCCAACCACCCCGAGTACCTGATCGCGGAGATGGAGACCTCCCGGGGCTGTGCGTACCGCTGCTCGTTCTGCACCGAACCGCTGTACGGCAACCCCGCGTTCCGGACGCCCGCGTCGGTCGTCGACGAAGTCGACCGGCTCTCGGACCACGGCGTCGAACACTTCCGGCTCGGCCGACAGGCCGACATCCTCGCGTTCGGCGGCGACGGCGAGGCGCCCAACCCCGACGCGATCCGCGAACTGTACAGCGGGATCCGCGAGGTGGCGCCGGACCTGAAGACGCTGCATCTCGACAACATGAACCCCGTGACGATCACGGACTACCCCGAGGCGTCGCGGGAGGCCATCGAGATCATCGCCGAGCACAACACGCCCGGCGACACGGCCGCGTTCGGACTCGAGAGCGCCGATCCCGTCGTGCAGGAGCAGAACAACCTCCTCGTCACCGCCGAGGAGTGTCTGGAGGCGGTGCGGGTGGTGAACGAGGCCGGCGGCTGGCGCCCGGACGAGAACCGCCTGCCGAAGCTGCTGCCGGGGATCAACCTCGTCCACGGGCTGGCGGGCGAGCGCCCGGAGACGTACGACCACAACCGTCGCTTCCTCCGGCAGGTGTACGACGAGGGGCTGATGCTCCGCCGGATCAACATCCGGCAGGTGATGGCGTTCTCCGGGACGGAGATGAGCGACACCGGGGCGGACATCGCCAAGGAGCACAAAGAGCAGTTCCAGGAGTACAAGCGCGAGGTGCGCGAGCAGGTGGACAACCCGATGCTCCAGCGCGTGGTGCCGCCCGGGACGGTGCTGCCGGACGTGTATCTGGAGTACCACGAGGACGGCACGACGTTCGGTCGCCAGCTCGGGACGTATCCGCTGCTGGTGGGGATCCCCGGCGAGCGCGAACTGGACCGCACGATCGACGTAGCGATCGTCGATCACGGCTACCGCTCGGTGACGGGCGTGCCGTACCCGCTGGACGTGAACGCGGCGTCGATGGACGAACTCGCCGCAGTGCCGGGCGTCAGCGACAGCCGCGCCGGGGATATCGTCGTCTCGCGGCCGTACGACTCGGTGTCGGAGGTCGACGAGATCGCGGACGTTGACCTCTCGCCGTTCGCGACCGTTGGGGACGTGGATATCGACGTGACGCGGACGCCGGACGTTGGTGGACAGGCGGACTGAGTTTTCTGATTCTTTGGAGTAGGAGTCGGTGTCGCTCCTTGGATCGTCGACGGCTGGAGTAGTGGCAGCCGTCGTAGCTCGGTCGGTGTCGAGCGGAACGGCGACCGCGACAGCGACTCGATCGTTGGCCACTTGTAACCGCACCGCTCCGCACAGCCCACGAGCCTCCCCAGCCGACTCACTCGCTTCGCTCGTTCGTCCCTCGCGCTGAGACGCGGCACAGGGCCGCGTCCGCTTCGCGCCGACAGCCGCGGCGGTGCGGTGGCGGTGGACGCCGCGGGCCGGCAGCGGTCGCCGGCCCGCGGGGGAGGGGTGGGGAATCGGTGCTGTGCCGAGCCTCGTGCTCGGCACACTGCGGTCGCAAGTAGTCTACGAACGAGGTGCTGTCGCGGGTGCTGTCCCAGTAGCCAACGAACGAGATGCTGTCGTAGTTGCTGACGAAGGATCCACACGAACGAGCACCAACCCCGTCGAACATTTACCCCCGCCCACGAAACACCGACCCATGCACGTCGAACGCGTCTCGATTCCCGTCGAGACCCGCGCACCCACGGGCGCGACCAACGCCTATCTCGTCGGCGAGTCGCCGGCGGTCCTCGTCGACCCCGCCGGCCGAACCGACGAACTCGACGCGCTCGTCGAGGAGCACGAGGTCGGCACGATCGCCGTCACCCACACCCACCCGGACCACGTCGGCGCCGTCGCCGACTACGCCGCCGAGACCGGCGCCGAACTGCTGGCCCGCCGCCCCGAGCGCTTCGCCGCCGCGACGGGCGTCGAGCCGGACCGGCAGATCCGGGAGGGCTCGGAGATCGGGACCGGCGCCGGCCCGGTGACAGTGCTCGACACGCCCGGCCACGCCGTCGATCACGTCGCGTTCGATCTCGGCGACGGGACCGTCGTCTCGGGCGACCTCGCGGTCGCGGAGGGCAGCGTCGTCGTCGGCGGGCCGGAGGGCGACCTGCGGGCGTACCTCACCGCACTCCGGCGGCTGTGGGCGCGGGATCCCGATCGACTGCTGCCGGGTCACGGTCCCGTGATCGACGGCGATCCGACTCCCCGCGAGACGCTCGAACGCCTGATCGGCCACCGACTCGACCGCGAGCGGGCCGTCCTCGACGCGGTCCGGGGCGGTGCGACCGACCTCGAGTCGGTCGTCGACGCCGCCTACGAGAAAGATGTCTCGGGCGTCCGCGACCTCGCGCGGGCGACCGTCCGCGCCCACGTCGAGAAGCTGGCCGTGGAGGGACGAGTGACGTGGAGGCCCGAGACGGGCCGGGTCGCGCCCGCGTGACCACGCCCGCGGCGACGGCGTTTTCCCGCCCGCCCGCCGAGAGCCTCCGTGTCCCTGACCGACGAGCTCGAGCGTGCCCGCGGGCTCGATACCGACGTGCTCGCCGACGCCATCGAGTCGATCGGCTTCGAGTGCACGCGCTGTGGCGCCTGCTGTACGCGGGAGGAGACGCCCGAGGGCGACACCGAACCGCACACCGCGACGGTGTTCCCCGACGAGATCCGGACGCTGCAGGACGCGGGCGACGGCGACCGCGAGTGGCGCGACGTGGCCCGCCCCATGCCCTACGGGCTCTCCGAGGGCGAGGACGGCCCCGAGGGCGAGACGTTCGAGTGGGCGCTGCAGACCGACGCCTGCGGCGACTGCGTCTTCTACGAGGAGCAGGACGGCCTCGGCGCGTGTACGGTCCACCCGGACCGGCCTCTGATCTGTGAGACGTACCCGTTCAGCGTCGCGCTCGACGGCACCGCCGAGCCGGCCGGCGACCCGGTCGACTCGGAGGGAATCGTCCGCGCCCACGAGTGCGAGGGGCTGGGGCGGGATATCTCCCGGGAGGAGGCCGAAGCGCTGGCTGAATCGCTGAAGGAACGTGCGATCCGGGAGCTCGAGGAGGCCATTTCGCTCCGGGAGAACTACGAGCCGGTCGCGACCGAGGACGGGGAGATCGTCGTCCACGACTCCGAAGGCGCGAAGCGCCCAGACGGCACGCCGGTCGAGCGGACCGAGTGACCGCGCGCCGAGGGGTACCGTGAGAGCGGTACACATATTACGCAGGGGGGACTGGTCGTAGCCGAGTCTCAGCTATGGAAATCTCCGACGAACTCCTCTGTCTGTTCAGTGCGACGGTGCGTGAGGAAGGCGAACGGTACGTCGTCGAAGTGCCCAAACGCGAGATCGAGCGCGGCTCGCTCACCGCCGGCGACACCTACCGTGTCGCCCTGATCGACGGCGAGGCCGGCGCGAGCGACGGCAACACGACCACCACGTCCGCGAACGCCACGACGAGCGAGGGCGAGCCTCAGCCGCCAGTCGAGAAGGGCGAGGTTCGCTACGTCGAGGTCGAGGACATCGGCAAGCAGGGCGACGGGATCGCCCGCGTCGAGCGCGGCTACGTGATCATCGTCCCCGGCGCCGACGTGGGCGAGCGGGTGAAGATCGAGGTGACGGAGGTGAAGTCGAACTTCGCGGTCGGCGAGATAATCGAGGAGTAGCTACACTCGGGCGTCCCACCAGGTGACCGAGCAGAGCTTCTCGCCCAGCGACGAGCCGCCGATCGCGGTGTCGAGCTTGCGGAACTGCCCCGCCATCGCGTCGGGTATCTTCCGGTAGAAGCCGTACGGCAGCACGAAGTCGTGGTCGGCGCCGGCGAGTTCGAGGTCGGCGGAGTCGAGCAGTTCCTCGACCTCGTCACGGCCGTAGAGGTGTGAGCCCATCGGGAGCAGTCGGTTGTACAGCACCCGCGTGCTGAAGTCGTTGAACGTGTCGAAGAACACCTGCTCCTTCGAGACGCGGGCCATCTCCGCCATGAACTTCCGGGGGGTGGGCGCGAGGTGGAAGAAACGCATCGCGACCACCGCGTCGAAGTGATCGTCGGGGAAGGGGAGCCGCGCGGCGTCGCCGCGCATGAACTCCACGCGGTCGTCGACGCCGGCCTGTCGGGCCTTCTCCCGACCCTGGGCCAGCATCGCGTCCGAGATGTCCAGCCCGACGATGTCGGCGCCGCGTTCGGCCAGCATCACGGTAAACCGGCCAGTACCGCAGGCGATCTCGAGCACGTCCCGGTCCTCGACGGGGCCGACCGCGTCGAGCACCGCCTGCTTCTCCCGCCGGTCGATCAGGCGGCCGCCGCGGGAGAACCGCTTTGCGTCGTACTCCTCGGCGACGTCGTCGGCCTGGTACCACTCCTTTCCCTTCACGCTATCGGGAGTCACGTGCCGAACACTAAAACCGTACTGCTTGCCGAACCGCGAGCGGCGACGGCATCAGCGGTCGGGTTCCCGCCCGTCGAGAAACTCGTTGACGAGCGTCGGCAGGAGGACGCCGACGCCGAGGATGAGTCCCGCTGACTGCCACTGCTGCAGCGTCGTGAGCGTGTTCGCGACGTACAGCGACGCGATCGCGAGGGCGATGCAGGCGGCGATGACCGTGTTCTCGCGGGAGACCATAGGCGGCGTTGGCGAGGCGATCGGAAAGAAACTACCGGGGGCTACCCGCTGGTCATGATCCGCTCGGTCGGGATCTTGATCAGCACGCGCGGGCCGGACTCCTCGCCGTGGTGTGGGTACTCCTCCACGTCGAAGTAGCGCTGTGCGAGCTCGTCGATGTGCTCCTTTGCCCCCTCCTCGGTGAGCTCTGCCTCCCCGCGGACCGCGACGTAGCGGTAGGGATCCTCCGGGTCACACACCGAGACCCCGACCTTGGGGTTGTGCCGGACGTTCTTCTCCTTGCGCCGGCCGCGGGCGGTGTTGACCAGCACGTACTCCCGGTCCTCGTGGTCGACCCAGACCGGCGTCACGTGCGGGAAGCCGTCGGGACCGACCGTCGAGATGTGGGCGAACGACTCGGACTCGAAGATGTCGACGTGAGAGTCAGGTATCACGTTCCGGCGATGGCGCGGGGCCGACGTAAGCGTTCGCCCGTCCTCGGCCGGCCACGTTTTTAAGGCTCGGCCGGATGAGGGTGGAGCATGGAACTCTCGGTCGTGGTTCCGACGCTCAACGGTCGGGACCGGCTCGCGGCCAGCCTCGACTCGCTGGCCGCGCGTGCGCCCGGCGCGGAGGTGGTCGTCGTCAACGGCCCCTCCGCCGACGGCACCACCGGGATGGTGCGGGAACGCGACGACGTGGAGGTGCTCGTCGAGGTGGCCGACCGCTGTATCAACGTCGCCCGCAACGCCGGCATCGCCGCCGCCAGCGGGGACGCGATCGCGCTGCTGGGGTTCGACCTGCAGATCGCGGAGGGGTGGGTCGACGCGATCCGGGACGGGCTCGCGGCCGCGAGCGTCGTCACCGGGCCGACCAGCCGCGGCGACGACGCGCCCGACGGCCCCGAACATCGAACCATCGCCGGCCGGGACGTGACGTACTTCGACGGCGACAACGTCGCGTTCCGCGCCTCGACGCTGCGGGAGACGCTGGACGGCTTCGACGAGTACCTCCGGACCGGCGGCGCGCGCGACGCGGCCCACCGCCTCGCCGGCATGGGGTACGACGTGGCGTGGCGCGACGCGATGGCCGCGACGGGGAGCGACGACGACGCCGGCGACGGGCCGGGACCACACGGCCCGGACGAGGGGAATCGGAACTGGAAGTACCGGTCGCTGAGCTACCGGCTGACGAAGAACTACGGGCCGCGGCCGACCGTCGCGCGGCGGACGCTCGCACACGCCGCCAGCGACGCCGCCGCGGCCGCCCGGGGGGTGCTCGGCGGGGAAGGCACCCCCTCCTCGTGGTTCGGGAGCGGCCGGGACGTGATCACCGGTATCGCCCGCGGGAGCGTCGACGGGCTGGTCGCGCGGGCACGGGATCGGAGCGATAGGCGCAACCCTCACGGGCTCTCCGTCGAGACGGAACGGGCGGTCGCGACGTACGATCGGCGGTAGGAGGGGCTGACAGCCGTCGGACTCGTAAGTGGCAGGCGGCGACGGTCAGCCGCCGAACTCGTAAGTAGGAGGCGGCGACGGTCAGCCGCCGGACTCGTAAGTGGAAGGCGGCGAGGGGCAGCCGCCGGACTCCACACTCAGAGGTCGGGTAACAGCCCCGGTACCACCCGCGCGGGGTTCTTAGTGAACACGCGGCGCATCGAATCCTCCGGCACGTCGAGCGTGAGGACGCCCATGACGCCGACGTTCGGGTGGACCGAGGGCGCGCCGCTGCCGAACAGGATCCGGTCGGGGTGTTCGAGCAGCCCCTGCTCCAAGATGTCGCGGTCGGGGACGTACGCGGTGTCGAGGTAGAGATCGTCGTACGCGTCGAGCATCTCCAGCGCCGACGTCATCAGCTCCTCCTGCAGCGGGTAGCCGCCGAAGGAGGTGAGCACGACCGGGAACCCCCGGTCGAGCAGCGTGTCGGCGACGGCGTCGGGCGGGCAGTCCGCCCCCGCGTGGACGAGCACCGGGTCGCCGACGGCGGCGAGTTGGTCGACGACGGACTCGGTCGGGAGGCCGTCGTGAGCGGGGTCGAGCGTGAACCCGTGGTAGCGGTCGTCGTAGGCGTACTGCTCCACGTCGCCCGCGGTGGTGTGGTGGGACTTCGGCCGCACGATGGGGTTGACCAGCGGGCCGACTACGCGGTGGACGCTGCGCGGCCCGCCGAGGCGGGCGAACGCCAGCAGCGGGCGGTCCACGCTCAGCCGCGCGACCGCGTTGTTCGCCCGGAGGTACCCCTCGTCGGCGGGCGTGCGGCCGGGCGAGGCCGCCGCGCGCTCGACGCCGGCCTGGTGCATCTCCCGCTCCAGCCGCTCGGGGGACACCTGCCGGCCGCGGACCGCGACGGCCTCCTCGTCCGGGTCGAGGCGGGTGTGTACGTCGGCGACCCGGAAGCCGTGTTCCAACTCCAGCATCCGTTGAACCGTTCCCACCGTGACGCAAAAAGGGATGGGTCGGGGCGCGGCCCGCGGCGTTCGGGGTTCTGAACCCTTAACTGCCGGCCGTCCGACGTACGGACCGATGAGCGACCTCCCCGAGGACTTCGACTGCACGATCACCGACTGGGAGTACATCTACGGGCTCTGCCGCGACGTGGCCGAGGAAGTGCGCGACGACGAGTTCGAGCCGGACGTCGTCGTCGCGCTGGCCCGCGGGGGCTGGTTCGCGGGGCGGTGTCTCTGTGACTTCCTCGGGCTCGACGATCTGGCGAGCCTGAAGATGGAACACTACGTCGGGACCGCGGAGAAATCCGACAGCGCGGAGGTGCGCTACCCCATGCCGGAGGGCAGCGTCGAGGGCAAGGATGTGTTGATCATCGACGACATCGCCGACACCGGCGGCTCGATCAAGCGCGCCGACGAGTACGTCCGGGAACGGAACCCAGGGACGGTGCGGACCGCGACGCTCCAACTGCTCGGCACCTCGGAGTTCGAACCCGACTACGTCGGCGAGTACCTCTCGGAGTGGACGTGGATGGTGTACCCCTGGAACTTCATCGAGGACATGGTCGACCTGATCTCCGGCGCGATGGCCCAGGAGGACGACGCCGAGGCGTTCGACGAGGACGAGATCCGGGCGCTGCTCGCCGAGCACCACGGGATCGACCGGATCGAGATGGAGATCGCCCAGCCCGACCGGCTGGAGGAGGTGCTGTCGGAGATGGTCCACCGCGGCTACCTCGAACGCGAGGGGGAGCAGTGGCGGCTGGTCTCCGAGGACGGCGAGGCCTGAGTCACACACCGCCGAAAGCGTCTTTCCGCGGCACCGCTCACCGGTACGTATGAGCAGGCTCCGCTTCGCGCTTCTGAACGCCGCCCACGAGGGCGAGAACACCCGCCGGAACTTCCGACGGGAGATCCCCGCGGATCTCGCGGAGTTCGACGTGACCGAGGGACAGCTCCCCGCGGATCACGCGTTCGACGGCGTCGTCGTCACCGGCTCCCGATCCTCGGTGTACTGGGACGAGGCGTGGATCCCGCCGCTGATCGACTGGGTCGCCGAGGCCCACGAACGGGGGGTTCCGATCCTGGGCGTCTGCTACGGCCACCAGGTGCTCGCAGAGGCGCTCGGCGGCCGCGTCGCCGGGATGGACGGGTTCGAGATCGGCTACAACGAGATCCAGCGCCGGCCCGAGGCCGACGGCGACGAACTGCTCGACGGTCTCGGCGACTCGTTCACGGCGTTCACGACCCACGGCGACGCCGTCGTCGACCTGCCGGCAGACGCGGAACTGCTCGCGGAGAACGAGTACGGCGTCCACGCGTTCCGCGCGGGCCACTCGTGGGGCGTGCAGTTCCACCCCGAGTACGACGTCGCGACCGCCCGCGAGGTGACCGAGGGGAAGCGCGACCAGATCGGCGACGAGCGCGTCGACGGCGTGCTCGAAGAGATCACGCCCGCGAACTACGAAGCGGCGTGCGAGGCGAAGCGGCTGTTCGAGAACTTCGCCCGCTACGCCGAGCGGGTCGCGAACGAGGGCGTCAGCGCTGAAGCCGACGCGTAGCTGTCGGATTCCCGAATAGCGAACCGCTTTTGCCGACGCCCGTCCGACCTCCGCCATGCTCGACTACGTCGGACTGGAGGGCGACCTCGACGAGGAGGAGCGGCTGATCCGGGACACCGCACGCCGCTTCGTCGAGGAGGAAGTCCGCGACGACATCGGCCAACACTGGCTCGACGGCACGTTCCCGACGGACCTGATCGAGGAGATGGGCGAACTCGGCTTCTACGCGCCCAACCTCGAGGGGTACGGCTCGCCGAACGTCTCCGAGACGGCGTACGGCCTGCTGATGCAGGAGCTGGAGGCGTGTGACTCCGGGCTGCGCTCGATGGCCTCCGTGCAGGGCGCGCTGGTGATGTACCCCATCCACGCGTTCGGCAGCGAAGAACAGAAGGAGCGCTGGCTGCCCGCCCTCGGCGCCGGCGAGGCGGTCGGCTGCTTCGGCCTCACGGAGCCGGAACACGGCTCGAACCCCAGCGCGATGGAGACCCACGCGGTGAAAGACGGCGGCGAGTACGTGCTCAACGGCTCGAAGACGTGGATCACCAACTCCCCGATCGCCGACGTGGCCGTCGTCTGGGCGAAGGACCGCTCGGCCGACGGCGATCCAGTCCGAGGGTTCCTCGTCGAGACGGATCGGGACGGCGTGACGACGAACGAGATCGACGAGAAGCTGTCGCTGCGGGCGTCGATCACCGGCGAGATCAGCCTGCAGGACGTCCGCGTCCCCGAGGACGCCGTGCTGCCGGGCGTCGAGGGGATGAAGGGGCCGCTCTCCTGTCTGACGCAGGCCCGGTACGGCATCGCGTGGGGCGCCGTCGGCGCCGCCCGGGACTGCTTCGAGACCGCGCGGCAGTACGCGACCGACCGCGAGCAGTTCGGCGGCCCGATCGGACAGTTCCAGCTTCAGCAGGAGAAGCTCGCGGAGATGGCGACCCAGATTACCACCGCACAGCTGCTGGCCTACCGCCTCGGGGAGCTGAAAGAGCGCGGCGACCTGCGGCCCCAGCACGTCTCGATGGCCAAGCGCAACAACGTCCGGATGGCCCGCGAGCAGGCGCCCGTCGCCCGGGAGATGCTCGGGGGCAACGGGATCACGGCCGACCACTCGCCGATGCGGCACATGGCGAACATGGAGACGGTGTACACCTACGAGGGGACCCACGACATCCACACGCTGATCCTCGGCGAGGATCTGACGGGGATTCCGGCCTTCGAGTAGTCGTTTCGAGTTGCTGGCGGGGTCGTCATCGATCTGATTTCATTGATACCGGTGTGAACGTCACCGCGGAGTGAGCAGGACCATTTGCGACCGCACAGCCCTCAGACCTCCCCAGCCGACTCGTTCGCTCCTTTCAGTCGCTCACTCGTCCCTCCCGCTGGTCGCGCCCACAAGGGGCGCTCCGGTTTCGCGCCGACGGTGACAGCGGCGCGGTAGCGGTGGACGCCTCGCGCTCGCCAGCGGTCGGCGAGCGCGGGGGGAGGGGTGGGGACTCGGCGCTGCGCCGAACCTCGTGTTCGGCGCCCTGCAGTTACAAGTGGTCTACGAACGAGGTGCTGGTGCTGTCGTAGTCTCAGTTGCCAACGATCGAGATGCTGTTGCTGTAGTCAGCACCCAAGGATCACAGGCGTTCCGTGAAACAGAAACTACTTATCCAATATCACTAATTACCAACCCGTCTTCTCCCGGCCGGAGCCGCAGCACTCTCCCGGCCGGCCGTCGCCCGTCACGCGACGTTCACCATGACCGAAACCGACGTTTACGACGCGCTGTCGACCCACACCGACCAGTACGAGATCGTTCGCGAACTCCACCGCGTCCGCCCGCACGCCACCTACGAGGTCCGGTACCGCGGCGAACGCGCGGTCTGTAAGGTCGAGACCCATCCGGAAGCCGAACTCGGCCGCGAGGCGGCGGCGATGCGGTACGTCGCCGAAACCACGAGCGTTCCCGTGCCCGAACTGCTCGCGGTCGGCGACGACCACTTCGTCGCGCGCTGGATGGACGCCGTACCGGACGATCCGCCGACCCGCGACGAGGCACGCATCCGCGCGCTCGGCCGGGGGCTGGCGACGCTCCACGCCGAGACGAGCGAGATCGGGTGGACCGGGAAGCTCCGCCCGGCGAGCGCCGTCGACGATCCGACCGTCCCGCCGATCGAGAGCGAGCCGTGCTGGAGCGACACCCTGCTCGCGCTGCTCGACGACCGCCGGCGACTCCTCGACGGCGTCGGCTACGGCGACCTCGCGCGGGCGGTGATCAACTGGGTCCGGGCGAACCGCGATCTGTTCGACGCGGCCGGCGACGCGGTGCTGTGTCACGGGAACTACTTCGGGGAGCACGTCGCACTCGGCAGCGACGCCGAGCGCGTACACGTCGCTGTCGGCAGTGGCGGCGACGGCGAGCACATGGCTACCGACGACGGTAATGTCACAGCAGTCATCGACTTCGAGCACGCGCTCGCGGCGCCGGCGGAGTGGGACTACCTCCGGACCGCGCTCCCGGTGTTCGGTCCTGGCGCCGATCACGACGTGCCGGAGCGCGTCTTCCGCGAGGCGTACGAGTCGGTCCGGCCGCTGCCCGCGAGGTTCGAACGCCGCCGCGAGGCGCTGGTGCTCTGCATCAGCCTCTCCTACCTCCGGTCGCTCCACCTCCAGCGCGGGGATCAGGACCCGGACCACGCCGTCGCACGGCGCGGCCATCGTCTCGCCGCCTCGATCCGGGAGCGACTCGCCGCGCTCCGAGACGAAAGTCCCCGTCGAACCGATGCGTAACTATACCCGTCTGGACGACGCAGGACCGACAAGGCCGATGGCCGACCCGAGACACGACGACGGTGCCCGCCTCGATCTCGGCGACGAGGAACAGTGGGTTCTCCACGCTGCCCTCCTGGACTACCTCGACCGGCGCGCGGACGAGCCGAGCGGCGACGCCGGCTCCTCGCCCGCGCCGCTCGACCGCGAGACGGACACGGACGACGAGGCCGCCCTCGAACTGCTCGACGCGCTGGAGGACGACGAGCCGCTGCGGCTCGACCGCGGGGGGCTGTTGCTCGTCCGGGAACTGCTCTCGGAGTACCTCGCCGGCGCGCCGCTGCGGGACCGGGCGACCTGCCGGAGCGTGCTGGCGGACGTCCGCGACGAGCTATAGCGCGTCGCGGCTCACGATCTTCCCCCACCAGTCACGGTGGTCGGCGCCCCAGCGGTAGAGTCGCTCGCGCAGGCGGTCGTACCCCGGGACCTTCTCCAGTAGCCAGAACAGCGCCACGAAGACGAGGCTCGTCCGGACTAACACGCCCTGGATCGCGGCGCCGGCGGAGTACACCGCGTCGTCGGTCAGCAGGTGGGCCGAGTTCCGCCAGCCTTCGGGGAGCCGAGCCTTCTGATCGGGCGAGAGCGACGCGAACCCGACCGGCTCCACCTCGCCGAACCGTCGGGCGACGGCCGCACACCACGTACAGAACCCACAGTCGTCGTCGTACACCAGCCGCGGTTTGGCCATACGCGTTCTTCGGCGGGCAGCGGTTTCGGCTTTGTGGGCGTGAGAGCCACGACCCCGCCCGTTCCGGACGGCCGGTGCCCGCCCCGTTTAAGCCCGCGGCGCCCCAATCGTGGGGTACGATGCCCGCCACGAAGGAGGTCAAGTGCACGAGCGACGACTGCGAGCTGGACATGTTCGAGAACCACTACACGTACGACATCGCCGACGACCACTCCGTCGCGGACCTGTCCTGTCCGCTCTGCGGCGGGACGGACTGTCTCGAGGAGATCGAGCTATGACGAAACTCGGCGACATCGGTGGCTCGGCCGTCAACGCGGTGCTGGAGCGGGTCGGACGGGGCGTGAGCCGCGTCCAGGAGCGCAAGCCGCTCCCCTACGACCTGCTGGAGAGCGAGGACGCCTACCTCGTCGTGTTCGACGCGCCGGGCGTCGAGCCGACCGACGTACAGGTACGCTTCGTCGACGGCGAGGTGCAGGTGCGGGCCGACCGCTTCCGGGCGTTCCACGAGGGGTTCGAGACGCGGTTCCCCGGCCGCGGGCTGGCGCTCTCCGGGCGCGCGAACCTCCCGCCGGACGCCGTTGTCGACGCCGACGGCGCGGACGCGACGCTGACGGAGAACGGGACGCTCGAAGTCCGCATCCCCAAGGCGGCCGACTCGACGGACGTGCCGCTTGCCGAAGCGGAGACGAGCGAGGACGACGAACAAGAGAGCGACGAGTCAGACGAGAGCGACGAGTAGCTCAGAGCGACATCCCTTCTTCGACGGCGAACTCGGGAACCCCGTCGAACCGCCCGGGGTCGTACGCCGGGATCGCGTCGCGCTCCCCGAGCACCTGTTCGGCCAGCGCCTCGCCCGTCGCCGGCGCCCGAAGGAAGCCGTGGCCGTGCCACCCCGTCGCGACGTAGAGCCCCGACTCCACCTCGCCCAGCAGCGGCTCGCCGTCGGGCGTCGCCGTCGCAAGCCCCGCCCACGCCGCGTCCGCACCGGCGTCGAACTCGGTCCGGTTCGCGACCGCGTCGAGCGCGCCGTCGACGAACCAGTCATCGCCCGCTGGATCCCAGCGGTCCGGGTCGCACTCCTCGGGCACCGTGCCGTCGCCCGCGAGCAGCCCCGCGGGGTGGGGGCGGAAGTAGACGCCCGCGTCGGCGTCGTGGACCATCGGGCCGTCGTAAGCAGCGGGGGAGACGAGCGCCTGCACGCGGTAGGGTTTGAGCGGGAGCTGGATCCCCGTCGGCGCCAGCGCGCGCTTGGTCCAGCCGCCGGCCGCGACGACGACCGCGTCGAAGCGCTCGCCGTCGACTCTGGGGCCGTCGCCGCGATGGGAGATGTCCGCGTCGACGCCGGTCCAGCAGTCGACGCCGGCCTCGCGCGCGCGGTCGGCCATGGCAGCGACGTACGCCCCCGGGCCGGGGGTCGCGTACGCCGCGCGTTCGGTGACGGCCGCGAGCCCGACCCCCGAGAGGTCGAGTTCGGGGAAGCGATCCGCGATCGACTCGGGGTCGTGACACGCCACGTCGACGCCGTGCTCGCGGGCGGCCGCGACCGAATCACGGAGCGCAGACTGTTTCTCCGCGGCGTCCTCGCCGACGACAGTGACCTGCGGCGTCGGCTCGACCGAGAAACGGTGGTCGCGGTCGGCCAGCCACTCGAAGCGGTCCATCGCGCGATCGGCGATCTCGGCGCCGATCGCGTCCGTGGGGCGCGGGGCGAGCACGCCCGCCGCGCGGTGAGAACTCCCCTCGATCCGATCCCGGGGAGACGTTCGGTCGTCGCCCAGTTCCGAGTCGCGCTCGTAGAGGCGCACGTCGGCGCCGCCCTCTGCAAGATCGTGGGCGGCCGTGACGCCGACGGCGCCGCCGCCGACGACGGCTACGCGCATCGCCCCCCTCGGCAGTGCTGGTCGGCGAGCGGTCGGGAGCGTGAGCCAATCATACTCGTCGTCTCCCGCGCGCTGCTACTTAGCGCCTCGGTCGGGCGGCGAAAAATCGGTCCGGGTCGGCCGGGACCGAGCTACGGCGTCGGTTCGGCCTGCTCGTCGGCCTCGTCCTCGTCCATCCCGCGGAGTGCCTCGACAGCGGCCTCGCGGTAGCGGTCGGGGTCGGCGTCGTAACGGTCCGCGGCCATCCGGGCGTACTCGTTCCCTTCGTCGTCGAAGGCGGCGACGCGCTCGACCGTGCGTTCGGCGGTCTCGACGACCCAGCGGTCCCGGGTCGCGGCGTCGACAACGGTGATCGACTCGGGGCGAACCGAGACGTTCACCGTGCCGTCGTCGGTCTCGTACGTCCGCGGCTTGCCGACGACGGCGACGTAGGCGGGCGGTTCGAGGTCACGCAGCGTGGAGGCGGCTTCGGGCTGGTACTGGCCGGCGTACACGAAGAACGTGCCCGTCGGGTCGACGATGCGACCCCGCCAGTACTCGTTGTCGTCGCCGATGTCCTCCTTCTCGGTCAGGGTGCCGACGAAGAACACGCGGTTGGCCTTCTCCCCCGTCGGGAGCAGTTGGTAGGCCGGGGCGCGCTCGTCGTCGGACTCCTTGAACGTGTGGCTGGCGTCGTTGAACTCGGTGGCGAAGGCGCGGCGGGCGACTTCGCGCATGGGGGCGTCGTTGGACATCTAGATCGACCTCGCTTTGATCAGCGCGCTCTCGGGATCGGCCGGCGTGTCGAGGCGCTCGAACTCGTCGACGAGCACGTAGCGCCCGAATACGGGGCCGGACACCTCGAAGTAGTGGCCGAGCAGGTCGCCCTGCATCTCCTCGACGACCACGGTGGTGTCGAGGGCGTCGGTGGCCATCTGCTTGGCCTCCTCGAGGTCGATCCCGGTCAGTTCCTCGGTCGTCTCCTTGTCGAAGATGACCTCGCGGACCTCCCGGCCGTCGTCGAGGACGGCCTTGATCCGGAGGTCGAACTCGCCGTCGACCTGCCCGTGCTCCGAACACCGGCCGTTCTGGAGCACGCGCGTGCAGTCGTCCTCGGGGCAGCGCTTGATCAGTCCCGAGCCGGACTGCACGTCGACCAGCGCGCCCTCGACGGTGACGGCGTCGTCGCCGACCTCGATCTCCTCGTCGAGTTCGGTGATCGTGGTGGTCTTGTTGAGCTTGACCGAGTAGTTGCCCTCGTACTCGTCGGTGACGACGTTCGAGAGCGCGTAGCTCTTGCCCTCCTCCAGTTCGGGGAGGTCGGAGGTGTCGAACGCGACGAACTTCTTCGTCCCGCTCTCGTCGCCCAGCAGGCCCACCTGCGCGATGGACTCGTGGCCGGGCTCCCAGAGGTCGGCGACCTTCACGCGAAGGTCGATCCACTGTTCGTCCTCGTCGATCTCGCCCAGTTGGGTGAGCTCGCTGTCGGCGCTCCCGAGCTCGTCCCGCTGGAGGTCGGCCTCGTCGAGGTACTGGCTCTCGACGCTGCGACGTGCCTCGTCGAGGGGGACGCGGTACTCGTTCACGAGGGTCTCGAGGCGCTCCTCGACGTCCTCCTGTTCGATATCCAAGTGGTCCGAGAACTGTTCGGCGATCTCCGCTGCGTGACTCTCTAACTCGCTCATGGTTGCCTGCCTCCGCCTGTGTTTCGTCGGGAGGCGTACCGGGCTTGGTGCCTAATGGTATTTAAACTTCCGCCGCCGTGGCGGAAGTGGAATCGTCCGTTTCGGTCGTCGAATCGGCCACTTACGGGCGATCACGTCGACAGGAAACGGCGGGGCACTGCCGGCGTGCCGACGGCTCTTTGGGGGCGGGTCCCCAGTTCCGGCCATGGACGAGCGCCTCGAACGGTTCATCCGGACCAAACTCCGGCGCGCGGGCGAGCAGTTCGAGGAGGCCCGCGAGGCCTACCACGAGGGGAAGGCGCCGGCGGAGTTCGACCTGCCGAGCGACGACGACGGACGGGCGAAGATCGTCTGCCGCCGTCACGCCGACCGGCGCGCGGTGCTGATCGACGCCGAGGGCCGGCCGGCCTGTTTCGACGCCGACCACCCCGACTGTCGGGGCTGTGCCGAGGACGTGCGGGAGGGGATCGTCGAGACGTGGTGACCGCGCCGCGACCGGTCCCGCCGAACCCCGAGGGTTGAACACGCTCGCCGGCAACCGACACCTGTGAAAACCGTCGCACTCGTCCTCGCGGGCGGGATCGGCTCTCGGCTCTACCCCGCGAGCCGCGAGGACCGCCCCAAACAGTTCCTTCCCATCGGCGGCGAGCGGTCGCTGCTCGCCCGAACCGTCGACCGCGCCGGGTTCGCCGACGAGGCCGTCATCGCGACCCGGCCGCGCTTCGCCGACGAGATCGACGATCACGTCCCCGACGCCGAGGTGCTGATCGAACCCGACGGGAAGGACACGGGGCCGGCGCTGACGTACGCGACCCACCGGATCCGGGAGCGGTACGGGACCGACGACGAGCCGCTCGTGATCGTCGCGCTGCCCAGCGACCACTACGTCGGCGACGACGGGGCGTTCCGGGAGACGATGACCGCCGGCGCCCGCGTGGCTGCCGCGGCCGACCGGCTCGTCACCTTCGGCGTGACGCCCGAGCGGCCCGAGACCGGCTACGGCTACGTCGAGCCCGGCGCCGCACGGACGGCCGACGGCGTCGCGTTCCACGAGGTCGAGCAGTTCCACGAGAAGCCCGACGCCGAGACCGCCCGGGGGTACGTCGCGGCAGGCTACCGCTGGAACAGCGGGATGTTCGCGTGGACGCCCGAGCGGTTCCTCGACGCCGCGGCGGAGTCGACGCTGGCACCGCTCGTGTCGGCGCTCGAAGACGGCGACCCCGAGGGCGGCTTCGAGGCCGTCGACCCGGTCTCCGTGGACTACGCGGTGTTCGAGCGCGCCGAGAACGTCGCCGTCGTCGACGCCGCGTTCGCGTGGGACGATCTGGGGACGTGGGACGCGCTCGACCGCGTACTCGACCGCGAGGGCGACGGCAACGTCGCGATCGGCGACCACGCGACCGTCGACGCCGCGGACAACGTCGTCGTCAGCGACGACAAGCACGTCTCGCTGGTCGGCGTCTCGGGGCTCGCGGTCGTGGCCTACGACGACCGCGTGCTGGTGGTGCCGAAAAGCGAGGCCGGGCGAGTGCGCGAACTGGTGTCGCTGCTCGACGAACGGGGGGAGTTCTAACGGTCGAAACCTCGCGAGAAAGACTACTCCTCGTACGCCCGGCGCACGCGCACCTGCCCGTCGCTCGTGACGCCCACGAGGAGTTCGGCGCGCACCTCCCGCCCGTGGATGGCGTCGCCGGCGGCGTCGCTGACGATCTTCATCAGTTCCGGCGCCGCGTAGCCCACCTTCACCCCCGCCTCGTCGCAGGCCTCGTACACCAGATCCGGGACGTCGTAGAGGTCGGTCCCGTCCTCGACGCGGACCCGGACCGGCGCCGAGAGCGCGTCGGCGAAGGAGACGGTCTCCCGGGCCTTCTCGACGTTCTCCCGGGCGCTGGCCTCGACGCTCGAGACGTTCGCCCGCGAGGTGCCGAGCCGGTCGGCGATGTCAGCCTGTCGGAGGCCGTGCTCCCGGAGCGCGAGCACCTCGGCCTGTCGGCGGGTGAGCACGTTGGCGTCGGCGTCGAACCCCGCCTGCCCGAGCAGCTCCGCGGCGGTCGGGGCGTCGCTCCCGCCGCCGTCGGCGTCGTCGCCCGGGGCGTCACCGTCGGTCATGAACGTTCGTGGGCGCCGCCCGCTGAAAAAGCTACAGTTCGTGGCGGATTACTCCGTCCACCGGATCTCGTACTCGAGTTCGTAGCGCTGCTCGCCGGTCTCGGAGTCAGTGAGGCGTTCGAGTTCGACCTCGAACCGGGGGGTTTCCGGGACGTCGACCTCCCGCGTCTCGCTCCCACCACCGAGGACGACGGTCCCGTCCTCGATCTGTTCGGCCGCCGTCGTGAGCACGTCGGCGATCTCCGGACGTGGTCGCGCCTCCTCGGTCTTGAAGAGTTGTTCCTCGGGCATCACGAAGGAGTTCCCGTCACAGCAACTAAATGCTGGTTGCCGGTCGGACAGCCGGCTCAGCGGCCGTCGCCGCCCCAGAAGTTGTCCCGGGAGCCGAGCCGTTCGCGGTCGGTGCGGTCGGGGCGGCCGTCCTCGTCGTCGGGTTCGACGCCCTCGTCGTCCGATCCGTCGCCCTCGTCGGTCCCCTCGTCCTCCTCGAGGGGCATCTTCTCGATGACTTTCTTCGCCGTCGCGTGGCTGGATTTGACCCGGTCGATGCGGACGCGGGCGCGGCACTCCGGCAGCAGACCGTCGATGAGGACGATGAACCCGTCGTCGGTCCGCCCGACGCCGGCGCCGCTCTCGTGGATGTCCGTCACGTCGACGACGACCTCCTGCCCCGGCTTCACGGGCTGCTCTTTGAGATCGTCGATGGGCATGTCGTAATGGTTGCACCACTCGGCACCCCCCCTGTCGCCGTAGTGCTGACAGCCCATGCCCTCGATCCGCTCGGAGAAGCTGGGGCAGTCGTCGGCTAACGGACAGTCCGGCATACAGGAGCGTAGAAAGCCGACGGTCTAAACGTTCCCGGTTCGCCGAGGTCAGATGAACTCCCGGACCTCGGAGTACCACATGTCGTGGTGATCGACCGCGCCGACGCGCTCGGCGATGTCGACCGCGAGCGCGTGCCAGCAGCGCTCGCCCGCCTCCTCGTCGATGTTGTACGCCGAGTCCGCGCAGGTGCAGCCGCCGTCCTCGACCACGTACTCGTCCTCGTGGCCGACGACGACGGTGAAGTCGCGGTACTCCTTCACCCGCCCCTCCGACACCGCCTCGATGGCTCTGGAGCCGCGATCGCCGTGGGCGTCGAGGATGGCGCCGGCTACCTCGGGGGTGAGCTCACCCGCCTCGGCCAACCGCTCGCGCCAGTCCTCGTCGGTCACGGACGGTGTTCGTGGGGCACGGGGCAAAACGCCACCGACTGGCGGCGTCGGAAGCTGAGGGCGACGCCACCGACTGGCGGCGTCGGAAACCGAGTTCGACCCTCCCCGAGTGACCGCTTCCGTCAGCGTCAAACCCCGCCCGCGAGAGCCTCGAAGCATGGACTGGCCCCGGGTCCGTGCGGTGTGGAAGCGGGTCCTCTCGCTGGCGTGGCCGGTGATGGCCGAGCAGACGTTCCGAACGCTGATGCGGACCGTCGACATCGTCGTCACCGCGACGTTCAACCCCGCGAGCGTGGTGGCGATCGGCCTCGCGGATCTGTACGCGCGGCTCCCCCTTCGGATCGGTCTCGGTCTCGGCGGTGGTACGATCGCGCTCTCCTCGCAGGATAGCGGCGCCGCCGCGGACGCCAACCGCGATGAGGCGATCACGCAGGGAATCTTACTCGGCGCGTTGCTCGGGATCCCGTTCGTGCTGTTCGGCTTCTTCCTGAGTGAGTCGGCGATCCGCGTGTTCGGCGCCGGGCAGGACGTCGAGAACCTCGACCGCGTGGTCACGCTGGGGTCGACGTACCTCGCGATCATCTTCGCGACCGCGCCCGCTCGCCACGTCGCGCTCATCGCCGCCCGGGCGCTGCAGGGCACCGGCGACACCCGGACACCGATGTACGTCAACGTCGTCGCGAACGCGCTGAACATCCTCGGCAGCGTCGCGTTGGGGCTGGGGTTCGCGCCGCTTGGCATCCCGCGGCTCAGGATCGTCGGCGTCGGGCTTGCGACCGCGGCCGCGAACGTGTTCACCGCGTCGATGCTCTGTCTCGCGATCTGGACCGACTGGTCGGAAGCCGACTTCGCGCTGCCGGAGGACTGGATCATCGCCAAGCAGCTCGTGGTCGTCAGCGCCCCGAAGGTCGCGGAGGGGTTCGCCTCGACGGCCGCGGAGTTCCCGTTCAACGCCATCCTGCTCGGCTTCGGCCAGCCGGTCAACGCCGGCTTCCAGATCGGCCGCCGGATGTACCAACAGGTCACCGGCCCGCTCTCCCGGGGGTACAACGTCGCCGCTAGCGTCGTCGTCGGCCAGCGGCTGGGCGAGGGTGACGCCGCCGGCGCGCGCTTCGAGGGCTGGGCGGTCGCCGCGCTCGGCCTGCTTACGGTCGGCAGCGTCGGCGTCGCGCTGGTGTTCGCCGCCGACACGTTCGTCTCGCTGTTCACGAGCAACGCCGAGACGGTCGGCTACGCGGTCGCGTTCGCACAGGTGTACGGTATCTGCGGCGCCGCACTCGTCGTGTTCTCGGTGCTCTCCGGCGGACTGCAGGGCGCAAGCGAGACGCGTATCCCGTTCGTCGCCCGCACCAGCGGCGTGTTCGGCCTCCAACTCGGACTCACCTTCCTGCTCGGCGTCGTGCTCGGCTGGGGACCGCTGGGGGCGTACGTCGGCATCGGCGCCACCTACGTCTGGATGGCGCTGGTCGTCGCCGCCGGCTTCCACTTCTCGGGCTGGGCGGACCGTGCCGCCGAGATGATGGAGGAGCGTGGGTCGGACGTATCGGAGTGGTGAGAAGGGGCAAGCTGCCGGACTGGTCGCCGGTGTCGAGCCGGGCGACGGCGATCAGTAGAGATACTCGTCTTCGAGCGCCTTGTAGGCGGTCGCGGCTTCGATCTCCTCGTCCTCGGTTTCGAACCACGAGAGCACGCGCTCGAAGCCGGTCTTCCGACGCAGGTCTTCGGCACTGATGGCCATGACAGTCGTCACCACACACCGCAGGAGCATAAACGTTTCTCCGGAACCCAAACACTGAAAAGCGAATTCGGGTCCCGGAGTGGGGAGGGTGGAGGCGATACGTCTTAACCCATGAGGCCAATAGGCCTCGTACGATGGCTCAGACGGGGAACCAGGAACTCACGGAGCGGTTCATCCAGTTCTACCGGAACTACTACCGGGAGGAGGTGGGGCGGCTCGCACAGGAGTACCCCAACGAGCGCCGCTCGCTCTACGTCGACTACAACGACCTGTTCACGTTCGATCGGGATCTGGCGGAGGACTACCTCGCCAAGCCCGAGCAGATGCAGGAGTACGCCGAGGAGGCGCTCCGGCTGTACGACCTGCCCGCGGACGTGAGCCTCGGGCAGGCCCACGTCCGCCTGCGCGGGCTCCCGTCTGAGCAGACCGTCGACATTCGCAATCTGCGGGTACAGGACGACCACATCGGCTCGATGATCGCCGTCCAGGGGATCGTCCGCAAGGCGACCGACGTGCGGCCGAAGGTGACCGAGGCCGCCTTCGAGTGCCAGCGCTGCGGCACGATGAGCTACATCCCCCAGAGCGACGGCGGCTTTCAGGAGCCTCACGAGTGTCAGGGCTGTGAGCGGCAGGGGCCGTTCTCGGTCAACCACGACCAGTCGGAGTTCGTCGACTCCCAGAAGCTCCGCGTACAGGAGAGTCCCGAGGGACTGCGCGGCGGCGAGACGCCCCAGAGCATCGACGTGGACGTGGAGGACGACATCACCGGCAACGTGACCGCGGGCGACCACGTCACCGTCACCGGCGTCCTCCACATCGAGCAGGTCACGCAGGGACAGGAGAAGACCGCCCTGTTCGACCTCTACATGGACGGGGTGACGATCGAGATCGAGGACGAGGAGTTCGAGGACATGGACATTACCGACGAGGACATCGCGGAGATCGTCGAACTCTCCAACGACCCCGACATCTACGAGAAGATGGTCGGCTCCATCGCGCCGGCGATCTACGGCTACGAGGAGGAGAAGCTCGCGATGGTGCTCCAGCTGTTCTCCGGCGTGACGAAGCATCTGCCCGACGGCTCACGGATTCGCGGGGACCTGCACCTGCTGCTGATAGGGGACCCCGGTACCGGGAAGAGCCAGATGATCTCCTATGTCGAACAGGTCGCCCCCCGCTCCGTCTACACGTCGGGCAAAGGATCGTCCGCGGCGGGCCTTACTGCGGCGGCTGTGAGGGACGACTTCGGCGACGGGCAGCAGTGGACGCTCGAAGCCGGCGCGCTCGTGCTCGCGGACAAGGGGATCGCCGCTATCGACGAGCTTGACAAGATGGATTCGGGGGACCGCTCGGCGATGCACGAGGGGCTCGAACAGCAGAAGATCTCCGTCTCCAAGGCGGGGATCAACGCCACGCTCAAGAGCCGGTGTTCGCTGCTCGGCGCCGCGAACCCGAAGTACGGCCGGTTCGACCAGTACGAGCCGATCGGCGAGCAGATCGACTTAGAGCCCGCGCTGATCTCGCGGTTCGACCTGATCTTCACCGTCACCGACCAGCCCGACCCCGAGCACGACAGCCGGCTGGCCGAGCACATCCTGAAGACCAACTACGCCGGGGAACTCCACACACAGCGCGAGGAGAACCCCAACTCGGAGTTCACCGAGGAGCAGGTCCAGAACGTCACCGAGGAGGTGGCGCCGGACATCGAGGCCGAACTCCTCCGGAAGTACATCGCCTACGCCAAGCGCAACGTCTACCCGACGATGTCCGACGAGGCCAAAGACGCGATCGAGGAGTTCTACGTCGATTTGCGTTCGAAGGGCGCCGACGAGGACGCCCCCGTGCCCGTCACCGCCCGGAAGCTGGAGGCGCTCGTGCGGCTGGCGGAGGCCTCCGCGCGGGTCCGGCTCTCGGACACCGTCGACGAGCAGGACGCCGACAAGGTGATCGAGATCGTCCGGAACAGTCTGGAGGACATCGGCGTCGACCCCGAGACCGGCGAGTTCGACGCCGACGTGGTCGAGACGGGGACGAGCAAGTCCCAGCGCGACCGGATCAAGAGCGTGAAGGCGCTGATCGGCGACATCGAGGAGGAGTACGACGAGGGCGCGCCGATCGAGGAAGTGCTCGACCGCGCGGGCGAGGTCGGCATGGACGAGGACAAAGCCGAGAAGGAGATCGAGAGCCTGCGGAAGAAGGGCGAGTTGTACGAGCCCGTACAGGGCCACCTCCGGACGACGTAACACCAGTCACGGCTCGTGACCTGCCGAGCCCTCCGTGGCTCGGCGACGGAGCGTGTTGCCGTGACTGTGTAACACCAGTCACGTCGCCGAGAATCACAGATTCTCGGCTGCCCGCCGGACGTAGTCCGGCGATGTCGTCAGACGCGACGCGTCTGACTGCAGGCAGGAAGGCGACGCCTTCCTGCGACGGCTCGTGACCGGCGCCGAGCTTCGGCTCGGCGCTCGGAGCGTGTCGCCGGGCTTGTGTCGCACCGCCGACCGCACGGGACTTATGGTGCCGGGGCCGCCACCACCGGGCGACGTGGACCACATCTCCGCGCTGCGCAACGTCGAGGAGGCGTTGCGGGCGTTCGAGGACGGCGAGGCCGACTTAGCGACCACCCAGCGGCGCGTCCAGTCCGTACTCCAGAGCTACGCCACCGAGTTCGAGGCCGACGAGCGCCGACCCTACCGAGCCCACGGCGAGCCGCCCGCAGACGGGGTCGTCGTCGTCGCGCCCGACGGGGAGACGGCGAAAGCGCGGGTAAGGGAGCTCGCTGGGGCCGAAGACGCGTCGTTCGAGATCGAGCCGCTCTGACTGTTCTCATAGTTGAGAAGTCGAAAAGGCTATGTTACTACCGTGTGTTTACTGAGCAGAGAGGCACGCCCGTGACAGCAACGCAGACAGCCGAAACGGTACACGAACGCTTGGCGGGCGCGAACAGCACCCTGCTCCTCACCTCGTCGTTCACCGACGAACAGCACTGTACGGAGCTTCTGCACCCGAGCGACGCCGCGGAGACGAACGTCCTCTGGGTGTCCTACACCAAATCCCCGGACCAGCAGCTCCGGCGGTGGCGCGAGCACACCGACGAGCGGCCGGCGGAGATGGGGATCGTGAGCGTCGAGGACTCCACGCGCTCGGTCGCCGCCGAGACAGGAGGTAGCAGCGGTCCCGGGGGTCCGTCGCTCCCGGAGACGAACGCGCCCGTCGAGACGGTGAACAGCCCGAACGACCTGACCGGGCTGGGCATCCGTATCACCGAGTTCCTCGCCGACTGGGAGGAGAACGACAACCGAACCGTCGTCTGTTTCGACTCGCTGACTGCGCTGCTGCAGTACGTCGAGCTCGAGACCGCCTACGAGTTCCTGCACATCATCACCGGTCGGATGGCCAAGACCGACGCGTTCGCCCACTTCCACATGGATCCGGAGGCACACGACGAGCAGACCGTCGAGATCGTCACCAGCCTCATGGACGCCGTCGTCGAGGTCGACGCGAACGGCGACGAGAGTATCCGCTCGCGCAAGTCTTAATTTTCTCCGAATACAGCAGCAACCAAATGCTGCTGGTCGCGACGTACTCCCGCGAGGCACGGACGAGTCTGCGGAACGTCTGCCGGCGGTACGAGGAGGCCACAGTCCGGCAGTTCGGCCGGGCGGCGCTGCTGGCCGAGACCGAGTTCGGGGCGTTTCTCGCCCTCCGCTTGCGCGAGAAGCACGGCGCCGACGTCCAGATCGAGCGCACCGAGCCGCTGAACGAGTACGAGTCCGTCCCGGAACGGGTCCGCGAGGCCGCGGCGGCGTACGAGCGCCGGGACCACCCGAGCACGCCGTACCCGAAGTTCGCGGCCGGCACCGACCATCCCGAGCCGACGGCGATGCAGGGCCGGGAGCTCTGATGCGGATCGTCGACGACGGCCGGGTCGTCGGCGACGGGCGCGCGCTCGATCTCCGGGGGGAGCCGTACTCGCCGGCGACGGTCCGTGCGGCGGTTCGGGGCGAGGGGGCGGCGCTGTCGATCGACTGCCCGACCCCGTCGCGGTGGTGGGAGTGGCTCGCCGTTCCCGGCGACGGGACCGATCCGCTCGCCCGACTCACCGCCGCCGCGCGAGCCCGCGGCCACCGGCCACCGAGCGAGCGCGCGCTGGCGGCCGCGGAGCGTGAACTCCGGGATCTCACGGTCGAGACGGTCGACACCGCCTCGACGCGCCGACGGCTCGCCGATGCCGGGACGGAGGTGGAGCGACTCCGCGAGGAGGTCGCGGCCGCCCGCGGGCGCCTCCAGAGCCGCCGGGAGACGGGCGCCGACACGGCCGAGGCCGAGGCGGCGCTCGAAGAAGCGACCCGACGGCTCTCGGAGGCCGAAACCGAGCGCGTCGCCGCCGAACAGGCCCACGAGGCCGCACAGCGCCGGGCACGCGAGGCCCGCGACGCCCGCGAGCGGCGGCTCCGGCTGCAGGACCGCGTCGCCAACCGCCGACGTGAGGCCCGGCACGCGCTCGCCGTGGCGGTCGCCGACGAGTTCGACACCGCCGCCGACGCCGTCCCGGGCGAGGCGACGCTCTCGACGGATCCGCTGGGCGTCGAGGGCGACGACGTGACGGCCGCGTTGGCGGCGATCCGGCTCGCCGAGCCGCGCGCGCCGGTCGTCGACGCGACGGACCGATTCGACAGCGCGGCGGCGGCCGCGGACGCGCTCGACGCCCCCGTGATCCGGCTCTGACCCCGAGCTTTTGAACGAGCGGGCGGGCACGCCCGCAGATGGATCTCGACTGGACACAGGAGTCCGTCGCAGGGGTGACGCTGGTCCGCGTCCACCTCCGGAACGAGCGTGCGACCGACCGCCGGGTCCGCCTCCGGAGCCGGCTCGACGGTCCCGTCCTGCCGCCACGACGCCACGGGACGCCCGCAGCCGGCTGGGACCGCGACGGCGTGACGACGGTCGTTCCCGCCGACGGAACGGCGGCACTTGGGTACGCCTCCCCGGCACCGACAGCGACGCCGCCGGTGATCCTCGACGATGTCGGCCCCGTCGAAGACAAACCGGGCGACAGTACGCCGGAGGCAGCCGTCCGGGAACTCGGCGACCACCGGCCGCCCCGGGCAGTGCTCGGTGAAGAAAGCGAGAACCGTGGAAACGGAACGGACTGGGACCAGTCGCTCCTCGATCTACCCACACACATGATCGAGGGCGAACGAGACACCACCGACGGACGTTCAGCGCGACGCGCGTCGCTCCCGGACGAAGCCGAGGCGCTCCTGTCCCCCTATCGAACGCGGATTCGGACCGCCGAGGCGCTGAACGCCGCCGGGGTCGTCGAGGCGACCGCGCTGCTCGACGCGAACGGCGGCCTCGCCGGCGTCGAGTCCCTCGCCGCGGACCTCGACGCCGACGCGCGGGAACTCCGTACGCTCGCCCGCGCCGCGGACGCGCTGGCCGCGCGGGCGGCGGCGACGACGCCCCCGACGGACGCGCTCCGGAGGCTGTCGTGATCCTCGCCGTCGCGAGCGGAAAGGGCGGCGTCGGCAAGTCGACGGTAGCGTACAACCTCGCCGGCGCACTGGATGGCGTCGTCGTCGACGGCGACCTCGGGATGGCGAACCTCCCCGCCGACTGCGGGCCCACGCTGCACGACGTGCTCGCCGGGCGCGCCGACGCCCGCGAGGCCGTGCAGGCCGGCCCCGTGACCGTCCTCCCCTGCGGCCGGTCGCTGGCGGGTGCCCGCGCGGCCGAGGTGACGGAACTGGGCGACGCACTCGACCCCGTCGAACGCGACCACGGGGTCGTCGTGATCGACTGCCCCGCCGGCCTCCGCGCGGACGTGGGCGTGCCGCTGGCCGTCGCCGACGCGGCCGTCGTGGTCGCCGCGCCGGAGCCGTTCGCGCTCGCGGACGCGCTCCGGACGCGGGAGTTGGCCCGCGAACTCGACGCGCCGCTGTCGGCGGCGGTGCTGAACAGGGTCGTCGACGACCCCCCGACGCCGACGGTTCGCTCGGCACTCGGTGCGCCCGTTACGTCGGTGCCGGCCGATCCGCGACTCGGCCGGTCGATCGAGGCCGAAGCGCCGGTCGTCGACGCCGCGCCGGGGAGCGAGCCGGCGGCCGCGTTCGCGTCGCTGGCGGCGCGTGTCAAGCGAAGCGAGTGAGGAAGGCGGGGTTCTCAGTCCTGTAGCGCCTGATACGTCGTCCGGACGGTGACCGCAGTCACGTCCGCCACGTCGGCCGCCTCGGCCTGCGTGACCGTCTCGCCCTCGCGGCGGGCGGCGAGGTAGAGCGCGCCCGCGGCGACGCCGCCAGGGTTGCGGCCGTTGGCGTGGCCCGACTCGACCGCCGCCTCGGCGAGTTCGCGGGCGCGACGGCGGACAGCCTGTCCGAGGTCGAGTTCGCTGGCGAAGCGCGCGACGAACTCCGCGGGCTCGGCCGCCGAGACGGGCAGCCCGAGCTCGCGGTTCATCGCGTCGTAGGCCGCACGGTGTTCCGCGGCGGTCGCCTTCGCGGCGTCGAGGATCTCGTCGGTTGTTCGCGAGACGCCCGCGACCCGACAGGCCGCGTAGACGGCGGCGCTGGCGAACCCCTCGATCGAGCGCCCGCGCAGCAGGTCCTCGCTCTGTGCGGACTCGAACAGCGAGCAGGACTGGTCGCGGATACGGTCGGGCAGTTCGAGCGCGCCCATCAGCCGGCGGATCTCGGTGAAGCCGTACACCTGATTGCGCTCGCGCTTCGACCGGATCTGCGTCCGGCGATGCTGGCGGCGCAGTCGGGACCACTTGCGGTTCTTCCCGCGGCCGTCGCGGCCGATCTCCGTCGAGAGCCCGCGGTCGTGCCGGGAGCGCGTCAGCGGTGCGCCACACCGGGCCGGGTTCCGGTCGTCGTCCTCGAAGCTGCGCCACTCGGGACCGCGGTCGAGCCGGTCGGTCGAGACGACCAGCCCACAGCCCTCACAGACCGTCTCGTCGCCGTCGGCGGTCAGTCGCCCGTCGCACTCGGGACAGCCGGTAGCACGCGTCGTGCTCATACTCCAAGATCGGTCCCGATCGGATACATAAACCCGGGTGGTTCCCGGGGTTTCGATCCCGCTCCCGTCCGTCGAACGTACCGGTTATCGGTACGTTCTCTCATCGCTCTACCTCAGAGAAACTTCAACAGTGAAAACTGTTAAACTATATCGCGGCGAACGATCGCGTATGACGCTGGAGGAGATCGCCGCCGGGATCGAGGTGACCGCCGAGCAGGAGGCCCGCGGCGTCGCCGCCGTCGACGAGACGGGCGAGGCGTTGGTCGAGCGCCTCCGCCCGCACGCGGGGGCGCTCCCCTGCACGCCGGAGGCCGCCGCGACGGTCGTCGAAACCCACGCGGCCGGAACGAGCGTCGGCGAGAGCGCGCGCGAGGCGGGGATCGCGCCAGTGACGGCCGCGAAGGCGCTGCACCGCTGTGGCGTCTCGGGCGTGACGCCGCTGTCGCCGATGGCCCGCGAGATCGTCCGGGACTGGCAGGCCGGCGAGCTCGCCCGAGCCGAAGCGCTCGAACTGACGGGAGCGAGCGAGGCGGAGTTCGCACTGGGGAGCTACATCGAGAGCCACGACGCCGACCCCGCGCTGTCGGCGGCGGTCGCGGACGTGGGAAGCCCCACCGACGACGACCCGCTCGCCGACGCGGTCGGCGACGTGGACGAACTGTTCTAACGCTCGCGCAACGACTCGACCGCCGCCGCGAGCCCGCTCTCCGCCAGCGGGAGGTCGAGTTCGCGGCCGAGAACGGCGTCGGCGGCGGTCGTGAGCGCGTCGACGCCCGTCTCGGTTTCGAGGCCGGCGGGCGCCTCGGCGTCGAACTGGGGGAGCGTCGCGTCGGCGTCGGCTTCGGGGAACGTGCCCGTCCCTGTGCGGTCGACGGCGAGGACGGCGTCGGCGTTCGTCCCCACGTCCTGCAGGCAGCCGCGGGTCGTCTGGACCGCATCGACGCCGCGCTCCGTCGCGGGAGCGACGACGGCCACCCGTTCGGCAGCCGTCACTGCCGCGACTGCGGGATTGGCGCCGAGCGGCGGCGTGTCGATCAGCACCCGGTCGAACGCGGTCGCCGCCTCGTCGATCCGCCGCTCCAGTTCCTGTGCGGCCTCGGCGGTCTTCGCCCGCGCGAGGCGCTCGAACGGCGCCCGCGCGGGGACACAGACGACCCGTCCCGGGTCGGGCAGCGCCTCGGCGTCGAGCGCGGTACAGTCGGCGTCGAGGTCGTACTCGATCGTCGCCTCGGAAAGCGGTCGGTCGCTCCCGTCGGTGACGAGCGCCGTCGCGTCCGGGTCGATCCGGCCCGGGAGGTGGCGGGCGAGCCCCTGCGTGTCGTAGGCGGCGTCGAGCACCGCCACGTCGTCGCCGGCGGCGGCCAGCGCGCCGGCGAGTTCGAGACAGCTCCGGGTCGTGCCTGCGCCGCCCGTCGCGCCGACGAGTGCAGCAGTCGAGAGCGCCATACGCTTCTTTCCGTACGTTACTCCAGAAAAATCTTCGGCACCGTCCGGACAGTGACCGCTGTCGGTATTTTTACTATCCGCGTCAAAGACCCTCATACGGAACCAATGGCACGACCGAGCACGGTGAGCGATGACGACTGAGTTCCCGGTCGAGAGCGTCGTCGACGCGCACGTCCACCTGATGCCCGACCGGCTGATGCGGGCGATCCGGGACGCGCTCGGCGACGCTGCCGGCTGGACGTTCGACCACCCGACTGATCTGGCGGCGATGACTGAGATCCTCCGGGACGCCGGCGTCGAGGAGTTCTTCGCGCTGCCGTACGCCCACCGACCGGGGATGGCCGACGAACTGAACGAGTGGGTCTGCGAGACGGCCGCGACCGCCGACCACGTGGTGCCGTTTGCGACCGTTCACGCCGGCGACGACGACGTCGGCGGGATCGTCGAGCGGGCCGTCGACGCGGGCGCCCGCGGGCTGAAGTTCCAGCTACCGGTACAGGGGTTCGCCGCCGCCGACCCGCGGCTGGAGCCGGCGTACGAGGTGGCTGCCGCCCACGACCTGCCGCTGCTGGTCCACGCCGGGACCGCACCGATGTTCCGGGACGACCCGAACGTCGGCGTCGACCGGTTCCGCTCGTTCCTCGACTCCTACCCGGATCTCAGGGTGTGCGCCGCCCACATGGGCGCCTACGACGTGGACGCCTTCTGTGAACTGGCCCGGACCAACGAGAACGTCTTCCTCGACACGACGTTCACCATGTCCGCGGTCGCCGAGGAGTACATGGCGTTCGACCCCGACTCGGTCGCCGACGAGACGCTGATCGAACTCTCGGAGTCGATCATGTACGGCTCGGACTTCCCGAACATCCCCTACCCCTACGAGCGCGAGCGCGCCCACCTGCTGGGGCGCGACCTGCCGCTCGAAACCCAGCGGGACATCTTCTCGCGAACGGCGCGTCGGTTCCTGGGCGAGGCGTGAACTTGGCGGATCCATCGCGAGGGACCGCCCGAATCGCCCCCATCCGACGTTTTTTGTCGGCGTGTGGTGAACGCTGACACAGTATGGGAGAGCGAGGGCGGCCCGTCCCGGACGGCGGTTCGAACGATGGGGAGTCGCCGAGCGACGACCCGACAGCCCGTGTCGCCGAGGCGACCGGCGACGAGGACGACCGGACGGCGATCGTCCGAGAACTGTACGACGCCATCCCGTTCCACCGCGAACTCGAACTGGAGGTGCTCGCGGTGACCCCCCGAAAGGCGGAGACGCGGATCCCGTTCGACGGGTCGCTGGTGGGCAACCCCGACCTCGAGGTGCTCCACGGCGGCATCATCAGCTCCATCGTCGACCTCACCGGCGCCGCCGTGTTCATCGGCCACCGCGGCGACTACACGCCGACGGTCGACCTGCGCGTGAACTACCTGGAAGCGGCCGGAAAACACCCGCTGTACGCGACGGCGACAATCGAGCGCCGCGGCGAGAACATCGGCGTCGCGAGCGTGGAAGTCGAGTCCGGCGACGCGGTCTGTGCCACGGGCACCGGAGTGTACAAACTGAGCGAATGACCGGCGCGAGCGGCGCCGCGATCAGTAGCGGTTGTCGACGATCCCGGTCTCGTCCAGTTCCGCGACCAGCGTCACCTCGTCGGGCGTGACGAGCAGGCGGTCGCCGAGCGCGGCCCGCAGGTCGTCGACGGGAGCCTCGCCCTCACAGACGATCGTCAGTCGGTCGGTCGTCTCGGGCTGATCGACTTCGATGCGGTACTCGCCGGTGAGTCCCTCGAACCCCGCCAGCACCGTCTCGATGCTCTCGGGGTACACTTTCACGCCCTTGACTTTCAGTCGCTCGTCGGTCCGCCCGATGACGCCGTCCGGCAGGACGAGCTCGCCGTCGCGTTTCTCCAACTCCGCGAGGTCGCCCGTGCGGTAGCGGATCAGCGGGATCCCCTCCTTCCGGACGTGGGTGACGACGACCTCGCCGCGCTCCCCCGTCCCGAGCACCTCGCCCGTGTCGGGGTCGACGATCTCCACGACGGCGTAGTCGGTGACGACGTGGAGGCCGTCCTCCGCCTCGGTCTCGGCGGCGACGGGCATGATGTGCCGCGTGCCGAAGTAGTCGGTCGCCGTGCTGGCGCCGAGGGCCTCTTTGACCGCCTCGCGGCGGCCCGGGATGGAGGTGAACGGCTCGCCGGCGCCGACGAACGTGTCCACCTCACCGCCCGCTTCTCCGACCTTCAGCGCGAAGCTCGGGTTCCCGATGAGCGCGTCCACGTCGAACTGGTGGGTGATGTCGGCGGCCTGCTCGGAGTCGCCGGGACCGAGCGGGAACACCTCCGCGCCGAGTTCCTCCAGCGCCCGGTGGACGACGTAGCCCGTGCCGAACAGCTGGTAGCCGAACGTGTTGATCACCCGGTCGCCGGGCTCGATACCGGCCCGTTCGAACACCTCGGCGTTGACGGCGGCCTGGTGCTCCAGATCCCCCCGGGTGTCGAACACCGGCTGGAGATCCTCGCCCATCGGGGAGAACGTCACCATCGCGGCGCCGTCGTAGAGGGAGCCAGTCGGCGGGTCAGCCTCGAAGTCGGCGACCAGTTCCTCGCCAGTCGTGAACGGGATCTCCCTGAACGCGTCCCAGGAGTCGACGGCGTCGGGGTCGATGTCGGCGTCGGCGTAGAACTCGTGGTCGGTCGCCCGCGTCAGTTGCTCGCGGACGGCCGCGAGCGTCTCGGAGTCGTACATCGAGTGGAGTAGTGGTCTACGGTCACATAAATTTCCGTCCGGCTTACACTCTGGCGTGGAAGGGGGCGGAGGGGAGCGGGCCGGTCAGTAGGCGAACGGCCACTTGCGGAAGTACTCCTTGATCTTGCCGAGCGCGGCCAACACCCCCTTAGGCTCGACCGCGAGGACGACGATGATGATGACGCCGAAGAACACCGGCACCGTCGCGGTGGCGTTCAGCCCGGTCGCGTCGCTGACGATGCCGAGCACCTCACGAAGGTTGTCCCGGATGAGCGTGACGACGCCCACGCCGAGCAGCGCGCCCCAGACGCGGCCGAGGCCGCCGAACAGCAACATCACGTAGTGTTCGAGCGTAAGGGAGAGGGTGAAGTAGCCGGGGCTGATGAAGCCGATCTGGAAGCCGTAGAGGCCGCCGGCGACGCCGATCATGAACCCGCCGATGCCGAACGCCAGTAGCTTGTTCTTGAACACGTTGACCCCCAGCACCGCCGCCGAGAGGTCGTTCTCGTGGACCGCGCGGAACGTCTTCCCGATGCCGGTCCGGGAGAGGTTCAGCGACAGCAGCGCGAACAGCAACACCGCGACCAGCGCCAGGTAGTACTTGTCGAAGGTGCTCCCGATCTCCGCGACCGGACCGAGCAGCCCGACGGTCGAGGGGAACTGCTGCTGGGAGCCGCCGTGGATGAACGCGGCCTGCCCGTTGTTGAAGAACCACTCCGAGATGAACTGGAGCGCAAGCGTCGAGATGGCGATGTAGAACCCCTTGACGCGGAACGAGGGGAGGCCGAACGCGACGGCGATCATCGCCGACATGAAGCCGCCGATGACCAACGCCGGCAACAGTCCGGCGCCCGCTTCGAGGAGCCGACTCGTCGAGTAGGCGCCGATCGCCATGAACGCCCCCTGTGCGAGGACGATCTCGCCCGCGTACCCTAAGATGACGTTCAGCCCGAGCACCGCGATCCCGAAGATGTACGCCTGTGTCAGAAGCGTCAACGTCCCGCCTTCGAACAGCAGCGGGGCGAGGAACGGGAGGGGGAGGCCGAGCGCCAGCGCGATCTTCTGGGTGCGCCAGCGGACCAGCCCCATCCGGGAGGTGTAGTCGGTGAAGTACTCACCGCAGGGCATCGCACCACCTCCGTCCCGCGGGCTCGGTGTCGGCCCGCCGTCGGGCCGTCGATACGTCGTCGGTGCGCCTGACGGCGCGTCGGAGATCGTGTCCTGCCATTCTCAGAGCCTCTCGATCCGTTCGGTGCCGTACAGGCCGTACGGTTTCACCATGATCACCACGAGGAGGAAGATCATCGGGAGGATCTCCCCGAAGCCGGCGCCGAAGTTCGCCTGCACGTCCAGCAGGGGGACGACGACGGCGGTCCCGCCCTCGAGGTAGTACGAACCCAGCTCCTGCAGGAGTCCGACCACGATTGACCCGATGAATGCGCCGGGGATGCTGTCCAAGCCGCCGAAGACGACGGCCGCGAAGATGATGATGCCCGTCGTCTCGATGGAGAAGGCGGCGCCCCCGCTGGACATCGCCAGCAGGATGCCGCCGATCGCGGTGACGGCGATGGAGAGCGTCCACGCCAGCGCGATCGTCCGCTCGATCGAGACGCCGAGCACCATCGCCGCCTGTTCGTCGCTCGCCGACGCCCGGAGGATGGAGCCGATGACGGTGCTCCGGAAGAACAGCATCAGCACGCCGACGACGATCAGGGCGATGACGACCGCGACGGCGTAGGCCCCCTGAATCGACGCGCCGAGGGGAAGCCCGACGGACCAGTCGAACGCCAGCTCCGCCGGGTACGCCTTGAAGTTCGGGCCGAAGAGGAACCTGATGAACCCCTCGAAGATCCCGCCGAGCGCCAGCGTGACGATGATGACCGACAGCACCGGTTCGCCGATGAACTGCCGGAAGACGACACGCTCGAGCGCGAGACCGAGCAGGACGCCGACGAGTATCGTGAGCACGACGGCCGCCCACGCCGGGAGCGCCGCCGGCAGGAGCGCGGCCGTCCCGAAGATGACGACGCTGTAGGCGCCGACCATCGCGATCTGGCCCTGTGCGAAGTTGAGCACGCCGGTCACCTTGTAGATGAGCGAAAAGCCCATCGCGACCAGCGCGTACAGCGCGCCGAGCCCGATACCCGTGACGGCGATGTCGAAGAAGGTGGCGAGATCCACCATTACTCCATCACCACCCCGAGGTCGGCGTCCTCGTCGATCGGTTCGTCCACGTCGACGACGCGCATCACGCCGCGTTCGTCGGACTCACGCCCGTCCTGATAGGTGATCGTTATCTCCATGTCTACGCTGTCGCTCCCGTCGTAGAGCGCCTCCACGACGTCGTCGTACCGGTCCATCACGACTTCCCGGCGGAGCTTCCCGGTCCGGGTGAGCTCGCCGTCGTCGGCGTCGAACTCCTTGAACAGGACGATGAACCGCTGGATCGGGTTGTCGAGCTCCTCGTTGGTCTCGGCGACCACGTCCCGCATCAGCTCCAGCACCTCCGGTTTCTGTGTGAGGTCGCGGTAGCCGGCGTACTGGATGTCGCGCTGGTCGGCCCACTCGGCGACGTTGTTGAACCGGATGTTCAGCACCGCCGTCAGCTCCTCGCGGCCGTCGCCGACGACCATCGCCTCCTTCAGGTAGGGGTTGAACTTCAGCTTCGTCTCGACGCTGATGGGGGCGATCGCGGTGCCGTCCTGCATCTCCATCACGTCGTCCATCCGGTCGAAGATCTTGACGTGCCCGTCGTCGGTGAGCGCGCCGAAGTCGTCGGTGTGGAGCCAGCCGTCCTCGATGGCGGACTCGGTCTTCTCGGGCATCCCGTAGTAGCCGGAGGTGACCACCGGGCCGCGGACGACCAGTTCGCCCTCGGGGGTGATCCCCACCTCGATGTTCGGGAACACCTCGCCGACGGTCTCGACCTGCACGTCGTCGTCGCGATGCATCGTCACGAAGCCGCAGACCTCGGACTGGCCCCAGATCTGCTTCAGCGGGACGCCCATCGCGTGGTAGTACTCGAAGTGGTCCTCGCCGAGCGGGCCGCCGCCCGTGTAGACGTTCTTCGCCCGCTTCAGCCCGATCTTGTCGAGGATCGGGCGGTAGGCCACCCAGTAGGAGAGCCAGTGGGCGGCCCGCAGGGTGGCGGGCGGCTCCTCGTCGTTCTTGTCGCCGATGACGTACTCAGCGTACCGCTCACCGATGCTCATCGCCTTGTCGTACACCCACTTCTTGAACCGCGTCGTGTTCTCGATCCTCGCCTTCACGTCGGCGACCCACGCCTCGTAGCGGTTGGGCGAGGAGAAGATGATCTCGGGACCGATCTCCCGGAGGTCCTCGTCCTCGGTTTCGGGCTGTTCGGGGAAGTTGGCGGTCCAGCCGCCGACAAAGGCCGCCGCGAGCAGGATCATCTGCTCGCCGACCCACGCCATCGGGAGGTAGGAGAAGTAGTCCGACTCCTTCGGCAGCGGGTCGATGTCGATGGCGGCGTTGGCCAAGTTCACGAAGTTGAAGTGGGAGAGCCGGACGCGCTTGGGCATCCCGGTGGTGCCCGAGGTGGGCGCCAGCATCGCCGTCGCCTCGGGGTCGACGGTCGTGATCTGCTGGTGGAGGTAGTCGTCGGCGACATCGCCCGACGACAGCCGCTCCTCGCCGCGCGCCTCGATGTCCTCGTAGGCGACGATGTCGGGGTCGTCGGGACCGACCTTCTCGCCGTTCTCGTACCGGAACATCCCCTTCTCGTCCCGGTAGATGATCGTCTCCAGCGACGGCACGCTGTCGGCGACCAGCAGCAGCTTGTCGACCATCTCCTGGTCCTCCGCGTAGACGATGTTCGGCTCCAGCAGCTGGAGCTGTTTCTCGATGTCCTCGGGGAGCATGTCCTCGTAGTTCGGCGCCGCCATGCCGCCCAGCGACTGGGCGGCGATCCACGCCCAGAGCTGGTGGGGGCGGTTGTAGCCGATCGTGAACAGCACGTCCTCCTCGCCGAAGCCGTACTCCTCGAGGCCGAGCGCGAACCGCTCGACGCGCTCGTAGTACTCCTCCCAGGTGAACTCCTGCCAGACGCCGTAGCGCTTCCACCGCAAGGCGGTGTCCTGCGGATGCTCCTCGGCGTGATCGACGAGGATCTCCGGGAGCGCCCGGTCCGAGACGATCTCGACGGTCTCGTCGTCGGGCGCCGTGAGCACGCGGTCGATGGTGAGCCCCTCGGCGTCGTCCTCGGCCACGTCAGTCCACCCCCGTGTAGACGCGGGCGACTTCGGGATCCTCGGTGACCGCCTCCGGCGGTCCCCGCGCGATGACGCCGCCTTTCTGCATCACGATCATCCGGTCGGAGACGGCCGTGACCACCTCCAAGTCGTGTTCGATCATCACCAGCGTCATCCCCTCCTCCTCGTGGAGGTCGGTCAGGAAGCGGATCATGTCGTACTTCTCGTCGAAGGTGAGGCCGCTCATCGCCTCGTCCAGCAGCAACACGTCGGGTTCGAGCGCGAGCGACCGCGCTAGATCTACCCGGCGCTGGACGCCGAGCGGGAGCGCCGACACGGTCGCGTGCCGGTGCTCCCAGAGTTCGAGGTAGTCGAGTATCTCTTCGACACGGCGCATGTTCCGGGCCTCGACCTGCCGGCCCGCGCCGTAGAACAGCAGCGACGACAGCAGGTTCGGGCGCTCGTGGACCGCACGGACGGTCATCACGTTCTCGAGGACGTTCTCCTCCTCGAACAGTTCGAGCCCCTGGAACGTCCGAGCCATCCCCTGTCGCGCCCGGTAGTGGGCCGGGCGGCCGGTCACGTCCTCGCCGTTGAGGTACACCGCCGCGCCGGGGTCCGGCGAGTAGAAGCCGTTGAGGATGTTCAACAGCGTCGTCTTGCCGGCGCCGTTCGGGCCGACGATTGACACCCACTCGCCGCTGTCGATCCCGATCGTCACGTCGTCGACGGCGGTGATGGAGCCGAACGTCTTGGTCACGTCACGGCAGCCGATGACGGCCTCCTCCGGGGGGACGTTGGCGCCCTCCCGGAGCGACGCCGCACGCTGGTCGGCGGCCGCGTCCTCGGCGCTCATCAGGTCCACCTCTTCCGGATCTTGTAGTGCCGGATGTCAGTGTACCGGGAGTCCTCGCTCGACGTCCCGAGGTAGAACTCCTTGATCTCCTCGCGCTGGACCAACTGGTCGGCCGGGTCGTGGAGTTCGATCTGGCCGTTCTCCATGACGTAGCCGTAGTCCGCGATGTCGAGGGTTCGTTTGGCGTTCTGGTCGGCGACGATCATGGTGATGTCCTCCTGTTCGTTGATCTCGACCAGCGTCTCGAAGATGTCCTGCACGAGCTTCGGCGCCAGCCCCAGCGAGGGCTCGTCGAGCAGGAGCAGCTCCGGCCGGTGGATGAGCGCCCGGGCGATCACCAGCATCTGCTGTTGGCCGCCGCTGGCGTAGCCCGCTTTCAGGTCCATGATCTCCTTCAGCTGCGGGAAGTAGTCGAACGCGATGTCGTAGTCGTCCTCGTCGAACCGGAACCGGCGGCCGCCGCGATAGAGGCCACACCGGAGGTTCTCCTCGACGGTGAGGTCCTCGAACACGCGGCGCCCCTCGAGGATGTGGGTGATGCCGCGGTCCACCATCTCGTTGGCGCCGAAGTTGGTCACGTCCTCGCCCCGGTAGAACACGTTCCCGCGGCTGACCTCGCCGCGTTCGGTCCGCCCGATGCCGCTGATCATCTTCAGGATGGTCGACTTCCCGGCGCCGTTGGGACCGAGCAGCGCGACGATGTCCCCCTCGTCGACGGACATCGAGACGCCCTGAACCGCCAGGAAGTGGTCGTCGTAGACGATCTCGACGTTGTCGAGTTCGACGACGGCCCGGTCGGCGTCGGACTCGGTGGTCCCCGCCGCTCGTGACTCGGCCGGCATCACAGTCCGATCCACTCGTCACGCCGGGGGAGCTCGACGGTCGTGTCGAAGCTGAGCGACCCGTCGGTCACCTCGAACAGCCGCCCGGTCATGGTGGGCCGGCGGTCGCCCTCCTCGTAGGTGTACGGTTCGGCAAGCCCCTCCATGTCGTCGTTCTGGATGCCGAACATCCCGTTGCGGGCGTTCGGGCCGGTCAGGTCGTCGCCGTTGTCGATCGTGTTCTGAAGCCCCTTGAGCGCGAGCAGGGCGTGGATGACGCCGCGGACGTAGTTGAGCTGTGCGACCTCGGGGTTGTCCATGCTCCGGTCCTCGCGCTCGAAGTTGGCCTCGATGATGTCGGCGCCGAGGCCGTCGCTGTCGAGCGCCCCCTGGAACGTCTTGAACGCGTTGACGTAGCGGACGCCCTCGAACAGGTCGGGCGACTCGGAGACCACCCGCTCGTCGACCGTGTAGGTGAGCCCACACACCGTCACGTCCGGGTACACGTCCGCCTTGTCCTGTAGCAGCACCCGCATCGGGGCGGACGTGTTCTGGTGGATGAGGTAGTCGACGTTGCCGTCCCTGGCCTGCCGGAGCTGTGTCGTCGCCGAGTTAGCCGTCAGCGGGAGGTTGATGTCCGACCCGACCTCGAGACCGAGCTCCTCGGCGTACTGTTTGCCGCCCTCGACCGGCGCCTGACCGAACGGGTTGTTCGAGAAGATGAACGCGATCTTCGCGCCGGGGTCGTTGTCCGCGATCCACTTCAGGTGTGCCCGCGCCTGACTCGTGTAGTCGAGGTTGCCGAAGAAGTTGTACGGCGTCTCCTCGGTCACCAGGTTCGCGGAGTACGACGCCGAGATGTAGACGATCTCGTCCTCGGCGACCGTGCCCGAGAGCGCCTCGGTGTCCGCGGTCCCCCAGCCGATGATCATCGGCGGTTCGTCGCCCGATGTGTACTCCTGATAGAGCTGCTGTGCCTCCGGGACCTCGTAGGCGTAGTCCTCGTTGGGATGGTCGATCTCCCGCGAGAGGAGGTCGTTCTCGTTGATGTACGCGATCGTGTCACGGGAGCCGATCGCGGCCGGCCGCCCGACGTCGGACGTGCCGCCGCTCTCGTCGTAGATCCCCGGTACTGTGACTGCATCCGAGTTCCCGCCGCCGCCAGCACAGCCCGCAAGGCCGAGCGCGACCCCGCCCGCCGCCGCACCTTTCAGGAGCCGTCGCCGTCCCATCGCCGTCTCGAACGTGTCTCCCTCGTTACGTGGCATTGTATAACACGCAACAATGGAAGTATACATCATATATAATGGTTGGGTTGAGTTTCACCGCCGAATCCCACCGATGTGAACGTGTCCGGCGAGTTCGCCGCGGCGAAACAGTAAAACGCTCCCCGCCTATTGCGTGGGGCATGTACACGTTCCTCGTGGGGATCGACGCCGACGAGTCCCGGGCGCTCGCACAGGCTGAAACGCTCACCGAACTCCCGCTGGAGACGGACGCGGTGCGTGCGGTTCTCGTCCACTCCTTCGAGGAGAAGACGAAGGGGAGCACCGTCGAACAGGTCAAGGCCGTGCGTGTCGCACGGGACCGGCTGGAGGAGGCCGGCATCGAGGTCGAACTCGAAGGGTACGGCGGCGACGCCGTCAGGGCGATCCTCAACGTCGCCGAGGAGCACGACGCCGACCAGATCGTCCTCGCCGGGCGGAAGCGGACGCCGACGGGGAAAGTCCTCTTCGGCAGCGTCACACAGAGCGTCATCCTCGACACCGAGCGGCCCGTCCTCGTCTGTAGCGCCGACGAGGAGTGAGACGACCGTGGACGGCCGCAAGACCAGTACTAATGTATCGGGAGCACCTGTGAGAGTGTGAAACACAACCATGGATTTCGACAGTAGTTCCGAACAGGCGATGATCCGGTCGACCGCGAGCGAGATCGCGTCCCAGTTCGGGCCGGCACACTGGCGCGAGAAGGAGGAGAACGGCGAGTTCTCGGAGGCGTTCTGGGACGAACTCGCCGAGGCGGGGTTCCACGGGCTGTTGATCCCGCCGGAGTACGAGGGCGCGGGGATGGGGATGCAGGAGATGGGGGTCGCGATGGAGACGCTGTGTGCGGAGGGCTGTGGGATGGCCGGCACCTGGTACCTCGTCCTCACGGCCGGGATGGCGGCGGTCGGCATCCGCGAGCACGGCACCGAGGCGCAGAAGGAGCGCTACCTGCCCGACATCGCGGCCGGCGACCGCAACTTCTCGATCGGCATCACCGAGCCAGAGGCCGGGACGAACACGCTGAACGTCGCGACCCGGGCCGAGAAGGACGGCGACGAGTACGTGCTCAACGGGCAGAAGGCCTGGATCACGTTCTCGGACCGCGCCGACAACATGATCCTCGTCACGCGGACGACCCCGCGCGAGGAGGCCGACCGCGGCACCGACGGGATCAGCCTCTTCGTCGTCGATATGGACGATCCGGGGATCGACGTGGAGCCGATCGACAAACACGGCATCAACTACTCGAAGTCCTGTGAGGTGTTCATCGAGGATGTTCGGGTCCCCGAGGCGAACCTGCTCGGCGAGGAGGACCACGGCTGGTGGACGCTCGTCGACATGCTCAACCCCGAACGGATCGGGTTCGCCGCCGCCGGCACCGGGATCGGGAAGCTCGCGGCCGAGACCGCGATCGAGTACGCCAACGACCGCGAGGTGTTCGGGCAGCCGATCGGCGGCCACCAGGCGGTCTCCTTCCCGATCACGAAGGCGTACGCCCGAATGGAGTCGGCCGCACTCATGCGCGACAAGGCGGCTTGGCTCTACGATCAGGGCGAGGACTGTGGCTACGAGTCCAACGTCGCCAAGGCCACCGCCGTCGAGGCCGGCATCGAGGCCGTCAAGCAGTCGATGCAGGCGTTCGGCGGCTGGGGGTACGCCACGGAGTACGACGTCGAGCGCTGGTGGCGCGAGATCAACCTCACGCGGCTGGCGCCGGTCAGCCAGCAGATGGCGTACAACCACATCGGCCAGGAGCTCGGCTTTCCGAAGTCCTACTGAACCGCGGCGTCAGTCGCCGCGGATCGTCGCGGCGATCTCGTCGAGTTCCTCGTCGGTGGGCGACTCGCTCGCCGGGGAGATCGTGTGGAACGAGCCGCCGCCGTCACCGTCGAACCGCGGGACGAGGTGGACGTGCGTGTGGGGAATCTCCTGGCCCGCGGCCTCGCCGTCGTTGATGCCGATCGAGACCGCGTCGGCGTCGACGGCGTCCTCGACGGCCGCCGAGAGCTCGTGGACCGCGTCGAACAGCTCCGCCGCCTCGTCGCCCGGAACGTCACTCAGCCGCCCGTAGTGCTGCTTGGGGACGACGAGCGTGTGGCCGGGCGCGAGCGGGTTCGCGTCGAGGAACGCGACGGCGTGGTCGGTCTCCGCGACGATCCGGCCGGGGATCTCCCCGCTGACGATGCTACAGAAGATGCAGTCTTCGGCCATGCGCGACCGTTGGATGGCTCGGGCCATGAAACCCACGCCGGCCCGGGTTCGCCGGCGGTCCACCGATACGGTCGCTTCGCGGAATCCGCCGATTTTCGGCCCAGAGACGCCGGTTCGTCGGGTCGAGTCGGGGAAAACCTTATTCGTCGCCCATCTATTGGTCGATTGAGAAGACGGATGGGACAGTGTCGATACACGTTCGATCGAGCGTCTGAGGAGGGGGCGCCGGAGTCGCTCGACGGCTGGGCCTGTCCACACGAGGCCCACCCGGACGCGGAGCGGTGCGTGTTCCACCTCTCGCCGGCCGAGCGCGGCGAACTCGGCGTCGACGACGGGGCGGTGCTCGACGCGTTTCTGGAGCGGGCACTCGGGGCGGGCGAGGCGGCCAAGCAGTTCGTCGGCGCCCAGTTCGGGGAGATGGACCTGCGGCGGCGGATCGTCGCCGCCGACGACCGGCACCCGATCGACCTCCGCTACGCGTCGATCGACGGGACGTTCGACATCCGGTACGCGGTCGTCAGCCAGCCGATCCGGCTGAACGGCGCCGAAATCGGGACGGTCGCGTGTCGCGACGCGACCGTCGAGGGGGAGTTCGAGTTCGTCGGCGGCCGCTGTACCGGCGCCGTCGAGGGGACGACGGCGACGTTCGAGGACGACGTGGACTGGCGGGACGCCACGTTCGAGGGGCCGGTGACGCTCGACGAGTCCCGGTTCGAGGGCGACAGCGCGATCGACGGCGCGCGGTTCCGGGAGGAGGTGCTGCTCCGCGGGGCGGAGTTCCACGGGGAGACGAACCACCTCGACGACGACATCTCCTTCGAGGGGGCGGTGTTCGACGGGCCGGCGTCGTTCGCGAACGCCGAGTTCGAGCACGCTGACTTCGGCGGCGTCACGTTCCGGGCGTCGGCGTCGTTCGCCGGGAGCGTGTTCGACGGCAGGGGCGAGTTCGTCGGCGCGCACTTCGAGGCGGCCGCCGAGTTCGACGACGCCTCCCTCGACGGCGGGACGTTCGCCGACGCCACCTTCGAGGCGGCGGCGTCGTTCGACGCGACCGAATTCGATCGCGACGGCGTGTTCACCGACGCGACGGTCGAGGGCGAAGCCTCCTTCAAGGAGGTCCGCTTCCGCGAGGACGCGAACTTCGAGGGGGCGACGTTCGAGTCGGCGGTGACGTTCCTCGGCACCGAGGTCGACGGCGGGGACAACGTCGTCGACGACGACGCCTGTTTCCGGGGAGTGACGTTCGGCGAGGCGACGTTCGACGCCGTGGAGTTCCGCTACGCCACCTTCCAGGACGCCACCTTCGAGGGGGCGGTCAGCTTCGAGGAGACGACGTTCGACGACGACGCCGTGTTCTCGGAGGCAACGTTCTGCGAGCCTGCGACGTTCCTCGAGTGTCGCTTCCGCGACGACGCCGCCTTCGACGACGCCGCCTTCGAGGCGGCCGCGACGTTCGACGGCGCCGAGTTCGAGGGCGGCGCCAACACCAAAGACGAGGACGCCACCTTCGAGAACGCGGCGTTCGAGGGGCCGGCGTCGTTCGATCGGGCGCGCTTCCGCGCCGCGAGGTTCGCGGACGTGACGTTCGGCGACGAGGCCGACTTCGAGTCGGTCGTGTTCGACCGAACCGCGACGTTCGACGACTGCATCTTCGCCGACGAGGTGCGGTTCGACGAGTCACGGTTCCGGGGCGACGCGGACTTCGTCGGCGCCGTCTTCGAGACGCGGGCGTGGTTCCACGGCGTCGAGTTCCAGGGGAAGTCGCGGATCCTCTCGGGCGACGTGAGCTTCCGGGACGCCGCCTTCGACGGGGACGTCGGGTTCGAGCGGGCGGAGTTCGGCTTCGCGGTGTTCGAGGATGCGACGTTCCGGGAGAGCTGCTCGTTCGTCGATACGACGTTCACCGACAACGCCGCGTTCGACGGCGGCCAGTTCCGGGGGAACGCCACGTTCGAGCGAGCGGCGTTCGTGGCGAGCGCGGGGTTCGAGGACGCGACGTTCGCGGGGGTCGCGGAGTTCAGCGAGGCGGAGTTCCGCGACAACGTCAGCTTCGAGGGCGCGACGTTCGCCGGCACGACGACGTTCAAGGGGGTGAGCTTCCACGGGAGCGAGACGGTCGTGGAGGACGACTCGTCGTTCCGCGGGGTCCACTTCGAGAGCGACGTGACGTTCGCCCGCGCACGATTCCGGTTCGCCAACTTCACCGACGCCGTGTTCGACGGCCGGGTCGAGTTCAGCGAGGCCAACCACGAGGCCGGCGCCAAGTTCGACGGCGCCGAAGTGGCGGGCCGCTTCGACGCGACGGACGCACAGTACGACGGAACCGTGACCGTCGACGGGGCGAGGTTCCACGCGCCCTGTGACTTCACGGGCGCGGCGTTCGGCGGCGACACGGCACTCAACGGCTCCACGGTCGCGTTCGAGAACACGACGTTCGACGAGGTGGTGTCGTTCGCGGCCGCGAAGTTCGGCCCGGTCACGTTCGACGACACCGCGTTCGGCGCCGGCGCCACCTTCGCCGGATCGAGGTTCGAGGAGACGCTCGATCTGACCGTCGAACCGGTCGGCGCCGAGACGGTCGTCGACATGTCCGAGGTCTCGTTCGCCGACGGGACGATCATCCAGCCCGACGACGGCGCGGTGTTCTACGACATGGAACAGGCCGTGCTCCGGGACGTCAAGCTCGAGGGGAGCGACGCGGGGACCGACGAGCACGAGCTTTTCGACTACTTCCGGTTCTGTCACACCGAGTTCGAGGACTTCGACTTCTCCAAGCACAACGAGGAGCTCGCGCGGACCGACTGGACGATCCACGAGTTCGCCTACGACGGCGTCGCGGACGAGCCCCGCGGCGTCACCGACGGCGGGGAGGCGATGCCGACGCCGACCTGGACGATCGGGCCGGTCGAGTCGCCCTCGGAGCTCGAGTCGACGTACCTGAAAGCGAAAAACAGCGCCGACGCGTTCGGCCACCGCAAGGCCGCCGCCGAGTTCTTCATCAAGGAGCTCACGTACCGACGGAAGAAGAACGTCCGCGCGTTCACCAGCGGCGAGGGGTCCGTCCGTGACCGGCTGGCGGCCGGCGGGAAGGTGCTGGGCAACTGGGTGCTCTACCAGACGTGTGGCTACGGCGAGCGCCTCTGGCGGGTCGTCTACGTCTCCAGCGTCATCGTGCTCCTGTGGGGGGTGTTCTACACCCTGTTCACCCGGGGGACGACCGGCGCGGTCGAGGCCCGGGAGCTCGCCGGCCCGCTGGCGCTGTTCACCCCCGACGGGGTCGTCACCCTCGGGAAGAACGTCTACTTCAGCATCGTGACGTTCACGACGCTCGGCTACGGCGACGTCCAGCCCGTGGGCACGACCGCACGGACGCTCGCCGGCATCGAGTCGTTCGTCGGCGCGCTGCTGGTCGCGCTCGTCGTGTTCGTCCTCGGCCGGCGCGTGGCCCGCTGACGAGGGGAGGGCCGCTCACTCCGTCGCCCACTTGAAGAAGCCGAGACTGATCGCGAGGATGGCGGCGCCGGCGGGAATGACGAGGAACCGTTCGATGTCCGTGATCTGGTCGGCGTTCGCGACCATCTGCTCGAAGAACTTGATCGCGAGGATGACGAGGACGACCTCGATGAGCTTGTTCTTGAGCTCGCCGGTCGACTCGAACTTGAACCAGTCGGGACGGATGCTCGACCGCTCGGCGGGGTCGAGTTCGCTGATGAAGAAGTCGTAGATGCCGAACGAGAAGATGACGAGGATGATGCCGACGAGGAACGCGTCGAGCGCCTTGATGATCGGGAGCGTCACCTCCTGTGAACTCCCCAGGTGTCGGCCGATGACCAGCGCCGACATCGCCTTCCCGGTGTGGTAGGTGCCGTTGGCGAACATCACGGTCGAGCCGATGAACGCGACGATGACGGGGACGAGCAGCGTGTACCTGAGCGCGAAGAACCGCGACTCGAAGTGCCGGTTCAGCCACTGCTCGCTGCCGCCCATATCGAGTTCGTCCCCCCCGTCGGACGCGTGGCTCCCGTGCTCGCCCCCCTCGACCGTGTCTCCGTTTGCCATGATGAGTCGGAGTTTTCGACCCACCATCATTATAGTAGTGATTGGTCTGTTCCCTGATACGACCCCGATATCGGTTTCGTCAGTCGCGTAGACCGCCGGTTCCGAACACCCCGCCCCCGTATGTCAAATTGTCACGTACCTTTTTGTGTCAAGAGAGAAACGCCATACGCGTATGCGTGGGGACTGCTCGTACACGTTCGACCCGGATTCGGGATCACGGTCGGCCGACCGTGACAGTTCACTCACCGAGCCGTGGTCCTGTCCTCACGAGGCGCACGACGACAGCGAGTACTGCGTGGTCCACATGTCGCCCGAGGCGCGCGACGACCTCGGGATCGACGACCGGGCGGTGGCGGCCGCCGTCGAGCGGGCCGCAGAGGCGGAGGGCCGCGAGGGGAAACAGCTGATCGGGGGGAACTTCGAGGATCTGGACCTCTCGTATCTGGTGTTGGAGACGGGCGACCAGTTCCCGCTCGACCTCCGACACGCGACCGTCGCCGGAACGCTGTCGCTGGCGACGGCGGAACTGCGCCAGCCACTCGATCTCCGGCACGCCTCGATCGGCGACGTGGCGTTCGAGGAGGCCGTGTTCCGGGAGTTCGTCGACATCTCCGACGCCGAGATCGACGGCGAGTTCGACGCCGCACACGCGACGTTCGTCGGCGACGTGGACCTGATCGGCACCCGTTTCCGGGGACCGGTCTCGCTGGAGGAGGGGCGGTTCCACGGCGACACCTGCCTCCGGTTCACCGAGTACGAGGCCGCCGCCGTCTTCGACGGCGTCGAGTTCCGCGGCGACGCCAACCTCCTCGACGACGACGCCTGTCTGGAGGACGCCGTCTTCCACGAGCGTGCCTCCTTCCGGAAGGCGGAGTTCCGGTACGCCGACTTCGTCGGCGCCACCTTCGAAGCGGTCGCCGACTTCGACGAGGCGACGTTCACCGGCGACGGCGAGTTCCGGGAGACGCGGTTCGAGGGCGACGCCTCGTTCCGCGGGGCCGAGTTCCGCGGGGACATGAACGTCGAGATCGACGATGCGGACTTCAGCGGCGCGGCGTTCGGCGGCGACGCCGACTTCACCAACGGCCAGTTCGCCCTCGCGAACTTCGCTGGGGCGACGTTCGCCGGCGAGACGCTGTTCACCGAGGCCGCGTTCGAGGAGGACGCCGACTTCCGCGGGACGACGTTCGAGAGCGCCCTCGACCTCACGGAGGCGCGGTTCCGCGAGGACGCCGACCTCTCGGGGGTCAGCGTCGGCGGCGAGGCCACGTTCCGGGGCGTCGAGTTCCACGGCGGCGACAACGTCGACGACGACGACGTGAGCTTCCACGGCGCCGCCTTCGCCGGCCCGGTCGACTTCCACGCCGCCGAGTTCCGGTACGCCGACTTCCGGTCGGTCGACTTCGAGTCGACGGCGGCGTTCGTAGCGGTGGCGTTCGCCGGCGACGCCCGCTTTGCGGACGCCAGCTTCGCCGACGCCGTCGAGTTCGAGGAGGCCCGCTTCCGGGACGACGCCGACTTCGGCGGCGTGTACGTCGGCGGCGACGCCTCGTTCCGCGGGGCCGAGTTCCACGGCGGCGCGCGGGTCCGGGCCGACGACCTGCGCTTCACGGACGCGACGTTCGAGAGCGACGTGAGCTTCGAGCGTGCGGCGTTCCGGTCGGCCACGTTCGAGCGCGTCGCGGTCGGCGGGGACGCCGACTTCGACGAGGCGGTGTTCGACGGGGATCTGCTACTGACGGGCGCGTCGTTCGACGGCGCGCTCGTGTTCGCCGAGGCCCGGTGTAACGCCGACGTGGCGCTGGACGAGGTGGCCGTCGGCGGGGTCGCGAACTTCGAGGGCGTCGAGTTCCGCGGCGGCGACAACGCCCGCGACGACGACGTGACGTTCGCCGACACCACGTTCGAGGCCGACGCCACGTTCGAGAACGGCGCCTTCGAGTACGCGGAGTTCTCCGGCGCCGTCTTCGGCGGCGACGCCGTCTTCCAGAACGTCCGGTTCGGGCAGGACACGTACTTCGAGGGCGTCGAGTTCCGGGGCGACGTGGACCTGAACGAGACGCGCTACGGGGAGGACGCCTCCTTCGAGGGGGCGACGTTCGCGGGCGAGGTCTGCTTCCGCGGCGCGGAGTTCCACGGCGGCGACAACGTCGAGGAGGACGACGTGCGATTCGTCGACGCCGTCTTCGAGAGCCACGTCGACTACGAGGGCGCACAGTTCCGCTACGTCGATTTCTCGGGCGCAGTGTTCCACGCGGCGGCGGACTTCGAGGACACCGTCTACGAGGCGGGTGCCGTGTTCGAGTCGGTCCGGTTCGACGCCGGCGTCTGGTTCACCGAGGCGCGGTTCCGTAACGACGCCTCCTTCGAGGCGCTGACCGTCCGGGGCGACTGGGACGGCGACGAGGTCTGGTACACGGAGTCGCCGCCGGAGGGGAGGAGCCGCGATCCCGAGGCGTGTTTCCGCGGCGCGGAGTTCCACGGCGGCGACAACGTCGACGAGGACGACGTGCGCTTCGTCGACGCCGAGTTCGCGGTGCCGGCGACGTTCCACCGCGGCCAGTTCCGGTCGGCGAACTTCGAGGGCGTCGAGTTCGACGCGCCGCTCGACTGCTCGTTCGCCGAGTTCGACCGCCACCTCAGCTTCCGCGACGCCCGATTCGGCGCCAGCGCCGACTTCGACGAGGTCAGCTACGACAGCGACGTCTGTGTCGCCGGCGCGACCTTCGAGGGGCCTGCACGGTTTCGGGGGAGCGAGTTCACAGGCGGCGCCTACACCGTCGAGGACGCCGACTTCGAGGGGGTGACGTTCCGGGACGACGCGACGTTCAGCTACACCGAGTTCAGACAGGCCAGCTTCGCCGACGCCACGTTCGACGGCGCCACCGACTTCACGGAGACGGCGTTCTCGGACACCGTGACGTTCGAGGGCGCGACGTTCGGCGGGCCGGCCAACTTCGCCGAGGCGACGTTCGAGCGGTCGCTCGACGCCTCCGGGACCGCGTTCGGCGACGACGCTCGTTTCATGAAGGCGGTGTTCGAGGACGAGACCACGTTCGAGGGCGCGCGGTTCGAGGGGCCGGCCGACTTCGCCGCCACCGAGTTTCTGGCGACGGCGAACATGCACGAGGACGACGCCAACTTCCGTGCGGCGGTGTTCGAGGCCGAGGCGAATTTCGCCCAGAGCCGCTTCGAGCACGCGACGTTCACCCGGACGACGTTCGACGCCGGCGCGACGTTCAGTCACGTCGTGTTCAACGGGTCGGCGACGTTCCGGCCCCGGACCAGCGACGGCGACGCGACGCTGCTCTCGTTCGACCGCGCAGTGGTCGGCGGCGGGGTGCTCGGCCAGACCGACGACAGCGTCGCGTTCTACGACTTCACCGGCGGCGAGATCGACGACGTTCGCCTCGACGACAGCCACTGTGCGTACCCGCTGTTCGACCACTTCCGGTTCTGTAACACCGACTTCGTCGGCTTCGACTTCAGCGCCCACAAGGCCCACCTCGCACGGAACAACTGGGTGCTCCACGAGTTCGCCGCCGACGCGTCGCTGCTGCCCGAGGGCGAGACGGCGACGATCACGGACCCGGCGACGCTCGAGAACACGTACATGAAGGCCAAGAAGTGCGCGAAGGCCGACGGCGACACCAAAGCCGCCGCGGAGTTCTTCCTCCGGGAGATGACCTACCGGCGGAAGAAACACTGGCACGTGGCCTTCGGGAGCGACGACGGCGACGACACGCGCTCCCGCCGGGACGTGGACGTGGCGACCATCGCGAGCGACCTGAACGACCGGACCCGGATCACGACGCGGCTCAAGGCGTTCGGCAAGTGGGCGGGCAACACCACCCTCTACCAGACGTGTGGCTACGGCGAGCGCCTCTGGCGGATCGTCTACATCTCCACGATCGCCGTCGTGTTCTGGGGGATTCTCTACACCCTCACCGCGAGCACGGCGACGGAGACGGGGACGCTCCAGGGGATCGACGACGCCGGCCACCTCGCATCGGTCGACGGCCTGTTCGTCATCGCGGAGAACCTCTACTTCTCGACGGCGACGTTCATCACCCTCGAGTACGTCGGCTCGCCGTCCAGCGAGCTCACCCGCTGGCTCGCGAGTCTGGAGGCGTACTTCGGCGCGCTGCTGATCGCACTCGTCGTGTTCGTCCTCGGCCGGCGCGTGGCCCGGTAGTCAGACCAGTTCGGCGAGCAACGGCGCGACCGAGACCGCCGACACGTCGCGCTCGACCGTGTCCGTGCCCCAGATCCCGGCCAGCCCGGCCCGTTCGAGCTTCGTCCGCGCGTTGCCGACCAGCAGCGGGTGGACGCAGACGACGAACGCTCGCCCCACCTCGCGGCCGTGGAGCGCGTCGATCGCCTCGCTCATCGTCGACCCCGTGGCGACGATGTCGTCGACGAGCACCACGTCCCGACCGGCCACGTCGGCGTTCCCCGGCGAGATGTCGACCTCGCCGGTGTCGTAGTCGCGCTCCTTCTCGAAGTAGTCCGCGTCGCCGGCGCCGTAGGCGTCCCGGGCGCGCTCGGCGATCGCGATCGCCCCCTCGTCGGGCGCGACGAACACCGGGTCAGCGAGGTCGTCGGGTAGCGGTTCGGCCAGCCGCGGGGCCGCCTCGACGGTCTCGCAGGGCACGTCGAAGCAGTCGGCCACGTCCGGTTCGTGGGGCGAGACGAGCAGCACGCGGTCGGTGCCGGTCGAGATCGCGCGGGCCACCGCGCGGGCGGAGACGGGCTGGCCCGGCGTGAACGCCTCGTCCTGCCGGCCGTACCCCATGTACGGGACTACCGTCGTCACCTCGGTCGCGCCCGCCTCGCGGGCGGCGTCCTGCAGTTGGAGCAGTTCGAGGTGGGCGTCGCTCGTGAGCGTCGACGCGACGACGACCGCGTGCTCGCCCGTCAGCGCGTCGGCGTCCGGCTCACGCAGCGCCGCACAGAGCTCGCCGTCCGGGAACTGGTCGTAGGTCACGCTCGCGAGGTCGTGGTCGGTCGCCGCCGCCAGCCGCGCCGCCAGCGACTGGGAGTGCGAGCCCGGGAGTATCATGCGCGAGGCTCGCGCCCGCGCCGGTAAACACGTTTCCGTTGGTCCCGAGCGCGCTACTCGGTGGACCGCGGCCCGGCCGCGATCGACCGCACGCCGGTGACCCCGACCGCCCGCGACCGCCAGCCCTCGCCGGCGTTCGCGACCAGCGATCCCGACTCGGTGGCGGCGACGACGGAGTCGGCGGTGTACGCGAAGTCGACGATCCGGTCGTCGGCCGGCACGTCGAGTTCGTTCCACTCGCCGCCGTCGGTCGAGCGTCCGAGAATAGTTCCGTCCGCCGCAACTGCGTGGGCCTGTTCGCCGTCGGTCGCGACCGCCTCGTGCCCGCCCTCGCGGGCGAGCATCCAGCCGTTGCCGAGTTCGTACAGCCCCTCGCTCGTCGCCGCCAGCGGCGCGCCGCGAGCAGCCACGTCCCGCGCGTCGTCGAGGCCGGCGTGGTCGACGCCCGACGCGGTGAGGCGGTGCACGCCGTCGGCGGCGGCGACGAGTCGGCCGTCGAGCGCACGAGGACCGTCGACGCTCCCGAGGGCGGTCCAGTCGGCGTTCTCGATCGACGCCTCGAACTCGCCGGCAGGAAGCGGGAGCCGCGCGATCCGGCCCGACTCGTCAGCCGCGGCGACCGACCGCTCGGGACCGTCGACGAGCGAGACGCCGGCCGCCGGCCCGAACCCCGTCTCGTGGAACCGCTCCGGGTCGGCGTCGGGCGCGAGCAGCAACGACTCGTCGGTCGCGAGCGCGAGCGTCCCGTCCGGGCCGACAGCGATGTCCCGCGCGGTACAGCGATGGGCCAGTGAGAACTCGCCGACTGCGGCGTCGGAGAGCTGGGCGACCACCAGCCCCTGTTCGGCGGTGACGAACACGGGCGTCGGGACGGCCGCCTCGTCGTACACCCGCTTCTCTCTGATGGTGGGCATGCCCACGATTTCGGCTCCCGGTCGGCAAAAACGGTGCCCTCTTTATCGGTTACTGGGAGCGGAGGCGACCGACCAGTTCGGCGAGCGTCTCGAGGTCGTACTGCCCGGGCGCGGTGGCGTCCGCGGCGTGGACCGGCGCGTAGCCGATTTTCGAGCCGTAGAGGGGCGCGACGGCGCGCGTGTGGCGGCCGGCCTCCCCCATCGCCATCGTCGCCACACGTTCGCCCGCGGCGTCGGCGGCGTGTGTCGCCGACAGCAGCGCCAGCGCGTCCTCGCGGTCCGTCGCGGTGACCGCGAGCTTCCCCACATTGCCGGCCGACGCAGCCGCCGAGAGCAGCGAGACCATCGCCCGCTCGGAGGGGGTCCGCTCGAAGTCGTGGACCGAGACGACCACGCTGACCCCCCGGGAGTCGGCCTCGTCGGCGACCGCCACGGCGCGCTCGGATCGCCGGAGCGCGGCGAGTTCGATGTCGACCGCCGCGACGGCGTCGTTCCCCAGCGCGGTTTCGAGCGCGTCGAGGCGGGCAGCCTCCGCCGCCGCGTGGCTCCCGTCGGCCTCGCCGCCCTCCCACGCGGGCCGGTTCGTCACCAGCAGCGGGAGGTCGCCGTCGTAGGCCGCGAGCTGCTCGGCGGGGTCGGACGCGAGGTCCATCCGGAACTCCACGAGGTCGGCGACGCCGCGGGCCGCGCGCTCGTCGGCGAGGTCGGCCGTGGCGGCGACGAGGGTGAACGAGTCGAACACGGTCGGGGAGTGGGGCCGGGGGACCATACCGGTTCGGGCTCCCGCGGGGTATTTCCCGGTCCGTCCCCCACCACCGCCAATGCGACTCGTCTCGCTGGCCCCGAGCGCGACTGCCACGCTCGTCGCGATGGGCGCTGCCGACGAACTGGTCGGCGTCACACACCACTGCGACCTCTCGGACGCGGCCGCGGAGCCGGAGCGCGTCGGCGGCTGGCTCAACACGGATTTCGACGCGGTGGCGGCGCTCGACCCGGATCTCGTGCTCACCAGCGACCCCCTCCAGCGCGACACCCGCGACGACCTCCGCGAGCGCGGGCACGAAGTTTACCACGCCGAACCGGAAACGCTCGACGACGCCGTCGACGGGTTCGCGGCGCTGGGCCGCGCGGTGGGCCACGCCGCAGCGGGTGAACGGCTCGCGGCCGACGCGCGCGAGCGCCTCCGACGCGTCCGCGAGGCCGTCGCCGACGAACCGCGGCCGACCGTCTACTGCGAGGAGTGGGCCGACCCGCCGATGGCCGCGGGGAACTGGGTGCCGGAGGCCGTCGACGCCGCCGGCGGCGCGTACCCCTTCGCCGATCCGGGCGAGCGCTCCGGGGAGGTGAGCCGAGAAGCGGTCGCCGCGGCCGACCCCGAGTACGTGATCCTCCACCCCTGCGGGAAAGGCGACCGCGCGGACCCGGACGAGTTCCGGGAGCGGGGGTGGGGACTCGACGCCGAGATCCACGTCGTCGACGACTCGCTGCTGAACCAACCCAGCCCGAACCTGATCGCCGGCGTCGAGCGGCTGGCCGGGATCTTCCACGGGATCGACGAGGCGGCCGACTGAGCCGGAGCCGCAAAGGAAACGTCCCCCCGGCCCCGAGCGGACGCCATGCGACTCGCCGTCGGCAGCGGGAACCCGGTGAAGCGGCGCGCAGTCGAACAAGCCATCGCGGAGACTATCGACGACGCGACGGTCGAGGCAGTCTCCGTCGACTCCGGGGTGAGCGAGCAGCCCCGCGGCCGCGAGGAGACCGTCGAGGGGGCGAAGAACCGCGCCCGGAACGCGCTCGCGGCGGGCGAGTACGACATCGGCGTCGGGCTGGAGGGCGGCGTCGCCGAGGTGCCCGAGACCGAGGGGCTGTTCCTGATCATGTGGGTCGCGGTGACCGACGGCGATCGGGTGGGCCTCGGCGCGGGGCCGTCGTTCCGCCTGCCGGCGTCGATCGGCGACCGTGTGGCCGCGGGCGAGGAGCTCGGGCCGGTAATGGACGACGTGCTCGGTGAGGACGACGTGGCGGAGAAGCAGGGGGCTGCAGGGGCGTTGTCGGCGGGCGTGGTTGACCGCGACGACGCGCTGGCTGCGGGCGTGGCGGCGGCGATGGGACCGTTCGTGACAGATCGGTACTGAGTCGGGATTGGGTACGTCGAAGTCGGCTTTTTCGTTGGTCTCTCGCTTGTTTCGGAGGTCAGCAACACCGTGAAAGCCCCTGTCGTCTGGACTCCCGCGACTCGCTGCGGTCCTCACTTCGTTGCGGTCCTTGCTTCGTCGGGGTTCGTCCAGACGACAGCCCCTTTCAGTCCCACCCGTAACCTCGGCCACACCCTCCCCAACCGACGCTGCCGCGCTGGTGGCTCACCACAAGGGTTCGCCGGCGCGGGCAGCGTCCCTCGCGTGCGCTGGGGCAGCCGACGGAACGGCTGCCCGCACGCGCCACAGCAGTTCCGGCGCGAAGCGGGCGCGGCCCTGTGCCGCGCCTCAGCGCGAGGGACGAGTGAGCGACTGAAAGGAGCGAACGAGTCGGCTGGGGAGGCTCGTGGGCAGTGCCGTCCGGGTGGGACTGAAAGGGGCTGTCCGCTCCGGGAAGGCGGGCGACGTAAGCACCGCAGGTGAGCGAAGCGAACCGAGGAGCGCAACGAGGCCCCCGACCGGAGCGGGCAGGGGCTTTCACGGTGCTGCTGACCTCTTTTTAGAACCGAACGAACAGGTTGAAGACGCAGACGACAGCCCCAGCCACGACACTTCCCTCAAAAAGTCAGACTCCGAATCAAGCAGACTCCACGGACTCGACCTCCTCCATCTCCTCGGCCTCCTCCACCGCGGTCGTCAGCGAGACGTTCAGCGCGAGCATCGAGATGCCGCCGCCGATCATCGTCACGACGTTCTTCAGGAAGTGGTCGACGATCGCCACGCCGAGCGCGACCGACGCCGTCACCGGCGTCAGACCCGCGACGAGCAGGGTAAACGCCGCCTCGTACAGCCCCACGCCACCCGGACTCAGCGGCAGCACCTTCGCGAGGTTCCCGACCGACACCGCGAAGAAACAGATCGTCACCAGCGTCGCCGTCTCGAGGCCGGTGCCGAACGCCGCGAGCACGAACACCGCCGTGATCACGTCGAGCGTCCAGATGACGAGGCTCGTGACGCCGACGCGGGTGAACGCCTTCGGATCGCCGCCGACCTGCTGCACGTCGCCGACGAACCGCTCCAGGGCGCCCGCGACGTAGTCCGCGTAGGAGTCCGAGGAAAACCGCTCGACGAGGCTCCGGATACGGTTGCGGTCCGAGCGCGCCGAGAGCACGATCCCCGTGACGGCGGCGATCGCGACGACCGCGATGCCGATCGCGACGAGCACCGCGATCTGCCCGCTCTGGGACGCCCCCGTCACCGACTCGGCGACGCGTGCCAGATCACCCGTGGCTGCGTAGCCCAGCAGCACCAGCCCCGCGAGGACGGTGATCGTGAGCAGGTCGAACACGCGCTCGGCCGCCAGCGACGCGAACCCCGAGGGGTAGGGGATGCCGCGCCGGGCCTTCACCACGTACGCCCGAACCCCGTCGCCAAGGCGGGCCGGGAACACGAGGTTCCCCGTTTGGGAGATGAACACCGCACCCGTGAGAAAGCCCAGTTTCTCCGTATACCCCAGTTCCGCGAGGATGTCGCGGTAGCGCAGCCCCCGGAGGGGCCAGGAGAGCGCGTAGACGACCGCCGCGACCCCGATCAGCGTCGGGTCGGCCTCCGAGATGCGGTCGAGCACCGTCCCGTAGTCGATGTACAGCGTCGAGAGCAGGAACGCGAGCAGCACCAGCAGCGCGCTGGCGCCCAGCGTCACCCACTTGTTCACCCGCGGCTGAACCGAGAGCTGCCACCACGTCCGGACGATCTGGCTCCCCATCCCGAACACGTCCCGCACGAGGTCGACCTTCGAGTCGCCCTTCGGCTCCCAGTCGACCGGAAACTCCTTCACCTCGAACCCGGCCCGCTGGGCGCGCACGAGCAGCTCCGTGTCCCAGAACCAGTGGCGGTCCTCCACGTCGTCGTGGACCGCCTCGAACGCCTCGCGGGAGATGGCCTTGAAGCCGCACTGGTGGTCCCGCAGGCCGGTCCGGAGGAACAGCCGGACCGCGGCGTTGTACCCCCGCGAGGGGATGCCGCGCTTCGCGGGCCGATCGGCGACGTTGTCGGGCATCCAGCGCGAGCCCGTGGCAACGTCGGCCTCGCCGTGCCGGACGGTGTTCACCAGCTCCTCGAGGTGTTTCATGTCCGTCGCGAGGTCGGTGTCGAAGTACACCAGCGTCCCGCCGTGGGCGGCGTCGAACGCCCGCTCCAGCGCGCCGCCGCGGCCGAGTCGCTCGTCGCTGTGGAAGTGTCTGACCCCGGGGATCTCGTCGGCGAGACGGTCGGCGATCGCGGGTGTCTCGTCGTCGCAGCCGTCCTCGGCGACGATCACCTCGAACGTTCCGGGGTCGAGGAACGCTTCGAGCGTGTCGACGGTGGTGCGGACCGTCTTCTCGATGGTGTCCGCCTCGTTGTACGCCGGGAGCACGACGCTCACCTCGATCCGTGTCGGATCGGGCGGCGCCGCGCCGTCACCCCCCGCCGCCCGCTCGGCGGCGTCGCTCCCGTCGGCGGGGTCGTTCATGGCCGACGGTCGACGGGGGACGGGTAAGTAGCTTCTGAAGGGGTCCGAAACGGGGGACGCGCGACCGGCCGGGCGTTAGCCGAGCGTACCTGACGGCGCCGCGAGGGCGGCAGGATCGGACGTCGCCGGATCGAAAACCGCACGACTGCGCCGGGATTAAGCCGTCGTACCAAACGCCTGAAGGGGGAACGGTCCGTCTCCGGGCGTATGAGCCAAGCAGGCGTGGCGGCGACCGCGGAGCTCTCGGAGAAGCAGACCCGCATCCTGAACCACCTGCGAGCGGCGGCCGGCGAGCGGACGTACTTCAAGTCGCGGCTGGTCGCCGAGGAGTTGGACATGACCGCCAAGGAGGTCGGCGCCAACATGCGGGCGCTGCTCGCGGCGGACCACGGCCTCGAGATCGAGAAGTGGGGCTACTCCTCGGGCACGACGTGGAAGGTTACCGTCGAGTAGCTCAGAGCCGCCGCGCGCAGCCACAGCAGTAGCGGTAAGCGGGGTCGTTCTCCGTCCCGCAGTGGGTGCAGCGGGTGGTCCCGTCGTCGCCGGCGGCCGCCCGGGCGGCGGCGGGGCCGCTCTCCGAGAGCCGCCGCCGGTACGCCGCGCCGTCCTCGTCCTCGCCGCCCCAGATATCCGAACCGGTGTGGTCCGGCGCCTCGTCGATCTCCATCCGGGACATCATGAACCACAGCAGCGGCACCTGTATCGCGATGGGGATCACCAACAACAGCCAGAGTACGGCTGTGTCGGGCATACGCGAGGGATACGGGAGCCGCTGCCTTATCGATTGGGAACTGTCCACACGGAGAGACGTTCGACCGTCGCCCTCACGGGTCGTGGGCGATCAGGTCGGCGGCGTCGGACGCCAGCGCGTCCGCGGCGGCGTCGAAGGAGTCGGCGTAGCGCACGAGCAGCGAGAGCAGCGTCTCCGGCTCCTCCAGCGCGTAGCCGTCCGCCCGGGAGAGCAGCCCCGCCGACTCCAGCGCGGCGGCGTGGCTGCTGACGGTCGCCCGGGAGACGCCGAGTTCGTCGGCGAGGTCGGCGCCCGTCGCGTCCGGGTCCCGGAGCAGCGCGATCACCATCCCGCGGGGGGTCGAGCGCCGGAGGTAGCCAAGCGCCGTCCGCTCGAACTCGGAGAAGCGGTCGGCGGGGTAGAAGCGGCGGTAGTCGCCGTCGCGCCGGGAGACGAGGCTCCCTTCGGAGAGCAGGCGCTCGACGTGGTGTTGGGTCTCGCCGGTGCCCAACTTGAGGTCGTCGCGGAGTTTCGAGAAGTGTGCGCCGGGCGTCGAGGCGACGTAGCCGACGATGGCGTCCCGGGTGTCGCTGTCGCCGGCGTCGCCGCTGAACGCCGCGAAGGGCGCGGCCGCGCCGGCGGCGGCGAACCGCTTGAGCGTCGCCCGTTTCTCCTCGTCGACGCCGCGTGTCACGTGTTCGCTTGGGGTGCTGGTGGACAAAGGGGTTTCGACGCCCGGAGAGCGGCCGCCACCCAAACGGCTTTCCGCGCCGACGGCCTCCGTTCGGTCGATGAGTCGCACGACGGACGGGGACGACGAGGAGTGGGCGATCAGCCTCGACGACCTCGAAGAGGGCGAAGACGGGACGACGGGGTACGAGCCCGCGCCGATCGAGCCGGGCGACCCCACGGCCGAGGGCGTCGGGTTCGTCGTTCTCGGCGCCGCACTGACGCTCGTGGTCCTGTTCGGCGGCTTCTGAGCTCGCCACGGTTTCGACGACCGCACCGCCACGACCTCGGCGATCAACAGCCCGCCACGTCTAAACCGACCCGGGCCGATCTCCGGCCATGGAGAGCTACCGGACGCTTCTCGTCGACGCGTTCACGACGGAGCCGCTGGCGGGCAACGCCGCCGGGGTGGTGCCCGACGCTTCTGGGCTGAGCGACGAGCAGATGCAGGCGATCGCGCGCGAGCTGTCGGTCTCCGAGACCGCCTTCCTCCTCCCCTCGACCGAGGCCGACCGGAAGGTGCGCTACTTCACGCCGACACAGGAAGTCGACCTCTGTGGCCACGCGACGATCGCCGCCCACGGCGCGCTGTTCGACGACGGCGTGATTGACGCCGGGAGCTACACGCTGGAGACCGAGGTGGGCGTGCTGGAGATACAGGTGACCGAGACGGGCGCGGTGTGGATGACCCAGAACGCCCCGCAGATCTTCGAGGTCGACCTCGACTACGGCGCGGCCGCCGACGCGCTGGGGATCGACGAGGCGGCGTTCAAGGACGTGGGCGCGGACCTCCCGCCCGCGTACGCCTCGACCGGGCTGCCGTTCCTGATCCTCCCGGTGAACTTCCTCGAACACCTCTCGGCGATGGAGCCGGATTACGACGCCGTCGAGGCGCTGGCGGCGAAACACGACACCGAGGGGATCTACACGTTCACGTTCGACGCGATCGGCCGGAGTCAGGACTCGACGCTACACGGCCGGGCGTTCGTCCCCGGTCTCGGCGTCGACGAGGACCCCGTGACCGGCACCGCCTCGGGCGCCTGCGGCGCCTACCTCGACCACTTCGCGGCGTTCGACGACGAGTTTCCCGAACGAATGACGTTCGAGCAGGGCCACTTCCTCGACCGGCCGGGCTACGTCGGCGTGCGCGTCGACGGCCGGACGGTGCAGGTCGGCGGCGACGCGGTGGTGTCGCTGGACGGGTCGCTGACGGTGCCGGAGTACGACGAGGACGAGATCATCGAAGCCTGAGGCTTGCTCGGTGCGTGGGCGTTGTCGACGGAGCGGTTCGGGCTAGGGCAGCTCCTTCCACTCCTTCCCGCAGTCCGGACACTTCCGGACGTTGTACACCTCGTCCGGCGGGTTCTCGGTGGCGAGGGTCTTCTCACACTCCGCACAGTTGAGCCGCTGGTAGGTGTCCTTGTAGAGTTCGTCGTTGCGTAGCCCCTTCCGCGTGCTCTTCATACCCCCCGGTTCGGGTGCCAACGCAAAAAGGCCCCGCACGGATCCGCACTCGTTCGGGCACCGAGCGATCGGCTCGAACTGATACCCCCCGCGCTGTCGGCGCGCGCACGACGGTGGACGAACATATTCGATTCTTCCCAGCGTGTGAAAATTCGAGGGGTGTTTTTCGGGTTTTCGCGACGGATTTCGAACGAAGCGCGCGCTGTAGCGAGCGAAAAGCAGGTGAGAGCACGTCGGCCCCGATCGGAGGCTGATACGAATGCACGAGCCAGACGACGACATCTCGATATCGATCGACGACGACGAACTGGACCGCATGGAGCGCGCCCTCGACGACACCGAGTACGACACCGAACTCGGCGTCGAGATGGCCAAGGACGCCCGGCGGGTCGCCGCGGGCGAACTCTCGGAGGCGGAGTTCTACCGCCGCCACCACGAGGACGTCCTCGAGGAGTTCGGCGAGGACGACCGGGAGATATCCGGCCTGCTCGACGGCGAGTTCGAGGGCGACAACATCGACGAGACGCTCTCCTCGCTGGCCGAGCGCGAGGACCTCTCCCGGCGCGAGATCATGAAGAAAGGCGGCGCGGCCGCCCTCGCGCTGTCGATGTTCGCGGCCGCCGGCCAGCGAACCGCGAACGCGCAGTCGGAGGAGAGCGACGACGGGACGCGCTGGGGGATGACGATCAACCTCAACAACTGCGACGGCTGTCTCGCCTGTGTCGTCGCGTGCAACGAGGAGCACGGCACGTCCCGGGGCGCGAACTGGATGTACGTGTTCACCTACGAGGACGAGGATCAGGACGACGAGAACTTCCTCGTCCGGCCGTGTCAGCACTGCACGGACTCCCCGTGTACGAAGGTGTGTCCGGTCGGCGCACGTCACACCCGCGAGGAGGACGGCCTCGTCCTCACGGACTACGACATCTGCATCGGCTGCCGGTACTGCGAGGTGTCGTGTCCGTACGGCGTCAACTACTTCCAGTGGGGCGAGCCCGACGTCCCGGACTCCGAGATCCCCGACGAGAACCAGATCGACGACCGCGGGAAGTGGGTCGGCGCACGCCCCCCGAAGGGGGTGATGGGCAAGTGTACGTTCTGTGTCGACCGGCAGGACGGTCAGATGGGCGAGGAGAAGGTCGGCACCACCGCCTGCGAGGAGGCGTGTGCGATGAACGCCATCCACTTCGGCGACCTGAACGACCCGGAGAGCGACCCGAACCAGCACCTCCGCGAGTACCGCGACCAACAGGAGAACGACATGACCTACCCCAACCGGAAGGAGCACACCGTCTCCACGTTCAAGCTCATGGAGGAACGCGGCACCAGCCCCAACGTCCACTACATCGGGAACGAGCCGTCGCCTCACGCCGAGCAGGTCGAGGGGCCGGTCACGTACGAGGAACGGGGCATCGTCGACAACCGCAAGGAGGAAGTGCTCGACAACGGCGCGATGGCGAACAAGGAGGGGGAGCAGGCATGACGGCCGCCGGCATCCGCCCCCTTCGTGACTGCGCGTCGGCTCCGTTGGCCCGTCCCGACGGGGGTGAGCGACCGTGAGCGTCGACGTCACCGGCGTCGACCGGGAGACGCTCGTCCGGCCCATCCAGACGCGCTCGAAGTACACGGTCGCGGTGCTGCTGGCGGCGTTGGCCGGCCTCGGAATCTGGCTGTACTTCTACCTCCAGCAGCTCCAACACGGCCTCATCGTCACCCATCTCGGCGACTGGGGCTCCGGCGGCGGCGTCCCGTGGGGGCTGTACATCGGCGCGTTCATCTGGTGGGTCGGCATCGCCCACGGCGGCATCATCCTCTCGGCGGCGGTGCGGCTGCTGGGCATGGACACGTACCAGCCCGTCGCGCGCATGGCGGAGCTGTTGACGATCGCGGCGCTGTCCTGTGCCGGCCTCTACATCCTCATCCACGTCGGCCGGCCCGACCGCCTCGTCACGAGCGTCCTGCCCGCGTGGCCGTGGCGCGTCCACTGGTCGCCGCTGGTCTGGGACGTCACCGTCATCACCGCGTACTTCGTGCTGACGGCGACGTACCTGCTGTTGACGATCCGGTACGACATTGTCCGGCTACGCGACCGGCTGCCGGATCGCTTCGAACCGCTGTACGAGGCGCTCACGATCGGCTACACCGAGAAGGAGGACGCCGTCGTCGAGCGCATGGTGTGGTGGCTCGCGTTCGCCATCATCATCATGGCGCCGCTGTTGCTCCACGGGGGCGTGATCCCGTGGCTGTTCGCGCTCCTGCCGTCGATGGCCGGCTGGGCGGGCGGCGTCCAGGGGCCGTCGTTCCTCTCGATCGCGCTGACCTCGGCGGTCAGCGGGATCATCATCGTCGCCGCAGCGTTCCGGTACGCCTACGACTGGGAGGAGCTCATCCCGACGCAGGTGTTCTACGGGCTCTCGAAGTGGCTGGGCTTCTTCGGCCTCCTCTTCCTGTGGCTCCAGCTCCAGCAGGTCATCACCGGGATCTTCGCCGCGCCGACGACGCTCCAGCACGCCACCGAAGTCAAGATCGCGACGCCGATCTACTGGGTCGCGATCGGGCTGGTGATCCTCGCGGAGCTGTACGTGTTCGCGTGCGCGCTGAAGGCGGATCTGTTCACGATCCCGCGCATCGTCGCAGTGTCCGTGCTGGTGCTCGTCGGCACGCTGATCGAGAAGACGCTGTTCGTCGTCGAGGGGCTGCAGCACGCCCACTTCCAGCTGTACGACGCCGTCCCCGGCGTGTACGTCCCCTCTGTCGTCGAGCTGTCGTCCGTACTCGGCGCGGTCAGCATCGTCGTGCTGTTCTTCCTCGGGGTCTCGAAGGTGATCCCGGTGGTCGAACTGCACGCGATCGAAGGCGACCACGAGGAGGTGAGTGACCCATGATCCCGCTCTCGTCGGCGTCGTACACGCTGCCCTTCGTCGGGCCGGGCACGTACCTCATCTTCGGGATCGTGCTCCTGCCCGTCTACGTGATGGTGGCCGCGTGGTTCCTCGGCGACCCGAGCGACCGGAAGACCGCCGGCCTCGGGCTCGCCTACCTCGCCGGTCTCACCACCGCGCTGTGGGGCGGCCTGTTCGTCGTCACGATGCTGATCAAGGCCGTGTTCTTCTGAACGCGGCCCCGGAACCGCCCGCCAACCGCACCCGACTTCCCCAAACACCATGACCATCACCGCGACCGAACTCAGGGACCGACTCGGCGAGATCGACGACCCGCAGAACGGCGACGACATCGTCTCCATGGGGCTGGTAGACGAGGTCGCGATCACCGAGGACGCCGCGCGCGTCCGGCTGGCGTTCAACGCGCCGTACGCCCCGACCGAGATCGAACTGGGCAACGAGATCCGCGACGTCGTCGAGGACGCGGGGCTGGAGCCGGACCTGCGCGCGAGCGTCGACGAGAGCCACGGCTTCGACGACGACATCCTCCCGTCAGTGAAGAACGTGATCGCCGTCGCGTCCGGGAAGGGCGGCGTCGGTAAGACCACCGTCGCCGCGAACCTCGCGGCGGGGCTTCAGGACCGCGGCGCCCGCGTCGGCATCCTCGACGCCGACGTTCACGGCCCGAACGTCCCCCGGATCCTCCCCACGGAGAACGAACCCGGCGTCACGCCCGAGGGGGACATCGTCCCCCCCGCTTCCGACGGCGTGCGCGTGATGAGCACCGATCACATGATGCCCGAGGACGACGACCAGCCCGCGGTCATGCGCGGGCCGATGGTGAACAACGTGATGATGAAGTTCGTGAACGAGGTCCAGTGGGGCCGGCTGGACTACCTCGTCGTCGACCTGCCGCCGGGGACGGGCGACGCCTCGCTGAACCTCCTGCAGACGCTGCCCGTCGCGGGCGTCGTCGTCGTCACGACGCCCCAAGAGATGGCGGTCGCGGACGCCCGGAAGGGGCTGCGCCTCTTCGAGGAGCACGGCGCGCCCGTGCTCGGCGTCGTCGAGAACATGTCCGCGTTCCAGTGCCCGAACTGCGACGACGTTCACGACCCGTTCGGCGCCGGCGGCGCCGAGGAGATCAGCGAGGACTACGACGTCCCGGTGCTCGCGGAGCTCCCCGTCCACCCCGACTTCGACAGCGAGGACGCCGACGGGCCGGCCGTCCGCGACGAGGAGAGCGACGTGCGCGAGGACCTCTTCGAGTTCGTCGACACGACCGCCGATCGGATCGGCGAACTGAACCGCCGAGCGGTCGCCGAACACGTCGCCGAGCGCGGCGACGACGTGCCCGCGGAAGCCGAGACGCCGAACGCCGACGCCTGATCCGCGGAGCGTCTTCCGGCCGCCCCCCTCGGGTCGGTCCGGAGACGATCAATTCGGAACGCTTGACCCCGCCCGCCGGCAAGCGGCTGGCGTGTCCCGCTCTCGGCTCTTCGGTGCACTCTGTGGCTACGCGTTTCTCGTCAACTTCACGCGGGTGGTGATGGCGCCGCTGGTGAGCGTGTTCATCGCGACGTTCGGCGTCGGCGAGGGGACCGCCGGCCTCGTCGCCTCGGCGGCGTGGATCGGCAGCGCGCTCCCCCGGATCCCGACCGGCTACCTGCTGACGAAAGTGTCGCGGCTGACGGTCGTGTTCTCGGCGGGGCTGGTGCTGGCGGTCGGTGCCAGCGTCGCCGCCGTCGCGTGGAGCGTCCCGCTGTTGATCCTCGGCGCCGGGCTCGCGGGGCTGTCCTCGGGGCTCTACTTCGTCACGGGCAACACGCTGGTCAGCGAACTGTTCCCCTCGCGGGTGGGCCGGATGATCGGCATCCACGGCACTGCCAACCAGATCGCCGCCGCCATCGCCGCGCCCGTGGTGACTCTCGCGGTCGGCAGCTTCGTCGACTGGACGCCCGTGCTGGCCGCACTGGGGCTGCCCGCCGACGAGCCCTGGCGGCTGGTGTTCGTCGCGCTCGCGGCCGGCGGGCTGCTCACGACCGCGGCGACGGTCGTGCTCTCCCGGGGCGTCGATCTCCCCGACGCCGGCGCCGCCGACCGCGACCTCGCCGGCGCCGTCCGGGCGGAGTGGCGGACCGTGTTGCTCGGCGTCACCGTGATGGGGACGCTCGGCTTCGCGTGGCAGGGCGTGTTCAACTTCTACCAGCTGTTCATGGAGTCCCGCGGCGTCGCGCCCGGGCTGGCCCGGAACACGCTGACGCTCGTGTTCGTCACCGGCGTCCCGGCGTTCGCCGTCAGCGGCTCGCTCGCTGATCGGCTCCCGAAAGTGCCGTACCTGCTGGGGCTGGTCACCGCCTTCGTCGTGCTGGTGTTCGCGCTCACCGTCGCGCCGGGGACGGCGTCGCTGCTCGCGGTGTCGGCCCTGCTGGGGTACACGGTCCACAGTATCTACCCCGTCATCGACTCGTTCCTGCTCGGGTCGTTCCCCGACCACCACCGCGGCAGCGCCTACGCGGTGTACAGCGGCGCGATGATGCTCGCACAGGCGCCGGGGTCGTGGTTCGTGGGGACGCTCGCGGAGTCCGGCGTCGCCTACGTGACGGCGTTCCGCGGGCTGGCCGCCGTCGTCGGCGGGGTCGTCGTCCTGCTGCTCGTGCTCCAGCGGTCGGGCCGGCTGCCGAACTGATCTCGGGAAGGCTGCAGGATTCGCCACGTTCAAGCCGCCTCACGGAGAGTGTCCCGACATGACGCGTTCCGTGTGGCTGAAAGCCGACGACGCGGTCGGGGACTGGGAAGCGCGAAAGCGGCGGATCACCGCCGGCCTCGAAGCCGGCGTGGACTGGGTGCTGGTCGACGAGGCCGACGTGGGTCGGGTCCGCGAGCTCGGCAGCGTCAACATTGCGGCGTTCAAGGACGCCGGCGACCACGAGGCCGAGATCGTCGACGCCAGCCGCGACACCGAGCCCGACATCTACGTCGTCGGGAAGGAGGGCGAGGGCGACGGGACCGTCGACCTCCCCTCGGACTTCTCCGGCTCGGCGGACCTGACGACGCTCCGACGCTCGGACGACCGCGCGCAGGGGTCCTACGTCCGCGTGTTCGACGAGGACTACGAGGAGTTCGCGGAGGAGGCCGCCCGCGACGCCGAGTACACCATCGTCGCCACGGAGGACTGGGACATCATCCCGCTCGAGAACCTGATCGCCCGCGTCGGCGAGGAGACGAACCTCGTCGCCGGCGTCGACTCCGCCGACGAGGCCGCGACCGCGTTCGAGACGCTCGAGATCGGCGTCGACGACGTACTGCTCGACACCGACGACCCCGACGTGATCCGCGAGACCGTCGAGGTCCGGGACCGCAGCGAGCGTGAACGGCTCGACCTGCGCTACGCCGAGGTCAAGCAGGTCGAGGAGACCGGCGCCGCCGACCGCGTCTGCATCGACACGGGCTCGCTGCTGGAGGACGACGAGGGGATGCTCGTCGGCTCGCTCTCCCGCGGCCTGTTCTTCGTCCACGGCGAGACCGCGGACTCGCCGTACGTCGCCTCCCGGCCGTTCCGGGTCAACGCCGGCGCGGTCCACGCCTACGTCCGGACGCCCGAGGGCGAGACGAAGTACCTCGCCGAACTCCAGTCCGGCGACCGCGTGCAGGTCGCCGACACCGCCGGCCACACCCGCGAGGCGATCGTCGGCCGCGTGAAGATCGAGAAGCGCCCGATGTTCCGCGTGCAGGCGGAAGTCGAGACCGACGACGGCCCGGACGTGGTCGAGACGCTGCTGCAGAACGCCGAGACGGTGAAGGTCGCGACGAAGGAGGGGCGGAAGGCCGTGACGGATCTGGAAGCCGGCGACGAGGTGCTGCTGTACTACGAGGAAGGCGGCCGGCACTTCGGCGAGAAGATCGAGGAGAGCATCATCGAGAAGTAAGCGGTCGTCGAGTCTTTTTCGGTGGGATCGGTCGGAGGTGTCGGGATCAGCGACTCGCCCAGCAACAGCAACTCGATCGTTGGCACCTTGTGACCGCACCGCCCCGCACAGCCCACAGACCTCCCCAGCCGACTCGTTCGTTCCCTTCGGTCACTCACTCGTCCCTCGCGCGCTCGTTCGCGCACGGAGGCGCTCACGTCGCGCGCCACCGCCGCCGCGGTGCGGTCGCGGTGGACGCCTCGCCGGCGCCGACGGTCGGGGCGCGGGGGGACTCGGTACTGTGCCGGGCCTCGTGTCCGGCACCCTGCGGTCACAAGTGGTCATGCTCACTCCGCGGTGCCGTTCGTGGTCGCTGTACGAACCGCTACGTCTCACGCGGGAGTACGGAAGAAACGCCAGGACTGGGATTTGAACCGGAATCAGACGGTCGACCTCGCGCTGCTCGGTCGCTGCGACTGATAGGGGTTCAAATCCAGTCAGATGTTGTTTTCCGCAGTCGGTTCGCTCGTCGCTCCGCTCCTCGCTCACGTGGACTGCGGAAAAACGCCAGGACTGGGATTTGAACCCAGAATCCCGGAAGGGAACACGCTTTCCAGGCGTGCGCCTTACCGTTCGGCCATCCTGGCTCGGACGAATCTACCGCCCTGTGTGGGTTAAGTCCTTCCTTTCGTCCGCAGTCGGTGCTCCGTCGCGTACGCGACGCCGGCGGTCAGCAGTCCGACGCCGACCGCGACGGCGCCCACGGCCGGAATCGACACCGGCACCGGAGCGACGAGCAGTTGATACCCCTGCACCGCCGCGAGGAAGGCCAGCAGGCCCACCGCGCCCCACAGCAGCGCCGACTTCGTTCGCGGGGTCACCTCACTCGACGCTGACGACGGCCTCGATCTCGACGCCGACGCCCTTGGGGAGCGCGCCGGCCTGCACGGCGCTGCGGGCCGGCGGCTCGTCGCCGAAGAAGCTCGCGTACGTGTCGTTCATCTCCTCGAAGTCGTCGATGTCGGCCAGGAACACCGTCGTCTTGAGCACGTCGTCCATCGACGCGCCGGCCTCCTCGACGATCGCCTTGAGGTTCGAGAGCGACTGCTCGGCCTGCGTCGCGATGTCCTCGTCGTCCAGCAGTTCGCCGTCGGGGGTCATCGGGATCTGCCCCGCGGTGAACAGGATCTCGCCGTTCGTCGTCGCCTGACTGTACGCGCCCACCGCCTCGGGGGCGTCGTCGGTGTGGACCGTCTCCTTCATGGCCGGAACTGGCGCCGGACTCCCCTTAAGTCCAACTGACCGCGCCGGTAGTGTCAGATAAGCTGATTCCATGCGAAGGCGAACACTTGAAGCCAATTTTCGACGGTGTTTGCTTCGGTATGGCTGAAACAGTTTGAGAACTGGTTGGTTCGGCGTTTTAGTTCTCGGAAGACACGTTCGACGCTGTTTCGATTACCGTATTTCTCGTATCTGTAATCGAGGTCATGGCGGTGGAGAGTTGCTTGCAGCCACGGTGCAGAATCGACGAGAAAGACTCCGTCATTAATCAGCGCGGTGAGATTGATAGGTTAATTTCCTGATATAACCACCCTTCTGAACGTCGGTTCAAAAGGATAGAATCTATTCAGCTAGTTCTGCAATTCGTTCTTCTAGGTTTGAGACATCCTCTTCGTTTGTCTCGTAGTGGTGAGAGTAGAAGCCGATCCCAAATATCAGTAGAAACACACCACCTAGTAAAAATATAACCCTAGCAAGACTATGTGGGCGCGTTTCGTTAAGCATGAGATTAGTAAGGGTGATAATTGAAATGTTAAATAATATAGTAAAAGTGACTAAAATTACTCCGCAAATCCCTGCGAATACGGATATTGATTTAATTGGGTCTTCTATTCCGTCTGAAATCACATCTCTTAACATATCTGTTATCAATTGTCGAATTTCTCCAGGAATAAGCCAGATGACTCCAATATAGATAATAGCGGATAGAACTACAGCGCCAATCCGAACATGACTAGACATTATTTTGTCGTGTTTTATAAATGCCTGAGAATCCTGCGATCACAAACCCAATACCAATCACCGCAAGTAGACCTACTGAGGTGTATCCAACAACACCCGACAAGACGCTAGTAACTCTATCTGAGATATAGAATGTGAAGAATAATACGGCAAATCCGACTGCAGAGATAGATACGGACTCGACAAGACGCCTTTGCCAACGAATTTCTGTATTTTCTTTGTGAAATTCTATAGTTCTATCTTTGAATTTATTCAGTGCTGGAATCGTATCTTTTTCAATGTCATACTCATTACTGAGATCTTCCTGTAACCTATCCGAGATAATGTGTGGTATTTCAGTTTGCTCTTCTAATATTTCTCCATCACTCAAGATATCCTTAGTCTCTTCTCTAGCAACATGCTGTAGGTAGGCATCCCACGAAATAATCGGTTGTGTGTCTTCGCTATCTTCTTCTATAGAATGATATATCTCATCGTTCGTCGTACCCTTCTCGTTCAGCGTGGGTTCTGTGTCTAGAGTATCTTTATTTGGTGATAATGGACTAACCTCAGTCTCAATTCCTACCTCATCTGCACCTTTTGGCCCATGACCTCCTGAGGTATCGATAATCGCTTTATTATCGGACATCATCGATCACCTAAATACCTAACTTCCCCGTCCCATTTGCCTAGCAATATATCTACTTCTGCTAGCACATTTGTCCAGTTTTCTGTTTCACTCCGACTTTTGTCCCACTCCTGTAATGCTAAATCCATCAACTCACCAACTCTCTCACCCACCCACGCATCAATTTCGGGGATCAAGTCTTCAGCTATCAGCGTATAAACTTCTAATGTAACAACTGCTATATTGGACTGGCGCTCCTCAACAAATGAAGAAAGTCCTGCAGAAACAGCCTCAGAAAACCCGTTTGGGTCAGGTGATGCGGAATTATCTATTATACATTCACTAAATTGGAGGTTATCAATACCCTTTAGCAGTATTGATTCCAATAGATTCTCCGGCAATTTTGAATATATCTTTTGAGTAGTTTCCCCTAATTGCCCGGATTCGTCATTTTGTATAAATTCGCTAATTCGTCTCCGGAACTGGGTCTGAAACCTATCTGTCGCCCAAGTATTTAACAATTCGAGGAGTAGTTTAACATGTTGCATCCACGAGCGGGTGAGAGTATCATCGTTTACTACAGCGGTGGAGCCAACCCTCTGTAATGTCTCTCTACATTTATGATAACGCGAAAAATCCTCTTCTTCAGCCTGTCTCAAAGTTTGGCGGAAGGCTGTGATCTCTGACGGTGGCATTTATTCACGGGGTATGAGGTGGGACGGATAATATTTTTGGGTTGCCACTTTCCGATTGTTTCCAGAAAACATCCTATTGACCAAAATTTCATGATTGTTTCTTAATCAACCTTTGGGTTCTATTAGTCATAAAAGTCATATTTATGGAAAAATCTACACACTCGGCGCGACCCGCGGCCGACGCTTCAAGTACGATGGCGCGCCAACGACGATCGTGCACCGAACCGTCCACCGCGCCCTCCGAGCAGTCGCCGTCGCCGCGGTTGCCCTCCTCGCGCTCGCGCTCCGGCGCGCCCGGAAGCGCGCTCGCGAGGTCCCGCTCTCGCCGATCACCGCCGGCTGGTACGTCGGCCCGGGGTTCGTCGAACGCGAGGGGTTGACGACGGGCGAGGAGCCTGCGGGCGAGGTCGCCGACGTGGCCCACTTCGCGGGCGAGACGTTCGATCCCGAACGGCTCCACCCCGAAGTACGGCGCTTCTACGAACGCACCGCGGAGTACGAGATGCGCTACCGGGCACAGTGGCACCGACCGTTCCGGACCGGCGCCGCCGTCGCGAGCCGGCTCACGAGCCGGATCGAACAGCTCAATCTGCCGGGGCCGGGCGACGAGTCGTGGCACCGGCTGGAGAGTCAGTTCCTCGACGTCGAGGAACCCGGCTCGGTCGCGATCGACGACGCCCCCGCCGAGCCGGCCCGCGAGGACGTGCGGGCGTGGGTCCGGACCGACCCCGAGAGCGGCGACGCGGTGTTCGTCGCCCTCTACGCGACCCACCACCGCGACGGCAACGGCTTCGCGAACATCTCCGTCCCGGTGCCCGGCGGCGGCGTCGACACCGTGTTGCGCCCGGAGCACCTCGGCGAGGGAGTCGACGGCGGCACCGGCATCCGCCTCACGACCGAGGGATCAGGCGATCCGGGGCTGTTCCTCCGGACGCCCGTCGGCCCGTTCGCAGTGCCGGGGGGCCAACGGTTCGAGGTGTGGCCCGCGGAGGACGGGGACGAGCCACGGCTCCGCGCGACCCACGAGATGTGGCTGCTCGGGCGGCCGTTCCTCACCGTCGAGTACGAGATCGAGCGCGCTTAGACCAGCGTCTCGGTCTCGTAGCCGCGGGCTTCGAGCGCGGCGAGCAGTTCGTCGACGTGGTCGTGGCCGTGGGTCTCCAGATCCAGCACCACCTCCGCGGCGTTCATCGCCACGTCGCGGGAGGTGCGGTCGTGCTGGATGCCGTAGATGTTGGCGTTGTGCTCGGCGATGATCTCCACCAGGCGTTCCAGCGAGCCGGGGTTGTCCTTGAGTTCGGTCCGGATCTTGACGTACCGACCCATCTGGACCAGCCCCCGGACGACGACGGTCGTGAGGTCGTTGAGGTCGATGTTGCCGCCACAGAGCGCCGGGACAATCGTCTCGTCCTCCTCGTACGCGAACGCCTCGCTCAACACCGCCGCCAGCGCCACCGCGCCGGCGCCCTCGACCAGCGTCTTCGAGCGTTCGAGCAGGTACGTCAGCGCCAGCGCGATCTCGTTGTCCGAGACGGTCACCACCTCGTCGACGCGCTCCCGGATGATCTCCCACGGCCGCTCGCCGACCGAGCGGGTGGCGATCCCGTCGGCGATCGTGTCGACGGCGTCGAGTTCGTGGCGCTCGCCTTTCTCCAGCGATCGGGCGACGCTGGAGGCGCCCTCCGCCTGCACGCCGATCACGCGCACGTCGTCGAGCGTGGCCTTCAGCGCCGTCACGACCCCGGAGATGAGTCCGCCGCCGCCGATCGGGACGACCACGGTGTCGGCGTCGGGACACTGCTCGGCGATCTCGAGACCGAGCGTCCCCTGGCCGGCCATCACGTACTCGTCGTCGAACGCGTGGACGTACGTCCGGTCCTCGAGTTCCTCGATCTCGTGGGCGCGGGCCTGTGCGTCGTTGTAGTCGGCGCCGAAGAGGATCACCTCGCCGCCGTAGCTCTCGGTGGCGTCGACTTTCGCGATCGGCGCGTGCTCGGGCATCACGATCTTGGCGTCGACGCCCGCCCGGGTCGCCGCGAGCGCGACGCCCTGTGCGTGGTTGCCGGCGCTGGCGGTGATCACCCCGGCCGCCTTCTCCGCCTCCGAGAGGGTCGCGATCCGGTTGGCCGCGCCGCGGATCTTGAACGAGCCGGTGCGCTGGAAGTTCTCGAGTTTCAGCCGCACGTCCGCGCCGGTCATCCGGGAGAAGCTGTGGGAGTACTCCAACGGCGTCGTCCGTGCGACCTCGTCGACGCGGTCGCGTGCCGCCTCGATATCGGCGAGCGAGAGCATACCCTCGACGGTCCCACGGCTGGCGCTAAGGCGTTTCGATGCGAAGGGGAAAGGGGGAAACGCACGCGTCACCTGCGTGCACTCACTCCTTGGGTAGCCCCCGGCATAAGGCTACCCCGACCGCGGTGAAAGTGAAAACGCCCGTCGTACGTCGGCCAGCCGACGGCTGCCGTCACTGGGGGCGGACGCGAACGTCGTGTCGGCGGACGTACTCGCGGACGCGGTCGGCGAACGCGTCGCGGTCGTCGCCGTCGGGCCACGTCACCTCGTCGCCGACGCCGAGTCGCTCGGGGTGGCCGACGTACACCGCCGCCGTGTCGTCCAGCCCCGACGAGTCGGCGCGCTCGACCGGCACGGATACCCGGACGTAGAGCCCGTCGTCGACGCCCTCGTAGGCGTCGAGAGCGTCGATATCGTCGGTCCGGAGCAGCCGCCCGCCCGTCTCGCCGCCGGGGGCGAGCGTGGGGTACTCGCCCTGCACGGGGTGAAGCCCCGACAGCACCGCCGAGCCGAGGAAGGCGTAGGCGTCGACGACCGACGCGACCCGCTCGGGCTCGGTCAGGGTGCCGTAGACGAACACGTCCATACCGACCGTTCGGCGCGCTCGCTTAAGAAGGAGGGGCCGAAACGAAGCGATAGAGCCGGAATCGGCGCGAAGCGCGAGCGCCTCCGTGCGCGAGCGAGCGCGAGGGACGACCGACTGAACGTAGTGAAGGAGGGAGTCGGTTGGGGAGGTTCGTGGGCTGTACGGGTGGGACTGGAAGGGGCTGTCGTCTGGACGAACCCCGACGAAGCAAGGACCGCAACGTAGTGAGGACCGCAGCGAGTCGCGGGAGTCCAGACGACAGGGGCTTTCACAGTGTTGCTGATGCGGTTCTTGACCAGATCCCCGACGGAATAGCCGACGAAGCCGAGTCCCGAACACAATCGCTTTCCCCACACCACGACCACCAACGACCATGCGCGTCAGCGAGGGCGACGTCGACGTCGAGGCGCCCGACCCGCGGGACGGCAGCAGCGAGGGCGCCGGCGAGGACGTGTTCTTCAACCCCGAGATGGAGCTGAACCGCGACCTCACCGTCGCGGTCCTGCGAGCCTACGCCGAGCGAACAGAGGCCGGCGCAGCGAACGTCGAGCAGTCCGAGAGCGAAGACGACGAACGCACGCTCTCCTACCTCGACGCGATGACCGCCACCGGCGTCCGCGCCGCCCGCGCGGCCGAAGCCGGCTACGACGTGACCGCCGCCGACGTGGACCCCGACGCCGTCGAACTGGCCCGCGAGAACCTCGCGCTGAACGACCTCCCCGGCGAGGCGGTTCAGTCCGACGCTAACGTGCTCATGCACTCCGAGCGGTTCGACGTGGTGGACCTCGACCCCTTCGGGACGCCGATGCCGTTCGCCGACGCAGCCGTCGCCGGCACGCGGAAGCTGCTCTGCGTGACCGCGACCGACACCGCGCCGCTGTGTGGCGCCCACTTCGACTCCGGGGTGCGGAAGTACGACACCGTCCCGCGGAACACCGACTTCCACCGCGAGATGGGGCTGCGCGTGCTGATCGGCGCGCTGGCCCGCGTCGCTGCCCGCCGGGACGTCGCGGTCGAGCCGATCGTCTCCCACGCGACCCGCCACTACGCCCGGACGTACCTCGATCTCACCCACAAGGCCACTGCTGCCGACAAGGCCCTCCAGTGGCTCGGCTTCGTCTACCACTGCGAGGACTGTCTCTACCGCGAACACGAGTTCGGCCGGATCGCCCACCCGCCCGAGGACTGCCCGAACTGCGGCTCCGCGCGCTGCTCGGCCGCCGGGCCGATCTGGCTTGGCCCCATCGCCGACAGCGAGTTCGTCGACTCGGTCGCCGAGGAGGTGACGCCGAACATGGGCGAGTGGAAGCGCGTGAGCCGGCTGCTCGATACGCTCGGCGAAGAACTCGACACGCCGACCCACTACGACCAGCACCGCCTCTGCAAGCAGTGGGGCGCGCCGGCGAACAAGCTGGAGACGTTCCTCGACGACCTCCGCGACGCCGGCTACGAGGCCAGTCCGGCCCACTACGGCGGGACCTGCTTCAAGACCGACGCCGACGTCGAACAGATTCGCGAGGCCGCGAAGCCAGCCCCGGCGAGCGACCGGGAGTGAGGACGGTCACGACCACGGAGCCCATGCCGGGGCTGTGGGAACCCTCGGTCGACGACTGAGAATCAGGGGTTCCGTGGGTTCGCCGTCTCGTGGATGCCCAGCACCACCGCCGGCACCACGACCATGAACACGTGCTCCTCCAGCGGGATGCCCAGCAGTTCGATCCCGGTCCGCATCGGGATCGCGAACACGCCGACCTCCAGCGTGTACCAGTCCCAGACGTAGGCGATCGGGTACAGCGCCGGAATCGTCCGGGCGGCGCGGCGGAGCGCACCCTCGCCGGCGTGGACCAGCAACGCCAACGCGAGCGCGCCGAAGACGACCTCCGTCGCGAGGTACGTGTACGGCCCCATCGCGGTGATGTCCGGCAATGGGACCCCCGCCAGCGGCTCGAAGAACACCGCGACCAGCAGCGCCGCGAGAAAGAGGTACGCGCCGCGGACCAGCAGCATCGTCGCAGTTTCGGGATCGCGGCGGACCGCCACGGCGGCGACGGCGCCGAAAAGTACGCTCGCCGCGGGCGCGCTCGGCGGAAGGACGCCGGTGATCGAGAGGGGGACGACCGCGAACAACCCCGCGGCGAGCAGCGCGACCGCCAGCGAGCGCGAGCGGGCGGGACCGAGCGCGACCGCGACCGTCCGCTTCTCGATCGAGCGGTCGTACTCGTAGTCCTGCGCGTCGTCGATGATCTTCACGCCCGCGAGTACGATCACGAGCACCGCCGCCAGCGCGAGGGGCCGGGACGCGAGCGCGCCCGTCTGGGCCGCGTAGCCCGTGAGCAGACAGAGGCCGATGCCGACTGGGTAGCCCAGCGTCGTCGTCACGGGGTTGGTGTCGAACTGCGGCGCGTGGAGGTAGCCGATCGCCCACATCGGCGCCGCGAACGCGACGGCGACGGGGCGGGCGAGCAGCGCCAGCCCGCCGAGACAGCCGAGGAAGCCGACCGTCGCGCCGACGAGTCCGAGCCGACAGCCCGCCACGGTCAGCGGGTGGTCGTCGTCCTCGCCGCGGCGGTGGAAGTCGACGTAACCGTCCTTCACGTGGGCGGTGTAGACGGCGAAGAACGCGGCGCCGGCGGCGACCAGCGCGACCGCGGGGTCGAACGCGCCCGAAAGCGCCGCGCCGAACAGCGCCGTCGCCACCGGCGGGAGCATGAACACCGGGTGGACCTGCGAGGCGTACGCGCCGAGGAGGGCGGCGGGACCGCTCCCGTGCCGAGCAATGCCCATGTGGTGTGTTGGGTTGGACCACGCATAAGTGAAACGACGGGTCGGGCGTCGAAGGTGGCGCTCCCCCGGGGTTCTTGTAGCGCGCTCCTGTACGACGGAGTAGTGCAATCTCGCCTCCGTAGCGCGTACGAGACGGCCAAACGCGTCGGCGTGGTCGCCAAGGAACAGGAGCTCACGTTCCTGGCGGCGGCAGTGGCGTACTACGCGTTCGTCTCGCTGATCCCCGCGGCGGTGCTGGTGCTGATCGTCGCCAGCACGTTCGGCGGCGAGCAGTTCGCCACGGTGCTGTTGGAGTCGACCAGCCAGTTCCTCACCGAAAGCGGGCAGGACGTGCTCACCACCGCGCTCACCGCCGGCGACGGCCGGGGGAGCGCGACCGTGCTGGGGCTGGCGTTCCTCCTCTGGGGGACGCTGAAGGTGTTCCGCGCGCTCGACACCGCCTTCGCCAACGTGTACGGCACCGAGCAGCAGGACACGCTGCTCGATCAGGTGATCGACTCGTTCGTGGTGGTGCTCGGCATCGGGCTCTCGATGGCGCTGATGTTCGCGCTGGCCGGCGCGTTCGCGGCGTTCAACCTCGGCGTCGTCGTCGAAGCGCTGGGGGTGCTCACGCTGCCGATCCTGCTGACGGCGGTGTTCCTCCCGATCTACTACCGGTTCCCGGACACGTCGGTCACGGTCCGGGAGGTGCTGCCCGGCGCGGTCGTCGCCGCCGTGGCGTGGACCGCGATGCAGGCGGGGTTCCAACTGTACGCCAGCGTCGCCAGCACCTCCGCCTACGGCATCGTCGGCGGGGTGATCCTGCTCGTGACGTGGCTCTACATGGCCGGCGCGGTCGTGATCCTCGGCGCCGTGATCAACGTCGTGCTCGCCGAGGACCGCGAGGTGGGACCGGAGACCGGCGCTGGTACGCCGACGGCGGCCGACCGGCAGTTCCAAGGGCAACCGGAGCCAGCGTCGGGGTACATGGCAGAGCGCGAACCCCGCGGCGCGCCCGACGTCGCCGAACTCGCGGAGGAGGTCGACGAGCTCCGGTCCGAGCTCGACGGCTTCGAGGACGACGTCCAGCGGCGGACCGTCGACAAGCCCCAACTGGAGGAGGACCTCAAGGCGTACGTCCGAGCCCGGATGCGACAGGGGAAAGCGACGGGCTGGGGGCCGTACCTGATCCTGCTGTACGGCGTCGCACTGAGCCTCGGCGCGTTCTACTGGCTCTCGGACTGGGCCGCCGTCGCGGCGATGCTCGTCGCGTTCACCTCCACGCTCGGCCTCTACGTGCTCTTCGTCCTGTTCGGCGGCGTCATCGGCGCCGCGAGAACCGCCGGCGGGATCGCGGAACGCCTGCGATAGATGCACGGCTGGGGCGTCACGGAGGCGCTGGCCGGCCTCCCCGACTGGGTCGCGCTGCTGTTCGCGCTGCTGACCCAACTCGCCGACGCGTGGTTCGTCTTCGGCGGGCTCGCCCTCCTCTATCTGCTCGCCGACGAGCGCCTCGCGAGCGAGCCGCGACGGGCGGGCGCGACGCTGATCGCGCTCGCGATCTGTGCGCTGGCCGCCACGGTCGCGTTCAAAACCACCTTCGGCGTCCATCGGCCGGCAGGTGCGGGGACGGCGACACCGCCGGCGTGGCTGCCCGCGCTCTTCGACCCCGTATACGCGAACATCTCGACCGGCGACGGCTTCGGCTTCCCCAGCGGGCACGCCACCTCGAGCAGCGTCGTCTACGGCGGCCTCGCGCTCGCGCTGGACCGGCTCTGGACCCGCCGGAAGCGGCTCCTCGCCGCCGGCGGGATCGTCGCCGTCGTCGCGCTCTCCCGGCTCGTCATCGGCGTCCACCACCTCCCCGACGTGCTGGCGGGGATCGTCGGCGGCACCGCGGTGCTGCTCGCCGTGTGGTGGGCCGCCGACGGCCGGGCTGACCGGGCGTTCCTCGCTGCGGCGGCGATCGGCGTCGTCGCGCTCGTCGCCGCGACGGTGTTCGCGCCGGACCACCCCGACGAGGCGCTGAAAGCCGGCATCGCCGTCGGCGGGGGGATCGGCGCGGCCGTGGCGTGGCGCCGGATCGGCGGCGAGCACCCGCCGCTCCCGGGTCGGATCGCGCTTCCGGCCACGCTCGTGCTCGGTGCCGCGTGGGGCGGGATTTACGCCGGGGGGTTCCCGCTGCCGGCGGCGGTCGTCGGCTCGGCGGTGGCCGTCGGCGCCGTCGTCGCGCTGCCGTGGGCGGTCGATGGGCGTTAGTCGAGCGATTTCTCCATCACGACCTCGTCGTAGTCGCGGAAGTCGAGCGGGTAGTCGTCGACGATCTCGTAGCCGTGGGCGTAGTAGAACTCGGGGAGGAACGGGTGCTCGCCGGGCGTCGTGAGCCGCATCGTCCCCGCGCCGGCATTGCGGGCCGCCCGCTCGGCGCGTTCGAGGAGCCGACTCCCGATCCCCTCGCCTTTCCAGCGCTCGCGGACGCCGAGGCGGCTGAGCTTCCGCGTACCGGCGTCGGCTCGTTCGAGTCGGACGCCGCCGACCACCTCACCCTCGGTCTCGGCGACGAACACGCGGTGCTCGCGGAGCCACTCGATGACCTGCTCGGGCGTGGCGGAGCCGGCCTTTGCGGGGAAGCCGAGTTCGCGGTTCGCCGCGTAGGCGTCGCGGTAGGCGTCCGCCAGCGCGGCGGCGTCGACGTCGTCGACCCCCGCCTCCCGGATCGTTACGTCGGCCATACTTCGGGGGTTAGCGGAGCAGCACCCTGAATCCAGCGGCGTACGCTGGAAGGAAAGTCTCGTGCGTAGAGAGTCCGCGAGCGACCTCTGGGAGCGAGCGGTTCACCGGACCCGACCGGAGGGAGGGTCCGGCATTTTGTCATCATCAGGATCGCGGAGCGATCCTGATTAGCAGCCAGAATCTTCGATTCTGGCGGCATCAACGGGTTTTGCCGGGGGTTGAGGCGAGCGCCTGCGGCGCTCGCCGATGCCCCCGGGAAAAGCGGTTGAGGGTTAGAACTTCTCGAGGTAGCGGTCCAGCTCCCAGTCGGAGACGTCGACGAGGTACTCCGCGAACTCCGTGCTCTTCGCCTCGACGAACTTCGGCCCGACGTGGGGACCGAGCGCCTCGTAGATGGTGTCGTCGTCTTCGAGCGCGTCGACGGCCTCGCCGAGGTTGGTCGGGAGCGTCTCGATGCCGTACTCCTCGCGTTTCTGCTCGTCGAACTCGTAGATGTTCTCGCGGATCGGGTCCGGGCAGTCGAGGCCCTTCTCGACGCCGTCCAGCCCCGCGTGGATCAGCACCGCGAACGCGAGGTAGGGGTTACACGAGGGGTCCGGGAAGCGCGCCTCGATGCGGGAGGAGGCGGGCACGCGCGCGGCCGGCTTGCGGATCAGCGCCGAGCGGTTGCGGTCGGACCACGCGACGTAGACGGGCGCCTCGTAGCCCGGGACGAGGCGCTTGTAGCTGTTCACGGTGGGGTTGGTGACCGCGGCGAGGGCGGGCGCGTGTTCGAGGATCCCGGCGGTGAACTGCTTGGCCGTCTCGCTCAGGTCGAACTCGTCGTCCTCGTCGTGGAACGCGTTCTCGCCGTCCTGGAACAGCGAGATGTGGGTGTGCATCCCCGAGCCGTTGATCTTCGGGATCGGCTTGGGCATGAACGTCGCGTGGAGGTCGTGCTGGGCGGCGATCGCCCGGACGACCGTGCGGAACGTCGCGACGTTGTCCGCCGTCGAGAGCGCGTCGTCGTACTCGAAGTTGATCTCGTGCTGGCCCTCGGCGACCTCGTGGTGGGACGCCTCGATGTCGAACCCCATGTCCTCGAGGCCGTAGATGATGTCCCGGCGCACGTCGCTGGCGAGGTCCTTGGGCGCCACGTCGAAGTAGCCGCCGGCGTCGTTGGTCTTCGTGGTCGCGCGGCCCTCCTCATCCTCCTCGAACAGGAAGAACTCCGGTTCGGGCGCGGCGTTGACCTCGTACCCCATCTCCTCGGCGCGCTCGAGCGCGTTCTTCAGCACCGCACGCGGATCGCCCTCGAACGGCTCGCCCGTCGACGTGTCGATCACGTCACAGATGAGCCGCGCGGAGGTGTCGCGCCACGGCAGCACCGCGAACGTACTCGCGTCGGGCTTGAGGCGCATGTCCGACTCCTGGATGCGGACGAACCCCTCGATCGAGGAGCCGTCGAAGTAGATACCCTCGGTGAACGCCTTCTCCGCCTGATCCGCGGGAACGGAGACGTTCTTCACCGTCCCGAGGATGTCCGTGAACTGGAGCCGCAGGAAGTCGATCCCTTCGCGGTCGATACGTTCGAGAACGTCGCGTTCCTCCTCGGTGAGTCCGCCGTCAGGAGCCGGGTTGTCCGTCATGCTCTACCGGCTACTACGCCCCATACTACAAGAATATTCCCTTCCCACCAGAATACTGCCGAGGTCCGAGTCTGATAATTGGATGTTCGTAAAGTTCTTCCCCGGCGCGAGCGGAGTGGAGTACCATGACGTACGAAAACCTCGATGCGCGCCTGATCAACTCCCTGCTGGGCAACGGTCGTGCGAGCCTCCGCAGCCTGGGCGAGGAGCTTGACGTGTCGGTCACGACGGTGTCGAACCACCTGCAGGATCTGGAGGACGAGGGCGTGATCGAGGGGTACAGCCCCGACGTGAACTACCAGAAGCTGGGGTACGACGTGACGGCGATCCTCCAACTCAAAGTCGAGGGGACGGCGCTGCCGGAGATCACCGACCGGCTCGCGGATCTCCGCGGGATGGTGTCGGTGTACGAGGTGACGGGCGACCACGACGTCGTCGCCGTCGGGAAGTTCGAGGACACCGACGAGATGAACGACCGGATCAAGCGCGTCCTGACCGACGACGACGTGCGGGAGTCGAACACGTCGGTCGTACTGAACGCGGTCGTCGAGGATCAGCAGTTCGAGTTGGACGTCGACGAGGAGTAGGGCGAACGCTGCGTATTGATCGTCAGCGACGCCGATTCTTTGGTTTGTGTCGAAAATATCGACGCGAACACGACCGCGGAGTTAGCTAGACCACTTGCGGCCGCACCGCCCCGCACAGCCCTCAGGCCTCCCCAGCCGACTCCCTCCTTCGCTCCGCTCAGTCGGTCGTCCCTCGCGCGCTCGTTCGCGCCGTCGCGCTCAGGTCGCGCGCCGACCGCGGTGCAGTAGCGGGACGGTGGACGCCTCGCGGCGGCCAACGGTCGGCCGCCGCGGGGGGAGGGGTGGGGACTCCATGCTGCGCCGGGATTCATGCCCGGCGCACTGCGGTCGCAAGTGGTCTACGAACGAGGTGCTGTCGCGGTTGCTGTTCCAGAAGTGTACGAACGAGGTGCTGTCGCGGCACTCGACGGAACCGAAAACAACGCGTCCAACGAGCGACTTCGCTACTCGAAGATGAACTTCCCGTCCTCCTGCACCACTTCGCCGTCGACCTCGATCACCGAGTCCTCGCTCATGTCGAGGATCATGTCGACGTGCTCGGCGCTGTCGTTGACCTCGTTGCCCTCGCCGACACACTGCGGGTAGGCGCTCCCGACGGCCATGTGAACCGTCTCGCCCATCTTCTCGTCGAACAGCATGTTGTAGGTGAACTGGTCGATGGCGTCGTTCATCCCGATACCCAGTTCGCCGAGGTAGCGCGCTTCCTCGTCGGTGTCGAAGACGCCCTGCAGCACGTCCTCGTTACGCTCCGCGGAGAACTCGGTGACCTTGCCGTCTTCGAAGGTGAGCCGGACGCCCTCGACCTCCCGTCCCTGTCGGTAGAGGGGCATGTCGAAGTACACCTCGCCCTCGACGCTGTGTTTGACGGGCGCGGTGAACACCTCGCCGCCGGGGAGGTTCGCCTCGCCGTAGTCGTTCGCGGCGGTGTTGCCCTCGATGGACATGGTGATGTCCGTCTCCTCGCCCGCACGGATGCGGACCTCGCTGGCGTCGTCGAGGATCTCGACGAGGTTCTCCTGGAACTCCCGCTGGGCCTCCCAGTCGAGCGTGACGGCGTCGTAGACGAACTCCTCGTAGGCTTCGGTGCTCATCCCCGCCAGTTGGGCGTAGCCGGGGCTTGGGTACTGCGTGAGACACCACGTCGTGTCGAGGCGGGCCTTCTTGATCGGGTCGTGGGCGCGGTTGTACGCGGCCGTGGTCTCGGGGTCCACGTCGGCCTTCTCGCTGGGGTTCGGGCCGCTGCGGGCGATGATCGTCGCGTCGGCGTTCTCGTACATCGCGAGTTCGTGGTCGGGCGTGTCGAACTCGTCGCTGCTGCGGAGGAACGCGCGGTCGGCGCGCTCGGAGTAGGTGAGCAGCAGGGGGTTGGCGCCCTTCTCGCCGAGCAGTTCGTGGAGCGCGACGGCGAGGTCCTCGGCGTCGCCGGGGACGTAGACGATCACGTCGTCGCCGGCCTCGATACCGGTGGAGTGCTCGACGATGGTCTCGGCGTGTTCACGGACTCGTGGATCCATACGTGAGCGGTCGGGGAGAGCGAGCCATACCCCTTGCGGAGTCGAACGGGCGGGGTCGATCCGCGCGCTCGGGGGGCCAAGAATCGGGAGGCTTTTTGAGTGTCGGGCGGAACGAACGACCATGTTCAAGGCCATCGTGAGCGCGTCGACGCTCCGGGACTCCCTCGACGCCGTGAGCGTGCTGGTCGACGAGTGCAAGATTCGGCTGAACGAGGAGGAGCTGTCGATCCGCGCGGTCGACCCGGCCAACGTGGGCATGGTCGATCTGACGCTCGAGGCGGCGGCGTTCGAGTCCTACGAGGCCGACGGCGGCGTCATCGGCGTCAACCTCACGCGACTGGAGGAGGTCGCCGGGATGGCCAACGCCGACGACCTGATCCACCTCGAACTCGACGAGGAGACCCGGAAGCTCCACATCGAGTGCGAGGGTCTCTCCTACACGCTGGCGCTGATCGACCCCGACTCGATCCGCAAGGAGCCGGACATCCCGGATCTGGACCTGCCGGCGGAGATCACGCTGGAGGGCGCCCAGCTCGACCGCGGGATCACCGCCGCCGACATGGTGAGCGACCACATCCGCCTGCGCGTCGACGAGACCGACGAGACGTTCCACATCGAGGCCGAGGGCGACACCGACGACGTGGACCTCCAACTGGAGTCCGAGGACCTGATCGCGCTGACCGCGGGACCCGCGGACTCGCTGTTCAGCCTCGACTACCTGAAGGACATGAACAAGGCGATCGCCTCCGACGCCGAGGTTCGGGTGGAGCTGGGTGAGGAGTTCCCGGTGAAGCTCCACTACGAGTTCGCTGAAGGGCTGGGCAACGTGACGTTCATGCTCGCGCCGCGTATCCAGAGCGACTGATCGGTCTTTCTGCGGGTCGGTTTTCTTGGTACGGTCGAGGGGGTAGGCTCCACGTGCGAGGTGTGCTCTCCGTACGCACTGCTTCGACGTTGACGACGGCAACAGCAACTCGATCGTTGGCACCTTGCGACCGAACCGCGTCGCACAGCCCTCGATCCTCCCCAGCCGACTCGCTCCCGTTGGTCGCTCGTCCCTCGCGCTGGCTCGTCCACGGAGGGACTCGCGTTTCGCGCCACCGCCGGCCGCAGTGCGGTGGCGGTGGACGCCGCGGGCCGGCAGTCGTCGCCGGCCCGTGGGGGAGGGGTGGGGACTCGGCGCTGTGCCGTCGACGAGAGCGAAGCTCTCGTCTGCCTATCAGAAATCTCCGATTTCTGATGACGAGCCTCGTGCCCGGCACACTGCGGTCACAAGTGGTCTAGCATCGAGGTGCTGTTGCTGTCGCGGTCACTAACGATCTGAGAAAACGTCGTACCGTCAACTGCCCAGAATCACCCCCACCCGTCTTTTTCACCCATCGACACCACCCAGAACCATGCGCGCCGTCTACTTCGACTGCGACGGGACCCTCCTCACGCTCGACTGCTCGTACGACGACCTGTTCGAGACGGCCTGCGACGCCGCCAACGTCGACGCCACCGCCGACCTGCAAGCGACCTACGCCGAGGCCTTTTTCGAGGCGTTCGAGTCGTTCCACCCCGACCCGTACCGCGCCGGGATGGCCGCCGCCGTCGAATCCGGCGATCTCGACGCCGATCCCGACGCGCTCCGGGATACCTACGTCGACGCCGAGGTCGCCGCGTCGACGCCCGCCAACGGCGCCCGCGAGGCGCTGGACGCGTTCGACGACGCCGACACCGCGCTGGGGCTGCTCACGAACGGCGTGACCGACGTCCAGCGCCGGAAACTGAAGTCCGTCGGGCTGTTCGACCGCTTCGACGCCTACCTCCCGAGCTACGAGATCGAGGCACACAAGCCCGATCCCGCGATCTTCGAGGCGGCACGGGAACGACTCGACGCCGACGAGTACGTCTACGTCGGCGACTCGCTGGAGCACGACGCGCTGCCCGCGCGGGAGGCGGGGTTCCTCGCGGTTCACGTCGACACGGAGTCCGAGTCGGGGATCGTTCGCGTCGACGGGCTGGGGACGCTCGCGCGGCTCTGACTACGCCTCGTCCATCGGGAACTCTACTTCGACGCGCGTGCCGCCGTCGTCGGGCGTGTCGATATCGACCGTCGCGCCCAAGAGCGCCGTGCCCCAATAGACCGACCAGAGGCCGAGGCCGCTGCCGTGTTCGAGCGCCGTCTCCCCGCCCGAGCGCAGCACCGCCACCTCGTGTTCGGGGATCCCCGGGCCGGCGTCGGTCACGACGAGCCGAGCGACCCCGTCGCCGGCGGTCAGCGACACCGTCACCGGCTCGTCGCCGTGCTGGATCGCGTTCTCGACGAGGTTCTCGACGACCGCCGCGAAGGCGCGATCCACGCCGTGGAACGGCAGCGTGTCGGCGATGTCGGTCCGAACGGTCGCGTCGGGCGCCTCGCTGAAGACGTCCCTGAGCACCGAGCGGGTGAGGTCGGCGGCGTCGAACGCGGTCTCGTCGGCGTCGAGGAACGCCTCCACCTGCCGGGCGTTCTCGCCGAGGTCGGAGAGCTGTCGGGCGTTCTCCTCGATGAGCTGGACCATCTCGCGCTCCTCGCCGTCGAGGCGGTCGGCGAGCGTCTCTGCGTAGCCGAGCACGACCGTGAGATCGTTCCGGAGGTTGTGTCTGAGCACGCGGTTCAGCACCTCGACGCGTTGGCGCTGCCGCTCCCGGACGGTCACGTCCGAGAGCACGACCGTGTAGCCCACGTGGGTCCCGCTGGGATCGGTCAGCGGCGACGTCGACACCGCGTACGTACGGCGCCCCGTCCCGTCGCGGCTGTCGATCTCGACCGTCTCGCGAGCGAGGGCATCCCCGCTTTCGCCGCCGTCGGTCTCCTCGCTGTCGCCGGCGGGAAGGTCGAGGAACGCGTCGAGCGGGCGATCCTGCGCGGTCTCGGCGTCGACCCCCAGCACCGCCTCGGCCGCGGGGTTGAGTCGGACGACGTGCCGATCGAGCGAGAGCGCGATGATCGGGTCGGCGAGGTCGTCGATCGCGGTCCGCTCGGCGGCGCGGCTCGTCGTCGGGTTCCGCTCGAACATCTCCGCCCGGTCGAACGCGTACGCGTCCAGCACGAGATGCGGGACGAACATCAGGGGCGCGAGCTGGAGCTGGGGCACGGCGCCGATCTCCAGCGCCCACGCGACGAGCGCGAACCCCGGCGGCAGCGAGCTCAGCGCGACGGCGGCGCTCTCCCGCCGGTACAGCGGCCCGTAGCTGAGCAGGGTGTCGACGAGAAGGAAGACCGCGCTGGCGACGAGCACGGTCTCCACGGCGACGACGAGGTACGCCCACGGGCTGAACATGTACGAGACCGTCGCGACGCCGAACGCGGGATCGATCTCGAACCCGGTCCAGAACCAGCCGTGGATCGGGTTGGTGGTCACCAGCGCGGTCGAGACGATTCCGAACCCGACGATCGCTCCGAACAGGCGGCTCCGGATCACGTCGCTCCGGCCGGTGTACTCGAGTGCGAAGCCGAGGAAAGCGATCCCGGTCCAGACGATCCCGAGCCACATCGTCGCCTCCAGCGCGCCCCGGAGCGGCGGATCCCACACGAGCAGGCCGAACCCGTAGGAGAGACACCACGCCGTCTGCGCGGCGAACACGCCGAGGAACCAGTCGACGCCCGGTCGCCCCCGGTGCTCCCGGATCCGCCACGCGAGCGCGAGCGCCCCCGCTCCGCCGGCGATAGCACCGACTGCGGGCCACGGGGGCAGGAGATCGAGCGGCATCTGTGGGTCACGACGGCGACCTGGGGGGTAAAGCTATCGTGGTGGGTGCTGCGCTACCGCTCACCCCGTCGAACACCCGAAAACGCGGCCGATGGGGACGGGACGCAACGCATCGGTCAGGAACGATGGCGGTGTCGAGGGCGACCCGACCCCCACTCGGTTACGAGTGGCGCTCGATGACGTGTTTCGCCGCCTGCGCCTTCTCCTTCCAGCCGTAGCCCGCCTCGTACACGTGTCGCTTGCTGTCGACCAGCTCCTGCGGCGAGGACTCCTCGAACCCCCCGCGGGCCCACGTGCCGGACTCCTCGAGCCACTCCAGCACCTTCTCGCGGGTCTCGGGCCACGTCAGCCCGACCATCTCGTACCACGCGATCATCGCGAACACCGCGTTGTCGTGGCAGCCGGGGTAGGACCCCCGCCGGTAGATGGTCCGCATCGGGTCCGTCGTCGGCTCGGACACCTGCTCGCGGTACGCCTCGGCGGTCAGGAGTTCGAGCCGGCCGTTGGTGTCGGGCTGGACCCGGCCGCTGCGACGGAGGTGTGAGAGCGCGGCCTGGTGGAGCGCGTCCCACTCCGGCGCCAGATCGCGGAGGTCGTCCTCCTCGCGGGCGCCGGCGGACAGGGGCGCGAGCACGTCTGCGTAGGCGCGCTCGACGGTCTGCCACTCCACGCCCTCGAAGCGACAGCCGGCGTCGTGGAGGCTGCTGGCGGCGTGGCAGTCGGGACAGGGGTAGTCGAACCGCGGCACAGCCCCCCGTACCGTATCGCCCGCCTTAGAGTCCCCGATCGCTGCTCAGATCCGGGGCTCGATGTAGATGGTCGACACGCGACTGTCGGCGTCCTGTAACTCGGCCTCGATCTCCCGGACCGCGTCGTCGACCTCCTCCGTCACGAGGTCGGGATCGAGGCTCACCTCGACGGCGACCATCGCGTTCTGGGGACCGAAGAAGACGGTCCGGAACGAGTCGACGTGGACGACCGCCGGGTGGTCGGTGACGATACTCTGGAGTTCGCGCTCGACGCCCGCCGGGAGGCTCTCGCCGAGCAGCAGGCGCTTGTTCTCCCACGCCAGCGCGAGGGCGAAGGCCATCAGCAGGAGGCCGATGATCGCCGCGGAGATGGCGTCGTAGATGCCGTTGCCCGTGTACCGCGAGAGCACGACGCCGACCAGCGCGATCGCCGCCCCCGACAGTGCGATGGTGTCCTCGGTGAACGCCGTCAGCGTGGTCACGTCGCTGGTCTTGTCGAACGCCTCGCGGATCGACCCCCAGCCGAACTCGGTCATCTGCCGCTGGAGTTCGGCGTTGGCCTTCGCCAGCGCCCACGCCTCGAAGGCGATCGCCGCCGAGAGCACGGTGACGTTGAGCCAGAACGTCTCGACCCGGGCGCCGACGACGGGGACGGTGAACTTCCCGGCCTCGACGTGGCCGGCGGTCTGGATCGCGTGGATCCCGTGGTTCAGGCTCTCCCAGCCCGCGATCCCGAACAGGAGCACGGAGACGAGGAAGGCGTAGAAGAACTGGGCCTTGCCGTAGCCGAAGGGGTGCTCACGGTTGGAGTCCTTCTTCGAGTAGCGGATACCGATGAGGAGGAACACCTGATTGCCGGTGTCGGAGATGGAGTGGTACGTCTCGGAGAGCATCGACGGGCTCCCGGTCAGCAGGAAGCCGACGAACTTCATGATCGCGATGGCGCCGTTTGCGATCAACGCCGCCAGCACGACGCCAGTGCTGCTAGCCATGGTCCAGCCGTCACGAGACAGCGCCTTATCGGTGTCGCCGGTCGCGACGGCCCCGCACCGCTTTTCCCGGCCGGGCGCGGAGAACGCGCCATGCTCGTCGTGCTCTCCGACACCCACCGCACCGAGGGGACCGGACTCGTCGGCGCCGCCGAAGACGCCGTCGCCGACGCCGATCTGGTGCTCCACGCCGGCGACTTCACGACCGAGGCCGTTCTCGACGCGTTTCACGACGCCGCGACCGACCTGCGCGCCGTCTACGGCAACCGCGACGACGCTGCGGTGACCGACCGGCTGCCCGAGGCGACAACGCTGTCCTACGCCGGCGTCCGCATCGCCGCCACCCACCGCCAGCGCGGCGGGGCGACCGGGCTGGCCATGTTCGGGCGCGAACGCGGCGCCGACCTCGTCGTCTCCGGACACACCCACCGCCCCCTCGTCGATCAGGAGGGAGCGGTGACGCTACTCAACCCCGGGAGCCACGCCGACCCGCGGGGGGCGAAGCAGTCGTTCGCCGTACTCGAACCGAACGGTGACGGCCTGAACGGGCGACTCACGACCGTCGACGGGGAGACGTTCGACCGCTTCACGGTCGAGAACGGGTAGCGCCCTGCGAGGCGTGTTGGAGGGCCGAAGCAGGGACACCCGACGCTTGGGGTGGATACTTCAAAGGGGTTAGGTAAAGACAAAGAGCCGTTTTACCGTTCCGAGAGGCTCAGAACTTCTCCAGCAGATTCCGGTAGAAGCCGTCCTCGCTGTCGCCCGCGAGCTTCTCGACGATGAGCTCGGGGGTCGACCGCGCGAGGTGGTCCTTCTTCGGCGAGCGGTCGACGCGGAGTTCGCCGTCGACCAGCCCGACCGCCTCGATCCCGTCGACCGCCACCTCGAAGCTCGCCGCCTCCCGGATGCCGTCGGCGAGGTGGGAGACGAACACGGCGCTCGCGCCCTGCTCGTGGAGCTCCTCGAGGATGCCGGCGATGATCTTCGCGGAGGCGCCGGGCTCGGTGATCGACTCCAGTTCGTCGACGAGGACGAGCCGGCCGTGTGCGCCTTCGACGAGCTCGCCGAACTCCCGGAGCGTGCTCTCGAACGCGCCGGCGTCGAGGGTGCCCTGTGACTTGGCGTAGTAGTGCAGTTCCGAGACCTGCCCGACGCGGGCCTCCTCGGCCGGCACTGGGAGGCCCATGTGCGCGAGCACGACGATCAGCCCCACGAGGTCGAGCGTGGAGGTCTTCCCCCCGGAGTTCACCCCGGAGAGCAGCGTCACGCCCTCGACGCCGTAGTCGACGGGGTCGACCTCGTCGAACGGCACGTCGAGCAGCGGCGAGCGGCCGCCCTCGATCTCGAACCCCTCGCCGGCAATCGTCGGCATCGTGCAGTCGAAGTCGCGGGCGAACCGCGAGACCGCCAGCTCCACGTCGAGCTCCAGCGCCGTCTCGACCATCGATGCCGCGGGATCGCGGAGCTCCCGGAGTTCGGCCGCGAGCTCCGTCTCCAGCTGGTTCGCCCGGCGGTCGCGGTCGGCGGTCAGTTCGGTCCGGAGCCGGGAGACCGCCTCCTCGTTGTGTTCCAGCGGGAACGAAGGCTCGCCGCCGAAGATCCGCTCGACGAACTCCGCCTCGCCCGAATCGAGGTCGAGGCTGTCGACGACGTGCTCGCGGGCGAGCTCGACCGCCCGGTCGTAGTCGTCGGCCAACTCACGGGAGAGCAGCGAGTCGACCCGGGCGCCCTGCTCGACCAGCGAGAGGAAGTCGGTGCCCTCGATGGTCACGTCGCGTTCGCCGATGGCGTCCCGCAAGTGGTCGTTGCCGACTGACTCCGCGGTGCTGACGGCGGCGTCGAGGTCGTCGACCGCCACCGAGAGGCGATCGAGCTCCTCGTCGCCGACGATGCCGCCCTCCTCGTCGACCCGGTCGAGCGCCGCACGCAGCGAGTCGAGGTCGCAGTCCGGTTCCGTGCCGGCGGTCTCGTGGACCTCGGCGGCGGCGAGCAGTCGCTCGCGGTTGTCGGCGAAGAAGGTGAGCGTCCGTTCGGGGACGAACTCCTCGGGGCGCTCCAGCGCGTCCGGGACGACGCGCACGTCGCCCTCCACGTCGATGCCGGCGAACTCCGCGTCGAGCACGTACACCGTGGAGTACGAGCGACCGAGCTCGCCGAGCTCTCGGCGGTCGTCGATCACTTCGACGGGCAGTTCGGGCAGCGCCTCCTTCGCTTCGGCGTAGCGCTCGGCGTCGGCCGTCGCGACACAGCGTTCCCGAACCCGGATCCCCTCGGCGGGTTCGAGGGGTTCGACGCCGGCGAGCGCGTCGAGCAGTTCGGGGTCGGGGTCGCGCTCCATCGCCCGCGTCGCGAACGTTCGGACCTCCTCGATTCGGGACCGTTCGGTGCTGGGGAAGAACGTCGCCAGCCGCTTCTCGCCGTAGGTCGTGACCGCACGCTCCTGCAATAGGCCGAGCGCGTCGTCGTATATCTCTCGCGCCCGGTCGGTGGCGAGGAAGCCGCCGTCGTCGCCGTGCTCCCGACGGATGGCGCCGCGGGCGATCGCCGCGGCCCGACCCTCGGAGATGTCCGGCGAGCGGGCGATCGCGGCCACGTCGCCGCGCCGGAGCGCGTCCTCGGCGTCGTCGAGTTCGGCCAGCGAGGCGGCCGTTTTCTCACCCACCCCCGGGATGGCCGTGAACTCCATTCGACCCGGGGTTCCGCGCCATCGGGCAAAAGCGTGTGGTTCGGCGAGGGTCGGCGATCCCGGCGGTGTTAAGTGGTCTCCCGCCGTCTCTTCGGTCGGTATGAGGGACCGACTCGCGCAGGCCGGCACCGCGTTCACCGGGTTCCTCGGCGTCGCGCTCGTCGTCTTCGGCGGCTACCGCGTCCGGTACGGCACCGGAACGGTGGAGGAGCTGCTGGCGCTCGCGTTCCTCGGCGTCGCCGTCGTCGCGGGCTACCGCTCGCTTGCGATCCACTCCGGGCCACAGGTGAACGCCGTCGGCAACACCGCGCTGTTTCTCGGCGCCGCCGCGGCGTACGGCGGGGGCGTGAACCTCGGCGTCGACGCCGTCGCGACGGCGGGGCAGGCGCTGTTCGTGATCGCCGTCGCGTACTTCGTGGTCAGGCTGGACTGACTGGGGCTGACAGGCGGCACGATCGCTCGCTGGTGGACTGCCACACTCCCGCTTCCCCACCAGCGTCGGTACTCAGGTCACGCTGGGGCTGGTCCCGCTCTCCTACTTGAATCCTCGCTACCCCTCGATCCGCCGGAGCGTCGCCGCCACGTCGCTCGGCGTCGCGCCCGGCACGTCCTCGACGCGGTGATCGGGGACGAAGATCGGCACGGGGTTCGCCCGGAGCGCGGTCCTCACGGTTTGGGCGTCGTCCTCGTCGTCCGGGTTCAGATTGGCCATGTGAGCGACCTGTCGCGTGTTGCCGACCTCGCCGTAGGGGATCTGACAGACCGCGTCGAGCACCGCGCGCTGGTCCGTCGGGACGGTGATCGCGACCTCCACGTCCTCGAACTCGTCCTCCACGCCGTCGAGGTAGTCGAACACGCGGTCGAGGATCGGGTGTTCGGGCTCGGCGTCGTCCGGGATCGTCTCGGGGAACGACACGTCGATCACCTGACTGCTGGCCACCCCGATCTGGACCGGACGGCCGAGGACCTCGGACTCCCGTGCGTAGATGCCGGCGTCTTCCATCGCTCGAACGGAGGGCGCTCGCGGCCTTGAACCCGGCGGCAGCGCCGGGGACGGCCGACCGGGGTCGCAAGTCTTTTGAACAGTTCCGTACATTAGTGTACAAGTATGAACAGCAATGAGGTGGCGCCCGCGGTGCGGTCCATCCTCGACGCCGCCCGCGAGCGCCCCGGCGGGGACGAGCGCGTGGCCGTCGAGGACGCGCGGTCGCTCCCGGCGGCGTTCGCGGCCGCCGAGGCCGAGGGGCGGACCCCGGTCGTCGCCGAAGTGAAACCGACCAGCCCCACGACCGAGGGGGAGAGCGACGCCGACCCCGTCGAACTGGCCGAAGAGATGGTCGCCGGGGGCGCCGCCGCGCTCTCAGTGCTCACCGAACCCGAGCACTTCGGTGGCTCGGTCGAGCACTACGAGCGCGTCCGCGAGGCCGTCGACGTGCCCGTCCTGCGGAAGGATTTCCTGCTGGAGGAGGCGCAGTTGGACGCGGTCGAAGCGGACGTGGTGCTGCTGATCGCTCGGTTCCTCGGCGACGATCTCGCGCCGATGATCGAGGCGGCACGCGATCGCGGGATGCAGGTGCTCGTCGAGGTTCACAGCGAGGCGGAAGTCGAGCGCGCGGTCGCGGCCGGCGCGGAGATAATCGGGGTCAACAACCGCGATCTCGCGGCGTTGGAGGTCGACCTCGGCACGTTCGAGGAAGTCGCGCCCGCGGTGCCGGAGGACGCGACGCTGCTCGCGGAGTCGGGGATCTCGACGCCCGCCGAGGTGCGACGGATGCGCGAGGCGGGCGCGGACGGCCTGCTGATCGGCACCGCTATCATGGACGGCGACCCACGGGAGAACACGAGCGAGTTCGTCAACGCATGAGCTCTGATTCATCTGCGGACGGGAAGTTCGGGGAGTACGGCGGCCAGTACGTACCGGAGGCACTGATGCCCGCGATCGAGGAGCTGCGGGAGGCCTACGAGCGCTACGTGCTGGAGAACGAGGACGGCTTCATGGACGAGTTCCGCGAGCGCCTGCGACAGTTCGGCGGGCGACCCACGCCGCTGCAGCACGCCGAACACCTCTCGGAGCGCTACGGTCGGGTGATCTACCTCAAGCGCGAGGACCTCGTCCACGGCGGCGCCCACAAGCTCAACAACGCCCTCGGGCAGGTGCTGCTCGCGAAGTACATGGGCAAAGAGCGCATCGTCGCCGAGACCGGCGCGGGCCAGCACGGCACCGCGACGGCGATGGCGGCGGCCCACCTCGACATGCCCTGCGAGATCTACATGGGCGAGACCGACATCGCCCGCCAGCGCCCCAACGTGTTCCGGATGAAGATCAACGGCGCCGAGCTCAACCCCGTCACCGCGGGCCGCGGGACGCTGAAGGAGGCGATCAGCGAGACGATGCGGGACTGGGCGACCAACGTCGGCGACACCCACTACGTCGTCGGCAGCGTCGTCGGCCCCGCGCCGTTCCCCGAGATGGTCCGGGAGTTCCAGTCCGTGATCAGCGAGGAGGCCAAGACACAGTCGAAAGAGCAGTTCGGCAGCCTCCCCGACTCGGTCGTCGCCTGCGCGGGCGGCGGCTCGAACACGATGGGCGCGTTCGCCCGGTTCGTCGACAACGAGGACGTGAATCTGCTCGCGGTCGAGGCGGGCGGCTCCTCGCTGGCCGTCGACGAGGAGGAGGGCGTCGCCCCGAACTCCGCCTCGCTCTCGACGGGCGGGCAGGGCGTGCTCCACGGCGCCCGGACGAAGGTGCTGCAGGACGAGTGGGGCCAGATCGTCGAGTCCCACTCAGTCTCCGCGGGGCTGGACTACGCGGGCGTCGGCCCCGAACTGGCCTACCTCGTCGACGAGGACCGCGTGACCGCGGTCAACGTCGGCGACGACGCCGCGCTGGAGGCGTTCCACCGGCTCTCCCAGGAGGAGGGGATCATCCCCGCACTGGAGAGCTCTCACGCCTTGGCGTATCTGGAGGAGGTGTTAGGTCCCGATTCGGAGGGTGACACCGACGCAGCCGCCGAACTCGGCGACCGCATCGTCGTGAACCTCTCCGGGCGGGGCGACAAGGACCTCGAAACCGTGATCGAGGAGACCGACAAGCGCGAGATCCCGAACGCGCCGGACATGAGCGAGTTCTCGGGTGGACTATGAGCGGGCTCGCCGACGCGTTCAGCGACGACGAGCCGGCCTTCATCCCCTACCTCGCGGTCGGCGACCCCGACATCGCGGCCTCGAAGCAGTACGTCGAGGCGCTCGTAGAGGGGGGTGCCGACTGCGTCGAACTCGGCCTCCCGTTCTCCGAACCCATCGCCGAGGGGCCGACGATCCAGCAGGCTGTCGTCCGGTCGCTCTCGGGCGGGATCACCCCCGAGGCGTACTTCGAGTTCGTCGACGACCTCGACGTGGACGTGCCGCTGGTCTGCATGACCTACTACAACCTCGTCTTCCGCTACGGCGCCGACTCCGGCACCGCGGCGGGAGAGGGCGACCACACCGCGCCCGGCCCGCGCCCATTCGTGAAGCGCGCCGCGGAGGTGGGCATCGACGGCTTCGTGATCCCGGACCTGCCCGCCGAGGAGGCCGACGAACTCCGGGCGGCGTGCGACGAGTTCGGCCTCGATCTGGTGTTCATCGTCGCGCCGACGACCACCGACGACCGCCTCGCGACCATCCGCGAGCGCGTCTCGGGCTACGTGTACGTACAGGCCCGACTGGGCGTCACGGGCGCGCAGGCGGACGTCTCCGACCAGACCGCCGAGAGCCTCGCCCGGATCGCGGACTGGGACGTGCCCAAGGCCGTCGGCTTCGGCATCTCCACGGGCGACCACGCCGCCCGCGTCGTCTCCGCCGGCGCCGACGGCATCATCGTCGGCTCCGCCCTCGTGGACATCGTCGCCGACGGCGTCGAGAACGACCGCACGACCGCCGACGTGGCCGACGACCTGCGGGCGAAAGCCCGCGAACTGAAAGAGGGCGCGCTCCGGGGCGCCCGAGAATCGCCGGAAGCGGAAGGAAAATAGGGCGGCGAGGAGCGCAACCCTCAAGCCCCCGCTTGCCACAGAGTACCACACCAACCACACCACTCTCAGCATGACACGACTCACACCCACCGACGCCGGCAGAGCAGCCCGACTCGACCGACTCTCGACCGACGGCAACATCCTGATGGTGCCGATGGATCACGGCATCACCATGGGTGCCGTGCAGGGGCTGGCCGACATCGAATCGACGATCGACGCCGTCACTCGTGCCGGCGCCGACGCCGTGTTGACCCAGAAGGGGATCGCCCCGCGCGTCCACCCGAACAAGAACGACGCGGGCTACGTGATCCACCTCAACGCCTCGACCACTATCGGTCCCGACGAGAACGACAAGCGCGTCACCGGGACCGTGAAGGAGGCCGTACAGGCCGGTGCCGACGCCGTCTCACTCCACCTCAACGTCGGCAGCCAGTACGAGCCGGGGCAGATCGAACAGCTGGCCGAGGTGACGAAGCAGGCCCGCGAGTTCGGGATGCCCGTGCTCGCGATGACGTACGCCCGGGGCGAAGGCGTCGACAGCACCGACCCCGAGTCGCTGGGCCACGCGGTCCGGCTGGGCGAGGAACTCGGTGCGGATCTCGTGAAGACGGGCTACTCCGGCGACGCGGAGAGCTTCGAGCGCGTCGTCGAGTCGACGGAGCTGCCCGTCCTCATCGCCGGCGGGAGCAAGGGGACGAACCGCCAGACGGTCGAGATGGTTCGGGGGGCGATGGACGCCGGTGCCTCGGGCGTGTCGATGGGTCGTTCGATCTTCCAGCACGAGCAGCCCGAGAACATCGCCGCCGCGGTGTCGGCGGTGATCCACGACGACGCCGGCGTCGACGACGCGCTGGCGGCCGGCGGCTTCGAGGGCTGAGCTTCGGCGACTTCGGGAGCCGGAGACGGCCGTGGCTGCGGGCGATTGTGACACAATTAAGGCCCTACCGGCGGTACTCGGGGCCATGGAGACGCTGCTTCTGAACAGCGAGGACGTGCACCACAACACGTCGATGGCGGAGCTGATTCCCGCGATCGAGGAGGCCTTTGCGGCCTACGAGAACGGGAACGCGAAGATGCCCGCGAAGTCCTACATCGACCTGCCGCAGTACAACGGCGACTTCCGGTCGATGCCGGCCTACCTCGACACGGGCGAGTGGGACGCGGCGGGGATCAAGTGGGTCAACGTCCACACCGACAACGAGGAGCAGTTCGACCTCCCGACGGTGATGGGGACGATGATCTACTCCGAGCCGGAGAACGCGTTCCCGCTGTCGATCATGGACGGGACCGAGCTCACGATGCAGCGCACCGGCGCCGCCGCCGCCGTCGCGACCGACCACCTCGCCGTCGAGGACGCCAGTTCGATGGGGATCGTCGGCGCCGGCGTGCAGGCGTACAGCCAACTGGAGGCCATCTCGGAGATCCGGGACATCGAGGAGGTCGTCGTCTCGGACCTCGACGAGGCCCGCGTCGCGGAGTTCATCGACACGTTCGAGGACCGCTTCACGGTTCGCTCGGGGACGCCTCGCGACGCCGCCCACTGTGACGTGCTCTCGACGGTGACGCCCGTTCGGAACCCCATCATCGGCCCGGACGACGTGGGCGAACACACGCACATCAACGCGATGGGCGCCGACGCCGAGGGGAAACACGAGATCGAGGACGACGTGCTGCTGAACGCGAAGCTGGTGATCGACGACTACGCCCAGACCACCCACTCCGGCGAGATCAACGTCCCGTGGGCAAACGGGGTCCTCGACGACGACGACCTCTACGGCGAGATCGGCGAGATCGTCGTCGGGAAGAAGGCCGGTCGGACCGCCGAGGACGGCGTGACGGTGTTCGACTCGACGGGGCTGGCGATTCAGGACGTCGCCGCCGCGCACGTTGTGTACGAGCACGCGAGCGAGCGGGACAACGGGACGGGCTTCGACCTGCTCGGTCTGGCCTGATTCGTCGGTTTCGGAGTCGATAGATCGCCAGGAGCTTCCTTTTCGAACTGCTGTGTGAGTGAGGTGATCTGTACGACTGCAACCGCGAACGGCACCGCGGAGTGAGCTAGACCACTTGTACCGCACCGCCCCGCACAGCCCACAGACCTCCCCAGCCGACTCCCTCGTTCACTGCGTTCACTCGGTCGTCCCTCGCGCGCTCGTTCGTGCACGGAGGCACTCACGTCGCGCGCCGACCGCCACGGCGGTGCGGTGGCGGAGCGGTGGACGCCGCGGGCCGGCACCGGTCGCCGGCCCGCGGGGGAGGGGTGGGGACTCGGTGCTGCGCCGGGCTTCATGCCCGGCGCGCTGCGGTCGCAAGTAGTCATGCTTCGAGATGCTGTCGCCACTCCGAACGCGGACTGCGAGCGAACAACGTGAGCGAGCAGGCCGAGGAACCCCCGAAGGGGGTGACGACGGTTTTTGTCGCCAGAAATCTCCGATTTCTGGCTGCTAACCAGAAGCCGACGGCTTCTGGTGATGGCCGAGCTTTTGCCAGGGAGCGAGTGAAAAACGAGCGACCGCAGCAAAAGGTCGAGTTACTCCAGATGGATCGCCGGCCGGAACGGGATCGCGTTCCCGGCCCGATCGGCCGGATCAACCACGTCCGCGTCGTCCTCGGCGTACACCTCCACGTCGGCATCGAACTCGCGTTCGAGGAACGCCGCCGCAGCCTCGTAGGCGCCGCGCTCGTCCACGTCGAGCAGCGCCGCCAACTCCTCGTCGTCGTAGTCGCGGGCGAACTCCACCGCGTCCTGCGCGACCTGGTTCACCTCGTCGCCCTTCTCGCGCAGGTCGGGGTCGCTCATGACCTCGCTCATCACCGCGCCCACGTCCGTGCCGGCCTCCCGGACCGCCTCGAACACGGTCCGCTTCCAGTCGGCGGCGGTGTAGATCCGGATCGTCTCCGGATCGGTGTCGGTCACGTCCGCGACCTCGTTGATGTCGTCGACCAGCGCCTGCACGCGCTCCTCCTGCAGTTCCAGATCGGGGGCGCGCAGGTCGTCGTCCACCTCGGGCCACGGCGCGTCTTCGGCGGCCGTCCCCGTCAGTTCCTCGTGGAGTTCGTTCGCGAGGAACGGCGTGAACGGCGCCAGCAGGCGCAGCCGGGTTTCGAGGACGTGTCGCAGCGTCCAGCGCGCGCCCGGCCGGTCGAGGTCGGCGCGGCGACGGTACCACTTCAGGTGCTCGTCGAAGCCGTAAAAGGCCGCCTGCGTGGCGGTCCGGGTCTCCGAGCGCTCCATCGCGTCGGTCGCGGTCTCGATCGTGGTCTGGAGCTTCGAGAGCAGCCAGCGGTCCACGTCGGTGATCGCGTCCTTCCGGCCCGCGTCGCCCTCGACCAGTTCCTGCCCGCGGTTGTAGAACCGCCGCAGCTGGTCGTGGGTGCTCTCGACGGCGTCCTCGCGCCAGTCGTAGTCCTGCCACGGCTCCGAGGCGTTCAGCAGGAAGAACCGAACGGTGTCGGCGCCGTACTCCGAGATCGCCTCGCCCGGCAGCACGACGTGACCCTTCGAGGAGGACATCTTCTGGCCCTCCAGCAGGCCCATTCCCATCACGACGATCCCCTGAGGCCACTTCGGCTCGGGGAAGAACTCGGCGTGGTGGTAGAGGTAGAACGTCAGGTGGTTCGTGATCAGGTCGTTGCCCGAGAAGCGGTAGTCGACGGGGTACCAGTAGTCCCACTCCTCGCCCAGTTCCAGGGCTTTCTCGTCCGGGTCGTCGACGGCGTCCTCGCCGTAGAACATCGCGTCGAAAAAGTCCGGATCCAGGTCCTCGACGGGCACGTCCTGGATGTGCGGGGCGACCGTGTAGTAGGACATGTACAGCGTCGAGTCCGACAGCGGCTCGATCACGAACTCGTCGTCCCACGGCAGTCTGGTGCCCAGCCCGTAGTTCCGGATGCAGGGCCACTCGTTCAGCCAGCCGACGGTGTGTTCGTACTCGCCGCGGGTGTTCTCCGGGATCGCGTCCAGGTTCTGGATGGCGCGCCGGGTCTTCTCCATCCAGTCCTCGTCGTTGTAGCGCAGGAACCACGTGTCCTGGTAGGCGACCTCCACGTCGCCGCCGCAGCGACAGACGACCTCCTCGCTGAACTCCTGCATCGTGTCGAACGCGTCGCCGGCGTGGTGCTCGCGGAAGCGGTCGCGGACGTCCTCGACGACCTCGCCCGCGAACTCGCCGTACTCGTCGTTCAGAATCCCGGAGTGGAACTCCGCGTTGTACAGGTCGTTCGTCGCCTCCTCCAGCGCGGGGTCGTCGCTGGACTCGATGCCGTGCTCCTCGACGGCGGACTTCGCGGGGATCTCGCCGTACCCCTCGATCGTGAGGATCGGGATCGGCTCGATCTCGCGGACCGCCTCGGGGTCGATCCCGTACTCGGTCAGTTCGTCGGCGCGCTCTTTCAGTTCCTGCAGCGCGACGTAGTCGTCCGGCGAGTGGGCCGGCACCGACATCACGACGCCGGTCGCGTTGTCGGCGTCGACGAAGCCGGCGGGCAGGATCAGCACCTCGTCGCCGGTCACGGGGTTCTCGACGCTCGTGCCGACGATCTCGCGGCCGTCGAACTCCGCCTCGACCTCGACCTCGCGGTCCTGCAGTTCGAACTTCTCGGCGGCGTCTTCGGAGATCACCCACGTCTCGCCGTCGACGGTCGCGCGGACGTACGTCGCCTCGGGGTCGACGTAGGCGTTCGTGACGCCGCGAACCGTCTCGGGGCGGAGGGTGGCCATCGGGAAGACGGCGTCGCCGTTATCCGGGGAATCGCCCCGGAACCGGATCAGCGTGTACTCCTGGAACTCCGCCTCCTCGCCCTCCAGCAGGTCGTGGGTGGTGACGGGCTGTTCCTCCTCGGTGCAGTAGTTCACCGGGTGGAGTCCCTTCTCCACCAGCCCCTCCTCCTTCAGGCGCTGGTACTGCCACTCGATGAACTTCGAGTAGCGCTCGTCGTTCGTGGTGAACTCCCGGCGCCAGTCGACCGACAGGCCCAGGGACTTCATCCCCTTCTTGTAGTGCTCCTCGATGAAGTACTCCGCGTAGCCCATCGGCGTCTCCAGGTCGCTCAGGTCCTCCTCGGGGACGTTGTACGTGTCCTGCAGCACCGAGAGCTGCTCCTCCTCTCCCTTCTTCAGGCGCTCGACGGCGCCGATGATCGGCGTCCCGGTGACGTGCCACGCCATCGGGAACAGCACGTTGTCGCCCTGCTGGCGCCGGTAGCGCGCGTAGGCGTCCGGCACCGTGTACGTGCGGGCGTGGCCGATGTGCATCCCGCCGCTGGGGTAGGGGTACGGAACCGTGACGAAGGTCGCGTCCTCGCCCCCCTCGGGGGCGGGATCGGCCTCGTAGCGGCCCGCCTCCCGCCAGCGCTGCCGCCAGCGCTCCTCGATCGCCTGCGGGTCGTAGTCCATACCCGTTCCTCCCGTCCCCGCGTAAAAATACCCATCAGTTCTGACTGGCGCGCCCGGCAGCGAGCGAACACGCGCCGACGAGCGCACGTCGAGCGGTGTGCTGACTTCTCACACGCCGATTTTCCGACCGAAGCCCTTTTGCTCGGAACCCGCCCCTTCACGGACACGAATGACCAACGCCGGCAGCACACCCTCGACGGTTCGCGACGGCGCCCCCCTGCTGGCGTTCGGACTCGGTCTCCTCTGTCTGCTCGCGATGGTGCCCGTCACGCTGGGCGCGCTCGCAGGCTATCTCACGCTCGGCGCCGCGGTTCCCGTACTCGCGGTCGGCGCCGGCGTCGCCGTGGTCTCACTCGTGACGGCCTGAGCCGGCGAGCGCCAGCACCACCAACGTCGTCACCGACAGCGTCACGATGCCGTACAGCGGCAGCGACGGCGGCCCGTTCCCGAGGAGCCGGCCCGCCGCCGTCGTCGCGAGAAACGGGAGCATGAGCAGCCCCGCGACCGCGGCGAGCCGGCGTCGGTGCGCTCGGCGGTCCCGCGACCAGTAGCCGTGCCGGAGTGCGGCGTCGGCGGCCCCCGCGCCGACGATCGGCCCGATCACGACCGAGATCAGCAGCAGCGCCATCGAGCCGTTGCCGACCACCTCGCCGAGCCAGAGCCAGCGCACGAGGGCGGCGACGCCGGAGAGCGTCCGCCAGACGGCCGTCGCGCCGAGTAGACCGGCGACGGCGCGCTGTGTGGCGGGGACTGGCACGGCCGCGGCTTGGGCGATCGCTGACAAAACGGTATCGGTGGCAGGCCTACGCCGTCTGGTTCTGCAGCGTCCGCTCCATCATCGCGATGAGCGTCGAGGCGAACCCCGAGTCGGCGCTCCAGTACGCCGTCTCGCGGCTGGCACCCGGGAGCGCCTCCTCGCCCAGCACGCTGTGGAGCACGGTGTGGTCGTCGACCAGCAGCATCCGGCCGGTGTGGTTGGCCTCGTCGTCGTGGATATCCGGGGCGAGCACCGTCACGTCCGCGTCGGCGAACCGCTCCCGGACGGCCGGGTCGGTGCTGACCACCGTCACGTCGACGCCCGCCGCCGCCCGTTCCGTGAGCGCGTCGTAGATGCCCTCCGTCAGCAGGTCGGCCGTCTCGGCGCCGAACACGACGCGCACCTCGGCGTCCCGGACGAGCTGGGTGACCCGTTCAGTGACGGACTCCCGGCCGCGAACGGTCCAGATGTCCTCGCGCTCCTCGCTCGGCCCCTCGCGCCGGCTGGCCGCCTCCCGGAGCCGGTCGCCGACCCGCTCGATGTCCCGCTCGAACCGCCGCGTGAGCAGCGACTCCGTCTCCTCGACGGTCACGGGCTGGAACTCGCGGGGGTTGGCGTGCTGGACGTTGACCAAACCGCGGTTCTCGAGGGACTCGACCGCGCTGTACACCTGCGGCCGCGACACGTCGGCGGCCTGATTCACCTCGCGGGCGGTCGCGGTGCCGAGTTCGTGGAGCGTGACGAGCACCTCGGCCTCGTTGGTGCCGAACCCCAGCCGCCCCATCGCGTCGAACGCCTCGTCGTCGCTACGCATCGGTCCCTCGACGTGGCGCGCGAGCGGAGCGCGGTCGCCGTCGCGGAGAGATCCCGTCGTTCATCTGTTCGAACGACGCTTACAGAGCTGTTGTAATATTCCTTCCGAAAGCTATAATGTCGTCTCAGCGGGAGTGGGACACATGTTCGTGACTGGAAACGTAGCGTTCGTCGGGACGACCGGGCAGGGGTCGCCGTGACCCGGCGATCGCTCGCCGTCGCCGCGATGGTCGTGCTCTCGATCGTCGCCGGCGTCGCGGTCCCCGCCGCGGCGGCGAACACCGACGTGGCGATCGAGTCCGTGGACCTCTCGGTCGATCAGCCCGCGCCAGGGGAGACGTTCACGCTGACGACGACGATCGCGAACCTGGAGTCCAGCGCCGGCCCGGTCGAGGTGACCGACCTCTACGTCCGCGAGGCCGGGAGCGGCGAGGATCTGGCCCGGATCGAGGACGTTGGCTCGATCGCGCGCGGCGACACGCGCTCGATCCCGCTGACTATGTCGATCGAGGAGCCGGGCGAGAAGAAGCTGATCGTCAACGCGGTCGTGCGCGACGGCGACGGCGACTTCGAGTCCGTGAGCTATCCGCTGTACGTCGACGTACAGGAGCCAGACGAGGCGGTGCTCTCCTTCGCCGGCCTCGATTCCGTCGCCGGCGAGGAGACCGCGATCGACGTGAGCGTCTCCAACGGCGACGACGGGGCGCTCTCGAACGTCCGGCTGGAGCTGACCGGGGACGCCGACGTGGAGAACCCCGAGCGCGTCTCGGCGTCGATCGCGCCGGGGACCCAGACGACCCACACGTTCGCCACGACGTTCGACGAGCCGGGGGACCGGACGCTTTCGGCGACGCTGACGTACAAGACCGACGAGGGGGTCACGCGGACGGTGACGCGCAACGTCACCGCCGACGTGGAGCCAGCGACCCTCGACCCGCAGTTGACGGCGACCGGGACGACCGCGAACGGCTCGTCGGTCGTGCGGGCGACGCTGTCGGAGTTCGGCAACGTCGAGCTCCGTGACGTGCAGCTCCGGGCGGTGGTCGACGGCGAGACCGTCACCAGAACCCGGCTGGCGGACGTGCCCGCCGGCGGGAGCCGGGTCGCTACGCTCGACGGCAGCGCGATCCCCGCCGGCGAGGTGACGATCGTCGCCGAGTACACCGCCGCCGGGGAGACGGCGACCAGCGAGACGACGATCTCGTACGCGCCGGCGCCGAGCACGGGCGTGACCGTCACGGGCGTCGACGCGAGCCGGAGCGGCGGGGTCGTGACGATCAGCGGCGACGCGGCCAACGTGGGCAGCCTCGACGCGAGTTCGGTCGTGATGCGCGTCGTCGCGAGCGAGGGCGTGACGCCGGTGAACCCCAACAAGGAGTACTTCGTCGGCGCGGTGGACTCGAGCGAGTTCGCGACGTTCCAGCTCACCGCCAACGTCTCGGCGTCGGTGACGGCGGTGCCGGTCCGGATCGAGTACACCGTCGACGGCGAACGGCTCTCGCGGGTAGTGGAACTCGACGTGAGCGACGCCGCGCCGTCGAGCGGTGGACAGGGCGGCTCCGGCGGCTCGGGGCTGTCGCTGCTGCTCGGCGCGCTGGTCGTGCTGCTGGCGGTCGCGCTCGGGGTCGCGCTCACGATCGCCTACCGCCGATACAGGGACTGATGCACGTCATCGAACTCGCCGACGTGGTGAAGCGCTACCAGAGCGGCGAGGAGACCATCGAGGCGCTGAAAGGCGTCGACTTCCACGCCGACCGCGGCGAGATGGTGACGATCATCGGCCCCTCCGGCTCGGGCAAGTCGACGATGCTCAACATGATCGGGCTACTCGACACGCCCACCGAGGGGAGCGTGAAGCTCGAAGGGCGGGACGTGACGAACTTCACCGAGGACGAACTCACCGAGGAGCGGCGCAACGGGATCGGCTTCGTGTTTCAGGACTTCCACCTGCTGCCGATGCTGACCGCGGTCGAGAACGTGGAACTGCCGTCGATGTGGGACACCGGCGTCGACCGCCACGATCGGGCGATCGACTTACTCGAACGCGTCGGACTCGGCGAGCGGCTGGAGCACACCCCCCGACAGCTCTCCGGCGGGCAGCAACAGCGCGTCGCGATCGCGCGGGCGCTGGTGAACGAGCCCGACATCGTGCTCGCCGACGAGCCGACGGGGAACCTCGATCAGGACACCGGCCGGACGATCCTCGACGAGCTGACGCGGCTGAAGGAGGAGGAGAACATCGCGATCGTCTCGGTGACGCACGACGAGCAACTCGTGGAGTACTCAGACCGGGTGGTCAACCTCGTCGACGGGGTGATCCAGGAGTGAGCGTCGAGGCGTGGCTCTGGCGGTTCCCCAGCGCGCTGATGGCGTGGCGCAACCTCGGTCGGAACCGCGCGCGGACGGCGCTTGCGGCGCTGGGGATCGTCATCGGCGTCGTCGCCATCGCGTCGCTGGGGATGGCCGGCGCCTCGATCCAGTACAGCACGAACCAGGAACTGGGCGGGCTCGCAAACCAGGTGACGGTGACCGCGGGCGAGGACAACCCCGAGCCCGCGCTGACCGAGTCGCAGGTCCGGAACATCGAGCGACTGGTGGCCGACGCCGACGTGATCGCTCAGAAGACCGGGACGACGACGATCGACGCCGACGGCGAGCCAGAACGGGTGAGCGTCACGGGCCTCACGCAGGCCGGCGCGCTGTACGACGCACAGGCGGGCGAGGTGCCCGACCGCCTGCGCTCGGGCGCGCTGGTGAGCAGCACCGTCGCCGACGAGTTCGGCCTCGAAATCGGCGACCCGATCGAGTACGACGGCCAGCTCTACCGGATCCGGGGGATTCTCGAACCCCAACAGGGGTTCGGCGGCGGCGCGTCAGTCGTGCTGCCGGTCTCGGCGCTGGCGGATCAAGAGTACTACTCGACGGTGACGATCGTCGCCGAGGACGGCGCGGCCGCGGAGGCGGTCGCCAACCGGGTGGAGCGCGGGATGAACGGCCGCGAGGAAATCGTGAGCGTCACGACGCTGGCGGCGGTACAGGAGAGCATCGACTCCCTGACGAACACGCTCAACCTCGCGCTGATCGGGATCGGCTCGATCTCGCTGGTCGTCGCCGCGGTGAGCATCCTCAACGTGATGCTGATGAGCACGATCGAGCGCCGGGGCGAGATCGGCGTGCTGCGGGCGGTCGGGATCCGCCGGGGCGAGGTGCTGCGAATGATCCTGACCGAGGCGGGGCTGCTCGGCGTCATCGGCGGCGCGGTCGGCGCGGTCGTGGCGCTGGGGGTGGGGCTGCTGCTGAATCAGGTGTTGTTCAACGATCCGACGCTGGTGTTCGAGTGGGCCAGCATGCAGTACCTCGTGTTCGGCTTCGCCTTCGCCGTCGTCGCGAGCCTGCTCAGCGGGCTGTACCCGGCGTGGAAGGCGGCCAACGAGCGCCCCGTGGAGACGCTGCGGGGCTGAGACCGGGAGCTTCTTCGGGGCGAGCGACCCAGTTCGGGTATGGAGATCGCCGGCAAGACGCTCCGTCGACGGGTCGTGACCGCGGTCGTGGTGTTCGTCGCGCTGGTGGCGTACGACTACGCCACCGGCTCGGCGGTGAGTTGGGCGATCAACGCGATCGTACCGGTGCTGTTCTTCGCCGTCTCGATCGCGACTGATGCGGCGCTGCAGCGGTGGTTGGACGGACGGGAGTAGGTCGATCGGTGTTTTGGGTCGTGGTGTTCGTTGTTCGGGCCAGAAGCACGACCGCGGAGTTCGCTGGTTCCGCCACGAACAGAACCGCGGAGTGAGCTTGGCCACTTGTGACCGCGCCGCCCCGCACAGCCCACGAACCTCCCCAGCCGACTCACTCGCTCACGTCCGTTCGCTCGGTCGTCCTCCGAGGGAGCAAAGCTCCCTCGTGCCCTCGCTCGTTTCACTCGCGAGGACCTCGCGCTCGGCTCGCACACGGAGGTGCTCGCGCTTCGCGCCACCGCCGGCTGCGGTAGCGGTGGACGCCGCGGGCCGGCACCGGTCGCCGGCCCGCGGGGGAGGGGTGGGGACTCGGCGCTGTGCCGTCGACGAGAGCGAAGCTCTCGTCTGCCAATCAGAAATCTCTGATTTCTGATGACGGACCCTGTGTCCGGCGCACTGCGGTCGCAAGTGGTCTACGAACGAGATGCTGTTGCTGTCGCCGGTGCTGTCTCAGTTGCCAACGAACGAGATGCAGTCGCGGTAACGAACCGAAACGTCGCAATCGCCGCCACGACCGAACAGAGCCGCCTCGAAAACGCGAAAGAGCCGATCTAACTCACTTCGATGTCGATCCCGTCGTCGCCGTCGGCCTTGGGCAGTTCGACCGTCAGCACGCCGTTCTCGTAGCTCGCCGACGCCTCGTGCTCGTCGACGGCCGTCGGGAGCGTCACGGTGCGGCTGACCGCCTGCCGGGTGCGCTCGCGGCGGTAGTACTGGGCGTCGTCGTCGGTCTCTGACTCGCTCCCGCGCTCCGCCGAGATGGTGAGCTGGCGGTCGCTGACCGACACGTCGATGTCGTCGGCCTCGTAGCCCGGCACGTCCGCGACGACGACGATCTCGTCGTCGGCGTCGGCCACGTCGACGTGGATGCCGCCGCCGACGGCCCCCTCGATCTCCCCGGTGAGGTCGGCGAACCCGGAGTTCAGCTGCTCGAACAGTTCCTCGATCTCGTCGAACGGATCACGGCGGCCACTCATACCCGAAAAGAGGCGCCACGGATGGTTAAGGGTTACCGCCGGTCCCCCTATCCCGACTCAGTCGGGCGGTTTTCGGCTACCCGACGACGTGAGTCGTGTCGTAGGAGCCTAACCGCTTGACCCAGCCGTCCGCACAGACTTCCTCGATCTCCGCCAGCGCCTCCTGCGCCCGGGCCTCGTACAGCCCCGCCTCGAAGTCGACGTGGAAGCAGTAGTCCCCCAGCCGGCGGCCACTGGGGCGAGACTCGATCCGGGTGAGGTTGATGTCCCGATCGGCGAACGACTCCAGCAGTTCGAGCAGCAGGCCGGGGTAGTTCGCGCCGGGGTAGGCCACGATGCTGGTCTTCCCGCCCGCCTCCGAGCGCTCGCTCTCGGGAGCGACGACGAGGAAGCGGGTGGCGTTTGAGTCGTGGTCCTGAATGTTCTCGGCGATGCGCTGGAGGGTACCGTCACCGTCCTCGCCGGCTCCCTGTCCCGGCGAGCCTGCGTTCGCGGGGTGGCCGATCGCCGCCACGCTCGGGTCCTCGCGAGCGCGCTCGACCCCGCGGGCGGTCGACGCCACCGCCTCCTGACTCACGTCGGGGTAGTGCTCCGCGAGATACTCCCGGCACTGCGCCAGCGCCTGCGGGTGGGAGGCGACGGTCGAGAACTCCGGCCCCTGTGCGAGGAGGGCGTGCCGGATCGGGGAGACGACCTCCTGTACGACGCTCACCGCGCGGTCGGCCAGCGCGTCGAGGCTCTCGTCGACGGAGCCCTCGATGCTGTTCTCGACGGGGACGACGCCGCGGTCGAACTCGCCGTCGGCGACGGCCGCGACGATCCCCGTCACCGACTCCCGGAAGCTGACGGCGCCGTCGTCGGCGATCGACCCCGCCGCGCGGTGGGAGTACGTCCCCGCCGGACCCAGCGTGACGACTTGCATACCCCGGGGTTCACGAGGGGTGGAGAAAAGCGCGTCGGCGGGAGCGCGCTACAGGCCGACGATGTCGTCCAGTTCCACGTCGTCGGTTCGCCCGCCACAGACCGCACACTCCTCGACGTGTGACGGGGCACTGCCGCCCTCCATGTGGAGGTTGCCACACTCGGTGCAGACCTCGAAATCAGCGTCGAGCATGCGCGAAGCGGTACTGGCGTGTGATAAGAGAACTTTGTGGCGGCTGAGAGAGTTCTCGCAGTTACCAACTACCGCGGTGTCGCTCTCACCACCACGGTTGGCCGTCACCGCGGTGTCGCACGGGTCGCCGTCGCTTTGAACGACGCCACCACGTCCCGGCCGGGTTCGAGGTCGAGTCGGTCGCGACTCTCCTCGGTCACCAGCGCCACGAGCGGCGCGTCGGCGCCCACCTCGACCGAAACCCGATAGACGGACTCCCCGCGGTCGACCGCGACGACCTCGCCCGAAAAGCGGTTTCGGGCGCTGGTCGCGTCGCCGGTCGGCGTGTCCGCGGGGTCGTGCAGCGTCACGGCGTCGGCGCGCAGCACCACCTCGACGGAGTCCGCGTCGGGCGGGACGAGCGCCCGAACCGTCCCGGCGGCGGTCTCGACGGTGCCGAGTTCGCCGTCCCGTTCGACCACCTCGCCGTCGAGAACCGTCTCCGTAGTCTCCGCGATCGCGCTGTAGCCCGCGCGCAGGCGGTCGAACGCCGCCAACAGCTCGTGGGCGCGGTCGGTGAGCGCGCTGCCGCCGCCGCCGCTGCCGCCGCGCTGGCGCTCGACCAGCGAGCCGAACGCGTCCTCGAGCTCCGTGAGCCGGTCGTGGGCCCGGGAGTACGACCGCCCGAGCGACGACGCGGCGGCGTTGAGCGACCCCGACTCGTCGACCGCCCGGAGCAGTTCGGCGTCGCGCTCGGCGAAGGCCACGCCGTCGGCCCGGAGCGTCGCGTCGAACCCTGCGTCCATACCCGGATTCGGGTCCGCCGGGGCAAAACGGTTCCCACCGCGAAGAGAATTAGAGGTATCTAAAAATAGAGTACGTGGGGAACAACTATGTAGTTGGGCCGGCCATGGTACGACAAGAACACTCATGCTCGACACACAGGCTCGGCCGCCGCCGCGGGCACCCCGAGGCGGTGGTTCCCCGTGATCCCGCTGCAGGTGCCGCCGGACCTGTTCGGTCCCGTCGGTCGGGAGGCGCTCGAGGTCCTGATCGGCTCGTGGCGCGAGGGGTTCGTGCAGGTGTCCGGCTTCGTCGGCGCGACGGTGCTACTGTTCAGCCTGGTCCAGTACCGGTTCGACGGGAAGCTGACCGAGCTGCTGCAGGAACACGAGCGCGCCCAGCCGCTGGTCGGCGGGCTGCTCGGGGTAACGCCGGGCTGTGGCGGCGCCATCATCGCGATGCCGCTGTACATCCGCGGCACCGTCAGCTTCGGCACCGTCGTCGCCGCGCTGGGCGCGACCGCGGGCGACTCGGCGTTCATCATCCTCGCGCTGGCGCCGGAGGCCGCAGTCTACGCCTACGGGCTCGCGTTCGTCGCCGCGGTCGCGTTCGGCTACTCGATCGACCTCTGGGGCCTCGGCGTCGGGCGCGTCGACCGCGCGGTCGAGCGCGTGAGCCGCCCCGTCACTGACGGTGGCTTCGCCACCAGCAGCGTCGCTGCGGGCGGCCCGAGCGTCTCGGAGTACGAGCAGCCCGACTGCGAGGGCGGCAGCGACCGACCCGGATACCTGCCCGACGCCGCGATACTCGAACGAGTCAGCCACGGCGTCCACGTCCTCTGGTGGGTGACGCTCGTGGGCGCGCTGGTCGCCGGGACGATGTACCTCGCGAAGGGCGCCGTGGAGCCAGCGTGGGAGGTCGGATTCAGCTACGACGGGCTGTTCACGGTCGCCGGCCTGCTCGGCACTACGCTCTCCTTTTACCTCTACTTCGTCGGCCGGCACTACATCGGGACCGGCGACGCCGGTCGGAACCGGGACAGCTTCGGCACGCTGTACAAGACGTTCCAGCACGCCGCGATGGAGACCGCGATGGTGACCGTCTGGGTGATCGCGGGCTACCTGCTCTACGAGTACGGGATGGCGATCTTCGCGTTCGACATCCAGTCGCTCGCGAACTCCGCGGGCGTGCTGACGCCGGTGTTCGGCGCCCTGCTGGGGCTGATCCCCGGCTGTGCGGCCCACATCGTGTTCGCCCAACTGTACGCCATCGAGGAGGCGGTGCCGTTCTCGGCGCTTTCCGCCAACGCGATCAGTCAGGACGGCGACGCGCTGTTCCCGCTGCTGGCGATCGACGCGAAGGCCGCCCTCATCGCGACGATCTACACCACGGTGCCGGCGGTGCTCGTCGGCGTCGGCCTCTATCACCTCTGGCCGTACGCGCAGTACGGCTTCGGCGTCGTTGGGTGATCGACGGCGCCGAACGCTCGTCGGTCACAGGTCGTGGTACCACGACCCTCGGAAGGGTTATCCCGTGACGGGGCATACGTTTGTTTGCAATGGCAAACGGTAAGGTTGATTTCTTCAACGACACGGGCGGCTACGGTTTCATTTCCACTGAGGACGCGGACGACGACGTTTTCTTCCACATGGAAGATGTCGGCGGCGACGACCTCGAGGAAGGGCAGGAAGTTGAATTCGACATCGAACAGGCCGACAAGGGCCCCCGCGCGACGAACCTCGTCCGCAACTAATAGCCGCCTCGGCGGCTGTACTTGCTTTTCGTACACTCAAATTCACGAGCGACAGCGTCGAGCGAACCGTCCTGCGTCGACGACAGGTGGTACTCGGGAACAGCCGAGAGAACCATTAGCGTCGGGCGGAGTCAGGCCTCGGGAGCGGGCCGGTACCGGCCGCCCTGCTGGGCGAGCCACCCGCCGACGCGCGCCGCAACTGCCGCCAGTAGCACCGAGAGCGCCACCCCGAGCACCGCGAAGACGACGCTCGTGCCGGTCGCGGCGACGAGGAACCACCACGGCCCGGTCAGTTCGGGCACCAGCAGCACCATCTCCGCGACGATCCAGAACACCGCCAGCCCGCCGACGAACCCGGTCCGGGCGCCGACGCGGTCGGCGTCGTCGGTCAGGTAGCCGGCGATCAGCCCCGCGATCACGACGGGCCAGAGCGACATCGTCGAACCGGACTGGAGGTAGGTGACGAGCGAGAACGGGATCGACGCGCCGCCGAGGAACAGCGGAACGCGCCAATCTCGGGGGACGGAGGGAACTGTGGGGGACACAGCGGGCGTTCGTGTCGGGGGAGCATAACTCTCCCGCGGCGTTTCACAGTCGGAAACGCCTCAGCAGAGGTCGACGAAGTTCTTCAGGATCGTCAGCCCGGTCTCCCCGCTCTTCTCGGGGTGGAACTGCGTGCCGAACACCGTCCCGTCGTCGTTGGCGACGATCGCGGGGAACGTCACCCCGTAGTCGGTCTCGGCGACGATCGCGTCGTCGTTCTCCGGGTCGGCGTAGTAGGAGTGGACGAAGTAGGCGTGCTCGCCGTCGACGGAGCCGCCGCGGCCGCCCTCGACGCCGGTCACGAGCGGGTGCTCGCGGGTCACGTCGAGCTCGTTCCAGCCCATGTGGGGGACTTTCTGGTCGCCGCGGAAGCGGACGTTCGTTCCCGGGACGAAGCCGAGGCCCTCGACGGCGCCCTGCCCCTCGTGGTCGGCCTCCTCGCTCTCGGAGAGCAGCATCTGCATCCCGAGACAGATGCCGAACAGCGGGCGATCGGAGGCGGCGACGTCCTCGAGCGCGTCGCGGTACGGGTCGGCGTTCTCCATCCCCTCGCGGAACGCGCCGACGCCGGGCAGCACCACCCCGTCGGCGTCGTCGAATCGCTCGGGGTCGTCCGAGATCGTCACCGACGCGCCCGCCCGCTCCAGCCCTTTCGTGACGCTGCGAAGGTTGCCGAGGCCGTAGTCGACGACGACCACGTCGGCGTGGGAGTCCATACGCGAGCCTGCGGTTCGGGCGCTCAAGTGACTTTCCGTCGCGGCGTTTGGTACGTTAGTGTGTGACACTTACACAGAATTCCTTTGCCCATCCCGGCCAAAGCACGGGTCATGACGGACCCCTTCGGTCGGGCGATCCGCGACCACCACCGCGGCGAGCGGGCCGAGCCGCTGATCGACCGCGACGGCGACGAGACCCGCGAACACACCATCGAGGAGTTCTACTTCGGCGACCACCGGCCCGACGAGTGGTTCGAGCCGCGGATCGACGGGCCGCTACTGGACATGGGCGCCGGCGCGGGCCGGGACGCGCTGTACTTCCAGGAGCGCGTCGAGACCGTCGCGATCGACCCCAGCGAGCACCTCGTCGAGACGATGCGCGACCGCGGCGTCGAGGACGCCCGCGTCGGCGACATGTTCGCGCTCCGGGAGCAGTTCGGGCGGGACCGCTTCGACGCCGCGCTGTCGATCGGTTCGCAGCTCCAGCTCGCCCCGAGCCAGCACGCGCTGCGGGCGTTCCTCGCGGATCTCGCTCACGTCACGACGACGGACGCGACGGCGATGCTCGACGGCTACAAGCCCGAGTTCGCGGTCGAGGTCGACCTGTTTGCCGTGCGCGACGACCCGGAGCCGGGGCTGGCCCACCGCGTGTTCCACAGCGAGTACGAGGGCGACGTGGGGGAGACGCTGGTGTTCCGGCTGTTCTCCATCGAGCGGCTGCGGGACGCGACCGTCGGCACCCCGTGGGACGTCGTCGACACCGCCGACGGGCATCCAGCCAGCGACGAGGAGTCGGTGATGTGGCGCGCGCTGCTGGAGAAGCCGCAGTAGTCGTCGCGGGAACGCTCGCGGCGTCAGTAGTCGCGCCGGGAACGGTCACCCGCAGCGTCAGTAATCGCCCAGCCGGGACTGCCCGTCCTCGCCGTCGGCGATGCCGGCGAGGTCGGCCGCGCGGGCGATCGCCTCCGAGAACGTGTCCCCTTGGGAGGCGTCGTACAGCGTCGCCGCCGGGTGGACCGAGATCAGGACGCGCTGTGAGCGGTCGCCGACGCGGGCGTCCTGTACGTCGCCCGCCTCCTTCGTCACCGCCACGTCGCGGTCGAGCAGGTGCTCGCTGGGGACCTTGCCGAGCGTGACCACCAGCTCCGGGTCGACGGCCTCGATCTCGCATTCGAGGTAGCTCCGGCAGTTCGACAGCTCCTCCTGGTGAGGATCGCGGTTCTCCGGCGGCCGGCAGCGCACGCAGTTGGTGATCCGGACGTCCGAGCGCGCGAGCCCGGCGTCCCGGAGCGCCTCGTCGAGCACGTCGCCCGAGCGACCGATGAACGGCTCGCCGCCCTCGTCCTCTTGCTGGCCGGGCGCCTCGCCGAGGAGGAGGAGGTCGGCGTCGGCCGGCCCGTCGCCGTTGACGATGCGACTCCGCGACTCGACGAGCGCGGGACAGCGCTCGCAGGACTCCACACAGAGACCGTCGCTCATACCGGATAGGGGACGGCGACCGGCTTGAAGGGTGGCGCTTCGTTCCGGCAACCGCGGCGGGCGCCGGAAGCCCGAAGTCGGCGCGGTCAGAGGAACGACCGTGACCCCCATCATCGACGGCCACAACGACACGCTGCTCGCGGCGACCAGCGACCGCGCGGGCGGCGCCTTCCTGGAGGAGACCGACGACGGCCACCTCGACCTCGCCCGTGCGGAGGAAGCCGGGCTCGCGGCCGGAATCTTCGCCGCGTTCGTCCCCAACGAGGGAGAGATAGACGACTGGAGCGAACTCCCGCCGGCGGTCGACCCCGAGCGCGCCCGCCGGATCGTCGACGAGCAGTTCGAAACGCTCCACGAGTGGGCGGAGGCGACCGACCGCTTCCGCGTGATCGGCGATATCGACGACCTCGACGCCTGTCTCGCCGGCAACGCGGTCGGCGGGATCCCCCACATCGAGGGCGCGGGCGCCGTCGATCCGGAGCTCGTAAATCTCGATTCGCTATACGAAACCGGGCTGCGATCGCTCGGACTCGTCTGGTCCCGGCCCAACGCCTTCGCCCACGGCGTTCCCTTCGAGCACGACGCGACCCCGGATATCGGGCCGGGGCTGACCGACGCGGGGTTCGATCTGGTCGAGGCCTGCGAGGACCGGGGGATCGTCGTCGACCTCGCCCATCTGAACGCCGCGGGCTTTTGGGACGTGGCGGAGACCGTCGACTCGCCGCTGGTGGTCTCCCACGCCGGCGCACACGGCGTCTCGCCGGCGTCGCGGAACCTCACCGACGAGCAGTTGGACGCCGTCGCCGACAGCGGCGGGATCGTCGGCTGTACGTTCGGGACTGCCCACCTCCGGCCGGACGGGGAGCGCGGGAAGGACGCCGAACTCTCGACGCTGCTGGACCACATCGAGTACTTCGCCGACCGGATGGGCGTCGAACACGTCGGGCTGGGGTCGGACTTCGACGGCGCGACGGTGCCGGAGGCCGTCGGGGACGTGACGGGACTCCGGGACGTGCTCGACGGGCTCGAAGCCCGGGGGTTCGACCGCGCGGAGCGGGAGGCGATCGCGGCCGGGAACTGGCGACGGGTGCTCGGAGAGTGGTGGGAGTGACACGACCGCTCGGGGAGAAAGTTTAAATCGGATAGCGAGGAGAAAGAACGCATGGTCGAAGCGCTGGCTGTCGCGAGCGGGAAGGGCGGGGTGGGGAAGACCACCAGCACGCTCGCGCTGGGCATGGCGCTCGCCGACGACCACGATGTGACGGTCGTCGACGCCGACACCGGGATGGCGAACCTCTGTTTCCATACCGGGCTCGCGGACGCCGACACCACGCTGCAGGACCTGCTGCTGGCCGACGCCGACGCGGCGGTCGAGGACGCGGTGTACGAGCGGTTTGGGCTCTCGCTCGTCCCCTGTGGCACCTCCCTCGCCGCGTTTCGCGACGCCGACCCGACTCGGCTCCGGGAAGTGGTCGCCGAACTGGCCACCGACACCGACGTGCTGCTGTTCGACTCCGCGGCGGCGCTTGGCTCGCAGTCGGCGGTGCTCCCGCTCGTACTGGCGGACCGTACAGTGGTCGTGCTCCAGCCGACGATCCCCTCGCTCTCGGACGGGCTGAAGGTGCAGGAGTACGCCCGCTCCTACGGCACCGAGACCGCCGGCGTGCTGTTCAACCGTGTGCAGGACGACGAGGCGATCGACCGCGTCGCCGAGCAGGCCGAGCAGTACTTCGGCGGGCCGACGTTGGCGACGATCCCCGAGAGCGACGCCGCGCGGGCGGCCCGGCGGGCGGGCGAGCCCCTGCTCGCGTACGCGCCCGACGCCGCGGCGGCGGGAGCGTACCGACGGGCGGCCGACCGCCTCGATCTGCGGGACGGCGACGAGGCGGCAGTCGCCGAACGGTTCCGCTCGGCGGTGATCCCCGAGCCCCCATGAACGGGATCGACGCCGAACTGGAGATCCCCGAGGGCCGGCTCGTCCGCTCCCGAGTCGGCGTCGCGAGCGCGCTCGAAGCCGCTCTCGCCCGGGATCTAACGGGGTACGCCCGGATCGACCCGGACTCGCTGCTGGGCGACGGCGAGCCGGGCGTCCTCACGTTCGCCGACGGCGTTCCGCGTGCCGCCTACTGCGAGCGTGGCGACAGCCACGGAAACACGCGTGCCGACAGCCGCGGGGCGGACGCCCTCGCCGCGCTGGCCGGTCCCGGCCCCTGCTCCGTCGAGCTGTACGAGCTTCCCGACGACGCGCTCGAGGAGGTCCACGACACGCCCGGTTTTACCGTGCCGCCCGGCGCGCCAGCCGAGGAGCTGGCTGACGACCCGTCGCTCGCCGGGCGGGCGCGGGAACACGCACCCGACGACGCCGGCGAAACCGGCGCGAGCGCGCTCGAGTCGTTCCTGCAGGACGAGGAGCGTATCGCCGCGATCCAGGAGGAGGCTCGTGCGGAGGCCGAGCAGCGGGCCGAGGAGTGGGGACTCGACGGGGAGTTGGAGGGGTAGCGGCGGGGTCCCTGTCGAGGGGTAAAACCGAAGTCCCTGCCCGCCGCCTGAGGAGCCATGCAGTGGCCCCGCGAGGCGGAACGGCAGCGCGTCGCCTGGTGGCTGGTCGGCCTGTTCCTGCTGCTCGTCGTCGGCCGGTTCGCGCTCCACTTCGTGGGGACGTTCGTGTTCGGCCTGTTCATCTACTACGGCGCGCGGCCGATCTGTGAACGGATCGAGGACGCCGTCGGCCACCGCGGCGCCGCGGCGACGCTGACGCTGCTGGCCATCGTCGTCCCGGGGCTGACCCTGCTCGGCTACGTCGGCCTCGTGGCGATCCGGGAGCTGACGATCGCGCTCGATCCGGGGCTGCTCGCGGCGGTGGGCGAGCGGTCGTCGACGCCCGACGCCGTCCGGCAGTTGATACGCGACCCGGTGGGCTACCTCACCCGGCTCGACAACTTCGGCGCCATCCGGGATCAGTTGACCGCCGGCCTCCGGCAGCTGGGTGTCTTCACCAACGGGCTGGTCCACCTCACGCTCGCGCTCTCGATGAGCTTCTTCCTCCTGCGGGACGGCGACCGGGTCGACGAGTGGTTCCGCGAGGAGATCGGCGGCGACGGGAGCGTCCCGCACGCCTACGTCTCGGCGGTCGACGCGGACCTGCAGACGGTGTACTTCGGCAACGTGATCACCGTCTCGCTGGTGACGGTGCTGGCGGTCGTCGTCTATAACGGCTACAATGCGGTCGTCCCGTCGGCAGTCGCGATCCCGTTCCCGACGCTGTTGGCGCTACTGACCGGCGTCGCGACGTTCGTCCCGCTGGTCGTCGGCAAGCTCGTCTACGTCCCGGTGACGGGGTATCTGGTCTGGCTAGCCTCCCAGGACGGCGCCGGCCTGCTCTGGGCGCCGCTGTCCTTCCTCGTCGTGGCGTTCGTCTTCCTCGACCTGCTGCCGCAGGCGGTGCTCCGGCCGATCATCTCCGGGCGCTCGCTCCACACGGGGCTGGTGCTGTTCGCGTACGTGCTCGGCGCGGCGTACTTCGGCTGGTACGGCCTCTTTCTCGGGCCGCTGCTGGTCGTGCTCGCGGTGCAGTTCCTCAACGTCGTCGTCCCGGAGCTGATCCACGGCGAGCCGCTCTCGCCGGCGCCCTCGGCGGCGCTCGGGCTGGGCCACGATCCGGAGGACGCCGACGACGTGGACGCTGTCGGAGACGAGTCAGCGGGGGACGAAGAGGCGGAGTGAGCCGCGGGGAGCCGGACAGGCCGGCCGGGGACCGAACGAGTTCAGGCGCGGGTCGGCTCGTGGTCGTGACCGACGAGGAACGCGACGGCGTTCAGCGCCAGCAGCGCACAGAACATCAGCGGCCGGTCCCACACCGCGCCCGTCGCCACGAGCGGGAGGTAGACCAGCGGGAGTGCGACTGCCGACCAGAACGCCGCGGTGCGAACGGGGACGAGCAGCGACGCCACGGCCGACAGCGCCGACCGCGGGAGTTTGTCGCCGGCGATCTGCGCCGGCGTGGAGGGTTCGGAGGTGGACATGGTGACTCTACTCCACCCAAGGATCGGGGACCACGTATAAGGGTGCGTTCGTACCCGACGGTTCGTCACGTTTCACGCCGAGAACGGGTGGGCGGGCGACGTTTTACGAGCCGTTTAGATAGCTTTAGACTGTTTATAAATTCCTCTAACCCACTAACCCCGGTCGGCGTCGAATCGGCCGGGGACACCTCGTTTTCGGTCCGAGAGGGGGGTCGACGCGTGGGAGTGGCACTCCCGGCCGTCGCCCGCGGCGGTCGGACGAGCCGGCAGCCCGGGCGGTCCACCCTGAGGCTTTTGCGCGCTGGGCGCGATCCGATGGCCATGGCCACCGAACTCCCGGACGCCGAGTACCGCTCCCGACTCCGCGAGATACGGGGGAAGCTCGCGAACACCGACGCCGACGCCGCCGTCTGGTTCGCCGCGACGAGCATCCACTACGTCTCCGGGTTCGAGCACGTCCAGACCGAGCGCCCGGTCTGTCTGGCGGTCACCGACGAGCGCATCGAGATCGTCGTGCCGCGGCTGGAGGTCGAGCGCGTCGAAGAAGTCGACCGGATCGACGCCGTGCATCACTACTTCGACTACCCGCAGGGGCGACCGATCGAGACGGTCGCGGAGATGCTCGACGGACTCGGTGCCGACAAGGTCGCCGCCGACAGCGACGGCGCGCCGGGCGTGATGGGGTACGAGGGCCCCGCGCTCTCGGAGTTCGTCGACGTGGAGACCCAGTCGTGGGTGTCCCGGATGCGCTGGGAGAAGACCGACGCCGAGATCGACCTGATCCGGGAGTCGGCGAAGTGGGGGAACCTCGCCCACCGCTACCTCGCGGAGTACACCGAGCCCGGCGCCCACCCCGCGACCGTCTCCCAGCGGGCGTCGATGGAGGCCTCGCGGGCGATGCTCGACACGCTGGGCGACCAGTTCGTCGAGAACGTCCGCGGCGACGGCCCGGCCCACGCGGGCTACATCTCCGCCCACGAGACCGCGCTCCCGCACGGGCACACCCCCAACCAATGGCTGGAGCGCGGCGACGTGTTGATCACCGGGGCGGGCGCGAACGTCGACGGCTACCGCTCCGAACTGGAGCGGACGATGTTCGTCGGCGAGGTGAGTAGCGAACAGGAGCACTACTTCGACCTGATGCTCGAAGCGCAGGACATCGCGATCGACGCGCTGGGACCGGGCGTCCCGCTCTCGTACGTCGACGAGCAGGTGTGGGAGTTCTACGAGGAGCAGGGGATCACCGACCTCGCCCAGCACCACGTCGGCCACAACATCGGCCTCGGCGGGCACGAGCCGCCGTACATCGATCAAGGCTGGGGCGGATACGATCAGGTCGACGACACCGACACCGAGATGCAGCCGGGACAGGTGTACACGATCGAGCCGGGGATCTACACCGACGGCGAGGGGTATCGTCACTCCGACACCATCGCGATCACCGAGGACGGGATCGAGTGGCTGACGTACTACCCGCGGGATCTGGACTCGAACGTTATTACGGAGTAATCGGCGTCATCGTTTTGGTGGAAGCGGGGGTGTTTGCTTCGGTATTTTGACCGCGAACAGCAACAGCACCTCGTTCGTAGCACACTTGTGACCGCACCGCTCCGCACAGTCCTCACACCTCCCCAGCCGACTCCTTCGTTTACTGCGTTCACTCAGTCGTCCCTCGCGCGCTCGTTCGCGCACGGAGCCGCTCACGTCGCGCGCCGACAGCCACCGCGGTGCGGTGGCGGTGGACGCCTCGCGCCGGCGACCTGTCGCCGGCGCGGGGGGAGGGGTGGGGGCTCGGTGCTGCGCCGGACCTCGTGTCCGGCGCACTGCGGTCGCAAGTGGTCTAGCGTCGAGATGCTGTTGCTGTCGCGGTGGTCGACGGATCGACGAACGCAATTACCGCGTCTACCGTCGAAGCGAGAACCCCGAATCCGCTCCCTCTCACGTCGCCAAAAGGACCCGAAAATTTCCCGATCCGAGTTAGCAGCGTCCCCAGTATCGGTGCCCTTGCCCGGTATCGAACGCACTAAGGCGGAAACGGACGATCACCGAGTAATGAGTCTCACGCTCGGCGACGCCACCGCGGCCCCCGGCGAGACCGCCACCGGGCGGCTGCGGGTCGGCGAACGCCGCGACGGGAGCCCCGTCTCCCTGCCGGTCTGTGTGGTCAACGGTGCCGACGACGGCGACACGCTGTACCTACAGGCGGTGTCCGACGGCGACGAACTCAACGGCCTCGGCGTCCTGACCCGCGTCGTCCCGCGGCTCGACCCCGCCGAACTCTCGGGCGCGGTGCTGATCGTCGGGATCGTCAACAGCCACGCCTTCGAGGTCGCCGAGCATCGCAACCCCATCGACGACACGAAGATGAACCGGGCCTACCCCGGCGACGAGGAGGGGACCAGTTCGGAGCGCATCGCGGCGGCGACGTTCGACGCCGCCAGCCGTGCGGACTACGTGCTCGACCTCCACCAGGGCTCGACCTCGCGGATGCTCAACGAGGCTCGGGTGCGGTGTGGCCGCCACCACCGGCTCCACACCGACTGCCTCGAACTCGCAAAGGCGTTCGGGACGGGCCACGTGCTCGACCAGAAGGGACCCGACGGCCAGCTCGCCCGCGCGGCGCCGGACGAGGGGATCCCAACGATCGACCCCGAGCTCGGCGGCTGCGTGGGCTGGGACGAGGAGAGCATCCAGTACGGCGTCGAAGGGGTGTTCAACGTCCTCCGGCACTACGGCTTCCTCGACGGCGAGGCGCCGATGGACCGCCAGACGCGCGCCGCGGGGTTCGACCAGTACCGCACCCCGTCGGGCGGGCTGATCCGCTTCCGCGCCGAGTTGGGCGAGGAGATCCACCCCGGCGACACGCTGTTCGACGTGATCGACCCGTTCGGCCAGCTTACGAGCCGCGTCACCGCCGATAGCGAGGGGATCTTCTGGCGCTCCCGCCGGCTGCCCCAGGTCGCGACCGGCGAGTACGTCTGCTCTGTCGCGACGGGGATCGACTCGTACTGAGCGATGACGGATCCCACCCCCCTCGTCTGCCCCGACTGCGGCGCCGAGTACGCCGACCGCTGGCGCTGTACGTGCGGCCACCCGCTTGAGTTCGCCCGCCAGCCACGCCCCGACGGTCCCGCGCCCGACCCCGCGGCGTTCGACACGCGCGACGGGCTGTGGGCGTTCTCCGACCTCCTGCCCGTCGAGCAGCGCGTCAGCCTCGGCGAGGGGATGACCCCCCTGCAGTCGGCGCCAGACTGGGACGCCGAGTTCAAGCTGGAGTACGTGTTCCCCACCGGCTCGTTCAAGGACCGCGGCGCGACGGCGACGCTCTCGCGGGCGCTCGAACTCGGCGTCGATCGCGTCGTCGAGGACTCCTCGGGCAACGCCGGCGCGGCGATCGCCACCTACGCCGCCCGGGGGGGGATCGACGCCGAGATCTACGTCCCCGCGTCGGTGAAAGCGAGCAAGCTCCGGGCCATCGAGGCCGCCGGCGCGACGCCCGTCCGCGTCGAGGGGAGCCGGCAGGACGTGACCGACGCCTGCGTGGCGGAGGCTGTGAGCGAGGATTCGGACGCTTGGTACGCCTCTCACGCGTGGAACCCCGCCTTCTTCGCCGGCACGGCGACGTTCGCCTACGAGACGGCGCTCCAACGGGACTGGGACGCCCCCGACGCGGTGGTCACGCCGCTGGGTCACGGCACGCTGTTCCTCGGCGCCTACCGTGGCTTCCGCACACTGGAAGAAGCTGGCTGGATCCACGAGGTGCCCCGAATGTACGGGGCACAGGCCGCGGGCTACGCGCCGATCGCCGCCGAACTTCACGGCGACGCGGCGGGCTCGAACGACGTTGCCGACGGCATCCAGATTCGCGATCCCGTTCAGAAGGACGCGATCCTCGACGCGATCGAGGAGACGGGCGGCGACGCGATCGCGATGGGGGAGCGGCCGGTCGATCGCGAACTGGAGCGGCTCCACGAGGCGGGGTTCTACACCGAGCCGACGTGTGCGGCCGCGCCCGCGGCGCTCGCGAAACTGCGCGAGCGCGGGGAGATCGCGGAATCCGAGGACGTGGTGGTGCCGCTGACCGGGAGCGGGCTGAAGTCGTAGCCCGGCCCGCGCCGAACCGCTTTTGCCGCCGCCGGGAGAGGTCCGGACGATGGTCGCCGTCGACGCGAACTACTGTCCGACCTGCGGCGCCGCCCTCCGTTCCCGAGCGTTCGAGGGGCGCGAGCGCCGCTTCTGTCCCGACTGTGAGCAGTTCGTCTGGCGCAACCCCGTCCCGACCGCCGGCGTCGGCGTCCGCGACGGGGACGAACTCCTGTTGGTCCGGCGTGCCGGCGGGCCGAGCGAGGGGTTCTGGACGCTGCCCGGCGGCTACCTCGAAGCCGACGAGCCGGCGCCGGCGGCGGCGGTCCGCGAACTCCGGGAGGAGGCAGGCGTCGACGCCGACCCCGACGGGCTTCGACTGCTCGGCACGCACCTCCGCGAGCAGACCGGCGGGGCGTCCTTCCGGGAGCAGCACGTCTTCCTCGTTCGCTACGTCGTCGACCGCGCCCACGTCGAGGGCGAGCCGTCGGCGGGCAGCGACGCCGACGATGCGCGGTTCTTCGAGCGGGGCGGGCTCCCCGAGCCGATGCGCGAGCACAACCGTCGGTTCGCCGAGCGGGCGCTGGCGCGGGAGGAGCCGGGACGATGACCGAGTATCCGCCCGAGTTCTGCCCGTACTGCGGAAGCGAACTCGACGCCAGCGGCGCGCCGCGCTACCGCTGTCCCGGCTGTGAACGCTCGGTGTACCACAGTCCGAGTATCGCGGCGTCCGTCGCCGTCGTGGACGAGACGACGGGGGAGCTGTTGCTCGGCGAACGCGGGACGCCGCCGAGCCAAGGCCGGCTCACGATGCCGGCCGGCCACGTGGATCTCTGGGAGGAGCCAGCGACGGCCGCCGCCCGCGAACTGGAAGAGGAGACCGGCCTCGCGGTCGACCCCGAGGCGCTAATCCTGCTCGGCGTCCGGGATCTCGACGCCGAAGTGGACGAGACGGGGATCACCGAGGAGAAGCAGGTGATCTGTGCTGACTACGCGGTTTCGTTCGCACGAACGAGTGGCGAGCCGGCGGCCGCCGACGACTTGGACACGGTCCAGTGGGTCGCTCCGGCGGAGTTCGAGACGCTCCCGTGGGCCTACACCGGGGACCCGGCGGTCTGCCGGGCGGCGATCGATCAGGTGTAAGCGAGCACGCCCTCGCCGAACAGCCCGATTCCGGCGACGACGAGCACGATCGCGATGCCGCGGTAGAGCCACACCTTCCAGCCGGCCGGCTCGACCTCGTGGGCGGGAGTCGTGCTCCCGATAGCGTCCAGCTGTTCGCTGAACCGTGCCAGCGGACGGGCGAAGTAGTACAGCACGGCGCCGGCAGCGACGACGAGGGGACCGTAGAGCAGCAGGTCCTGTGACACGGCACCGCGTTCTCGACGGAGGTAGATCAACCCCGGGGACCGAACCGTTTTCCCCGCGCCCACGAACCACCGTCCGTGATCGCCGTCGACGCCGACTACTGTCCGCTCTGTGGCACCCCAGTCGAACACCGCGAGATCGACGGCCGCGAGCGCGCCTACTGCCCGGACTGTGAGCGCGTGCTCTGGCGGACGGCCGTCCCGGGCGTCGCCGTCGCGGTGGTCGACGGCGAGCGCGTCTGCTGCATCCGCCGCGGACAGCCGCCCGCCGAAGGTGCGTGGGCGCTGCCCGGCGGCCACCCCGAACACGACGAACCGCTGGCCGAGGGGGCCGCGCGGGAACTGGCGGAGGAGACCGGGCTGGCGGTCGACCCGGACGATCTGGAGCCGGTCCGGACCCGGCTCTCGACCGGGCCGGAGCGCAACCACGCGTCGGTCCACTTCGCTGTGAGCCGGGACGCGACGACCGGCGAGCCGGTCGCCGGCGACGACGCCGCGGCGGTGGCGTTTCTCACCCCCGCGACGTACGAGGAACGCGAGTCGCTGGCCCACGACCGGGAGACCGTCGAGGCAGCGCTCTCGCGGTTCTGAACTAAGGAACCGTCACCGCGCGGAGCCGGTACGCCGTCCCCTCGTGTTCGTAGACGAGCACCACTCGCTCGCCGCCGACGAGCCCGCTCGGCCCGGTCTGTTCGACGACGATCCGCTCGCCGATCTCGAACGTCGACGACGAGCGAGACAGCGTGAGGTTCTCCCGACCGGCGACGCGCTCGCCGTCGACGACGACGTAAACGCTGTCGGCGGGGATCGCGTCACCGCCGGTGTGGGTGAACGTCACCGTCGCCGCCGTCTCGTTGGGGCCTGCGGTCCGGGGCTGCTCGATCTCGAGGCTGACCTGCGCCGGGTCCGTGAGCACGCCCGCAAACGGCGTCGTGACCGCGGCCGCGACGCCCGCCACCGCGAGCAGCGAGAGGACGAGAAGCACGACGGGGACGGACGGGCTGCGGGCCATTCGGTCATCGTTCGTCGCGGCGGGGCAACAACGTTACGGGCGTGTTCACGCAGATCACACGACGGGGCCTACCGCTCGGGGTGTGTCGGCGCGTCGAACCCGCCGCGAACGAGCGGTTTCGCGACGTGCCGGCGGGCACACGGCGGCACCTCGTACCAGCCGCGTTCCAACTCTCGGTCGACCGCGACCTCGACCCTCCCGGGCGCGCTCGTCCCGCAGTCCCGACAGCGGTAGCCCTGGTCTCGCCCCGCCGACTCCATCGTGTTCCCGCAGTCCGGGCAGATCGGGGTGGTGAGTTCCGTCCGGTTCAGCGCGCGGACGGCGAACTTCTCCAGTTTGAGCGTCCCGGCGCTCACCTCCCCGCAGACGGTGAGTTCGTCGCCCGGGCGCAGCGCGCGCACGCGGTCGCGGAAGCGCTTGGTCGGCTCGAAGGCCGCGGCCGCGATGGAGTCCCCCGATTCCCCGCGAATCGGCACGAACACGTGGCCGCCCTCTCGCGTTTCCGGCTCCCCCGCGACGACGCAGTCGACGCGGTAGGCGCGGCCGTCTTCGAGGTCCGCGAGGTCGTCGACAGCGGCGTCGCGGAGGTGGGCGTCAGTGCCCTGATTCGTCCGGAACAGCGCGGTCCGTTCGACCGGTTCCGAGTCGATTCTCGCAGCCATCCCGCGGAGCGCGTCGGGGTCGTCGCCGCGGAGGCCGTAGAGGATCGGCCCGGGCGCGCTGGGGACGCAGACCGCCTCCCCCTCGCCGCGGTCGACGGTGTCCCACGCGTCGGGGTAGGCGTCGTCGGCCGCGGCGAACAGCGTCTCCTCGTCGACCTCGCGCGGCGTACCACAGCGCTCGAACTCCCGGTAGGCGATCAGTTCGTACGTCCACTCGGAGAAGGCGCCGGCGGCGCCGACCGCCGCGAGCGCGCCGATCCGGCCGTGGCCGCCCGCCCACCCCTCGGTGTGGAAGCCGGCGTCGTCGGCGAGCGCGAGCGCGTCGTCGAGGTCGTGCATCTCGCGGACGGCGTCGCGGGCGAACTGCCTCACGGCGTCGGGAACCTCGTCGGCCTCGCAGTCGGCGACGACGAGTCCGGGCGAGGTCCGTGGGTCGTCAGTCTCGGCCAGCGGTTCGAGTTCGTCGCGGGCGATGTCTGCGGCGCGGTCGGCGTCGAGATCGGTGTGGATCGCGAGCGCGGCGTTCCCCCGCGTTTTGCGTTCGACCGCGGGATTGAGCCGGATCAGCAGTCGCTCGTCGACGTGCCCCCCCGCCGCCGCGATCCGCTCGGCGATCCGGGCCGCGAGGTAGGTCGTGCACATCCCCCGCCGTCGGGAGTCGGTGTCGTCGACGCCGATGACCGTCACGGGGGGAGGGAGGCGGTCGGCGGGCAAGGGGGTTTCGCGTCGGGCGGAACGTGACGGCCGTGGAGGGGGTTCTGCACAACGCATTTATACGACGAATCGTCTAAATACGTCTATGAGCCGTACAGCGCTTATCGAGAACGTCACGGCGATGCTGCAGGACGCCGGGTTCCTCGTCAGCGAGCGCTGTGCGATCCGGCCCAAGAGCTTCGACGTCGCGGCCCGCCGCGGCGAGGAGCTCGTGCTGCTGAAAGTGCTCGGCAACGTGGACGCGTTCGACGCCGCCACCGGGCGGGAGATGCGCCGCCTCGGGGAGTATCTCTCGGCGACGCCGATGGTCGTGGGGATGCGCACCCGCGACGAAGAGCTGAAGCCCGAGGTGGTGTACTTCCGCCACGGCGTGCCCGCGATCCACCCCGACACCGCGTTCGACCTGTTCGTCGAGGACGTCCCGCCGCTGATCTACGCGGCCCCCGGTGGGCTGTACGTCAACATCGACGGCGACCTGCTCTCGGAGAGCCGTCAGGAGCAGGACTGGAGCCTCGGAAAGCTGGCCTCCGAACTCGGCGTCTCCCGGCGCACCGTCTCGAAGTACGAGGACGGAATGAACGCCTCCATCGACGTGGCGGTGAAGCTGGAGGAGCTGTTCGACCGCCCCTTTACGGCGCCGATGAACGTGATGGAGGGCGCCGAGGAGGTCCGCGACGCCGAACCCACGCCCGACCCGCCGGAAGCGGACCCCGACGACGAGCACGTCGTGGGCGTGCTGACGCGGGCGGGCTTCACCGTCCACCCGACCACGCGGGCGCCGTTCAACAGCGTGAGCGAGGACGAGGAACGCCGCGGCCGCGACGGCGCGAAGCTGCTGACCGGCCACTCGGAGTTCACCCCCAGCGCCGAGAAGCGCGCGCGGATCATGTCCTCGCTCGGGCAGGTCACCAAGACGCGCTCGGTGTACTTCGTCGAGGACGAGGCCAGCCGGGAGTCCATCAAGGGCACCGCGCTGGTGTCGTGTGACGAACTCGCCGAGACGGACGACCCCGAGGCGGTTCGGGACCTGATCCGCGAGCGCGCCGCGGAGCCGGGCGAAGCCTGATTCTTTGGAGGAGTAGCGGTTTCTCGCGTGTTTTGCTTCGCCGATTACCGGAACAGCGGCCGCGACAGCAGTTCGATCGTTGGCCACTTGCGACCGCAGGGTGCCGGGCACGAGGCCCATCATCAGAAATCGGAGATTTCTGATTGGCAGACGAGAGCCTGCGGCTCTCGTCGACGGCACAGCACCGAGTCCCCACCCCTCCCCCCGCGAGCGCCGACCGCTGGCGCTCGCGAGGCGTCCACCGCACCACGACCGCAGTCGTAACCGAGCCGTCGCTACCCGGCCGATTCGCGGAAAACGAAGTCGAAATACGGGCGCTTACGCCGCGCTGCCGTACGTCTCTTCGAGGTACTCGACGATGTCGTCGCTCTCGGGCATCCCCTCGACGCCGTGCTCCTCGTCGACGAGGACGGGCACGCCGGTCTGGCCCGAGACCTCCTGCACTTCGTCGCGCTTGTCGTGGCTGGAGGGGACCATCACCGAGTCGTACTCCAGTCCGAGCTCGTTCAGCTTGTCGATCACTTTCGCACAGTACGGGCAGCCCTCGAGTTCGTAGAGCGTGATGTTCGCCATCGCCCGTGAGTAGGGGACCGCGACCCAAAAGGGACGCGGCGGCGGCGAGCGAGCCGGCGACCTCAGACGGCCTGCTCCCGTAGCGAGCGGGCAGCGTCGGCGATCCGGTCGCGTTCGCGGACGGCCTCGGAGAGTCCCCAGCCGAACAGGATCAGCACCGCGCCGACGACGCCGGTGAACTCCCAGGAGTCGAGCCAGACCGGCTGGAACCACGGCGCCAGCCGCCCCCAGAGTCCCGCGAACTCGGTGACCGGTCCCTCGACGATCGTCCCCTGTGCGTTCGCCGCGAGCCACGAGGAGAACGTCGCCGACAGCCCGCCGGCGGAGCCGTAGATCGCCTTGTGGCCGCTCACGCCCTGATCGCGCATCGTCGGGCCGTTGGACTCGTCGCCGGTGCCGACGCGCTCGGCGTCGTAGGGACCCCACGTGGCGAAGTACTCCCAGACGATCTCACCTTGGGGGGTGACCTCGATCACGCGGTGGTTCATCGAGTCGACGATCAGCGTGTTGCCGTTGGGGAGCCGGTCGGCGTCCCGCGGCCAGGAGAGCGACGCCGACGAGCCGGCGCTCCAGACGTGCTCCCACTCGCCCTGATCGTTCTTGGTGTACTCGATCACGCGGTCGTTCTCGCTGTCGGCGACGAGGATCGTCGGGTCGCCGTCCTCCGTCGTCAGCCAGTCGGGATTGTGCTGCTCGTACAGCGTCGAGTGGTCGCCGTCCTCCCCGAGGCGTTCGGTGATCTCCTTGGACTCGATGTTCACCGCGATCACCTGATCGAAGTTCCGCGGCGAGAGCAGCAGTTCCGAACCGTTGCGGATCACCTCCACGTCGTTGACGTGGGTCCAGTCCTCCGCGAAGCCGCCGTCCGTGCTGTTGGGGTAGTGGTTGCGGAACGTCCACTCCCAGTCGACCTCGCCGTCGACGCGGTCGTACAGCACCGCACGATCGTCCGAGCACTCGCAGGACTCGTTCCAGTTTCGCATGTTGGCGATCGCGAGGTGGGTGTCGTTGTACACGTCGATGTCGTGGGTGTCGTGGTAGGGCAGCGTCTCCTCCCAGACGCGCTCCTTGGTCTCGGGGTCGAGCTCGTAGACGTTCGTCCCGTCGGGGTTGGTCGAAACCACGAGGAGGTTCCCGTTCTCCATCGGGTCCACGTCGTAGAACCAGCGCGCGCCGATCATGTCCTCGTACACCCACTCGGTGGTGCCGTTGCCGCTGGTCGACACGACCCGGGCGGGCTTCTTGGCGTTGCCCTCGCCCTGGAAGTGGTAGCCCTGAATCCCGATCACGGTGGAGTCGTTCGCCGGCTGTTCCATCGTGCCGGCTTCGAGTTCGCTCACGGAGCCGGCGGGTTCCTCACCGCCGACGCCGAGGGCGGCGCCCGCGGCGGGCGCGAGCAGCGAGAGGACCAACAGGAGCGCCACCCCGCGAACGAGCCAGAGTCGGGGTGGGAGACTGCGTTGCATACTCGCGCAAACGTTGGCGCGTGGGAAGGTGTTGCGATCCGGCGCGGGCTACATCACGCCGCTGGTCCGCACCGCGAAGTAGACCACGAACGCGCCCGCGAGCAGCCACTGCCCGGCGTGGATCTCCTTCCGCTCGCCCGCGGCGAGCTTCACGATCGGGTAGGAGACGATCCCCGCGGCGATCCCGTAGGCGATCGAGAACGTGAACGGCATCACCATGATCGTCATCCCGGCCGGGATCGCGTAGGTGAGGTCGTCCCACGCGATCTCGACGGCGTTGCCCAGCATCACGACGCCGATGACCACCAGCGCGATGTGGGAGGCGTACTCCGGAATCCCCGCCGCGATCGGGACGAACGCCAGCGAGAGCAGGAACAGGGCGGCGACGGTCAGCGCCGTCAGGCCGGTGCGGCCGCCCTCCTCGACGCCGGAGGCGGACTCGATGTACGTCGTCACCGTCGAAGTCCCGAGCATCCCGCCGACGGTGGTGCCGATCGCGTCGGCCATCAGCGGCTTGTCGATGTCGGGGAGGTTCCCCTCCTCGTCGAGGAAGCCCGCGGACTGGCCGACGCCGACCAGCGTCCCCGCGGTGTCGAAGAAGTCGACGAAGAAGAACGTGAACACGATCAGCGCGAACGTGAACGCGTCGACGTTCGCGAAGCCGGAGAGGAAGGCGCCCACGAGCGGCCGGATGTCGTACGCCGCGAGGCTGTACGTCGTCGTCGAGCCGGTGAGGAAGATGTCCGTCGCGATCGAGGCGCCGGTCACGTTCTCGGGGTTGTAGGCGGTGTAGCCCAACGCCGCGGCGACGTAGCCGGCGGCGGTGGTGCCGAGGATGCCGATCACGATCGACCCCCGGACCCCGCGGGCGTACAGCCCGAACGTGAACAGCAGCCCGGCGACCGAGATCAGCGCCACCGGGTCCTTCGCGAACACCGGCGAGAGCGTCAGGAACGTCGCCGGATCGCCCGCCACGACCCGCATCGACTCGAAGCCGATCAGCGCGAGGAACAGTCCGATCCCCGACCCCACCGCGAGCTTCACCGGCTCGGGGAACAGCCTGATCACGTACTCCCGCGCGCCGACGGCGGTGAGCGCGATGAAGATCACCCCCTCGACGACGACCGCGGCGAGGGCGGTCTGCCAGGGGACGCCCATGCCGAGGACGACCGTGAACGCGAAGAAGGCGTTCAGTCCCAGCCCGGGGGCCTGCGCGAACGGCCGGTTGGCGTACAGCGCCATCACAAGCGTCGCCGTCGCCGCCGACAGCAGCGTGACGACGGCGATCATCGCCCGCATCCGCCCGTCGCCGATCCCCTCGATGGTGATCGCGTTCGCGAGCACCGCGGGGTTGACGACCACGATGTAGCTCATGGTCAAGAACGTGGTCAACCCGGCCAAGAGTTCGGTCCTGACGGTGGTGTCGTGGCTGTCCAGGTCGAAGTAGTCGGCCAGCGTCTCTGTGAGACCCATCCGTATGGGTGCACATCGAGCCGGTGTCCTACTTGAGGCTTTCCCTACGGTATACACAAACGCGCTCAAACGTGACGTTCGGGTGGCGTATTCGCGGGGCTATCCGGGAAGAGTACACACGAACGTGGATAGTCAGCGGGTGACGGGCGTCGTCAGCGGTCGTCGAACGTCGTCAGTGCGCCCACGGGCGCGTCGGTGATCTCGCGGGCGCGCTCCATCCCCTCGTCGCCGACCGCGATCAGGGTGAACACGCCGCCGACCGTCGCGTCGGCCTGCTCGACGATGTCGAGCAGTAGCTCCTGTGTCTCCCCCGAGCGGATCAGGTCGTCGACGACGAGCACGGTGTCGCCGGCGGAAATGGCGTCGGCGGGGAGGTAGTAGGTGAGTTCGATCCCCGAGGCCAGCCGCTGGCGGGACTCCACGAACTCCTCGACGGCGGTCTCCTTGCGCTTCTTGGCGTAGACGATGTCGGCGTCGAAGTAGGAGGCCATCGCGGCGCCCAGCGTGATCCCGTCGGTCGCGGCGGTCAGTACCACGTCCGGGCGGTCGAACGCGAACGACTCGGCGGCGACGGGCGCGACGAGGTCGAGGAACGACTGGTCGAACACGGCCGCGCTGTTGTCGACGTACCCCTCGTCGTCGACGCTGATCCGGGACTCGAGCTCCTCGGCCAGCGCCTCGCGGCCGACGCTCTCGACGGTCTCGCGGGCGCGCTCGATGCCGGGCAGGACGTGCCCGTTGACGTAGCGGTTCAAGTCGCCCGCCGGGAGGCCGGTGAGCTCAGCAAGCTCGTCGTACGTTCGGCTGCGCTTCAGCGTCCGCAGAACGGCGACGGCCCGTAGCTGCAGGGCCGCCTTCTCTGCACGGTTCATGGACACCCTCACGGTTGCACAACCATGAACACGTCGAAGGCCGCGCGTGCGGAAAGCGGAAACAGCGGCGTGTCCAGCGGTCGCCGGCCGCCTACCGTTCGTCCAGCAGTTCGGAGGCGGTCACGAGCGCCTCCATCTCCACGCCGTGATCAGCGAGGTTCTCGCGGCCGCCCTCCTCGCGGTCGACGACCAGCAGCGCGCGGTTCACCTCGGCGCCGGCCTCGCGCAGGGCCTCGACGGCGTCGACGGCGGACTGGCCGGTGGTCGCGATGTCCTCGACGACGACGACCTCCTCGCCTTCCGCGAGTCGGCCCTCGATCCGGTTGCCAGTGCCGTACTCCTTCTGCTCCTTGCGCGCGATGACGTAGGGGACGTCGGCGGTGATGCTCGTCGCCGCAGCGAGGGGAACGCCACCCAGCGCGACGCCGCCGAGTTTCTCGCCGTCGAGCCGTTCGGCGAACGCTTCGGCGATCAGGCGGAGACAGCGCGGGTCGGTCTCGAACAGGTACTTGTCGACGTAGTAGTCGCTGGTGCCGCCGTGGGAGAGTTCGAACTCGCCGAACTGGACCGCGTCGGCGTCCCGGAGCGCCTCGATGAGGTCGTCGGTCATGGGCGTGGGTGGGCGCGGGGTCGGCAAAAACTGGTCGGTGCGGCGCTCACCACGGCTCGTCTTTCACGCCGAGCCAGTAGGCGATCCCGTTTGTGCCCAGATGCAGCAGCGGCGTGACGACGACGACGACGGCGACGCGGGCGAGCGAGAACGTCGAGGTGGTCCAGTCGGGCGCGAACAGTAGCGCGAGCAGGAGCGCGCCGACGACGAAGTCGAGTTGGTCGAGTCCCGGGAACGCCGCGCCGCGCTCGCGGCCGCTGCGGCGTTTGACGAACGAGGCGCCGATATCGCCCAGCATCGCGCCGAGGGCGAGTCCGAGCGCCGCGTTGATCGGGAAGCCCGGGAGCGTGATCCCCAGCGCGTCCCCGACCGCGGGCGCGGCGGCGTCGAGCGCGAGCGCGAGCGCGACGCCGACGGCGGTGCCGACCGCGGTGCCGCGCCAGGTCTTCCCGTCGCCGAGCAGGCGGGCGCCGCCGAGGGTCCGGCCGCCGTCGATCGGTCGGCCGCCGCCCGCGAGCACGGCCGCGTTGTTCGGGACGTACGCCGGGAGCATCGCCCAGAGCGCGCCGGCGATCAGTTCGAGCATGGGCGGATCGACGGCGGGGGAGGCCGTAAGTCCGGTGGGTCAGCCCGGCACGGTAAGGCGGGCTGGACGTGGGTCTACTCGGCACGGTGAGGCGGGCTGGACGTTGGTCAGTCCAGCATGGTGAACGAGGTGAACCGATGCAACACGGCGAGGAACGCCGGCGGAGGAGTGGTGAGCCGCCGCGAACCTGCGCCAGGCCTAAATACGGGGCTTTTTCAGGCCGAAGGACCTCGTTCGAGCTATGCAGGGTAGTCTGCCGCCCGAGGCACAAGAGAAGATCGAGGAGCTACAGGACCTTCAGGAGACCACCGAGCAGCTCGCGGCCCAGAAGACGCAGGCCGAGACCTCGCTCAACGAGGCCCAGACCGCGCTGGAGGCGCTCGACGACATCGACGAGGACACGACGATGTACCGAGAGATCGGCGAGCTCCTCGTCCACACCGACTACGAGAGCGCCAAGGACGACCTCGAGGAGAAGGTCGACAGCCTCGAAGTGCGCGTCGACCAGCTCGAGAAGCGCGAGCAGAAGACCCAGGAGCAGTTCGAGGAGCTTCAGGAAGAGCTCCAGCAGCTCCTGCAGGGCGGCGACGGCGGCCCGATGGGTCCCGGCGGCCCCGGCGCCGGCGCGTAGATGAGCGAGGCGGACCCGACCGACGAGGAGGTCGTCGAAACCGCCAGCGCGGCCGCAGAGGGCGTCGTGCTGGACCGCTACAAGCAGTCCGAGCTGACCGACCTCGACGTGACGGTCACGTTCGAGGACGGCGTGCTCGACGTGGACGTGTACGTTAATCCGCCCGAGGACGCCGAGCCCGACGCCGAGACGGTCGCCGACGAGGCGGCGCTCGCGGCGCAGGACGCGGTCGACGAGCTTTTCGACTGACGGGGGATCTCCCCCCGCGACGCTCACTGTCCACCAGCGCCCCGCTCGGGGTGAGCGCTTTCTACGTGACTCGTGACGGGTAGGTGCAGTAGCGCGAAGACGGTCGTCCGATCACTGCTTCGAACGGATTCGGACCACCACGACGGCGGGAGTCGGTCGGTAGCGGCGAGACGCGGGCGCGGAGTCGGGAGTTGCCGGCGGCCGACCGTGGAACCGCGCTACGCCACGAAGAACAGCAGGACGCTGATCGCGACCACCGCGAGGATGACCGCGACCGCGAACGCCCCGCCCAGCGAGACCACCGCGTTGGCGTGGGACGCCAGCGTCTCGGTGCGGTCGTTGCCGAACACCGTCACCTCCTCGCGTTCGGTCGCCATCCCCGCCTCGACGGGCTCGATGTCCGCGCGGGCGGCCTCGACGAGGTCGGACACGACCTCGATGAACGCGCTGTGGTCGATCTCGGCGCCGACCTGATTGTCGGCCTCGACGGTGTTGACGATGTGGGTGTCGGTGGTCATCACCTCCGCGGCGTCGACGGTCTCCAGCAGTTCGTCGACGGTTCGGTCCCGGAGCCACGGCTCCATGTTGTTGCCGTCGACGAGCACGTACGCCGTCTCCTGCCCGTCGACTGCCGTCACCGCGACCCGGATGCCAAGCGGGCCGATCCCCTCCTGTGGCTCCCAGTCGGTCTCGTCCCACGCCGTCCCCAGCGAGAGCGACGCCTCGGGCGCGTCGCCGAGCCGGGCGCCCGCCTGCTCGGCGGCGTTGATCATGTCGAACGAGCGGGGGCTGCCGGGGGTGACGTGGCCCAGATCCGGGCCGTCCAGCCCGTTGTTGCAGTTGTGGGCGTCGACGAGCAACACGTCGTCGAGGCCGTTGGTCCGGGCGCCCTCCCTCGCGGTGAGGCCGACGCCGTACTCCACGTCGTCGGCGAAGTCGGGGGAGAACGTGTTCACGAGCAGGCCGTCGCCGCCGAACGCCTGTCCGAGCAGCTTGGCGTCGCCGGCGACGGTGCGGGCGCTCCGGGTGGCCTCGTCGTCGTACTCGATGCGGCGGTGGGCGCGGTCGGCGGCGTCGATCAGCCGGTCGACCTCGCGCTCGGTGACGAGGTTGAAGTCGTGGCCGGCGGTGGCGTGTGGCGGGAACGCCAGCCCCTCGGCGGTCTCGGCGACGCGCTCGGGGAGGTTCCCGCCGCCGATCTCGCCCATCGGCCCGGGGTGGATCATCGGCAGCACGAACCGCGCCTTCTCCGTGCCGTCGGGGCGGCGGAACGCGAGCACCGTAACCGGGACGATCGCCTCCTCCCCGAGCTGTTCGAAGAAGTCCTCCAGCTCCCGGGTGCCCTCGGCGACGTGGCCGATGAACCCCCGGAGGAAGTCGAGCATCGAGACGCCCATCGAGCGCCGCCACGGCTGGTCGACCGCGACGAGGAACACCCAGACTGCGACGGCGTAGATCACACAGAGCACGTTCAGCAGGAGGAACTGCTGGGGCGAGAGCGTCGTCAGCACGCCCGGCGCCTCGGCGGACTCGTGGAGGAACGGCGTGAGGAACGCCTCCATTGCCGAGCCGCCGTCGGCCAGATACCGGATCGTGCCGCTGTAGACGAACAGCAGCGCGGCCGCGGCCACGGTCTGGATGCTGGCGGGGAGCACCGCCACCGGTAGCGAGGTGCGCGACACCGCCATCACCACCAGCAGGCGGAGCGCGAACACCGACGCCAGCGCGAACATCAGCGCGTCGAAGACGAACGTCTGGTCGAGTTCGGGCACGAGATACGCGGCCAGAGCAGCGGCGCTCACCACCGCGACGATCAGGAGCTCACAGATCAGCGCGAGCAGCGACGCGCGGTTGTACGTCAGGCGCCCGCCCGTGTAGCGGTCGACCCAGGGCGTGACGAAGCCGGCGACGACCGTCGGGACGCCGATGAAGAAGATCCCCTCCCACGCGTCCTGCCCGACGAAGAGGATGCCGCGGAACACCGCGTCGGCCTCGCCGCTGTCGAAGGCGCCGATACCCGCGACGGCGGCCACCAGTAGGGCGAAAGCGAGACTGGTGTACCAGTTCGGGGCCCGGAAGATGAACCGCGAGAGCCCCGCGAGGTTGCTCTGGGACGCCGTCATCGGTACTGGCTGTGACCCGGACGGCCTAAAACCCGTGACTTTCCGTCCCCGGTGGGGGGCCGCCGCCGGCTACCAGTTCTCGCAGATCGTCTCGAACGCCTCGAACACCGCCTCGCCCTCCGCGGTGTGGGCGACCTCGGGATGCCACTGGACGCCGTAGAACCCCCGGGCGGGGTCGCTCATCGCCTCGACCTCGCAGACGTCGCTCCGGGCGGTGCGCTCGAACCCCTCGGGCACCTCGTCGACCTCGTCGGCGTGGCTGGCCCACACCCGCGTTTCGGGCGCGAGGTCGCCGATCAGCGGGTCCTCGTCGTCGAGGACCTCGACGGTCACGTCGGCGTAGCCGCCGTACTCGCCGCTGTGGGTGCTGCCGCCCAACTCCTCGGCCATGAACTGCATCCCGAGACAGATGCCCAGCACGGGCACGTCGAGGTCGAGGTAGTCGGCACAGCGCCCGACGCGGTCCATCGAGGGGCCACCCGAGAGCACGAGTCCGTCGGCGTCGATCTCGGCGGGGTCGGTGTCGTTGTCGAGTATCTCGGTGTCGACGCCGATGTCCCGGAGCGCGCGCCCCTCCAGGTGGGTGAACTGCCCGTGATTGTCGATGACGACGATCCTGGTCATGGGCGGGGTTGGCTGACGAGGCTCAAAAGCGCCTCGGAACCGGGGCGATATAGGCACGTCCGTGCAACCACAGCTCCGGTCTCAGAGCGAGAACGGGTCGAACCGCTCGTTCCGGCCGTTCCACTGCTCGATGTCGCGCTCCTCGCGGGTGTCGAGGTACACCTCGACGCCGTTGCCGTCCGGGTCATCGAAGTACAGCGCCTTGCTGACCCCGTTGTCGACCGGCGAGACAGCGACTTCGCGCTCGGCCAGCCGCTCGGCGGTCGCCCGGAGTTCGTCAGCGCTGTCGACCTCCCACGCGGAGTGGTAGAGGCCGACGCGCGGGCCTCTCGGGGCCGCCGGGACGCCGTCGTCGACCTCCTCGGCGCCGATCCCCTGGAGCGCGAGGTCGTGGTGGTGCTCGCCGAGGGAGAGGAACGCGTAGCGGTCGACGCGCTCGGTCACCTCGAGGCCGAGCACGTCGCGGTAGAACGCGACGGCGCGGTCGACGTCGGTGACTTTCAGGTGGACGTGTCCGAGGTGGTCGGCGGGCATGACCGGACCGACGCGCCCGAGCGGGGCGTGATTTGTGCCGGCGGCGGTCACTCCTCGCGGCGCTCGCTGGCCGACCGGAACCCCATCTCGGAGAGTTCCTCGCTACGACGGCGTTCGCGTTCGGCGATCCCCTCCGGGTCCGGGCTGGCGTCGTCGTCGATCCGGGCGAACGAGCGGTGGACCTTGGTGTGACACCAGCGACAGAGGCCGACCGTGATCTCGTGGGCGGTGTCGGCGTCGTCCTCGCCGCGGTTGCCGTAGGAGAGGTGGTGTTCCTCGATCAGCGGTCGTGCCTCCTCGTCGTGGGCGAGTCGGACCTCTTCCAGCCCACAGCGCGCACACGCCTTGGCGTCCGTGGTCGAGCGGTAGTGCGGGCAGCGCGACCAGTCCGGCGACTCGCCGTCGGTCGCCGCCGCCTCGGTGTCGGCGACGACGCAGGCGTACCCCTCGCTGCGGCGCTCGGCCGCGAACTCGGGGTCGCCCTCGGCGTGATCCAGCGCGTACCGGCAGCGGCCGTCGCTCGTGAGGTGGTCACAGCGCCCGGCGACCGCGTAGGGGTCGTCGACGCCAACCGGCGTCCCCTCGGGCGTCTCCTCCATAGCCGCGGTGGGGCGCGCTCGGCCTTGAACGCTCGGTCCCGGGGGAACGCTTAGTAGGGCGGCGGCGGGAGCGGGTGGCGTGCGACTCGTCCACCACCGCGACGGCGGGGCACGCCCACCGACGGCCGACGAGGCCGGCACCACAGACGAGGAGGGGAACGCCGACGGCGTCGAGCGGCGGGTACTCGCCGACGAGGTGGAGTTGGCCGAGGGGCCGCTGGCGCAGGCGCTGGGGCTGATGTTCCGCCGGTCGATCCCCGAGGGGTACGCGCTGGCGTTCCCGTTCGAGGCGCCGGCGAGCCGGACGATCCACACGCTGTTCGTGTTCCGGCCGATCGACGTGCTCTGGCTGGTCGACGACGAGGTGGTCAACGTCGAACGCCTCCGGCCGTTCCGGGGGCTGGCCCACGGGCTCGCGGACACGGTGGTCGAACTCCCGGCGGGCGCCGCCGAGGGCGTCGAACCCGGCGATACGGTCGAGATCGTTGCGTGACGGCCGGCACGGGCCGTCCCCGGCGGGCGGCCGTCGGTCGGTGCCGGTACGGCCCTGACCGTACGTGTAGATCGAGTGCAATATCCCGCCTGAAACTGTCGGTTGTCCGTCCAGTATCCGATATTTTACTCGTTTTCGGAAAATCGAGAATAAGGTAACTACTATGTGCACAGTTTGCATAGGAGGCTCGTGTCGTTCTCACCCCACGGAGTCCGGCCGAAACACGGCGTCTACTCTCTGGGGCTGCTCTGTTTCGGGCTCGGGGTCGTTCACCTCCTCACCGAGGGGGAGGGGCTGGGAACGCTGCTCGAATCGGTGATCATCTGCAGCATGTCGGGGCTGGTCCTCGTGACCGGCTATCAGCTCCCGGCCCGGCCGATCACGAATCGGGGACAGTGGCGAACGGTCGGGGTCGGAGCGGGGGTGACAGTGTCGTTCGCGCTGTTGGCGTTCTCCATCTGGCTGATCTGGACGCTCGAAGGGGACCAGACGGAGCTGTCTTTCCTCCTCTCGTTCGCGAGCAGCCTCGGGGCGGCGGTCGGCGTCCGCGGCGGGCTGTACGCGATCGAGTCCGAGGAACGGCTCGACGAGGCTCGGGACCTCACGAACCTCCTCACGATCAATCAACGGGTGCTCCGGCACAACCTTCGAAACGAGCTCTCCGTCTCGCTCGGCTACCTCAAGAACATCGAGGCGGCCGATCGGTCGGGGGCGACGACCGAGGACGTTCGGATGATCGAGAAGCACCTCCGACGGCTGCTCACGACGACCGACCGGACGAGGGAGATCGTCTCCATCTGGGAGCACGACCAGACCGCGGAGTTCGACCTCGCGGCGGTGGTGGAAGAGCAGATCGAGCGGGCCAGAGCGGAGCATCCGGGCGTCGAGATCAGGACACGGTTCGAAGCGGACTGCCGTGTGAAGTGTCACTCGGCGCTCCCCAAAGCGATCAGGGAGGCGCTCGAAAACGCGATCGAACACACCCCCGAGAACACGCCGATAACTGCCCGCGTCCGGCGAAATGAGGACGGGATGGCGGTGCTGGAGATCAGCGACAGGGGGAGAGGAATCCCCAAGTTCGACGTCGAAGCGATCGAGGGGCAGCGGGAAACACCGCTCAACCACACGCAGGGGCTGGGGCTGTGGATCATCTACTGGACCGTCAAGATGTCCGGCGGAACGCTCGACCTGCTGGAGGGCAGTCCGCAGGGGACGACCGTGCGGATAACGCTCCCGGAAGCGAGGTAGTCGGTGGTACGGGCGCGCCGGCCGTCGACGCCCCCCGGACAGCACTACCGCTGTGCGCTGTTGATCGACTCGAAGAAGTGGGACCGCCGAGGTCAGGAGTCCACTTCCTACTCGGGTCACGCGGAATCACCTCCGTTGTCGTCGAGCCGATCAAGGTGCTGCCGACGGCTCATCCCGCGCGTCAGCTCGAACGGCTGGTCGTACACTTCGTCGAGCGAGGTGTTCGCTTTCTCCTCGAGATCACGACGCGGCCAGCCCTTGTCGCGGTGCCAAGTGTAGCTCCCCGTCCGGATTCTGTGGGGAGATCGCGCGCTCGGACACTTGCTTCCGCGGCCGTGTTCGCGAGCGACGCACTCCTCCGGATCGCGGTCGTGCGGGCACTCCCCGCCCCAGTTACACGGCTGGGTGAGGATGTACATCCAGTTCCTAATCGACGTATCTGCCAGCCGGCCGCCGCCCTTCTTCGAGGTCAGCAGCGGCTTCCGGCCGTCCTCGTCCTCGATCTCGTGACGGTTCACCCGGATGTACGCCTCGAGCACCTCGGCGGTGTCGTCCGAGATGTTGATCACGCGCTCGCCGTCGGTGCCGTTCTTCAGCGTGGTGTCCGACGCCGATTCCGGACGGTGCCGGGGGTAGATGAACGGCGTCTCGGCCTCGTCGATCACGTCGTCGACGACCGCGGGCGTGTAGCCGTCCTCGAGCAGCTGGCGCCGAAGGCGTCCGAGGTCGTCCTCCTCCAGATAGAGATCCCGGAGGTCCAGCCCGTGGATCGCGCCGAGCCGCATCGTCGTCCGCCAGATCAGCATGAACGAGACGTGCTCGCGCGAAGCGTACTCGTACCGCTCGAGGTTCTCGAGGATCGTCAGCGCACGCTGGGCGGGTAGCGTCTCGGTGTTGACCCGCTCGTCCTTCGAGAGCTCCGGCACGTCGAGCGCTTCCGCGACCTCGGGCAGCACCGCGTTCAGCTTGGCGGCGTGCTCGAGCATCCGGCCCAGTGTCCCCCACTCGTTCTTCTGGGTAGACTCGGTGATCCCCTTCGAGAGTCGCTCAGACTCGTACTGCTTGATGTGGCGGGTGGTCAGATCGTTCAGGTCATCGATTCCCTCGCGATCGCAGAACCGGATGAAGTGGATCGTCCGATCCTCGTAGGAGCGGACCGTCGAATCGGCTTTCTCTTCCTGCCGGTCGAGCCAGTCCTCGCGAGCCTCGCGAGGTGACATCGGCTCGAGGTCGGCCTCGGGGTCGATGGACTCTCGCAGGTCGTCGAGTTGGTCCATCACGTCGGAAACGTCGGGATCGTCGTCGTCGACTTCAGAGTCGTTTTCACTAGTCAAGGTGGGCCTCCCCAGCGGAGCCATAGTCAGAGGTTCCACTTTCACCGCGCCGTAGTGTCATTTTTACATACTCATACACTATCCCGACGTATGGCAGAGAATGACTCTGAAGGCGGCAAGAGAACAGCAACCGCGATGGGTACAGGAGCAACGCTCGGAGCAACCCTCGGTGGTCCCGGAGGAGCACTAGTTGGCGGAGCGATCGGCGGTCTACTCGGATACGCCTCAGAGACCGAGGACGAGTCGTAGCATTCGCGCGGAGAGAATTGGCTTGAGCGTCCTCTGGAGAACTACGGTCGCTCACTGGTTCTCACCTCGCTGAAGCTCTCGGAGCTGCTGCTGGAGGTACCGCTTCACCTCTTCCACGTCCGGCCGGCCCGGCGTGTCCTCGAGGACGGCGACGACGAGCTGATCAATCTCGTCGAACGGATCGGTCTCCGGGTGCTCATCCACGATCTCGTCGGCCACGTCCATCCAGTCGGGACTGTCCTCGGTCTCCAAGTCGGAGAGTTCGGACGCTTCCACACGGGGCTGGGGCACCTCCACGTCGGCGACGAGTTCGGGAACGTCGACATCCGGGATCGTGACGTTCAGCGTGAGGCTCGTCGCGAGTTCGTGGGTGCCGAGTTTCGCGGCGTCGGGCTTCGACTTCCGCGTACGCGTCGTTCCTTCGCGCCAATTGATCACCAGCCAGTTCTCGATCGTCTCCTCGCGAGCGCCGCCGTCGGTGACGAGTTCCTTCTCGTCGTCGTTGGCTTCCGGGTACGCCGGTCGCTCACTAGCCGGGAGCCGGTAGAGTTCCAGCTTGTCGCCGTACTCCACGCCCTCAAGGTCGAACGGGATGATCTGGTCATCCTCGGGCGGTGTCGGCGCGCCGCGATCGCTGAAGGGGCGACAGAGAGCCGTCGTCTCGGTGTCGATGCTGATCGAAGAGTACCCGACACGCTCGTAGAGGTCTTCGACGGTATCGTCTGGCAGGATGTAGGTCTCGAACTGACCGACCTGAACGACGGTTCGGTCTTCTCCACCGTCGGCGACCAACCGCCCGCGAGTGCCCTCGTAGATCCGCGCGGCCGTCTCCACGTCCCCGGCCGCGTTCATCGCCCGGATTGCGCTGTTCGCGAACGCGTTCTCGGTGTCGTCGGCGACGGGCTTCAGCACCGTGTCACAGCCACAGGAGCGCTTGGTCTTCCCGGGGCCGGCAGTTGTCGTGTGGTCGTACGGCTGTCCGCAGTCGTCACAGATCGAATCCTCGTCGCTCATTCGTCATCACCCCCGTCGGCGACAGCGGGGCGCCGAACGTCCAGCTCAACCCACCCCTCCCGTTGCTCGCGGAGCATCCGCCAGCCGGCGTCGGTCAGCGTGTAGCTGTTCGTCCGCCGGTCGAGCGCACTCTTCTCGACGAGTCCGGCGTCGACGAGCGCGTCGAGGTTCGGGTAGATCTGCCCGTGATTGATCTCGTCACCGTACCGGGCCCCGAGGCGCTCCTTCATCCCGAGCCCGTGCATCCGCGCGTCGTCGTTCTCCATCCGCGCGAGCGTCAGCAGGCAGTCGCGCCTGAACGCGGTGAGGTCGTACCACGAGACGCCGCCGTCGGCGATGAGATCGTCGTCGTCAGTGAAGACGTGTTCGACGCGGAGCGACTTGCACTTCGGGCAGGCCATCGCGAGGCCGTGCGTATCGAACCCCTCCCGGTCTTCCGCCGCGAAACCGCACTCGAAGCACTCGAAGCGGTCGCGCGACATCCGTGTCCCGCCGTCAATGATACTGTTGCTAGACTGTTCGCTGTCGGTACGTTTTTCGTCGTCAGAAGCGTTGGAACTCATGGTCTCGTGAAGTCCGGAGATAACCCTCTCCGAGGGTGATGCTCTGGCTGTGCGAGGCCGTGGTGCTCGGCCCAGTGCTCCCGACTTTGGTAGGGAGGAGAGCACTGGGTCGAGACACACCATTCTGAACGCGCGGCTCAGAAGGCGGCGGGACGGTCAGGACCGAGGTTTCAAGCCCCGGCGCGGCGTCGTCGTACATGGCTTTCGTGCCTGTCTCACGAAGGCCCGCGCGGACCCGTGTCACCAGCACGGGGTCCGCTTCAGTTTTCGAGCATGGACCCATCGGCGACCGACGGGTCCGCGAGAGACCTTCGTTACAACGTGCATCGGCATGGAGGACCTTAACTGTTAGGCTAAAAGACCTATTTCGAGAGTGTATATAACCTACCAAACTTCTTGAACGGCTGGAAATAAGCCCCAGCAGTCGTACCGTGGGTTCGAATGCGCCCCCGGCCAGAGTGGATGTCTCTGAACGATACGGTCGTGCTGGAGTTTCTCCATGAGCACGATCTAGAGCTTCCTCCGAAGGCACTCTGGGCGAATCTGAATCGGCACGGGCACGATATTGGGTACTCGACAGTGCAGCTGAGACTGTCCAAGTTGGAAGACCACGATCTCGTCGAGAAAGCCGAGTCGGGGTACTACCAATTGAGCGGGAAGGGAGAGCAATGGCTTGACGACGAAATCGGGATCGAAGAGATGGAAGACTAATGCGCGACGAGACCCTCCACAAGCTGATCATCTGGACGCCGCTGTTCGTTCTGCTCCTCGGCATCGGGCTCGTTGCATTCATTGCGTGGGGCATTTACTGACCGCTACTGCCCCGACAGGACTAGACCGGCGACCGCGTCTTTGACTGGAACCATCCACGCAGGCAGGTCTTCGACGTTGGTCCGGATTCCCTCCTCGAAGGCACGCTCGACCTCGATTCCGGAGGAGTCAATCTGGAAGTCGAAGCTCCACCGGCCGGCAGCTCCGGCGGCGACGATGGCCATCTGCGAGCGTCCGTTACTGCTCACCTGGACGAGGACGTGCGTCGGCGTCTCGTCGTCGATGGACTCGGCGTCGAGGCGTTCGGTCGGGTCGATTACGAACTCCGCTGTGCGACCGCTCTCGGTCTGGCTCTTAGTGGCCATATCTAGACACAGCCACGTTACCGACAAGAGTCTCGTCCGGCGGGTTCCGGACGGTTCCGGATAGAGAGAACCGCAGTACTCAGCCGGGTATCGATGTTCCGGGCCGAGTTCCGGACAACCCTCTCTGGAACTGGAGTCTGAACGGTTGGCTCCCACCGTGGCATACCACGGCCGACCGTGTTCGGATCAAGGGTGATCCGGAAAAACGAACGCCTGCGTCGGGTTTCCAGACACGAACCCCGTGTTTCCGACCACGAACTATAGATTGGCGATCTCCAACCCGCTGTGATAGAATAAACTGTTCTAAACTGTCTATAGGCTCTATTATGCCACCTACACTAGTGGAAGATGCGATGTTCGAAGAGAAAACCCCAGAAATGGAGGATAGATCACAATGAGTGAGTTTGTAGAAGCGATCGAGGCCGCCTTCGCGCTCATCATCGGCGGCATCGTGATGCTCGTGTTCGGATCAGTAGCAACGAGTGAATTATTTAACTTCACTCTCATGGGTGTACTGTATCTGTTCGCCGGGATAGTGGGAGTAGTACTCGTCACCGCAGTCGCGGTCCAGACACTGTTCCGATAATGAGCATGACCAAGAATGGAATCCTCTCGACGCACGACGGGAACGGAACCCATCCAGAAGAACTGCTGAACGTCCTCCGGGAGAGCGACAAGCTAGTACTTGGAACCGGGGATATAGCAGGTGCTGTCGACCTGAGTGATACGGCTGTTCGAGAGCATCTTAACGCCCTTCAGGAGGACGATCGAGTAATAAAGCAGCAGGTGGGTGGAGCAGATGTTTGGGGCCTCCCACCGACGGAGATTCAGAACCCAATACCGCCCGAATTGGACCGGCTCGCCCGGTTCAACAAAGAGATGCGTGAATTTTTCGAGGTGACCCGGTTTCTCGGAGTCGGGTTCATGCTCCTCGGGGCGCTGATCGTCATGGTCGCCATCTCTGATCCAGTAACTTCCGCACTATCGATCCAGTTGACCGATGCCGCACTCATCGTGATAGGCGCCGGCCTCGCTGCTTCCGGGGGTGCAACATGGTTCCTAGGCGGAGGTCTTGTCCTCATCACGAAGCTTCTGGAATCGAAGTCATAGCATCGAAATAAACCTCAAATAATCTGGGAAAGTGCGTAAACAGAGATAAGGAGGTAAGGAATAGCGAGGACAAACGGAATCTTCCGCTCAACACGAGTATGGGTGATGTAGTTTCTCCAATTATCACCCTCGTCGAGAATCTCCCATTCGTCGGCGAACGGCTCCGCCGGAAGATCATCCTCCATCGAGTTGATTACTTTGTACTTCCCGCTGTTTAGCTGCTTGTAAGAGACGATACTGAGATACCAGAGGATACAAAGAGCGAATCCGAGAAGTCCGGCAAGCAGTAGGCCTACCTCCTCAATTATCTGGGTATCCGTAAGTACAGAAAGGACAGCAAGAGTCCCAGAGAGCAACAGAACGTAAAATCGGTTGTTCCGCATACGCCGGTTGCTGACGTTCAGCGTCGTGTTCACATAGGCTGTATACTGGTCAATCAATTCCGTTTGATCGGAATCAGGGGATTCACTATCGTCGTTCATGTTGCATATTCGTCGATCGCGTTCAGGATCGCCTTCCCGTCGGCTTCAACAAGCTCGACTGCGTGATCCTGAACAATTCCGGGGACACGGTCATTCTCTGCAGGAATCACACCAATAATTGGCTTTTCCATCTCGTTTGCCATCTCAATCTCTTCTTGGATCCAATCACTGTACGTGACGTACATCCCGGATAGCACGAGTACGACAGAAGCCGAACGCATTTGATCTCGGATTTTCTTCCGGAGGTGATTGGGAAGCCGAGCATCAAGTGGGTCGTCCGAGGAAACGCTGTGGTCAAAGTATTCGAAGCCGTTTGCATCGTCAAGGAGTTCTTTGACCTCCTCGAAGTGCTCCTCATATGCCCAAGAGTGGCTGATAAAGACCCGGTGGGCTTGCTCTGGATCCGGAGCTGTACTACTACGTGATTCGCCGAAAACCTTCCCAAGGGCAGCAAGTCCAATACCACCTAGGGCAAGTGCTGCGAGAACTTTCCCTTTTGAAGACTCAGCTCCGTTTGACGACTGGGGTACGGGCTGAGATATCTGGTTATCATCTGACACAGGGTTAGAAACAGACACACGATACTTCGATGGTAACTCGATGATCTGCATCTGATCCAACCCTTCTTCGCACTCGTAGACTCTCCAGAGGCCCTTGATGCCCGGCCCTTGAGCTTCAAATCTTGGAGGAATCGGACCTACCTCCTCCTTGTCTATATCGATTGGAACGGGTGATCTTCTAGCTCGATCAAAGTGGTGTTGCCAACTCATTAGACGATGATTCCTGTGTTTGAAGAATAAACTTGGCTGGAGCACGGTGAAAGTGGAAATACTGAATAGTTCGGTTTTGTACCCTCCCAAAGTATACGTGGCCGATACTGGGTCAAAACCAGTAGGGAGACAAGAATCAAAACATAGACACGGAGCCGTTCACCCGCTCAGCCAACTGCTCTTCGATGTCGCTGCGTCGGAAACCACCCGGTGCGAGCACGGACTCAGCCGCTCGACAAAGCTCATCCCGGTAGAAATCGGCGTCGTACCGTTCAGGCTCCTCGTGTAGGAGGGCAACGCGAGCCCGACCGTCTTTCTCGTCGTCGACGACCACATACTCCACGTCCTGCCCGGGGTTCTTCTCCAAGCCGAGATCGGACGCGCGCTCCAGTGCGGCGACGTTCTTCGTCGTCTGTGTGTACTCCTCCACGCGCTTCGAGACGCGGTTCGTGATCGCTAGTCGAGTCGGATCCACGTCGCCGGTGCGGAGTTCCTCGATAAACTCTCGGAGCCGCTCGCACACCCCCTCGGGCGAGCGCGTTCGTCCGAACTCCTGCATCAGTTCCAACTGCGCGGTTTCGACGAATTCCGGCGTCGATCGCTGCCGTGCCTCTATCCCGCGACGCTTGTAGCTCGACGCCTCGTCGACGGGCTCTCCGGCTCGCTTCCCGAAGTATCGCGTCAGCGCGCCGGCGTCGTCGTTGCGCCGCGGGCAGAACGCGATCCAGTCGTACGCGGCCTCGTACTCCAGCCGGATCTCCACGTCCTCGCTGATCTCTTCGGCGACCGCCTCCAGGCCAGTCTGCTCGCGATCGTCCATCGGCGTCACCCAGAGCGAGTCGACGATCCCGTGGACGACGCGCCAGCCGTGCTGCTCGAACGTCGCCTTGGCCTCAAGGATGATCTCACGAGCGAACGCGTTGATTGCCTCGTGGCACTCGATCCGGCCGAACTTCGCGTTCGAGAACCCCTGATACCCGAAGCAGGAGACGAGGATCCACTTGATCGCCGACGATGCTCCTTCGAGCACCTCGGTGTCGCCGTCCTCCTCGCGAATCCGGCGCTTGATCTCGTCCCGATCGTCGATCAGGGGCTGGAGCACGTCGGGGAGATATCCCGGCTCCGGGCAGATCGAGTACCCCAATCCCGACACGTCCTGACGCTCGGGGTGACAGTCACAGCAGACCGTCTCCGGCGAGATGTTCCGCGTACACATGATGTTCGGATAGAGGCTGGAGAAGTCGAGTTCGTGGACGTTCTCGTGAACACCGACATCCGGTGAGAACGTGTACCCTCCACGATCGGCCTCCTCCAGCGTGGCAGCGCTCTTGAAGAACTCCGGCCGCCACGCACGCCAGGGGACGAGCACATCCCGATCCAGCGCCTCGCGGATCTGGATGGCGGTGAGGATGTTCCCGATGCTCGCCCACGACGCCTCCTGTAGCGGCTTGTGCGAACGCTCTACGAGGTCGAGAATCCCGTGGAGGTTGGCCTCCTTCAGAAAGAAGGAGTTCGAGGCGTCGACGAGCACGCGGCCCGGAACGTTGTATCGAGCCGGCGAGTGTCCGATCCGGCCGTAGCTCTCGTACGTACTCTTCGTCGCTAACTGTGTGTACCCCGGCTCCCGACCCAGTTGGAGCGGCTTGTCGTCGACGGCGTTGAACAACTGGGGGATCAACTGGGCCGTGGAAACTCGCAGGACATCCGGATTGTGCTCCTGGATCAGCGCCTCCACGTCACGGGCGATCGTCGACGGATCCTCTTCGAGGACGTACGTCTCCCCACTCGAGGCCGTCACTGTCACTGACCTCAGGCCACCTGACTCCGTTATCGGCGGCGTTTCGAGTTCCATCATCGTCGGCTCCCGGGCCGGCGCCGGATCGGTGCCGGTCTCGACGCAGTACCGGAACTCCGGCGAGAGGTCGACGTTGTAGCAGCGATACTCTCCCGGTCGGCCTAACTGCGTAATCGTCGACGCTAACCGCAGAATCACGTCCAGATTCATCACCTCTACGGCCAGCATTTCGCACGCATCGTGGCGCCAACCGGGGCGATGTTCTTCCCTCTCGACCTCGGCCACCTCGGGATGCGCGCCGATCGACGATTCGACCTCGTTGAGCGAACCGTCGGTAGTGTTGACGTAGAACCGAGGCCGGTAGCTCACCTCCTCGCGCTCCGCTCCGGATTCAGTAAGCGACCACTCGACTGCGGTTTCCTCGTCGGGGAAATCGATACAGTAGGTCACTCTGTACCCTCTAGTTCCTCCTCGAGCGTAGCGATCCGACGCTCCTGTGCGAGCACGATCGACATCAGGACCAGATCGAGCTTCCGTTCCGTGTTCTGGTACCCTGCGGCGTCGGCGTGTCCAGCGGCTTGTTCCCAGAGGTCGTCCCAGTGCTGCTGGTCACGATACCGGAGCGCCCGGCGGAAGTCACCCCACTGCTCCTCGAGACGCCGGAGACTGTCGCGGTACGTTGGGTTAGACCGTCCCACGAGCAAACACCCCTGAAGAGATGTTGGCGGTCTCGTGGATCGGCTGGCGGGCTTGGAGAACCTCCTGCCAGAACGCGATCGTCGTCTGAACCCAGCCATCCTCCAGCTCGTAGACCATCGTCTCGAACTCATCGCCGACGAACCGCGGCCCCATCGGTGTGTCCTGAACGGCGAGAGTCGATGTCGCCGCGGTCTCGACTGGCTCGCTGAACCCGTCCGCCTTCGAACGGGTGCACAGAACCGGAATTTCGTACTCACGGGCTACCCCGGCCAGCTTGGCAAGGGCACGAACCAACATCTCCTGCCCGTCATCACCTTGGAGATCACTCCCTCGATACAGGGCGTCGATGTCCGGTAACACGACCACCTCGGTGTTCTCGCCGAGATTCGCCTCGAGGTTTCCGATGAGCGCGGTGTGCTGATAGGGAGTGAATCCTCGAGCCACGTCGACCCGTTCGAGCACCCGTCTATCCGGAGACACCTCGGCGAGCGTGTCTGTCGTGCAATATCGCCCGGTCCCGACCCAGACTGCGCGACCACTTTCGAGTAACAGGCGGTCCACCATCAGGGTCTGAAGAGGTAGACGCGGGTCGTTCTCAGCTTCGACCAGCGTAATACCTGAATCGAGTGACGGGAGTTCAGGGATCGTCAATGATGGGGAGTCGTTCCTCTGGTGTAGCATATCTCCAACAACCGGGAACAGCTCCAAGAGTGTCTCTCGGGAGGTTCCGAACGGTTCCGGATAGGCCAAAACCGCCCAACGGGGACGCGGAGACGGTAGTTCCGAACGGTGTTCCGGAGGCTACTCCACGATCTGGTACGTTTTCGCACCTCCCTCGCTATCTGTGGTGATCAGGTTGTAGTGCTCGAGCTTCGGAAGGTGCCGCTCTCGAAGCGCTCGGAGCGTGATCGGGTCGGGGTGTTCTCGCTTGTAGTGCTCGTAGAGTTCTTTCTGGATCAGCGGACCGGCCTCCTCAAGACACTCGTAGAGGACACGCTGGTGGTCGTTCAGCTTCGAGATCGCTTTCTGGCGCACCTCCTCTTCGGCGTCAAGAACTGATTCGCGCACGAGACGACGTGGAATTGACGACAGTCCCTCGTCGGCTGCCTTGCGTGCCGAAACCCGCAGCGCCGTGATGGCCCGACGAGCGTCGCCGTCGGCCATCTCGGCGATCTCCTTCAGCGTCTCGCGCTCGACAGCCCCCGGATCGAGACCCTGACTGGCGCGTCGGGCGAGAATCTCCGTCACTGTGTCGGCAGTGTATCTGTCGAATTGAACCCGATATCCAACTGAGACTCGCGAGCGGACACGCTCCTCAAGGCGGGCAAGGAGGTCGACCTCGCGGTTCGCGATGCAAATCCAAGAGAGCCCGTAGATCGAATGGAGATCGTACAGCGTGTCCGGATCGCGAAGCTGGTCGACTTCATCGAGAATGATCACACTCGGCGAGTCGAGCGACGACTCCAGCTTATCGACCAAATCCCGCGCTGGGGCATTCTTCGGCACGGCCGCGTTGGCAAGGTCCTTCGCGGCACGCTCCAAGACGCCGGAACGCGTCGATTCCTTCCAGCAGTTCACGTATGCCGTTGGGACCTCGAGTACCTCGCGCCGGAGTTCCCGTACGGCAGCTCGGGCGACCGTGGTTTTTCCGGCACCGCTCGGCCCGAAGAGGTAGCAGTTCTCGGCGCGAAAGCCGTCCTCGATCGGCGCGAGAGCGTCGGTGACCTCGTTCATCTGGCTGTTTCGGCCAACTATCTCCCGTGGGAGGTGGTCTTCGTCGAAGACGGTCCCGTCTCTCAGCATCTACTCAGATTAGACAACGGAACACTCCATAAGTGGAACCCCTGCAGTTCCGAATGGTTCCGAATGGCGCGGAGGATTTGATGCCGAGAGCATTCGGACAGCCCTTGAGGGTGGCAAGCAGTGGAAAGTATCAGCGGAAGACCCAGCAAACGACCAATAGCCTCTGAGACGACGGCTCTTCGTGCAGAGATCACTGGTGGGCAAAGCCAGTTACTCTTCGCTGTGCCACTCCACGGTCGAGAAGACGTGATCGAGTTGGTCGGCGAACTCCGTGTCCTCAAAGGCGTAATCAATGTCGTCCTTAGACGCCACGCCGTCAGAGCTGAGTGCGTACTCGACGAGGTTTCCAAGATCGCGAATCACCGCGGCGATTACGTCGTGATCCTCGTTCGCGAAGTAGATCGCCGCTTCACGACTGGCGTCTTTCAGGGTTTGCCTGTCTTGGATGAGGGGATCGTTGTCTTGCCGGGCTTGGTTCAGATCTGAGGCTAACTCAACGATCATGCTCCGGAACCCGGATTGTGCTCCTCCGTAGACTCCTCGGGTTTCGATGGCCTGTTCGAGGTCCGACTCGGGGTCAACAGAGATATCGAGATCGGGGTTCTGGAGGTGATAGTCTAGGGTCTTCAGCAGGTTTTTACAGAATATATAGTCGTCTTGGCTAAGCCCGTAGAAGTCTTGGATGAACTGTTTCGCCTCGTTTCGGGCTGTGTCTTCCTTGTTCGTCTCGCCGATGCTGTCATAAAACATCGCTTCTGCGAGTTTCGAGATGAGGTACCCGAGGCCCGCTACGAGATGGATGTCTTGGTTGGTCGTTAGTCTGCGAATCGTCTCGGTGATCTCTTCGAACGTCTTCTCGATCTTGTCGTCCTTGTTGTGGTCCTCCAACGATCCCGCGAGGGTGACGGCTCTCGCGACTTCGGTTACTAGGGTCTTCTCCGGCGGTTTGTCTGTCTCGGTCTCCAGAATTTCTTCGACAGGCTTTGAACTCTGATCGTCGCCGTTCGCTCGTTCGGTGACATCTGACCAGTCTACGTCCTCCTGCCCACTGTAGTAGAGCGATAGACTAGTTTCCGCTTCGTCTTCGTTTACAGCTGGATCTTGGAGTAAATTCACCAGTTGCTGTTCTTTCGACTCCTTGGTTGGTACTTGGTCAAGGTGTAAGTCAACCATTACACCGGTAGCGAACCGATCCCCCGTGGTACGTGCAAACTCTTCGACTGCCTCGGAATTAGGGTTGCTTCCCAGAACAAAGTCCCACAGAAAATCCTCCAGAACGTCGATTAGAGGGCTTTCAGTCACGTCGTTCGCGTATATTGTGGCACACTCCCTGTGTTGTTCTGCGAGACGTTCTTCAGATATAGAGTTCCTGAGATAATCGTGCAGCAGATCGTGTGGTTTGTAGACCGGATACGAGTGGTGGCCGATCTTCTCGAGCACCGATTCGCGGTAGAGGCTCTGTAGTTCTCTCCTCGTTTTCGTTGTATCCTCCCCAATAAGTTTTGAGACAATATCTCGACGGAATTCCGACAGAGCACAGATGTTTCGAAGTAATCGTTCTTGGTCCTCGGCGAGTTCGTTCAGGAATTCACTCTCGAGGTAGCTGTGAATCTGAGACTCTGGGAGGTCGTTGAGTGCGGACTCGACGCTACTTTCGACAGCTATCGAGGCAAACCGATTCAGGTAGTAAGGATTACCTTTGGTGACTTCTACGACTTCTGAGATTTCTTCCTCCGATGGGTCGAGTCCTGCTTCCGATAGGTACGCTTCAGTTTCCTCCGTGTCGAATTCACCTAGTTCGACTGTAGTGATCGGGATGTCGTGCTCTGTAGCCAATCTTCGTTGAGAGCCAACACAGAAGACGACGTTCTCCGGAAGGTCTCTTGAGAGACTTTTGAAGAGGCGGTCGAACTCCTCTTGCCTAGCTTCGACTCGATCGTAGTGATCTAGGAGGACCAAGAGCGTGCAGTCGGGGTTTAGGTTAGAGAATTCCCCGAGGAAGTCGGTCAAGATTTCTCCGTACAGTGGGACGTTAGAGTCTGAATCTTCTTCGGGGAGGAGGTGCTTACCCACTGAGAGAGTGCTAAGTCCGGGTACGACTGCGCCGCCTCCGGCAGAGAGTAGGTCGATGGCGGGGTCCGTGTACTTAGAACGAATTACCCGGTGAAGGGCCTGTTTGGCCCTCTTCGTCTTTCCCGACGGAACTTCTTCTTTCCACCGTTCTTGGAATTCTGCCCCGAACTGTTTGATACTAGTTAGCCCGCTGTTGAACTGGAAATCGAGGACGAAGACGTCGTCTTCATCCGCGTACTGCTGTCTGATTTCTTCGAGAAAGCGTGTTTTCCCGTGACCACTAGGCCCGACTATGGAGTAGAAAGACCCACTAGAAGATTCGATTCCGTCAAATACAGTCCGTAGCTCTTCCTGACGATCGATAAACGAAGGAAGCTGACTCATGGAAGAAGATGTTGTCTGATGGAATACCTTCTTCCGTAATATATCCTCTGTTAGTATTCCTTTTCGATAGACTCGAGCGTGTCGTCTATGCTCTGGATCTGGTTTCTTAGAGAGTGGACGCGTTTCTCGACCATCTCGTCGTCGCTACAGTCGATTTCCGCCCGTAGGTACCTCGTCTCTTTTTGGCACCTGCTTAGATCAGACTCGGTGATTTCGAGGGCTTTCGATTTAGATAGGTCTTCTCGGCGTTCTGAACTACGCCAAAAGAGGACCCCGAACTTCTCCCTGAAAAATTCGCCAGCCCTCATTGATATTGGGCAATTGGGCTCGTCCCGATCATAAAAATCACGGTTAGTTCAACGGTCAACGAAATTAGTGGGGACAGTCTATCGGACTGACTCAACCTACTTCTTGCACAAGTCGGAAGCGACCCCCCGCAAACCCGCCCCGATCACGGCCGAAACCCGGTCGGTTCTCACCCATTATGTGCGATCTTCTTCTACAAGGCTCTATGCGATTGGAGGCCACCAACAAGCCGGATCAGTACAAGTGCTGGCTCACCGACGACGAGCTGGAGGAGCTCCGCCGCGCGGCCTCGAGCCATCGCGACGACCTGATCGTTCAACTCGGCGGCTACGTCGGCCTCCGGGCGTTCGAGATTCCCCAAATCTGCCCGAAGCACGTCAAGCGGACCGAGGACGGCGACCACTTCCGGCTCCGCGTTCCGGAGGGGAAGGACACGACCGGCGGCGGTGGGAAGCCCCGGGACGCCTACCTCCCGCGCGACGTGGAGGGCGACATCCACCGCTACCAGACCGCCGAGGACATCGGCCGCCACGAGCAGCTCGTCGATCTCTCCGAGCGGGGCGTCCGGGCGGTGGTCAAACGCACGGCCGAGCGCGCGGCCGAGGCCACCGGCGACGGCGACTTCCGCTACGTCTCGAGCCACGATCTCCGCCGGCGCTTCGCGCAGCGGCTCCTCGTCGATCGACAGATGAACCCTCGCGTGGTCATGCAGGTGGGCGGCTGGGACTCGTTCCAAGCGATCGAGCCCTACCTGAACGCGCCGACGCCGAGCGTCGTGAACGAGGCGTTCGAGGAGGCGGGGTTCGCGTAGTACAGGCGTGGGTTCGATCGTTTTCGGCCTCTCAGGGTAAAGCCTAAACAATACCATCTCCGACCGTTTGACATGGCCGACCCGGCATCATACGGCGATCTACTCCGTCTCATCGCTCTATCACTGCCTGCGCTTGCTCTACTTCTCGTAGCGTTCTCCAATCTGAGGGAACTGTTCGAAATAGAATCACTCAATTTGGGGATTGTTCTGGTGTTAGGTTCAGTATCCTTCATGGGCCTCGCTGCAATATTCTCGATAACGCCGTTCGCGTCCGGGTTTGGTGGCTCACCGCTCAGGGTTTATATTGTGTTTTTCGGGCTTATTGCGGCCCTTATGTGCATCACAGTTGCTTCTGGGATAGCTGCTTTCAGTGTCTTCTATGAGAATATTCTCTAGAACTCAGTCGTCGCGCTTCCCGGGACGGCGAATCTCGGCCGTGTCGTCGCCCTCCTCCGCGTAGAACGGTATCTGGTCTCCCTGCTCGATCTCCCACTCCTCGGCGAGCGGACTGGGGATCGTGACCGTCACGCTGCCCTTGGTTTCCTGTGCGGTCCGGCAGTCCGCGAATCGTTCCTCGATGCCCATACGTCTCGACTCTCGTGGTCTATCATAAAACGGGAGAACCGAACAGATTCTCATAAAGTCTATTAGATTCCCCCCAATTTTCTGCGATTTAGGCGCTGTCGTTGCCATTCGCGAGTATCGGCCGAGCGGCTCGGCCGACGACAAGTATGGACGACGACACTCGGGGCTCTGAGACAGAGCCCGACACGGCGGAGAAAAGGCACGACCCACAGCGCTGGGAGCGCCGGAGGCGGCGATGGTGAGGACGGTCCGGAAGCGGATCGCGGACCGGATCGCGCCGTCCTCGACGACCTGCTCAGCCTGCGGGATCGAGATTCCTGACGACTCGATCTTCTGCCCGCGATGCGGAGCGCGCGAGCCCGACGCCGGAGAGCCCGGCGTCGTGATCCGAGGGGTGTCAGAGGAGACCTCGGAGGCGCTCACCGACGCGCTGCAAGAGGTCGGCGTCGACGAGGACCTGATCCAGTATGAGTGAGGGCGACCTCCCGGCAACACAGAGCGAGCAGGATCTCCCAGAGCCGGAGGGTGGGGTCGATCTCGAGGCAGGAGAGCGGCTCGGATCAGCAGCGGACGCGATGGAGGAGTTCAACCGACTCCTCTGGCAGTTCGCCCGTTCGCTGATCATCGTGGTCGCGATGCTGCTCTCGATCTCGATGCTCGTGATCGCGTACTACGGCGCCGAGTTCATCGTGGGGCTGGCATGATCCGGGATCGACTCCGACCTCGAGCGTCGGCGCGCCAGTTGGTAGCGGCGGCGGGGCTGCCGTTGATCGCCCAGTCGGTGCTGTTCCAAATCGCGCTGGCGGGTGGGGAGTTCTACGAGGAACCGAACGGTAGCGTCTATCAGAACCCGGACGGCGCGGGCTGGGGAACGACCTACTACGACTACGGGTTTTTCGGGCCGTACTGGACGCTCGATCTCGCGCTAGTCGCGAGCGTCGGCGTCGCCGTGATCGTCTCGATCCTCGCGATCCTCGCGGTCGAGTACCGAGTTCGGCGCGGCGCCGGCGTCGACGACAGCGCTGACCCAGCGGGGGCCGCAGCGTGACGCCGAGCTGGTCGCCGACGGGGATCGACCTCAGCGAGAGGTTCCGCGCCTACGTCGACGGACTCCGAGAAACGCACGACAACCGCGCCGAGGACGGCGGAAACGTCCATTCTGAGTTCATGACCGAAGACACTACTGACGAGACAGCATCGACTACGACCTACCGAGACGCGTTCTTGGGGGCCGCACACTTCGCGCACCCGGGGAGTGTCACCTTCGCGTTCCCGGCGATCTCGGACACGCCGATGGGTCGGCGAGCGTTCCTCGCCGGCGTCGGCGCCGCCGCCGCGACCGCAGCGACGGCCGGTACGGCAGCCGCCCAGTCCGAGACCGAACAGCAGGACCTCGTTCCCAACTTCGACAGCGAGTACACGCCCCAGCCGCGGCTCACGGGGCGCGCAGTTCCGCGTGACCGAGCACGACGTGGCCGACATGGGCGAGCTCGACTACGTCGACAACGACGGGAACATCAAGTCGTTCACCGAGGAGTTCGGGGCCGTCCTCGCCGAGCCGCCGGAGGCGGACGACGAGACCCACAACCCTGTGGGCTTCCACCCTAGCGAGATCGACACAAGCGAGTACACCGCGTTCCCGCGAGACGTGACGCGGACCAACGCCGACGGCGAGGAAGAGCCCGTCTCCGCGCTCGACGCCCAAGAGTGGACGACCGACGCCTCGAGCACTGCCGGCTCGATCACCGTCGGCGACGCCGAAGACGCGCTCACGGTCTCGACCTCGAGTCAGACGAGCGGCGATGTGGCCTCGGCGACGTTCTCGAACTTCACGATCGACTCCGGCGAGCAGCGGAAGATGCTCCAGTTGGTCCTGGACGTGAACACGCTCGAGGCCAGCGCAGTGGTCAACGTGAAGGCCGTCGACGCCGGCGGTGCGTCGGTCGTCACGACGATCGACTCGGCGGCCGACTCCGCGGCAGAGTCGACGATCGCGACCACACAGGGTCAAGGGGATCGTCTACCAAGTCGAGCTCGGGAAGCTGTCCGGCGGGACGAACCTCGACACGCTCGAGGAGATCGTGATCGAGATCTCCGAAGCCAACGCGGACCTGACGATCCACGGCCTGAACCTCGAACTCGACACGGAGTGGACCCTTCGGCGAGCGCGAAGTGTACGACTCCGCGGAGGAGACGGTGGTCACGGAGACACTCGTCGAGCCGACGGGGATGTCGTGGATCACGTCGCTCTCGACGCTGACCGAGCAGTTCAGCGACGCGACGATCCGGAACCTCGAGTACAAGACGCAGGTCCGCGCAGACGAGTCGCCCGCGAGTAACTGGGACGCGGCGATCGAGCCGGTCGAGCGCGGTACCTACTCCCATCGCTTCAAGATGGCTGGCGGGCTCGAGGTTCCCGGAGGCCTGTACGACGTAGACGTAGTCAAGGCGGGGACGCTGGTGGGCGAGGTCCGGCACCCGGAGAGCGCCTATCAGACCGTCGAGTACGCACACGACCTCTCCTCGCTACCGACGCTGGACAATCTCGATGAAGTATCGTGGACTGATGTCACCAATCACTTCCAAGACGCCGAGATGGAGGCCGAGGTGACGATCTCGCAGAATGCTAGCGCGGGCGACCAGATCGGCATCCACGCGGTCGTGACCGAGGACGAGGGGATCGTCACCGAGATGGCGGTCTCGTCCGGCTCCGGCGGCGGCGGTGCTGCACCGATGTCGAACAACAGCGGCGGGTTCATGAGCGATCCGATCGGCTGGATCGTGGCTGCTCTGACCGGCGTGGTCGGCACGCTGGGCATCTGGAAGGCCCGAGGCTCGGGTCAGGGGCAGTAGGATGGCCGACGACTACACTGCCCAAGACGCGGTCGAAGACGGGACTACTGGCGTCGAGGAGCAAGGCGTCGGTGGCTACGCGCAGGGCGCGGTGATCGGCTCGTCGCTCTCGGCGCTCGGGATCGCGATCGCGAGCTTCATCCTGAACCTCCAGTCGACGATCTTCGAGCCGATCGGCGCGTTCACGGGATCGATCGCTGACTACATCGGAGGGACGATCGGCGCGCCGGTGATCATCACTGACGCGGGCGCGGAGACTTCCGCCGAGTCGTTGGCTACGGGTACAGCGTCGTTGCTGGGGCCGTTCGCGTTCCCGGTCGCGGTGCTGGTCTCGGTCGGTGGGATGAGCATCTTCCTCTGGTGGATCACGAACACGGAGATCAACCCGCTCTCGGTGTTCTCCGACGAGGACGAGTAACATGAGCGGCGCCGACACCGACCCGGACCAGTACATCGAGGGGGGCTCTATCGTCTGGACCGGACGGAAGGGCCTCGCGGCCGGGATCGTCGGCACGTTCGTCACCCTCCTCGGGTGGATGTACGCGTCCTTCATCGATCTGATCGTGACCGGGATCAACGGCGTGATCTCGGGCTACGGGTCGTGGTACGCGAAGCTGCTGAGCGCCCCGTTCGAGGCCGGAGCGGGCGAGGTAGAGGCTGCGATCGAGACGGGCAGAACGGCGATCACATCGTGGGGACTGCTGGCGTTCCCGATGGCAGTGCTCGTGACCGTGCTATCGCTGTCCCTGATCCTCTGGGGGGTGTCTCGCTTTGTCTAGTGATTCCTCGCTCAACACGATGAGCGGCGGATCGAGCGGGAGCACCTCCGGAGACGGTTCGAGTGGGAGCTCCTCCAACGGAGGCTCCGCGATGGAGAAGTTCGCGAACGACCCGGACGGGTACATTCGCGGCGTCGTGCTGTCGATCTTCGTCGGCGGGATTCTCGGACTGGTCTCAGCGGTCGTGGGCTCCGGGATCAACGTCATCTCGACGATTCGCGGAGTGCTCCTCGGCGGCGGCTCGGAGATCGCTTCGCAGCTGGGGAAGATCGGGGACATGTTCGTCTCGGTCGCTGTCGACACGCCGATCAGTGCGATAGGCGGGATCGCGGAGTCGGCCGGGGTTTTCGCCCCGTTGGTCTCGGCACTGATCTTCGCCGCGGTGGCGGCGATCACGGCAGCGCTGCTGTACGCGACCTACCGACTGGTGGTGATCATCACATGAGCAAGCGCGACGGCGGGCTCGCTCTCGGGATCGGGGAGTGTTCGCAGCGGGCGCGGATCTGCTGATCAACGGCGGAGGCGCGCTCATGCTCGCGCTCGACTTCTTCCTGAACCAGAGCGGGCTGATCTACATGGTCACGGCGAGGCTGGCGGCGGCGGCGCCGAACGTGGCGTGGCTGCCGGTCGGGCTCTTCTCGAGCCTCTCGACGGCTATCGCCCTCGTGACGGCCGTGTACGGGCTGTATCGGATAGCGAAGAACCTCAACGAACGACGGAACTCAAACTCATGACGGATTCCGAACAGATGAACGACGAACAGACACCCCGCATGCGGGGGGAGGTCGATCGACGATGATCCCCCTCTCGACGCTCGCCGTCGTGGCGGCCCTGGGCGGCCTGCTGTCAGTGGTCGCGCTGTGGGTGATCAAC
>NZ_BAAIGE010000001.1:0-43821 GCF_054653455.1 Halolamina salina | reverse complement strand
GTCCGATCCGGCCGTAGCTCTCGTACGTACTCTTCGTCGCTAACTGTGTGTACCCCGGCTCCCGACCCAGTTGGAGCGGCTTGTCGTCGACGGCGTTGAACAACTGGGGGATCAACTGGGCCGTGGAAACTCGCAGGACATCCGGATTGTGCTCCTGGATCAGCGCCTCCACGTCACGGGCGATCGTCGACGGATCCTCTTCGAGGACGTACGTCTCCCCACTCGAGGCCGTCACTGTCACTGACCTCAGGCCACCTGACTCCGTTATCGGCGGCGTTTCGAGTTCCATCATCGTCGGCTCCCGGGCCGGCGCCGGATCGGTGCCGGTCTCGACGCAGTACCGGAACTCCGGCGAGAGGTCGACGTTGTAGCAGCGATACTCTCCCGGTCGGCCTAACTGCGTAATCGTCGACGCTAACCGCAGAATCACGTCCAGATTCATCACCTCTACGGCCAGCATTTCGCACGCATCGTGGCGCCAACCGGGGCGATGTTCTTCCCTCTCGACCTCGGCCACCTCGGGATGCGCGCCGATCGACGATTCGACCTCGTTGAGCGAACCGTCGGTAGTGTTGACGTAGAACCGAGGCCGGTAGCTCACCTCCTCGCGCTCCGCTCCGGATTCAGTAAGCGACCACTCGACTGCGGTTTCCTCGTCGGGGAAATCGATACAGTAGGTCACTCTGTACCCTCTAGTTCCTCCTCGAGCGTAGCGATCCGACGCTCCTGTGCGAGCACGATCGACATCAGGACCAGATCGAGCTTCCGTTCCGTGTTCTGGTACCCTGCGGCGTCGGCGTGTCCAGCGGCTTGTTCCCAGAGGTCGTCCCAGTGCTGCTGGTCACGATACCGGAGCGCCCGGCGGAAGTCACCCCACTGCTCCTCGAGACGCCGGAGACTGTCGCGGTACGTTGGGTTAGACCGTCCCACGAGCAAACACCCCTGAAGAGATGTTGGCGGTCTCGTGGATCGGCTGGCGGGCTTGGAGAACCTCCTGCCAGAACGCGATCGTCGTCTGAACCCAGCCATCCTCCAGCTCGTAGACCATCGTCTCGAACTCATCGCCGACGAACCGCGGCCCCATCGGTGTGTCCTGAACGGCGAGAGTCGATGTCGCCGCGGTCTCGACTGGCTCGCTGAACCCGTCCGCCTTCGAACGGGTGCACAGAACCGGAATTTCGTACTCACGGGCTACCCCGGCCAGCTTGGCAAGGGCACGAACCAACATCTCCTGCCCGTCATCACCTTGGAGATCACTCCCTCGATACAGGGCGTCGATGTCCGGTAACACGACCACCTCGGTGTTCTCGCCGAGATTCGCCTCGAGGTTTCCGATGAGCGCGGTGTGCTGATAGGGAGTGAATCCTCGAGCCACGTCGACCCGTTCGAGCACCCGTCTATCCGGAGACACCTCGGCGAGCGTGTCTGTCGTGCAATATCGCCCGGTCCCGACCCAGACTGCGCGACCACTTTCGAGTAACAGGCGGTCCACCATCAGGGTCTGAAGAGGTAGACGCGGGTCGTTCTCAGCTTCGACCAGCGTAATACCTGAATCGAGTGACGGGAGTTCAGGGATCGTCAATGATGGGGAGTCGTTCCTCTGGTGTAGCATATCTCCAACAACCGGGAACAGCTCCAAGAGTGTCTCTCGGGAGGTTCCGAACGGTTCCGGATAGGCCAAAACCGCCCAACGGGGACGCGGAGACGGTAGTTCCGAACGGTGTTCCGGAGGCTACTCCACGATCTGGTACGTTTTCGCACCTCCCTCGCTATCTGTGGTGATCAGGTTGTAGTGCTCGAGCTTCGGAAGGTGCCGCTCTCGAAGCGCTCGGAGCGTGATCGGGTCGGGGTGTTCTCGCTTGTAGTGCTCGTAGAGTTCTTTCTGGATCAGCGGACCGGCCTCCTCAAGACACTCGTAGAGGACACGCTGGTGGTCGTTCAGCTTCGAGATCGCTTTCTGGCGCACCTCCTCTTCGGCGTCAAGAACTGATTCGCGCACGAGACGACGTGGAATTGACGACAGTCCCTCGTCGGCTGCCTTGCGTGCCGAAACCCGCAGCGCCGTGATGGCCCGACGAGCGTCGCCGTCGGCCATCTCGGCGATCTCCTTCAGCGTCTCGCGCTCGACAGCCCCCGGATCGAGACCCTGACTGGCGCGTCGGGCGAGAATCTCCGTCACTGTGTCGGCAGTGTATCTGTCGAATTGAACCCGATATCCAACTGAGACTCGCGAGCGGACACGCTCCTCAAGGCGGGCAAGGAGGTCGACCTCGCGGTTCGCGATGCAAATCCAAGAGAGCCCGTAGATCGAATGGAGATCGTACAGCGTGTCCGGATCGCGAAGCTGGTCGACTTCATCGAGAATGATCACACTCGGCGAGTCGAGCGACGACTCCAGCTTATCGACCAAATCCCGCGCTGGGGCATTCTTCGGCACGGCCGCGTTGGCAAGGTCCTTCGCGGCACGCTCCAAGACGCCGGAACGCGTCGATTCCTTCCAGCAGTTCACGTATGCCGTTGGGACCTCGAGTACCTCGCGCCGGAGTTCCCGTACGGCAGCTCGGGCGACCGTGGTTTTTCCGGCACCGCTCGGCCCGAAGAGGTAGCAGTTCTCGGCGCGAAAGCCGTCCTCGATCGGCGCGAGAGCGTCGGTGACCTCGTTCATCTGGCTGTTTCGGCCAACTATCTCCCGTGGGAGGTGGTCTTCGTCGAAGACGGTCCCGTCTCTCAGCATCTACTCAGATTAGACAACGGAACACTCCATAAGTGGAACCCCTGCAGTTCCGAATGGTTCCGAATGGCGCGGAGGATTTGATGCCGAGAGCATTCGGACAGCCCTTGAGGGTGGCAAGCAGTGGAAAGTATCAGCGGAAGACCCAGCAAACGACCAATAGCCTCTGAGACGACGGCTCTTCGTGCAGAGATCACTGGTGGGCAAAGCCAGTTACTCTTCGCTGTGCCACTCCACGGTCGAGAAGACGTGATCGAGTTGGTCGGCGAACTCCGTGTCCTCAAAGGCGTAATCAATGTCGTCCTTAGACGCCACGCCGTCAGAGCTGAGTGCGTACTCGACGAGGTTTCCAAGATCGCGAATCACCGCGGCGATTACGTCGTGATCCTCGTTCGCGAAGTAGATCGCCGCTTCACGACTGGCGTCTTTCAGGGTTTGCCTGTCTTGGATGAGGGGATCGTTGTCTTGCCGGGCTTGGTTCAGATCTGAGGCTAACTCAACGATCATGCTCCGGAACCCGGATTGTGCTCCTCCGTAGACTCCTCGGGTTTCGATGGCCTGTTCGAGGTCCGACTCGGGGTCAACAGAGATATCGAGATCGGGGTTCTGGAGGTGATAGTCTAGGGTCTTCAGCAGGTTTTTACAGAATATATAGTCGTCTTGGCTAAGCCCGTAGAAGTCTTGGATGAACTGTTTCGCCTCGTTTCGGGCTGTGTCTTCCTTGTTCGTCTCGCCGATGCTGTCATAAAACATCGCTTCTGCGAGTTTCGAGATGAGGTACCCGAGGCCCGCTACGAGATGGATGTCTTGGTTGGTCGTTAGTCTGCGAATCGTCTCGGTGATCTCTTCGAACGTCTTCTCGATCTTGTCGTCCTTGTTGTGGTCCTCCAACGATCCCGCGAGGGTGACGGCTCTCGCGACTTCGGTTACTAGGGTCTTCTCCGGCGGTTTGTCTGTCTCGGTCTCCAGAATTTCTTCGACAGGCTTTGAACTCTGATCGTCGCCGTTCGCTCGTTCGGTGACATCTGACCAGTCTACGTCCTCCTGCCCACTGTAGTAGAGCGATAGACTAGTTTCCGCTTCGTCTTCGTTTACAGCTGGATCTTGGAGTAAATTCACCAGTTGCTGTTCTTTCGACTCCTTGGTTGGTACTTGGTCAAGGTGTAAGTCAACCATTACACCGGTAGCGAACCGATCCCCCGTGGTACGTGCAAACTCTTCGACTGCCTCGGAATTAGGGTTGCTTCCCAGAACAAAGTCCCACAGAAAATCCTCCAGAACGTCGATTAGAGGGCTTTCAGTCACGTCGTTCGCGTATATTGTGGCACACTCCCTGTGTTGTTCTGCGAGACGTTCTTCAGATATAGAGTTCCTGAGATAATCGTGCAGCAGATCGTGTGGTTTGTAGACCGGATACGAGTGGTGGCCGATCTTCTCGAGCACCGATTCGCGGTAGAGGCTCTGTAGTTCTCTCCTCGTTTTCGTTGTATCCTCCCCAATAAGTTTTGAGACAATATCTCGACGGAATTCCGACAGAGCACAGATGTTTCGAAGTAATCGTTCTTGGTCCTCGGCGAGTTCGTTCAGGAATTCACTCTCGAGGTAGCTGTGAATCTGAGACTCTGGGAGGTCGTTGAGTGCGGACTCGACGCTACTTTCGACAGCTATCGAGGCAAACCGATTCAGGTAGTAAGGATTACCTTTGGTGACTTCTACGACTTCTGAGATTTCTTCCTCCGATGGGTCGAGTCCTGCTTCCGATAGGTACGCTTCAGTTTCCTCCGTGTCGAATTCACCTAGTTCGACTGTAGTGATCGGGATGTCGTGCTCTGTAGCCAATCTTCGTTGAGAGCCAACACAGAAGACGACGTTCTCCGGAAGGTCTCTTGAGAGACTTTTGAAGAGGCGGTCGAACTCCTCTTGCCTAGCTTCGACTCGATCGTAGTGATCTAGGAGGACCAAGAGCGTGCAGTCGGGGTTTAGGTTAGAGAATTCCCCGAGGAAGTCGGTCAAGATTTCTCCGTACAGTGGGACGTTAGAGTCTGAATCTTCTTCGGGGAGGAGGTGCTTACCCACTGAGAGAGTGCTAAGTCCGGGTACGACTGCGCCGCCTCCGGCAGAGAGTAGGTCGATGGCGGGGTCCGTGTACTTAGAACGAATTACCCGGTGAAGGGCCTGTTTGGCCCTCTTCGTCTTTCCCGACGGAACTTCTTCTTTCCACCGTTCTTGGAATTCTGCCCCGAACTGTTTGATACTAGTTAGCCCGCTGTTGAACTGGAAATCGAGGACGAAGACGTCGTCTTCATCCGCGTACTGCTGTCTGATTTCTTCGAGAAAGCGTGTTTTCCCGTGACCACTAGGCCCGACTATGGAGTAGAAAGACCCACTAGAAGATTCGATTCCGTCAAATACAGTCCGTAGCTCTTCCTGACGATCGATAAACGAAGGAAGCTGACTCATGGAAGAAGATGTTGTCTGATGGAATACCTTCTTCCGTAATATATCCTCTGTTAGTATTCCTTTTCGATAGACTCGAGCGTGTCGTCTATGCTCTGGATCTGGTTTCTTAGAGAGTGGACGCGTTTCTCGACCATCTCGTCGTCGCTACAGTCGATTTCCGCCCGTAGGTACCTCGTCTCTTTTTGGCACCTGCTTAGATCAGACTCGGTGATTTCGAGGGCTTTCGATTTAGATAGGTCTTCTCGGCGTTCTGAACTACGCCAAAAGAGGACCCCGAACTTCTCCCTGAAAAATTCGCCAGCCCTCATTGATATTGGGCAATTGGGCTCGTCCCGATCATAAAAATCACGGTTAGTTCAACGGTCAACGAAATTAGTGGGGACAGTCTATCGGACTGACTCAACCTACTTCTTGCACAAGTCGGAAGCGACCCCCCGCAAACCCGCCCCGATCACGGCCGAAACCCGGTCGGTTCTCACCCATTATGTGCGATCTTCTTCTACAAGGCTCTATGCGATTGGAGGCCACCAACAAGCCGGATCAGTACAAGTGCTGGCTCACCGACGACGAGCTGGAGGAGCTCCGCCGCGCGGCCTCGAGCCATCGCGACGACCTGATCGTTCAACTCGGCGGCTACGTCGGCCTCCGGGCGTTCGAGATTCCCCAAATCTGCCCGAAGCACGTCAAGCGGACCGAGGACGGCGACCACTTCCGGCTCCGCGTTCCGGAGGGGAAGGACACGACCGGCGGCGGTGGGAAGCCCCGGGACGCCTACCTCCCGCGCGACGTGGAGGGCGACATCCACCGCTACCAGACCGCCGAGGACATCGGCCGCCACGAGCAGCTCGTCGATCTCTCCGAGCGGGGCGTCCGGGCGGTGGTCAAACGCACGGCCGAGCGCGCGGCCGAGGCCACCGGCGACGGCGACTTCCGCTACGTCTCGAGCCACGATCTCCGCCGGCGCTTCGCGCAGCGGCTCCTCGTCGATCGACAGATGAACCCTCGCGTGGTCATGCAGGTGGGCGGCTGGGACTCGTTCCAAGCGATCGAGCCCTACCTGAACGCGCCGACGCCGAGCGTCGTGAACGAGGCGTTCGAGGAGGCGGGGTTCGCGTAGTACAGGCGTGGGTTCGATCGTTTTCGGCCTCTCAGGGTAAAGCCTAAACAATACCATCTCCGACCGTTTGACATGGCCGACCCGGCATCATACGGCGATCTACTCCGTCTCATCGCTCTATCACTGCCTGCGCTTGCTCTACTTCTCGTAGCGTTCTCCAATCTGAGGGAACTGTTCGAAATAGAATCACTCAATTTGGGGATTGTTCTGGTGTTAGGTTCAGTATCCTTCATGGGCCTCGCTGCAATATTCTCGATAACGCCGTTCGCGTCCGGGTTTGGTGGCTCACCGCTCAGGGTTTATATTGTGTTTTTCGGGCTTATTGCGGCCCTTATGTGCATCACAGTTGCTTCTGGGATAGCTGCTTTCAGTGTCTTCTATGAGAATATTCTCTAGAACTCAGTCGTCGCGCTTCCCGGGACGGCGAATCTCGGCCGTGTCGTCGCCCTCCTCCGCGTAGAACGGTATCTGGTCTCCCTGCTCGATCTCCCACTCCTCGGCGAGCGGACTGGGGATCGTGACCGTCACGCTGCCCTTGGTTTCCTGTGCGGTCCGGCAGTCCGCGAATCGTTCCTCGATGCCCATACGTCTCGACTCTCGTGGTCTATCATAAAACGGGAGAACCGAACAGATTCTCATAAAGTCTATTAGATTCCCCCCAATTTTCTGCGATTTAGGCGCTGTCGTTGCCATTCGCGAGTATCGGCCGAGCGGCTCGGCCGACGACAAGTATGGACGACGACACTCGGGGCTCTGAGACAGAGCCCGACACGGCGGAGAAAAGGCACGACCCACAGCGCTGGGAGCGCCGGAGGCGGCGATGGTGAGGACGGTCCGGAAGCGGATCGCGGACCGGATCGCGCCGTCCTCGACGACCTGCTCAGCCTGCGGGATCGAGATTCCTGACGACTCGATCTTCTGCCCGCGATGCGGAGCGCGCGAGCCCGACGCCGGAGAGCCCGGCGTCGTGATCCGAGGGGTGTCAGAGGAGACCTCGGAGGCGCTCACCGACGCGCTGCAAGAGGTCGGCGTCGACGAGGACCTGATCCAGTATGAGTGAGGGCGACCTCCCGGCAACACAGAGCGAGCAGGATCTCCCAGAGCCGGAGGGTGGGGTCGATCTCGAGGCAGGAGAGCGGCTCGGATCAGCAGCGGACGCGATGGAGGAGTTCAACCGACTCCTCTGGCAGTTCGCCCGTTCGCTGATCATCGTGGTCGCGATGCTGCTCTCGATCTCGATGCTCGTGATCGCGTACTACGGCGCCGAGTTCATCGTGGGGCTGGCATGATCCGGGATCGACTCCGACCTCGAGCGTCGGCGCGCCAGTTGGTAGCGGCGGCGGGGCTGCCGTTGATCGCCCAGTCGGTGCTGTTCCAAATCGCGCTGGCGGGTGGGGAGTTCTACGAGGAACCGAACGGTAGCGTCTATCAGAACCCGGACGGCGCGGGCTGGGGAACGACCTACTACGACTACGGGTTTTTCGGGCCGTACTGGACGCTCGATCTCGCGCTAGTCGCGAGCGTCGGCGTCGCCGTGATCGTCTCGATCCTCGCGATCCTCGCGGTCGAGTACCGAGTTCGGCGCGGCGCCGGCGTCGACGACAGCGCTGACCCAGCGGGGGCCGCAGCGTGACGCCGAGCTGGTCGCCGACGGGGATCGACCTCAGCGAGAGGTTCCGCGCCTACGTCGACGGACTCCGAGAAACGCACGACAACCGCGCCGAGGACGGCGGAAACGTCCATTCTGAGTTCATGACCGAAGACACTACTGACGAGACAGCATCGACTACGACCTACCGAGACGCGTTCTTGGGGGCCGCACACTTCGCGCACCCGGGGAGTGTCACCTTCGCGTTCCCGGCGATCTCGGACACGCCGATGGGTCGGCGAGCGTTCCTCGCCGGCGTCGGCGCCGCCGCCGCGACCGCAGCGACGGCCGGTACGGCAGCCGCCCAGTCCGAGACCGAACAGCAGGACCTCGTTCCCAACTTCGACAGCGAGTACACGCCCCAGCCGCGGCTCACGGGCGCGCAGTTCCGCGTGACCGAGCACGACGTGGCCGACATGGGCGAGCTCGACTACGTCGACAACGACGGGAACATCAAGTCGTTCACCGAGGAGTTCGGGGCCGTCCTCGCCGAGCCGCCGGAGGCGGACGACGAGACCCACAACCCTGTGGGCTTCCACCCTAGCGAGATCGACACAAGCGAGTACACCGCGTTCCCGCGAGACGTGACGCGGACCAACGCCGACGGCGAGGAAGAGCCCGTCTCCGCGCTCGACGCCCAAGAGTGGACGACCGACGCCTCGAGCACTGCCGGCTCGATCACCGTCGGCGACGCCGAAGACGCGCTCACGGTCTCGACCTCGAGTCAGACGAGCGGCGATGTGGCCTCGGCGACGTTCTCGAACTTCACGATCGACTCCGGCGAGCAGCGGAAGATGCTCCAGTTGGTCCTGGACGTGAACACGCTCGAGGCCAGCGCAGTGGTCAACGTGAAGGCCGTCGACGCCGGCGGTGCGTCGGTCGTCACGACGATCGACTCGGCGGCCGACTCCGCGGCAGAGTCGACGATCGCGACCACACAGGGTCAAGGGATCGTCTACCAAGTCGAGCTCGGGAAGCTGTCCGGCGGGACGAACCTCGACACGCTCGAGGAGATCGTGATCGAGATCTCCGAAGCCAACGCGGACCTGACGATCCACGGCCTGAACCTCGAACTCGACACGGAGTGGACCTTCGGCGAGCGCGAAGTGTACGACTCCGCGGAGGAGACGGTGGTCACGGAGACACTCGTCGAGCCGACGGGGATGTCGTGGATCACGTCGCTCTCGACGCTGACCGAGCAGTTCAGCGACGCGACGATCCGGAACCTCGAGTACAAGACGCAGGTCCGCGCAGACGAGTCGCCCGCGAGTAACTGGGACGCGGCGATCGAGCCGGTCGAGCGCGGTACCTACTCCCATCGCTTCAAGATGGCTGGCGGGCTCGAGGTTCCCGGAGGCCTGTACGACGTAGACGTAGTCAAGGCGGGGACGCTGGTGGGCGAGGTCCGGCACCCGGAGAGCGCCTATCAGACCGTCGAGTACGCACACGACCTCTCCTCGCTACCGACGCTGGACAATCTCGATGAAGTATCGTGGACTGATGTCACCAATCACTTCCAAGACGCCGAGATGGAGGCCGAGGTGACGATCTCGCAGAATGCTAGCGCGGGCGACCAGATCGGCATCCACGCGGTCGTGACCGAGGACGAGGGGATCGTCACCGAGATGGCGGTCTCGTCCGGCTCCGGCGGCGGCGGTGCTGCACCGATGTCGAACAACAGCGGCGGGTTCATGAGCGATCCGATCGGCTGGATCGTGGCTGCTCTGACCGGCGTGGTCGGCACGCTGGGCATCTGGAAGGCCCGAGGCTCGGGTCAGGGGCAGTAGGATGGCCGACGACTACACTGCCCAAGACGCGGTCGAAGACGGGACTACTGGCGTCGAGGAGCAAGGCGTCGGTGGCTACGCGCAGGGCGCGGTGATCGGCTCGTCGCTCTCGGCGCTCGGGATCGCGATCGCGAGCTTCATCCTGAACCTCCAGTCGACGATCTTCGAGCCGATCGGCGCGTTCACGGGATCGATCGCTGACTACATCGGAGGGACGATCGGCGCGCCGGTGATCATCACTGACGCGGGCGCGGAGACTTCCGCCGAGTCGTTGGCTACGGGTACAGCGTCGTTGCTGGGGCCGTTCGCGTTCCCGGTCGCGGTGCTGGTCTCGGTCGGTGGGATGAGCATCTTCCTCTGGTGGATCACGAACACGGAGATCAACCCGCTCTCGGTGTTCTCCGACGAGGACGAGTAACATGAGCGGCGCCGACACCGACCCGGACCAGTACATCGAGGGGGGCTCTATCGTCTGGACCGGACGGAAGGGCCTCGCGGCCGGGATCGTCGGCACGTTCGTCACCCTCCTCGGGTGGATGTACGCGTCCTTCATCGATCTGATCGTGACCGGGATCAACGGCGTGATCTCGGGCTACGGGTCGTGGTACGCGAAGCTGCTGAGCGCCCCGTTCGAGGCCGGAGCGGGCGAGGTAGAGGCTGCGATCGAGACGGGCAGAACGGCGATCACATCGTGGGGACTGCTGGCGTTCCCGATGGCAGTGCTCGTGACCGTGCTATCGCTGTCCCTGATCCTCTGGGGGGTGTCTCGCTTTGTCTAGTGATTCCTCGCTCAACACGATGAGCGGCGGATCGAGCGGGAGCACCTCCGGAGACGGTTCGAGTGGGAGCTCCTCCAACGGAGGCTCCGCGATGGAGAAGTTCGCGAACGACCCGGACGGGTACATTCGCGGCGTCGTGCTGTCGATCTTCGTCGGCGGGATTCTCGGACTGGTCTCAGCGGTCGTGGGCTCCGGGATCAACGTCATCTCGACGATTCGCGGAGTGCTCCTCGGCGGCGGCTCGGAGATCGCTTCGCAGCTGGGGAAGATCGGGGACATGTTCGTCTCGGTCGCTGTCGACACGCCGATCAGTGCGATAGGCGGGATCGCGGAGTCGGCCGGGGTTTTCGCCCCGTTGGTCTCGGCACTGATCTTCGCCGCGGTGGCGGCGATCACGGCAGCGCTGCTGTACGCGACCTACCGACTGGTGGTGATCATCACATGAGCAAGCGCGACGGCGGGCTCGCTCTCGGGATCGGGGGAGTGTTCGCAGCGGGCGCGGATCTGCTGATCAACGGCGGAGGCGCGCTCATGCTCGCGCTCGACTTCTTCCTGAACCAGAGCGGGCTGATCTACATGGTCACGGCGAGGCTGGCGGCGGCGGCGCCGAACGTGGCGTGGCTGCCGGTCGGGCTCTTCTCGAGCCTCTCGACGGCTATCGCCCTCGTGACGGCCGTGTACGGGCTGTATCGGATAGCGAAGAACCTCAACGAACGACGGAACTCAAACTCATGACGGATTCCGAACAGATGAACGACGAACAGACACCCCGCATGCGGGGGGAGGTCGATCGACGATGATCCCCCTCTCGACGCTCGCCGTCGTGGCGGCCCTGGGCGGCCTGCTGTCAGTGGTCGCGCTGTGGGTGATCAACTACCGATCTACCGAGGACGCTCCGAAAGCGACCTCGAGGACCACGGAGACGGTCGTGGGCGTGCTCTCGGCGGCGGTGTTCAGCATCGTCGTCGCGGTCTCTGAGTTCACGGGGCTGATCGGCACCGTGGGCGACGTGGTCGCGACCTCGCCCGCGGGCGTCGGACAGGCCGTGCTCGGGTTCCTCGCGATCGCCGGCTTCGGCGGTTGGCTCGAGATCGGCGTCGTCGGCGGGACGATGATCGTGGTCGCAGTGCTCGGGATCACAACGGCGGTGAGGAACTGACATGCGGGGACGCTCCCGCGGTGTGGTCGCCGTCGTGGCGCTGCTCGCGCTTCTCGCGGTCGCTGCGGGAGCGCCGACTGTCACCGCCCAAGAGAACGAGACGGCCAACACGACCGCGAACACGACAGTAGAGACCGGCCCCTACACGCTTGAAGAGCTTCGGGACCGGGGCGTCCGTGGGTCTGAGACCGCACCACCCTCGGTTCGTCGATACGGCGACGGCCAGCTGTGGCTTCGGTACGCTCTGACGGGACTCGGCTCCTCGGCCGGGAACCCGGCGACGTACAACTACCTGAGCAGCGGGACGACCGTCAAGCGCGACGAGGTCTACCTCGGCGGGTTCCTCGGCTGGGACACGACGACTGAACTCGACGTGGAGCTGGTGTACTGGCAGAAGGGTCAGGTCCGCGTCGAGGACGAGGAGGGGAACGTCCGGTACGAGCCGGCGGCGGTGAACCAGACGGTCGAGGAGACGAGCGTGACGCTCTCGGGCGGGTACGACCGGGAGTCGATCGACCTGCTGACCAGCTACGACGAGCTCGAGCGCGTGACGATGTTCGTCTCCGGCCCAGACGGGGACGCGACATGGCGGTTCAACATCAAGACCTCAGTGCTCGCGCAGCCGGTCTCGATCGACACGCGCAGCGACCTCGCACTCTGGGGACTCGGCTTCGTGCTGCTCATGCTGGTGCTCACGCTTGCGCTCATGAAGCTGGCCCACCGGCTGCACGAACGCGCCGGGAAAGGGCCGGGCTACCCGATCTGGCTCTACATCGCGGGGGCGTTCCCGATCGGTTTCCTGACGTTCGTGCTGGGCTACCAGCAGGTGCTCTCGACGGTCGCTGAGGCGCCGTGGATTCTCATCCCGTTGGTCGCGCTGTTCGCGACGATCGCGGCGATCAACTGGTGGGGTGACGACACGGAGAGCGTCGGCGTCGTCCACGTCGACATGACCTCGCCGCAGGCCCACGAGGACGGGTCGGGGGACATCCCGGTCAGGGTCGAGTCCTACGAGGTCGCGGAGGTCGACGGCGTCCGCGGGCTCGTGGTCGACGGGATCACGCCCTACCTCGCGCGGGCTCGAGGAGCGATCCCGGAGCTCTCCCTGTTCTGCGGGGGCGAGGAGCGAACCGAGGATCCGAGCCTCCGGTTCCCGGGCCGAGGGAGCTACGACACGATCTACTTCGCGGACCCGTTCGAGTCGGACCCGACGACGGTCAAGCGGGAGGGCTGGTCGCTCTCGCACCTCTACGAGCCACCGGAGACAGACCCGGATGCGGGGGCCGTGGACCAGATCGTCGATCAGCTCACCGCGGTCGCGTGGGAGCGACTGATCCCGGCGGCCGGGATTCTCGCGGCCGGCTGGCTCCTCGGCGGCCTGCTGGTCGCGAGCTCGGCGATCGGCCTGCTCGTCTCAGCGATCCCGGCGGCGATGTACGCCGGCCAGCCCGTGAAGGGGTTCGCCGAGTGGCACCTCGCACCGGCCTCGTACGGGAGTGTGCTGGTCGCACTCGTCGACGCGAAAGAGGAATTCGACGAGGTCGCTGATCGGGACTACTTCCGGCAGAAGTACCACGAGGAGATGGGCAAGAACGCCGCCGAGCACAAGCGCCAGACCGAGGAGTCGGAGCTCTCCCGGTTCGAGCAGGTCATGGAGGAACTCAACGGCGACGTGCCGGAGGACCTCGACTCCGAACTGACCCAAGACAGCGCCCAGCAGGCGCGCACGGAGGCGGCGAGCGATGACTGATCTCTCGCCGCCGGAGTTCGGTGCCGACGCCACGAGGGCGGCGCTGGAGACGCTCTCGCGTGACCAGCGCGACCTGATCCGGTCATGGCTGGCGGGCTTCGAGAGCCGCGAGGACCTCCTCCGCTGGTGCCACGAGGCGTCGGTGCTGACGCTCGGCTACCTCGATCGAGAGTGGCACCTCGAGCGGCTCATGTCCGGCTCGGAGCTCTCGACGCACATCGTCACCGACCAGCGGTTCCGATGGGTTGACGAGGGCGACACTGCGCTCGAGCCCGAGCACGCCCGCGAGTACAGAACCGTCCTCGCGAGCGAGGACCTGATCCCGGCGTGCCGGTCGGCGCTGCGCTCGATCCGGTGGTCGACGGTGGAGCGCACCCACGACCACGACGAGGACAGCCCGATGCGGGTGGACCCGGAGGTCCAGAGCGATCCGGCGATGCGACCCGCGATCACCGAGGCGGCCGAGCGCCAGGAGTGGGTGATCGACCGCGGCCTCGAGGGCTTCGGCTCGCTGGACGACGTGGTCGAGACGTGGGTCCCGACCGCGATCCAAGCGTCGTTCGGCGAGATCGACGAGGACCTCGCAGCGGACTTCTGGCGCGAGCAGCCGCTTCGAGAGATGTTCATCGAGCGCCGGTACGACGACGGCGCCCCGCGGTTCTTCCGGGAGACGTTCATCGCGAGCGAGCTGCTCGGGCCGTTCAACCTCGCGATCGCAGAGCTTGCTGACCGCGCCGGAGAGGCTGTCTCCGGCGGAGAGACGACCGACCACAGCCCAGCTACCTACCCCACTTCATGAGCAAATCACTACGCACCGAGGTTCAGACCGAGTCGGAGATCCGGCAGCAGATGTCGCAGGTCTTCGACACGCACGACAAGTCCGCTCAGGCACGCGGAGATCCGACGCTGCCCAACCACAACGACGGGCAGGACATGTACAAGTCGCTCGGGATCGCGCCGTTCCACAAGTACCTCGCGCTGAACGAGAAGCGCGGAAAGAACGTCGCAACGTATCCCTCGGCATGGGTCACGCCGCTGGTCCACATGCGAGAGCGCGAGATCGAGCTCGTCGAGCAGCTGGTCGGCGAGGTCGACTTCGACCCGGACGAGCCGTACCCGAGCCACGAGGCGCTCGAGGACTTCCCCCGACCACGGGCGAAGGTGCTGGAGTGGATCGCCGACGACGATGGGCACCGGGTAGCGCCGAAGGCTCAGGGTCGCCGGACGATCGACGCGTGGACCGCTGGCGGCTCCGACTACCTCGCGTACGGGAAACCCGGCTCGGGGAAGTCGACGCTGATGGACTTCACCGCCTCGGTGCTTCAGGGCGTCAACAACGAGACGGTGCTGCTGGCGGACACGATGGACGACAGCGGGACCAACGACCGCGCTGAGTGGCTGCCGCTCGCACCGTGGGCGACGATCGCGGTGCCGGAGGGAATCCCGGTGGAGGTCCGAATCGTCCCGAACTCGCCCGAGGTCTCGTCGTTCGTGGTCGGCCTCGAGGACATCTGCCGGGACGTGATCCGGTACTCGTCGCCGCTCGATCTCCTCGGTCAGCTGATCGAGGGACAGTTCTACGTCGTGTTCCCGGACCCGCTCCATCGCGGGTGCGAGGACGTGAGCAGGTTCGCGTACCACCCGCCCGGGCGCGTGACGCCGGTCGGCGAGGAAGGACCGTCGTCGCCGACGCCGGCGGACCAGTGGTGGTTCGCGTTCGTGCAGGGGCGGATCAAGTCGGACCTGTTCACGCACTGGACCTCGCTGATGTTCGACGAGGCGGGGAACATCTTCGATCCGGACGCGCAGAAGGACGAGCACGAAGAGTACCAGAAGGTCCGGAACTTCGCGAAGGACTTCGCTGACGCCCGGAAGAAGGGTGTGAGCGTCTACTCGTACTCGCACGCGCTCTCGGAGGTGAGCCACTTCTTCCGCGCCAAGCAGCGCTGGTGGATCACGATGAACGGCATGACGCCGCCGATCGGGAAGACGCTGCCCGGCGACAAGACCTGCCCCATCCCGACGAGTCGCTACACACGGGATATGGGCAAGGGCGAGGCCATGGTGTGGAACGACTCGAACTACGCCTCGATCAACTGGCCGAACATCAAGCGCGGAGCCCGCCTCGACGCGGAGGTCTCCATCGACTTCGACTTCGAGGCGGTGGGGCTATGACGGGTCGATCGACGATCTCGCGAGAGCGCGTTTTCTCGCGAAGATCGAAAAGAAGCGATCGAACCCGGGGGTCGCGTCGAAGATCGACCTCTCCACGGTCTGATATGCCGATCGAGATCGCGGGATCAGTTGGCCTCGCACGCGCGCGTGGCTTAATCTTCAACTGGGAGCACCCCCCGGGGGTGGGGTTCAGCGGCACCTCAGCACACACTGGAGGAGAAACATGACGAGAATCCGAGAACGAACTTTCGCGACGTTCATCGCGTCGCTGTTGGTGGTGTCGATGTTCGGCGCGGCGGTCGTGCCGGCGCCCGTGAGCGCTGCGGACGGACCCGAGGGCATGGTCGCGCTCGGGAGCGGGCAGATAAGCGAGGACGTGCCCGAGGGCGCGGATCTGCCCATCCGCGCGAGCGACCTCGAGGGTGCAGTTTACGCGAGCGAGCACGCGGGATCGCTCGAGGTCGTGCTCACGACGCCCGAGCGGGCGGACGAGCACTTGGGGCCGAACGCGAGCGTGGTCGCGAACGACGAGGTCGCGATCGTGCTGCGCGACGACGAGGTCCACGAGGGCCGCGACGTTGCGGTCGGTCTCGACGTGCTTGAGAAGGGCGTCGGGTTCGTCCCGAAGGTCGCGTACGGGACGCATGAGAGCGGCGAGGAGTGGCGCTCACCGATCGAGCGCGAGGGCACAGTCGGCGTGTTCCACGTCCCGGAGTTCTCGTCGAACAGCGTGACGTTCACCGGCGGGATCAAGCTGGACGGCGACGCCGCCGGCAACGGGACGCAGTACCAGTACGAACTGAGCTCGCTGGACGGCGTCGACGACTTCTCGATAAATGTGACGGGCGTGACTAACAGCGAGTGGGATAACGTTTCCGCGAATACACTATCAGACGGCGACACAGCAACGCTCGACATCAGCGGCAACCTCGATCCGACTGGCCCGGCCAGCGGCAGCCCGGAAGTGACATTCAAACCGGCCGAGGCTCCGGTTTATAACCCGCTCAACGGCGAAGGAGACGGCAATACCGACGCGAGCCGGTATGTGATCGGCGACGACGGCACCGGGAACGGTATCAAGGCCGGGATTATGATCCAACCGGATCAAAACGTGAATGTCAGCGAGTTGCGGCCGTACATTGGCGCTACTGACGGATCGGGGTATTCCGCATCTGTCGACATTTACATCAGCCAAGGGACGCCCGATTCGACATGGGCGGAGGGAACTCTCGTCAAAAGCGGGTGGGAACCCTCGTGGTCGTCGGGCCGTCAATCGGTGCCTCTCGACTCAAATATCGAGCTTACTGCCGGCACGAACTACACGGTTGAGTTCGTGACTACCAACTCCGACAGCGACGGAGCTAACGATCACCTCCAGCTCGCATTTGACTGGGACGGCTCAACGTCCTCGACGTATACCCGAAGCGTCGGAACCACCGCTCTCGATGGCTACTGGGCCGATATCCAGTTAGTACAGAATGAGGTGACTGATCCCGGACTCGACATCGACGGCGACGGATCGCTTGAAGCGTCTTACTCGGGGACGCTATCGGGGAGCGAGAGCGTGACACGCACGTTATCGAGCCTCTCGGTCAGCAACGACACGGTGACGGTATCGGCGACGAGCGGTGCCGTGGATATTGAGGTTGACCTGAAAGAGCGAACCCAGACGGAAGACCCCGGTGTGATAGTTAACGGCTACGAGACCACCCACGACGGTGTCCTCGACAAGAACGAGACGATCTCGCTCGCGACGAACGAGGCGTGGCTCCGCGAGGGGACGAACAACGTCACGGTCACGACGAATAGCTCCGCCGGCGGGCCTGAGTCCCTCGTCGGCTTCGAGTACAGCCACGACGCCGCGGGGACGACGAAGAGCGTCAGCGTGGAAGCGACGAGCTGGACCGAGTCGTTCAACGTCTCGCACACGTTCCCGAGCGCGGTGGCCGACGCCGAGTCGACGCTGACGTTCAACGAGCATGTCGTCGAGATCAACGCGGTGGAGGTCCGACGCAACGGCGGTTCGTGGAACGAGACGAACGACTACACGCTGAACGGTACCGATCTGACCGTCCAACTCGGCGACGTGGCCGCGGATTCGGAGATCGACATCCGAGCGACGGGCTACAAGGTCGGCGTCCGGAACGGCGCGATCGACGTGCTCGAGCCGACCGTCGACGGCGACAAACTCGACACGAAGATCGAGATCGAGAATCGTAGCGAGAACTTCGCACTCGATCTCTCCGGGATGGATCGCGTTCACTACGCCGCTGAAGAGACGTGGACGGGCGACAGCGCCTACGTCACGGTTGACTCCGGCGGCGATCAGCTCCTCCACTTCGCGGACGCGAACGAGGGGAGCACTGCGCGCGTCCGCACGATCCCGCTCGAGGTCGAGCCGGTCGACGGCGAGATCGCGGTCCACGTCGAGAACCCGGAGGCGCCGCGCTTCCGGTTCTCCGACGAGGGAGTCGCGGGATCGTCCTCCGTCGACGTGACCTACCACGACACGACCGCGGGGAACCGCTACGTCCTCTGGTCGGTGACGCAGTCCCGCGAGATCGACGCCGATCGCGCGGAGAGTCCGGTCCAGTTCTCGACGGGGCTCACGTCCGCACAAACGTTCGAGATCCGGCAGCGTGACCGCTCTGACTCCGTCGGCGGCGTGGTGCCGCAACAGCAGTCGCCAGGTTCGTCGGCGCCGCTGGTGCTGGTCGTGCCGGCGGTCGGGATCTCGGTCGCGGGCCTGTTCTGGGCCGGGCGCCGGTTCGGTGGTGCGTCGGGCATCCGGGGCAACGCTCTGCTCCTCGTCGGTTCGACGATCGTCGCCGTCGCCGCGCTCGAACTCGTCTCGCCGGGGACGATCTCCTCGATCTGGCGGGCGACCGTGTTCGCACTCGGCGACGCAGCAGCGAGCGGCGTCGGCGCGGTGATCGCGGCGATCGCCGTGTTCTTCGGGCTCTGGCAGATCAACGCCCGGACGAGCGCCGACGTGCCGTGGTGGGTGACGATCCCGACCGTCGGGATCGCGTCGATCATGGCGCTCGAAGCGATCCGGCCGGGCTCGGTCCTCGGCGCGCTTCAGGGTGTGCTCGCCGAGGTCGGCGGGCTGGTCGTGCTGATCGTGCTGGGGATCGTCGCGTACGTGATCTATCAGCGCCAGAAGACCCAGCAGGCCGAGGCATCGACGCCGGACACGCAGGTCGAACTGGACCTCGGAGAGGGGGAGAACTGAGCCATGTCGGCGGTGCTCGACGTGCTCCGGATGCTCGGCGTTCAGGGCGGCGCGCTGGCGTCCGTGGCGTGCCTGATGGTCGTGTTCTACCTCTTCCGGGCCAAGAGCGCCGGCGCGCGTATGGCGTCGCTGGGCGCGGCTGTGGTCGCGTACACAGCGGCAACGCTGGTCGCGATCGCGGCAGCACTAGCGTTCGGCTGGATCGACCCGAACCCGGGCGTGATCACCGAGCATCTGGGCAACGCGTTTCGAGTCCTCGTCGAACAGGGCAGCGGGCCGGGTCGGCGGTTCGTCCGCTGGGCCGTCGACGCGCTCGCGGGTGGCAGCGCATGAGCCTCGATCGCGTCAAGGGCGCGGTGACGCTCGTGTTCGCGTTCACGTTCTTCGGATGGGCGCTCTTGCACAGCGTTCTCGGCTGGTGTACGCGCTGGGGCTGCGGCCGGAGCCCGATCGGTATGTGGGTCGCGTCGCTGGGGAGCTGGGGAGAGTTGCTCGTCACCGGCGTCGAGGAGATCCGCATCGTGCTCGCCGTGGTCGCGATCTCGGCCGTCGTGATCAGCGTGGTCAAGGCAAAGGTGGGCGCTCTCGCGGACCGTTTCTAACCCCCCTTCGTTTCATCTGCTTCAACTGGAGATTTCTGCGTGCGGTGGGGGGCGGTGCGGTGTATTTTGCTGTCCCTGTCCCGTTAGGGACTCAACCAGGTAGGGGATTCATTGTCTAGGCGGCAAGGAAGCCTGCATGCCCGCCAGTCGAGAGGTTACATTTCGGAAAAGGTCCGACGCTAGTGAGGATATGCTATCGATGAGTGTTTCTGGCGACCTCGAGCGTCGTCGGTCTGTCTATTTCACAGATCAGAATCCAGAGTTTGTGATCGAGGCAACGAATATCTCGGATGCTTCCATCGGTGGTAGAGTGATTGCCCGGGTAGAGTTCGATGAATCAGACGATGACTACGGGGAAGAGCACGCAAGCATTAACCTCGGATTGGAGCCAGGCGAGAGCACAACTGGGACTCTGAACCCGGATATGATTTCACACCGAGGCCATGCTGCGGTAAGGATTGACACTGCGGTGGTCCACGAGTCAGATGGCGACTACGATTACGAAACAAGGAATAGATCAGGCAATAGACGAGCTAGGGCCTATACATTCATGGTGTACGACAGAGATTACTATAGAGTAAACTACCTTCTCCCAAGATACGCACAGTATCTGGCTGCCTTCCTCTCGGTACTGATTGTTGGTGTCGGAGTCATACAGATCATAGGAACCTGAAGGAGCCACAACCTCCGCTTCCCGTGCATCAACTGGAGATGCTGAGCGGTGCGGGGGTATTTTTCTGGATGTCCCTTTTAGGGACACTCCCTAAGGGGATCCTCGCACCGAGTGCGAGAGGACCGCGCTGTCGCGGCGGGTCAAGCGTATCGATCGGGACGATCGAGAGCGCTCCAAGGACGAATATGCCGCTGGGACGCGGAGTTACTTATAAAGAACAGAACCGTTGGATAGTGATGCCTCTCGTCAGTCGCGGCGCTACCAGGTGATCTTCGAGCCCACGCGCCGGGAGTTCGGACCGTGGAGTACGTCGGGAGCCTCGTAGCGGAGCTGGGCGAACTCGGATACGTCTCGACCGGCCGAGGTCCACGCCTCACGCCCTTCGCGAAGAATGTCGTCGACGTACGGAGCGTCGAGACTCTTCATCTCGGAGAGCACCATGTCGAAGCGTAGAACGCCGCCGTCGTCGCCGTCACCGTCGTCCCTGACAAAGCGAGCGCCGTACTTGTCCATCCACTTCGAGAACGCGCTGTCGGCGGCACTCCGTGTCTCCAGACGCGCGAGCTTCGCCACGCGGTTCCCCGCGTTCACGACGTGCTCCTCGAGCCGGTCGACGACGGAAGCGATCTCCTGGCGTAGCTTCTCGCTCTGGAGTTGAATCAGCCCGTTGTCGTTCTCGATCACGTCATCGCCCAGCTGAGCGAGTGCACGGTAGATCTGGCTGATGGAGTACCCGGTCTCGTCGGCTACCTGCTGAACGGGCTGGCCGCCGTCCGTCGCTAGTCGCTCCAGGACAGACTGGGAGGACGGCATCAGATCGTTCAGCGTACGAGCGACCAAGAGCTCCTGTTCGGCCTCGAGTTCGGGTGTTGGGTCAGAGATGATCGCGATATCCCGTTCCGATTCGGATATCCCGAAGTGGTCGTCTTCGACGAACACGGTCTCGTCCGGTTGGATCGGGATGCCCGACCACTCCAGAACGTTGTGAACTGTCTCCTCAAGTTCCCGGAGTAGGTCGTCGCGATCCCCCCATCGGACCGAGTCGTGGTCGTTCAGGGACTTGTGAAACGCCACCCCGAACTTCGGTGAGGAGAGCGCGTCGTCGCTGCTCTCCTCTTCGCGGATGTGCTTCGGGTGGTAACACTTCAGACGCTTCCCCAGACGGTTCCCGGGAATCATTTCGTGGCTGGCGGAGGGGCCAACCTCGAAGGCGTGCCGCTTCGCGACGCCATCCTCATTGTTCCCCGAGTACGCCCACGTCGTGTTGTCTCGGGTGTTCATCAGGTGCATCAATCGGTAGAACGCGCCGTCCGAGCGCGTGAGCTTCCGGCTGTACTCCCGCATCAGTCGGACGTAGAGTTCGCAGGTGACGATGCTACTGTCGTCGCGGATGTTTCTGAAATAGGAACGGCTGAAGTCACTCCCAACTGCATCGGCGAGAGCTTGGACCGACTGGGCGAGGAGGTACTGGTACTCCTCGAGGCCGAGGTTACTGCCCTGGACGTGAACGTCGACACCGTCACCACCGCACCACGGGATGTTGGCTTCCTCACCGTCTGAGGCTTTCTCCATCCCGTCGAAACGCGGGGAGATGTTGTAGTCGGCGCCCGCTTCATCGGGGCCGTCGGCGTGGAGGTTCAGCTCCCAGAGGCGTCCGTCGATCGGATCCTCGGGTCGTGCTGCGATCCCGCTCTCGGAGTAGTAGATCTTGATCACCCAGGTACGGCCGCCGATCTCGGTTTGCGTCTCGATCTTCCCGTCACCGGCCAGCACGAGCTGGCAGAGCGCGTGATAGGGAGAGAGACCGTTCTCGGTGAACCACCAGAACATGTCCGCTTCGTGATTCGCGGGCGCTTGTCGAGGCTGGCTCACACCGACCCACCCCGATCATCGTCCAGCAGGTCGTGACGAACGTCGACGACGTTCCAGAACGTCGCAGTCTGACACTCGTGGCAGACGTGTCGAAACGTCCCGGTCTTAATCTCATCGGGATCCTCGGCATCGAGTTCGTCGAGCGTGACCCGCTTCGTCGTCTTCCGATCGCGACCGCTCGAGGAGCAGCCGATACAGATGGCGTCGACGGGGATGCCGACTTCACCGGCCTTTGGGCCTAAGGCTTCGGTCAAGCCGACTCACCTCCGGAGACCGACTCCGAATCGGGCCGGTAGTAGTGCCCGCCTCCGGAGGATCCGATCGTGAGATCGTCCGGACGGTGTGGGCAGCCGATCAGGTGCCCGTACTCGGTGCCGTCGGACGGGCTACGGGTGCAACGCGCTTTGCAGGTCCCGCACCGGAACTCGGAGTCCTTCTCGGTTCCGAGCGTGCCCGTGTGCGGATTCACGCGGACCACCTTGTACAGACTGAGCGCTGGTTAGACCAACGGCTCAGAGACTGAAGGATGGATAGAGAGCCCTGAGCGGTCGAATTGTCCCGACTCAGGAGGATGTGGTATGGGACCGCCGAGGTCAGGAGTCCACTTCCTACTCGGGTCACGCGGAATCACCTCCGTTGTCGTCGAGCCGATCAAGGTGCTGCCGACGGCTCATCCCGCGCGTCAGCTCGAACGGCTGGTCGTACACTTCGTCGAGCGAGGTGTTCGCTTTCTCCTCGAGATCACGACGCGGCCAGCCCTTGTCGCGGTGCCAAGTGTAGCTCCCCGTCCGGATTCTGTGGGGAGATCGCGCGCTCGGACACTTGCTTCCGCGGCCGTGTTCGCGAGCGACGCACTCCTCCGGATCGCGGTCGTGCGGGCACTCCCCGCCCCAGTTACACGGCTGGGTGAGGATGTACATCCAGTTCCTAATCGACGTATCTGCCAGCCGGCCGCCGCCCTTCTTCGAGGTCAGCAGCGGCTTCCGGCCGTCCTCGTCCTCGATCTCGTGACGGTTCACCCGGATGTACGCCTCGAGCACCTCGGCGGTGTCGTCCGAGATGTTGATCACGCGCTCGCCGTCGGTGCCGTTCTTCAGCGTGGTGTCCGACGCCGATTCCGGACGGTGCCGGGGGTAGATGAACGGCGTCTCGGCCTCGTCGATCACGTCGTCGACGACCGCGGGCGTGTAGCCGTCCTCGAGCAGCTGGCGCCGAAGGCGTCCGAGGTCGTCCTCCTCCAGATAGAGATCCCGGAGGTCCAGCCCGTGGATCGCGCCGAGCCGCATCGTCGTCCGCCAGATCAGCATGAACGAGACGTGCTCGCGCGAAGCGTACTCGTACCGCTCGAGGTTCTCGAGGATCGTCAGCGCACGCTGGGCGGGTAGCGTCTCGGTGTTGACCCGCTCGTCCTTCGAGAGCTCCGGCACGTCGAGCGCTTCCGCGACCTCGGGCAGCACCGCGTTCAGCTTGGCGGCGTGCTCGAGCATCCGGCCCAGTGTCCCCCACTCGTTCTTCTGGGTAGACTCGGTGATCCCCTTCGAGAGTCGCTCAGACTCGTACTGCTTGATGTGGCGGGTGGTCAGATCGTTCAGGTCATCGATTCCCTCGCGATCGCAGAACCGGATGAAGTGGATCGTCCGATCCTCGTAGGAGCGGACCGTCGAATCGGCTTTCTCTTCCTGCCGGTCGAGCCAGTCCTCGCGAGCCTCGCGAGGTGACATCGGCTCGAGGTCGGCCTCGGGGTCGATGGACTCTCGCAGGTCGTCGAGTTGGTCCATCACGTCGGAAACGTCGGGATCGTCGTCGTCGACTTCAGAGTCGTTTTCACTAGTCAAGGTGGGCCTCCCCAGCGGAGCCATAGTCAGAGGTTCCACTTTCACCGCGCCGTAGTGTCATTTTTACATACTCATACACTATCCCGACGTATGGCAGAGAATGACTCTGAAGGCGGCAAGAGAACAGCAACCGCGATGGGTACAGGAGCAACGCTCGGAGCAACCCTCGGTGGTCCCGGAGGAGCACTAGTTGGCGGAGCGATCGGCGGTCTACTCGGATACGCCTCAGAGACCGAGGACGAGTCGTAGCATTCGCGCGGAGAGAATTGGCTTGAGCGTCCTCTGGAGAACTACGGTCGCTCACTGGTTCTCACCTCGCTGAAGCTCTCGGAGCTGCTGCTGGAGGTACCGCTTCACCTCTTCCACGTCCGGCCGGCCCGGCGTGTCCTCGAGGACGGCGACGACGAGCTGATCAATCTCGTCGAACGGATCGGTCTCCGGGTGCTCATCCACGATCTCGTCGGCCACGTCCATCCAGTCGGGACTGTCCTCGGTCTCCAAGTCGGAGAGTTCGGACGCTTCCACACGGGGCTGGGGCACCTCCACGTCGGCGACGAGTTCGGGAACGTCGACATCCGGGATCGTGACGTTCAGCGTGAGGCTCGTCGCGAGTTCGTGGGTGCCGAGTTTCGCGGCGTCGGGCTTCGACTTCCGCGTACGCGTCGTTCCTTCGCGCCAATTGATCACCAGCCAGTTCTCGATCGTCTCCTCGCGAGCGCCGCCGTCGGTGACGAGTTCCTTCTCGTCGTCGTTGGCTTCCGGGTACGCCGGTCGCTCACTAGCCGGGAGCCGGTAGAGTTCCAGCTTGTCGCCGTACTCCACGCCCTCAAGGTCGAACGGGATGATCTGGTCATCCTCGGGCGGTGTCGGCGCGCCGCGATCGCTGAAGGGGCGACAGAGAGCCGTCGTCTCGGTGTCGACGCCGATGTCCCGGAGCGCGCGCCCCTCCAGGTGGGTGAACTGCCCGTGATTGTCGATGACGACGATCCTGGTCATGGGCGGGGTTGGCTGACGAGGCTCAAAAGCGCCTCGGAACCGGGGCGATATAGGCACGTCCGTGCAACCACAGCTCCGGTCTCAGAGCGAGAACGGGTCGAACCGCTCGTTCCGGCCGTTCCACTGCTCGATGTCGCGCTCCTCGCGGGTGTCGAGGTACACCTCGACGCCGTTGCCGTCCGGGTCATCGAAGTACAGCGCCTTGCTGACCCCGTTGTCGACCGGCGAGACAGCGACTTCGCGCTCGGCCAGCCGCTCGGCGGTCGCCCGGAGTTCGTCAGCGCTGTCGACCTCCCACGCGGAGTGGTAGAGGCCGACGCGCGGGCCTCTCGGGGCCGCCGGGACGCCGTCGTCGACCTCCTCGGCGCCGATCCCCTGGAGCGCGAGGTCGTGGTGGTGCTCGCCGAGGGAGAGGAACGCGTAGCGGTCGACGCGCTCGGTCACCTCGAGGCCGAGCACGTCGCGGTAGAACGCGACGGCGCGGTCGACGTCGGTGACTTTCAGGTGGACGTGTCCGAGGTGGTCGGCGGGCATGACCGGACCGACGCGCCCGAGCGGGGCGTGATTTGTGCCGGCGGCGGTCACTCCTCGCGGCGCTCGCTGGCCGACCGGAACCCCATCTCGGAGAGTTCCTCGCTACGACGGCGTTCGCGTTCGGCGATCCCCTCCGGGTCCGGGCTGGCGTCGTCGTCGATCCGGGCGAACGAGCGGTGGACCTTGGTGTGACACCAGCGACAGAGGCCGACCGTGATCTCGTGGGCGGTGTCGGCGTCGTCCTCGCCGCGGTTGCCGTAGGAGAGGTGGTGTTCCTCGATCAGCGGTCGTGCCTCCTCGTCGTGGGCGAGTCGGACCTCTTCCAGCCCACAGCGCGCACACGCCTTGGCGTCCGTGGTCGAGCGGTAGTGCGGGCAGCGCGACCAGTCCGGCGACTCGCCGTCGGTCGCCGCCGCCTCGGTGTCGGCGACGACGCAGGCGTACCCCTCGCTGCGGCGCTCGGCCGCGAACTCGGGGTCGCCCTCGGCGTGATCCAGCGCGTACCGGCAGCGGCCGTCGCTCGTGAGGTGGTCACAGCGCCCGGCGACCGCGTAGGGGTCGTCGACGCCAACCGGCGTCCCCTCGGGCGTCTCCTCCATAGCCGCGGTGGGGCGCGCTCGGCCTTGAACGCTCGGTCCCGGGGGAACGCTTAGTAGGGCGGCGGCGGGAGCGGGTGGCGTGCGACTCGTCCACCACCGCGACGGCGGGGCACGCCCACCGACGGCCGACGAGGCCGGCACCACAGACGAGGAGGGGAACGCCGACGGCGTCGAGCGGCGGGTACTCGCCGACGAGGTGGAGTTGGCCGAGGGGCCGCTGGCGCAGGCGCTGGGGCTGATGTTCCGCCGGTCGATCCCCGAGGGGTACGCGCTGGCGTTCCCGTTCGAGGCGCCGGCGAGCCGGACGATCCACACGCTGTTCGTGTTCCGGCCGATCGACGTGCTCTGGCTGGTCGACGACGAGGTGGTCAACGTCGAACGCCTCCGGCCGTTCCGGGGGCTGGCCCACGGGCTCGCGGACACGGTGGTCGAACTCCCGGCGGGCGCCGCCGAGGGCGTCGAACCCGGCGATACGGTCGAGATCGTTGCGTGACGGCCGGCACGGGCCGTCCCCGGCGGGCGGCCGTCGGTCGGTGCCGGTACGGCCCTGACCGTACGTGTAGATCGAGTGCAATATCCCGCCTGAAACTGTCGGTTGTCCGTCCAGTATCCGATATTTTACTCGTTTTCGGAAAATCGAGAATAAGGTAACTACTATGTGCACAGTTTGCATAGGAGGCTCGTGTCGTTCTCACCCCACGGAGTCCGGCCGAAACACGGCGTCTACTCTCTGGGGCTGCTCTGTTTCGGGCTCGGGGTCGTTCACCTCCTCACCGAGGGGGAGGGGCTGGGAACGCTGCTCGAATCGGTGATCATCTGCAGCATGTCGGGGCTGGTCCTCGTGACCGGCTATCAGCTCCCGGCCCGGCCGATCACGAATCGGGGACAGTGGCGAACGGTCGGGGTCGGAGCGGGGGTGACAGTGTCGTTCGCGCTGTTGGCGTTCTCCATCTGGCTGATCTGGACGCTCGAAGGGGACCAGACGGAGCTGTCTTTCCTCCTCTCGTTCGCGAGCAGCCTCGGGGCGGCGGTCGGCGTCCGCGGCGGGCTGTACGCGATCGAGTCCGAGGAACGGCTCGACGAGGCTCGGGACCTCACGAACCTCCTCACGATCAATCAACGGGTGCTCCGGCACAACCTTCGAAACGAGCTCTCCGTCTCGCTCGGCTACCTCAAGAACATCGAGGCGGCCGATCGGTCGGGGGCGACGACCGAGGACGTTCGGATGATCGAGAAGCACCTCCGACGGCTGCTCACGACGACCGACCGGACGAGGGAGATCGTCTCCATCTGGGAGCACGACCAGACCGCGGAGTTCGACCTCGCGGCGGTGGTGGAAGAGCAGATCGAGCGGGCCAGAGCGGAGCATCCGGGCGTCGAGATCAGGACACGGTTCGAAGCGGACTGCCGTGTGAAGTGTCACTCGGCGCTCCCCAAAGCGATCAGGGAGGCGCTCGAAAACGCGATCGAACACACCCCCGAGAACACGCCGATAACTGCCCGCGTCCGGCGAAATGAGGACGGGATGGCGGTGCTGGAGATCAGCGACAGGGGGAGAGGAATCCCCAAGTTCGACGTCGAAGCGATCGAGGGGCAGCGGGAAACACCGCTCAACCACACGCAGGGGCTGGGGCTGTGGATCATCTACTGGACCGTCAAGATGTCCGGCGGAACGCTCGACCTGCTGGAGGGCAGTCCGCAGGGGACGACCGTGCGGATAACGCTCCCGGAAGCGAGGTAGTCGGTGGTACGGGCGCGCCGGCCGTCGACGCCCCCCGGACAGCACTACCGCTGTGCGCTGTTGATCGACTCGAAGAAGTGGGACCGCCGAGGTCAGGAGTCCACTTCCTACTCGGGTCACGCGGAATCACCTCCGTTGTCGTCGAGCCGATCAAGGTGCTGCCGACGGCTCATCCCGCGCGTCAGCTCGAACGGCTGGTCGTACACTTCGTCGAGCGAGGTGTTCGCTTTCTCCTCGAGATCACGACGCGGCCAGCCCTTGTCGCGGTGCCAAGTGTAGCTCCCCGTCCGGATTCTGTGGGGAGATCGCGCGCTCGGACACTTGCTTCCGCGGCCGTGTTCGCGAGCGACGCACTCCTCCGGATCGCGGTCGTGCGGGCACTCCCCGCCCCAGTTACACGGCTGGGTGAGGATGTACATCCAGTTCCTAATCGACGTATCTGCCAGCCGGCCGCCGCCCTTCTTCGAGGTCAGCAGCGGCTTCCGGCCGTCCTCGTCCTCGATCTCGTGACGGTTCACCCGGATGTACGCCTCGAGCACCTCGGCGGTGTCGTCCGAGATGTTGATCACGCGCTCGCCGTCGGTGCCGTTCTTCAGCGTGGTGTCCGACGCCGATTCCGGACGGTGCCGGGGGTAGATGAACGGCGTCTCGGCCTCGTCGATCACGTCGTCGACGACCGCGGGCGTGTAGCCGTCCTCGAGCAGCTGGCGCCGAAGGCGTCCGAGGTCGTCCTCCTCCAGATAGAGATCCCGGAGGTCCAGCCCGTGGATCGCGCCGAGCCGCATCGTCGTCCGCCAGATCAGCATGAACGAGACGTGCTCGCGCGAAGCGTACTCGTACCGCTCGAGGTTCTCGAGGATCGTCAGCGCACGCTGGGCGGGTAGCGTCTCGGTGTTGACCCGCTCGTCCTTCGAGAGCTCCGGCACGTCGAGCGCTTCCGCGACCTCGGGCAGCACCGCGTTCAGCTTGGCGGCGTGCTCGAGCATCCGGCCCAGTGTCCCCCACTCGTTCTTCTGGGTAGACTCGGTGATCCCCTTCGAGAGTCGCTCAGACTCGTACTGCTTGATGTGGCGGGTGGTCAGATCGTTCAGGTCATCGATTCCCTCGCGATCGCAGAACCGGATGAAGTGGATCGTCCGATCCTCGTAGGAGCGGACCGTCGAATCGGCTTTCTCTTCCTGCCGGTCGAGCCAGTCCTCGCGAGCCTCGCGAGGTGACATCGGCTCGAGGTCGGCCTCGGGGTCGATGGACTCTCGCAGGTCGTCGAGTTGGTCCATCACGTCGGAAACGTCGGGATCGTCGTCGTCGACTTCAGAGTCGTTTTCACTAGTCAAGGTGGGCCTCCCCAGCGGAGCCATAGTCAGAGGTTCCACTTTCACCGCGCCGTAGTGTCATTTTTACATACTCATACACTATCCCGACGTATGGCAGAGAATGACTCTGAAGGCGGCAAGAGAACAGCAACCGCGATGGGTACAGGAGCAACGCTCGGAGCAACCCTCGGTGGTCCCGGAGGAGCACTAGTTGGCGGAGCGATCGGCGGTCTACTCGGATACGCCTCAGAGACCGAGGACGAGTCGTAGCATTCGCGCGGAGAGAATTGGCTTGAGCGTCCTCTGGAGAACTACGGTCGCTCACTGGTTCTCACCTCGCTGAAGCTCTCGGAGCTGCTGCTGGAGGTACCGCTTCACCTCTTCCACGTCCGGCCGGCCCGGCGTGTCCTCGAGGACGGCGACGACGAGCTGATCAATCTCGTCGAACGGATCGGTCTCCGGGTGCTCATCCACGATCTCGTCGGCCACGTCCATCCAGTCGGGACTGTCCTCGGTCTCCAAGTCGGAGAGTTCGGACGCTTCCACACGGGGCTGGGGCACCTCCACGTCGGCGACGAGTTCGGGAACGTCGACATCCGGGATCGTGACGTTCAGCGTGAGGCTCGTCGCGAGTTCGTGGGTGCCGAGTTTCGCGGCGTCGGGCTTCGACTTCCGCGTACGCGTCGTTCCTTCGCGCCAATTGATCACCAGCCAGTTCTCGATCGTCTCCTCGCGAGCGCCGCCGTCGGTGACGAGTTCCTTCTCGTCGTCGTTGGCTTCCGGGTACGCCGGTCGCTCACTAGCCGGGAGCCGGTAGAGTTCCAGCTTGTCGCCGTACTCCACGCCCTCAAGGTCGAACGGGATGATCTGGTCATCCTCGGGCGGTGTCGGCGCGCCGCGATCGCTGAAGGGGCGACAGAGAGCCGTCGTCTCGGTGTCGATGCTGATCGAAGAGTACCCGACACGCTCGTAGAGGTCTTCGACGGTATCGTCTGGCAGGATGTAGGTCTCGAACTGACCGACCTGAACGACGGTTCGGTCTTCTCCACCGTCGGCGACCAACCGCCCGCGAGTGCCCTCGTAGATCCGCGCGGCCGTCTCCACGTCCCCGGCCGCGTTCATCGCCCGGATTGCGCTGTTCGCGAACGCGTTCTCGGTGTCGTCGGCGACGGGCTTCAGCACCGTGTCACAGCCACAGGAGCGCTTGGTCTTCCCGGGGCCGGCAGTTGTCGTGTGGTCGTACGGCTGTCCGCAGTCGTCACAGATCGAATCCTCGTCGCTCATTCGTCATCACCCCCGTCGGCGACAGCGGGGCGCCGAACGTCCAGCTCAACCCACCCCTCCCGTTGCTCGCGGAGCATCCGCCAGCCGGCGTCGGTCAGCGTGTAGCTGTTCGTCCGCCGGTCGAGCGCACTCTTCTCGACGAGTCCGGCGTCGACGAGCGCGTCGAGGTTCGGGTAGATCTGCCCGTGATTGATCTCGTCACCGTACCGGGCCCCGAGGCGCTCCTTCATCCCGAGCCCGTGCATCCGCGCGTCGTCGTTCTCCATCCGCGCGAGCGTCAGCAGGCAGTCGCGCCTGAACGCGGTGAGGTCGTACCACGAGACGCCGCCGTCGGCGATGAGATCGTCGTCGTCAGTGAAGACGTGTTCGACGCGGAGCGACTTGCACTTCGGGCAGGCCATCGCGAGGCCGTGCGTATCGAACCCCTCCCGGTCTTCCGCCGCGAAACCGCACTCGAAGCACTCGAAGCGGTCGCGCGACATCCGTGTCCCGCCGTCAATGATACTGTTGCTAGACTGTTCGCTGTCGGTACGTTTTTCGTCGTCAGAAGCGTTGGAACTCATGGTCTCGTGAAGTCCGGAGATAACCCTCTCCGAGGGTGATGCTCTGGCTGTGCGAGGCCGTGGTGCTCGGCCCAGTGCTCCCGACTTTGGTAGGGAGGAGAGCACTGGGTCGAGACACACCATTCTGAACGCGCGGCTCAGAAGGCGGCGGGACGGTCAGGACCGAGGTTTCAAGCCCCGGCGCGGCGTCGTCGTACATGGCTTTCGTGCCTGTCTCACGAAGGCCCGCGCGGACCCGTGTCACCAGCACGGGGTCCGCTTCAGTTTTCGAGCATGGACCCATCGGCGACCGACGGGTCCGCGAGAGACCTTCGTTACAACGTGCATCGGCATGGAGGACCTTAACTGTTAGGCTAAAAGACCTATTTCGAGAGTGTATATAACCTACCAAACTTCTTGAACGGCTGGAAATAAGCCCCAGCAGTCGTACCGTGGGTTCGAATGCGCCCCCGGCCAGAGTGGATGTCTCTGAACGATACGGTCGTGCTGGAGTTTCTCCATGAGCACGATCTAGAGCTTCCTCCGAAGGCACTCTGGGCGAATCTGAATCGGCACGGGCACGATATTGGGTACTCGACAGTGCAGCTGAGACTGTCCAAGTTGGAAGACCACGATCTCGTCGAGAAAGCCGAGTCGGGGTACTACCAATTGAGCGGGAAGGGAGAGCAATGGCTTGACGACGAAATCGGGATCGAAGAGATGGAAGACTAATGCGCGACGAGACCCTCCACAAGCTGATCATCTGGACGCCGCTGTTCGTTCTGCTCCTCGGCATCGGGCTCGTTGCATTCATTGCGTGGGGCATTTACTGACCGCTACTGCCCCGACAGGACTAGACCGGCGACCGCGTCTTTGACTGGAACCATCCACGCAGGCAGGTCTTCGACGTTGGTCCGGATTCCCTCCTCGAAGGCACGCTCGACCTCGATTCCGGAGGAGTCAATCTGGAAGTCGAAGCTCCACCGGCCGGCAGCTCCGGCGGCGACGATGGCCATCTGCGAGCGTCCGTTACTGCTCACCTGGACGAGGACGTGCGTCGGCGTCTCGTCGTCGATGGACTCGGCGTCGAGGCGTTCGGTCGGGTCGATTACGAACTCCGCTGTGCGACCGCTCTCGGTCTGGCTCTTAGTGGCCATATCTAGACACAGCCACGTTACCGACAAGAGTCTCGTCCGGCGGGTTCCGGACGGTTCCGGATAGAGAGAACCGCAGTACTCAGCCGGGTATCGATGTTCCGGGCCGAGTTCCGGACAACCCTCTCTGGAACTGGAGTCTGAACGGTTGGCTCCCACCGTGGCATACCACGGCCGACCGTGTTCGGATCAAGGGTGATCCGGAAAAACGAACGCCTGCGTCGGGTTTCCAGACACGAACCCCGTGTTTCCGACCACGAACTATAGATTGGCGATCTCCAACCCGCTGTGATAGAATAAACTGTTCTAAACTGTCTATAGGCTCTATTATGCCACCTACACTAGTGGAAGATGCGATGTTCGAAGAGAAAACCCCAGAAATGGAGGATAGATCACAATGAGTGAGTTTGTAGAAGCGATCGAGGCCGCCTTCGCGCTCATCATCGGCGGCATCGTGATGCTCGTGTTCGGATCAGTAGCAACGAGTGAATTATTTAACTTCACTCTCATGGGTGTACTGTATCTGTTCGCCGGGATAGTGGGAGTAGTACTCGTCACCGCAGTCGCGGTCCAGACACTGTTCCGATAATGAGCATGACCAAGAATGGAATCCTCTCGACGCACGACGGGAACGGAACCCATCCAGAAGAACTGCTGAACGTCCTCCGGGAGAGCGACAAGCTAGTACTTGGAACCGGGGATATAGCAGGTGCTGTCGACCTGAGTGATACGGCTGTTCGAGAGCATCTTAACGCCCTTCAGGAGGACGATCGAGTAATAAAGCAGCAGGTGGGTGGAGCAGATGTTTGGGGCCTCCCACCGACGGAGATTCAGAACCCAATACCGCCCGAATTGGACCGGCTCGCCCGGTTCAACAAAGAGATGCGTGAATTTTTCGAGGTGACCCGGTTTCTCGGAGTCGGGTTCATGCTCCTCGGGGCGCTGATCGTCATGGTCGCCATCTCTGATCCAGTAACTTCCGCACTATCGATCCAGTTGACCGATGCCGCACTCATCGTGATAGGCGCCGGCCTCGCTGCTTCCGGGGGTGCAACATGGTTCCTAGGCGGAGGTCTTGTCCTCATCACGAAGCTTCTGGAATCGAAGTCATAGCATCGAAATAAACCTCAAATAATCTGGGAAAGTGCGTAAACAGAGATAAGGAGGTAAGGAATAGCGAGGACAAACGGAATCTTCCGCTCAACACGAGTATGGGTGATGTAGTTTCTCCAATTATCACCCTCGTCGAGAATCTCCCATTCGTCGGCGAACGGCTCCGCCGGAAGATCATCCTCCATCGAGTTGATTACTTTGTACTTCCCGCTGTTTAGCTGCTTGTAAGAGACGATACTGAGATACCAGAGGATACAAAGAGCGAATCCGAGAAGTCCGGCAAGCAGTAGGCCTACCTCCTCAATTATCTGGGTATCCGTAAGTACAGAAAGGACAGCAAGAGTCCCAGAGAGCAACAGAACGTAAAATCGGTTGTTCCGCATACGCCGGTTGCTGACGTTCAGCGTCGTGTTCACATAGGCTGTATACTGGTCAATCAATTCCGTTTGATCGGAATCAGGGGATTCACTATCGTCGTTCATGTTGCATATTCGTCGATCGCGTTCAGGATCGCCTTCCCGTCGGCTTCAACAAGCTCGACTGCGTGATCCTGAACAATTCCGGGGACACGGTCATTCTCTGCAGGAATCACACCAATAATTGGCTTTTCCATCTCGTTTGCCATCTCAATCTCTTCTTGGATCCAATCACTGTACGTGACGTACATCCCGGATAGCACGAGTACGACAGAAGCCGAACGCATTTGATCTCGGATTTTCTTCCGGAGGTGATTGGGAAGCCGAGCATCAAGTGGGTCGTCCGAGGAAACGCTGTGGTCAAAGTATTCGAAGCCGTTTGCATCGTCAAGGAGTTCTTTGACCTCCTCGAAGTGCTCCTCATATGCCCAAGAGTGGCTGATAAAGACCCGGTGGGCTTGCTCTGGATCCGGAGCTGTACTACTACGTGATTCGCCGAAAACCTTCCCAAGGGCAGCAAGTCCAATACCACCTAGGGCAAGTGCTGCGAGAACTTTCCCTTTTGAAGACTCAGCTCCGTTTGACGACTGGGGTACGGGCTGAGATATCTGGTTATCATCTGACACAGGGTTAGAAACAGACACACGATACTTCGATGGTAACTCGATGATCTGCATCTGATCCAACCCTTCTTCGCACTCGTAGACTCTCCAGAGGCCCTTGATGCCCGGCCCTTGAGCTTCAAATCTTGGAGGAATCGGACCTACCTCCTCCTTGTCTATATCGATTGGAACGGGTGATCTTCTAGCTCGATCAAAGTGGTGTTGCCAACTCATTAGACGATGATTCCTGTGTTTGAAGAATAAACTTGGCTGGAGCACGGTGAAAGTGGAAATACTGAATAGTTCGGTTTTGTACCCTCCCAAAGTATACGTGGCCGATACTGGGTCAAAACCAGTAGGGAGACAAGAATCAAAACATAGACACGGAGCCGTTCACCCGCTCAGCCAACTGCTCTTCGATGTCGCTGCGTCGGAAACCACCCGGTGCGAGCACGGACTCAGCCGCTCGACAAAGCTCATCCCGGTAGAAATCGGCGTCGTACCGTTCAGGCTCCTCGTGTAGGAGGGCAACGCGAGCCCGACCGTCTTTCTCGTCGTCGACGACCACATACTCCACGTCCTGCCCGGGGTTCTTCTCCAAGCCGAGATCGGACGCGCGCTCCAGTGCGGCGACGTTCTTCGTCGTCTGTGTGTACTCCTCCACGCGCTTCGAGACGCGGTTCGTGATCGCTAGTCGAGTCGGATCCACGTCGCCGGTGCGGAGTTCCTCGATAAACTCTCGGAGCCGCTCGCACACCCCCTCGGGCGAGCGCGTTCGTCCGAACTCCTGCATCAGTTCCAACTGCGCGGTTTCGACGAATTCCGGCGTCGATCGCTGCCGTGCCTCTATCCCGCGACGCTTGTAGCTCGACGCCTCGTCGACGGGCTCTCCGGCTCGCTTCCCGAAGTATCGCGTCAGCGCGCCGGCGTCGTCGTTGCGCCGCGGGCAGAACGCGATCCAGTCGTACGCGGCCTCGTACTCCAGCCGGATCTCCACGTCCTCGCTGATCTCTTCGGCGACCGCCTCCAGGCCAGTCTGCTCGCGATCGTCCATCGGCGTCACCCAGAGCGAGTCGACGATCCCGTGGACGACGCGCCAGCCGTGCTGCTCGAACGTCGCCTTGGCCTCAAGGATGATCTCACGAGCGAACGCGTTGATTGCCTCGTGGCACTCGATCCGGCCGAACTTCGCGTTCGAGAACCCCTGATACCCGAAGCAGGAGACGAGGATCCACTTGATCGCCGACGATGCTCCTTCGAGCACCTCGGTGTCGCCGTCCTCCTCGCGAATCCGGCGCTTGATCTCGTCCCGATCGTCGATCAGGGGCTGGAGCACGTCGGGGAGATATCCCGGCTCCGGGCAGATCGAGTACCCCAATCCCGACACGTCCTGACGCTCGGGGTGACAGTCACAGCAGACCGTCTCCGGCGAGATGTTCCGCGTACACATGATGTTCGGATAGAGGCTGGAGAAGTCGAGTTCGTGGACGTTCTCGTGAACACCGACATCCGGTGAGAACGTGTACCCTCCACGATCGGCCTCCTCCAGCGTGGCAGCGCTCTTGAAGAACTCCGGCCGCCACGCACGCCAGGGGACGAGCACATCCCGATCCAGCGCCTCGCGGATCTGGATGGCGGTGAGGATGTTCCCGATGCTCGCCCACGACGCCTCCTGTAGCGGCTTGTGCGAACGCTCTACGAGGTCGAGAATCCCGTGGAGGTTGGCCTCCTTCAGAAAGAAGGAGTTCGAGGCGTCGACGAGCACGCGGCCCGGAACGTTGTATCGAGCCGGCGAGTGTCCGATCCGGCCGTAGCTCTCGTACGTACTCTTCGTCGCTAACTGTGTGTACCCCGGCTCCCGACCCAGTTGGAGCGGCTTGTCGTCGACGGCGTTGAACAACTGGGGGATCAACTGGGCCGTGGAAACTCGCAGGACATCCGGATTGTGCTCCTGGATCAGCGCCTCCACGTCACGGGCGATCGTCGACGGATCCTCTTCGAGGACGTACGTCTCCCCACTCGAGGCCGTCACTGTCACTGACCTCAGGCCACCTGACTCCGTTATCGGCGGCGTTTCGAGTTCCATCATCGTCGGCTCCCGGGCCGGCGCCGGATCGGTGCCGGTCTCGACGCAGTACCGGAACTCCGGCGAGAGGTCGACGTTGTAGCAGCGATACTCTCCCGGTCGGCCTAACTGCGTAATCGTCGACGCTAACCGCAGAATCACGTCCAGATTCATCACCTCTACGGCCAGCATTTCGCACGCATCGTGGCGCCAACCGGGGCGATGTTCTTCCCTCTCGACCTCGGCCACCTCGGGATGCGCGCCGATCGACGATTCGACCTCGTTGAGCGAACCGTCGGTAGTGTTGACGTAGAACCGAGGCCGGTAGCTCACCTCCTCGCGCTCCGCTCCGGATTCAGTAAGCGACCACTCGACTGCGGTTTCCTCGTCGGGGAAATCGATACAGTAGGTCACTCTGTACCCTCTAGTTCCTCCTCGAGCGTAGCGATCCGACGCTCCTGTGCGAGCACGATCGACATCAGGACCAGATCGAGCTTCCGTTCCGTGTTCTGGTACCCTGCGGCGTCGGCGTGTCCAGCGGCTTGTTCCCAGAGGTCGTCCCAGTGCTGCTGGTCACGATACCGGAGCGCCCGGCGGAAGTCACCCCACTGCTCCTCGAGACGCCGGAGACTGTCGCGGTACGTTGGGTTAGACCGTCCCACGAGCAAACACCCCTGAAGAGATGTTGGCGGTCTCGTGGATCGGCTGGCGGGCTTGGAGAACCTCCTGCCAGAACGCGATCGTCGTCTGAACCCAGCCATCCTCCAGCTCGTAGACCATCGTCTCGAACTCATCGCCGACGAACCGCGGCCCCATCGGTGTGTCCTGAACGGCGAGAGTCGATGTCGCCGCGGTCTCGACTGGCTCGCTGAACCCGTCCGCCTTCGAACGGGTGCACAGAACCGGAATTTCGTACTCACGGGCTACCCCGGCCAGCTTGGCAAGGGCACGAACCAACATCTCCTGCCCGTCATCACCTTGGAGATCACTCCCTCGATACAGGGCGTCGATGTCCGGTAACACGACCACCTCGGTGTTCTCGCCGAGATTCGCCTCGAGGTTTCCGATGAGCGCGGTGTGCTGATAGGGAGTGAATCCTCGAGCCACGTCGACCCGTTCGAGCACCCGTCTATCCGGAGACACCTCGGCGAGCGTGTCTGTCGTGCAATATCGCCCGGTCCCGACCCAGACTGCGCGACCACTTTCGAGTAACAGGCGGTCCACCATCAGGGTCTGAAGAGGTAGACGCGGGTCGTTCTCAGCTTCGACCAGCGTAATACCTGAATCGAGTGACGGGAGTTCAGGGATCGTCAATGATGGGGAGTCGTTCCTCTGGTGTAGCATATCTCCAACAACCGGGAACAGCTCCAAGAGTGTCTCTCGGGAGGTTCCGAACGGTTCCGGATAGGCCAAAACCGCCCAACGGGGACGCGGAGACGGTAGTTCCGAACGGTGTTCCGGAGGCTACTCCACGATCTGGTACGTTTTCGCACCTCCCTCGCTATCTGTGGTGATCAGGTTGTAGTGCTCGAGCTTCGGAAGGTGCCGCTCTCGAAGCGCTCGGAGCGTGATCGGGTCGGGGTGTTCTCGCTTGTAGTGCTCGTAGAGTTCTTTCTGGATCAGCGGACCGGCCTCCTCAAGACACTCGTAGAGGACACGCTGGTGGTCGTTCAGCTTCGAGATCGCTTTCTGGCGCACCTCCTCTTCGGCGTCAAGAACTGATTCGCGCACGAGACGACGTGGAATTGACGACAGTCCCTCGTCGGCTGCCTTGCGTGCCGAAACCCGCAGCGCCGTGATGGCCCGACGAGCGTCGCCGTCGGCCATCTCGGCGATCTCCTTCAGCGTCTCGCGCTCGACAGCCCCCGGATCGAGACCCTGACTGGCGCGTCGGGCGAGAATCTCCGTCACTGTGTCGGCAGTGTATCTGTCGAATTGAACCCGATATCCAACTGAGACTCGCGAGCGGACACGCTCCTCAAGGCGGGCAAGGAGGTCGACCTCGCGGTTCGCGATGCAAATCCAAGAGAGCCCGTAGATCGAATGGAGATCGTACAGCGTGTCCGGATCGCGAAGCTGGTCGACTTCATCGAGAATGATCACACTCGGCGAGTCGAGCGACGACTCCAGCTTATCGACCAAATCCCGCGCTGGGGCATTCTTCGGCACGGCCGCGTTGGCAAGGTCCTTCGCGGCACGCTCCAAGACGCCGGAACGCGTCGATTCCTTCCAGCAGTTCACGTATGCCGTTGGGACCTCGAGTACCTCGCGCCGGAGTTCCCGTACGGCAGCTCGGGCGACCGTGGTTTTTCCGGCACCGCTCGGCCCGAAGAGGTAGCAGTTCTCGGCGCGAAAGCCGTCCTCGATCGGCGCGAGAGCGTCGGTGACCTCGTTCATCTGGCTGTTTCGGCCAACTATCTCCCGTGGGAGGTGGTCTTCGTCGAAGACGGTCCCGTCTCTCAGCATCTACTCAGATTAGACAACGGAACACTCCATAAGTGGAACCCCTGCAGTTCCGAATGGTTCCGAATGGCGCGGAGGATTTGATGCCGAGAGCATTCGGACAGCCCTTGAGGGTGGCAAGCAGTGGAAAGTATCAGCGGAAGACCCAGCAAACGACCAATAGCCTCTGAGACGACGGCTCTTCGTGCAGAGATCACTGGTGGGCAAAGCCAGTTACTCTTCGCTGTGCCACTCCACGGTCGAGAAGACGTGATCGAGTTGGTCGGCGAACTCCGTGTCCTCAAAGGCGTAATCAATGTCGTCCTTAGACGCCACGCCGTCAGAGCTGAGTGCGTACTCGACGAGGTTTCCAAGATCGCGAATCACCGCGGCGATTACGTCGTGATCCTCGTTCGCGAAGTAGATCGCCGCTTCACGACTGGCGTCTTTCAGGGTTTGCCTGTCTTGGATGAGGGGATCGTTGTCTTGCCGGGCTTGGTTCAGATCTGAGGCTAACTCAACGATCATGCTCCGGAACCCGGATTGTGCTCCTCCGTAGACTCCTCGGGTTTCGATGGCCTGTTCGAGGTCCGACTCGGGGTCAACAGAGATATCGAGATCGGGGTTCTGGAGGTGATAGTCTAGGGTCTTCAGCAGGTTTTTACAGAATATATAGTCGTCTTGGCTAAGCCCGTAGAAGTCTTGGATGAACTGTTTCGCCTCGTTTCGGGCTGTGTCTTCCTTGTTCGTCTCGCCGATGCTGTCATAAAACATCGCTTCTGCGAGTTTCGAGATGAGGTACCCGAGGCCCGCTACGAGATGGATGTCTTGGTTGGTCGTTAGTCTGCGAATCGTCTCGGTGATCTCTTCGAACGTCTTCTCGATCTTGTCGTCCTTGTTGTGGTCCTCCAACGATCCCGCGAGGGTGACGGCTCTCGCGACTTCGGTTACTAGGGTCTTCTCCGGCGGTTTGTCTGTCTCGGTCTCCAGAATTTCTTCGACAGGCTTTGAACTCTGATCGTCGCCGTTCGCTCGTTCGGTGACATCTGACCAGTCTACGTCCTCCTGCCCACTGTAGTAGAGCGATAGACTAGTTTCCGCTTCGTCTTCGTTTACAGCTGGATCTTGGAGTAAATTCACCAGTTGCTGTTCTTTCGACTCCTTGGTTGGTACTTGGTCAAGGTGTAAGTCAACCATTACACCGGTAGCGAACCGATCCCCCGTGGTACGTGCAAACTCTTCGACTGCCTCGGAATTAGGGTTGCTTCCCAGAACAAAGTCCCACAGAAAATCCTCCAGAACGTCGATTAGAGGGCTTTCAGTCACGTCGTTCGCGTATATTGTGGCACACTCCCTGTGTTGTTCTGCGAGACGTTCTTCAGATATAGAGTTCCTGAGATAATCGTGCAGCAGATCGTGTGGTTTGTAGACCGGATACGAGTGGTGGCCGATCTTCTCGAGCACCGATTCGCGGTAGAGGCTCTGTAGTTCTCTCCTCGTTTTCGTTGTATCCTCCCCAATAAGTTTTGAGACAATATCTCGACGGAATTCCGACAGAGCACAGATGTTTCGAAGTAATCGTTCTTGGTCCTCGGCGAGTTCGTTCAGGAATTCACTCTCGAGGTAGCTGTGAATCTGAGACTCTGGGAGGTCGTTGAGTGCGGACTCGACGCTACTTTCGACAGCTATCGAGGCAAACCGATTCAGGTAGTAAGGATTACCTTTGGTGACTTCTACGACTTCTGAGATTTCTTCCTCCGATGGGTCGAGTCCTGCTTCCGATAGGTACGCTTCAGTTTCCTCCGTGTCGAATTCACCTAGTTCGACTGTAGTGATCGGGATGTCGTGCTCTGTAGCCAATCTTCGTTGAGAGCCAACACAGAAGACGACGTTCTCCGGAAGGTCTCTTGAGAGACTTTTGAAGAGGCGGTCGAACTCCTCTTGCCTAGCTTCGACTCGATCGTAGTGATCTAGGAGGACCAAGAGCGTGCAGTCGGGGTTTAGGTTAGAGAATTCCCCGAGGAAGTCGGTCAAGATTTCTCCGTACAGTGGGACGTTAGAGTCTGAATCTTCTTCGGGGAGGAGGTGCTTACCCACTGAGAGAGTGCTAAGTCCGGGTACGACTGCGCCGCCTCCGGCAGAGAGTAGGTCGATGGCGGGGTCCGTGTACTTAGAACGAATTACCCGGTGAAGGGCCTGTTTGGCCCTCTTCGTCTTTCCCGACGGAACTTCTTCTTTCCACCGTTCTTGGAATTCTGCCCCGAACTGTTTGATACTAGTTAGCCCGCTGTTGAACTGGAAATCGAGGACGAAGACGTCGTCTTCATCCGCGTACTGCTGTCTGATTTCTTCGAGAAAGCGTGTTTTCCCGTGACCACTAGGCCCGACTATGGAGTAGAAAGACCCACTAGAAGATTCGATTCCGTCAAATACAGTCCGTAGCTCTTCCTGACGATCGATAAACGAAGGAAGCTGACTCATGGAAGAAGATGTTGTCTGATGGAATACCTTCTTCCGTAATATATCCTCTGTTAGTATTCCTTTTCGATAGACTCGAGCGTGTCGTCTATGCTCTGGATCTGGTTTCTTAGAGAGTGGACGCGTTTCTCGACCATCTCGTCGTCGCTACAGTCGATTTCCGCCCGTAGGTACCTCGTCTCTTTTTGGCACCTGCTTAGATCAGACTCGGTGATTTCGAGGGCTTTCGATTTAGATAGGTCTTCTCGGCGTTCTGAACTACGCCAAAAGAGGACCCCGAACTTCTCCCTGAAAAATTCGCCAGCCCTCATTGATATTGGGCAATTGGGCTCGTCCCGATCATAAAAATCACGGTTAGTTCAACGGTCAACGAAATTAGTGGGGACAGTCTATCGGACTGACTCAACCTACTTCTTGCACAAGTCGGAAGCGACCCCCCGCAAACCCGCCCGATCACGGCCGAAACCCGGTCGGTTCTCACCCATTATGTGCGATCTTCTTCTACAAGGCTCTATGCGATTGGAGGCCACCAACAAGCCGGATCAGTACAAGTGCTGGCTCACCGACGACGAGCTGGAGGAGCTCCGCCGCGCGGCCTCGAGCCATCGCGACGACCTGATCGTTCAACTCGGCGGCTACGTCGGCCTCCGGGCGTTCGAGATTCCCCAAATCTGCCCGAAGCACGTCAAGCGGACCGAGGACGGCGACCACTTCCGGCTCCGCGTTCCGGAGGGGAAGGACACGACCGGCGGCGGTGGGAAGCCCCGGGACGCCTACCTCCCGCGCGACGTGGAGGGCGACATCCACCGCTACCAGACCGCCGAGGACATCGGCCGCCACGAGCAGCTCGTCGATCTCTCCGAGCGGGGCGTCCGGGCGGTGGTCAAACGCACGGCCGAGCGCGCGGCCGAGGCCACCGGCGACGGCGACTTCCGCTACGTCTCGAGCCACGATCTCCGCCGGCGCTTCGCGCAGCGGCTCCTCGTCGATCGACAGATGAACCCTCGCGTGGTCATGCAGGTGGGCGGCTGGGACTCGTTCCAAGCGATCGAGCCCTACCTGAACGCGCCGACGCCGAGCGTCGTGAACGAGGCGTTCGAGGAGGCGGGGTTCGCGTAGTACAGGCGTGGGTTCGATCGTTTTCGGCCTCTCAGGGTAAAGCCTAAACAATACCATCTCCGACCGTTTGACATGGCCGACCCGGCATCATACGGCGATCTACTCCGTCTCATCGCTCTATCACTGCCTGCGCTTGCTCTACTTCTCGTAGCGTTCTCCAATCTGAGGGAACTGTTCGAAATAGAATCACTCAATTTGGGGATTGTTCTGGTGTTAGGTTCAGTATCCTTCATGGGCCTCGCTGCAATATTCTCGATAACGCCGTTCGCGTCCGGGTTTGGTGGCTCACCGCTCAGGGTTTATATTGTGTTTTTCGGGCTTATTGCGGCCCTTATGTGCATCACAGTTGCTTCTGGGATAGCTGCTTTCAGTGTCTTCTATGAGAATATTCTCTAGAACTCAGTCGTCGCGCTTCCCGGGACGGCGAATCTCGGCCGTGTCGTCGCCCTCCTCCGCGTAGAACGGTATCTGGTCTCCCTGCTCGATCTCCCACTCCTCGGCGAGCGGACTGGGGATCGTGACCGTCACGCTGCCCTTGGTTTCCTGTGCGGTCCGGCAGTCCGCGAATCGTTCCTCGATGCCCATACGTCTCGACTCTCGTGGTCTATCATAAAACGGGAGAACCGAACAGATTCTCATAAAGTCTATTAGATTCCCCCCAATTTTCTGCGATTTAGGCGCTGTCGTTGCCATTCGCGAGTATCGGCCGAGCGGCTCGGCCGACGACAAGTATGGACGACGACACTCGGGGCTCTGAGACAGAGCCCGACACGGCGGAGAAAAGGCACGACCCACAGCGCTGGGAGCGCCGGAGGCGGCGATGGTGAGGACGGTCCGGAAGCGGATCGCGGACCGGATCGCGCCGTCCTCGACGACCTGCTCAGCCTGCGGGATCGAGATTCCTGACGACTCGATCTTCTGCCCGCGATGCGGAGCGCGCGAGCCCGACGCCGGAGAGCCCGGCGTCGTGATCCGAGGGGTGTCAGAGGAGACCTCGGAGGCGCTCACCGACGCGCTGCAAGAGGTCGGCGTCGACGAGGACCTGATCCAGTATGAGTGAGGGCGACCTCCCGGCAACACAGAGCGAGCAGGATCTCCCAGAGCCGGAGGGTGGGGTCGATCTCGAGGCAGGAGAGCGGCTCGGATCAGCAGCGGACGCGATGGAGGAGTTCAACCGACTCCTCTGGCAGTTCGCCCGTTCGCTGATCATCGTGGTCGCGATGCTGCTCTCGATCTCGATGCTCGTGATCGCGTACTACGGCGCCGAGTTCATCGTGGGGCTGGCATGATCCGGGATCGACTCCGACCTCGAGCGTCGGCGCGCCAGTTGGTAGCGGCGGCGGGGCTGCCGTTGATCGCCCAGTCGGTGCTGTTCCAAATCGCGCTGGCGGGTGGGAGTTCTACGAGGAACCGAACGGTAGCGTCTATCAGAACCCGGACGGCGCGGGCTGGGGAACGACCTACTACGACTACGGGTTTTCGGGCCGTACTGGACGCTCGATCTCGCGCTAGTCGCGAGCGTCGGCGTCGCCGTGATCGTCTCGATCCTCGCGATCCTCGCGGTCGAGTACCGAGTTCGGCGCGGCGCCGGCGTCGACGA